>PQKR01000009.1 GCA_002918705.1 Escherichia sp. ESNIH1 | reverse complement strand
AGAATTTGCCTGGCGGCACTAGCGCGGTGGTCCCACCTGACCCCATGCCGAACTCAGAAGTGAAACGCCGTAGCGCCGATGGTAGTGTGGGGTCTCCCCATGCGAGAGTAGGGAACTGCCAGGCATCAAATTAAGCGTGCTGATATGGCTCAGTTGGTAGAGCGCACCCTTGGTAAGGGTGAGGTCCCCAGTTCGACTCTGGGTATCAGCACCACTTTTTAGTGGTTAAAGTTCGGCACATAGTAAAGAATTTGCCTGGCGGCACTAGCGCGGTGGTCCCACCTGACCCCATGCCGAACTCAGAAGTGAAACGCCGTAGCGCCGATGGTAGTGTGGGGTCTCCCCATGCGAGAGTAGGGAACTGCCAGGCATCAAACAAAGCAGAAGGCCATCCGTCAGGATGGCCTTTTTGCGTTGCGGCAGACCGGCGCCCGGTGGCGCTGCGCTTACCGGGCCTATAAAGTCTGCTGTTTCTGTAGGCCGGGCAAGCGTAGCGCCGCCCGGCAATACGATCCTAATGAATAACCTGCGAGAGAAACGCCCGGGTACGTTCTGATTTCGGATGGGCAAAGAACTCTTCCGGTGGGGCCTGCTCAACAATCTCCCCGCGATCCATAAAGATCACGCGGTCAGCAACCGTGCGGGCAAAGCCCATCTCGTGCGTCACACACAGCATGGTCATTCCCGACTCCGCCAAACCAATCATGGTATCGAGCACCTCCTTGACCATCTCCGGATCCAGCGCAGAGGTGGGCTCATCAAAGAGCATGATTTTAGGTTTCATACAGAGCGAACGGGCAATCGCCACGCGCTGTTGCTGACCTCCGGAGATCTGACCGGGGAACTTATGCGCATGTTCGGCGATACGCACGCGCTCAAGATAGTGCATCGCCAGCGCCTCGGCCTCTTTCTTTGGCATTTTACGCACCCAAATGGGAGCAAGCGTGCAGTTCTGCAATACCGTCAGGTGCGGGAAGAGGTTAAAGTGCTGAAACACCATCCCCACCTCCTGGCGTACCTTCTCAATATTGCGAATATCCTCATTCAGTTCGATGCCATCTACAACGATACGGCCCTGCTGATGCTCTTCCAGATGGTTAATGCAGCGAATGGTGGTTGATTTCCCTGACCCGGAAGGGCCGCAAAGTACAATGCGCTCTCCCTGCTTTACGTTCAGGTTAATGTCTTTCAGTACGTGGAACTGCCCATACCACTTATTTACGTTCTCGAGCGTAATCATCGCGTCGGCAGATTGCATAGTCATATTACTCATGGTGATCCTCAGTGCGGTGTACGCCCGGTGTTAAAGCGCTTCTCCAGATGCTGGCTGTAGCGCGACATGCTAAAACAGAAAATCCAGTAGACCAGTGCGGCAAAAACGTAGCCTTCCGTCGACATACCTAACCACTCAGGATCGACCGTCGCCTGCTGCACGCTGCTAAAGAGATCGAACAGGCCAATGATGATCACCAGGCTCGTGTCCTTAAACAGCGCAATGATGGTGTTCACCAGCCCTGGGATCACCATCTTCAGCGCCTGAGGCAGGATCACCAGCCCCTGGGTTTTCCAGTAGCCCAGCGCCAATGATTCAGCGGCTTCATACTGTCCCTTGGGCAGCGCCTGTAGCCCGCCTCGCACCACTTCAGCCACGTAGGCTGACTGGAACAGAATCACCCCGACCAACGCCCGCACCAGCTTATCGATGCTGGTCCCTTCCGACATAAACAGCGGCAGCATCACCGAGGACATAAACAGCACGGTGATCAGCGGCACGCCTCGCCAGAACTCAATAAAAATTACCGACAGAATGCGTACCACCGGCATGGTTGATCGCCGACCTAGCGCGAGCAAGATCCCCAGCGGCAGCGCGCCGGCAATCCCTACGGAGGCGATAATTAACGTTAGCGTCAGGCCGCCCCACTGGCGCGTTTCGACACGCTCCAGCCCGAGAAAGCCACCGTACATCAGCCCCCACACAACCAGCGGATAGATCACCGCCCAGCAGGCAATGTAGCGTCCGCGTTTCGGCAGCCCATTCCAGAACATCGGTACAATTGAGAGCAGGCCAATCACCAGCGCGGTGTTGATGCGCCAGCGCTCGTCATGGGGATAGAGGCCATACATAAACTGGCCGAAACGTTCATGAATAAAGACCCAGCATGCGCCTTCTTTGGTGCAGTCCGCACGGGTTGAGCCAAACCAGTTCGCCTGAAACAGCGCCCAGTTCAGCAGGGGAGGAATAAGCTCCCACATCAGCCACAGGGCGACCAGGGTCAGCAGACTATTCGACCAGCTTGAGAACAGATTTTTACGCGCCCACTGGATATAGCGTCCAGTACCGGCACGGGCCGGGCGCGCGGGGTGAGACAGAAGTGCTTTTGTCATCATGGATCCTTAGCGCTCGACTAGGGCGATACGACGGTTATAGATGTTCATTAACAGGGAAATCATCAGGCTAATAATCAGATAGACCGACATGGTGATGGCAATCGTCTCGATAGCCTGCCCGGTTTGGTTCAACACCGTTCCAGCAAATAGCGATACCATATCGGGATAGCCGATGGCCGCCGCCAGCGACGAGTTCTTCACAATGTTGAGATACTGGCTAGTGAGCGGTGGAATGATCACGCGCATCGCCTGCGGGATAATCACCTGACGCAGCGTTACCGGGTTAGGCAACCCCAGCGATCGCGCCGCCTCGTGTTGCCCAAAGGGCACCGACTGAATGCCTGATCGGATAATCTCGGCAATAAACGCGGAGGTATAGACCGACAGGGCCAGAGTCAGCGCCGCCAGCTCCGGGATCAGCGCCATGCCGCCACGGAAGTTAAAGCCGCGCAGCTCGGGCACATCCCAATGCAGCGCCGCGCCGAACAGCCAGTGGGAGAGCAGCGGCAGCAGAATAATCAGCCCGAGCGCGGTCGGCCATGTCCGCCTTAGCTGACCGGTTTTCATCTGGTGCGCTCGATTGAAGCGGTACAGTCCCACGCTAACGGCGACGGCAATCAGCACCGCTACAATGAAACCGACAATGCCTTCGCCAAACGCGGGAGCAGGGATATAGAGCCCACGGTTGCTGAGAAACGCCAGGTCGAATGCGCTCACCGCCTGGCGCGGCCCCGGCAGGTTGCGCAGCACGGCAAAATACCAGAAGAAGATCTGCAGCAGCGGCGGGATATTACGAAAGGTTTCGATATAGATCGTCGACAGCTTGCGCAGCAGCCAGTTTTCAGACAGGCGGGCAAGGCCGAGGAAGAAACCGAGAAAAGAGGCAAAAACAATACATAGCGCGGAGACCAGCAGCGTATTGAGCAAGCCGACCAGGAATACGCGGCCATAGGTATCCCCCTGCTCATAATCGATCAGATGCTGGACGATGCCAAATCCGGCGCCGCGATCGAGAAAGGCAAAGCCGGAGGTAATACCCCGGTTGCTCAGGTTAGTCACGGTGTTGTGTATCAAATAGATCGCGACGCTGACAACGGCCACGATAGCGATGATCTGAAACAGCCAGGCTCGAACCGCGGGGTTAGAAAGGGAGAACGATCCTTTAACGGTTGGGCGGCGTGGGGACATAGGAAAACCTCGGTAACCTTGACTCTGGGCTGGGCACTGCCTGAGCAGTGCCCGTTACAGCACTCTACCTTAGCGTACCGGTAGCTTAGCGCACCGGCGGCGCGTACTGGATCCCGCCGTTATTCCAGAGGTTGTTCTGGCCGCGTTTGATCTTCAGCGGACTTTCGGATCCCACGTTGCGCTCAAAGATCTCAGCGTAGTTACCGACTTTCTTGATAATGTTGTAGGCCCACTTGTTATCAAGCTTCAGATCCTTGCCGTAGTCCCCCTCTTTGCCTAACAGATGTGCCATATCCGGCGTTGCCGGGTTGGCCGCTTTCTCATCGACGTTTTTAGAGGTGATGCCCATCTCCTCTGCGTTCAGCATGGCGAACAGGGTCCAGCGAACAATGGAGAACCACTCTTCGTCACCGCGGCGAACCACCGGCCCCAGCGGCTCTTTAGAGATCACTTCCGGCAGAACGATCCACTCGCCCGGCGTGCTCAGCTTGATGCGCAGCGCATAGAGCTGTGACTGGTCAGAAGCCAGGGTGTCGCAGCGGCCGGACTCCAGCGCCTTCGCAGATTCGTCGGAGCGGTCAAAGGTCACCGGGGTATACTTCATATTGTTCGATTTAAAATAGTCCGCCACGTTCAGCTCGGTATCGGTACCGGCCTGGATGCAGACGGTGGCGCCGTCCAGCTCTTTGGCGCTCTTCAGGCCCGCTTTATTGTGGGTCAGGAAGCCGATGCCGTCATAGTAGGTCACGCCGGTGAATGCCATGCCCATGCCCGCATCGCGAGAGGAGGTCCAGGTGGTATTGCGCGACAGCACGTCTACCTCCCCGGACTGCAGGGCGGTGAAGCGCTCTTTGGCCGTCAGCGGGGTGTACTTCACTTTGGTGTCATCGCCAAAAACGGCAGCGGCAACGCCACGGCAAACGTCGACGTCAATGCCGGTAAACTTGCCGTTAGCGTCCGCGTAGGAGAAACCTGGCAGCCCATCGCTGATACCGCACTGTACAAAGCCTTTACTCTTTACGGCATCCAGCGTTGCGCCAGCATGCGCCTGGTTTACAACAGCAAACAGCGCACCGGCGGCAGCCAGGCTGGCGATCGTCATCTTTTTCATAATGCATCCTGTGTGGCGAAATTATTGTTATAAAGAGGCGCTCGGGAGACGCCTGAAACCTGTCTGTGGCGTTGGCCATACTCTTTAAAGCAAAGGTAGTGCCAGGTTTGCGGAAGGCGGAAAAGGGGAGTTCTCCCCGCAATATGCAGAGTGTAGACAGGAAAAAAAGTATGTAGCGCTCCGTAATGGTGCGAAATTCAAACCTGCGCCACAAAACAGAGCAAAATAGTTTCGCTGCGGAAGGATTAAAAACAGCAGGATGGAAAAAGCGCGGGAAAACGGTGGGGGTGTTTGAACCAGAAAGCACCGCAATTTTAACAGCGCATCAGAAGTGCACCGGGGCGGCGCAAAAAAGAAGGCGTGGGGGGAGCCACGCCTTGAGTCAGATTATTTCGTTAAGGCCACAATACCCAGCGTCAGGCCAGCAATCGCGGCAGCACCGCCAGCAACAGCCCCTGCGGTTTCCCAGTTATCCTGAGTCGTTCCTTTCATGCAGGTATTGGTATGCACCAGTCGGCCCTGATCGTCATAGGTTGGTACGCAAGGGGAGTCATGGGCACAGCCTGCGAGAACGGTAGATAACAGTGCAACGGCAATTAATTTTTTCATGGTCACATTCACCTCATTTATGTGAATGGCGGTATTGTACCACTGGCCGCGGCGGGAACTTATGCCTCTATTCTTACAAAGCATGTCTAATGTAAAAAAGATGGAGAGAAACGGCGCATGTGAGCCGATTAAGGAGAAAAGATGGAGCCGACGTTATGCGCTCAACCTAACCTGTTTCTCTTCGGGCGTCGTGCGCAGCATAATCAGCAGCCCCTCAACCAGCTGTGGCGCCAGCGCGGCAAGATCGGAAGCCTTGTCCAGCATCAGCCAGTTTTTAACAATTCCACTCATGTATCCCTGGATGATAATCAGCGCCGTTTCCACGCTGACGCTTAAGAAGTGGGGATCCTGCTGCTGGCATTTCTCTAACATTTCGGCAACGTTTGCCGGATTAAAAAACAGCCGCTCGCGTATTTCCGCTTCCGGCGTCATATTTTGTGTAAATTCGCATTTATGGTAAAGAATTTCAACGAGCGCTTGTTCTAAAGGGCTTTTTGCAATTAAGCAGAGGGCCTCTGTCAAACTATGGCGAAATAGCCCCTGCGGATCATTGTGAAAATGTAACTGAGCTTTGCGATCTATTCGCTCTCTTAATGGTCGCTGCTCCTGCCAGATAGCGTTAAATAATTCTGTTTTATTTGTAAAATGCCAGTAAATAGCACCGCGCGTCATATTGGCTGCGCAGGCGATATCATCCAATGTCGTATTGGAAAATCCCTGCTGCGCGAATGTTAAAATAGCGGTGTCGATTAATAGCTGCCGAGTTTTGGCTGCCTCTTCTTTCGTCTTTTTCGCCATGCTTGCCACCGTCAGGCCAAAAGCGTGATTTACATTTGTTGAATAAAATATGCCCGAGAACGTACTATCTATCCTTGCATTTTTTTGTTGTTCATTCAACATAGCGCCACTATTTTCGCTATGCGTTAATAAATATTCATCTTATGAATGTTATTAAATAAAGTATTTATTTGGGTAATGAATGCTAACGCCATCCGGTAATAAACTCCGGTGATGAAAAAGAAAAGGTAATACGTTTATATGGCAAAGTTCTTTATCGATCGCCCGATTTTCGCTTGGGTACTGGCGATTATTTTAATGCTGGCAGGCGCGCTGGCCGTCATTAAGCTGCCCGTTGCGCAGTATCCTACGATTGCGCCGCCTGCCATTGCCATTAACGCTACCTATCCCGGCGCGGATGCGCAGACCGTGCAGGACACGGTCACCCAGGTGATCGAACAGAACATGAATGGCCTCGATAACCTGATGTACATGTCCTCCACCAGCGACTCCTCGGGCGGCGTCACGGTAACCTTGACCTTTAACTCCGGGACCGATCCCGATATCGCCCAGGTTCAGGTGCAGAACAAGCTGCAGCTCGCCATGCCGCTACTGCCCCAGGAAGTACAGCAGCAGGGTATCAACGTTAAAAAATCAAGCAGTAACTTCCTGTTGGTCATGGGCTTTATTTCAGATGATGGCAGCATGTCGCAGGACGACATTGCCGACTACATCTCCTCCAATATCAAGGATCCGGTGAGCCGTACGGAGGGGGTCGGTGACGTACAGCTGTTTGGCGCGCAGTATGCGATGCGCATCTGGCTCGATCCCAATAAGCTCAATCAGTATCAGCTCACCACCCTCGATGTGGTTAACGAAATCAAAGCGCAGAACAGCCAGATTGCCGCCGGGCAGCTGGGGGGAACGCCCTCGCCAGCGACGCAGCAGCTCAACGCCTCGATTATCGCCCAGACCCGCCTGCGAACGCCGGAGGAGTTTGGCAACATTACGCTAAAAGTGCAGGCGGATGGTTCGCGCGTATTGCTGCGCGACGTTGCCCGCATTGAACGCGGCGGCGAGAACTACAACGTTGTGGCCCGCTATAATGGAAAACCCTCGGCGGGGCTGGGTATTAAGCTGGCGACAGGAGCGAATGCGCTCTCCACTGCCGACGCGGTAAAACAGCAGATGGCGCATCTGCAACCCTATTTCCCGCACGGCCTGAAGCTGGTCTACAGCTATGACACGACGCCGTTTATCAACATCTCCATCCGGGAGGTGTTTAAAACGCTGTTTGAAGCGATCGTGCTGGTGTTTTTGGTGATGTATCTCTTCCTGCAAAACCTGCGCGCTACGCTGATCCCCACCATCGCCGTACCGGTGGTGCTGCTGGGTACCTTTGCCGTGCTGGCGGCGTTTGGCTACTCCATCAATACGCTCACTATGTTTGGCATGGTGCTGGCCATCGGCCTGCTGGTGGACGATGCCATTGTGGTCGTCGAAAACGTCGAGCGCGTGATGACTGACGAAGGGCTGCCGCCAAAGGAGGCCACGCAAAAGTCGATGAGCCAAATCCAGGGCGCGCTGGTGGGGATTGCGATGGTGCTTTCTGCCGTGTTTATCCCAATGGCCTTTTTTGGCGGATCGACCGGGGTCATCTACCGACAGTTCTCTATTACTATCGTCTCGGCGATGGCGCTCTCGGTGCTGGTTGCCCTCATTCTTACCCCCGCGCTATGCGCGACGCTGCTTAAGCCGGTGCAGCACGATAAGACCCACCGGCTGTTTAGCCGCTTCAATCACCTGTTTGAGCAGAGCACCCGCCACTACACCGGCAGCGTGCAGAAGCTGCTCCACTGTACGGGCCGGTATATCGTTGTTTATCTCGTCATCGTGATCGGAATGGCAGTGCTGTTTCTAAGGCTGCCGACCTCGTTTTTACCCGAAGAGGATCAGGGCGTATTTCTGACGATGGTCACGCTGCCTGCCGGGGCAACCCAGGCGCGAACGGAAAAGATCATGCGCCAGGTAACGGATTACTATCTGACAAAAGAGAAAAACAACGTCGACTCGGTCTTTACCGTCACCGGCTTTGGCCTGAACGGTAAAGGTCAAAACAACGGCCTGGCCTTTGTTCGCTTAACGCCGTGGGCACAGCGCGAGGCGAAAGAGGATCGCGTTGGCGCTATCGTGGGCCGGGCTACGCAAGCCTTCAGCCGCATCAAGGATGGCATGGTTTTCGCCTTCAACCTGCCTGCCATTACCGAGCTGGGTACCGCGACGGGGTTTGACTTTGAGCTGATCGATCAGGCGGGGCTGGGCCATACGGCGTTGACCGCCGCGCGTAACCAGCTGCTGATGCAGGCGGCACAGCATCCGGACATGCTGGTCAGGACGCGGCCCAACGGCCTGGAGGATATGCCCCAGTTCAAGCTCAAGGTCGATCAGGAGAAAGCGCAGGCGCTGGGCGTCTCATTGAGTGATATCAACAGCACGATTGCCACCGCGCTGGGCAGCACCTACGTTAACGACTTTATTGATAACGGGCGCGTGAAGAAAGTCTATGCCCAGGCCGATGCGCCCTACCGCATGATGCCGGATGACATTAACACCTGGTATGTGCGTAACCAGGCCGGTGGCATGGTGCCGTTCTCCAGCTTCTCCAGCGCAGGCTGGATCCAGGGGTCACCTCGTCTGGAACGCTATAACGGCCTGCCGTCGATGGAGATCCTCGGCGAGGCGGCGCCGGGCAAAAGCAGCGGCGAAGCGATGAAGCTCATGGAGACGTTGGCATCGCAGCTGCCTGCTGGCGTCGGCTTTGACTGGACCGGCATGTCTTATCAGGAGCGACTCTCAGGTAACCAGGCCCCGGCGCTGTATGCCATTTCGCTGGTGGTGGTGTTCCTCTGTCTCGCCGCGCTGTATGAGAGCTGGTCGATTCCCTTCTCGGTCATGCTGGTGGTGCCGCTGGGCGTCGTGGGGGCGCTGCTGGCAGCGAGCCTGCGCGGCCTGAGTAACGACGTCTATTTTCAGGTAGGCCTGCTTACCACCATTGGGCTATCGGCAAAGAACGCCATTCTGATCGTCGAATTTGCTAAGGACCTGATGGATAAAGAGCACAAAAGCCTTATCGAGGCCACCCTTGAAGCGGTCAGAATGCGTCTACGTCCCATTCTGATGACCTCCCTTGCCTTTATTTTAGGCGTAATGCCGCTGGTATTAAGTACTGGCGCAGGCAGCGGCGCACAAAATGCGGTCGGCACGGGGGTAATGGGTGGGATGATTGCGGCGACGCTGCTGGCGATATTCTTTGTGCCGGTCTTTTTTGTCGTAGTCTGTCGGCGTTTAACAAAATCGAGCCACGTTATTACGCAGCAGCAATAACGCTTTCTCTTTTCGATGAGCCATTAATTATTCATCGGGCTGATTAAACAATTTCATTTATTGATGTGAATTATTTTTATCGTGGATTTTTGCGGTTAACGCCGTGCGTTGTGTTTTTGAGGAACTGCAATGAATAAATTTGGTGAATGTTTACGCCTATCGTCATTAGTATTAATTTCGGCGGGTCTACTCAGTGGCTGTAATGATAATAGCGACGGCGCGAAAAAAGCGGCTGCGCCAGAGGTCAGTGTTTATCAGGTAAAAGCCGCACCGCTGGCGGTCACCACAGAACTTCCCGGCAGAACCGAAGCGTTTCGTATTGCTGAAGTGCGGCCTCAGGTGAGCGGCATTATTTTACGCCGTAATTTCGTGGAGGGCGCGGATATTACCGCAGGCCAGTCGCTCTATCAGATCGATCCTGCGACCTATCAGGCGGACTATGCCAGCGCCCAGGGCGATCTGGCGAAGGCGCAGGCTGCGGCTAAGATTGCCCACCTCACCGTTAAGCGCTACCAGCCGCTTGTCGGCACGCAGTATATCAGCCAGCAGGAGTATGACACGGCTGTTGCCGACGCCCAGCAGGCTGACGCCGCGGTACAGGCCGCGAAGGCCGCCGTTGAAACCGCAAGAATAAACCTCGCCTATACCCAGGTCCGTTCGCCGATTAACGGCCGGATCGGTAAATCATCGGTAACCGAGGGCGCGCTGGTGACTAACGGCCAAAGCACCGCGCTGGCCACCGTGCAGCAGCTGGATCCCGTCTATGTCGACGTCACCCAGTCGAGCAATGACTTTATGCGCCTGAAGCAGGCCGTGGAGCAGGGCAACCTGCAAAAAAACAGCAATAAAACGGATGTTGAGCTGATTACCGAAAACGGTCAGCGCTATCCGCTGAAGGGCACGCTGGAGTTCTCAGACGTCACCGTGGATGAGAGTACCGGCTCCATTACCATTCGGGCAGTTTTCCCCAATCCAGATCATAGCCTGCTGCCGGGCATGTTTGTCCGGGCGCGGATCGACGAGGGCGTGCAGCCAACCGCCATTCTTGTGCCGCAGCAGGGGGTAACCCGTAACGCCCGCGGCGATGCCACCGTGCTGCTGGTAAACGCTAAAAATCAGGTTGAATCACGCAACGTCGTCGCCTCGCAGGCCATTGGCGATAAGTGGCTCATTACGGACGGTCTGAAAGAGGGCGAAAAGGTCATCGTCAGTGGATTGCAGCGGGTTCGTCCTGGGGCAACGGTGACGATCGCCCCGAGCGCAGCAGATCAAACTGCCGCCGCGCATTAATCGTATAATCCCAATGAGAGCAAAAGATGGCTAAGTTTTTTATCGATCGTCCGATTTTTGCCTGGGTGCTGGCAATTATTTTGATGATTGCCGGGGCGCTGGCAATCTTACAGCTGCCCGTAGCGCAATACCCGACCATTGCACCGCCGGCGATCGCTATTAGCGCTACCTACCCGGGGGCCGATGCCCAGACGGTGCAGGATACCGTAACGCAGGTTATTGAGCAGAACATGAACGGTATCGATAATCTGATGTATATGTCCTCTACCAGCGACTCGGCGGGAGGCGTCACGGTTACGCTGACCTTCAAATCCGGGACGGATCCAGACATTGCTCAGGTTCAGGTGCAGAATAAGCTGCAGCTGGCGATGCCGCTGCTGCCGCAGGAGGTTCAGCAGCAGGGGATCAGCGTCGAGAAGTCCAGCAGCAGCTTTTTGATGGTGGTGGGCTTTACCTCTGAGAACAAGAGCCTGAATCAGGATGATATTTCCGATTACGTCGCGTCGAACATTAAAGATCCTATTAGTCGTACCAACGGCGTCGGTGACGTACAGCTCTTCGGGGCGCAGTACGCAATGCGTATCTGGTTGAATGCCGATCTGCTCAACAAATACAACCTGACGACGATCGACGTGGTTAATCAGATCAAGGTGCAAAACGATCAGATTGCCGCGGGTCAGCTTGGTGGAACCCCCTCGATCCCTAACCAGCAGCTTAACGCCTCCATCATTGCCCAGACCCGGCTGAAGGATCCGGAGGAGTTTGGCAATATCACGCTGCGGGTCAACAGCGATGGTTCGCAGGTGCGGCTGAAAGACGTAGCCCGCATTGAGCTGGGGGGAGAGAACTACAACACGGTCACGAAAATCAACGGCCAGGACGCGGCGGCGATCGGCATCAAGCTGGCAACCGGGGCCAATGCGCTGGATACCGCTACCGCCATCAAAGCTAAGCTCAACGAGCTCCAGCCGTTCTTCCCCCAGGGCATGAAGGTGGTCTACCCCTACGACACCACGCCCTTTGTGAAGATCTCCATCCATGAGGTGGTAAAAACGCTGTTTGAGGCCATTATTCTGGTCTTCCTGGTGATGTACCTGTTCCTGCAGAATATCCGCGCGACGCTGATCCCCACCATTGCCGTACCGGTTGTTCTGCTGGGGACCTTTGCGATCCTCTCGGGGTTTGGCTACTCCATTAACACGCTGACCATGTTCGGTATGGTGCTGGCAATAGGCCTGCTGGTGGACGATGCCATCGTCGTGGTAGAGAACGTTGAGCGGGTAATGGCCGAGGATCATCTGCCGCCGAAAGAGGCGACGGAGAAATCCATGTCGCAGATCCAGGGCGCGTTGGTAGGGATTGCTATGGTGCTCTCGGCAGTCTTTATCCCGATGGCCTTCTTTGGCGGCTCTACCGGTGCGATCTATCGTCAGTTCTCCATTACCATCGTCTCGGCGATGGCGCTTTCGGTGCTGGTCGCGCTTATCCTCACGCCAGCGCTCTGCGCAACGCTGTTAAAACCCGTCGACCCTGATACGCACGGGGAGAAAAAGGGCTTTTTTGGCTGGTTCAACCGCCTGTTCGATCGCAGTACGCATCACTACACGGAAAGCGTTGCCCGCATCATCAACGGCACAGGGCGCTACCTGTTGATCTATGTGCTGATTGTCGCCGGAATGGCGGTGCTGTTTTTACGCCTGCCCACCTCGTTTTTACCCGATGAGGATCAGGGCGTCTTTATGACGATGGTACAGCTGCCTGCCGGGGCAACCCAGGCGCGCACGCAGAAGGTGTTGGATAAGGTCACTAATTATTACCTTAACAGTGAGAAGGCGAACGTCGACTCCGTCCTGACCGTCAACGGCTACAGCTTCAGTGGTCAGGGGCAGAACTCCGGGATGGCCTTTATCAGCCTTAAGCCGTGGGAGCAGCGCCCCGGTAAAGCGAACAGCGTTGGTGGCATCGTGGAGCGTGCCACGCGCGCCTTCAGCCAAATCCGCGACGGTCTGGTCTTTCCATTTAACCTGCCCGCGATTATCGAGCTGGGCACAGCGACGGGCTTTGACTTTGAGCTGATCGATCAGGCCAACCTCGGACATGAGGCCCTGACCAACGCGCGCAATATGCTACTCGCTGAGGTACAGAAGCACCCGGACCAGGTGGTGCGCGTGCGGCCAAACGGCCTTGAGGATACCCCGCAGTTTAAGCTGGAGGTGGATATCGAAAAGGCACAGGCGCTGGGGATTGACCTCTCGGCTATTAACCAGACCATCTCCACCGCGTTAGGCGGAACCTACGTGAACGACTTTATCGATCACGGGCGGGTGAAAAAGGTTTATGTACAGGCGGATGCGCAATACCGCATGCTGCCAACGGATGTGAATAATCTCTACGTTCGCAGCAGCAACGGTGAGATGACGCCGTTCTCGGCCTTTACCACTTCACACTGGGTCTATGGTTCACCGCGTCTGGAACGCTATAACGGCCTGCCGTCTATGGAGATTTTAGGCGAGGCTGCGCCGGGCAAGAGTACTGGCGATGCGATGCAGCTTATGGAGAAACTGGCTTCTGGCCTGCCTTCCGGCATCGGCTATGACTGGACGGGGATGTCCTATCAGGAGCGTCTCTCTGGCAACCAGGCTCCGGCGCTGTATGCCATCTCGCTGATCGTGGTCTTCCTCTGCCTGGCAGCGCTGTATGAGAGCTGGTCGATTCCGTTCTCGGTTATGCTGGTGGTGCCGCTGGGCGTTATCGGCGCGCTGCTGGCGGCCTTAACGCGAGGAATGAATAACGATGTCTACTTCCAGGTCGGTCTGTTGACCACCATCGGCCTTTCGGCTAAGAACGCCATTCTGATCGTCGAGTTTGCCAAGGATCTCATGGATAAAGAGGGCAAAGGGCTGGTAGAGGCGACGCTGGAGGCGGTCCGCATGCGGCTGCGCCCGATCCTGATGACCTCGCTGGCCTTTATCCTCGGCGTCATGCCGCTGGTGATCAGCTCTGGCGCAGGCAGCGGCGCACAAAACGCGGTGGGCACCGGGGTGCTGGGCGGCATGCTCTCCGCGACGCTGCTGGCGATCTTCTTCGTCCCGGTATTCTTTGTGGTGGTACGGCAGTTCTTCACGAAAAAAGCCAAGGTATCTCGCGCAATAGTCTCGGAAGAGTTGTAGGCCGGGTAAGCGTAGCGCCACCCGGCGTTACGCTTACTTTGACTCGGCTCCCAGCTGCGTTGCCTCCTGGGCCGAGATGGGTTTACCCAGCAGATAACCCTGTAGCGTATTACAGCCCAGCTCGGTGAGAAACGCCTGCTGGGCTTGCGTCTCTACCCCTTCCGCCACCACCCTAAGGTTCAGCGTTTTGGCCAGCGCCACGATGGCGGAGACGATAGTGGCATCGTCGCCGTCACGGCTCAGCTCCCTAACAAACGCCCGGTCAATCTTCAGCTCGCAGGCTGGCAGGCGTTTCAGGTAGAGCAGGCTAGAGTAGCCGGTACCAAAATCGTCAATCGAGGCCTTCACCCCGGCATCGGTGAGCCTGGTCAATACGCGTACGCTCTCATCCGGGTTGCTCATGGCCGTGGTTTCGGTCACCTCCAGGATCAGGCTCTGGGGTGGAACCTGATGCCGCGTCAGGCACGCCATTACATGCTCTACCAGCCCCGTCTGCTCAAACTGCAGGGTCGAGAGGTTAACGGCCACCGTCCAGTGCGTATACCCCTGTTGACGCCACTCGCTCAGCTGGCGGCAGGCCTCATCAATTACCCAGTTGCCAATGGGAATAATCAGCCCCGTTTTTTCCGCCAGCGGCAGAAAACGGTCCGGCGTCAATAGACCGTGAACGCCGTGCTGCCAGCGCAGCAGCGCTTCAAAACCGACGATTGGCCCTGCGGGTGCCTGAAACTTGGGCTGGTAAAAAAGGCGTAGCTCGTTGCGCTCCAGGGCCAGCCACAGGTCGCTCATCAGCAGGAGCTGGGTCTGGGCCAGCGTATTCATCGAAGGCTGGAAGAAGTGGTAGCCGTTACGCCCCATATGCTTGGTGTGGTACATCGCTGCATCGGCGTTAAACATCAGCTCACGTTCGTTCTTGCCATCGTGAGGGTAGAGAGCAATGCCGACGCTTAAGGTGACCACCAGATCGTAGCGGTCAAGGGTAAACGGCTGATCGATGGCGCGCACCAGCGCATCCGCCAGCGTGGCCGCCTCATCCGGGGCGTTCACCTCCGCTAGCAGGACAAACTCGTCTCCGCCGATCCGCGCCAGCGTATACTGGCCCTTCAGCGGCTGGAGCAGACGCTCGGTCACGGCGATCAGCAGCTGATCGCCAACGTCATGGCCGTAAGCATCGTTGACGGTTTTAAACCCGTCGAGATCCATAAACATCAGAGCAAAAAAGGAGCCTTCACGACGGGCTTTATTAATCGCCTGGTCGAGCCGGTCCTCTAGCAGCACGCGATTAGGCAAGCGGGTGAGGGGATCGTGCAGCGCCAGCTGGGCCAGCTCGCGGTTGGCTTCCGCCAGCGAGGAGGCCAGCAACGAGGTCCGCGCCTGCAGACGGGCATCCAGCATAGAGACCAGCAAGGTAATACCCAGAATCGAGAGCGCGACGACGCTAACCAGAAGCGCCAGCCAGTTACCGTCTACGCCGTGATGCATGACCGAGTGCTGCATCGGAAACTGGGCTGCCATCATGCCGGTATAGTGCATACCAGCAATCGCGATACCCATTAAAATAGCCGCACCCGCGCGCATTTGCGCCACCTGCGCGGCCTCGTGGCGCAGGCGGAAGGTGAGCCACAGCGCAGCCAGCGATGCCCCAAGGGCGATGAGCAGCGAGATCGTCACCCAGCGCATATCCCACACGATAGGCGGTGACACCTCTAACGCCGCCATGCCGGTGTAGTGCATACCGGCAATGCCGCAGCCCATCACCAGCGAGCCCGGCAGCAGGCGCCGCAGGCGCAGCTGGGATGTGCTGACCAGCCACAGAGCAAACAGAGATGAGCCTACGGCAATCAGCATCGACAGACCGGTGAGCAACGGATCGTAGCTCATGCTCATGGTCAGCGCCATCGCCAGCATCCCGATAAAATGCATGGCCCAGATGCCGATACCCAGCGCAAGGCCGCCGCCCGCCAGCCAGAGCCCGCCAGCTTTGCCGGGATTGGTCGAGACCCGGCCTGCCATATTCAGCGCAGTATAGGCTGCCATGATGGCAACGATAAAAGAGATCGCAACGAGGATCTGGTCGTATTGGCTAACCTGCATGATGCCACCAACTCATTCACAATAAAGGTTATTGATCGTTATATATTCATGCCAGTAGGCATAAAGGGCAGTGACATTAGCACCCAATTCAGAGCGGTGGAAGGGATTTAAGCCCCTGTTTTTGAGGAGGAATAGATGCAATTTCGTGCAGATAAAGGCCAGTAACAAAAAAGGCGCTTCCCCATGCCGGTTCGCGCCTTTTTAAACAAACACTTAACTGATTAGTATCAGTTCATGCCGTATTTTTTCAGTTTCTTACGCAGGGTACCACGGTTGATGCCCATCATCAGTGCAGCACGGGTCTGGTTACCGCGGGTGTATTGCATCACCATGTCCAACAGGGGCTGTTCAACTTCAGCCAGTACCAGCTCATACAGGTCATTCACATCCTGACCGTTCAGTTGAGCAAAATAGTTCTTCAGTGCCTGTTTCACGGAATCACGCAGGGGTTTTTGAGTTACCTGGTCCTGAGAGTTAACGGTAGAAACGGTCAGTACGTCAGAATTTACGCGTTGTTCGAACATAGTTCTGTCAGCTCTTTATTTCTAATACGCAAAATTTTCGAAGTATGCCTCCAACGCCTCCAGCTGTTCGCTGGCATCCTCAATGGCGTTGAATGTGCGCCGAAACTGGTCATCTGGAGCGTGCTCCTGGAGATACCAGGAGACGTGTTTACGCGCAATTCGGTACCCTTTTGCTTGACCGTAAAAGTCGTGCAGTTCCCGAACGTGTGCGCAAAGTAAGCGCTTAACCTCTGCCAGAGGCAGGGGGGGCAGCAGCTCCCCAGAGTCCAGATAGTGCTGGATTTCCCGAAAGATCCAGGGTCTTCCCTGAGCCGCGCGACCTATCATCAGAGCATCAGCCCCTGTATAGTCGAGCACGGCTCTGGCTTTAAGCGGGTCAGTAATGTCGCCATTCGCGATAACCGGAATGGAAACCTTCTGCTTAACTGCCCGAATGCTGTCGTATTCCGCGTCTCCGTTGAACAAACAGGCGCGGGTGCGTCCATGAATGGTCAGAGCCTGGATACCACAGTCTTCAGCCAGTTGGGCAATTTCTACACAGTTACGGTGCTCCGGCGACCAGCCGGTGCGAATCTTCAGCGTAACCGGTACCTCCACTGCTGCCACCACCGCCGTCAGGATCGACTTCACCAGATCGGGGTGCTGTAACAGGGCGGAACCTGCCAGCTTGCGATTCACCTTTTTAGCCGGGCAACCCATATTGATATCAATAATCTGGGCACCGCTTTCCACGTTGATACGCGCGGCTTCCGCCATCTCTTCAGGGACGCTACCGGCAATTTGCACCGTGCGGATCCCAGGCTCATCAACGTGCACCATCCGTAAACGTGATTTGTCACTCGCCCATACCTCTGGGTTAGAGGACATCATCTCGGATACGGTTAAACCCGCTCCCATCTCGTAGCACAGCGTCCTGAATGGCCTGTCGGTGATGCCTGCCATCGGTGCTGCGATCAGGCGATTTCTGAGCTGGTGGTGTCCGATTCGCATGAGTTAAGAAATGACCATACTGTGACTGCAAGGCGGCGTATATTACGCATTTTTTTCATGAGATGAAAGGCCAAACTTTGAACAATACCCGGTTGCAGATCAATGAATCGTAAGCAATGATGAGAGCAAGAAATAAATATCATTAGGAATCATGATTTTAACGTAAATCGCATTTTTTTTAACCGCTAATATTTTCCTGAAAGTTATCCGTTTTTATTGCATCTGCGGTGACGCTAACGGGATAATACGCTGTTTTTATAAGCAAAAAAGCGCTTTCTAATGAGATCGTGCTCTCATTTCTGCTTATCGTTTTGGCGAATTTACAAACAGAAACGTGGCCCGCAGGCCACGTTGGGGAGATTAGCGTTTGTGCCCGGTAATGCGGCACCACTCTTCTTTTTCAACTACCGGGTCGAGCGTGAAGCGATCGGCGTAGGCTTCGCACACGCTCTCGGCCTGGCTGGCCAGAATACCCGAAAGCCCTAACAGGCCACCGCTCACCGGCAGAACGCTAATCAGCGGGGCCAGTTCACGCAGCGGACCCGCGAGAATATTGGCAACCACGACGTCAGCCTGCATCTCGGCAGGCTGATCCTGCGGCAGATACAGTGCCAGGCGATCGGAGACGCCGTTGCGTTCGGCGTTGTCACGGCTGGCCTGAATGGCCTGCGGATCGATATCAATGCCAATCGCCTTTGCCGCGCCCAGCTTCAGGGCGGCAATCGCCAGAATGCCGGAGCCGCAGCCAAAGTCGATCACGGTCTTGCCCGCCAGATCGAGGCTGTCCAGCCACTGCAGGCACAGCGAGGTGGTGGGGTGCGTGCCGGTACCAAACGCCAGGCCTGGGTCGAGCATCACGTTAACCGCGTTAGCATCCGGCACGTCGCGCCAGCTTGGACAGATCCACAGACGCTCGCCAAAGCGCATCGGGTGGAAGTTCTCCATCCACTCGCGCTCCCAGTCCTTGTCTTCCAGCTGCTCAATCTTGTGCGCAAAGCCACTCCCCAGCAGCGGGTGCCCCTCAAGGATAGCCACCACCTCGTTCATATCGGTTTCGGCGTCAAACAGGCCAATCACGTCCGTATCGCCCCACAGGCGGGTCTCTCCCGGCAGCGGCTCAAACACGGGCGTATCGTGCGTATCCTGGAAGGTGATGGAGACCGCGCCTGCTTCCAGCAGGGCATCGCTCAGCTCTTCCGCATTGGCACCGGTTGTATTCAGTTTTAATTGGATCCACGGCATGGCAAAACTCTTTATTTATCAATTGAAATAGCATTGGCTTCCGGAGCGGGGTGACCAAAACGGTTCCCCACTATAAACGCCAGCAAACTTAACAGCAGCGACGGCACAATCGGGTGGAACCCGAGGTACTGAATATTGAAGGTCGCTAATAGCGCGTACAGCACGCCGCCGACAATCATGGCGCTTAGCGCGCCGGCAGCGTTGGCCCGCTCCCAGTACAGCCCCAGCACCAGCGGCCAGAGGAACACCGCCTCCAGCCCGCCAAAGGCCAGCAGGTTTAGCCAGATGATCATCTCCGGCGGACGCCAGGCCGCCAGCAGCAGCAGCGCCCCCAGAATCAGCGTGATCGCCGACGACATCCGCTTCAGGCGGCGCTCGTTGTGGATCTGCTCCGGGCGCAGGTTCAGATAGAGATCTTTGATGATCGTAGCGGAACTTTGCAGCAGCTGCGCGTTGATCGTCGACATGATCGCCGCCATCGGTGCGGCGAGGAAGATCCCGGCGGCAAAGGGCGGCAGCACTTTAACCATCAGGGTCGGGATCACCAGATCCGGCACCGTCAGGTCAGGGATCACCGCCCGTCCCAGCGCGCCCGCGAGGTGCATCCCAAGCATTAAGATCGCGACCACCACGGTGCCGATAATAATCCCCCGGTGCACCGCCTTGCTGTCCTTATAGGAGATGCAGCGCACGGCGGTATGCGGCAGGCCGATCACGCCGAAACAGACCAGCACCCAGAACGAGGTCATAAAGGTCGGGGAGAGGATATCATCAGCGCCCTGGGGCGTAACCAGCTGTGGATCGATATGCCGCAGGGTCTCCACAGCGTTACCGAGACCGCCTGCCGCATGCACCACGCCAATCAGCAGCACGATGGTGCCGATGAGCATTACCATGCCCTGCATGGCGTCGTTGAGCACGCTGGCACGAAAGCCGCCGTAGGCGGTGTAGAGCGCGATGCTGATACCAAAGATCAGCAGGCCGGTCTCATAGGGGATACCCGCCGCCGACTCCAACAGCCGGGCGCCGCCAATAAACTGCACCGCCATCGCGCCAATAAACGCCACCAGCAGGCTAATACTTGCCAGCCACACCAGCAGACGGCTCCGGTAGCGGCCAAACAGCATATCGTTAAGGGTTACCGCGTTGTAGCGCCGCGCCAGAATGGCAAATTTCTTGCCCAGGATACCCAGCGACAGCCAGACCGCAGGCAGCTGGATCATCGCCAGCAGCACCCAGCCAAGGCCATACTTATAGGCCGCGCCCGGACCCCCAATAAACGAGCTGGCGCTGATATAGGTCGCGGTCAGCGTCATCGCCAGCACCAGGCCGCCCATCGAGCGGCTGCCGAGAAAGTATTCGTTTAGAAACGTTCCCGTTTTGCGCTGGCGCATGGCATAGACTGACAGGCCAAACACCACCAGCAGGTAGGCAACCAGAGGCAGGATCACTTCAAGCTGCATCATCATCCTCCAGCGGGATGTCGCGATAGATAAACGTCACCATTGCCCAACACAACAGAATAAACAGCAGCGGGATCAGCAGACAGGCCATCTCAAACCAGTGCGGCAGGCCAGTAAAGCCCGCCTCGGAGCTGGGTAAGTAAGCAGTTACTAACCACGCAGCAAGATAGAAAAGGGTAAGCCACAGCGCCCAGCGGGCCTCTCTGTGGGCCTGAACGAAACGTTGATCCATTATCGTTCCTCGTAAATCAGCAAAGCGGGGATTGTACCCTATGGAACTTTGCGATCCCCAGAAATAAAAAAGGGCCGGAAGATCCGGCCCTTGATGCGGCAAGCGCGCTTATTTTTCCTGAAGACCGAGCTTCTTCTCCAGATAGTGGATGTTGGTTCCACCGTGCTGGAAGTTCTCGTCATTCATGATGCGGGTCTGCAGATCGACGTTGGTTTTGATGCCGTCGATGATCAGCTCCTGCAGGGCGTTCTTCATACGGGCAATCGCCACGTCACGGTTCTCACCGAAACAGATCAGCTTACCGATCATGGAGTCATAGTACGGCGGTACGGTATAACCGGCGTAGATATGGGACTCCCAGCGCACGCCAAAGCCACCTGGCGCATGGAAACGGGTAATTTTACCTGGGCTTGGCAGGAAGGTGTTCGGGTCTTCGGCGTTAATACGGCACTCGACCGCATGGCCTTTCACCACCACGTCTTCCTGTTTGATGGAGAGCGGCTGACCGGCAGCGATACGCAGCTGCTCTTTGATCAGATCCACGCCGGTGATCATCTCGGTAACCGGATGCTCAACCTGGATACGGGTGTTCATCTCAATGAAATAGAACTCGCCGTTTTCGAACAGGAACTCGAAGGTACCCGCTCCGCGGTAGCCGATATCCACGCACGCTTTCGCGCAGCGATCGCCGATAAAGCTGCGCAGCTCTGGGGTAATCCCCGGTGCCGGTGCCTCTTCGACCACTTTCTGGTGGCGGCGCTGCATAGAGCAGTCACGCTCCGCCAGATAGATAGCGTTGCCCTGACCGTCCGCCAGCACCTGAATCTCAATGTGGCGTGGGTTCTCCAGGTACTTCTCCATGTAGACCATGTCGTTGTTGAACGCGGCTTTCGCTTCCGCTTTGGTCATGGAGATAGACTGCGCCAGCTCGGCGTCGCTGCGCACGACGCGCATACCGCGACCGCCGCCGCCGCCGGAGGCTTTGATGATCACCGGGTAGCCGATGCGTTTGGCATGGGCGCGGTTAGCATCCATATCATCGCCCAGCGGGCCATCAGAGCCAGGTACCGTCGGTACGCCCGCTTTTTTCATCGCGGTGATCGCGGACACTTTGTCACCCATCAGGCGAATGGTGTCGGCTTTCGGGCCGATGAAGATAAAGCCGGAGCGCTCAACCTGCTCGGCAAAGTTGGCGTTCTCAGAGAGGAAGCCGTAACCCGGATGGATTGCCATCGCGCCGGTGATTTCAGCGGCGCTGATGATAGCCGGGATGTTCAGATAGCTTTTTACGGACGGAGCCGGACCGATGCAGACCGTCTCATCCGCCAGAAGTACGTGTTTCAGATCGCGATCCGCAGTGGAGTGCACGGCGACGGTCTTGATGCCCAGTTCTTTACAGGCACGCAGAATACGCAGAGCAATCTCGCCACGGTTAGCGATGACAATTTTTTCCAGCATGTGCGCCTCGTTACTCGATAACGACCAGTGGCTCGTCAAATTCAACCGGTTGACCACTTTCCACCAGAATGGCTTTCACCACGCCGGACTTGTCGGCTTCGATCTGGTTCATCATTTTCATCGCTTCAACGATGCACAGGGTATCGCCCGCGTTCACTTTCTGGCCAATTTCGATAAAGGCTTTCGCGTCCGGGCTAGGGGTGCGGTAGAAAGTCCCGACCATTGGGGAACGTACGATGTGGCCACTGATTTGCGCTGCAGCCGGTGCTTCGGCTACCGGAGCCGGTGCCGGTGCTACGGCGTTAGAGAGCGCAGGCTGCTGCATCATCGGTGCGGCATAGGCCTGCTGCATCACTGGATAGCCTGCGTTCGGTGCAGACCGACTGATGCGAACAGACTCTTCGCCTTCAGAAATTTCCAGTTCGGAGATGCCTGATTCTTCAACCAGCTCGATCAGTTTTTTAATCTTACGAATATCCATGAGTGGGTTCCGTACTCTTGTTTAGTGTGTTTGTGACAGGCGTTTAACCGCCGTCTGTAATGCGTATGAATAGCCGTCAGCGCCGAATCCACAGATGACGCCAGCAGCGATATCGGAGAGATAGGAGTGATGGCGGAATGGTTCGCGTGCGTGAACGTTGCTCAGGTGGATCTCGATAAACGGGATATCCACGGCAAGCAGCGCATCACGCAGGGCTACGCTGGTGTGCGTAAACGCGGCCGGATTAATCAGGATATAGTCAATGTTGTCTTTAGCCTGATGAATGCGGTCGAGCAGTACGTACTCTGCGTTCGACTGTAAATGCTCTAGCCCGACGTTCAGCGCCTCCGCTTCCGCGGTTAAACGGTTAACAATTTCTGTTAACGTCAGCGTGCCGTACTTGTCTGGCTCACGCGTGCCCAGCATGTTTAGGTTGGGACCGTTTAAGAGCAAAATGTGCAACTTGTCCGCCATTGTGCTGCTATCTCCTGCAAATCTCCGGTAAAAAACAAAATATACCTTCGTTGCATGGTTGTCACGTTTTCAGCGCACGAAATGCCCTGTCGTGAAAACCAAAGTCGCACATTATAACGATTTCGTAGCATTTGGCAGCTAAATACTGGTCTTATCAGGGAAGATTATCTTACGCCCGCCGGAAAACGGGCGTAATGGCTATCAGAATTGTGGCAAACCGCACACATTGCTGGACGATCGCTGCGCTATCGCCACCACTGGCGAAACTTCTTATAACGCCAGGCAAGCAGGATGCAGGCGAGAGCGGCGTAGATAAGCGGCTGGGGCGAGAGGACCTTTACCGACCAGAGATAGTGAATGGGGGCAAGGATCGCCACCAGATAGACGAAATTATGCAGACGCTGCCAGTTACGCCCCAGCTTTCGCTGCGCGGCCTGGGTGGAGGTCAGCGCCAGCGCCAGCAGCAGCAGCCAGCTGACGATCCCCAGCGTCAGATAGGGACGCGTGACCAGCTCCTGGCCCAGCAGCGCCAGGTTATTGATCCCCAGCTCCAGCAGCGAGTAGCTCACCAGATGCAGCGAAGCCCAGGCAAAGCACCAGAGGCCCAACAGCCGCCGGGTACGGATCAGCAGCGGCTGTTTGCCATAGCGCGCCAGCGGGGTGATAAGCAGCGAGGCGAGAAGGAACTTTAAGGCCATTCTGCCGGTAAAGTGCTGGATATCCTTCGCCGGATCGGCGCTGAAGTAGCCCTGGCTGGCCGCCCAGAAGAGCCATAATAGAGGAAGCAGGCCCGCCAGATGCAGAACGACCTTAAGCCAGACGATCTGTTTTGCCGTAAGCCGCACCTAGAAGTTCTCCCGTAGATCGATACCGCGATAGAGCGAGGCTACCTCATCGGCATAGCCGTTAAACAGCAGCGTTGGCTGGCGCTTAACGTCAAGAATGCCGCCCGAGCCGATAAACCGCTCCGTAGCCTGCGACCAGCGCGGATGATCGACGTGCGGGTTCACGTTAGCAAAAAAGCCGTACTCGTTAGGTGCGGAGAGGTTCCAGGTGGTCGGCGGCCGCTCGCGGGTCAGCGTAATACTGACGATCGACTTAATGCCCTTAAAACCATACTTCCACGGCACGGTCAGGCGCACCGGCGCGCCGTTTTGCGGCGGCAGCGCTTTACCGTAGACGCCGGTAGTAAGCATGGTCAGCGGGTGCATAGCCTCGTCGAGACGCAGGCCCTCTACATAGGGATACGCCAGCCCACCGCCAATAAAGCGATCCTTCTGGCCGGGCATCTGCTCCGGGGAGTAGAGCGTCTTAAACGCCACATATTTCGCGTTGCTGGTGGGCTGTACCAGTGCGAGAAGCTTGTGCAGCGGAAAGCCGATCCACGGCACCACCATCGACCAGGCTTCGACGCAGCGCATCCGGTAGATACGCTCCTCCAGCGGAAAGCGCCGGGTCAGATCGTCATGATCGAGGGTCAGTGGCTTTGCCACCTCGCCGTCGATCGTCAGCGTCCAGGGATCGGTCTTCATGCTGCCCGCGTTGGCGGCGGGATCGGCTTTGTCGAGGCCAAACTCATAGAAGTTGTTGTAACCGGTGACCTTATCCTCGGGCGTGAGGGGGAGAGTGCTTTGGAATTCGGCAGGCTTGCTGAAGTCAAGCGGCTTACCCGCCGGCGCTTTTGGCCGATCGTTACCTTTAAACCAGTCGAGCAGATCGGCATGGGCAGCTGATGAAAGCGACAGCGCCGTGGCGCTGATGCCCAGCGCTTTTAAAACCTGTCTGCGCTGCAGCATAAAAACGGATTCCGCCGTGACATCCGCTTCCCTCAGCATTCTCTTCTTCATTACATCCTCCGCCAGCGTCTACTACTCAGCTATTAATGCTCTAATCATGACGGAGGAGTAGCGTTAGCGCGAGCCTCTGGTAAAAATTTGCTGATCAGGCAATTTTCACCAGCGTGCGGCCCTGGGCCTGGTTGTTGATAATCGCGTTGGCAAACTCCGGCGCTTGCTCAAGCGCGATCTCCGTTGCGCTCTGCTCATAGAACGATTCGGGCAGATCCTGCGCCAGACGCGACCAGGCCTCAGCGCGTTTTGCGGCCGGGGTCATCACGGAGTCAACGCCCTGCAGACGCACGTTGCGCAGAATAAACGGCATCACCGTGGTT
Source organism: Escherichia sp. ESNIH1 (assembly GCA_002918705.1). Taxonomy (GTDB): domain Bacteria; phylum Pseudomonadota; class Gammaproteobacteria; order Enterobacterales; family Enterobacteriaceae; genus Pseudescherichia. Next base: position 158,671 of record PQKR01000009.1, on the reverse strand, counting down.
GGCAGCGCAAAGCCGCCCGCCAGGCCACAGGCCGCCACGCAGCCGCCATAGTTCATCTGGGCCAGCACCTTGGCCAGCACCTTATCGCCCACGGTATCCACCGCACCGGCCCAGAGCTGTTTCTCCAGCGGACGGCTCTCGGCAAACTCGTCGCGGCCCAGAATGCGGCTGGCTCCGAGACGCTTAAGATAGTCGTGGGTGCTCTCCCGGCCGGAGACCGCCGCGACCTGGTAACCGAGCTTATGTAGCAGGGCCACCGCCGTGCTGCCCACGCCGCCGCTGGCGCCGGTAACCACAATCTCACCGTCGGCAGGACGCACGCCCGCCTCTTCCAGCGCCATCACGCAGAGCATGGCTGTAAAGCCCGCGGTGCCGATGATCATCGCCTTCCGGCCGTCCAGACCCTGCGGCAGCGCCACCAGCCAGTCACCGTTGACGCGCGCCCGCTGCGACAGACCGCCCCAGTGGTTCTCCCCGACGCCCCAGCCGGTCAGCAGCACCTGCTGGCCAACGTGGAAGCGCGGATCCTCGCTGGCGTGCACCGTACCGGCGAAGTCGATTCCCGGAATCATCGGAAAATTACGGATAATTTTACCTTTGCCGGTGATTGCCAGCGCATCCTTATAGTTCAGACTGGACCAGGCAATATCGACCGTTACATTACCTTGCGGCAGCTGGCTATCGGCAATATCCTGCACCGAGGCGAGCGTTTTTCCATCCTGCTGTTCTAAAATCAAGGCCTGCATATCTCTTCTCCGGTTGCTTGATGATTGGCAAAAAATTTCTGAAGACTATACTCGCTAATTAAAACGCTATGCCGATTTAACGCAATAAATTGCCAGATTGCCCGGTACAGGCGCCAGCTCTTAACCCACGGAGTTAACACACGGATGCGCTTAACGACGAAATTCTCGGCTTTTGTCACCCTGCTAACCGGGCTGGCGATCTTTGTCACGCTGCTGGGGTGCTCGTTCAGCTTCTACCGCGCGATTGAGCAGAAAATTGCCGAGCGCGTGGAGTCGGTCGCGGCGGTGATTGACACGCGGCTGGTTGCACAGCCAGCATCGGCGCTCGCTATCCAGCTGGATGAGCTGATGGTGCCCATTGATATCGTGCGGGTGGTGGTAAAGCAGGGGGAGCATACCCTGCTCGATCATACGCGCAGCGGCAGCTACCGTCCCGCCGGCAGCAGCGATCTACAACGTGAACGCGTTGTTCCCTCGATTAAAAATCCAGGCACAAGCATCCTGCTGGTCTATCAGGATCCGATGGCCAACTACTTTCACTCGGTTATTACCACTGCGCCGCTGACCCTCGCCGTTGGCTTTATGGTCATCATTATCTTCCTGGCGGTACGCTGGCAGCGTCGTCAGCTGGCGGGACAGGAGCTGCTGGAGAATCGGGCTACCCGCATCCTCAACGGCGAGCGCGGCCAGCGGGTGCGGGGCAGCATCTACGAGTGGCCCGCCCGAGCCAGCAGCGCGCTCGATCTGCTGCTGACCGAGATCCAGTTTGCTGGCGAGCAGCGCAGCCGCATGGATACGCTGATCCGCTCCTATGCTGCTCAGGACACCAAAACCGGGCTGAACAACCGGCTCTTTTTCGATAACCAGCTGGCGACGCTGCTGGAGGATCAGGAGAAGGTTGGATCGCACGGGGTGGTGATGATGATCCGCCTGCCGGACTTTGACCTGCTGCGCGACAGCTGGGGAGCGGCAGCCACGGAAGAGCACTTCTTTATTCTGATTAACCTGCTCTCGACCTTCATTATGCGCTACCCTGGCGCATTGCTGGCCCGCTACCATCGCAGTGACTTTGCGGTGCTGCTCTCTCACCGCACGCTTAAAGAGTCAGAGAGTATCGCCGCCCAGCTGCTGAAGTCCGTCGACGTCCTGCCGCCGTCAAAAATGCTCGACCGGGAAGATATGATGCACATCGGCATCTGCGCCTGGCGCAGCGGGCAGAGTACCGAGCAGGTGATGGAGCATGCCGAGGCGGCAACGCGCACCGCCGTGCTGCAGGGGGCAAACAGCTGGGCGGTCTACGATGACAGCCTGCCGGAGAAGGGGCGCGGCAACGTGCGCTGGCGGACTCTGATCGAGCAGATGCTCAGCCGGGGCGGGCCACGCCTGTACCATAAGCCTGCCATCAACCGCGACGGCAGCGTTCACCATCGCGAGCTAATGTGCCGCCTGTTCGACGGCGAGCAGGAGGTGATCTCCGCCGAGTATATGCCGATGGTGCTGCAGTTCGGCCTCTCGGAGGAGTATGACCGGCAGCTCATCACCCGACTGGTGGCGTTTTTAGGCTTCTGGCCAGAGGAGACGCTGGCTCTGCAGATCACCGTGGAGTCGTTGATTCGCCCGCGGTTTCAGCGCTGGCTGCGGGATACGCTGATGCAGTGTGAAAAATCGAAGCGAAAACGCATTATTTTTGAACTTGCAGAGGCAGATGTTTGTCAACACATCAGTCGGTTACAGCCGGTGGTGCGATTGATTAACGCGTTAGGTGCACGGGTGGCGGTGACCCAGGCAGGCCTGACGCTGGTCAGTACCAGCTGGATCAAGGCGTTGGACGCCGAGCTATTAAAGCTGCATCCAAGCCTGGTACGCAATATTGAGAAGCGCACCGAGAATCAGCTGCTGGTGCAAAGCCTGGTGGAAACCTGCAAAGGTACGCAGACGCGCGTCTTTGCTACCGGTCTCCGCTCCCGAAGCGAATGGCAGACGCTAATTGAGCGTGGCGTCGCGGGCGGGCAGGGGGATTTCTTTGCCGCGTCGGAACCGCTTGATGCAAGCGTGAAAAAATATTCACAAAGATACTCGGTTTGACCTGCCGTTTAATGTGTTTTCACGTAGAATAACGCGCGCTGTATCGCCTGGGGGTGTGCATGTCTGCCTGCCAGCCCGAACAGCGTAAGACAGTGAATGTCCTTAGATGCGTTACAAAATGATAAGGCGAGGAGCGCTGCTATACCGTGGAGTCCTGAAGGAGTCAGGCCAATTTGTAACAGAGGAAACGAACTGCACTAATTTTCACCGTAGCAGATGATTTTTGCGCCTTGTCGCTGCTGCGTGTGGTTGGTAAAGTAAGCGGATTTTGTTTTCCGCCCCAGCTTTCAGGATTATCCCTTAGTATGTTGAAAAAATTTCGTGGCATGTTTTCCAATGACTTGTCCATTGACCTGGGTACTGCGAATACCCTGATTTATGTAAAAGGACAAGGCATCGTATTGAATGAGCCTTCCGTGGTGGCTATTCGTCAGGATCGTGCCGGTTCTCCGAAGAGCGTCGCTGCTGTAGGCCATGAAGCTAAGCAGATGCTGGGCCGTACCCCTGGCAATATCGCGGCTATCCGCCCGATGAAAGACGGCGTGATCGCTGACTTCTTCGTGACGGAAAAGATGCTGCAGCACTTCATCAAGCAGGTGCATAGCAACAGCTTCATGCGTCCAAGCCCACGCGTACTGGTCTGTGTGCCGGTTGGCGCGACCCAGGTTGAACGCCGCGCCATCCGTGAGTCTGCCCAGGGGGCAGGTGCCCGCGAGGTCTTCCTGATTGAAGAGCCGATGGCGGCCGCAATTGGTGCTGGCCTGCCGGTATCCGAAGCGACCGGCTCGATGGTGGTGGATATCGGTGGTGGTACGACCGAAGTGGCAGTGATCTCCCTGAACGGCGTGGTCTACTCCTCCTCCGTGCGCATCGGCGGCGACCGTTTCGACGAAGCCATCATCAATTATGTGCGTCGTAACTACGGCTCCCTGATCGGTGAAGCGACCGCTGAGCGTATCAAACATGAAATCGGCTCTGCCTATCCGGGCGATGAAGTGCGCGAGATCGAAGTTCGTGGCCGTAACCTGGCCGAGGGCGTGCCGCGCGGCTTTACCCTGAACTCTAACGAAATCCTTGAAGCGCTGCAGGAGCCGCTGACCGGCATCGTGAGCGCGGTGATGGTGGCCCTGGAGCAGTGCCCGCCGGAGCTGGCGTCCGATATCTCCGAGCGCGGGATGGTCCTGACCGGCGGTGGTGCGCTGCTGCGTAACCTTGACCGTCTGCTGATGGAAGAGACAGGCATTCCTGTCGTGGTTGCAGAAGATCCACTGACCTGCGTAGCCCGTGGCGGCGGCAAGGCGTTGGAAATGATCGACATGCACGGCGGCGACTTGTTCAGCGAAGAGTAGTCCGCATTGGGTCCGGGGTAACGCAGCCGTTGCCCCCGATCTATCCGGCCTGAGAAGACGCATAGCCTATGAAGCCCATTTTTAGCCGTGGCCCGTCGCTACAGATTCGCCTGATCCTGGCGGTGCTGGTTGCGCTTGGTGTCATTATCGCCGACAGCCGCCTCGGTACGTTCAGCCAGATCAGAACGTACATGGATACCGCCGTCAGTCCTTTCTATTTTGTCTCAAATGGTCCCCGTGAACTGCTCGATAGCGTGTCACAAACGTTAGCCTCGCGCGATCAGCTTGAGCTTGAAAACCGGGCGCTGCGCCAGGAGCTGCTGCTGAAAAACAGCGAGCTGCTGATGCTGGGACAGTACAAACAGGAGAACGCGCGTCTGCGCGAGCTGCTGGGCTCACCCCTGCGTCAGGATGAGCAAAAAATGGTTACCCAGGTCATCTCGACGGTGAACGATCCCTACAGCGATCAGGTGGTGATCGACAAGGGCAGCGTGAACGGCGTCTATGAAGGCCAGCCGGTGATCAGCGATAAAGGCGTCGTTGGCCAGGTGGTGGCGGTGGCCAAGCTCACCAGCCGCGTGCTGCTGATCTGCGATGCGACCCATGCGCTGCCGATCCAGGTGCTGCGTAACGATATCCGCGTGATTGCGGCCGGTAACGGCTGCACCGACGATCTCCAGCTTGAGCATCTGCCGGCTAACACCGATATCCGCGTTGGCGACGTGCTGGTCACCTCCGGTCTTGGTGGACGTTTCCCGGAAGGGTATCCGGTCGCCGTGGTTTCGTCCGTGAAGCTCGACACCCAGCGTGCCTATACGGTTATCCAGGCACGTCCAATGGCGGGTCTCCAGCGTTTACGCTACCTGCTGCTGCTGTGGGGAGCCGATCGTAACGGCGCCAATCCGATGACCCCGGAAGAGGTACACCGCGTGGCCAACGAGCGGCTGATGCAGATGATGCCGCAGGTACTGCCTACACCAAACTCAATGGGGCCGCCTGCGCCTGTCCCTGAGCCTGCTACCGGCATTAATACGCCGACGCAGCCTGTTTCCGGGGGGCAATAGTGGCCAGCTATCGTAGCCAGGGACGCTGGGTCATTTGGCTCTCGTTCCTCATTGCGCTGTTGCTGCAAATCATGCCCTGGCCGGATAACATTCTTGTTTTCCGGCCAAACTGGGTGCTGCTTATTCTGCTCTATTGGATCCTTGCCCTGCCGCACCGCGTAAATGTCGGTACAGGTTTAATGATGGGTGCCATACTGGATCTGATCAGCGGCTCAACGCTGGGTGTACGCGCCCTGTCGCTCAGCATCATCGCTTACCTCGTCGCCCTGAAATATCAGCTCTTCCGTAACCTGGCGCTTTGGCAGCAGGCGCTGGTGGTTATGCTGCTGTCGCTGGCGGCGAATATCATTGTTTTCTGGGCCGAGTTTTTAGTTATCAACGTGTCGTTCCGCCCGGAAGTATTCTGGAGCAGCATTGTTGACGGCGTGCTCTGGCCGTGGCTCTTCCTGCTGATGCGTAAAATCCGCCAGCAGTTTGCGGTGCAATAAAAGGTATTTATGACAGATCTCTATCTCGCCTCCGGTTCGCCACGCCGCCAGGAGCTGCTTACCCAGCTCGGCGTCTCTTTTGAGCGCATCATCCCTGGCGTGGAGGAGCAGCGCCATGCCCAGGAGAGCGCCCAGCAGTACGTGGTGCGCCTGGCGCGGGAGAAAGCCCAGGCCGGGGTCGCGCTGGCCGCGCAGGATCTGCCGGTGCTGGGCGCAGATACGATTGTCATCGTAAACGGTGAAGTGCTTGAAAAACCCAGAGATACCCACCATGCTGCTGCAATGCTGCGCCAGCTTTCGGGGCATACCCATCAGGTGATGACCGCCGTCGCGCTGGCCGACAGCCAGCGGGTGCTGGAGCGCCTCGTGGTCACCGACGTGACCTTTAAGGTACTTGCCGAGAGCGAAATTGCCGCCTACATTGCCAGCGGTGAACCGATGGATAAAGCAGGTGCGTATGGCATCCAGGGGCTGGGCGGCTGCTTTGTTCGCCGCATCAACGGTAGCTACTATGCTGTTGTTGGCCTGCCGCTGGTGGAGACCAGCGAACTGATAAGCGATTTTAACGCACTGCGTGAGGGAAGGGATAAACATGACGGCTGAATTGCTGGTGAACGTAACGCCATCGGAGACGCGCGTCGCCTATATTGATGGCGGCATCCTGCAGGAGATCCACATCGAGCGCGAAGCGCGGCGCGGGATCGTCGGCAATATCTACAAAGGGCGTGTGAGCCGGGTCCTGCCGGGCATGCAGGCGGCTTTTGTAGATATTGGTCTCGATAAAGCAGCGTTCCTTCATGCCTCCGATATCATGCCCCACACCGAGTGCGTCGCTGGCGAAGAGCAGAAGAACTTTACCGTCCGCGACATCTCCGAGCTGGTGCGTCAGGGTCAGGATCTGATGGTTCAGGTCGTCAAGGATCCGCTGGGTACCAAAGGCGCCCGTCTGACCACCGATATTACGCTGCCCTCGCGCTATCTGGTCTTTATGCCTGGGGCATCCCATGTGGGCGTCTCCCAGCGCATTGAGAGCGAAAGCGAGCGCGAGCGGCTGAAGAAGATCGTGGCGGAGTACTGCGACGAGCAGGGCGGCTTTATCATCCGTACCGCGGCGGAAGGCGTCTGCAATGAGGATCTCGCCTCGGATGCGGCCTACCTGAAGCGCGTCTGGACCAAGGTGATGGAGCGCAAAAAACGTCCCCAGACCCGCTACCAGATGTACGGTGAGCTGGCGCTGGCCCAGCGGGTGCTGCGCGACTTCGCCGACGCTCAGCTTGACCGCATCCGTGTCGACTCGCGTCTGACCTTTGAAGCGCTGCTGGAGTTTACCGCCGAGTACATTCCAGAGATGACCAGCAAATTGGAGCACTACAGCGGACGCCAGCCGATCTTCGATCTCTTCGACGTCGAAAATGAGATCCAGCGTGCGCTGGAGCGCAAGGTCGAACTGAAGTCCGGGGGCTACCTGATTATCGACCAGACCGAGGCGATGACCACCGTCGATATCAATACCGGCGCGTTCGTGGGCCATCGCAACCTCGACGACACTATCTTCAACACCAATATCGAAGCGACCCAGGCGATCGCCCGCCAGCTGCGTCTGCGCAACCTTGGCGGCATTATCATCATCGACTTTATCGACATGAGTAATGAGGATCACCGCCGCCGGGTGCTGCACTCCCTGGAGCAGGCGCTGAGTAAGGATCGGGTCAAAACCAGTATCAACGGCTTCTCACAGCTTGGCCTGGTGGAGATGACGCGCAAGCGCACCCGAGAGAGCGTGGAGCACGTGCTCTGCAACGAGTGCCCAACCTGCCACGGCCGCGGGACGGTCAAAACGGTAGAGACCGTCTGCTATGAGATCATGCGTGAAATCGTTCGTGTGCACCACGCCTACGATTCCGATCGATTCTTAGTCTATGCTTCTCCTGCGGTGGCCGAAGCGCTAAAAAGCGACGAATCCCATGCGCTGGCAGAAGTCGAAATCTTTGTTGGCAAACAGGTAAAAGTACAAATTGAGCCGCTCTATAACCAGGAGCAGTTCGACGTGGTCATGATGTAATTACGCAGCATGCTGCGACACGAGCAAGGCCTGTTTTTTGGCTGACAAGGAGAGATGCGTGAGGCGACTGCCTGGGATACTGCTGCTGACTGCCGCGACGTTGATTGTCATCGTCGCGCTGCTGGTGAGCGGGCTGCGTCTTGTGCTGCCGCATCTCAATAGCTGGCGTCCGGCGCTGCTGGCAAAGGTTGAGGCGGCCACCGGCATGCCGGTCAACGCCAGCTATATTCAAGCCAGCTGGCAAAACTTCGGACCACAGGTTGAGGTGCGTGATATCAGCGCGGGCCTGAGCGACGGCGGTGAATTCTCGGTTAAGCGCGTTACCCTGGCGCTGGATGTGTGGCAGAGCCTGCTGCACCTGCGCTGGCAGTTTCGCGATCTCACCTTTTACCGGCTGCGCATCTACACCAATACGCCGTTGCAGCAGGGCGACAACGATCAGGGCTTCGAAAGCAACCGTCTCAGCGATCTCTTTCTGCGTCAGTTCGATCACTTCGATCTGCGCGACAGTGAGATCAGCTTTTTAACGCCCTCCGGCCAACGGGCCGAACTGGCGATCCCCCAGCTTACCTGGCTTAATGACAGCGCGCGCCACCGGGCCGAAGGGCAGGTGAGCCTCTCCAGCCTGACCGGCCAGCACGGCGTGATGCAGGTGCGGATGGATTTGCGGGACGATAACGGCCTGCTCAACAACGGACGCCTGTGGCTACAGGCTGATGACGTCGACGTTAAGCCGTGGCTGGGAAAATGGATGCAGGACAACATTGCCCTGAATAGCGCCCGCTTCAGCCTCGAGGGGTGGCTAACGCTCAGCAAAGGCGACGTTGCCAGCGGCGACGTGTGGCTGAAAAAGGGTGGCGCGAGCTGGCAAGGCGATGCCAAGCCGCACCGCCTGAGCGTAGATAACCTGACGGCGCACGTGACCCGCGCAGCGGGCGGCTGGCAGTTTGCTATCCCCTCGACCCGCGTCACGCTGGATAATAAGCCCTGGCCAAAGGGGGCGCTGACCCTGGCGTGGATCCCCGAGCAGCAGGTGGGCGGGGCAAACAACACCCGGAGCGACGAACTGCGCGTTCGTGCCAATCATCTGGAGCTGAGCGGGCTGGACGGTCTGCTGCCGATTGCCGAGAAGCTCTCTCCCGCGCTGGGTGAGATCTGGCGCGCAATGCAGCCTGCCGGGCAGATTGAGCAGCTGGCGCTGGATATCCCGCTCCAGTCTACGGAGAAAACGCGCTTTCAGGCACGCTGGCAGGATCTCTCCTGGCAGCAGTGGAAGCTGCTGCCGGGCGTCCAGCATCTGGCCGGAACCCTGAGCGGCAGCGCGGAGAACGGTCGGCTGACGGCTGAGGTGACGCAGGCCACCATGCCCTATAAAACCGTGTTCCGTGCCCCGCTGGAGATCAAAAAAGGCGTTGCCACCCTCAACTGGCTGAAAAACAGCAGTGGCTTCCAGCTGGATGGCCGCCAGATTGACGTTGAGGCTACCGGCCTGCACGCCCGGGGCGATTTCCGCTATCTCAAACCTACCGACGACGAGCCGTGGCTGGGGATCCTTGCCGGGATCAGCACCTCGGATGCCGGGCAGGCGTGGCGCTATTTCCCGGAAAATCTGATGGGCAAAGCGCTGGTGGACTACCTGAGCGGCGCCATCCAGGGCGGCCAGGTGGATAACGCCACGCTGGTCTACGGCGGTAATCCGCATCTCTTCCCCTACAAGCATAACGAAGGGCAGTTTGAGGTACTGGTACCGCTGCATAACGCCGTTTACGCTTTCCAGCCTGGCTGGCCTGCGCTGAAGGATTTTGATATCGAGCTGGACTTCCTCAACGATGGCCTGTTTATGAAGAGCGATGAGGTCAGCCTCGGCGGGGTGAAGGGACGCAACCTTATAGCCGCCATTCCGGACTATCTGAAAGAGAAGCTGCTGATTGACGCTGATATCAGCGGGCCGGGTAGAGAGGTTGGTCCGTATTTCAACGAGACGCCGCTGAAGGCGTCGCTTGGCGCAACCCTGGACGAGCTACAGCTTGATGGCGATGTAAGCGCTCGCTTACATCTCGATATTCCGCTGGACGGCGAGATGACCACTGCCAAAGGCGAGGTAAATCTTCGGGATAACAGCCTGTTCATCAAGCCACTCAACAGCACTCTGCACAATCTGAACGGCAGCTTTAGCTTTGTGAACGGTAACCTGCAGAGCGAGCCGCTGACCGCCAGCTGGTTCAATCAGCCGCTCAACGTCAACTTCTCTACCACCGAAGGTAAAAAGGCCTACGAGGTGGCGATCGATATGAATGCGAACTGGCAGCCTGCCCGCACCGGCGTGCTGCCGAAACAGGTTAATGATGCCCTCAGCGGCAGCGTGGCGTGGAACGGCAAGGTTGGCATCGAGCTGCCTTATAACGCAGGCGCGCGCTATAACGTCGATATTAAGGGCGACCTGAAGGATCTCGCCAGCCGACTCCCCTCGCCGCTCAATAAACCCGCGGGCCAGCCGCTGCCGATGAAGCTGAACGTGACGGGCAACCTGCGCAGCTTCGATCTGACCGGGGCGGCGGGCAGCGATAGCCACTTTAACAGCCGCTGGCTGCTTAACCAGAAGCTGACCTTAGATCGTGCCATCTGGGCCTCGGAGAGCCAGACCGTTCCGCCGCTGCCAGCGCAGAAGGGCGTCGAGCTAAACCTGCCTCCGCTTGATGGTGCCCAGTGGTTAGGGCTGTTCCAGCAGGGGGTGGCCAGCAACGTCAGCAGCGCCACGGCCTTCCCGGAAGCGATCACCCTGCGCACGCCCGCGCTCACCCTGGGCGGACAGCAGTGGAACAACGTCAGCCTGGAGACGCAGCCTGTGGCGGGCGGCACGAAGGTCGACGTACAGGGGCGTGAGATCGCGGCGGCGCTGATGATGGCGGATAACCGTCCCTGGACCGCCGCCATTCGCTATCTCTACTACAACCCGACGCCGGTGACCAGCGAGCCGCTGTCGCCAAACGCATTGCTGACCGGCAAGACGCGGATCGATTTCAGCGGCTGGCCCGATCTGCAGCTGCGCTGCGCCGAGTGCTGGCTATGGGGACAGAAATATGGCCGCATTGAGGGCGATTTTACTATTAAAGGCGATACGCTCTCGCTGACCAATGGCCTGGTAGACAGCGGCTTTGCCCGTCTGACTGCCGGCGGTGAGTGGGTTAACCGCAGCGGCGCGGAGCGCACCTCAATTAAAGGCAAGCTGCGTGCGGATAAGATCGATTCAGCCACCGAGTTCTTTGGCGTCAGCACGCCGATGCGTGACGCGCCGGTAGACGCGGATTACGACCTGCACTGGCGTGATACCCCGTGGCAGCCGGACGAGGCCTCCCTCAACGGCGTGCTGCATACCCGCCTCGGCAAGGGCCAGATCGCCGACGTCAGTACCGGCCGTGCCGGGCAGCTGCTGCGCCTGCTGAGCTTTGACGCCCTGCTGCGCAAGCTGCGCTTTGACTTCAGCGACACCTTTAGCGAAGGTTTCTACTTTGACTCTATCCGCAGCACGGCGTGGATCAAAGATGGCGTTCTGCATACCGACGATACGCTGGTGGACGGTCTCGAGGCGGACATCGCCATGAAGGGATCGGTTAACCTGGTGCGCCGCGAGCTGGACGTCGAGGCCGTCGTCGCACCGGAGATCTCCGCCACCGTCGGCGTTGCGGCCGCATTCGCCGTTAACCCGATCGTTGGCGCAGCGGTGTTTGCCGCCAGCAAAGTGCTGGGGCCGCTGTGGAGCAAGGTCTCTATTCTGCGCTACCACATCAGCGGGCCGATGGATAAACCGCAAATCAACGAAGTGCTGCGCCAGCCGCGGACCCCGCCTGCGAAGAAATAGCAATGATTTGACGAGTTGAGCGAATTGCCTCACTCTCAATAGATATAAATTTTTAACCGCCCCGCGCGGCAACCTGAGAGTAGCAAAACGATGAGTTTGAACCTGGTTAGTGAACAATTACTCGCGGCAAACGGCCTGAGCCATCAGGATCTGTTTTCCATCCTCGGCCAGCTGGCCGAGCGCCGTCTCGACTACGGCGACCTCTATTTCCAGTCGAGCTATCACGAATCCTGGGTTTTAGAAGATAACATCATTAAAGATGGCTCTTACCATATCGACCAGGGCGTCGGCGTGCGCGCCGTCAGCGGCGAGAAGACCGGCTTTGCCTATGCCGACCAGATCAGCCTGCTGGCCCTGGAGCAGAGCGCTCAGGCTGCCCGTACCATCGTCCGCGACGCTGGAGATGGCCGGGTGCAGACCCTCGGCGCGGTTGAGCACAGCGCCCTTTACACCAGCGTCGATCCGCTGCAGAGCATGAGCCGGGAAGAGAAGCTGGATATTCTGCGCCGGGTCAACAACGTGGCGCGTGCCGCCGATAAGCGCGTGCAGGAGGTAACCGCCAGCCTGACCGGCGTCTATGAGCTGATCCTCGTCGCGGCCACCGACGGCACCCTGGCGGCGGATGTTCGCCCGCTGGTGCGTCTGTCGGTGAGCGTGCAGGTGGAAGATGAGGGTAAACGCGAGCGCGGCTCCAGCGGCGGCGGCGGTCGTTTTGGCTACGAGTGGTTCCTCAGCGACGCCGACGGCGAAGCGCGGGCGGATGCCTGGGCCAAAGAGGCAGTACGCATGGCGCTGGTGAATCTCTCTGCGGTGGCGGCCCCGGCGGGTACGCTGCCGGTAGTGCTGGGCGCGGGCTGGCCGGGCGTGCTGCTGCACGAAGCGGTGGGTCACGGTCTGGAAGGGGACTTTAACCGTCGCGGTACCTCGGTCTTCAGCGGCCAGATGGGTGAGCTGGTGGCCTCTGAACTCTGCACCGTGGTTGATGACGGCACTATGATGAACCGCCGTGGCTCTATCGCCATCGACGATGAGGGGACGCCGGGCCAGTACAACGTGCTGATCGAAAACGGTATCCTGAAAGGCTACATGCAGGACAAGCTCAACGCGCGTCTGATGGGTGTGGCACCGACCGGCAACGGCCGTCGTGAATCTTACGCCCATCTGCCGATGCCGCGCATGACCAACACCTATATGCTGGCCGGGAAATCGACCCCGCAGGAGATCATCGAGTCGGTAGAGTACGGGATCTTTGCCCCGAACTTTGGCGGCGGCCAGGTGGATATTACCTCCGGCAAGTTTGTCTTCTCAACCTCGGAAGCCTATCTGATTGAGAACGGCAAGGTGACGACGCCGGTGAAAGGCGCGACTCTGATCGGTTCCGGCATTGAAGCTATGCAGCAGATCTCGATGGTCGGCAACGATCTTAAGCTCGACAGCGGCGTCGGCGTCTGCGGTAAAGAGGGGCAGAGCCTGCCGGTGGGCGTGGGTCAGCCAACCCTGAAAGTTGATAACTTAACCGTGGGCGGCACGGCCTAATCCTGCTCGTTCTTCCTGCCGGTGAGATCCGGCAGGAAACACCCTTACTTCTCTTTCGCGCGTCCGCGCATCGCCTGAAACACCTGCGACACCGCCACAAAGTAGTTGGTCAGCGCATCGATACAGACCTGCACCTTCAGCGGCAGCTTATCCTTCTCGGTATAGAGGGCATACACCGGCCGCGGATCCGACTGGTAGCGCGGGAAGAGGATCTCCAGCGTCCCCCGGTTGATCTCGTCGATCACCCACATCAGCGGCACGTAGGCGACGCCTGCGCCCACCGTTAGCCAGCGGGTGAGGGTCATAGGATCGTTGGTGACAAAGCGGCCCTGGGGCACGATCTTCGTCGACAGTCCCTCTGGAGCTACCAGCTCAAACTCATTGTCGGGGCGCACGCTATACTCTAGCCATGAGTGGTTGACGAGATCGGCCGGCTTTTCAGGCACGCCGTACTGCGCCAGATAGCTTTTAGCCGCGCAGACCACCATCGGCATCGCCCCCAGTCGGCGGGAGAAGAGACTGGAGTCCTGCAGCGCCCCTACGCGGATCACCACGTCCAGTCCGTCGGCAATCAGATCCGGGGCCGGGATCCCGGTGACCAGATCCACCGACAGGCCAGGATAGTCGCGCAGCATCTCAGCGGTCATTTTGGCCAGCACGTTCTGCGCCATAGTGGAGGAGCAGCCAATGCGCAGGGTGCCGATAGGGGTATTGTTAAAGGCATAGAGCTGTTCATGCACATCCTGCGCCTCGTGCAGCATTCGGCGGCAGCCCTGATAGTAGATCTTGCCCGCTTCGGTCAGGGCCAGGCTGCGGGTGCTGCGGTTGAGCAGCTTAACCTGCAGCTCATCTTCCAGTCTGGCGACGATCTGGCTGATGGAGGAGACGCTCATCTGGAGCTGTCGGGCAGCAGCGGTAAAGGAGCCTAGCTCAACCACTTTGGCAAACACCGACATGCGTTTTAATCTTTCCATTGTTCACTCTGGCTTAAAAGTGATTTAGATAACACAATATAGATAACAACATAACAGTTACGATAAAATACTGTTAGCTGAGTAATAGACACGTCACTCTCGCCCGGCCCCTCTGGCCCTTATTCCTGCGGTGACGTGAATAATAAACCATCGCCTGCACGCTCTCTAATCAAGGTCAACATGAGTCTGTTTCCCGTTATCGTGGTCTTCGGCCTGTCGTTCCCGCCGATATTCTTCGAGCTACTGTTATCGCTGGCCCTCTTTTGGCTGGTGCGCCGCGTGCTGATCCCCACCGGGATCTACGATTTTGTCTGGCATCCAGCCCTGTTCAATACAGCGCTCTACTGCTGCCTGTTCTACTTATTGTCGCGCCTGTTCGTCTGAGGTTGATGTGAAAACGTTTATAAAAAATATCTCCCGTACTGCCATCACCGTGATTTTGGTAATACTGGCTTTCATCGCTATTTTTCGTGCCTGGGTCTACTACACCGAGTCGCCGTGGACGCGCGACGCCCGCTTTAGCGCCGACGTGGTGGCGATTGCGCCCGACGTCGCCGGGCTTATCACCGACGTGAAGGTGCATGATAACCAGCTGGTGAAGAAAGACCAGGTGCTCTTTACTATCGACCAGCCGCGCTACCAGAAAGCGCTGGAGGAGGCCGAGGCGGACGTCGCCTACTACCAGGCACTGGCCACGGAAAAACGCCGCGAAGCCGGGCGGCGCAACCAGCTCGGCATCCAGGCGATGTCCCGGGAAGAGATTGACCAGGCGAACAACGTCCTGCAAACCGTGCTTCACCAGCTGGCAAAAGCCGAGGCCACCCGCGATATGGCGAAGCTGGATCTGGAGCGCACGGTGATCCGCGCCCCGTCTGCCGGTTGGGTAACCAACCTTAACGTCTATACCGGGGAGTTTATCACCCGCGGTTCAACGGCGGTGGCGCTGGTAAAACACGACTCCTTCTACGTGCTGGCCTATATGGAAGAGACCAAGCTGGAGGGCGTGCGTCCCGGCTATCGCACCGAAATTACGCCGCTTGGCAGTAACCAGGTGCTGAAGGGCACGGTGGACAGCATCGCCGCTGGGGTAACCAACGCCAGCAGCAGCCGCGACGCCAAGGGGATGGCGACAATCGACTCTAACCTTGAGTGGGTTCGTCTGGCGCAGCGCGTGCCGGTGCGTATCCGCCTCGACAGCCAGCCGGGCAACCTCTGGCCGGCGGGCACCACCGCCACGGTAGTGATCACCGGAGAGAAAGACCGGGACGCCAGTCAGGACTCCTTCTTCCGCAAGCTGGCCCACCGTCTGCGTGAGATGGGCTAACCACGATGGGCATCTTCTCCATCGCTAACCAGCACGTGCGCTTTGCCATCAAGCTGGCCTGCGCCATTGTGCTGGCGCTGTTTGTTGGCTTCCACTTTAATCTTGAAACGCCGCGCTGGGCGGTGCTGACGGCGGCGATTGTGGCTGCCGGCCCGGCCTTTGCCGCCGGGGGCGAACCCTACTCCGGGGCGATCCGCTACCGGGGGATGCTGCGTATCGCCGGGACCTTCATCGGCTGCGTTGCCGCGCTGGTGATGATCATCGGCATGATCCGCGCTCCGCTGGTGATGCTGATGGTCTGCTGTCTCTGGGCGGGCTTCTGCACCTGGATCTCCTCGCTGGTGCGGGTTGAAAACTCCTACGCGTGGGGGCTGTCGGGCTATACCGCGCTGATCATCGTTATCACCGTGCAGGCCGAGCCGCTGCTCACTCCGCAGTTCGCCGTTGAGCGCTGCAGCGAGATCGTCATTGGGATCGTCTGTGCCATCGTGGCCGATCTGCTCTTCTCGCCGCGCTCGGTGAAGCAGGAGATTGACCGCGAGCTGGACGGCCTGCTGCTGGCGCAGTACCAGCTGATGCAGCTCTGTGTGCATAATGGCGACGGCGATGAGATGGATAAGGCCTGGGGTGCGCTGGTGCGGCGTACCAACGCTCTGGACGGCATGCGAACCAACCTCAACATGGAGTCGTCGCGCTGGACGCGGGCCAATCGCCGTTTGAAGGTGATCAATACCCTGTCGCTGACCCTGATTACCCAGGCGTGTGAAACCTGGCTGATGCAGCAGTCGCGTCCGGAACTCGTCACCGATACGTTCCGGGAGTTGTTCGCTACGCCGGTAGAGACGGTGCAGGACGTGCATAAGCAGCTCAAGCGGATGCGCCGGGTGATTGCCTGGACCGGCGAGCGCGATACGCCCATCACTATTTACAGCTGGGTGGGTGCGGCGACCCGCTATCTGCTGCTCCGGCGTGGGGTGATCGGCAATACCCGCATCAGCGCTACCGAAGAGGAGGTGCTGCGCACCGAGGCGGTGGTCAAAGCCGAATCGGCAGAGCGTCACCATGCGATGGTCAACTTTTGGCGTACTACGCTCTCCTGCATGGTCGGGACTCTGTTCTGGCTCTGGACCGGCTGGACCTCGGGCAGCGGGGCGATGATCATGATTGCGGTGGTCACCTCGCTGGCGATGCGCCTGCCTAACCCGCGCATGGTGGCGATGGACTTTGTCTACGGCACCCTGGCGGCGCTGCCCATCGGGGCGTTCTATTTTCTGGTGGTGATGCCTGCCACCCAGCAAAGCATGCTGCTGCTCTGCATCAGCCTGGCGGTGCTGGCCTTCTTTATCGGTATCGAGGTGCAGAAGCGGCGGCTGGGATCGCTGGGGGCGCTGGCGAGCACCATCAACATCCTCGTGCTGGATAACCCGATGACCTTTGAGTTCAACCGCTTCCTCGATAGCGCGCTGGGACAGATCGTCGGCTGCGTACTGGCCCTGCTGGTGATCCTGCTGGTGCGGGATAACTCACGGGCGCGTACCGGCCGCGTGCTGCTGAACCAGTTCGTCTCGGCGGCGGTCTCGGCGCTGACTACCAACACGGCGAGACGCAGAGAGAACCATCTACCCGCGCTTTACCAGCAGCTCTTTTTACTGCTGAACAAGTTCCCGGGAGACGTGGGTAAATTCCGTCTGGCGCTAACCATGATTATTGCCCACCAGCGTCTACGCGATGCGCCGATCCCGGTGAATGCGGATCTCTCTGCTTTCCACCGCCAGCTGCGGCGTACGGCTGATAACGTCATCTCGGCTCGCAGTGACGAGACGCGTCGCCGCTACTTCAGCCAGCTGCTGGAAGAGCTGGACGTCTATCAGGAGAAACTCCACGCCTGGGATGCGCCGGAGCAGGTCACCCATCCGGTGAAACGGCTGGTGGATGTGCTCCACAAATACCAGTCTGCCCTGACTACTCGTTAAGCCAAAACCGACGCCAGAAGCGTCGGTTTTTTTGTAGCTATACTTAGCGGAGTCATTCATTCACGGGGATCGGGAGGACGCATGGCAACCCAGGCACTTCAGGACAATGCGCTTTTTCAGACAGGCTATTTTGTAGACGGCGTATGGAAAACGCTGGATAGCACCTTCGACGTAACCAACCCGGCAACGGGCGAGGTGATTGCGAAGGTTGCGAAAGCAGGTAAAAAAGAGACCGAGGAGGCGATTGCCGCCGCCGCGCGGGCGTTTCCTGCCTGGCGGGCGAAAACCGCCAAAGAGCGTTCCGCTATTCTCTACCGCTGGTACTCACTCATTATTGAGAACAAAACCTGGCTGGGACAGCTGATGACCAGCGAGCAGGGCAAACCGTTGAAAGAGGCGGAGGGTGAGGTTGAATACGCCGCCAGCTTTATCCAGTGGTTCGCCGAAGAGGCCAAGCGCGCCAACGGTGAGATCATTCCTCAAATTAAGCCCGGCTCGCGCATTCTGGCGACCCGCGAGCCGATTGGCGTCGTGGCGGCCATCACGCCGTGGAACTTCCCGATGGCGATGCTCACCCGCAAGCTGGGTCCGGCGCTGGCTGCGGGCTGTACCGGCGTCATCAAGCCCGCCAACAATACACCCCTTAGCGCTTTTGCTCTGGTGCAGCTGGCGAAAAAAGCGGGCGTCCCGGACGGGGTACTCAACGCCGTAGCAGGCACTACCGCTGAGATTAGCGATGCGATCATGGCCAGCCCGCAGGTGCGTAAAATCTCCTTCACCGGTTCGACGGCGGTAGGTAAAACGCTGGTGCGTAACGCGGCTGAAACCATGAAAAAAGTGTCGATGGAGCTGGGAGGCAACGCGCCCTATATCGTCTTTGACGATGCAGACATTGATGCCGCCGTGGAAGGGGCGATTGCCAATAAATTCCGCAACGCCGGACAGGTATGCGTCAGCGTCAACCGTTTCTATATCCACGAAGCCATCTATGACGACTTCGTGAACAAGCTTGCCGAGCGGGTTAACGCCCTGAAAGTGGGCAACGGCATGGAAGAGGGCGTGGTAGTCGGACCGCTCATCGAGTCGGCGGCGGTGGACAAGGTGCGCGAGCACGTAGAGGACGCCATTGCCAAAGGCGCAACCGCCTTGGCCGGGGGGAAAGCCCACGCGCTAGGGGGGAACTTCTGGCAGCCAACGGTGCTCACTAATTGCAGCGACAGCATGAAGCTGGCCGCGGAGGAGACCTTTGGCCCGGTAGCTGCCTGCTTCCGCTTTACTACCGAGGATGAGGTCATTCATCGCGCCAACGACACGCCGTTTGGCCTGGCAGCCTACTTCTATACCCAAAATTTGCAGCGCGTCTTCCGCGTATCGCAGGCGCTGGAGGCCGGGATGATTGGGGTGAATGAGTGCGCGGTATCTACCGAGCTGGGGCCGTTTGGCGGGGTGAAAGAGTCCGGCCTGGGCCGCGAGGGATCGGTGCTGGGGCTGGAAGAGTACCTGGAGGTTAAGACTCTTCATCTCGGAGGATTATAAACGCTGGGGCGGCATAAGCCGCCCATCCGGGCAGGGTGGCGAATAATGAATATTTACACGTTTGATTTCGACGAAATTGACGATCAGAATGCTTTTTATCGCGAATTTTGCCGTACTTTTACTATTGATCGGAACAAGGTGAATAATCTGGACTCTCTGTGGGAGGCGGTAACCGGTGAGGATAGCGCTTTGCCAATGCCGCTTGAGATCGAGTTTGTCCATCTACATGAAAAGCAACGCCGTCGTTTTGGCGCGTTGATCCTACTCTTTGACGAGGCTGAAGAGGAGCTGGGGGGCATGCTGCGGTTTAACGTGCGCGCCTGAGGGCAAGCCGCAGGCATAAAAAAGCCCCCGACAGGCGGGGGCAAGGTCGTAGGAGACTACGACGAGGGATTTATTTGTAGAGTTCTGCAGTCGCGTGCCAGTGGTCACCGGTACGTGCTTCGATAATACGGTAAGAGGATGCGCCCTTGGCTTCGGCTTTATCGTTCAGCGCATCACGGATATCCATCGGTGAGGAGCTTACTGCGCCAACGGAAACCGTACCGATTGCCTGGCGGCCCTGTGCCTGATCAGCGCTAATAGAGTCGGCAGCAAAAGCACCGAAAGAGAGGGCGGAAAGGATACTGAGAGCGGCTACAGTTGTTTTGATTTTCATGATTTCTACCTCATCGGATTCTTATTTACTGGGGTCTTTTTCGTGACCCTCATCACAAAATCAAGTATACACTAATCACCGCAAAAATTAATACCATGCTAATGGTTTCACAGGTTATTACGTCACATAAATTTAACTTCTTATAACGCAAGAGAATAAAAAAAGGGTTTTAAGAGACGCATGTACTACCTATCTCTAAGAAAATCATATGGATATGAAATTTTAGCTTTTTGTGCGATCAATCAGGGTAGATCCGCTGGGTGACAGAGGAATGACAGGTAATCGCACATTCTGTTAAAGGAATGGGCAGTGAATTATGGGGATAATCAGGCAAACAGAGAGAGATTCCCCTCGACAAGCCGCGAGGGGAGAGAGGGTTACAGCTCCTGCTCGAACAGCACCAGGATGGCGTCGTAGAGATCCTTCACGGTAAAGCCGCTGGCAGGGGTAGTAAAGATAGTATCGTCCCCAGCGATGGTGCCAAGAATTCCTTCGGATTTTCCTAACGAGTCCAGCAGGCGCGCGATCAACTGCGCGGCACCGGGGCTGGTATGGATAACCACCACCGCATCGTTATAGTCGATGTCCAGCACCAGATTTTTCAGCGGACTGGAGGTCGTCGGTACACCAAGCTCTGCAGGCAGGCAGTAGACCATCTCCATTTTAGCGTTGCGCGTACGCACCGCGCCGAACTTTGTCAGCATCCGGGAGACTTTGGATTGATTAATGTTATCAAACCCTTGCTCCTGAAGAGCGAGCACGATCTCACCCTGGGAACTGAACTTCTCTTCTTTAAGCAGCGCTTTGAACGCCTTAACTAATTCTTCTTGTTTTGCCGAGCTTCGCATAAGTCACCCGTAGAATGGCGATTGAAACAACATTATTATGCATAAAAATGAATTTTTATGCAAATAGTCTGCCATTATTAAGGCTGAAATAATGTTATGAAAGCCGCGGATTTTATCAAAATAACTTATCGAGAAACATGCCTGTGTCACGAGTCACAAATAAGATTAAAAGTAAAATAAATGTTATTAAAGTGCTGTTGTTTTGCTAGCTTTACAGGGTGTATTGTACCGCCTGCGGGGATATGCCTGGCGTTATGAAGGAAATTTTCATGCTGCCGAAAAGGGCAACAGAAAGTGGATGATGCTAAAAGCGAGTTGAAGCGCGTTTTTTCTGCAGGAAGAACGGTATCATTTACCCCATGTTGTCATGTCCTTAGCAACGGAGTAACGGTATATTTCGCTAACCATAATAAGGAGTTTAGGATGAAAGTTGCAGTCCTCGGCGCGGCCGGCGGTATTGGCCAGGCGCTAGCCCTACTTCTCAAGACCCAACTGCCTTCAGGTTCAGAACTCTCTCTGTACGATATTGCGCCTGTTACCCCGGGCGTGGCGGTTGATCTGAGTCATATCCCTACAGCAGTAAAAATAGCGGGCTTTGCCGGCGAAGATGCGACCCCAGCGCTGGAAGGTGCGGACGTGGTCCTGATCTCCGCAGGTGTCGCGCGTAAGCCGGGAATGGATCGCTCCGATCTCTTTAACGTCAACGCCGGGATTGTTAAAAACCTGGTGAATCAGGTAGCGAAGACCTGTCCGCAGGCGTGCATCGGTATCATCACTAACCCGGTCAATACCACCGTCGCTATCGCCGCTGAAGTGCTGAAAAAAGCGGGCGTCTATGACAAGAATAAGCTGTTCGGCGTCACCACGCTGGACATTATCCGCTCCAACACCTTTGTGGCCGAGCTGAAAGGCAAGCAGCCCTCTGATGTTGAAGTGCCGGTTATCGGCGGCCACTCTGGCGTCACTATTCTGCCGCTGCTGTCGCAGATCCCAGGCGTCAGCTTCTCCGAACAAGAGGTTGCCGATCTTACCAAACGTATCCAGAACGCGGGCACGGAAGTGGTCGAAGCGAAAGCCGGTGGCGGGTCTGCAACCCTGTCTATGGGCCAGGCGGCGGCGCGCTTTGGTCTTTCGCTGGTGCGCGCCCTGCAGGGTGAGCAGGGCATCGTTGAGTGCGCCTACGTCGAGGGCGATGGCGAGCATGCTCGCTTCTTCTCTCAGCCGCTGCTGCTGGGGAAAAACGGCGTCGCGGAGCGCAAGCCTATCGGCACGCTCAGCGCTTTCGAACAGCAGGCAATGGAAGGGATGCTGGAGACGTTGAAAAAAGATATCCAGCTCGGCGAAGAGTTTGTGAACAAGTAATACAGAACCGTGGTTTCCGTAGGCCGGGTAAAGCTGTAAGCCGCCACCCGGCGTTACCGCAATGCCCGGTGGCGCTATGCTTACCGGGCCTACGGAATGACAACACTACGCTAGTTGGTAGCCGGGTACTCCTGAATCGTCACGTGCAGCAGCAGCTTTTTATCCTCACGCATCACCTCGACCGGGATCTCTGAACCTGGACGGATCTCCGCGACCTGATCCATCGTCTCCAGCGCCGAAATAGCTGGCTTGCCATTCACCGAAACAATGACATCGTTGACCTGAATACCTGCACGCGCCGCCGGGCCGTCCGGTGCCACTTCGTTCACCACGATCCCCTGGATCTGATCGATCCCACCGCCCTGGATATGCAGAGGCGCGATCTCTCTGCCGCCGATACCGATATAGCCACGGATCACGCGTCCGTCGCGGATCAGCTTATCCATAATTTTAGTGGCCAGCTGGAAGGGGATAGCGAAGCCGATCCCCTCCGGCGTTTCGCCATCGTTACTCTTATCAAACGAGAGGGTATTGATCCCCATCAGCTCGCCCAGAGAGTTAACCAGCGCACCGCCGGAGTTACCGTGGTTAATGGAGGCGTCGGTCTGCAAAAAGTTCTGCCGCCCGGATGGGTTCAGGCCGATACGACCGGTTGCGCTGATGATCCCCTGGGTGATGGTCTGGCCGAGGTTGTAGGGGTTACCAATCGCCATGACCACGTCGCCGATGTGCGGCGTACGCTGGCGGTTGATAGGGATCACCGGCAGGCCGCCGGTGGCGTTGACCTTCAGCACGGCCAGGTCCGTGAGGCTATCGGAGCCGACCAGCAGCGCCTCAAACACGCGACCGTCCTGCAGGGCGACGATGATCTGATCCGCATCGTTAATCACGTGCTTGTTGGTAATGATGTACCCGCGCTGGTCCATAATCACCCCGGAACCCAGGGTGCGGATCTCCAGCTGATTATTCGTCGAGCTGGCCGCGCTGCGGTTATAGACGTTTACCACCGCGGGCGCAGCGCGGCGCACCGCCTGGTTATAGCTCACCGGTGTTTCATCGGTGCTGTCAAACTGTGGGGTGGAGGAGGCGCTCAGCTGACGTAGCGAGGGCAGGGCAGCCAGCAGCAGGCTACCTACAATGAGGCCAATGGCGACAGATCGTAATAGCTTCACTAACATGATGCAGACGTCGTTAAAGAGGGTGCGGGCAGCATAGCACGACTTATCCGGACATCACACAGAGTCGATGATGTCCGGCAGCCTGGGATTAACGCAATAATAAATAGAGCGTATCATTGCCGCGCACAACATGCAGCGCAATGATATTCGGCTTGGTCTCCAGCACCTTGCGCATCTCGGCGATAGAGTGCACCCGCTCGCGGTTGACGCCGATAATCACGTCATCTTTATGCAGTCCTGCCTGGGCGGCGGGGCTGTCCTTTGCGACTTCCTCAATCGTGATACCTTTAGCACCATCCTTCAGCTGCCCATCGGCCAGGCTTGCGCCCTGTAACGCCGGAGAGAGGCTCTCTGCGCTGGCGGAGGAGGCGGTGCTTTTATCCAGCGTCACTTCCACTTCCTGGCCTTTGCCATCGCGCAGCAGGCCAAGCTTCACCTTGGTGCCGGGCGCGGTAGTGGCAATGCGCGAGCGCAGTTCGGCAAAGCTGTTCAGCGGCTTGCCGTTCAGGCTGACGATCACATCGCCCGATTTAATTCCTGCTTTGGCTGAGCCAGAGCCTGGCAGCACTTCGCTCACGAAGGCCCCGCGCTGCACGTTGAGGTTAAACGCCTTGGCGATATCGGCGCTCATCTCCATGCCTTTGATACCCAGCAGGCCACGCTGGATCTCCCCGGACTGAATCAACTGCTGGGCGAGGGTTTGCGCCATGTTGCTGGGGATAGCAAAGCCGATACCGATGCTGCCGCCGGTCGGGGCCAGAATCGCGGTGTTGATACCGATCAGCTCGCCGTTAAGGTTCAGAAGCGCCCCGCCGGAGTTACCGCGGTTAATAGAGGCGTCGGTCTGGATAAAGTTTTCCAGCCCCTCAAGGTTCAGCCCGCTGCGTCCGAGCGCCGAGATAATCCCGGAGGTAGCGGTCTGGCCGAGGCCGAACGGGTTACCCACCGCAACGGCAAAATCACCGACCCGTAGCTTATCGGAGTCGGCAACGGCTATTTGCGTCAGTCCAGTGGCGTTCTGCAGCTGTAGCAGGGCGATATCGCTCTGGTCATCGCCGCCAATCAGCTTGGCTTCAAACTCACGGCCATCGTTAAGCTGGACGTTAATCTTCTGCGCCTGGTTAATGACGTGGTTATTGGTCAGCACATAGCCTTTTGCAGCATCGATGATCACGCCGGAGCCGAGCCCTTCAAACGGCTGGGCCTGCCCATCAGGCAGCTCGTCGCCGAAATATTTCTTTAGCTCTTCAGGGATTTTCTGCTCGGGAGCCACCGCTGTGCCCTCTACCTGTACGCTCACCACCGCAGGCAATACTTTCTCCAGCATCGGTGCAAGGCTGGGCAGCGCTGGCTGACCGGGGATCTGTGCGGGCAGCGAGGCCGCCGCCGGGAACGGTGCCGAGAGAGATAATCCGACACTTAACGCTAATGCACTCAACAGCGGGTTTCTTTTCTTCATTGTGCAAGCTCTCGTGACCTGAAGTGTAAGGAAAAAAATGCCCCAAAACGGATCGATGTTATTGAATTTTCAACCGGGTAACAATGCGGTTAATGATTAAATAATAGCTGGGATGGAGAAAGAAGAGGCGGGCGTAGCCTGTACGCCCGAAAAAAAGCAGGTTCGGATCAGTCGCGTTTCGGCGCACCGCGCAGCAGGCCTGATGCGCTGTCGGAGTAGTCACGCGGCATCTGGACCGGTGCCTGATCGTTACCGGCCTCGGACTCGGCAAGGCGGTTGCGGAACGGATTGTCCTCAGCAGACATCTCCGGCAGCAGCTGGCTGGAGCTTTTCGCCATGTGCTGATAAAGCTGGCGATAGTCGTGGGCCATGTTATCAAGCAGCTCTGCGCTGCGGGCAAAGTGGCCGGTAAGCTCTTCGCGATACTCTTCCAGCTCGGCTTTGTTCTTCTCTAACTCATACTGTAAGGCCTGCTGCTGGCGCAGTTTGCGGTTTCCAAAGCGCATGCCCACAGCACCAATGATGATGCCGACGACTAATCCAATTAGCGCATATTCCCAGGTCATGAACATCTCCCGTTGTGTTGTAGGTCCGTAGGGTGTAGGCGGCGAGGCTCCTTGCCTGTGCCTCATTATGCCACTATAACCGCTAAATCCGTATAAGTGGAATCCTGGCACAGCATCGCGTAGTGTAGAACGGCCTTTTTTTCACCAGCCAGGACCTGCGGCATATTAATTATCAAGGAATAACAATAGCATCATGCAGAGCCTTACCCCCACATTGCGATATCAACTGGCCCTAAAAGAGGGGAGCCATCAGCCTGACGACGTCCAGCGCGAAGCCGTTAACCGACTGGAAACGATCTACCAGCAGCTAACGAACCGTACGGAGACGCCCGCTTCCGGCGGTGGATTGCGCGCCGCGTTTGGCAAGCTGCTGGGCAAGCGCGAGACGCCTGCTGCTGCGCCGGTGCGCGGCCTGTACATGTGGGGCGGCGTGGGGCGGGGGAAAACCTGGCTAATGGATCTCTTCTACCATAGTCTGCCGGGCACGCGTAAACAGCGACTGCACTTTCACCGCTTTATGCTGCGAGTGCACGAGGAGCTGACGCAGTTACAGGGGCAGAGCGATCCGCTGGAGATTGTCGCCGACCGCTTTAAAGCCGAGACCGACGTGCTCTGCTTTGATGAGTTTTTTGTTTCGGATATCACCGACGCCATGCTGCTGGGCGGCCTGATGCAGGCGCTGTTTGCCCGCGGTATTACGCTGGTGGCCACGTCGAATATCCCGCCGGAGAATCTCTATCGCAACGGCCTGCAGCGCGCACGTTTCCTGCCGGCTATTGAGGCCATTAAACAGCACTGCGACGTGATGAACGTTGACGCCGGGATCGATTACCGCCTGCGCACCCTGACCCAGGCGCACCTCTGGCTGTCGCCGCTGAATGCCGAGACGGCGCAGCAGATGGAGACGCTGTGGCAGGCGCTGGCCGGGACGAAGCGGGAGAATCACCCGCAGCTGGAGATCAACCACCGTCCGCTGCCGACGCTGGGAGTAGAGAACCAGACGCTCGCGGTCTCCTTCACCACTCTGTGCGTGGATGCCCGCAGCCAGCATGACTACATCGCCCTCTCGCAGCTGTTCCATACCGTGCTGCTGTTTGATGTCCCGGTGATGACCCCGCTGATGGAGAGCGAAGCCCGGCGCTTTATCGCGCTGGTAGATGAGTTTTATGAGCGCCACGTCAAGCTGGTGGTCAGCGCCGACGCGACGCTGCATGAGATCTACCGGGGTGAGCGACTGAAGTTTGAGTTCCAGCGCTGCCTGTCGCGTTTGCAGGAGATGCAGAGCGAGGACTATTTAGCCCGCGAGCACCTGGCCGGATAATGGCGAAAATCGCTTCATGAAGTATAAAAAGGGGTCGATCTTTGACCCTGACTTCTCTATAATCTTGCGACCCCACGTTACGAGAAGGTTTTTTTCCCAAAACTTTCTATGTGCTGGCATTTGCTATTCGAAGGGGTAGGTTTGCCGGACTTTGTCGTGTGAGCCTCAACTGACTAAACGTTTGGGTGTTCACCAACGTGTAACTTATTACTTGGGTAAGCTTTTAATGAAAACTTTTACAGCTAAACCAGAAACCGTAAAACGCGACTGGTATGTTGTTGACGCGACCGGTAAAACTCTGGGCCGTCTGGCTACCGAACTGGCTCGTCGCCTGCGCGGTAAGCACAAAGCGGAATACACTCCGCACGTAGATACCGGTGATTACATCATCGTTCTGAACGCTGACAAAGTTGCCGTAACCGGTAACAAGCGTACTGACAAAGTGTACTATCACCACACTGGCCACATCGGTGGTATCAAACAAGCGACCTTTGAAGAGATGATTGCCCGCCGTCCTGAGCGTGTGATTGAAATCGCGGTTAAAGGCATGCTGCCAAAAGGCCCGCTGGGTCGTGCTATGTACCGTAAACTGAAAGTTTACGCGGGTAACGAGCACAACCACGCGGCACAGCAACCGCAAGTTCTGGACATCTAATCGGGATTATGGCAATGGCTGAAAATCAATACTACGGCACTGGTCGCCGCAAAAGTTCTGCAGCTCGCGTTTTCATCAAACCGGGCAGCGGTAAAATCGTTATCAACCAACGTTCTCTGGAACAGTACTTCGGTCGTGAAACTGCCCGCATGGTAGTTCGTCAGCCGCTGGAACTGGTCGACATGGTTGAGAAACTGGATCTGTACATCACTGTTAAAGGTGGTGGTATCTCTGGTCAGGCTGGTGCGATCCGTCACGGTATCACCCGCGCTCTGATGGAGTACGATGAGTCCCTGCGTGGCGAACTGCGTAAAGCTGGCTTCGTTACTCGTGATGCTCGTCAGGTTGAACGTAAGAAAGTCGGTCTGCGTAAAGCACGTCGTCGTCCGCAGTTCTCCAAACGTTAATTTGTCTCTGCTTACGCAGAACGAATGGCGCAAAAACCCGGTTTATGCCGGGTTTTTTTATGGACAAAAAACAAGATATCCACAGTAATCATTGATTTTTTCCTGATTTGCAGCATTTCCAGAATCCCCTCACCACAAAGCCCGCAAAATCTGGTAAACTATCATCCAATTTTCTGCCCAAATGCCGGGGATTGCTCATTTTTTGCTGCTTTTTGCACAAATGCGTCTCTTCGGGTGGATGGGTGACCTTACATCTGGCTAGTCACTGTGTGGCTCGCAGCAGTAATATTCTGAATATACCTGGAGGTTTTCATGGCTGTCGCTGCCAACAAACGTTCGGTAATGACGCTGTTTTCTGGTCCTACTGACATCTATAGCCACCAAGTCCGCATCGTGCTGGCCGAAAAAGGTGTTAGTTTCGAAATCGAACACGTGGAAAAGGATAATCCGCCTCAGGATCTGATTGACCTCAACCCCAATCAAAGCGTACCGACGCTGGTGGATCGCGAGCTGACCCTGTGGGAGTCTCGCATCATTATGGAGTACCTGGACGAGCGCTTCCCGCATCCGCCGCTGATGCCGGTCTATCCGGTTGCGCGTGGTGAGAGCCGTCTTTACATGCAACGCATTGAAAAAGACTGGTACACGCTGATGAACGTTATCGTCAACAGCGCCGGTGCTCAGGCGGATGCCGCCCGTAAGCAGCTGCGTGAAGAGCTGCTGGGTATCGCCCCGGTCTTTACCCAGAAACCTTACTTCCTGAGCGATGAGTTCAGCCTGGTAGACTGCTACCTGGCACCGCTGCTGTGGCGTTTACCGCAGCTGGGCATTGAGCTGAGCGGTACCGGTTCAAAAGAGCTTAAGGGCTACATGACCCGCGTTTTCGAACGCGACTCCTTCCTCGCTTCTCTGACAGAAGCCGAACGCGAAATGCGCCTCGGCCGGGGTTAATACGCATGGATTTGTCACAGCTCACTCCACGCCGTCCGTATCTGCTGCGCGCATTCTATGAATGGCTGCTGGATAACCAGCTCACGCCGCACCTGGTGGTAGACGTGACCTTGCCTGGCGTACGTGTGCCGATGGAGTATGCCCGCGATGGGCAGATCGTTCTCAACATCGCTCCGCGTGCGGTAGGTAACCTTGAGCTGGCGAACGACGAAGTGCGTTTCAACGCGCGCTTCGGCGGCGTGCCGCGCCAGGTTTACGTGCCGCTTGCTGCCGTGCTGGCTATCTACGCCCGTGAAAACGGCGCAGGTACCATGTTCGAGCCAGAGGCGGCCTACGATGGCGAAGCGGTTACCGTCAACGACGATGACGAAACGGCAACGGCTGAAAGCGAAACCGTGATGTCGGTGATCGACGGCGATAAGCCCGATCACGTTGATGACGACAACGATCCCGATAACGATCCGCCGCCGCGCGGCGGTCGTCCGGCGCTGCGCGTCGTGAAGTAATCTCACAGGCCCCTCGGGGCCTGTTTTTTTGTCTGGTATATCAAACCGCGCGCGCTTGTAGCCCCGGTAAGCGAAGCGCCACCGGGGGATTACCGTTGCGTAACGGGTGCCAGCCAGCAGGCGATGGTCTCCCGCATCACCGCCAGCCGGGCGTCGAGGGCCGTAGGCTGCTTTAGATCCTGCTGATAGAGGATTGACAGCGTTGACTGGTTAATCAGATAGAAAAAGCCCAGCGCGGAGATGCTGATGTTAAGCTGCATTGCGTCTATGCCGGGGCGAATCGAGCCATCCTGCTCGCCGCGATCGAGGATCTGCTGGGTGATGGTTATCCAGCTGCGGTTGATCGGCACAATGCTGTCCAGCTCTTTCAGATGACGTCCTTTAAGCTGGTTCTCGCTATTCAGCAGACGAATAAATTCCGGGTTCGCCAGGTAGTAGTGCCAGGTAAAGTCCACCAGCGCCAGGATAGCGTCCCGACCGCTCAGATGATCCAGCTTCAGCGCCGCCTCTTTAGCGCGAATATCCCGATACGCCGCCTGCAGCACATGGGTAAACAGGGTGTCTTTATTGTCGAAATAGTAATAAAGCATCTGTTTATTCACCTGCGCAAGGGTAGCAATCTGGTCAACCCGTGCCCCGTCAAAACCCTTCTCAGCAAACTCCTTCTTCGCTGCCTCGAGGATCAATCCACGGGTCAGCTCCGGATCGTGTCTACGCTTCCCCTTGATATCATTCATTATTTCTCCCTTAAAATCATCGCGTTACCGACTGCTACTTAATTATTAACTAATTAGTTGATTTTGAGAAGTCGATCATTATTTTCTTTTTGCTCGCTTCCTATACTGCTTAACAGTTATCAACCATCTAGTTGAAATCTACTATTCAGCCTTTGGGAGTCGTCTATGAGCCATTCACAACGCCCGGTCGCCCTCGTAACAGGATCCACGCGCGGCATAGGCAAAGCCTGCGCGCTGGCGCTGGCGCAGCAGGGGTTTAACGTTGCCATTAACGGGCGCGATAGCGAAGAGGGCCGAGCACGCCAGCAGAGCATGGTGGCTGAACTGCAACAGTTTGACATTGAAGCACTTGCGGTGCCAGGGGACGTTGCCGATCTTGCGGTTCAGCAGCAGATGCTCGACCAGGTAATGGCGAAGTGGGGACGGCTGGACTGCGTGGTCAACAATGCGGGAACCGCGGCAAAGCAGCGTGGCGATCTGCTGGAGGTCACGGCGGAAAACTATGACTACTGCCAGGACATTAACACCCGCGCGATGTTCTTCTTCTGCCAGCGTGCCGCCCGGATCATGCTCCAGCAGGGAGAGCAGGATGCTCACCACCGCTCGATTATTAATATCACCTCCTGTAGCGCCCACAGCCTCTCTGTCTCCCGGGGCGAATACTGCGTCTCGAAAGCGGCGGCCAGCATGGTCACCCAACTCTTTGCGCTGCGTCTGGCGGAAGAGGGGATCGGCGTCTACGAGATCCGTCCGGGCATTATCGAAACCGATATGACCAGCACCGTGAAGCCGAAATATGACCGGCTGATTGGCGATGGGCTGGTGCCGATGAAGCGCTGGGGGCAGCCGAAAGATATCGCCACCACCGTCAACGCGCTGGCCTGCGGGCTGCTTCCCTTTACCGTCGGCCAGATTATCGATATCGACGGCGGCCTGAATAAATCCCACTTTTAACCTCTAAGGAAAAGACATGGCGACTCAATCTGTTGGCATCATTATGCATGGCGTAACCGGGCGAATGGGGAAAAATCAGCACCTGATCCGTTCGATCGTGGCGATCCGCGAGCAGGGCGGGGTTGAGCTGGCAAACGGCGATCGCCTGGTGCCGGATCCGATCCTCATTGGTCGTAACGAAGAGAAGATCGCGGCGCTGGCGAAAAGCTACGGCATCAACCGCTGGGGAACCGATCTTGACGCGGCGCTGGCCAACCCGAACGACACCATCTTTTTCGATGCTGCAACTACCCAGGCGCGCCCGGCGCTGCTGAAAAAGGCCATCGCGGCGGGGAAGCACATCTACAGTGAAAAACCGGTGGCGGTGAGCCTGGACGAGGCGATGGAGCTTTACTACTTTGCCGAGCAGCACGGCGTCTGCCACGGGGTGGTGCAGGATAAGCTCTGGCTGCCGGGGCTGCAAAAGCTCCAGATGCTCAACCAGTCCGGCTTCTTCGGCAAGGTGCTCTCGGTGCGCGGCGAGTTTGGCTACTGGGTATTCGAAGGGGATCTGCAGCCCACCCAGCGTCCGTCGTGGAACTACCGTGCCGAGGATGGGGGTGGCATCATCCTCGACATGATCTGCCACTGGCGCTACGTCATCGATAACCTGTTCGGAGAGATCAAAAGCCTCAGCTGCCTGGGCGCTACCCATATTCCTGAGCGCTTCGATGAGCAGGGCAACGCCTACCAGGCGACGGCCGACGACGCTGCCTACGCCACCTTCGAGCTGCATAACGGCACCATCGTGCAGATCAACAGCTCCTGGTGCGTGCGCGTGCGCCGCGACGACCTGGTCACTTTCCAGGTGGATGGCGTCAACGGATCGGCGGTAGCGGGCCTCACCGACTGCCTCACCCAGTCGCGGGTTAATACGCCAAAGCCGGTATGGAACCCGGACATGCGCCAGACCCATAACTTCTTTAACGATTGGGTGCCGGTGCCGGACACCACGACCTACGACAACGCCTTCAAGGTGCAGTGGGAGCTGTTCTTACGCCACGTGCACGGCGAGGGCGAATTTCGCTGGAACCTGCTGGAGGGGGCAAAAGGCGTGCAGTTAGTGGAGCTGGCCCTGCAAAGCTGGAAAGAGCGCCGCTGGCTCGATGTTCCGTCCCTGTTACGCTAAGGAGCCATGATGCAACAGCCTGATGCACAACGTTTATCGATCAACACCGCCACGGTGCGTAAGCAGTGGACCCTGGACCAGATTATTGAGGGCTGCGCCCGTCACCAGATCCGGGGGATCTCTCCCTGGCGTGACCAGGTGCAGGCTCTCGGTCTGCAGAAGACCGCCCAGCTGATCCGCAGTAACGAGCTGGCGGTAAGCGGCTACTGCCGTGGGGGAATGTTTCCCGGCATCGACGAGGCGGCCCGCCGGGCTGCCGATGACGACAACCGCCGGGCGGTGGATGAGGCGCTGGCGCTCAACGCCGCCTGCCTGGTGCTGGTGGTCGGTGGCCTGCCGGGAGAGTCAAAAGATATCGCCGGGGCCCGCAGCCAGGTACGCGACGGTCTTGGTCGCCTGCTGGAGTACTCCCGTAAGGCGGGGATGCCGCTGGCAATCGAGCCGCTGCACCCGATGTACGCTGCGGATCGCGCCTGCGTAAACACCCTGGAGCAGGCGAACGATCTCTGCGACGAGCTGGGGGATGACGGTTTAGGGATCGCCGTCGATCTCTACCACACCTGGTGGGATCCGAAGTTCTTTAGCCAGCTTGAGCGCGCCGGGCGTAAGCGCATTCTGGGGTTTCATATCTGCGACTGGCTGGTGCCCACCCGGGATCTGCTCCTCGATCGCGGCATGATGGGCGACGGGGTGATCGATATCCGCGCCGCACGCCAGGCGGTTGAGGCGCTGGGCTACGCGGGGGCGCACGAGGTGGAGATCTTCTCCGAGCACACCTGGTGGCAGCGCGATGCGGATTCGGTGCTGGAGACGTGCAAGGCCCGTCATCAGAGTCACTGTTAGTCAGAATTTAGCGGTATCTGGTTTCTCGTCACACTTATAAGGTTAGTCGAGGGAATTATGCAGACAGATACAAAAAAGATGGTGCTGGTATCGGTGCTGTGCGGCCTGGGGTACATGATGTACTCCGTGGATCGCATGACCGTCTCATCGGCAATCGGGCTAATTGCCAACGACTTTGGCCTTGAAAAGGGCCAGTCCGGCATTTTGCTCAGCTCGTTCTTTTACGGCTTCATTGGCTTTCTCTTTCTCTCGGGCATCATTGCCGACAAGCTCAGCGGTAAACCGGTCCTCATCCTGGGGCTGATGATGTTCTCCGTGGCGACCATGCTTACCGGCATCGCAGGCAGCATGACCTCGCTGATCTTCTACCGGGTCATGACCGGCATCGGCGAGGGGGTCTTCTGGCCCGCGGCCTCGCTGGAGGTGGCTAACGTTACCACCGAGAAGCAGCGCACCACCGTGATGTCGCTCTACTGGATGGGCTACCCCATCGGCGGCTTCTTCGGCACCTGGCTGGGGGCGATGCTGGGGCCGCTATACGGCTGGCGGGTAGTCTTCTACGTCGCGGGCGGGCTGGGGGTGCTGGTGGCGCTGGCCTACGCGGTGCTGGTCAAGTCCGAGCCGAAAAAAGTCGTAGCGGCTGCCACGGTGAAAGAGAAGGTACCGTTGGGCCAGCTGTTTCGTAATAAAGCCGTCATGCTGATCGCCTTCTACTACTTCCTGCTGCTGAGCGGCTGGTGGATTGTCCTGCTCTGGGCACCGACCTTCCTGATGAACATGAAGCAGCTCTCTATCGGCATGGCGGGCACCATCGCCAGCCTGCTGGGGCTGACCGGCGCGCTGGGCGGATTCCTGCTGGGCCGCTACTGCGACGGCGGGGACTTCAGCCGCAAACGTAAGGTGTTGATTGGCGTCACGCTGCTCAGCAGCCTGCTGATGGCGGCGATGGTGATGGATCTACCCGTGTTCGCCGTGGTGATCCTCGTCCTGCTTCTCGGCTTGCTGGGCTACCCCATTACGCCGATGGTGCTCTCCTTCACCTCTGAGCTGGTACCGCCCCAGCTACGCGGGGCGGCTATCGGGCTGGTGATGAACATCGGCATGACCGCCGGGGGCATCTCGCCAGTGCTGGCGGGCTACTTCGCCGATCGCTACTCCATGAGCACGGTATGGTTCTTTGCCGCCTGCGTCATGCTGGTCAGCAGCGTGCTGCTGCTGGGCGTGCGCAAAAGTACCCAGCCCGTGACGCACCGGCGGGTTGCCGGGCTGGCGTCAGATATTTCAACGAGTAAACAGTAGAGGTTAACAATGACAACAGCGATCCCGCAGGCCATTCTGGAGAGCCTGACCAACGTTGCCATGCCCCATCACGTTGCCGAGGCGCAGCCGCAGCAGATGTTGACCCTCGGTGAGTATCGCATCCCTGTCTATGACAGCGAGGCGCTGGTGGTGGGCAGCGGTGCGGCGGGGTTACGCGCCGCCGTCGAGCTGAAACGCAGGCGGCTTAACGTGCTGGTGGCGACCCAGACGCTGTTCTGGGGAACCTCCGCCTGCTCCGGCTCTGATAAGCAGACTCTGCACACGGCCTCCACCAGCTTTCGCGGAGATGACTTCACCCGCTTGGCCGGGGCGCTGGGGGCAGGGGGCGCAATGGACGGTGACACCGCCTACGTTGAGGCAGTCGGCTCCGTTGAGGCGTTTATCGGGTTGAAAAGCATGGGGCTGCCGCTGCCGGAGGATCGCTACGGGGCAGTGCTGCGCTATCAGACCGATCATGATGAGGTTGGGAGGGCGACCAGCTGTGGGCCACGCACCTCCCGCCTGATGGTTAAGGTGCTGGCGGAGGAGGCGGCGCTGGTGGGCGTTCCCTTCCTCGATCACGCGACGGTGATCCGCCTGCTGACCTCCGGCGAGGAGGGCGGGCGACGAATTTGCGGCGCGATTGCGGTCGTTAAAGGGGCGAAGACGGCGGAAAATCCGTGGGGACTCTGCCTCCTGCGCAGTCCGGCGGTAGTGCTGGCCTCTGGCGGGCCGGGCGAGCTGTTTCGCGACAGCGTCTACCCTAAACGCTGCTTTGGCGCGCTGGGGCTGGCGCTGGAGGCGGGTATCGATACGGTCAACCTCACCGAGCACCAGTTTGGCATCGGCACGCGGCGGGATGAGTTCCCGTGGAATCTCTCCGGCACCTACGTGCAGAGCATGCCCTATATCTATTCGGTAGATGCCGAGGGGCAGGAGCACAACTTTCTGACCCGCTACTACCGCACCACCCGAGAGCTGGCCTCCAATATCTTCCGCAAGGGCTACCAGTGGCCGATCCATGCCACCCGCACGCTCGACTTTGGCTCCAGCCTGGTGGATCTGGCGATCTATAACGAATCGCAGGCCGGGCGGGCCATCTACATGGATTTCAACCGCAACCCGCTGCCGGTTTCGGGGGACGAACCGTTTTCGGTGCGCAATCTGGATGAGGATGTCTACCAGTACCTGCGCAACAACGATGCCTGTCTGGAGCTGCCCATCGATCGTCTGCGGCACATGAACCCGCTGGCCATTGAGCTGTATAAGCACCACGGGCATGACCTGACCCAGCAGCCGCTGGCCTTCAACGTCAACCATCAGCATATGAACGGTGGCATCGCCGTGGATATCTGGGGTCACACCTCGCTGGAGGGGTGCTACGCGGTGGGCGAAGCGGCGGGCACCCACGGAGTAACCCGTCCCGGCGGCGCGGCGCTGAACGCGGGGCAGGTATTTGGCCTGCGCTGTGCCAAGCACATCGCCGCAGCGGCGCGTACAGCAGGCAAGCCGCAGGGCGAGGCGGAGCTGGAGAGCGTGATTGCCCAGATCCAGCGGGATTGCGTCAATCCCGAGGCGCTGGAGATCGAGCAGGTTCGGGCGGAGATCCAGCAGCGGATGAGCGATCGCGCCGGATTTATCTGTGAGGCAGAGAGCGTTAACGAGGCGCGAGAGGCCGCACGCCAGCTCAACCAGCGCATTGCCGCCTCGGGGATCGCTATCAGCCATCCAAACCGGACGGCGTTTAGCTTCCAGTGGCGGCAGATGGCGCTGGCTTCTGAAGCGATCCTCACCGCGCTGCAAACCTACGTAGCCGAGGGCGGGGGAAGCCGGGGCGCACGGATGATCTGCTCTGCGCAGGGCGATGCGGTACCGCAAACCCGGGAGGGGGCATTAACGCGTTTCCGTTTCCTTTCGGAAAAGCCAGAGCATAAGGCGGAACAGCTGCATGTCCGCTGGCAAAACGGCGCGTTTAGCATCGAGGCGAAGCCGCTGCGGCAGCATGGCGATCTCACTGCGCTCTATTTTGAGAAGAACTGGCCGGATTATCTGACGGGGGAGATATACAAGACGCCGCGGGAGGAGTAAAAAAAGCCCCTTTATCCGGCGAGATAAAGGGGCGGATGATTACACTTCGAGGTAATTCATGATGCCGTCGGCGGCTTTACGCCCTTCAGCAATCGCCGTCACCACCAGGTCCGAGCCGCGCACGATGTCACCACCGGCGAAGATTTTCGGGTTGCTGGTCTGGAAGGCGTTTTCGTTGCCTTCCGGAGCGATGATGCGGCCCTGGGCGTCCAGCTCAACGCTGTGCTGTGCCAGCCAGGACATGCTGTGCGGACGGAAACCAAACGCCATCACCACTGCATCGGCCGGAACCACGTGCTCGGAGCCTGCGACGATCTCAGCCCGGCGGCGACCGTGCGCATCCGGTGCGCCCATTTCGGTACGCGCCATCTTCACGCCGCTCACCTTGCCGTTAGCGTTCACTTCAATACCCAGCGGCTGAACGTTGAACTGGAACTCCACGCCCTCTTCACGCGCGTTTTTCACTTCGCGGCGGGAGCCTGGCATGTTCTCTTCGTCACGGCGATAGGCACAGGTCACGTGGGTTGCGCCCTGGCGAATAGAGGTGCGTACGCAGTCCATCGCGGTATCACCGCCGCCCAGCACCACCACGCGCTTGCCTTCCATGCTGACGAAAGGCTCTTCTGCGGTCTCACCGAAGCCCATGATCTGCTTGGTGTTAGCGATCAGGAACGGCAGGGCGTCAAACACGCCGGAGGCATCTTCGTTCTCCAGACCGCCGCGCATGGACTGATAGGTGCCCACGCCGAGGAACACCGCATCGTAATCTTTCAGCAGCTCTTCAAGCTGCACGTCGCGACCCACTTCGACGTTGAGTTTGAACTCAATGCCCATGCCGGTGAAGATCTCCCGGCGGCGGGTCATCACCTCTTTCTCCAGCTTGAAGGCCGGAATACCAAAGGTCAGCAGGCCGCCAATCTCCGGATGGCGATCGAATACTACCGCCTTTACGCCGTTGCGGGTCAGCACGTCGGCGCACGCCAGGCCTGCCGGGCCCGCGCCGATAATGGCGACGCGCTTGTCGGTCTGCTTCACGCCGGTCAGGTCCGGACGCCAGCCCATCTCGAACGCTTTATCGTTGATATAGCGCTCAATGTTGCCGATGGTCACCGCGCCGAACTCGTCGTTCAGGGTGCAGGAGCCTTCACAAAGGCGATCCTGCGGACAGACCCGGCCGCACACTTCCGGCAGGGTGTTAGTCTGGTGCGACAGCTCGGCGGCTTCAAAAATACGCCCCTCGTTGGCCAGCTTCAGCCAGTTCGGGATGTAGTTATGCACCGGGCACTTCCATTCACAGTACGGGTTGCCGCAGGAGAGGCAGCGATCTGCCTGCGCCTTGGCCTGCCCCTCTGAGAACGGCTCATAGATCTCAACAAATTCGATTTTACGGATCTTCAGCGCTTTCTTAGGCGGATCCACGCGCTGTAAGTCAATAAACTGGTACACGTTTTGGCTCATTGCTACCTCTTACTGCGCCTGCACGCGCAACTCTGCGGCGCTGCGACTACGGTGACCCAACAGGGCTTTAACATCGCTGGACTTCGGCTTAACCAGCGCAAACTTCGCTGCAAAGGCCGGCCAGTGGGCCAGAATCTCTTCCCCACGCGAGGAGCCGGTATGCTGCACATGCTCGGTAATGAGACCGCGCAGGTGCTCTTCATGGATGGCGAGGTCGTCGACGCTCAGCACTTCCACCAGCTCCGGGTTCACGCGGTTGCGGAACTCGCCGTCTTCATCCAGCACGTAGGCGAAGCCGCCGGTCATACCCGCGCCAAAGTTGACACCTGTCTTGCCAAGAATACAGACGATGCCGCCGGTCATATATTCACAGCCGTTGTCACCAATGCCTTCCACCACGGTGATCGCCCCGGAGTTACGCACCCCGAAACGTTCGCCCGCGCGGCCTGCGGCGTACAGACGACCCCCGGTCGCGCCGTACAGGCAGGTGTTACCAATAATGCTCGCTTCATGGCTACGGAAGGCCGAGCCGACCGGCGGACGCACCGCCAGCAGACCGCCCGCCATGCCTTTACCGACGTAGTCGTTGGCATCCCCGGTCAGGTAGAGCTCAACGCCGCCGGCGTTCCACACGCCGAAGCTCTGGCCTGCGGTGCCGCTGAAGTGGGCTTTAATCGGATCCGACGCCAGGCCCTGATCGCCATGCGTCTGGGCAATGTAGCCGGAGAGCGATGCGCCCACCGAACGGTCGGTGTTGCGAATATCAAACCAGAAGGTTTTGCTCTGGCGCTCGTCCACGAACGGCTTCGCCTGATTCAGCAGCTGGGCGTTGAGCACGCCGTTATCAAACGGCGGGTTGTGCTCGGTGCAGTGAAGCGCTTTGCCCGGATGCGGCTCGGCGGTCTCCAGCAGCTTCGACAGATCCAGCTTCTGCTGTTTGGCAGTAAAGCCCTCCAGCGCGGTAAGCAGATCGGTACGGCCAATCAGGTCCACCAGGCGGGTCACGCCCAGCTGCGCCATCAGCTCCCGGGTTTCACGGGCGATAAATTCAAAGTAGTTGGTCACTTTGAACGGCAGGCCGTGATAGTGGTTCTTACGCAGCTTGTCATCCTGGGTTGCAACGCCGGTTGCGCAGTTGTTCAGGTGGCAAATACGCAGGTATTTACAGCCCAGCGCCACCATCGGGCCGGTGCCGAAGCCGAAGCTCTCTGCACCCAGAATTGCCGCTTTGATGATGTCTACGCCGGTTTTCAGGCCGCCGTCGACCTGCAGACGGATCTTGTGACGCAGACCGTTCGCCACCAGCGCCTGCTGGGTCTCAACCAGCCCCAGCTCCCACGGGCAGCCTGCGTATTTCACTGAGGAGAGCGGGCTTGCGCCAGTGCCGCCGTCGTAGCCGGCAATGGTGATGAGATCCGCATAGGCTTTTGCCACGCCGGTGGCGATGGTGCCTACGCCCGGCTCGGAGACCAGCTTCACGGAGATCATCGCCTTCGGATTGACCTGCTTGAGGTCAAAGATCAGCTGGGCCAGATCCTCGATGGAGTAGATATCGTGGTGCGGCGGCGGGGAGATCAGGGTCACGCCCGGCACCGAGTAGCGCAGCTTAGCAATGTACGGGGTGACTTTATCCCCCGGCAGCTGGCCGCCTTCCCCAGGCTTCGCGCCCTGGGCCACTTTAATCTGAATAACGTCCGCGTTCACCAGGTAGGCCGGGGTCACGCCGAAGCGGCCGGAGGCAACCTGCTTGATACGCGACACTTTGTTGGTGCCGTAGCGAGCCGGATCTTCTCCGCCTTCGCCGGAGTTCGAGTTGCCGCCGATGCTGTTCATCGCTTCGGCCAGCGCTTCGTGGGCTTCCGGACTCAGCGCGCCGATAGACATCGCCGCGGTATCGAAGCGTTTAAACAGTTCGCTGGCGGGCTCCACGTCATCAACGTTCACCGCATCCGCAGGCGGGGTGATGTGCAGCAGATCGCGCAGCGTAGCCGCCGGGCGCTCGTTGACCAGCTTCGCGTACTGCTGATAGTCGCTGTACTCGCCGCTCTGTACCGCCTGTTGCAGGGTGCGCACCACGTCCGGGTTGTAGGCATGGTATTCACCGCCGTGCACGTACTTCAGCAGGCCGCCCTGTTCCAGCGGTTTACGCGCCAGCCAGGCACGCTTCGACAGGTTAAGCAGATCCTGCTGGAAGTCAGCAAAGCCCGCGCCGCCGATGCGGCTGATCACGCCCTGGAAGCAGAGATCGGCAACCTCATCATGCAGGCCGACCGCTTCGAACAGCTTCGAGCAGCGGTAGGAGGCGATGGTGGAGATGCCCATTTTGGACATGATCTTATACAGACCTTTGTTGATGCCGTTACGGTAGTTCAGCATCACGGTACGGTAGTTCTTATCGATGGCGTGCGTATCCACCAGCTTCGCCAGCGTCTCATAGGCGAGGTACGGGTAGATAGCCGTCGCGCCGAAGCCCAGCAGCACGGCGAAGTGGTGCGGATCGCGGGCGCTGGCGGTCTCAACGATGATGTTGGCATCGCAGCGCAGGCT
The DNA here is from genome assembly GCA_002918705.1 of Escherichia sp. ESNIH1. Classification (GTDB taxonomy): domain Bacteria; phylum Pseudomonadota; class Gammaproteobacteria; order Enterobacterales; family Enterobacteriaceae; genus Pseudescherichia. Next base: position 118,670 of record PQKR01000009.1, on the reverse strand, counting down.
CTTCTCCACGAGGCGGGTCTGGATAGCCCCCACCGCCATCGGAGCCGGAACCGGCAGGCGATCTTTAGCGATGTTGCGGTCAGAGAGCACCAGCAGCACCGTGCCGTCGCGCACCATCTGCTCTGCTTTATCACACAGCGCGCTCACCGTGTCTTCCAGCGACGCGGTGTTGACGTCAAAGGTGATATCCAGCGTGTCGGCGCGGTAGTGGTGCTCCGACATGGTGGTCAGCTGTTTAAAGTCGGAGTAGAGCAGGATCGGTGATTTAAAGGTCAGACGGTGAGCCTGGCCTTCGGCTTCACAGAAGACGTTCATCTCCCGGCCGATGCTGGTGGCGAGCGACATCACGTGCGCTTCACGCAGCGGATCGATTGGCGGGTTGGTCACCTGCGCAAACTGCTGGCGGAAGTAATCGTAAATGATGCGCGGCTGGCTGGAGAGCACGGCGAACGGGGTATCGTCACCCATTGAGCCGACCGCCTCCTGGCCGTTTTCACCCAGCACGCGGATCACAGAATCCAGCTCTTCGGCGCTGTAGTTAAACTGCTTCTGGAAGCTGGCCAGCAGGTCATCGCCCATCTCACGGCTGCCCACTGCGTCATCCGGCAGATCTTCAAACGGCACCAGACGGCGCACGTTCTTCTCCATCCACTCTTTATAGGGGTGGCGGCTCTTCAGATCGTTATCGGTTTCGCCGGAGTGCAGAATGCGGCCGCCGCGGGTGTCGATCACCATCAGCTCGCCTGGCCCAACGCGGCCTTTTTCTACCACTTCATCCGGCTGGTAGTCCCAGATCCCCACTTCTGAGGCGCAGGTGATCAGCTTATCTTTGGTGATGACGTAGCGCGCCGGGCGCAGACCGTTACGGTCCAGGTTACAGGCGGCAAAGCGACCGTCGGACATCACGATGCCCGCCGGACCATCCCACGGCTCCATGTGCATGGAGTTGAAGTCAAAGAAGGCGCGCAGCTCCGGATCCATATCCGGGTTGTTCTGCCAGGCTGGCGGCACCAGCAGGCGCATGGCGCGCACGATGTCCATCCCGCCCGCCAGCAGCAGCTCGAGCATGTTATCCAGCGAGCTGGAGTCGGAGCCGGTTTCGTTGACGAACGGCGCGGCGTCGTGCAGATCCGGGATCAGCGGCGTCTTGAATTTATAGGTACGCGCGCGCGCCCACTGGCGGTTACCGGTGATGGTGTTGATCTCACCGTTGTGGGCCAGGTAGCGGAACGGCTGGGCCAGCGGCCAGCGCGGTACGGTGTTGGTGGAGAAGCGCTGGTGGAACAGGCAGATGGCCGACTCCAGACGCAGATCCGCGAGGTCCAGGTAGAAGCGCGGCAGATCCGCCGGCATACAGAGACCTTTATAGATGTTGACGAGGTTAGAGAGGCTACAGACGTAGAACTCTTTATCCTCCTGAAGGCGTTTTTCGATACGGCGGCGTGCAATAAACAGACGGCGCTCCATATCACGCGGACGCCAGCCCGCAGGGGCGTTAACAAAAATTTGCTCAATACGTGGCAGCGAGGAGAGGGCGATTTCACCGAGCACTCCTTCGTTGGTCGGCACATCGCGCCAGCCCACGATAGACAGGGTCTCTTGCTGAAGTTCTTCTTCGACGATGCGGCGCGCAACGGCGGCCTTTTCAGCGTCCTGGTTCAGGAACAGCATGCCCACGGCGTAATTTTTGGCTAAGCGCCAGCCGCGCTCTTCGGCAACCAGGCGGAAGAAACGGTCAGGTTTTTGCAGCAGCAGGCCACAACCGTCGCCGGTTTTACCATCGGCAAGGATCGCACCGCGGTGCTGCATTCGGGCCAGTGCGTGAATAGCGGTACGCACTACCTTGTGGCTAGGTTCGCCTTCTATGTGGGCGATCAGGCCGAAACCACAGTTATCTCTCTCAAGAGATTTATCGTACAACATATCAGTGAACCTCCCCAGGCTCTACGTGACTCTCTCATGACCGTGGCGCGCAGGCGCAGAAAGGGCGTGGCGACGGAGCCTACAGGCCTCGCATGTCGCCCTCTATCATCCTTTTCGCGTAGGTCAAACAAGTGTTGAGGACTTGCTTCAGAGGGAATCTAAATTACTGCATAAATATGGTGAGCAGACTGCTCACCCAGAAAGCTTCCAGCGGATATCCAACTTATCGGGAATCGACACACAGGTCAAATCACAATCTTATTTATGCGAAAATGTGCTAACAAGGGGTTAACTTACTAATTTTATAAGGTATTTTGCTATTTTACAGGCGTGTTGCAGCTGCAGCAGCCAGTGGCAGAGTGTGATCTCTCTCACTATAAGAAAGCGCTATTGTTATTGGTATCACCTGTTTTTTTACCTTAGTGCGCTATTTTTCGCTGGTTCGGCTGAGTAACCCGCATAAAGACACTGTTTTACACTTGCGCAAAAATTGTCGAAAAACAGGTCCGCAATATAAGGAAAAGTAATCAACATCGCCATGAATGAAATAGCGGTAATTTTGCTTGATTATGCAAAGAAAATAGCGCCGCTATGGCGCTTGATCCAGGTCATCGCCGACGGAGTCTAAAAGTGGCAGGCTTGGCCCTTTCTTCAGGGCGGCCTTTCAGATTATGCAGTTACAAAAATTAGTCAACATGTTTGGTGGGGATCTTGCCCGCCGCTATGGCGAAAAAGTCCATAAGCTCACCCTGCACGGCGGATTTAGCTGTCCGAATCGCGATGGCACTATTGGCCGCGGCGGCTGCACCTTTTGCAACGTAGCCTCATTTGCCGACGAGACCCAGCAGAACCACTCCATTACCGATCAGCTGGCTTACCAGGCGACGCGCGTTAACCGTGCCCAGCGCTACCTTGCCTATTTCCAGGCCTATACCAGCACCTGGGCCGAGGTACAGGTGCTGCGGGCAATGTACCAGCAGGCGGTAGGCCAGGCCAATATTGTCGGGCTGTGCGTGGGGACGCGCCCGGACTGCGTTCCGGAGGCGGTGCTGGATCTGCTCAGCGAATACCAGCAGCAGGGCTATGAGGTCTGGCTGGAGCTGGGCCTGCAAACGGCTCACGATAAAACCCTGCACCGCATCAACCGCGGTCACGACTTCGCCTGCTATCAGCGCACCACCCGGCTGGCTCGCCAGCGCGGGCTGAACGTATGCAGCCACCTGATCGTTGGCCTGCCGGGGGAGGGGGAGGCGGAGTGCCTTGCGACGCTACAGCGGGTGGTTGAGACCGGCGTTGATGGCATCAAGCTGCATCCGCTGCATATCGTCACCGGCAGCACGATGGCCAGGGCCTGGCAGACCGGGCGGCTGAGCGGTATCGAGCTGGATGCCTATACCCGCGCCGCTGGGGAGATGATCCGCCATACGCCGCCGGAGGTGATCTACCACCGTATCTCCGCCAGCGCCCGCCGTCCGACCCTGCTCGCGCCGCTGTGGTGCGAGAATCGCTGGACCGGCATGGTAGAGCTGGATAAGTATCTCAACGCCCACGGGGCGCAAGGCTCCGCGCTGGGAAGGCCGTGGTTGGCTTAAGCGGGCAGTGTCTTTGTAGGTCAGGTAAGCGAAGCGCCACCTGACAAATCTATGTGGACCCGGTCACGACGGATGACGGTTGGCGCCTTATTCGGCTTAAGGTTGAATCCCACACTTTTTTGCACAACCTTCAACGCTTTGCTCAGAATTGAGTATTATTGTGCGACGTTGTGGTGAAGGAACTCGTTAATGAAGCAAATCCGATTACTCGCGCAGTACTATGTCGATCTGATGATGAAGCTGGGTCTGGTACGCTTCTCCATGCTGCTGGCCCTCGCGCTGGTCGTACTGGCGATTGTTGTCCAGATGGCCGTAACAATGGTGCTGCATGGCCGGGTCGAGAGCATTGATGTGATCCGCTCGATCTTCTTCGGGCTGCTGATCACCCCGTGGGCGGTCTACTTTCTGTCGGTGGTGGTTGAGCAGCTGGAGGAGTCCCGCCAGCGGCTGTCTAAGCTGGTGGAGAAGCTCGAAGAGATGCGCGAGCGCGACCTCAAGCTCAACGTTCAGCTGAAAGAGAACATCTCTACGCTCAACCAGGTGCTCAACGACCGTGCTATCGCCGAGGCCGAGCGCCAGGCGACCTTTGAACAGCTTAAGATTGAGATGCAGGAGCGCGAGCAGACCCAGATCCAGCTGGAGCAGCAGTCCTCATTCCTGCGCTCGTTCCTCGACGCCTCGCCGGATCTGGTCTTCTACCGCAACGAAGATAAAGAGTTCTCTGGCTGCAACCGGGCGATGGAGCTGCTGACCGGCAAAAGCGAGAAGCAGCTGGTTAACCTCAAGCCGGACGACGTCTACTCGCCGGAGGCAGCGGAGAAGGTCAACGAAACTGATGAGAAGGTATTCCGTCACAACGTCTCCCTGACCTATGAGCAGTGGCTGGAGTATCCTGACGGGCGCAAAGCCTGCTTTGAGATCCGCAAGGTTCCCTACTATGACCGGGTGGGTAAACGCCACGGGCTGATGGGCTTTGGCCGGGATATTACCGAGCGCAAGCGTTACCAGGACGCGCTGGAGCGCGCCAGCCGGGACAAAACCACCTTCATCTCCACCATCAGCCACGAGCTGCGCACGCCGCTGAACGGCATCGTCGGCCTGAGCCGCATCCTGCTCGACACCGAGCTGAGCGACGAGCAGGAGAAGTACCTGAAGACGATCCACGTCTCTGCGGTCACGCTGGGTAATATCTTCAACGATATTATTGATATGGACAAGATGGAGCGCCACAAGGTACAGCTGGACAACCAGCCGGTGGACTTCACTAGCTTCCGGGCCGATCTCGAAACGCTCTCCGGCCTGCAGGCGCAGCAGAAGGGGCTGAGCTTTGTCGTCGAGCCGACGCTGCCGCTGCCGCATAAAGTGATCACCGACGGTACCCGGCTGCGGCAGATCCTGTGGAACCTCATCAGCAACGCGGTGAAGTTTACCCAGCAGGGTCAGGTAACGGTGCGCATTCGCTATGACGATAACGAGATGCTGCGCTTCGAGGTTGAGGACTCCGGCATCGGCATCCCGCCGGCGGAGCAGGATAAAATTTTCGCCATGTACTACCAGGTTAAAGACAAGCACGGCGGCAAACCGGCCACCGGGACGGGGATTGGCCTTGCGGTCTCGCGCCGTCTGGCGAAAAGCATGGGCGGCGACATCACGGTCAGCAGCCAGCCGGGCAAAGGCTCGCGCTTTGTGCTGACGGTGCACGCCCCTGCCGTGGCGGAGGAGGTTGAAGACGGCTTCGAAGATGACGAGATGCCGCTGCCGGCTCTCAACGTGCTGCTGGTCGAGGATATCGAGCTGAACGTGATCGTAGCGCGATCGGTGCTGGAGAAGCTGGGCTGCAGCGTCGACGTTGCCATGACCGGAACAGAGGCGCTGGCGATGTTTACGCCGGGCGAGTACGACCTGCTGCTGCTGGATATCCAGCTTCCGGACATGACCGGGCTGGACATCTCCCGTCAGCTGACGCAGAACTACGCCCGCGAGGATCTGCCGCCGCTGGTGGCCTTGACCGCCAACGTATTGAAAGATAAAAAAGAGTACCTGGACGCGGGGATGGACGATGTCCTGAGCAAGCCGCTGGCCGTACCGGCGCTGACCGCGATGATCAAGAAGTTTTGGGATACCTGTGACGACGACGGAGAGGAGAGTCCCGTGGACGCTGTTGATAACGATAAGGCACAGACGCTGTTAGATGTTCCGATGCTGGAGCAATACCTTGAAATTATTGGTCCGAAGGTGATCGTCGACGGCATCGCGATGTTCGAGAAGATGATGCCAGGCTATATCGCGATCCTTGAATCGAACCTCACCGCCCGCGACCAGAAAGGGATTGCGGAAGAGGGACATAAGATCAAGGGCGCGGCGGGATCGATTGGTCTGCGCCGTTTGCAACAGCTGGGCAAGCAAATTCAGTCTTCAGACCTGCCGGCGTGGTGGGATAACGTAGGGGAATGGATTGAAGAGATGAAGCTGGCCTGGCAGGACGATATTGCGGTGCTTAAGGCGTGGGTAGCCGGGGCGGGCAAAAAATGACCCCGGATAGACCGGGGTGCGCGAATACTGCGCCAACACCAGGGAAATTGTGGCTGTGCCGGAATTTTTTGGGTTGGTTATTTAATGGGCACAGGCGGTAAATTTGTCAAGCCCGCACATAAGATAGCAAATCTTAACTTATTTGTTATATGAATCGATGAAATGTGTGAGGCGTAGCGCTCTTATCGGAATTTTTAATAAGCGTCAGCATCTTGCAGGAAAGGATCGGCAAAATGAAAAAAGTGGGAGTGGTACTGAGCGGCTGCGGCGTTAACGACGGATCTGAAATTCATGAGGCCGTCATTACGCTATTAGCGATTGCCCGCAGCGGCGCGGAGGCGGTCTGTTTTGCCCCGGATAAACCGCAATCGGACGTGATCAACCATCTTACCGGCGATCCAATGGCCGAGAGCCGTAACGTACTGATTGAGGCGGCACGCATTGCCCGCGGCGCGATCCAGCCGCTAAGCCAGGCTTCCGTCGACGCGCTGGATGCCCTGATCGTGCCGGGCGGCTTTGGTGCGGCAAAGAACCTCAGTAACTTCGCCACCCAGGGTGCGGAGTGCAGCGTGGATAGCGGGCTAAAGCAGCTGGCGCTGGCGATGCACGCCGCCGGTAAACCGCTGGGGTTTATCTGTATCGCACCGGCTATGCTACCGAAAATCTTTGATTTCCCGCTGCGTCTGACCATCGGGACAGACATCGACACCGCCGACGTGCTGGAGGAGATGGGTGCGGAGCATGTGACCTGCCCGGTGGATGACATCGTAGTGGACGAAGAGAACAAGGTGGTAACGACTCCCGCCTATATGGTGGCGCAGACTATCGCCGAGGCCGCCAGCGGCATTGAGAAACTGGTTACGCGTGTGCTGGTGTTGGCGTAATGAAGTCACGCAGTACCTCACTGAAGGCAAAACTAAAGCGTCTGCTGCTGGGTATTCTGCTGGGACTGGCCCTGCTCTGGGGGGGCGGCATCCTGCTGTTCAGCTTTATGCCGGTTCCCTTCTCGGCGGTGATGGCGGAGCGTCAGGTATCAGCCTGGCTGAGCGGCGATGTCGGCTATGTTGCCCACTCAGACTGGGTGGGCATGGATGAGATCTCACCGTGGATGGGGCTGGCGGTGATTGCCGCTGAGGATCAGACCTTCCCGACGCACTGGGGTTTTGACGTCGATGCTATTCAGAAAGCAGTTTCCCATAACGAGCGTAACGCCAGCCGGATCCGCGGCGCGTCTACGCTCTCGCAGCAGACGGCGAAAAACCTCTTCCTTTGGGATGGACGCAGCTGGCTGCGTAAAGGACTCGAGGCCGGGCTGACGCTGGGAATGGAGACGGTGTGGAGCAAGCGGCGGATCCTGACGGTTTATCTCAACGTCGCAGAGTTTGGCGAGGGGATATTTGGCGTTGAGGCGGCGGCCCAGCGCTACTTTAACAAGCCCGCCAGCCGCCTGACCATGTCAGAGGCCGCGCTGCTGGCGGCCGTGCTGCCCAATCCTATCCGCTTTAAGGCCAATGCCCCCTCTGGCTACGTGCGTAGCCGTCAGGCGTGGATCCTGCGCCAGATGCGCCAGCTAGGCGGGGAGGGCTTTATGACCCAACATTCGCTGCACTGAGCCCGCTGGCCAGCGCGGGCTGAGCGATAAAGCGCTGCCACAGGCGGGCCTGCTTACGTGCGCAGGCCCAGCCGGACCAGGTGGCCAGCGGGATCAGCGTGCCTTCGCCAATGTTGTCGCACACCACCGGCACCACGTGATCCGGGCTGATGCGACGGCAAAGCACATTCTGCGGCTTCAGGTTCATGGTAACGATACGGTTTTTGCGCAGGTAGCTTTTTAGCGCCCTGAGCAGCGGGTAGAGCGCCTTGCTGTTGCCTGCTTCACGGCACTGGGCGGCATACTCCGTCAGGGTTTTTGATGGGGAGCCGTCAAAGTCGGTGATGATGTCGTAGACGTATCCCGTCCCCAGATCGGTTTCGACCGTGCCGTAGTAGCGCGGCAGTCCGCTCCAGTCTGTTAAACGGCGAGAGAGATGGGCATAGTAGCTCAGCTCGCGCTTGATCTCTTTGTCGCCGCCGCTCTCGTAGTTGTAGATAATCTTAATGCAGCGCTGGGCATTATCCGGATGCGCATAGCATTGACGGTGCCGACCGGTGCCCAACGGGGTGAGATGAGATAAGCGAATCATACGTTGTCCTGCTTTTTTGGAAATTGTTTTGGAAACAATCCAAGTATGGCCAGGCAACTTAAATGGAAAATAAACGGCTAGCTTAAGGTTATCTTAAGGAAACGTTGGCAGGGGTTAAGCGCACAAAAAGAACAATTTACAGGCGTTATAGGCCGGGTAAGGCGTAGCCGCTACCCGGCGCGACCGGCAATTAGTCTTCATCAAAACCGGCGTTGAACAGGGCGATGACGGCGGCAAGCGCCTCCTGCTCCTGCGGACCGCTGGCTTCAATCTCAATCTGGCGGCCTTTGGCAGAGTCGAGCATTAGCAGGGCAATCACGCTGCTGGCCTCTGCCTCGGTGCCTTCGTCATTGCGCAGCAGCACCTCCGCATCAAACCCCTGAACCAGCTCAAACAGCTTCATCGCGGGGCGAGCATGCATCCCCAGCGTGTTTGTGATCTCAACGGTCTGCTTAACGGTCATGTTTTGCGTTTTTCCAGCGTGCGGTGGCGGGACTGCACGTTTTTACCCCGCGAGCGGAAGTAGTCCGCCAGCTGCTCGGCAATATAGACCGAACGGTGTTTCCCCCCCGTACAGCCAATGGCGACGGTGAGATAGCTGCGGTTGTTGGTCTCCAGCATCGGCAGCCACAGTTCGAGATAGCTGCGGGTCTGGTAGATAAAGTTGTGCACTTCGGTATGCCGGTCAAGGAACGCCGCCACCGGTTTATCAAGGCCGGTCATCGGGCGCAGCTTCGGATCCCAGTGCGGGTTCGGCAGGAAGCGGACGTCAAAGACGTAGTCGGCGTCAATAGGAATGCCGTGCTTGAAGCCGAACGACTCAAAGACCATAGTCAGCTCACGTTCGCGCTTGCCCAGCAGGCGGGTACGCAGCATCTCTGCCAGCTCGTGCACCGACATCTCTGAGGTATCAACGATCAGATCCGCCCGCGAGCGCAGCGGCTCCAGCAGATCGCTCTCTTCATCGATGGCGCTCTCCAGCGACAGGTTCTTGCTGGAGAGAGGGTGCAGGCGCCGGGTATCACTGTAGCGGCGGATCAGCGTATTGCGATCGGCATCAAGGAACAGCAGCTGCGGCGAGAAGGCCGACGGCAGGTTGTTCATTGCCTGTTCAAAGATTTCTGGCGACTCTGGCATGTTACGCACGTCAATACTGACGGCCGCAGAGATCTGGCGGTCTGCCAGCGATTTCGCCAGTTCGGGCAGCAGCACCACCGGTAGGTTATCCACGCAGTAGAAGCCCATGTCTTCCAGCGCTCGCAGGGCAACTGATTTACCCGAACCCGAGCGACCGCTGACGATCATCAGTACCATGTACCGTTTCTCCTCAGGCGAGCAGATGTAAAAGCATTTCCCCGGTTACGCGTCATTATGGCTGCCTTCGCTATCCGTGATGATCTGATACAGCTCCTCATCGCTCTGCGCGGCGCGCAGGCGTCGACAGATGGTTTTGTCCGCCAGGCGACGGGCAACAAGGGAGAGCGTATGCAGATGCGTCTTTGTCTGATCGGCAGGAACCAGCAGGGCAAACAGCAGATCCACCGGCTGGTTATCGATAGCATCAAAGGCGATAGGCGTCTCCAGCTGCACAAAAACGCCGACGGCGCGCAGGGTATCTTCCTCTACCTTGCCGTGGGGAATGGCGATACCGTTGCCAATACCGGTACTGCCCATCTTCTCACGGGTCAGAATAGCCTCAAAGACCACCTGCGGCGGCAGGCTGAGCTGCTTCGCAGCCAGCTCGCTGATAATCTCCAGCGCACGCTTTTTACTCTGGCAGTGCACGCCGCTGCGGGTACATTCCTGGTTAAGGACATTGCTCAGTTGAAGAGCGGAATCGTTGTTCATCATAAATTCACCTAAGCGTTGCTCGTGCAGACAACCTGCTGCATTGCCACAGCAGGTTGCTAAATGCCGTCGAACGCCCGGACAATTAGTGTTGTTTCAGTTTATCTTTATGTTTGGTTAGCTGTCGCGCCAGTTTATCAATTAAACCGTCAATGGCCGCATACATGTCTTGCCCTTCCGCACTGGCGTGAAGCTCGCCACCGTTTACGTGCAGTGTGGCGTCCGCGACATGAGTCACTTTCTCCACTTTTAACACAATGTAGACCTGATTGATCCGCTCGAAGTACTGCTCCAGCTTAGCAAATTTTGTACCGACAAAATCGCGCAGTGCTTCAGTAATTTCGACATTGTGCCCTGTAATGTTGAGCTGCATAGTGTCTTCCTTATCGGTTGGGTCACACCAGCTGCTTGCGCTGGTTAGACGGCGGGATGGATAAAGACTCTCGATACTTCGCAACGGTACGGCGCGCCACCATGATACCCTGGTCGGACAGCAGGGTGGTCAACTTACTGTCACTCAGTGGTTTCGCAGGGTTTTCTGCGGCTATCAGCTTCTTCACCAGCGCACGAATGGCCGTCGATGAGGCTTCGCCGCCGCCTTCGGTATTCACATGGCTGGAGAAAAAGTATTTAAGCTCAAAAATGCCCCTCGGGCTGTGCAGGTATTTTTGGGTCGTCACGCGTGAAATGGTGGATTCATGCATCTCGACGGCCTGGGCGATATCTGCCAGCACCATCGGTTTCATAAACTCTTCGCCTTTGTCGAAAAAGGCCTGCTGCTGTTCAACGATGCAGCGGCTGACGCGCAGCAAGGTATCGTTGCGGCTCTCCAGGCTCTTAATCAGCCATTTGGCTTCCTGAAGATTGCTGCGGATAAACTGGCTGTCCGCGTCGTTGCGCGTGCCGCTGCACATGGCCGCATAGTGCTGGTTAATCTGCAGTCGCGGAATGCTGTCAGCGTTCAGCTCTACCGTCCAGCGGCCATTATGCTTGCGCACCAGCACGTCGGGGATCACATACTCTGGCTCACCGGTCTGGATCGACTGGCCAGGGCGCGGATCCAGGGACTGGATCAGATTCACCGCCTCTTTCAGCACCTCTTCCTTCAGGCGGGTAACGCGCATCAGGGTGCGGAAATCGTGGTTGGCCAGCAGATCGAGGTGATCGCTGATGATCAGTTTGGCTTCGGCCCGCCACGGGGTATCGCTGGCGAACTGGGAGAGCTGGATCAGCAGGCAGTCGCGCAGATCCCGTGCCGCCACGCCCACCGGATCGAAACGCTGGACGCGTTTCAGCACCGCCTCGACCTCATCCAGGCCAACGTTGCTGTCGCCCATGCTGTCGAGGATATCCTCCAGCGAGACGGTCAGGTAGCCGGTCTCATCCACGGCGTCGACAATAGAGGTCGCAATAGCGCGATCGGTATCGGAGAAGGGGGTCAGCTCCACCTGCCACATCAGGTAGTCCTGCAGCGACTGGGTGGTTTCGCCCTGGTAGACGGGAAGCTCGTCGTCCTGATAGTCCACGCCGTTGCCCGACGGCGTACCGGCGGTGTAGATCTCATCCCAGCTGGCGTCCAGCGGCAGCTCCTCGGGCATATCTTTCTGCTCAAGGGCGTCGGCGGAGTCTAACGTTTCGGTGTCCTGGGTCTGCTGTGCGTCTACTTCGTCGTGAAGATCGGTTTGCTCCAGCAGCGGGTTACTATCCAGCGCCTGCTGAAGTTCTTGCTGAAGTTCCAGCGTCGAGAGCTGCAACAGACGAATAGCCTGTTGCAGTTGGGGCGTCATGGCGAGCTGTTGGCTTAGCCGTAGTTGCAAACCTTGCTTCATGTTCAGAGCACTTCTCTCCCGCTAAAACATTACAGTAACTAACCCTATCAGAGTCTGAAGTCTTCCCCAAGATATACGCGTTTAACCTGTTCGTCTTCAAGGATTTGCTGCGGCGTGCCGTGGGCAATCAGATGGCCCTGGCTGACGATGTAGGCGCGCTCGCACACGGCCAGCGTCTCACGCACGTTGTGGTCGGTGATCAGCACGCCGAGCCCGCTGTCGCGCAGGTGCTCAATGATGCGCTTAATGTCGATAACCGAGATGGGGTCAACGCCGGCAAAGGGTTCATCCAGCAGGATAAATTTAGGATTTGCCGCCAGCGCGCGGGCGATCTCAACGCGACGGCGCTCGCCGCCGGAGAGAGCCTGGCCGAGGCTGTCGCGCAGGTGCTCGATGTGAAACTCTTCCATTAGCTCATTGGCGCGGTCTTCACGCTGTTCCGAGGAGAGATCGTCACGAATTTGCAGTACTGCCATCAGGTTATCATACACGCTCAGGCGGCGGAAAATGGAGGCCTCCTGCGGCAGATAGCCGATACCACGGCGCGCGCGGGCGTGCAGCGGCAGCAGGCTAATATCTTCGTCATCAATAATGATATTGCCCGCGTCGCGGGAGACAATGCCAACGACCATGTAAAACGTGGTGGTTTTACCCGCCCCGTTAGGGCCAAGCAGGCCCACAATTTCGCCAGAGTTAACGGTCAGGCTGACATCCTCGACCACGCGGCGGCCTTTATAGGCTTTAGCAAGATTTTTTGCAGTTAACGTTGCCATAACGAATTAGTTACTCTTCTTCTGTGCCGGTGCCGGTTTATTGCCTTTGTCCTGCAGCTGAGACGGAACCAGGACGGTGGTCACGCGCTTGCCTTTTTCGCTAAACGCCTGCATTTTTTGCTCTTTGACCAGATAGGTAATCTTGTCACCGTTGATATTGCTATCCTGCTGCTCAAGGAAGGCATTGCCGGTCAGCACGACGAAGTCATTTTGCAGCTCGTAGTGCAGCTGCCCAGCATGACCCTGCACCGGCTTACCGTTATCCTGCATCTGGTAGAAGGTGGCCGGGTTGCCGTAGCCGTCAATGATCTCTTTGCCCTGCTCGCCGCCCGGACGGGTAACAACCACTTTATCGGCATTGATCTTAATCGTGCCCTGAGTCACCACCACGTTGCCGGTGAAGGTGACCACGTTGCCCTGCATGTCCAGAGACTGCTGGTCAGATTCAATATGGATCGGCTGATCGGTATCGCCGGTCACCGCCAGCGCCGGGACAGACGCGGCCAGAAGTACGCTGGCAAGCGCAAGATTAAGGCTGAGTTTGTTTATTTTGAATTTCATAGGAGGTTCTAACCTTTTCAATCAGCTCGGCGTTTTTGCTGCGTAAGTTGCCGCGCATTTTCAGGCCGCTGGAATTAAATGTTGTACCGTATAACGTGACCAGATCGTTCGAGGTAACATCCTGAGTGATCAGGTTAATCTGAGCGTTATCCGTCGTAATTTTCCGCAGTTGGGACTCTGCTGTCAGGGCATTGACCTCAACATGTCCATAAAGATACAGCATACGGTCATCAGTCAGTTTGGCTTTATCTGACCTAATCGACCAGGTCGGCACTTTATTTTCGTCAAAGGTCGTTAATACCGGCTGTGTAAACCATGACACCGCCTGGTCAGAAAAGTACTCAACGTGCTGGGCAATCAGGCGATAGTTCAGCGCCCCTTCCGGGCTATAGACCACGGTATCGGTATGCTCGCTGCGGTAGGTCGGATCGCTATTATTGATCACCACCTCGCTGTCATCGTCCCGATCGGTCAGGTTGATGCCAATCAATACCAGCACCGCCAGCGATAGCAGAATGATAACCCAACGTCTGGTTTTACTCATATCGATTGCCCTTTGGCCTCTTCCAGTTTGCCCTGCGCCAGCAGCAGCAGGTCGCAGACTTCCCGTACCGCGCCGCGTCCACCCTGAATATGCGTAACGTAGTCTGCGCGCGGCAGCAGCAGCGGATGCGCATCGGCCACGGCCACGCTTAAACCCACTTCCGCCATCACCGGCCAGTCGATAAGGTCGTCACCCACGTAGGCAACCTCATCGGCATCCACGGCGAGGGTGGTGAGCAGCTCCCGGTAGGCAATCAATTTGTCAGACTGCCCCTGATAGAGGTGCGTGATCCCCAGCGTAGCGCAGCGGTCTTCCAGCAGTTTAGCCTTGCGGCCGGTAATAATCGCTACCTCAATGCCCGAGGTCAACGCGCAGCGGATGCCGTAGCCGTCGCGCACGTTGAACGCTTTCAGCTCTTCACCATTATTACCCATAAAAATCAGGCCGTCAGACATTACGCCATCGACGTCCAGGATCAGCAGGCGGATCTTCTCCGCCTTCGCTATCACTTGCGTACTGACCGGCCCGTAGCAGGTCGCCAGTGACGCACCAGCATTACTCATTCTCGTATCCTTTTTACACCACGCCCGCACGCAGCAGATCGTGCATATGTACCACACCCAGCAACTGGTCGCCATCGGCTACCATCACCGCCGTAATGTGGCGGGACTGCATCAAATTCAGGACGTCAACCGCCAGCGTACCTGCGCGAACGCGAATGCCGCCGGGAGTCATGACGTCCGCGATACCTAAGTTTCTCACGTCGGCACCCATATCAAACACGCGGCGCAGGTCGCCATCGGTGAAGATGCCTTCAATCTTCATCAGATCGTCGCACACCACCGTCATCCCCAGATTTTTACGGGTGATCTCCAGCAGCGCGTCGCGCAGGGACGCGTCTTTGCTAACGTGGGGGATCTCATCTCCGGTGTGCATAATATCGTTCACCCGCAGCAGCAGTTTGCGTCCGAGCGCGCCGCCGGGGTGGGAGAGGGCAAAGTCCTCGGCCGTAAAGCCGCGCGCCTTCAGCAGCGCTACCGCCAGCGCGTCGCCCATCACCAGCGCCGCCGTGGTGCTGGAGGTGGGTGCCAGCCCCAGCGGGCAGGCTTCACGCGGTACTTTAACGCACAGATGAATATCTGCCGCCCGCGCCATGCTGCTCTCCGGACGGCTGGTAACGCAGATTAACGGTACCTGCAGACGTTTCAGCACCGGAATAAGCGCAAGGATTTCGTTAGATTCACCGGAGTTTGACAGGGCGATCACGATATCCTGCGGCGCAACCATGCCGAGATCGCCGTGGGCGGCCTCGCCAGGATGAACAAAAAACGACGGCGTGCCGGTGCTGGCAAAGGTCGCCGCCATTTTACGCCCGATATGGCCAGATTTGCCCATGCCCATCACCACCACTTTACCGGCGCAGTAGAACATCTTTTCGCAAGCTTCGGTAAAGTCCTCGTTGATATAGCGGTCAAGCTCGGCCAGGCCTTCACGTTCAATGGTCAGAACATCCCTGCCTGCCTGTTGAAAGTCAAAGCCCGGCGGCAAATCTATGTGCGACATAATAGGTTTCCGATTATTCAGTGATATACGGCGATAGCCAGTAGAGCATCGCCATCCATATAATAAAACCGCCCAGTAACAGCGCCCCTGCGCCTCTGCCCGTCTGGCGCTGCCGACGCCAGCACAGCAGGGCAAAGATAACGCTGACCACCAGCATCACGCCGTAGTCGCGCGTAAAGGCCAGCGGATTAAAGGAGCCAGGTACAATCAGCGCGGGCAGGCCCAGTACAATGGCGATATTAATAATGCTGGAGCCGATAATATTACCGATGGCGATATCATCTTCGCCTTTCCGTGCCCCGGCGATAGCGGTGGCCAGCTCCGGCAGGCTGGTGCCAATGGCAATGACCGTCAGGCCAATGGTCAGCTCGCTCATCCCCAGCACGTTGGCCAGCACCGTGGCGTTATCAATCACCATGCGGGTTGCCATCGGCATAACGATAAGCGCGACGCCCAGCCAGAGAAACGCCACCGACAGGCTACCTTCCCGGGGCAGCTCTGCCAGCTGCTCCCGCGTCAGGCTATCGTTGCCCTGGCGGCCAATCTTAACAATGAATACCAGCCAGAGCACGGCTAACAGCAGTAAAAAGAGGCCGTCCGCCCGGCTAAGCTGGCCATCGTACAGCACCACGCCGGCCAGCGCGCTAACGATCAACATTAGCGGGATTTCGCGACGCAGAATATCAGAATGTACGGTAAATGGATGGAACAGGGCGGCCAGACCGAGGATCAGCAGAATATTGACAGTATTAGAGCCCAGCGCCGTGCCAATCGCTAAATCCATCTGCCCATGCAGGGAGGCGGCCACTGAGACAATGATTTCTGGCAGGGAGGTGCCGATGGTGACCACCGTCATACCGATGATCAGCGGCGGGATCCCGACGCTCCGACAGAGAATAGATGCGGCAAACACCAGACGATCGGCACTGTAGACCACCAAAAGTAAACCAATAATTAACAGCGCCATCGCTAAAAGCATCTAAAGTCCTTTCTTCAGGTATAATCGCCGGTCCGCAGTCAGCGATCGCCAGGCGAGAAGAGGATCGGTTAGACACAGCGAGTCCTAATTTTGACTTTAAGCGGCTTAAAAGTAAAACAAATGCCAGCTTTAGCTAACCTATGCAGCCAATATTCTGTAAAAATATCGTGACCAGGCGCAATGACGCGCCGCGGTTACACCTCATAAGGCAGAAGGAAAAGTAAATGAGCCAGACGATGGCGAATTTAGTCGATGTCCGTGGCGTCAGCTTCTCCCGTGGCAATCGGTGTATCTTCGACAATATTTCACTGACGGTGCCGCGCGGCAAGATCACCGCGATCATGGGACCGTCAGGGATCGGTAAAACCACGCTGCTGCGCCTGATCGGCGGGCAGATCCCACCGGATGGCGGTGAGATCCTGTTTGACGGCGAAAACGTGCCGGCGATGTCGCGCACCCGCCTCTACACCGTACGCAAGCGCATGAGCATGCTGTTCCAGTCCGGGGCGCTGTTCACCGATATGACCGTGTTTGACAACGTGGCCTATCCGCTGCGCGAGCACACGCATCTGCCGCCTGCGCTGCTGAAGAGCACGGTGATGATGAAGCTGGAGGCCGTTGGCCTGCGCGGCGCGGCAAAGCTGATGCCGTCCGAGCTCTCCGGCGGCATGGCCCGCCGGGCGGCGCTGGCGCGGGCGATTGCCCTGGAGCCGGATCTGATCATGTTTGATGAGCCTTTTGTCGGCCAGGATCCCATTACGATGGGCGTGCTGGTTAAGCTCATCTCCGAACTGAACAGCGCGCTGGGGGTCACCTGCATTGTCGTCTCCCACGACGTGCCGGAGGTATTGAGTATTGCCGACTACGCCTATATCGTGGCCGACAAAAAGATTGTCGCCCACGGCAGCGCCCAGGGCTTACAGGAGAATGCCGATCCCCGGGTACGCCAGTTCCTCGACGGCATTGCGGATGGCCCGGTGCCGTTCCGCTATCCGGCAGGCGACTATCTTCATGATTTACTAGGAACAGGGAGCTAAGCCACTCATGCTGTTAAATGCACTGGCATCGCTTGGGCATCGCGGGATCAAAACGATCGCGACGTTCGGGCGCGCCGGGTTGATGTTATTCAATGCGCTGGTCGGCAAGCCTGAGTTCCGCAAGCATGCGCCGCTGCTGGTTCGCCAGCTCTATAATGTGGGCGTGCTTTCGATGCTCATCATTCTTGTCTCCGGGGTGTTCATCGGCATGGTGCTTGGGCTACAGGGTTACCTGGTGCTCACCACCTACAGCGCCGAAACCAGTCTCGGTATGCTGGTGGCGCTGTCACTGCTGCGCGAACTGGGGCCGGTGGTTGCCGCGCTGTTGTTTGCCGGGCGGGCGGGGTCGGCGCTGACGGCCGAAATCGGCCTGATGCGGGCGACCGAGCAGCTCTCCAGCATGGAGATGATGGCAGTGGATCCGCTACGGCGGGTGATCTCGCCGCGCTTCTGGGCGGGGGTGATCTCGCTGCCGCTGTTGACGATCATGTTTGTCGCGGTCGGCATCTGGGGCGGCTCGCTGGTGGGGGTAAACTGGAAAGGCATCGATTCCGGCTTCTTCTGGACGGCGATGCAAAATGCCGTCGATCTGCGCCTCGATCTGGTGAACTGCCTGATCAAAAGCGTGGTGTTCGCTATTACTGTTACCTGGATCGCGCTGTTTAATGGTTATGACGCGATCCCCACGTCGGCAGGGATCAGCCGGGCCACCACACGTACCGTTGTGCACTCATCGTTGACCATTCTTGGCCTCGATTTTGTGCTCACCGCTCTGATGTTTGGGAACTGAGTAGATGCAAACGAAAAAAACAGAAATTTGGGTGGGTATTTTTCTTCTGATTGCCCTGCTGGCAGCGCTCTTTATCTGCCTGAAGGCGGCGGATGTCGCCTCTATGCGCACGGAGCCTACCTACCGCGTTACCGCCACCTTCGACAACATCGGTGGGTTAAAGGTGCATTCGCCGGTGCGCATCGGCGGCGTAGTGATTGGGCGCGTGGGCGATATTGAGCTTGATCCTAAAACCTATCTGCCGCGCGTGTCGCTGGATATTGAAGAGCGTTACAACCAGATCCCGGACACCAGCTCGCTGGCCATTCGTACCTCGGGCCTGCTGGGCGAGCAGTACCTGGCGCTTAACGTCGGGTTTGACGATCCTGAGCTGGGAAGTTCTATGCTTAAAGACGGCAGCACTATTCAGGATACCAAGTCCGCAATGGTACTGGAGGACCTGATCGGACAATTCCTTTACAACAGCAAAGGTAGCGACAATAAGAGTTCAGGTGATGCGCCAGCGCCGGGCGCTGCCGATACTCAAGCTGCACCGTCCGCCACCCCGACGAATCCATGAGGAGAAGTGACGCATGTTTAAACGACTGTTAATGATTGCCGTACTGGCTATTGCTCCGCTGACGGCAGCGACCGCCGCTGACCAGAGCAACCCGTACAAGCTGATGCAGGAAGCGGCGCAAAAGACCTTCGATCGCCTTAAAACCGAGCAACCGAAAATCCGTGCTAACCCTGACTACCTGCGTGAGGTCGTTGATCAAGAACTGCTGCCCTACGTGCAGGTGAAATACGCCGGGGCGCTGGTGCTGGGCCGCTACTACAAAGAGGCAACGCCTGCCCAGCGTGATGCCTACTTCGCTGCATTCCGTGAATACCTGAAGCAGGCCTACGGCCAGGCGCTGGCAATGTATAACGGCCAGACCTACCAGATTGCGCCGGAGCAGCCGCTGGGTAGCGCCACCATCGTCCCGATTCGCGTCACCATCAACGATCCAAACGGCCGTCCACCGGTACGCCTGGACTTCCAGTGGCGTAAGAACAGCCAGACCGGCAACTGGCAGGCCTATGACATGATTGCCGAAGGCATCAGCATGATCACCACCAAACAGAATGAGTGGAGCGACCTGCTGCGTACCAAAGGTATCGATGGTCTTACCGCCCAGCTGAAATCTATCTCGCAGCAGAAAATCACCCTGGACGAGAAGAAATAATGGCTGACCAGCTACGCTGGACGCGCGATGGCGAGCGGCTGGCTCTCCAGGGAGAGCTGGATCAGGACGTATTGAACGAGCTGTGGGAGGCGAGGGCACAGGCGCTGAACGGCGTTGACGTGATTGACCTGACCGGGGTCGCCCGCGTCGACACTGCCGGCGTTGCCCTGCTGGTTCACCTGGTCGCATTTGCCAGGAAACAGGGGCGCACGGTGGTACTCGAGGGCGTTAGCGACAAGGTCCGCACCCTGGCGCAGCTCTATAACCTCCCCGCCGATGCGCTGCCACACTAATATTTTCAGTACGTTACTACTCATAGCCTCGCTTGATTGATAAGCGAGGCTTTTTGCTTATTTAAGACAGCGCCACTTTCCTCTAAGATGTTGGACTGTTTTCACTACCAGATGAATTAAAGCCCATGGAAAATCATGAAATCCAGACCGTGCTGATGAACGCACTCTCCCTGCAGGAAGCCCACGTTAGCGGCGATGGCAGTCACTTTCAGGTTATTGCGGTGGGTGAAATTTTTGCCGACATGAGTCGCGTGAAGAAGCAGCAGGCCGTCTATGCGCCGCTGATGGAGTATATCGCGGACAACCGCATCCACGCCCTGTCGATCAAAGCCTATACGCCTGCTGAGTGGGCGCGCGATCGTAAACTTAACGGTTTTTGAGCTGGCGGTCGTTGACCGGCAGTACGTATGAATTCTTAACAGAGAAGAGATGAATGGATAAGTTTCGTGTACAGGGGCCGACCCGGCTTCAGGGCGAAGTGACAATTTCAGGAGCGAAAAACGCAGCGTTGCCAATTCTTTTTGCCGCCCTGCTGGCAGAAGAGCCCGTCGAAATTCGTAACGTTCCGAAACTGAAAGATATCGATACCACCATGAAGCTGCTGAGCCAGCTCGGTATGAAGGTAGAGCGCAACGGCTCCGTCTGGATGGACGGCAGCGCGGTGAATATCTATCGCGCGCCCTACGAGCTGGTGAAGACCATGCGCGCCTCGATCTGGGCCCTGGGCCCGCTGGTGGCGCGTTTTGGTAAAGGTGAAGTCTCCCTGCCGGGCGGCTGCGCTATCGGCGCGCGTCCAGTAGACCTGCATATCAGCGGCCTGGAGCAGCTGGGTGCAGAGATCAAGCTGGAAGAGGGCTACGTTAAAGCCTCCGTGAACGGTCGCCTGAAAGGGGCGCATATCGTGATGGATAAGGTCAGCGTTGGCGCGACCGTGACCATCATGTCGGCGGCGACGCTGGCCGAAGGCACAACGATTATCGAAAACGCCGCGCGTGAGCCGGAAATTGTCGATACGGCAAACTTCCTCAACACCCTGGGCGCGAAGATCAGCGGCATGGGTACGGATAGCATCACCATTGAGGGCGTTGAGCGCCTGGGCGGCGGTGTCTATAGCGTGCTGCCTGACCGTATTGAAACCGGGACCTTCCTGGTGGCTGCGGCGATTTCCGGCGGCAAAATTGTCTGCCGTAAGGCCCAGCCGGATACCCTTGATGCGGTACTGGCCAAGCTGCGCGAAGCGGGTGCGGATATTGAGCTTGGCGAGGACTGGATCAGCCTCGACATGCACGGTAAACGTCCGAAGGCGGTTAACGTGCGCACTGCGCCGCATCCGGCGTTCCCGACCGATATGCAGGCACAGTTTACGCTGCTCAACCTGGTCGCGGAAGGAACCGGGGTTGTTACAGAAACCATTTTCGAAAACCGCTTTATGCACATTCCGGAGCTGATCCGTATGGGCGCGCACGCGGAGATCGAGAGCAATACCGCTATCTGTCACGGCGTAGAGAAACTCTCTGGTGCTCAGGTGATGGCTACCGACCTACGTGCTTCTGCAAGCCTGGTGCTGGCGGGATGTATCGCAGAAGGGACCACCATCGTTGAGCGTATTTATCATATCGATCGTGGGTATGAGACCATTGAGAACAAGCTGCGGGCGCTGGGCGCGAACATCGAACGCGTGAAGGGCGAGTAAGGCTTAATGGAAGGCAGCCCCCTTGCCGAAAGGAGAAGGGGGTTGGCTTGCCGAATTAACGATTTTTATCCTTTAGCGTGTTTTCGTCTCTCCTTGCGGATCAGCTTGGATCGGTCGATAAACTCATGGGTAACAGGATCGTGATAGCGCGAGGGCCAGATCACCCACGGATCCGTCTCAATCGCCCTGGCGATAATCATCTCCCCCTTCGGCCACGGACGCGTCAGCACGTTTGCCAGCGTTGATGAACTCAGGCCACTCTTACGTGACTCTGCCGCCATTGAGGTTCCTTTTTTGCGTAGCGCGGCAATGATATCGGCTGGGTGCCAGTCAATCAGTTTCTGTTCCATATTTCCTCCCTGTAATTGCGATAAGCACTGCGCTAAACGGTGCACGGGCCTATCATATCTCTTGGGGAGCTTAGGCTCTAATAAGTTCTTATAAAAGAGAGCGATTTAGGAATTTGCCAGGGATAATCCTATGGTGTTACTGGATTTTTTAGAAAGTGATTATTGGAACTTTTTGGAATAATCCCGCGCCGTAACGCGGGAGTGTGGGGATCAGCGATCGCGCTGGACCGCGATGTGCGCCAGGCCAATCAGCGCCTCACGCCACGGAGAGTCCGGCAGTACCTGAAGCGCAGCAATGGCTTTATCCGCCTCCTCTTCTGCCCGCTGGCGCGTCCACTCAAGCGAGCCGCAGGCGGCCATCGCCTCCAGCACGGGCGTCAGCAGGTGGCGGCCGTTGCCCTGCTCAATGGCTTCACGGATCATCTGCGCCTGCTCTGGCGTACCGTGACGCATGGCGTGCAGCAGCGGCAGGGTAGGTTTGCCTTCGTTGAGATCGTCGCCAACGTTTTTACCCAGCGTTTCGCCATCGGCGCTGTAGTCCAGCAGGTCGTCAATAAGCTGGAAGGCAGTACCCAAATAGCGCCCATAATCCTGCAGGCCTTTCTCTTGCGCCTCGCTACAGCCTGCCAGAATGCCTGAGCACTGGGAGGCGGCCTCGAACAGACGTGCGGTTTTGCTGTAGATGACCCGCATGTAGTTCTCTTCGGTGATATTGGGGTCGTTAACGTTCATCAGCTGCAGGACTTCGCCTTCAGCAATTACGTTCACCGCTTCCGACATCACCTCCAGCACCCTGAGCGAGCCGAGACTGGTCATCATCTGGAAGGAGCGGGTATAGATAAAATCACCCACCAGCACGCTGGCAGCGTTGCCAAACGCCGCGTTAGCAGTGGCTTTGCCCCGGCGCATATCCGATTCATCCACCACGTCATCATGGAGCAGCGTCGCGGTGTGGATAAATTCAATTAGCGCCGCGATAGTGACGTGGGCATTCCCCTCATAGCCGACGGCGCGAGCGGCCAGCACGGCGATCATTGGACGGATACGTTTGCCGCCGCCGCTGACAATGTAATACCCCAGCTGGTTGATCAGCTGCACGTCCGAGTCGAGCTGTTGCAGTATTGTCGCATTGACACCCGCCATATCTTGCGCGGTTAACTCATTGATTTTTTCTAAATTCATCGCAAAAGCCGGGCTTAAAGTCCTGTTTATCACCTGTCAAAATGGGATAACAAAGGGTTACGGGTTAGCTATAGTATTGTTGATTGTACTGAAAAAACGCGCCAGATAAACGTCACCGTGCACGTTGTGTTTTTTTTCTTCGTCTATTGACGATCGCACTTGTCAAAGCCTCGCGTTTTGCGTAATATTCGCGCCCTATTGTGAATATTTATAGCGCACTCTGAATCACTCGAAAGATGTGCGCGGAAGCGGAGTTTTTTATGTACGCGGTTTTCCAAAGTGGTGGTAAACAACACCGAGTAAGCGAAGGTCAGACCATTCGCCTGGAAAAGCTGGACATCGCAACTGGCGAAACTATTGAGTTCGCTGAAGTTCTGATGGTCGCAAACGGTGAAGAAGTCAAAATCGGCGTTCCTTTCGTTGATGGCGGCGTTATCAAAGCTGAAGTTGTTGCTCACGGTCGTGGCGAGAAAGTTAAAATCGTTAAGTTTCGTCGTCGTAAACACTATCGTAAGCAGCAAGGCCATCGTCAGTGGTTCACTGATGTTAAAATCACTGGCATCAGCGCTTAAGACTAGGGGAGCAGATTTAAATGGCACACAAAAAGGCTGGCGGCTCAACTCGTAACGGTCGCGATTCAGAAGCTAAACGTCTGGGCGTAAAACGCTTCGGCGGAGAAGCAGTACTGGCAGGTAGCATCATCGTTCGTCAACGTGGTACTAAGTTCCACGCTGGCTCTAACGTTGGTTGCGGCCGTGACCACACTCTGTTCGCTTTGACTGACGGTAAAGTTAAGTTCGAAGTTAAAGGCCCGAAAAACCGTAAGTTCATCAGCATCGTTGCTGAATAAGTTTTTCGCGTCCCGGTAACGGATGAAAGCCCCGCAACACGTTGCGGGGCTTTTTACATTCGACGTCCGGAAAATCTCTTGTAGGGAAAACGGGCAATGAAGCAGCAGGCAGGCATTGGGATCCTTTTGGCGCTAACGACAGCCATGTGCTGGGGCGCATTGCCAATCGCAATGAAGCAGGTGCTGGAGGTGATGGAACCGCCCACAATCGTGTTCTATCGCTTTTTAATGGCGGCTATAGGTCTCGGGTCGATTCTGGCTATCAAAGGCAAGCTGCCGCCGATGCGTATTTTCCGCCAACGCCGCTGGCTGGTGTTGCTGGCTATTGCCACCGGGGGCCTGTTCGGGAATTTCATTCTCTTCAGCTCTTCTCTACAATATTTAACCCCGACGGCCTCCCAGGTGATTGGACAGCTCTCACCGGTGGGCATGATGGTGGCCAGCGTATTCATCCTCAAAGAGAAAATGCGCGGCACCCAGGTCATTGGGGCGATGATGCTGCTTTGCGGGCTGGTGATGTTTTTCAACACCAGCCTGATAGAGATCTTCACCAGACTAACCGATTACACCTGGGGTGTGATTTTTGGCGTCAGCGCCGCCGCAGTCTGGGTGAGCTATGGGGTCGCGCAAAAGGTATTATTACGCCGGTTGGCCTCGCAGCAGATCCTCTTTTTGCTGTACACTTTATGCACAATAGCGTTGCTGCCGCTGGCAGAGCCAGGCGTAATAGCCCAGCTTAGCCACTGGCAGCTAGCCTGCTTGATCTTCTGCGGCCTTAATACGCTGGTAGGGTATGGCGCGCTCGCCGAGGCGATGGCGCGCTGGCAGGCAGCGCAGGTGAGCGCATTAATCACGCTGACTCCGCTGTTTACGCTGTTGTTTTCAGATTTATTATCACAGGCCTGGCCCGATGTCTTCGCCAGACCGATGTTAAACCTTTTAGGTTATCTCGGTGCGTTTGTCGTGGTTGCGGGCGCTATGTATTCCGCCATAGGCCACCGCCTCTGGGGACGCTGGCGCAAGCGTGAAGTGATTGTCACTTTACCCCGCTCAGGCGAATGAGTAACGGAGAGTAAAATGAAGTTTGTTGATGAAGCTACGATTCTGGTCGTGGCAGGTGACGGCGGTAACGGCTGCGTAAGCTTCCGTCGTGAAAAATATATTCCGCGCGGCGGTCCTGACGGCGGTGACGGTGGCGATGGCGGCGATGTCTGGCTGGAAGCGGACGAGAACCTCAACACCCTGATCGACTACCGTTTTGAGAAATCCTTCCGTGCCGAGCGTGGGCAGAACGGCCAGAGCCGTGACTGTACCGGCAAGCGCGGTAAAGATGTTACCGTTAAGGTGCCGGTAGGGACACGCATCATTGACCAGGGCACTGGCGAGACGATGGGCGATATGACCAAACACGGTCAACGCCTGATGGTCGCTAAAGGCGGCTGGCACGGTCTGGGCAATACGCGCTTTAAATCCTCCGTTAACCGTACACCGCGTCAGAAAACGATGGGTACACCGGGCGACAAACGCGATCTGCAGCTGGAGCTGATGCTGCTGGCCGATGTCGGCATGCTGGGCATGCCAAACGCCGGTAAATCGACGTTCATCCGCGCCGTCTCCGCAGCGAAGCCGAAGGTGGCGGACTATCCGTTTACCACGCTGGTGCCAAGCCTCGGCGTAGTGCGTATGGATACCGAAAAGAGCTTTGTGGTTGCCGACATTCCGGGCCTGATTGAAGGTGCGGCTGAGGGCGCAGGGCTGGGTATTCGCTTCCTGAAGCACCTTGAGCGTTGCCGCGTGCTGCTGCACCTGATCGACATCGATCCGATTGACGGTTCCGATCCGGTTGAGAACGCGCGCATCATCATCGGCGAGCTGGAGAAGTACAGCGAGAAGCTGGCAGCCAAGCCGCGCTGGCTGGTCTTCAATAAGATTGACCTGATGGATAAGGCTGAGGCCGAAGAGAAGGCGCAGGCGATTGCTAAGGCGCTGGGCTGGGAAGAGAAGTACTATCTCATCTCTGCGGCCAGCCAGCAGGGCGTAAAAGACCTCTGCTGGGACGTCATGACCTTCATCATTGAGAATCCGCTGGTGCAGGCTGAAGAGGCGAAGCAGCCAGAAAAAGTCGAATTCATGTGGGATGACTACCACCGCCAGCAGCTTGAAGAAGCTGACGTGGAAGACGACGATGAAGACGACGACTGGGATGAAGAGGACGACGAAGGTATCGAATTCATCTACAAGCGTTAATCTCCGGCCATAAGCCTAATGCCAGTTAGTTACACTGCTGGAGAAGGGAAATATGTGACTCAGGTATATGTGTTCCGTTCACCTCATGGAGGGCAGAACATATAGCGAGTGTCACACGTGAACGGGATAAGGGGGCCACCGCGGCCCCCTTATCGATCCCCGCGGCCCCGCAAGGAAACCGGTGCTGCGCACTGCGCTCACCTCCCGTCCGGCTGACCGACGGCCGGCTCGACTCGACGTCGTGTCTCGTTTCGCCTCTGGCCGCCCTCCCTGGCGTCCAGTCCTTGTCATCCGGTCTCCGGTTCGCCGGTTTCAGCGGGGACTCAACACCGCGCTGTGAGACCGCATTCCACAGCAACAAAGAAACCGCTGTGGGCCCGGTATTAAAGCGAGGTGTTGGGTCCGGCTGAAAATCGCCGAGGCGTTCACTTCTGGCCGGGGCAGCCCGCATGGATGCGGGCTGAGGGCGTGCCTTACAGGGAAGTTACCTCGCGCCCGACCCGGAAGCCGGAAGGGATAAGCCGAGGACAAAATTGCCGGGAGCCCGGGTCGCCAGGGTGGTGGCGGCGAGCCACCCTGGCACGTTCACGTGTGTAGATTTCCCAAAGAAGCACTGTCCATGAGGTGAACGGAACCTTAGCGGCATCTCATATTCCTCCTGTTCTTGCCACAAAAAATGCCAGTCAGCTTAACTGACTGGCATTATGGCCATGAGCCGGGGTTTTTGTTTGTTGACGTCGGCGAATTAATTATTCTGGTAAATGTCTTTGTACAACCGGCTCTCGAAGCGCACCAGCGGGATGCGGCGATTACGCTGATCGGCAGGCTCTACCGCATAGCCTGAGAGATACTGCACAAAGGCCATACGTTGGCCGCTGGCGGTGGTGATAAAGCCCGCCAGGTTATAGACCCCCTGCAGGGATCCCGTCTTCGCCGACACCTTGCCGTCCACACCTGCGGCATGCAGGCCGGCGCGGTACTGCAACGAGCCGTCATAGCCCGCCAGCGGCAGCATTGAGATGAAGTTCAGCTCGGTATCATGCTGAGCAATATACTGCAGCACCTGCATCATGGTAGCGGGAGAGATAAGGTTATGCCGCGACAGGCCGGAGCCATCCACCACAATGCTGTTGCCCAGATCGACGCCCGCCTGCTGGCGCAGGATCTGCCGCACGGCATCCGCTCCGGCACGCCACGTGCCCGGCACGCCAAAGCGCGCATGGCCGATGGTGCGAAATACGGTATCGGCGATCATGTTGTCTGACTTTTTCAGCATGATCTTTAAGAGATCGTGCAGCGGCGCGGACTGCTTGCTGGCGATCACCGTGCCCGGCTCGTTAACCAGCGTCTGGCGCAGCAGCGTGCCGCTGTAGGTAATGCCGGCCTGCTTAAGCTCATCCTTCAGCACGGCACCGGCGTAGCTCGCCCCGTCCTGGATGGCAAAGGCCAGCGGTAGCGGATCGGCGCGCTGGGTCAGGCAGCCGGTCAGCGTAAAGCGGTTGAGATCGCCAGGCACAACATCCAGCTCGCAGTACTGGGCATCAGGAGAGCCTTTCGCCAGCGTGCGCACCTGGCTAAACATGGTGACAGGGTAGTAGGAGGCGATGCGGATAAACGCCATGTCGTTTGCTTTCTGGGCGCTGTAGAGCGATACCGAGAAGCAGTTACGATCGATAATCGCGGCGGCGGGCGGCGCGCTGAAGCACTGGGTCAGATCGTTCCACGGCCAGCCGGGGGCCTTATCGTGGCTGGCAAACACCGAGGTGTCGATCAGGACGTTACCGTCAATCTGCTGGACGCCCGATTTTTTCAGCACCGCGACCATATTGCGGATATCCTGGCGTTTTAGCGTCGGATCGCCGCCGAATCGTGCCACCAAATCCCCTTTTAACACCCCGTTCGCAACGTTGCCTTTACTCTCAAGCGTGGTGGTAAAACGGAAATCTGGCCCCAGCTGCAGCAAGGCGGCCAGCGCGGTTATCACCTTCTGGGTACTGGCGGGCAGGGCCATCTGCTGGCTGTGGTAATCAATATCGGGAGCCTGAGCGCCAACCTTCTGCACCATCAGGGCGAGGTTTGCGCCAGCAGGGAGCTGGTTAATGTACTCATCAACGTTCGCAGCCTGCACATTCAACGCTATACTGGTGGTCAATCCGATGACATATCTGGAAAATCGCATAATCTCGCGCTAGAAACCTGGAAACAGGCCGTCATACTACGGTGCATCGTACCGGAAAGTAAACGATGACCCATAAGGAACTTCCGGGTAAAATACGTATCAAATTGAAAAATTGCTGCTGACCTGGAGCTCTGCCTCCGGGTCGGTTTTCTTTTTGCTTTTGGCCCCTCTTTTGCGCGGTATGCAGGGGCAAAGCTGCCGGGGCGGGGCCACCGCTCCCTACAGGAATGTTTAAGAGGTATAACAATGCAAGCTATTCCGATGACCTTACGTGGTGCTGAAAAATTACGCGAAGAGCTGGATTTCCTGAAATCCGTGCGTCGTCCTGAAATCATCGCTGCGATTGCCGATGCCCGCGAGCATGGTGACCTGAAAGAGAACGCCGAGTACCATGCCGCCCGCGAGCAGCAGGGGTTCTGCGAAGGCCGCATCAAAGACATTGAGGCCAAGCTCTCCAATGCGCAGGTGATCGACATCACAAAAATGCCTAACAATGGCCGCGTGATCTTTGGCTCCACCGTGACCGTACTGAATCTCGATAACGATGAGGAGCAGACTTACCGTATCGTGGGTGATGACGAGGCGGATTTTAAGCAGAATCTGATCTCCGTCAACTCGCCAATTGCACGCGGGCTGGTGGGTAAAGAGCAGGACGATGTGGTCGTTATCCGTACCCCGGGTGGCGAAGTCGAGTACGAGATCCTCAAGGTAGAATATCTTTAATTACGCGCCAACCTGTAATATGTTGACGTAATGTAAAGATAAGAAAAAGGCCGCATAGCGGCCTTTTAACAACGTCAAGAGCGTGGCATTTTGCTTGTCAGCTTGCGGAAAACCCCTCGTTTTACACAGATTTTGTGTTCTATCCAGGATATTCTTAGCGTGGCAGCGAAATTTTACGCTCCTTCGATGGGCGGTACAGCACCAGCGTTTTACCGATGACCTGTACGTTAGAGGCGCCGGTTTCACGAACAATCGCTTCCACGATCAGCGTTTTAGTTTCGCGGTCTTCGGTAGCGATCTTGACCTTGATAAGCTCATGGTGCTCTAGCGCTTGTTCAATCTCGGCCAGTACCCCTTCGGTCAAACCATTGTTGCCAAGCATAACTACCGGCTTGAGCGGATGTGCCAGACCTTTAAGGTGCTGTTTTTGTTTAGTACTCAGATTCATCGTATATTTTTGCTTACGTTGGGATTGAAAACGGTTCATTCTACCGCCATCTCCAGTGTATCGCCAAATCTGCTGTGCTGATAGTTGATAGCCTGCTACTCACGATGAACAACGTTGGAAATAGAGATGACAGGTAAAAAGCGTTCTGCCAGCTCAAGCCGCTGGCTTCAGGAACACTTTAGCGATAAATATGTGCAGCAGGCGCAGAAAAAAGGGTTACGTTCCCGCGCCTGGTTTAAACTTGATGAAATACAGCAAAGTGACAAACTTTTTAAACCAGGCATGACGGTTGTCGACCTGGGGGCAGCACCGGGCGGCTGGTCACAGTATGTGGTCACGCAGATCGGCGGCAAAGGGCGGATCATCGCATGCGATCTTCTCCCTATGGATCCCATCGTTGGTGTCGACTTCCTTCAGGGCGATTTTCGTGATGAATTAGTGGTAAAGGCGCTGTTGGAACGCGTCGGCGACGAAAAGGTTCAGGTGGTCATGTCTGACATGGCTCCCAACATGAGCGGAACACCGGCGGTGGATATTCCCCGCGCCATGTATCTGGTGGAGCTGGCGCTGCAGATGTGCCGCGACGTTCTCGCACCGGGCGGAAATTTTGTAGTGAAGGTGTTTCAGGGCGAAGGTTTCGATGAGTATCTTAGAGAAATTCGCTCTCTGTTTACGAAGGTAAAAGTGCGTAAACCTGACTCTTCGCGTGCGCGTTCACGCGAAGTGTACATTGTAGCGACCGGGCGAAAATGATAAACCGTTGAGTGCAGACTAAGGTTTGAATGAGACGGGATACAGAGTATCCTGACGCTGTTTTTAACACAGTTGTAATATGAGGTTAATCCCTTGAGTGACATGGCGAAAAACCTAATACTCTGGCTGGTCATTGCCGTTGTGCTGATGTCAGTATTCCAGAGCTTTGGGCCCAGCGAGTCGAACGGCCGTAAGGTGGATTACTCTACCTTCCTGCAAGAGGTCAATCAGGACCAGGTTCGCGAAGCGCGTATCAACGGACGTGAGATCAACGTTACCAAGAAAGATAGTAACCGTTACACGACTTACATCCCGGTCAACGATCCAAAACTGCTTGATAACCTGCTGACGAAAAATGTCAAAGTGGTTGGCGAGCCGCCGGAAGAGCCAAGCCTGCTGGCTTCTATCTTCATCTCGTGGTTCCCGATGCTGCTGTTAATCGGCGTTTGGATATTCTTTATGCGTCAGATGCAGGGCGGCGGTGGCAAAGGCGCCATGTCGTTTGGCAAGAGCAAGGCGCGTATGCTGACCGAAGATCAGATCAAAACCACCTTTGCTGACGTTGCAGGCTGCGACGAAGCCAAAGAAGAGGTGGGTGAGCTGGTTGAATACCTGCGTGAACCGAGCCGCTTCCAGAAGCTGGGCGGTAAGATCCCGAAAGGCGTGTTAATGGTTGGCCCGCCGGGTACCGGTAAAACGCTGCTGGCAAAAGCCATTGCCGGTGAAGCGAAGGTGCCTTTCTTTACCATTTCCGGTTCTGACTTCGTGGAAATGTTCGTGGGTGTCGGTGCATCTCGTGTGCGTGACATGTTCGAGCAGGCCAAGAAAGCCGCGCCGTGCATCATCTTCATCGATGAGATCGACGCCGTAGGCCGCCAGCGTGGCGCAGGCCTGGGTGGTGGTCATGATGAGCGTGAGCAGACCCTGAACCAGATGCTGGTTGAGATGGACGGCTTTGAAGGCAACGAAGGCAT
Source organism: Escherichia sp. ESNIH1 (assembly GCA_002918705.1). Taxonomy (GTDB): domain Bacteria; phylum Pseudomonadota; class Gammaproteobacteria; order Enterobacterales; family Enterobacteriaceae; genus Pseudescherichia. The sequence goes on along the minus strand of PQKR01000009.1, from coordinate 87,616 downwards.
TATCGTCATCGCCGCGACGAACCGTCCAGACGTGCTTGACCCGGCGCTGCTGCGTCCAGGTCGTTTTGACCGTCAGGTTGTAGTAGGTCTGCCGGACGTGCGTGGCCGTGAGCAGATCCTGAAAGTGCACATGCGTCGCGTACCGCTGGCGCCGGATATCGATGCGGCAATCATTGCCCGTGGTACGCCTGGCTTCTCCGGTGCGGATCTCGCTAACCTCGTCAACGAAGCAGCGCTGTTCGCTGCCCGTGGCAACAAACGCGTTGTCTCGATGGTTGAGTTTGAGAAAGCGAAAGACAAAATCATGATGGGTGCGGAACGTCGCTCTATGGTGATGACCGAAGCCCAGAAAGAGTCCACCGCCTATCACGAAGCGGGCCATGCGATTATTGGTCGCCTGGTGCCGGAACACGATCCGGTACATAAAGTCACGATTATTCCGCGCGGCCGTGCGCTGGGTGTGACCTTCTTCCTGCCTGAAGGCGACGCGATTAGCGCCAGCCGTCAGAAACTGGAAAGTCAGATCTCCACGCTGTACGGTGGCCGTCTGGCAGAAGAGATCATTTACGGCGTTGAGCATGTTTCTACCGGTGCGTCCAACGACATTAAAGTGGCGACTAACCTGGCGCGGAACATGGTCACCCAGTGGGGCTTCTCCGACAAACTCGGTCCGCTGCTGTACGCAGAGGAAGAGGGCGAAGTGTTCCTGGGCCGCAGCGTGGCGAAAGCGAAACACATGTCCGATGAAACGGCACGTATTATCGACCAGGAAGTGAAGTCTCTGATTGAGCGTAACTACAACCGCGCTCGTCAGATCCTGAACGATAACATGGACATCCTGCATGCGATGAAAGATGCGCTCATGAAGTATGAGACCATCGATGCGCCGCAGATTGATGACCTGATGGCCCGTCGCGATGTGCGTCCGCCTGCGGGCTGGGAAGATCCTGGCTCAAACAGCTCCGATAGCAATGGCACCCCGCGTGCGCCGCGTCCGGTCGATGAACCGCGTACGCCGAACCCGGGTAACACCATGTCAGAGCAGTTTGGCGACAAATAAGCCCTTGCGGCATCTGCATTAGCATTATTTAAAACCCCGGGGCGTGCTCCGGGGTTTTTTCATATCTATCACCCACACAGTACAAGGGATGCTCTATGAAACTCTTCGCTCAGGGAACTACGCTCGATCTCTCTCATCCGCACGTGATGGGGATCCTCAACGTCACACCCGACTCCTTCTCTGACGGCGGTGCGCATAACACGCTCATCGACGCGGTCAAACATGCCAACCTGATGATTAATGCCGGGGCCACCATCATCGACGTCGGCGGCGAGTCAACCCGGCCGGGTGCGGCTGAGGTGAGCGTCGATGAAGAGCTCTCCCGCGTAGTGCCGGTGGTGGAGGCGCTGGCGCAGCGTTTCGAAGTCTGGATCTCAGTGGATACCTCGAAACCGGCGGTGATTCGGGAGATTGCTCGCGTGGGCGCGCATCTGATTAACGATATCCGCTCCCTGAGCGAGCCGGGGGCGCTGGAGGCGGCGGCGGAAACCGGCCTGCCGGTCTGCCTGATGCATATGCAGGGCGATCCGAAGACGATGCAGGATGCGCCAAAATATGCTGATGTCTTTGCTGACGTTGATCGCTATTTCCACGAACAGATTGCAAGGTGTGAGAAAGCAGGCATTACAAAGGATAAATTGGTACTCGACCCCGGCTTCGGTTTCGGTAAGAATCTCTCCCATAACTATGCGCTTCTTGCTCGCCTGGCAGAGTTTCACCATTTTGGTCTGCCGCTGCTGGTCGGCATGTCCCGTAAATCGATGATTGGCCAACTGCTGAACGTGGGGCCATCAGAGCGCCTGAGCGGCAGCCTGGCGTGCGCAACGATAGCGGCCATGCAGGGAGCGCACATAATTCGCGTACATGACGTGAAAGAGACAACAGAAGCCATGCGGGTGGTCGAGGCCACGCTATCAGCGAAGGAAAACAAACGCTATGAGTAGTCGCAAATATTTTGGTACAGACGGTATTCGTGGGCGCGTCGGCGATGCGCCTATCACGCCTGATTTCGTTCTTAAGCTGGGCTGGGCAGCAGGTAAAGTACTGGCGCGTCATGGCTCGCGCAAAATCATTATCGGTAAGGATACGCGTATCTCTGGCTATATGTTGGAGTCGGCGCTGGAAGCAGGCCTGGCAGCGGCCGGCATCTCTGCCTCCTTCACCGGGCCGATGCCAACCCCGGCGGTGGCCTACCTGACCCGCGCATTCCGCGCTGAAGCAGGGATCGTCATCTCTGCCTCCCACAACCCGTTTTATGATAATGGGATTAAATTCTTCTCCACCGACGGGACCAAGCTGCCGGATGAGGTAGAAGAGGCCATTGAAGCCGAGCTGGAAAAGGAGATCAGCTGCGTTGACTCCGCGCTGCTGGGTAAAGCCAGCCGCATCGTGGACGCTGCCGGACGCTACATTGAGTTCTGTAAGGGCACCTTCCCGAACGAGCTGAGCCTGAAAGCGCTGAAAATCGTGGTCGACTGTGCCCACGGCGCGACCTACCACATTGCCCCTAGCGTCTTCCGCGAGCTGGGTGCGGACGTTATCACCCTCGGCTGCGAGCCGAACGGCGTTAACATCAACGAAGAGGTAGGGGCCACCGACGTTCGTGCGCTGCAGACACGCGTGCTTGCTGAGAAGGCCGATCTCGGTATCGCCTTTGACGGCGACGGCGACCGCGTCATCATGGTCGATCACGAAGGCAACAAGGTCGACGGGGATCAGATCCTCTACATTATCGCACGCGAAGGCCTGCGTCAGGGGCAGCTGCGCGGCGGCGCGGTTGGCACGCTGATGAGCAACATGGGTCTGGAGCTGGCCCTGAAGCAGCTGGGTATCCCGTTCGCCCGCGCTAAGGTCGGCGACCGCTACGTGCTGGAGAAGCTGCAGGAGAAGGGCTGGCGTATCGGCGCAGAGAACTCCGGGCACATCATTCTGCTGGACAAAACGACCACCGGTGACGGTATCGTTGCCGGCCTGCAGGTCGTTGCCGCGATGGTGCGCAACAATATGACCCTGCACGATCTCTGCAGCGGCATGAAGCTCTTCCCACAGATCCTCGTTAACGTACGCTTTACCGCCGGGAAAGGCGACCCGCTGGAGCACGAAACCGTTAAAGCGGTGACGGCAGAGGTTGAAGCGGCGCTGGGCAGCCGCGGGCGCGTCCTGCTGCGTAAATCCGGCACCGAGCCGCTGATCCGCGTCATGGTTGAAGGCGAGAACGAAGCCCAGGTTACTGAGTTCGCTCACCGCATTGCCGACGCGGTAAAACAGGCCTGATCGTATTACTACGCCACTTCAGAAATGGAGTGGCGAAGAGGTAAAAGTGCTCTTCTTAACTCTCTGAAACTGCATTAAATTCATCTGTGTAATGCGGTTAGCTAAGGGGGGGTTATGGATAGAGGGGCGTGGTATCTCTGTCTGGCGTTGGGGCTGGGGCTGTTAACCGGCCGCTTCCTTAACGTCATCATCTACCGCTACTGTGAAGGCGCTTTTGCGGTTCGCTATCCGTTAAGTGAATTATTAACAGGCGCGGTTTTCCTCGCGCTGGTCTACCGTTACTCTCCGTACTGCACCGCGGTACAGCTCCTCTTTCTGGCCTGCTTTTTCTGCCTGCTCTATATGCTAGCCGTTATTGATATCACGACTTTTTTGCTGCCAGATGGTTTGGTCTACCTGCTGATGTGGCTCGGGCTTGCTGCATCGGTGCTAAACATGATTCCGGTGTCGCCCCAGGATAGCGTGATGGGGGCGATCGTGATCTGGTGCTCTACCCGGCTGATAGCCCAAGGGCATATCTGGCTTTGCAAGCGGGAAGGACTGGGCAACGGTGATGTTAAGCTTTATGCAGCCTGTACGATCTGGCTTGGCATTGACCATATTGCGGAGCTGATGCTGGGGTCGGCGGCGCTGGGCATGCTCGCTTTTACTCTTCGTGGCCTGCTGCGTTTTCGACGACAGGCTAAGGCCAATCCCTATATGCCGTTTGGACCCGCTATTGCAGTTGCTGCGCTTCTGATTGTGCACATAGCGGTGCTCGGCTAATGATAATAAGCGCCTGTTTTTCGCCCGCTTTGTACAGCAGATAGCCTTTCAGTGCGGCTTTTGCTCTTTTTTTCCGCAGTTGATACAATGCAGCGAAATTGCCCTTGCGCAGGTCATGCGCTTTGGTTAGTATTCACACCCGCTCAAGTGGGAAATAACATTAACTCCCGCTTTTGGTTTGAAACCCATTCAGGGTTTGAAGCTTAAGTTATGCGGCAACTCCGCAAGGAACAGGTTGATTATGTACGAAGCTCTTTTAGTAGTTTTCCTTATTGTGGCGATTGGCCTTGTAGGTCTGGTCATGCTGCAGCAAGGTAAAGGCGCTGATATGGGAGCCTCCTTTGGTGCAGGCGCTTCCGGTACGCTGTTCGGTTCAAGTGGTTCTGGTAACTTCATGACCCGTATGACGGCTGTATTGGCTACCCTGTTCTTCATTATCAGCCTGGTGCTGGGTAACATTAACAGCAATAAAACCAACAAAGGGAGCGAGTGGGAAAATCTGAGCGCGCCAGCGAAATCTGAGCAGACTCAACCCGCAGCGCCGGCTAACAAGCCGACCAGCGATATCCCACAGTAAGTATTCCGTACCGAGGTGGTGGAATTGGTAGACACGCTACCTTGAGGTGGTAGTGCCCTAACGGGCTTGTGGGTTCGAGTCCCATCCTCGGTACCAATATTCCAGAGAAAAGAGATCGCAAGATCTCTTTTTTTTCGTCTGTACATCATGAAAACGTCATGAAAATGATGGCGGGCACTTCCTCATATTCTCTCCCGGCTATACTGCTTAAAACCAGCAACGACTCCTGTACGGTACAGTATCATGACCTGGCAGCGGCTCAACGGTGCGGCATGGCGCAACATTTGGGTTACCGGCGACCTTCACGGCTGCTACAGCCTGCTGTTGAATAAACTGAGCTTCGTTGAGTTTGACACTTCTCAGGATCTGCTGATTTCCGTAGGCGATCTTACCGATCGCGGCGTGGAGAACGTGGAGTGCATGACGCTGGTCACCTGTCCCTGGTGCCGGGCAGTACGCGGCAACCATGAGCAGATGATGCTGAACTGCCTGCTCCACAACGGCAGCGCCAGCCACTGGCGGATGAACGGCGGCAGCTGGTTTTTCAATCTTGATGATGAGCAAGCGCAGCAGGCCAGAGCGCTGCTGCCACACATCGCTGCGCTGCCGCTGGTTATTGAAGTCACCACGCAGGGTAAAAAAGTGATCGTTTGTCATGCTGACTACCCTGACGATAACTATGTTTTTGGCGCCCCGCTAGATGAAGAGCAGCTTCTCTGGAACCGGGATCGGCTGGCTGCCTCGCAGGCGGGCAGGGTGAAAGATATTCACGGTGCCGATCTCTTTATCTTTGGCCACACGCCGCTGCGTAAGGCGCAGCGCTTTGCTAATCAGTACTACATTGATACCGGCGCGGTAATGAGTGGCAACCTGACCCTGATGCAGATCCAGACGGGTTAACGCCTTGAAAAGGGGCCCGCAGGCCCCGCAGAGAGTTACAGGCTGCCGACGCCGCCATCGACCAGCAGATCGGTGCCCACCGTATAGCTTGAGTCATCCGACGCGAGATACAGCGCGGCCTTCGCCAGCTCCCGTACGGTACCCATTCGTCCGAGCGGCACCAGGTTGATGATCTCCTCCTGCATGGCCCGTAATGCTTCTGCGTCAAGGCCAAGCTTGCCCAGCGCCGGGGTTTCCACCGGGCCTGGACTAAGACCGTTCACGCGGATGCCGCGCGGCAACAGCTCGGCCGACAGCGTGCGCGCCAGCGAAAGCAGGCCAGCTTTGCTGGCGGCGTAGACGCTGCTGGCAGGCAGGCCGATGCGCGCGCTAACCGAGCCACAGAGGATCACCGAAGAGGGATTATTCAACAGCGGCAGCAGAGCCTGAATCAAAAAGAAGGGGCCTTTAAGGTTTATGGCCATCAGGCGATCCCATTTGGCCTCGTCCCACGCCTCGATCTCACCGTGGGTAACGTCTCCTGCGTTGATGAAGATTGCATCCAGCCGCGGCCAGCGGGCAGCAATCGTCTCGGCAAGTTGCTTTTGCGCGGCAATATCGCCTGCGTCCGCAGGGATCACCCAGGCGTTATCCCCCAGAATGCGCTTCGCATCGGCAAGCGTGTCGGGATTACGGCCCGTCACCGCCACGTGCGCCCCCTCGGCGATAAATTCCTGCGCCGTCGCCAGGCCAATGCCCGTCGTACCGCCGGTAATCAGCGTATATTTATCTGCTAAACGACCCATGTGCTTCTCCTGATTGAAGAGTGGAGAAAGCACTATAGAAACGTTAGTATCTAAAAGAAACCAGGTACCAATTGGATACTAAAGAGGCGAGAGGTGTGCAATGGCGGTATTACTCGACTGTGCGGAAGAAAAAAATTGTCAGCATGAGCCCTGCCCGATGACCAGCTTTATCGGGCTGCTTTCCGGAAAGTGGGCCATCCCGATTATCTATCGTCTGATCGTCATCAATGAGCCGGTGCGGTTTGGCGATCTGCTGCGGGCCGCCGCACCCATTACGCAAAAAGAGCTGACCAAACAGCTGCGTCTGTTCGAACAGCGCGGGCTGGTCACGCGTACCGTCTACCCTGAAATTCCGCCCCGCGTGGAGTATCAAATCACCCCCCTTGGCCTCACTCTGCAAAGTGCTCTCGCGCCGCTGGCCGACTGGATGCATCAATACGGTCATCAGCTTAGGCAGTAGCCGCTTGCCCACTTTGCGAAACGGCTCCGGGAAATTTGTCATCAATCTGTCACACTTAGCGCGACAATGACAAAGGTGAGGAGTTAGGGATGAAAAGAGCACTACTCGCAGTTGCGCTGGCCGGGGCATTAACCACAGGTGCGCAGGCGCAGACGGCACCAGAGGGCTATCAGCTACAGCAGGTGTTGATCATGAGCCGCCACAACCTGCGCGCGCCGCTGGCGGATAACGGCAGCGTACTGCAGCAGTCAACGCCGAATAAATGGCCGGAGTGGGATGTGCCGGGCGGGCAACTCACTACCAAAGGTGGGGTGCTCGAAGTTTACATGGGGCACTACATGCGTGAATGGCTGGCCGAACAGGGGCTAGTGAAAGCGGGGGAGTGCCCTACCTCTGATGCCGTTTATGCCTATGCCAACAGCCTGCAGCGCACCGTCGCCACGGCACAGTTCTTTATCACCGGCGCGTTCCCCGGCTGCGACGTGCCGGTCCACCATCAGGATGCGATGGGCACGATGGATCCCACCTTCAATCCGGTCATCACCGATAAGGACGCAGCGTTCCGCGACAAAGCGGTGCAGGCCATGCAGACCGAGCGTCAGGGAATGCAGCTGGATGAGAGCTATAAGCTGCTAGCGCAGATCACAGATTATGCCGACGCCCCCTCCTGTAAAGAGAAACAGGTCTGCTCCCTGACCGACGCGAAAGATACCTTCAGCGCCGGATATGAGAAAGAGCCAGGCGTCTCCGGGCCGCTGAAGGTCGGCAATTCGCTGGTGGATGCCTTCACCCTACAGTATTACGAAGGCTTCCCGATGGATCAGGTCGCCTGGGGTGAGATCAAAACTGACCAGCAGTGGCGCGTGCTGTCGAAGCTGAAAAACGGTTACCAGGATTCGCTCTTCACCTCTACGGCCGTGGCGCAGAACGTGGCGAAACCGCTGGTGAAGTATATCGACAAGGCGCTGGTGACGGACCGGGCCAGCGCGCCGAAAATCACGCTGCTGGTGGGGCATGACTCCAACATCGCCTCGCTGCTAACGGCGCTGGATTTCAAACCTTATCAACTGCATGACCAGTACGAGCGTACGCCAATCGGCGGCAAAATCGTCTTTCAGCGCTGGCATGACCAGAGCGCGAACCGAGACTTGATGAAGATTGAGTATGTCTATCAAAGCACGGAACAGCTGCGTAATGCGGATGTGCTGACATTGCAGGCACCGGCGCAGCGCGTGACGCTGGAGCTGAAGGGCTGCCCGGTCGATGCGGACGGTTACTGTCCGGCAGATAAATTCGATGCGGTACTGAACGACGCGGCGAAGTAGAGCCTGTACGGCCACACTGCTTTTTCGCCCGGTGGCGCTGTGCTTACCGGGCTTATAAACCACTCCGTGCCCACCGTAGGCCGGGCAAACGCAGTGCCGCCCGGCGTTATAACATCAGCACAGTTATGCCCGGTGGCGCTATGCTTACCGGGCCTACGGTCTGTCGTTGTTTATACACCCTTTGCGCTTAAACCCAAGATTACTGCTTATCGGTGTGCTCAAGGCTATCCATCTGCGGCAGGCCGGTGCTGGCAGAGGAGGAGAGCAGGCCCGTTTCAGCGTAGTTGAACAGCTTCTCGCGGGTGTCGGTGATATCCAGGTTACGCATGGTCAGCTGACCGATACGATCGTCCGGTGAGAAGACCGAGTCGCCTTTCTCCATCGTCAGACGCTCTGCCTTGTAGGTCAGGTTGTCAGAGACCGTATTCAGGATGGAGTAGTCGTTACCGCGACGCAGCTCCAGCGTCACCTCACCGGTGATGGCGCTCGCCACCCAGCGCTGCAGGGCATCACGCAGCATCAGCGCCTGCGGATCGAACCAGCGGCCCTGATAGAGCAGTTTGCCGAGCTGGCGACCGTGAGCGTGATACTGCTCGATGGTATCTTCGTTGTGAATACCGGTCAGCAGACGCTCGTAGGCGATGTGCAGCAGCGCCATCCCCGGCGCTTCATAGATGCCACGGCTCTTCGCTTCGATAATGCGGTTCTCAATCTGATCGCTCATGCCCAGACCGTGACGGCCACCGATACGGTTAGCTTCCAGCATCAGCTCAACGTCGTCCGCGAAGGTTTTGCCGTTCAGCGCTACCGGGTAGCCACGCTCAAAGCGGATGGTCACCTCTTCCGCCGGGATCTTCACGCTCTCATCCCAGAATTTGACGCCCATGATCGGGTTAACGATCTTCACGCTGGAGTTGAGGAACTCAAGGTCCTTCGCTTCGTGGGTCGCGCCCAGCATGTTGGAGTCGGTGGAGTAGGCTTTCTCGACTGACATTTTGTAGTCAAAGCCGCAGGCGATCATGAATTCAGACATCTCCTGGCGGCCGCCCAGCTCGTCGATAAAGTCGGTATCGAGCCACGGCTTATAGATCTTCAGCTCGGCGTTGGTCAGCAGGCCGTAGCGGTAGAAGCGCTCAATGTCGTTGCCCTTATAGGTGCTGCCGTCGCCCCAGATGTTCACGCCATCCTCTTTCATGGCGGCAACCAGCATCGTACCAGTGACGGCACGGCCCAGCGGCGTGGTGTTGAAATAGGTCAGCCCGCCGGTGGTATTATGGAACGCACCGCACTGAATAGCGGCGATGCCTTCAGCAACCAGCTGCTTACGACAGTCGATCAGGCGCGCGTTTTCCGCACCGTACTCTTTCGCACGGCGTGGGATTGCCTCATAGTCATCCTCATCTGGCTGACCCAGATTCGCCGTGTAGGCATAAGGAACCGCGCCCTTTTGGCGCATCCACAGCAGGGCTGCGCTGGTGTCGAGGCCGCCGGAGAAAGCGATGCCAATACGTTGTCCAACCGGAAGATGCTTGAGAATCGTCGTCATAAAATAGATCCCTGCTAACTATACCTATGGTGAGAGACTTAACAGCCACGCCATGATGATAGGCTAAACATTACCGCAAAAAGCGCCTGGGCACCCATCAGTAATGCATGATTATGCAAAATAAGTGAGTTTTCATTTAATCATCTTTTCGTGGAGACCGGAAGCGTTGCGTAACAAAATCATTAAAAAAAATGAATGGATAATAGTGAAGCAGATGAGAAGGGCGCGTTTTTTTGTTGCAATGAATAAAATCAATTGATTATAATGTCTGTCTAATCAGTCGTTCCCGGTGTTTACACCTGTCTTAACTTGCATTTAGTGCAATATCGGCGTAGTATTTGCCACGATTCAGGCGCGGGGTGGAGCAGCCTGGTAGCTCGTCGGGCTCATAACCCGAAGGTCGTCGGTTCAAATCCGGCCCCCGCAACCACTTTCCCTTAGTGTTCTTTTTCAAATATACTATGAAGACCTTGTGCCTTCGGCGTCGCATTTGAAAAAAACAGTAGCGAAAGGTTCTCCAGGCCGTTGTTACGGCTATAGGGTTCAGTTATCTAAAGCCTCGATTTATCGGGGTTTTTTGTTATCTGACTACAGAATAACTGGGCTTACGCCCTTTTTTTATGTCTTGGGGGTGGGTTTGTCCACATTAGAGCAAAAATTAACAGAGATGATTACCGCACCGGTCGAAGCGCTGGGCTACGAACTGGTTGGTATTGAATTTATCCGTGGTCGCACATCTACGCTGCGCATCTATATTGATAGTGAAGATGGCATCAATGTTGATGATTGTGCTGATGTCAGCCATCAGGTTAGCGCCGTGATGGACGTCGAAGATCCCATTACCGTCGCTTATAACCTGGAAGTCTCCTCACCTGGTCTTGATCGTCCGTTGTTCACAGCCGAACACTACACGCGCTATTTAGGCGAAGAGGTCACGCTGGTACTGCGTATGGCGGTTCAGAATCGTCGCAAATGGCAGGGCATTATCAAAGGTGTCGATGGCGAGATGATCACCGTTACGGTCGAAGGTAAAGATGAAGTGTTCGCCCTGAGCAATATTCAGAAAGCGAACCTGGTCCCCCACTTTTAACAGTCTGGATTGAGGTGAAAGGCCCCCAATGAACAAAGAAATTTTGGCTGTTGTTGAAGCTGTTTCCAATGAGAAAGCGCTGCCGCGCGAGAAAATTTTTGAAGCGCTGGAAAGTGCGCTGGCTACAGCAACAAAGAAAAAATATGAGCAAGAGATCGATGTCCGCGTTGAGATCGATCGTAAGAGCGGTGACTTTGATACCTTCCGCCGCTGGGTAGTGGTTGAAGAAGTCACCATGCCGACGCGTGAAATCACGCTGGAAGCCGCACGCTACGAAGATGAGAGCCTGAACCCGGGTGACTACGTTGAAGATCAGATTGAGTCTGTGACCTTTGACCGTATCACGACGCAAACGGCGAAGCAGGTTATCGTGCAGAAAGTACGTGAAGCCGAGCGCGCGCTGGTGGTCGATCAGTTCCGCGAGCACGAAGGTGAGATCATCACCGGCGTGGTGAAGAAGGTGAACCGCGACAATATCACTCTGGATCTGGGCAGCAATGCTGAAGCCGTGATCCTGCGTGAAGATATGCTGCCGCGTGAAAACTTCCGTCCGGGCGACCGTATTCGCGGCGTGCTCTACGCAGTGCGTCCTGAAGCACGCGGTGCGCAGCTGTTCGTGACCCGTTCCAAACCGGAAATGCTGATCGAACTGTTCCGCATTGAAGTGCCAGAGATCGGTGAAGAAGTTATCGAGATCAAAGCGGCGGCGCGCGATCCGGGTTCCCGTGCGAAAATCGCGGTGAAAACCAACGATAAGCGTATCGATCCGGTTGGTGCTTGCGTCGGTATGCGCGGCGCGCGCGTTCAGGCGGTCTCTACCGAACTGGGCGGCGAGCGTATCGATATCGTCCTGTGGGATGACAACCCGGCGCAGTTCGTGATCAACGCGATGGCGCCGGCAGACGTTGCCTCTATCGTCGTGGACGAAGACAAGCACACGATGGATATCGCCGTCGAAGCCGGTAACCTGGCGCAGGCGATTGGCCGTAACGGCCAGAACGTCCGTCTGGCATCGCAGCTGAGCGGCTGGGAACTCAACGTGATGACCGTTGACGATCTCCAGTCCAAGCATCAGGCGGAAGCCCATGCGGCGATTGATACCTTCACCCGGCACCTGGATATCGACGAAGATTTCGCCACCGTGCTGGTTGAAGAAGGGTTCTCAACCCTGGAAGAGCTGGCCTATGTGCCAATTAAAGAGCTGCTGGAAATTGAGGGTCTGGACGAAGAGACCGTTGAGGCCCTGCGCGAACGCGCGAAAAACGCCCTGACGACCCTGGCCCTGGCGCAGGAAGAGAGCCTTGGTAATAACAAACCGGCTGACGACCTGCTTAACCTTGAAGGCCTCGATCGCGAGCTGGCGTTTAAACTGGCTGCTCGTGGTGTTTGTACGCTGGAAGACCTCGCTGACCAGGGCGTTGATGACCTGAGCGATATCGAAGGGTTAACCGACGAGAAAGCGGGTGAGCTCATCATGGCCGCACGTAATATTTGCTGGTTCGGCGACGAAGCGTAATAAACTGTAGCAGGAAGGAACAGCATGACAGATGTAACCGTAAAAGCGCTGGCCGCTGAGATTCAGACCTCCGTGGACCGCCTGGTACAGCAATTTGCTGATGCAGGGATCCCGAAGGCTGCTGAAGACTCAGTGACGGCACAAGAGAAACAGACGCTGCTGGCGCATCTGAACCGTGAACACGGTTCGGCGCCGGACAAGCTGACGCTGCAGCGCAAAACGCGCAGCACGCTGAATATCCCTGGCACCGGCGGGAAGAGTAAATCGGTGCAGATCGAAGTCCGTAAAAAGCGCACCTTTGTAAAACGCGATCCGCAAGAGGCTGAACGTCTCGCCGCGGAAGAAGAGGCGAAGCGCGAAGCGGAAGAGAAGGCAACGCGTGAAGCAGAGGAAGCTGCGAAGCGGGAAGCCGAGGACAAAGCCAAGCGTGACGCACAAGAGAAAGCGAAGCGTGAAGCCGAAGAAAAAGCGAAACGCGACACCGCTGATACGGCGAAGCGCGAAGCTGCGGAAACGAGCAAAGTGAGCAATCAACAATCTGACGAAATGACCAAAGCTGCCCAGGCTGAAAAAGCACGTCGTGAAGCCGAGGCGCAAGAGCTGAAGCGTAAAGCCGAAGAAGAGGCGCGTCGTAAGCTTGAAGAAGAAGCACGCCGCGTAGCAGAAGAAGCACGCCGTATGGCGGAAGAAAACGAGAGGAACGGGGTTATCGAACCTGCAGAAACCGAAGACACCAGCGATTATCACGTGACCACCTCTCAGCATGCTCGCCAGGCTGAAGATGAGAACGATCGCGAAGTAGAAGGCGGCCGTGGCCGTACCCGTACCGCGGCGAAAGCTGCCCGTCCGCAGAAGAAAGGCAACAAACACGCCGAATCCAAAGCTGACCGTGAAGAAGCGCGTGCAGCGGGCCGTGGCGGTAAAGGCGGCAAGCAGCGTAAAGGCTCTTCCCTGCAGCAGGGCTTCCAGAAGCCAGCCCAGGCCGTTAACCGTGACGTCGTCATCGGCGAAACCATCACCGTTGGCGAACTGGCGAACAAGATGGCGGTAAAAGGCTCTCAGGTCATCAAAGCGATGATGAAGCTGGGCGCAATGGCCACTATCAACCAGGTTATCGACCAGGAAACCGCACAGCTGGTTGCCGAGGAGATGGGCCACAAGGTTATCCTGCGTCGTGAAAACGAGCTGGAAGAAGCAGTAATGAGCGACCGTGACACGGGCGCAGCGGCCGAGCCGCGTGCACCGGTTGTGACCATCATGGGTCACGTTGACCACGGTAAAACCTCGCTGCTTGACTACATTCGTTCTACTAAGGTTGCCTCCGGCGAAGCGGGTGGTATTACCCAGCACATCGGTGCGTACCACGTAGAAACCGAAAACGGCATGATCACCTTCCTGGATACCCCGGGCCACGCCGCGTTTACCTCCATGCGTGCTCGTGGTGCGCAGGCAACGGATATCGTTGTACTGGTGGTGGCGGCTGACGACGGCGTGATGCCGCAGACCATCGAAGCTATCCAGCACGCGAAAGCGGCGCAGGTACCGCTGGTGGTTGCAGTCAACAAAATTGATAAGCCAGAAGCCGATCTGGACCGCGTGAAGAACGAACTCTCCCAGTACGGCGTTATGCCGGAAGAGTGGGGCGGCGAAGCGCAGTTCATCCCAGTGTCAGCGAAAGCCGGTACCGGTATCGACGACCTGCTGAACGCTATCCTGCTGCAGGCTGAAGTGCTTGAGCTGAAAGCGGTACGTAAAGGCATGGCGAGCGGTGCGGTCATCGAATCCTTCCTCGACAAAGGTCGTGGCCCGGTTGCTACCGTGCTGGTACGTGAAGGTACGCTGAACAAAGGCGATATCGTACTGTGTGGCTTCGAATATGGCCGCGTGCGTGCGATGCGTAACGAACTGGGTCAGGAAGTACTGGAAGCGGGTCCGTCCATTCCGGTTGAGATCCTGGGCCTCTCCGGCGTGCCGGCTGCCGGTGACGAAGTGACCGTTGTTCGTGACGAGAAGAAAGCGCGTGAAGTTGCGCTGTACCGTCAGGGCAAATTCCGTGAAGTTAAACTGGCGCGCCAGCAGAAATCTAAACTCGAGAACATGTTTGCTAACATGACCGAGGGCGAAGTGCACGAAGTGAACGTCGTGCTGAAAGCTGACGTTCAGGGCTCTGTGGAAGCGATCTCCGACTCCTTACTGAAACTCTCTACTGACGAAGTTAAAGTGAAGATCATCGGTTCTGGCGTAGGGGGTATCACCGAAACCGACGCGACCCTGGCTGCGGCGTCCAACGCCATCCTGGTTGGCTTCAACGTCCGTGCTGACGCCTCTGCGCGTAAAGTGATCGATGCTGAAAGCCTGGATCTGCGCTACTACTCCGTCATCTATAACCTGATCGACGAAGTGAAAGCAGCGATGAGCGGCATGCTGTCGCCTGAGCTGAAACAGCAGATCATCGGTCTGGCTGAAGTACGTGACGTGTTCAAATCACCGAAATTCGGCGCTATCGCAGGCTGTATGGTTACCGAAGGCACGATTAAGCGTCACAACCCAATCCGTGTTCTGCGTGACAACGTGGTTATCTACGAAGGCGAGCTGGAGTCCCTGCGTCGCTTCAAAGATGACGTTAACGAAGTCCGTAACGGCATGGAGTGTGGTATCGGCGTGAAGAACTACAACGACGTTCGCGTTGGCGATATGATCGAAGTGTTCGAGATCATCGAGATCAAACGTAGCATTGAGTGATTGTAGGCCGGGATCGCCTCGCGTCACCCGGCAATCATATTAAAAGGGGCTAATGGCCCCTTTTTTGTCTGGAGAATTTATTATGGCGAAAGAATTCGGTCGCCCGCAGCGCGTGGCCCAGGAGATGCAGAAAGAAATTGCAATGATCCTGCAGCGCGAAATCAAAGATCCGCGTCTGGGCATGATGACCACCGTTTCCGGTGTCGAGATGTCCCGCGATCTGGCCTATGCCAAAGTGTTTGTTACCTTCCTGAACGACAAAGATGAAGACGCGGTAAAAGCGGGCCTCAAAGCGTTGCAGGAAGCGTCTGGCTTTATCCGCACACTGCTTGGCAAAGCCATGCGCCTGCGTATCGTGCCGGAGCTGACCTTCTTCTACGACAACTCGCTGGTCGAGGGGATGCGCATGTCTAACCTGGTGACCAACGTGGTGCGACAGGACGATGAGCGTCGCGTCAACCCGGACGACAGCAAGGAGGACTGATGAGTCGTCCTCGTCGTCGCGGTCGCGACGTGCACGGCGTGCTGCTGCTGGATAAGCCTCAGGGGATGTCCAGCAACGACGTGCTGCAAAAAGTAAAGCGTCTCTACAATGCCAACCGTGCCGGGCACACCGGCGCGCTGGATCCGCTGGCGACCGGCATGCTGCCGATCTGCCTGGGGGAGGCGACAAAGTTTTCCCAGTACCTGCTGGACTCCGATAAACGCTACCGGGTGGTTGCTCGCCTCGGCCAGCGCACCGATACCTCCGATGCGGATGGTGAGATCGTAGAGGAGCGCCCGGTAACCTTTAGTGCGGAACAGCTTGCTGACGCGCTGGAAAGTTTTCGTGGCGACACGATGCAGGTTCCGTCGATGTACTCGGCGCTCAAGTACCAGGGTAAAAAGCTCTATGAGTACGCGCGCCAGGGCATTGAGGTGCCGCGTGAAGCCCGGCCTATTACCGTCTATGAGCTGCTGTTTATTCGCCACGAAGGTAACGAGCTGGAGCTGGAAGTGCACTGCTCGAAAGGCACCTATATCCGGACCATCGTTGACGATCTCGGTGAGAAGCTGGGCTGCGGGGCACACGTGACCTTCCTGCGTCGTCTGGCCGTCAGCACCTATCCCGTTGATCGCATGGTAACCCTGGAGCAGCTGCATGCGCTGGTGGCGCAGGCGGAGCAGCAGGAGAGACCCGCCGCCCAGCTGCTGGACCCGCTGCTGATGCCGATGGACAGTCCGGCTGCGGACTTCCCGGTGGTCAATCTGCCGCTGACCTCGTCGGTCTACTTCAAGAACGGTAACCCGGTACGAACCACGGGCGCGCCGCTGAACGGGCTGGTGCGCGTGACGGAAGGGGACGACGGCAAGTTTATCGGCATGGGCGAGATGGACGATGAGGGCCGCGTTGCCCCGCGTCGGCTTGTCGTAGAGTATCCGGCGGCATAAGCTTATGCAGCTACCTTGCGATAACAGGGTACTGCGAGTAGAATATTGCCGCTTAACGCCGCGTTGGCTGTGTAACAGCGAGCGGGCGTTATATCTGGGATCGCTGAATTAGAGATCGGCATCCTTTCATTCTTTTAATTCTGGAGTTCAAAATGTCTCTAAGCGTTGAAGCTAAAGCAAAAATCGTTTCCGAGTTCGGTCGTGGCGAAAATGACAGCGGTTCTACCGAAGTACAGGTTGCCCTGCTGACTGCTCAGATCAACCACCTGCAGGGTCACTTTGCAGAGCACAAAAAAGATCACCACAGCCGTCGTGGTCTGCTGCGTATGGTTTCTCAGCGTCGTAAACTGCTCGACTACCTGAAACGTAAAGATGTTGCACGCTACACTGCGCTGATCGAGCGTCTGGGTCTGCGTCGCTAAGTCTGGCGAGTTTCAGAGAAAGGGGCCTTATGGCCCCTTTTTTCAACCAGACGGCAGCAATTCACTCTAAACTATTGTATTGTTGCTTTGAATGATCTTCGTTGCAGAGGTTCGCGCGGCTAATGAGAGGCTTCACCCAAAGCGGTGTCGGTTGTCATTAGTCGCGAGGATGCACTGAGGATCGGGTTTAACGTCAGCACGCCGCAAGGTGTGCTGTCAAACATTTAAGAAAGGGTAAAATTTTGCTTAATCCGATCATTCGTAAATTCCAGTACGGTCAGCATACCGTTACGCTGGAAACCGGCATGATGGCCCGTCAGGCGACGGCTGCCGTTATGGTAAGCATGGACGACACCGCGGTCTTCGTTACCGTTGTGGGTCAGAAAAAAGCGAAGCCGGGCCAGGACTTCTTCCCGCTGACCGTTAACTACCAGGAGCGTACCTACGCTGCCGGTAAAATCCCGGGTGGCTTCTTCCGTCGTGAAGGCCGTCCAAGCGAAGGCGAAACCCTGATCGCGCGTCTGATTGACCGTCCGGTTCGTCCGCTGTTCCCGGAAGGCTTCGTGAACGAAGTGCAGGTTATTGCCACCGTGGTTTCCGTTAACCCGCAGGTTAACCCGGACATCGTGGCCATGATTGGCGCTTCCGCAGCTCTGTCTCTGTCCGGTATCCCGTTCAACGGCCCGATCGGCTCTGCGCGTGTTGGTTACATCAACGACCAGTACGTTCTGAACCCGACTCAGGACGAGCTGAAAGAGAGCAAGCTGGACCTGGTGGTTGCCGGTACTGAAGCTGCCGTGCTGATGGTAGAATCCGAAGCAGAACTGCTGAGCGAAGACCAGATGCTGGGCGCGGTGGTATTTGGCCACGAGCAGCAGCAGATCGTTATCCAGAACATCAACGACCTGGTGAAAGAAGCCGGTAAACCGCGTTGGGACTGGCAGCCGGAAGCGGCAAACGACGCGCTGAACGCACGCGTTGCTGCCCTGGCAGAATCCCGTCTGAGCGATGCCTACCGCATCACCGACAAGCAGGAGCGTTACACTCAGGTTGATGCAATCAAATCTGAAACTATCGCCACCCTGGTTGCCGAAGACGAGTCTCTGGACGCTAACGAGCTGGGCGATATCCTGCACGCCATCGAGAAAAACGTGGTGCGTAGCCGCGTGCTGGCAGGCGAGCCGCGTATCGACGGCCGTGAAAAAGATATGATCCGTGGCCTGGACGTGCGTACTGGCGTGCTGCCGCGTACTCACGGCTCCGCACTGTTCACCCGTGGCGAAACGCAGGCGCTGGTTACCGCGACTCTGGGTACCGCACGTGATGCACAGAACATTGATGAGCTGATGGGCGATCGTACCGACAGCTTCCTGTTCCACTATAACTTCCCTCCGTACTCCGTAGGTGAAACCGGTATGGTTGGCTCGCCGAAGCGTCGTGAAATTGGTCACGGTCGTCTGGCGAAGCGCGGCGTACTGGCAGTGATGCCGGATATCGAGAAGTTCCCGTACACCGTGCGCGTGGTGTCTGAGATCACCGAATCCAACGGCTCCTCCTCTATGGCTTCCGTGTGTGGCGCGTCGCTGGCACTGATGGACGCCGGTGTGCCGATCAAAGCCGCCGTTGCCGGTATCGCGATGGGTCTGGTGAAAGAGGGCGACAACTTTGTCGTGCTGTCCGACATTCTGGGTGACGAAGATCACCTGGGCGATATGGACTTCAAAGTTGCGGGTTCCCGCGAAGGTATCTCTGCCCTGCAGATGGATATCAAAATTGAAGGCATCACCAAAGAGATCATGCATGCTGCGCTGAACCAGGCGAAAGGTGCACGTCTGCATATCCTGGGCGTGATGGAGCAGGCGATCAACGCGCCGCGCGGCGACATCTCTCAGTTCGCACCGCGTATCCACACCATTAAGATCAGCCCGGACAAGATCAAAGACGTGATCGGTAAAGGCGGCTCTGTTATCCGTGCCCTGACCGAAGAGACCGGCACCACCATCGAAATCGAAGATGACGGTACCGTGAAGATCGCAGCGACCGACGGTGAGAAAGCAAAATACGCTATCCGTCGTATCGAAGAGATCACCGCTGAGATCGAAGTTGGCCGTATCTACAATGGTAAAGTGACCCGTATCGTTGACTTTGGCGCGTTTGTTGCCATTG
This sequence comes from Escherichia sp. ESNIH1, assembly GCA_002918705.1. Classification (GTDB taxonomy): domain Bacteria; phylum Pseudomonadota; class Gammaproteobacteria; order Enterobacterales; family Enterobacteriaceae; genus Pseudescherichia. The sequence continues at coordinate 68,557 of PQKR01000009.1, read as the reverse complement.
GCGGCGGTAAAGAGGGTCTGGTTCACATCTCTCAGATCGCTGACAAGCGCGTTGAGAAAGTGACCGACTACCTGCAGATGGGTCAGGAAGTACCGGTAAAAGTTCTGGAAGTTGACCGCCAGGGCCGTGTCCGTCTGAGCATCAAAGAAGCAACCGAGCAGTCTCCGTCCGCTGACGCGCCGCAGGCGCCGGCAGCAGACCAGGGCGAGTAACGTTGCCATTAGCTCCTCGCCGCTGGCGGGGAGCTTTTACAACCGGGCAGGATGCCAGCATTGCAGCCGGGGGACAGGACGTTCAACCTTTTGTTGTCTTCGGGAGTAGGAAATGAAGCCTTTTTTGCGCTGGTGTTTCGTTGCGACAGCTCTAACGCTGGCAGGATGCAGCAACTCTGCCTGGCGTAAGAACGAAGTCCTCGCAGTGCCATTGCAACCGACTTTGCAGCAGGAAGTGATTCTGGCACGTATGGAACAAATTCTTGCCAGTCGGGCTTTAACCGATGATGAACGCGCACAGCTTTTATATGAGCGCGGAGTGTTGTATGATAGTCTCGGTCTGAGAGCACTAGCGCGAAATGATTTCTCACAAGCGCTGGCAATCCGACCCGATATGCCTGAGGTATTCAACTACCTGGGTATTTACTTAACGCAGGCAGGCAATTTTGATGCTGCCTATGAAGCGTTTGATTCTGTACTTGAGCTTGATCCAACTTACAACTACGCGCACTTGAATCGCGGTATCGCTCTCTATTACGGCGGTCGTGACAAGTTAGCGCAAGATGATCTGCTGGCGTTTTATCAAGACGATCCCAACGATCCTTTCCGCAGCCTGTGGCTTTATCTCGCCGAGCAGAAGCTCGATGAGAAGCAGGCGAAAGAAGCACTGGAACAGCGCTTCGAGAAATCGGACAAGGAGCAATGGGGATGGAACATTGTCGAGTTCTACCTGGGCAACATTGACGAAAAAACGTTAATGGAGCGCCTGAAGGCGGACGCAACGGATAACACCTCGCTCGCTGAGCATCTCAGTGAAACCAACTTCTATTTAGGTAAGTACTACCTAAGTCTGGGGGACAAGGACAGCGCTACGGCACTGTTCAAATTAGCGGTTGCTAACAACGTACACAACTATGTTGAGCACCGTTATGCATTGTTGGAATTATCGCTCTTGGGCCAGGAGCAAGACGACCTGGCAGAATCGGACCAGCAATAGCTGACGACATAAACATCAGCCCACAATCTTTTTTGATTGCCATCATCTTCACGGGTGAGGGCGTTGTTGTTCGTCAATACACCTACTTTGAGCCGGTTCACACTTTTCAATGAAAATTGCAGATCAATTTCATGATGAGTTATGTAGACTGGCCGCCAATGACATTGAGGCACTCGTACTACATGGCTGAATTCGAAACCACTTTTTCCGATCTTGGGCTGAAACCTTCTATTATTGAGGCGCTTAACGATCTCGGTTACGAAAAACCTTCTCCGATCCAGGCTGAGTGCATTCCGCACCTGCTCTCTGGTCGTGATGTGCTGGGTATGGCCCAGACCGGTAGCGGTAAAACCGCAGCATTCTCGCTGCCGCTGCTGAACAACATCGATCCGGAACTGCGCGCCCCGCAGATCCTCGTGCTCGCTCCAACCCGTGAACTGGCGGTTCAGGTTGCTGAAGCGATGACTGACTTCTCTAAACATATGCACGGCGTAAACGTGGTTGCCCTTTACGGCGGCCAGCGCTATGACGTGCAGCTGCGCGCCCTGCGCCAGGGCCCACAGATTGTTGTGGGTACGCCGGGCCGCCTGCTCGATCACTTAAAACGTGGCACGCTGAACCTCTCCGGCCTGAAAGGCCTGGTGCTGGACGAAGCGGACGAAATGCTGCGTATGGGCTTCATCGAAGACGTTGAAACCATCATGGCGCAGATCCCGGCTGAACATCAGACCGCGCTCTTCTCCGCCACCATGCCGGAAGCGATCCGTCGCATCACCCGCCGCTTTATGAACGAGCCGCAGGAAGTGCGCATTCAGTCTAGCGTGACGACTCGCCCGGACATCAGCCAGAGCTACTGGTCTGTCTACGGCATGCGTAAAAACGAAGCGCTGGTGCGTTTCCTGGAAGCGGAAGATTTTGACGCGGCGATCATCTTCGTCCGTACCAAAAACGCGACCCTGGAAGTGGCTGAAGCGCTGGAGCGCAGCGGTTATAACAGCGCCGCGCTGAACGGTGACATGAACCAGGCGCTGCGTGAGCAGACCCTGGAGCGTCTGAAAGATGGTCGTCTGGACATCCTGATCGCCACCGACGTTGCGGCCCGTGGCCTTGACGTAGAGCGTATCAGCCTGGTGGTTAACTACGACATCCCGATGGACTCCGAGTCTTACGTTCACCGTATCGGCCGTACCGGTCGTGCGGGCCGTGCAGGCCGTGCGCTGCTGTTCGTTGAGAACCGCGAGCGTCGTCTGCTGCGTAACATCGAACGCACCATGAAGCTGACCATTCCGGAAGCCGATCTGCCGAACGCAGAGCTGCTGGGCAAACGCCGTCTGGAAAAATTCGCCGCTAAAGTTCAGCAGCAGCTGGAGAGCAGCGATCTGGATCAGTACCGTGCCCTGCTGGCGCAGATCAAGCCAACGGCGGAAGGTGAAGAGCTGGATCTCGAAACCCTGGCTGCAGCACTGCTGAAAATGGCGCAGGGCGAACGTGCGCTGATCGTACCGCCAGATGCACCGATGCGTCCGAAGCGCGAGTTCCGCGAGCGTGATGACCGTTTCGAGCGCCGTGGCGACCGTAACGATCGTGGTCCGCGTGGCGACCGTCCGGAGCGTGGTGGTGAAGACCGTCCGCGTCGCGAGCGTCGTGATGCTGGCGATATGCAGCTGTACCGCATTGAAGTGGGCCGTGATGACGGCGTTGAAGTGCGTCATATCGTTGGCGCTATCGCTAACGAAGGCGACATCAGCAGCCGTTACATTGGTAACATCAAGCTGTTCGCTTCTCACTCCACCATCGAGCTGCCGAAAGGCATGCCGGGTGAAGTTCTGCAGCACTTCACCCGCACGCGTATTCTGAACAAGCCGATGAATATGCAGCTGCTGGGCGATGCACAGCCGCACGAACGTGGTGAGCGCCGTGGCGGTGACCGTCCGGCTGGCGAACGTCGTAGCTTTGGCGGTGGCGAGCGTCGTGAAGGCGGTCGTGGCCCGCGTCGTGAAGGTTCTGCGCCAGCAGGTGCAGGCCGCTTCAGCGGTGAGCGCCGTGAAAGCCGCGGTCCGCGCCGCGATGACTCCGCACCGCGTCGTCGCTTCAACAACGACGCGTAAGCGAGTAAGAGTAGAAACGTTACTGTAAAGTAAGCGTTCCAGCCCCGATCTCAACAATCGGGGCTTTTTTTATCGGTAATGTACTCATGTACTGGTACAATACGTAGCGAACCGCATTTTAGAGAGAAGAGAGAATGGCTACGCTTTCCACCACCCATACTACCCCGTCGCTGCTCGGCGGCGTGGTGATCATCGCAGGAACCATTATTGGCGCAGGGATGTTCTCGCTGCCGGTGGTGATGTCGGGCGCCTGGTTCTTCTGGTCGCTTGCGGCGCTGGTCTTTACCTGGTTCTGCATGCTGCACTCCGGGCTGATGATCCTCGAGGCTAACCTCAACTACCGCATCGGCTCAAGCTTTGACACTATCACCCGTGACCTGCTGGGCAGAGGCTGGAACCTGATCAACGGCGTCTCTATCGCTTTTGTGCTCTATATCCTGACCTACGCCTATATCTCGGCGAGCGGATCGATTCTGCACCATACCTTTTCGGAGATGTCGCTCAACGTCTCGCCACGCCTGGCGGGGCTAGGCTTTGCCCTAATCGTAGCGTTTATCGTCTGGCTCTCAACCCGTGCGGTGAGCCGCATGACCGCCATCGTGCTGGGGGCGAAGGTCATCACCTTCTTCCTCACCTTCGGTAGTCTGCTGGGGCACGTCGAGCCCGCCACGCTGTTTAACGTGGCCGAGAGCAACGCCTCCTACACGCCGTACCTGCTGATGACGCTGCCGTTCTGCCTCGCCTCGTTTGGCTATCACGGCAACGTGCCGAGCCTGATGAAGTACTACGGCAAGGATCCGCGCACTATCACGCGCTGCATCGCCTACGGCTCGCTGCTGGCGCTGGGTCTGTATACCATCTGGTTACTGGTGACGATGGGGAATATCACCCGTCCGGCGTTTATCGGCATTGCCCAGCAGGGGGGGAATATTGACGTGCTGGTGCAGGCTCTGAGCGGCGTGCTGAATAGCCGCAGCCTGGATCTGCTTCTGGTCGTCTTCTCTAACTTTGCAGTGGCCAGCTCGTTTCTGGGAGTGACGCTGGGGCTGTTTGATTACCTGGCCGATCTCTTTGGCTTTGACGACTCCGCCAGCGGCCGCTTTAAAACAGCGCTGCTCACCTTCCTGCCGCCGATTGTCGGTGGCCTGCTGTGGCCGAACGGCTTCCTCTACGCTATTGGCTATGCCGGGCTGGCGGCAACCATCTGGGCAGCCATCGTTCCGGCCCTGCTGGCACGCGCATCGCGCAAGCGCTTCGGTAGCCCTACATTCCGCGTCTGGGGCGGCAAGCCGATGATTGCGCTGATCCTGCTGTTTGGGGTAGGCAACGCCGTGGTGCATATATTATCGAGTTTTAATGTATTACCGGTATATCAATAGATCGCCATGAACCGTAGGCCGGGCAAGCGCAGCGCCGCCCGGCGAAACCAAACTTACCCCAACAACTCCTCTTTCACCTGCATCGCCAGCTCAAACGAGTGCAGCCGCGCCTGATGATCGAAAATCTGGCCGTTGACCATGATCTCGTCGGCCTCGGTCTCCCGCAGGATCGACTCCAGCCCATGACGCACTTTGGTTTTATCTCCCACCAGCGACATGCTCAGCGCCTGCTGCACGCCATACTGCTCGGACGGCGACCAGAAGGCGCCGATATCGGCAATCGGTGCCGGCAGCTGGCCGGTTTCGCCCCGGCGCAGCTTCACAAACGCCTGCTGCATTGAGGTAAACAGGAACTCCGCGTCGCGGTTGCTGTCGGCGGCAACGATGTTGATGCACACCATCGCATAGGGTTTCTCCAGCCGCGCGGAGGGCTTGAAGTTGGTGCGGTAGAGATGTAACGCCTGGAAGAGCATATCCGGGGCAAAGTGTGAGGCAAAGGCAAACGGCAGCCCCAGCTGAGCGGCAAGCTGAGCGCTATAGAGGCTGGAGCCAAGCAGCCACACCGGGATCTTCTCCCCGTAGCCCGGGACCGGACGCACGTGCGGATTCGGATCGCGGGCGTCAAACCAGTCCACCAGCTCCGCCACGTCGCGCGGGAAGTTATCGATATCGCCGCTCATGTGGCGGCGTAGGGCCATCATGGTGCGCTGGTCGCTGCCCGGCGCTCGGCCCAGGCCCAGATCGATACGCCCCGGATAGAGCGCATTCAGGGTGCCAAACTGCTCGGCGATCACCAGCGGGGCATGGTTAGGCAGCATCACGCCGCCGGAGCCGAGGTGCAGCGTCTGGGTATTGGCGGCCAGGTAACCAATCAGCACCGACGTCGCCGCGCTGGCGATGCCGGTCATGTTGTGGTGCTCCGCCAGCCAGAAGCGGCGATAGCCGCGCTTCTCTGCCAGCTGGGCGAGATCCAGGGAGCGGTGGAAGGCATCGCGCGCCGTAGCGCCCTGCGGAATCGGGGCTAAATCCAGCACCGAGAAAGAAACGGTTTTGTCAGTCATCATATGCTCACTTTGTCGACGGCAATCTTTTAATACTGCATTAAAAATTGATTACCGTAGTTAACAAAGTGAGCTTTTTTTCATACCAGCTCAAGGCCAGCGAGGCGCTTCCAGTAGCCGTTGCAGTCGCTATTCGCCGTCAGCGGCAGCGGCGCAGCACCGTTTTCATTGGCGCGGAAGGCATTAAGCATGGCGAAAGTCTCCGTCCCCAGCGGTGAGAGGCGCACCATATCCACCAGCCCCTGCATCGAAGTCAGCTCATTACCGAGGTTGTAGATATAGCCGCTCATGGTCTGGATGCCGTTCAGGACAAAGACCTGCTGATTCTCCTGCGAGAGCACGTTGCGCCCGGTGGGGTACTTGATGCAGCAGGTTTTGCACTCGTCCTTGGGGCGATCCTCAGAGCGGGCGGTAAAACAGCGGGCGGAGTAGGCCAGCGGCAGATGACCGTAGCTCAACACCTCCACCTCAAACTGCTCGCGAATGCCTAGCTCGTCGCACTGATTAAGCAGATTCGCCAGCCAGTCGCGAGAGAGCTCTACCGGCATGCACCAGCGCACCATGCCCTGCTTCAGCAGCAGACGGAGGGTAACCGCGTTATAGCAGTTCAGGGCGTGCCCGGCGACGAAGGGCAACTTACGTTCGGCGCACATGTTCACCACGCCAAGATCGCTCGCCTCCAGCAGAAAGTCGCCGTTCTCCACGTAGCGCTTGAGTTCGCCCAGCTCAGAGGCGGCCTGCACCAGCGCCAGGGTTGAGAGCACCACCTGTTTACCACTTCCCGCGAGGGATTTTGCCATTGCCAGCCAGTCGCCGACTTTCATGGCCCGGCGCTTGCTGCATACCGCTTCGCCCAGGTAAATAGTATCGGCGCTGCTGCTGGCCGCCTGCTGGTAGAAATCCTCCAGCGTCTCTTTTGACCAGTAGTAGAGCACCGGTCCTAATGAATATTTCATCTTCTCTCTCACTGCCATTTACGGTGGTATGCGCCAAGGGTGGTCTGCGTGCCTTCAGACATCGCGCCGAGGGTCTCCATCCACGCCGGTTGCGGGGCATAGAGTTCTGGCGCGGCCATGCAGCGGTCGATGGCCTGACGCCATACCTTTGCCACCTGGCTGACGTAGGCCGGGCTGCGCTGACGGCCTTCGATTTTCACCGAGGCGATATTCGCCGCGAGAAGCTCAGGCAGCAGCTCTAGCGTATTGAGGCTGGTGGGCTCCTCCAGGGCGTGGTAGCGCTCACCGTCGACGTGGTAGCGGCCTTTGCACAGCGTTGGATAGCCCGCGTTTTCACCCTCCTGATAGCGGTCGATCAGCACCTCATTAAGGCGCGACTCCAGCCCCTGCGGCGTCTGCTGCCAGCGCACAAAGCGGGCAGGGGAGCAGGCCCCTACGGTATTAGGCGATTCACCGGTTAGATAGGAGGAGAGGTAGCAGCGCCCCTCGGCCATAATGCACAGGCTGCCAAAGGCAAAGACCTCCAGCGGCACCGGCGAGGTGCGGGCGAGCTGTTTTACCTGATGGATCGACAGCACGCGAGGCAGCACCACGCGGGCAACGTCAAAGTGGCGGTGATAGAAGCGGATCGCCTCGTCGTTGGTGGCTGAAGCCTGCACCGAGACGTGGCGCTCAATATGCGGGTAGCGCTCGGCGGCATACTCCAGCATCGCCAGGTCGGCGAGGATCAGTGCATCAGCTCCCAGCTGAGCGGCCATATCCACCGCCCGCTGCCAGCGCGCGTAGCCGTCGGGATGAGCAAAGGTATTGATGGCAATATGCAGCTTTTTACGCCGCTGATGGACAAAGCTTACCGCTTCCTGCAGCTTTTTCTCCGTGAAGTTGAGACCCGCAAAGTGGCGGGCGTTGGTATCATCCTTCAGGCCTATATAGACAGCGTCGGCACCGTTTTCGATAGCCGCCTTTAACGCCGGTAGGTTTCCGGCCGGGCAGAGCAACTCCATAGTGTATCCCAGGTCAGGGGCCGGGTGGCCCGTAGGCACCGTTAAGGTGCAAAAATTGTTAACGGACTGGGATTTTAGTTAACCCTTCGGCGACAATTTTTGATTTAAGGCAGCTAATCGCGTATTGATGGGGGGAATAGGGGGTAGTTTCATCTGCGCAATTGTTGATTTATGCCGCTATGGGAAGTTGAGGTTATGGCAGAATAGCCAGACTTTTCATATCAGGGAGTAAAGCTTGTGTTGGATATACTGCGCTCACGTCTCGTTCATGCCGCGCCGTCTCTGCTGAGCGTGCCGGTAAAGCTCGCGCCTTTCGCGCTTAAACGTCAGGTGCTGGAGCAGCTTCTGCGCTGGCAGTTCCAGCAGGCGCTGGCGGATGGCGAGCTCGAGTTCCTGGAGGGCCGCTGGTTGAGCATTGAAGTACGCGATATTGGTCTGCGGTGGTTTACATCCGTTGAGAATGAGCAGTTAATTGTGCGTGAGTCTGCCGCTGCCGACGTCAGCTTTAGCGCCGACGCCAGCGACCTGCTGATGATTGCCGCGCGCAAGCAGGATCCAGACACGCTATTCTTCCAGCGCCGGCTGGTGATTGAGGGCGATACCGAACTGGGGTTATATGTTAAAAACCTAATGGACGCCATTGAACTGGAGCAGATGCCCAAACCGCTGCGCGTTATGCTGCTGCAACTGGCGGAGTTCGTCGAGGCTGGCCTGCAAGCCCCGCCTGCGACTAAACCAACTTCTGTAGGTGAGCCATGCTGATTCGAGTTGAAATACCTATCGATGCGCCAGGCATTGATGCACTCCTTCGTCGCGCATTCGGCGGGGAGAGCGAAGCTAACCTGGTCCACTCCCTGCGGGAAGACGGGCTGATTACGTTAGGGCTTGTCGCCACCGATGATGAAGGGCAGGTAGTCGGCTACGTCGCCTTTAGTCCGGTGGACGTTGAGGGTGAAGATCTGCAGTGGGTTGGCCTTGCGCCGCTGGCGGTGGATGAACACTATCGCGGCCAGGGGCTGGCGCGCCAGCTGGTCTACGAGGGGCTGGATTCGCTCAACGAGTTCGGCTACGCCGCCGTCGTTGCGCTGGGCGAGGCGGATTTCTATCAGCGTCTCGGCTTTGAGCGGGCGGCACACTACGATCTACACTGTCGTTGGCCGGGCACGGAGAGCGCTTTCCAGGTGCATCGCCTGGCAGATGATGCCTTAAACGGCGTGCATGGCCTGGTGGAGTACCACGAACACTTCAACCGTGTTTGATTGTCTCGGGCTGCAACGCCGCCAGCAGCGTGTCAAAGGACCCATCCCCGGCAACGAGGCGCTCTTTCTGGCGCTTCGTTAGCTGTTTGATACGGTATTCAATTTTCAAAGCTAGTGATCGCTCACCTACTGGTGCCGCGAAGGCCAGCTGCAGCTCCCCTTTGCCGCGCAGCGCCTTTGCCCCTTTTCCCGTCTGATGCTGGGTGAAGCGGCGGGCAACGTCGGTCGTAATGCCGGTATAAAGGGCATCATCGGCGGTACGGATAAGATATAAAAACCAGGGCGTCATAGCGTGATTTTACAGAATAAGGTGAGCGCACCTTAGCATGAGGGAGATAAAAAATGGAAACTCTCGCCGCCATTCATCGCTGGCTGGCAAAGCAGCATGTGGTGACCTGGTGCGTCGCCAGTGAAGGCGATCTGTGGTGTGCTAACGCTTTCTATCACTACGATCCGCAGAAGGTTGCCTTCTATGTCATGAGTGAGGATCGTACCCGTCATGCGCAGATGAGCGGCAGTCGTGCCCCGGTGGCGGGGACGGTTAACGGCCAGCCAAAAACGGTGGCGTTGATCCGTGGCGTACAGTTTAAAGGCGAGATCCGCCGTCTGGAGGGAGCGGAAAGCGAGGCCGCGCGTGAGCGCTATAACCGTCGCTTCCCGGTTGCCAGAGCATTGTCGGCCCCGGTATGGGAGATTTCACTGGACGAAATTAAGTTCACCGACAACACGCTGGGCTTTGGCAAAAAGCTGCACTGGCTACGGGACTCAGACTCCCAGTAAGCGCAGGGTCTCCCGGTTGAACGCGGGCAGATCGTCAGGCGTGCGGCTGGTGATCAGCTGGTCGTTATCATTCACCACTTCCTGATCGTAAAACTCTACCCCGGCGTTTTTCAGATCGATAACGATCGGTTTAACCGCCGTCAGCTTGCGTCCACGCACCACTTCGGCGCTGATCAGCAGCTGCGGGCCGTGACAGATAGCAAACACCGGCTTACCGGAGTTCACGAAGTCGCGGGTAAAGGTCACAAAGCGCTCATCGCCGCGCAGCGAGTCCGGAGAGTGGCCGCCTGGCAGCAGCAGGGCGTCAAACTCCGCTGGCGTCACCTCATCGATCGCTTTATCGATCGTGACGCTGGCTTCGCCCTGTTTCCCTTTTACGGTTTTCCCGGCTTCCTTCTCAATGGTGATCACCTCGTGGCCCGCTTTACGGTACGCTTCGGCCGGGGAAGTGAATTCTGAATCTTCAAAGTCGTCAGTGATCAAGACTGCGATTTTCTTGCCCATGTTTCCTCCATTGTTTTGGCTCTGGATGGGTGATTTCGCCATCTATCGTTAATAATGACGTATAAACAAGTGTGGTTCAGCGAACTCACATTGCAAGGCGGACTAATCTGCAAAAGGGGGCGAGATGAGTCAGGTACTGATTACCGGAGCCACCGGGCTGGTTGGCTCACATCTGCTGCGTATGCTCATTCAGGAGCCGCGGGTTAACTATATTGCCGCCCCGACGCGTCGGCCACTGCTGGGGATGCCCGGGGTCTTTAACCCCTGCGATCGCCAGCTCACCGACGCGCTGGCGCAGGTCAACGAGCCTATCGATATCGTCTTCTGCTGCCTCGGCACGACCCGCCGGGAAGCGGGCAGCAAAGAGGCGTTTATCCACGCCGACTACACCCTGGTAGTGGATACCGCGCTGGCCGGGCTGCGGCTCGGGGCGAAGCATATGCTGGTGGTCAGCGCGATGGGGGCCAATGCTGGCTCGCCCTTTTTCTATAACCGGGTGAAGGGCAAGATGGAGGAGGCGTTAATAGCGCAGGATTGGCCGCGCCTGACCCTTGCCCGCCCGGCGATGCTGCTGGGCCGCCGGGCGAAGCAGCGGTTTGGTGAGTCTCTGCTTGGGCCGATGCTGCACCTGCTGCCCGGCAAGTGGAAATCCATCGAAGCCCGCGACGTGGCGCGTGCGATGCTGCTTACAGCGTTCTCTCCTTGCCGAGAGAGGGTGACTGTTTTGACCTCCGAGCAGCTGCATGCGATTGCCATCGGCGAGGAGAATTAACTGTTTCCAAAAGTGTCCAGTCAGGCGTAGTATCTTCCGGCTAACAATAATCCATACATCTTTCCGGGGAATGTAATGACTGGTCAGTCTTCATCTCAGGCGGCAACACCTGTCCAATGGTGGAAGCCCGCGCTCTTTTTTCTCGTCGTGATCGTAGGGCTCTGGTATGTGAAATGGCAGCCCTATTACGGTAAAGCCTTTACCGCCGCAGAAACCCACAGCATCGGCAAGTCCATCCTTGCTAACGCCGAAGCAAATCCATTCCGGGCCGCGCTCGACTATGCCATGATCTACTTCATCGCGGTCTGGAAAGCCGCGGTGCTGGGCGTGCTTCTCGGCTCGCTGGTGCAGGTGCTTATTCCCCGCGACTGGCTGCTGCGTACCCTGGGCCAGCAGCGTATCGGCGGTACGCTGTTCGGCACGCTCTTCTCCCTGCCGGGCATGATGTGCTCCTGCTGCGCTGCGCCGGTTACCGCCGGGCTGCGCCGCCAGCAGGTGTCGATGGGCGGTGCGCTGGCGTTCTGGATGGGCAATCCGTTGCTTAACCCGGCGACGCTGGTGTTTATGGGTTTTGTACTGGGCTGGCATTTCGCCCTGATCCGCCTGGTGGCCGGTCTGGCGATTGTGCCGGGCGTGGCTCTGCTGGTGCAGCGCTGGGTGAAGGAGAGCGATCGGCCGTCGCCGCTGCCTGAGGCGGTTATCGCCGCCGAGCCGCAGGGCGGATTTATGGCGCGCTGGGGCCGGGCGCTGTGGACGCTGTTCTGGAGCACCATCCCGGTCTACATTCTGTCGGTGCTGCTGCTGGGCGCGGCGCGGGTCTGGTTCTTCCCCCACGCCGATGGCGCTATTGATAACTCACTGCTGTGGGTGGTGGCGATGGCTATCGTTGGCTGTCTGTTTGTGATCCCAACGGCGGCGGAAATTCCTATTGTACAGACGATGATGGTAGCCGGAATGGGGATTGCCCCCGCGCTGGCCCTGCTGATCACGCTGCCGGCGGTAAGCCTGCCGTCGCTAATTATGCTGCGCAAATCCTTCCCGGCGAAAGCGCTGTGGCTAACCGGCGGGCTGGTGGCAGTGAGTGGGATAATTGTGGGCGGTATCGCGTTACTGTAATCAATCGCCGGATGGCGCTGCGCTTATCCGGCCTACGGAACTGCATGTCGTGTAGGCCGGGCAAGCGTATGCGCCGCCCGGCTTATCAGAGCTTACTTGATAAACGTAAACGCCGTGGTCACGTGCTTGACGCCCGACACGCGGCTGGCGATATCGGCAGCCGCAGACGCTTCACGCTCTGTCACCAGCCCCAGCAGGAACACCTCGCCGTTTTCAGTGGTGACCTTCACGTTGGACGATTTCACCTGATCGCTGCCCAGCAGCTGGGAGCGGACTTTGGTGGTGATCCAGGTATCTGACGAGGCGGTGCCCAGGCTAATCGGCTGGCCCTGACGGATCTCGTTATAGACCTCCGTTGCCCCCTCTACGCCCATCGCAATCTGCTTCGCACGCGAGGCCAGTTCGGTATCAGGTGCCTGACCGACCAGCAGCACTTTACCCTGGTAAGCGGTCACGTTAATGCGTGCGCTTTTCTTGATCTGCTCGTCTTTAGCCAGCGCGCTGTTGACGCGTAGCTCCAGCGTTCCGTCATCAACCTGCGTGCCCACGGTACGCGGATCGGTCGCTGCTTTGGTGCCTACGGCGGCGCTGCCGACCACGGCCGCTGCGACACATCCCTGAAGCAGCAACGCGGAGAGTATTACCGCAAGGGGCGAAAGTGCCTTCATGTCTACTCCTTAATCATCCTGGTGAGGGAAAAGCGTGTTATCAATCAGATCGCACAGGCAGTTCACCGTCAGCATATGCATCTCATGAATGCGTGCGCTGCGGTGGGAAGGAATACGAATTTCGACATCCTGTGGCCCCAGCAGACCCGCCAGCTCGCCGCCGTCGTAGCCGGTGAGGGCAACAATGGTCATATCGCGGGTGACGGCCGCCTCAACGGCTTTCACGATATCCCGACTGTTACCCCGGGCGGAGATCGCCAGCAGCACGTCGCCGGCATGGCCCAGCGCGCGCACCTGTTTAGCGTAGATCTCATCGTGCAATCTATCGTTGGCGATCGCGGTTAAGACCACGTTATCGGTATTAAGTGCAATCGCCGGCAGGCTTGGACGCTCGGTTTCGAAGCGATTGATCATGCTGGCAGCAAAATGCTGGGCGTTGGCGGCAGAGGTGCCGTTGCCACAGCAGAGGATTTTGTTACCGTTAAGCAGGGAGTGAACCAGGGTCATGGCCGCACGGGAGATCGCATCCGGCAGGGCTTCCGCCGCCGCAATCTGGGTTTGAATACTTTCCGTAAAGCAGACTTTAATTCTTTCGAGCACGGTGATCCCTATAATGTCAGCTAGTATGAGTGGTCGTTAAAGGCATCTTGTATCCACTCCACGTCGTTTCCGGTGAAGGCTACCACATCGAACCGGCAATCCACAGTGTCAAAACTCCCATTGTGCCGGGCGAGCCACAAACGCGCCGCCGATAAGAGTTTCAACTGCTTGCTGCGAGTGATGCTGGCCGCTGCGCCGCCGTACCGGGCCGTCTTGCGGTAGCGTACCTCAATGAAGACGGTTGTGGGACCCTGACGCATAATCAGGTCGATCTCGCCGCCGCGTGAACGGACGTTGGCGGCGAGAAAGCGCAGTCCTTTGCCCTCCAGCCAGCGGCGCGCCGTTGCTTCCCACGCGTCGCCGGTCTGTTTACGGCTTAACTGGCCGGGACGATCTGCCCCTGCTGGTATTTGAGCCATGATAACTTCCTGTTTATCACGCAGTCTGGGGTAGCCGAGAGATCGCCTGTGTTGCCGCTGATCTCAAAGCCGGGAACCTGGCGCATCTGGGCAAAGTGGTTAGCCAGTGCCCATGCGTCAACGCCCATAGCATAAAGGCGGGCCAGCGAGTAGTCGTTGTTGACGCTGCCCAACGCCTGCTGCATCAGCGCAGGGTTGCTGCCTGCCAGCATCGGGATCTCGCTAAACTGTAACCCCTCCATCTCGAGACGGAAGTCCGGCCCTGCACCCCCTTGCGCGCTACGCGAGCTGGCGTACAGCGCTGCGCTGCTATGGCTGCCGGTGCGCATGGCGATCATCGGCTTGATAAGCGCAATCTCGTTCGGCGTCGCCAGGATATAGGCCGCATCGACGTTGCCGCCGCCGGTGATCTGCGCCTCGCTCGGCGGGGCAGGAATGGTCAGGCCGCCGATAGTCACTCCCTGCTGCTGCGGCAGGCTGGAGGCGACCGGCGTGCCTGTCAGGGCGATACCGGACCCGCTGTTAATGCCCATCTTCAGTTCTGCCGTAGAGCCAAACTTCTGCTGCAGCACGGTACCGCCGCCCAGTTTTTGCCACTCTTCGGCAAAGGCGGTGGTGACCCGATCCCCCAGCGAGCTGCGCGGAACCAGCAGCAGCGGCGCGCGGTGGCCCTGATCCCACATGTGACGAGCGGCGTCGCGGGCTTCATCTTCCGGCGAAAGGGCGAAGTAGCAGATATTTGCCCGGCTCTGCACCGACTCCGGCTGGTTCAGCGCCAGCACGTTCAGGGCGGTGTTGCTGCGCATCAGCTCTTCAACGTTACCCTTTAACAGCGGGCCAACCACGATGCTGGCACCGTCCTGCTGGACCTGATTGAGGATCTGATCGAGCGGCTGCGAGCTGGTGTCATAAATTTTCAGATCGGCAGAAGGATTAGCCGGCGCGCTGGCTACCGCTGGCGTAGCGGCTGGCTGCGACTGGGCTTCAGGAGCGCTTACTGGCGCAGCGGTGTCAGCGGGCGCGGACGTTGCAGCGGGCGCAGTGGTTGCAGCTGGCGCTGGAGCCTGAGTCGCTTCAGGAGCAACTTCCGGTGCGTCCACTGGCGCAGCAGGCTGCGTCTGGGTCAGCTCATCTACCGGGGCCTGAGAGGGGCTAACGACGTCAGCGTCTCCCGTTGTCGCCGCCTGGGCAACCTGGACTGGCGTTGCCGGGCCGCTCACGGCTGGCGTACCGTTTTTCGCTGCTTCAAAACCCTGCTGGATAGCGCGGCCATAGACCGCCGCCTGGCCGTTCAGCGGCAGCAGCAGGGCGATTTTGTTGGTGGAGGCAGGTTTAAAGTTCTGCACGTTGGTTAACGCCGTCGGCAGCATCTTCGCCCCAGGGTTTTGCGGATAGCGGGTCTGCCAGTCGCTGATCCCCGCCTTCAGCATGTTCGGATCGGTACGGTTATCGAACCAGACGCGCTGCAGATCGAGCCAGCCCTGCAGCACGTTCTCATCGGCGTTGATCACCAGCGCCTGCGCCTGCTCCGGCGTCATGGAGGAGAGCGCCTGCCAGGTGGCATCGATATTTTTCTGCTTATCCTTCGCCGCCAGCAGCGGCTCCTGAGCAATCAAGGCCCGCAGCAGCGTCAGCGACGGACGGCCCTGGCTGGCATCAATCTGCGCCTGCCAGTAGCGTGCCAGCTGGTTACCCTCGAAATCAGCTGGCTTCAGCTTAGCCAGCAGCGCCTGTGCGCCAGCAAAATCTTTCTGCACCAGCTTAAGCTCAACGGCCAGCAGCGACTGCTCTTTACGCTGGGTATCGGTCAACGCCTGCGGCAGCTGGTTAAACAGCTCGCCCGCCTGCTGGCTTTTGCCCTCTTTCAACAGGGCACGAATGGCGAGTAATTGCCAGTTGGTCTTGGTATCATCTGTGCTTTGCTGCATCTGGCTCAGGTAGTAGCCAGAGTCAGCCTGCGCTGTACCCTGCATGTGCGCACTGCTCTGGTCTGGCGTCTGTGTTCCACAGCCTGCAAAAAGCAGGGCGGCCAGCATGACAGGCAGACAACGCGCTGCTTTTAAACGGAAAAATGTTGACTGTACCATTCTGTATCCAGTGATATTTTTTACGCAATGCTCAATATTAAATCGGCAATACGGATGAAACAATGAAACAACACGAATCGGCTGAGAATTCTCAAGGTCAGCTCTATATTGTACCCACTCCTATCGGGAATTTGGCTGATATCACCCAGCGCGCGCTGACCGTGTTGCAAAGCGTTGATTTAGTTGCCGCAGAGGATACCCGGCACACCGGCCTGCTGTTGCAGCATTTCGCCATTAGCGCCCGCCTGTTTGCCCTTCACGATCATAACGAGCAGCAGAAGGCAGAGACGCTGGTAGCGAAGCTTAAAGAGGGGCAGAGCATTGCCCTGGTCTCCGACGCCGGGACGCCGCTGATCAACGATCCTGGCTACCACCTGGTGCGCACCTGCCGCGAGGCGGGGATCCGCGTGGTGCCGCTCCCTGGCCCCTGCGCCGCGATTGCCGCTCTCAGCGCCGCCGGGCTGCCGTCGGATCGCTTCTGCTATGAAGGCTTTCTGCCTGCCAAATCAAAAGGCCGCCGCGACACGCTAAAAGCGCTGGAGGCTGAGCCGCGCACGCTGATTTTTTATGAGTCCACTCACCGCCTGCTCGATAGCCTGGAGGACATCTGCACCGTGCTGGGTGAATCCCGCTATGTCGTGCTGGCCCGCGAGCTAACCAAGACCTGGGAGTCGATTCACGGCGCGCCCATTGGCGAACTGCTGGCGTGGGTAAAGGAAGATGAAAACCGTCGCAAAGGGGAGATGGTGCTGATTATTGAGGGGCATAAGGCCCAGGAGGAGGATCTGCCCGCCGACGCCCTACGTACGCTGGCACTGCTCCAGGCCGAGCTGCCGCTGAAAAAAGCCGCCGCGCTAGCCGCCGAGATCCACGGCGTGAAGAAGAACGCTCTCTATAAGTATGCTCTGGAGCAGCAGGGATAAGGTTACTGACGTTCAGCGTGTCGGAAGAAATTGCTGATGTACCGTAGGCCGGGCAAGCGCAGCGCCGCCCGGCAAAAACATCACGTCACCGGAGCCGGGTTAAACACGGCCAGCTGGTTGTGCAGGCCCCACTGGTCCGAGAAGGTTTTCTTACGGCCGCTGGCGACGTCGAGAATAAAGTGGAACAGCTTCCAGCCCACGTCCTCAATGCTCTCTTCTCCGGTGGCGATCGTTCCGGCGTTAATGTCCATGAGATCGTACCAGCGGTTAGCCAGCTCGGTGCGGGTTGCCATCTTGATAACCGGCACTGCCACCAGGCCGTACGGCGTACCGCGACCGGTAGTGAACACCTGAACGGTGATCCCGGAAGCCACTTGCTGGGTACCACAGACAAAGTCGCTGGCAGGCGTAGCCGCGTAGATCAGTCCGCGCTTGGTTGGGCGCTGGCCCGGCGAGAGCACTTCCACGATGGCGCTCTGCCCGGACTTGGCAATAGAGCCCAGCGCTTTCTCCACTACGTTGGCCAGACCGCCTTTCTTGTTACCCGGAGAGGGGTTAGCGCTGCGGTCGGTTTTGCCCATATCGAGATAGTTATCGTACCAGGCCATCTCATCCAGCAGGCGCTTGCCTACCTCCTCATTGATAGCGCGCGGGGTGAGCAGATGGATCGCATCGCGCACCTCGGTCACCTCCGAGAACATTACTGTCGCACCGCAGCGGACCAGCAGGTCAGAGGCGTAGCCTACCGCCGGGTTCGCCGTCACGCCGGAGAAGGCGTCGCTGCCGCCGCACTGCATCCCGACGACCAGCTCGGAGGCCGGGCAGGTTTCGCGCTGGCGAGCGTTGAGCTTGATCAGATGACGCTCGGCAACCTGAAGAATATCGTCGACCATCGAGCGGAAGCCGACGTGCTGCTCATCCTGCAGGCGCACGATGCTGGCACTGTCAACTGGGATCGCCTGCACGTCTTCCGTTCCCTGCAGCAGACGCTCCGGCTGGAGCTTTTCACAGCCGAGGCCGACCACCATCACTTCGCCGCCAAAGTTGGGGTTGAGGGCGAGGTTATGGATAGTGCGGATAGGCACCACTGCCGCCGGGGCGTTGATCGCTACGCCGCAGCCGTAGAGGTGGTTCAGACCGACCACCCCGTCAACGTTGGGGTATTTCGGCAGCAGGTCGCGCTCGATAATTTTGACCACGTAGTCCACCACGCCCGCGACGCAGTGTACGCTGGTGGTGATACCCAGCAGGTTTTTCGTCCCGACGCTGCCGTCGGCGTTGCGGTAGCCTTCAAAGGTGTAACCCTCGAGGGCAGGCAGCGGCTCCGGCACCCTGGTGGCCAGCGGCAGGGTGTTCAGCGGTGGCGCTGTAGGCAACTCCACGGTGGATTCGTCGATCCAGCTGCCCCGGGCAATATCGCGCACCGCATAGCCGATGACTTCACCGTAGCGGACAATGTCACCGTGCGCGGGAATATCCACCAGCGCCACTTTATGCCCCTGCGGGATATGCTCAATGAGTTCAAGCCCATCCGGGAAACGGGTCCCGGCTCTTAAGCCATTGTCATTGACAATAATCGCCACGTTGTCGGTTTCATGAACCTTAATATAAAACGCCGTTGGCGATTCTTGTCTAATTTCGATATCGGCCATTGTCCAGTATTCTCCAGCCAGGTGTGGGATAACAAAAACGGGAAAATGATTATCGTGTTTCTTGTTAT
Source organism: Escherichia sp. ESNIH1 (assembly GCA_002918705.1). GTDB lineage: Bacteria > Pseudomonadota > Gammaproteobacteria > Enterobacterales > Enterobacteriaceae > Pseudescherichia. The sequence continues at coordinate 49,992 of PQKR01000009.1, read as the reverse complement.
CTGAAATAAACAACATTGCTATGGAATAAATAGTGTCAGGAGTTTCACGTTAAGAATGTGATCCAGATCACTCATTATTGCTGTAGCAGGCCCGGCAGCAGGGCGAATGCCTAAATCTGTGGATCAGCGCCCAGCAACTTGTGCATATGCTCAATATAATCACTTAAAACATTTTATTAATTGAGCAAAACAACAATGCGGGACGTTCGTGCCCTGATTATACTGATTGACGATTACATTGCATCTGGTTAGTTACCTGATATTACCTGCTATCGATAAATAATCAGGAAAATACACCTCATATAATAATAAAAATAGAGTTCTGTGCCCGAGGATAAATAAATGATACTGGATACTACCGTTGAAGCAAAAAAGGGTATGCCTACCCGCTATTTAATCTTGCTCATTATCTTTATTGTTACGGCGATTAACTATGCGGACCGTGCGACGCTCTCAATCGCTGGCACCGAAGTCGCTAAAGAGCTGCAGCTTAGCGCCGTCTCAATGGGCTACATCTTCTCCGCCTTCGGCTGGGCCTACCTGTTGATGCAGATCCCCGGCGGCTGGCTTCTGGACCGCTACGGCTCAAAGAAAGTCTATACCTACAGCCTCTTTTTCTGGTCGCTGTTCACCTTCCTGCAAGGGTTTGTTGATATCTTCCCGCTGGCCTGGGCTGGCGTGTCGATGTTCATCATGCGCTTTATGCTCGGCTTCTCTGAAGCGCCCTCATTCCCGGCGAACGCCCGTATCGTCGCCGCCTGGTTCCCGACCAAAGAGCGCGGCACCGCATCGGCTATCTTTAACGCCGCCCAGTACTTCTCACTGGCGCTCTTCTCACCGCTGCTGGGCTGGCTGACTTTCGCCTGGGGCTGGGAGCATGTATTTACCGTAATGGGCGTCATTGGCTTTGTGCTGACCGGCCTGTGGGTGAAGTTTATCCATAACCCTACCGACCACCCGAACATGTCGGCTAGCGAGCTGGAGTACATCACCAAGGGCGGCGCGGTGGTCGATATGGACCACAAAAAGCCGGGCGCGGCGGCTGGCGGTCCTAAAATGCACTACATCAAGCAATTATTGACCAATCGCATGATGCTGGGGGTGTTCTTCGGCCAGTATTTTATCAACACCATCACCTGGTTCTTCCTCACCTGGTTCCCCATCTACCTGGTGCAGGAGAAGGGCATGTCGATTCTGAAAGTGGGCCTGGTGGCCTCCATCCCGGCGCTGTGCGGCTTTGCCGGTGGCGTATTGGGCGGGGTCTTCTCGGATCACCTGATCAAACGTGGCGCAACCATTACCCTGGCGCGTAAGCTGCCTATCGTTCTGGGAATGCTGCTGGCGTCGAGCATCATTCTGTGTAACTACACCAATAACACTACCCTGGTGGTCACGCTGATGGCGCTGGCGTTCTTTGGCAAAGGGTTTGGTGCCCTCGGCTGGCCGGTGATCTCCGATACCGCGCCAAAAGAGATTGTTGGACTGTGCGGTGGGGTGTTCAACGTGTTTGGCAACGTGGCCTCTATTGTCACCCCGCTGGTAATTGGTTACCTGGTCAGCGAGCTGCACTCCTTTAACGCTGCTCTGGTGTTCGTCGGCTGTTCAGCCCTGATGGCGATGTTCTGCTACCTGTTCGTGGTGGGCGACATCAAGCGTATGGAACTGCGGAATTAAGCAACGGTTACTTCAAGGTATAGATGATGACTAACGATATCTTCCCAAACAAATTTAAGGCTGCGCTGGCAGCGCATCAGATTCAGATTGGCTGCTGGTCCGCGCTGGCAAGCCCGATCAGCACCGAAGTGCTGGGCCTGGCGGGCTTTGACTGGCTGGTACTCGACGGTGAACACGCGCCGAACGATGTCACCACCTTTATCCCACAGCTGATGGCCCTGAAGGGCAGCAGCAGTGCGCCAGTGGTTCGCGCTCCGGCTAACGATCCGATTGCCATTAAGCGCCTGCTCGATATCGGCTTCTACAACTTCCTGATCCCCTTTGTCGAGAGTGAAGAGGAGGCCGTGCTGGCGGTCGCGTCTACCCGCTACCCGCCGGAAGGCATTCGTGGCGTATCGGTCTCCCACCGCGCCAATATGTTTGGCACCGTGCTGGACTACTTCGGCCAGGCGAATAAAAACATCACCATTCTGGTACAGATTGAGAGCCAGCAGGGCGTAGATAACGTTGATGCTATTGCCGCCACCGACGGCGTGGATGGGATCTTCGTTGGCCCAAGCGACCTGGCCGCTGCGCTGGGTCACTTAGGCAACGCCTCGCACCCGGAAGTACAGCGCTGCATTCAGCACATTTTTGCCCGTGCCAAAGCGCACGGTAAGCCGAGCGGCATCCTCGCGCCGGTAGAAGCCGATGCGCGCCGTTACCTGGAGTGGGGCGCCACCTTCGTTGCCGTTGGCAGTGACCTGGGCGTATTCCGCGCTGGCACCCAGCGTTTAGCTGATTCCTTTAAGAAATAACCACCACCGAACTGAAGAGAGAGACGCACTATGACACTGAAAGTTGGTTTCATTGGCCTGGGCATTATGGGTAAACCAATGAGTAAAAACCTCATTAAAGCCGGTTACTCGCTGGTGGTTTCTGACCGTAATCATGAGGCGGTTGCTGAAGTGATTGCCGCCGGTGCAGAAACTGCCTCTACGGCAAAAGAGATTGCCGAGCAGTGTGATGTGATCATCACCATGCTGCCGAACTCCCCGCATGTAAAAGAGGTGGCGCTGGGCGAAGGCGGCATTATCGAAGGGGCGAAAGCGGGCACCGTGCTGATCGACATGAGCTCCATCGCACCGCTGGCCAGCCGTGAAATCAGCGACGCGCTGAAGGCGAAAGGCGTGCAGATGCTGGACGCGCCGGTCAGCGGCGGTGAACCGAAAGCGATCGACGGCACGCTCTCCGTGATGGTTGGCGGTGACAAGGCGCTGTTCGATAAGTACTACGACCTGCTGAAAGCGATGGCGGGCTCGGTGGTGCACACCGGCGACATCGGCGCGGGCAACGTGACCAAACTGGCAAACCAGGTGATCGTGGCGCTGAACATTGCCGCCATGTCTGAAGCCCTGAGCCTGGCAACCAAAGCTGGCGTAAATCCGGATCTGGTGTTCCAGGCTATCCGCGGCGGCCTGGCTGGCAGCACCGTGCTGGAAGCGAAAGCGCCGATGGTGCTGGATCGCAACTTCAAGCCGGGCTTCCGTATCGATCTGCACATCAAGGATCTGGCCAACGCGCTGGATACCTCTCACGGCGTGGGCGCGCAGCTGCCGCTGACCGCGGCAGTGATGGAGATGATGCAGGCGCTGCGCGCTGACGGTCACGGCAACGACGACCATAGCGCCCTTGCGTGCTACTACGAAAAACTGGCGAAGGTAGAAATCTCTCGCTAACAAGAAACGGGCGCGGCAACGCGCCCGGCATCTATGCCGCGTGCAGTAACAGGCTACTGATATGAAAATCGTAATCGCCCCAGACTCTTACAAGGAAAGCCTGTCTGCTACCGAGGTAGCTCAGGCGATAGAAAAAGGATTTCGGGAAATTTTTCCGGATGCACACTATGTCTCCGTTCCGGTCGCCGACGGCGGTGAAGGAACGGTTGAGGCGATGATCGCCGCTACCCAGGGCGCTGAGCATACGGCGTCGGTGACCGGCCCGCTGGGCGAGCGCGTAGACGCCTGCTGGGGCATGTCCGGCGACGGGAATACCGCCTTTATCGAGATGGCCGCCGCCAGCGGACTGGCACTCGTTCCCCCTGAGTTACGTAATCCGTTGATGACTACCTCGCGCGGCACCGGGGAGCTTATCCTGCACGCGCTGGAGCACGGCGCACGCAATATCATCATCGGTATCGGCGGCAGCGCCACCAACGACGGCGGCGCGGGCATGGTTCAGGCGCTAGGCGCTAAGTTGTGCGATGCCAACGGTACCGAGATTGGCCACGGTGGTGGCAGCCTGATGAGCCTTAACACCATCGATATTAGCGGGCTGGATCCGCGTCTGGCCTCGTGCACTATCCGCGTCGCCTGCGATGTCACCAACCCGCTGACGGGGGAGCAGGGCGCATCGCGTATTTTTGGCCCACAGAAAGGGGCTACCGACGCGCAGATCGTTGAGCTGGATAACAACCTCAGCCACTATGCCGACGTGATTAAAAAGTCCCTGCGCGTGGATGTTAAAGATGTGCCGGGCGCGGGGGCGGCGGGCGGTATGGGCGCAGCGCTGATGGCTTTCCTGGGCGCTGAGCTACGCAGCGGCATTGAGATCGTCACCCAGGCGCTGAACCTGGAAGAGCATATTCACGACTGCACGCTGGTGGTCACCGGCGAGGGTCGAATCGACAGTCAGAGCATTCACGGCAAGGTGCCCGTGGGCGTGGCGAAGGTTGCCAAAAAATACCATAAGCCGGTGATCGGCATTGCGGGCAGCCTGACGCGCGACGTGGGCGTGGTGCATCAGTACGGCATCGATGCGGTATTTAGCGTGCTGACCAGCATCGGCACGCTGGAAGAGGCCTTCCGTGGCGCATTCGACAATATCTACCGCGCTTCACGCAACATTGCCGCCACCCTGCGGGTCGGGATGTTGACAGAGGGGTGACAGCAGGGCGTAAACCCTCTATACTGCGCGCCGAAGCTGACCAGACAGTCGCCGCTTCGTCGTCGTCCTCCTTCGGGGGAGATGGGCGGAGGGGAGGAAAGTCCGGGCTCCATAGGGCAAGGTGCCAGGTAACGCCTGGGGGGTGTCACAGCCCACGACCAGTGCAACAGAGAGCAAACCGCCGATGGCCCACGCAAGTGGGATCAGGTAAGGGTGAAAGGGTGCGGTAAGAGCGCACCGCGCGGCTGGTAACAGTCCGTGGCACGGTAAACTCCACCCGGAGCAAGGCCAAATAGGGGTTCATAAGGTACGGCCCGTACTGAACCCGGGTAGGCTGCTTGAGCCAGTGAGCGATTGCTGGCCTAGATGAATGACTGTCCACGACAGAACCCGGCTTATCGGTCAGTTTCACTCTTTACACAGAACCCCGCCTCGGCGGGGTTTTTTGTTTTTAGCGGTAAATAATCCTGCGTGATCCCCTTCACACATACATCGGCGTTAGAATACTTTTATTATTTAATATTAAAATAAAGCCGCCGTTTCTCTTCCTGTCCCGTTCAAATTAAACAATAGCCAAGTTTTTCTCTCGCTTCCTGATTACGATGAATTTACAGCATGCGCCGCACTATTAGCGGCAGCGATAATAAAATCTGTCCCTACACTAATAAGCGAGAGCGTTATGAGCATGAATAATATTGATGTGATGCAAGGCACATCAGCAGCGGCTAAAAAGGCCGGCATGACGGAGCAGGCGTGGCGCGAGGCCATTAAATTCGACAGCACCGACACGGGCTGGGTCATAATGAGTATCGGTATGGCCATCGGCGCGGGGATCGTTTTTTTACCGGTGCAGGTGGGGTTAATGGGACTATGGGTATTTCTCCTCTCCTCCATTATTGGCTACCCGGCAATGTATCTTTTTCAGCGCCTGTTTATTAATACGCTTGCAGAGTCACCGGAGTGCAAAGACTATCCCAGCGTCATTAGCGGCTATTTAGGTAAAAACTGGGGCGTTTTATTAGGCGCGCTCTACTTTATTATGCTGGTGATCTGGATGTTCGTTTACTCTACCGCCATCACTAACGATAGCGCCTCCTACCTGCATACTTTTGGCATCACTAAAGGGCTGCTCTCCAATAATCCCTTCTATGGCCTGGTGCTGATCTGCATTCTGGTCGCCATCTCCTCGCGCGGTGAACAGCTCCTGTTTAAGGTTTCGAGCCTGATGGTGCTGACCAAGCTGCTGGTGGTCGCGGCGTTGGGTCTCAGTATGGTGGGGCTATGGCACCTCTACAATGCCGGCACGCTGCCGCCTGCTGGCCTGCTGATTAAGAACGCTATCATTACGCTGCCTTTTACGCTGACCTCCATTCTTTTTATCCAGACCCTCAGTCCGATGGTTATCTCCTATCGCGCTAAAGAGAAGTCAATTGAGGTTGCGCGCTATAAAGCCCTGCGGGCGATGAATATCGCCTTTGCCATTCTCTTTATTACCGTCTTTTTCTACGCCGTCTCATTTACGCTGGCAATGGGCCACGATGAAGCGGTAAAAGCTTACCAACAAAATATCTCCGCGCTGGCCATTGCCGCCCAGTTTATTAGCGGCGACGGAGCAGGTTGGGTAAAAGTGGTCAGCGTTATTTTAAATATTTTTGCCGTGATGACCGCTTTCTTTGGTGTCTATCTCGGATTCCGCGAGGCGACCCAGGGCATCGTTATGAACCTGCTGCGGCGTAAATTCCCCACCCGGCAGTTTGATGAGAAATATGTGCAGGGTGGGATCATGATCTTCGCCATTCTGCTGGCCTGGAGCGCTATTGTCCTTAATGCACCGGTGCTCAGCTTTACCTCAATCTGTAGCCCTATATTCGGCATGATTGGCTGCTTAATTCCCGCCTGGCTGGTCTATAAGGTGCCAGCTCTACACAAGTACAAAGGCCTGTCGCTGAAGATCATTATTATTACCGGTCTGCTGCTCTGTATTTCACCGCTGCTGGCCTTCGCCTGATGCTATTAACCTCATGAAACAGATGGACGCTATTATGTCAGATGCAAAATGGAACCCGGAATGGGAGCGGTTTATTCAGATCGTACGCCAGGAGGTTAAACCCGCGCTGGGCTGCACCGAGCCGGTATCGCTGGCGCTGGCCAGTGCCACTGCCGCCGCGCAGCTATCCGGCAGGATCGAGCGCGTGGCGTGCTTTGTCTCGCCTAACCTGCTGAAAAACGGAATGGGGGTTACCGTACCGGGCACGGGTATGGTGGGGCTGCCGATTGCTGCCGCCCTCGGTGCGCTGGGAGGGGACGCCGCAGCTGGACTGGAGGTACTCAAAGCCGCGTCGCCAGAGGCGATAGCGGATGCGAAAGCGATGCTTGCCGAAGGGCGAGTATGTGTCAGGCTACAGGATCCGTGTAGCGAGATCCTCTACGCCCGCGCCTGCGTCTATACGGCGAAAAGCCATGCCAGCGTGACGATCGAGGGGGATCATACCCGCATCGTGCGGATCGAAAAGCAGGGCGAGACGGTTTTCCAGCTCTGTGACCAGGTCGATGAGAGCCGCGAGGATCCGCTGGTGTCGCTGTCCCAGGCGACGCTGCGCGACATTCTGGCCTTTATTGAACAGGCTCCGTTTGAGCGGATCCGTTTTATTCTGGATGCGGCCCGCATCAACGATGCACTCTCGCGGGAAGGTTTGTCGCGGGAGTGGGGCCTGCATATTGGCACCACGCTGCAAAAGCAGTGCGATCGCGGCCTGCTGGCAAAGGATCTCTCTTCGGCGATTGTGATCCGCACCAGCGCAGCCTCGGACGCGCGGATGGGTGGCGCATCGCTGCCAGCAATGAGCAACTCCGGCTCCGGCAACCAGGGGATCGCCGCCACGCTGCCGGTTGTGGTGCTCGCCGAGTTTTTAGGTGAGGGCGACGAGCGGCTGGCGAGGGCACTCATGCTCTCCCATCTCAGCGCGATCTATATCCACAGTCAGCTGCCGCGCCTGTCAGCGCTCTGCGCCGCGACAACGGCGGCAATGGGGGCGGCGGCAGGGATGACGTGGCTGATGGACGGACGCTATGACACCCTCGCCAGCGCTATCAGCAGCATGATTGGTGACGTTAGCGGCATGATCTGTGATGGGGCCTCGAACAGCTGCGCGATGAAGGTGTCAACCAGCGTCTCGTCAGCGTGGAAGGCCGTGCTGATGGCGCTGGATGAGACCGCGGTGACCGGCAAGGAGGGGATTGTGGCGCACGACGTTGAGCAGTCGATTGCTAACCTCTGTGCGTTGGCCTGCCGGGCGATGCAGGAAACCGATCGGCAGATCATCGATATCATGGCGCACAAAGCATAGAAATGTAGGCCGGGCAAGCGCAGCGCCGCCCGGCATCTCAGCTATACAGGCAAATCGACCAGCAGGGCCCGCAGCGGCGTATCCGCCACCAGCGTAATAGTTGCCTCGTCGCGAATAAACGCCCCGTCACCGCAGGTCAGCGCCTTCTGATCCTCCTGCGGCGTCAGGGCATGGAACCTGCCATGAATCGACTGCAGGTAGGCGCGCGGGCCATGCAGCTGAAAACTAAGCTGCTCACCTTTGTCCAGCTCAATATGGTGCAGCCAGACCTGCTGCCGTAGCTGCAGGCTATCATCGTTTCCGTCAGGGGAGGCCAGCAGCTGCTGCTGACCTGCGATAGCTATTTTTTGCACCGGCGGGTTCTCCCGCTCCGGGCAGGCGTCCAGCCAGAGCTGCATCCGCGTCAGGGACTTATCTTTGCTCAGGTTGTGCTCGCTGTAGCTAATCCCCGGCTGGGTCGCTATCAGCAGCGCTTCTCCTGCCTTCGCCTGTACGTGATGACCTTCACTGTCGCGGTACTCGGCTTCTCCCTCAAGGATCAGGTTGAGAATATCCACTTTAGGATAGGTACGCGGCTGGAATGACGCCCCGGGAGCCAGAACCTCCTGGTTCAGCACCCGCAGGGAGGCATAGCCCAATAGCTTAGGGTCAAAGTAGTGTCCAAAGGAGAAGGTGTAACGGGCCTGCAGCCATCCGAAATCTGCCTGTCCGCACTGTTTGGCTGTTCTGGTAGTAATCATAATTCTGACCTCTCTTTACACTAAATCAATGGTAAAGGTATGGACGCTGCATTGTTAGCCAGATATTCTGCCCGGTATGTTCAAATTTCCTGAATGAGAGCGAGATGGCTAAAGAGAGAGCTTTGACGCTCGAAGCGTTGCGCGTCATGGACGCCATAGACAGGCGCGGCAGCTTTGCCGCAGCGGCGGATGAGCTGGGCCGGGTGCCCTCCGCGCTAAGCTATACCATGCAGAAGCTGGAGGAGGAGCTGGACGTTGTGCTCTTTGACCGCTCCGGGCACCGGACGAAATTTACCAACGTTGGGCGGATGCTGCTGGAGCGGGGACGCGTGCTGCTGGAGGCCGCCGACAAGCTCACCACCGATGCCGAAGCGCTGGCCCGTGGCTGGGAGACGCACCTGACGCTGGTAAGCGAAGCGCTGGTACCTACTCCCTCATTTTTCCCCCTGGTGGAGAGGCTAGCGGCTAAAGCCAATACCCAACTCTCTATTATTACCGAAGTGCTGGCAGGGGCATGGGAGCGCCTGGAGCAGGGCCGGGCGGATATCGTTATCGCCCCGGATATGCACTTCCGCTCGTCGTCAGAGATCAACTCGCGCAAGCTCTACACGCTTCTCAACGTCTACGTCGCCGCACCGGATCATCCGATCCACCAAGAGCCAGAGCCGCTCTCTGAGGTGACGCGGGTGAAATATCGCGGCGTCGCGGTGGCCGATACCGCCCGCGAGCGTCCGGTACTTACCGTACAGCTGCTGGACAAGCAGCCACGTCTGACGGTCAGCAGCCTGGAGGATAAGCGCAACGCGCTGCTGGCCGGGCTAGGAGTAGCCACCATGCCTTATCCATTGGTGGAGCAGGATATTGCCGAAGGACGTCTGCGGGTCGTTAGCCCGGAATCCACCAGCGAGGTGGATATCATTATGGCCTGGCGGCGCGACAGCATGGGCGAGGCGAAAGCCTGGTGCCTGCGAGAGATCCCCAAGCTTTTTGCCGGGAAATAGGAAGTAAAAAGGGCACCCTGAAGGTGCCCTGATAACTTAGCCGAAGCGAATATCGCGCCCGTGCGGCTCATCCAGATCCTGCCAGGGTCCGATGGAGATAATCCCCGTCGGGTTGATGGTCTTATGGCTGCGGTAGTAGTGGTTGCGAATGTGGGCAAAGTCGACGGTTTCGGCAATGCCAGGCATCTGGTAGATATCACGCAGAAAGCCATGCAGATTCAGGTAGTCGCTGATCCGATGCTTATCACACTTGAAGTGCGTAACGTAGACCGGGTCAAAGCGTACCAGCGTCGTCCACAGGCGAATATCCGCTTCCGTCAGCTGGTTACCGGTCAGATAGCGGTGCTGGCCGAGGATCTGCTCGAGGCGCGCCAGCGACGAGAAGAGATTCTCTACCGCTTCGTCGTAGGCTTCCTGGCTGGTGGCGAAACCGGCTTTGTAGACGCCGTTATTCACATTGTCATAGATCCAGCTATTCAGTTCATCAATCTGCCCCCGCAGCGCCGGCGGGTAGTAGTCACCGGCTTTTGCGCCGTGCGCATCGAAGGCGGTGTTAAACATCCGAATAATATCCGCTGACTCATTGCTGACGATGGTGTGGTTTTTCTTATCCCACAGCACCGGCACGGTGACACGCCCGGTATAGTGCGGGTCGGCGTGGAGATAGAGCTGGTAGAGGAAATCGTGCTGATAGAGCTTGTCGCCGGTGGCGGCGGGGAAGCTATCATCAAAGGTCCAGCCGCTCTCCAGCATCAGCGGGTTAACCACCGACACGTCGATAAACGGCTCAAGGCCTTTCAACGTGCGCAGGATCAGGGTGCGGTGCGCCCACGGGCAGGCGAGAGAGACATAGAGATGGTAGCGATCTTTCTCGGGTGCAAAACCACCTTCCCCCGTCGGGCCTGCTTCGCCGTCCGCGGTTAGCCAGTTACGGAACGCGGACTCCGAGCGTTTAAACCGTCCGCCGGTTGACTTGGTGTCGTACCAGACGTCATGCCAGACGCCGTCAATAAGCTGTCCCATCTTGCTCTCCTTACTGCCGGGAAAAGGTTAAGCGGGAAGAGCTCGCTCTCCCCGCCTTGAATTGCTTTCAGTATAGAAGCCTTACCACTTTTTATTCAGGACGCGGTCGATGCTAAATGCGCCTGGACCGGTAATACCCAGCAGGAGGAAGCCGCCGGCGATGGTCAGGTTTTTCATGAACATGATAGAGTTCACGCCTTCAGCAAAGTTGCTGTGGAAAAGGAAGGCGGTGAGCAGCGTAAAGACGGCGGTGATCAGCGCAGTGGTACGGGTCAGTAAACCAAACAGGATCGCCAGGCCGCCGCCGAACTCAAGCAGAATAACCAGTGGCAGCATGAAGCCCGGTACGCCCATCGCTTCCATATACTGCTGGGTGCCTGCATACCCGGTAATTTTGCCCCAGCCAGCGGTAATGAACAGGATCGGCATCAGAATACGCGCTACCAGAATGCCAACATCTTCTAATTTTTTCATTTTACTCTCCATGAAGCCACAGGGGCCGCTAATGTCATTTTTCCAGCGCTGGCAGGCATCTGCTGCCCGTTCGCTGTCGATGGAGAGGATAATAAACGCGGCGGTGGGGGATTGTTAGCAAGGAAAACTGTCAATCTTTATCAAATAATCTGAGGTATTTTCTGAGAGCTACGCCGGGCGGCGCTGCGCTTGCACCGGCCTACGAAAGACGTGGGCCGGGCAGGGTGGGGGGTTAACGCAGGCGTTGCTGTTTGATGGTGGACTGCACCAGACGCCAGGTGCTCCACGCGGCAAACCCGCGCTTCGCCCAGCGCAGCAGCATGTTGGGGTGGCGAACGGTGCGCACCGCCATCAGACTACTGCCCACCAGCAGCCACGATCGCATACTGAGAAAAGTATTCCAGCCGCGATCGTAAGCGCCGGTCGTCTCCAGCCAGTCACGTCGGCTGGCCGTCAGATCGAGGCGCTGCTGCTGGATCTGGCTTAGCAGCATCGCTTTGCGTTTAAGACGCTCCGCTTTAGTACTGCTCACTTTTTATCCTCCTCCAGCAGAGAACGATCGTTAGCCAGTTCGTCGCGCGTATGGCGCAGGAAGGTAGATTGTCGGGCCTTATGCAGCGTCCAGAAACCGCCGATGATTGCGCCTACCAGCAGAACCACAGTGGTAGCGATCATCGCGTTAAGACGGTATTGAGGGTCGATAGCCCAGATGATGAGAACCATCAGGCTCATCAGGCCAAAGGCAGCCAGCAGCATGGTGAGCCCCAACATCAGGAGCATCTGGATGACGTTTGCTTTCTCTTCTTCCAGTTCCACCACAACCAGTCGCAAACGCGTTTCCACCATCTCAACGAGAATGGTCATAATGCGTTGCCCAATACCCAGGACGCTTTTTCCTGGTCCGCTTGTATGACGTAAGTCAGCCATAATCAGCGTCGCGTCAGCAGCACGCCCAGCACCACACCGGCGGCAGCGGCAATCCCTACACCAGTCCACGGGTTCTCGCGCACGTATTCATCGGCGCGCGTGGCGGCTTCACGGGTTTGCTTGGCAATAACATCGCTGGTTTCACCCAGACGATAGCGGCTTTCGTGCAGAGCACGTTCTGCTTTGGTGCGCAGCTTACTCAACTCTTCTTTCGATCTGTCCCCGGAGCTACTTAATACCTCTTCCAGGGTATCCGTCAGGGATTTCAACTCAGCGCGCAGATGATCGGCAGTAGTATCTTTAGACTTAGACATAGTTCTCTCCAGGTGAGCGAGTGGTAACTTCCTTTAATAATCACGGGCCTCAAGCGTACGCAGCTCTTCCTGCGCCTCTCTCAGCTTGTCTTCACGTTTGGTCACTTTATCCGCATCGCCTTTTTGCTGTGCTTCAGTCAGATCCTGCTGGCGTTCAGCAACCTCTTCCTTCTGTTCAGCAATTTTTTTCTGGTGGTCTGCGCGCAGCTTGCTGTCAGTGCAGTTGGCTCTTAACTCTTTGAGTGCCGTATTCAGTCCGTCAACGCGGCGCTGATTGTTATGCTTCTCGGCGTAGCTAATTTCGCGCAGGATATCCTGTTCCTTCTCCTGGCAAAGCGATACGGCCTGCGAAGCGGCGCTCAAAGATAAAAGGCTTAACGCCAGTACGATGCGGTATCTCATTCTTATAACTTTCCCTTGTTTTAGCGGCATATCACCATGAAACGCCGAAAATGCAGTCAGTAAAAGAGTGACACTGTTCCCGTCTACTCAAGCATAGTAAGTAAACGCGAAGATCACCAAAGTAAGTGAAAAGATTCGGATTAGTAGAAGGTTAGCCCAGACGGTGAGGCGTATCCCGCAGGCGGGTGAGCCATGCTGACGTCTGGTCGTCGTCGTCCTGAAGGGCGATGATATAGCCCTGCGGCAAGGTGCGATCTAAAACCACTTTTGCCGCCGCACTTTGCGCGCTGGAGTCAAAGGTAATGACCAGGGTGTCATTTTTCGGCGTGATGCTTTTAAAGCGGATCCCATTGGCGTCAAGGTGGTGCCAGACGGAGAAGCCGTCCGGCACGCTCACGCTCTGGTTACCCGGGCGAATGGCCAGCGTTGACTCACGCTGCTGCAGCGTTACCCAGGCAGAGAAGAGCAGAGTGAAAAGCATAATGGTTGCCAGCGCAAAGGCGCACTGGTGCATCAGCGCGCGGCGCGAGCGTGGATTACTGCCGATTTCCATATTTTTTCTTCCATAAAACGAACAGCGAGCCAACCAGCCCAACTACCAGCAGAACCACCGGCAGCAGCATCAGGCAGGACATTAACGCATCTTCATATTTGCGAAACACGGGCGTCTTGCCCAGCAGATAACCAAAGGTCGTGAGGATCACCACCCACAGCAGGCCACTCATCCAGTTAAAGAACTGAAAGCGGGCGTTATTCAGACCGGAAAGGCCGGCAATAGTGGGCAGCAGGGTGCGTACAAAGGCAATGAAGCGGCCAATCAGCAGCGCAGAAAGCCCGTGCTTGTGGAACATATGGTGCGCCCGCTGGTGGTAGTGCGCAGGCAGGTGGGACAGCCAGTTCTGCACGATGCGCGTGTTGCCAAGCCAGCGTCCCTGTATGTAGCTTACCCAGCAGCCGAGGCTGGCGGCGGCGGTGAGCAACAAAATGGTTTGCGGATAGCCCATCGCCCCTTTCGCAATCAGGACGCCCACCAGCACCAGCAGGCTATCACCCGGTAGAAATGCCGCGGGCAGCAGGCCGTTTTCCAGAAACAGGATCATAAATAAAACAAAATAGAGCATGCCAATCATGGAAGGATTCGCCAGCGTTTCGAAATCCTGGTGCCATAAAGCGTTCAGTAACTGGGTAAGTAGTTCCATTCAGTGTTCCTGGTACATCGGTTAACGAATATCGGGGTTAACGCCGCTGGAGAGAAATTGCATCTAATTGTAACAAACGCCAGAGATCTGCGTCACTGAAAATGCGTATTTTAGGAATTGATTTTGCTTGCCGGGGAGGGGGGTGACAAAGGTATTTACAAAGGCTGACACTCTATACGGTTGCTGACCGCGTTATGTCATTGATTGAACAGCGCAGGCGCGTCCGCGCCCGCTGCTATAAAAGAAGTCTGTTATTTCACGGCGGTTGCGGCAGTATCGAGGTGAACCACCGGGTTTTCAGCAAACAGATAGCGGTCAGCGTTAAACTCAAAGTCATCGCTGGTTTCATTAAACAGCATCAGCTTGGTGTTCTCAAGGTGCTGCCACATTGCCACTTTCGCTGCATGTGGATCTTTACGAATCAAGGCCTTAAGGATTTGATCGTGATCGTCACACCAGTTGTCCACGGTGCGGGCATCAATGTGATCGTGCAGTTTTTTCCAGTATGGGTTGTGTGTGCGCTGAGTCCACATTTTTTCCACGATTGCTGCCAGGGCGGTGTTCTGCGTGGCCAGCGCGACCTGCACGTGGAACTGCAGATCCCACTCGGAGTCGCGGAAGCACTTCTCCTGGCGCGCCTTGTCCTGGATCTCCATCAGCTTCATGATGTCCTGCTTGGTCACCTGGGTGGCGGCAAACTCGGCGATATTGCTCTCAATAAGCTGACGCGCCTGTAACAGCTCAAACGGGCCGTAGTTAGCAAACTCCATAGACTCGTCGGGGATCTGCTGATATTTCGCCTGGTTAGAGATGACATGGATACCTGAGCCCTTGCGGACCTCTACATAGCCTTCTACTTCCAGCATGATAATCGCTTCGCGCACCACGGTGCGGCTAACGCTCTTCTCATCGGCAATAAAACGCTCGGCAGGCAGTTTGTCACCGACCAGATACACGCCGTCCTCGATGCGGCTTTTTAGCTCAGCGGCCAGCTGCTGATATAAACGGCGTGATTCGGTGATTTCCATATGCGCTCCAGGCGAGACAGGATAGATAGATTTGTTATACCACTTTTCCTAAATTCTCACCATACCAGTAACGAAAAAGCCGCCCGAATAGTGCAGGCGGCTGTGGATCAACGACGTGATGGGTTACTGCATTTTACGAGTGTTGAGTGGCAGGGCCACCGACGGCGCGCTTCTCTTCTTCGAGCTCCGCCGCGGACTTGCTCTTCAGCACGGTCCAGATAACGATAGCGCCCAGCACATCGAACACGGCCAGCACGGCGAACAACGGGCTGAAGCCGATGGTATCCGCCAGCGCACCAACGACCAGAGCAAACATGGTACTCGCTGTCCAGGCGGCCATACCGGTCAGACCGTTAGCGGTAGCCACTTCGTTACGACCAAATACGTCTGAGGAGAGGGTGATCAGCGCACCAGAGAGAGACTGGTGAGCAAAACCGCCGACGCACAGCAGGGCAATAGCGACATATGGGCTGGTGAACAGGCCGATCATACCTGGGCCGATCATCAGTACCGCACCCATCGTCACCACCATTTTACGGGAGACAATCAGGTTCACGCCAAACCAGCGCTGGAACAGCGGCGGCAGATAACCCCCAACGATACAGCCAAGGTCTGCGAACAGCATAGGCATCCAGGCGAACATGGCGATCTCTTTCAGGTTAAAGCCGTAGACTTTAAACATGAACAGCGGGATCCAGGCGTTGAAGGTACCCCAGGCCGGCTCTGCCAGGAAACGCGGCAGGGCGATGCCCCAGAACTGACGGGTGCCCAGAATCTGCCATACGGACATTTTCTTACCGTTGTTGGTCTGGTGCTGTGCTTCCTGACCGCCAATGATATAGCCACGCTCTTCTTCGGTTAATTTTTTCTGATCGCGCGGATGTTTGTAGAAAATCAGCCAGGCCATCGCCCAGGCGAAGCTCAGCACGCCGGAGATGATGAAAGCCAGCTGCCAGCTGTGCATCACGATAGCCCACACTACCAGCGGCGGCGCAATCATCGCACCAATAGAGGAACCGACGTTGAAGTAGCCCACGGCGATAGAACGCTCTTTCGCCGGGAACCACTCGGAGGCAGCTTTCAGGCCGGCCGGGATCATCGCCGCTTCAGCGGCACCCACCGCACCACGCGCCAGCGCTAAACCACCCCAGCTGCCTGCCAGCGCCGTAGCGCCGCAGAAGATTGCCCAGGTTACAGCGAAGACGGCGTAGCCAACTTTAGTACCCAGAATATCCAGCACGTAGCCCGCAACCGGCTGCATGATGGTGTAGGCGGCGGAATAGGCCGCGATGATATAAGAGTACTGCTGCGTGGAGATGTGCAGCTCTTCCATTAGCGTTGGCGCAGCCGCAGCAATGGTGTTACGGGTCAGGTAGCCAAGCACGGTGCCCAGCGTCACCAGCGCTATCATGTACCAACGTAAACCTTTAATTTTACGCATGTAAAACCTCATCGTTATGTTATTTCCGCCTTGGGCGGCCCCTCCTCCGGATCGAGCCGGGGGAGGTGTAACGGGGGGCGTAGCCGGGAGTAACTCCCGAAACGGCCCGGACCTTGCCATCAGTGTGCGTGCACAAGTCGGTATCCGTACCGGTAAACTCAGTGATAAATCACCTGTAATGCATTCCGTCGGTATATGTTTCGCGACGGCAGAAAGATAACTTGTCATACAACTTTAAAAGGTGAGTGACATCACAAAAGTGCTTTTCTCTGTGTGGTCATTATTTCCCGCCAGCAAAGCCAGAGCTGGCGCGGGCTGGCGGCGAGTTTACCCCCTTGAGGGTAATTTTTTTGTCAGCGTTTATTGATCTAACTCACGAAAATATCTTCGGTCTATAGAAATTGGTGTGATAACTTTGTCAGCATTGAACGTACGCATCTAACGCACTCGTTTAGAGGAAGACGATAATGACCGCTTTTATGACCGAAGATTTCCTGCTGGATACCGAATTTGCTCGCCGTCTGTACCATGATTACGCGAAAGATCAGCCGATTTTCGACTATCACTGCCACCTGCCGCCGCAGCAGATTGCGGACAACTACCGTTTCAAAAACCTGTATGACATCTGGTTGAAAGGCGATCACTATAAGTGGCGTGCGATGCGTACTAACGGCATGCCTGAGCGCCTGTGTACCGGCGATGCCTCTGACCGCGAGAAGTTTGATGCGTGGGCTGCTACCGTTCCGCACACTATTGGCAACCCGTTATACCACTGGACGCACCTCGAACTGCGCCGTCCGTTTGGTATTACAGGTAAGCTGCTCTCTCCGGCGACCGCCGATGAGATCTGGGAGCAGGGCAATGCGCTGCTGGCTCAGGATAAATTCTCCGCGCGCGGCATCATGCAGCAGATGAATGTGAAGATGGTCGGTACCACTGACGATCCGATCGACTCTCTGGAGCATCACGCCAGCGTGGCCAAAGACACCTCTTTCAGCATTAAAGTGCTGCCGAGCTGGCGTCCGGATAAGGCGTTCAACATCGAGCTGGCGACCTTTAACGACTATATGGCGAAGCTGGGTGAAGTCTCTGATACCGATATCCGCCGCTTTAGCGATCTGCAAACCGCGCTGACTAAGCGTCTGGATCACTTTGCCGCCCACGGCTGTAAAGTCTCTGACCATGCGCTGGACGTGGTGCTGTTTGCCGAGGCGAGCGAAGCCGAGCTGGATAGCATTCTTGCACGCCGCCTGGCGGGTGAGACCCTGAGCGAG
The DNA here is from genome assembly GCA_002918705.1 of Escherichia sp. ESNIH1. GTDB lineage: Bacteria > Pseudomonadota > Gammaproteobacteria > Enterobacterales > Enterobacteriaceae > Pseudescherichia. The sequence continues at coordinate 32,223 of PQKR01000009.1, read as the reverse complement.
CGCGAAGTGGCGCAGTTTAAAACCGCCGTGCTGGTCTGGCTGGGTGCAGAGTATGCCCGCCGCGAATGGGTACAGCAGTACCACATCGGCGCGCTGCGTAATAACAACCTGCGCCAGTTCAAACTGCTGGGGCCGGACGTTGGCTTCGACTCCATCAACGACCGTCCGCTGGCGGAAGAGCTCTCTAAGCTGCTCAGCAAGCAGAACGAAGAGAACCTGCTGCCGAAAACCATTCTTTACTGCCTGAACCCGCGCGATAACGAAGTGCTGGGCACCATGATCGGTAACTTCCAGGGTGAAGGTATGCCGGGCAAAATGCAGTTCGGCTCCGGCTGGTGGTTTAACGATCAGAAAGATGGTATGGAGCGTCAGATGACCCAGCTGGCACAGCTTGGCCTGTTAAGCCGCTTTGTCGGCATGCTGACCGATAGCCGTAGCTTCTTGTCCTATACCCGTCACGAATACTTCCGCCGTATCCTGTGCCAGATGATTGGCCGCTGGGTGGCAGCCGGGGAAGCACCGGCAGATATCCAGCTGCTGGGCGAGATGGTGAGAAATATCTGCTTTAACAATGCGCGTGATTACTTCGCGATTGAACTGAACTAAGGCCGTTTGAGGTTGATATGCAATACATCAAGATCCATTCGCTAGATAACGTCGCAGTCGCCCTGGCTGACCTGGCGGAAGGCGCGGAAATTTCTGTCGATAACCACACCGTGCAGCTGCGCCAGCCGGTGGGACGCGGGCATAAGTTTGCCCTGCAGCCCATCCCGCAGGGGCAGAACGTGGTGAAATACGGTCTGCCGATTGGCCACGCCACGGCAGATATCGCAGCGGGTGAATACATTCACTCTCACAATGCGCGCACCAATCTGAGCGATCTGGACGAGTATAGCTATCAACCCGATCTTCAGGCTGTGCAGGCGCAGGCGGCAGATCGCGACGTTGAGATCTACCGCCGGGCCAACGGCGAGGTGGGGATCCGCAATGAACTGTGGATCCTGCCGACCGTCGGCTGCGTCAACGGCATCGCTCGCCAGATCCAGACCCGTTTCTTAAAAGAGACGCAGAATGCTGAAGGCACCGACGGCGTCTTCCTGTTCAGCCACACCTACGGCTGCTCCCAGCTTGGGGACGATCACGTCAACACCCGCACCATGCTGCAAAACATGGTGCGCCACCCTAACGCGGGTGCGGTGCTGGTGATTGGCCTCGGCTGTGAGAACAACCAGGTTGATGTGTTCCGCGAAACGCTGGGTGATTTCGACCCGGACCGCGTCCACTTTATGGTCTGCCAACACCAGGAAGACGAAGTGGAAGCGGGCCTTGAGCATATACACCAGCTCTATAATGCAATGCGTAACGATAAACGCGAACCGGGCAAGCTGAGCGAGCTGAAGTTTGGTCTCGAGTGCGGCGGCTCCGATGGTCTCTCTGGCATCACCGCCAACCCGATGCTGGGCCGCTTCTCGGACTACGTGATCGGTAACGGCGGCACTACCGTGCTGACCGAGGTGCCTGAGATGTTTGGTGCCGAGCAGATCCTGATGAGCCACTGCCGCGATGAGTCCACGTTTGAAAAAACCGTCACTATGGTGAACGACTTCAAACAGTACTTTATCGCCCACAACCAGCCGATCTACGAGAACCCATCGCCGGGTAACAAAGCGGGCGGCATTACCACCCTGGAAGAGAAGTCGCTGGGCTGCACCCAGAAAGCGGGGGCCAGCCAGGTGGTTGACGTGCTGCGCTACGGTGAGCGTCTGAAAACCCACGGTCTGAACCTGCTGAGCGCGCCGGGTAACGACGCCGTTGCTACCAGTGCGCTGGCCGGTGCGGGCTGCCATATGGTGCTCTTCTCTACCGGACGTGGTACGCCTTACGGCGGCTTTGTGCCAACGGTGAAAATCGCTACCAATAGCGAGCTGGCAGCGAAGAAAAAACACTGGATCGACTTTGACGCCGGACAGCTGATCCACGGCAAACTGATGCCGCAGGTGCTGACTGAGTTTGTGGATACCATCGTTGAGATTGCTAACGGCAAACAGACCTGCAACGAGCGCAACGAGTTCCGCGAGCTGGCGATCTTTAAGAGTGGTGTGACGCTGTAAGCGTGGTGTCGGGTGGCGCTAACGCTTACCCGACCTACGGAACCCTGTAAGCCCGGTAAGGCGTAGCCGCCACCGGGCTTTTGTTTTTAGCTACGCAGGGCGTTTTTCGCCAGGCGCTCGTCTTCCGCCATACAGGCTGCGGCGGTAAAGAGCACGTCGGTGGAGGAGTTCAGCGCCGTCTCGCAGGAGTCCTGCAGTACGCCGATGATAAAGCCTACCGCTACCACCTGCATGGCCACATCGTTCGGAATACCAAACATATTACAGGCCAGCGGGATCAGCAGCAGCGAGCCGCCCGCCACGCCGGAGGCACCGCAGGCGCACAGAGAGGCCACCACGCTCAGCAGCAGCGCCGTAGGCAGATCCACCGGAATACCCAGGGTGTGTACTGCCGCCATCGTTAGCACTGTAATGGTGATCGCCGCGCCCGCCATGTTAATGGTCGCGCCCAGCGGCACGGAGACAGAGTAGGTGTCGCGGTCCAGGTTTAGCTTTTTGCACAGCGCCATGTTAACCGGAATATTGGCCGCCGAGCTGCGGGTAAAGAAGGCGTAAACGCCGCTTTCGCGCAGGCAGGTAAACACCAGCGGATAGGGGTTGCGGCGGATCTTCCAGAACACCAGCAGCGGGTTGATGATCAGCGTCACCAGCAGCATACAGCCGATCAGAACCACCAGCAGCTGGGCATAGCCAAACAGGGTGTCGAAACCGGTGGTGGCGAGGGTAGAGGCAACCAGGCCGAAGATACCGATGGGGGCGAAGCGGATCACCAGCTGCACCATAAAGGTTACCGCGTTCGAGAAGTCGTTGATCAAATTCTTCGTGCTCTCGTTGCCGTGACGCAGGGCAAAGCCCAGACCGATAGCCCAGACCAGAATGCCGATGTAGTTGGCGTTCAACAGGGCGTCTACCGGGTTGGAAACCATGCTCAGCAGCAGGCCGCGCAACACCTCGACGATGCCAGACGGCGGCGTGATTTCAGCCGCGCCGGTGACCAGCTGCAGCGTCGAAGGGAACAGGAAGCTGAACACCACCGCCGTCAGCGCGGCGGAGAAGGTACCCAGCAGATAGAGAAACAGAATAGGGCGGATGCTGGTTTTCTGGCCGTGCTGATGGTTGGCGATGGAGGCCATAACCAGCATCAAAACCAGCACCGGCGCGACGGCCTTCAGCGCGCCAACGAAGAGAGTGCCGAGCAGGCCCACGGCAATCGCCGCAGGTTTCGAGATCCACGCCAGCAGAATACCGAGCACCAGCCCGACAAGGATCTGTTTTACAAGGCTGCCCCGCATAATATGCTTGAGCAGGCCAGACGGTTGTGTCGCCATGATAGTTCCTTAAGTGAAATTGCGTTCCAGCCGAAGTGTGCTCTATGTCACGTTTATGTCCGGATGTAACTAAATGTTTGCCTGGTTGAGTATATGGAAAGAACTATTGAGGGGAAGTGCAACGTGCTGGATTTTACGTACTGCGTCAAAGTTTTTAACTAAGTATTTACATTTTTCCGGGCGGCGCTCACGCCGCCCGGCGTAATGGTTATGAGAGTCGCTGCTTCTTGTCGTTCTGATGGTTAACCCAGGCATTGATCAGCAGGGTCACCGCCAGGATGCCGCCCACCACACCCAGCGAGATAGCGATCGGGATATGGTAGAAATCGACGATCAGCATCTTGATACCGATAAACACCAGGATCACCGACAGGCCATACTTCAGCATCGCAAAACGCTCCGCCACGCCCGCCAGCAGGAAGTACATCGCACGCAGGCCGAGGATCGCGAACAGGTTCGAGGTCAGCACGATAAACGGATCGGTGGTGACGGCGAAGATCGCCGGGATGCTATCGACAGCGAAGATCACGTCGCTCAGCTCAACGAGGATCAGCACCAGCAGCAGCGGCGTGGCATACAGCAGGCCGTTGTGCCGCACAAAGAAGTGCTCATTCTCAATGGTATCGGTCATGCGCAGATGGCCGCGCAGCCAGCGCACCATCGGCTTGTCGCCAATTCCGGCTTCGTCCTCTTTCGCCAGCGCCATCTTGACCCCGGTAAAGAGCAGGAAGGCGCCGAAGACGTAGAGCAGCCACTCGAACTGGGAGATCAGCCAGCTACCGGCGAAGATCATGATAGTACGCAGCACAATTGCGCCCAGTACGCCGTAGATCAATACCCGGCGCTGTAGGGCTGGCGGAATGGAGAAGTAGCTGAACAGCATCAGCCAGACGAAGACGTTATCCACCGCCAGCGCTTTTTCGATCAGGTAGCCGGTGAGGAAGGCGAGCGCCTGCGGATCGGCCACAGCACGCCCTTCGGTGCTGGCGAGATACCACCAGAAGGCAGCGTTAAACAGCAGCGAGAGGGTGACCCACAGGATCGACCAGCCGGCCGCCTGTTTCATGGTCATGGTATGGGTGCCACGACGGCCATGAAGCAGAAGGTCGATAGCCAGCATGATCACAACGACTACAGCGAATCCGCCCCACAGGAGCGGTGTGCCGACACTATTCATAGAGAGTTTCCTTGCAATAAAAACAAAAACGGCCAACGTCGAAAGACGGCAGCCGCTTGTTTTTAGAGCACAGGGCCTCGCCTTTCGGCAAGGTCTCACTTACACCCTGTTCAGGATGCCCGGCGACCGGATGCGTAAACGCATCGTAATGACGACCTGCCGGCGAAGAAGTTACTCCCCTTTGCTAGTAACAAAATATGTCAGAGCAGAGAGGGCGTCAATGTCAGCCCCCTCCGGTTTTACATACCTTTACGCCGGTAGGTCAAGCTGTGCGGCAGCGTCCGCCGGGAACACTACGCCGGTCTGGCGACGGATCTCGGTAAGCAGCTTCGCCGTAATACGGCTCACCTCAAGACCCGCGTGGTTAACCGCGTTGTCATCCACCAGCTGAGCAAACCGCTCCGCTTCATAGAGCATGGTGTTGATATGCTGCGGCTGGGTGATCTCCTGCGGCTTGCCGCCGCGCGGCACAAACGATACCCGCTGGCACTCGGAGAGCTGCTCAATCACCAGCGCGCCATCTTCCCCCTGGATCTCGCTGGCCAACGAGGAGTCGCTGACCTTGGAGTGCTGCAACGTGACGCTGAAGTCACCGTAGTTCAGCACCGCCACGCCGTGGCCGTCAACGCCGCTCGGCAGCAGGCTGGCGGTAGCCTGCACGCTCTGCGGCTCGCCCCACAGCGCCACCGCTGAGGCCAGGCAGTAGAAGCCAATATCCATGATCGAGCCGTTAGAGAAGGCCGGATTGAAGGTATTAGGGTTCTCGCCGTTGAGGTAGCGCTGATAGCGCGAAGAGTACTGGCAGTAGTTAAAGAACACCTTCCGCAGCTTACCTATCTTCGGCAGGGACTGCTGCAGCAGCAGGAAGTTGGGCAGCGCGGCGGTTTTAAAGGCTTCAAACAGCACTACGCCGTTCTCCCGCGCGACCGCGATGGCCGCCTCGACCTCCTGCAAGTTTGAGGCCAGCGGCTTCTCGCAGATCACATGCTTCTTATGGCGCAAAAAGAGCGCGGTTTGTGAGAAGTGCAGAGAGTTGGGGCTAGCGACATAGACCGCATCAATAGCGTCACTCTGGGCCAGGGCGTCGAGAGAGGTAAAGAGGTGCTCGACGGGATAATCGCTGGCAAAGTGCTCGGCCTGCTCAAGGCTGCGGGAGTAAACGCCGGTCAGCTTCAGCTTGCCGGTCTCATGGGCGGCATCAACGAACTGGCGGGTGATCCAGTTGGTGCCAACGACTGCGAAACGTATCATAAATCCTTTATGCTCCATCGGGGACAGTCTGCCCAATGTAGCATGTCAGGATGACAAAACGAGTGCGCTATTGCGCAAAATCGCTAAGGGAGCGGTGGGTCAGCCACAGGCGGGTATCGAACTCCAGCTGGTGGTACTGCGGCTCCATATGGCAGCAGAGCTGGTAGAAGGCTTTGTCATGCTCCTTCTCCTTCAGGTGCGCCAGCTCGTGGACGGCGATCATGCGCAAGAACGGCTCCGGCGCGCTGCGGAACACGGTGGCGATGCGGATCTCTGCCTTGGCCTTCAGCTTGCCGCCCTGCACCCGAGAGACGGCGGTATGCAGACCGAGGGCGTTCTTCAGGACGTGGATCTTATTGTCGTAGGCCACCTTGTTAATCGGCGGCGCGTTGCGCAGGAACTCGCTTTTCAGATCCTGAATATAGCTGTACAGCGCTTTGTCGGTGGTGACGTTGTGCTGGCCCGGATAGCGCTTCTCCAGCACCTCGCCGAGGCGATTTTGCGCAATGAGCGACTGCACCTGGGCCAGCAGATTTTCCGGATAGCCCTGGAGATAGAGAAGATTGCTCATTATTGCCCCGCGATAACAGTTAAAAAAGGGTATACTCACGCCCCCGCTCAGGGGACAACACCGAATTTTACCATCCAGGAGGGCCGATGAGCCATTCAGACAACGGTTTCCGTTCACTTAATTTAAAGCGTTTTCCGGAAACGGACGACGTCAACCCGCTGCAGGCGTGGGAAGCGGCCGATGAGTATCTGCTGCAGCAGCTGGACGAAACCGAAATCAGCGGCCCGGTCCTGATTTTTAACGATGCCTTTGGTGCGCTGGCCTGCGCGCTGGTGGAACATACGCCTTTTAGCATCGGCGACTCCTACTTAAGCGAGCTGGCGACCCGGGAGAACCTGCGTCACAACGAGCTGGATGAGGGCAGCGTCACCTTCCTCGACAGCACCGCTGCGTATCCGGCCGCGCCGGGCGTGGTGCTGATCAAGATCCCAAAAACGCTGGCGCTGCTGGAGCAGCAGCTGCGTGCGCTGCGCCAGGTCGTGACGCCAGAGACGCGGATCATTGCCGGCACCAAAGCCCGTGATATCCACAACTCCACCCTAGAGCTGTTCGAGAAGATCCTCGGGCCGACCACCACCACGCTGGCGTGGAAAAAGGCGCGGCTGGTGAACTGTACCTTTAACGCCCCGGCGTTAAACGATGTGCAAGAGACCCTGAGCTGGACGCTGGACGGTACGCCGTGGACTATCCATAACCACGCCAACGTCTTCTCCCGTACTGGGCTGGATATTGGCGCGCGCTTCTTCCTTCAGCACCTGCCGGAAAATCTGGAGGGGGAGATTGTCGATCTCGGCTGCGGTAACGGCGTGATTGGTCTGACTCTGCTGGAGAAGAACCCTGAGGCGCAGGTGGTGTTTGTCGATGAGTCGCCGATGGCAGTGGCCTCCAGCCGCCTGAACGTCGAGACCAACATGCCCGAGGCGCAGGATCGCTGCGAGTTTATGATCAACAACGCCCTCTCCGGCGTAGAGCCGTACCGCTTCAATGCGGTGTTCTGCAATCCGCCATTCCACCAGAAGCACGCCCTGACCGATCATATTGCCTGGGAGATGTTCCACCACGCCCGCCGCTGCCTGAAAACCAACGGCGAGCTCTATATCGTGGCTAACCGCCACCTGGACTACTTCCATAAGCTGAAGAAGATCTTCGGCAACTGCACCACCGTTGCTACCAACAGCAAGTTTGTGGTGCTGAAGGCGGTGAAGCTGGCGCGCAGGCGTTAATTCCCATTCCGGCGGAGTGGTTTGTGGTTTTGTAGGCCCGGTAAGCGCAGCGCCACCGGGCGTATGTTAAATCGCTAACGCCAATTTTGTTCCCTGCGCGATGGCGCGGCGGGCGTCCAGCTCCATCGCCACGTCGCAGCCGCCAATCAGATGCACCGTTTTTCCTGCCGCCCGCAGCGGATCGGCCAGATCCCGGCGCGGCTCCTGACCGGCGCAAAGCACGACGTGATCCACCGCTAACAGCTGCGGTTCGCCGTCGATCAGCACGTGCAGCCCCTCGTCGTCGATCTTCTGATAGCTTACCGCCGGGATCATCTTCACCCCGCGCGACAGCAGCGTAGCGCGGTGGATCCAGCCGGTGGTTTTCCCCAGCCCCTCGCCGGGTTTACCTGGCTTACGCTGAAGCATCACAATCTGCCTCGGGCTTTTCGGCTGCAGCGCCCCCTCGGGACGCAGGCCGCCCACCTCCTGCAGGCTGGTATCGATCCCCCACTCAACGCAAAACTCAGCGATATTCTGGCTGGAGGACGCTCCTGGCTGGCTCAGGTACATGGCGGTATCAAAACCGATGCCGCCGCAGCCGATAATCGCCACCTTCGCGCCCACCGGCACCTTATCGCGCAGCACCGCCAGATAGGTCAGCACCTTCGGATGGTCGATCCCGTCGATCGGCGGGATCCGCGGCTCGATGCCGCAGGCGAGGATCGTCTCGTCAAAGTCGATAAGATCCTCTGCGCCTACCAGCCGGTTGAGCTGCAAACGGATGCCGGTAATGTCGATCATCCGCCGGTAGTAGCGCAGGGTTTCGTAGAACTCCTCTTTGCCTGGGATCTGCCTGGCGATAGTAAACTGACCGCCGATCTCTGCTCCGGCATCGAACAGGGTGACCTGATGGCCGCGCTGGGCAGCGTTCACCGCAAAGGCCAGCCCCGCCGGCCCTGCACCGACCACCGCCAGCTTTTTCGCTGTTGATGCCGGAACGATCGGCATGATCGTCTCGTGACAGGCGCGGGGATTAACCAGGCAGGAGGTGACTTTGCCTGCGAAGATTTGATCGAGACAGGCCTGGTTGCAGCCGATACAGGTGTTGATCTCCGCCTCGCGACCGCTCTGCGCCTTCGACAGGATCTCCGCGTCGGCGAGAAAAGGGCGGGCCATCGACACCATATCGGCATCGCCGCGCGCCAGCACTTCGTCGGCAACGCCGGGATCGTTAATGCGGTTGGTGGTGATTAGCGGCAGCGAGACGTGGCCCTTCAGCTTGCGTGTCACCCAGCTAAAGGCAGCACGCGGCACCGGCGTGGCGATGGTGGGAATGCGCGCCTCGTGCCAGCCAATCCCGGTGTTGATCAAGGTTGCCCCTGCGGCCTCCACGGCTTTGGCCAGCTGCACCGTCTCCTCGAACGTGCCGCCGTCCTCGACTAAATCGAGCATCGACAGGCGGTAGATAATAATAAAATCGCTGTCCACGCGCTGGCGCACGGCACGCACCACTTCGGTCGCAAAACGCATCCGCCGGGCGTAATCACCTCCCCACTCATCCTCGCGTTGGTTGGTACGGGCCGCGAGAAACTCGTTAATCAGATACCCCTCCGAACCCATGATTTCCACCCCATCATAGCCCGCCTCGCGGGCAAGCAGGGCGCAGCGGGCGAAATCCTCGACCAGGGCCAGGATCTCATCGTGGGTCAGGGCATGGGGGGTAAAGCGGTTGATAGGCGCCCGGATAGCCGACGGGGCCACCAGCTGCGGCTGGTAGCTGTAACGCCCGGTGTGCAGGATCTGCAGGGCAATTTTACCGCCCTCCTGATGTACCGCCTCGGTGACTAACTGGTGATGCGGGAGCTGACTGGCATCACACAGCGCCGCGCCGCCCGCCATCGTCACCCCGGAGAGCGCTGGCGCCACGCCGCCGGTGACAATCAGCGCCACGCCGTGACGGGCGCGCTCGGCGTAGAAGGCCGCGAGGCGCGCAGGGCCATCGGGGCGCTCTTCAAGGCCGGTATGCATCGAGCCCATCAGCACGCGGTTTTTTAGGGTGGTAAAGCCCAGATCGAGAGGGGCAAACAGCGACGAATAGCGCATTGTCTCTTCCAGTATAAAATTATTGTTATGTGGTCGGATGAGTTCTAATTTAGCCGTCGCAAGATAAAAGGGAAAAGGCGCGTGAAGCAGTTGTGATGAGATTCAAAGAATGGCGTTGGCCCCCATCCGCAAACAGGGGCCAACGTAGTCAGGCTTTTTCAGTCGAGACGCTCAGCGCCGCCAGCGCCAGCCCGGCGGCTTTCAGCACCTGCTCGCACTGCTCAACCGTCAGGGTTAACGGCGGTTCGATACGAATGGTTTTGGCATTGTTCAGCGTACCTGCCACCAGCACGCGCTGGCGGAACATCTCGCTGGCAAAGTTGTACCCGCTCTCGTTGTCGACAAACTCAATCGCCATCAGCATCCCTTTGCCACGCACGTCGTACACCAGCTCCGGGTACTGACGCGCCAGCAGGCGGAAGCCATCCAGCAGCATGTCGCCTTTCTGCTCGGCCTGTGCCGGTAGGTTCTCCTCCAGCAGCACGTTGATGGTCGCCAGCGCCGCGGCACAGGCCAGCGGGTTGCCACCAAAGGTAGTGGTGTGCAGGAACGGATTGTCGAACAACACCGAGAAGACCTCTTCGGTGGCAATGGTCGCGCCGATGGGCATCACACCGCCGCCGAGTGCCTTAGCAAGGCAGAGGATATCCGGCTGCACGTTCTCATGCTCGCAGGCGAACATTCTGCCGGTACGGCCCATGCCGGTCTGCACCTCATCAAAGATCAGCAGCGCGCCAAACTCATCGCACAGCTTACGCACGGCAGGGAGGTATCCCGTCGGTGGCAGGATCACACCGCCTTCGCCCTGAATCGGCTCGAGGATCACTGCCGCCACGTCATCACCGGTTTTATGACACTCGGAGAGCAGGGTGCGCATGGCCTCGATATCACCGAAGGGAACATGACGGAAGCCCGGCAGCAGCGGCATAAAGGGTTTACGGAAGGCAGATTTTGCCGTCGCGGAGAGCGCGCCAAGGGATTTGCCGTGGAATGCGCCGCTGGTGGCGACAAAGGTAAACTTCCCGCGCGGCGACTGATAGGCCTTCGCCAGCTTAAGGGCAGCTTCAATGGACTCGGTGCCGCTGTTGCTAAAGAAGCTGTACTTGAGTTTGCCCGGTGCGAGGGCGGCGAGGGTTTTTGCCAGCATGGCCCGGAGCGGATCGAGTAGCTCCTGGCTGTGAAGCGGTTGTTTCGCGAGCTGATTCTGTACGGCGGAAACCACAACTGGATTACGGTGCCCCATGTTAAAAATGCCAAATCCACCCAGGCAATCTAAAAACTCCTGTCCCTGGGTGTCGACAAGCGTATTGAGACTTCCTGCTTGCCACTCTACGGCTCCGTAATCCCCGCCAGCAGTTACAGACTTGCGGTACTCTAAAAATCCAGGGTTAACATGCTCTTTAAAGTAATCAATCACCTCTCGGTTAAGTTCTTTCATCTCCTCATGATCAAGCGTTCGCTTCTCAATGAGGTTCAGGGCGTGTGCGCTGCAGGCGAGGGCCGATGCGCTGGAAGGTAACCTGTTCAAAATGAGCTCCCGGGGATGGCGTATCACGCGATACTGCATAAATTATTGCAGGGATTACGCCACTTCGGCATGGGTAGCAAAAATCGGGATAAACGCCAGGTCAAAACCGCGCTGCGCAAAATTTAATCATGCCAAATTATGTCAAGCGTAAGTCACCGCTGAGTCTTTTATAAAGGATTTTGCGAACTTACGTCGCGCCCTGCACCAACATAGTGCAAGGCGTGCTGTACAAACGGGCACGGCAGTTAAGACTTTTTAGGTAGTTTCATTCCGAAAGTATTTGAAATCAATATATTAGAAGGGCGCATAAAAAGTGCGGTTTAGTGATATTTTGCGATCGCGATCGGTTTTAACAACTAAAGATAAATTTTTTACCGCCGAAAAATGATTAGTCTAAAAAATTAACATATAACACCTGCAAGGAATGCCCGCCATGTCCTCTCAACGCTACGTCACCCAGAATGAGTATCCGCTGGACGATGACACGACCCTCATGTCGACCACCGATCTGCAAAGCTACCTGACCCATGCTAACGACACCTTTGTGCAGGTGAGCGGCTATACGCTGGATGAGCTGCTGGGTCAGCCGCACAACCTGGTACGCCACCCGGATATGCCGAAAGCGGCCTTTGCCGACATGTGGTACACGCTCCAGCAGGGTGAGCCGTGGAGCGGCATTGTAAAAAACCGCCGTAAAAATGGCGATCACTACTGGGTACGGGCTAACGCGGTGCCGGTGGTGCGTAACGGCCAGACTACGGGCTATATGTCGATCCGTAACCGGGCGACGCCGGAAGAGATTGCTGCCGTTGAGCCGCTCTACAAGGCGCTAAATGAAGGGCGCTGCAACAGGCGGATCCATAAAGGTCTGGTGGTGCGTAAAGGCTGGCTCGGCAAACTGCCAGCCATGCCGCTGCGCTGGCGGGTCCGCGGCGTGATGGCGGTGCTGTTTGCGCTGATGGCGGGCTCGCTCATGCTAAGCCATGCCGGATGGAGCGCGCTGGCGGCCAGCGCGGTGGTAATGCTGCTTGGTACATGGCTGTTTGAGCAGCAGATCGTCCGTCCGGTAGAGAACGTGGCGCGTCAGGCGCTGAAGGTCGCCACCGGCGAGCAGAATAGCGTGGAGCATTTGAACCGTAGCGACGAGCTGGGGCTCACTCTGCGCGCGGTCGGCCAGCTGGGCCTGATGTGCCGCTGGTTAATTAATGATATTTCCGGTCAGGTGGCCAGCGTACGTAACGGCAGCGATCGCCTGGCACAGGGCAATGAAGATCTCAACGACCGCACCCGCCAGACGGTCACCAACGTCCAGCAGACCGTGGCCACCATGAACCAGATGGCGGCGTCGGTGCAGAGCAACTCTGAAACCGCAGCCGAAGTCGATAAGCTGTCGATGGCGGCGAGCACGGCAGCAAGCGAAGGCGGAGAGGCAATGCAGACGGTAGTGAAAACGATGGATGATATTGCCGACAGCACGCAGCGCATCGGCTCTATCACCTCGCTTATCAATGATATCGCTTTCCAGACCAACATTCTGGCGCTCAACGCCGCGGTAGAAGCGGCCCGCGCCGGGGAGCAGGGTAAGGGCTTTGCTGTCGTAGCCGGAGAGGTCCGACACCTGGCGAACCGCAGCGCCAACGCGGCAAATGATATCCGCAAGCTGATTGATGCCAGCGCCAGCAAGGTGCAGTCTGGGGCGGATCAGGTCCACGCCGCCGGACGTACTATGGATGATATCGTAGAGCAGGTGAAAAACGTCACGCGCCTGATTGCCCAGATCAGCCACTCTACCTCTGAGCAGGCTACCGGGCTGTCGGAGCTCACTCGGGCGGTGGCCGAGCTGGACGGCATCACGCAAAAAAATGCCGAGCTGGTCGAGGAGAGTGCGCAAATTTCGGCGATGGTTAAGCATCGCGCTAACCGTCTGGAAGATGCCGTTACCGTCCTGCATTAATTAGCATCGTTTATTCATGCCGCCGGGTTTATTGCAATCCGGCGGCTTTTTTTGCAATTGTGTAATTGATTTTTAATATATTTGTTAAATCGTGCTACTAACGGTCATATAACGATCGATGTTTCGTAATTAATAGTCTCCGCCTATTTATCCTCGGAATTATCCAATATAAAAACGATCAAAGTCATAAAGTTAGCCGCTCCGTTACCGATAACGTGATCGTCATAGAGATAATCACCTTGATGGAGTATATATGTTCTTACATGACGTAAAGATTGGCACAAAGTTATTTCTGGCATTCGGGTTCTTTATTGTATTAATGGTAGCCAGCTCCTGCCTTTCACTATTTAGCCTGAACCGCGCAAATAACGGCATGCAGACTATTGTGAACAGTGATTATCCCACCACGGTCAAAGCGAACCAGCTTATCGACAAGTTCCAGACCTTTGTCAGCACCCAGCAGCTGATGCTGTTGGATAGCGAAGGAAAGTGGAACGAGAGCATGCAGCAGCAGCTGAGCGCCATCAGCGGCGAAATCACGGTGCTGCTGGATACCCTGACGAAACAGCTTGATGATCCCCAGTCACAGAAGATCCTCACCGATCTGCGCGGGGTACGCCAGCAGTATCTCGACTCCCGCTTTCGCATTTTAGAGGCGGTGAAGGTCGGCAACCGGGAAGCCGCCGTCCAGGAGATGATGAACACCACCGTCCCTATCCAGAACGCCTACAAGCAGAAGGTGCTGGAGCTGATCGCGATTCAGGACGCGCGGATGCGCGATGCGGGTAAACAGGTCGACAGCGACTTCAATACTAACCGCCTGATGCTGATCCTGCTGGCATTGGTCAGCATCGGTATCGCCGTGCTGATGGGAACCGTGATTGTGCGTGCCATTACCCGTCCGCTGGGGCAGGCGGTGGATCTGGCGGAGGCGATTGCCGCCGGGGATCTGACCCACTCGATTGAGGTTAAGCACCAGGACGAGACCGGCGTACTGCTCAGCGCGCTGATGGCTATGAAGAGTCGCCTGCTGGAGATTGTACAGGAGGTACAGTATGGCTCAGAGAATATCTCCAGCGCCGCCGCGCAAATTGTTGCCGGTAATCAGGATCTGGCGGCCCGTACCGAAGAGCAGGCCAGCTCCGTGGAGCAGACCGCGGCCTCTATGGAGCAGATCACCGCCACGGTGAAAAATACCGCCAGCCATACTACCGAAGCGACCCAGCTCTCCGCCGACGCGGCGACGGTGGTAAAAACCAACGGCGCGATGATGAAGCAGGTAACGGAGAAGATGCGCGTCATCAACGATACCTCCAGCCGCATGTCCGACATCATCAACCTGATCGATGCCATCGCTTTCCAGACCAATATTCTGGCGCTCAACGCGGCGGTTGAAGCCGCACGCGCGGGCGAGCACGGACGCGGCTTCGCGGTAGTGGCCGGGGAAGTCCGCCAGCTGGCGCAGAAAAGCGCCTCGTCGGCGAATGATATCCGCCAGCTAATTGAGGACTCCACCACCCAGGCGCGGGAAGGGATGGCGCTGGTGGAAAAAGCGGGCGGGCTGATCAACGGCATGGTGAGCAACGTCGAAGAGATGGATACTATTCTGCGACAGATTGGCCACGCCAGCCATGAGCAGACGGAGGGGATCTCGCAGATCAACAGCGCCATCGGCCTGATCGACGCCACCACCCAGCAGAACTCCAGCCTGGTGGAGGAGTCCGTGGCGGCAGCGGCGTCGCTGAACGAGCAGGCGCAGCATCTGAAAGCCCTGATCAGGGTATTCCGCGTTAGCCAGGCAGAGGCGACCGCTTAATCCATCTGGGAGATCTCCAGCGCCGCCCGGTCGATCACACCGATGATCTGCTTCAGCTGGGCGGGGCTGATCTCTTCATGGTTCACCTTCAGATCCAACACCGCCTTGAAGTTATCCAGGGCGCGTTTCATCTGCGGATTTTTGCGCAGCTGGTGCCCGACGCCGCGCGCTTTGATCCGCGCCTGAATATGCACAAGATGCTCCTGGTTCTCCTCCAGCCACTGCTGGCCAGCCTCGGTAATGGCAATCTTTTTACGTCCGCTCTCCTCTTCGCTAATCTCAATGAACGCCTGCTCCTGCAGGAAATCAAGGGTCGGGTAGATCACGCCGGGACTGGGGGTATAGTGGCCCTGGGTCAGATTTTCGATCTCTTTGATCAGCTCATAGCCGTGGCTGGCGTTACGGGTGAGGATCTCTAACACCACCAGCCGCAGCTCGCCGTGGCCAAAGAAGCGCTGACGGCGTCCGCCGTGGCCGTGATGATGATGGGGACGATCTTCAGCATGGTGCATGATTACAGCCTCTTTTTTGATATATCTAAATTATGTCTAAAGTAAGTCTACATCCCGCAATAGCTGCTTGTCTAACGCTATCAAAAAAATTCTTGCAATCTCTCTAAGTAGCAATCATTATCATTTGAAATTTATTTAGATATATCGTATTCCACTTGGGATGGCTAACATGACGAAACAAGATCGACGTTATCCGCAGCGCGTGCGCAACGAGCTGCGCTTTCGCGAGCTGACGGTGCTGCGCATGGAGCGCATTGGCGCAGGGTTCCAGCGTATCGTGCTGGGGGGAGAGGCGCTGGCGGGCTTTAGCAGCCGGGGCTTTGACGATCACACCAAGGTCTTCTTCCCGGAACCGGGCCAGCCGTTTGTGCCGCCGACGGTAACGGAAGAGGGCATTGTCTGGGGTGACGGCGTGCGTCCGGCCTCACGCGACTATACGCCGCTCTACGACGACGCTCGCCACGAGCTGAGCCTCGACTTTTTCATCCACGACGGCGGCGTCGCCAGTAGCTGGGCCGAGAACGCGCAGGTGGGTGATACCCTGACGATCGGCGGGCCGCGCGGTTCGCTGGTGGTGCCGGAAGATTACGCCTGGCAGCTCTACGCCTGCGACGAGAGCGGCATGCCCGCCCTGCGCCGCCGCCTGGAAACGCTGCGCCAGCTGGCGGTACGCCCGCAGGTGACGGCCATCGTTACCATTGGCGACGAGCGCTATAAGGAGTATCTGGCGCATCTGGATGAGTTTACCATCGAGTGGATTGTGGGCCATAGCGAAGCGGTGCTGGACCAGCGTCTGGCGCAGGTTAGCGTCCCGCAGGATGACTACTTTATCTGGCTGACCGGGGAAGGGAAGGTCGTGAAAAACGTCAGCCGCCGGTTTGAGACTGACGCTATCGATCCGCAGCTGGTACGCGCTGCCGCCTACTGGCACGATAAGTAACGGCGTCAGGCTACCGCGTCGTACTGCGCCTCGCTGACCTGCCGCTCCAGCGAGGTGCGCACCTCCGCCAGGGCTTTCTCCTGCTGCACGAAGTAACCCTCCTGATCCTTTAAGGAAGAGACCAGTTGCCAGGCGCTCTCGCCCTCCAGCTTGCTAAGCTCGGCCAGCAGCCCGGTGATATGGGCCTTCACTTCGGCGATCCGTGCCCGCAGGCGGGTGAGATCGTTAAGCCTGTCACTGGCCATCAGCGGTCCCAGCCCTTTCTGCAGGCGGGCGAAGAGCGAGCGGACGGCGGCTACGTCGCCGCGCTGCCGGGCCTGGTTAAGCTGGACCATCATCGCATTGGCCTCATCTTTTAGATCGTCATCCACCAGATCCGGATGGCACAGCTTGCTGGCCTGACGCCACAGTTTTTTCAGCTCCTGACGCTCGTCCTGAGAGAGCTTCTGCTCAAAGCTGAAGCGTGCCTGAGCATCGTGCTGCTGCTCCTGATACTCCTCATACTCCTGACGTGCCTCGTCCCGCGCCTGGCGGGCGGGCTCCTCCTCGCGGGTTAGCCCTTTTTCCAGCTCCTGGGCTTCAGCCAGCAGGGATGCGATCAATGCGTTTTGCTGCTGCACGCGACGGCGGGTATCAGCCGCCTGCGACGAGCTGGCGGGCAGGCTGCGCCAGCGCTGGGTCAACGAAGCCAGCTCCTCAACGGCCTGGGCCATATACTGCTGGCAGCGCAGGTAGTCCGCCTCCCGACGCCGGGCCTCTGCCTGCTGCCTGCGCAACGTGGCCTCCGCCAGCGCCTGACGAAGACGCAGGATCTGCGCCATCAGCGGCCCGAGACGCTTCATATAGCTATCGTTAAAGTCATCGAGGATCTGAATACGGGCGTTGCGTTTATCGATCAGCTCCCGCATCTGCTCTTCCAGCGCCTTTAGCTCCAGCTTGCTGGCCGCCACCTGCGGATCGTGCCACTGGGTCACCGCCCGCTGGCTCTGTAGCCAGGCGGCGATAGCCTGTAACGCCGCGGAGTAGTTCTTCTGCTCCAGCGCCGCAACGATAAACGCCAGCTCAGGATCCTGAGCGTTGCTTTTCAGCCAGCCAAGCTGGCTATGGATGATGATCTCATCCTCCAGCTCAATGGCGTTCTTTATGATCTCAAGCCGTTTGATAGGTTTGTTCATGGCGTTTCGCTGTGCGCCTGGGTAGTTGACTCAAGCGTAGTTGTTATTAAGAGAACAGGAAATAGTACCGTTTCGCTAGAGATTATCATCCGCTGCAGCAAAAATAGCATCAAAAATCGGGACGGCTTTTTCCAGGGTCTCCAGCGCGCTGCGCAGCGGGGCAAAGAGTTCATGATCGGGTGGGAATTCGCCGTTCTCCTGCCAGCACGCGGCCATTAAAGCGAGATCGAGCGTGACCGGCAGGAAGAATGCGCCTTTGCCTAAATCCTGAAACTTGCTTAATGCGATGCGGGAGGCCTGATCGATATTGCTGGCTATCGCTTTGAGTTTTTTGTCAGGGCCAAAAATGGCTTTCGAGGGCAGAAAGCGAAAGCCGAACTGCCCTTGCTCCGTACCGCAGCCGGTGAGCAGCGCCAGCTCGTAGTCCACCTCATCGCTGCGGTTAGAGAAGCTCTCATAGAAATATTTATAAACCGCGTCGTCAGTCATCCACGCTTTTGGCGCAAACCAGAAGATACCGGACTCGGCAATGTCGGTCTCGCCCTCCCAGCCGCGTGCTTTAATAAACTCTGCGGCGCAGAGATCGATCCCTTTCCAGATTGCCGGGTCGATCTGCTGCTCAAAAACCACGACGGCTTCGTTGAACATTTTAAACTGGGAAAGCAGGAGGGTACCTGCCTGACGCTCTTCGTTATTGAGGGGGGACATAAAGGTTCCTGTTAAAACTGGCGCATACGGTCAAGAAAGCGAAACGCGGCGTGGGCCGCCATCTGTCGTGCGGGAGAGGCAGTCGGGGCGGCAAAAATCTGCCGCCGGGTGGGTTCCAGCGCCTGGGTCATCACGCTAGCCAGACGACGCCATGAGAGGCAGGGCACGTCGGTAACGTCAGCCTCTTCGCCAGCGCTGAGCGGTACGCGTCCCTGCGGGGTGAGATAGACCACTGCCCAGGGCTGCTCGCCGGCGCGTTTTTTTGCCTCGCCGATGTAGCGATGAATTTGATCCTTCTGCTCGTAAGCGTCTATCTTCACTTCGATCAGCATAAAAAAGTTATCGGCATCGACCTCGATATCAACACGGTTGGTTGCATCCCCGGTAGGGTACTTCTCAACGTTTACGCGACAGTAGCGGGTGAAGTTCTCCGGGAACGCTTCTCTGCCGCACTTCCGTACGGCGCCAAGCAGCGACTTTAACGGCAGACTGCCAAAGCCGTGGTTACCGTGCGGATCGAGCAGCCAGGCGAGCACGGCGGAGTTGCGTACCTCGTTACGACCAAGCTTCGCCACCTCCCACGGATCGAAGGAAAAGGTGCCGTGCCGCAGAGCAGCGAGAGGCTGCTCCATCTCAGTAAAAAAGGCGCTAAGCTGTTGGGCGTCTACGGTTACGGCGAGAGGTTCCCTAAGCTGGGTATCCGGTGCCTGACGCGGCCACTGGGCAAAAAAATGCGGCAGCCATGCGGCAAGGGAAGGGGAACTATCATTCATGAATATAACTCATAAGCGTATTAAGCGTGATTGACTGGCTAGATTATGCCAGCCGTGTAGAATTTTTAGCGACATAATTTCCTTACATCACCTCATCCACCGCTATCTACTTCCGTAAGAGGCTATTACCATGAAAATTAAAGCAATTGGAGCGCTTTCCGCTGCTCAGGCGCTCGAACCGATGGACATCAGCCGCCGCGAGCCAGGGCCGCACGACGTGCAGATCGCCATCGCCTACTGCGGGGTTTGCCACTCGGACGTACACCAGGCTCGCGCCGAATGGGCCGGGACGCTGTTCCCCTGCGTGCCGGGGCATGAGATCGTTGGCCGCGTGACCGCCGTCGGCTCAGAGGTCACCAGCCATAAAGAGGGCGACCTGGTCGGCGTAGGCTGTATCGTTGACAGCTGTAAGCACTGTGAAGATTGCGAAGAGGGGCTGGAGAACTACTGCGACCATATGGTCGGCACCTATAACGGTCCGACGGCGGATGCCCCGGGCCATACGCTTGGCGGCTATTCGCAGCAGATCGTGGTCCACGAGCGCTACGTGCTGCGTATTAAACATCCGGAAGATCAGCTGGCCGCCGTTGCGCCGTTGCTCTGCGCGGGGATCACCACCTACTCACCGCTGCGTCACTGGCAGGCTCGCCCAGGTAAAAAAGTGGGCGTAGTCGGTATTGGTGGGCTGGGTCACATGGGGATCAAGATTGCGCATGCGATGGGCGCACACGTGGTGGCATTCACCACCTCCGAGTCTAAGCGCGAAGCGGCAAAAGCGCTGGGCGCAGATGAGGTTGTGGTCTCCCGTAACCCGGAAGAGATGCAGGCCCACACCAAGAGCTTTGATTTTATCCTCAACACCGTGGCCGCGCCGCACAATCTCGACGCCTTCACCGCCTTACTGAAGCGCGACGGCACCATGACCCTGGTGGGCGCACCGGCTACTCCGCACCCGTCCCCGGAAGTCTTTAGCCTGATCATGAAGCGCCGCTCGATTGCCGGCTCGATGATCGGCGGTATCCCGGAAACTCAGGAGATGCTCGACTTCTGCGCCGAGCACGGGATTGTGGCTGATATTGAGATGATCCGTGCCGATGAGATCAACGAAGCCTGGGAGCGCATGATCAAAGGCGATGTGAAGTACCGCTTCGTCATCGACAGCGCCACGCTGGCCGAGTAACTCGCGGAACAAGTAGGCCGGGTAAGCGCAGCGCTACCCGGCATAGGCCGCCCTCTGAAGTGATGGAAGGCGGCTAACCGTTCAGCTCCAGTAGCAGACGTGTGTTGATATAAAGCTTTTCACGCCCGGAGACCACCTCCTCTAGCACACCTATGTCCACCAGTTGCTTAAGGTAGGTTGAAGCCGTCTGCCGCTTCGCAATGCCGCTCTCAACTAAATTATCGATACGACAATAAGGCTGTGAAAACAATGCCTGGACCAATTCCCATGAGTATATTTTAGGAAGGCGTTCCCGAACGTAGGCGGTAGTTGATTCAATAAGTGCGCGGACAACGGCAATTTTTTTCACAGTCCAGGTAGATGAGTTTTCAACTGCCTGGAGCATAAAGAGGATCCAGGCTTCCCAGTTCCCCTCCGCCGTGACGCCGCGCAGCAACGTATAGTAGTCGTTACGTCGCGCAAGAATGAATCGGGAAAGATATAGAATAGGGAGTGACAGAAGTCCGCTCTCTATCAGATAGAGAATATTCAAGATACGTCCGGTACGTCCGTTTCCATCAGGAAATGGGTGAATACATTCAAACTGATAGTGTGAAATGGCCATCTTTACGAGCGGATCTATATCATCCTCACTATGCAAAAAATTTTCCCAGTTTGATAACAGATTACGTATTGCAGCCTCACCTTCTGGCGGGGTGTAAACCACACGCATATCCTGATCGCGTAGTACTGTGCCAGGCGTTTTCCTGATGTCCGTATCCACGGCACGCAATGTCGTACAGATCTCTACGGCGGTACTGGTGCATAAAGGATATGTGATGAGGTGCTTAGCGCCGTTGTACAACGCGGTACGATAACGCAGCGCTTCTTTTGTTGCCGGATCGGCAAGTTCAGCCCGATCAACGTACTGGAAAAGCCGATCGCTGGTAGTCACGATGTTCTCAATGCGCGAAGAGTCTTTCGCTTCCAGCATTGGTAGCAGGTTTATCAGCAGGCCTTGATCCGGCAATAATTCTCCGGCGGTTTTTAATTCAGCCAGTGCGGCACGGGCTCTGATGCAGGCTTTTAGCACGCCTCGCGTTTCGATGGACGCCAAATCAGGAGGCAGCAACGGAAGCTGATTGTAAGGTTTGTCTGGCGTCCATAACATGTTTAAAAAATCCGATTTTATCGACATGTCCTCATAATATGTCGATGCCATCGACATGTCACGACGACATGTTTAAAAAAAACGATTTTATCGACATGTTTCACGATAAACGAAGAGCTTAGGGGAGGCCCTGATGATTAAGCAAATGCCCCGTAAACCCTCGCCCAATTGGGCGAGAATAGAAGAGAACAAGCAAAAGAGCCTTAAGCAGCGGCGCGGATAGTAAAATCAAAATGGATCGCATCATAGGGAAACAGCGTGCCGCGAGTGCCTTTTTCCAATAATCCGTAATTCAGCAGGGCGGTAACATCCGTATGGACGCCTTTGATATCGCGACCTACCCGAGCAGCAATTTCGCGGATCGTCATTTCACCGAAGCCAGCCATAGAAAGTAAGATCCCCATTCTGTTGGGTGATAACGTCTTATGCATTACCTCCCATGAAGGAAAAGAAATCACATCATCACCGGTGCTTCGTTCTCCTGCTGCTGCTGCGTTCAGAGCAGACATGACATCAGCCGAAAAATCTTTCATAGCTTCGATTTTAATCGTTACGGTTTTCATATTATGCCTTCTCTTAATCGCTCTCCATGCGTGTTGTAAACTATTACAACAAGAGAGTCTGTTGTCAATGTTTACAACAGACTCTCATCAGCGCATCCTGCTTACCAAAATGCCAGGATAATCGTTACCAGCGCGTTCGCTGCATATCGATCACAAACCTGTACTTCACGTCGCCTTTCAGCATGCGCGCAAAGGCTGTTTCGATCTCTTCCCCAGCGATCATCTCAACGTCGGCGGTAATATTGTGCTTGCCGCAGAAATCCAGCATCTCCTGAGTTTCCTTGATGCTGCCGATCGATGAGCCGCTGATGCTCAAGCGGCGGAACACCATCGGCGTGACGTTTGGTGACAGGTGCGGACGGTCGGGAATCCCCACCAGCACCAGACGACCGTTGGTTTTCAGGGTAGCCAGATAGGGATCGAGATCGTGCGGCGCGGCCACGCAGTCGATGATCAGATCCAGCGTGGTCTGGGCCGCCGCCATCTGCTCGGCATCGCGGGAGACCACCACATGACGCGCACCCAGCCGGCGGGCATCCTCACCTTTTTCCGGGGAGGTGGTAAACAGGGTTACTTCCGCACCCAGCGCGTTCGCCAGCTTAACGGCCATGTGGCCCAGACCACCAAGACCCACCACGCCAACACGCATGCCAGCCTGAACGTTGTAGTGGCGCAGCGGAGACCAGACCGTCACACCCGCGCAGAGCATCGGTGCCACGCCCGACAGCGGCAGGTGCTGCGGCACGGAGACCACGAAATCCTGATCGACCACCACGTTCTGCGCGTAGCCGCCCCAGGTGCTCTCTCCAGTATATTTATCGATGCCGTTATAGGTTGCCGTGAAGCCCGCCTCGCAGTACTGCTCCTCCTGCTGCTTGCAGAAGTGGCACTCCCGGCAGGAGTCAACCATCACGCCGACGCCAACGATATCACCCGCTTTAAACTTATCGACCCCTGCGCCGATCTCGACGATGCGGCCAACGATCTCATGGCCCGGTACCAGCGGATAGCGGCTTACCGCCCACTCGTTACGTGCCATATGCAGATCGGAGTGGCAGACGCCGCAGTAGAGGATCTCAATCTTCACGTCCTGCTGTTGCAGCGGGCGCAGCGCAATCTGGCCGCTGGAGAGGGGCTGTGCCGCGTCCGTCGCGACTAATGCATTAATTTTCATCGTGCCTCTGAAATAGGGTGCTTTTATTCAAGGAAGTCGGCAGACTTTAATTAAGTTGGTTCGATATTGATAGTAGTCACCAAATGGTGACCATAAACCGGAGAGTGAATAATGCCTGCATGGGTAGATGGCAAACTGATGTTTTATGCGGACTCGCCTCCGCGCCGCCTGATGGATCTCTTCTCCGTCAAATGGAGCACGATGGTGCTCCATGCGCTCTACCACTGGCCTGGCGAGCGCGCCCGCACCGGGGAGCTACAGCGCAGCCTGGAGGGCATCTCCAAGAAGATGCTGTTTCAAACGTTGAAAGAGCTGGAGCAGCGCGGCCTTATCGCCCGGCATGTGTATGACGTCATTCCGCCAAAGGTGGATTACCGACTAACTGCGCTGGGCAAGACCTTTGCCGAGCCGATAGAGCAGATGTATCAGTGGGGGCTGGAGAACCAGGCTGCGCTGGATGAGATGGAGAGGAATTTGCACTCTGGCGCTTAGTAGGGGGAGGCGTCGAGATAGATTCTGACGCCATTACTTACGTTATTGAATGAGTAAATCTTGCCATAAACGCGCAGGTAGAGCTGCCCCTCTTTTACCTCTGCGCTGGCTCTGTCATCATTGGTTACCATAAACGCAGTTTCACTTTTTACATGAGCCATAAAATAGGCATCGCTCTTTTTGGCACTATAAAGATAATAATGATAGGAAAATGATGTCATTGCACCTGCGCTAGCTTGGGTAACGTAAAGGTTTACGGCGTTGTTAATTTTAACTTTTTTGTATAACTCATGCTCTACCGGGAAGGTCATGAAAAAGACAATCCATCCTAACCAGATAACAATTAAGAGGGCAGGTATAAGAATGTAACGTTTTTTAAAAACCCGCTGTTTTTGCATAATTTATTCCGGCCTTTATCCATGCTTGACCTGTTACTGTACTAACTGCGTCGAAATAATAATAAGAGATCAGCATACTTATCCGCAAAAAAATATCTAAGCGAAAAAAGCTATTTTTTAAAACAGATATAACAATTGTAATATGCAACGAGCGATGTAAAGCAAAAAACCAAAAGTTGGTTTTGCGTTAAATAGCGACTATTTTTTCAAATTTTACCATTCACAAAAAGCATTTTGTCAGGTAAAAAAATCTTACAAATGATAGTATCATAAATCACTTAACAGATACGGTACTTAACCGAAATGGCACGAGTGTTTATCAACACTATTTAGATGAATTACGCTATGGAAATGGAGCAATAGGGACAATATGAAGCGTTTAATTACGCTATTGGTCGTGGCATTGCTGGCAACCGGATGCATACGCAACCCAGTGACGTCGGAAGGATTGAAAGCCGACATAAATACCAATCACCGCGAACCACGTCCAACAATCAGCTCTTGGGTACAGTCGGTGAAATCCGAACTTATGAGCCATATGGACAATGGGCAGTGGCATGAAGGGAAGATGTGCACCATTCGTCTCTTTCTACAACCTGATGGTTTAGTTCTGGGTGTTAAATCTGAAGACGGCGATCCAGCGCTTTGTGAAACAGCTATTGCTGCCGTGAAGCAGTCTACGTTCCAGCCCGTGCCAAAAGAACTACAACGGCAAAATGGCATCCTGCTGGATTTCAAGCCATGAGGCGTGACGCATTTTTGGTTGATATTGGTGATGCTGGCCATAGCTTGATATTCATTTTCTTACTTACGCGCATAGATATGTACTCCTGCCGTGAGTTTCGTCATCTGTCCTAATGGAACTAATGAAATGAAATACTTGGTTATTATACTGATCGTGCTAGCTACTGGATGCGCTAATAAGCAAACACCTTCAACCCCTGCGTACGCGCCTGATGGGCAGTCTGCCTATCGCAAACAGCCGCTATACCCAGTACAAGCTCAGGCTCAACGAATCGAAGGTGATGTAGAAGCCTCATACACCGTGAACGAAAAGGGCTGTGCTGAGAACGTCCGAATTCTTTCTGCACAGCCAGCTGATATATTCGATCGCGAAACTCTCAGCGCGATGAATAACTGGTGTGGCATGAAACCGACCTCTATACCGCAAAAGATTACCATCACTTTCCGTTTGAATGGAGGTTCACAGGTAGGTGTGCCAGCGGAACAAAGCTTGTAGTAACAATGACTCTCTGACCCCGCGTGGCGTATGTGCTATGCGGATCGCCACGTAGTATTTGATATGCTGAAAGGAGCCTGATTTTATAGGCTTGATAATAAGACTAAAGAAAAAGGGCTTAGATAATATCTTATCTAAGCCCTTGATTTTTGGTGGCCCCTGTTGGGTTTGAACCAACGACCAAGCGATTATGAGTCATAAAATTGGCATGTTTTTAATTGTTCGCCATTGTCTCTGCTTGTATTTTTAATTGTCTATAATCAATTGGTTATGGAGTTATTTTTGTTTCTGGTTGGTTCTCTCATTTCCCCATTGTACTATCCTTACCTGACCCATTACCTGACCCAAAATGGGCGTTGGGTCAGGTAACGCTTATCCTCATAAAGGTAACCTCATGGCCGCTAATCTTACCGAGACTGCTATACGTGGATTGAAGACAAAAAGTACGTCGTACTACGTGTGGAGCAACAGCGCTCAGCGTGGTACTGGCAGGCTTGGCGTTAAGGTTCAGCCTTCAGGCAGCAAAGTTTTTTATTTCCGTTACTACGTTGAGAAAGGCAAGAAAGAGAAGTTCATCCAGTTGGGCATCTGGCCTGAGATGAAACTGGTGACGGCCAATGAGCTGGCGAAAAAGTACGGAGCCTGGCTTGTCGAAGGAAAAGAACCCCAGCAAGAGCTTGAGCAACAACGCCTGGCCGAACAGCACATCATGCAGCTCCATCGTTCACAGGGATCGTTTGAAGAACTGGTGCATGGCTACGTTAACAAGATGAAACTCGACAATAAGCGTACCTGGGCCGATGTACTGAAACGTCTTGAAAAAGAGTGCTATTCGGTTATTCCTCGCGAAACCAAAGCCAAGGATGTGACGCCTCTGCAGATCAAAAGCATCCTGTCAGGCATTATCCAGCGTGATGCGGTGGTGCATGCGAATCGAGTTCGTTCCTACCTGATGGCGGCATTTAACTACGGGCTTAAAGCCGATAACGATCCCATTAATACCAGTGTGGGCATTACGTTCGGGCTCGAAGTTAACCCGGTATCGGCGATACCGAAGCAATCCTCAGCGGAGAAAGTGGGTGATACATGGTTAACGCTGGAGGAGCTACGTTTTGTCATGGAACAGTTCGCCGAGGCCACCAACGTTGGACCGTTGATGCAACACCTTATCCGCTTCTGTGTTTATGCTGGCGGGCAGCGTCCGTTTGAAATGATAGCCAGCCAGTGGAGCGCGATTGACTGGCAGCAAAAGACGCTCCTGGTAATTGCCGATGTATCGAAAAACAAACGAGAACACCTGATCCCGCTGACTGAATCGGCACTACAGGAATTAGCCTCAGTGAAAGAACTGACTAAGGAAAGTAACAGTCCCTATATCTTCCCACTCTCGACCAACGGCGAGCGACCGGTGCGCACCGACAGTCTGGCACGTTCGATCATGTATTTCCGGGCCTTTAATCCTGAGTTTAAAGTTTTCACGGCGCGAGATTTACGCCGGACCTGTAAAACGCTGATGGGGGAGGCGGGGATCAGCAAAGAGATCCGCGACCGTATCCAGAATCACGCTTTGAATGACGTCAGCTCGAAACACTATGATCGTTATGATTACCTGACTGAAAAGCGTAGGGCGCTTGAGATCTGGGAAGACAGGGTCAACAACTATCAGCGGCAGCAGGAAAACAACGTTGTGAACCTGTTTGGGCGGAAGTAGCATTTATCTGAACAAGGCTATCAGGTAAGAACGTTGTGTGGCTGGTGTTCTCTGCGGCATCAAAAAATTGCGATGCCGCCGAGATACTGGCGGAGGGTTATAGGAGACTTTCTTCTTTATTTCGGTGACCGCCTGAGCGGTCACGTCTAATAAATGACAGTACATTGGTGGCGGCACAGGCTCTCGCCTTTAGCACGTAGACACTCCGATTAATATCACGCCAGGTAATACTACTTTTCTGGCAACACGAACCGAACTTCAATACGACGCTGACGTGCATCTTCCGGTGCAACACCGGGAATAGGCTGCGAATCACCATATCCGGCAACAATCACCCGACGTGCAAAAGCCTGAGCAAGATCGCCAACTATAAATTTACGCGCCTCTCTTGCACGCGCTGCCGATAAGGTAAAATTATCGTCATAGACAGTGCAGAAACTTTCAAAATTAGTCACCGGACGGGTAACCGGAAGATTATCCGTATACCCTTCAATATAAACTTGTCCGCTTCTAAATTCGGTAAGAAATCTGACGACCTGCGTTTCAATTGTCGCTAATGCCTGGCTTGCCTGAGATGCAATGCAGGCGCTGCCGCGATTGAAAACTCCATCACGCAACGTAATTTTTTGCGAGTTGACATCCAGCGCAACTAAGCCTTCATTTGCCGTTCCATCAAGCGTGGTTTTAATACTTCCCAACATTTCCCCTACCCGGGCTCGCTGGGCATTGATTCCCTGTTCCATTTCCTGCTTATGCTTAATATCTGACCATGTTTTCTGTAGTACAGACATCACCAGCAGTAACATAACTACAGCCATTACTCCTGACATCAGGTCGGAGATCGAGACCCACTCATTAGGTTTATCTTTCATGAGTGAGTACCTCAGACTGCATCATTAACGATGTTCATGGTCGATAACGTTTGGTCGATATGTTGCAATGTATTGGCAAGTGGCGTCAGGCTTTTTTCAATTTGCTGAACCAGGTGGTTCCGTTCTGGTGGTGATAGCATTTTACGAATCTCCCCCAGCTCTTCCAGAGAACGGATCAATCTGTCATCGAGCGAAGAAAGTGCAGCAGAGGCATCAGTATTACTCAGCATTTCATCACGTAATGATTCAATGCTGTGCACCAGTTTACCGACACCTGCAGTGACCCTGTCCATTCCCGGCTGAAGAGGGCTCTCTTTCTGCATGAGTTGAAGTTGATTCACCAGCGTTTCAATCGCATCTGCATTTCTTTCGCCTGATGTCGTCATCTCCGCATAACGGTTGTTCAGGCTTGCTACTTGCCGATTGCTGCTGGATACCGCTGTTAGCCCGTTAACTATTTGCTCACGCAAATCATCAACCAGTTTTGTCATAGCGATCACTTTTTCATTTAAAGTTTCACTGGTGATCATAAATTCACGCTGCGCATCACGCTGAGTTTTCATCGATTGATCGATGGAAATTCGAACTTCACTCATTGTGGTGCCAACGTTTTGAGAAAGGTCGGTAACTGCACTGGAAATGCCATCTGTTGCATTTGCCATACTGGTGGATATCGATTCCATATTCTGGCTAAAACTTTCGCCCATTTGGGAGATGGTGGAACCAAGGTCGGTTTTAACCGTGCCTAACATATCGGTAATGCCCATACGGAAATCGCCGATAACCTGTTGCAAATCACCTGCGGAATTACCCATTTCTTGTGCTGCAGATGACATTTTTTCGGCTGAATGTTGAATTGCGGACAGGTTACTACTGTTGGTATTAATGAAGTGCTGTAACGATTCTCGGGTCGTCGTTAACTCTGTTATCTGTTGTTGCCCCTGCACAGACTGATCTTGGGTACCCTTAACGATATCGTTTTGAATTTCATGCAAGAGGTCTTGCAGTTTGACCAATTGCTCATTCTGGCTAATACGCTGTTGTTCAGCGTTATCACCCTGACCGGCGATCCTCATATAGATCGCAGCTACCTCGGCATGGTGTGAATGGTTAGCCTGCCGGGAATTTTCGCTTTCCTCGTGAATACTGTTGCATACGTGCTGCAATCCATCGATATGTTGCTGCTGAGTACTACGGGATATATCTGTCAATTGTTCCAGATATGTTTCCTGTATTTTGCGTTGTTGTGCGGCTGCATGGCCCTGGTCAATCAGGGGTTGTAAAAACGACTCCATACCTGAAGAGAACTTGCTCAGCAACTGCCGTGTGGCTTCGCTTTCCACCTGCATTCTATCGTTCAAACCCTGTAATGCTGCCAGATACTGCAACTGGGTCTCTTTATGTTCAGCACGCTTTTGCTCTCGAGACTGGTCAAACACTTGTTTCATCTGCTGTGCGCACCAGCGCAAACGCTTCTCGTCATATCCTAACCCAGCAGCACAGGCTTTAAGGATCAGATACGCCATGATCCCCCATGTCGACGTTTTAAATTTCGTCCCCAGCCCTTCCATCATCCCCATCAGATTCGACATGGCGTTATCCATGCCTGCGGAGTTAGCATCAATCAAAATATCCGATGCTTTATTAAGGGCAATTCCCAGACCGAGAAAGGTGCCTAGCAACCCTAAAATTAACAAAATGCCCGGCATAATATCGGCCATTTTTTCTGCGGGGCTGGCAACTGCTGCGCTGATTTCGTTGACTGAACCATGATCAACATCGAGATGGTCTGCCCCATTATTCAGTGCATCACCTTGCCATTTTCTGTCCCAAAAGCGCTGATTTGCCTGCCAGAGCAATAAACCAATCGTCAGTAAAACCAAAAAAAGCATTGTGCCGCCAAACAGCATCTGAATGACGTCGAATTCCGGCAATATAAAGGCAAAAAATTCATGAAACGTCATGCTGCCACCTCGACAAGCTTGCTTGCACGTGCGCGGCTGGCTTTTTCAAAGATATTGGCAAAATCGATAATTAAGCTTTGTTGCTCGGTATTAAGTTCTTCCCAACGCTTACCAAACTGAGCACACTCAATAATAATCATCCCAACCGTGCTGCTGTCTTCCATCAAATATTCTTGGTCAGCAAATTCTTCAGGCTCTTTTTCTAGCATTTGCAGAAATCCTTCTGCTGCAAAAACATAATTACGCATTTCATTGGTTCGTTTGCGTTTTGCTTCCATCTCAGCCTGTTGCACTGGTAAACGAGCTTCTAGGTCGTTGAGCATTGGTACTTCATCTTCCTGAAGATCACCAAGGCGCTGGCCAATCTGTAGACGTCGCAGAAGTACTTGTTCTTTCGACAGATCGTCATTCAGCGATTTCCATTCATTTTCCATATCCTGCAGGTTATACCCCCAGGCCATTATCATTTCTTCGAACACGAAGGGGATAAGCTTCTTGCCAAAACGTGCCATCACAACACGATCCAGGCGTTGCGTTGCGTCATCGCTCAACTGAGGGTTGGGTTTTAGCAATTCGTTGCCAGTTTCAATAAGAAACAGGTCGTCATCGGTTATCGTATCAATGTCCTGCGCACGCGTAAGATGCTGCTCAGTATCTTTCAG
Organism: Escherichia sp. ESNIH1; assembly: GCA_002918705.1. Lineage (GTDB taxonomy): Bacteria > Pseudomonadota > Gammaproteobacteria > Enterobacterales > Enterobacteriaceae > Pseudescherichia. Next base: position 1,665 of record PQKR01000009.1, on the reverse strand, counting down.
TAACTTCTGCGAAGCGCGTAACCGCAGATAATGTTCGAAATCGTTGATCTGTATGTTATCCAGGACGTCCTTAATACGCGTTGAGAGTTGGGCATATAAGGTAATCAGACTCGCCAGATCAACAGCACTCGCTGCTTCCCCGCGCATCTGGTTACGTGCTTCGCGTAGTGCTTGCTCATGCTCACTGGCCTCATCCATTTCTTCCTGTGTAAGAAACAAATCTTTAAGTTGTTTGGCTTTATTAATTGCCCACTCAATGGCCTTACCAATACGTTTCGCCAGCTCACTCTTATCCCATTCGACCAGCAGCCCCAACGCTTTATCCAGCGCTTTTAAAGCGCCACCCACCCACGGGAATTGTGGCAACATCTTTTCAGCTAATTTTGCTGCGTTTTGCACGATAGGGCGAATCACATTACTGATAAATGGCTTCACCTTTTCCCAGACGCTCTTTACGCTTCCCACAAAGGTCTCAGCTTTTTCTGCCATCCAGGAAACGGTTTTAGCTGCGGTTTCTTTAATACCATTCCATACCCGGCTAGCAGTGCTTGTCACTGCACTTGCTACGCTGCTGCAAAAACTGCTGAAACCTGACCATAACCCCATGATTTTCTCCTGTTGTTTTTATTGGATACCTAATAATTTTTTTGCTGTGTTGACTTCACTGGTTGTACGTCCCGAATGATTGGCTATCGCCTGGTGGGAGGCCAAAACCTGTTCTATCGCACTCCGTAAATGAGCGATGTTAAGTTGTGCAGCCTCTCCGGTGCGTTCTGCTTCCAGCAGCACTTTAGGCAGTGCCAGACGCATACAGGTACGGATCTCTCGTCCTGCCAGGCCTTCGGATAGTTCGCTTGCGGCGGTAAGAAGGCTTTCTCTTTCTTCAGCGAGTGGAATTTCAGCAACCAGGAATTTGTTCCAGAGATGGTAACGGGCTGTAAGATCAGGAAGCGTAAATTCAACGTGATAGCCAATACGGCTGCGGAACGCCTCATCATAGTTACGTGCGAAATTAGTCGCGAAAACTACAATGCCGTCAAAACGCTCCAGCTCGATCAGTAACGTAGAGCGCATCGCATTAACTTCATTATCAACACCTTGTGTGACAGAGGAGAGTCGTTTCCCCAGTAACGTGTCGGCTTCATCGAAAAAGAGCAGCGCTCCGCTTTCCTTAGCCTGCGCGAAAGCAGCCTGGATATTTTTAGCCGTTTCTCCCATAAACTTGCTTTCCAGTTCTGCAATACCAAGAGCAATAAAGGGCATCCGTAACTGTCCAGCCAGTGCCTCGGCGCAAAGCGTTTTCCCGGTGCCGGGAGGGCCATAAAAATTTAGTATCGCCGTCGACCCCATAGGATCAACGGCTGAAAAATTCCATTCCTGGTAGATCGTTTTATGAAAACGCAGACGAGCCATACATTCATCAAGAGAGGAGCGGGTGGACAGGGATAAGATGACATCTTTATCGAGAGTAAATCTCGGGTCTGTCGGTATATTTTTTTTACCATTTTGAATCGCCACGGATAATCTAGACACTTCCGAGCCGTTGATAATACTGGTTTTCATATTCTGTCGGTGACATCTGATCGCTGGAACCATGCCGACGCTTACTGTTATAAAACATTTCGATGTAATCAAAAATATCGCTGCGGGCTTCTTCCCGCGTTC
>PQKR01000008.1 GCA_002918705.1 Escherichia sp. ESNIH1 | reverse complement strand
ATCATCAGTGCCGCTCAATGTGGCAGTTACTGAAAAAGGTCCGCCATTTTATGGAAACCGCCAGCCCATTCCCCGGAGGAAAACATGGTCAGGCAAAAGTGTAGCGGTATTAGGCGCAGCTATTTAGGGCAAACATGCCATAAACCACAATGGCAACCAGCCAGTGTAACGCAATAGAGACCGCGCCATAGCGGCGAGCAGAATTACGCAGTTGCATAAAGTTAACCGTGTTCAAATATAAAGTTAACTTAAAATGGCCTGCAAAAAATATTAATGCAACTTAAAAATAACAAAAAGAGCAGCTATTTTATTTCATTCAGTCTTTTTGATTTTATTTGACATATAATTGTCAATGGTTTCGTTTTTCATTGCCCTTAAACGCCACTTTGCTGATGTTGAACGCTAAATGGCATCTTAACTCTCATTCAAAAAAACTGCGCTAAAATTAGAGTTTGTTAAAGTAATGTCAGCTTTTGTCAATATTACTTAATCGGCATAGAGTATATAAATAAGGTCTATTAAGGCCAGCAACGTCCAGAAGGCAATATAGATCATCAAATGTTCACGAACATTTTCCGTCAACCAGGTAATTAGCCGGCGCATTATATCTCCAGGGACAATTAAGCGTTAACAGGCCCGCAAGGGGCCTTTTGCTTATCTTGCCATGAAACGTCGTAGCGAAAACGGGGTTAAATCAAACGTTGAGGGTTTACCCGCCGCAAAGTCAGCAGCAATTTCACCCAGAACCGAAGCAAACTTAAACCCGTGTCCGCTCAGACCGGTGACAACCAGCGTGCTGGCGCTCTCTGGCAGGGTATCGATGATAAAGTCCTCGTCCGGCGAGTTATCATAGGTGCAGGCAGCGCCATACAGGCAGCCGCCAATACCCGGAAGGCACTGACGCAGGAAGGGGAAGCACTCGGAGCCGTCGGTCGCCACGCGGCCAAAGGGCAGGCGCTCATCTTCGCTGCTGATAGGTTGTCCGCCGTTATGCCTGCCAATCTTAAGCGCATCGTCTTCTGCCGGGAAACCGTAGTACTGGTCACCGTTGGCCAGCTCGCCGGTAAAGGCCGGGAAAGTGTTTTTACGGCTGTAGCGGCCATCGGCCTGATACCAGGCAAACACCTTGCGTACCGGCTGAATGGGCAGGGAAGGTAGCAGCTGCTTCACCCACGTCCCGGCGCTGACCAGCAGCTTCGTCCCCTGATACTCACCGTCGGCTGTTTCTACGGTCACGCCGTCATCATGGTGATGGATAGCCGTTACCGGACAGTTAAACAGCTGCGCGCAGCCAGCTTCCCGGGCAAGACGGATCCAGGTTTTTATCGCCAGCTCGCTCTTCAGCACGCCGGAGTTGGCCTCAAACAGGGCGATATAGTCATCAGGCACGCGAAATTCAGGCCAGCGCGCCATCAACGCGGCGGCATCAAGCTGCTCAACGTTAAGGTTGAACTGCTGCGCGCTTTGCGCAACGTTACGCAGAAAGTCAGAGTCGGCAGGACCGATATTAACAACGCCGCTGCGAATAAAGACCTCTTCGCCGCTCTCCGCTGCCAGCTGCTCCCACAGGGCCTGCGCCCGAAGCACCAGCGGGACATACTTCTCGCCTTCGCCATAGGCGTGGCGGATGAGCCGCGTATCGCCATGATGGCTGCCCTGCTGGTGGGGCGGCATATGGGCATCAGTCATCAGCACCTTTAGCCCTGCGCGGGTAGCATAATAGCCCGCTGCCGCGCCGACTGAACCGCTGCCGATTATAATGAGATCGTATTTCATAAGGCTCTCCTGGCAAAAACTGTGCTCAGGAGAGTAATTAACCCGCCGACGTTATACAAGTTACAAATAAATAAGGCACCCTATGGGTGCCTTTCGGTTGAAAAATGAGCATTCATTAATGCCGCCTGTACTCGTTTTCCTGGTAGTCGCCAGATTCAATCTTGGCAATGCCGGCTTCTAAAATCGATATAAATTGACGAGCAACGTCGGTCGTTAACCACAGAGTCTGTCCGACCTCAGTGTCGTCACGGTCGGCGTGATTTGGGGTCTGGTAGTGCAGGCGCAGCATCAGCGCATCGTAACTGTCTACGGTGCTGATGTCCCACCCTACGAGCGGATGGGTTTGAATGACTTCATTATTTTTTACCATTTTAACCCCCTAAATGCGTGTTTAAAGACAACGACTCTTGAGGTTCAATGCGTGTTTATTGAAGCAACTTAAGTATATCAATAATTAAGGAGATTGTACTAATAAAAAAACAGGGGTCAGTTTTTCTGAAATTTCTTAGAATTTTTTGAACAAGAAAAGCTCAAATTACGGCTTATTTATTACGGGGATAAGCGGCACCATCAGAATAATGCCTAAAAGCGAAAAAAAGCCGGGGCGACCCGGCAAAAGCACAATAGGGTAACAACCATTAATCTTGCGTAAACCAGTCGTCAGCGCTCTCCCAAGTTTGCTGGAGGATCTCGCTAACGCGTTCTTTATCCCCTTTGCCACCGCCGAGAACCGACAGATTGTTGGCGGCTGCATAGCGGACAGTCACTTTGCCTTCGGTATCGGGATAGTCGCTCTGCAGACGGCGGGAGAGTTCGCTTGCCAGCGCGTCAATGGCGCCCGGCGGTAAAGGTGTTGTTTTAGCGATGGTCACTTCGATGCGCATGATTGCCCCCTGGATGATGCACTGTGTTTTTATACAGTATAGGCGAAGAACTTACAACAGGGGGCAGACTATTTTTTAGCGACGGATCCGCCAGTTAACCTGCTCACCTGCCAGGAAAGGGATCAGGGTGTCATCACTCAGAGCGATGCTTTCCGGCACCTGCTCCTCATCGCGTACCAGCTCTACATAGCCTTCGTTGACCGGCAGGCCATAGAAGCGCGGGCCGTTAAGCGAGCAGAAGGCTTCAAAGTGCGCCAGGGCGTTCATCTCTTCGAAGACGGTGGCATAGCTGGCTAGTGCCGTTGGCGCGTTGAAGCAGCCTGCGCAGCCGCAGCTGGTCTCTTTACGCAGGCGCGCATGCGGGGCGGAGTCGGTGCCAAGGAAAGCACGCTCGAAGCCGCTGGCGACCAGCTCGCGCAGCGCCTGCTGATGGACGTTACGCTTGAGGATCGGCAGGCAGTAGAGATGTGGGCGCACGCCGCCCACCAGCATATGGTTACGGTTGAACATCAGATGCTGCGGAGTAATGGTCGCCGCCAGCAGCTCGTTGCCCTCGCGCACGTAGTCGGCCGCATCTTTGGTGGTGATGTGCTCAAACACCACCTTCAGCGCTGGCAGGCGCTGACGCAGCGGCTCCATTACTGTCTCGATAAAACGTGCCTCGCGATCGAAAATATCGATCTCGGCGTGGGTGACTTCGCCATGTACCAGCAACGGCATACCCAGCGTCTGCATCCGTTCCAGCACAGGCATAATAGCGTCAATGCTGGTCACCCCGTGGCTGGAGTTAGTCGTAGCATTGGCGGGATAGAGCTTGGCAGCAGTAAAGACCCCTTCGCGAAAGCCGCGCTCGACCTCGTTGGGATCCAGCGAGTCGGTGAGGTAGCAGGTCATCAGCGGGGTAAAGTCGTGGCCTGCCGGGACGGCATCAAGGATGCGCTGGCGGTAGGCAAGAGCGGCATCAACGGTGGTCACCGGCGGTGCCAGGTTCGGCATTACGATAGCGCGGCCATAGGTTTCACTGGTGTAGGGCACGACAGTCTTCAACATATCGCCGTCGCGCAGATGTACGTGCCAGTCGTCAGGGCGGCGAATTTTTAAAACCTGGGGTTGTGCTGTCATGATAGTGCTCCGGCTAAAGTAAAGTCAGTGATGGCTGGTTTTATGCCGGGCACTAAGCATAGGCGTAAACGTTTTCGTTTGCACCTCTTTCCTGATTGCAGGGCAAAAAATGCTGACGGCCGCCCAATTAGTTAACGAACGGAATAACGATCTCGCCCGCTTTGATCTCCAGCCCTTTAGCATACTTTTTCGCCAGCGCTTCGCCTTTGCTGCTGTCCTCGCTCAGAACGTACGCGGGTTGCTGGTTAAAGTAGTTCTGCAGGGTCTGGTTCAGATAGGGGAGCAGGGTTTGCACGACCGGCTGCATCTTCTGCGGCACCACCGAGGCGTCTACCACCTCCATCTGCTGAAGAAAAATCGCGCCTTTCTCTTTATTAAAGACCGGCAGCGCCTTGAGCTTCAGCTTGACGGTGGCCTGCTGGCTACCAAACAGCGAGTTCAGATCGAGCCCGGCATCCCCGGAAAGCGTCACTTTGTTAGGCTCTTCACGGCCAATGGCGCTGACCAGGTTATTTAGCACGATATGCGCATCCGCTACCCCCGGCAGGCCAATATCGCGGGAGAAGTTATTGTGTTTTTGCAGCGCCTGGTTGATCTCCTGCTCACTCACAGTGTATTGGGTGAGCTGGTTGCAGCCTGCCAGCAGCCCGCCTGCGATAAGGGCTGCGGCAAATAAAATCTTCTTCATGGGATCCCTCAATAGCTGTCCATAGATGCCATCGTGACATAAAGCAGTCTGGCGTGCCAGCGGGAGGCGTAACAGCAGAAAAGGCTGAAAGCGGTGGCGGAAACCTGCGCTTCCGCCGAACCAGGGGCTAAATCGCGATGGAAGAGAGGAGGTTAATTTGCGTCTGCTTGGCCATATTGTCGCGATAGTCAGCGACGCGCGTTGGCCAGACAATACCGGGCACAATCGTCAGGTTACGCAGCAGCGGGAAGAGGTGGATATCATCCTCAGAGAGCTCGCCGTTCACCGCGTTGGGCTGGACGATATGCTTATCCAGATCGCGCAGGTCGTCGCTGATTTTTTTTACCAGACCCGGCGTATGGGCCAGATGCTCGCTAAAGTCGCCGATAGCAGCCTCTTTCTTATTGGTAAAGTAAGCACGCGCTTCTGGCGTCGCAAACTCGTCAAACGGCGCTTTGGCAAAGCGCGGGATCAGCAGGCGGTTGGTGTACTCGTTGACCTTGCGCAGCCACGCCTCAATGGCCGGGTTACGCGCGCCAGTGAGCAGCGGTTCGCCATCGAGCTGGTCAACGTATTTCACAATGTCCAGACTCTCAGCCATGTAGCGGCTGTCATCTTTTTGCAGGATCGGCGCCATCTTCTGACCGATCATGCGGGTAGGCGTGGCCTCATCATCATTGAGCAATACGTTGAGTTCAACTGGCAGATTCTTCAGGCCGAAGATCATACGGGCTTTCAGGCAGTACGGGCAGTGGTCGTAAATATAGAGCTTCACGTTTTCCCCTCCAGGTGATGGTTGTCCGTAACCACCAGTATGGAAGAGAAAAAAGCGCCTTTCAAATCAGGCCTCCGGCTCGAGCATCCCCGTCTGGGTATGGCGGGGGCTAAACTGCCACCAGAGCGCAAAGAGAGTGATGAGGCCAATAGCTGACAGCATCACCCACGGCAGCTCGGGCTGGCTGAAGGCTTTTCCGGCGTCAAACAGCCAGCCGCCCCCGGCATAGCCAAGGAAACCGCCGAAGGCGAGACCCAGGCGGCTAAAGCCCATGTAGCTGCCCCGCGCCCTGGCGTCCGCCAGCTCGGCGCTCAGGGTTTCGCGCGCCGGTTCGGCAATAATCGAGCCGATATAGAACGTGCAAATTAATGTAAAGAGCTGCTGCAGCGAGCTGACAAGGCCAATCGGCAGCAGGCTGAAGGTCATAAACAGCAGGCCAGCCATCAGACGCTGCTCCAGGCGGAAGCGCTTTTCGCTCCAGCGGGCGAGGGGGTAGAGCAGCGTCAGCGACAGGCTCGCCTCAATGGCATACATCCACTTCACCGCCGCCGGCGAGCCAGCGATGTCGTTAACCATGATCGGCAGCATCAGCATCACCTGCACGGCCAGCATGTAGTAGCCGGTTAAGGTGAGTACGTAGGTCACGAAGCGTTTGTCACGCATCACCCGGCTGAGTCCCTCCCGCACCGGCGTTTTCACCGTCGAGAGCTTCCAGGCCGGCAGCAGCCAGGCGTTGAAGGCGGCGCAAATAACAAAGATCACCGCCCCGGTGGCGCACACCAGGCGGAAATCGTACTGCAACAGCCAGCTGCCGAGCAGGGCGCCGATGACTGCCCCGGCGCTGTCCTGCATCATCAGCAATGAGAAGAAACGTCCGCGCAGGTGCGGGCGGATCAGCTTGACCACCAGCGCCGAGCGCGGCGGATCGAACAGGGTGCCGCCGAGGCCCGAGAGGATGCACGAGCTCCAGAGCAGCCACGGCTCCTGTGCCACGGCCATCGTGGCGAACCCGGCGGCCCGCATCAGCATACCGGTGACGATCATCGGTTTGGCGCCGAAGCGGTCGGCGATAGCACCCCCGAAGATCCCCAGCCCCTGCTGGATAAGCTGGCGCAGGCCGAGGGCAATGCCCACCATCAGGGCCGCCCAGCCGAGCTGGTCAACAAAGCGAATGGAGATAAGCGGGAAGACAACAAAAAAACCCAGCACAACCAGCATATTATCGATGAGCAGGAAATATTTACCCAGGCGCCTGGCCTGCGATACGCGGGACATCTCCCCTCCTGGGAATGTCAAAATAGTTACCCTGCTATTTTGCGTGGTTGCTGGCCGTTTTCCCACCGCTGCGGCGACGATATTTTTTTATCAAAGCAACGCTTTGATTGATGCTCTTTATCGTAATAGTGGCCTGGCGCAGGTATAGTTATCCGCAGGGGTAACAAGACGTATTGACAGGAGTGGTGATGAATGTTCGGCTATCGTAACAACGTTCCAAAAGCGCGCTTGACGACGGACCGGCTGGTGGTGCGTTTAGTGCATGAGCGCGATGCATGGCGTCTGGCAGACTACTACGCAGAAAACCGCCAGTTTTTAAAACCCTGGGAGCCAATACGCGATGAGAGCCACTGCTATCCTTCCGGCTGGCAGGCGCGTCTCAGCATGATTAACGAATTTCATAAGCAGGGAAGCGCCTTCTACTTTGCGCTGTTCGATCCCGACGAAAAAGAGATCATGGGCGTCGCCAACTTCTCCAACGTGGTGCGCGGCTCGTTTCACGCCTGCTACCTGGGCTACTCTATCGGACAGAAGTGGCAGGGGCAGGGGCTGATGTTTGAGGCACTGACCGCCGCCATCCGCTATATGCAGCGCACCCAGCATATCCACCGCATTATGGCCAACTACATGCCGCACAACCAGCGCAGCGGCGGCCTGCTGGCGCGGCTGGGCTTTGAAAAAGAGGGCTATGCCAAAGCCTATCTGCTGATCGACGGCGAGTGGCGCGATCATGTGCTGACGGCGCTGACCACCCAGGAGTGGACCGCAGGCCGCAATTAAGGAAAGAAGAAAATGAAAATCCTGTTAAGCCCCGCCGAAGCGCGGATTATTGGCTGCCTGCTGGAGAAGCAGGTGACGACGCCGGAGCAGTATCCTCTCTCTTTAAACGCAGTGGTCAGCGCCTGCAATCAGAAAACCAACCGTGAACCCGTTATGTCGCTGGGCGACGCCGAGGTGCAGGATCTCCTCGACGCGCTGGTTAAGCGCCACTATCTGCGCAACGTAAGCGGCTTCGGCAACCGCGTGACAAAATACGAGCAGCGCTTTTGTAACTCCGAGTTTGGCAACCTCAAGCTCAGCAGCGGCGAGACGGCGCTTATCACTACGCTGCTGCTTCGCGGTGCGCAGACGCCGGGCGAGCTACGCATGCGGGCGGCGAGAATGCATGAGTTTGCCGACGTGCCGGAGGTCGAAAAGACCTTAGACACGCTGGCGGCGCGGGAGGATGGGCCCTTTGTGGTTCGCCTGCCGCGCGAGCCGGGCAAGCGTGAAAGCCGCTACATGCATCTGTTTAGCGGCGAGGCGGCTCCGGAGGCTACCCCCGCAGAGCACGGCGACGCACAGCCAGACGATCTCGCGGCGCGGGTAACGGTGCTGGAGAGCGAGGTCGCTGAACTGAAGCAGCGTCTCGATTCGCTGCTGGCACACCTGGGAGATTAACCATGACACAGTTACGCATAGGCGTAGTAGGGCTGGGCGGTATTGCCCAGAAGGCCTGGCTGCCGGTGCTGGGAGCCGCTACCGACTGGACGCTACAGGCTGCCTGGTCGCCGTCGCGGGAAAAAGCGTTAGGCATTTGCCAGCGCTGGCGGGTGCCCTACGCCGGATCGCTGCCGGAGCTGGCCGCCCAGTGCGATGCGGTATTTGTCCACACCTCCACGGCCTCGCACTACGCGGTGGTCAGCGAGTTACTGAACGCCGGTGTGCATGTCTGCGTCGATAAACCGCTGGCGGAGAACCTTGCCGATGCCGAGCGGCTGGTGGCGCTGGCCGCGCGTAAAAAACTGATCCTGATGGTTGGCTTCAACCGTCGCTTCGCACCGCTCTATCGCGATCTAAAAACCCGGCTCGCCAATGGGGCATCGCTGCGCATGGATAAGCACCGTAGCGACAGCGTTGGGCCGCACGATCTGCGCTTCACGCTGCTGGATGACTATCTCCACGTGGTGGACACCGCCCTGTGGCTGGCGGGCGGCGAAGGCCAGCTTAACGGCGGCACGTTGATCGCTAACGACGACGGGGCGATGATCTACGCCGAGCACCACTTTAGCCACGACGCGCTACAGATCACCACCAGCATGCACCGCCGGGCGGGCAGCCAGCGCGAGTGGGTGCAGGCAGTGACCGACGGTGGCCTGTACGACGTCACCGACATGCGCGAGTGGCGGGAAGAGCAGGGCAGCGGCATTACGCTGCGGCCGATCCCCGGCTGGCAAAGTACCCTTGAGCAGCGCGGCTTCGTAGGCTGCGCCCAGCACTTTATCACCTGCGTGAAAAATCAGACTGCGCCTGAAACCTCCGGGGAGCAGGCGGTGCTGGCCCAGCGCATCATCGACAGGCTCTGGCGCGAGGCGATGGCCGAATAATTCGCTGTAACATCTGGATGTAGTATTTCATGGCAATCCAGGTAGACTAAGCGCTTCTTCTAACGCCTGCTATGCAGGCGTTTTGCCGCAGGGTTCGGATTAATACAGTAATGAATTTATTAAAATCGCTGGCTGCGGTCAGCTCGATGACTCTCTTCTCCCGCGTGCTGGGTTTTGCCCGCGACGCCATCGTGGCGCGGGTGTTTGGCGCAGGGATGGCAACCGATGCGTTCTTCGTGGCGTTCAAGCTCCCCAACCTGCTGCGCCGCATCTTTGCAGAGGGCGCATTTTCCCAGGCGTTTGTTCCCATTCTGGCCGAGTACAAAAGCAAAGAGGGCGAGGATGCCACCCGCGTTTTTGTCGCCTACGTCTCAGGACTGCTGACCCTGGTGCTGGCGATTGTCACCATCGCCGGGATGCTGGCCGCCCCTTGGGTCATTATGGTTACCGCGCCGGGCTTTGCTGATACCGCCGACAAGTTTGCGCTCACCACCCAGCTACTGAAGATCACCTTTCCCTATATTCTGCTGATTTCGCTGGCCTCGCTGGTAGGGGCGATCCTTAACACCTGGAACCGTTTCTCGGTACCGGCCTTCGCACCTACCTTCTTAAACATCAGCATGATTGGCTTTGCGCTCTTTGCCGCACCGCTGTTTCACCCGCCGGTGCTGGCGCTGGCCTGGGCGGTCACCGTCGGCGGCGTATTGCAGCTTTTCTACCAACTGCCGCACCTCAAAAAGATCGGCATGCTGGTGCTGCCGCGCATCAGCCTGCGCGATGCCGGAGCGATCCGCGTCGTTAAGCAGATGGGCCCGGCTATTCTTGGGGTTTCGGTCAGCCAGATCTCGCTGATCATCAACACCATTTTTGCCTCGTTTCTGGTCTCCGGTTCGGTGTCGTGGATGTACTATGCCGACCGCCTGATGGAGTTCCCCTCCGGCGTGCTGGGCGTGGCGCTGGGTACCATTCTGCTGCCGTCGCTCTCCCGCAGCTTCGCCAGCGGCAACCATGACGAATACTGCCGCCTGATGGACTGGGGCCTGCGCCTCTGCTTCCTGCTGGCGCTGCCGAGCGCCGTGGCGCTGGGACTGCTTGCCAAACCGCTGACGGTCTCGCTGTTCCAGTACGGTAAATTCACCGCCTTTGACGCGCTGATGACCCAGCGAGCGCTGATCGCCTACTCCGTGGGGCTGATGGGACTGATTGTGGTGAAGGTATTGGCGCCAGGATTCTACTCGCGCCAGGATATTAAAACCCCGGTCAAGATCGCTATCGTCACGCTGATTATGACCCAGCTGATGAACCTGGCGTTTATCGGCCCGCTCAAACATGCCGGGCTGTCGCTCTCCATTGGCCTGGCGGCCTGCCTTAACGCCAGCCTGCTCTACTGGCAGCTGCGCAAGCAGAAGATCTTTACCCCGCAGCCGGGCTGGCAGCGTTTTCTGCTACGTCTGGTGGTGGCGGTGATGGTGATGGCCGCAGCGCTGCTGGGCGTGCTCTCGGTGATGCCAGAGTGGTCGCAGGGAACGATGGCCTGGCGTCTGCTGCGCCTGATGGCGGTAGTCGCGGTGGGGGCAATAGCCTACTTCGCCACGCTGGCGCTGCTGGGCTTTAAGGTGAAGGAGTTTGCTCGCCGGACGGCGTAAAGCAATAGAGGCTCGGGCAGCGGTGCCCGGGCCTGTGCAGGAAGAGGTCAGATAGAGATTTTCTTGCCGCCGCGATGAGAAACCGAGGTCTGGCCATTTGCGCCGTAAAGGGCGGGCTCCTGATGCGGTTTTAACACCTCCAGCGCCTGCCTGTTGCGCTGGATTTGATCCTCCAGCAGCCAGCCGTTGTGCTGGTTAAGCTCGCGCAGATGCTGCGTTTTTTTGGTGATAGTCAGCCAGCGGCCTGCGATATCATCGTTTGCGCTCTGCTTCATATTCTGTTCGGCACGACGCTGCTGTTCAAGGTAGTCCAGCGAAGCGAGCAACGAACTCTTCTCTTCGGTAATACGCTGTAGCGCGCTGCCGTTGATCTGGCCCGCCGAAAGATGTTGTTGCTCAGCATCCATCACGCCTTTCAGCGCGTTCAGGATAACTGTCATTTGATCAAGAACTTCTGACAGTTTGCTCATACGCTCACTTACTCTGTAGGAAACTCTGCGCTTCGCTAATCAGGGCGTCGGCAATTTTGCCGGTATCCATCTTCAGCTCGCCGTTGCGGATCGCGGTTTTCAGTGCTTCAACGCGCTCCATATTAATGTCGTCACTGCCTGCCTGGGTCAGCTTGGTCTGCGCATTGCTGATGGTGACGCTGGTGCTGTTCGCCGTAGCGGATTTTTCCAGACGCGTTTTTGGAGTCTGAGTGTCGTGAGTTTCGCGCGGCTGGACAGTGCTAACCGACTTTAAAGGCGATGTACGATCAATGCTCATAGTGTTGTCCTCATCGAGGGTTCGCGGCGTTAAGGCCTGCCATCATCATATATTGCTTAATTATCGGCAAGGGCCGCAAAATCTTTAAAAAGATTACAGATTAATAAGAATATTCCCATCAGGCGCCACCGTTCCGCTCACCACCTGACCCGACGCCATGCGCACGCGGGCGTTTTGCGCCACCGAGGCGTTGTTCAGCGCCTGGCCTTCACCGTTTACGCTAAAGCCGTCGCCGCTGGCGATCACCTGTACTCGCTGTCCCGCTTTGACCCGCCACGACTGGCGCAGCATCGAGAGCTGAATCGCCTGGCCCGGCGCGAGATCGCGCAGGCTGACCGCATCCTGGGCCTGATTAATATCCAGCATGGTGCGCGGCGGGAGCCGATCCAGACGGCCACGTTTCAGGGTAACGCTGCCCGGCTCCAGCGTGCTGCCACGCGTAATCGCCTGGGCTGCGACAACATAGTTGCCGGTCGCCTCTACCGTGACCTGTAAATAGCGTTTCTCATTCGCACACTGGGCCAGCACGTTAACGTTGCCCCACAGCTTTGCGCTACCCGCGACGCTCAGTGCCGGTTGTTCACAGGCAGGCAGCAGATTGGCCGGGGTACGCACCGTAACGGCGACCTCATCGCTAAAGCCCGCCAGCCGTTGAGCAAAAAAGGTGGTCAGCTGGGCGGTGAGATCCTGCGCCGCAGCCAGTGGACTGACGAACAGCAATATTGCGCCGCATACGCTTTTCACACTGTGCATGGCTAACTCCTGCCTGGATGAGAGAGTGAGGGGATTTTACCCCTCGTGCAGATCTATCAACGCAATAAATAGCGACGCATTTTGCGTTTATTCCAACGATAAGGCGTGCCCTCTGCCCTTTAAGCTGTCATCTGTCATTTTCTCATCAGCGTAACGTCATCAGCGGGGGAGACATGCTCGATAAACTCGATGCCGCGCTACGATTTCAGCAAGAAGCATTAAACCTGCGCGCCCAGCGCCAGGAAGTTCTGGCCGCCAACATTGCTAACGCTGATACCCCGGGGTATCAGGCGCGCGATATGGATTTTGCCAGCGAACTTAAAAAAGTGATGGAGCGCGGCCGGGCCGAAACCAGCGGAGTATCGCTGGCGCTGACCTCTGCCCGCCATATTCCTGCCCAGACCATCGCCGCACCCTCTACTGAACTGCTCTATCGCATTCCCGATCAGCCATCGCTGGACGGTAACACCGTCGATATGGACCGGGAGCGTACCCAGTTTGCCGATAACAGCCTGCAATACCAGACCGGGCTGAGCGTTCTGGGTGGACAGATTAAAGGCATGATGAGCGTGCTGCAGGGGGGGAATTAATAGATGGCTTTACTGAACATTTTTGATATCGCCGGATCGGCGCTGACCGCTCAGTCACAGCGGCTGAACGTGGCGGCCAGTAACCTGGCGAACGCCGACAGCGTCACCGGTCCCGACGGCCAGCCCTACCGTGCCAAGCAGGTGGTGTTCCAGGTGAACGCGGCGCCAGGCGCGGCTACCGGCGGCGTTAAGGTCGCCAACGTCATCGAGAGCCAGGCGCCGGACAAGCTGGTCTTTGAGCCAGGCAATCCGCTTGCCGATGCCAAAGGCTACGTGCGGATGCCCAACGTGGACGTCGTTGGCGAGATGGTTAACTCCATGTCCGCCTCGCGCAGTTACCAGGCAAACGTTGAAGTACTTAACACCGTGAAGAGCATGATGCTGAAAACGCTCACGCTTGGCTCATAAAGGAGAGTCGCATGTCTATCGCTGTAAATCTCAACGACACTACCAGCACTACCGCCACATCGACAGCTACCAGCGCGACCTCCGGCAGTAGCGCAACGGATCTGCAGAGCAGCTTCCTGACGCTGCTGGTGGCACAGCTCAAAAACCAGGATCCCACCAATCCGATGGAGAACAACGAGCTGACCACCCAGCTGGCGCAGATCAATACCGTCAGCGGCATTGAGAAGCTCAACACGACGCTGGGCGCCATCTCCGGCCAGATTGACAACAGCCAGTCGCTGCAGGCGAGCACGCTGATCGGCCACGGGGTGATGATCCCGGGCACTACCGTGCTGGCGGGCAGCGAGAGCACCACCCCGTTTGGCGTTGAGCTGACCCAGGCGGCGGATAAAGTCACCGCGACCGTTACGGATAAAAATGGTCAGGTGGTACGCACCATTGATATTGGCGCGCTGAGCGCAGGCGTTCACACCTTTAGCTGGGACGGCAAGATGACCGACGGCACTGCTGCTCCGGACGGCTCGTACAGCGTATCGATCGGTGCCAGCAGCGGCTCCACCCAGCTGGTGGCCCAGCCGCTGCAGTTTGCGCTGGTGCAGGGCATTACCAAAGGCAGCACCGGTAACACCTTAGATTTGGGTACCTACGGTACCACCACCCTCGACGAAGTACGGCAGATTATATAAGCCTTAACACTTATCAGGAGTAAGTCATGGCCTTCTCACAAGCGGTCAGCGGCCTGAATGCTGCGGCCACCAACCTCGATGTCATTGGTAACAACATCGCCAACTCCGCCACCTATGGCTTTAAATCTGGCACCGCGTCCTTCGCCGATATGTTTGCCGGTTCTAAAGTCGGTCTCGGCGTGAAGGTTGCGGGTATTACCCAGGACTTCACCGACGGCACGACCACCAACACCGGTCGCGGCCTGGACGTCGCCATCAGCCAGAGCGGCTTCTTCCGCCTGGTCGACAGCAACGGCTCGGTGTTCTACAGCCGCAACGGTCAGTTCAAGCTGGACGAAAACCGCAACATCGTTAACATGCAGGGCCTGCAGCTGACCGGCTTCCCGGCCACCGGCACCCCGCCGACCATCCAGCAGGGTGCAAACCCGACGGCGATCTCCATTCCGAACACCCTGATGGCGGCGAAAACCACCGACACTGCGGCGATGCAGATCAACCTGAACTCCACCGACGCTGCGCCGACGTTGGCCTTTGATCCGACCAACGCCGACAGCTACAACAAAAAAGGCTCGGTTACCGTTTTCGATAGCCAGGGTAACTCTCACGACATGAACGTCTACTTCGTGAAGAGCGGGACAAGCAACACCTGGAATGTCTACACCCAGGACAGCAGCGTGGCCAACAGCGCCGCGACGCTCTCCACTACCCTGGGCTTCAGCAACACCGGCGCGCTGACCTCCGGCGGCACCGCCAGCGTGACGACGGCAACGATCCCGGGCGCGACCCCGGCGACCTTTAGCCTGAGCTTCCTTAACTCCATGCAGCAGAACACCGGCGCGAACAACATCGTGGCGACCAGCCAGAACGGCTACAAGCCGGGTGACCTGGTGAGCTACCAGATCAACGACGACGGCACCGTCGTGGGTAACTACTCTAACGAGCAGACCCAGCTGCTGGGCCAGATCGTGCTGGCTAACTTCGCTAACAACGAAGGCCTGGCCTCTGAAGGCGACAACGTCTGGACGGCGACCCAGTCCTCCGGCGTGGCGCTGCTGGGCACCGCAGGCACCGGTAACTTCGGCACCCTGACCAACGGCGCGCTGGAAGCATCCAACACCGATCTGAGTAAAGAGCTGGTCAATATGATCGTCGCGCAGCGTAACTATCAGTCAAACGCGCAGACCATCAAAACCCAGGACCAGATCCTCAACACCCTGGTTAACCTGCGCTAAGCGCCTGACGGGACGGCTTCATGGATCACGCAATATATACCGCGATGGGCGCGGCCAGCCAGACGCTCAACCAGCAGGCGGTTACGGCCAGCAACCTCGCGAACGCTTCTACGCCGGGCTTCCGTGCGCAGCTCAACGCGCTGCGCGCCGTGCCGGTAGAGGGTCTGTCGCTGCCCACGCGCACGCTGGTGACCGCGTCTACTCCTGGCGCGGATATGACCCCAGGCCAGATGGATTACACCTCCCGCCCGCTGGACGTTGCCCTGCAACAGGACGGCTGGCTGGCGGTGCAAACCCCGGACGGCACCGAGGGCTATACCCGCAACGGTAACATGCAGGTGAGTCCGGCGGGTCAGCTGACCATCCAGGGCAACCCGGTAATGGGCGATGCGGGTCCGATTGCCGTGCCGGAAGGGGCGGAGATCACCATTGCGGCCGACGGCACCATCTCGGCGCTGACCCCAGGGGATCCGCCTAATACGGTGTCGCCTATTGGCAAGCTGAAGCTGGTCAAGGCGACCGGAGCCGAAGTGGTACGCGGCGATGACGGCATGTTCCGTCTCAGCCAGGCCGCCCAGGCGACCCGTGGCGCCACCCTGCAGGCCGATCCCACCATCCGCGTGATGTCGGGCGTGCTGGAGGGGAGCAACGTGAAGCCGGTTGCAGCGATGACCGATATGATCGCCAGCGCGCGTCGCTTTGAGATGCAGATGAAGGTCATCAGCAGCGTTGATGAAAATGAGCAGCGTGCTAACTCACTGCTGTCGATGAGCTAATACAGGACTATTTATGATTAACTCCTTATGGATTGCCAAGACCGGCCTCGACGCCCAGCAAACCAATATGGACGTCATCGCCAACAACCTGGCGAACGTCAGCACCAATGGTTTCAAGCGTCAGCGCGCGGTCTTTGAAGATCTGCTCTACCAGACCGTTCGCCAGCCCGGCGCCCAGTCTTCCGAGCAGACCACGCTGCCGTCAGGCCTGCAGATTGGTACCGGCGTCCGTCCGGTGGCCACCGAGCGCCTGCACAGCCAGGGTAACCTCTCTCAGACCAACAACAGCAAAGACGTGGCGATCAAAGGCCAGGGCTTCTTCCAGGTGATGCTGCCGGACGGTACCTCAGCCTATACCCGCGACGGCTCTTTCCAGGTGGATCAGAACGGCCAGCTGGTGACGGCGGGCGGCTTCCAGGTGCAGCCAGCCATTACCATTCCGGCGAACTCCCTGAGTATCACCATTGGCCGTGACGGCGTAGTGAGCGTGACCCAGCAGGGCCAGGCCGCGCCGGTACAGGTAGGACAGCTCAATCTGACCACCTTTATGAACGATACCGGTCTGGAAAGCATTGGTGAGAACCTCTACACCGAAACCCAGTCCTCCGGCGCGCCGAACGATACGACGCCCGGCCTGAACGGTACGGGGCTGCTCTACCAGGGGTATGTAGAGACCTCTAACGTGAACGTCGCTGAAGAGCTGGTGAATATGATCCAGGTTCAGCGCGCTTACGAAATTAACAGTAAAGCCGTATCGACCACCGATCAGATGCTGCAAAAACTGACGCAACTCTAAGGCGCGCTCCGGCGCGGTAGTAATCGCCGCGCCGGGCCCCTGATTTCGAAGATGAAAGCAATGCATAAATCCGCCGCGTTTCGTTATCCGCTTATGGCTTTGGTGGCACTCACCCTTAACGGGTGTGCCTGGATCCCCTCGACGCCGCTGGTGCAGGGCGCAACCACCGCGCAGCCGACGCCAGGCCCGCAGCCCATTGTCAACGGCTCCATTTTCCAGACTGCCCAGCCGATTAACTACGGCTATCAACCGCTGTTTGAGGATCGCAGACCGCGTAACGTAGGCGATACGCTGACCATCGTGCTGCAAGAGAACGTCAGCGCCAGTAAAAGCTCCTCGGCGAACGCCAGCCGCGACGGCAAAACCAACTTCGGCGTCGATACCACGCCGCGCTACTTAGAAGGCCTGTTTGGCAACGCCCGTGCGGATGTCGATGCCTCCGGTGGCAACAGCTTTAACGGTAAGGGTGGGGCCAACGCCAGCAACACCTTCAGCGGAACGCTGACCGTCACGGTTGACCAGGTATTGGCCAACGGCAACTTACACGTCGTGGGTGAAAAACAGATCGCCATCAACCAGGGCACTGAGTTCATCCGCTTCTCCGGTGTCGTGAACCCACGCACCATCAGCGGCAGCAACTCCGTTCCGTCCACCCAGGTGGCGGACGCGCGCATCGAATATGTCGGCAACGGCTATATCAACGAAGCGCAGAATATGGGCTGGCTGCAGCGTTTCTTCCTTAACCTCTCGCCGATGTAACGGGGTGACCAATGTTTAAATATCTGGCAGGGATCGCGCTGGTACTGGTAGCAACCATTGCCCAGGCCGAGCGCATCCGCGACCTCACCAGCGTACAGGGCGTACGACAGAACTCACTGATTGGCTACGGGCTGGTTGTCGGCCTGGACGGTACGGGCGACCAGACCACCCAGACGCCGTTTACCACCCAGAGCCTGAACAACATGCTCTCCCAGATGGGGATCACCGTCCCCGCCGGGACCAACATGCAGCTCAAGAACGTGGCGGCGGTAATGGTAACCGCGCAGTTCCCGGCCTTTGCCCGCCAGGGACAGACCATCGACGTGGTGGTCTCCTCAATGGGTAACGCCAAGAGCCTGCGCGGCGGTACGCTGCTGATGACCCCGCTAAAAGGGGTTGATAACCAGGTCTATGCCCTGGCACAGGGTAACGTGCTGGTCGGCGGCGCGGGCGCAGCGGCCGGCGGCAGCAGCGTGCAGGTTAACCAGCTTAACGGCGGCCGCATCACCGGCGGCGCGGTAGTCGAGCGTGAGCTGCCGACCCAGTTCGGCTCTGGCAACACCATCAACCTGCAGCTGAATCAGGAAGATTTCACCCTCGCACAGCAGATCACCGACACCATCAACCGCTCTCGCGGCTACGGCAGCGCCACGGCGCTGGATGCGCGTACCATCCAGATCCGCGTGCCGAGCGGCAACAGCTCGCAGGTGCGTTTCCTTGCCGATATCCAGAATATGGAAGTGGGCGTGACGCCGCAGGATGCGAAGGTGGTGATCAACTCCCGTACCGGCTCGGTGGTCATGAACCGCGAAGTGACGCTGGACAGCTGTGCGGTGGCCCAGGGTAACCTCTCCGTGACGGTAAACCGCCAGGCCAACGTCAGCCAGCCGGATACGCCGTTCGGCGGCGGCGAGACCGTGGTCACCCCGCAGACGCAGATCGATCTGCGCCAGAGCGGCGGTTCGTTGCAGAGCGTCCGCTCCAGCGCCAACCTGAACAACGTTGTCCGGGCGCTGAACGCGCTGGGCGCGACGCCGATCGATCTGATGTCGATCCTTCAGTCAATGCAGAGCGCAGGCTGCCTGCGCGCGAAACTGGAAATTATCTAATGCTAACCGACAGCCGGATGATGGCGAGCGCGGCATGGGATGCGCAATCGCTGAATGAACTGAAAACCCAGGCCGGGCAGGATCCGCAGGCTAACCTGCGTCCGGTGGCCCGTCAGGTGGAAGGGATGTTCGTGCAGATGATGCTGAAAAGTATGCGTGAAGCCCTGCCAAAAGACGGCCTGTTCAGCAGCGACTCCACCCGCATGTATACCAGCATGTATGACCAGCAGATTGCCCAGCAGATGACCGCAGGCAAGGGGCTGGGGCTGGCGGAGATGATGGTGAAGCAGATGTCCGGTGGCCAGAGCGAACCCGCAGAGGCACCTTCGCAGGTGCCGATGAAGTTCCCGCTGGAAACGGTGACCAGTTATCAAAACCAGGCCCTGACCCAGATGGTGCGCAAGGCGATGCCGAAAACGCCCGACGGTGGAGGCAACGATGCTGCGCTCTCTGGCGACAGCAAAGAGTTCCTTGCCCAGCTCTCACTGCCGGCGCGGCTGGCCAGCGAGCAGAGCGGGGTGCCGCACCACCTGATCCTCGCCCAGGCAGCGCTGGAGTCCGGCTGGGGGCAGCGGCAGATCAAGCGCGAAAACGGTGAGCCGAGCTTTAACCTGTTTGGCGTCAAGGCCAGCAGCAGCTGGAAGGGGCCTACCACCGAGATCACCACCACCGAATATGAGAACGGTGAAGCCAAAAAGGTAAAGGCGAAGTTCCGCGTCTACGGCTCCTATCTGGAGGCGCTGTCGGACTACGTTGGCCTGCTGTCGCGTAACCCGCGCTATGCCGCCGTTACCACCGCGGCAACCGCCGAGCAGGGGGCGCAGGCGTTGCAGAGCGCGGGCTACGCTACCGATCCGAACTATGCTCGCAAGCTCACCAGCATGATCCAGCAGCTGAAATCCCTTAGCGATAAGGTCAGTAAAGCCTACAGCAACGATATTGAAAATCTGTTTTGACAGCTATCAAGTTCAGCCTGGCGCTGCCGATAATCGTTAGCAGGACTTATGTCTAAAAGTGTATAAGGAATCTCCATGTCCAGTAGCTTGATTAACAGCGCCATGAGCGGGCTGAGTGCAGCCCAGGCCGCGCTGAATACCGTCAGTAATAACATCTCCAGTTATAACGTCGCGGGCTATACCCGTCAGACTACGGTGCTGGCACAGGCAAACAGTACGCTGGGTGCAGGCGGTTGGGTAGGTAACGGGGTGAACGTCACCGGCGTCCAACGCGAATATGATGCCTTCATCACCAATCAGCTGCGCGCCGCGCAGACCCAGAGCAGCGGCCTGACAACGCGCTACGAGCAGATGTCCAAAATTGACGACATGCTCTCTGGCTCGACGAATACCCTGGCCACCACCATGCAGGACTTCTTTACTAGCCTGCAAACGCTGGTGAGCAATGCCGAGGATCCGGCCTCTCGCCAGACGCTGCTGGGCAAAGCCGATGGGCTGGTAAACCAGTTCAAGGTAACCGATCAGTATCTGCGCGATCAGGATAAGCAGGTTAACCTGTCTATCTCCTCCAGCGTGGATCAGATCAACAATTACACCACCCAGATTGCCAATCTCAACGATCAGATCTCCCGTCTGACCGGGGTAGGCGCTGGCGCCTCGCCAAACAATCTGCTGGATCAGCGCGATCAGCTGGTAAGCGAACTTAACAAGATCGTGGGCGTGGAAGTAAGCGTCCAGGACGGCGGCACCTATAACATCAGCATGGCGAATGGCTATACCCTGGTTCAGGGCAGCGCTTCCCGCCAGCTGGCTGCCGTACCGTCCAGCGCGGATCCGTCCCGTACCACCGTGGCCTACGTTGATGCCACCGCAGGCAACGTTGAGATCCCAGAGAAGCTGCTCAACAGCGGCTCCCTCGGCGGGCTGCTGACCTTCCGCAGCCAGAACCTCGACCAGACCCGTAACTCGCTGGGCCAGCTGGCGCTCTCCTTTGCCGATGCCTTCAATGCTCAGCATGCTAAAGGCTATGATGCCAACGGTGACCAGGGCGGTGACTTCTTTACCATCGGTTCGCCTTCTACGCTGAGCAACGCGCGCAACACCGGCGATGCGGCGCTGACCACCACGGTAAGTGATAGCAGCAAAGTCCAGGCGACCGACTATAAAGTGGTTTATGACGGATCGAAATGGCAGGTGACTCGCCTGTCAGATAATACCTCGTTTACCGCTACGCCGGATGCGAATGACGGCAGCCTGAACTTTGACGGCCTGAAGGTGAGCATCAGCGCTACCAACGGTGCGGGCAATAACGACAGCTTTATTATCAAGCCGACGGCGAATGCCATCGTCAATATGGATCTGGCGTTTAAGGACGAGTCGAAAATCGCTATGGCGGCATCGGCCACCAGCGGCGACAGCGATAACGTCAACGGCCAGGCGCTGCTGGATCTGCAGAAAAGCAAGAGCGTCGGCGGCAACAAGAGCTTCAACGATGCCTATGCCGCGCTGGTCAGTACCGTGGGCAGCACCACGGCCACGCTGAAGAGCAGCAGCACCACCCAGGATAACGTGGTGACCCAGCTGAGCAACCAGCAGCAGTCTATCTCCGGGGTTAACCTCGACGAAGAGTACGGTAACCTGCAGCGTTACCAGCAATATTATCTCGCAAACGCACAGGTCTTACAGACGGCAAGCTCGCTGTTTGATGCGTTACTGAACATCCGCTAAGCAAGAGGTTAATGATGCGCGTTAGCACTCAGATGATGTATGAACAAAACATGCGTGGTGTCACCAGTTCGCAGAGCAAATGGCTAAGCTATGGCGAGCAGATGTCTACCGGCAAGCGCGTAAACCGTGCCTCCGATGATCCTATCGCCGCCTCGCAGGCGGTGGTGCTCTCCCAGGCTCAGACACAGAACAGCCAGTATCAGCTGGCTCGTACCTTCGCCACTCAGAAAGTGTCGCTGGAAGACAGCATTCTGGATCAGGTCTCGACTGCGATCCAGTCCGCGCAGTCCAAAGTGATCAACAGCGGCAACGGCTCCTTGAGCGATGATGACCGCGCCTCGCTGGCAACCGATCTGCAGGGTATTCGCGATCAGATCATGAACCTTGCCAATAGCACCGACGGTAACGGTCGCTATATTTTTGGCGGCTACAAAACTGAAAGCGCACCGTTCGATCAGACTACCGGTCAGTATGGCGGCGGCGCGCAGCCGATTACCCAGCAGGTAGACGCGGCGCGGACTATGGTCATTGCCCACACCGGCACCCAGGTTTTTGACAGTGTGACCAGCAACGCGGTGCCCGAGCCGGACGGCACCGCGCCAGAAACCAACCTGTTTGCCATGCTCGATTCGGCGATTGCTTCGCTGAAAACGCCGGTAAGCGGGGATGAAACAGCCCAGACTAAGGCGCAAGAAGTCATGGATAAAACCAACCGCGGCCTGCGTAATGCCCTTAACAACGTCCTGACCGTGCGTGCGGAGGTCGGGACCCAGCTTAACGAGCTGGATAACCTCGACGCGCTGGGTACCGATCGCGCTCTGGGCCAGACCCAGCAGATGAGCGATCTGGTTGACGTTGACTGGAATGCGGCTATCTCCTCCTACACCATGCAGCAGGCGGCGCTACAGGCATCCTATAAAGCGTTTTCCGATATGCAGGGCATGTCGCTGTTCCAGATTAATTCCTAAAAAAAGAAAACCTGTCCGGTTGAGTGGACAGGTATGAGCTCTCTTTGCAGGCCGCCCTCATTGACCGGGGCGGCTTTTTTTTATCCCACGTTTGCTACCGCTGCGCGACGCGTACCCGATGTCAGGCGGATGGCCAGGGCAATAATACCTGAGACCGTTGCCAGGGCCACGACGCCAGGCCAGCCTGCCAGCGTGTAGATTTTACTGCCGAGGGCAGAGCCAGCCGCCATGCCGATAAACACAACGGTAAACAGCAGGGCGTTGAGACGGCCTCGTGCCTGCGGCTCCAGGCTGTACACCAGGTTTTGGTGTGCAACCAGGCTCGACTGCAATCCAAGATCGAAACCCACCGCCGCAATCGCAATCACCGCCAGCTGCAGCTGGGTAGAGAGCAGCGGCAGGGCAAACATCAGGGCAAAGGAGAGGGTTACCAGTGCCGCACCCAACTGGGTAACTTTCGCCGCGCCGACCCGGTCGGCCAGGCCACCGGCCAGCGGAGCAGCCAGCGCACCTGCCGCCCCGGCAATGCCGAAGGTGCCCGCTACCGCGCTGCCAAGGTGAAAACGATCCAGCAGCATCACCGCCAGGGTAGACCAGAAGGCGCTAAAGGCCACCGAGAGAAAACCCTGCGCCAGCGCGGCGCGGCGCAGGGCAGGGTAGCGCCCCCACAGCTGGGCTACAGAGCGCATCAGCGCCGGATAGCTGAGGTTAGAGTGCGTAGCAAAGCGCGGCAGTACGGCCCACATCACGACGCCGATAAACGCTATGCTCGCCGCTGCCAGCTGGTACATCACCCGCCAGCCAAAGGCCGCACCCACGAAGCCGCTCACCGTCCGGGAGAGCAGGATCCCCAGCAGCAGGCCTGTCATCACGGTGCCGACGGTTTTACCCTGTTTGCCTTCCGGGGCAAGGATCGCCGCAGCCGGCACGATATCCTGCGCCATCGTGGCGGCCATCCCCAGCAGCAGGCTTACCGCCAGCAGCGTATTGAGATGACTGGTCAGGCTACAGGCCAGCAGGAAGAGGGCCAGCGCGGCACATTTTACCAGGATCAGCATTCGGCGATCGTAGCGGTCCCCCAGCGGCAGCAGGAACAGAATGCCCAGTGCGTAACCCGCCTGGGTCAGCGTTGGCACAAGCCCCATGCCGTTAACGGTTAGATGGAGATCGCGACCCATCAGCGGCAGCAGTGGCTGAGCATAATAGATGGCGGCAACGCTGAATCCGGCTCCCATCGCCAGGATAAAGATAATCCAGCGCGGTACGTCAAAGGGTGATGCCTGGCGGTTCATAATCATGTCCTCAAAGATGGTGTGAGGACATTTTTGCTGAAGATGGCGTGACGCGGTAGCCGGTCCAGTGGTAAAAGAGCTATACGCGAAACGTATAGGCAAAAATAAAATGAAGCGAACAGAACGTATAGACAGGGTTGACCTGATGCACACCTTTGTACGCATCGTTGAGAGCGGCTCCCTGTCGGCGGCGGCCAGACTGTTAGAGACGACCCAGGCCACGGTCAGCCGTCGTCTCCAGTCGCTGGAGACCCTGTTGGGGGTGAAGCTGATCCTGCGCACGACCCACGCCATGAAGCTAACCGACGACGGCGAGCGCTGCTATCAGCATGCCAGGCGGCTGCTCGCGGCCTGGTCCACCCTTGAGGATGAGGTGAGCCACGCCGGAGATGAGCCGGTCGGCACCCTGCGAGTGCGCGCCCCGCACGCCTTCGGCCAGGAGCAACTGCTTGCGCCGCTGACCCGTTTTCTTGGCCAGCATCCGCAGCTCTCGGTTGAGTGGCTGCTGAACGATAAAAACGTCGATTTTCTGAGTGCCAACATCGACTGCGCCATCCGCGTCGGCGCGGAGATCGATCCGAGTACGGTGTCGGTGCTGTTGGCGGAGGTGCCACGCAGCGTCGTGATTGCGCCTGCGCTGCTGGCTGATTACCCTGCCGTGACCGGGCCGCAGCAGCTGGCGGCGCTGCCGTGGGTAGCGCTCAGTACCTTCTATCAGCACAGCATCAGCCTGACACATACCGCCGGGGAGGTTGAGCAGGTGACCATCGCCCCACGGCTCTATACCGACAGCCTCTATGTTGCGCGCAGTACGGCCCTGCAAGGATTAGGCGCGGTGATCATCTCAAGCTGGGCGGTGGCGGAAGATCTGCGTGAGGGCCGGCTGGTCAATCTGCTGCCCGACTGGGAGCCCGCCCCGCTGCCGGTGCATCTGGTTTACCCGTGGGCGCGTTACTATCCAGCCCGCCTGCGAGCCTTTTTGCAAATGATGCGCGAGGCGGTACCCGGCATCACCGGTATGCGCCTGCCCGCCAGCGAGGCATAAAAAAAGCCGACCCGGAGGTCGGCTTGTTACGCTCAGTGCGCCGCCTTACTCAGGCTGCTGCGGGCGCGTTGCAGGGGCGGTGGCCTGATGGGTAGCGCTATGGCCGCCTGCAGAACCTTTGCCCGAGAACTCAAACGCCGGGCGAACCCAGTCGCTGTGACGTGGCGGCTCAGGAATGTATTCCGGGGCCGGGGCACGGGTCATCGGCGCGGTGGCAAAGCTGTGCAGCGGCTTAGCGGCGACAGGTTCAGCGGCAGGTTTAACCGTAGCGGCAGGCTTAACTTCAACCTCCGGCTTCGGCTCCACCACCGGTTTTGCTTCCGGCTCTGGCTGCGCCGCCGCGACAGGCTGCGCTTCAACGGCAGGTTTCGTCTCAGCTTCTGGCTTCGTCTCAACTTCAGGTTTCGCTTCAACTACAGGTTTCGCTTCAACTACAGGCTCAGCGGCTTTCACCTCTTCTACCTGTTCAGCCGGGGCTTCAGCAGGCTCTGCAATCTCAGCGATGTGCTCAGCAACCGGCACGTCTTCCGCAGCGATCAGCTGCGGCTGTTCATCAACCGGTGTCTCAATCGCTTCAGGATGCGTTGTCTCCACTGTGGCAGGCTGTGGCTCGCTCACGGCGGCTTCCGGCTCGACGACAGTAGGTTCAACCGCAGCAGGCTCAACGGCTACCGGTTCAGCGGCTGCGGGTTCCGCAACGGCAGGTTCAGCGGCGACGGAGGCAGCAATCGGTTCAATCGCTGGCTCAACGATCGGCTGCTGGATAGCTTCCGGTGCGGTCTCAACGGTGGTTTCTTCCTGTACCGGCTCAGCGCTCTGAGCGACCGGGTAGCGGATCCACACTTTACCTGACGCCATCTCCGGCGATGCACAGGCTACGGTCAGCGGCATCGGCGACTGGGTCGGGTAACGCTCGTCACGGTAGCGACGACGGCGCTGACCGCTGACGCGCAGGTGACGCGGAGAACGACGTGAGCGGCGCGGCATCCCGGCGTTATCACGGTTCTCAGCGGACTCTTCTTGATCCTGAGTCGGCTGCTCAACCACCGTAGGCAGATCCACCTTCGCCAGCTCGGTATGGGACGCCTGGGCGTCGGTCACCGGGGTGGCAGCGGCAATCTCATCAACACCCTCTTCAACGGACGGTGCCGACTCAAAACGCACTTTCTGGCTCAGCTGGCGCTGTTTACGGCGTGGCATCACCTGAACGCGATCTTCCTGTTCCGCTTCCACTTCTGGTGCCGGCTGCTCTTCGCGGTTCAGCACCTTCACTTCCTGCTGGGCCTGACGCTTCTCGTCGTTGCGACGACGGTTGCGCTCGCGACGCGACTGCTGTTGCTCATCACGGGATTTAGATTTATCCGCATCCTCAACAACGGTCTGCTGCTGGCGAGCTTCACGCACTTCACCGTTCGGCTGCTGTTTTTCACGGCGGCCACGGCGGTTTTCGTCACGCTCGCGGTTATCACGGCTGTCGCGGTTATCACGACCTTCGCGTGCTTCAGCGCCTTCGCTGCGGCTGTCGCGACGCTCGTTACGATCGCCACGGTCTCCACGGTCGTTGCGGTCACGGCGGTTGTTCTGGCGCGGCTTACGACGCTCCTGGGAACGGGCCGGTTTCTCCTCTTTAACGTCCTCTTCCGCTTTAACCTCAACCGGCTGGCTGGCAGGTTCGCTGGCGAACATTTTCTTCAGCGCGCCAAAGAGACGGCCGAGCAGGCCCGTTTCCGCAGGTGCGGCAGGCTGTGCGGCGGCCGGCTGCGCTTTTTCCTCGGCTGCCGGGGCAGCCTGCGGCGCAGGCGGGATGTCAGGCATCACGAAGGTGGCCAGCGCAGGCTGTTCAGGCTGTTTGCGCTCGGCGTACTCCTCTTCGGACGGCAGCGCCATCGCCTCTTCATGCAGCTTCGGCAGCTTGTAGCTCAGCGTTGATGTCTCTTCGCCTTTACGTACGCGCAGCACAGAGTAGTGCGGGGTTTCCATCTGATCGTTCGGTACGATAACGCACTTAATGCCGCCCTGACGCGCTTCGATCGCGCTTACCGCTGCACGCTTTTCGTTAAGCAGGTAGGAGGCAATCGGCACGGGAACGATAGCGTGCACTTCCTGGGTGTTCTCCTTCAACGCTTCCTCTTCGATCAGGCGAAGAATAGAGAGCGACAGGGATTCGTTGTCACGGATGGTGCCGGTACCGCTACAGCGCGGGCAGACGTGATGGCTGGACTCGCCGAGAGATGGGCTCAGACGCTGACGGGACATCTCCAGCAGGCCGAAGCGTGAAATATGGCTGATCTGGATACGAGCACGATCCTGGCGCACCGCTTCGCGCAGGCGGTTCTCTACTGCGCGCTGGTGGCGAACCGGGGTCATATCGATAAAGTCGATAACGATCAGGCCGCCGAGGTCGCGCAGGCGCAGCTGGCGGGCAATTTCATCGGCCGCTTCCAGGTTGGTGTTAAACGCCGTCTCTTCGATATCGCCGCCGCGGGTGGCGCGGGCGGAGTTGATATCAATCGCGGTCAACGCTTCGGTGGAGTCGATAACGATAGAGCCGCCGGAAGGCAGACGCACTTCGCGCTGGAAGGCGGACTCAATCTGCGATTCAATCTGGTAGTGACTGAACAGCGGGATCTCACCGGTGTAGAGCTTGATTTTGCTGCTGAAGTCCGGACGGCCCAGCGCAGCGATATGCTGGCGTGCCATCTCCATCACTTTCGGGTTGTCGATGAGGATCTCACCAATATCCTGACGGAGATAGTCACGGAAGGCGCGAACGATAACGTTGCTCTCCTGGTGGATCAGGAACGGAGCAGGGCGATTTTCAGCGGCTTTTTTGATCGCTTCCCAGTGCTTCAGGCGGAAGCTAAGGTCCCACTGCAGCGCTTCGGCAGATTTGCCTACGCCTGCAGTGCGAACGATGAGCCCCATGCCGTCCGGCATATCCAGGCTCGCCAGCGCTTCTTTCAGTTCAGTACGGTCATCGCCTTCAATACGGCGAGAGATGCCGCCCGCACGCGGATTGTTTGGCATCAGAACCAGATAGCTACCGGCAAGGCTGATAAAGGTGGTTAAGGCTGCGCCTTTGTTACCACGCTCTTCTTTATCGATCTGGACAATGACCTCCTGGCCTTCGCGCAGCACATCTTTGATGTTCGGGCGGCCGTGGGCACTGTAATTAGCGGGGAAGTATTCGCGGGCGATCTCTTTGAGAGGAAGGAAGCCATGACGCTCGGCACCGTAGTCAACAAATGCGGCTTCAAGGCTCGGTTCGATACGGGTAATTTTGCCTTTGTAGATGTTCGCTTTTTTCTGTTCGTGTCCCGGGCTTTCGATATCCAGGTCGTACAGGCGCTGCCCATCAACAAGGGCGACGCGCAACTCTTCCTGCTGAGTTGCGTTAATTAACATTCTTTTCATCGTAACTTACTCATTATTCTTACATTGACGACTAGGCTGCGGGCATAGTTAACGCCTTTCCGGGGTGAACCGATGGCCTCGTGTCTGTTCACGTCGCCAACCTCACGGTTGTCGCACGTTTAAGAGGCGCAGAGTGTCGGCTGCCTGTATTTCATACGGAAAAACAGCGCAATTATCAGGGGAACTGCCTGGGTATTACTCTCCAGGGTCGATCCCTTTACCGGTAAGGACTGCAACCCGCAGCCCGCTAAGTGCCTGAAGGATCAATACGTCTTACGCCATTGCTGCGTGGATGATCGGACAGGCAAAACTGGTCATTCCGCAAATTTCCTTGTTTAACAAGATTCAAGCGGAAAACAGCATCATTATTCCTTGCTAAATCTGTTATAGCAAGATGACTTTTGCCATTTATCACCCGGTTACTAACAGTTTTTTCACGTTTGCCCAGGGATTGTTCTAAAACCCAGCGAAATACGTAATGACGGCGAACACGACACCGGTAGAGATATATATAAGCATATAAAAATGAGTGGCGCGAATCGGGCTGGGCTTTTAGAATCGCCCCCCATGAAAACAGAGACTCCATCCGTAAAAATTGTTGCTATCGCCGCCGATGACGCCGGGCAACGCATCGATAACTTTTTGCGCACCCAGCTCAAGGGCGTGCCGAAAAGTATGATCTACCGCATCCTGCGTAAAGGCGAAGTGCGGGTTAACAAGAAGCGCGTCAAGCCCGAGTATAAGCTGGAGGGCGGGGATGAGGTGCGTATCCCGCCGGTGCGCGTAGCGGAGCGCGAAGAGGAGGCGGTGTCGCCGCATCTGAATAAAGTGGCCGCGCTGGCGGATGTCATTCTTTATGAAGACGATCACATTCTGGTGCTGAATAAGCCGTCGGGTACCGCCGTTCACGGCGGCAGCGGGCTGAGCTTTGGTGTTATCGAGGGCCTGCGCGCCCTGCGTCCGGAGGCGCGCTTCCTGGAGCTGGTTCACCGTCTGGACCGGGATACCTCCGGTGTGCTGCTGGTGGCCAAGAAGCGCTCGGCGCTACGCTCCCTGCATGAGCAGCTGCGTGATAAAGGAATGCAAAAAGATTATCTGGCGCTGGTGCGCGGCCAGTGGCAGTCGCATGTCAAAACGGTACAGGCGCCGCTGCTGAAAAATATCCTGCAGAGCGGGGAGCGCATCGTGCGGGTGAATAGCGAAGGCAAACCCTCAGAGACGCGCTTTAAGGTAGAGGAGCGCTATGCGTTTGCCACCCTGGTACGCTGTAGCCCCATTACAGGCCGCACCCACCAGATCCGCGTTCATACCCAGCATGCCGGGCATCCCATCGCCTTTGACGATCGCTACGGCGACCGCGAGTTTGATAAGCAGCTGGCGGGTACCGGGTTGAACCGTCTCTTCCTGCACGCGGCGGCGCTGAAGTTCACCCATCCGGGTACCGGCGAAACCCTGCGCATCGAAGCCCCGCTGGATGAGCAGCTCAAACGCTGCCTGCAGGTGTTACGCGGTTGATCCAACGCCGGGTGGCGGCTTCGCCTGACCCGGCCTACTATCTCGTAGGCCCGGCAAGCTTGCGCCGCCGGGCGTAAATCACGCCAGTAACGGGTTGCAGTGCTCCCGGCGCAGCATCTGGCAGAGCGCAATCAGCGGCAGCCCCACCAGCGTATTGGGATCCCGTCCCTCAAGGCGGTCAAACAGCGCAATCCCCAGCCCCTCGCTTTTAAAGCTGCCGGCGCAGTTCAGCGGCCGCTCTTTACGCAGATAGTCAGTAATCTCCTGCTCGCTCAGGTGGCGGAAGTGGACGTCAAACGGCTCGCACTCGGTTTGCAGATGGCCGGTGGCGGAGTTATAGAGCGCCAGCCCGGTATAGAAGGTGATGATATTGCCGCGCGCTTTTAGTAGCTGCTGAAAGGCTTTCTCCTCCGTTAACGGCTTGCCGGTAATCTCCCCGTCCAGCACGCATACCTGATCGGATCCAATAATCAGATGGTTAGGGTAGCGTTCCGCCAGCGACTGAGCCTTGGCCTGCGCCAGGCGCAGCACCAGATGGCGGGGGGATTCGCCAGGCGCGGGGGTTTCATCCACGCCCGGTGCGGCGCATTCGAAGGCTATGCCGAGCTTTTCCAGCAGCGCGCGACGGTAAGGAGACGTGGACGCAAGAATAATATTCGACATATTTTTTCCACCCTATATGGCATAACGAAGTCAGGCATTTTAAACTAGAGGCCGCAATGTGTGCGAATAATTGGCAAAAGGCAATCACAGACTGCCTTTTTCTTTGACTCCAGAACGTTACAAAGTTAATATGCGCGCCCTATGCAAAAGGTAAAATTACCCCTGACTCTTGATCCGGTTCGTACCGCTCAAAAACGCCTTGATTACGAGGGTGTATTCACTCGTGAGCAGGCCGAGCGCGTCGCTGAATCCGTAGTCAGTGTAGACAGTGATGTGGAGTGCTCCATGTCGTTCGCTATCGATAACCAGCGCCTTGCGGTTTTAACCGGCGATGCAAAAGTTTCGGTAACGCTCGAATGTCAGCGTTGCGGCAAGCCGTTTGCCCATCAGGTCTACACACAATATTGTTTCAGCCCGATCGTCAAAGACGAGCAGGCCGAAGCACTCCCGGAAGCGTATGAACCGATTCAGGTTAACGAATTCGGTGAAATCGACCTGCTGGCACTGGTCGAGGATGAAATTATCCTCTCCTTGCCGGTAGTGCCGGTGCATGATTCTGAACACTGTGAAGTGTCCGACGCGGACATGGTCTTTGGTGAACTGCCTGAAGAGGCACAGAAGCCAAACCCATTTGCCGTATTAGCCAGCTTAAAGCGTAAGTAACAGGTCTCTCCGTAGTAATGGAGTTACCGTAATTGAGGAGTAAGGTCCATGGCCGTACAACAAAATAAACCAACCCGTTCCAAACGTGGCATGCGTCGTTCCCATGACGCGCTGACCGCAGTCACCAGCCTGTCTGTAGACAAAACCTCTGGTGAGTCTCACCTGCGTCACCACATGACCGCTGACGGTTTCTACCGCGGTCGTAAGGTTATCACTAAGTAATCACGCTTTACTCGCGTATTCATGTTCTTGTGGTGTGAACACGTAGAGTGAAAGCGTGATGAAGCTTAGTGAGGAAATCCCCGCGTCAGCGGGGGTTAACCGAACCAGGCTCGACGATACCTTGACACGTCTAACCCTGGCGTTAGATGTCATGGGGGGCGATTTTGGCCCTTCCGTGACGGTGCCTGCAGCATTGCAGGCACTGCATTCTAACCCTCAACTCACACTTCTGTTAGTCGGTCATCCCGACGCTATCACGCCATTACTTGCCAAAGCCGATTTCGACCAGCGCTCGCGCCTGCAGATTATCCCTGCCCAGTCGGTTATTGCCAGTGATGTCCGTCCCGCCCAGGCCGTGCGCAACAGCCGGGGCAGCTCTATGCGTATGGCGCTGGAGCTGGTAAAGGAGGGGCGCGCCGAGGCCTGCGTCAGCGCAGGCAATACCGGGGCGCTGATGGGGCTCGCTAAGCTGCTGCTTAAGCCCATCGAAGGTATTGAGCGTCCGGCGCTGATGACGGTGCTGCCGCATCAGCAGAAGGGCAGAACGGTGGTGCTGGATCTCGGCGCGAACGTTGACTGTGACAGTACCATGCTGGTGCAGTTTGCCATCATGGGATCGGTGATGGCCGAAGAGGTCATCGGTATTGAACATCCACGCGTGGCGCTGCTCAATATCGGTGAAGAAGAGGTTAAAGGCCTCGACAGCATCCGCGACGCCTCGGCGTTGCTAAAATCGATCCCCTCGATCAACTATATTGGCTATCTTGAAGCCAATGAGCTGCTTACCGGCAAAACGGACGTGCTGGTCTGCGACGGCTTCACCGGCAACGTGACGTTGAAGACGATGGAAGGCATGGTCAGAATGTTCCTGTCGTTGCTGAAATCGCAGGGCGAGGGCAAAAAACGGTCGTGGTGGCTGATTTTATTAAAGCGTTGGTTACAAAAAAGTCTGACAAGACGATTCAGTCACCTCAACCCCGACCAGTATAATGGTGCCTGTCTGTTAGGATTGCGCGGCACGGTGATTAAGAGTCATGGTGCAGCCAATCAGCGCGCGTTTGCTGTCGCGATTGAACAGGCAGTGCAGGCGGTGCAGCGGCACGTCCCCGAACGGATTGCCGCTCGCCTGGAATCTGTGTTACCGGAAAAAGACTGAGCGTATATGTATACGAAGATTAGTGGTACCGGCAGCTACCTGCCCGAGCAAGTGCGAACTAACGCCGATTTAGAAAAGATGGTCGACACCTCTGACGAGTGGATTGTGACCCGCACAGGTATCCGCGAGCGCCGCATTGCCGCACCGGATGAGACCGTAGCGACGATGGGCTTCGAAGCCGCTAAGCGCGCCCTCGAGATGGCAGGCGTTGATAAAAACGAGATCGGCCTGATCATCGTTGCCACCACCTCGGCGACCCACGCTTTCCCTAGCGCGGCCTGCCAGGTGCAGAACCTGCTGGAGATCAAGGGCTGCCCGGCGTTTGACGTTGCCGCCGCCTGCGCAGGCTTCACCTATGCCCTGAGCATTGCCGATCAGTATGTTAAAAGCGGTGCGGTAAAGCACGCGCTGGTGATCGGCTCCGACGTGCTGGCGCGCACCTGCGATCCTGCCGATCGCGGGACGATCATTATCTTCGGTGATGGCGCGGGCGCGGCAGTGCTGAGCGCATCCGAAGAGCAGGGGATCATCTCTACCCATCTGCACGCGGACGGCAGCTATGGTGAACTGCTGACCCTGCCGAACCTGGATCGCGTCACGCCGGAAAACCCCACCTACCTGACCATGACGGGTAACGAAGTCTTCAAGGTGGCCGTGACCGAGCTGGCGCACATCGTTGAAGAGACGTTGACCGCCAACAACATCGATCGTGCTGAGCTGGACTGGCTGGTTCCGCACCAGGCGAACCTGCGCATTATCAGTGCGACGGCGAGAAAGCTGGGTATGGAGATGGATAAAGTGGTGGTGACCCTTGACCGTCACGGCAATACCTCCGCGGCATCGGTGCCTTGTGCGCTGGATGAAGCCGTGCGCGATGGACGTATTAAGCCAGGCCAGCTGGTACTGCTCGAGGCCTTCGGCGGCGGTTTCACCTGGGGCTCTGCGCTGGTTCGTTTCTAGTATTAAGGATAAATAAGATGACGCAATTTGCTTTTGTCTTCCCGGGACAGGGTTCTCAGACCGTGGGTATGCTGGCCGACGTGGCAGCAGAGTATCCGCTGGTGGAAGAGACCTTCCGTGAAGCCTCTGCGGCGCTGGGCTATGACCTGTGGGCGTTGACCCAGCAGGGGCCAGCTGAAGAGCTAAACAAAACCTGGCAGACCCAGCCTGCACTGCTGACGGCGTCCGTCGCACTGTGGCGCGTCTGGCAGCAGCAGGGGGGTAAAACCCCGGCGCTGATGGCAGGCCATAGCCTGGGCGAATACTCCGCGCTGGTGTGCGCTGGCGTGATCGATTTCGCCGATGCCGTACGTCTCGTCGAGCTGCGCGGTAAATTTATGCAGGAAGCGGTACCGGAAGGCACCGGCGGCATGTCGGCCATTATTGGCCTTGACGATGCGGCGATTGCCAACGCCTGTGAAGAGGCCGCTGAAGGCCAGGTTGTCTCGCCGGTGAACTTTAACTCGCCGGGCCAGGTCGTTATCGCCGGGCATAAAGAGGCCGTTGAACGTGCAGGCGCGGCCTGTAAAGCAGCAGGCGCTAAACGCGCGCTGCCGCTGCCGGTGAGCGTACCGTCCCACTGCGCGCTGATGAAGCCCGCAGCTGAGAAGCTGGCCGCCGAGCTGGAAAAAATCACCTTCAACGCGCCGGCTATTCCGGTGGTAAACAACGTTGATGTGAAGTGCGAAACCACGCCGGAAGCGATCCGCGATGCGCTGGTTCGCCAGCTCTACAGCCCTGTGCAGTGGACTAAAAGCGTTGAATATATGGCTTCCCAGGGCGTTGAGCACCTGTATGAAGTCGGTCCGGGCAAAGTGCTGACTGGCCTGACCAAGCGTATTGTTGACACCCTGACCGCCTCGGCCATTAACGAGCCGGCGGCACTATCAGCGGCGGCTGAGCAATAAACAAGGAATCCAAAACCATGAGTTTTGAAGGAAAGATCGCACTGGTTACCGGTGCAAGCCGTGGCATTGGCCGCGCAATCGCTGAAACCCTCGTCGCCCGCGGCGCGAAGGTGATCGGTACTGCGACCAGCGAAAGCGGCGCACAGGCCATCAGCGACTATTTAGGTGCAAACGGCAAAGGTTTACTGTTAAACGTGACCGATCCTGCATCTATTGAATCTGTGCTGGAAAATATCCGTGCAGAGTTTGGCGAAGTGGACATTCTGGTCAATAATGCCGGGATTACTCGCGACAACCTGTTAATGCGGATGAAAGACGACGAGTGGAACGATATCATCGAAACCAACCTCTCTTCTGTTTTCCGCCTGTCAAAAGCGGTAATGCGGGCTATGATGAAGAAGCGTCATGGTCGCATTATCACTATCGGTTCTGTGGTGGGTACCATGGGAAATGCTGGTCAGGCTAACTACGCTGCGGCGAAAGCAGGCCTGATCGGTTTCAGTAAGTCGCTGGCGCGTGAAGTTGCGTCCCGCGGCATTACTGTAAACGTTGTTGCTCCGGGCTTTATTGAAACGGACATGACGCGTGCGCTGACTGAAGATCAGCGTGCGGGTACGCTGGCAGCCGTTCCGGCGGGTCGCTTAGGCTCCCCAAAAGAGATTGCCAGCGCGGTTGCATTCTTAGCCTCTGACGAGGCGGGCTACATCACGGGTGAGACCCTGCACGTCAACGGCGGAATGTATATGGTTTAACCACGTTATTTCCTAAAGCACCATATGGGAATAATTTTATTTGCGTTATTAGGGCAAAAGGCCTCAGAATAGCGCAAAATCGTGGTAAGACCTGCCGGGATTTAGTTGCAAATTTTTCAACATTTTATACACTACGAAAACCATCGCGAAAGCGAGTTTTGATAGGAAATTTAAGAGTATGAGCACCACTATCGAAGAACGCGTTAAGAAAATTATTGGCGAGCAGCTGGGCGTTAAGCAGGAAGAAGTGACTAACAATGCTTCTTTCGTTGACGATCTGGGCGCGGATTCTCTTGACACCGTTGAGCTGGTAATGGCTCTGGAAGAAGAGTTTGATACTGAGATTCCGGACGAAGAAGCTGAGAAGATCACTACCGTTCAGGCTGCCATTGATTACATCAACGGTCACCAGGCGTAAGTGAACATCTCCAGGCGGTCATTCGACCGCCTGAGTTTTATCTTTTTCTCCCACGAATCTCTTTTTTATCCCTCCCTGGAGGACAAACGTGTCTAAGCGTCGTGTAGTTGTGACCGGACTTGGCATGTTGTCTCCTGTCGGCAATACCGTAGAGTCTACCTGGAGTGCTCTCCTTGCCGGTCAGAGTGGCATCAGCCTGATCGACCATTTCGATACTAGCGCCTATGCAACAAAATTTGCTGGCTTAGTAAAGGATTTTAACTGTGATGACATTATCTCGCGCAAAGAGCAGCGCAAGATGGATGCCTTCATTCAATATGGAGTTGTTGCGGGCTGGCAGGCCATGCAGGATTCTGGCCTTGAGGTCACCCCAGAGAACGCTCACCGTATCGGGGCCGCTATCGGTTCAGGTATCGGCGGTCTTGGCCTGATCGAAGAGAACCACGCCTCGCTGGTTAACGGCGGCCCGCGTAAAATCAGCCCATTCTTTGTGCCTTCTACTATCGTTAACATGGTAGCCGGTCACCTGACGATTATGCTTGGCCTGCAGGGCCCGAGCATCTCTATCGCCACGGCCTGTACTTCTGGCGTGCACAACATCGGCCATGCGGCGCGTATTATCGCCTACGGCGATGCTGACGCTATGTTGGCAGGCGGCGCTGAAAAAGCCAGTACCCCGCTTGGCGTGGGCGGCTTTGGCGCAGCGCGTGCGCTCTCAACCCGTAACGACAATCCGCAGGCGGCAAGCCGTCCGTGGGATAAAGATCGTGACGGCTTTGTGCTGGGCGACGGCGCAGGTATGGTCATGCTGGAAGAGTATGAGCATGCGAAAAAGCGCGGCGCGAAAATCTATGCCGAGCTGGTTGGCTTTGGTATGAGCAGCGACGCCTACCACATGACCTCGCCGCCGGAAAACGGTGCGGGTGCGGCACTGGCGATGACCAATGCGCTGCGTGATGCCCAGCTGGATCCGGCGAAGATTGGCTACGTTAACGCCCACGGCACCTCCACGCCGGCCGGTGATAAAGCCGAAACCCAGGCGGTGAAATCTGTGTTTGGTGAAGCGGCAAGCCGCGTTATGGTGAGCTCTACCAAATCCATGACCGGTCACCTGCTCGGCGCGGCGGGCGCAGTAGAGTCTATCTACTCGATCCTCGCTCTGCGCGATCAGGCGATCCCGCCGACCATCAACCTGGACAACCCGGATGAGGGTTGCGATCTGGACTATGTTCCGCATGTCGCACGCCAGGTGAGCAATCTCGAGTATACCCTGTGTAACTCCTTTGGCTTCGGTGGCACCAACGGCTCGCTGATCTTTAAACGGATCTAACGCCGTATGACCGGGTAGCCTCTGCGCTGCCCGGTCCGTCTGTTCCGCACCTTTTCCCTTTCAATTCAGCTTTCTCCGCTTGTCCTGCGTTTCGCATCCTGCCAGACTATCCGGTCACTCACACAGGAGCCGCTATGTTCTTGATAAATGGCTGTCAACAGCAGACGCTGGCGGCAAACGACAGGGCAGTACAGTTCGGCGACGGCTGTTTTACTACCGCCCGGGTTCAGACCGGCCTGGTTCAGCTGCTGCCAGCCCATCTTACGCGCCTGCGCGAAGCCTGTGAGCGATTGTTTATCCCGTTTACCGACTGGGTCATCCTCGAACAGGAGATGATCGCTCTGGCCAGCCGCCAACAGACGGGCGTGCTGAAAGTCATCATCACCCGGGGCGCGGGCGGGCGCGGCTATAGCGCTTCTGGCTGCCAGACGCCAACGCGCATTCTGAGCCTGTCAGCGCCCCCTGCGCACTATGCCCGCTGGCAACGGGAGGGCGTTACCCTTGCGCTCAGTCCCATCCGGCTAGGACGTAATCCCCACCTGGCGGGATTAAAGCATCTCAATCGTCTTGAGCAGGTGCTGATCCGTACTCATCTTGAGCAGACGGCAGGCGACGAAGCGCTGGTTCTTGACAGCGACGGGTTGCTTACGGAATGCTGTGCCGCGAATTTATTCTGGCGTCAGGGCATGACGGTATTTACGCCACGCCTTGACCAGGCAGGCGTGAAGGGCATTATGCGTCAGTTTATTATCGACCGGCTGGTCGCTTCAGATTTTACGATTGCCGACGTTGCCGCACGGCCCAGGGCGCTGGCAGAGGCTGATGAGGTGCTGATCTGCAACGCGCTGATGCCGGTGGTGCCGGTTAATGCCTGCGGCGAGTGGGAATGGAGATCCCGTACGCTGTATTCCTTTTTATCTCCCCTTTGTGAGCGTGCGATCTCGTCATGAAGAAAATGTTTCGTTTTGTTTTACTCCTGCTGGTGGCGTTGGGCATTGCTGCCGGGGCAGGTTACTGGAAAGTTCGCCAGCTGGCGGAGAGCAAGCTGCTGATTAACGCAGAGACCATCTTTACCCTGAAAGCCGGTACTGGCCGTCAGGCGCTGGGAACCCAGCTTTATAGTGAGAAGATTATCAATCGCCCTCGCGTGTTCCAGTGGCTGCTGCGCGTCGAGCCGGATCTCTCCCACTTTAAAGCCGGGACCTACCGCTTTACCCCGGATATGACGGTGCGCGACATGCTGCGCCTGCTGGAGAGCGGTAAAGAGGCACAGTTCCCGCTGCGTCTGGTAGAGGGAATGCGTCTCAGCGACTTTCTGAAGCAGCTCCGGGCCGCACCCTATATTCAGCACACGCTGAAAGACGACAGCTACGCCACGGTGGCGGAGGTGCTCAAGTTTGAGCATCCTGAGTGGATTGAGGGCTGGTTCTGGCCCGATACCTGGCTCTACACCGCCAATACCACCGACATTGCGATGCTCAAACGCGCCCATGATAAGATGGTCGCTGCGGTGAATGCTGCCTGGGAAGGACGGGTGGAGGGCTTGCCGTATAAAGATCAAAACCAGCTGGTGACGATGGCCTCGATTATTGAAAAAGAGACGGCGGTCGCCAGCGAGCGGGATCAGGTCGCCTCGGTCTTTATCAATCGCCTGCGTACCGGCATGCGCTTGCAAACCGATCCCACCGTTATTTACGGTATGGGGGAGCGCTACAGCGGCAAAATTAGCCGTAGCGATCTGGAGACGCCGACGGCGTATAATACCTATACCATCAGCGGCCTGCCGCCGGGACCGATTGCTATCCCGAGCGAAGCATCGCTGCGCGCCGCTGCGCATCCGGCTAAGACGCCGTATCTCTATTTTGTTGCTGACGGCAAAGGGGGACATACCTTTACCACTAACCTTATCAGCCACAACCGCGCGGTGCAGGACTATCTGAAAGTGCTTAAGGAAAAAAATGGCCAGTAAATACATCGTTATCGAAGGGCTGGAAGGGGCCGGAAAGACCACCGCCCGCGATACCGTCGTGGAGACGCTGACCCAGCTTGGCGTTGGCGAGATGATCTTCACCCGCGAGCCGGGCGGCACACAGCTGGCTGAGAAGCTGCGCAGCCTGGTGCTGGATATCAAATCCGTTGGCGATGAGGTAATCACTGACAAAGCCGAAGTGCTGATGTTCTATGCTGCCCGCGTCCAGCTGGTGGAGACGGTGATCAAGCCCGCACTGGCCCGCGGCTGCTGGGTAATTGGCGATCGCCACGATCTTTCGACTCAGGCCTACCAGGGCGGCGGACGCGGCATTGATGCCCATATGCTGGCTACGCTGCGCGATACCGTATTAGGCGAATTCCGTCCGGACCTGACGCTCTATCTCGACGTAGAGCCGGAAGTGGGCCTGAAACGCGCCCGCGCCCGCGGCGAGCTGGACCGCATTGAGCAGGAGTCCTACGACTTCTTCCATCGCGCCCGCGCCCGTTATCTGGAGCTTGCCGCTGCCGATCCGCGGATCAAAACCATTGACGCTACCCGATCCCTCGACGAGGTGATGAGTGATATTCGCCAGACGGTCACCGCCTGGGTGCAGGAGCAGGGCGCATGAAATGGTATCCGTGGTTACGCCCGGACTTTGAACGCCTGGTTGCCAGCTATCAGGCCGGACGCGGACACCATGCGCTACTGATCCACGCTCTGCCCGGCATGGGCGATGAAGCCTTAATCTATGCCCTGACGCGCTATCTGCTCTGCCAGCAGCCCGACGGGCATAAAAGCTGCGGTCGCTGTCGCGGCTGCCAGCTGATGCAGGCCGGGACCCACCCGGATTACTACGTGCTGGAGCCAGAGAAGGGCAAAAGCACGCTGGGCATCGACGCGGTGCGCGAGGTGAGCGAGAAGCTCTACGAGCACGCCCGACTGGGCGGCGCGAAGGTGGTTTGGGTCAGCGACGCGGCCCGACTGACCGAGGCCGCCGCCAACGCCCTGCTGAAAACCCTGGAGGAGCCGCCAGCGAATACCTGGTTCTTCCTCGCTTGTCGCGAGCCCGCCCGTCTGCTGGCTACCCTGCGCAGCCGCTGTCGTCTGCATCACCTGGCACCACCCGAAGAGCGCTATGCCTGCGCCTGGCTGGCGCGTGAGGTTCAGGCGACGCCCGAGGCGATCCTGACGGCCCTGCGACTCTGCGGCGGCGCGCCGGGCGCAGCGCAAATTCTGCTCTCTACCGACGCCTGGGCGCAGCGTCAGACGCTGTGTACCGCTGTCGATGCGGCGCTGAGCAGCGGTGACTGGCTCTCTCTGCTGCCTGTACTGAACCACGACAGCGTGGCCGATCGTCTCCACTGGCTGGCTTCGCTCTATCTCGACGCGATGAAAATTCAGCAGGGGGCAACGCTGATTGGCAATGCCGATGCCCGTCCACTGGTCACCCGGCTGGCTAAAATTATTGCGCCTGCGCGTCTACGGGCCATCCTGGCAGCGATCTTTACCTGCCGGGAGCAGCTGTTGACCGTCACCGGCGTTAATCGCGAACTGCTGTTAACCGATTTCCTCCTGAGCCAGGAGCACTGGCTGCAACCCGACGCCGTGCTGCCTGTATCCCATCTTTAAGAGAGACATTATGTTTTTAGTCGACTCCCACTGCCATCTTGATGGCCTTGATTATCAATCCCTGCATCGGGATGTAGACGACGTGCTGGCCAAAGCGGCCGCCCGCGACGTTAAGTTCTGCCTCGCCGTCGCTACCACGCTGCCAGGCTACCGCGCCATGCGCGAGCTGGTGGGCAATCGTGACAACGTTGCCTTCTCCTGCGGCGTACATCCCCTGAATCAGGATGAGATGTATGACGTTGAGGAGCTGCGCACTCTGGCGGCAGAGGAGGGCGTTGTAGCAATGGGCGAAACCGGACTGGATTACTTCTATACCCCGGAAACCAAACCCATTCAGCAAGCGTCGTTCCGCAACCATATCCGCATCGGTCGCGAGTTGAACAAGCC
Source organism: Escherichia sp. ESNIH1 (assembly GCA_002918705.1). Taxonomy (GTDB): domain Bacteria; phylum Pseudomonadota; class Gammaproteobacteria; order Enterobacterales; family Enterobacteriaceae; genus Pseudescherichia. The sequence goes on along the minus strand of PQKR01000008.1, from coordinate 181,947 downwards.
GGTGATTGTCCACACCCGCGATGCCCGCGAAGATACGCTGGCAATTCTGGCTGAGGAAAAGGTGACGGATTGCGGTGGCGTACTACACTGTTTCACAGAAGACAGAGAAACGGCAGGTAAGCTGCTGGATATGGGCTTCTATATTTCGTTTTCTGGCATTGTTACCTTCCGTAACGCTGAACAGCTGCGCGACGCTGCACGCTACGTGCCGCTGGACAGAATGCTGGTGGAGACGGATTCACCCTATCTGGCACCGGTCCCGCACCGGGGCAAAGAGAACCAGCCTGCGATGACCCGTGATGTTGCGGAGTACATGGCGGTGCTGAAAGGCGTATCGCTGGAAGAGCTGGCGCAGCAGACCACGCAAAACTTCGCCACCCTGTTCCATATCGATCCCGCGCGCCTGCAATCCCGCCGATAAACCTGTTTTTTTAAGGCTCGTAATTAATTGACAATGCGAGTAGAGTGCACCGCCATAAACTTGGCGGTGAGTCGCATTTTTGGTACTTTCAGGCCGCGTTTTTGTAAATATGTGAAAGTTTTGAAGCGGCCGCGTTTTGAAACGTGATAGCGGTCAAACAAACTTGGGATGATTTATTTTACTCTGTGTAATAAATAAAGGGCACTTAGATGCTCTGATTAAAGTGCGGTTCTCCCCCCGCGCCAATGCGTGAAAACGTACAAAAAGCACAAATACTCAGGAGCACTCTCAATTATGTTTAAGAATGCATTTGCTAACCTGCAAAAGGTCGGTAAATCACTGATGCTGCCCGTTTCCGTACTGCCCATCGCAGGTATCCTGCTTGGCGTCGGTTCGGCAAACTTTACCTGGCTACCAGAAGTGGTTTCCCACGTTATGGCAGAAGCGGGCGGTTCCGTTTTTGCCAATATGCCTCTGATTTTCGCTATCGGTGTTGCGCTTGGCTTCACAAATAACGACGGCGTGTCTGCGCTGGCCGCAGTGGTTGCCTACGGCATCATGGTGAAAACGATGGCCGTGGTTGCGCCGCTGGTGCTGCATCTGCCTGCGGAAGAGATCGCGGCGAAACACCTGGCGGATACCGGTGTTCTCGGCGGGATCATCTCCGGTGCGATTGCCGCCTATATGTTCAACCGCTTCTACCGCATCAAGCTCCCTGAGTATCTGGGCTTCTTCGCCGGTAAGCGTTTCGTGCCGATCATCTCTGGTCTGGCGGCGATCTTTATGGGCGTGATCCTCTCCTTCATTTGGCCGCCGATCGGTACGGCTATCCAGACCTTCTCCCAGTGGGCTGCTTACCAGAACCCGGTTGTGGCGTTTGGTATCTACGGCTTCATTGAGCGCTGCCTGGTACCGTTTGGTCTGCACCACATCTGGAACGTTCCTTTCCAGATGCAGATTGGTGAATACACCAATGCCGCAGGCCAGGTCTTCCACGGCGATATCCCGCGCTACATGGCAGGCGACCCGACCGCAGGTAAACTCTCCGGTGGCTTCCTGTTCAAAATGTACGGCCTGCCGGCTGCTGCGATTGCCATCTGGCACTCTGCGAAACCGGAAAACCGTGCCAAAGTGGGCGGTATCATGATCTCCGCCGCGCTGACCTCGTTCCTGACCGGTATCACCGAGCCGATCGAGTTCTCCTTCATGTTCGTTGCGCCGATCCTCTACGCAATCCACGCGGTTCTGGCAGGTCTGGCCTTCCCGATCTGTATCCTGCTGGGTATGCGTGACGGGACCTCCTTCTCGCACGGTCTGATCGACTTCATCGTGCTGAGCGGTAACGGCAGCAAACTGTGGCTGTTCCCGGTAGTGGGCCTGTGCTATGCGGCAATCTACTACACCGTGTTCCGTGTGATGATTAAAGCGCTGGATCTGAAAACTCCGGGTCGTGAAGACGCAACCGAAGACACTAAAGCTGGCGCGACCAGCGAGATGGCTCCGGCACTGGTCTCCGCCTTCGGTGGTAAAGAAAACATCACTAACCTTGACGCCTGTATTACCCGTCTGCGCGTAAGCGTGGCCGACGTGGCGAAGGTTGACCAGGCTGGCCTGAAGAAACTGGGTGCAGCGGGTGTGGTGGTTGCAGGTTCGGGCGTTCAGGCTATTTTCGGTACTAAATCCGATAACCTGAAAACCGAAATGGATGAGTACATCCGCAACAGCTAAATTGCAGTCTGGGGAGACTGAGGGAGCCGTAAGGCTCCCTTTTTTATTGCTTACCCTTTGCTAATTCATGCCCTTAAAGCGTAATCACTATGATAAGTAATAAATGGAGGCTAAGCTTTTCATACCTGTCTAATGCTGAAACAGAGAGTAATTTGTATGTCTCAACCAACGCTATTTACACCGCTACGCATCAGAAATCTGGAGATTGAAAACCGGATCGTCATTGCTCCTATGTGCCAATACTCCGCTGAAGAGGGGTGCATGACCGACTGGCACACGATGCATCTGGGACAGCTGTCGCAATCCGGTGCCGGATTGCTGACGATTGAAGCCACAGCGGTCTCGCCTGAAGGACGCATCACCTTTGCCGACGTCGGTCTCTATGATGATAAATCTGAGGCAGCGATGGCCCGCGTTCTTGATGCAATTCGTAAATGGTCGGATATGCCTATTGCGATCCAGCTGGCCCATGCAGGCAGAAAAGCATCAACCTACAAACCCTGGGATAAACAGGGGCAAATCCCGCCTGATCAGCAAGGCGGCTGGCAAACGTTAGCCCCCTCCGCTGTTCCCTACACTACGGGCTATACGCTCCCCACAGCCCTGGATAGCGCCGGACTAGATGAGATCCGCACCCAGTTTGCCAATGCCGCGAAACGCGCTGCCAAACTGGGCATCGATCTGATTCAAATTCACGCCGCGCATGGTTATCTGCTGCATCAGTTCCTGTCGCCGTTATCAAACCAGCGTACCGATGAGTACGGCGGCTCGCTGGAGAACCGCGCCAGATTCCCGCTGGAAATTTTTGACGTGGTTCGTGAAGCCTTCCCGGCAGAAAAAGCGATCAGCGTGCGCATCTCCGCAACGGATTGGGTTGAGGGCGGATTCGATATCGAAGAGGCCGTGGCGTTTGCAAAAATGCTTGAAGCGCGCGGTGTTGATGCCATTCATGTCTCTAGCGGTGGGCTTCATCCCGATCAAAAAATCGATGTTTATCCCGGCTATCAGGTTCCATTAGCAAGAGCCGTGAAGTCCGCTGTGAATATTCCGGTTGTGGCCGTTGGCTTGATCACCGAACCGCAACACGCGGAGGCCATTGTCGCGAGCGGCGATGCAGATATCATCGGTATTGCGCGCACGGCGCTGTACGATCCGCGCTGGCCCTGGCATGCCGCGGCAACGCTCGGCGCGCAGGTGCGGGCAGCCAGCCAGTATCTCCGCTGCCAGCCTCACACGCTTAAGAACCTGTTTAAGTCCTGACCCTGCGAGGCGCGCCGCAACAGGTGGAAAGCAGACGCAGTAGAATAGCCGTGGCGTGTTAACGCCAAGCTGTAATGTCCCCCTTTAAACCATTCTAAAATGTCCCCGTCGATTTTTCGGGGATATTTTTCATGCGCAAAGAGACAGTTACAATGAGCTATAACGAACTCGACAGGCTTCAGATTATTCAGGGATCTGTGAACAGGCATATTACTCAGGAGCAGGTAGCATTGCGTATGGGTATATCTGTTCGTCAGGTTAAAAGGCTGGTGCACCGGTACCGAAATGAAGGGCCTGCCGGTCTGGTTTCTCGCCGTCGCGGGAAGCGTCCCAATAATGCATTCACTCCTGAATTCAAAGCGGCTGTTATTTCTATCCTGAAAGAGCGTTATTCAGATTTCGGTCCCACCCTCCTTGCCGGTGAGAAACTGCGCGAGGTTCACGGCTTATCTTTATCCACAGAGACACTCAGAAAGTGGATGGTGGAGGAAGGGTTGTGGCGTGAACGTCGGCGTAAAATTGCCCGAATCTACCAGCGGCGCATGCGTCGTCCTTCTTATGGCGAACTGATCCAGATTGATAGTTCTCCTCATGACTGGTTTGAGGCACGAGGTCCGCGATTACCCTGATCGTCTTTATTGATGATGCCACCAGTGCCCTGATGGCGCTGCGCTTCGCCCCGGCGGAAACGACGCGTGCTTATATGGAGACGCTCCGGGGATACCTCACAGATCATGGGGTACCCCTGGCCCTCTATTCGGATCGGCACAGTATATTTCGCGTAAATAACCCGGAGCGGGAAGGGGAACTGACCCAGTTTACCCGGGCGATTAAGACCCTGGGTATAGAGCCAATTCATGCCAATACGCCTCAGGCAAAAGGTCGCGTTGAGCGGGCGAACCAGACGCTTCAGGACAGGCTGGTAAAAGAACTGCGCCTTCAGGGGATCAGCGATATTGAAACGGCAAACGCATGGTTGCCGGAGTTTATTGAGGCGTATAATAACCGTTTTGCCACCGCACCCCGTGGCTCTGCTAATGCCCACCTCGATGTACACCATTCAGAAGAAGAGCTGAATCATATCTTCAGCTATCAGGCGAAACGTGTTCTCTCAAAAAACCTCACTTTTCAGTACAAAACCAGTGCGTTCCAGATACGCAGTGAAGGGCGCGGTTACCGGCTCCGTAATTCCGTTGTCACCGTGTGTGAGAGTTTTGAAGGAGAGATTGCTGTCCTGTATGAGGGCAGGGCGCTAGGCCGGGAAAAATATGTCGACGGACCTGAACACATACCTCTTGACGGCGAAAAAAACGTTCACGAGCGTGTGGACAGGGCCCGGGTAAATCTGCGCTCAAAATACTATGTCAAACCTAAAGCAGATCATCCCTGGCAGACCCGCAGAACGCAAAGTCATGAACAGGCAAATCCGCCTAGGTAACTGTAAGGAAATCGGATATGGATAAACCGGACTGAAACTAAACGCACAGGGTTGAATGCATACCCGGTGAAAGCGTAGATTACTGTGCTGCGTTTCTGGCGCTACTGTTAACCGGTGATATGTCAGAAGCGCACCGAGCCTGTTATAGCAATGTGCTCAAGAGTGGCTCGGTGCAGGGCTTTAAAAAACGCTTTTCCTTCGTTTTGATAACGGCCAATGTCCGCTAAGAGCGAGGAGCGGACATCGAATCTTAAAATCCGTCGAAGCAGTTACGCCATGAAGTGACAGGATTAACTTTGCCGATCTCTGGTTTACCAAATCACTATTGTTCAGCTTCACTCATGCCATTAAAAAAGACCATATCTTTGTAAGGATGCTTCAGACATGCATTAAGGCGGCTGTTTAAATCACCGTCATGAATTTCCAGCTTATGCCCATCCGGATCCAAAAGATAGATGGAGTTCCCTTCACTCTTGTTTGATTTCCATTCCTCAATGCCTAGTGATTTCAGGTGATTAGAAAAAACATCAAAATCCTCGCTTCGGATGCTAAATGCGTAATGAGTGTAATCCTGCCGAGGAGAAACCTCATCAACAGAAAGGCACAGCCACAAATCACCCTGACAAAGGTAAGCTCCAGAAGTCCATCGGGCCTTGGGGGTAAAACCTAGTGTCTTTACGTAAAAATCAAAACTTGTAGAAATATCGTTTACAGCGATTGTTATGTGGTTCAGTCCGGTAAGCATTTACTGTCTCTTAAGCAGGATGCAGGAAGTAATAAGCTATCATAAAGAACTACTGCGCAATGTCCGCTCCTGGCACAAAGCGGACATTTCAGCATTGCCCTGACCCGGGCATCTGAACTTAACTTTGACATTAAGTGTAGGAGCTCAATGCTAATTTCTGTTTGTGGCATGTACAGACTATCTTGCTGCTACAGCAATACCATGCTTTCTCGGGGGCCGAATGAACTGGCCGACACGGTTACTGAAGCCTTAACTTTGGCTACTGTAACCTCTATCTTTTACCATTCGAAAGAAAGTAGTGAACACGATACCTGAGCAGCGCATAGGTGTTGCAGAGAAAAAGTAACTTTTCTGGCTCGGCACGCTTTTGCGGATCATACGCTACCTGTATAAAACTAGTGTTCAGGCAGAACAGGTATTACACAGACAGGCAAATGAAAATAGTGCAAGCTGACCCAGCTTCTCTCCTCATGCTACGCCAACGCTTCAACGGTACACCTCTCCGGAGCATTCAGAACGTGCAAGCCAGTGAGCCGTATAAGCCACCTGATATCCCCGAAAAGAAAGCTCATGCAGGCAAATCCGGATGAAACCCGGACTCATGCAATTTTCTGGATGGCCATGCAAAACGCTAAAACCTGCCCGGTCGTTTCTGGCAGGTTTTCGGGTGTTTTGTTATCACTTTCACCAGTTACGGATCTGTAGCGTCCTGAAGTCGTTTCAGCGGTGCGCGTAATGCGGCGTTATGGTAAATACCCTGCAGTCACGTCCGCTATGAGCGCAAGGAACACCTTCATGTTGATGGCTTTAGGATGTCTAAATGGCAAAAGGTAATACAATGGCAGCAGTCGAAATTCGACTGCTGCCATTTTTTAATGAATGGGGTTCATAACAAGCATGGCACTGAGAGACAGCATAAAGAGGGCTAAGGACAGGTTTGATTCTGCATTTCCGTCACGTCACAGGGCCACAATATTCTGATGCACTGGACTTGTCGCGCAGCTATGCCTGCATGGACGATGGTCGCCGGTTTTTAGCATGACAGGGAGCGAACAGGCGCCCTGAGAAAAGGGGTGGCGGATTACACCGCCATCCCGTAAAGCGTCAGGACGCCAGTTTCATCATGATGAGACCGGCTACGATTACTGCCGCCTCCAGTATACGCATCAGAGAGGCCGCCTCTCCCAGAAATACAGCCCTGCAATAAACGAGCCGACTGCACCGATCCCGGTCCAGATGGTATAGGCCGTCCCCAGCGGCAGCGAGCGCATTGCGGTAGCCAGCAGAACAAAGCTGGCTACCATGCCGGCGACGGTTAAAGTCGTGTACAGCGGCCGTGTAAAGCCTTCCGACAGCTTCATTGAATACGCCCATATCACCTCAAGTACACCTGCGGCAACCAGTAATAACCACGCCATAGTTACTTCTCCTTTTAATCACCGGGTCGTCCCGTCTTAGGCTATCATTGTGCGCGGGTCGTCCCGACACGGCCGGAATTTGGCAGACAGGTTTTCTCATCCCTGTGCAGCGGCAAGCCGGGCTGCAAAACCGATAAACAGCAGCCCGGTGAGCGAGTTGCCCAGCCTGACCAGGCGTCTGCGCGTGCCCAGCCAGCGGGCAACAGCCGCGCCGGCCAGTAATAAAAACGTCATCCATGACACACTGATCAGCTGCAGCACCGCGCCCAGCAGGCTGAACGCGGCGGCGCTGTGTGCCGATGCCGGGTCAATAAACTGAATGAAAAAAGAGACATAGAACAGAATTGACTTCGGGTTGGTTATGCTCAGCATAAACGCCTTCAGAAAGTAGTTTTCTTTCCTGATCGCCGGGACGTTACCGGCCTCCCGGGGCTGATGCAGGGCAGACCAGATGATTTTTATGCCAAGCCAGCTCAGAAAGAGAGCGCCCAGGTACTTTATGGCGATGAAAACATGCGGGCTCGTCTGGATCAGCGTGGCTATACCGGCCCAGGCCAGAAAAATAAGAAAAACGTCCCCGAGCACAACGCCAGCAACGCCCCGGTACGCAGCGCGTATTCCGCGGCTTATTCCCGTGCGCAGTACGTACAGGCTGTTGGGACCCGGGACCATTACGATAACCAGCGCGCCGGCGAGAAATGTCCAGAAATTGACCACGCCATAGTCATGAAACATTTGTTACCTCTCTTACTGCATCTGTGAAACAGGAATAGCTCATGGGCCGGCGACGGGCCCGTCAGGCCGGAATGACTGCATTACCTGACTCGCGCAGCGCGTCGGCCAGGTCCTGTGCCAGGGCTTCTGACTGCTCGTCACTGAGTGAGCCGGGCGTCAGGCGGATAGCGTGATTTGGCTCCGTAAGATAAAATCCGGCACCCGCACGGATAAGCCAGCCGCGCGATTCCATCAGGCTGATGAGCGCGGCAGGTTCATTGCGCAGCGGAAACCAGACGTTAAGCCCGTCATACGTCCGGGCTGTATCGACGCCGCGCGCGTGAAGCGCCCCGAGCAGAACCTCTCGCCGGTTCTGATAGAGCAACGCCGCTTCGCTGACTTTTCGCGCCACGGCAGCGGATGACATGGCCTCTTCCGTCATGTCCTGAAGAATATGGCTCACCCAGTGCGTACCGGAGGCCATACGCCGGCTCAGCCTTTCAGCCGTATCGGGATTACAGGCGACCAGCGCCAGCCTCAGATCGGGTCCGTAAAATTTAGAAACCGAACGCACAATGGCCCAGTTTCGCGTTTCACTGGCAATCACGTTGTAATAGTCGTGCCCTGAGAGAAGCGAAAAATGGTCGTCCACGATAACCATCACGTGCGGGAATCCGGCCAGCACCGCCCTGATTTCCGCCGCCCGCTCCGGACTCAGGCTGCAGCCGGTTGGGTTATGCGCCCTGGGAGTGACAATCACCACCTGTGCTCCCCCCACCAGGACGTCATGCAGTGGGCCGGGAAGCAGACCGTACCGGTCAACCGGTACGCCGGCCGGCACGTATCCAAGGCTGCGGATAGCATTGATGCTGCTCAGAAAGCAGGGCTCCTCGACCGCAATTTTCTCACCTGCTGTCAGATAGCCGGTGACCAGACGCTCGACAGCGTCGATCGCCCCGTGCGTCAGGCTGAGACCAAACGTGCCGGGAACGTCGCGGCTGAACCACTCACGGCCCGCCTTCTCAAGGCCCGGATTGATAACACCCGCACCATAGCTGCGCGGCGTCAGGCTCACGGCCTGCAGCAGCGGCGCCAGATCAGGCAGCACTGACGGCTCCGGATTGCCACCGGACACGTCAGTCAAGACAGTCTGACAGGCAGGGCCTTCCTGTTCTGTCACGTCTTCAGCCTGTGTGATGGTTGTGCCGTAGCGCCCGTTCGTGACCGCGATGCCGGCTGCTGCCAGCTTTTTATACGCTGAGGCAACGGTGTTGCGATGTACTCCAAGCCGGACGGCCAGCTCCCTGACGGAAGGCAGCGCGTCGCCGGGCCTGAGTCTGCCTGTACGAACCTTCTTTCTGACGGATTCAAAAATTTCGGATGCAGTCATTTTCTTTTTCCCGGTCTCAGCGGGCCTTAAGGTATGCGTATGTTCCGGTACAGACTTGATGTCATTCAGCTGCGTGGCCCGCTGAAACCCTATGCCGGTTATAATGATAATGCCTGATGGCATTATACTTTTTTCTCTCAATATTGTCATGTGACAATGTTTTTTTGCTGCTGCTATTATCGCCGGTATTCATTCATACCAACCCTGCAGGAGCACTCTATGTTTACTGGTCTGAGCGCCTTTCCACTGACTCCCGTCACGCCCGCCGGCTTTGATGAGCGCGGCTACATCCATATTCTTGAGCGTATTACGTCAGCCGGTGCCGATTCCATCGGCGTTCTCGGCTCAACGGGAAGTTACGCCTATCTGACGCGCAGCCAGCGCAGCCGGATAGCTGGCATCGCAAAATCGCATGCGGGTAAAATTCCGGTAATGGTCTGCGTGGGGTCGGTCAGCACCGATGAGGTGCTGCGACTGGCCGATGACGCACAGGCGGCCGGGGCTGACGCGTTGCTGCTGCCGCCGGTTTCGTATCAGACGCTCAGGGACGATGAGGTTTTCGGCCTGTTTGAGACGCTTACGCAGCACGCCTCGGTGCCTGTCTGCATCTACGATAACCCGGGTACGACGCGCTTTGAATTCTCTGACGAGCTGCACGGTCGCATCGCCGGGCTGCCGGGTATCAGATCCGTAAAAATCCCCGGCGTCCCGCCTTCGCCGGAAGACGCCCTGGCGCGCGTGCAGCGCCTGAAGTCGAAGCTGCCTGAAGGGGTGACGATTGGCATCAGCGGGGATGCCAGCGCCGCCACCGGCCTTAACGCCGGCTGCGAAGTGTGGTACTCCGTCTGTGGGGGCCTGTTTCCGCATGTGGCAAAGGAAATTACCGACGCGGCGGCCCGGGGAGAACGCGAACGCGTTGTGCAGCTCAGTGACCGTCTGCAGCCGCTCTGGGACCTGTTCCGCAGGCACGGCGGTAGCATCCGCGTCATGGCGGCCGCGGCGGGCGTGCTCGGACTGACGGACCCGGACTGCCTGCCGCGTCCTCTGCGCCCCCTCTCCGCTGATGACATTGCAGATGTTGCTGCCGTCATCCACCGTCTTGAGCTGAGGTAAGTGGCATGCAGGAGAAGATGCTGCCTGGTTACTCCCGGACTGAATGCATGGACAGGGTAGGCCTGGCCCGGTATGTGCTGGCCGCCACGCTTGCCCGGCTGGCCGACGGAGGGGGTGTCCTGGCGGTGATCCTCCTGTGCGTTGCGGGCAGTCACTCTGCCGCCTGGGCTGGCACGCTGGCCGCCTGCATCACGCTGCCGCACCTGGCCGGTCCCTTCATTGCCCGTCGTCTTGACACGTCGCATGACGGTCGGCGGGTCATTGCTGCAGCCTGTCTGATCCACACAGGGCTTATCGTGGCGGCTACGCTGACCTTTTCCCGCGTACCGCTTCCTGTGACAGGTGTCCTGCTGACCGGCGCAGGTCTCTGCGGCCCGCTGCTTACGGGCGGCATCAGCAGCCTCCTTCCGGCTATTGCCGGCCGATCGCGCCAGAGCCAGCGCCGGGCGCACGGCTGGGACGTGGCAACCTATGGGCTGGGCGGCACGGTAGGGCCTTCGCTCGTTGCGGCACTTGCCGCCTGGTTTTCGCCTCCTGCAGCGCTGTATGCGCTGGCAGGAGCAACATTGACGGCCGTTTTTTTTATCATGCGCATCCCGTACGCTTCTGGCGACGATGGAGGTGAAAACCGGCAGGTACCGGGATCGGTTGTGACGATGATGCTGTTGGTCCGGAATGTGCGTCTGAGAAGAACGCTATACCTGACGCTTGCCACAGCTTTTTGCGTGGCGGTGCTCCCGATCACGGCTGTCGGTCTGGCACCTTCGCTCGGCGTGGCAGCCACTACTGCCGCCAGCCTGACCATTGCCTACGGCGGTGGTAATCTTGCAGGCTCAGCATGCCTGATGGTTCGCCCGCTCGGCGGGGAGCCGGATGCACTGATGGTCCGCTTTGCTTGCTTTATTGCTGCCGGTGTCTTTCTTATCATGTTCAACATGCACTTCGCCGTCCTGCTGCTGCTGTTTTTTGTCATCGGCATGCTTAACGCCGGATTCTTTGCCGCCACCCTGGCCGCACGGAGCGAATATTCTCCCCCTGACTGCCGGGGGCAGGTGTTTGTCTGGGTTGGGGCGCTGAAAATTACGGCAGGGTCACTGGGTACGGCTGCGGCGGGCAGGCTGATGCTGATGGACATCACCCTGCCTCTGGCGGTCGGCAGTATTGTGCTTGCTGTTTTTACAGGACTTGCGGTGACAGAGCTTACTCTGGCATCCCCTCAATCGGGGAACCGGGACAAACGGGACGGTTAGCAATATGGCTGAGATGCATAATGTCCGCTTTTCCAGCGTCGTTATCACATGAGTGCCTTGCGCGACATCGCTGCATGACCATGGCTGACGAGGAGCTGAGCGTTTCCCGTAATACATGAAATATACTCTTAAAACTCTTCAGGAGAGATGCCTGTGAACGATCAACATCTGACTTTCCGGAAAGACGGCTTCACCGTAACTACGGACCCTTCACTTTTCCAGACTGGCGCCATACATGATTTTCTTTCGCAGTCATCATGGGCACCTGGAATTGATGAAGAAACGGTGCGGTTATCAGTCCAGAACAGTCTGTGCTTTGCGCTGCTGAACGATTCAGAGCAAATCGGATTTGCCCGTCTGGTGACCGACTATGCCACGTTTGGCTATCTCTGTGATGTGTATATTCTTGACGAATATCAGAAAACAGGGCTGGGGCGCTGGCTGATGGAGTGCTGCCATGCCCACCCGCTGATGGCACGTTTACGCCGGATAATGCTGGTTACAGACAGCGCGCCTTGGTTATATCAGAAACTGGGCTATTCGCCGGTGAATCGGCCTGATTTTGTCTGGCAGATTAATCGCCCGGATATGTATCTCAAAAAGGATCCTCAGTAACAGCTCCTTACAGGCCGGGCGCTATAAAACGCTTTGCAGCCTGATAAGAACGGCTTCCAGCTCCTGAATATCACTGTGAGCAAATCCCAGAATAAGATAATCCGGCCGAATCTCTGTGCGGAAAAGATAATGCCGGGGATCTGCAGCCTGGATGTTATTCGTACGCAACCAGTCTGCTATTCGTGCTGCTTTCGCTGGATCAGGAAAACGAAGATGAAGCTGCAGACCCCCGGATGGCACGGTAAAACAGGCGTCAGGCAGGTATTTGGTTACTAACCGGATGACGCAGTCCCGTTTATGGCGATACACCGTGCGCATACGCCGGCTATGGCGCTCGTAAGTCCCGTTTTTGATAAGCTCAGTGACCCATTGCTGTAATAAGCCGCTTGTTCCACGTGACAGCCCCCAGTGAAGGGTGGCCATCTGTTTTATAAGCGGTTCATCAGCGACCAGGTATCCAAGTCTGACCGTATTAAACAGCACTTTTGAAAATGTGCCCATATAGACAATATGCTGCCCGGCAGCTGAGGAACGTAAAGCCGGACGGGGGGCCCGGTCAAAATAAAATTCACTGTCATAATCATCCTCCAGAAGTAATACATTCCTACTGCACGCCAGCCGGATGATGTCACTTCGTCTGGTGTCAGAGAGAGTGATGCATTGAGGGAAATGGTGCTCCGGCATCAGATAGAGGATATCCCGGGAAGATCCCTGAAAATCAGATATATCAATCCCTTCGTCATCCATCAGATGCGATTTCAGGCTATAGCCAAAACGCGAAAAGGTACGTGCAAACTCCATATAGCCAGGTTCGCCAAAATGGAAGCAGGAGCGTTCCTGCTGTTTTACCATCGCAAGCAGTAGGCTTCCGTATTGTGAGCCGGGAACGATCAGCACTTCTGTGGGAGAGGCAGATATTCCGCGTGAAGGGAGTATTTTATCGCAGATAAGCTGGCGCAGTTCCCGGTGACCCGCGCTCTCACTAAACTGATTCAGCCTGTCAGGGTAACGCAGCACACGACTGAAGGCCTGTCGAAATTCACTCACAGGCAAATGCGCTGTGCTGGCATGGCTGGGAAGTAATGAAAGACTGCCTGGCAAAAATGTTTCTGTCACAGCGCCGACAGGCGTGGGCGGTTTCTCACTGCGCTCCTGAAGCACATGCTCTGATCCGGTGCGAAAGGCAACCATCGTCCCTTTCCCGGTAAGGCTGTGACAGTACCCTGCAGAACATAACAATTCATATGCGCGGACAACGCTTCCCCTGGACACGCCCAGCTGGCGTGCCAGTTCCCTGGAAGGCGGCAGATGTTCTCCGTAACGCAGCTGACCCCGGATAATTTGCCCGCTGATCTGCTGCTCGATTTGATGGTAAATGGGCAGGGCTGAAGCACCACGGCTCAGATGCAGTTCGATCATAAAATACCTGTGGTCCAATTATTTAACAAAATTGGACCTTTTAAAGAGAAGGGGACAGGACCAATATACATTGCAGGGTACCACTCATCTTTCTGCGGGCACAGCAATATGGCTCCGTATCATTCAGGCGAAACTGTCAGTGTTTAAACATCTTCCTTCCTTCACTTTTGATTTGTATTCAGCTGTTATGGGCATGACGGGCCTGGGGCTTATATGGCGGGCCGCTGCCGGAACCTATGCGCTACCGGCATGGCCGGGTGAAACGTCTCTTGCGCTGGCGATGGCTGTGTTCATGGCGCTGACGATCACGCAAATTGTGCGCCTGCTTATTTGCCGGGAGGTGGTCCTGGCGGAATGGCGATCACGCGCCGGTAAAAATTTCTTTTGTGCCGCAACCATCTCCGGCTTTTTACTGGCAACGGGGTTGCTCCCTTACAGTATTACACTGGCAAGACTGCTTTGGGTGACGGCAGTATGCGCCCAGCTCCTCTTTCTTTTATCCACCTTTCGCCGGTGGGTTATTGATTCGCTGGAGGCGCATGAGATTAACCCGGCCTGGCTTATTCCGATGGTTGGCAATGCTTCACCTGCCTTTGCCGGTGTTGAACTGGGTTATCCTGGCTTAAGTAAAATGTTGTTATTTTCTGCCATCCTCTGCTGGGCATTATTTATGCCGTTAATACTCTGGCGGATTGTGTTCGTCCGGCCTGCAACTTCACAAAAAGCCATGCCGGGGCTGGCCATTATGGTGTCTGCACCTGCGGTGATTGCCGTTGGTCTGTACTGCATCTATGGCGGGGTGAATGAGGCGGTTGAATTTATGGCCTGGACTGCGCTGTTTTTTGCTCTGATCCTCTTAAGCCTCTGGCGAAGAATGTTGCCAGAAGCTTTCAGCCGGGCATGGTGGGGATTTACGTTTCCGTCAACAGCCCTGGCTTCAGCACTGATCCGTATCGACGGAGCCGCAACCACTCCTCTGAACCATAGCCTTGCTCTGGCAGCGTTGACATTCGCCACCTGCATAGTACTTTTAGTGACCGGCCTTACCGTGAAACAGTGGATCAGAGCTAACAGGTGGAAAAAATATGCCAAACCGGTCTGACAGCGTCTTCTACAGCCCGCTCTATGTCAGGGTTTCGGAATACCTTTTTCATGCCGGGAAACGCACGGTATTCACGGCAATAGCCCAGGCTGTCATCGATAAAATTGAAGAATTTCCTCATGTGAACATTGAAGAACTGGCGTCACACTGTAATACAACGCCATCGAGTATTACAAAATTTGTCAGAGAGATAGGCTATGGCTCATTCCAGGAATTGAAAAATGATATTATGCCCTACAGACTGACGCATCAGGGGATCAAGGGACTTTCTGAAAAAGATATTCTACAGGAAATCTATAACTATATTCCTTATGATGAATGCCTGAAGATGGCAAAGGTTATCAGTGCCAGTGGTTCCGTAATCATTCTGACAAACTCCTTCCTGTTTAATATTGCAAATGTCATGCGGGAAAGCATCAGTGGCAGTAATCGGAGAGTTTATCTGGTTGAGCGATCTAATGATGAGCTTATCCGTCACCTGTTTAAAAAGATAGACTGTGTATTTATTATGACCCTTACCGGGCAATGGATCAACTCTTGCCATTATATTAACTCCATCTCACCCGATACCCGCATATGCCTTATTTCCGGACGTGTGCCGGCTGTTTTTGAAAAACGAGAAATCAATGCCATTGAGCTTAATCATTATCCTCAAATGCTCTATGCAAACTATTTTTCTCATAAGTATCTTGAAAGCATAGTTTTTAATATGGTTCAAAATGTGATCTAGTTCACAATGTCATTTTCCAAAAAAAGAAAATGATAAACTTTGCTTTGCTGGCACACTCCTTATATTTTGTTCTTATACCCTATGACAAGAGAGTCACTGATATGTCTGAGCAGCAGCAGATAGCGTCAATTATTACCCATTTAGGCGGGCGTGAGAATATTAAAGACTATTTCCATTGTGCCACACGCTTACGCTTTAATTTGTACGACTATGAAAAAATAAATAAAGAGGCCCTCAAAGCTAATTCTCTGATCCTTTCCGTGGTCCAGGCCAGCGGACAATGTCAGCTTATCATCGGTAATAATGTAGGTGCGGTCTACAGCGCCCTGCATGGCATGCTTGAGAACGAAGGTCCGGTTGTCGCCCCGAATACACCGACTTCAGGAGCAGGCAAAGAGTCAGTGACCAGCAAAGTGTTTGCTTTTATCTCCGGCAGCTTCCTGCCCCTGATTGGCATTTTGGCAGCTGCCGGCTTACTCAGGGCTTTCACCACGCTGCTGTTAAGCCTCCCCTCCATGACCGGAAACAGTACCCTGACTCTGTTTTCCTTTATTGCGAATGTGCCTTTTTACTTTATGCCAGTGCTGCTCGGCTTTACGATTGCCCGCAAACTGAAATCGAATGAACTGATTGGATCTATCATCGGCGCTTCACTGCTTTATCCGGAATTTACCCGACAGGCTGGACAGACGTTAGACGTGCTGGGCTTGCCTATGATTGTGATGGATTATGGCTACAGTATATTCCCGGTGTTTTTTGCCGTTCCTGTTGCTGCTCTTCTGGAGCGTTTCTTCAAAGCCAGACTCTATGATTCAATACAGCTGTTCATGGTTCCGTTACTATGCATTGTGATTGTGGTTCCCATCACTATGTTTTTGCTTGGTCCTTTTGGGAAATACCTTGGCGATTATCTGGCAACGGGCATCGTTTATATTATTAATGTTAATAGCCTTGTGGCTGGCATGATTATCGGGGCAGCATATTCGTTCATTGTCCTGTTTGGCCTTCACTGGGCAATTATTCCCGTTGTGTTTTCAAATATTGCACACGGCGGAGATCCGATTTACGCGATTGGCGGAATGTCAGCTATTGCACAAATGGGAGTAGCTCTGGGAATACTGATTCGCACCCGTGACGCTAAAACACGTCAGATTGCGGGAAGTGCCTTTTTCCCGTCTTTAATTAGTGGCGTGACCGAGCCTATTTTATACGGCCTTATCATTCCTAATCGTCGTACGATCTATTACATTATTATTGCTGGCGCGGTTGGTGGGGGTATTGTGGGTGGCTACAACCTGACTATCAATAATTTAGTCTTTGCCAGCCTGCTGTCTATTCCGACGGCAAGCAATATGGCTGTGTACAGTACTGCTTTATTTGCCACACTGATTACGGGCGCATTGTTACCAGTTATTTTTGGTTATAAAACCCGGACTTAAAAATGGGAGAGGTTATGAGCACAGAATCACTGAAATTTCCGGAAGGATTTTTGTGGGGCGGCGCTATTGCTGCTAACCAGGCAGAAGGTGCCTGGAACGTGGATGGAAAAGGCATCAGCGTTGCTGACATCAATGAGTATGTCTTCAACGAAGATATGCGCAAGATGTATAACATCGAACTCACCCGTGATTACGCCATCCGGGCGCAGGATGATGCTGAAGGCGTTTTCCCCAAGCGCAGTGGTATTGATTTCTACCATACGTTCCGGGAAGACCTGGCTCTGCTCAAAGCAGCAGGATTAAAAACCTTTCGTACATCTATCAGCTGGGCGCGCATCTTTCCTGACGGTGATGATTCAACACCTAATGAAGCCGGGCTGAAGTTTTATGATGAGCTGATCGATGAAATTATACAAAATGGTATGGTTCCGCTGATTACTCTCGCGCATTATGAAATGCCACTGAACCTCGCTATCAAGTATAACGGATGGAAAAACAGACAGTTAATTGATTTTTATTTCAGGTTCGCGAAGGTTTGCCTCGATCGTTACCATGACCGCGTAAAATACTGGATCCCCTTCAACCAGATAAACCTGATCCGCTACGAGTCCTTCAATCATCTGGGTATTTTTGAGGATGAAGCGACATACCTTGAACAGGAAAAATATCAGGGTGTCCATCATGAACTCGTTGCGTCAGCAATGGTGAAACGTTATGCCTCGCAGTTAGGTGATGACATCCAAATTGGCATGATGCTGTATACCGATTTTGCCTATCCAGAAACGACGAGTCCCGAGGACAATTTTGCCACCTGGCAGAAAAATCAGTATGAGGTTTACTTTGCAGATGTTCTGTTGCGGGGTGAGTATCCGGGTTACATCAAGCGATTTTTCAGCGAAAAAAATATCGTTCTGAATATCACGCTGGAAGACACTGACATCCTGAAAAACACGGCTGATTTCATGACTTTTTCGTATTACACGACCTATGTCAGTAATGCTGAAATTGCACATAACTTCCGGGGTAACAACAAGCGCAACCCACTTTTACCCCAGACCCCCTGGGGCTGGGCAATTGATCCGGTCGGTCTGCGCTATGTGCTTAACTTCTTCTGGGACCGCTGGCAAAAGCCCATCATGATCACTGAAAATGGTGTTGGCTGCTTTGACGAACTGATTAATGATACCGTTGAAGATGATTACCGCATTGCGTTTTTCCGCGATCATATTCGTTCCGTTGGTGAGGCGATTGCGGATGGTGTTGAGGTGCTGGGATATTATATGTGGTCACCGATAGATATCGTCAGCTGTTCATCGAACCAAATGTCAAAGCGCTATGGGCTGGTTTATGTCAATCTTGATGACCTGGGCCAGGGAGACGGCAGACGTCTTTGTAAAAAAAGCTATTACTGGTATCAGAAACTGATTGCCACGAACGGACAGTCTCTCGAGGAGTAAACTTCGACCGGGTTACGTTCTGGTGGCATGGATCGCTGGAATGTGGCCCGGTTACTGGCTGAGAAAAACTCTTTACTCCCTGGGCAAGAAAAGTACAGATTGTGCCCCGGTGTATGCTGATCATCCCAGCGGTCAGAACTGCAATTACCTGCACTGTGGTCTAATGGCAGCCAGAAAGATGTAACGGTGTGCAACCTGTTAATGTCTGTCGCATTATCAACCGCCACAGTTATGAAGGCAGATATCTTTGAGCATTTTCAGGAACCAGAGCTTTTCCTTGCCGCTCCTGCAGTTTCGCTATTTCAAGCGGCAGGATTTCTATCTCCACGCCAGGTGCGACTCTGGTAATTTCCCGGAAAATCAGCGGCAGATAATAATGCTCACCCAGGTCGGACATCGCGATCACGAACTTGTGTCGCGAGGTGCAGTGATCGAAGGACTTCCGTGAGGAGACAACCGCATCTATTTCGCCCACCGCTTTACTGAACGTGCGGGATATCTCGACAGCCTGTCATGTCTTTTTTCTACTTAAAAAGCCGGACATGACATTGCCACTACGAGTCTAAGTAACGATCGGCAGCCGCAAAAAAAGGGTTCTATCCTGCGTTTGTGAAGGGATAAATCCGTGATGTATGTAGAACTGTCTGGCACTGTCTGAGAGTGCATGAACCATAACGGCCCGCACGCCAATGTTCTCAGCCACCCGACAGCAACGTAACACGGCATCATGCAGTAAATCAGCCCCCAGTCCCTGACCGTGATAACTTGTATCGACAGCAAGACGGGCCAGGATGATGACTGGGACAGGATCGGGCATATTCCTTCGCAGGCTTCCCGGGGCAATGGCATGAGTCACGCTACCGGTCGCAAGAGAGTAGAAGCCAACCACCTGAGACGAGTTTTCCCGGCACACCACAAACGTCCTGGCCGCCCCAATGGACTGATTTTTTAGTCCCCGTTGCCTAATCCATTCGTCCAGCACAGGCTCACCACAGTGAAATTCAGCGAGCATGTGTGACGTACCGAGTGGTGCCGGAGCTGTTACTTGTCCCACTGCGGTTTTCTCGCCAGAAGTTTCTCCATCGCCGGGTTAGCGGTGACCGGCGCATCCAGCATGTCGATAAACTCGGCGTACTGTTCATCATTAAGATTGAACATACGACGGTCAAGGATAACGTTTTCAGCCGCCTGGCAGGCCATCTCTAGTATAAAATCGGTACGTGATTTATGGAGAATCTCAGCGGCAGTATCAATCAGGGCCCGCTGGGCTTCTTTCGCCCGGATGTTGAGCTGAACATCAGATTTCATGGTTCCTCCTGCGTATAGCAAATCGTATACATATCTTAGCGCCATTGTATATCAAATGCTATACAGATAAAGTGTAATTTTCTACGGAAGCAGGGCATACTTGCCAACCTAGCAGCGGCCTTCACAGCCGTAATGACATTTCTGAATGGCGGGAAAGGTGCCACTTCTGCTTTGCGTTGACAGGAGAAGAAGGCTATGAAGCTGCCACGGAACGCTCTCATTTGGTGCGTATTGATTGTGTGTCTCACGCTGTTGATATTCACCTGGCTGACGCGGAAATCGCTGTGCGAAATCCGCTACAGAGACGGGAGCAGGGAGGTGGCTGCTTCGATGGCTTACGAATCCGGTAAGTAGCAACCTGAAGGCGGGGGTCACCCCGCCTTCAGGACTGGTGTGGCCAGGCATCGCGAGCGCCTTTATAAGGGGCTGCTGGTTCAGACCGGCAGCCCTTTTTCTATAGGGGGCGATAGCCATTGATTCTGTTCCACTTTTTGTCTTCTTTAATGATAGGGTTATACGCTAACGCGAAAAGGAGATAAATCATGATTGTCCGCACATGGCACGGCTGCGTTCCACTGAAGCATGCTGAGGGTTTTGCCGCACACCTTAATAAAACAGGCGTCGATCACGCAAAAAGCGTGCCGGGAAACCTGGGGGCGTTTGTTCGCCGAGAGGCGCAAGGTGACTGGGAGCACTTTTTTCTTGCTACCTATTGGGAGGGTTTATCGGCGGTGAAAGCATTTGCCGGGGAGGATTATCATGTGGCGGTAACTTACCCGGATGACGAGCAGTTTGAGTTGCTCTCCGATCCCTACGTTTTCCAGCATGAGGTAGCCGCGGTTTCGCCGTTATAGGGGAGTGTGGGTGAGTTCAAATAGCATCAGCAGCATGCTTAAACATGCTGTTAAGGTCCAACCATGAAAAAAATTGCACTGATATGTTTCCTGATGGCGAGTTTCACCGCGCAGGCGCAAAACGCACCGCTTCCTGAACCTGTAAAACAAATAGAGAAGCAGGGAGTTGAGATTATCAAACCCTTTACCGCGCCTGGAGGCGTTGAAGGATGGCTGGGCAAGTTCCAGGATACCGGCGTGACCATCTATCTGACGCCGGATAAAAAGCATGCTATTTCAGGATATATGTATGATGCCCAGGGTAATAACCTGAGTGAAAAAATCATTAATGATGAGATCTATATTCCGGCAGGCCGGGAGATGTGGAAAACGCTGACCAATACACAGGGAATAAAAGAGGGGAGCGAGGATGCAGGCTGTAAAGTAGTGGTTTTTGCCGATCCATTCTGTCCCTACTGCAACAAATTTTGGCATCAGGCGCAGCCTTTAATTAAAGACAAGCGTATTAGCATGACTACGTTACTCGTAGGCGTCATTCGTCCGGAGAGTGGGCAGTATGCAGCAGCCATTCTTGCAGCGGACGATCCCCGTCAGGCCTGGTCCGACTTTGAACGCGCTAACGGCCAAAACAAACCGGCGTTAAAAGAGAAGACTCCCCGGCCTATTTTTGATCAGATTCAGCACAATCAGCAGCTTATGCAGCAATTGGGCGCGAACGGTACGCCAGCTATCTATTATCTCAATAAAGATCGCGCACTACAGCAGATTCTGGGTATGCCTAATGCACAGCAGATGTCTGATTTAGCTGCCTGCAAGTAAGCGATACAGACCACTCCTCAGAAACGTAAAACCTGCGATCCGCTAAGCGGCGCAGGTTTTTTATTGTTAACGTCTGAATGCTAGCCGCGGAGGTAATCTTCCGTTGAGATCGCCTTGCCATAGCCGAATTCAAAGGCGGCCATCATTGCAGCATGCACGTGAGCGGCGGGCACGGTGACGTTGTTAAAGGTGAGATCCAACGTGGCACAGGCATCGTGCAGAATGGTGACTGGGTATCCCATATCAACGGCTGCGCGCACGCAGGCATCCACACACATATGGCTCATTGCACCGACGATAATGATCTCTTCAACGCCCTGCGCGTCAAGCTGTGCTTTAAGATCGGTATCACGAAACGCATTTATATGGTTTTTAACAATAACCAGCTCGTTTTCAGCGGGAATAACCGTCGGCTGGATCTGCACGCCCTCGCTACCGGGCGTAAATATTGGCGCATCTTCGCTAGCAGATTCATGACGAATGTGGAAAACAGGGTGCCCATGCTGGCGGAAATCGGCGATCACGCGTGCAGCATTGGCTGCTGCCATATCAATATGGGTTAAAGGAAGCTTACCGGTAGGCAGATATTCGTTTTGCAGGTCGATAACAATAAGGCCGCGCTTTTTCATATATCTTCTCGCTCGATGATGATGTGAGACGCTATTGTGTCCCGCCTAAGCGACGCTGCTAAGTGGCCTCAGCGACATTATTAGGGTCAATAACGACACCGCGCTGCAGCAGATAAATTATATTGCTGCTCCAGCGTTAAAGCGGCGGCGATACTCCCCGGGGGTCAGGCCCACAATACGGGTAAACACCTTACGGAAGGCCCCGGCGTCATTATAGCCAACCTCCCAGGCTACGCTGTCAACCGGCGCATTGCCAAACTGTAACAGCTCCCGCGCCCGGCCTACGCGCAGCCGCTGGCAATAGTCGGTGCTGGTCATTCCTGTCGCTTTCTGGAAGCGACGCAGAAAGGTGCGCGCTTCCAGGTTAGCCTGGAGGGCCAGAGCGCTAAGGGAGATCTCCTTGGCCTGAGTGGCTTGTAACCAGTGTTGTACTTTTAGTATCGCCGCATCGCCATGATTAAGACGCGGAGAGAATACGCTGTAATAGCGCTGTTCACGGCCAGGCGGATCGACCAGCAGCATACGGGCAGTGTGTATCATGATGGTCGGCCCCAGCAGACGGTCAACCAGCCTGAGCCCGAGATCCGTCCAGGACATAAGTCCTCCAGCGGAAATAACATCCCCATCGTCAATCACGAGGCGATCCGCATCGACGGCAATATCAGGAAAGTGCTGCTGTAATAGCTCAGCATATTTCCAGTGGGTGGTCATGCGTCGACCCGTCATCAGCCCAGTCGCCGCCAGCAAGAAAGCGCCTGCGCAGATCGATCCAAGCACTACACCTTGCGCATGGCGATCGCGTAACCACTGCGTCAGCCTGTCACCCCGCTCGGGCACCACCGGCGTAGACAGCGCAGGGGGTAAGATCAATGCCGAAAGCGCGCATGAAGGGTTTGCGCTCACGTCACCCGTGGGTATCGGGTCCCGATCCTGCCCCGGCGACTGCCAGTGGGTCACCTGTAAGACGGTGTGCTGTTGATATTCTGCGGCAATGCTATTGGCGACGCTAAACAGGTCGCTTAATCCTAAAACGGCAGCCTGCTGGACGCCGGGATAGAGCACCAGCCCAATTCCAATCACCTTCGTCTGGCTCATAAAGTGTGTTCATCTTCACCTGGACAGGAAGTGAAGTGTGTTAGCTCTACCGTCAGGTTGCAAGGGAATAAAAAAGGGAGCCTTTCGGCTCCCTTCGTCACCCCAGCGCTATCAGAAACTGTAGTTAGCGCTGACGGAGAAGTTACGCGGCTCGCCATAGACAATGGTGCGGCTGTCGATGTCGGTCTCGTACGTTTTGTCGAACAGGTTGTCGACGTTCGCCTGCAGGGAGAACGCTTTGGTGATCTGGTAACGGGCAAACAGATCCACCAGCGCGTAGCTACCTTGCTCAGCGCGCAGCGTGCCGTCCGCAACGGCAACGTTAGACCAGACGCGGTTCTGCCAGTTGACGCCGCCACCAACGGTCAGATCCTGAATCGCCGGCAGACGGTAGCTGGTGAACATCTTCACGCTGGTACGCGGCAGGTTCGGGTTAACCGCGTCGCCTTCAGCATCGTTTGCCACGTAGCGGGTTGCGCCAAAGGTCATCTGCCAGTTATCGGTCAGCGCACCGTTGATCTCAAACTCAACGCCTTTGCTCACCGTGCCGTCCGCTTCGCGATAGGCGGTCTCGCCGTTGCTGCCAGGAATGACCTGCCCGGTAGACTGCGCCAGGTGATCCTGCTCAATGCGGAACACCGCAAGAGAGGTGGTCAGACGGCTGTTCATCCAGTCCGCCTTCACGCCAGCTTCATAGTTGTTACCGGTGATCGGCGACAGGTACTTACGCTGTGCGTCGCGCTCGGTCTGCGGCTTGAAGATCGAGGTATAGCTGGCGTAGGTAGACCAGCTGTCGTTGATATCAAATACCACGCCCGCGTAAGGAGAGGTGTTGTTCTTCTCCATCTGCTGGTTCAGCGTATCCAGATTGTACTTGGTATAACGCGCACCGAGGATCACATGCAGCGGATCGGCCAGGGAGATGCGGGTCGCCGCATAGACTGATTTCTGGTGGACGGTGTCATCCTGGGCCAGGCTCAGCGGGTTCCAGTTGGTCTGCGGGAAGTTGCCGTTGTAGTCAGCGTAATTACCCAGCTGGGTATCGCCGATGTTCTCCCAGGAGCTGTAGTAGATGTTGTTCTGGCGCGAGTAGTTAGTACCGATCATCAGCTCGTGCTGGCGGCCAAACAGGTCGTAAGAGCCGTTAGCGAAGGTATCGATAGCGTCCACTTTACGCTTGCCGGTGTTGTAGCCGGTACCGCCTACATAGGGGTAGGATGCGCCGTACGGGCTGACCATCAGGCCAGTGGTGCGGTCAACCTGGCCGTCCAGGTAAAGCTGCTTGCTGTCGAGATCCTGTTCGGTATGGGTACCGTTAACGGTCAGCTGCCAGTTATCGCCCAGCTTCTGCTTCAGGGTCGCGAAGGTACGCTCGGACTTTTTATCGACATAGGCCCACTCCGGCGCGGTGCTGAAGCTGCGGTCCGGGTTAACGCGCGTGCCGTCAGTATACCAGCGTGGAATACCGCCCCAGGTTGGGCTGTTGGAGTTGGTCTCCTGATAGTCATAGCCGACGGAGAAGGTGGTGGCGTCGGTCAGATCAACATCCAAAACGCCGTAGAAGAACTTTTTCTCCTGGCTGTAGCGGTCCAGCCAGCTGTCATTGTGCTGGTAGCCCGATACCATGCGGCCACGGATGCGACCGTCGTCGGTCAGCGGGGTAGAGAGGTCAGCCACGTAGCGCTGTTTGTTCCAGCTGCCGTACTCGGCGGAGACGTTGCCGGTAAACTCACGGCTGTCGGCGTGCTTGCGCACCATGTTAATGGCGGCGGAGGGGTTACCGGAGCCGGTGGTCAGGCCGTTGGCACCGCGAACCACTTCAATACGTTCATACAGGGCGGTATCGGAGAGGGCGTCACCCATATTCCAGCGGGTCTCAAACAGGGTCGGAATACCGTCGACCATAAAGTTATCGATCTCAAAACCGCGGGAGTAGAAGTTGGTGCGCTCAGAGTCCGTTGCGCTTTGGGTAATGCCGGTGGTGTTTTTCAGCACGTCGCCGAGGGACTCCAGCTTCTGATCCTGCATGCGCTGTTTGCTGATGATGCTCACGGACTGCGGGATATCACGCGGAACCAGCAGCATTTTGGTGCCGGAGGTGGTGGTTTTAACGCTGTAGTCCTGGCTCTCTTCATCGGCATAGCTGGTGGCGGCGGAACCATCAACGATAACGGTATCGCCGCTGGTGGTGTCCGGCGTGGCGGCAAAAGTCGCGGCAGGCGCAAGGGCAAAGGCAATGCAGACGGCCAGCAGTGACGGAGCGGCGGCAGGACATTGTCCATCCCTGGCGTGAACGGTGAAAGACATGGTGAACCCTTTTCGCAAGTTAAATAGTGCGCTCTGATCGATACGTTGCCGATCCTGAGCATGCTGTGTTGGTTTTCATGATGCAATTGCGCATGAAAATGCAAATGCGAAATATACGCATTCATGTTAGCCCTGTAAACAGATGTAATATTTATCGAGAAAATTATTGGCGGGGGTGGAGTGGCGAAAAATCAGGCGTAACGGCAGCACTTAATCCTAATGCGTGAAGAAAAGCGGCGTAATAGTTGAAACATCAGGAGATTCTCGATCATACTCTCTTGTTGAGTCCCGCAGTTATTCATTAAGGAAGACGTCATGGCCGAAGAAACGATTTTCAGTAAAATTATCCGCCGCGAAATTCCGTCGGATATCGTCTGGCAGGATGAGCTGGTCACGGCATTCCGTGATATCTCTCCGCAAGCGCCGACGCATATCCTCATTGTGCCTAACCTGCTGATCCCAACGCTAAATGACGTCTCCGAAGCGCATGAGCAGGCGCTGGGACGCATGCTCACCGTGGCGGCGAAGCTCGCAGCGCAGGAGGGGATTGCCGAAGATGGCTACCGGGTGATCATGAACTGCAACCGCCACGGCGGCCAGGAGGTATATCATATTCACCTGCATCTGCTGGGCGGCCGCGCGCTGGGCCCCATGCTGACACATAAAGGTTAAACCTATGCTGAGAGGAGGCCTGGCCGCGCTGCTGGCGTTGGCTGCACTGACGGGCTGTAGCTCGCGTCCGGCGATCCCGGTAAGCGATGAGCAGACGCTGGTGATGGAAGCAACCGTGCTGGCAGCAGGCATAAGCGCAGAAAAACCGGTGCTGAATAACGCTGAGATCCAGCCCTCCGCGTCCTCAACGCTCTATAACGAACGGAGCGAAGCCGCTACCGTAAACTATCGTTTTTTCTGGTATGACGCCAGAGGTCTCGAGATGCATCCGCTGGAAGCGCCCCGGCGCATTACCATTCCTGCGCATTCATCGGTAACGCTTTACGGCAGCGCTAACTATTTAGGCGCGCGTAAAGTGAGACTCTATCTCTATTTGTAAGGGGTGAATCTTGATCAATAAACTGGGTCGTTATGCGCTACTCACGACCGTAGCGATGATCCTTTCGGGATGTATTATGCGGGGCGAACAGCAGCCAGCGCCCGTAGAGGAAGCCAAACCGCAGCCGCAGCAGCCGGTTGAACAGCCGCAGCCGCAGCCTGTACCGGAGGTGCCGTCCGTACCGGCGATCCCAGCTCAGCCAGGCCCCATTGAACACCAGGATGAGACCGCGCAGCCCGCGCCGCGCGAGCGTCATTTCGACTGGAGCGGGGCGGTGTCGCCGATGGTCAGCAAAATGCTGCAGGCGAGCGGTGTTTCCGGCGGCAGCGTGCTGCTGGTGGATAGCGTCAATAACCGCACCAACGGCTCGCTGAACACGGCGGAAGCCACGGAGGTACTGCGCGGCGCGCTGGCTAACAACGGTAAGTTTACGCTGGTCTCTGCCCAGCAGCTCTCCGTAGCCAAGCAGCAGCTCGGTCTGTCGCCGCAGGATAGCCTCGGCACGCGCAGTAAAGCGATCGGCATCGCCCGCAACGTAGGGGCGCAGTATGTGCTCTACACCAGCGCCTCCGGCAACGTTAATTCCCCCGCGCTCCAGATGCAGCTGATGCTGGTGCAGACGGGCGAGATCGTCTGGTCAGGTAAAGGTGCGGTTCAGCAACAGTAACCTTCAGCGTGACGAGATCCTGTCACGCTATTTCCCCAACGCAGCGCTCGTCGCCAGCCCGGAACATACCGGGCTGAGCGGCGGGAGCTGCGTCATTGCCAACGGTGAGCAGCGTCTGGTGCTGCGCCAGCAGCACGCGGCCACTACCCCTGCACCCTTTCTGCGTCAGTATCGAGCCCTAAAACGGCTCCCAAACTCCCTTGCGCCGCGCCCGCAGTGGCTGGGGCAGGGCTGGATGGCCGTAGAGTACCTTGCAGGGGAGGTGAAAACCACGCTTCCGCACCCCCATCACCTCGCCGACTTGCTGTATCATCTGCATCAGCAGCCCCGTTTTGGCTGGCGCATTACGCTGTTGCCGCTGCTGGAGCGCTACTGGCAGGGGTGCGATCCCGCACGCCGCACGCCCCGCTGGCTGGTATGGCTAAAGCGGCTTCAGCGTGAGGGTGAGCCGGGCATCATCAGACTGGCCCCGTTACATATGGACGTGCATGCAGGTAATCTGGTGCATACCGCTTCGGGGTTGCGGCTGATTGACTGGGAGTATGCCGGCGATGGCGATATCGCCCTGGAGCTGGCCTCGGTCTGGACGGTAGATGAGCGTGAGCGTGAGCGGCTTATCAGCGCCTACGCCCAGGCGGCAAACATAACGTATGCGCAGCTGGCGCAGCAGGTGCGGCGCTGGCACCCCTGGGTGGTGATGCTAATGGCGGGCTGGTACGAGTACCGCTGGCAGCAGACGGGGGAGCCGCAATTTATTACGCTGGCAAATGAAACATGGTGTCAGCTCGAGACAAAAGGATAAGAGAGGTCAGTGTGGGTCCGGTAATGTTAGATGTGGCAGGCTATGAGCTGGATGCGGAGGAGCGCGAGATTCTGGCGCATCCGCTGGTGGGAGGCCTGATCCTCTTTACCCGAAACTATCACGATCCGGCGCAGCTCCGCGAGCTGGTGCGGCAGATCCGCGCCGCCTCGCGTCATCGGCTAGTGGTAGCGGTGGATCAGGAGGGGGGCCGGGTACAGCGTTTTCGCGACGGCTTTACGCGCCTGCCTGCTGCTCAGTCGTTTGCCGCACTGCTCGGCATGGAGGAGGGCGGCAGGCTGGCCGAAGAGGCGGGATGGCTGATGGCCTGCGAGATGATCGCGATGGACATCGATATCAGCTTTGCCCCGGTGCTGGACGTCGGCCACATCAGCGCGGCCATTGGCGAGCGCTCGTACCATGCCGATCCGCAGAAGGCGCTGGCCATTGCCACCCGCGTGATTGACGGGATGCACCGGGCGGGCATGAAGGCGACCGGCAAGCACTTCCCCGGCCACGGGGCGGTAACGGCGGATTCCCATAAGGAGACCCCGCGCGATCCGCGTCCGGAGGCGCTGATCCGCGAGCACGATATGTCGATCTTTAGCTCGCTGATCCGCGATGGCAAGCTGGATGCGATTATGCCCGCGCATGTGATCTACAGCGAGGTGGATCCGCGTCCAGCCAGCGGCTCGCCGCACTGGTTAAAAACGGTGCTGCGCGGGGAGCTGGGCTTTGACGGGGTGATCTTCTCCGACGATCTCTCTATGGAGGGGGCGGCGATCATGGGCAGCTATGCCGAGCGTGCCCAGGCTTCGCTGAATGCGGGCTGCGATATGGTTCTGGTTTGTAATCATCGTCAGGGCGCAGTAAGCGTGCTGGATAACCTGTCGCCGATCAATGCAGCACGTGTTACAGAGTTGTATCATAGAGGTTCATTTACGCGTCAGGAGCTGGTTGCCTCCGCCGAATGGAAAGCGGTGAATAGCAAACTGGAACAGCTTCAGGCCCGCTGGCTGGAGCGGTCGGCGGCCCATTAACCCTCCCTGAAAGGGAGAAAGCACAGGGTGAGGACAGATGATCATCTACTTACACGGTTTTGATTCAAACAGTCCGGGCAATCACGAAAAGGTGCTGCAGCTGCAGTTTATCGACCCCGACGTACGCCTGCTGAGCTACAGTACGCGCCATCCGAAGCATGACATGCAGCATCTACTGAAAGAGGTGGATAAAATGCTGCAGCTTAACGTCGATGAGCGACCGCTGATCTGCGGCGTGGGCCTGGGCGGGTACTGGGCCGAGCGGATCGGTTTTCTCTGCGACATTCGGCAGGTGATTTTCAATCCTAATCTCTATCCGCAAGAGAATATGGAGGGCAAGATCGACAGGCCGGAAGAGTATGCCGATATTGCCACCAAGTGTGTGACTAACTTCCGCGAGAAAAACCGGGACCGCTGTCTGGCGATCCTCTCCCGCCACGATGAGGCGCTCAATAGCCAGCGCACCGCCGAGGTGCTGCACGACTTTTATGAGATTGTCTGGGACGAAGAGCAGACGCATAAGTTTAAGAATATCTCCCCGCATCTGCAGCGTATTAAGGCCTTTAAAACCCTCGGTTAAGCCACCATTTCCTGAACCAGCCTTTTAACGGCTGGTTTTTTTTCGCCCTTCGGCCGAAACCTGGTTATCTTTTATGCATCAAAACTTGATATATATCAATTTTGGTATGACCAATGCACCGTTCATGCTATTCTCAAGAGGTAGATGACTGTGTTTTGCTGCTAACTTGTTGTTAACTAAAAGCTATTTCCATAACTTTTAGTTAACAATTGGTTAATATTTTAGGGGGTCGTGTTGACTACACCATTGAAAAAGATTGTGATTGTTGGCGGTGGAGCTGGCGGACTGGAGCTGGCAACCCAGCTAGGTAAGAAGCTGGGCCGGGGTAAAAAAGCCAAAATTACCCTCGTCGATCGCAACCACAGCCACCTGTGGAAGCCGCTGCTGCATGAAGTAGCAACGGGCTCACTTGATGAGGGCGTAGACGCGCTGAGCTACCTGGCGCACGCACGTAATCACGATTTCCAGTTCCAGCTTGGCTCGGTTGTGGATATCAACCGCGAAGGCAAAACTATTACCCTGGCCGAGCTGCGGGATGAGAAAGGTGAGCTGCTGGTGCCAGAGCGCAAGCTGCCTTACGACACCCTGGTGATGGCGCTGGGCAGTACCTCTAACGACTTCAATACGCCGGGCGTGAAAGAGCACTGCATTTTCCTCGATAACCCGCATCAGGCGCGCCGTTTCCATCAGGAGATGCTGAACCTGTTCCTGAAGTACTCCGCTAACCTGGGTGCCAGCGGTAAGGTTAACATTGCCATCGTTGGCGGCGGGGCCACCGGGGTTGAGCTCTCTGCCGAACTGCACAATGCGGTGAAGCAGCTGCATAGCTACGGCTATAAGGGCCTGACCAATGAGGCGCTGAACGTAACGCTGGTCGAGGCGGGCGAACGCATTCTGCCTGCGCTGCCGCCGCGTATCTCCGGTGCGGCTCACAGCGAGCTGACCAAAATGGGTGTACGCGTGCTGACCCAGACTATGGTTACCAGCGCGGACGAAGGCGGTCTGCACACGAAAGAGGGTGAATATATCCAGGCCGATCTGATGGTCTGGGCGGCAGGGATCAAAGCCCCGGACTTTATGAAAGAGATTGGCGGCCTTGAGACCAACCGTATCAACCAGCTGGCGGTAGAGCCGACGCTGCAAACCACTCGCGATGCGGATATCTATGCCATTGGCGACTGCGCCTCCTGCGCCCGTCCGGAAGGGGGCTTTGTGCCGCCGCGCGCTCAGGCTGCGCATCAGATGGCGACCTGCGCGCTGCACAACATTATCGCGCAGATCAAAGGCAAGCCGCTGAAAGCCTACGTCTATAAAGACCACGGCTCGCTGGTATCGCTCTCGAACTTTTCCACTGTGGGTAGCCTGATGGGTAACCTGATGCGCGGCTCGATGATGGTAGAGGGGCGTCTGGCACGCTTCGTCTATATCTCGCTCTACCGTATGCACCAGGTTGCGCTGCACGGCTACTTCAAAACGGGCCTGATGATGCTGGTAGGCAGCATCAACCGTGTCATCCGTCCCCGCCTGAAGCTGCACTAAGCCCATCGCCCCGCCGACGCATGGCGGGGCCTTTAGCATATCCTTCTGTTGATTTCCATCAGGTGGCTCAGATTTCTCTGAATCACCGCGATTTGCCACATAACCCCCCGTTATTTACCGCCTTTCTGATTGGCTTCTGGCCGCGCTGATTGCAGAATTATGACTATCAGAGCCAACCAGAGGGACTATTCAATGAATAAATCCATGTTAGCGGGTATCGGAATTGGTGTGGCCGCTGCACTGGGCGTTGCTGCGGTGGCGGGCTTAGACGTTTTCAACCGCGGCCCTCAATACGCACAGGTGGTTTCTGCTACACCCATTAAGGAGACGGTGAAAACGCCGCGTAAAGAGTGCCGTAACGTAACGGTAACCCATCGACGTCCGGTACAGGATGAAAACCGGCTGACTGGTTCGGTGCTGGGCGCGGTGGCGGGCGGCGTGATTGGTCATCAGTTCGGCGGTGGGCGCGGTAAAGATGTCGCCACGGTCGTGGGCGCGCTGGGCGGCGGCTACGCCGGTAACCAGGTACAGGGAGCGATGCAGGAGCGGGATACCTACACCAGCACGCAGCAGCGCTGCAAAACCGTCTATGACAAATCAGAAAAGATGCTCGGTTACGACGTGACCTACAAAATTGGTGACCAGCAGGGGAAAATTCGCATGGCCAACGATCCCGGTACCCAGATCCCGCTGGATAGCAACGGGCAGCTGGTTTTGAATAACAAAGCATAAAAAAGCAGTACCCCCGATTTGGCTCCTCATTCGCTCAGGCTGAGGAGCCTTTTTTACGGGCATAAAAAAGCCTCGCTAAGGCGAGGCTTTTATTATCGCTCGGTATTAAATCATACTCTGCTGGCGGATCAGCAGACATCCTGTGATCAGCACAGAGATGAAAGCAAACAGGATCGAACCACCACATACTACCCAGAGACTAAATAACAATGTAATTACTATTAACACCTTAAATAATGGTAATAGCAAAACCATGACCGTTATCCTTCTGCATGTGAATAGTCGTAAAACTTTCCTGAATATCCATGAAATAGAAAGGGATGCTGCGCTGCGTCGTCATGACGTCTCTCGTTTTCCTGTGTATCCTGCTAATGATTAGCACGAGAATAATCACCATTAAGCGTAGCAAAGGGTCATACAAAAGTGTGAGGAAGATTTGACCTATCGTTAAGATAGGCCAAACCGATATCAGGAGTTAATGAGCTGTGGCCAGAGCGAGAGAGTAGTGCGGGTGATAGTCAGCAGTTTTTCCTGAGATGCTCCTTCACGGGCGCTGACCGACATTCCCTGAATGACGCAGTTCAAAAACTGCGCTATCGTCTGCAGCGAGGCGGTCGTAGGTATCTCACCGCGCTGCTGGCGCTGCTCAAGGAAGCGCAGCAGCGCAGCCTCCTGCAACGCGTGACGCGACTTCAGCGTCTGAGCAATCTCATTTGAGGAAGCTGCCAGCGCCGCTGAGGTGCTAATCA
The DNA here is from genome assembly GCA_002918705.1 of Escherichia sp. ESNIH1. Lineage (GTDB taxonomy): Bacteria > Pseudomonadota > Gammaproteobacteria > Enterobacterales > Enterobacteriaceae > Pseudescherichia. The sequence goes on along the minus strand of PQKR01000008.1, from coordinate 149,539 downwards.
GGAAGCAGCCTGAGGGCGTCTCTTTGCTGGTAAAGCAGGTGGCGACGGCGGTAAAGTAGTCCAGCAGCGCCTGCTCAACGCGCTTATCATCGCAAAACAGCTCCGCCTGATATTTGGTCGCAAACTGCGAAATATAGCGATCGAGCACCGCGCGAAATAGCCCCTCTTTATTGGTAAACTCCGCGTAGAGCGTCGGGGCTTTCGCTCCGGTAGCGTCGACCAGATCGGATAGCGACGTCGCCTCATAGCCATGCTGCCAGAAGAGGGTCATGGCTTTGTCGAGCGCGGCTTCCCTGTCAAAAACTTTGGGTCGGCCACGGCTTTTTTTTGTGCTACTGCTGACGTCGGTGGTCATAGTGGCTCCTCACCTAATGTTGAATTATTGAACAATCATTATAAAAATAATTGCCACCGAAGGCCAGCAGGGAATGGTTAAAAATAATTATGTTATATGCTAATGATTTTTAACGGTTTACGGGTTATAGCGATTGCACAGAGGCCGCGTCATGCTGCGTCACGTCTACCGGCATGCCCGAGCGCACCGCCATCACTTCCTCCATCAGCGCCGCATCGGTCCCGGCAGCGGATTTAAAGCTCTCCAGGCTGGCATTCAACACCAGCGGCTGCGTTTTTGGATCGTCATTAATGGATTTGGACAGGGGCTGATGCACCTCAACCAGCCGGGTACCATCTGGCTCCACCGAGGCTTTTACCGGCGCGTTGATAATATTCACCGGTGTCCCAGGGGTAACCTGGCGGAACAGGGTTGCAATGTCATTATCGCGCAGGCGAATACAGCCCGAGCTGACGCGCATGCCAATGCCAAAGTCAGCATTGGTTCCATGAAGCAGATAGACGCCACCGTGGGCTGCAAGACGGATAGCGTGGTGGCCCATCGGGTTATTTGGCCCGGCAGGCACTACCGCAGGCAGATCGATCCCCTGGGCCTTATAGCGTGCGCGGATGTTAGCTGTCGGCGTCCAGGTTGGGTTGGCGCGTTTATCCGACACGCGGGTCACCATCGTTGGCGTTAAGGTGTCGCCCCCCAGCTGGCCAATGCCGATAGGGTAGACAGCCACCTCGTTTCTGCCTGGCTGGAACCAGTAGAGTCGCAGCTCAGAAAGGTTGATGACAATCCCCTGGCGCGGCACATCTGGCAGCAAAGTCTGGAGCGGGATAGTCAGCACGCTGCCAGCGCGCGGCACGTAGGGATCAACGCCGGGGTTGGCCTGCAGTAGCGCCAGAAAGCCGACGTTATACTTTTTGGCGATGGCCTCCAGCGAGCCACCGTCGTTCTCGACGAGGTGAAAACGGTTTTCACCTACCAGCCGGCTGCCGTTAGCGGGAAGCGGCCAGGTATTGGCCTGGGCTGGGAGGGAGAGGAGTGCCGTCGCCGCAAGGGCCAGCAGCGTTATCCAGCGAGTCGTGCGCATCTGTTTCATCGTTAGACCACCGTACTTTTAGGTTGTTGTTATGCAAGGGCAAACGTGAAGTATGGACGGAAGGTGTGTCTGGATGTTTCGTGAAATGCAAGGATTTGTAAAGAGTGGCGCACGCTGCCGCTACTGCGTGCGCCTGGGGATCAGGCGATGGCGTTCTCTGCCAGCTCCTTCATAAAGTTACTTACCCACTCCATGCGGGTTTTGCGCTCACCTAGCTCCTGCATAAACTTCAGCCGGGTAGGGCCATCGAGGCGGAAGTGCTGTGGCTGCTTCTGCAGCAGACCGATGAGCCAGGCCGGATTGACATGGTTCTTCTCGGCAAACTCAATCGCGCCGCCTTTATCGTTGCTCTCCAGCTTGCGGATCCCCAGCTTCTGCGCCTGCTGACGCAGCCGGGCTACCTCAAGCAGCGTCCGGGCCGGATCGGGCAGCAGGCCAAAGCGGTCGATCAGTTCGACCTTAATCTCCTCCAGCTCGCTGCTGCTCTTGGCGCTGGCGACGCGCTTGTAGAATGACAGGCGGGTATTGACGTCCGGAATGTAATCATCCGGCAGCAGGGCAGGCATGCGTAACTCGACCTCGGTCTGCTGGCTGGTCAGATCCTCCAGCGACGGCTCGCGCCCGGCCTTCAGCGCGTCAACGGCGTTCTCCAGCAGCTCCATATAGAGCGAGAAGCCGATGGTCTCCATAGAGCCGCTCTGATCTTCCCCGAGCAGTTCGCCCGCGCCACGGATCTCCAGGTCATGGGTGGCTAGCGCAAAGCCTGCGCCCAGATCCTCCAGCGAGGCGATGGCTTCCAGACGCTTCTGCGCGTCGGTGGTCATCGCCTTCGGGTGCGGGGTCAGTAGCCAGGCGTAGGCCTGGTGATGGGAGCGCCCAACGCGACCACGGAGCTGATGCAGCTGGGCGAGGCCGAAGTGGTCTGCCCGCTCAATGATGATGGTGTTGGCGGTGGGGATGTCGATCCCGGTTTCAATGATGGTGGTACAGACCAGCACGTTAAAGCGCTGGTGATGGAAGTCGTTCATCACCCGCTCCAGCTCGCGCTCGCGCATCTGGCCGTGGCCGATGGCGATCCGCGCCTCCGGCACCAGCTCCGCCAGCCGCTGGGCCGCCTTCTGGATATTCTCAACGTCGTTATAGAGATAGTAGACCTGGCCTCCGCGCAGGATCTCACGCAGCATCGCCTCGCGCACTACCAGGCTATCGTACTCGCGCACGAAGGTTTTCACTGCCAGACGACGGGCCGGCGGCGTGGCGATAATTGACAGATCGCGCATGCCGCTCATGGCCATATTCAGGGTACGCGGGATCGGGGTGGCGGTCAGCGTCAGGATATCGACGTCGGCACGCATCGCTTTGATGCGCTCCTTGTGGCGTACCCCGAAGCGATGCTCCTCGTCGACGATCAGCAGGCCGAGATCGCGCCACTTCAGATCGCTTTGCAGCAGCTTGTGGGTGCCGATCAGAATATCGACCTTGCCCTCTGCCGCATCGGCCAGCACCTGGGTCTGCTCTTTCGCGCTCCGGAAGCGGGACAGCAGCTCGATGCGTACCGGCCAGTTGGCGAAGCGGTCGCGGAAGTTGTCGTAGTGCTGCTGGGCCAGCAGGGTCGTCGGCACCAGCACCGCCACCTGCTTGTGGTTCTCTACCGCAAGGAAGGCGGCGCGCATCGCTACCTCGGTTTTACCGAAGCCCACGTCGCCGCAGACCAGGCGATCCATCGCCAGCGGCTGACACATGTCGCTGAGCACGGCGTTGATCGCCTGGGCCTGATCCGGCGTGGTTTCAAACGGGAAGGCATCGCAGAAGAGCTGGTACTGCTCTTTGTCATGCTTGAAGGCAAAGCCGGTCTTGGCCGCGCGCTGGGCGTAGACGTCCAGCAGCTCGGCGGCCACGTCGCGCACTTTTTCTGCCGCTTTCTGCCGCGCCCGCGTCCAGGCATCGCTGCCCAGCTTATGCAGGGGCGCATTCTCCTCTGCGCCGCCCGCGTAGCGGCTAATCAGGTGCAGGGAGGAGACCGGAACGTAGAGTTTGGCATCGTTGGCGTAGGTCAGCATCAGGTACTCACCTTTTATGCCGCCCGCTTCCAGGGTGGTCATGCCCGCATAGCGCCCGACGCCGTGCTCCAGATGCACCACCGGCTGACCGGGATGCAGCTCGGCAAGGTTGCGGATCAGCGTATCCGGGTTGATGGTCCGGCGGTTGTCCTGGCGACGACGTGCGACGCGTTCGCCCAGCAGATCGCTCTCACAGATCAGCGCCCGGTTGCGCAGGGTATCAATAAACCCGCGCTCCGCCGCGCCGATCAGGAGGTAACGCCCGCTGGTCGTCGCCTCATCAAGGCGCAGGATCCGCTTCGGAGCGACTTTAATACGCGCCAGCAGTTCGCCCAGCGCCTCACGGCGGCCCTCGCTCTCAACGGAGAAGACCACCGGGCCGGTGAAGGATTCGAGGAACTTGCGCAGGCTATCCAGGGGGGATTTCTGCTGCGCCTGAACGGCCAGATCCGGCAGCGTCTGGTAGCCAAGGTTAGTGTTGGCGGCTTTCTCCGCCAGCTGTTCGGTTTTCAGCTGGATGCGCGGCCAGCGCTTCAGCTCGGCAAACAGCTCGTCGCTGCGCAGCCACAGCGTCTCCGGCAGCAGCAGAGGACGCATCGGATCGACACCGCGGTTCTCGTAGCGGGCCTGGGTTTCGCTCTGGAAACGCACCGCGCTGGCATCGAGATCGCCGGTGTTAATCACCAGCGTATTGGCCGGGAAGTAGCTAAACAGCGGCGGCAGCGGCTCGCTGAAGAAGAGCGGCTGCCAGTACTCGATCCCCGCTGGCAGCGTGCCTTTGCTCACCTGCTGGTAGATGTGTTCGGCGTCGCGCTTCACCTCAAAAGTGTCGCGCCACTGGCTGCGGAACAGCTCGATAGCCGCCTTGTCGGTAGGAAACTCGTGGGCGGGCAGGAGATTGATCGCCTCCACCTCTTCCAGCGTGCGCTGGGTATCAGGATCGAACAGGCGCAGGCTATCGATCTCATCATCAAAGAAGTCGATGCGGTAGGGCTGCGTGCTGCCCATTGGGTAGAGATCCAGCAGCGCGCCGCGGGTGGCGTATTCGCCGTGCTCCATCACCTGGTCAACGTGGCGATAGCCCGCGGTATCCAGCTGGGCACGCAGGGCATCGCGGGAGAGGCGTTGCCCCTTTTTCATCACCAGCGCATGGCCGTGCAAATAGCTGTGCGGGCAGACGCGCTGCATCAGCGTGTTCACCGGCATAATCAGCACGCCTCGCTGCATAGAGGGCAGCTGATAGAGCGTCGAGAGACGGGAGGAGATGATCTCCTGGTGCGGGGAGAAGCTGTCATAAGGCAGCGTCTCCCAGTCGGCGAGGTTCATTACCAGACTGTCGGTAAACTGACGGATCTCATCATGCAGGCGCAGCGCGTTTTGCATATCGGGTGCAATCAGCACCACCGGGCCTGCGTGACGCTCAACGATTTCTGCCACTTCTGTGGCACAGGCGCTGCCTGTAAGCTCACCCAGTTGGCGCTGGTCGCCCGCTTTCACGGGAAGGGAGTAACGGTATTGTTCAGGCATGGCAAATATCGGGATCTCTTAGGTTTATGCCCCCTGATATGGGGGCATATCACTGATACACAATGCAGTTTATTATCTTTGATCCCTCAATATTAGCAAAGTTATGCCGCTAACGGGGGGCAGGGACCAGACGCAGTTTCTCCGGCGGTGAAAAAAAGAGGTCGCCAAACAGGCGCACGGAGAGGCGGCGGATACCCAGCCCAACCAGCGTGCACACCAGCAGGCTCAGAAGGGGGTAAACCAGCAGCAGGCCCAGCTCCAGCGTCGGCGAGAGCACGCCCTGGCGAAACAGCGGCAGCAGGGCGAGGCTGCTGCCTTCGATCAGGATGCGGTGAGTGGTGTAAATGGCAATGGTGTTGGAGCCAATCACGTTCAGGAGCCGATCCTCACCGGGGGTAAAGCGCTGCTCCAGCCGCCAGAAGAGGGACATGATCAGCCAGGCCGAGAGCAGGGAGAGCAGTACCGGCACGTTGCAAAACCAGAGCGCTACCGCCACCAGCAGGGCAGGCACCAGAGGAAAAATTTGACGGCGCAGGGGGATGCTCTGCAGCCAGCCCATAATCGTCACGCCGCACCAGGCCCCAAGGGCGTAGTAGATGACGTTACGCACCACGCTGTTCATTCCCCACCACGGGAGCGGCAGGAAGTTAATCGCCACCGACGCCAGCAGCATCATCACCAGCGCGGGACGTTTCCAGCGGCTCAGGAACTTACAGACCACGAAGTAGATCAGCAGGGCGTAGAGATACCACAGGCTGGTGCTGGCGGTCAGCATGCCGTGCAGGAACTCGCTCAGCGAGTCGGCGTAGGCCGCGTTGGCCGACTGGCTAAGATCGCGCTCGGGAGCCAGCCAGCGGTTGAGAAAACTTATCCCCTGCCACTGTAAAACCCCCCACAGAGCCAGTACGTAAAAGATCGACCACAGCCGCTTATCGATGCAGTTTTTCCATTCGGCCTCGGTGATATAGCGGCGGATCAGGTAGCCGGAGATGAAGAAAAACACCGGCATCCGGAAAGGCGCAAGGTAGAGATTCATATAGAGCCAGCATTTGGCGAGCAGGCCGGAGAGGGGGTGTTGTAACCCCTCAAGATGAGGATAAAAGGTGATCACCGAGTGGTAGATCACCACAAGGCTGATACATAACCCTTTGATCTGGTTGATCCATAATGCTTTTTGCTTCATCGTTAGAACGCCTGTGTTGCGATATATTTTGGCGTCTATAGTGGTAAGGCAGGGCCGCGCTGTAATGGGTAACGCTCTGGATTTGGCGCGTTACAGGAAGTTTTCGGAAAAAGGTGAGGTCCGTTATCGTAGGCTTAGCCGATAAACCTTGTTTTACCAAATTGATTTTGAACAATTTTTTACCCCAATCCCCGACAATTCTTAGCGTATAAGCGATTTACCATCCCCGGTTTCGCTTATATACTCGTGAGTCTGCTAACCGCAACCAGACGGATGTCATGTATCAACCTGTCGCACTATTCATAGGCCTTCGCTATATGCGCGGGCGCGCAGCGGACCGCTTCGGTCGCTTTGTCTCCTGGCTCTCAACCATCGGCATTACGCTCGGCGTGATGGCGCTGGTGACTGTCCTGTCGGTGATGAACGGCTTCGAGCGCGAGCTGCAAAACAACATCCTGGGGCTCATGCCGCAGGCGATCCTCTCCTCAGCCAATGGCTCGCTGAACCCGCAGCAGCTGCCAGCCAGCGCCGCGAAGCTCCAGGGCGTCAGCCGCGTCGCGCCGCTGACCACCGGTGACGTAGTGTTACAGAGCGCGCGCAGCGTCTCGGTAGGGGTGATGCTTGGCATCGATCCCGCGCAGAAGGATCCGCTTACGCCGTACCTCGTCAACGTCAAACAAACCGACCTGCAGCCAGGCAAATATAACGTGATCCTCGGCGAGCAGCTGGCCGGGCAGCTGGGCGTTAACCGTGGCGATCAGCTACGGGTGATGGTGCCCTCTGCCAGCCAGTTTACGCCGATGGGGCGTCTGCCGAGCCAGCGCCTCTTTACCGTGATCGGCACCTTTACCGCCAACAGCGAAGTGGATGGCTATCAGATGCTGGTCAACATTCAGGATGCGTCGCGCCTGATGCGCTATCCGGCGGGTAACATCACCGGCTGGCGGCTGTGGCTCAACGAGCCGCTGAAGGTCGATGAGCTGAGCCAGCAGGCGCTGCCGGAAGGGACTAAATGGCAGGACTGGCGCGATCGCAAAGGTGAGCTGTTCCAGGCCGTGCGCATGGAGAAGAACATGATGGGCCTGCTGCTGAGCCTGATCGTCGCTGTGGCCGCCTTCAACATCATCACCTCGCTGGGGCTGATGGTGATGGAGAAGCAGGGCGAAGTGGCGATCCTGCAAACTCAGGGGCTGACGCCGCGCCAGATTATGGCGGTCTTTATGGTGCAGGGGGCCAGCGCAGGGATTATCGGCGCGCTGCTCGGTGCCGTACTCGGGGCGCTCCTTGCCAGCCAGCTTAACAATCTGATGCCAATCATTGGCGCACTGCTGGACGGCGCGGCGCTGCCGGTCGCTATTGAACCGCTGCAGGTCGTGATTATTGCGCTGGTGGCGATGGCCATTGCGCTGCTCTCTACGCTCTATCCCTCATGGCGCGCCGCCGCCACCCAACCCGCTGAGGCTTTACGTTATGAATAAGATCCTGTTGCAATGCGACAACCTGTGCAAACGCTATCAGGAAGGGAACGTGCAGACCGACGTGCTGCACGATGTCAGCTTTAGCGTGAACGAAGGCGAAACCGTGGCGATTGTCGGTAGCTCCGGCTCGGGTAAGAGTACGCTGCTGCACCTGCTGGGGGGGCTGGATACGCCCACCTCCGGCGACGTGATTTTTGGCGATCGCCAGCTGAGCCAGCTCTCCTCGACGGCAAAAGCCGAGCTGCGCAACCGTGAGCTGGGCTTTATCTACCAATTTCACCACCTGCTGCCGGACTTTACCGCTCAGGAGAACGTCGCCATGCCGCTGCTGATTGGCAAGCACAAACCGGCAGAAATTACCCAGCGCGCACGGGATATGCTCCAGGCGGTTGGCCTCCTGCATCGGGCGAATCACCGTCCGTCGGAGCTTTCCGGCGGCGAGCGTCAGCGTGTGGCGATAGCCCGGGCGCTGGTCAATAATCCCCGCCTGGTACTGGCGGATGAACCCACCGGTAACCTTGACGCGCGCAACGCCGACGCGATCTTTGCCCTTCTCGGCGAGCTGAACGCCTCGCAGGGGACGGCGTTTCTGGTGGTCACCCACGATCTGCAGCTGGCAAAACGTATGAGCCGCCAGATGGAGATGCGCGACGGCCACCTGAGCGCGGAGATGACGCTGATGGGGGCGCAGTAATGGCTTCACCTCTGTCGTTACTCATCGCCCTGCGCTTTAGCCGTGGCCGTCGGCGCGGCGGCATGGTGTCGCTGATCTCGGTGATCTCTACCATTGGTATTGCGCTGGGGGTGGCGGTGCTGATCGTCGGTCTCAGCGCCATGAACGGCTTTGAGCGCGAGCTAAATAACCGCATCCTCGCGGTGGTGCCCCACGGCGAGATCGAGCCGGTCAACCAGCCGTGGTCTAACTGGCGCGAGGCGCTGGGCAAGGTTGAGAAGGTGGCAGGGATTGAAGCCGCCGCGCCCTATATCAACTTTACCGGCCTGGTAGAGAGCGGGGTAAACCTGCGCGCTATTCAGGTGAAAGGGGTCGATCCGCAGCAGGAGACGCGTCTGAGCGCGCTGCCGCGCTATGTGCAGAACAACGCCTGGGCCAGCTTCAAGGCGGGTGAACAGCAGGTGATCCTCGGTAAAGGCGTTGCCGATGCGCTGAAGGTCAAGCAGGGCGACTGGGTATCGGTCATGATCCCTAACGCCAGCGCCGATCATAAGCTTCAGCAGCCGAAACGCGTCAGGCTGCACGTCAGCGGTATTTTACAGCTCAGCGGCCAGCTCGATCACAGTTTTGCCATGATCCCGATGCAGGATGCTCAGCAGTACCTGGAGATGAACGACGGCGTCACCGGCATCGCCATCAAGGTTAAGGACGTCTTTAACGCCAATAAGCTGGTGCGCGACGCCGGCAGCGTGACCGACAGCTATGTTTACATCAAAAGCTGGATCGGCACCTACGGCTATATGTACCGCGATATCCAGATGATCCGCGCCATTATGTATCTGGCAATGGTGCTGGTGATCGGCGTAGCCTGCTTCAACATCGTCTCGACCCTGGTGATGGCGGTGAAAGACAAGAGCGGCGATATCGCCGTGCTGCGCACCCTTGGGGCGAAGGATGGACTGATCCGCGCGGTCTTCGTCTGGTATGGTCTGCTGGCCGGGCTGTTCGGCAGCGTGGCCGGGGTAGTCATTGGCGTGGTGGTTGCCCTTCAGCTGACGCCGATTATCAACGGTCTTGAGACGCTGATCGGCCATCAATTCCTGTCGGGGGATATCTACTTTATCGATTTCCTGCCGTCAGAGCTGCACGTGCTTGATGTAGTCTACGTGCTGGTGACCGCCCTGGTGCTGAGTCTGTTGGCGAGCTGGTATCCTGCCAGACGCGCCAGCAATATCGATCCGGCCCGTGTTTTAAGCGGACAATAGTTTAAGCGGACAGTAACCCAAGCGGCCAGTAACAAGGAGAGGCGATGTATTACGGGCTGGACATTGGCGGGAGTAAAATTGCGCTGGGCGTCTTCGACAGCGACAGAAAGCTACAGTGGGAGCGGCGCATCGCCACGCCCCACGAGAGCTACAGCGCCTTTCTGGACGCCATCGCCGGGCTGGTGCATGACGCCGACGCCCGTACGGGTGAAAAAGGATCGGTGGGCATCGGCATTCCCGGCATGCCCGTCACCGCCGACGGCACGCTCTACGCGGCAAATCTTCCTGCCGCCAGCGGCAGGGCGCTGCGGGCCGATCTCTGTGCGCTGTTAGGCCGCGACGTTCGTCTCGATAACGACGCCAACTGTTTTGCCCTCTCGGAAGCCTGGGACGATGCGTTTGCCCGCTATCCGCTGGTGATGGGGCTGATCCTCGGCACCGGCGTGGGCGGCGGGCTGGTGCTCAACGGCAAATCCATTCCCGGTCACAGCTATATTACCGGCGAGTTTGGCCACATTCGTCTCCCCGTCGATGCCCTTGAAATTCTTGGGCATGATATTCCTCTACTGCGCTGCGGCTGCGGCCAGCTGGGCTGCATTGAGAACTATCTTTCCGGCGGCGGCTTTGCATGGCTCTACAATCACTTCTACGATCAATCTCTGAACGCACCTGAAATAGTCGCTCTATGGGAACAAGGTGATGAGAGGGCGCTGGCGCATGTGGCTCGCTACGTTGAGCTGCTGGCCGTCTGCCTGGGGACGATATTAACCATCGTAGATCCGGATCTGCTGGTTATCGGCGGCGGGCTGTCAAACTTCGCCGCGCTGACCACGCTGTTGTCCGATCGTTTGCCGCTGCGTCTGCTGCCGGTTGCCCGGGTACCGCGCATTGAGCGCGCCCGGCACGGCGACGCGGGCGGCATGCGTGGCGCAGCCTTCCTCCATCTCACCGATTAAGCACAAGAGGCCGATATGCAGTCGCGTCGTTTTAGCCGACTAAGCCGTTTTCGCCGCAACAAACGCCGTTTGCGCGAGCGTCTACGCCAGCGCATCTTTTTCAGAGACAGAGTGGTACCCGAAGTGATGGAAAAACCAAGAGTGGTCGTATTGACCGGGGCGGGGATCTCCGCCGAATCGGGCATTCGTACCTTCCGCGCCGCCGACGGGCTGTGGGAGGAGCACCATGTAGAGGACGTCGCCACGCCGGAGGGGTTTGCCCGCAACCCGGAGCTGGTGCAGTCGTTCTATAACGCACGCCGTCGCCAGCTTCAACAGCCGGAGATTGCCCCTAACGCCGCGCATCTGGCACTGGCGAAGCTGGAAGAGGCCCTCGGGGACCGCTTTCTGCTGATCACCCAGAATATTGATAACCTGCACGAGCGGGCCGGTAACAAAAACGTGCTGCATATGCACGGTGAGCTACTCAAGGTGCGCTGCGCCTCCAGCGGCCAGGTGCTGGAGTGGACGGGGGATATCACCCAGGAAGATAAGTGCCACTGCTGCCAGTTCCCGGCACCGCTGCGCCCGCACGTGGTCTGGTTTGGTGAGATGCCGCTGGGCATGGATGAGATCTACAGCGCGCTGACGCTGGCGGATGTGTTTATCGCCATCGGCACCTCCGGGCACGTCTATCCGGCCGCAGGCTTTGTGCATGAGGCGAAGCTACAGGGCGCACACACCGTTGAGCTTAACCTGGAGCCGAGCCAGGTAGGCAGCGAGTTTGAAGAGAAGCACTACGGGCTGGCAAGTCAGGTCGTGCCGGAGTATGTCGACAGGCTGCTGAAAGGGCTGTAGGTCCAGAAAAACGCCGGGCGGCACTGCGTTTGCCCGGCCTACGTGTGACTACGGTGTTTTTTGTAGGCCCGGCAAGCGCTGCGCCGCCGGGCATTTTACGCTTAACGTCCCGCTTTCAGCTTCTGGTAGTAGCTTTCGTAGATAGCGCTGGCCTGGCCAACGTCATTCTGCCACTCGCCTTTACTGATGGTCTCGGCATTCGGGTAGAGCGACTTATCATTTGCAACCGCTGGGGTGAGTAGCTTACGCGCTGCCAGGTTAGGCGTTGGGTAACCAATGGTCTCCGCAACCTGTTTTGCCACGTCCGGGCGCAGCAGGAAGTTGATTAGCTTAAGCGCACCGTCAACGTTCTTCGCGTTGGCCGGGATCGCCAGGCTGTCCATCCAGAAGATGCCGCCCTCTTTAGGCCACACCACCGTTAGCGGGGTGCCGCTCTGGCGTGCCACGTAGGCGGAACCGTTCCAGACCATACCCAGATTGACTTCCCCTTCCATATAGGGGTTGGCCGGGTTGTCGGAGTTGAAGGCTGCCACGTTTGGCATCAGCTTCTGCAGCTCGTGGTAGGCTGCCTCAATCTCTTTCGGATCGGTGGTGTTACCCGAGTAACCTAGCTTGCGCAGCGCCATCTGGAATACTTCCCGGGCATCGTCGGTCAGTACCAGGCTGCTCTTATACTCTGGCTTCCACAGATCGGCCCAGCGGGTGACGCTCTTCGGATCGATAGCTTCGCTGTTGACTCCAATAGCCGTCGCACCCCAGATATAGGGAACAGAGTAGTCGTTGCTCGGATCGAACGGCTTGTTCAGCACCTCAGGGTCGAGGTTGCTGAAGTTACTCAGCTTGCTTTTGTCGATCTTCTGGATCATTCCCTCTTTGCGCATCTTGTCGACAAAGTAGGTGGAAGGTACAACCAGATCGTAGGCGCCGTCTTTATAGGTTTTGAGCTTGGCATACATGGTCTCGTTCGACTCATAGGTCGAATAGATCACCTTGATACCCGTCTCCTTGGTGAACTGCTCCAGCAGGCCTGGCGGCACGTACTCGGTCCAGTTATAGAAGTAGAGGGTCTTATTATCCTCGGCATGGGCGGCACTCACGCTGAGCGCCAGCGCCCCTGCGGCGAGCAGGTGGCGTGACCAGTTTTTCATTTTAACGTCCCCTGATTGCGGAGCCCGTCTTCAGGCTCCTGGTTTTATCGCGGCCAATAAGCTGGCTGGCCATCACCAGACCCAGCGAAAGGAGTAAAAGAATGGTTGCCAGCGCGTTCACCTCCGGTGAGACGCCGACTTTCACCATTGAGTAGATCTTCAACGGTAGAATTTCATACCCAGGCCCGGTCACGAATGACGAGACAACGACGTCATCCATCGACAGGGTAAAGCTCAACAGCCAGCCGGCGGCGACGGCGGGCATCGCCAGCGGCAGAATGATTTTGCGCAGGATAGTGGTTTCGCTGGCGCCCAGATCCTTTGCCGCCTCCAGCATCCGCACGTCAAAGCCCTTCAGGCGTGAGTAGACCGTCACGACCACAAACGGCAGGCAGAAGGTGATATGCGAGAAGAGCAGCGACCAGAAGCCTAGCTGGATGCCGAGCAGCATAAACAGCACCAGCAGTGAGATTGCCATCACGATGTCCGGGGACATCATCACCACGAACAGCATGCCGCTGACGAAAGGTTTGCCGTGAAAGCGGTAGCGGTAGAGCGCCACCGCGGTCAGGGAGCCAATCAGCGTAGCAAAGGTCGCCGACAGCACCGCCATAGTTAGCGAGTGCTGGGCTGCCTGCAGCAGGCTATCGTTGTTCATCAGCAGGCTATACCACTGAGTCGTAAAGCCCTGCCAGTTGATGCCAAAGCGCGCCTGGTTAAAGGAGTTAACGATCAAAATAACGATCGGGATATAGAGATAAGCGTAAATAGCGGTCATAAAACCGCCGCGCAGCAGTCGACCCATCACTCCAGCTCCACCTTTTTGTTCAGCAGGCGCATCGCGCGCCAGTAGACCAGCAGCATCAGACCCATGACTACCGTCAGAGTGATGCTGGTCGCCGCCCCGAACGGCCAGTCGCGAATATTGAGGAACTGGCTCTTGATCACGTTACCGATAAGCAGGTTTTTTGCGCCGCCCATGAGATCCGAGACGTAGAACAGCCCCATTGCCGGGAGCATCACCAGCAGGCAGCCCGCGATAATGCCCGGCATAGTCAGCGGCAGGATGATGCGGATAAAAGTTTGCAGCTTGCTCGCCCCCAGATCCCGCGCCGCCTCCAGCAGCGGCTTATCCAGCTTCTCGATGCTGGAGTAGAGCGGCATCACCATAAAGGGCAGCAGAATATAGACCAGACCAATGATGACCGCGCTGGGGGTAAACATAATGCGCAGCGGCGTATCAATAATTCCCAGTTCAAGCAGAAACGCATTGAGGTAGCCCTTGGTGCTCAGAAACAGCTTCAGGCCATAGATGCGGATCAGGGAGTTGGTCCAGAACGGCACGATCAGCAGAAAAAGCAGCAGCGGACGCACCTTCTGCGGCAGCTTCGCCAAAAACCAGGCGAAGGGATAGCCCAGCGCCAGACAGGCGAGGGTGGCCATCAGCGCCATATTGAGGGAGTGCAGCAGCACGTCAAAATAGAGCGGATCGAGCAGGCGTGTGTAGTTGTCCAGCGTAAAGACCAGCTTAACGAAGGAGACGTCGTCGCGGGTCAAAAAGCTGGTGACCACGATCATCAGGTTGGGCAGAAAGACAAACAGCACAAGCCAACCGACGATAGTGGCAATCACCACGTTCTGGAATTTACTTGTGCTCTTCATCAGCCAGTACGACCTCCCAGCTCTCTACCCAGTTGATCGCCATCTTCTGATCCAGCGAGTGGTCGAAATCGGGATCGTCTTCGTTAAAGAACTCGCTGACCATCACAATCTTGCCGTTTTCCAGCTCGACTACCGACTCCAGGGTCATACCCTTGTAGTTACGCTCGCGTACGTAGCCAATCAGCCCTTCGATCTCATTGTCGTCGTTAATCTCATCGACGCGCAGATCTTCCGGGCGCAGCAGCACGTTCAGTTTTTGGCCTGGCGTGACGGCGAAATTGACGTAGATATTGCACTCGCGGCCCTCGACGCTGGCCCGTACGCGCTGCGCATCAATACGCTCGATCACCGTCGCGTTGAAGATATTGATCTCGCCGATAAAGCTGGCGACGAAGAGGTTTTTCGGCTCCTCGTAGATCTCACGCGGGGTGCCGTCCTGCTCGATTTTGCCATTTTGCATCACCACGATACGATCGGACATGGTCAGCGCCTCCTCCTGATCGTGAGTGACGAAGACAAAGGTAATGCCGAGCTTGCGCTGTAGCGCCTTCAGCTCGTTCTGCATCTGCTTGCGCAGCTTGTAATCGAGCGCTGAGAGGGACTCGTCCAGCAGCAGCATGCGTGGCTTGTTAACCACCGCCCGGGCGATAGCAACGCGCTGCTGCTGGCCGCCGGAGAGCTGGTGCGGCTTACGGTGGGCAAACTCCTCCAGCTGCACCATACGCAGGGCATCGGTAACGCGAGGGGTAATCTGATCCGCCGGGGTTTTCTGCATCCGCAGGCCAAAGGCAACGTTTTCGAACACCGTCATGTGCGGGAAAAGGGCGTAGCTTTGAAAGACGGTATTAACATGGCGATGCTCTGCCGGAACGTTCGTTATATCATCGCTATCGAGAGTGATATGGCCGGTATCAACACTCTCCAGGCCTGCAATCAGGCGCAGGACGGTAGTTTTACCGCAGCCAGAAGGGCCAAGCAGCGTCAGGAATTCGCCGTTGTTGATGGTCAGGTTAAGATCGGAGATAACGGTTTTCCCATCAAAACTTTTTCGAATTCCCGCCATTTGTACCAGCGGTGAAAGCGAACGTGATTGTGTATTCAATTTTTGACTCTGTCCCGTGTAGACGCAGCGGATGGCTTACCGGTGCGGGGTTTGTGAGTAACCACCTTGGGTTTTGGCACATTAATAAGGCCTGGCATTCTACGGCAAACCACTGAAATCGCCAAACCTTGTTCTTATTTCTTACCCATCCAGGCCGTTTCTCAGCCACTATTAAGGGTGTAATAAAATACAGGGTTTACAAGTTAAAAGTGACCTGACGCAATACATATCCTGTCGCGCTTCTTGATAATGACGTGACAAAAAGTGAGGGTGGACGCATGGAAAAATTACTTGAGCGTTTTTTGCACTATGTTTCGTTAGATACGCAGTCGAAACCGGGCGTCAGACAGGTTCCAAGCACAGAGGGACAGTGGAAGCTATTAGAGCTGCTTCGCGATCAGCTTAATGAGATGGGCCTCACCAACGTGACGCTGAGTGATAAAGGCACGGTGATGGCAACGCTACCGGCTAACGTGGAGGGCAATATCCCCACTATTGGGTTCATCTCCCACGTCGATACCTCCCCGGACTTCACCGGCAAGAACGTCAATCCGCAGATTGTCGAGAACTACCGCGGCGGCGATATTGCCCTTGGCGTAGGGGATGAGATCCTCTCTCCGGTGATGTTCCCGGTGCTGCATCAGCTGCTAGGGCAGACGCTGATCACCACCGATGGCAAAACCCTGCTTGGCGCGGACGATAAGGCTGGCGTGGCGGAGATCATGACCGCGCTCTCGGTACTGATTAAGCAGAACGTGCCCCACGGCGAGATCCGCGTGGCCTTTACCCCTGATGAAGAGGTAGGAAAAGGGGCGAAGCACTTCGACGTCCCGGCGTTTGGCGCACAGTGGGCCTATACCGTGGACGGCGGGGGCGTGGGCGAGCTGGAGTTTGAGAACTTTAACGCCGCCTCGGTGACCATTAAAATCGTCGGCAACAACGTGCACCCCGGCACGGCGAAAGGGGTAATGGTTAATGCCCTGACCCTCGCGACACGTATTCACTCCCTGGTGCCGGCCGATGAGAGCCCCGAGACCACCGAGGGCTACGAAGGTTTTTATCACCTCGCCAGCATCAAAGGGGCGGTGGATCGCGCAGAGATGCACTACATCATTCGTGATTTTGATCGTAAAAACTTTGAGGCGCGTAAGCGCAAGATCATGGAGATCGCTAAAAAGGTCGGCAAGGGACTCCATCCAGACTGCTATATCGAGCTGGTGATTGAGGACAGCTACTACAATATGCACGAGAAGGTGGTGGAGCATCCGCATATTATTGATATCGCCCAGCAGGCAATGCGCGACTGCGATATTGAACCACAGCTCAAGCCGATTCGCGGCGGGACCGATGGCGCACAGCTCTCCTTTATGGGACTGCCATGTCCGAATATCTTTACCGGCGGCTATAACTACCACGGCAAACATGAGTTCGTCACTCTGGAAGGGATGGAGAAAGCGGTGCGCGTGATTGTGCGGATTGCGGAGCTGACCGCAAAACGGGGTTGATGGCGCTTGTCACACTATCGTCGTCATTACGTTCCCGGCGGAAGCTGGTTTTTCACCGTTAACCTGCGCAACCGTTATAGCGATCTGCTGGTCAGGTACATTGATGCATTGCGCCTGGCAACGGCGCAGGTAAAGCGCCGTAAGCCATTTATCATTAACGGCTGGGTTGTACTGCCTGAGCATATGCATTGTATCTGGACGCTACCGGAAGGTGACAGCGACTATTCAGGTCGCTGGCGCGATATCAAAAAGCTCTTCACCCGGACGCTGCAAACGCCAGGCATATGGCAACCCCGATTTTGGGAGCATACCCTACGCAATGAAGAGGATTACCGGCGGCATATGGATTACATCTATATCAATCCGGTAAAGCATGGTTGGGTTAAGCGAGTGCAGGATTGGCCCTATTCAACCTTCCATCGTGATGTTCAAAACGGTTTGTATCCGCTGGAGTGGGCAGGGGGTTATACCGATTTCACCGCCGGAGAGCGGCGCTAACGCCGGGCGGCACTGCGTTTGCCCGGCCTACAGGGTAAGGCTGGTGCGGTGTTTTTGTAGGCCCGGCAAGCGGCGCGCCGCCGGGCGTGGATCTGTTAGCACCGTAGACCGGGCGGCACTGCGTTTGCCCGGCCTACGGGGTAAGGCTGCTGCGGTGCTTTTGTAGGCCCGGCAAGCGGCGCGCCGCCGGGCGGTACTGCGTTTGCCCGGCCTACGGGGTAAGGCTGCTGCGGTGATTTTGTAGGCCCGGCAAGCCGTGCGCCGCCGGGTGTGGATGCGTTGGCACCGCAACGCCGGGCGGCACTGCGTTTGCCCGGCCTACGGGTAAGGCTGCTGCGGTGGTTTTGTAGGCCCGGCAAGCGGTGCGCCGCCGGGTGTGGATCTGTTAGCACCGCAACGCCGGGCGGCACTGCGTTTGCCCGGCCTACGGGTAAGGCTGCTGCGGTGGTTTTGTAGGCCCGGCAAGCGGCGCGCGCCGGGCGTGGATGCGTTGGCACCGTATCGCCGGGCGGCACTGCGTTTGCCCGGCCTACGGGGTAAGGCTACTGCGGTGGTTTTGTAGGTCCGGCAAGCGGCGCGCCGCCGGGCGGTACTGCGTTTGCTCGGCCTACGGGGTAAGGCTGCTGCGGTGATTTTGTAGGCCCGGCAAGCGGCGCGCCGCCGGGCGTTATCGAGAGTTAATCCTCGAAGAACCAGTAGCCGCTGTTAACCAGCGCGGCGAGCATGGCGAGGAACGACGGGTCGTCCAGCGCGTCGCCAAGGGTATCGGCAGTCACCACGATGTGATTTGCCAGCGCGGCGAGGGCCGGGCGGTGCGGGGAGTCGACCTTCTCACCGTTAACAAATATCTCTTCGCCAACGCGCAGCACCCGCAGGCCACCGAGACGCACCAGCTTGTCACCCTGCTGCAGCGCATCGTAGATCTCATCCGGCTGGTAAGGCGGCTCCGGCGGCGAGACGTCCAGCTCATGACGCGACTGGGAGATAAACTCGCCGAACCACTGCTGGAACTGCGCCGGCTGATTAATCAGCTCAAGCATCATTCCGCGCAGCTTATCCAGCTCCTGGGGCAGGATATCCGCCGGATGCTCCCGCGACGGCACGTCCGGATCGCTATAGCGGTGGCTGCCCAGCTCGCGCTGCAGAACATAGTCTGCAAAGCCGCTGATCATCTCCCGACCACTTGGCGCACGGAAACCCACCGAGTAGTTCATTGAGTTTTCAAGGGAGTAGCCCTCGTGCGGGAAGGCAGGGGGGATATAGAGAATATCGCCCGGCTCCAGCTCTTCATCAATGATCGCCTCGAAAGGATCGACCTGCAGCAGATCCGGGTGCGGGCAGTGCTGCTTCATCGGCACCTTATCGCCCACCCGCCAGCGGCGGCGGCCGGTACCCTGAATAATAAACACATCGTACTGATCGAGATGCGGGCCTACGCCGCCGCCCGGTACGGAGAAGGAGATCATCAGATCGTCAATACGCCAGTCCGGCAGCGCCCGGAAGGGACGCATCAGGGCAGCACTCTGCTCGTGCCAGTGATCAACCGCCTGCACCAGCAGCGACCAGTTGGTTTCACCCAGGTGATCGTAGCTCTCAAAGGGGCCGTGGCTGACGTTCCATTTACCATCCTGATGACTGACCAGGCGGCTATCGACTTCGCTCTCCATCGCCAGCCCGGCCAGCTCATCCGGCGAGAGGGGATCGATAAAGTTAGCTATGCCTCGCTTCAGCACTACCGGACGTTTTTGCCAGTAACGCTGAATAAAATCGGGCCAGTCGAGTGTTAATTGATATTCCATATAAGTTTCCTGGTCTTGTGTCTGACTCGGATTATAACGGATGGCGGCCTGGCTGGATGCTTAATTCGTTAATTATCCCCGGCGCTCTCCTGCTGACGAGCAAAAATAGCCTCCATCCGCGCGCCGCCGAGGGGGCTTTCTCCGGCAACAATCTCTCCGCCGTACTGCTCCACAATCTCCCGGGCGACGGCTAAGCCTACCCCCTGGCCGGGACGCAGCGTATCGGCCCGCTGGCCGCGGTCGAAAATGGTCTCTCGCAGGCTAACGGGAATACCGGGGCCGTCATCGTCAACGATAATATGCAGTCGATCGTCAGACTGCCGGGCGGAGACCTCAACAAACTCCAGGCAGTATTTGCAGGCGTTATCCAGCAGGTTACCCATCACCTCCATCAGATCGTTTTTCTCGCCAACAAAGCTAATTTCCGGGGAGATGTCGAGGGTGATGGCGACCCCTTTACGCTGGTAAACCTTATTCAGCGCCGAGGTGAGGCTATCCAGCAGTGCCGCGACCGGATGCAGTTCGCGGCTGAGCATGATGCTGCCGCCGCGCATGCTGGCCCGATGCAAATAGTAGCCAATCTGCTGGGAGATGCGGCTAATCTGCTCCAGCATCACCGGCTCGGCGTCGCTCACGCTTAACCTATTGCTGCGCAGCGAGCGCAGTGTACTTTGCAGCACCGCCAGCGGGGTTTTCAGGCTGTGGGTGAGATCGGTGAGGGTGGTGCGATACTTGTCGTAGCGCTCACGTTCGCTTTTTACCAAGCGATTGAGGTTACGCACCAGGCTGACCAACTCGCGGGAGGTCTCAGGATTCAAATGCTCGCGGTGGTGATCCTCCAGCTCGCGTACCTCTCTGGCCAGCGCTTCGATAGGACGCAGGCTCCAGCGCGCCGCCACCCACAGCAGGGGAATAACCAGCAGCAGGTTAGCCATCACCACGTAGATAAACCAGTTCCATACCTGATGCGCCTGCTTAAGCTCATCGGGCACGGTATCGATCACCACGATAGTTATCGGCGGCATATGCGCCGTCGCTGGGAAGTAGTTAATCGCTACCGAGTGGGTGGTTTCGCTATCGCTGTCGTCGGCCCGCAGGTCGCTAAGTGCTTTCTGCGCCGATGCATCGCCGCTGATCAGGGCGCTGGTGGCGTCGGCGTCGGCCTCTATCTCATGGAAGCCATCACTTTTCAGCCACTCGGGGCGGATACGCTGTACCAGCCACGGCACGCTGCGCTGGGACCAAAGCAGGTGCCCCTGCTGGTCATAGATCAGCGCCACGGTGGGGCCTTGCAGGTTCAGGTTTTCAGGCAGCTCAATGCTGAAGCGCTGGTTTTCCCACTTAGAGAGGGTATAGAAGAGGTTGCTCTCGCCGCGCAGCAGGCGAAAGGTGGTCTTGTCGAAGCTGACGCTGTAGCCCACCAGCGCCACCATGCCATAGGAGAGGGAGAGCACCAGCACCACCGCGGCGGTGGCAAGCAGGAAGCGGACCCGCAGGGAGAGCGGCAGCAGGTGCCGCCGAAGCCTCTTCATGAATGCAGTTCGAACAGGTAGCCCTGGCCGCGCACGGTAGAGATCACTTCATGGGCATACTGGGCCTGGATCTTTTTCCGCAGGCGACCCATTAACACATCGATGGTGTGGCTCTCCCGCAGCTCCGCATCTGGATAGAGCTGTAGCATCAGGGCATCTTTGCTGACCACCTTGCCGCTGTTGCGGATCAGCGTCTCCATGATGGTGTACTCGAAGGCGGTCAGCTTGATCACTTCGTCGTTGATGGACAGCTCCCGGCGCGAAAGATCGACCTGGAACGGTGGCATAGAGATAACCTGCGAAGCGTGTCCGCCGTTGCGGCGCATCAGAGCCTGCATGCGGGCGGCCACCTCTTCGATATGAAACGGCTTGGTGACATAATCATCGGCTCCGGCGCTCAGCACTTCGACCTTGTCCTGCCACCCTTCGCGGGCGGTCAGCACCAGCACGGGAAGGACGACATCATGGCTGCGCCAGCGGCGGATCAGCGACAGGCCATCCTCATCCGGCAGGCCGAGATCGACAATGGCGATGTCAGGAAGGTGTTCATTTAAGTAGTAATCCGCTTCCTTTGCATCTTCGGCGGCGTCGACCTGATGCCCAAGCTCCTGAAGCTGTACTTTCAGGTGGTGGCGCAGCAAAGGGTTATCCTCTACGACGAGTACGCGCATGGTCCGAACTCCCATAAATTCTTGTTGTAAATAGTTTAACGCGAATTAGAGATTATGAGGCGATCGGAATCAACAGAGAGTAAACCAGTGGGGAAGCAGCCCGCTCGCTAATAAGAGCGGGCTAAAAGGCGGGAGATTATTTCAGCTCATCAACCATAGTGATGGCCCGGCCAATATAGTTGGCAGGGGTCATCGCTTTGAGGCGAGTTTTCTCCTCCTCTGGCAGCGCCAGACTATCGATAAACTGCTTCATGCCTTCGGCGTCGACGCGCTTGCCGCGGGTCAGCTCTTTCAGCTTCTCGTACGGCTTTTCGATACCGTAGCGGCGCATCACCGTCTGGATCGGCTCGGCCAGCACTTCCCAGTTGTGATCCAGCTCGTCGAGCAGGCGATCGCGGTTCACTTCCAGCTTGCTCACGCCTTTCAGGGTGGACTGATAGGCGATCAGCGCGTAGCCGATACCCACGCCGAGGTTACGCAGCACCGTAGAGTCGGTGAGATCGCGCTGCCAGCGGGAGACCGGCAGCTTAGCCGCCAGGTGCTGCAGCACCGCGTTGGAGAGACCCAGGTTGCCTTCGGAGTTTTCGAAGTCGATGGGGTTAACCTTGTGCGGCATGGTTGAGGAGCCGATTTCACCGGCGATCGTCTTCTGCTTAAAATGGTTCAGGGCGATGTAGCCCCAGACGTCGCGGTCAAAGTCGATCAGAATGGTGTTGAAGCGTGCCATGCAGTCGAACAGCTCGGCGATATAGTCGTGCGGCTCGATCTGAGTGGTGTAGGGGTTCCACTGGATGCCAAGGGAGGTGACAAACTCCTCGCTGAACTGGTGCCAGTCCACTTCCGGGTAGGCCGCGATGTGGGCGTTATAGTTACCTACCGCGCCGTTGATCTTGCCGAGGATCTCAACCTGAGCAAGCTGGCGGAACTGACGCTCCATGCGGTAGGCCACGTTAGCCATCTCTTTGCCCATCGTTGACGGCGTGGCCGGCTGGCCGTGGGTACGGGAGAGCAGCGGGATATCGCGATACTGCACCGCCAAATCTTTTACCGCATCGATAATCTTGCGCCAGTAGGGCAGAACCACCTCTTCCCGAGCGGTATGCAGCATCAGGGCGTGAGAGAGGTTGTTAATATCTTCCGACGTGCAGGCAAAGTGGATGAACTCAGAGACCGCATGCAGAGCCGGAACGTCGGCTACTTTCTCTTTCAGAA
Source organism: Escherichia sp. ESNIH1 (assembly GCA_002918705.1). GTDB lineage: Bacteria > Pseudomonadota > Gammaproteobacteria > Enterobacterales > Enterobacteriaceae > Pseudescherichia. The sequence continues at coordinate 126,989 of PQKR01000008.1, read as the reverse complement.
AATATTCGACCGCTTTCACATCGTGGTTGGTGGTGCGCTCAATAGTTTTAATGCGCGCGGCGTCTTCTTCGCTGAATTCCGCGACAATCTTATCGAGGTAACCGTTTGCGTCGGCAGCAAAAGCAGGAACTTCCTTGATAGCTGCATGTGCCGCCAGCTTTTGCAGCCAGCGTACTTCTACCTGAACACGAAACTTCAGCAGGCCGTATTCGCTGAAGATCTCGCGCAGCGCGCTGACTTTATCGCCGTAGCGTCCATCGACAGGGGAAACGGCGGTCAGTGAGGATAATTCCATAAGACAAAACTCCGGGACGTTAACAATGGGCAAGAATTTGTTTCGCCTGCGTGGACAGACGATTACGGGAAAACATCAGCTGCAGACGACCACCGCCCACCTGATGCCAGAGCACGGCGGCGCGGATCCCAGCGAGCAGCGAGGCGCGGACTTTAGCCTGCACCTGGGCGCTTTGCAGCACCGCCGGGGTGCCGGTGACCTGAATACGCGGGCCGAGAGGACTAATCACATCGACGTAGATGGCAGCCATCGCACTTAACAGGGGATCGGAGTGCAGATCGAAGTGTTCGAGCTGGCGCGAAAGCCCGGCGATGCGGCTGCCAAGGTTGTCCATTGCGCCTTTACTTGCGGCGAGCTTACGCTCCAGTACCATCAGGCTCAAGGTGTAGCGCGTCAGTTCGGCGTTCAGCCCCTCGCGGCTGCTGGCGTTGAGCACGCCCAGCAGGGTTTCGAGACCCATGCGCAGGTTCGCTTCGCTACCGCCAAACACGGCCAGAGTTGAGTCCGGATTTTGGTCAATAACGCTGTTCAGCGAGACATGCAGCGCGTCGGAATCACAGGTTCCCTGGTGCGCCAGCTGCTGCACCAGACGGGCCGACTGGCAGATCCCTGCCAGCGCGATGGTGATATCATAATAGTTCTTCGCCACACTCACTCCTTGTATCCCCGTCGCCTTACGCGCCACGGGGAGAATGCTCTACGTTAAACCGGCAGCGGCAGACGCTGCTCAATGATGCCGCCGCCCAGGCAAACCTCACCGCTGTAGAAGACAGCGGACTGGCCCGGCGTAACGGCAGCTACCGGCTCGTCAAAACGGACCTCGATACGATCGTTGTCCAGCGCGGTGACGGTGCAGGGGATATCCGTCTGGCGATAGCGTGTTTTTACCGTGCAGCGCAGCGTGCCGGTAAAGGTTTCGCGGTCGACCCAGTGCAGCTGCTGGGCAATCAGGCCCACCGACATCAGGCGCGGGTGATCGTGACCCTGGGCGACGATCAGCACGTTGTTTTCAACGTCTTTATCGACCACGTACCACGGATCTTCGCTGCCCTCTTTGGTGCCGCCGATGCCGAGGCCTTTACGCTGGCCGAGGGTGTGGTACATCAGCCCCTGGTGCTCGCCAATCTCGTCCCCGTCAACGGTGATGATTTTACCCGGCTGGGCAGGCAGGTAGCGCCCCAGGAACTCGCGGAACTTGCGCTCGCCGATAAAGCAGATACCGGTGGAGTCTTTCTTCTTGGCGGTGATCAGACCCAGCTCTTCGGCAATTTTACGCACCTCGGGCTTCTCCAGCTCGCCGACCGGGAAGAGGCTCTGGGCGATCTGCTCGTGGCCAAGGGTATAGAGGAAGTAGCTCTGATCTTTGTTGCCGTCCAGCCCCCGCAGCAGGCGACTTTTGCCGTCAACGTCCGCCCGGCGCACGTAGTGGCCGGTGGCGATGTAGTCCGCGCCGAGATCTTCGGCGGCGAACTCGAGGAAGGCTTTGAATTTGATCTCTTTGTTGCAGAGGATATCCGGGTTTGGCGTGCGTCCGGCCTTGTACTCTTCGAGGAAGTGCTCAAAGACGTTATCCCAGTACTCTGCAGCAAAGTTAACGGTGTGCAGCTCAATGCCGAGCTTGTCGCACACCGCTTGCGCATCGGCAAGGTCGGCGGCGGCGGTGCAGTATTCCTCGCCGTCATCCTCTTCCCAGTTCTTCATGAACAGGCCTTCCACCTTATAGCCCTGCTGTTGCAGCAGGTAGGCAGAGACGGAAGAGTCGACACCGCCGGACATCCCGACGATCACTTTTTTTGGGCTTTCAGACATAGAATACTCGCGACATTAAACTTCAAGGCGGCGTATTCTATCACGCAAGCGCGCCTCAGGCATCACTTGTAAAAGGCCAGTTAAATTCGCCGATCAGCGCCAGCGGATAGCGCTCTCCGCTCTGATAGCAGCGGATACTCTCCGCCACCAGCGGCGAGCGCAGGTTGGAGGCGGTTAAAATCTCATCGGCGCTGACCCACAGGCAGCGATCGATATCGCCATCGTTAGGCCAGGTAGCGCACGTTTCGTTAAGCTCAATGGCAAACAGAAAGCGCAGGAAGGGGGTGTTATCCGGGGCAATCCACTGGTGCATGCGGATAAAGTGCTGGGGTACCGCATCAATACCGGTCTCTTCCCACAGCTCGCGTGCGGCGGCCTGCACCAGGGTTTCATTTGCCTCAAGATGTCCGGCAGGCTGGTTCCAGAGCGCCTTGTCGTTAATGGTCTCTTCAACAACCAGAAACTTGCCCTGGGCATGCACTACGCAGGCAACGGTAACGTGCGGTTTAAACATACTTTCATCCTTATTCAGCAACATCTCGCCACTCACCGTTAGCGAGATTTTCCAGCGTGTAATTCCCCATAGCGTAACGGATTAGACGCAGCGTGGGAAAACCAACGTGCGCGGTCATGCGTCTGACCTGGCGGTTACGCCCCTCATAAAGGGTAATTTTCAGCCAGGCGGTAGGAATGGATTTCCGCTCGCGGATCGGCGGATTGCGTGGCCATAGCCACTCAGGCTCGCTGACCAGCTCGACGCCGGCGGGTAGGGTAGGACCATCGTTGAGCGTCACCCCGTTACGCAGCGCCGCCAGCGCCCCCTCGCCGGGTTCACCCTCGACCTGAACGTAGTAGATCTTTCCGGTGCGCTTGCCCGGCTGCGTCAGCCGCGCCTGCAGTGCGCCATCGTTGGTCAGAACCAGCAGCCCTTCGCTGTCACGATCCAGACGGCCTGCGGCATAAACGTCGGCGACGGGGATAAAATCTTTCAGCGTGCTGCGTCCAGCTTCGTCGGTAAACTGCGGCAAGACATCGTAGGGTTTATTGAACAAAATCACCCGCTTTGGGTGGTTTTTGCCGTGACGTTGAATGGGTTGTTGTGAGCTGAATCGCTTAACCCGGTGATCTGTAAAAGAAGTTTTGCGCATGGTATTTTCAGATGTTAGCAATTGCCGCATTATAGCGGAATAACTTGCGCCTTTCATGCCAGCCGACAATCAGTTAGTATTGACAGGCCCATTACAATTTATTAACAAAACAGCAGAACGAAAACACGCTCGAACTCGAAGGAGAGGTGAATGGAAAGCAAAGTAGTTGTTCCGGCGGAAGGTAGTAAGATCACCCTGCAAGACGGCAAGCTGAACGTGCCTAACAATCCGATCATCCCGTTTATCGAAGGTGATGGTATCGGTGTGGACGTGACGCCGCCGATGATCAAGGTGGTCGATGCCGCTGTGCAAAAGGCCTACAACGGTGAGCGTAAAATTTCCTGGATGGAAATTTATACCGGTGAGAAATCGACCCAGGTGTATGGCCAGGACGTCTGGCTGCCGACCGAGACCCTGGATCTGATCCGTGAGTATCGTGTAGCAATCAAAGGTCCGTTGACTACCCCAGTCGGCGGCGGTATTCGTTCCCTGAACGTCGCCCTGCGCCAAGAGCTGGACCTGTATGTCTGCCTGCGCCCGGTACGTTACTACCAGGGTACGCCAAGCCCGGTTAAACACCCGGAGCTGACTGACATGGTGATCTTCCGTGAAAACTCCGAAGATATCTATGCCGGTATTGAGTGGAAAGCCGACAGCGCTGACGCTGAGAAAGTGATCAAATTCCTGCGCGAAGAGATGGGCGTGAAGAAAATTCGCTTCCCGGAACATTGCGGTATCGGCATCAAGCCGTGCTCGGAAGAGGGTACCAAACGTCTGGTGCGCGCGGCCATTGAGTATGCGATCACCAACGATCGTGACTCTGTGACCCTGGTGCACAAAGGCAACATCATGAAGTTCACCGAAGGCGCATTCAAAGACTGGGGCTACCAGCTGGCACAGGAAGAGTTCGGCGGTGAGCTGATCGACGGCGGCCCGTGGCAGAAGATCAAAAACCCGAACACCGGCAAAGAGATCATCATTAAAGATGTGATCGCCGATGCGTTCCTGCAGCAGATCCTGCTGCGCCCGGCTGAGTACGACGTGATTGCCTGTATGAACCTGAACGGTGACTACATCTCCGACGCCCTGGCAGCCCAGGTTGGTGGGATCGGTATCGCACCGGGCGCGAACATCGGTGACGAATGTGCCCTGTTCGAAGCAACCCACGGTACTGCACCGAAATATGCAGGTCAGGACAAGGTCAACCCAGGCTCGATCATCCTCTCTGCTGAGATGATGCTCCGTCACATGGAGTGGTTCGAAGCCGCAGACCTGATCGTTAAAGGCATGGAAGGCGCGATTAACAACAAAACCGTGACCTATGACTTTGAACGTCTGATGGACGGCGCTAAGCTGCTGAAATGCTCAGAGTTTGGTGACGCGATCGTCGCGAATATGTAATCAGCTACGCTGGTTAGCGAAAGACGGGAGCCAATGCGCTCCCGTTTTTTTATCCTTAAAAATCCTTCAAAGCACCAGGCAGGACGCTGCGCTGGCGGAACCAGGCTGCAAAAAAGCCGATAATAATGAGAAACTCAGCAAGATCGCCACCGTAATACATCCACTGCGCGGCCGCCTGAATCTCTGCAAGGCTGGCCTGGGTGCCCTGCGGATATCCATAGCCATACATGAGCTTACCGAGGATCGCGTGCGCGGCGGTGGCGAAGAAGATCACTGCCAGCCGTACGTGTCTGGATGGGCGATGGGGAGCGGGATCCGGCCCGGCGACAGACCAGGTAAACAGGTAGCCGGAGAGAACAAAATGCACGTGTAGCAAAACAAACAGCACGGGATCGCTCATGCTCAACGTATAAAAAGGCGTGAGATAGAGCAGATACATGCCGCCTATATCCAGAAACGCAGCGGTGACCGGGTGGATCAAAAAACGTATCGGGCGGGCGCGGAGAAAATTCATGATGCCGCGTGCCGTTCGGGCTGAAACGCTGCGTAGCAAAAGCGAACCCGGCGCGCCAAATACCAGCCCAAGAGGCCCAAACATCCCTAAAAACAGATGCTGCAGCATATGACCGCGCAGATCGTGATGGGCCCAGCTTGCCAGGGGCGGCAGCATAGAGGTCACAATCAATACGGTTCCGACGGTAAAGCTGACGATGCGCCAGCTACGCCAGCGAGCAGTACGGCGTATCCGCAAGGCGGCGAACAGATAAAAGCAGAGCAGCACCACAGGAACGATGACCAGAAGAATGAACAGCGCGGCTGAAGGTGCGCCTTCTGGATGATGCATCATCGGCTCCACGACTTAACCCCTTGCCGTACGGCGCGCGCGGCGAAATAGCAGATAGCCTACCAGCAACAGCAGCAGGGCAATTCCGTTCCAGATAACATCGTAGAGCAGAACGTTTTCAACGTAGCGGATCTGGTGCAGCCTGAGCAGCTTATGATCGACAATCCCGTCAAACAGCTGAAAGCCACCCATTCCTACCACGAACCCCGCCCATGCTGCCGTTCGGTTAAGCGCGCCGCGACGGTAGAGCCTGGAAAACATAAAGAAGCCAAGCACAAATAAAATCAGCTCAGCGGAGTGCAGCAATCCATCCGACAGCAGGCTAAACGCCGGTGTGCCCCAGTCAAAGAAGTGATGCCAGGCAAGAAGCTGGTGGAATACTACTTCATCAATCGCCGCCATCATACCGATGCCAAGCGGAACAGTGGCTGTTAGAGATCGTTTTAGGTCGGACTGACGAGAAGACGTTAATGGCGGCATTGCGCTCTCCTGAGCAAGAGTAAAATTTTACTTAAAAAGCGTAGTTGAAAACAGCCGGGTACCGGAGACATGTTGCGGGTAAAGGTGCTAATCTGCTGATTTGTTAAAGCTGTTTGATATTCAAAGGGAAATTATCCGCAATGGAGATTACGTTAGTAAGGCATGGCAAACCCGATTTGAAAAAGTCTGGCAGCGTGAGTGCGGCAGGCATGCGGGAGTGGGTATTGGCGTATGACGCGTCACGTATTTCTGGATCGCCAGCGCCGACGGTCAATGCAGCCTGTCAAAATAGTAAGCTCATCGTCAGCAGCCCGCTGCCTCGGGCAATTTCCTCCCTTGAGACGCTGGGCGTAAAGCCAGATTTCATTTTAAATGAGCTGAGTGAAGCTCCGCTGCCAATCTTCAACGTACCGACGATTAAGCTTTCGCCCTCGCTGTGGCTGGTGCTCTTCAGGCTCTTCTGGTTAGTGGGTGCGTCGTCGAACAGTGAGTCCTGCTCTGATGCGAAAGAGAGAGCGAAAAGCGTCGCGGATCGCCTGGTAGCCTTCGCCCATGAGCATAATCGGGTATTCAGCATGGGGCACGGGATAATGAACAAGCTGATAGCCAAAGAGCTCGAGCGTGCTGGTTGGACAAAAGTGACGGATGGGGAGTCAGGTTACTGGGGGACGGTGAGATACTGCTATAAAAGGTAAACCAGATAAATCCCCTCTTGCAGCATCATAGCGTAAAGATTGCATAATGCGACAAAATGTCGCATATTGAACATGCGCACGCTTTGCGTAGGCATTTTCCATGCAAGGTGATTTAATCCGGGAGACAGGTGATATGGCCATAAGCATTCGTTTAGACGATGACTTCGTTAGCGACGTAAAGATTCATGCTGAAGCTGCAAACCGCAGCGTTCCCAGGCAAATTGAGCACTGGGCCAAAATAGGGCAGATTGCGGAGGATAACCCCGATCTTCCCTACAGCTTTATCAATGAAACCCTACTGGCGCAAAGCGAAATCAAAAACCAGAAGGTGACGCGATATGCCAGAAGGACAGGGCGTTCAAAAAATTGATGTTTACCTGAGTCGCCGTTTCGAAAAGGCACTGGACAAACTGCCGACCTCGTTGCTGAGGGTGGTAGAGGATGAGATCGATAAAATCATTGATAACCCAGCTATAGGCGAGCAGAAGAGGGGAGATCTCAGCTTTCTCTGGGTTCATAAATTTCAGCTAAACAAACAGCAAGCGCTTCTGGGATACAGTTGGGTCAAGGATAAGCTGGAGCTCTACTTACTTTTAAAGCTTATCGGCTAATCAATAAAAAAACGGGAGCCAGTTGGCTCCCGTTTTCCATTACCTGCCTACAATCCGGTCTGAAACAGTATCAAAACCAGTTGTACTTAGAAGAGAGTGTCAGAAAGAGACCCGCTGCGGCTAACACATTCAGCAAGACTACCGTTCTGCTTGATACATTCATTGTTGCGTCCTTTCGGTTACGTGACGAGGAGTTTAAACCAATTCAATGAAGTAAAAACTACCAAAAATGGTGTATGCCGAAGGGCAACCATTTCACGAAAATTGCCGGGCATTTACAATGAAAGAAGTATAGACCGCGCTCGCCTGACGTAAAGTATGATTAGGCATCTTTTACATATTCATGGAGAAACAGCTTGACCCTATATGACTCCCTGCTGGCATTTACGCTGGCTGCCGCGCTGCTTACCCTGACCCCAGGGCTGGATACCGCGCTGGTGTTGCGTACCGCCTCGGTTGAGAGCCGGGCACAGGCGTTTAAAGTTGCGCTGGGTATTAATGCCGGATGTTTTATCTGGGGAGCGATGGTGGCGTTTGGTCTGGGGGCACTTATCGCCGTCTCTGAGTTGGCCTATTCCATTTTGAAATACTGCGGCGCGGCTTACCTCTGCTGGCTGGGCGTGAATATGCTGCTAAGCCGCGGGGGTGGGTTAACCGCGGCGGCAGAGGGCGAGGCACCTAAGGCAAAGCAGAACGGGTTTATGAAGGGGCTGCTGGGTAATCTGCTAAACCCCAAAATGGGCGTTTTTTACGTCTCCTTTTTACCGCAGTTTATTCCCCACGGTCAGCCGTTGATCGCCTGGACCTTTGGTCTGGTGGCGATCCACGTTGTTCTGGGGCAGACCTGGTCAACGGTGCTGATTCTGGCCACGCGTCCGCTCGGCCGTTTCCTGAAACGCAGCGCGGTAATCCGCTGGATGGATCGCACCACCGGCACGCTGTTTATTCTCTTTGCCGCTAAGCTGGCGTTGAGTAAACGCTAAAAGGTTCCATGCCGCAGCAGACCGGGTAGCTTATCCACCGCGCTGCCCTTTGCCAGCCAGGCCGGAATTTCCGCTGCGGAAATCGGCCTGGAGAAGTAGTAGCCCTGCGCTTCATCGCAACCATACTCTTTTAACATCATGGCCGTTTGCCTGTCTTCAATTCCCTCGGCGAGCACCAGGTAGTTCAGATCCTTCAGCATCATAATGACGTTGCGGGCGATAATGCGGCTATCGGAGTCGGTGACAATCTGGCTGATAAGCGAACGATCAAGCTTAATGATGTCAAAAGGAATGCGTCGCAGATAGCTGATGTTGCTGTAGCCTGCGCCAAAATCATCCAGCAGGATCTTGAAGCCTCTCTTTTTCAGCTGACCCAGCTCGTACAGTGCTTCATCGCTCTCCAGCACCTTTTCGGTCTCCAGACATTCAATGCGCAGATCCGCTACGGTGAGTCCGGCACGAAGCACCTTCTTCTCCAGCTCGTCGGCAAAACCCTGCCGTGAGAAGTCACTCACCGTGACGTTAATTGAAATTGGCAGGCCAATCCCGGCTTTACGCCAGGCCTGAAGCTGGGCAATCACGGTTTTGATTACCCACTGGGTAATATCCGTCATCAGGCTGGTTTTCTCAGCAAGCTGAACAATGGTGGAGGGAGGCACATTGCCCTGCACCGGATGATGCCAGCGAAGCAGCGCTTCACAGCCCTCGGTCAGACCGGTGTGCAGAGAAATTTTGGGCTGGTAGACCATATAAAGCTGATCTTTTGCTTTGATCGCCTCACTAAGATCGTGCAGTAGCCGGAAGTGGTTATTACGTTTCTGATCGAGCAGAGGATCAAATGCCAGAGCAGGAATTTGCTCGCGCATCGCCTCATGCAGAGCGCTGATGCCCTGGCGCAAAATTTCATGCGGATCGTTATCCTGCGGGATGAAGTTGACGTAGCCGGTATGGACCTTGAGCTGAATATCAATGTCACCGCGGATCTGCGCTTCGATATCCGGCAGGGATCCGGCTTTTTGGATCAGCGTCTGGGCAAGTGCGGCCTCGACCAGGACGGCATAACGCCCAGGGGCAAAGGCAAACAGCGTCATCCGGGAGGGCAGCTTGAGGCGCAGGCGTAGCAGAGGTCCAAAACCGCGCAGCATCTTTTCAACTGCTGTCAGACCCAGATAGCGCGCCAGTTCATAGGCGCGGGGCATATCAATACAGTCAAAAAGGATCAGCGACCAGCGCTGCGCGTTGTTATCCTGCACCAGCTTCTCTATCTCTTGCAGAAGGAACTGGCGATTGGGCAGTCCGGTCAGGCCGTCGATGCGGCCCAGCGAGTACCAGGCCTCCAGATAGGTGCTGGCAAGGGCGGCAACGCGCAGGAAGTTTTCAATCTGCTCGTCGGTGGGTGCGACCGGCTGAGTATGGCTGACGCACAGCGTGCCCAGGACAAACCCCTCTTTTGTTTGCAGCGGCGCAGCGGCATAAAAGATAACCTGCCCTCTGATGACCAGAGAGTGATGAGCAAAACGACTGTCGGTGCGTGTATCGTGGCAGATAACCGGTTCGGCGCTGGCGACGGCATACTGGCACATCGTTTCTGGAATAGGGGATTTTATTTGCAGCCGGGAGATGTTCTTTACATATTTAATATATTGGTACTGGTCGTCAAAAATGGTCACGAAGCATCCGCTGACGCCCATTATTTCGCTCGCCAGACTCGCAAATTCACCAAGAGCGGTATCACGCGCTTTATCGTGCTTGCGTAAGAGTGCAAGTGCCGCCAGTCTTTTAGTTTCGTTCTTGTTAAGTCCGCTGAACATGTTTGAGCTCCTGCCCAGATTACGATCTGAAACAGTAAAAATCTGAACCGACGTAATATTATTTGTAACACCAAATTAACATAGCATCCACGCGGTGATGCTTTTTAAAGCATAGCCGATGTCAACACGGTAAAAGCACGAGTGAAACAGGAGAAAGCGCAATAGAATATATCGTCAACCTTCAGAAAGCAGGCAGACGATATAAAGTACCAGGGGGAACGAAAGAGATTACCACCAGCCCAACTGCGTACCGGCAACGACGACGATCGCCACGATCAGCATAATAACCGTTGTTTTTTTCACGCCTTGCTCCTGAAAGATTGCTAAATAATGAATTAATCCAGAACAATAAAAGGGCTTTTATGCCGACTCTTCTTCTCCTGGTACATGGCAACATCGGCCATGCGCAGGGCAGTATCGGCGTCGGTCTGCGTTGGGTCAACTTCTACTATACCAATACTGGCACCGGGATAATAAATACGTATATCCCCCAGAGTATAGTCACCGGTAATATGTCCACTCAGACGCGCCTTAAGCTCACTAAGATAGGCTTCGTCACTTTTTCCACGAGCGCTGCCTGGACAAGCAAGCATAAACTCATCGCCGCCCAGCCTGCCCGCGATGTCGTTACCGTCGCACTGCTGCAGGATCCGCTTACCTATCTGCACCAGGAAGAGATCGCCCACGTCATGGCCAAAGCTGTCATTTATCGACTTAAAGTTATCGAGATCGATAAAGGCGATAATTACCGGCACATCCAGATGGCGCGCCAGTGAGAAGAGGGTGGTGAGATTATCAAATATTGCCCGCCGGTTAGGCAGGCCGGTGAGCGCATCGGTGTAGGAGTGGGCAATCAGTGCCGCATTGGCCTCCCGCAGCTGCGCCACCAGCGACTCTTTCTGGATCGCCTGGGAAATCAGCCCGGCAAAGAGCTGCAGAACCTGGTTCGCTCGCACGCTCAGGGCATGCGTTTCGGCGCTGGCAGCACAAAGCGTACCGTACAGCGTCCCGTCGGCCAGATGGACGGGCGTGCTGAGATAGGTTTTGATGCCTAACGCGCGGGCCGGCCCACAGTCGCTCCAGTGCTCAGCAACATTGTTGCTGAAAAAGCACTCATCATCCAGGGCGCGCTTGCAGAGCGTATCACCCCACGGCACAGAGAGCCCTTCCGGGATATTCATCTGCTTGCTGTTCCGGGCATACAGAATATGCTGAAGGCGGGCGTCAATATCGATTTTGGTCAGGTAGGTTGACTCCATTTCGGTCACCAGCTCAAGCATCTCTAGCAGCTGGCGAACCAGGCTTTCTACAGATTGTTCACTTGCGAGGGTTTCCGAGACGCGAGCCAGAATAATATCTGACATGTCTATCTTTTACTCCGGTATAAAGGAAAAACCCCTTATACGTTATGGTGAATATTTGGACTATGCGTACAGTAAAACATGAAAAGCGGCGGATTCATATATCATGTTTTCCCATCGGCAGGAAAACATCAGCGGTTTTGATCGCAGGCATGAATTACTGTGGTGACAATGACATGTCTCTCAGAGTAAAATTTCGCTTAGGAATTATCCTAACCGCAAATTCTTTTTTCTGTGAACGAGAGAGCTATGTTTCAGTTAAAACCGGGCAGCCTGGCGATGGTTATTGGCGCACAAACGCCTGCTGGACGCCGCAATATTGATAAATCCGTAGAGCTGTTTGCCCTGTATCAGCCAGGAGACCGTTTTCTTAACCCGGTTAACGGCGTGATAACCGACATGCCGGTGACTGCCCCACGCGCCCTATGGCTGGTTACCGGCGATGTCGTGGCCTTTGACGGCCAGCAGGGATTCGCGTTCGTACGTGCTGAACACCTGATGCCGCTTCTGCCTGATCCTCAGCCGGAAGAGGTCGACGCTCATGAGTGGTGCTAACCCGCAGCCCACCTATTTTAAGGTATTGTGATACCAGTAAAAGATCGGTAATCTGAGGCTCCTTATGTTATCCGTAATTTGCCCCTGACATAAGGACTCCTGCATGGAACACACTCCTTTGAAAAAAACGCTGCGTATCGCTCTCGTAGGCGACTATAACCCTGACGTTGTTGCGCACCAGGCTATCCCTCTGGCTATTGATGATGCCGCCGCCGTGCAGGAACTGATAGCTGACTATGACTGGTTGGCAACCGATGAGATCGCCAGCGCAGACGACCTGGTGGGCTATGATGCCATCTGGGTCGTACCGGCAAGCCCCTATAAAAATGCCCAGGGCGCCTTTACGGCAATTCGCTATGCCCGCGAGAACGGCGTGCCGTTTCTTGGCACCTGCGGCGGATTCCAGCATGCGCTAATCGAGTATGCGCGAAATGTAATGGGATGGGACGATGCAGCCCATGCAGAAACCGATAGCGAAGGACGCATGGTCGTCACGCCGCTGGCCTGTTCGCTGGTGGAGCAAACCGGCACCATTGAACTACGTCCCAATACGCTGATTTCCCGTGCCTACGGCAAAGATGCGATTGATGAGGGCTATCACTGTAACTATGGCGTAGCACCAGAGTTTGCCGCCGAGCTGGATAAGAGCGATCTTCGGGTCACCGGCTGGGATGAAGAGGGGGAAGTGCGCGCCGTTGAACTGGTCACGCACCCGTTTTTTGTTGCGACGCTGTTCCAACATGAGCGTGCTGCGCTGAGCGGGCGTCCTGCTCCGCTGGTCCATGCCCTGCTGCGCGTCGCCAGTAATTAACCTTCTGTAGCACCACCTCTACCGGGCGTCGATCTCGCGATCGCGTCCGGCAAAGATGCCAAATACGGCCATCACCACCGACAGCAGGGCGCAGGCGATGAGCGGAATACGCCAGTCGCCGCTGGCGTCGTGGATCTTACCCATTAGCGGTGGACCAAACGCTGCCAGCAGGTACCCCACCGATTGCGCCATACCGGAGAGGGCCGCCGCCTGATGCGCCGAGCTGGCGCGCAGACCGATAAAGGTCAGACCGAGGATCATCGTCGCTCCCGAACCAAAACCAAAGATGACCGTCCACAGCACCGCGTGAGCGGGAACCAGCCACAGCCCGGCGGCGCTGACGGCGCACATCAGCGCCACCAGCGCGGCGATGCTGCGCTGATCGCGCAGGCGGTGCAGAATAAGCGGAATAGCAATACCCGGCGCGGCGGTTGCCAGCTGTAGCAATCCGTGGAGGGAACCCGCCTGGGTTTCGCTGTAGCCCAGGCTGAGCAGGATCGCCGGTAGCCAGCCGATAATCACATAGTAGATAAGCGAGTTGATGCCTAAGAAGAGCGTCACCTGCCAGGCCAGGGACGATCGCCAGATCCCGCGGTTTTGCAAAGTGCCCGCCTGGGTCAAACTGCTCGCCGCCCGACGGCCTGTCTGGGGTAGCCACAGCAGCAGGGCGAGGAGTGGGAAAGCCATCAGCATCAGCAGCGCCCCCCGCCAGCCAAACCCGTGTAGCGCAAGAGGCACAACCAGCGCCGAACCCAGCGCCGCGGCTGCCCCCATCGTCAGCGAATAGGCGCCTGTAAGCTTCGCGACCTGGCGGGGAAAATCGCGCTTAATCAACCCGGGCAGCAGCACGTTGCCCAGCGCAATCCCACAGCCGATGGCCGCCGTACCGATAAACAGCAGCGTCGCAGACGGCAGCGAGCGCAGGGCAATACCTGCACAGATAAGGATCAACGCTGTGGCGAGGCTACGCTCTATGCCAAACCGGCGTGCGGCACCGGCCGCCAGCGGGGAGATAAGCGCAAAAGCCAACAGTGGCAGTGTCGTCAGCAGCCCGGTTTGCGCCGTGGTCAGGCCGTAGTCAGCGCGAATGGCATCCAGCAGCGGGGCGGCACCGGTAAAGGTGACGCGAAGGGTGGTGGCAATCATTAAGATCCCGGCAATCAGCAGCAGTCCCTGTTTGCGGCCGGAGGAGGTCAGGCTAGTCATTGTTTTCTCAGGTTGAATACGTTGCTGACAGGATAACGCTTTTTCTCAGGGATGAAAGCAGCGGACCGTGCCTGAATATTTTCTGCTTATATAGCCACATTCTATTTATGGATTTAGAGAGTTTATGGCGAGCATGGGGCTTAGATAAGCACATTCTTTGGCTGCACTGTTTTTCATAACTTTTCTGGATATGTAATGCACTTTTTGATATTTGTCTGCCGCCGATGCTTATGTGAACGTAGCGCTTAATACTTATAACAAGGGATAACAGGGATTAAGCATGGCAACTCTTACACAGTCTAAAAAAGCCTGGACGCTCTCCGCGCTGGCACTCCTTTCAACGCTCTCTTTTGCCGCTCACGCCGACAAACTGGCCGATATTAAATCGGCTGGCGTAGTGAAAGTCGCAACCTTTGATGCTAACCCGCCGTTTGGCGCAGTCGATCCTAAAACTCATGACATCGTGGGCTATGACGTTGACTTCGCTAAAGCGCTGGCCAAAAGCCTCGGCGTGAAGCTGGAGCTGGTCGCCACCAACCCGGCGAACCGTATTCCGCTATTGCAGTCCGGCAAGGTTGACCTGATCGTTGCCGACATCACTATTACGCCGGAGCGTGCGCAGGTTATCGACTTCTCTACGCCGTACTTTGTTACAGGCCAGCAGTTCCTGGTGGCGGCAGACGGCGCGGATAAGCTGGACGCCTACAGCAAGTCACGTATCGGCGCGGTGAAAGGCACGACCGGCGAACAGGCGCTGCATCAGCGCTTCCCGCAGGCGCGCGTGCTGGCCTATGACGATATTCCGCTGGCCCTGACCGCGTTACGTAACGGTAACGTACAGGCGATCACTCAGGACAGCACCATTCTGGCTGGCCTGCTGGCAGAAGCGCCGGATAAAGCCAAGTTCAAAATTCTGCCGGATCTGCTCTCTAAAGAGGAGATTGGTGTGGGCGTACCTAAAGGTGAAACGGCGCTGCTGAACGCGGTGAACGACGAGCTGGTGAAGCTTGAGCAGAGTGGCGATGCGGCAAAAATTTATGATACCTGGTTTGGTCCGCAGACCAAAACGCCTCAGCCGCGCAGCTTTAAAATAGAAGCGAAGTAATATGTTTGCAGGTCTTTTCTCCGCCTCTGTGGCCAGTGCCACGGAGGCGTTTCCCGTGCAGGCGGGCACGGTAGAGTTCCGCCAGGTCAGTAAGCGCTATGGCAATCACCCGGTCTTAAAGCAGATCGATCTTAAGGTTCATGCTGGTGAGGTGCTTGCCGTCTGCGGGCCGTCCGGCTCGGGTAAATCAACGCTGATCCGCCTGATCAACCAGCTTGAGACGGTGAGCGGAGGCGAAATCTACGTTGACGGTAAACCCACCAGCAGCCTGACAGGCAAGGCGCTGCGCGAGCTACGACGACATGTAGGCTTTGTCTTCCAACAGTTCAACCTCTACGCCCATCTTAACGCGCTGGATAATATCACCCTCGCGTTAACCAAAGTGCACGGCCAGCCGCAGCGTGAAGCGGAGGAGACGGCGCTGGCGCTATTGGAGCGGGTCGGATTGCGCGATAAGGCGCACCATCTGCCCTCCCAGCTCTCTGGCGGCCAGCAGCAGCGAGTGGCAATCGCCCGCACCCTGGCGGCAAAGCCGCATATTATCCTGTTTGACGAGCCGACCTCGGCGCTCGATCCCGAGACGATCGGTGAAGTGTTACAGGTCATGCGCAGCCTGGCCCATAGCGGCATGACGCTGATCGTGGTGACCCATGAGATGCAGTTTGCCCGCGAGATAGCCGACCGGGTGATCTTTATCGACGGCGGTGAAATTCTTGAGCAGGCTACACCGGAACAGTTCTTTACCGCTCCGCAGCATCCCCGGGCGCAGCGCTTCCTGCAGAAGGTACTTAACCCGCTGCATGCAGAAAACCGGGAGCTGTAATGAACATCCATCTCGACTGGGCCGGGGTGCTTACCGGCCAGCCTGCGCAGTGGATCCTTTCCGGTTTTCTCACCACTATTTGGGTCACCGTTGCTGGCATTTTACTGGCCACGGTGCTGACCGTACTGCTGCTCTCCCTCAGGCTGGCAGGAGGCGCGCTGGGGCGCGGAGTGGTCGCCGTATGGGTATCGCTGTTTCGCAACACGCCGCTGCTGGTTCAGCTGCTGTTCTGGTATTTTGCCGCCTGGAACCTACTGCCGCAGGGTTTTCGTCAGTACGTCAATGACGATCACGCCTTCAGCATCCTGCCGGGGGAGGTCTGGTGGTTTACACCGGAGTTCCTCAGCTCTGCCTGGGCGCTGGGCCTGTTTACCGCCGCCTTTCTGGTGGAGGAGATTCAGGCCGGTCTGCATGCCGTAGCAAAGGGGCAGATTGAGGCGGCTAAATCGCAAGGATTCAGCGAGCTGGCGCTGTTTCGTTGGGTGCTGCTGCCCCAGGGGTTACGCAACGCCTGGCAGCCGGTGGTGGGACAGTATCTGAACCTGATGAAGCTCTCGTCGCTGGCGACCGGGATTGGCTTTGCCGAGCTAACCTATCAGACCCGGCAGATTGAGAGCTACAACGCCCATGCGCTGGAGGCGTTTGCCGTTGGCAGCGTGCTCTATCTGCTGCTGGGGCTGATGATGAGCCTGCTGTTCAACGCGCCGGTGTGGTGGCGTGCCGCGCGACAGGAGAGGGCGATGGCGCGCAGGGAGGTGCAGGATGATCGCTAATATCACGGTAATTACCGATAACCTGGACTATCTGCTGCTGGGCCGGGCGGCTCAGGGCGAGCCGGGCGGGGTGCTGCTGTCGGTGCTAATGACGCTCGGGGCGGCGCTGCTGGCTTTTCCCGGCGGGATCGCGCTGGCCTGCCTTGCCTGGCGCTTCAAGGGCTGGCCGCGCAACGTGCTGTTTGCCTGGGCGGAGACCATCCGCGGCATTCCGCTGATCTTCGTTATCTTCTGGCTGTGGTTTCTGCTGCCGATGTTAACCGGGGCCGATCTGCCCGGTGCGGTGACCGTAACTCTGGCGCTGGCGTGGTTTACCTCTGCCTCGGTGATGTACTCCACGCTTGCTGCCATCGGCTCGTTGCCCAAGGGACAGCATGAGGCGGCGCTGGCGGGAGGCTTCAGCAGCGTGCAGCTGCTGCGCTGGGTGCTGCTTCCGCAGGCGCTGCGTAACGCGCTTCCCTCTTACGTGGGGCTGCTCATTGCCCTGCTGAAGGACACGTCGCTGGCGTTTATTGTCAACGTCCCGGAGCTGACCACCGTCGCGGGCCAGGTCAACAGCCGTGTGCAGGTCTATCCGGCAGCGCTGTTTATCTTTACCGGACTGGTCTACTACCTTCTCTGTACCCTGTTGGAGCACTCGGTTAAGCGCTGGCAACGCCGTAGCTTACTGGCGGCCAAGTAGCAGCGATACCAGACCCGCCGCAATCAGTGGCCCGACCGGCACGCCCCGGAACAGGGCCACGCCCAGCACCGTCCCTACCAGCAGTCCCGCTACCAGCGAGGGCTGCGCGCTCATTAGCGCGACGCCGCGTCCGCCAAGCCACGAAACAAAGATCCCAACCGCAATGGCAATCAGCGACTTCCAGTTTACAAAGGAGTGCAGCAGCGTTGAGGGCGGCAGCGTGCCGCTGGCGATCGGAGCCATGACGCCAATGGTCAGGATGATAATCCCGATGGTCAGGCCCTGTTTCTCAATCCACGGAAAATAGACGTTAAGCGGGGTCATGCGGATCATAATCAGCACCATGATCGACACGGCAACGGTAGTGTTGTGGCTAATGAAGCCGAGGGCCGTCAGGCCCAGCAGGATAAACAGCGTGGTATCGAACATAAAGGGTGGTTCCAGGCAAAAAAAGAAGCCCGCTTACTTTACCCTATCTGGGTATGGCAGCAGAACTTTTTCACCCCGCTACGAAAGTTCCTAAAAGTTTCACTTAAAAACAGTTTGGCTGTCATTGAATGTTCATGTCGCCCTATTATGAATGCTGTATCGCGCAGAAAAGAGACGATGACATGAACGATCCGATGCTGACCGAGACGCTGATTATTACCTCATCCTTTTTAGGCATCATCGCCGTGCTGGTCGTGTCAGTGCTTATTCTGGAGCGGATGGGGTGACGTTAAGTCACTAGCGTGACGTCTTAAAAACACAATAGACAGCCATGTTAGTAACAGCGAAACCGCAGCTGCGATCATCATGCCGAGAGCTGCCGCCAGATCATAAATGTTCTCATCACCGTAGATGCATAGCATCTGGGCAAGTGAGTAGACGTTTTCAATCGGGAAGATTTGCGCCCAAAGCGTAGCGCAGGCGAAAAACCAAATCACGAACAGTAGTGCTACCGTAACTTTGTTTCTAAGGCTGAGGCGAAGCGAAATATTTATGAGATATCCTTGGTATCCAGCAGTAATTTCTGAGGTTCATCATATAAACATAAATAGATCTTATGTTTAGTGCAATTTGTGCCATGCTTTTAATGAATTAATTTGGTTGGATTGTGAGCGGGATAAAGAGAGATTATCAGTATGTATATTTTTTGATGAATGTAAAAATGCCGTAAAACCCAACTCGGTACGCTTAAAATTATCGTAAATCCTAACAAAAACAAATAGTAAAGCCATTTCATTTCAGTGAATGATCTTTTATTTAATTCTGGTTACTATTTATTAAAAATCCTCATGAAAATAACCTTTCTTTTTCTATCAGCACATGTGACGATCAATATATAAAAAAGTTTAAACTATAGGTTTTTTAATGGCTTTACATGGGAGATTGATATTGAACGGGGCCGATTATTCGCCTCTTGCTTTTGACGGAATTGGTATGTTCATGGCCTTTTCTGGAAATGGCGTTTATAGGAATAAAGGTACGTGCGGGATAATCGTTGATAACGGAGCCTTACCCCCGGGTAAATATTATATTGTTGACAGGCCAACAGGCAGTAAAACAAATGAGCTCAGGGCGTGGGGTATCGATAAATTTAAAAGCACCTTTGAATACCATGTTGATCATTCGGAATGGTTTGCTCTGTATCGTGCTGATGGAATGATAGACGATAGGACCTTTTATAAAGGCGCTTCCAGAGGGGGCTTTAGGCTTCATCCGGGTCAAGTGTCTGATGGCTGCATAACCCTTGCCAATCAATCTGACTATAACAAATTGAGGGACGCACTGTTAAGAACAAAAAAAGAGAAAGTACCAGGTAAGGATTTAGATTCATATGGAACAATTGAGGTAATTGATAGTGGTTATTCTAAAAGTTGCCCATAGCCTGCTAAAGCTGGTTTGGTTTATTGCTCTCTTTTGCTTCGTGTCATGGATGGATGTTCGTTACTTCTCTGAACATCCAATGATCAGCAACGATACTGCAATCAAAATTGCATACTGGTTTAGCTCTAAACCTACACCGGAAGACATTTATTTTAGCTATGATTATGTTTTAATTTTCTTTAACTTCCTCTCTTCAATTATTTTGTATTTCATCATGGTAAAGTTAGTCAACACAGCAAGGAGAAAATAAAATGCCTATTCCCCCATACCTATGGCTTAAAGATGATGGCGGTGCTGACATTAAAGGATCTGTAGACGTTAAAGATCGTGAGGGTTCTATAGAAATTTTAGGAATGAGCCACGGAATAAATATACCTGTAGATAATATGAATGGTAAAATAACAGGAACGCGTCAACATTCACCCTTTAATTTTCAAAAAGAAGTTGATAGCTCAACCCCTTATCTTTATAAGGCTGCCGCAACTGGTCAAACTCTTAAAAGCGCTGAAATTAAATTCTATCACATCAACGATGCAGGGCAAGATGTCGCCTATTACTCGGTGCTGCTGGAAAAAGTAAAAATTACAGGCGTTAATTGTGGTGTGCCTAACTGTAAATTACCAGCAAATGATAAAATGAATCATATGGAAACTGTTTCTATGCAGTATGAAAAAATCACCTGGAAGATTCACGACGGTAACATTCTATATACTGATGCCTGGAATGAAAGGTCAACTGCATAGCGAAAAGCAAAATCAGCCAGAAAATGTAGTTTAACTGGCTGATTTTATTTAATTAACTATGAGAATCCGAGGTCTGTTTATGGAACAGCTCGCGGAAGACCGGGTAGATATCCTCTTGGTCGCGGATATGCTGCATAGCAAAGTTTTCAAACGTTGCCTGCAGATGCTCATACTCACGCCACAGGGTCTGATGCGCTCGACGGGTGATCTCGATATAGCTGTAGTAGCGCACCACCGGCAATATTTTCTTCGCCAGAATCTCATGACACAGCGGTGAATCATCGGCCCAGTTATCGCCATCCGACGCCTGCGCCGCATAGATATTCCACTGCGCCGGATCGTAGCGCTCCTTAACTACCTCATCCATCAGCTTCAGCGCGCTGGAGACAATCGTCCCGCCGGTCTCCTGAGAGTAGAAGAACTCATGCTCGTCGACCTCCTTCGCCTGCGTGTGGTGGCGGATATAGACCACCTCTACGTTCTTATAGGTTCTGCTCAGGAAGAGATAGAGCAGAATATAAAAACGCTTGGCCATATCCTTAGTGGCCTGGTCCATTGAGCCGGAGACGTCCATCAGGCAAAACATCACCGCCTGACTTGAAGGCTCCGGACGCTTCTCGTAGTTCTTGTAACGCAAATCAAAAGTGTCGATGAACGGGACACGCTCGATCTTAGCCCGCAGCTCAGCAATCTCCTTACGCAGTCGCTCCTCTTCCAGCAGCTGTGCAGGCTCACTCTTCGCAACGGTTGTCAGATCCTCCTCCAGCGCCCGCAGCTCGCGCCGTTTACCCGCCGTCATCGCCGTTCGGCGTGCCAGCGAATTTTGCAGCGAGCGCACGACGCTGATGTTGGCTGGCACCCCGTTGGAGGTGTAGCCCGAGCGGTGCGTTTTATACTCGTTAAGCTGCCGATGCTGGTTCTTCTTCAGGTTTGGCAGGGCCAGATCTTCAAACAGCAGGTCAAGGTACTCATCTTTCGAGATCTGAAAGACAAACTCGTCCTGGCCTTCGCCATCCTGGCTTGCCTGACCCTGGCCGCTACCTCCGCCACCTCCGCCGCCCTGCGGACGTTCGATACGGTCGTTCTGCACAAAGTGATCGTTGCCAGGATGTACACGGTTGCGTAGGCCACCCCGACCCTGGTGGAACATGGGTTCGCTAATATCTTCTGAAGGAATAGAGACGGACTCGCCGCTCTCTACGTCGGTCACCGAGCGCTTGTTGATCGCCTCGGAGATCGACTGCTTTATTTGCGATTTATAACGGCGCAAGAAACGCTGGCGGTTAACCGTGCTCTTGTTTTTGCCGTTAAGACGCCGGTCGATGAACCAGGTCATAAGCCCTCCATCCACGGTGCTTTGCCGTTCCAGTGGTCGGCCCGGTAGGCGTGTGCGCTACCGGGCATCTGTTTTAGGACGATTTACGAACGCGCAGATACCATTCGCACAGCAAGCGCACCTGTTTACGGGTATAACCTTTCTCCATCATCCGGTCGACAAAATCGTCGTGTTTCTTCTGCTCATCCGTAGAGGTTTTGGCGTTGAACGAAATCACCGGCAGCAGCTCCTCGGTGTTCGAGAACATTTTCTTCTCGATGACCGTGCGCAGTTTTTCGTAGCTGGTCCAGTTCGGATTGCGGCCGCTGTTATTGGCGCGGGCGCGCAGTACAAAGTTGACGATCTCATTGCGGAAGTCTTTCGGGTTGCTGATCCCGGCAGGCTTCTCGATTTTTTCCAGCTCTGCGTTCAGGGATTCACGGTCAAACAGCTGACCGGTATCCGGGTCGCGATACTCCTGATCCTGGATCCAGAAATCCGCATAGGTCACGTAACGGTCAAAAATGTTCTGACCGTATTCGGAGTAGGATTCCAGGTAGGCGGTCTGGATCTCTTTACCAATAAATTCGGCATATTTTGGGATCAGATAACCCTTCAGGAACTCAAGATAGCGTTCGGCCTGCTCCTGAGGGAACTGTTCACGCTCAATCTGCTGCTCCAGCACATAGAAGAGATGTACCGGGTTCGCCGCGACCTCAACGTGGTCAAAGTTAAAGACCCGGGAGAGAATTTTAAACGCGAAGCGCGTCGATAGCCCGTTCATCCCTTCGTCTACCCCGGCGTAGTCCCGATACTCCTGGTAAGACTTCGCTTTCGGATCGGTGTCTTTCAAACTTTCGCCGTCATAGACACGCATTTTTGAGTAGATACTGGAGTTTTCCGGCTCTTTCAGACGCGAGAGGATAGAGAAGCGAGACAGCGTCTCGAGGGTTCCCGGCGCGCAAGGGGCATGAGCCAGCTCGCTGTGATTAAGCAGCTTCTCATAAATTTTGATCTCTTCCGAGATGCGCAGGCAGTAGGGCACCTTCACGATATAGACGCGGTCAAGGAAGGCTTCGTTGTTCTTGTTGTTACGGAATGTCACCCACTCAGATTCGTTCGAGTGAGCAAGGATAATGCCGTTGAATGGCAGGGCGGAGATCCCTTCCGTACCGTTGTAGTTCCCCTCCTGGGTTGCCGTCAGCAGCGGGTGCAGCACCTTAATCGGCGCTTTAAACATCTCGACGAACTCCATGATGCCCTGGTTGGCCCGGCACAGCGCGCCGGAGTAGCCGTAGGCATCAGGATCGTTCTGGGCATGGTTTTCCAGCTTGCGGATGTCGACTTTACCCACCAGCGCGGAAATATCCTGGTTATTCTCATCGCCGGGTTCGGTTTTGGCGATGGCGATCTGCTCCAGAATGGACGGCCATACTTTTACTACCCGGAACTTAGTGATATCGCCACCAAATTCATGCAGGCGCTTGGCCGCCCACGGTGACATAATCGTGCCGAGATAGCGGCGCGGGATGCCGTACTCTTTCTCAAGGATCTGCGCATCTTCCTGCGGGTTAAACAGGCACAGAGGGTGGTCGTTTACCGGGCTACGCTCGCCGTTGGCGCTCAGTACATAGATCGGCACGCGCTGCATCAGTGATTTCAAGCGCTCAGCAAGGGAGGATTTACCGCCGCCGACCGGCCCCAGCAGGTAAAGGATCTGTTTCTTCTCTTCCAGCCCTTGTGCAGCGTGTTTCAGATAGGAAACAATCTGCTCGATGGCATCCTCCATGCCATAAAACTCTTCAAACGCGGGGTAACGTGCGACAACCCGATTCGAAAATAGACGGGAAAGCCTGGGCTCAAGAGCTGTATCTACCATCACGGGCTCGCCGATAGCCGTAAGTAGCCGTTCTGCCGCATTCGCATAGGCGCTGCGATCCTGGCGGCAAATGGTGAGAAACTCCTGCAGGGTGAACTCTTCGTCCTTGGCAGCTTCATAACGCTGGCGATAGTGATCGAAT
This sequence comes from Escherichia sp. ESNIH1, assembly GCA_002918705.1. GTDB lineage: Bacteria > Pseudomonadota > Gammaproteobacteria > Enterobacterales > Enterobacteriaceae > Pseudescherichia. Next base: position 103,648 of record PQKR01000008.1, on the reverse strand, counting down.
ATATTCATGGCATGCCGTCCTTTCGTTTTAGCACAAGAAAAGAGCCGTTCATATGAATAGTGGAGGCTCCCGGAAGAGATAAGCTGAACGACGCTAGCTCTACTTCAGCACCGGAATACAGCAACCCTTATGCCAGGTTGTGAACGCCAGCAGTTAACGCGCCCGCGATACACCTTCTTAAAATTAAGCGTAGATGGCATTTGCAAAACTTGCATTGCACGGCAATCTACTTTCAATGACATATCAATAACTCATCTAAATTTATTTTCTTCATAGATAAAGGGTGGTGAAGACGATTCATCTCTCTGTCATCTAACCTTAAGCAGGTTGTCATGCTAAAAAAGCATGCTGTTGCGTTCAGTTATATAATAATCAGTGAAAAAATTTGGGATGACGGAGGCGGGCGGTTACACTGCTCCCGCTGATTATTTGACTACAGGAAGGAAAGGATTGTGACCAAACTCAAATTTCTGGCGCTTGGTGTATTTATCGCATCATGTGCCGCAACGGCAAACGCAGCGGGCCCTTGGTCGATTGGCGCGGGCGTCGGTGTGCTTGAGACACCTTATAAAGATTACGATCGCGAAGTCGCCCCCGTCCCGGTGATCAACTACGAAGGCGAGAACTTCTGGTTCCACGGCCTCGGCGGCGGCTACTATCTCTGGAACGATGACAGCGATAAGCTCTCTATCACCGCCTACTACAATCCGTTCCACTTCCGGCCGAAAGACAGCGATGACTGGCAGCTGCGCCAGCTCGATAAGCGTAAATCCACGCTGATGGCGGGTCTGTCTTATGTGCATAACACCCAGTACGGTTTTTTACGCACCTCACTGGCTGGCGACACGCTTGATAACAGCAACGGTATCACCTGGGATCTGGCCTGGCTCTACCGCTATACCAACGGTGGTCTAACCCTGACGCCGGGGATTGGTGCCGAGTGGAGCAGCGAAAACCAGAACGAATACTACTACGGCGTCTCGGGTCATGAGTCTCGTAGCAGCGGTCTGCGTACCTATGATCCAGACAGCGACTGGAGTCCGTACCTGGAGCTGAGCGCCAGCTACCAGCTGAACGATAGCTGGAGCGTATATGGCATAGGCCGCTATACCCGTCTGGGGGATGAGATCAAAGACAGCCCGATGGTTGATAAGTCCTGGGCCGGGGTCTTCTCTACCGGGGTGACGTACAGCTTCTAACGCTTATACTCAAAGCATCGTGCATTCCACATGCACGATCCAGACATATCAACAGGGCGCTTGCGCCCTGTTTGTTTTACGGTAGGGCAATCGTTCCAGGAGAATCAAACCAGGAGGAAACCATGACAGAAAAACGTGTGCAGTTTGCCGACAGCCAGCCGCTGGCCGCTATCGGGCAGGGCACCTGGTATATGGGTGAAAATCCCCGTCAGCGGCAAAACGAGGTGGCAGCGCTTCGCGCCGGACTGGATCTCGGCCTGACCCTTATCGACACTGCTGAAATGTACGCCGACGGTGGTGCAGAGGTGGTGGTAGGTGAAGCGATTATGGGCAGGCGCGACGAGGTGTTTCTGGTGTCGAAAGTCTATCCGTGGAATGCGGGGGGCCAGAAGGCGATTGCCGCCTGTGAAGCCAGCCTGCGCCGTCTTGGTACAGACTATCTCGATCTCTACCTACTGCACTGGCGCGGTAACTACTCCCTGGCCGAAACCGTTGCGGCGATGGACACGCTAATCCGCCAGGGCAAGATCCGCCGCTGGGGCGTCTCTAACCTCGACTATAGCGATATGCAGGAACTCTGGCAGGTTGAGGGCGGTCAAGCCTGCGTGACCAACCAGGTGCTCTACCATCTCGCCTCCCGCGGCATTGAATTTGACCTGCTGCCCTGGTGCCAGCAGCAGCATCTGCCGGTGATGGCCTACTGTCCGCTAGCTCAGGCTGGCCGCCTGCGCGATGGCCTGCTGGAAAACGCTACCGTTCGCGAGATCGCCCACGGGCATGACGTCAGTGCCGCCCAGGTGCTGCTGGCATGGGTTATCAGCCATAAGGGTGTAATGGCGATCCCGAAGGCCGCCAGCGTCGCGCACGTTAAGGAGAACGCTGCCGCGCTCGATTTAACTCTGTCAGCGGATGAACTGAGCCAGCTTGATCGTGCCTTTCCGGCACCGGGCCGCAAAACGCCGCTGGATGTGGTGTAGAGAAAAAGCCCTCTCTGGGTGAGAGGGCACAGCGCGTTTAACGATTAACGCTTGCTCACGCGAATGGTTTGCGCCAGACGGGACGGCTTCTCTTCGGTGGTTTTCTGCGGTACGGTCACGCAGGCTGACTCCACGCAAACAAAGGTTTTGTAACCATCGTTCGGCATATCGGCCATGCTGACAGAGAGGGCCGGGCCTGGGTTCCAGCCCACCACGTTGCTGTGATGGTGGTGGATCACCTCAATCGCGCGATTTAGCGCACCGTCGTGGATAACGCTGCACGCTTCCGGATTGAGATAGACACGGTCGGTACGGTCCGGGAAGGTCTGCACGCCGTCGGTCAAAACATCTTCCTGGGCGTTGTTCACCTTATCGATAAAGCGATCGCCGAGCCCGCTAACCTTCACCGCGCTGATGTCGCCCACGTTAAAGTAGGTGTGCAGGGCGGAGGTGGTCTCAAACTCGCCGTGGGCTTCCAGCTCAATCTCACAGGTCTGGCAAAGCTTAAAGCGGGCAAAGAGGGTGAAATCGTGCGGCCACAGTTCACGGGTCGCGTCGCTGCTTTGCAGTTCAAAGGTCAGCACCACGCCGTTCTCATCTTCGTTATGGGCGGTGAGCGTCCACGGCAGGATGCGGGCAATACCGTGGGCGGGCAAACCCTGCTGCTGCGCCGGGCCAAACCACGGCCAGCACACGGGTACACCGCCGCGCAGCGCCACGCCATTTTTGAACGGCGTATTGCCGCTCAGCCACAGCACTTCCTCTTCGCCTGCCGGTTTAAACGAGAGCAGATGCGCGCCCTGCAGGGCAAAAGAGGCTTTTACCTGCGGGTGATCGATGACAAGCACCTCCAGCTCGTCCAGCTGGCGGCGGGAAATCACCGGGGTAATGTGTTCGACTACCGGAAGAGCAAAAATTTTATTAATCATATTCGTATCCCTCAATCCTCTGTCTTAAGCCAAAAAAAAGAGCGACCGAAGTCGCTCTTAAGTTGAGTGTCACATCTTATTTGGAGATGTGCGCAATCAGGTCCAGTACTTTGTTAGAGTAGCCGGTTTCGTTGTCGTACCAGGAGACCAGTTTAACGAAGTTGTCGTTCAGTGCGATACCTGCTTTGGCATCGAACACGGAAGTGCAAATTTCGCCGTTGAAGTCAGTGGAAACAACGTCGTCTTCGGTATAACCCAGAACGCCTTTCATTTCGCCTTCAGAAGCGGCTTTGATGGCTTTCTTGATCTCTTCGTAAGACGCTGCTTTTTCCAGACGTACGGTCAGGTCAACAACGGATACGTTCGGAGTCGGAACGCGGAACGCCATACCGGTCAGTTTGCCATTCAGTTCTGGCAGTACTTTACCTACTGCTTTAGCAGCACCGGTAGAGGATGGGATGATGTTCTGGGACGCGCCACGGCCGCCGCGCCAGTCTTTGTGAGACGGGCCATCAACGGTTTTCTGAGTAGCGGTAGTCGCGTGAACGGTAGTCATCAGGCCTTCGATGATGCCGAAGTTGTCGTTGATAACTTTCGCCAGCGGTGCCAGGCAGTTGGTGGTGCAGGATGCGTTAGAAACGATGTCCTGGCCTTCGTATTTGTCAAAGTTAGCGCCTTTAACAAACATCGGGGTGTTGTCTTTAGACGGACCGGTCAGAACAACTTTTTTCGCGCCAGCAGTGATGTGCTTACGAGCAGTCTCGTCGGTCAGGAAGATACCGGTAGCTTCAGCAACAACGTCAACGCCGATTTCGTCCCATTTCAGGTTAGCCGGGTCTTTTTCAGCGGTAACACGGATGGTTTTGCCGTTAACAACCAGATGGCCGTCTTTGACTTCAACGGTGCCGTTGAAACGACCGTGAGTTGAGTCATACTTCAGCATGTACGCCATGTAGTCAGCGTCTAACAGATCGTTGATGCCAACGATTTCGATGTCAGAACGTTCCTGAGCAGCACGGAAAACAATGCGACCGATACGGCCAAAACCGTTGATACCTACTTTGATAGTCATATATTCCACCAGCTATTTGTTAGTGAATAAAAGGTTGGCTGTAAAATTACAAAAACCTTACGCAGCGTCAAGCGGAATCGTGTCAATCATTGCGACAAATCAATCCTGTGCATAACCTTTGCGCGGCGATGTCGTCTCACTATTCCAATCAGCTACAACCCGTATGGGGCCGCCGGCGTGGATTTTAAAGGGCATGCAGGATAAAAACGTGAAATAGATCACAATTCCTCCGCTACATTTTCGCACCGCCTAAGTTTAGAACAAAAGTCAGGACGCCACTGTTAATGTTTTGTTAGAATCACACAAAAGATGTAAATGACCCTATAGCGAGAAGCAAGCATATGGCTAATCACTCCTCTCAGGATGACCTGAAAAAAAGCCTTACTGAAATGCAGTTTTATGTGACGCAAAACCACGGCACAGAGCCGCCGTTCAGCGGTAAGCTGTTGCATAACAAGCGCGAAGGCGTCTATCACTGCCTGGTGTGCGATGCTGCCCTGTTTAACTCTCAGAGCAAATATGACTCCGGCTGCGGCTGGCCAAGCTTCTACGAGCCGGTCAGTGAAAATGCTATCCGGTATCTTAACGATTACTCACATGGCATGCAGCGAATTGAGATCCGCTGCGGCAATTGTGACGCCCATTTAGGCCATGTTTTCCCGGATGGCCCACAGCCGACCGGGGAGCGTTTCTGTGTCAATTCGGCCTCGTTGAGCTTCAACGATGAGGCTGACGGCGAGCAGATTAAGGGCTAGAGAATCGATTCAGCAAATTATTCCACCAAAGCGGGTGAACGATGGAAATCAATGAGCTTGTGGCAAGCATGACGCCGGAGGTTTATCAGCGGCTGGCGACGGCAGTTGAGACCGGGAAATGGCCCGATGGCGTGGCGCTAACGCCGGAGCAGAAAGAGAACAGCCTGCAGCTGGTGATGCTCTGGCAGGCACGTCACAATACCGAGGCGCAGCATATGACCATCGATACCAACGGCCAGATGGTGATGAAGAGCAAGCAGCAGCTGAAAGAGGAGTTTGGCATCGCGCCCAAACCGATCGCGACGTTCAAGTAATGCGTTGGTAAACGCCGGGCGGCACTGCGTTTGCCCGGCCTACACACCCATGTAGGCCCGGTAAGCGTAGCGCCACCGGGCATTAATCAGGCGTGGGTCTCTACCCAATCTGCCAGGGTATAGAGCGTTGCACCTTCGGACGCCATCTCCATAAACGCCTGAGCGCTGTCCTGCTTACCAATATTCACTCCCCGGCAGCCGTCGGTTATCACATTGACCTGATAGCCCAGCTGTAGCGCATCCAGCACGGTAAATTTCACGCAGTAGTCCGTCGCCAGACCCAGCACGATAAGCTCGGTGATACCGCGCATGCGCAGCCAGGCATCCAGCCCGGTCTTCTGCTTATGGCCGTTGTCAAAAAAGGCGCTGTAGCTGTCAATGGTCCGGTTTTCACCTTTGTGAAAGACCTCGTCAATGGCTTTTTGCTGAAGCAGGGGATGCAGCTCGGCACCCTCGCTTCCCTGAACGCAGTGATCGGGCCAGAAGGTTTGCGGAAGCCCATCCAGCGTTCCCTGGGTATAGGGCTCTACAGCGTGCTGGCTGGCGAAGCTGCCGTGATCGGCCGGGTGCCAATCCTGACTGGCTACCACCACATCGCCACGCGCTTTACACCAGTCGATCAGCGCATTAGCTACGTCAACTACGCTGTCGCCCTCCGGGACCGCCAGCGCCCCACCGGCGCAAAAATCGTTCTGTATATCCACCAGCAAGAGTGCGCGTTGTGTCATGACAGGCTCCTTATTCGTCCGGGGTTAGCTCGCCGCGCAGGTTCTGGGTCATCGCCTGGCGAATGGCCTCGGCGTCCAGATCCTGGCTTAGCAGCCAGTGTAGCTTAGTCAACGTCGCCTCAACCGTCATGTCCGCGCCGCCGATGACACCCGCATGGGCCAGCGCGTTGCCGGTGGCGTAGCCGCCCATGTTCACCTTGCCAGACATACACTGGGTGAGATTAACCACCACAATGCCACGCGCGCTGGCTGCCTCCAGCTCGCGCAGAAACTCGCCATTCTGTGGCGCGTTGCCTACGCCATAGGAGCGCAGGATCAGCGCCTTTACCGGCTGGCGCAGGAAGTTGCGCACCACGTCGGCGGAGATGCCTGGATAGATCGTCACCACGCCGATCGGCTGCGGGGTAATGCGGTGAACAATTAGCTCACCGTTGCAGCGCGGCGCGCCGGGGTTGCCGAGGCGACGGATATGGATGCCCGCTTCCAGCAGCGGTTGCAGGTTCGGGGAGTCGAAGGCGTTAAAGCCGTCCGCGTGGGCTTTTGTGGTACGGTTACCGCGAAACAGACGGTTGTTGAAGAACAGCGTCACTTCGTTAATCGGATAGTTAGCCGCGACATAGAGGGCGTTGAGCAGGTTAATCTGCCCGTCAGAGCGCAGTTCAGCGAGGGGTATTTGTGACCCTGTCACTATTACCGGTTTGCCAAGGTTCTCCAGCATGAACGACAGCGCCGAGGCGGTAAAGGCCATTGTATCGGTGCCGTGCAGGATCACAAAGCCATCGTAGCGATCGTAGTTAGCTTTGATATCGTCTGCGATGTGCTGCCAGTCTTCGGGGGTCATATCCGACGAATCCATCAGCGGATCGTATTCGTGGATAGTAAAGTCTGGCATCTCTGGACGATGAAACTCGGGCATCAGCGCCAGCTGGCGTTGCAGATGGCCAGAGACCGGAATGTATCCCTGTTCCGAACGCTGCATGCCAATGGTCCCGCCGGTATAGGCGACGTAAATTGATTTTTTTTGCATGGTTGTCTGTTCTTCTACTGCAAAGAAAATCCCCCCGTTAACGGGGGGAGATGTATTATCGGATGTTGGCGCAGGTCAGGCAAAACGCGTAGCGGCTTTGCGGATCGTTAAATACCGCCAGCTTGTCAGTCTCAGTTTTGACCGTATCCGCCGCCGCTGCCAGCGGGGCGGGCAGGTAAGCCTGCAAGGCCTGCGGCAGCATGGCGCGGATCTCACCGGAGAAACCGTCCATCATGCGAGCCAGGAAGGTCGGCTCGTCCTGGTAGTACTCGATATGCCACTGTTTCAGCTTCGCCAGCTCGGCAGCTTTTGCCACGGCATCGTCGAAATCACCCAGCGCATCCACCAGACCGTTGTTTTTCGCATCCTCGCCGGTCCAGACGTGACCCTGAGCAATCTTATCGACCTGTTCCGGCGTCGATTTACGCGCCTGAGCCACAAGAGAGATAAAGCGCTGATAGCCGTTCTCGATGCTCAACTGCATCATCTCCTGCACCTGCGGCGGCAGAGCTTTAGTGACCGACACATCTGCCAGCGGGGAGGTGGCCACACCGTCCGTATGCACGCCCAGTTCATTAAGGCTCTTCTCGACGGTGTTAATCACCCCGAAGATACCGATGGAGCCGGTGAGCGTGCTGGGGTTAGCCACAATGTAGTTGGCCGGGGTGGAGATCCAGTAGCCCCCCGATGCCGCCATACCGCCCATCGAGACCACCACCGGCTTGCCCGCCGCCTTCGCTGCGGCCAGCTCGGCACGGATCACCTCTGAAGCGGTGACGCTGCCGCCAGGGCTGTTAACCCGCAGCACAATGGCTTTAACATTGGGGTCGATGCGCGCGTCACGGATCTGCGCGGCGGTGGTGTCACCCCCCACGTTGCCGGCCGTCTCTTCCCCGTCCATGATCGCGCCGTTGGCAAAGATCACCGCCACGCTGCTACCCACGTCGCTCGGTTTTTTCAGCGGATAGTCATACATGCTAATCGCGCGATAGTTTTTATCCTCATCGCTCCAGCCAAACTGTTTTACTAACGCTTTTTCAGCATCGGCGCTGCTGCCCAGCGTATCAACCAGCTTGTTGTCCAGCGCGTATTTAGCGGTGTCGCCACCCACTTTGCGTAAGCCATCCAGCACGCCCTGGGCACCGGGGAAGAGCTGCTGCGGGGTGATCTGGCGGTTGGCGGCAATCGTGCCCAGGTAGTTCTGCCAGAGTTCGCCAATCCAGCGGCTGTCAGCCTCGCGCGCGGCGGGGGACATATCGTCACGGATAAACGGCTCAACGGCAGATTTATAGGTACCCACGCGGAAGACGTGGGTTGAGACCTTCAGCTTGTCGAGTAGCGATTTGTAGTAGAGGCCGTTGGTGGCAAAGCCGTGCAGATCTACCATGCCCTGCGGCGAGAGCCACACCTTATTGGCAAAGCTGGCAAGGTAGTACTGCCCCTGGCTGTAGTTATCCCCGACGGCATAGACCGGCTTGCCGCTGTCGCGGAACGCCTTCAGCGCCTTGCCGATATACTGCATTGAGGGCTGATCGGCCCCGGCAAAGTTTTTCAGATCGAGGACAATACCCGTAATATTGCGATCGGCCTGCGCCTGGCGAATAGTCTCCACGATATCAAACAGGGAGTTCTCCTGCAGACGGTCAGAGCTGGCGCCAAACAGCTGGCGGCCCAGCGCGCTCAGCTTGCTGCTGCTGGAAGGTTTATCTACCACCACGCCGGTAATATCAAGAAGTAATGCACCCCGACTGGTATGCTCAGCCGTGCCAGAGCTCAGCTGCATCCAGATGCCGACGCCTACCAGAATCAACAAGATGAAAAAAATATTGAACACCAGCTCACGCATAAAGTTGAGCGCTCGCCACGTCCATTTAAAGAATCCGGCAATAATACGCCAAAGGGTTCGCATGTCTTCTCCCTAACCTGATTAACAACCACCGCACCCCGTGCGGGAATGTGCGGTTATCCTAATTACACGACGGCCTCTTGTCAGCAGGAATCACCGTCGGCGCTGTAACAAAGTTCCCGCGCATGTTAATTTTATGCCCAAATTTGATGACAGGAGTTAACTAATGGACGCACTAGAACTGCTCGTTAACCGTCGCAGCGCCTCCCGGCTGGCTGAACCCGCGCCGGCAGGGGAAATTCTTGAGAACATCCTGCGCGCGGGTATGCGTGCACCCGACCACGGTACGCTGCAACCGTGGCGCTTTTTCATTGTAGAAGGGGAAGGGCGCGAGCGTTTTAGCCAGCTGCTGGCGCGCGCAGCCACCGAGGCCGGGCAGGATGAGAAGGGTATCGATAAGGCCCGCAGCGCGCCGTTTCGTGCGCCGCTGATTATTGCGGTAGTTGCGCACTGTGAAGCCCACCCGAAGGTGCCGCGCTGGGAGCAGCTTCTCTCCGCAGGCTGCGCGGTAATGGCGATGCAGATGGCGGCGCAGGCGCAGGGCTTTAACGGCATCTGGCGCAGCGGGCCGCTAACCGACAGCCCGGTAGTGCGCGAAGCGCTGGCGTGCCGCGAGCAGGATCAGATTGTGGGCTTCCTCTACCTCGGCACGCCGCAGCTGAAGGCCGCTACCACGGTGAGCATCCCGGATACATCCCCTTTCGTCCGCTATTTCTAAGCGCTACCATAGTGGGATCGAATTGACAGGAGATGTCCATGAGCGAGCAGGCTATTCGTTTAACACAGTACAGCCACGGTGCAGGCTGCGGGTGCAAAATTTCGCCAAAGGTGCTGGAGACCATTCTGCATAGCGAGCAGGCGAAATTTGTCGATCCTAATCTGCTGGTCGGCAATGAGACGCGGGATGACGCGGCGGTGTACGATCTCGGCAACGGAACGAGCGTCATCAGCACCACCGATTTCTTTATGCCCATCGTGGATAATCCCTACGACTTTGGCCGTATCGCCGCGACCAACGCCATCAGCGACATCTATGCGATGGGTGGTAAACCGATCATGGCGATCGCGATCCTCGGCTGGCCGATCGCCACGCTGTCGCCGGAGATCGCCCGGGAGGTGATCGAGGGTGGGCGCTTTGCCTGCCAGCAGGCGGGAATTGCGCTGGCAGGGGGGCACTCCATCGACGCACCGGAACCTATCTTCGGTCTGGCCGTTACCGGCATTGTGCCGACCGCGCGAGTGAAGAGAAACAGCACCGCCGAGGCGGGGTGCAAGCTATTTCTGACCAAACCGCTGGGGATTGGCGTCCTCACTACCGCCGAGAAAAAATCGCTGCTGCAACCGGAGCATCAGGGGCTGGCGCGGGACGTGATGTGCCAGATGAATATTGCTGGTGCCGCCTTTGCGAACATCCCAGGGGTGAAAGCCATGACCGACGTCACCGGCTTTGGCCTGCTCGGTCATCTGAGCGAGGTGTGCCAGGGGGCTGGCGTGCAGGCGCAGGTACGCTATGAGGCGGTGCCCAAGCTGCCCGGCGTAGAAGAGTACATTGCTCAGGGCGCGGTACCCGGCGGGACGCAGCGCAACTTTGCCAGCTACGGTCACCTGATGGGGCCTATGCCGCAGGCGTGGCGGGATCTGCTCTGCGATCCGCAAACCTCCGGCGGCCTGCTGCTGGCGGTCTCGCCGGAGGCGGAAGCGGAGGTGAAAGCCACTGCCGCCGAGTTTGATATCACCCTCAGCGCCATCGGCGAGCTGGTGACGGCCCGGGCGGGTCGCCCAATGATTGAGATTATTTAAGCAATGCGGTTGTTTATTGCCGAGAAACCCAGCCTGGGTCGCGCCATTGCCGACGTGCTGCCTAAGCCCCATCGCAAGGGCGACGGCTACATCGAGTGTGGCAATGGTCAGGTGGTAACCTGGTGCATCGGCCATCTGCTCGAGCAGGCGCAGCCGGACGTCTATGATAGCCGTTACGCCCGCTGGAGCCTGGCGGATCTGCCTATCGTGCCCGAGAAGTGGCAGCTGCAGCCGCGCGCCTCGGTCACCAAACAGATCAACGTGATCAAGCGTCTGCTCGGCGAGGCCAGCGAGATTATCCACGCTGGTGACCCGGATCGCGAAGGCCAGCTGCTGGTGGATGAGGTGCTCGACTACCTCCAGCTCCCAGCGGAGAAGCGCCAGCGCGTCCAGCGCTGTTTGATTAACGATCTCAACCCGCAGGCGGTAGAGCGAGCCATTGGTCGCCTGCGCGCCAACAGCGAGTTTATTCCGCTCTGCGTCTCGGCGCTGGCGCGGGCAAGGGCCGACTGGCTCTATGGCATCAATATGACCCGCGCCTGGACGCTGCTGGGGCGCAACGCGGGCTACCAGGGGGTGCTCTCGGTGGGGCGTGTCCAGACCCCGGTGCTGGGGCTGGTGGTGCGCCGCGATGAAGAGATTGAGAACTTTGTCGCTAAAGATTTCTTTGAGGTCAAAGCGCATATCGTTACGCCGAAGGATGAGCGCTTTACCGCCCTTTGGCAGCCGAGCGAGGCCTGCGAGCCGCATCAGGATGAGGAGGGGCGACTGCTCAACCGGACCCTGGCGGAGCACGTGGTCAAACGGATCTCCGGTCAGCCAGCCCACGTTACCCGCTATAACGACAAGCAGGAGTCGGAGCCCGCGCCGCTGCCGTTTTCGCTCTCTTCATTGCAGATTGAGGCGGCAAAGCGCTTCGGGCTGAGCGCGCAAAACGTGCTGGATATCTGCCAGAAGCTCTATGAGACCCATAAGCTGATCACCTATCCGCGCTCTGACAGCCGCTATCTGCCGGAGGAGCACTTTGCCGGACGCCATTCGGTGATGAAGGCCATTGGCGTGCACGCCCCGGACCTGCTGCCGCAGCCGGCGATCGACGCAGATCGGCGTAACCGCTGCTGGGACGATAAAAAGGTCGACGCCCACCACGCCATTATTCCCACGGCGCGCAGCAGCACGGTGAACCTTCATGAGAATGAAGCGAAGGTCTATGGCCTGATTGCCCGTCAGTATCTGATGCAGTTCTGCCCGGATGCGATGTTCCGCAAGTGCGAGATCGAGCTGGATATCGCCAACGGCAAGTTCCTGGCGAAGGCGCGTTTTCTGGCCCAGGCCGGGTGGCGGACCCTGCTCGGCAGCAAAGAGCGGGACGAAGAGAACGACGGCACGCCGCTGCCGGTGGTGGCGAAGGGCGATGAGCTGTTGTGTGAGAAGGGGGAGGTGGTTGAGCGCCAGACGCAGCCGCCGCGGCCTTTTACCGATGCCACGCTGCTTTCGGCCATGACCGGGATTGCGCGCTTCGTGCAGGATAAAGATCTCAAGAAGATCCTCCGCGCCACCGACGGTCTGGGCACAGAAGCGACTCGTGCAGGGATTATCGAGCTGCTCTTTAAACGTGGGTTCCTGCACAAGAAAGGGCGGAGCATTCTCTCTACCGACGCGGGACGGGCGCTGATCCACTCTCTGCCGGAGATGGCTGCAAGGCCGGATATGACCGCCCACTGGGAGTCAGTCCTGACGCAGATCAGCGAGAAACAGTGCCGCTATCAGGACTTTATGCAGCCGCTGGTGGGCACGCTCTATCAGCTGATCGATCAGGCGCGCAGCACCCCGGTTCGCCAGTTTAAAGGGATTGTTGCGCCGGGCAGCGGTGCGAAGAAATCGTTTAAAAAGAAGAAGAGTTCGGCCTAAAATCTGCGTAAAGCCCGGTGGCGCTGCGCTTACCGGGCCTACAACGGCTCGAAACGTAGGCCGGGTAAGGCGCAGCCGCCACCCGGCGTAGCCGTAGAATTAAATTACCCCTTGTCCAATCATCGCGTCGGCCACCTTCACAAACCCGGCAATGTTTGCCCCGCGCACGTAGTGGGTCTGTTTACCTTCGCCGCCGTACTCCACGCAGGCGTGGTGAATATCCAACATGATGTGGTGCAGGCGTGCATCGACTTTCTCTGCTTTCCAGCCCAGGCGCGCGGCGTTCTGCGCCATCTCCAGACCGGAAGTGGCGACCCCGCCCGCGTTGGCCGCTTTGCCTGGCGCAAACAGCACCCCCGCCTCAAGGAACAGATCGGTAGCTTCGATGGTAGTGGGCATATTCGCACCTTCCGCCACCGCCTTCACGCCGTTGGCGATCAGCTGACGGGCTGCATCCTCGCCCAGCTCGTTCTGGGTCGCGCACGGCAGAGCGATATCCACCGGCACGGACCACGGCTGCTTGCCTTCCAGCCAGACCAGGCCAAACTCGCGGGCGTAGTCGGCGAGACGGCCATCGCGGCTGGCTTTGATTTCGCACAGGCGCGCCAGCTTCTCAACCGTAAAACCAGCTTCATCTACCACGGTGCCGCCGGAATCGGAGGCGGTGATAACGCGAGCGCCAAACTGCATGGCTTTTTCGATAGCGTACTGCGCCACGTTACCGGAGCCAGAGACCGCCACACGCATCCCTTCAAAGCTCAGGCCGTGACGCTTGAGCATCGCGTCAGTGAAGTAGACCAGGCCGTAGCCGGTCGCTTCGGGGCGGATCAGGCTGCCGCCGAAAGAGAGTCCCTTGCCGGTAAAGACGCAGGCGCTGCTATTGGAGAGCTTTTTCATCATCCCCGCCATAAAGCCCACCTCGCGGCCGCCGACGCCGATATCTCCTGCGGGAACGTCGGTGTCAGGCCCCAGATGGCGATACAGCTCGGTTATCAGCGCCTGGCAGAAACGCATCACTTCACCTTCGCTTTTGCCCTTGGGATCGAAGTCGCTGCCGCCTTTCCCCCCGCCCATTGGCAGGGTGGTGAGGGCGTTTTTAAAGGTCTGCTCAAAGCCAAGGAACTTAAGGATCGACAGGTTTACCGAAGGGTGGAAGCGCATGCCGCCCTTAAATGGGCCGATAGCAGAGTTAAACTGCACGCGCCAGGCGCGGTTGACCTGCACCTGATTCTTATCATCTACCCATACCACGCGAAACTGGATCACCCTCTCCGGCTCTACCAGCCGCTCAAGCAGCGACATTTGACGATAGTGCGGATTTGCTTCAAGAAATGGCCAGAGCGTGGTCATAACCTCGCGAACGGCCTGCGCAAACTCGCTCTGATGCGGGTCGCGCTGTTGAACATGGGTAAGAAATGATTCCAGAGAGCGTGCTTGATCCATAGAGATAAGTTCCTCTTATAATAAATTATGTGCGTTGTGTGAGCGTTTTAGCGCTGTTTTCGACTATACCACCCGTACCACTTTGCCAGGCAAGCGAAAAGTTGATCCGCAAAGGGAAATTTATAAGTGAGCCAAAGTCATAACTAAAAACGATGAGTAGATAAATTAAAGGAACCAGCCCGGTTTACCGTTATAGTGATCGTCAGAACTAAAAAAGGAAGCGTCATCGATGAACCGTTACGTGATTGCACTGCTTGGACTTTTATCCGCTGGGGCGCAGGCTGACCCTATCCGCCCGGACGTGGAGGTGAACGTTCCGCCGGAGGTCTTTAGCGCGGGCGGACAGCGTCCGCAGCCCTGTAATCTGTGCTGTATCTATCAGGATCAGAACTACTCGGAAGGCGCGGTGATCAAGGCAGAGGGGGTACTACTGCAGTGCCAGCGCGACGAACGTACGCTCAGCACTAATCCGCTGGTGTGGCGGCGAGTACGGGAATAAGTGTGTTTAATGCCCGGCGGCCGCCTGCACGGGCCTACATGTGGCAAGCTCCGTAGGCCGGGCAAAGCGTAGCCGCCGCCCGGCGTTATCTAACCGGATCAGAGCGTAAAGCTGGCCCATACCGGCGCATGGTCGGAGGGCTTCTCCATGCTGCGGATATCGTAATCGATGCCGGTCTCCTGGCAACGGCTTGCCAGCGACTGGCTGGCGAGCAGCAGATCGATACGCAGCCCACGGTTGTCATCAAACCCTTTTGAGCGGTAGTCGAACCAGGAGTAGCGATCCTGCGTTTCCGGGTTCGCGTGGCGGAAGGTATCCACCAGCCCCCACTCCAGCAGGCGGCCCAGCCACTCACGCTCTTCCGGCAGGAACGAGCACTTGCCGCCGCGCAGCCAGCGCTTACGGCTCTCTTCGCCGATGCCGATATCGAGATCCGTGGGGCTAATATTCATGTCGCCCATGATTAGTACCGGGCTATCCTTCTTCAGCTCGTTATCCAGATAGCTCTGCAGATCGGCATAAAACTTCTCTTTCGCCGGGAATTTTGTCGGATGGTCGCGGCTTTCGCCCTGCGGGAAATAGCCGTTGATCACTGTAATATTGCCGAGCGTAGAAGGGATCTCTGCCATGATGATCCGGCGCTGCGCCTCGCCGTCGTCACCGGGAAAGCCGCGACGCACTGAGACCGGTGTCTCTTTAGTCAGCAGCGCCACGCCGTAATGCCCTTTCTGGCCGTGATAAAAGACGTTGTAGCCCAGCTTCGCCACCTCTTCGAGCGGGAACATATCGTCGTGAACCTTTGTCTCCTGCAGGCCGATCACGTCCGGCTGGTGTTTCTCTACGATTGCCGCCAGCTGATGGGGGCGCGCGCGCAGCCCGTTGATATTAAAAGAAACAAATTTCATATTTTCTGCCACATAGCCAATAAGTAAGCCCAGATGTTAACAGAAAAAACGCAGCGTATCCGCTCTGGATTAGTAATATGCATCACGCCCTATAAAAGGGCAGTCTGCACCGCAATAGAGCGCTAAACGGCGGTAAGTTTCGCTTGCGATCACACTTCCAGAATTAAATTTTATCCCTGCATAAATCTGCTGCTCTCACACCTCGGCATCGGCCTTTTTAATAATATTATTCACTTTTTATGCAGTTTTATTGAATAGCGTTCTGCTGTAACTCATTGATATTTCGTTGCCGCTCCGACGTTATGCATTTTTATCGCTGGCTGGCACGATGCGTGCAATCTACATTCACAGGGCCAATGTTCACAATAATTAACATATTAACAACGTTTCATTTACCTGATGAGGTTGCTATGTCTCTGTCAGTTACGCGTGAGAGTTTTGATGAGTGGATGCTGCCGGTGTATGCGCCTGCACCTTTTATTCCGGTTCGTGGTGAGGGTTCCCGCCTGTGGGATCAGCAGGGGAAAGAGTATATCGACTTCGCTGGCGGCATTGCCGTTAACGCGCTGGGCCATGCTCACCCGGGCCTGTGCCGCGCCCTGAGCGAACAGGCGGGCAAGTTCTGGCATACCGGCAACGGCTACACCAACGAGCCAGCGCTGCGGCTGGCAAAACGACTTATCGATGCCACTTTTGCCGATCGGGTCTTCTTCTGTAACTCCGGCGCGGAAGCCAACGAGGCAGCTCTTAAGCTGGCGCGCAAATATGCGCACGACCGCTATGGCGCGCAGAAGAGCGGCATCGTCGCCTTTAAAAATGCCTTTCATGGCCGGACGCTGTTTACCGTCAGCGCCGGAGGCCAGCCTGCCTACTCGCAGGATTTTGCCCCGCTGCCGCCAGATATCCACCACGCGGTGTTTAACGATATTGCCTCTGCTCAGGCGCTGATTACCGATGCTACCTGCGCGGTGATTGTTGAACCCATTCAGGGCGAAGGCGGCGTAGTGCCAGCGAAGCCCGAATTTCTACAGGCGCTGCGTGAGATGTGCGATCGCCATAACGCGCTGCTGATCTTTGATGAGGTGCAGACGGGAGTGGGGCGTACCGGCGAGCTCTATGCCTATATGCACTACGGCGTTACGCCGGACGTGCTGACCACCGCCAAAGCGTTGGGCGGTGGTTTTCCGATTGGCGCGATGCTGACGCGAGAGGCATTCGCCAGCGTGATGACCGTCGGCACGCACGGGACAACCTACGGCGGTAATCCGCTGGCCGCTGCCGTGGCGGGGGCGCTGCTGGATAACGTCAATAACAGCGCTTTCCTTGATGGTGTGAAGCAGCGCCAGCAGGCATTTGTCGAGCAGCTACAGGGAATCAATGCCCGTTTGGCCCTGTTTAAAGAGATCAGAGGCATCGGCCTGCTGATTGGCTGCGAGCTGAACGCCGCCTGGAGTGGGAAAGCCAAACAGATCGCCCAGCTTGCTGCCGAGGAGGGCGCGATGGTGCTGATCGCCGGAGGCAACGTGGTGCGCTTCGCCCCGGCGCTAAATATCAGCGACGAGGAGATCCGCATCGGCATAGAACGCTTCTCCCACGCCTGCGAACGATTTCTTGCGGGGTACGCAACATGATGGTGATCCGTCCGATTGAGCACAGCGATCTGCCCGCCCTGATGCGGCTGGCGGGAAAAACCGGGGGCGGGCTCACTTCGCTCCCCGCCGACGAGGCCACGCTTGCGGCGCGTATCACCCGGGCACGACAGACCTGGCAGGGCGAGCTGCCCAAAAGCGAACAGGGCTATCTGTTTGTGCTGGAGGATACCGACAGCGGCACGGTGGCCGGAGTCTGCGCTATTGAGGTTGCCGTCGGGCTGAACGATCCCTGGTACAACTATCGGGTCGGCACCCTGGTGCATGCCTCCAAAGAGCTTAACGTCTACAACGCCTTGCCTACGCTGTTTTTAAGTAATGACCATACCGGTAGCAGCGAGCTGTGCACCCTGTTTCTCGATCCCGACTGGCGTAAGGCGGGTAACGGCTACCTGCTCTCTAAATCGCGGTTTATGTTTATGGCGGCGTTTCGCGATCGCTTCAACGAAAAAGTGGTGGCGGAGATGCGCGGCGTGATCAGCGAGGATGGCTACTCGCCGTTTTGGGATAGCCTGGGGAAAACGTTCTTCTCGATGTCCTTTAGCCGTGCCGATCGCCTGTGCGGCATCGGGCAAAAGGCTTTTATCGCCGAGCTGATGCCCAAGCATCCTATCTATACCCAGTTCCTGTCGGCGGAGGCGCAGGCGGTAATTGGGGAGGTGCATCCGCAAACCGCCCCGGCCCGTGCGGTGCTGGAGAAAGAGGGTTTTCGTTACCGGAACTACATCGACATTTTCGACGGCGGTCCAACGCTGGAGTGCGATATTGACCGGGTTCGCGCCATACGCAAAAGCCGCCTGGTAGAGGTGGCCGAAGGGCAGTCCGCGCCAGGGGAGTGGCCGCTCTGCATGGTGGCTAACGAGCAGTACCAGCAGTTTCGCGTCATGCTGGTAGCCGCTAACCCGGATACGGAACGGCTGGTGCTGAGCGCCGCCCAGCTGGACACCCTGAAATGCCACCCGGGCGACACGGTTCGCCTGGTACGCCTCTGTGCCGAGGAGAAAACAGTATGAGCTTATGGATTAACGGTGACTGGGTGACCGGTCAGGGCGTCCGGCGTGAGAAGCGCGATCCGGTGAATAGCGATCTGCTCTGGCAAGGAGAAGATGCAGATGCCGAGCAAGTTGCCCAGGCATGCCGGGCTGCCCGCACCGCCTTTCCCGGCTGGGCGTCGCAGCCTTTTGCTGCCCGCCAGGGCGTAGTGGAAAAATTTGCCGCGCTGCTGGAGGAGAATAAAAGCGCGCTGACGGAGATTATTGCCCGGGAGACAGGCAAGCCGCGCTGGGAAGCGGCAACGGAAGTTACCGCCATGATTAACAAGGCTGCCATCTCGGTAAAGGCCTGGCATGTGCGGACCGGCGAGCAGCAGACGGCAATGGCGGACGGCGCGGCAACCCTGCGCCATCGTCCCCACGGCGTGCTGGCCGTTTTCGGCCCCTATAACTTCCCGGGGCATCTTCCTAATGGCCATATTATTCCGGCCCTGCTGGCAGGTAATACGCTGGTGTTTAAGCCCAGCGAGCTGACGCCGCACAGCGGCGAGGCGGTGGTGAAGCTCTGGGAGCAGGCTGGCCTGCCTGCTGGCGTGCTCAATCTGATACAGGGCGGACGTGAAACGGGTCAGGCCCTTAGCAGCCTGCCGGATCTTGATGGCCTGCTCTTCACCGGCAGCGCCAGCACTGGTTACCAGCTGCATCGCCAGCTTGCCGGACAGCCAGAGAAGATCCTCGCCCTTGAGATGGGGGGAAACAATCCCCTGATCGTGGATGACGTGGCGGATCGCGATGCCGCCGTGCACCTGACGATTCAATCGGCGTTTATTACCGCCGGTCAGCGCTGTACCTGCGCCCGTCGCCTGCTGGTGAAGCGCGGCGCGGAAGGCGATGCCTTTCTCGCCAGGCTAGTGGAGGTTGCAGGTCGCATCGTGCCCGGTAGCTGGAACGCCGAGCCACAGCCGTTTATCGGCGGGCTGATCTCTGAGCATGCCGCTGAGCAGGTTTATCAGGCGTGGCAGGCCCATGAGGCGCGCGGCGGCAGGACCCTACTGGCGCCGAAGCGCCTTAAGGCCGGAACCTCGCTGCTCACGCCGGGTATCATCGATCTCACCGGTGTGGCGAACGTGCCGGACGAGGAGATATTCGGCCCGCTGCTGGGGGTCTGGCGCTACGATAGCTGGGAAGAGGCGATTACGCTGGCCAACGCCACCCGCTACGGGCTGGCCTGCGGGCTGGTCTCGGCGGATCGCGAGAAGTTTGATGCTCTGCTGCTGGCGGCGCGGGCCGGGATCGTTAACTGGAACAAACCTCTGACCGGCGCGGCAAGCACGGCCCCCTTTGGCGGCATCGGGGCGTCGGGTAACCATCGTCCCAGCGCCTGGTACGCCGCCGACTACTGCGCGTGGCCAATGGCGAGCCTGGAGTCTCCCAGTTTGACGCTGCCGGAGACGCTCAGCCCGGGGCTGCACTTTACACCGGAGGAGGGAGCATGAAGGCGCACGAGGTAAACTTTGACGGCCTGGTGGGGCTGACCCATCACTATGCCGGACTCTCTTTTGGTAACGAAGCGTCGACCAGGCACCGTAATCAGGTTTCCAACCCAAAACTGGCAGCGAAGCAGGGCCTGCTGAAGATGAAGGCACTAAGCGACGCGGGCTTCCCCCAGGCGGTGATCCCGCCCCAGGAGCGGCCCAACGTGGCGGTGCTGCGTCAGTTGGGGTTCAGCGGTAGCGATGAGCAGGTGGTTGGCAAAGCGGCAGCACAGACGCCGGAGCTGCTCTCGGCAGCCAGCTCGGCCTCATCCATGTGGGTCGCCAACGCTGCGACAGTCTGCCCCTCCGCCGACGCGCTGGATGGCCGGGTGCATCTCACCGTTGCTAACCTCAACAACAAATTTCATCGTTCAAGCGAAGCGCCGACCACCGAGGCGCTGCTGCGGGCTATTTTCCGTGACGAGGCTCGTTTCTCCGTGCATTCGGCGCTGCCGCAGGTGGCGCGCTTTGGCGACGAAGGCGCGGCAAACCACAATCGTCTTGGCGGGGAGTATGGTGAGCCGGGTCTTCAGCTCTTTATCTACGGGCGCGAGGAGCACGGCCACGCTGCACCCGAACGCTATCCTGCTCGTCAGACCCTGGAGGCAAGCCAGGCGGTAGTGCGGCTAAATCAGGTCCATCCGGATCGGGTCATGTTCGCCCAGCAGAACCATACGGTCATTGACGAAGGGGTATTCCACAACGATGTGATAGCGGTAAGCAATCGCCAGCTGCTGTTCTGCCATGAGCGAGCCTTTGTTAAGCAGTGCGGGCTGCTGAGTCATCTGGCGGAGCGCGTGCCAGGCTTTCAGGCGATTCAGGTGCCGGAGGAGGCGGTATCGGTGAAGGATGCCGTAGCAACCTACCTGTTTAACAGCCAGCTGCTGAGCCGGGAAGATGGCTCGATGGTGCTGGTGGTGCCCCAGGAGTCACAGGAGCACACAGGCGTCTGGCGCTATCTCAACGGTCTTCTGGCAGAGGATAATCCGATCCGCGAGCTAAAAGTGTTCGATCTGCGGGAGAGCATGGCTAACGGCGGCGGTCCGGCCTGCCTGCGCCTGCGCGTGGTGCTGACGGAGGCGGAGCGGCAGGCGGTTAACCCAGCGGTAATAATGAGCGATGCGCTCTTTAATCGACTCAATGAGTGGGTGGATCGCTACTACCGCGATCGTTTGACCCAGGCCGATCTTGCCGATCCGCTGCTACTGCGGGAGGGGCGGGAGGCCTTAGATCAGCTGTCACAGCTGCTGGATCTTGGCTCGGTCTATCCTTTCCAGCGTTAACGGAGACGCTATGCATGATTTTCTCGCTTTAACGTTGGCTGGAGCTCATCCTGATAAGCTACATGGTGACACTGTCACGTTTAGTTGGCGCTGGCACGCTGAAGGCGTGCTGGAGCTTACGCCGCATCAGCCTGTAGAGCGTGCCCTTGTGCTCTCAACGGGGATCCACGGCAATGAGACCGCCCCGGTTGAGATAGTCGATAGGCTATTAAAGGCGCTATTTGACGGCTCGCTGACGCTATGCTGGCGTGTGCTGGTGGTGCTGGGCAATCCTGAAGCGCTGCGTACCCATCAGCGCTATCTACATGCCGATCTCAATCGCCTGTTTGGCGAGCGCTGGCAGGGTTATCCCCCCAGCCTGGAGACCGAGCGAGCAGCGCAGCTTGAGCAGGCGCTGGACCGCTTCTTTACCGACGGCGCGACAGAGACGCGCTGGCATCTCGATCTGCATACCGCGATACGCGGCTCGCATCACCTGCGCTTCGGTGTTTTACCCGCCCGTACAACGCCGTGGAAGGAATCATTCCTGCAATGGTTAGGCGATGCGGGGCTGGAGGCGCTGGTCTTTCACCAATCACCGGGTGGCACCTTTACCCACTTTAGCTGCGAACGATTCAACGCGCTGGCCTGCACGCTGGAGCTGGGGAAAGCGCTTCCCTTTGGCGAGAACGATCTTAGCCAGTTCGCGGTGACCCAGAGTGCCCTGGCGGCATTGCTAAGCGATACTCCCTGGACAAGCCAGCATAAACCCGTGCTGCGCTACCGCGTTGCGCAGCAGATTACGCGTCACGGAGAGAGCTTCCATCTCTGTATGTCTGCCCAGACGCTTAACTTCACGCCATTTAGCGCCGGAACTTTGCTGGCAGAAGAGGGCGAGAGGCGCTATGTAGTCCAACATGAGACAGAGTACGTATTATTTCCAAATCCAAACGTTGCCCCTGGCCTGCGGGCAGGTTTAATGCTTGTGGAGATGAAATAGAAAAGCGGTTGAGGGTATTACAGATTTTTCTTACAAAATTGCTTTATTAATAATCGATGGAGGAGTATGCTCCTCCATATTGCCTTCAAAATCATCGCTTTGAATATTTTCGCTACACCTCTCCATCTTTTTTCCTTATTATCTTCATAATTGCGCAGAAAGTGTTTTTTATACTTTCACTGTTTTACCGTTGCACTGATTAATTGACGAAAAAGGTCGTAAAGTTAATCTCGTCAACACGGCAACGTGCCGTAAGAATAACTGAAAGAAGGATAAAGACTATGCGTAAATTAACCGCTCTGTTTGTTGCCTCTACCCTGGCGTTCGGCGCTGCTAACATGGCTCACGCTGCCGAAACCACAGCCGCACCGGACAACGGCGCAGCAATGCACCATAAAGGCAAAATGGGTCCGCATCACGATATGATGTTTAAAGACCTCAACCTGACCGACGCGCAGAAACAGCAGATCCGTGAGATCATGAAGAGCCAGCGTGACCAGATGAAGCGTCCATCAGTGGATGAGCGCCGCGCCGCCCATAACATTATCGCCAGCGACACCTTCGACAAGGCGAAAGCGGAAGCGCAGATTGATAAAATGGCCGAGCAGAACAAAGCCCGTATGCTGGCCCATATGGAAACCCAGAACAAAATTTATAACATCCTGACGCCGGAACAGAAAAAGCAGTTTAATGCCAATTTTGAGAAGCGTCTGACAGAACGTAAAGCGCCAGAAGGTAAAATGCCTGAACCTGCTGAGTAATTCGGCACACTTTCTTAAGACCGCCGGTCTTGTCCACATCCCCCCATCGGGCTGTGGGCAGGCCCGGCGGTTTTTTCTTTGATCCCCTCTTTGTTAGCCGCTAACGAAACGGTATGCTCATGGCGAACAGCAATCGATAACAAAAAAGCGTGACGGCCTTAACCGTTGCGCGGACGCGCGTGCGTGTCATTGAGGGTGATGATGGAATACTTTGATATTCGTAAAATGCCGGTCAACTTATGGCGAAATGGCGCAGGGGAGACCCGTGAAATTTGCTGCTTCCCGGCAGCAACCCGTGATTTTGACTGGCGCGCCAGTATTGCTTCGCTTGCCAGCAACGGCGGTTTTCCGCAGTTTACCGGCGTAGACCGGGTAATTACCTTGATTGAGGGGGGAGAGGTCACGCTTGATGGCGGCAGCGCATTTAACCATACGCTTAAGCGACTCCAGCCCTTTACCTTCGCTGGCGAACAGCTGGTAAAGGCGCAGCTTTCTGACGGTCAGATGTCGATGGATTTTAATATTATGACTCGCCGGGATCGCTGTCAGGCGAAGGTGCGCGTTGCCGATCGCACCTTCACAACTTTTGCTTCACGGGGCGGGGTGGTGTTTGTCCTGAGCGGGGCGTGGCAGCTGGGAGATAAGCTGCTGACTGCCGATCAGGGCGCCTGGTGGCAGGAGGGGCATCATACGCTGCGGCTACTGAAGTCAGAAGGCCAGTTGCTGTTCAGCGAAATCACCTGGCTGCCGGGCCACTAATGCCGTAACTGCCCGCCTGCGGCTGGCGACACCGCAGGCGGGCAACGTTTACTCCGTCGGCCAGGGCAGTTCGGTAATATCGTGCTGACCGGTAATCAGCGGCTTACATAGGATCTTATATCCGTCCTGATCGAAGCTTGCCTGGGGACGCGGCAGGCTGGCCGCCTCGTCAAGCGAATCCACCGAGCCCAGCCACAGCCAGTTGTGGATAATGTGGTACTGCGTCATCTCGCCGCTGCTCTCCTTAAGCGCTACCGGGCCGCGCCACGGCCAGCACACCAGCCGCGTACGCTCAAGCGCGTCAATCAGTCGTTGATTATGCGCCTCTACGCTCTCCTTGCCGCAGCACGCGCCTGCGCAGCGGTTAAGCGCTGAGCGAAAACAGCCGCGGCCTCGGGTCAACGACTCCAGCCCCAGCAGACCGTAGCAGAGCTTTTGCTCGTCGGCGATGCTTTGCAGCGTTTGCAACGCTGCCCGGCGGTTGGCGAACAGACCATACAGCCCCGGCTGTGCCGAGAAGTCGACTTCACGGGCATAGACGACCTGCGGTTTTTCACCCTCCAGCAGCAGAGAGCAGAGCTGGCGATTACGCCGCAGCCGTTTGTTGAACAGCGGCTGCTGCTCCTTAATCAGCTGTGCCTCCAGCAACAGCGCGCCAATTTCACCGGCGGTACGCACCCAGGTGATGCGCCGCGACTGGCGCAGCATGGCGGCCTCATCCGCGGTGCGCAGATGGGAGAGCACGCGGCTGCGAATATTGATGCTCTTGCCAATATAGAGCGGCATCGCTTCACTTTCGCCATGAAAGAAGTAGACGCCGGGATGCTTAGGTAAAGCCTCAAGCCACGGCCGCAGATGTTCGGGATACTCATAGATAGCCGCCGCTTCAAAATCCAGACGCGGGGCCGATTGACGCCTCACCACAGATAAACTCCTGATACTGGTTACTTATCCAGTGTAGCAGGCAATGAGTGGTGAAAAAAGAGGCGGCTTGCGCCGCCTGAGGAATTTATTTTTTCCAGAAGTCGTCAAAAACGGTGATCGGCGGGCGGCGCTTGTGCTCGGTTTTCAGATACCAGCCCTCGATAATGCGGGCGGTGCCTTCATCCAGCGTTTTGCCTTCCAGATAATCATCAATGTTTTCATAGGTGACACCCAGCGCGGCTTCATCCGGCAGAGAGGGGCGATCGTCCTCCAGATCCGCCGTCGGCGCTTTTTTGTAGAGATGCTCCGGGCAGCCCAGATGTGCCAGCAGCTGTTTACCCTGCCGTTTGTTCAGGCGGAACAGCGGGTTGATATCCGTACCGCCATCGCCGTACTTGGTGTAAAACCCGGTTACCGCCTCGGCGGCATGGTCGGTACCTACTACGACACCCCCGGTCATGCCAGCAATGCTGTACTGGGCCTTCATACGTTCACGCGCTTTCTCGTTGCCGCGCACAAAATCGCTTAGCTCAATACCCGCTTCGCGCAGGGCCTGCTCACTGGCCAGCACGGCGGATTTAATATTAACGGTCAAGACGCGATCGGGCTTAATGAAGTTGATAGCGTCCTGGCAATCCTGCTCGTCAAACTGCACGCCGTAGGGCAGGCGCACGGCGATAAACTGCAGCGCTTCGTTGCCTGTCTCCTGACGCAGCTCACCGATCGCCATCTGGCTAAGCTTGCCAGCGAGGGTCGAATCCTGGCCGCCGCTGATGCCCAGCACCAGGGTTTTTAAAAACGGGTGCGCTTTAAGATAGGCTTTGAGAAAATCTACGCTGCGGCGAACTTCTTCTTCCGCATTTACCGTTGGCTTGACGCCAAGCGCTTCAATAATTTCATGTTGCAGAGTCATTAAACATCCTCCGTTAGTGGCCAGCCGGGCCAGTGGCAATATCGCTCTCTAATAAAGCTAACCCGTTGGCACGCAAACGACAAGGCTGTCGCCGCTGAGTGCCGTAATTTACGGCGGTTTAGTAGCTTATAACAGTTTTATTAGAATTTTCCGAAAGTTATGCCATGCCGAACGACGGGTTGAAAAAAGTTATTTTATATTCCAGGCTTAGATAACGCGCTGATACAACAGCGGATAACAAGAGGAAGGATTATGAATATGAAACTCGCAGGAATTATGGGTGCAGCAGCAGTTATGGCGATGCTGGCAGGGTGTACAGCTTACGATCGTACTAAAGATCAGGTCACCACGCCGGTAGTTAAAGACGTTAAAAAAGGCATGACCCGTGCGCAGGTTATGCAGATTGCAGGTAAGCCGTCCTCAGAAGTGACGATGATCCACGCCCGTGGTACCTGCCAGACCTATATCCTGGGTCAGCGCGATGGTAAAACTGAAACCTACTTTGTGGCGCTGGACGATACCGGCCACGTTCTGAATTCGGGCTACCAGACCTGTGCGGAGTACGATACCGACCCGCAGGCCCCGAAACAGTAATGCTATTTTAGCCTGAGCACGAAAAAACCGGCGTAAGCGCCGGTTTTTTTATGGCGTGAAGTCCATCAGGCCGGGATGGCGCTGATTTTACTTGCCCGGGACCAGACGCGGTGTCCCGCCAGCTGGGCCAGGAAATCATCGACAAAGGTGCCGGACGCATCATCTGCTTCGATAATGCCTGCCTCGCTCTGTGCATCTACTTTCAGCGTCTGCTTAAACTGCCGCGCATCGCCTGCCAGCGCAATCACCTTCAGGTGCTTATAGGCCTCCAGCAGGTAGTAGGCCGCGTCGCCGTTGTTCAGCAAATTGCTTACGTCACCGCCGGGAACGATAACCGCATCGACGGTCACCGAAGGCGATCCGGCAAAGGTGCCCGCCACCGACAGGCTTGAACCATCGTCGGCCGTCACTTCCCCCATCCGCGAGTAGAGCAGTTTGGCGTGTACGCCTTTCGCCCGCAGCCCCTGCAAAATAGTCAACAGTTCGCTGGCAACCACCTTATCATTAAGCAAAATGGCAACCACTCGGCCCTTAACGCTGGCATCCGGCTGGGCGTAAAGGCTAAGCGACGGATCGCTTGCTACCCCGTTAACCTCTTTAGGTGGGGAGACGTTGAGCTGCTCATCCGTCAGGGAGATACCCAGATTTTTTGCTACCGACAGCGCCAGCATAGTATCAATGCAGGCCAGCTGATCGACGACCCGCTCGCGAATGTATCCGCGTACCACTTTGCTCAGCTCAAAGCTAAAGGCATCAATAATATGCTGCTGCTCGTGCGGGGTTTGGCTTTGCCAGAAGAGACGCGGATGAGCGTAGTATTCACCAAACGACGGGCTGCGCTCGCGGATCTTATTGCCCTCGATCCGCTCTTGATAAGACTCAAAGCCGCCGCGTTTTGGTCCGGGAGGCGTTTCTCGCGGCCAGTTATCGTTGATCGAGTTCGGCTCGTAGTTCGCCGGGTTGGTATCGATATCCATGCGGTGCATGCCGTCGCGCTGGAAATTGTGGTACGGGCAGGTGGGGCGATTAATGGGAATTTCGTGGAAGTTTGGCCCGCCGAGGCGGCTGATCTGCGTGTCGGTATAGGAGAAAAGGCGCCCCTGCAGCAGCGGATCGTTGGTGAAATCCAGACCGGGAACGATATGGCCTGGGTGAAACGCGGCCTGCTCGTTTTCCGCAAAGAAGTTATCCGGATTGCGATTCAGCACCATTTTGCCCACTCGCTCAACGGGCACCAGCGCCTCGGGGATCAGCTTGGTCGGGTCGAGCAGGTCAAAATCAAACTTGAACTCATCCTCTTCCGGGATCAGCTGTAGCCCCAGCTCATACTCGGGGAAGTCGCCGGCCTCAATGGCCTCCCACAGATCGCGGCGATGAAAATCGGGGTCGCGCCCGGTGAGCTTCTGCGACTCATCCCACACCAGCGAAGCTTTACCCGCCACCGGCTTCCAGTGGAAGCGAACAAATGTCCCTTTGCCTTCGGCGTTAACCAGGCGGAACGTATGGATACCAAAGCCTTCCATTGTGCGGTAGCTGCGGGGAATACCGCGGTCCGACATGGCCCACATCACATTGTGCAGCGTCTCCGGCTGCAAAGAGACGTAGTCCCAGAAGGTATCATGGGCGCTCTGTCCCTGCGGGATGGCCCAGTGCGGCTCCGGCTTCACCGCGTGAACGAAATCGGGAAACTTGTGCGCGTCCTGGATAAAAAAGACCGGCGTATTGTTGCCGACCAGATCGAAAATACCCTCTTCGGTATAGAACTTAGTGGCGAAGCCGCGAATATCACGCACGGTATCCGCTGAGCCAGCGCCGCCCTGTACGGTAGAGAAGCGGACAAATACCGGGGTGATCTTCTCGGGATCGCTGAGGAAATCCGCTTTGGTAATATCCTTGAGGCTCCTGTAGGGCTGAAAATAGCCGTGCGCCGCCGAGCCGCGGGCGTGAACAATACGCTCTGGAATACGCTCGTGGTCAAAGTGAGTGATCTTCTCCCGCAGGATAAAATCCTCCAGCAGCGTCGGACCGCGATTGCCCGCGCGCAAGGAGTTTTGATCGTCGCTGATGCGTACCCCCTGGTTAGTAGTCAGGGGAAAGTCTTCGCTGCCTTTGCGAAAGGTCTCCAGTGCGGTGAGCTTTTCATTATGCGTATCGGGAGCCTTTAAGCTGCCTGGGGCAGTGGGCTGCTCGCCTGGAGGGGTAGGGCGAGGATCGGGGCGGTGGGAGTTATCTTCGGGAGCCAGGGAGTCAAGGCCTGGCTGGGATTCGCTGGGATCGTGTACCGGTGAACGATGGCCGTGTGAGTTTTTCTCATTATGCGACATTGTGCTCGTCTCCTGTTTTCATTGCTGAAAGGGTGGCCGATGTAACGTCAAAAGCCTTATAACTATAGAGCAACCCCGTGTTTTTACCGTGAAATCGGCTATCATAGTGGCTGCCTGTATCTGCAATCTGTTTTAGTGAACCCGCGCTTATGAAACCTTTTCGTCAACAGAATCGTCCTGTTATCAGCTATGTACCCCGCGTGGAGCCTGCGCCGCCCGATCACGCCAATAAAATGGAGGGGTTTCGTGATGTCTGGCTGCTGCGCGGCAAGTACGTGGCGTTTGTGCTGATGGGAGAGCGTTTTCGCCGTTCACCGGCGTTTAGCATGCCCGAGGCGGCCCAGCGCTGGGCAGAGCAGATGCGTCAGGAAGGGGAGGTTGACGAGGCGTAGCATTGCCCCAAAACGAAATGCCCGGCAGCGTCTGCCGCCGGGAACATGGATTTTAGCGATGCGCCAGTTCGGCACTCTCTTCGCTATTTAATACCTCTTTATCGGTCTGCTTCAGCCACTGGCTGGTGAGCGTTCCGGCGGTCATGGAGCCGTTAACGTTCAGCGCGGTACGGCCCATATCGATCAGCGGCTCGACGGAGATCAGCAGCGCCACCAGGGTAACCGGCAGGCCCATCGCAGGCAGAACAATCAGCGCCGCGAAGGTTGCCCCGCCGCCCACGCCCGCTACACCCGCCGAGCTGATGGTCACCATGCCCACCAGAGTCGCGATCCACAGCGGATCCAGCGGGTTAATCCCTACCGTCGGCGCGACCATCACTGCGAGCATGGCCGGGTAGAGACCGGCACAGCCGTTCTGGCCGATAGTGGCACCAAAGGAGGCTGAGAAGCTGGCGATAGACTCCGGCACGCCCAGGCGACGAGTCTGCGCTTCCACGTTCAGCGGAATAGAGGCGGCGCTGGAGCGGCTGGTGAAAGCAAAGGTCAGCACCGGCCACACTTTACGGAAGAATTTCAGCGGGCTAACGCCATTTACCGCCAGCAGAATACCGTGAACCACAAACATGATCCCCAGACCCAGGTAGGAGGCAATAACAAAGCTGCCGAGCTTGATGATGTCCTGCAGGTTAGAACCTGCCACGACCTTGGTCATCAGCGCCAGCACGCCATACGGCGTCAGCTGCATCACCAGACGTACCAGCTTCATCACCCAGCTCTGCAGGGTATCGATAGCGGTCAGCACGCGCTGCCCCTTCGGCGCATCATCTTTCAGTAGCTTCAGTGCGGCTACGCCGAGGAAGGCAGCGAAGATCACCACGCTGATGATGGAGGTCGGATTCGCTCCGGTCAGATCGGCAAACGGATTTTTCGGAACGAAGGAGAGCAGCAGCTGCGGCACGCTCAGATCGGCGACCTTGCCCGCGTAGTTGCTCTGAATGGCGTTCAGGCGCGCGGTCTCAGCCGTACCCTGCACCAGCCCTTCGGCGGTAAGGCCAAACAGGTTCGTCACCAGGACCCCGACCAGCGCTGAAATCAGCGTCGTAAACAGCAGCGTGCCGATAGTTAAGACGCTGATTTTACCCAGCTGCGAGGCATTATGCAGGCGGGCTACCGCGCTCAGAATAGAGGCGAACACCAGCGGCATGACGATCATCTGCAGCAGCTGAACATAGCCGTTGCCCACCACGTTAAACCACTGGATCGAATCTTTCAGCACCTGGCTCTCTGCGCCATAGATGGCCTGTAACGCCAGGCCAAACACCACACCAATCGCCAGACCGACCAGCACTTTCTTTGCCAGACTCCACTGCTTATGGCGCGTCTGTGCCAGCAGAAATAGCAATGCTACGAACACCACGATGTTCGCAATTAATGGGAAATTCATTTCAGATCTCCTGAACGGTTTTTTATCAGGCGACGCGTTGCACGCCGCCCTGTTGCCGCCAAGGTTAGCAGAAGTGTGATTTAGGTCTTATATCCAAATGGAATGGGTTATAAGTAAACGTGCAAATTAGCCGACTTAATGACCGGATTGCTGGTTAATAAACCGATTGAACTCACCTTGCAGGGTATTGATCACCTGTGAAGACCAGCGCACTGCACTGTTATCGGGCACGCCCTGAGGCATCCATACAGCGTAGGTAAAGAGCACCATGCAAAGTACGCGCTCAAGTTGGTTACCACGCTGCGGCGTGAGAATAGGCAGGCGGAAACGCCAGCGGCAGGGCCACAGCAGCGGCACACCGGCGGGCGTCAGCATATCGGCCAGAATATGGCTCAGGTAACCCAGCACCATGCCCTGTAGGACATCGGCAGGGATAAACCAGCTATCGGGAACTTTAAGATAGAAGAGCGTTACGGCGATAAACACCGCCAGCAGGCTATGGGTAAACCCCCGATGGCCAAAGGCCCGGGCGATCGGTTTCGAGATCCACTTCAGGCGCTGGCCAAGAAACGATTTCGGATGATCGATATCCGGAAGCAGGCAGGTAACAATGGCTGAGGGAACGACATGCCACCAGTCCCCTTGCGCGAGCACAGGAGTAAGCTCGGCGTTTTTGGCAAACACCGCGCAGGCAATGGAAAAAAGGAGGTGTCCTTCCGCCGTCATGATCATACTCACTTAACTGTCGAAGTATACAGTATAGGGTTTTTGTACAGTAGGCGGAAGAGGTGACGGTGTAACACTTTGTCACCGTTTTACTTTTTTTACATTAACGGGACAAAATGCATGCTATCCGCGCAGATCTTGCCCAGCGAGCTGGGCGAGCGACTCAAGTTTGACGTTGGCCAGCGCATAGCGCGGGTCCTGACGGTTCTCCTCCGCGGGCACCACGATGGCGCGCATGCGAGCCGCTTTAGCCGCAATCATGCCGTTAACCGAGTCCTCAAGCGCTACGCAGGTGAGAGGATCAACGCCAAGCTTTGCCGCGCAGTCGAGATAGACCTGCGGGTGAGGTTTACTGTAGGGCAGTGTCTGTGCCGAAGCCAGAGCATCAAAATAGTCGCTCAGCTCAAAAAGCGCGAGCACCTTCTCCAGCATATAGAGCGGCGAGGCCGAGGCCAGACCAATTTTGAGCCCTTCGGCTTTACACAGCGCCAGCGCCTCGCGCACGCCGGGCAGCAGCGGACGTCTCTCTTCGACCAATGAGAGGGTCCGCTGAATGATCCGGTCAGTCACTTCCTGTTTTCCTGGCCCGCTCCAGGGCTGCATGGCATACCAGAGATCGACCACCATATCGATACGTAGGCCCAGCGTATCGGGCATCTCATGGCGACGAGAGACATCGACACCGAGGCTGGATATCACCTCCAGCTCGGCCCGGTCCCAAAGCGGCTCGGAGTCGATAAGCAGGCCATCCATATCAAAAATAGCGGCGAGGATCTGACGCGGGGTTGACATAACAACCTCTCCTTGTGAGTGGAATAAATAGACAGATGAACGATCATTATGGCTGTTACCAGAGGATAACGCTTTTAAAGTCGGGCGAAAATCCTGTTCAGAAGGTAGACTTAACCCGCAAATGGAACGTCTTAAACAAGGGGAATTCATGACGTATCAACAAGCTGGACGCATTGCCGTGCTCAAGCGCGTTCTGGGATGGGTGATTTTTATCCCGGCGGTGGTATCCACCCTGATTTCCGTATTTAAATTTATGTACGATCACAGCGAAAAGCAGCCGGGGATTAACGCCGTCATGCTGGATTTCGCCCATGTCATGATTGAGATGATGCGTTTTAATACGCCGTTTCTTAACTTCTTCTGGTATAACTCGCCAACGCCTGATTTTCACCAGAAGCTGAATATCGGTTTTTGGATCATTTTCGCCCTGATTTTTATCGGATTGGCGCTGCAGGCCTCCGGGGCACGCATGAGCCGCCAGACCCGTTTTCTGCGCGAGGGGGTAGAGGATCAGCTCATCCTTGAGCAAGCGAAAGGGACGGACGGATTAACCCGCGAGCAGATCGAGTCGCGCATTGTCGTTCCCCGTCACACCATCTTCCTGCAAATTTTCCCGCTCTATGTGCTGCCCGTGATTGTCATCGTTGCCGGCTACTTCTTCTTTACCCTGCTCGGGTTTATGTAGCCGCAACGCAAGCCTGGCCGCGCTGACTAAGCGGCCAGGATCCTGTCCAGCGACTGCTGGGCCGTTACCAGGTGCTGCCCACCAAAGAGTATCGCCCGGTTAAACAGCGTATAGAGCTGATAGACCGGCTGGCGCTCAAGAAAGCCGTTCGGCAGCGGCAACACCGCCTGATAGCCATCATAGATCTGCGGCGGCTGCTCCGGATGGAGCGGCAGCATCGCCAGATCGCACTCTCTGTCGCCCCAGTAGCAGGCCGGATCAAAAATGTAGGGGCCGTGCGGGCCAAGCGCGCAGTTGTTTGACCAGAGATCGCCATGCAGTAAAGAAGGCTGCGGCTGGTGGGAGGCGAGGCGCTGCTGGATATGCTCGACAATGGCATCAATATTGCCAAACGCCAGCCCCTTTTCCGCAGCCAGCTCAAGCTGCCAGCCGATACGCTGCTCGGCAAAAAAGGTTGACCAGCGACGCTGCCAGGCATTTGGCTGCGGGGTGGTAGAGAGATCGTTATCGAAGTCGAGGCCAAACTGCGGCTGCTCACTCCACTGGTGCAGTCGCGCCAGCTGCTGGCCGAGCAAAAAAGCGTTATGCGCGTCCAGCGGGCGGGGAGGGAGATATTCCATGACTAAAAAACTGTAGTCGCGATCGCTGCCGACTGCCGCCACCTCCGGGACGCTGACCGTACGGCTGCGTGCCAGAAGCTCAAGCTGATCTGCCTCAGCAGTGAAGATAGGCAGCATTTCGCGTTCATCACACTTCACAAACAGATCGCGACCACCGAAGCGGATATGCCATGCGGCATGGATCTCTCCACCCGGCAGTTCATTGCGCAGCTCGATTTCACCTTCACCCAGCTGCTCGCTTAATAGACGACTAACGGCTTGCCACATGCTCTCTCTCCCCTGCAATCTGCCAGATTAAAGGTTAGCGCGCTAACGCAGCGTAAAATACGATTTTGCGCACAGCCTGGAGGTCAGGCAAGCGCGATGGCACTTATTGCTGCTGTGCCGTCAGCCAGTTCTCC
Organism: Escherichia sp. ESNIH1; assembly: GCA_002918705.1. Lineage (GTDB taxonomy): Bacteria > Pseudomonadota > Gammaproteobacteria > Enterobacterales > Enterobacteriaceae > Pseudescherichia. Next base: position 70,410 of record PQKR01000008.1, on the reverse strand, counting down.
CAGGTCGTAACGTCAATATCGGGCTGCCGATCAAGCGCGCTCTCTGCCAGCGCCAGCGCATGCGCCTTAATCTCCTCTTCACTCAGCGGACTCACCAGGCCAAACGTATTGGTTCCCAGCTCATGGACCTTGCCGTCGTCATCGCTCAGGGTGAGTAGATACCCGGCAAGCGTGAAGGTGTTATTAAGTTCGTTGATTTCAGCCAAGCTATGCTCGTGAAACTTTACCGTTATTACGTAGCGAGTGATATCCCCACTGGCCATAGGTCACCTCTTTGTCATTACACATTGTTAATGCAACACTTTTTTGATAGGCGATTATCATTTCCGGCACAGATAATCATATATTTTTTGGGTATCTTCCTGAGCGCAGAGGCGTGTCCCGTGGTTGATCGTCGCCGCGCTGCCAGCAGCAACGCCAAAGCGCACCATATCCTCCAGCGAGGCGTTCTCTGCGAGCTTGAGCGTCATTGCCCCTACCATGCTGTCACCTGCGCCCACCGTACTCTGGCTTTTTACCGGAGGAGGAACCACCTGGACACACTGCTGTTCATCTACTCCCAGCGCGCCCTGCGGACCGAGGGAGACCACCACACGCTTTGCCTTGCCGCTGTTGACCAACTCCTGGGCGGCTTTGCGGACGTCGTCTGGCTGAGTGAGGTCCCGGCCGACCAGCGCGGCCAGCTCCTTTTGGTTCGGCTTCACCAGCTCGATGCCGCCAATCTCCAGGGCCGCGGCCAGCGCCTCACCGGAACTGTCAACGATGCAGCGGATGCCGTTGTCCCGCGCAGCCTTAATCAGCTGGCTCATTTTTTCTACCCTGACGCCCGGCGGTAGGCTGCCACTGATCACCAGCAGTGAACCGCTCTCTATTGTGAGCACCTGCTTCTCCAGCTGGCGGAATTCGTCGTCGCTCAGCGCGGCACCCGGCATCACAAAGCGGTACTGCTCGCCGCTGGACTCAACGTGTACGTGCAGGTTCTGCCGCGTCCAGTCATGCGTGGCGACCTGAATAGTCGTGACCTTCTCATCGGCCAGCAGGGCGGTAAGATGTTCTCCCGTTGCGCCACCGGCAGGGAAGATGGCCGTGGCGCGTCCGCCAAGGTGCACGATGGCCCGAGCGACGTTAATTCCACCGCCGCCGGGTTCAAAAACTGGCGTGGTGCAGCGTAGCTTGCCTTCGGGATAGATCTGGGGAGTCAACGTCGCGCTGTCCAGCGACGGGGCCAGAGTCAGAGTAAAGACTGCTGTCATTTTCATCTCCTTTCGCGTGGTTGCCCTAAGCCTGGCACTGAATTGCGGGAAGGGAAAGTAAATAACAGCATGATTTTACGAATAAATACGTATAAGCGTCAGGGGAGGGCATTATACGTTTATTAGGGGTTTGGGAGGCCTCTTATTCAAAAAACGAAATAAGAATACATTGCTATGTTATTTGAGCCTTTTTATAATTTGTTACCTTTCTTCAGATTGCTAAACATTGATCCTGAAGGAAGTTTCCAGGACCGTAGGTCCTCTTTTTTTTGCTGTACGGACTCTTTATAAATGAAGCTTTTGAAGACAGTACCCGCTGTAGTTATCCTGGCGGGAGGCGTGCTTGCGTCAATGAATGCTGCCGCAGATGATACCGTTTTTACTGTCATGGACGATCCCTCCTCAGCACAGAAACCCTTCGAAGGTAATGTGAATGCGGGCTACCTGAACCAGTCAGGTAACACGAAAAGTTCCTCCCTGACCGCTGACTCAACGCTGACCTGGTACGGCAACACGACCGCATGGTCACTCTGGGGAAACGCCAGCAATACCTCTTCTAACGATGAGCGCTCTTCAGAAAAATATGCAGTGGGCGGTCGTGCGCGTTATAACGTGACCGACGTTGACTACGTTTTTGGCCAGGCAAGCTGGCTCACCGATCGCTACAACGGCTATCGTCAGCGTGATATCCTCACAGCCGGTTATGGTCGTCAGTTCCTCAATGGTCCGGTACATAGCCTGCGTTTTGAATTCGGTCCGGGTGTCCGTTACGACGAGTACACCGACGGCGACAGCGAAACCCAGCCGCTGGGCTATGCCTCCGGTGCGTACACCTGGCAGTTTACCGACAACGCCAAATTCACTCAGGGCGTATCGGTATTTGGCGCAGACGATACTACCGTCAACTCCGAGACCGCACTTAACGTGGCGATCAACGAACACTTCGGCCTGAAGGTGGCCTACAACGTAACGTGGAACTCGGAGCCGCCGGCATCGGCACCGGAGCACACCGATCGTCGTACCGTCGTTTCGCTGGGCTATAAAATGTAATTGATTTTGGGCCGGTTATTCCGGCCCGCTTCGAAATTATCTTTTCGTGCTATTTAATCCTGCAACTACGTTTTATTTCCCTCAGAAAAGTGTTTCTCCTTTTTCTCTCCTTAATTTCATCTGTTGCAACACATTCAATTTATTTGACACTTTCTGATAAATAAACTGACTAGGCAAAAGTGTGATCTAGATCTACACTTTACCCACAGGCAAAAAAATAGCCTCCGCAGTAATGTATTAATTCAAATAGAGAAGAAACATTATGAAAACAATCAAAACACTCGCCGCCGCCACGGTGCTTTCCGCACTCTCATTTGGCGCATTCGCGGCTCAGCCAAGCTATAACACTGCCAGTCAAACTACCTACCCAAGCGCTACGTTCAACGCCGCAGACATTGAAGCGGGTTCGAATATTCAGCCCGGCTCGCAGAATACGGGACGTTCTACCGATGATGCTTTCGACGTGCATACGCTGGTAGCCGGTGAATGGTATTAATTTGGTAACCTTTAACAAACCCTGTTATTTCTCATTCATGTCGCTGCCTGACTAAGTAAAAAACCGGAGCGTGCTGTCCCGGTTTTTTTTATAGTATGTCATGCTATGTAAAGTTTTCTAATTACACTCTTTTTACTGCTGCAGATAATTCTGAAAGCAAACCCGCTACCCGCGCAATAATGCGAGTAAATTCTGGGGAGCCTGATTTGCTATTTTCAGCACTGCGTTTTGACTCTCCTGCAAAATTTGCGCTTTAAGCATTTTGCTGGTTTCTAAAGCATAATCAGCATCCTGGATCCGGCTCTGCGCGGACTGCGTCGCAATTTTCTGCTGCGCCAGTACCGACTTGCTGGACTCAAAACGGTTAATGGCAGCGCCGTACTGCGAGCGATAACCGTCAACCTTTGCCAATGCCCTGTCGAGCGAACCCATCGCCGAGCGAGCCGACTGGACGGTATCCAGCCGAGCGTCATTGATACCCAGCGTTTTGGTATCAGCCGGGGTCGTTTCCAGCGTCGTTGTCTCGATTTGATCGCCAAAGTTGGCGCTGGTGACTACCTGATAAGGGATACTCTTCTTCGGTGGCGCGGTCGGCTGGGCAGTAGGTGCCTCCAGATTTCCCCAGGTCAGCTTACTGGTAAATGAACCATTACCTACCACGACCACGATCAAATCCTCAGTGACATTATCAATCGTCACCCGTTCCAGCAGATTCGTACCGTTATTACCGTCGTTAAAGCCACCGGAAGTACTGTCCTCATAGCGGTCACCGTCCCCGCTATAGGTGATGTTCATACCGTTATAGCTTAGTGAATCGCTGCCGTTGATATCCCAGGCCGCGCCGCCTTCGATCAGCATGGAGTCATCATACGTGGCGCCACTCTGGAAACCGTTAGCTTGCGAAAGCAAGCGCGTATCTGCGCTGGCGGCGTCAGTGATGTTATTGCTCACCCAGGTGTAATCCGGATCGCTGCCGTTAATCGGCGTGCCTGCCAGATGTTTACCGTCGCGGGTAAAGAGCTGAATATCATCATCCGCGCCAAGGGAGTTGATGGTAATGGCAATATTGGTGGAACCGGCCGGAATATAGGCCAGCGGAATGATGCCTGAGCTAAAGGAGTAATCCTTGTTCGCCACCGGGAATTTGGTATTTACCGGAGCGACATTGCCGAGTAGCGCTGGCGGCAGCTCGGGATTTTCAGTAGCCAGCGGGTAAAGGCCAAAGATCTCCGTCCCTTCAGAGATACTGTCGATCCCGGCGAGAAGAGAGGCGAATTCATTTTGAATACTGGCGCGATCGCTCTCTGAGAGCGAGTCGTTCACCGACTGGATAGCAAGACCCTTAGCCCGAATAAGCATTGAGCTTATCGAACCGAGGCTGCTCTCTGCGGTTTGCGCCAGGCTGATGGCATCATCCAGCCCGCGGGAAACCACCGTGTCAGCATTTATGTTTGCGCCCATCCGATTGGCAATAGCGAGACCTGCGGCATCATCCTTTGCACCATTAATCCGCAGTCCGGACGCGAGCCTTTCGATCGATTGCTGAAGAATCGATGAGGTTCCCGACCGGGCTTTGAGACTGAGGCCTGCAATAGCGTTATGATTTATCGATTGCATGTGTTGTGTCGCGATGCTGTTTGCCCAATGTAGGTTATATCATCGGCAAAATTTGGCTTAACTTTAAAAAATAGGCCCTACGAAAAACGGTAGCGTCGGGCATGCAGTCGCCTATTTATCGGGATAGTGCGCCGGATCGCTTGACGTTAGCAGGGTTTTTCGGTGTGCTATGCCTTTAAATTCAGAGACAAACGAAAAGAGGGCACAATGGGTAACCAGGCAAAAGAGAGCGAGCTGTATGATGAGATGTGCCGCGTAGTGGGTAAGGTTGTGCTGGAGATGCGTGATTTAGGTCAGGAGCCGAAGCATATTGTGATTGCCGGCGTGCTGCGTACAGCGCTGGCGAACCAGCGAATTAAACGTGCTGAGTTAACGCGTCAGGCAATGGAGACGGTAATTAATGCGCTTGTTCCAGAAGGTAAAGGCTGAAAAGTGAAAAGGCCTCTTGCGAAGCCTTTATTTAACCTGTCACTTTATTCACCAGCTTGCTTGTGGGAATGCACATTGATGCGGTAAGGCGTTCCCCACAGGTCGCGCAAACTGCGCCATGTGGCAGCTTTTTCTCAGCGTTGTGCACTGAAAACTGAAACCTAAAGCCATTGCAGACGGGACACTGAAATTTGAGGTTTGGGATAACCCCTCCAGTCCGTTGAGTGGAAACTCACCCTAACACGTCTATTTGCTTTTGAGGGATATATCGTCAGATAAATAGCGCTTTTTTTGTCAAGATTTCTACCACGCGCAGATTTATTCATTTAATAAACGTTATTACTTTTATTGATAATGCGTTTCAGTTTTTAATTTTACACATTTATTACAACCGGCCTGATGCTCCCCTTTAAAATAGCTCACGCAGACCCAATAGTTAATAGAATGCAACGCTAGCCTTTTAACTCACTGATTAGACGTGTAGTATCAGAGGTGAGCTTATCAACAGCCGAGCAGGGTACAGGGTGATTTCTGTACAAATTTGTCAGAGTGAAGACGAAAACTTGCTTTAAGTCGTTGATAATAATTTGAAAAATAGTTTTGTATGTGACCTTTCGTGTGGGTCACCACTGCAAATAGAGGATCTCACATGCCTGTAATTACCCTTCCTGACGGCAGCCAACGCCAGTTCGATCGCCCTGTTAGCCCAATGGATGTTGCCCTTGATATCGGCCCTGGTCTGGCGAAAGCCTGCATTGCCGGTCGCGTTAACGGCGAGCTGGTCGATGCCAGCGATCTTATCGAAAACGATGCGCAGCTGGCGATTATTACCGCCAAAGATGAAGATGGCCTGGAAATTATCCGCCACTCCTGTGCGCACCTGTTAGGTCATGCCATTAAACAGCTGTGGCCTCATGCTAAAATGGCCATCGGTCCGGTTATTGATAACGGCTTCTACTACGATATCGATCTTGACCATACGCTGACCCAGGAAGATATCGACGCGCTCGAAAAGCGTATGCACGAGCTCGCCGAAACTAACTACAACGTTATTAAGAAGAAGGTCAGCTGGCACGAAGCGCGTGAAACCTTTGCTGCGCGCGGCGAAAGCTACAAAGTCACCATTCTTGATGAAAATATCGCGCATGATGACAGGCCTGGTCTGTATCATCATGAAGAGTACATCGACATGTGCCGCGGTCCGCATGTGCCGAATATGCGCTTCTGCCATCACTTCAAACTGATGAAAATTGCAGGGGCCTACTGGCGCGGCGACAGCAATAATAAGATGCTGCAGCGTATCTACGGTACGGCGTGGGCAGATAAAAAAGCGTTAAACGCCTATCTGCAGCGTCTGGAAGAGGCCGCAAAACGCGACCACCGTAAAATTGGTAAACAGCTCGACCTGTATCACATGCAGGAAGAGGCGCCAGGTATGGTTTTCTGGCACAATGACGGCTGGACTATCTTCCGTGAGCTGGAGACCTTTGTTCGCTCTAAGCTGAAAGCGTATCAGTATCAGGAAGTGAAAGGCCCGTTCATGATGGACCGTGTGCTGTGGGAAAAAACCGGCCACTGGGACAACTACAAAGATGCAATGTTCACCACCTCCTCAGAGAACCGTGAGTACTGCATCAAGCCCATGAACTGCCCAGGCCACGTGCAAATTTTCAATCAGGGTCTAAAATCCTACCGCGACCTGCCATTACGTATGGCGGAGTTTGGTAGCTGCCACCGTAACGAGCCGTCGGGCGCGTTGCACGGCCTGATGCGCGTGCGCGGGTTCACTCAGGATGACGCCCACATCTTCTGTACGGAAGAGCAGGTGCGTGATGAAGTGAACGCCTGTATTCGTATGGTCTACGATATGTACAGCACCTTTGGCTTCGAGAAGATCGTCGTCAAGCTCTCCACTCGTCCGGAAAAGCGTATCGGCAGCGACGAGATGTGGGATCGTGCTGAGGCGGATTTAGCAGTCGCGCTGGAAGAGAACAACATCCCGTTTGAGTATCAGCTGGGTGAAGGCGCGTTCTACGGTCCGAAAATTGAATTTACCCTGTATGACTGCCTCGATCGTGCTTGGCAGTGCGGTACGGTACAGCTGGACTTCTCTCTGCCGTCTCGTTTGAGTGCCTCTTACGTGGGCGAAAACAACGAGCGCCAGGTGCCAGTTATGATCCACCGCGCCATTCTTGGGTCGCTGGAGCGCTTTATCGGCATCCTGACCGAAGAGTTTGCGGGCTTCTTCCCGACCTGGCTTGCGCCAGTGCAGGTTGTAGTCATGAACATCACCGATTCTCAGGCTGATTACGTTAACGAATTGACGCAGAAACTACAAAATGCGGGCATTCGTGTAAAAGCGGACTTGAGAAACGAGAAGATTGGCTTTAAAATCCGCGAGCACACTTTACGTCGTGTCCCTTATATGCTGGTTTGTGGTGACAAAGAGGTTGAGGCCGGCAAAGTTGCCGTGCGTACCCGTCGCGGTAAAGACCTGGGTAGCCTGGACGTAAATGATGTTATCGAGAAGCTGCAACAAGAGATTCGCAGCCGCAGTCTTCAACAACTGGAGGAATAAGGTATTAAAGGCGGAAAACGAGTTCAAACGGCGCGTCCCAATCGTATTAATGGCGAGATTCGCGCCACGGAAGTTCGCTTAACTGGTCTGGAAGGCGAGCAGCTTGGCATTGTGAGCCTGCGAGAGGCTCTGGAAAAAGCTGAAGAAGCCGGGGTCGATTTAGTTGAAATTAGCCCTAACGCCGAGCCGCCCGTTTGCCGTATAATGGATTACGGCAAGTTCCTCTATGAAAAGAGCAAATCTTCTAAGGAACAGAAGAAGAAGCAAAAAGTTATCCAGGTTAAGGAAATTAAGTTCCGTCCTGGTACAGATGAAGGCGACTATCAGGTAAAACTCCGCAGCCTGATTCGCTTTCTCGAAGAGGGCGATAAGGCCAAGATCACACTGCGTTTCCGCGGTCGTGAGATGGCCCACCAACAGATCGGTATGGAAGTGCTTAACCGCGTGAAAGAAGATCTGAATGAACTGGCAGTAGTCGAATCCTTCCCAACGAAGATCGAAGGCCGCCAGATGATTATGGTGCTTGCTCCGAAGAAGAAACAGTAAGGCCATCAAGTAATCATACCTGTGGGCCACAAGCTCACGGGTCTGGTTCGCCTTTGTTTCGTTTATTAACAATGCGAAGTGGAAATTATTAAAATGCCAAAGATTAAGACCGTACGCGGTGCTGCTAAGCGCTTTAAAAAAACCGGTAAAGGTGGTTTTAAGCACAAGCACGCTAACCTGCGTCATATTCTGACCAAAAAAGCTACCAAGCGTAAACGTCACCTGCGTCCGAAAGCCATGGTTTCTAAAGGCGATCTGGGCCTGGTCATCGCGTGCCTGCCGTACGCATAAGTCGTTTACCTTTTAACCTTTTTTAAGAATAGATACAGGAGAGCATCATGGCTCGCGTAAAACGTGGTGTAATTGCACGTGCACGTCACAAGAAAATTTTGAAACAAGCTAAAGGCTACTACGGTGCGCGTTCACGCGTATACCGCGTTGCCTTCCAGGCTGTTATCAAAGCTGGTCAGTACGCTTATCGTGACCGTCGTCAGAAAAAGCGTCAGTTCCGTCAACTGTGGATTGCGCGTATCAACGCAGCAGCACGTCAGAACGGTATTTCTTACAGCAAATTCATCAACGGCCTGAAAAAAGCCTCTGTTGAAATCGACCGTAAGATCCTGGCTGACATCGCTGTATTCGACAAAGTGGCATTCTCTGCCCTGGTCGAAAAAGCGAAAGCAGCTCTGGCCTAAGCCAGTTAGAGAGAGGGAGCCTGGCTCCCTCTTTTTATTTGCAATGCCGTCATTTTGTTGACAATTTGCGGTCAACCCTTTTCAATAGGGCGACTATCCTTACCACACAAGGTAACGCAAGCATGAATGCTGCTATTTTCCGCTTCTTTTTTTACTTTAGCACCTGATCCCAGGGGGCTTGCGCGTGAAAGAAGAAACGAAAAACAGCGCCGGAAAGCCTCCCCAGGGAGGCTTTTTTTATGCCTGTATCTAAAAAATATGAGATCACCATAACGGTGTCTGCACCGACATAATGAGGAAAACCATGTCACATCTCGCAGAGCTGGTTGCCAGCGCCACGGCAGCCATTAACGAGGCTACCGATATTGCCGCATTAGATAATGTGCGCGTTGAGTATCTGGGCAGAAAAGGGCAGCTGACCCTTCAGATGACAACCCTGCGTGAGCTGCCGCCTGAAGAGCGTCCAGCCGCCGGTGCGGTGATTAACGAAGCCAAAGAGCAGGTTCAGCAGGCGCTAAACGCCCGCAAAGAGACGCTGGAGAGCGCCGCGCTGAACGCACGTCTGGCGGCAGAGACCATCGATATCTCTCTGCCAGGCCGCCGCATCGAGAATGGCGGTCTGCATCCGGTTACGCGCACCATCGACCGTATCGAGAACTTCTTTGGCGAGCTGGGCTTTACCGTAGCAACCGGCCCGGAAATCGAAGATGACTACCATAACTTTGATGCCCTAAATATTCCAGGCCACCACCCGGCGCGCGCAGACCATGACACCTTCTGGTTTGACGCTACCCGTCTGCTGCGTACCCAGACCTCCGGGGTGCAGATCCGTACTATGGAGAACCAGCAGCCACCTATCCGTATTATCGCCCCTGGCCGCGTCTATCGTAACGACTACGATCAGACTCACACGCCAATGTTCCATCAGATGGAAGGGCTGATCGTCGATAAAAACATTAGCTTTACTAATCTGAAGGGCACCCTGCACGACTTCCTGAACAACTTCTTTGAGGAAGATCTGCAGGTACGTTTCCGTCCATCCTACTTCCCGTTCACTGAACCCTCCGCTGAGGTAGACGTGATGGGTAAAAACGGCAAATGGCTGGAGGTGCTGGGCTGCGGTATGGTGCACCCAAACGTGCTGCGCAACGTGGGCATCGATCCTGAGGTCTACTCTGGCTTTGCGTTCGGCATGGGGATGGAGCGTCTGACCATGCTGCGCTATGGCGTTACCGATTTACGCGCGTTCTTCGAAAACGATTTGCGTTTCCTTAAACAGTTTAAATAAAGGCAGGAAAAAATAATGAAATTCAGTGAACTGTGGTTACGTGAATGGGTTAACCCGGCGGTCGACAGCGAAGCGCTCTCCGATCAAATTACGATGGCAGGCCTGGAAGTGGACGGCGTTGACGCCGTGGCCGGCAGCTTCAACGGCGTCGTGGTTGGCGAAGTCGTCGAGTGCGGCCAGCATCCGAACGCTGACAAGCTGCGGGTGACCAAGATTAACGTCGGCGGCGAGCGCCTGCTCGATATCGTCTGTGGTGCGCCAAACTGCCGTCAGGGGCTGAAAGTAGCCGTGGCGACCATCGGCGCGGTGCTGCCGGGCGACTTCAAAATTAAAGCTGCCAAGCTGCGCGGCGAACCGTCCGAAGGGATGCTCTGCTCCTTCTCTGAGCTGGGTATTTCCGACGATCACAGCGGCATTATCGAACTGCCAGCGGATGCGCCGATCGGCACCGATATTCGCGACTACCTGAAGCTCGATGATAACACCATCGAGATCAGCGTGACGCCGAACCGGGCCGACTGCTTAGGTGTTATCGGCGTGGCCCGCGACGTTGCTGTGCTGAACAAGCTGCCGCTTACCGAGCCTGAGATCGCCCCGGTTGCAGCAACCATCAGCGATACGCTGCCAATTAGCGTTGAAGCCGCCGATGCCTGTCCGCGTTATCTGGGCCGCGTAGTCAAGGGTATCGACGTCACCGCGCCAACCCCGCTGTGGATGCGTGAGAAGCTGCGTCGCTGCGGCATCCGCTCTATCGACGCGGTGGTAGACGTAACTAACTTCGTTCTGCTGGAGCTGGGTCAGCCGATGCACGCCTTCGATCTGGGCCGCATTGAAGGCGGGATCGTGGTTCGTATGGCGAAAGAGAACGAGACGCTGGTCCTGCTCGACGGCAGCGAAGCGAAATTGCAGTCCGATACCCTGGTGATTGCCGACCATAACAAAGCCCTGGCGATGGGGGGTATCTTCGGTGGCGAGCACTCTGGCGTAAATGGTGAAACTCAGGACGTGCTGCTGGAGTGTGCCTTCTTCAGCCCGCTCTCAATTACCGGTCGCGCCCGCCGTCACGGCCTGCACACCGATGCCTCCCACCGCTATGAGCGCGGCGTTGACCCAGCGCTGCAGTATAAAGCGATGGAGCGTGCAACGCGCCTGCTGCTGGATATCTGCGGCGGTGAAGCCGGTCCGGTTATCGATGTGACCCACGAAGCAGCGCTGCCGAAGCGCGCAACCATCACCCTGCGCCGCAGCAAACTGGATCGCCTGATTGGGCACCACATTGCCGACGAGCAGGTAGGCGACATTCTCCGCCGTCTGGGCTGTGAGGTGACCGAAGGCCAGGACGAGTGGCAGGCAGTTGCGCCGAGCTGGCGTTTCGATATGGAGATCGAAGAGGATCTGGTAGAAGAGGTAGCGCGTGTCTACGGCTACAACAGCATTCCTGATGAGCCGGTGCAGGCGGGTCTGATCATGGGCAGCCACCGCGAAGCGGATCTGTCGATGAAGCGCGTGAAGACCATGCTCATCGACAAAGGCTACCAGGAGGTGATCACCTACAGCTTCGTGGATCCGAAACTGCAGCAGCTGATCCATCCGGGCGAAGAAGCGCTGATCCTGCCTAGCCCGATCTCCAGCGAAATGTCCGCCATGCGCCTGTCGCTGTGGACCGGTCTGCTGGGTACGGTGGTCTATAACCAGAACCGTCAGCAGAGCCGCGTCCGCATCTTTGAAACCGGGCTGCGCTTTGTGCCTGATACGCAGGCGAATCTCGGCATCCGTCAGGATGTGATGCTGGCCGGAGTTATTACCGGAAGTCGCTATGAAGAGCACTGGAACCTGGCAAAAGAGACCGTCGATTTCTATGATTTAAAAGGCGATCTGGAATCCGTTCTCGATCTCACCGGTAAACTGGCTGACATTCAGTTTAAAGCGGAAGCCAACCCGGCGCTGCACCCAGGCCAGTCCGCCGCGATTTATCTGAAAGGCGAACGTATTGGTTTTATTGGGGTTGTGCATCCTGAGCTGGAACGTAAACTGGATCTGAACGGCCGGACGCTGGTGTTTGAGATCGAGTGGAACGCCATTGCAGACCGCGTAATTTCACAGGCGCGGGAGGTCTCACGCTTCCCGGCAAACCGTCGTGATATCGCGGTTGTGGTCGCAGAAAACGTACCCGCAGCAGATGTTTTGGCTGAGTGTAAGAAAGTTGGCGTAAATCAGGTAGTTGGCGTAAACTTGTTTGATGTGTACCGCGGCAAGGGCGTAGCGGAGGGCTATAAGAGCCTCGCTATCACCCTGATCCTTCAGGATACCGGCCGTACACTCGAAGAAGAGGAGATTGCCGCTACCGTTGCCAGATGTGTAGAGGCATTGAAAGAGCGATTCCAGGCATCATTGAGGGATTGAACCTATGGCGCTTACAAAAGCTGAAATGTCAGAATATCTGTTTGATAAGCTTGGGCTTAGCAAACGGGATGCCAAAGAGCTGGTAGAGCTATTTTTCGAAGAGATCCGTCGCGCTCTGGAAAATGGTGAGCAGGTAAAACTCTCCGGTTTTGGTAACTTTGATCTGCGTGATAAGAATCAACGCCCGGGACGTAACCCGAAAACGGGCGAGGATATTCCCATTACAGCCCGGCGCGTGGTGACCTTCAGACCCGGTCAGAAATTGAAAAGCCGTGTCGAAAACGCTTCGCCCAAAGCAGAGTAATCTGAACTAACCAAAAAGGCCGCCTGTGCGGCCTTTTTTCTTTTCACTGGCCGCTCTGCATCTTAAAATCACTCCCACGACGTTCAGCAGGATGGATCCTATGCTCGCTCTTGCCCACCTTCAGACCCGACGCCACGCCCGCTGGCTTGGCGGACTCTCACTGCTTCTGCTGCTTGCTATTGTGGTCAGCCTCTGTGCAGGCGATCAATGGATTGCGCCCAATGAGTGGCTGAGCCCTCGCGGTCAGCTTTTTGTCTGGCAGATCCGTCTTCCCCGCACCCTCGCGGTCGTGCTGGTCGGGGCGGCGCTGGCGCTGTGCGGCACCCTGATGCAGGCGCTGTTTGAAAATCCGCTGGCGGAGCCGGGCCTGCTTGGCGTCTCGAACGGCGCAGGCGTAGGCTTGATTGCCGCCGTGATGCTGGGGCAGGGGGCGCTGCCTGTCTGGGCGCTCGGGCTGTGTGCGATTGCCGGCGCGCTGATTATTACGCTGATCTTGCTACACTTCGCTCGCCGTCACCTCTCTATCAGCCGCCTACTGCTGGCGGGCGTCGCGCTGGGCATTATTTGTAGCGCGCTGATGACGTGGGCTATCTACTTCTCAACTTCGTTCGATCTTCGCCAGCTGATGTACTGGATGATGGGCGGTTTCGGCGGCGTTGACTGGCAGCAGGGGTGGCTAATGCTGGCCCTGCTGCCGGTAATGGGGTGGGTCTGCCTGCAGTCGCAGCCGCTTAATATGCTGGCGCTGGGGGAGACCTCCGCCCGCCAGCTGGGCCTTCCTCTGTGGTTCTGGCGCAACATACTGGTGGTTGCCACCGGTTGGATGGTGGGGGTCAGCGTGGCGCTGGCCGGGTCGATAGGATTTATCGGCCTGGTGATCCCCCACATTCTGCGCCTGTGTGGCCTGACCGATCACCGCGTGCTGCTTCCTGGCTGCGCACTGGCAGGAGCGACGGCGCTGCTGTTTGCTGATGTTATCGCCCGCCAGGCGCTCAACGCGGCGGAGCTACCCATCGGCGTGGTGACCGCAACGCTAGGCGCCCCGGTGTTTATCTGGCTGCTGCTAAAGGCGGCAAGGTAACATCAGGACGAGGTAGGCCGGATAAGCGCAGCGCCATCCGGCGTTTACCGTCCTGCCGGGTGACGGCTCTGCCTTAACCGGTCTACCAGACCGGCAGCGAAGGTGAACTGATCGGGGATCCGCACTTAACTCCCTCTCGCGAAGAAACTTTTAGTATAAAATTGCGGATGAATGCACGTCGTCTTATTGTCTATTATTAAAGGCCGGAGAGTAAACCGGTGGCGCGTTTGATAACCAAGGGGATGCTATGCAACACGATATTCTGAACACTGAAGTGACGACGATTGATGGCGAGAAGACCACGCTGGCAGATTACCAGGGCAAGGTGCTGCTGGTGGTCAACGTGGCGTCAAAATGCGGCCTGACGGCACAGTATGAGCAGCTTGAAAACATTCAGAAGGCCTGGGCGAAAGAGGGTTTTGTGGTGCTCGGCTTCCCCTGCAACCAGTTTTTAGGCCAGGAGCCGGGCAGCGAAGAGGAGATTAAAACCTTCTGCAGCACAACCTATGGCGTTACCTTCCCGATGTTCAGCAAAATTGACGTCAACGGTGAGAACCGTCATCCGCTCTATCAGAAGCTGATCGCCGCCGCGCCAACCGCCGTTGCGCCGGAGAAGAGCGGCTTTTACGAGCGCCTGGCCAGCAAAGGCCGTGCGCCGCTCTATCCGGACGATATTCTGTGGAACTTTGAGAAATTCTTAATTGGCCGTGACGGGCAGGTCGTTCAGCGCTTTGCGCCGGACATGACGCCGGAAGATCCGATTGTGATGGAAGCCATCAAGCTGGCATTAGCAAAATAGTGAACGCGTTAATGACGCTACAGGATGTAGCGGAATCCGGCAGGCTGGGGCCAGTTACGGCCACGGTCAATGCCGGTGAGATCCTGCATCTGGTGGGGCCAAACGGGGCTGGAAAAAGTACTCTGCTGGTACGGATGGCGGGGCTGGCGAGCGGGCCGGGGAGCATCACGCTCAGCGGTACGCCGCTCGATGCCTGGCACGCCACCGCGCTGGCCCGGCGTCGCGCTTACCTTACCCAGCAGCAAACCCCACCCTTTGCCATGCCGGTCTGGCACTATTTGACGCTGCACCAGCCCGATCGCAGCCACACGGAGTTACTGCATGATGTTGCCGGTGCGCTAGGGCTAGATGATAAGCTTGGGCGTACCGCGAACCAGCTGTCGGGCGGGGAGTGGCAGCGGGTACGTCTGGCGGCGGTAATTCTGCAGATTCATCCGGCGGGTAATCCTGAGGGACAGCTGCTGTTGCTGGATGAACCGATGAACGGCCTTGACGTTGCCCAGCAGGCGGCGCTGGATCGTCTGCTTAGCGCCCTCTATCGGGCGGGTATTACGGTAGTAATGAGCAGCCACGATCTGAACCATACCCTGCGCCATGCCCAGCAGGCTTGGCTGCTGCGTAACGGCAAGCTGATTGCCAGCGGTCCACGCGATAGCGTGCTGACGCCGGCAAGGCTAGCCCAGGCCTACGGTATGCCTTTTCGTCGCCTTGACGTAGAGGGACATAGCGTACTTATTTCTACGCTGTAAACACAGAGCATATTGCGCGGCGCTTTCCCGCCACGCTAAATTACTGGAAAAATAATAAAGCAGAGGATCCGCCCCGCATGCGCCTATGGTTTCTTTTCGCCGCCGTGCTTTTTTTAGCAGGATGCAGCCACCACCGGGCTCCACCGCCAAATCCACGGCTGGCAGACTCTATCACCGTGATCGCCAATCTTAACGATCAGCTAAGCCACTGGCGGGGGACACCGTATCGTTACGGCGGCATGAGCCGACGCGGCATCGATTGTTCCGGTTTTGTACTGATGACATTCCGGGACCGGTTTGATCTGCGCCTGCCCCGGGAAACGCGTCAGCAGGCAAAAATCGGTACCGAGATTGATAAAGACGATCTGTTACCCGGGGATCTTGTTTTCTTTAAAACCGGATCGGGAGAAAGCGGCCTGCACGTTGGGATCTACGATACCGATAACCAGTTCATCCACGCATCCACCAGTCGGGGGGTGATGAAGTCCTCGCTTGATAACGTCTACTGGCGGAAAAAGTTTTGGCAGGCGCGCCGAATTTAACCAGTCTGGTGGGTAAAGTGTTAATAAAAAGCGGAGCGATTAGGCTCCGTTTTTTATTAAATAATACTTATTAATGAGTCCACTAATAGTTATCAACTATTGTATTAATCCGGTTTTGTCTGCTGGCGTTTATCCATTTCCCAGGATAATCTTTAATACTGGCTAAGGATAGTCTTATTCAATTCTGGATTAGGTATAGGGATAATGATTATATCACTCGATAAAACCTGGCGCTCAGAGCTGCTGTTCAATCCGGCACGTAATGCCGACGGAAAATTGCAGGGACTGGAGATCGTCGTTAACTTTGTAGGCGTAAATCGTGAAGAGCAGACGCCTGCAGAGCTGATTTTGCCTTACCTGGCCCCGCAGCAGACTGAAATGCTATTTATTGAGCAGTTACATCTGTTAAGCGTATGTCAGCTCTTCTTTATTCAACATCAGATTACCGCATGGATTAATATCACTCCGACAATTGTCGATCGGCTGTTGCAGGATGATGATTTAGCGGCTTCTGTTAATCGTTTCCCTTTTATTGAGTTTATGATTAATGAGAATTATCTGAACGTTAATGATGAGGGTGAGAATACCTCTCTGTCCCAATTAGGCAGCAGATATCCTCTTGTGTTGGCTAATTTTGGCGCGGGAGGGGCCCCTACCCGAGCCGTATTTGATGGGCTTTTTTCCCGCGTTATGCTGGATAAAAATTTTGTTTATCAGCGTCTCAAATCACCCTCTTTTCAGCCTTTTATGCAGGCTATCATCAACCAGGTGGAACCCTACTGCCGCTCAATGATGATTGCGGGCATAGACAGCGAGCAGACGCTGAAAAGAGTAGCGCCGTTTTCCTTTAGCGCGATGCAGGGACGCCTGTGGCCGCCAGTCCCCCCGGAGCAGGTTACCCAACTGGTAAAGTGATACCCGCGCACTCTGCCTGTGTTTATTCCTCCTGATACCTTCTACACTACAGACAGAGGAGGAACCATGACCCTTACATTTACGACACGCTGGCGCGATGAGCTGCCGGGATTTTATACTTCGCTTTCCCCTACGCCGCTGCGCAATGCGCGCGTACTGTGGCACAACGCTGCGCTGGCCCAGGAGCTGGGCGTGCCGGATGCGCTCTTTACGCCTGAGCAGGGGGCGGGCGTCTGGGGTGGTGAAACGCTGCTGCCGGGTATGTCGCCGCTGGCGCAGGTCTACAGCGGCCATCAGTTTGGCGTTTGGGCGGGGCAGCTGGGCGACGGCCGTGGCATTTTGCTTGGCGAGCAGCTACTGGCCGACGGCAAAACGGTCGACTGGCATCTTAAGGGCGCTGGACAAACTCCCTATTCCCGCATGGGCGACGGGCGCGCCGTACTGCGCTCAACCATTCGCGAAAGCCTGGCCTCCGAGGCGATGCACTACCTCGGGATCCCGACTACCCGGGCGCTGGCGATAGCCACCAGCGACACGCCGGTGGCGCGAGAGACGACCGAGCAGGGGGCCATGCTGATGCGGATTGCCGAAAGCCATCTGCGTTTCGGCCATTTTGAACATTTCTATTATCGCCGTGAACCAGAGAAGGTCCGTCAGCTGGCTGATTTTGCCATTCACCACTACTGGCCACATCTTGCTGAGGAGAGTGACAAATATGTGCTCTGGCTGCGGGATGTGGTGGCGCGTACCGCAACGCTAATCGCCCAGTGGCAGGCGGTTGGTTTTGCGCATGGCGTAATGAATACCGACAACATGTCGATTCTTGGCTTGACCATAGACTACGGTCCGTACGGCTTCCTGGATGACTACCAGCCCGGCTTTATCTGTAATCACTCCGACTATCAGGGACGTTATCGCTTTGATAATCAGCCTGCGGTTGGCCTGTGGAATCTTCAGCGCCTTGCCCAGACGCTCTCGCCCTTTATTGATGTCGACACGCTGAACAGCATGCTGGATGAGTATCAGCAGGTTCTGCTGACGCAGTACGGTAAGCTGCTGCGTAGTAAGCTTGGGCTGTTCACCGAGCAGCGCGGCGATAATGAACTGCTAAACGCCCTGTTTGCCTTGATGGCGCGGGAAGGCAGCGACTATACCCGGACATTCCGTATGCTAAGCGTCACCGAACAGCACAGCGCCAGCTCGCCGCTGCGCGATGAGTTTATCGATCGTGGCGCGTTTGACACCTGGTTTAGCGACTACCGGGCGCGGCTGCAAAGCGAACAGATTGACGATGCCGAGCGCCAGCGGCGGATGAAAGAGGTTAACCCCGCGCTGGTACTGCGTAACTGGCTGGCCCAGCGGGCCATTAGCGATGCCGAGAAGGGCGATACCCAGGAGCTGGAGCGTCTGCATCAGGCATTACGCGATCCCTTTAGCGATCGTAGCGATGACTACGTTAGCCGACCGCCCGACTGGGGTAAACATCTGGAAGTGAGCTGTTCAAGTTAAAGAGCTTGCCCGCCGCAGCGGTGGCGGGCAAACTTTCAGAAGCGCGTGGCCACTGCGGCAGAGAGCTTCTCTACCAGCAGAGTGGTGTCTTCCCAGTGCAGACAGGGGTCGGTGATCGACTGCCCATAGGTAAGCGGCTGTCCGGCGACAATCTTCTGTGTTCCTTCCTGCAGGAAACTCTCCGCCATAATACCGGCAATGGCCGTTGAGCCGTTGCGGATCTGCTGACACACGTCATCGCATACTTCCAGCTGACGGCGATGCTGCTTCTGGCAGTTGCCGTGGCTGAAATCCACCACCAGATGCTCGGGCAGAGAGAACTCGCTCAGGGTATCGCAGGCCTCGGCAATCGCCTCGGCGTGGTAGTTAGGCGTTTTTCCGCCGCGCATAATAATATGGCCGTAGGGGTTACCGCTGGTCTGGTAGATGGTCATCTGCCCATTCTTATCTGGCGACAGGAACATGTGGCTCGCCCGCGATGCGCGAATAGCGTCAACCGCAATACGGGTGTTGCCATCCGTACCGTTTTTGAAGCCTACCGGGCAGGAGAGCGCAGAGGCCATCTCCCGGTGGATCTGACTCTCCGTAGTGCGCGCGCCGATTGCGCCCCAGCTAATAAGATCGGCAATAAACTGTCCGGTCACCATATCGAGAAACTCGGTCGCGGTGGGGACGCCCAGCTCATTAACCTGTAACAGTAACGAACGCGCAAGCTCCATACCGTGATTGACCCGGTAGCTGCCGTTGAGATCCGGATCGGAGATCAGTCCCTTCCAACCCACAACGGTGCGGGGCTTCTCAAAATAGGTACGCATGACAATCTCAAGCGTATCTTGATGCTTTTCGCGCAGCGCCTGTAATCGGCGAGCATACTCTATCGCGGCATCAAGATCGTGGATGGAGCAGGGACCTACAATCACCAGCAGACGGCGATCTTCACCATTTAAAATTTTCTCAATCCGCCGACGGGAGGCGTTAACATGTTCCGCAACCTGTCTGGAGACAGGGTACCGCTCGGCCAGTTCGGCTGGCGTTACCAGGCTCTCAATGCGCGCAGTGCGGAGTTCATCAGTTTTATTCATGACTTATCTCAGAAAAGGGCTGCTTCAACGGCAAAAGTGTCGGAAGTAATGGGCATCACGATAAACCAATCCTTGATGTTTTCAAGTATGAGGGTGATGCACATCACAATTCTGCGGGCAATGATAGCGGAAAATGGCTCTCCGTACTAGCTAATTAGTACATGCTGCGATTTAGCTTCATGATATCGAGGATCTTGGTAGCGATCTCCTCAACCGAATAGTTGGTGCTGTTCAGATAAGGAATATTATTTTTACGATAGAGGGCTTCTACCTCGGCCAGCTCAAGTCGGCACTGGCGCATTGATGCATAGCGGCTGTTTTCGACACGCTCTTCGCGGATAGCCGACAGGCGTTCAGCATTAATGGTCAGGCCAAAAAGCTTATGCTGTAGCGGCTTTAACGCCGCGGGGAGCACGAGGTTATCCATGTCATCGGCAATAAAGGGATAGTTGGCGGCGCGGATACCAAACTGCATCGCCAGATAGAGGCTGGTCGGCGTTTTGCCGCAGCGGGAGACCCCCAGCAAGATGACCTGTGCCTGCTCAAGGTTGCGCATCGAGATGCCGTCATCATGGGCGAGGGTATAATCAATGGCGGCGATACGCGCATCATAACGCGTCAGATTGCCCGGATTAAGCCCGTGGGTGCGGTGCGTAATCGGCGTAGGATCGATCTTAAGCTCCTGCTGTAGCGGGGCCACCAGCGCCTGCACGATATCCTGGCAGAAGCCCTGGCTCTGGGTAATGATACTGCGGATCTCCGGTGTCACAATAGAGTAGAAGACCAGCGGACGGACGCCCGTCTGCTGGAAAATGGCGTCTATCTGCTCCTTAACCGCATTTGCGCGCTGGACGTTTTCCACAAAGGGGAGCGTGATGCTATGAACGGCAACGGGAAACTGCGACATAACCGCATGCCCGAGGACTTCTGCCGTTATGGCCGTCCCATCTGATATATAAAACACCTGGCGATCGGCTGAATTTTCCATTTTTTATCCCCCGTTAGCGTGATGGTGTTAAGGCTTGAAATAAGTTATGTACCATACTACTGCGCATCCTCTGCTTTCACAAAATGAAATGGTGTTTTTATTTTTACTAAAATGTGCATTTCACTTTTATTTTTCATGTATACAGATAATTTCAAAAAGAGTGCAAGCGAATCAGCGGGTTACAAAATAGCGTGAAACTGTCCGAAAAATAGAAAAATAAATTTGCTTGAACGATTCACCGTTTTTTTAAGCGAGCCAGTTATGCCAGGATAAATAGGTACGTCAGGTGTTGCTAACTCAATCATATATCATAAAAGGATTGTCCGATGTCCAACAATGGCTCGTCACCGCTGGTGCTCTGGTATAACCAACTCGGTATGAATGATGTTGACCGCGTTGGGGGCAAAAATGCCTCCCTGGGCGAAATGATCACGAATTTGTCTGAAACTGGGGTATCGGTCCCGAACGGGTTCGCCACCACGGCAGATGCGTTTAATCAGTTTCTTGACCAAAGCGGCGTCAACCAGCGTATCTATGAACTGCTGGATAACACGGACATTGATGACGTTGGCGAACTGGCAAAGGCCGGCACGCAGATCCGGCAGTGGATTATTGATACGCCTTTCCAGCCAGAGCTGGAAAAAGCCATTCATGAAGCCTATGACCAACTCTCAGAGGGTGACGCCGAGGCGTCGTTTGCCGTGCGCTCCTCTGCTACGGCAGAGGATATGCCGGATGCCTCGTTCGCTGGTCAGCAGGAGACCTTCCTGAACGTTCAGGGCTACGATGCGGTGCTGGTGGCAGTTAAGCACGTCTTTGCTTCCCTGTTTAACGATCGCGCTATCTCATACCGCGTGCATCAGGGCTATGACCATCGCGGCGTAGCGCTCTCTGCGGGCGTGCAGCGCATGGTGCGCTCTGATTTAGCCTCCTCTGGCGTTATGTTCTCTATCGACACCGAATCCGGCTTCGATCAGGTCGTGTTTATCACTTCTGCCTGGGGCTTAGGCGAAATGGTCGTACAGGGCGCGGTTAACCCGGACGAGTTCTACGTGCATAAGCCAACGCTGGCAAACGATCGCCCGGCCATTGTGCGCCGGACGATGGGGTCTAAAAAAATCCGTATGGTCTATGCGCCGAGCCAGGAGCACGGTAAGCAGGTACGCATTGAGGATGTGCCAGAGACCGATCGCGATGTGTTCTCTTTGACCGACGATGAAGTTCAGGCATTGGCGAAGCAGGCGGTGCTGATTGAGCAGCACTACGGTCGTCCGATGGATATCGAGTGGGCTAAAGATGGCCATACCGGCAAGCTCTTTATCGTGCAGGCGCGTCCGGAGACCGTACGCTCCCGTGGCCAGGTCATGGAGCGTTATACGCTTCACGCTCAGGGCAAGGTGGTTGTCGAAGGCCGCGCCATTGGCCACCGTATCGGTGCAGGGCCGGTAAAAGTTATCCACGATATCAGCGAAATGAACCGCATCCAGCCCGGCGATGTGCTGGTAACGGACATGACCGACCCGGACTGGGAACCGATCATGAAAAAAGCGGCGGCCATCGTGACCAATCGCGGCGGACGTACCTGTCACGCGGCAATCATTGCCCGTGAACTGGGCATTCCTGCGGTCGTGGGCTGCGGTGATGCGACCGACCGCATTCGCGATGGCGAAAAGGTCACCGTCTCCTGTGCGGAAGGTGATACCGGCTATGTTTACGCTGAGATGCTCGACTTCAGCGTGAAAAGCTCCAGCGTTGACACCATGCCGGACCTGCCGCTGAAGATCATGATGAACGTCGGCAATCCGGATCGCGCATTTGATTTCGCCTGCCTGCCAAACGAAGGCGTTGGTCTGGCGCGCCTGGAGTTCATCATTAACCGCATGATCGGCGTGCACCCCCGGGCGCTGCTGGAGTTCGACCAGCAGGAACCTGGCCTGCAAAACGAAATTCGTGAGATGATGAAGGGCTACAAATCACCGAAGGACTTCTACATCGGGCGATTGAGTGAGGGCATTGCTACCCTTGGTGCAGCCTTCTGGCCGAAGCGCGTTATTGTGCGGCTCTCCGATTTTAAATCCAACGAGTACGCAAATCTGGTTGGTGGGGAGCGCTACGAGCCGGAAGAGGAGAACCCGATGCTGGGCTTCCGCGGCGCGGGTCGCTACGTCTCTGACAGCTTCCGCGACTGCTTTGCCCTGGAGTGCGAGGCGGTAAAACACGTGCGTAACGATATGGGGCTGACTAACGTCGAGATTATGATCCCATTCGTCCGTACCGTTGAGCAGGCAAAAGCGGTGGTAGACGAGCTGGCACGTCAGGGCCTGAAGCGCGGCGAGAACGGGCTAAAGGTGATCATGATGTGCGAAATCCCGTCCAACGCTCTGCTGGCGGAGCAGTTCCTGGAGCACTTCGACGGCTTCTCTATCGGCTCGAACGATATGACGCAGCTGACGCTGGGACTGGATCGCGACTCCGGCGTCGTCTCCGAACTCTTTGACGAACGCAACGAAGCGGTAAAAGCGCTGCTGTCAATGGCGATCCGCGCGGCGAAAAAAGAGGGCAAATATGTGGGTATCTGTGGTCAGGGCCCATCCGACCATGAGGACTTTGCCGCCTGGCTGATGGAAGAGGGTATCGATAGCCTGTCGTTAAACCCGGATACCGTGGTTCAGACTTGGCTAAGCCTCGCTGAAATCAAGTAATAGTTCATCATCTTCTTAAAGCCTCCCCAGCGCGGGGAGGCTTTTTTATTTGTTACCGATTTTTCTTTAGTCGAAACAATTTCTGCTGTTGTGACGACACCTTGGTTTATTTAGCCATATCGAACTACCCTTACAGAGGCTAAAGCTGAAGCCATTCCAGCTCTATTTTTTTTAACCGTCGAAAATTGCGACATAAGCCGTAAGGTTATAAGGGAGAAGAAAAGATGGCCGATCAACATGTACATGTCCGAAACGATTACGATGACATATATACGCCGGGTAGAGGCGTCCCCCTAAAACGTATTTCATGGAGTGCAGTGTTTGCCGGTGTCATTATTTCAATGGTGCTCTACCTAATCCTTTCTATTCTCGGCACCGCGATTGGTGCCAGCACTATCGATCCTCTGGAAGAGCAAGATCCGATGGGGGGTATCGGCATGGGCGCGGCCATCTGGACTGGCCTGAGCATGCTGATCGCCATTGCTGCGGGCGCGTATGCCACCGGCAGGCTGGCACAGCGAGAGGGTGCTTTGCATGGTCTGCTGATGTTTGGCGTCAACACCCTCATTAGCGCCTGGTTCGTCGTTATGCTGGCGAACAGCGCGGTCACCGGTGCCATGAATATTTTAGGGGCTGGTTTGCAGGCGGTAGGCAGTGGTGTCACGGCGGTTGCACCGTCAGTTAAAGATATGGCGAAAGAAAAACTCGCAGAGAATAATATTAATCTCGACAGTTTACAGGACGAGCTTGAAACGACGCTGCGACAAACGGGGAAACCGGAGCTGCAGCCAGAGGCCCTGCAAAACCAGGCGCAGAATGAAGCCAACAATGCTCAGAACCAGGCGGCAGCGACAGCTAACACGCCGCAGACGGCTGATACCGATATTGCCGGTTTTATTAAAGGCTTAATCGACAGAAATCAGAGCACCTTCCAGGCTGCGGATCGTGAAGCGCTGAAAAATATTATTCAGGCGCGTACCGGTAAATCTGATGCCGAAGCGGAGCAGATAGTTGCCCAGACGGAAAAAAGTTATCAGGAAGCGCGGGCGAAATTTGATGAGCTAAAAGCGCAGGCGGAGCAGAAAGCCCGTGAAGCGGGTGAGAAAGCGGCAGCCGCCACGGCGAAAGCCAGCTGGTTCACCTTCTTTATGCTGCTGATTGAAGCCGTGCTGGCGGGAGCAATGGGCATGGTGGGTCGTCGCACGCAGCCGCGTCAGGTGACCGCACACGATCGCACCCGATAATTTCGACTGTTATTGAACTCAAAGCCAGACCCCGGTCTGGCTTTTTTATGTAATTTTTAGGGTGAAAATATTTTATTGGTAACATAGTGGTTATTTCACTGTATCAAAACGCTATACTCACCACTAACATCAATAACACTATCCTAAGCTATTTGTGGTGTTTTGGTGTATTTGTGCTTAAGAGTAATCTGACTATGTTGACAGTCAATCCACTCATAAACATAATTCATCGATAATACTTCGGATAAGAAGTAAACGATTAATGTTATGCCAAATTTTGGTATAACGTTTCTCTGACAGTTAAGAGACTGACAATGCAGCACGTAACGATCAAAACAACGCACTTTGCCGTGTGGATGGGGCACTTAATGCTTACCATTTGGGCTGGCGCAATTACGGGTGGATTAATTGGTTTCGTCATCAGTTTGATTGATGGTGATATTCGTTCTTTCGATGTTGGCCTTTGCGCTGCCCTCGGAATGGGAACGTATGTCGTGCTGTTTCTTATTTATATATTTGTAAGAGCTGCGCTGGGTTATAAAGATTATTGAATAAAATAATGACTAAACCCGTCTTACCGTGGTCGTTATTTTAACAGAGTGTTACAAATGTCATGATCATAGAGTGATACGACGGTTCATAACATCTTTAAGCAGCCTACTGATAGAACAAACAATGCTTAATGCAACGTTGGATGGTTCTTAACCGTTTGGTTCAAAGACAAAAAAAAGCCCTTCGTGGGAGAAGGGCAAAGACTACACACAGCAATTCGTTGTTTCACTCAGGGGATTTCCATGCTTATAAATCAAAGCCTTGATTTATAACCGTGCCTTAATAGTAGGCATACCCCTTATTAGCGTCGATCAGATTCGTCTCAATAGTTAACCATAAGTTACGATTTTGAGACAAGCAAAATAGGGGATATAGCGTATATATAGTGGGTTGAAGGGTCCGACCAGAAAGGAAATATAAAGAATTGATAAGCAGGGCTTAATAGTAAAGCGGGTTACCCCGCTTTAACGACTATTTATTATCCAATTTGTGATCGCTAACCTGTTCCAGCAGATTATCATTAACCTCGCCAGGAGGAGGGACTTCGCGAACCCAGGCATCAAAAAGACGCCATGATACGGCGAGCAGAACTGGACCAATAAACAGACCGATCATGCCAAAGGCAATGAGCCCACCAATAACCCCCGAAAGGATAAGAATCAGCGGCAGATCGGCTCCCATGCGGATCAGCACCGGGCGGATGACGTTATCCAGCGTTCCGACTACGCAGCTCCAGACCAGCAGCACCGTGCCCCAGGTCGTATCCCCGCTCCAGTAGAGCCAGATAATGGCTGGAATAAGCACCGGCAGCGGACCAATCTGTACCAGGCAGGAGAGGATCATGATCACCGTAAACAGGGTCGGGTAGGGTACGCCGGTGATTGCCAGCCCAATGCCGCCCAGCACCGCCTGCACCAGCGCGGTGACGACGACGCCAAGCGCCACGGCGCGGATCGCCTGGGCTGCCAGCAGCACAGCGGTATCACCCCGCCTTCCGGCCAGCCGCGTAGCAAAGTGACGAACGCCTTGTGCGACGCGCTCCCCGCGCCAGAACAGCAGGGCGCTGAACAGGAGCATCAACGCACAGTGCATCATAAATCTGCCAATGTGCGCAGCCTGGCCAACAAACCACGTGGTGGTGGCGCCTAAATAGGGTCGCACCTTAGCCATAATCGCGCTGCCACCCATATCCAGCAGATTATGCCAGCCAAGATAGAGATTATGGCCTACCAGCGGGATACTCTTGAGCCAGGCCAGATCCGGCGGGGTCAGGTCGCCGGAGGTAATAGCGCGAATTACCGGGCCGCTGCCATCGACCAGGCTATTAACCAGCAGAGCAATGGGAATAACAAACACCAAAATTAAGATCAGGGTCATAAACAGCACCGCCAGGGAGCGGCGGCCCGCCAGCACGCGCTGGAAGCGTAAAAACAGCGGCCAGGTGGCAATCACAATGGTGCCAGCCCAGGCAAAGCTGAGGATGAAGGGTTGCACTATCCATAAACAGGCAACGATCATAACGGCTAAAAACAGCACCGAGAGCAGGATCTGAGCCACATCTCCGGGCTGACGTCTGTTGATCATAAGATCTATCCACCTTTTTTATTCGCCGAACCGTCGGCGCAGCGTCTGTTTAATACACGAATACGGCTGTTTAATTCAGCGCGTTTTGACTGCGCTATTTTGCCCGTAATTCACAGGGGCGTAGCGTAAAAAAATGTGATACAACGATAAACGCACAACGCAAACAATACATTTACAACATTAACAGTCAGGCAGGGTCAACGGTAATGATCCCACAGATTTCTCAAGCACCCGGCGTCGTTCAGCTGGTGCTCAATTTTTTGCAGGCACTGGAGCAACAGGGTTTTACAGGTGATACCGCCACGGATTATGCCGATCGGCTAACAATGGCAACCGATAACAGTATTTACCAGCTTCTCCCCGATGCAGTGGTCTTTCCCCGTTCTACCGCCGATGTTTCCCTGATCACCCGGCTTGCCGGTGAGGCCCGCTTCCAGTCGCTGGTCTTTACGCCGCGCGGCGGGGGGACGGGCACGAATGGCCAGGCGCTAAACCACGGCATCATTGTCGATCTCTCCCGCTATATGAACCGCATCCTGGAGATAAACCCCGAAGAGGGTTGGGTACGTGTAGAAGCCGGTGTGATCAAGGATCAGCTTAACCAGTTTTTAAAACCCTACGGCTTCTTCTTCGCCCCGGAGCTCTCCACCAGTAATCGTGCCACGCTGGGTGGCATGATCAATACCGACGCCTCCGGGCAGGGATCGCTGGTCTACGGTAAAACCTCGGACCACGTGCTGGGCGTGCGGGCTGTGCTGCTGGGCGGCGACCTGCTGGATACGCAGCCGGTCTCGCTGGAGCTGGCGCGCACGCTTGGGCAGGCCCAAACGGCGCAGGGGCGGATCTATAAAACGGTCTATGATAGCTGCCTCGATAATCGCCAACTTATTATCGATAAGTTTCCCAAGCTAAACCGGTTCCTGACCGGCTACGATCTGCGGCATGTCTTCAATGATGAGATGACCACCTTCGATCTCACCCGCATCCTGACTGGCTCAGAGGGGACGCTGGCCTTTATTACCGAGGCGCGGCTCGATATCACCCCGCTGCCGAAGGTGCGCCGGCTGGTCAACGTCAAGTATGACTCCTTTAACTCAGCGCTACGCAACGCCCCCTTTATGGTTGAGGCTCAGGCGCTGTCGGTTGAGACCGTTGACTCTACGGTACTTAACCTGGCGCGGGAGGATATCGTCTGGCACTCCGTGCACGATTTGATCACCGATGTACCGGATAAAACCATGCTGGGGCTGAACATCGTTGAGTTTGCTGGTGATGATGTCGAGCTGATCGACGCGCGGGTGGATGCCCTCTGCCAACGGCTGGATGGGCTGATTGCTGCTCAAGAGGGCGGGGTGATTGGCTGGCAGGTGTGCAGCGAGCTGGCCGGTATTGAACGTATCTATGCGATGCGTAAAAAAGCGGTCGGCCTGCTGGGAAATGCCAAAGGCGCGGCGAAACCGATCCCCTTTGCGGAAGATACCTGCGTGCCGCCGGAACACCTGGCGGATTACATCGTTGAGTTTCGCGCGCTGCTCGACAGCCACGGGCTGAACTACGGCATGTTTGGTCATGTGGATGCAGGCGTGCTGCACGTGCGTCCGGCGCTGGATATGTGCGATCCGCAGCAGGAGATGCTGATGAAAAAGATCTCCGACGAGGTAGTGGCGTTGACGGCTAAGTATGGCGGCCTGCTATGGGGTGAGCACGGCAAGGGCTTCCGGGCAGAATACAGTCCGGCCTTCTTTGGCGAGCAGCTCTTTGGCGAACTGCGCAAGGTCAAAGCGGCGTTCGATCCGCAGAACCGGCTTAACCCAGGTAAAATCTGTCCACCGGCGGGCCTCGATGCGCCGATGATGCAGGTCGATGCCGTGAAGCGTGGCACCTTTGACCGACAGATCCCTATCAGCGTGCGCTCCTCATGGCGCGGTGCGATGGAGTGCAACGGCAACGGACTGTGCTTTAACTTCGATGCCAAAAGTCCGATGTGCCCATCGATGAAAATCACCAGCAACCGTATTCACTCCCCGAAAGGCCGCGCTACGCTGGTACGTGAATGGCTGCGGCTGCTGGCGGATCGCGGTATCGATCCTGGTAAGCTGGAGAAGGAGCTGCCGGAAAAACGCGCCAGCCTGCGCAGCCTGATTGAACGCACCCGCAATAGCTGGCATGCCCGCCACGGTGAGTATGACTTCTCCCACGAGGTGAAAG
The DNA here is from genome assembly GCA_002918705.1 of Escherichia sp. ESNIH1. Classification (GTDB taxonomy): domain Bacteria; phylum Pseudomonadota; class Gammaproteobacteria; order Enterobacterales; family Enterobacteriaceae; genus Pseudescherichia. Next base: position 41,796 of record PQKR01000008.1, on the reverse strand, counting down.
AGGCGATGTCTGGCTGTCTGGCGTGCAAGGCCTGTTCGACCCAGTGCCCGATTAAAATTGACGTGCCGGAGTTTCGCTCGCGCTTCCTTCAGCTTTACCATACCCGCTATCTACGGCCGTTGAGCGACCACGTGATCGCCAGCGTAGAGAGCTATGCCCCGCTGATGGCCAGAGCGCCAAAGACTTTCAACTTCTTTATGAGCCAGCCGTGGGTGCGATCCCTGTCGGCCACGCACATTGGGATGGTGGATCTGCCTCTGCTGTCGGTGCCCTCTCTGCAGCAGCAGATGGTGGGTCACCGCTCGGCAAATATGACGCTCGATGAACTCGAGCAGCTTGGTGCAGAAGAGCGGGCCAAAACGGTGCTGGTGGTGCAGGATCCCTTTACCAGCTACTACGATGCCCAGGTGGTAAGTGATTTTGTCCGGCTGGTTGAGAAACTGGGCTACCAGCCGGTGCTGCTGCCGTTCTCTCCCAATGGGAAAGCTCAGCATATCAAAGGGTTCCTGACGCGCTTTGCTAAGACGGCGCAAAAAACCTCTGACTTCCTCACGCGGGTCGCCCAGCTGGGAATGCCGATGGTAGGCGTCGATCCGGCGCTGGTTCTCTGCTATCGCGATGAGTATAAGCAGGCCCTGGGAGACAAGCGCGGTGAATTTAACGTTCAGCTGGTGCACGAGTGGCTCCCTGGCGCGCTGGGATCTCATGAGGACAGGATACCAGGCGGCGAAGCATGGTACCTGTTTGGTCACTGCACCGAAGTGACTGCTCTGCCGGGCGCGCCGGGACAGTGGGCAAACATTTTTGCTCGCTTTGGCGCTAAGCTTGAAAACGTCAGCGTTGGCTGCTGCGGCATGGCCGGGACCTATGGTCATGAGATGAAAAACCATGCTAACTCGCTGGGCATCTACGAGCTCTCCTGGCACCAGGCCATGCAGCGCCTGCCGCGCAACCGCTGTCTGGCGACGGGCTACTCGTGCCGCAGCCAGGTGAAACGCATTGAGGGCAGCGGCGTGCGCCATCCGCTACAGGCATTGCTGGAGATAATGGGATGATCTGGAAACGTACGGCTACCCTCGACGCGCTGAATGCGATGGGCGAGGGCAATATGGTAGGGTTGCTTGATATCCGTTTCGAGCGCATCGGTGACGATGTGCTCGAGGCCACGATGCCCGTCGACGCCCGCACGCATCAGCCGTTTGGTCTGCTGCACGGCGGCGCCTCGGCGGTGCTGGCGGAAACCCTCGGTTCGGTGGCGGGTTATCTCTGCACCGAGGGCGAGCATAGCGTGGTAGGAATTGAGATCAACGCCAACCATATTCGCGCCGTACGCAGCGGTCGGGTGCGGGGCATCTGTTCCGCCCTGCATGTCGGTGGCCGCCACCAGGTCTGGCAGATTGACATCCTGGATGAGCAGAATCGGCTGTGCTGCTCATCGCGTCTGACCACTGCCGTAGTGTAAGATTTTGCGGCAGGTTCTGCCTGCCGCTACCTCGCGATCTATTTTTTTCTTCCCCAGATGCGCTTTTTTAAAAACGTGCTAGAATCCGCGCGGATTGAATCTTCGGCTAATACCATTGTCTTAATCGAAGACCGTAACGCTGACTGACCTAATGAAGGGATTCGTTGTTTCCTTAAGCGCTACTTACTATAAGCTTAAAGGTAACAACGCTATGTGCGCTTCATTCAAACTCGCTTTTTTGCATCCTCGTCACTGGTCGACCTGGTTTGGTCTGGCCGTTCTGTGGCTTCTCGTTCAACTCCCTTACCCTGTGCTCTACCGCTTCGGTACTGGCCTTGGTCGCATTGCGCGTCCGTTTCTCAAGCGGCGAGAGAGCATCGCCCAGCGCAACCTTGAACTCTGTTTCCCTAAGATGACGCCTGCGCTGCGTGAGACGCTAATCGAAAGAAACTTTATGTCATTAGGCATGGGGCTGATCGAGACCGGTATGGCCTGGTTCTGGCCGGACAAGCGCGTGCGCCGCTGGTTCGACGTGGAAGGCTATCAAAACCTGGTCGAAGCGCAGAAAAAATATAATGGTGTGATGATTGTTGGCGTGCACTTTATGTCGCTGGAGCTCGGCGGTCGGGTGATGGGGCTATGCCAGCCGATGATGGCTACCTATCGCCAGCATAACAGTCCGGTGATGGAGTGGGTGCAGACCCGGGGCCGTATGCGCTCGAATAAGTCGATGATCGACCGTCGTAACCTGAAGGGCCTCGTCAGCGCACTGCGCAAAGGTGAAGCGGTGTGGTTTGCGCCGGATCAGGACTATGGCCGTAAAGGCAGCACCTTTGCACCGTTCTTCTCCGTAAACGCTGCGACAACCAACGGTACCTACGTGCTGTCGCGCCTCTCTGGTTCGGCGATGCTGACGGTGACGATGGTGCGCAAACCTGACGGCTCCGGCTATCAGCTGCATATAGGCAAGGCGATAACCGACTATCCGGTAGATAATGAGTTCGAAGCGGCCAGCTATATGAATCGGGTGATCGAGCGGGAGATTATGCGCGCTCCTGAACAGTATCTGTGGATCCACCGCCGCTTTAAAACCCGTCCTATGGGCGAAGCCTCGCTCTATCTTTGATGCTTAGATAAAAGCTGTCGTTTAACAGGCCTCACATGAGGCCTGATTCAAGCAACTTTTTTCCATCGCCGCCTTTTCGGGATGGTTGTTTTGGCGGTAAGTTTGACTCCGCAAACGGAACAGACGGCTCCGTGGGGATAATGTTTGTCAGGGCAAAAGGTTGTGAAGATAAACTTAGAACCGTTGCAGACGGGGCACTTAAATTTCAGATTGGGAATAACCCCTCCGGCCCGTTGAGTGGAAACCCACCTTAGCACTCTTTTTAATCAATTTCAGATAAATCATCACTCGCCTCTGCAATATTTTAGATGTTTCTTTCCTAATCGCATAAATAGGCATTAATTATACTTACTGCTAGTAACTTTCTGAATTTACTAAGAAATAACAAAAATGTAATCATCTTGGGGGCACTATAGGGACATTGCCTTAAATTTCCGATCCAGCAGACCTACCTGATCATCGTCCATGTCACCGATCCATTTTGAGTAAACGGTGTAAACCATTCGTGCATTTTCATGACCCATCTGGCTTGCTATAAAAGCTGGGTTCGCGCCAGCTGAAAGAGACCAGCACGCATAGGTGTGCCGGGACTGGTAAGGATGGCGGTACCGGATACCTGCTTTCTCCAGGCCTCGTTCCCAGCTGTACGAGATAGATCGTTTTGAGTAAAAGCCAGCTTTGCTTCTCGATTGTGCTTTAGGGCGAAACACAAACCTTAGCGATAGCTTCTCTGTCTTACCCAATTCCCTGTGGTTAAAAATTATATCGGTCTGAGCCGTATTGCCAGTCAGCTCAAACTGCTCCTTAAGTGCTTCCAGTGCAGGTTTTAGCAGGGTAATGGTACGCTCTCCCGCGGCTGTTTTCGGCGGGACGAATAAGCCTTTGTTTGTGATATTGCGGCTGACATTAATTGTCCCTTTAACCAGATCCACATCCTCCCACGCGAGCGCACATATCTCACCATGTCGCAAGCCAGTAAAGACCGCTAAGCGCCAGATGCGGGCATGGAAATCTGTAAGTACGGAAAGAAAGCGCTGAAACTCATCATGTAGCAGTGGATCCGGTAGGTTCCGGCTCTTCTTTAATGGCTTTACGTTTTCATAAGGCGCATGTGAAATAAATCGACTCTGGTGAGCAAATCGCAGCATTGAGCACAGGGCGCTTATGCGCGAATTTACGGTATTCACTGCGCGCCCGTCTTTATTCAGCCACGGGGCCTTATAGTTCTGGACCGTGCCATACAGTAGCTCACGTCGGTAGTTTAAAATGTCACTGTGCTGGATATCCTCAAGCGACGTGTCAGCACCAATTATACGCGTTAGCGTATTGATGATGGATGTCAGGTTCTGAAAACTGGCGGCTGCTATCTCAATCTCTTTTACTGACAGAAACAGGGTGCAGAGCTCACCGAAGTTCTTGATGCTCTGTGTAGTAGCTTCGCCCGGGCGTAGCTTTGATTCAGGGAATCGCAGTTGATAGTCGAATGTACCCAGTTGGATCTCGCTGCTGATTAACGCCCGGAGATTACCAGCCTTTTTAATATTGGCATTATTAACTGTCCATCCTTTCAGGGTTTCCCGGCACCGCTTCCCACGATAGAGAAACCAAATCCGTATTTTTCCATTATGAATTTCTACACCTGTCGGCAAAGCGGGCATCATGCATCCTGAACAAGCTGGTTAATTTTTGGGAAGTTATACCAAACGACTGCGCGGTCCTTACTGGCCTCTGCCGACTGAGGTAAACGTTTAAAGTGAACACCCTCGATCCAGGCCCCAGCGCGGTAGCTTTTGATCTGGCGAGGCGTGAGGCCTGTCCTCTCGACTAAGCGAGACTCAACAACCCATTCTTCATTGAAAATTATTTGTGCCATATGAAGTACCTGGCGATCAGCACGAGTATAACTATGCTGATCGCGTGTTGATGATATTTCGATATCAAGACATCCGTCCGGCTAAATGACGTAGACGCCGCGCCCCGGTGATCGCCGTGGCCACATAGCTGGTGCTGCGATTCTCTATTTCCACCTTCACCTTCATTCCGTCCACCTGCACCATGTATTCGCTGCTTGTGGCCCGGCTGGCGTAATCGCCGAACCGCTCGACATGCTTAGCCAGTGCGGCGTCACAGGCCCGGCGCGCCAGTGGGGATTCCTTCCTGCTTCGGTTAATCAACCTCATTCTGCACGCTCCGGATTAAATACGTCCCAGCAGTTCCGCTCGATATTCGCCAGCAGCCGGCGGTCCTCAATCTCGGCCAACGGGCGGGCGGTCAGGTCTGCGATCTGCTGGTTGTTGTGCGTCAGCAGCAGCTTCAGTTCTTCATCGCTCCAGCGGGTTTGTTTCTCGCTCATCTCGTTACCGGGAGGGTTACCCCTCCCGCCTCCCTTATCAGCTCACGTATTCCGGCTTCATATCAGCCAGGGTGATGCTGAACTGATCGTGCAGCTCATCGCCCAGGTGACGCTTCGCAGCCGCCAGCACACGCTCAGCTTCCGCAAATCGCTCAGTACCATCCGGCTCGCCGGGCTGGGGCAGGGAGTTGATCGCAGCCTCCACCTTGTTACGGGCATCAACCAGGTAGTAGCGGCGGACAGCCTTATTTTTCAGCTCAGTGAAAAGCGCGGAGCCGAGAGTTGTTTTTGCTGACTCAATATCCACCCGCACGGCTTTGGCATTGTCGATGTCCTGAGCCGCTTCAATGCGATCCCTGAACTCATCGGCCATAGAATCGATGTTGACTGCCGACTCTTGCGCGCTGTGAGTGGTTGTTACGCCGTCACCTTTGATATCAGCCAGGCTCACACGCTGGGCGGGTGCAGGATTGATTTCCCGCTCGGTACGCTGCTCAACTTCATCAGGCGTGTAAACGCCTAGGATCACATGCGGACAATACAGTCGCGCCCAGTATTTCACCCCGAGATAGGCTATCTGCTGCTTCGGGTTGGAAACCCACAGTGGGGAATTACGCGTCACGATGCCGGAAAGGTACAGCGGTTCGCCCCAGGTGATTTCGCTTTCACCTCTCAGGATCGCCCCGACCTGGATAAACAGGCCACTTTCATCCTCATCACTCCAGCCGCGCACGCGCTCGGTAACCGTATATTTCCCGTTCTTACCGGTTTTCTCTTTGGTCACTTCACTCGTTCTGGTGCAGCGTTCCCATTCACCGCCATAGCGGTAATGAAAGCGACCTTGAATAGCGTTTGAGCTGGCAATCACTGCATTAACCAGCTGGGCTTCATACCCCAGCACACCATTAACCAAATGTGTCTTTTGCGCGATCGCATAGGGATTCATACCCCATTGCATGGCCTGCATAACAATCGCCATACAGTCGGCGGGCTTGCCTACCAGGTGAGCCGGTACGGTAACCTGAGAGTCAGCCATCAGATTGGCAAAGGCAGTAAGCTGGCTCAGCGCCTGCACATTGAAAATAGCGTTGCTGGCAGAAATGGTGTTCGGTGCCTGCTGTTCTGCTGTGATGATATTGGTGTTTTCCATAGTCATTCCCCTTATGCCTGAGTGCGCAGCGCTTCAAGGCGGCGCAGGTCGAAGTCGTTCAGTTCGTCGGTGTAGTCTTCGGTGATTGGCGCTGGCCAGCAGTTGGTGTCGTAAGCCTGAGCCAGGGCACGCATGGTTTGCTGATACTCCTGAACGCCCAGCGCCAGCAGATCCTCCGATGCCTCAATAACCGCCACCCAGTGGTAACCCTCGTCTTTGTTGACGAAGATCCAGAAAAACTGGTCAAAGTCAGCGACAGTGCAGTACATGCCCGCGCTGAGGTGGTAATCGCGGTCGATGATTTCCCGGTGCAGCTTGGCGCGCAGGCCGTCCTGTTTAACGCGGCCCATGCTGATCGTCTTCAGGTCAACGCCGATACGAACGCCGTTGATTTCAACCTCAAGGTCCGGGCGTACTCGGACTTCAAGGCCGGTTTCGTCGTCCATGCCGAAGTAACTGGTTTCGACTGAACGGGAAGGGTGAAGCAGCAGTTTCCCAGCTGATTCATGCTTAAGCAGGGCCTGCTGAATTGCAGTGGCCAGCGTCAGCTGTTCACTGGACAGGATGGTTTTACCGGCCACGCTATCACGCCATTGCTGCTCGAACTCATCCGCGAAAATGGCATCTGGATTCACCGCGCGGATCGCCGCCTGCAGCTCCTCTTTCTTTCCAGTGAGCTTCAGCTGCTCAGCTTTTGGCTTATCCGCATTAAATTCGCGGATGAAGGCCTTCATGGAGTCGGTGGTGGTGAATGCTTCTTTCGGAACACCCGGGAACACAGCGAATTCTTCGTGAAGCTTTTCTGGTTCCAGCGCCAGCGTGTGTGCCAGGCTACCGAACGTCAGCGCCTCGCTGCTTTCGCGGCGGATAGTCTTGGCCACATGGCGGCCGTGATAGAACATCAGGCTAATGCGTGCATCCTTCACCTGGGTGCTGCTGATGCCGTTCGCGGCGTGGTAAACGTCGTTCGGCACACCCTCATAACGGCCCGGCTCGAAATACGCTGGCCATTGTTGCGCGAAAGCCTCTGGTTCAGAAATATCCGCTTCTGGTTCGATTACTGGCGTTTCTGGTTCAGTTTGAGGTAATACCGGCTCGTCCTGGTTCAGAGGTTCGATAATTTGGTCCAGATCGGCGGCAACGTTGCTCGCCAGTTCAGGTGCGGCAGCGGCGAGGATATCCGCCGAGTTTACGCTGTCCGCTTGCCCAGCAGCTGCATCAGCACCTTCGACCGCTGGTACTTCAGCACCAGCTTCGACTTTGCCCGGGTCAGTCTCTTCCATCTGCACATTGCCAACGATCTCCACTTCTTGTTTTGCGACTTCATTTGAGGGGGTATTGATGACCGGGTTTGCTTTTTCACCCAGCAGGCCATCGATGGAGAACATGCCGCCGCCCAGGCTCTCAACCGTAGGCTGAACATCAGCAGTTGCCGCCCACTTTGGTAAGGTGTGAACTTTGTTACCTGGCTCTTCTACAATCTGCTGCTCTTCGGTTTTTACCCACTTCGGCATAACGTGGCTCGTATCCGCCAGTTGGCTGTCGACTTCTTCAGATGCAGGTTCTTCAGCTGGTGCAGCAGCAGGGGTGATCAGCATCGACTCAATGGCCTGCCAGCGTGCTTCGCTGTCGTCATTCCCTGTATCAGGGATGAACGTCACTTCTTTACCGTTCTGCGCGATGTAGCTAATCAGCTTCGGAGTCTCGTTATGGATGCCTTCAGGCGCATTGCGGATCAGGACGAAAATGGCTGCGCGTGAAAAATCGAGTACGCCAGGCGTCTTGCGCAGCTGGGCACTCCACGAATTCCAGGGCTCTTCTTTGTTGGCGATGATTTCTTTCGCCCGGCGCAGCACGCCGCCCGGGATTTCGTAGATGTTGTAATCCATAGGCAGCAGGGCGGCCGCGATTTCAATATCGAGAGTGTCGAGAGTGTGTTTCATGTCCGGGTTACGATCGGTGGTATTTCCGCCGGCGTTCGTGCCTGTGTCCGTGCGCTGAATGGTTGATACCCGGTTACCATTGATCCATTCCTTAGTGAGCAGGCCACGATCGATATAGTCTGTCGTTTTCCAGGCCTTCATGAACTGGAGCATCAGGGATAAATCCGGCGTCGCTTTGTCGACTGGGAACACACGCTTAACAGCGTCGGTGAGCCTCCAGAATTCGAAGTCACGGAGCCTTTTCATTCCTTCGACATTCTCTGCGGCCAGCAGCAGGTTTTGCACGTAGGAGTTATCGGTGTCCATTTCCAGCTGGCGCACAGTATTCAGCTGCTCGTTGTCGATGTGGTACGCGTACTCTTTCTCGGTGATAAACTGCGCGAGGAGACGGTGACGGAACGGCAGCGTAGGGACGGCGTGCAGCTCGGTCATGTCTTTTTCACGAAATGCCTGTACGAGAGCATGGACCTGGGTAGCTTCTACGGCTGATCCTTCCTGCACAACGTCTTCGTCAGAGATGTATTCATCATCGCCGGGTTGGATGGTGTCGACGAGCTCAGGGGCCGGCAGTTTGCCGCTGAGCCAGTCCTCAACCAGTTGATTCCGATCGCCTGCTTCGGCTGTAATCCAGCTTGACATGAAAGCTGCCAGCCGCGCGGGTTCGTGTTCTTTATCCTGCGGGAAAACGTCTTTAACGGCCTGCACCAGTTTCCACTCAGCGTGAAGGCTGAGTTCGGCAATTTGAGGAACGTCATTTTTAGCCTGCAGCAGGCTCTGGAAGTAAACATTCTCCTCATCAGCTGCCAATTCGTTGGCGACAATCTGCTGCTCCTGGCTGATCTCAGAAAGGTATTTGTCGCCCAACAGATGCACGGCGAAGCGGACAGCCGGGGTGCGATTTTCAAGCAGGGAGGTGCTGCCAGCGTTTGCGGTATCAGTAGCGGTTACCGGCGCGGCAGGGAGATCCGCATCGCTGGTGGTCACCGGGGAGAGGGTGGTTTCATCCTGCGATGCGGCGCCGGGGATCACGTTCCAGGTGCGCTGGTCGTCGGACAGCTGATAGCGATCGCACCAGGTGTAATCCACGGTGCCTTCTTCCGGCAGGTCGTTAACCACCGGAAAATCGGTGCGGATCGGTTTTGCGTAATCTTTACCCCGGCCGGTTTCTTCAATGCCTGCTTCTTCCAGTGCCACATCGAGCTGGAGATTGGCGCGCGCTGCACTTTTCGCAGTGAACCAAATCACTGCATCTTGCTTACCGGATTTCTGAGTGGCCTTAACCACGTAGAAAAATTCCATGTCAGATCCTCATTTTTGGATGTAAGATCCCCGGGCCAGAAATAGCGCCCATTGGGTGTGTTTTTGGTTTTGATATAAATTCCGGTGTAACTTTGGTCGGTGGCACCGGACGTAGATCCCGCCTTGCGCGGGTTTACGTTAGCTTTCGTGGGCCATCTGGTCGTACGAAGCGCAACGAACAGAACAGTAATCGCGTTGCTCGCGGTCCAGCTGCGCGCCGCGAATGAAGAGCAATACGTTTTTTACTTCCTTGCCTTGCTCAATCGGCTGGCGGCAGTACGCGCATTTGGTCGAGTTACACATCTTCAACTCCTCATAAATGGACATTGGTACCGGCCGGCACTTCATCGGCGCGTACAATGCGATCCACTTCAAAGCACTCGCCCGCAACATTCTGCTCAACAGCCGCCGCTTCACACTGGCGCTGGTTGTCATATACTCCCAGCACCACATCCTGAAAATCGCCGTTGGTCATGCCCACGGTCAGCACTAACGCGAATAAGGTATTCATCAGTGCGTTCCCGCCGGTACCAGATGCGGCTCAATGTTGCGGGCGGCATACGGGCGGCGAATGTGGCGCAGGTTGCCCTGCGGTTCATGCCAGTAAGTGCCATCTGTGTAGTTGAAAGAAACGAGCCATGCTGCGCCAGTGCGCTGGTTGCGCATTGGAACTGCCTTCCCGCTGTTAGGTACTGCCTGATTGGTAGTTGCCATCTCATCCTCCCGGTCTTTCCCGGCGTCAGAACGTTTATCGGAGCAACGCAGCGCGTTGTTGATGAAATGAGTTTACTCATTACTAAACCATTATGTAAAGTCTTTAGTAAACTTTTTCGTTGAGTTTGAGCTAAACCGTTATTTGCGCGATGGTTTTTTGAGAGTTAGGCGTGTTGGGTTGAATTACAGGCATAAAAAAACCGCCTTGTAGGCGGCTTGAGGAAGGATATTTACTTACGTGAGGCTAATAGCTCTTTGAAAAGCTCGTTGAACTTGTCAAATTTAGACTCAAATTCAATAAGCATTTCCCGCTTGGCAGAATCAGGAAACCCTCTAAAGAACTTAATCAATTTTGTCTCATCAGCAGTAAGAACTAGCTCGTTTTGTGCTTTGTCTGGATGGTCATCGTCAACATCCAGGTAACCGGAAGGCATATTGTAATCATGCTCGATTCTCCTGGCTGCCCTTTCTCCAAAGGAGCTCTTGCCATTTATCAACTGGGATAAATAGCTTTTCTCTTTTTCTGGTAGAGCCTTATCGGCAAACCAAGCCTTTAGGCGTCTTCTTCGGATTTCTGCTGTGGTCATGTTCGCATTTTGATTAGTAATTTCTAAACAAGCAAATACTTGACTATTGTGTTTAGTGATTAGTAAACTCATCCCACACCTTACCAGGAGGCTATATGCAGCTTAAAGATTACCTATCCCAGCAGCGGGGCAACGCCAAATGGCTAGCCGAAAAGCTGGGTATATCCATGTCGTTCCTGTCCCAGATGGCCTCAAACGCATCACCTATTTCGCCTAAACGAGCGATAGAAATAGAAAGATTTACTGGCGGCATGGTCACGCGTGCGGACTGTCTGCCAACAGAGTGGGTGCACATATGGCCTGAATATACCCCACGCTCTATTGGTGCATCTGCCAACGTAAACCTAAATAAGGCATAGCAAATGCAAACACTTACTTTTCAACAGAGTACCTCTTTTTCACAGTCAGCGATGATAAATCGCTCTCAAGTCAAAGAGCCGAACCATGTCGATATCCGCGACGCCGTCCGCGCCTGGGCAGCGGTTGCCGGGCAGGACGTCGTTGCTGCTCACATCGTAGACCAGTGGCGCAGCTGTGGTGGGGAGGGCATCGAGTTTTCGGAAGATATTAGCCGGGCCCGGCAGAAGTTATTCCGCTGGCTCGATAACCGTTTCGATACCGATGACTGCCGGGATCGGGTTCGCCAGCTGACGCCCGCTATTCTGGCTGTTCTGCCGCTGGAGCATCGCGGTTCGCTGGTGGGCGGAGACTGCAAAATAACGCGGCTGGCGCATGCCGAGAAGGAGGTTGCCGAGGCGAAGCGGGCTATTTTGTTAGACGCGCCAAGACATCAGAAGCTTAAAGAAATGAGCGAGGGGATCGTGTCGATGTTTCGGCTTGAGCCGGATCTGGCCGGGCCGCTGATGGCGATGGTAACGACAATGCTGGGGGGGATATGACAGGCCTAAAAATGGTGAAAGCCGCGGTGCGTGAACACCAACGGCTTTCGGGTGCAATTACGGTCAGCAACTGCGAGGTCATTATGACAAACGCTCATTTAAAACACCAGGCGAAAGGGGCATAGCTATGTCAAATGTCGCTTACGCCGATTTTGCGGCACGTACTGCCGCCAGGAGCAACAGGATGGAGAACCAGAAGACCGGTTTCATCCCGTTGTACCGGAGTGTACTGAAGCAGTCCTGGGGCAAAGACGTATATCTCCGCACCCTGTGGGAAAACCTGCTTCTTACCGCTGCGAGACAGCCATACACGGCCAACTTTAAGGGCCGTCAGTGGCCATTGCAGACCGGACAACTGGTGACCACCACAGCCGATCTGGGGCTGGCTTTATGCGACCGGAACGGGGAACCCACCAGCCGTCATGCAGTGGACCGTATGCTCGCCTTTTTTGAGAAAGAAGGGATGATTACTACCGCCGGAGAGCGCCGGAAAGGCACGGTGATCACCATCACTAATTACGCGCTTTATGCTCAAAAAATGGACGATTTACCCGCGCATAACGCCGCGCATAACAGTGAGCATAACCCCGCGCATAACGAATCCAGTAATGGCGCGGCTTCGGCGGGTGATGCCGCGCATAAACCCGAGCATAAGGCCGCGCTTAAGCCCGCGCATCATGAACAAGAAGTAATATTAAATACTAACGTATTTAATGATCGTCAGAAAAAATCCAAATCTCTTCCTGATGCTGCAGTTCAGACCCCCGCAGGTGACAAGTGGGGCACAACTGAAGATCTGCAGTGCGCAGAGTGGATGCTCGCGCTCCGCAACCTCACAAAACCTTCGCTGAAGAAACCGAACCTGACCACCTGGGCGAACGACATTCGCATGCTGCGTCAGCTCGATGGCCGCACGCATCGCGAAATTTGCCAGCTGTTCAAATGGGCTGCGCAGGATTCGTTCTGGCACAAAAACATCCTTTCGCCCGCCAAACTGCGCAAGCAGTGGGACACCCTGGCGCTGCACCGCGAAGATCGCAGCCGTAAGCCCGTTAACGACACGCCGGCCAGTGACGCGCACTGGAACAGCCCTGAAGCCTGGAAGGATTTTATATGAACCACGAACTGTTTCATGCAGTACAGAGCCGCGACGGCGAAATGCTGGCGCGCATGGCGGGCGGTGGTCGGGAACAGACCAAAGTCATTAACAGCGATGCCGAGCGCATGGTGGATCTCCTGTTCAGTCAGCTCAAGCAGGTCTTTCCGGCGTCCACGCAGACCAACCTGCGCAGCGAGGCAGATGAGCGTACGGCTAAACAGCAGTGGATCGCCACGTTCGCCGAAAACGGCATCCGCAGCCGCGAGCAGCTGGTGGCCGGGATGCAGAAAGCGCGCGCCAGCGTGTCACCGTTCTGGCCGTCGCCGGGGCAGTTCGTCGCCTGGTGCCGTGAGGGCAAGGGTCTGCTCGGCGTGAGTCCGGCGGATGTCATGACCGAATTCTGGAAGTGGCGAAAGCTCGTTTTCAAATACCCAACCAGTGAGCAATACCCGTGGCCACAGCCACTGCTGTATCACGTTTGCCTGGAGCTGCGCCGCCGGGGTGTTGATCGCCAGATGAACGAGAAAGAGCTGCTCAGCGAAGCCGGGCATCTGCTGGCGCACTGGGAAAAACGCGTTGCTGACGGTAAGCCGATCCCGCCGGTCCGTCGTGCGCTGGCAGCACCCCATCAGGACCGGGGACCGACACCCGCAGAAATGCTGATGGCCGAGTATAAACGCCGCCAGGAACAGGGGAGGGTTTGACCATGTGCAATCGCTTAAAACCGAAGCAAAAGACCATTGTTGATTTCATCGAGACAAACGGACCGGCGACACCCCGCCAGATCCGTAAGCTGCTCGGCTGCGACATCCGCGAGGCCTACGACCGTCTCAAGCGTCTGCGCATGGCCGGGCTCGTAAAAAACATCGGCAAACCACAGCATCCGGAATACGAGCTGGTGCAGTGCTGGCAGGAAAAAATCAAAGGCTTCAAACCAGCACCAGCGGCAAAAGCAAAACCGCTATCGAAAGCAGTGCAACCAGCACCAGCAGGGCCGTCCATTGCGGACGTATGCCGCCAGAACTGGCAGGGCTACAAAATTCATAAAATTTTTGGGAGTGCACGGGCATGAGTGAATCACTGAACAACAAAGAGCTGGTGGCGGTTGGCCATGAATTTGCAAAGGCGCTGAGCAGCGACACGCCGATCATCGACATCGCCAAAATGATGTCTCGCCTTGCCGAACGGCTGGATTGCACCACGGCTGCGCTGCGCGAGACGGCCAAACAGCGTGATGCGCTGACGGCGGACAACGTGGCCCGCGCCGAGATCATCGGCCAGCTGGTCTGGCAGTACAGTGCCAGCGGCATTAAGCCAGTGCAGAAATCGATGAATCCGGCCTCCGCGCTGTTGTTCGATGCTCTCGAAGTGCTGCGGCAGCCAGCGACAGCAGCAGCGGTTAATGAGCTGAAAGCGCAGGGCGTTGAGACGGCGGCGGCATCTTACCACCCGCTGGTTGTCACCGGCGGAAGCGATGATCCACAGGAAAACGGGCTGTGTATCCGCGAGGACCTGCTGAGTATCGCCAGGAATCTGCGCAACGGGGAGGCGGTATGACTAACTTCACTAAAGAGCAGTTGATAGCGTACCTACAGGACGAACTAAACCTACTCAGAGAAGTTTCTGCAAAATTACCGCGCACCACCGCGTTAAAAATGGACATCGTTATTCACGAGGCGGCACTGGCAGCGCTGACGTCTGCGCCGAGAGTGCCGAAAGAATGGAAGTTGGAAGCCGCACAGCAATTTGACGAGCAATACCAGCCGCCGTCAACGGAGGAAGCCGCACTATTTGCTTGGAACGCCTGCCGGGCCGTCATGCATGGCGCAACTATCTCAAATTTTGCTGATTTTGCGATAGATGAGGGAGGTCAGGCAGCCGCGCCGCCAGGGCCGGTAGTACCGGAGGAAATGCCAGCAGGTCTGGCCGGTCAGATCGTCAGCCTGTGTGCTTTCAATGTCCGAGACAAAGAGTTGGCGCAGAAAATCTGGAACGCCTGCCGCGCCGCCATCATTACGACAGCTCCGGGTAAGGAGGGCTAATGGATCCGCTCCTGCAATATAACAAAGTGCATGTCATGTATGCTTGAATATCATTACTAACTGATGTTATATATCACTATCCCCCGTAGGTGATAAAGAAATTGGAGGTAATTTTGACCCAGTTTTTGGACTCCCCCGCATGCTCCTGACGAGCGCAACATCTCAGTGTCCGGCTAGGGGATAAATAAGCTAGATTGGAGTAGTGAAAAGAGGGTGGCGCGTGAGGCTGAGCCGAACGCTACCAGTACGCCTTGCGGGTGTGCAGCTCTCGCCTTGACCGTTGCGGGTTAAGGTCAATTCATGAAGAGCCTTGTGGCCGGACATAAGCTCGGGCTGTGGAGTCCGATGGTTGGATACGTCCTATAACCTTGATGACCAACCACAAATCGAGTGAATTAGCATTAACTGGGCCTGCCAATCGCCAAAATTTACCGCCTGTTGGCGGTATTTTTTTATGCGAAAAGGGGATTGCATGATTTTTAAAGTTACATTTCAAGACATTGATCGGACTGAAGACATTGAAGCACCAGAGGATGTCAGGGCTGGTGATCGCATAAATCTTATAGTTGATGGTGTAACTGCTTTATATACCGTGTTGACGGTAAGCGGACCTATTTTTAATGGTGAGTGCGTACCGGCCATGATGAGAGTAACCAAGGATTGAATGTATCATGAGGGCATAAGCATGCAGGACTACATAATTTTCGGGCATGGCTATAACGGTGATGTGCGGGAACATGATGACAACCTTGAAGTAATAACGGTCGTTTCTAAACCAGTTATAGTTAAAACTGGGGAACTGACTCCTCCGGGAGCAAATTTGCAATTCTACGAGTTGAAAGTGCATGTCATTGAGTTCAATGGTAAGCGTTATAACGTGGCCGCTGACTACCCTCCATCAATGAAAGAATTGCAAAAGGCCATAATGGAAGAACGGCCAGATCCGCTTATAGTTCGGTAAATTGATTTTGTTCATAATCATCCCGCTGCAATCATGCCGTCTGAAGCTAAACGCTTCTGATGACTTCTGTGTAATTGCAGTGCTCCAAGTGTAAACCTCAATCAATACGCACTCTCATCAGTTTATTCTCGCGCGCCGCCGTTCGCTGAGGCGCTGGTGCGTGCAAACCTGCCGGAGATGTGTTCGTTAAAAGAGAGGGCGGCATAATCACTTAATAAAGCCGCCCAGATTGATGAGAGAGGGCGGCTTTGAGCGAATAGCGGACCTTTCACGTAAAATGGAAGAGTCAGATGAAAGCATCTTGAGTCACCCGATCAAATCAACCGTTATATGACTTAAGATCAGGTGATCTTCAGCTTAAACAGCCGATATATTGCCACACGGCCTGTATCGGTTACGTTCACTTCACGGTATCCCTGTGTACGCGTTACCCATTCTTTTTGCAGGAAAAGTGTAAACAGAGCTGAGCCAGCGTCACCGCCGAGATGGAAACGTCTTTCACTCCAGTCCAGACAGCCGCAACAGGGCTTGCGTCGTGTGCGAGAGTTAAGCAAAACGCCCATTTTCTCAAAATGCATTTTGCCGGCTGATGTCAGTTCCGAGCCATCTGCTTCAAGCCATTTTTCCTGCAGCATAAATTCATAAATATTGACAGCAAGCTCGCCTGCCAGATGGTCATAGCAGGTGCGTGCGTAACGCAGATAGACCGGCGTACTGGAAACAGGGGCTTTGGAAGTACCCATGGAAACTCCCATCAGGTTTTCCAGCAGTCCAGCGATATGATGGCCCGTAAGGCTGTAATAGCGATGACGCCCCTGCGTCAGGCAAATGACCAGACCGTTGCTGAGAAGTCGGTTCAGATGCCCGCTGGTTGTCGAGGCTGCTATGCCAGCCACTATGCTAAGTTCGGTAGCTGTCCATGCGCGCCCGTCCATCAGGGCGCACAGAATACTTACCCTTGACGGGTCAGACAGCGCAGAAGCCACCATTGCCATTGATGTTTCAAGGACATCATCTGGCTCACTGTCGCGCTTTGTTTTAACGAGATTCATTCAGAAGGTATTGCCCATTTTCGGGTTACTTCGGCTGCCCGGGCATCATCATCCGTAATGAGAATGAGCCGGTTACTGTGATCGCTGTACTGTACCAGAATATTGATGCCGTTCCGGGCAATTGTGTCAGCTATTTCTCCCAGCTCTCCGGGCCGTTCCTGAGGTAATTTTCTTACCAAGGGACGACACACATTGCACACGTCAAAACCGGCTTCAGTCAACACCTTGCGTGCTTTATAGCCGTCTTCAACCAGGAAATGTGCGTGCCCGCCTTCAGGTCCTGTAAATACGCCACCGCCTTCAAGTCCCACTCCGTTTTCGCCCAGTACACTACCCAGTGAACCAAGTGAGCCCGGGCTGTTTTTGAGAATAACGTGAATGTCATACATGCTGATTTGTTCCCTTATCAGAAGAGTAATCCCGGAATACACTGGCTACCCGTATTCTGTAGAATGAAAAAATCGACTGCTTACCTTCTTTCTGGGCGGCCTGATGCATTACATTTCGCTTCCATCCGACTACAGACTCCTCATCTTCCCACCACGACAAAGAAAGAATCTTTCCGGGCGTAGTCAGGCTCTGGAAACGCTCAATTGAAATAAAGCCGGGCGTGTCGGATAAGAGAGGCTTCAGCTCCGAAGCGAGCTGAAGATATCTTTCCTGAGCCTCTGGCAGGGCATCTGCCTCAAAAAGTACTGCAATCATGGTCTGCTCCGTTGTTAATTTACGGACAGTTTAATGATGATGAAGGCATGCTGCTTCGGTCGGCACCGAAGTATGCCTGTGCGTTAGCGAAGCCATCGACATGGATAAGCGATGAACAGCAAATTCATAAGTTGAAAGGCGGGACAACATAGAAGTGTGGGTTCCCAGCCAATGTCCGCTTTTGGCACAAAGCAGACATCAGATAGACACGGCAAACCCTAAGCCACATTCATTGTTGCTTTTTTATTCAGCGGCTTACAGAGATACTAAGAAGTCGGCATCAGGCTCTTTGCATGCTTAACAAGTTGATCATTCTCATTATTGCGTGTACTGTTTATTTATACAGTAATTCCAGTGGGAGGGAACATTATGCGTGTAGAAGTCACTATTGAACGTACAAAAAAACTGCCGGATGGCGCTATGTCAGCCCTCGAGAGCGAGCTATCGAAACGATTAAATAATCAGTTTTCAGGGTGCAGATTGACAGTGCGTCGCGCAACCACTGACAGCCTCAGCATTATGGGCGGAGATAAAGATCAAAAGAAAATAGTGGAGACGATCTTGCAAGAAACCTGGGAAAGCGCAGACGACTGGTTTTACTAATTGTGTTTCGTTGCAGCCCGCATTTTCTGAAAAAACCTCAAATTGTCCATGCCCGGCTGCTGATTTCTGACAAATGCGTCTGTATGTCGCTCTGGGGGATTTAGTGAATTTAGACATAGCCGAAGCGATTAGCATTATCAGACAAGGAGGCCGGTTCGTTGTTGACTGTGACAAAGGGCAGATCGTCAGTCTGGAAAGGGTTAGAGAAAAACAGTTTTTGCTTACACTAAATGAGTTTTTAGAGATGGCCGAACAGGCCGGACTGATTGACCAGCGTAACTGTAGGCTGCCATAATCAACCTGCCGCCTGAACAACGGCATCGGAGCATCGCAGCGCCACGGAGTGAACACCATGGCGCAGCAGTTACAACTCATCAAGCAGTCCTCAGGAATCCTGATCCCCGCTACGCCGGAGACCAGCGATTTTCTGCAATCAAAATGTAAGCTGGGCGCAGTACTCGAAGCGGACTTCCGCCAGCTGCGTAACCCGGCCTTCCACCGTAAATTTTTCGCACTGCTTAACCTTGGTTTCGAATACTGGGAGCCTACCGGCGGAGCGATCTCCTCCAACGAGCGCAGGCTGGTTACCGGCTACGCTCGATACCTCGCGACGTTCGGCGGCAGCGAAGGCGCGCTGCTGGATGCCGCTGAGCAATATTTAGTTCGAATCGCTGATAAGCGCGCCGGTAGTATCAGCCTCTGCAAATCATTTGATGCCTATCGTTCCTGGGTGATCGTGGAAGCCGGCCACTATGACGCCATCCAACTGCCCGACGGCACCCTCCGTAAACACCCCAGAAGCATCGCGTTCGCCAGTATGGACGAGCTGGAGTTTCAGCAGCTCTATCGCGCAGCACTCGACGTGCTGTGGCGCTGGATATTGTCCAGGGCATTCAAAGACCAGCGCGAAGCCGAGAACGCCGCCGCACAGCTGCTGAGTTTCTAGGGATGATGGCGATGAACAAAATATACCGCAGCAGAAAATGGTTGGCCGCCGTCGGCCAGATCGAACAGTGCGTACTATGTGGCGCTTGGGGCACTCAGGTGGCGCACCGGAATGAAGGGAAGGGGACAGGCCTGAAAACCGACGACTGCGCCAGCGCCGCGCTCTGCGTTTGCTGCCATGACAGTATCGACAACGGCAACAAGCTGACGCGCGACGAACGCCGCCAGTTGATGGATCGCGCCATTGTACTGACCCTGATCCAGATTGCCCGCCGTGGGCTGGTGGTACCCGCATGAAAATCTACGACATTACGCCGATTGGCAAACCCCGCATGACGCAGCGCGATCGCTGGCACAAGCGCCCGGCGACTGCTGCTTACTGGGTCTATAAAGCGCAGGTGCGGCTGCTGGGCGTCGCGCTGCCGGAGTCTGGTTATCACGTCACGTTTGTAATCCCGATGCCGAAAAGCTGGAGCCAGAAGAAGCGCACGCAGCATGACGGGCAGCCGCATCAGCAGAAACCAGACAAGGACAACCTTGAGAAGGCGCTGCTGGATGCGATCTTCGATGAGGACAGCCGCATCTGGGATGGCCGGGTGACGAAGATCTGGGGTGAAAAAGGGCAAATCATTATCAAAACACAGGAAGGGGCAGAGGCATGATTCACGCGGCAGAGGTTGGTAAAGCAGGGGAGCATGCGCGCCTGCGTACGCTGGAGAGCGTCTGGATCCAGGGCAAGCTGCGCATGTGGGGCCGCTGGTCCTATATCGGTGGCGGTAGTGCCGGGAATATGTTCAATCAGCTGCTGACCAGTAAAACGGTGAGCAAAAGCGCGATCAATGAAGCCCTGCGGCGAATGAAGAAGGCAGGCATATCAAAGCCCGAGCTGGAGGTGTTCCTCCGTGAAATGCTCAACGGCAAAAACAAAAGCGGCCTGGCGTTTTGCTCTGATGATGAGGGTTTAAAAATTGATGGAGTGATCAGCGCTGTGCTGACAAGCCAGGGGCATGACGGATTACTTGGCGTACTGGCGCAGCGCTACCGCTGGCAGAAGAGCAAACGGCAGATGGCCGAGGAACTACAGGAAAGGCACCCCGACTGGGGCTATATGACATGCCGCCGTCGGATCGATATGTGGCTAAGTCTGGCAGAATCGATACTTTACAGACCAATGTGTGAAGCTTTCGGCACAAATAGTGAAAGATTTTACTTGCAAAGTGAGCCAGAAAAAGCCTAAATGTACGTATGCTTCGCAAAGCTGTATCGCAAGCGGTCTTAAAGACCAGAATCAACAGGAACCCGCCCCCGAGCGGGTTTTTTTATGCCATCGCATATAAACAAAAAAGTTTATAAATTTCTTGTCTGTGTAAACAAAAATGTTTATACTGGTTTCAAGTTAAACAGACAGGAGGAGGAAGTGAAGCAACGCGAATTCCAGCGTTGGCTTGCAGGGCAAGGGGCAGAATTTAAGGACGGCACAAACCATCTTAAAATTTTCCTCAACGGCAGGCAGACGATAATGCCGAGGCATCCGGGCAAAGAGTTACCGGAGCCGCTTAGGAAAGCGATTCTTAAGCAACTCGGATTGAAATAAAACCAGCCCTTCGGGGCTGGTTCTCGCGGAGCTTCGCTTAACCATTTATGCGATATCCAGTAACGTTCGATTGCGATGAAACAGGGTGTGCGGTGTTGTTTCCTGATATCCCGGAAGCAATGACCGGCGGCGATACCAGAGAGGAAGCGTTAGCAATGGCGCAGGACGCTCTGGTAACAGCGCTGGACTTCTATTTTGAAGACCGGCGCGAGATCCCGCCTCCATCCAGCCAGGGTGAGGCGTTCGTGGAGGTGCCTGCCAGCGTGGCGGCCAAAGTGCTGCTGCTCAACGCGGTGGTTCAGAGTGGGGTAAGTAACGCCGAGCTGGCGCGTATGATCGACACGCGCCCGCAAGAGGTGACCCGCATCCTCGATCTGCATCACTCGACCAAAATCGATACCATCCAGAAAGCGCTGGCGGCGCTGGGTAAATCCCTGGAACTGCACGCCGCGTAAAAACATTTCACTACTTCAAAGGCTCGCTTCGGCGGGCCTTTTTCGTATCTGGCCGCAGGCAATCAGCAACAAATTTCCCTTTAACAGCATGCCTGTCGGCCATGCCCCTACACACAGCCTCCTAAACGGCGGAGGTAAGAGACATGTTTAATATGAGCAAACTGGCTACTGGCGCAGCTTATGGCGCTTCAGCCGGGACGGTAGCCAATGGACTGCTAACCCGGTTAAGCCCTGACGAGTGGAGCGCACTGGGGGTAATTATCGGTATCGTTGTGGCCATCCTGACGTTTGGCATCAACTGGTACTACAAGCGCAAGACCACGCTGGCGCAGATTCAGGCGCTTAAGACCTGGCCCGGACGCCCGGTTGATATTGCGGAGGACTAATGGCTATTTCACTGTCGTTACGTAACAAACTGCTCGGCGTAGCTGGTGCTGGTGCGCTGGCGATCGCCACGGTGTTTCTGGGTGGTAAAGATGGCGTAGAAGGGCGCAAGTACGAAGCGTACCGGGATGTCGCAGGAGTATGGACTGTCTGCGACGGCCATACTGGTCGGGACATCGTGAAGGGGAAAACCTACACCGATCGCGAGTGTGACAATCTGCTGTGGAAAGACCTCCAGCCTGCCAAGAAAACGGTTGATAGTCTGGTCAAAACCCCTCTAAACGAGTATCAGCGCGCCGCGCTCTACAGCTTCGTCTTTAACGTCGGCTCTGATGCGTTCTCCAAGTCTACGCTGCTGCGCAAGCTGAACAAAGGCGATCATGCCGGAGCGTGCGAAGAGATGCGCCGTTGGGTTTACGCTGGTGGCATGAAGTGGAAGGGCCTCCAGAACCGCCGCGAGATGGAGCGCTCATTGTGCATGGCGGAGAGCAAACATGACCTTTAGCCTTCGAACAGTTCTGCTGATCGCTCTCGTTGTGATCCTGCTTGGTATTGGTTATGGCGAGCTACGTTACCGGAATGGCTGGTATGCCCACGCCGACCACATTAACGTCTTGGCCGCCGATAAGCGCGACAAAGCAGAGAAGGCGATTCAGCCTGCTGAGCAGAAGGCCTCGCAGGCCAGCGGCGAAGGCCGGATCATCTACCGAACCATAACTCGCGACGTGGTGAAATATGTCCAGGATCCAAATCGTACTGTGTGCCAGTTTGACGATGCTGCTGTGCAGCTGCGCCAGCGTGCCATCGACGCTGCCAACTCCATCCGCGGATTTGATGCAGCCCCCGTGCAGGGCAAGTGATGCTGGTGCGGACAGCGACGCAGATCTGCAGGCAGATATCGAGACGGCAGAATGCCTGCGCCAGCTGCGACTGGATAAATACCGCTGGCAGGCTTGGTATAACGCAGTGAAATAAAAAAGGCCCTCAGAAACAGGAAACCCAAAATGTTTCTGAGGGAGTGCAAATGCACAATCGTTACGCTACTAAGTATGCTGATCTATAAGCATTTTGCACTGAGATTTAGCCGGAAAGTATTCATTCAAGAAAAGCAAAATGTGCCAGCGCTCAAAAACTGACGCCAGCGTTGTACTCACTGTAGATCTAATGGCCTATCCTGACCGCAGCATATTGAAGCGGAGGGGATATGAAACAGCCTTTGGATTTGAACAAAGTGGCGGTGTGGCAGCTTACGTTCCGGTTCTCGACGGCCGCTGTCCCGGACGGCCAGGGCATACACTTTGTGCGGGCGCTTGAGAACGAACCGACGCGCCAGCTGTATGACCGGATCTTTGATGAGGTTGATGCAGAGCTGCGCGCCGAGTACGGTGATTACCAGTTCCGGAGCTGCAACATCAGGCCAGCAATTCTGAAGGAAGACTAGTTGCTCTGTCTGGGCTGTCAATGCTGGTTTATGAAGCACAGATAACGTGATTTAATCGACAAAATAAGAAATAATGTCTTTCCTTATTCCAAATTTATAGTTCTGGGAACTATCATTAATACAGGCCGAATGAGTGACCTGATTACACCTGATAACCCACTTTTTATGCCGTCAGCTTTTAGACGGCATTTTTTCGGTGACCTGCTGACCAGCACGGTGAAGTGAAAATGATAAAACGTGACGCCAGGGTACTTATCATAGAAAAGGTAAAAGGTGTCTTCCTTGTCTACGGGGAATGGTATTCAGCAGGCCAAAAATGCCGTGGGCTTGTCTGTAAGGTTCGCCGTATGGATGGAATTTTCATTCGATGCCACCCTCTTACTGGCCTGCCATTGAGTGCACATAAGTCTCTCCAGGAAGCAGCCGTACACGGTCTTACAGCAGACCATCTCTGAGCATCCAAATATCCAGAGAACAATTAACAGATTGTCTATACTTAAGATTCCATGAACCCAAATGGAGGTTAATATGACAGACCGCCCAGTTGAAGGGGACCATCCTGACTTAAGCCCCATCCCTGACGACCTTACAAATGATAAGTCTGAGCAGACGGATAAAAAACCAAAAGACAACCCTGAGTCAGCGCCAGAATCTGGTGATAAACAGCCAGAATAAGTAAGAACCGCCTTAGGGCGGTTTTTTTATATCCATGAAACAGGAGTCGTTATGTCATTAGAAGGTAGTAGCAATCCGGTTAAATTTCGGCGTGACTGGGATAAAACAACCGACGAAAAGTAAGACTGGCCCCGCATTAGCGGGGTTTTTTATTGCCATCCCAATGCCTTCCGCAGGTGGGCATCGTAATGGCTCTAACCCAGGATTAAGAACATGGCAAAACCGGACTGGGGCGAGCTTCAGCAGCGGTTCCTGTCCGATCATGCCAGCACCGGCATTTCTCCCAAAGATTGGTGTGAAGCGCAGGGACTGAACTACGCAACCGCCCGTCGTCATATCAAAAAGCCCGCTGCGCAAAATGTGCAAAAACCTGCGCAGAAAAAAGTGCGCAATGCGCAGAAGGAAAAGAGCGCAGATGAGCTGGTAGAGAGCGACGGACTGACAGCACAGCAGCGTGTCTTTGTCGCGGAATACCTTAAGGATCGCAACGCCACCCAGGCCGCCATACGTGCCG
Organism: Escherichia sp. ESNIH1; assembly: GCA_002918705.1. Classification (GTDB taxonomy): domain Bacteria; phylum Pseudomonadota; class Gammaproteobacteria; order Enterobacterales; family Enterobacteriaceae; genus Pseudescherichia. Next base: position 17,793 of record PQKR01000008.1, on the reverse strand, counting down.
GGTACAGTGCGAAGACTGCTGAGCAAATTGGTTACCAGCTCCTTCAGAAAACTTCAGTTGCTGCTGCTATTGCGAAACAGCAAAAGGCATCCCTGATGCGAACGCTCGCCAGTGCTGATGAGGTGCTGGCGCAGATGTGGCAGCTCGCCACCTTTGACGCTAACCAACTTTCACAGTACCGCCGCGGGGCATGTCGCTATTGCTGGGGCTTCGGTCATCATTACCAATGGCGCGATGCAGTTGAGTTTGAAGAAGAGACGGCGAAGGTTGAGCGAAGGGAAGGGGCAAGGCTTCCTGAGGATCCCGGCGGTTACGGCTATGACCACAACCGGGAACCTAACCCGGCATGCCCGCGCTGCAATGGTGACGGCATTGGTCAGCCATATTTCGCTGATACCCGTAAGCTGCCGCCTGCTTCCCGCCTGGCTTATTCCGGCATCAAGCTCGGCAAGAACGGCGTTGAGATCACCGCCATAAGTCGGGAGCGGATGTATGAAGCCGTGATGAAGCGGCTTGGCCTGGCGGACAGCGAGTTTGCACAGCAGCTGCAGCAGATCGAAATCGAGCGCCGCCAGCTTGAGGTGGAGAAACTCCGCAAGGAGCTGGCAGCCGATCCTGAAGATGAGGTACCGATGCCCGTGGCAATCAACATTAACGTCGCGGATGCTCGCGTAAGGAAAGACGATGACGGGGATATCGCCGACCCTTAACGTACCGCAGGCGCAGTTTCTGGCGATGCCGCATAAGTTCAAGGCCTACGTGGCAGGCTTCGGCTCCGGTAAGACGTGGGTGGGCTGTGGCGGCATCTGCAAGGGGATGTGGGAACACCCCAGAATCAACCAGGGCTACTTCGCGCCGACCTATCCGCAGATCCGCGATATCTTCTACCCGACGGTGGAAGAGGTGGCGTTCGACTGGGGCCTCAAGGTCCAGATCAACGAGAGTAACAAAGAGGTCCATTTCTACGCCGGGCGGCAGTATCGGGGAACCACTATCTGTCGCTCGATGGAAAAGCCGGCCACCATTGTCGGCTTCAAAATCGGTAACGCGCTGGTGGATGAACTGGACGTGATGTCCGCGCTCAAAGCGCAGCAGGCCTGGCGGAAAATCATTGCCCGCATGCGCTATAAGGTCGCTGGCCTGCGCAACGGCATTGATGTCACCACCACGCCCGAAGGGTATAAGTTCGTTTACCAGCAGTTCGTCAAGGCGGTACGCGATAAGCCGGAGCTGGCGGCTCTGTATGGGCTGGTGCAGGCCTCCACATTCGATAACGAAGCGAACCTGCCGGACGACTATATTCCGTCGCTGCTGGCGAGCTATCCGCCGGAGCTGATTAAAGCCTACCTGCGCGGACATTTCACTAACCTGACCAGCGGCACCATTTACCACCAGTTCGATCGTAAGCTGAACAACTGCACCGACGAAGAGCTGCCGGGTGAGCCGCTGTTTATCGGCATGGACTTCAACGTCGGTAAGATGGCAGCCATCGTTCATGTGAAGCGTGAAGGGTTGCCGCGCGCGGTGCGGGAGCTTGTGAAGGTCTATGATACCCCGGCGATGATCAAACGCATTCAGGAAGAGTTCTGGCGCTATGAGGGCGGCCGCTACGTTGCCAGCCGCCAGATCTACATCTATCCGGATGCCTCCGGCGACAGCCGCAAATCCAACTGCGCCAGCCTGACCGATATCGCTCAGCTCAAAGAGGCGGGGTTCAGCGTCATGGTTAACGCTTCCAACCCGCCGGTGAAGGATCGTATCAACTCGATGAACGCCATGTTCTGCAATGCGCTGGGCGAACGCCGCTACCTGGTCAACGTCCAGCGCTGCCCGGTCTATACGGAAAGCCTTGAGCAGCAGGTATGGGATAAAAACGGCGAGCCGGACAAAAAGGCGGATAACGATCACCCCAACGATGGTGGCGGGTATTTCATTGTGAAGGATTACCCCATCGTCAAACCGGCATACTCAATCACTATGGATACCACCTTCTGATATGGCTAATAACGACATCACCTGGGTTCGTCCTGAGCACCGGGCGGCCAGTGCTGCCTGGAAGAAAATCAGGGATTTCTGCAAAGGGGCAGAGGCGGTAAAAGAACCGGGCAACAACTATCTGCCTTTGCTTGACCCCACAGACAAAAGCATGCGCAACCGCAAGCGCAACGAAGACTACCTGCAGAGGGCGGTGTTCTACGCGATCACGGGCAATACCAAGATTGGCCTCCTCGGGCTGGCCTTCCGAAAGGATCCGACCTTTTCCGCGCCGGACAAACTGAGCTATCTGCTGAAGAACGCCGACGGCGCTGGCACCAGTATTTACCAGCAGTCACAGCTGGTAACCGAGAATGTGCTGGAGGTGGCCCGCGACGGGCTCTACGTCGATTACGCAGAAGGCAGCGACCAGGCCATCATTCTGCGCTACCTTGCTGAGAATATTATCAACTGGCGAACGAAGCGCATTAACGGTCGCGATCAGCTGGTGCTGGTGGTGCTGCGTGAATGTGTAGAGAAGGAGGATGGCTACGCGTTTAAGGATGAGGTCCAGTATCGCGAGCTTGCGCTTGAAGAGGGCCGGTTCATCTGCCGGGTGTGGCGCCGCAGCGCGGATGCCGGTTCCGCTGCATACGCTGTTACCAGTGAATACAAGCCGAAGCCCAAAGGCAAAGACAGCTGGGACGAAATTCCGTTCACCTTCGTCGGCGCGCAGAACAACGATCCGACTATCGACGACTCACCACTCGCCGCGCTGGTGGAGATAAATCATGGTCACTTCCGGAACAGTGCTGATTACGAAGACAGCGTGTGGTTCTGCGGCCAGGTCCAGCCCTACATGACGGGACTTGATGAAGGATGGCGCGATCATCTGGAAAAGAAGGGGGTTAAAATCGGCTCCCGCTCGCCGCTGCTGCTGCCCAGAGAGGGCAGTTTTGGTTATGCCCAGGCGCAACCTAATATGCTGGCGAAAGAGGCGATGGACAGCAAGCGTGACTACATGGTGCAGCTGGGTGCCCGGCTCATTGAGCAGAACGCGGCGGTAAAGACGGCAACTCAATCCAGCAGCGAGCAGACATCGTCCACTTCTGTGCTGGGGATCTGCGTCTCGAACGTATCAGAGGCCTACTCACTGGCCATCGGCTGGTGCGCGAAATATCTGGGCGTCGGCGAGGAGCAGGCGGCCTACGCGATCAATCAGGAGTTTATTGCTAAGGTCGCCGAGTCCGGCATGGTGACCGCTATTGTGAACGCCTGGCAATCAGGTGCAATCCGCGACACTGATATGGTTCGTGCGCTGCAGAAGCTTGACCTCATCAATCCGGCAGACAGCCCCGACGATATTATTGACGAGCTGCACAACCCCAATCCCACCCTGATCGGCGGTAACAATGGCAACGGTAAATGACAGGTTACGTGACGAAGCCATAGCTCACACCGTCTGGATCAGCCGATACAGCACTGGCGTGGCAAACCGCATGGTGAAGCTTCTGAACGACAGCGACGCCGAACTTACCGCACGCCTGCTGGTGGCGATGGACAGTCTGCCCACCAGCCAGTTTACCGTGGGCCGTCTCGAAAGTTTGCTTGGCAGCGTACGTGAGCTTAACCAGCAGGCCATCGCGGGCATGCAGACCAGCCTGGCGGATGAGCTTCTGCAACTGGCCGGGCATGAAGCAGGCTATCAGCTGAGCCTGTTTGATTCGCTGCTGCCGCAGCGGGTGAAAGAGCGGTACCCGCTGCAGAGCATCACGCCTGAGCAGCTTTACGCGGCGGCCATGGCCCAGCCCTTTCAGGGACGTCTGTTGAGCGAATGGGCCGATAACCTTGAAGCCGACCGCATGGCACGCGTTGTTAATGCAGTGCGCCGCGGCTACCTGCTGGGTGATACCACAGAGACGATTGCCCGGCAGGTTCGCGGGATCGCCAGCAAAGGCTATAAGGACGGGGCGCTTCAACTCAGCCGGACCAATGCCGCCAGCATTACCAAAACGGCTGTGAATCACTTGGCAGCCACGGCGCGGACTAATTTTGCAGAAGCCAACGGCGATGTCCTGAAAGGTAAACAGTGGCTCTCCACGCTGGACAACAAAACCACGCCGACGTGCATCATCCGTGATCGCCTGCGTTACACACTGGACAACAAACCTGTCGGTCACAAGGTTCCGTATCTGCAGGGGCCGGGGAAAATCCATTTTTGCTGCCGTTCTACGGAAACACTGATTACCAAATCATGGCGTGAGCTCGGGATCGACAGTGACGAGCTAGATGAAGGTACCCGCGCCAGCATGGATGGGCAGGTGCCGGCGGATACCACCTATCTGGACTGGCTGGCCCGGCAGTCGCCGCAACGACAGGATGAGATCCTCGGACCTGAGCGGGCTGCGCTTTACCGCGCCGGTGAGCTGAAGCTCGGGGAGATGTTCACGGACAAAGGCGAATGGATAAGCCTGGCCCGCCTTAAAGCGCTCAGTTGACCCCAACACCTTTTCACTCATGGCTGCCTCCGGGCGGCCTTTTTTATTGGGCGAGGCCCATAACATCCCAAGGGGAAACCATGTTAATCCGAAATATGCTCCTGAAATACTACGCACCTGAAGACGATGGCCAGGGCGGCGGGGGCGGCGGTACCGAAATTACGCCAGAAATTCAGAAGCTGATTGATGATCAGGTCGCAGCTCAGGTGACCGGCCTGAAAACCAAAAACTCCGAGCTGCTGGGCACGATCAAGCAGCAGAAAGATAACTTGTCCCGCTATGAAGGCATCGACCCTGATGCCGTGCGCGGCATTCTGCAGCGATTTTCCGACGACGAAGAGGCAAAGCTGATCGCCGCCGGGAAAATTGACGAGGTGCTGGATAAACGCACTGAGCGCCTGCGTGCTGATGTCGATAAGCAGATCAAAGCGGCCAATGAACGCGCGGATAAAGCCGAAGCGTTCTCCGGGAAATTCCGGGATCGCGTACTCGGTGATGCCATCCGGGCGGCAGCGTCAAAAGCTGGCGCGCTGGCAGAAGCATCCGATGACCTGATCCTGCGTGCCAGAGGCACATTCCAGCTCAACGACGAAGGCGAGGCCGTAGCAGTTGATGCAAATGGCGACGTTCTGTTCGGCAAAGACGGCAAAACCCCACTAAGCCCGCTTGAATGGGCGGAGTCGCTCAAGGAGACGGCCCCGCACCTGTTCCCGCGCGCTGAAGGTACCGGCGCTGGCGGGCACAAGCCAGGCGGTGGTGGCAGCCAGAAACGTTCAGAGATGAGTGCCAGCGAAAAGGCGGACTATATCCGCAAGCATGGCCAGCAGGCCTTCCTCAAACTCCCGAAATAAGAGACTTACTCAATGGCTACAACTGTTAATAACGATCTGGTCATCTATGACGATCTGGCGCAGACCGCTTTCCTCGAGCGCCGCCAGGATAATCTTGAGGTGTTCAACACCTCTTCTAATGGGGCGATCCTGCTGGATAACGAGCTAATTGAGGGCGATTTCCGTAAGCGCGCTTTCTACAAGGTAGGTGGCTCCATCGAGTCGCGTGACGTGAACTCCACCGGCAAGGTAAATGGTAAAAAAATCGGTGCAGGCGAAGCGGTGTCTGTTAAGGCACCGTGGAAATACGGTCCGTACGAAACCACTGAAGAAGCATTCAAACGTCGTGGCCGCACGGTTGATGAGTTCTCCGAGGTGATCGGCGTTGATGTGGCCGATGCCACCCTGGAAGGCTATGTGAAATATGGCCTGAAGGCGTTAACGGCGGCGATTGGGGCGAATGCCGATATGGTTGTTACCGCCGATATCGAAACCGACGGGAAGAAAACCCTGACTCGCGGTCTGCGCAAATACGGCGACAAATTTAACCGTGTGGTGCTGTTCGTCATGCACTCCGCTACTTACTTCGACATCGTGGACGAGGCGATCGCCAGCAAGATTTACGAAGAAGCGGGCGTGGTAGTGTACGGCGGCCAGCCGGGCACACTGGGTAAGCCGGTGCTGGTGACTGATACCATGGACGCTGCCGCAATTCTGGGGCTGGTGGCCGGTGCGGTGACCGTGACCGAATCGCAGGCGCCGGGCTTCCGTTCCTACGACATCAACGACCAGGAAAACCTCGCAATCGGCTATCGTGCGGAAGGTACGGTGAATGTTGAATTACTGGGCTACAGCTGGGATACGGCCAAAGGCGAGAACCCGGATCTGACTGCTATCGGCACGGCCGGTAACTGGAAGAAGCATTTCACCAGCAACAAGTCCACTGCGGGTGTGCTGATCAAGCTGGGGGCCGCATCGGGGGAGTAACCCTGTCAGCGGATAGAACCTCCGCAACTGCTGACAGTACCGATGCGGTTACCCTTTCCCTGAAATACACCCGTAACGGCGCGGGCGTGTCCGGAGCGGCTGTCGCCTGGTCGTCTACTGGCGGAACGCTGAGCACTGCAGCGTCGCAGACCGGCTCTGCCGGTGGCGCCACGGTGAAACTGACCTCTGATACCGCCGGAACGTTCACCGTAACGGGTACGGTCGATGGTGTGGCGCAAGCCAGTGAAGAAATTACTTTCACTGCCGCTACCGGAGAGTAACTGACGGGGCGAAAGCCCCGTTTCTTTGGGGGCAACGATGATCATTACCGATATCACTTCACCGGCCATGAACAGCTATGCGGGCGAGGGGGATTTGAAAGCCTTTGCAGAACTGCGCGATATCACACTGCCGGAAAAGATCTTGCCGTTGCTCATCAGGGCAATGGATTATCTGGAGGGGCTGGACTGGGCAGGCAGGCCGGACAAGCCGAACCAGCCACTGGCGTGGCCGCGCGCCGGGATCATCCTTGACGGATACGAGCTGCCTGCCGGTGAGGTGCCGCGTCAGGTTGTTACCGCGCAGTGCATGCTGGCGGTCGAGGCGATGGATGGCGATCTGCTGGGCAGTGTGCGTGAGGCGGCTGTGAAGTCCGAGCGCGTGGAGGGTGCCGTAACCACGACGTATGCCGTCGCTGATGGTGAGGTGTTCAGACCGTCATACCCGGCGGTGATGGCCCTGCTCGGCGATCTGGCTGGTGGTCGTGGCTATGCAGTAAATACTTTTGCGGAGCGTGCATAATATGCCTGATTTAACGATCGTACCGTTCAAGCCAAAGCCTGAATCCGGTACCGATAATGCTGAAGTGATCCGACTGCTTACCGACGCCCTGGAACATGCCCGTAAAAGCTCATGCCATAGCGTAGCGCTGCTGCTTATCGACGGCGACGGTAACGCGCTGGATTGCTGGCACAACGGCGGCCGACCTTATGTCCTCGTCGGGGCGCTGGAGTCGCTGAAGCTGGATTTTATCAACGCCAACATTGAGCGCCGTTAATATGCCTGTTAACTACACCCGCATGAAAGCCACCAGCACGCGTCTGCTTACGGAGAACGGCGCGGCGTACCCGGTAAAGCGCAAGGGCACCGTAACGGTCACCGGCGGCGTTGAGCATCGAGAACCGGATAAGACCTTCACTGCAATCGGTGTGCGGACTGATTATAAACCGGGCGAAATTGACGGCACGGTCATTATAAACGGTGACACGCGCATTGTGTTTACCGCCGATACCGAGCTGCGCACCGGCGACATGGTGGAGGTGGACGGCAAATGGTACCGCATTGAGAAGCCCAACCCGGTTAAGCCGGGCAAACTGCTGCTGTGCTACCGCGCTCAGCTGAGGGCCTGACATGGCAGACAACCAGGCGTTTATGGTGTCCATTAATGCGTTCGTCAGCAAGGCAAAGGAGCGACAGGAGGAAGTGGTGCGCGTGGTCGGCATCAAAATCCTGGCACGACTGGTACAGATGTCACCTGTCGGCAATCCCGATCTGTGGGCGGTGAATCAGACGGCGGCGGCTTATAACGCGGCGGTCAGGGAGCACAACAGCCTGCTGCGGCAGAACCCGGACAACCTGACGAAAGCAGGGCGGCTGCGGCCGGGTCGTAAGGTTAACGACAGCATGGACCTGAAAGCGCCGCCGCGTTATACGGGCGGGAGGTTCAAAGGTAACTGGCAGGTGTCGTTTGACCAGCGGGCCGGAGGCGAGACCGGGCGTATCGATAAGGCCGGGCATGAGACGATCGCCGCGGGTAATCTGGTGCTGGAGCAGTTCAAAGTCGGGACCACGGCGGTCTATTTCTGCAACAACGTCCCGTACGCATACTCGCTTGAGATGGGCCATTCCAGCCAGGCTCCCGGCGGCATGGTGCGCATCACTGCCGCCGAGATCCAGCGGTACTTCAGCGAGGCAGTCAGCGAGGTTAAAAATGATACCGGACATCACAACGGCGCTTGAGGCCATGCTGGGTCTGTGGGCAGACGGCGAGGGTGTGCTGGTAGCGTGGGATAACATTCAGTTCGATCCGCCAGGCGACGGGCTGTATCTGATCTCCCACGATATGCCCGCGCAGCCCTACAGCATTGATATGGCTGGTGACTGCCGGGTCTACCCCGGCGTGTATCAGGTTACCGTCGTCGCGCCAGCGGGTGGCGGCAAATCACAGGCCAGAGCGCTGGCCCGCCGCGTCGCCGGGCTGTTCCCGGAGAACCAGGAGATCCCCGGCGACGGCTTTACCGCCTGGGTGACATCACCGCCTGCCATCTACCCCGGCATACCGGACGGCGTGTCCTACTCCATCCCCGTCAGCATCAACTACCGGGCTGATATCTCAGCCTGATCATCCCCACCGGCGCTGCCGGTTTATTTTTTCATACTACGGAGAATCCCTATGGGCTTCGCATTACCTAATGGCGCCACGGTATTCGTCGGCTCGAAACTTGCCACGCCTGTGGCAGTGTCGGGCGTCAGCAATGCCGCAGGCGCTGTCTTTACCGTCGCAAACGGCCACGGCCTCGCTGTGGGCGATGTGGTGCTGGTTTCCAGTGGCTGGGCTTTGATTGACAGCCTGGTGGCCCGCGTCACGGCGCAGACGACCACCAGCGTGACGATCGGGGTGATTAACAGCACCGATACCAACTTCTTCCCGGCTGGCTCCGGCACCGGCTCCCTGAGCAAAGTAGCCGAGTGGACTGAAATTCCGCAGATCACCGAGGTTGCACAGTCCGGCGGTGACCAGCAGTACACGCAGATCCAGTTCCTTGCCGATGACCGCCAGCGCAACCTGGCGACCTACAAGGCGGCCAAGTCGCAGACCTTCACCATGGCACATGACTCCACACTGCCCATTTATGCCGTGCTGTCAGCTGCTGACCGTTCCGGTGACACGCTGCCGCTGCGCATGTACGTACCAAAGGCAAAAGAGATGCGTTACTGGTCCGGGAAAGCGTCTTTCGACCCACAGCCAACCACCGCTGTAAACAACGTCGAAACGGTACAGCCTGCGTTTGCCATCCAGTCCCGCGATATCACCTTCTACAAAGACGCTGCCCCGCAGGCAACTGCCTGATTCACCCTTTAACAGGCCCGTCAGCGGGCCTTTCTTTCTGCCGAGGAACATATGGCCACTAAATTTCAGCTTCAGCCCAAACCCACTTTTAAAGCCGACGTTAAGATCCCTCGCGCCGGTGATGATGACGGCATGCTTACGTTTACTTTCCGCCACAAGCCGCTTAAGGAGCTGGCCGCGCTTGAGACGCTGGAAGGTAAGACCGCCATCGATTTTCTGGTGGAAATCACCGAGGGCTGGGCACTGCCGGACGCGTTCAGCCAGGAAAATCTTGAAGTGCTTCTGGACAACTACCCGGGCGCGATGAAAGCGATCGTCGGCACCTATTACCGCGAACTGACGGGTAACCGCGAAAAAAACTGATAGCGGTTGCCTCGGCGTTTTATACGCCTGAACCCTCTACCGAAGACCTGGCCGCGTTTGGCCTGAGTGCTGACGACTACACCGAAGAAGAACAGACCGTTGAGGTATGGCCGGATGTCTGGCCCGCTTTCGCTGTCTTCCAGTCAATGGGTACGCAATGGCGCACGGGCATGGGCGGCATCACCGGGCTGGATTATAACGTGCTGCCCTGGCTGATGAAGCTGAACGGGGTGGAGGATGAGGCAACCGCACTTAGCGACATAAGAATGATGGAGTCCGCAGCGCTCCATCTTATTCATGAGCAGCAGAGATAGGTACGCCAGGCTGCTTGCTTCGTTACTTTCCAAAACTAAAAATCTAGCCACTCCCGTTGCGTTGACGCACCTCCCTGTTAAGATGTAAAAAAATTTTAATATGGAGAAAATCATGAAAGGGTTTGGCTGGATTCTTTTGATTGTTGGCCTGGTATGGTTGTTTTCTGCACTAAGCATGGACGTTAGCGTAGCTACAGGATATGGAAGTAGAGTTAATAATATAGGCCTGATGGCATCCAAACAGAACCACATCATTATTGGAGCATTCATCATATTATGCGGATTGCTGATGATTATTTTCGGCAACAGAAAAATAGAAGATTCATCAGGACACGTAAAATGTCCATTTTGCGCAGAATTAATTAAATCAGAGGCAATTAAGTGCAAGCATTGTGGAAGCGACCTAACCGAACGTAGCAGTATGCAGGTAGATAGCAAGCCAAAAGAGTTTACTGGCTCCGACTTTTACTTTACTGACTTTTTTGGCGTTGATATCCTTAAGTTTGATGCGGTTAAGGATTTTGCAACTCAACTTCACCAAGACTTGCCAAAGAATACTGCACTATCCGTTATGATCACTTACGCACCGATGATTAACAAATTACGTGATAGTCTGCCGCAGGGATTAAGGCAGTCCTTTGAGTTTGAACTGGAAGGAATGCTCAAAGCTATCAAAGGGAAATAACATATTAAACAATTGAATTTAGTAGAAACTTTAACAGACCCCGCTAGGCGGGGTTTTTTTATGCCCGGAGAAAAATATGTCTGATATTGCGACTATATCCCTTCGCGTAAATACTTCTGAATTGGAGCGTGGGAACCGGGCGCTGGACGATTTCCAGCAGACAGCCGGCGGCGCGGCAAACAAGGCCGATGATCTCAATTCGGTATTTCGCGCTGGTGCATCCGATCAGAAAAAGAATACCCAGAGCCTGAAAGAGCAGCAGCAGGAACTGCAAAACCTGCTGAATAAAATTAGCCCGGTGAACAGGGCGCTGGACGAACTGGACAACCTGCAGGAAAGCCTGAGCAGGTTCCGTAAGAGCGGACTGGTGCCTGATGAGGATTACTCCCGCTACAACAGCGTCCTGGAAACTACCCGGGAGAAACTCGGCAGGGTCATGGAGGCCGAGACTGCTGAAGGGCAGGAGCGCTTAAAGCAGGCGCAGGAGACGCAGCGCGCCACCGCCGCGCAGGAAAACTTTCTCAGGTCCATTACTGACCAGGCGGCGACTTTCCGCGCCAGTAAGGCTGACATGGCCGAGTACCGGGCAGCGCAAATGGGGATCGCCGAGGAAGCTGCCCCGGTTATTGCAAGGCTGCGTGAGCAGGAGCGCGCCGTCCAGCAGGAAGCTGCCCAGCGCCAGATTGCAGCCCGGCAGTCGCGCATGCTGAAAGAAGCGATCGCCGAACTGGAGGCAACAGAGCGGGCTGAGGCGGCGGAACTCAGGCGTAACCAGAACATTCGCGATTCGTTCATCTCTTCGCTTCAGGACCAGGCGAACGCAATGGGCAAGACGCGGATCGAGCTGCTGGAGATGAGAGCCGCTCAGCTCGGCGTGTCGGAGCAGGCCGCCCCGTTCATCGCAAAGCTTGGTGAGCAGGAAAGGGTGTTCAATAAAGGCACCCTCAGCGCCGGGCAATATCAGCAGGCCCTGAGGATGCTTCCTGCACAGTTCACTGATATTGCCACTTCCATTGCTGGTGGCATGCCGTTATGGATGGTGCTGATCCAGCAGGGCGGGCAAATCAGTGACTCATTCGGTGGTATTGGTGGGTTGTTTCAGGTCATCAAGGAAGAATTGCTGGGGATTAAGGACGCGTCTGATGATTCTTCAGAATCTCTTTCAGAAAATGCCAACGCACTGGCAGAGAATGCCGAGCACGCCAGCGGTCTGTTACGGTTTCTGACGCCTGCCAGGCTGGCCGTGGGTGGGTTTACTGCGATCCTTGGCGGTATGGCTATAGCCGCATGGCAGGCTGAGCAGGCTAACCGTGAACTGTATCAGTCGATCGTGTTAACCGGCGGAGCGTCTGCGACATCTACAGCCCAGCTATGGAAAATGGCTGAGCAAATAGGCGAGAGTACGACCGCCAGCACCAACTCAGTTTCTGAAACCCTGGCCCGCCTGGCCCAGTCCGGGAAGTTCACTACCGCCCAGCTGCAGCTTGTGGCGCAGACCTCCCAGCAATGGACCCAGGTAATGGGTAGTGGGGCCGAAAAAATTGAAGCCTCGTTTGCCGAAATAATGAAATCGCCGGTCAAGGCGCTGGCTGAACTGAACTCCCAGTATAATTTTCTGACGGTCTCGCAATTAAATTATATCGCCGGGCTGGAGGACTCAGATAAAAAACAAGAGGCTGTCAGCGAGGGCATGCGGATTTTTGCCGATACGATGCAAAAGCGTATGCAGCAAATTGATGATGCCAGCACGCCTCTGGAACAGATGTGGGATAGCATAAAAAAATGGTCTGCCGACGCCTGGAAGTGGGTGGGAGATCATACTATCGGTGCCCTTAATCTGATCATCGATGTCGTCGCAGGAACAGTTGAGCAGGTCCAGATTTTACTGAAGCAGGGTGATGTCCTCATTGCCGAGTTTGCCAACTCCGCGTATGAGAAAACCAAAAATATTCCCGGCATGAAGTCCTTGTTCGGGGATATGGCTACAGACAATAAAGCATTTATTGCCCAGACCAAAAAAGACATTGCTGAGCTTGAGAAATCCTACACTGCACGCGATGCGCGAGTACGTAAAGGTGAAATGGGCTATGTAAACCGTGACAGGAGCACAACGGTAGACAGCGGCCCGAACCAGCAAAGCAAGGTTACTGACCGGGCGCAGCAAATACTGAAAGACCGACAGAAAAAAAACAGAGGGGCGGCGGTTTCTGCTGGAGACAGCGCAGAAGACAAAGCGCAGGCTGATCTGCTGGCCCTTCAGGCGCAGCTCAGGGTTCTGAAAGAGCACCAGGGCATTAATGACGTTATCAGTCAGCAGCGTAAGGATTTATGGAAAACCGAGGCGCAGTTTGCCGTACTGGAGGAAGCTGCCGGTAAGCGCAACCTCTCCAGGCAGGAACAATCCCTGCTGGCCAGCAAAGACCAGGTACTGGCGCTGGCGCGCCAGAAGGCACTGCTGGGTGACCAGATCACCGCCCAGGAGCAGCTGAACAAGCGCATGGACACGGCCAGCAAGTATGTCACGCAGATGGCAGAGAAGCGGGCGGGGCTTGAATCAGGCGCAACGATGAGCGACAGGCTGGCAGGCCGCCAGACGGCGCTCTCTCAGCTGCGCAGTGGCTGGATTAATGCTGGCGGCAGCCTTGAGGATGAGGGCTACCAGAAGGAGCTTAAAGCTGCTAACGACTACTACGAAGCGGAGGATAAGCTTCGCGGTGACTGGCGGGCTGGCTTTAAGAAAGGGTGGTCTGAATACCTGGACTCTGCCACGAACGTCTATGCCTCCATGCAGAGCGTGGCGCAGTCAGCCCTGGGCGGCATATCCGATATGATGACGAACCTCGTGACCACCGGCACAGCCAGCTTCAAAAGCTTTGCCGCTTCGATGATGAAAATGATCGCAGATGTCATCAACAGACTGCTGGTGGCCTATGCCGTACAGTCCGCCCTGGGGTGGGTTACTGGTAGTGTTAGTGGGGGTGGTGGAAGCACTCCCTCCGGGTCATATACGGCAGCCGCTGCGAATGTAAGCTTTGACGGTGGGGGCTATACCGGCCCCGGCGGCAAATATGAGCCTGCAGGTATCGTTCATAAAGACGAGTTTGTATTCACCAAAGAGGCCACAGCTGCAATTGGCGTGGACAACCTCTATGCCATGATGCGCAGAGCTCAGGGTTACGCCAGCGGTGGGGTTGTCGGTCGGGCCCCCATGTTCGGCCTGGGCAATAACGCAGGCGCGGCCAGTACGGCACCAGTGATACAAACCACCGTACACGTCGATGCTAATGGCAATGCTTCAGCGCAATCAGAAGGCTCTGGCGATGCTATGGGCAGGGCGCTGGCGGCGGAGATGCAGAACGCTGCCACTCAGGTAGTGCAGAAGCACCTGAAGAACGGCGGAATGATTTACAACTTTGTTAAAGGCCGGTAGGCCAAATAGGTAATTAACAGTAGGCCGAAAGGCTGGAGGCAGTTATGCAGTTAAGCTTTGACGTTTCGTTTCCCACGCAAGACATTCGCATTGCACCCGGATACGCAGAAAAAATCTGTGATAGTTTCAGTCTCACTGCTGGAGTAGTGAAGACTTTGAAGGTTAAAGTTGTCGTAAAAGGGTTAACCTCTGATAAGTCCGATGACAACATGCTGGTGATTAATTATTCAGAAGACTATCTTGATAAATGCTCCTTCGGTGAAGTTATTAATCGAGCGGAGCAATATGCACGAAACTATTGCCGAAACCTTGGGTTGGGCGCGACTTAACGCGCCCGTGCTATTAATCAACTTCCGGTAATTTATCGAATATCTCTCTGGCTCTCGCATTTACCAGATAGGCGTACTCTGATTCAGCAAGTTCTTTCTGATTTTTGCCTAATTTAGATGATCCAAAAATGGCTTCCAGAGCCTTCATGTTATACCCAAAGAATTGCTGAGGTGTCTTGCCCGACAGTTTGGCAGTCACAGCAAGGTAAAAAGGTAAAACTTTATCAATAATATCATCGTGTTCTACTAACTGAGGCAAAACCGTATCCAGTTGTTGGCTCAGTGGCTTCATGAAGTCATGACCTTTAACCATTTTTATTCCTTAACCAGAGGTGATCAGCCATCCCTCCTTAGCTGAATGCGCCCATGCCCCAAACATGGACGGGCCGAGTAACCAACATACCCAGGGATGTAAATCAGCGATATCCTGATATTCAAACAGTAGCCACCTCCGGGTGGCTTTTTTATGGAGAAAACATGGCAGTCGAAACCTACCGATGGCCTGTGCAGCTGGGCGGCGGGGCTATTGAGTATGAACAGGCGATCCGCTCCGCCCAGTTTGGCGACGGTTATGAGCAGGTCGCTGATAACGGCATTAACTCCACAGCCATACAGGTCCCGATGAAATATGTCGGCAAGGACTCTGAGGCTAACGAGATCCGCGCCTTCCTGCTGGCCCACACAGTCAAGGCATTCATTATCACCCCGCCGGGAGAGGAGAAGGGCCTTTATCGCGTAGTTGCTAATTCGGTGCGTAAGAATGTCATCAGCAGCAACGTTGCGGAGTTGACGTTCACCATCAGGCGTGCATATGGAGTGTTCGCATAATGGCTCTGGTCGATCAGGCTGCAAAACTGGCGCCCGGTGGCCGGGTGCGATTAATCAAGGTGGATGCGTCAGAATTTAGTGGCGGGATCCACCGTTTCCACTACAGCCCGTTCCCGCATACCCCTGAAGAAATTGACGCGGCGAACGGAGACGAAGATAAGCTCGGGCCAAAGCCCATTATCTGGGATGGTGAGGTCTATGAGTTCTGGCCCTTCCAGATGTCAGGCCTTGAGCTTTCAACAGACCAGGCGGCAGAGCCTGATCTCAGCGTGTCGAACCTCGACGGCCACATCACGGCTTTCTGTCTGCAGTTCCGGGATATGGTCAACGCGAAAGTGAGCATTATCGACACCTATGCCGTCTATCTCGATGCCGTGAACTTTCCGGGCGGTGTTAACCCGACCGCTGACCCGACAATGTTCTCTCTGCAGACCTTCTGGCTTGATACCAAAACCGCTGAGCATGACGAAACAGTGGCATGGGCCATGAGCAGCCCTGCGGACCTGCAGGGGCTGGTTATACCTACCCGGCAGATCACCTCGCTGTGCGAGTGGGCGATGCGCGGCCAGTACCGAAGCGGCGATGGCTGTACCTACAACGGCACAGCGTATTTCGATGCCAAAGGCAATCCTGTTACTGACCCGGCGCTGGATGCGTGCGGCGGCTGCCTGAGCGACTGCCGCAAGCGGTTTGGTGCGGGCCTGGCTGAACCCAATACCGCAATCCTCGATTTTGGTGGCTACCCCAGCACGGTTCTGATTTCCCGATAAGGTTTCCCCATGAATAAAACGATAATGGCAGCCATCCGGTCACATGCACTGAAGGAGGCGCCAAGCGAGTGCTGTGGCCTCGTTATTCAGGCGGGGCGCCGCCAGCGCTACGTCCCGGTACCAAACAGCCACGAAAACCCGACAGAGCATTTCCGTATCGATGGCGAGCACTGGGCAAATGCTGAAGATACCGGCACGATTATCCGCGTCATTCATTCGCACCCGGGCGATGGTGCCCGACCTATCCCGTCTGACCTTGATCGCCAGCAGTGCAACAACTCAGGCGTGGTCTGGGGCATCTACGCGCCCGACTGCGACGAATACGCGGAAATTACACCGGCAGTTGCACCATTACTCGATCGCCCATTCATTCTCGGTTCTGACGACTGCTGGGGCCTGATAATGGACTGGCATGCCACGCAGGGCGTTACGCTAAATGACTTCCGCGTCGATTACCCCTGGTGGGAAAGCCAGTACCCGGACAACCTCTATTTCGATAACTGGGAGAAAGAGGGGTTCGTTGAATGCGACCCGATGCCTGGCTGCATGGTCATCATGCAGGTGCAGGCTGATAAGTGGAATCATGCCGGGATTATTACTGAAGACGGTGAGTTGCTCCATCACCTTTATGGACACCATTCATGCACCACGCCATATGCTCGTGGTTACTTCAAAGATCGGACGATGATATGTGTCCGTCATAAAAACTTACCGAAGGAAATCAAACCATGGCGCGTTTAACCACTATTCGTCTGTATGGCGCTCTCGGCGCGCGGTTTGGCCGCGTCCACCGGCTGGCGGTCCAGACCTCAGCAGAAGCTGTGAAAGCCCTGTGTGTTAACTTTGATGGGCTGGAGAGTTACCTGATGAATGCCAAGAAAAATGGCATGGTCTTCGCCGTGTTTCGGGGTAAACGCAACATTGGGGTAGAGGACTACCAGAACCTTGGTGGCGATAACGATATCCGCATTGCGCCGGTGATGGAGGGCGCTAAAAAGGCCGGGGTGTTCCAGACGATTCTCGGCGCGGTAATGGTGATTGCCGGAGCCGTAGCCTTTTTTGGATTCGGTCAGCCATGGGGTGTTAATCTCATGATCGCTGGCGGTACTACGATGGCTGGTGGGGTATACCAGATGCTTTCACCCCAACCGAAAGGTCTGCAGGGTCGCGACGATCCCGATAACAGACCTTCATACGCGTTCGGCGGCGCTGTGAACACTATTGCCATGGGCAACCCTGTGCCGGTTCTGTATGGGGAACGGGAGATCGGTGGAGCTATCATAAGCGCGGGCATCGTCGCTGAGGATATTTGATACTAATTATGCTTTGGAAATCGCTGCGAATTTTGTTTCAGCCACTACCCCTGTTAGGATTAATCCCGACTTTTACTGATGAGAATAGGGATATGAAAAAGTTATCATTGGCTCTGATTTTACTGCTTCCGATGATTGCGAATGCACAAAAATCGAACTCTATTAGCACAATGAATCAGGCTGTTGACAGTGCTTGCGTAAACGACTCGAATTATGGTAATGACTCCAACTTATTGATAGTGTTTTATGTTCAGATAATGCCCGATGACTTTGTCATGCAGCTCCACCGATTTTGAGAACGACAGCGACTTCCGTCCCAGCCGTGCCAGGTGCTGCCTCAGA
>PQKR01000007.1 GCA_002918705.1 Escherichia sp. ESNIH1 | reverse complement strand
GCCGGGAAGAGTACTATCCCTTCGGCGGCACGGCGGTGTGGGCGGCGCGCAGCGAGGTGGAGGCCAGTTACAAGACCGTGCGCTACTCGGGCAAGGAGCGGGACGGCACCGGGCTGTACTACTACGGCCACCGCTACTACGCCCCGTGGCTCTGCCGCTGGGTGAGCGCCGACCCGGCAGGCGAGGTGGATGGGCTGAATTTGTTCCGAATGGTAGGGAATAACCCGGTTAGCCTGAGAGATATTGGTGGGATGGCTCCTGTAGGTAATAACAGTACAGCTGGAACGAGCTTTAAAGACAAGCTTGCAATGTTTCAACAAACAAACAGCAACTCAGGAGCGGCATCAGGCCAATCGGTACGGCCCAAAGTCCCTCCGCGTCCAGTAAAAGCACCACCATCACCGCAACCTACGGCTTTACCGGTCCAACAGCCAGCCGCCAAAGCTGCTGAACCGAGCGCGAGCGCCTCAGCTGCTCCGACAGGAAGTCTAAGAAGCCAGCCTAAATCGGCACAGGAAGTTTTTGAAAGATACGGGACCCGTTATCAACCTGATGACAGGGCATATCCCTTTGAAATGATGGAAGAAATAACGCAAAACAAACTTAATTACTCAAAAAAATCTTTATCGGCAAACAACCTTGAAAAACTAGCACGCATGAAATTTACGCTTCGGCATTATACGTCAGCCCCGGCGGGGCAGACGCCATCCTTCAATGAGATTGCCACCAATATGGACTTGGTGAAAAAAGGGGTGAAATCTCTTTCACGGTCAAGTGGCAGTAATACCAATGAAGATGACTGGCGCAGACTGGGTAATACCGGATTTTCGTTTTTCCTTCTGGCAATAGATGGAGAGGTAGCCAACAGAAAGTTTTTGGCTAATTCAACGCACTATGCAGAATTCAGTATTGACGATCTCATACAAGCTCTCGGTCCGGACACGGAGTTCTTTGCCAGCGCAGATCTGCTCCATGAGAAGAATCTCGCATCGGCCAAAGCAATAAGAGGTAAATTAGGTGATTTAAAATCACTGCTTGCAGCAGCGGCAGAAATTTCTCCGGTACAGCTTGGAATGCTGGATGCAAAAGCTCTGCTAAGTAAAATAGATGCAGCGTTTGGCAATACGCTTGAAATAAAAATCCCAGGTAATGTTAAATTAGCAGGCCCCTGGAACAAAGTTTAAACCCATAGGCTAACCGTTTACTGGAAGAGAATAGAGTACACCGCTAAAAGATGTTATGGCGGTGCGCTCTTAATAGCGGAATATTTGCTAGTCGAACCATGTCGGACAGTCTGACATGGCGATCTCCATGCTCACTTTTATCTGTTCAGGAACGATCCTGGTTAGCGACAGCTCCGGCAGCTCGTTAATGTCGAAAAAGCCAATATCGGTGGATTCGTGGCTTAAGGCCAAACTACCGCCGGTTTCCTCGCACAGGAAGATAAGCTTGTAAACATGCCAGGGGTAGGGTGGATGGCCATGAAGATTGCGATCCCAAACGCCCAACAGTTTTGTCACTTTTACGCTGAGCCCGGTCTCTTCTTTCACTTCCCGGCTCACGGCGACAGATGGCGTGTCGCCAACATCAGCCCAACCACCAGGCAGACTCCATAGACCATCGTCAGCTTCGCGAACCATCAGAATTTTGCCTTCGCGGAGGATAAACGCGCGAACGTCAGTTTTCGGCGTTGCGTAACCAACTTCAGAAACGTGATTCCATCTCTTAGCGTCAATGTCAAAGCGGGAGCCGATCAGCTCAACGGCCAGCTGCTGAAGAGTTTCATAGCGTTCACGATCGAAGACATCCTTTGCATAGGTGAGTCCAGTCTGGGCGAGAGCGTTTAGCTGCTGTGCGAGAACGGTGATATCAATAACTTTTTGATCGTTCGACATAGATCTTTCCTCTGGCTTGTCGTTATGGTCCGTCCGGGTAAAGACAAAGAAAGGAGATGATAGTCATGTTGGGCTAACGAAGAGAAGGGGAACAATGCTGATTCTAAAGAATTAACTGGGATGGGCTAAGCAGCCAGTGGGAACCCAATACGTAATTTAACATAATATACATTATGCGCACTGAGGTTGTAGTAGCAAAGTTGTAATGTCCGATAATGGCTAAGTTAAGATGTCCGGCGTGTATAATCAAGTAAGGATTACCATGACGGCTCTCGCAGCGGAGTTTTTCACATTGGATGAAGTTAACCGACTCAAAATCATTCAGGATGTCATCGACCGGCGTCTGACAACACAAATGGCAGCTCAGCGGCTTGGTATCTCCGACCGTCAGTGCCGTCGTCTGCTTGCGCGTTATCGTGAAGATGGTCCGATTGGCATGACCAGCCGCCGTCGTGGTAAATCCAGTAACAACCAGTTGCCTCAGGGACTGGCCGCATACGCGCTGAACATTATTCGCGAACGCTATAACGATTTCGGTCCGACGCTGGCCTGTGAAAAACTGTCTGAGGTGCACGGTGTTCATCTTTCCAAAGAAACCGTCCGTAAGCTGATGACTCAGGCCAGTCTGTGGGTCCCACGTAAGCAACGTGCGCCAAAAATTCAGCAACCTCGTTACCGCCGTGCCTGTGCCGGTGAACTCATACAAATCGACGGCTGCGACCACCACTGGTTTGAAAATCGGGGACCTAAGTGTACGGCACTGGTTTACGTTGATGACGCAACCAGTCGTTTAATGCAGCTTCTTTTCGTGAAATCTGAGTCTACTTTCACCTATTTTGAAGCGACCCGGGGCTATATTGAAAAACATGGCAAACCGCTTGCGCTGTACAGCGACAAAGCCAGCGTATTCAGGATCAACAATAAAAATGCAACCGGCGGCGACGGCGATACCCAGTTTGGCCGTGCGATGCATGAACTGAACATTCAGACCATTTGTGCAGAAACCAGTGCTGCCAAAGGCCGCGTTGAACGGGCGCACCTGACGCTTCAGGACCGACTGGTCAAGGAGCTCAGGCTCCAGGGCATCAGTTCCATGGAAGCTGCGAACGCATTTGCCGAAGAGTTCATGAACGATTACAACCGTCGTTTCGCAAAAGCGCCTCGCCAGGAGTTTGATGTTCATCGGGAACTGGATGTCGATGACGATCTTGATATGGTATTTAACTGGCGTGAAGCTCGTAAAGTGTCGAAATCACTCACAGTGCAATACGACAAAGTCCTTTATCTGATTGAAGACAGCGAATTCAGTCGTCGGGCGATTGGTAAATACATCGATGTCTGGCATTACCCGGATGGACATAAAGAGCTCCGGCTTAATGGCGTATCACTTCCCTACTCCACCTATGACAAGCTTTCTGAAATCGATCAGGGGGCCATTGTGGATAACAAACGTCTGGGGCGGGCCCTGGAAATGGCGCAGCTGGTCCAGGCCGAGCGGGATAATAACCGGTCGCAATCCGTACCATCCGGAGACGGCCCTTCTCGCAGGCGTAAAGCTCCCACGACGAAGAAATCCCAGCGTTCCCTGGATCAGGACGATATGTTCAATGCCCTGGTGAAACTTCAGTCACGCTCTGAAGAGATATTTGGGAAGAAACCGATTTAAAGCCCGGTAATCCATCCGGGCATGCCTGGCTGTCAGATTTTGGCCTGATTGACCCGTGCCGCGAGCTCCTGATGACTCTCTTTCCTTTCGCTGTAGCGGTCGGACAGGTAGGCTGTGTGCCCTTTCAGGAGTAACGTCATTTTGAACAACTCTTCGGTAACGTCGACAATCCTGTCATACCAGGGTGAGGGTTTCATGCGCCCTTCATCATCAAATTCCTGCCATGCCTTTGGCACTGACGACTGATTGGGGATGGTGAACATCCGCATCCAGCGGCCAAGTATCCGCATCTGATTGACCGTGTTAAACGACTGTGAACCACCACAAACCTGCATGACGGCCAGCGTTTTACCCTGGGAAGGACGAACAGCACCTTCACTCAGGGGTATCCAGTCAATCTGGGCCTTCATCACCGAGCTCATGGCGCCATGTCTTTCCGGAGAACTCCAGACCATTCCGTCACACCACCTGACCAGCTCGCGGAGTTCAAGCACTTTGGGGTGACTTTCGGGCGCATCATCGGGTAACGGCAGACCGGATGGGTTAAATATTTTCACCTCAGCCCCCATCTTTGCCAGCAACCGCCCGGCCTCTTCCGCTGCAAAACGACTGTAGGACCGCTCTCGTACTGAACCGTACAGGATGAGAATTCGCGGCATGGTTTCGTTGTTGCCCGTAAGTTTGCTGGCAAGCGCATCATCAAAATAAGCCGGTTCGATTGCTGGTAAGTCGGTCATAAAAAATCTCCATTTCATAAGCTATGCTTTAAAAGTTATCACATATGAAATACCATATGTATTGTTATTTTTTTACGAGGTTAAGCATGCTACAGCCTGTTCAGCTTTTTAAACTGCTCGCCGACGAGACCCGTTCAACTATCGTGATGCTTCTCAGGGAGTCCGGTGAAATGTGCGTCTGTGACATCTGTGCGGCAACCGCAGAGTCTCAGCCAAAAATTTCTCGCCATATGGCCCTTTTACGTGAAGCCGAGCTGGTCATCGACCGTCGCGAAGGAAAATGGGTGCATTACCGACTGTCGCCACACATGCCAGCATGGGCTGCGGGTATTATTGATACAGCCTGGAACTGTGAACGAGAAAACATACGCAACAAGCTCAGTAGCGTGGCATCTGTCTCCTGCTGATGGCGATATATATATCCGAATAAACAAATGTGAATGGAGTTTCTGATGTTACTGGCTGGTGCTATCTTTTTATTCACGCTCGTCCTGGTTATCTGGCAACCCAGAGGGCTGGGGATTGGCTGGAGTGCCTCACTGGGCGCAATTCTGGCATTGCTGACTGGCGTCGTTCATCTGGGGGATATTCCGGTGGTCTGGCAGATAGTGTGGAATGCGACCGCCACCTTTATCGCCGTGATCATCATCAGTCTTCTGCTCGACGAATCCGGCTTCTTTGAATGGGCCGCGCTGCACGTTGCCCGTTGGGGGAATGGCCGGGGGCGGCTGCTCTTCACCTGGATCGTCCTGCTTGGTGCGATGGTTGCGGCACTGTTTGCCAACGACGGTGCGGCACTGATCCTGACACCTATCGTTATCGCGATGCTGCTGGCGCTGGGATTCAGCCGGGGGGCAACCTTAGCGTTTATCATGGCCGCAGGGTTTATCGCTGACACGGCAAGCCTGCCACTGATTGTCTCAAACCTGGTGAATATCGTCTCGGCGGATTTCTTTAAGCTTGGTTTCTCAGAATATGCCGCCGTGATGGTCCCGGTTAACCTGGCCGCGATTGCGGCTACGCTGGTGATGCTGCATCTGTTTTTCCGTAAGGACATTCCCGCCGTTTACGACGTTTCTCTGTTGAAAGAACCGAAAGACGCTATACGTGATGTGAATACCTTTAAAACCGGCTGGCTGGTTCTGGTGTTGCTTCTGGTGGGATTCTTCGGACTGGAGCCGCTGGGCGTACCGGTCAGTTTGGTCGCAGCCGCTGGTGCATTGCTTCTGTTTGCTGTTGCGAAAAAAGGGCATGCCATTAACACCGGTAAGGTGCTGCGTGGTGCGCCCTGGCAAATCGTTATCTTCTCGCTGGGGATGTACCTGGTGGTCTACGGCTTACGAAATGCCGGTCTGACCCACTATCTCTCTTCCTTGCTGAATCAGCTGGCAGAGCAGGGATTGTGGGCGGCAACGCTGGGTACGGGCTTCCTGACGGCCTTCCTGTCATCAGTGATGAACAATATGCCGACCGTGCTGGTCGGGGCGCTGTCGATTGATGGCAGCACTGCGACCGGTGTTATCAAAGAAGCGATGATTTACGCCAACGTCATCGGCAGCGACCTGGGGCCAAAAATTACCCCTATCGGCAGTCTGGCAACGTTACTGTGGCTGCACGTTCTGTCGCAGAAAAATATCAAAATTACCTGGGGATATTACTTCCGGGTGGGCATTGTCATGACAATCCCCGTGCTGTTTGTCACGCTTGCAGCACTGGCGCTTCGTCTGTCTTTCACTTTGTAATGAGATACTGATATGAGCAACATTACCATTTATCACAACCCGGCCTGCGGCACGTCACGCAATACCCTTGAAATGATCCGCAACAGCGGTACAGAGCCGACCGTTATTCATTATCTTGAAACCCCACCATCACGAGCTGAGCTGGTAAAACTCATTGCGGATATGGGGATCACGGTACGAGCGCTGCTGCGTAAGAATGTCGAACCTTTTGAAGCGTTAGGGCTGGCGGAAGACCGCTTTACTGACGAGCAGTTAATCGATTTTATGTTGCAGCACCCTGTTCTGATCAATCGCCCTATCGTGGTAACGCCGCTGGGTACCCGGCTATGCCGCCCTTCTGAAGTCGTGCTGGATATTCTTCCCGATGCGCAGAAAAGCGCGTTCACGAAAGAGGACGGTGAGAAGGTAGTTGATGAAAAAGGTAACCGGCTGAACTAAACGTGTTCTTGTGACGAAGGGCGAGAGAACTCGCCCTTTTTTATTTAAGATAATCAGTGCTAACGGAGGATAAGAAGCGGTTGTTGCGTCTTTTGCAGCATTTCGGAGGTATGACTACCGATAAAGAACTGCCGCAACCTGGAATGACCGTAGGCCCCCATCACTATCAGATCGACAGCATTTTCCTCGGCGTAACGAATAAGCGCGTCCCCGACTGATTGCCCGGTAAGATGTGTTGTGCTGTTTTCTATATCCGCGTCACGTAAAATTTGCTGTGCGGTCAGCAGCTCTTCCTTCTTACCGTTTACCATGACAAGGTGGCACTCCAGCCCCCTGAGTAAGGGACTCATCGTCAGACGTTCCAGGTTACTCCTGCTTTCTTCACTGCCATCATAAGCCAGCATGACTCTGGAAGGCACTGAGTAGTTCTCCGGAACAACCAGTAGGGGTTTCTTTTGCAGACGAATAACGCTTTCCAGATGAGAGCCTACCGGATGCTGGCTACCCCGACGCCCCAGCACCATGAGACGAAGGTCGCTCAGCTCTGCCAGAACTTCATCCGGTGTACCGTGTTTTTGCATCAAAAGCACATCCGGGCTTCCCTGTTTTTGAAGCAGTTCAGCACAACTTTCCAGTATTGCTTTCCCCTGGGCCATCAGCAGGCGATTACGTTGCCCTTCAATTTCTACCAGCTCATCGGTCAGCAATTGCTGACTGTCTATGCCGAGAGTGCCGGTCAGGTCTGACACTACCGGGGTGCTGTCTTTTTCGATAACGTGCAACAGTGCTAGCTGTGATTGCAAAGTGCGGGCTGCCCACGCCGCATATTCACACACTGACCGCGTTGAAAGTGAACCGTCCACACAAGCTGTAACAGTATTATTCATAGTTTTCCCTCCAGTCTGTTAATGACCGCCCATCAGTTTTTCGACTTCTTCAGGTTTATCGTGAACACCAAACCGGTCAACGATGGTGCGGGTGGCTTCATTCATCCCACGTATTTCAACCCCGGCGCCCTCTCTGCGGAACTTAATGACCACCTTATCCAGGGCGCTGACGGACGTGATGTCCCAGAAATGGGCATGTGAAACGTCTATCACCACATTCTCAATCGCTTCACGGAAATCAAAGTGGCTCGTAAAGCGGTCTGCTGATGCAAAGAATACCTGGCCGGTGACGGTATACGTCCGGCTCGTCCCCTCCAGAACTGAGGTTACACGCATGAACCGGGATACTTTAGTGGCAAAATTGAGCGAAGCAATCAGTACACCGGTCAGCACACCGAAGGCCAGATTATGTGTTGCCACCACAACCGCTACGGTGGCAAGCATGACCACGCTGGTTGAAAGGGGGTGTGTCCGCAGGTTGGCAATGGAGCGCCAGGAGAATGTCCCGATGGAAACCATAATCATCACCGCGACCAGCGCTGCCATCGGAATTTGGGAGACCCAGTTGCGCAGGAACACAATCAGGCAAAGCAGCACCACGCCCGCCGTGAGGGTTGAAAGTCGTCCGCGTCCACCGGATTTTACGTTGATAACAGATTGCCCAATCATCGCGCAGCCTGCCATTCCTCCGATAAAGGATGTGCAGATGTTCGCGATGCCCTGAGCTTTGCACTCCCTGTTTTTGTCGCTTGGCGTGTCGGTCATGTCATCCACGATAGTGGCGGTCATCATCGACTCAAGCAGGCCAACCACCGCAAGCCCCGCAGAATATGGCAGGATGATGAGCAGCGTCTGAAGATTTAAAGGCACGTCCGGGAGCAGGAAGACCGGCAGACTGTCGGGAAGTTTCCCCATATCCCCGACGGTTCGCACATCCAGATGCAGCCACATGGCAATCCCAGTCAGCACCACGATGCACACAAGCGGTGAAGGAATGGTTTTGTTGATATAAGGGAAGAGATAGATGATCCCCAGCCCTGCCGCAGTCATGGCATAAACATGCCATGTCACATTGGTCAGCTCAGGCAACTGGGCCATAAAAATCAGTATTGCCAGTGCATTAACAAACCCCGTGACCACTGAGCGTGAAACAAAACGCATCAGCCCGCCAAGCTTCAGATATCCGGCTATCAGCTGGAATACCCCGGTCAGTATGGAGGCAGCCAGTAAATACTGTAAGCCATGATCTTTCACCAGCGTCACCATCAGGAGAGCCATTGCACCGGTGGAGGACGAAATCATCGCCGGACGTCCGCCAAAGAAGGCCATAACGAGAGGAATACAGAACGCCGAGTAGAGGCCCACCTGGGGATCAACACCGGCGATAATGGAAAAGGCGATCGCTTCTGGAATGAGTGCGAGCGCGACAACAATACCGGCCAGAACGTCACCACGGACGTTACCCAGCCAGTCCTTACGCGTCGAGGACAGCAACATAGTAATTTCTCAGTTTTTAGATACAGTCAGCCCTGGAGGGCTACATTTTTACGTACGGTAAAGCACATCCGCAGACGGGATGTTATTGAGTGCGTGCTGAGGCTTGCTCAGTACGACAGAGGAAGGAAAAACTCAGGGTGGCGTAATACGCATAGCGGTTGTCAGATTCTCCATAGCGGATGTGTATATATTGTCGGCTCTGTTGTCAGGAAGAACTTACAGAACACGTCGCGTTTGAACATGAAACACTTCAAAGCAGCCCAATACTACAAATAAAGCGAATACGGGGTCAACCCAACAAGGTACTCAAACGAAGAGGTTAAGATGCGATTTTTATCCAGGAATTCAATATTATCAAAGGACATTTGAACTTTGCCCCACCCCGGACATCTCTACTTAGCTTTGACAGAGGTTATGGGGGCTCAATACTAATCTCTGCTTGTGGCTCAGTTCTCCATATTCAGCCTGGTCGTGCGATGCATGTGATAACTTTATCAAGAGTTTTTATTTACTGAGGCAGATCACCTGTCCGGAACACTTACCATCCTGTAAATCCATAATGACCAGTGCGGCACGATCCTCTGGAGCCTGAGCAATACGTTCACCCTTTTCATTCCATGCGGCGCTTTTTCCGACCGGTTTCCAACCGCCTGACGGGCCACAGTAATTAGCCATCAGCGTAGGCATTGCGTAACGTTTGGCGTAACTTTGCAGCAGACTTGCATCTTTATCATAGCCACCTGCGCTCAAAACTGAATTAAGATAAATGTCAGCCCCCATATGCACCGTTCGTTCTGCATGCATCGGTTGCCCTGCATCTGCACATATAGCCACACCGACATTAAATGTGCGTGCTGTAAAAACACACTCCTCTTCACCGGCTGAAAAGTAATCAGACTCTCCGGGGTGAAGATACATTTTTCGGTAATAGGAAATTGGCTGCTTCGAAGAAATTACACATGCGCCAATGGCTGGCTTGCGGCCTTTGACGTTCAAAGGTGCCCCCGCAATAATCACCATATCCTGTTTCTCAGCTAACCTTTGAAGAGGCCGGAGGCAGCTCTCATCGGCGAGAGCCAATTGTTCAGCCATCTCTGGTTCGTAACCCGTTAAAGAGAGTTCTGGAAAAAAGATGAGGTTAACGCCAGCCGATGCTGCTGACGCGATCAGTAATTCGTGATAGCACATATTCTCTTCAATACAGCCGCGAACCGGAGCAAATTGTGCAGCTGCGATTTTTAACTTTCCTTGAATACTGCCCATGCCTACGCCTTAATGTTGTTAAGATCATCATTTACCATACAAAAATAAACATCATGCGTCATCTTTCTAATGATACGCTCTACCGCAGGATCCCGGCATCAATCGATGCGACATGCGTCTTGCCGCAGAACGCCATCGACAAATCGAACTCATTACGAATGATGTTGAGCGCCGTTGTGACACCCTCCTCCCCCAGCGCTCCTAGTCCATACAGCATACTGCGCCCGATATAGGTTCCTTTTGCGCCGAGCGCAATCGCCTTGAGCACATCCTGCCCGGAACGTATCCCGCCGTCGAAATGCACTTCAATGCGCTCGCCTACCGCGGCGACAATCTCCGGCAGTACGGTAATCGATGACGATACGCCATCCAGCTGACGCCCGCCGTGATTGGAGACGATCAGCGCATCCGCGCCCGCCTCCACTGCCAGACGCGCATCGTCTGCGTCCATAATGCCTTTCACGACAAGCTTGCCGCCCCAGCGCTGCTTTATCCACTCAACATCCTGCCAGGAGAGCCGCGGGTCGAACTGCTGGGCCGTCCACTCCACCATCGCGTCGATATTATCAACCCCGCTGGCGTGGCCAATGATATTGCCAAAGTTACGGTTACGCGTGGCAAGCATACTGCGACACCAGCGCGGTTTACCGGCAATATTAAGCAGGTTGCGCAGCGTCATTTTTGGCGGTGTCGACAGGCCATTCTTGATGTCTTTATGGCGCTGGCCAAACACCTGTAAGTCCATAGTGACGACCAACGCGCCGCAATTGGCGGATTTTGCGCGGTCGATAAGGTTGGCAACGAACTGGCGATCGCGCATGACGTACAGCTGAAACCAGAATGGATGGTAATTCGTCGCCTGCGCCACCGCTTCAATCGAACAAATACTCATCGTGGAGAGCGTAAAAGGAATACCAAACTTTTTTGCCGCGCGCGCCGCAAGGATCTCACCGTCAGGATGGATCATGCCGGTTAAGCCGGTGGGCGCAATCGCCACCGGCATCGTAACGGCCTGCCCGAGCATCACGCTGGCGGTGCTGCGTCCGGCAATATCGACCGCCACGCGCTGGCGAAACTCAAGGCGACGTAAATCGGTTTCGTTGGCGCGATAGCTATACTCAGTCCATGAGCCTGCATCCACATAATCGTAAAACATTTTTGGCACCCGCTTACGCGCCAGCTGCCGTAACTCTTCGATACAGGTTATGGTCATATCCGCTATCCAATAAAAAGGGCTAAATAATGATTATTTAGCCGCTGATAATAATAAAAAAATGCAAGAAGCTATTACGATTTAACGTAATCGGTATAGGCGTTCTGCAACGCAATGTGATCGGCAATATATTTAGCGTCGTGCCATACGCCGTAAATAAACGATGAGGCGCGGTTTACCAGGTTCGGCAGGCCGAGGAAATAGATGCCCCGCTCGGCGGAAATACCGCGTTTATGGAAGGGCAATCCCTTTTCATCGAATGCATCGACCTGCAGCCAACTGAAATCAAATTTAAAACCGGTCGCCCAGATAATTGTCGTAATGCCCGCTGCGGCAATATCCAGTTGCGTCAGCGGACTGAGCAGGCACGCCGGATCGGGCAACAGCTCCCAGGCCTGCGGCTCCGGCGGCAGATCCAGCCCGTTGCGCTCAATATAGGCATCAGCATCGCGTAGTACGTCGAAGTAAGCTTTATCGCCCTCGGCGATATTCTCAGCCAGGCCATCGGCGAAGTGCAGCACGCCGTTATCCCAGCTTTTGGTAATGCCAACAAGCGTAATGCCCATATGCGCCAGGCGGCGGAAATCCACGGTTTTGCCGCCTTCATAGCCGCTCACCGCAAAGGCCACGTGCTCTTTCTTAGGCTTGATTTTAACTTCATCCCACAGGCCGAGCGCGCCGAGCCACCAGCAGTAATCACGGTCGCGATAAGCGCGCGGCGGACGGTAATGTTCCCCAACCGAGAGATAAACCTCACGCCCCGCTTTCCGCAGCTCTTCGGCGATTTGCGTACCTGATGCCCCTGCCCCCACCACCATCACGCCGCCTGCGGGCAACTGCTGCGGGTTTTTATAAACGGAAGAGTGGATCTGCTGCACCCCGGCGCTCTCCGGCACAATCTGCGGGAATGACGGCTTCTGGAACGGACCCGTTGCGGCAACCACGTTGTCGGCTTCGAATTCTCCGGCTGATGTCACCACGCTGAACCCGCTGCGCCCTGTCAGGCGCTCCACCTGATGAACCTCTACGCCGGTGCGTACTGGCGCGTTAAGCATCTTCACATAATCTTCAAAGTACTGCGCCATACGCTCTTTCGGCGGAAAAGCTTCCTGGGAAATATTGTCGAATTTAAGCGACGGGAAACGGTCATGCCAGGCGGGTCCGTTCGCCACCAGCGAATCCCAGCGCTCTGAGCGCCAGCGTTCAGCGATGCGGCTGCGCTCAAGAACAACATGCGGCACCCCCATCAGCGCCAGATGTTCACTCATGGCAATACCGGCTTGCCCAGCACCAACAATAACCGTATTAATTTTTTCTACTGACATAATACATCCCCAAAATTCACAATTTATTAATGTCTGGCGTCAACGTTTAATACTTTGCCAAGCCCTAAAAACTTATTGGCAATAATTAACAGCGTGGCGGTAACGGTAATATAAATGACCGACAGGGCCGCCAGCGTCGGGTCGGCGAATTCACGCACGTAGTTATACATCGCCACCGGCAAGGTCTGCGTCGCCTGGGTGGTAATAAACAGCGATGCGGTAAATTCATTAAAGGAGAGAATGGCGGCAAACAGCCAGCCGCCGAACAGGCCCGGTAAAATCAGCGGCACGGTGATGGTCAATACGACGCGCAGCGGCGATGCGCCAAGGCTAGCCGCCGCCAGCTCAATACGCTGTTCGAGGTTTTTTAGTGATACATATACGCTGCGCAGCACAAACGGCAGCACCAGCACGACGTGGCAGAAGATCACCAGCGGATAGCCGCGTCCAAGGTTGAGCTGCGACACCAGCATTAACAGGCCCAGACCAATAGTGAAATGCGGGATAAACAGCGGCGACAGCAGAATGCCTTCCAGCACCTGCTTGCACGGGAATGAGTAGCGCTCAATGGCAATCGCCAGCGAGGCGCCCACGAGCACCGCCAGCGACGATGCCCATGCGGTGACAATCAGCCCGGACCAGAAGCCGTGACGAAAATCATCGTAACTCACCGCCCGTTCGAACCAGCGCAGCGACCAGCCTTTCGGCGGGAAGAACAGCACCGAGGTGCTGCTGAACGAGGAGATAAACACCACGACGGTCGGCAGCAGCACAAAGATAAGAATAGCGGCGACCAGCAGGCGGCCCGTCAGCGTCATCAGTTTGTCGTTCATCGAACGAGTCATATTAGTGCTCTCCCATCGCGTGCAGGAATCGGGTCATGCGTTTCAGCGCCATCAGTAACAGGATGGTCAGGATCAAACCGGCAATGCTTAACGCGGCGGCAAACGGGAAGTTCATCGACGAGAAGCCCAGTTGATAGACCAGGGTCGCCACGGTGCTAACGCGTCCGCCGCCAATCAGTTGCGGCGTGGCGAAGGCGCTAAAGGTCCAGGCGAATGCGGTGGTCAGGCTGGAGACAATGCCGGGGATCGAGAGCGGAATGGTCACTGTCAGCAAGGTGCGGAGCGGGCCTGCCCCGAGGCTGGTGGCGGCTTTCTCATAATCGGGGTTAATGTGCGACAGTGCGGTGGCCAGCATCAGCACCATGATCGGCATAGTGACGTGCACCAGCGCCACCACCACGCCAGTCTGCGTAAACATAAACTGAATGGGTGTTGAGATGACGCCCATCGCCAGCAACAGGCTATTCAGGAAGCCACTGTTGCCCAATACGATGATCCATGAATAGGTGCGCACCACTTCGCCGAGAAACAGCGGCGTAATCGCGATAATCAGAATGGTGGATTTGATCCACGTAGTGCGGGTGCGCACCAGTGCGTACGCCAGCGGATAACTCATCAGCAGGCCAAAAATGGCGGTTTTGGCGCTAAGCATGACGGTGTTGATAAAGGCATCGGCATAGATGCTTTTAAACAGGCCGTTAAAGTTTGCCAGCGTAAACCCACCCACGTCGAGCGAACCGGGAATATAGGCGCGTACGCTATATTGCATCACCGCGAACATCGCGATAACCAGCCCAAACGCGGTCAGCGTGGCGGGAATAATGAACCAGGGTAAAAATGTCGGTTTTCTCGTCATAGACGTTGCTGCCTGAGTAGTATGTTGCCGGTAGAAACGGGGCGGCCCGCAAGCCGCCAGGTCAATCAATGAGACATGATGTTTTCAGAGAACCACTGACGCCACTCTGCGGTCTTCTCGGCACGGAGTTGCGGATCGGTATTGATGGTGGCATTCCACTGCTCGGGCGTGGTTAACATGCCCGGTAGCTTCGCCAGTTCGGGGTCAATATGGGCGTTCGTCACCGTTGGGCTACCGTGATAAATCTTCGCCACCTGCTGCTGGATCTCCGGCTTCAGGGCGATATTAATGAACTTATAGGCGAGGTCGGCCTTGCGGGTGCCTTTGTTAATGCCAACGGTATCAACGCCCAGAACCGCGCCCTCTTTCGGCATCACCAGCTTGATGTTCACCCCTTCGGCAATCATGTGGTAGGCGTTCATCGACAGCATCACCTGCACAGGCGTTTCGCCGGTGGAGATCAGTTGCTGGCTATTGGCATCATCGGTATAGAAGGATTTGATGTTCGGGATAAGCGCTTTCAGCTTCGCCTGGCCCTGCTCCCAGTGCGCCGCATCGGTGCCGGAGAGTTTGGCGGAAACCGCAATGATATGGCTCGGATCCCAGTCAGGCAGCGCCAGCGTCCCTTTAAGCTCAGGCTTCCACAGATCGTTCCAGCTCTCAAAGGTTTCGCCTTTCGCCACCAGATCCGGTCGATAGCCGATGGTGTAAACGTAGCCCCACACGCCGAGGTGATAAGGGCTGACTTTCGCCTGCTGCACCAGGTTCGCCGCGTTCGGGATTTTGCTCATATCGAGTTGTTCAAACAGGCCGGAGTTGGCGTACAGATAGCCCACATGCGCCGTCGTAAAGGTCACGTCCGTTTCCGGCGAGCCGCCCGCCAGTTTGGCTTTGTTCAGACGATCAATGGTGCCGCCCGTGACAAACTGCACTTCCACGCCGGTCTCTTTGGTAAATTCTTTGGCGATGGTCTCATCAATCAGATCTTTAAAACCGCCGCCCCACGTGCTGACAATCAGCTTGTCAGCGGCCATCGCATGACCTGCGGTCAACACGCTCGTGGTCAACAACGTTAAGGCACAAATCTTACGCAACATATTCTCATCCCCAATGCATGAAATGGCTGTGGTAGCAATCTGAAACCCGGCGCGCCAACGCGGTGCGAACGGTGTTCCCTGGTGTGAAATCACTATGCCGATACGAGATGATTCGGTAAAACAGCCTTTTCCTCCTCTTTGCGTCAGAATTTCTGACGCAAAAAAATGACCCTGTTTTGGCATGAGAAATGCAAGAAACCTGCACTATTAGAATGACTGGCGCCACATGAGGGCGTCAGCGATCTCAGGAGAACCTGCATGCTCAGTCGCATTACCCAGCGTCAGCTGGAATATTTTGTCGCTTCCGGAGAGGCGGGCAGTATCATCGGCGCATCGGAACGTATCCACGTCTCATCGCCATCGATCTCTGCCGCTATTACCCACATTGAATCTGAACTGGGCGTCCAGCTGTTCGTACGGCATCACGCTCAGGGCGTATCGCTGACCGCCATCGGCCATCAGGTTCTGAAAGAGGCGAAGCTCATTCTGGAGCAGATGATGAACCTCTATACCATTGCGTCGGAATCCATGAACAATGTGCGCGGCCCGCTGCGCGTAGGCTGTCTGGATACGCTGGCACCCATGCTGACGCCGGAACTGGTGTTCGGCTTTGGCCGGGCGTTTCCGGGCGTGCGCATTACGCTCGTGGAAGGCCACCATGAACAGCTGCTGAAACAGTTGCGCGCTGCCGATATCGATATCGCCCTGACTTACGATTTAGTGCCCGCTAACGACATCGCATTCACCTCGCTGGCGCAGCTGCCGCCGTATGTGATGGTGGGTGAACATCACCCGCTGGCGACGCAGTCGGCGGTGACGATTCAGGATCTGGCGACCATGCCAATGGTTTTGCTGGATATGCCGTGGAGCCGCGAATATTTCCTTGGGCTGTTTAGCGAAGCGGGCGTTACGCCGAATGTGGTCATGCGCTCCGGCAACATGGAAGTGGTACGCGCCATGGTGGCCAACGGCGTGGGGTTTGGTATTGCGAACGTGCGACCGAAAGCGCATCTCTCCCAGGATGGCAAACGCCTGATTCGCGTGCGGCTGGCGGGGGTAAACAGACCGATGCAGCTGGGTTACGCCACCGTGGCCCATACGCAGCACTCTATGGTGGTGAACGCGTTTGCCGAGCGCTGCCGCATGTTTATCTCCGACCAGTACATCCCCGGCATGGCGGCACCCAGCTATTTCGATCCGCAGGTGGTGCGGGTGGCGTGACGCCGTCACATTTCGTCCCGGCGCGGTTATAAATATTAATACCCGCGCGCCGGGAACACTTGATTGGTTACCGGCTCGCCGCGTGCGGCGCGCTGAATGTTCCCTGCGACCTGCTGGGCGGCGCTGGCGGGAATGGCGACAGATGCCAGATGCGGCGTGATCAGCACATTTTCCATGCACCACAGCGGATCGCCCGGCGGCAGCGGTTCGCGGTCAAATACATCCAGCGTGGCTTCTGCAATCCGCCCGGCGCGTAACGCATCCGTCAGCGCCGTCTGGTCGACAATCGCGCCACGCGATACATTGATGAACGCCGCGCCGGGCGGCAGGCACGCCAGTCGTTCTGCGCTAAGCAGGCCAGCCGTGTGCGGCGTGAGTGGCAGCATGACTACCAAAATGTCGCTCTGGCCAAGAAAATCATTCAGCGACTCCGGTCCGCTGCTACAGCGAACATCCGCAATCGCTTTTTGCGAACGTGACCAGCCGCGCACGTCAAAACCTTGTCGCGCCAGCTCCTGCGCCGCATACCCGCCCAACTCCCCCAGTCCCAGCACGCCGACACGTATACTGGAGGGTGCGCGCGGATGCAAATAGTGCCAGCGCTGTTCCCGCTGCGCGCGCTCGAACGCCGGAATATCGCGCGCGTAGCGCAGCACCGCAAAAAGCACATAACCGGCCATCATGCGCGCCATATCGGGGTCGGACAGGCGAATAATCGGGATATCCGGCAGATCGTCACGCCCAACCAGGGA
The DNA here is from genome assembly GCA_002918705.1 of Escherichia sp. ESNIH1. Lineage (GTDB taxonomy): Bacteria > Pseudomonadota > Gammaproteobacteria > Enterobacterales > Enterobacteriaceae > Pseudescherichia. The sequence goes on along the minus strand of PQKR01000007.1, from coordinate 214,047 downwards.
GTCGACGCCCGCGCCAAGATTCACCAGCAGTCTGAGATTGCGGTATGGCGCAAAGAAACCACGCGGCGGTTGCCATGCCAGCGCATAGTGCACGTCGTCAGGTTTTTGCACCGTTTCGGCGCGGCAAATCGTCACGCCGGGCAAATAGGGTGCAAGTAAAGCTGACCACTCGTCGAAGCTGTCGAATTCGCTGTAAAATACAAGGGTGCTCATGCGATGCGCGCCTCCATCAGGTTGACTACCGCATCAATCGCCAGTTCGTAACCCAACGCGCCAAGCCCGGCGATCACGCCGGTTGCCGCTTTCGATACCAGGGAGCGGTGACGGAACGGTTCGCGCTTCCAGATGTTGCTCATATGCGCTTCGACGATCGGGCCGTCAAACGTCAGCAGTGCATCAAGGATCGGCACGGACGTATAGGTCAACCCCGCCGCGTTGATAATCAATCCCGCCGCGTTCTGTCGCGCCTCCTGAATCCAGTCGACCAGCACGCCTTCATGGTTGCTCTGGCGAAAATGCACTATCACCCCGTGCGATTCGGCGCGACGCTGACAGCGCTCGCCAATGCTGACAAAACTTTCGCTGCCGTAGGTGCCGTTTTTATCCAGCCCATACAAATTGGCGTTCGGCCCGTTGAGAAAATAGATCTGCTGTGACATGCAAACTCCTGATTAAACGTACGGACGAGTAGCGACCATAGCCGGATGCGCATCGAAAACGGCGAACCATGCGGCAGTCAGCGGGTGACCGGCGCGCCAGTTAAGTTCGGCAAAGCGGAAGTCGAGATAACCCAGCGCACAACCGATGGCAATCAGCCCGATATCGTGGGGTTGTTCGCTAAAACCGCTGGCCTGACGTTCAATTTCCGCCAGTGCGGCGGCGACCTTTTTCAGTTGCGCGTCGGCCCAGCTCCGCCACTGTTTCTCAGGCGGGCGAGCGCTGAATTCATAGCGCGCCAGCAACGCCGCATCGATAATGCCATCGCCCAACGCCTGGTGCGCAAGGCTCCGCCAGCGCGCATCCCCCTCTTGCGGGAATAAACCACCCTGCGCGCGCGCGTTGAGGTATTCGCAAATGACCCGGCTGTCGTAGAGAGAGATCCCGCTTTCGGTACGTAACGCCGGGACTTTAGCCAGCGGATTAAACGTGGCGATACGTTCGTCACGCTCAATGGGATGCGCAGCGGAATCCAGCCGTTGGATCTCCTCAGCAAGACCCAATACCGTCGCGCACACCATCACTTTACGGACGTAAGCGGACGTCGCGGCGAAATAGAGTTGCATCATGACGCCACCTCTAACAGCACTTTGCCGATGTTGGCGTTGGCCTCCAGAATGCGATGCGCGTCTGCGGCCTGCGCTAACGGCAGGGTTTGATAAACAATGGGCGCGATTTTGCCGGCGGCGATGAGCGGCAGGAGATGTTTGCTGATGCACTGCGCCAGCCGCGCTTTCTCAGCGGCGCTCTTTGGACGCAGCGTTGATGAGGTCAGGATCAGCCCCTTACGCATCACCTGTTGCAGGTCGAGCTCTATCTTCGCGCCCTGCATAAATGACAGGCTGACATGACGTCCGCCTGATGCTAACGCGCTCAGGTTGCGTGCAACGTACTCGCCGCCAACGTTATCCAGCACCACATCCACGCCGCGCCCCTGGGTTTCCTCAAGGATTACCGCGACGAAATCTTCGCTATGTCGGTCAATGGCGCGCCAGACGCCGAGCTGTCGCAGCGCCGCTACCTTTTCAGCGCCACCCGCCGTCGCCACAACCCGCGCCCCGCATGCCTGGGCGCACTGAATGGCGAACGTCCCCACCCCACTGGCCGCGCCGTGGATCAGCACGGTTTCGCCTGGCTGCAAACGGCCCAGTTCAAACAGGTTATGCCATACGGTAAAGGCCGCTTCCGGCACGCCCGCCGCCTGGGCGAGCGGCAGGTTTTCCGGCACGGATAAACAGAGTTCGGCGCGCGCCACGCAATACCCGGCATAGCCCCCGCCGGGGAGCAGCGCCATTACCGGCGCGCCGGGCGCGAAAGAGTCAACGCCCTCTCCCAGCGCCGCAACGGTGCCGGAGACCTCCAGCCCCAGCACATCGGTGACGCCCGGCGGCAACGGCATGCCGTTGCGCTGTAAGATATCGGGACGGTTCACGCCCGCACTGGCGACACGAATCAATACCTCGCCTGGGCCAGGCTGCGGCACGTTACGCTCTACCTGGGCTAACACCTCAGGGCCGCCCGGCTGGCGGGCGACGATCGCGTTCATCACTTCAGGTATCATCATCCCTGTTTCTCCGCGCTAAATGCGCATACGCCTTCATCATCAACGCTCACGCCCACCAGGCTGCCGACGGGCCAGCGCGTCAGTGAATTCAACCCGGACTGGCGCGCAAACAGCGAGGCGCTGCCAAGCGCCGGGACATCGAGATGCACATCCACATGATCGCCCTGAAAGACATGGGCGATCACCGTGGCGCTGAAGAGAGAATGCGGGCCAAGCGGCGCCAGCTGCAGGTTTTCCGGACGCACGTAGACATCAAGGCGTTCGCCCATCGTGGCGTGCACGCGTTCCGCCGGCAGGCGCAGCCTGTTGCCGCCCATCTCCAGCATCGCCATGCCGTCGCGACCGGCATAACGCCCCGGAAGAATATTTACATCGCCCACAAAACCGGCGACAAAGGGATCCTGCGGACGACGATAGATCTCATCCGGCGTGCCAATCTGGCGCACATGTCCTGCCGACATCACCACCACGCGATCGCTCATGCTCAGCGCTTCCCCCTGATCGTGAGTCACAAACACCGTGGTGACGCCAAGTTTGCGTTGAATCGCCTTCAGCTCAACCTGCATCGACAGACGAAGGTTTTTATCCAGCGCCGAGAAGGGCTCATCCAGCAGCAGTACTTTGGGACGAATGACCAGCGCTCGCGCCAGCGCCACACGCTGCTGCTGCCCCCCTGAGAGCTCACGTGGCTTGCGATGGCCGTAACCGGCCAGCTTTACCAGCGCCAGCGCCTGCTCAACGCGCTCTGCGATGTCGGCTTTTGGCACACCGCGCATACGCAGGCCGTAGCCGACATTTTTCTCCACCGTCATATGCGGAAACAGGGCGTAGTTCTGAAACACAATGCCGATCTCTCGCTGGTACGGCGGTATCTCGGTAACCAGATCGCCATCAATAAAAATTTCGCCGCCATCCGCCTCGGCGAAACCCGCCATCAGGTTCAGCAGCGTGGTTTTGCCGCAGCCGGAGGGGCCGAGCAGCGTAATAAATTCCCCTTCTTCTATCGTCAGGGAAATTTTGTGTAGGGCGATGGCGTCACCAAAGCGTTTCAGTACGCCGTCAAGCTGTACGGCGACATTGGATTTGTTGGCGACGGGATGCAGCGTTTCGGGCTGCGGGAATGTGGTGACTTCTGCGCTTACCATGAACTCTCCAGAAACGGGCTATCAAATGCGTGTCACCAGCATACGGGTAAAGCGCGCATCACGCGGTTAGTGCTTCCTGAAGCTGGCGTTTGGAAAAGGTAAAGCAGAGAAAAGGTGACAGCGTCACCTTTTTTGACACATCCATGCGGCAAGACGACGCAGCATGGCATCGCAGGCGGCTAACTGTTCAACAGTGATAAACTCATCGGGCTTATGGCCCTGCGCCATACTCCCCGGCCCGCAGATCACGCTGGGGATGCCGGCCTGATGGAACAATCCACCTTCCGTACCGAATGCCACGGTGCTGAAGGCGTCAGAACCGGTGAGATGAGCAATCAGCCGCGCGGCGGCGCTGTGCGCTGCAGTAGACAAACCGGGATAGCCACTGATGGGATAAAAGCGGATGGCGGCGTCGGCATTGACAGCGTGCATATGCGGCAGCAGCTCCCGTTGCGCATAACCTTCCAGCTCCTGCACCACCTGCTGCGCGTCGTCCTGCGGCAACGTGCGCACTTCGAAGTCAAACGTACAGTCGGCAGGCACAATATTCAGCGCCCGGCCGCCCTGAATTACGCCGGTTTGCACCGTCGTAAACGGCGGATCGAAACGCGGATCATGACGTTCCGGCGCGGCCAGCCGCTGGCCTATCACCGTAAGGCGGTGAATCAGCTTTGCCGCGTATTCAATGGCATTGACCCCCTGCGGCGCATAGGCCGAATGGCAGGCCGCGCCCTGCACTTCACAACGAACGCCAAGCTTGCCTTTGTGGCCGAGCACAGGTTGTAGTTCGGTGGGTTCGCCAATGAGGCAGATGTCGGGCTTGTCCGGGCGGCTCGCCAGCGCATCCAGCAAGGTGCGAACGCCCAGGCATCCCACCTCCTCATCATAGGAGATCGCCAGATGCAGCGGCTGCGCCAGCGGCTGTGCAAGAAAATGCGGCACCGCCGCCAGCATGCAGGCGATAAAGCCTTTCATGTCCGCCGTGCCGCGGCCATACAGCTTGCCGTCCCGCTCAGTCAGCGCAAACGGCGGGACGCTCCAGCTCTGCCCATCCACCGGCACCACATCGCTGTGGCCGGAGAGCATCACGCCGCCGCTGCCTGCCGGGCCAAGCCGCGCATAGAGATTAGCTTTGCTGCGCTCGGCATTATGAATCAGCTCACAGTGGACGCCGAGATCGGTTAAATAGCGCCAGACAAAGTCGATCAGCGCCAGGTTGGATTCGCGGCTGGTGGTGTCAAACGCCACCAGCTGCTCCAGCAGTTTGCGACTGGTTATCATCGCCTCTCCTTGCGTTATTCGTCGCCCGGCACGCCGTAGCCAGGCGCGCTGCGGGGATCGAGCGCGCGCGTTATATAGTCCTGCATCTGCGGCTTATACGCCTGCCAGAGCTGATTGAGCTCATCTATGGGATCGGCGTCCGTCCAGTCGACACGTAAATCGACAACCGGCCAGACAGGCGCATCCACAATCGACAGTGCCGCTGAATGCACAGGTCCTGCCTCTCCGCCCGCCTGCATGCCCGCCTGCATCGCGGCGATGAGCCTGTCGGCAAGATCGCCTGCGCATTGTTCGAAGGCGTTGACCATCGCGATAATGACATCCGAACTCGCCAGCATATTGCCCGCCGCCACGCAGTTTTCGCCGCTCAGGGCGTTGTTAACGCCGAGCGTCTTATCGCCGCTGTAAAACGTGCTTTGTCCGTCGGCCGTCAGCACCGTAACCTGTCGATAGATGGCGTAGTCATCGGTGCCGAGCCCGGCTTTTAGCGCGGTGTCGACAGCATCGCCCTGCTCCAGCCGGTCAAGAATGCGCGGCCCGAGCGCCGGTAAGGTGATGTTTTGGGTTGAGACCGCGCCGACCTGGCTGCGCAGCCAGGGACAACGCGCGCCCACCGCGATGCTGGACGAGCTAATGGCGATGCCCATCTGGCCGGTTTGCGCGCAGCGGCCAATAATCGATAAGGTCATGGTTTATTCTCCTGCCTGCGGCTGCCAGTCGTCCGGGATCACGGCGATAACATCAATCTCCATCAGCCACTGCGGCTGACCCAGCCCAGAAATAACCAGCCCGGTTGAGATGGGAAATACGCCTTTCAGCCATTTGCCGACAACCTGATAGACCGGCTCGCGATAGCGAGGGTCGATGATATAGGTGGTCGTTTTAACGATGTGCGACAGATCGCTGCCCGCTTCTTCCAGCAGCTGTTTCACGTTTTTCATCGCCTGTTCGGCCTGCGCGGCCGGGTCGCCAAGCCCCACCAGATTCCCGTCGAAGTCGGTACCAATCTGACCGCGAACGTAAACGGTATTGCCAGCGCGAACGGCCTGGCAAAGATCGTTGTCCAGCGACTGGTTCGGGTAGGTCTCTTTCGTATTGAATTTGCGAATGCGGGTATGTGTGCTCATGTTTGCCTGCTGAGAAAAGGGATTCCCAGCAAGGTATACATTCTCGGGCGTCACAAACAAAACAGCATAATCCGAGGCGTTAGTTTAAAAAATCCGAGTTAACCGAATCGCGCAAACTGCCTATCTGGCCTGCGACCAGAACATGAACGACCAGATCGCTCTGGCTGTCCACTTCATGCACCCAGTGGAGAGCCAGAGAATTAACTTTAAATCTATAATACAGACACGGTTGATTCAGGGCCGCAAACAGGAACGGTTCTTATCGTTTCGTTCTGCCCTTCATGAAGACTTGAGCAGGATAAGCACCGTCCATTGACAGTCTATCTGAGTGGAGAAAATGGTATGGGTTATGTAACAACTCGCGACGGTGTGGAAATCTTCTACAAGGACTGGGGGCCAAAGGACGGTAAGGTCATTTTTTTCCATCACGGCTGGCCTCTGAGCAGTGATGACTGGGATGCCCAGATGTTATTCTTCGTAAACAAAGGCTTCCGCGTTGTAGCGAGTGACCGGCGCGGACATGGTCGTTCAAGCCAGGTGTGGGACGGGCATGATATGGATCACTACGCAGATGATGTTGCAGCTGTTGTGGAACACCTTGGTATAGCGCGCGCAATGCATGTTGGCCATTCAACCGGCGGCGGCGAAGTTGTGCGCTATATTGCCAGACATGGTGAAGACAAAGTTTCAAAAGCCGTGTTAATCAGTGCCGTACCGCCATTGATGGTGAAGACCGACAGTAACCCACAGGGAACGCCGAAATCAGTATTTGATGACCTGCAGGCGCAACTGGCTGCTAATCGCACTCAGTTCTATTACGACGTGCCCGCTGGACCATTCTATGGATTTAACCGCCCCGGTTCTGCTCCTTCCGAAGCTGTCATTTATAATTGGTGGCGACAGGGTATGATGGGAAGTGCCAAAGCACATTACGATGGGATCGTTGCTTTTTCGCAAACCGACTTCACTGAAGATCTAAAGGGGATATCCATCCCTGTGCTTGTGATACATGGAGATGATGATCAGGTTGTACCTTTTGCGGACTCCGCTCAGCTAACGGTCGAACTGGTCAAAGACGGGAAACTGAATACTTATAAAGATGCTCCCCACGGTCTACCTACAACACATGCCGATCAGATTAACGCCGATCTTCTGGCATTTATAAGCAGTTAACCCTGCCTGTTGAATATGAACATTCATGGATTCGTTGCCCGTATAGGGAGAAGCGCTCAACGGTCGGCAGCCTGACACGGATCTCTGTTACCCTAAGGCTGCTGAAGACGTACGCGCCCGGCTCCAGTCCCTGCGTTTGCTCCATGAGGATTGGGTATAGCGCCACCTGCGGCTATACCCTTCCCAGGCTTACTCCAGCGCCAGCAGTGCGAAACTGGCCAGCCAGTGCCCGCCGCTGTAGTGACTCCCTACCACATGCTCTACGCTGGCCGCAAGATGACGCTCCACCGCCTCGCTCAGCGCCTGCTGCCCCGCGTGCTGTGTCGGCAACGCTTGCGCAATATGCTTCATGCACCAGGCGCGGCTGAGGTTTAAACCCTCCAGGTGGGCAATTTTGGGATCGGTACGATCGCTCACTTCCGCCGGCTTCATCAGCGCCGACACCGCGCCCACGTCAGGAAGAAACGCATCGAACCAGGCCGGAAAACGATCCGTCACCTTGCTCATTAGCAGCGCTTCCGTGAGTGCCCCGGAGATATATTCGTCCCCGCCTGGCTCATAGTGAGCCGGATAGCGCGTGTCAGAGAGATAGAAGCGGTTGGCCGCCGTCACAATCGATTGCTCAAGCGCGTCATCCTGCACGGCGCGAGCATAGTCCAGGCCCAGCGCCAACGCAAAGGCGGTGTTGTAATGGGTACCCACCCGGATCGGGTAGGTTAACTTACTGAGATAATCCATCAGCCGGCCGCGAATATCCTGCGTTAATGGCTGAAGGGTCTGATACCAGCCCGCGGCCTGGGGTAAAGTGGATTGCTTCAGCTCCTGAGCCAGCGCCAGCAACCAGCCGTATCCGTAAGGCCGCTCAAAAGAGGCCCGAAACGGCGCGTTGAAATAGGCCAGCTCCTGCGCAACCTTCTCTTCCGTCATATGCTCATCAAATAGCGCGACAATCTCATCCCGGCACGGCAGCTCAGGATAGTGGCGCACGCAACGCAGCAGCAGCCAGTAACCATGCACTGCCGAGTGCCAGTCGAAACAGCCGTAAAAAATAGGATGCAGTTCGCGGGGCGGCAATACGTCACCATCGTCATTAAGCAGATGCATAATGTGGTTAGGGTATTCCTGACGCAAATAGGTCAATGGCATTCTGGCAAACGCATCAGCCTGATGTTGAGTGAGTTCCATAACAGCTCCTTAAGTCATTGCTACGCTTAGCGAAATACGAGGAAATACATTAAGAACACGTTAACCAGCAGCAGGGTTAGCGCGGTCGGGATCTGAATTTTGATCACCTGGTACTTATCTTTAAGCTCTAACAGAGCCGCAGGAACAATATTGAAATTGGCGGCCATCGGCGTCATCAGGGTGCCGCAATAGCCCGCGTACATGCCAATTGCCAGCAGCGGAGCCGGGTTACCGTGGTGTACGTTGATCAGGAAGGGCAAGGCGATACCTGCACTCAGCACCGGGAAAGCCGCAAAGGCGTTGCCCATGATCATGGTAAAGAGCGCCATACCTACGCAATAAATCACCACCAGCATGAAACGGTTATCCGGGTTCACAAACAGGCTAACCACCTTTTGCACCGATTCACCGGTATTCGCTACCACAAACACACCGCCCAGCATGGCAAGCATCTGTGGCAGGATCACTGCCCAGCCGATGGTATCAACAAGGCGACGAGACTGGCGGACCGCATGCAGCGGCGTCCCCTTTGTCAGCCACCAGCCCGTGAGGATCGCGGCAACGCACGCCACGCACAGGGCCGCGAGCGTGAGCTGTTTCTGGTCAAGCAGGTAGACCCCACCCACAGATACGCCTTTCAGGAACAAGGTGCCGATCACGGTAACCACCGGGATCATCAGCGCCGGGAGGAACAGCCAGTTTTTCAGTCGATTTGATGAGGCGACGCGCTCGGACTCGGTGGACATTTTATAATGGCCTTTGCCCACCAGCCCGAACCCTGCCAGCAAGGCAATGAGGATGACGCAGCCACCAATGATCCGGTACGCCAGAGACTTGCCCAACTCCTGCACCATCAGATCGCCAAACAGGAAGATCCCGCCGAACAAAAACCAGAACAGCGCGGTGGTAAAGCGCTTAGGATTGGCGCGATCGCGCAGGGTCATCACCACCAGCAGCATTACAACGAAGCCAATCAGGTAGTACACGCGGTTAATAGTGATAAGCGTCATCATGGTGCGATCTCCTGTGTACCCTGCTCTGCTCGCCAGGCCATTACGTCGCGACGAATGCTCGCATCCAGGCGCAGCAGACGCGTCATATGAATAATCAATGCCGCGATGGCGGTTGGAATGGCCCACAGGCCGATATGCAGCGGTTCTATCCCCTCGATACCGCTCTCTTTCAGGAAGGCATCAATCAGCAGGACGGCGCCAAAGGCGATAAAGATATCCTCGCCAAAGAAGACCGCTATATTGTCGCACGCGGCGGCATGCGCTTTGATTTTGTCGCGGATATGTTGCGGCAGCTCGCCATATTCATTCAGCGCCGCTCCTTCGGCCATCGGCGCAAGCAGCGGACGTACCGTCTGGGCATGACCGCCAAGCGACATCAGCCCCAGCGCCGCCGTCCCTTCACGCGCCACAAAATAGAGCATCAGAATACGTGCCGAGGTGGCACTGGCGATCTTAGCGACCCAGGCCTGGGCCCGCTCTTTGAGCCCGTAGTACTCCAGCAGGCCAATAACCGGCAGGATCAAGATAAAGGTTGCCAGCGATCGGCTATTAACGAACTTTTCGCCAAATGTCTCCAGCAACAGACCAAAGTCCATGCCCACCAGCAGACCCGTCGTCAGCCCGGCCACCACCACCACCAGCAGCGGGTTGAAGCGCAGTGCAAAGCCGATAACCACGATGGGTATCCCAATCAGCGGCAATAATGTCGAACCGTCCATAAACGTTTACCCTATCCAAAGTGAGTGTTGCGCGCCGACGGCTATTTTTTTAATACTTCGTGTCAGGACGAAGCGTGATGCATTACGGCGAGCGATGTTGTGTTTTGCGCCTGGCTCCACAGAACCAGCACTAAAAAGCTATATCTGAACCACAAAAACATGTAAACAATTTATCAATAAAATGTTCTTATTTTATCGGTTCGAGTTTACATTTTTGGCTAAGAGTCACACTCCCGTAAGGAACGTCATGACCTTAAAAAAACGTGCTTCATCAAACCACGACGATATAACGGATGGCCGGATCGTCTCTTCCCGCCATCTGGTGTCTGAGCGCTGTGCAGAGTTATCGGAGCTGGAATACGCGCTGATCATGACCAGCAACGCGTTTAATAAATGGATGGTGCGCTGCATGACCGCCGCCGGTGAGCCTGATATGGGCGCCTTTGACGTCTCGCTTCTGCATCATGTGAACCATCGCAACCGTAAGAAAAAGCTGGCCGATATCTGTTTTGTTCTTAACGTCGAAGATACCCATGTGGTGACCTACGCGTTGAAAAAGCTGGTCAAAGCGGGCTACGTGACAAGTGAAAAAGTCGGTAAAGAGCTCTATTTCTCAACGACAGAGGACGGCAAAGCGCTATGCATGAAATACCGCGATGTGCGTGAAGCCTGCCTTATCAATATTCATGCAGAAAGCGGCATCTCGGGGGCGTCAATCGGTGAGACCGCGCAGCTGCTCCGCGCCATCTCTTCTCTGTATGACACAGCCGCCCGGGCGGCGGCATCACTGTGAGACAAAAAAATAATGATTGATTATAAACAGCTTAGCGCAGTACAGGCCCAGCAGGTTTCAGCAGAGTTAGGGGATGTTCTTCAGGCCTGCGTAGCCGACGGCGCAAGCGTGGGTTTTACCGACCCGGCAGACCGCGCTGCAATAGACCGTTTCTGGCAGAGCCAGGTTGACAGCCTTGCCAGCCAGGAGTGCGACCTGCTGGTTGCGCGTGAGCACGACACAGTCGTCGCCACCGTGATGATCGACTACTGCGGTAAGCCTAATGGCCGCCATCGTGCCGAAATCTGTAAGCTGCTGGTGCACCCTGCCGCCCGCCAGCGGGGCATTGCCCGCCAGCTGATGAAGCTGGCTGAGCAACACGCATGGGATAAAGGCATTACCCTGCTGGTTCTGGATACGCGCAGCGGCGATGTGGCAAGCCAGCTGTATCTCTCCTTAGGCTGGCAGGTTGCCGGTGAGATCCCCGCCTATGCAGAGTCCATTGAAGGACGCCTGGATGCCACAACCTATATGTATAAACTGAATCGTCATTAAGAGGTCGGAAGAAACGTTTCGTGAAGATGCCGCCAGCGGACCGTGCCATCCTGCTCGTATTCGAATACCACGGTTGAGAAACGTAACGTCGCGCTTTGGCCGGGCAACTGCTGACGCTCCTGATAGGTTACGGTTGCGCCACCCGCACTCTCTGCAACCAGCTGCATATTCTCAATATCGATGTGCAGCCCCCTCTTCGCACCGCGCTGGGTACGAAAGAAAGAGGCGAGCGCGGTGAAATCAAGCATGGCTCCCCCGGGCGTAACCATTGAGTACGCCGGACTGAAACGCGCTAACAGCGTTTCGCCTACCTCGGTTGCAGCGGTTTCATTGCCCAGCCAGAGGCTAATCAGCTCATGGGCATCAATAACTTCTTGAAAATAGCGATTCATTTCTTCTCCTTATTGATCGTTAAGACAAGGCTGCGGTTCGGCAGCCGCAGGCAGTAGCGCACCGGAATAATCACGCTGCCTGCAGCCAATAAAAAACAGAGATGGAAAGCCTGGCTCGCTGGCAGTCCTGCGCTGAGCATGAGGTTCAACAGCAAACCCATCACGGCGACGCCTAAACAAAAACTGAGCTGGCGATTAATGTTCCAAAGCGCGCTGGCATCAGCTAATTCACGCTCCGCAATGCCAATAAATGCCGAGCTTTGCGCCGTACTGCTGCACAAGCTGCTGCCAAACCCCATTAAAAGGTAAGCCAGTACGGTAATGGTAATGTCTTCGACATGGCCAATAAGCGTCAGCAACGTAATGCCTACTCCCTGCCCGAGGCAGCCGATAATAAACAGCGGACGTGGGCCGACATAATTGAATATTTTTCCGGTGAGCGTGATAGCCACACAGGAAGCCAGCGCCCAGGGGATCATCATTGACCCCACGAGCGTTGCACTCATACCCATCTGAGCCTGAAGATAGATCATGGCAATAAGACTTACGCCGGTAAATATGCCAGGAATAAAGTGATACACCAGCATTGCGGTTTGCAGCAGCGGCGCGTTCAGAAGTCGCAGGTTAAGCAACGGCGTCGCATTTCTTAGAGCGTGCCGGACGAAAAAAACCATCAGCAGAATGCCGATCGCCAGCAATAGCCCGCCTTGCCCGCTATGTCCCGCCTCTCCCAGATACGTCAGCCCCAGCAGAATCAACGTGAGCGCCGAACAGGCTATGGTTAGCCCCGATAGATCAAGGGGTTCTGGCGATGTCGTGCGCGCGTCTGGCTTAAGCCAGAGAGCAGAGAGGATCAGCGTTACGCCCGCAAGCGGCAAGCTTGCTAAAAAGACATAGCGCCAGCTGATGTTATCAACAATCAGCCCGCCAAGGGTGGGTGATAATGCCGGGGCCAGTAACGCCACCAGCATAATCGCTGAAGAGAGCCTGGCACGCTCGTGACTGCGATAGAGCGCATAGGTCATCGTCTGCCCAACGGGAATCAACAACCCTCCGCCTACCCCCTGTAGCCATCGCCAGGCGATAAGCTGAGATAGCGAAGGGGCAAGACCCGCGCCGGTGGCACCTGCCATAAAAACAATCAGAGATAGCATCAGCAGGCGCTTAGTGCCGATACGCTGGGATAACCAGCGGCTTAGCGGTATCACCAGGGTGAGGCCAAGAATATACCCGTTGCTCACCCAGGCTAACAGGCTCACAGAGGCAGCAAAGCGTCGGGCAATATCGGGATACGCTACGTTGGCGATAAACATGTTAACCAGATCGATAAAGAACCCCAGCAGATAGATAGTGGCTACGCGCATTCGATAGTTCATTAACACTCATTTTCTCTTAAAATTTATTTCTTAAACAACAGGGTACGCGCAGTATAGGCAGGGAATGAGGTGGGATAAACGCCACGCCAGGCGTTATACTGTCAAATTCATTTTGACAATAAATGGGTTGAGGAGCGCGAATGCTCAACATGCAGCGGCTTGAGATTTTTGTTGCGGTAGTGGAGGCCGGTAGCTTTACAGGCGCAGCGCAAACGCTGGGGCTGACCAAGGCAGTGGTCAGCTTTAACATCAAAAAGCTGGAAGAGAAGCTTGGCGTATCGTTACTCACCCGCAGTACCCGACAGGTTGCCGACACCGATTCTGGAGAACGCTTCTATCATCGGTGCCAGCGGCTGCTGCAGGAGGCTGAAAGCGTGTTCAATGACGTGCGTAGCGATCATTCCGGCTTAGGCGGCTTGCTACGTATCACGACCACGCCGGAATACGGCGCACGTGTCGTTGTTCCCGCGCTTGCGGCTTTCTCAGTTGAACATCCCCAGCTGAGAATTCAGCATGTCTCCTCTTCGAAAAACGACGATCTGATTGCCGGGCGATTTGACGTTGCTATCCGGCTTGGTCAGCTCACGGACTCAAGCCATCATGCCAAATTAATCGATCGGTTCGAGATCCTCCCCGTCGCGTCACCTGCTTACCTGAAACGCTACGGAGGATCGCACTCCCTCACTCTGGAGCGGCTTGCCGAGGCGAGCTGGCTGGCCCACACCCGACTTGCTACCCCACTTAACTGGCAGATTCTGACTCCAGAGGGCGAAAGCGTACTCTTTCGGGCCCATCTCCCTCCGGTCATCATGGCAGACAGCGCGGCCTCACTTCTGGCGTTTGCCAGATGCGGGGCCGGAGTTGCGCTACTGCCGGGCTGGCTGGTGCAGGACGATGTGGATAATGGCCAGCTCGTCCATTTGCTTCCCGATCACCGCTTTCCTCGTCAGGGGATCTATGCGCTCTATCCCAATACGCGCCATGTTCCGGAAAAAGTGCGAATGTTCATCGACTTTCTACAAAACTGGGTGACACATGCCGAGTAAGCTTCGCCTTGGATCCTACTCACGCCCCCTGATGGCCGCCCCGCCAGTGATCAGCTGCTGCGCCATTGGTCGGGAGATAAAGCGCGCCGGGAAGATAGGATCAATGGCACTGGCTTCCTCCAGACGCTGGAGCTGCTCATCGGTGAGCACGATCTCAAGCGCAGCAAAATTGTCCTCGGCCTGCGCAACGGTACGAGCCCCTATAATGGTGGAGGCGACAGCAGAATTACGTAGCGTCCACGCCAGCGCAATGTGTGACGATGACGCCCCACTCTCATGGGCGATGCTGCTCACCACCTCCGCGATGGCCAGCGCACGCTCGTTAAGGTGGCCGGTCGAGGCGATGATCCCCTTACGCGTAGAGGCCACGTCGGCACCGTTCTCATCCGAGAGATCGGCCCGGCTGTATTTCCCGGTGAGGATCCCGCCGACAAGGGGCGACCACGGCAGGACCCCGAGGCCCATCGCCTGCGCCATCGGGATTAGTTCGTGCTCTACCGTTCGCTCAACCAGACTATATTCAATCTGCAATGCGACAAACGGCGACCAGCCGCGCAGGTCAGCGAGCGTCTGCATCTGAGCAATACGCCATGCGGGTGTGTTACAGATCCCCAGGTAGAGAATTTTGCCATCGCGAACCAGATCGTCGAGCGCGCGCATCACCTCTTCCGGCGAGGTGGTGAAATCCCATGCGTGCAGATAGAGCAGATCGATGCGGTCCGTATCAAGCTGACGCAGGCTGGTCTCAACGGAACGCACCAGGTTGTAACGATGGTTTCCCCCAGCATTGGGGTTACCCGCCTCCCGGGACATGGTGAACTTGGTGGCCAGCACGATGCGGTCGCGCTTCGCCTTGATCATCCGTCCAAGGATCTTCTCTGCGCTGCCGTTGGTATAGTTAACCGCAGTGTCGATAAAGTTGCCGCCGCGTTCAACATAGGCATCAAAAATGCGTTGCGCCTCAGCGTCATCCGCGCCCCATCCCCAGTCAGAGCCAAAGGTCATGGTACCTAGCGAAAGCGGTGAAACACGTAATCCAGAACGGCCCAGCAGGCGATAGTGGTCAAGAGCAGATGATGTAGTCATGATGTCCGATCTCCTAAAAGTATTGGTTCGGCTATCATGCTCTAACAGAACGCGCTTTACGGGATAGAGAGGACGTCCGCGATGATTGCACGATCGTCCAGCCTGGGCGAAGCTCTCTTTTCGGAAATCATGTTCAGGGATACTATGCCTGCCTATGAACAGACTTAATGCGCTCGTGGATATAATTGGACGCCATGTCCCGGAGGATGGGACATATTGCTGCGCCCTGCCTGGCGTGACGCTGATACGGGCGTCGTCGCCAACCATGCCGATGCCGGTGATCTATACTCCAACGCTCTGCCTTGTTGCGCAGGGTACCAAAGAGGCGCGCCTCGGGAAGACAGCATACCGTTATGATGCAGCAAACTACCTGATTGCCTCCGTTGAACTCCCTGTCATGGGGTCGGTTATTGAGGCCACGGCGGAACGGCCCTACCTCTGCCTGCAGCTTGATTTCGATATGACCGAGCTGTCAGAGTTGGCCATTCGCTATCCCTCCCCATTAACCGATACGCAGGCCTCCCCCTCAGGGATTATGTTAAATAAGACCACCCCAGAACTGCTCGACGCAGCAGTACGCCTTGCCTGCCTGCTGGACACGCCGCAGGATATTGGCGCTCTTGCTCCGCTAATTCTTCGCGAAATTCTTTATCGCCTGCTCACGGGGCCGCAAGGCGATATCATTCGGCATATGGCCCAGGCCGAGAGCCGGCTTAATCAGATTGCCCGATCTATTATCTGGATCAGAACCCACTTTCGGGAAGCGTGCCGGATTGAACAGGCGGCCAGCGTTGCCGGGATGAGCCGCTCGGCGTTTCATCACCATTTCAAAGCCATTACGACCATGAGCCCTATTGCGTTCCGCACCCATCTGCGTATGCAGGAGGCACGCAGGCTGATGGTGAGCGATGCGATTGACGCCGCCAGCGCGGGGTTTCATGTCGGGTATGAGAGTCCGTCTCAATTCAGCCGTGACTATGTGCGCATCTTCGGGATCTCCCCTGCCAGACACGCCAGCCAGTTACGTAAGCTGTCCTGAAAAAGATCACGCCGGGGATCATCCCGGCGCTGTGGTAATTAACTGCGGGGGGTGTTGTGCCAGTGTTGCTCGCAGCGCTCTTTAGCCTCATTAACCAGGTCGCGCAGGTCCGGGAGCGGATCGCCAGAGCCATAGTCCAGCGTATTCGTTGCCTCTTCCTGCTCCTCTTTCGCGGCGAAGCTCAACGTATCATCCAGCTTTTGCCAGCTGCCGTCCCGCTGTTGGTATATCAACGCATAGGTGGGCGTCTTTTCGTCATCGCCATAGATCTCATATTTTTGCGTTGGTGCATCTTCGGGGCCAAACTGCAGCGTATCGATCAGGGTTGAATCAGCCATCGTTTTCTCCTCTTCGTTAAGGAGTAAGGTTAGCTTATAAATGGCGAGGCTGCGGGAACGGCACGACTCAGGCTTTCACCACGGATACGCCCTGCTCTTCTACCGCCCGGATCCACGCTTCGTCGGTCCCTTCCTCTACTACCAGCGTGTTGATAAGCGACAGGCTGCCGATGACAAAGGGCGATGCGGTGTTAATTTTCTCCGGCGACGCCAGCACGACCGTCTCAGCGGCTCTGCCGGAAAATGCACGTTTGATGCAGGCTTCTTCATAGTCGCCTGTCGTTAAACCCGCCTCTGGATGGATACCGGTCACACCCATAAAGAACAGATCGGCATGAATATTTCCGATACTCTCTATCGCCGTAGCGCCAACGGCGACAATAGAGTGCTTATAAAGGCGACCACCGATTAAGATCACCTCTATCGTCGGATGGTCGACCAGGCCAAGGGCTATGCTCGGGCTGTGCGTGACAACGGTAATGCATAGATCTGCAGGCAGCCGCGTAATTAGCTCCGACGTCGTCGTTCCGCCATCGATAATCACCACCTGCCCTGAGGAGATCAGCTCGACGCCTTTTCGGGCAACGCGCTGTTTGGCATCCATTTTTAGTGATTTTCGCTCGGAAAAGGTAGCGGTGGCCGATGACGACGGCAGCGCGCCGCCGTGCACTCGTTGCAGGTGCCCTTCTGCCGCCAGCTCGCGTAGGTCACGGCGAATGGTATCTTCCGAGACCTCAAACCAGGCGCTTAAATCCTTTGACAGAACCTGGCCCTCGGCGGCTAGCTTTTCACATATCAGCTGTTTGCGGTGACTGGTAAGCATCGTTTCCTCATCTGCACGATTTATCTTGTAACTGCACGAATATGCTGTTTAAGATGGCTACTCTACCTATTGGGGTCCTATCATGCCATCAAAACATGCAGAAGTACGTATCATCAATGAGCACACGCTTTCTGACGACTGGTACACGTTAAAAAAATATACCTTTGATTTGCAGCGCCAGAATGGCGAGTGGCAGCAGCAAACTCGAGAAGTGTATGACCGGGGCAACGGCGCCACTATCCTGCTTTATAACCGTCAACGACGAACCGTGATCCTGACGCGTCAGTTCCGCTTTCCCGTCTATGTGAACGGGCACGACGGCATGCTGATCGAAACGGCCGCAGGCCTGCTGGATAAAATGGATCCGGAAAGCCGCATTAAAGCCGAGGCGGAAGAAGAGACAGGGTTTAGCGTTTCGCACGTTGAGAAGGTGTTCGAAGCCTATATGAGTCCAGGCTCGGTGACAGAGAAACTCTATTTCTATATCGCTGAGTACCAGCCCGGGGATCGAATCAGCGCTGGTGGCGGTATCGAAGCTGAAGGCGAGGATATTGAGGTACTGGAGATCACGCTGGATGAGGCATTAGCCGCTATTGCAAGCGGCCTTATTGTTGATGGTAAAACCATTATGCTGCTGTATCACGTTGCCATGAAGGGCATTTTATAATGCTCGTCCTATAACAAAGACTTATACATAAATACGCTCAGGGGATCTTCTTTATACGGCGGGAACGGGTCGCACAGCTGATATCCGCAGCGTTGATAAAGCGTGATAGCTGGCTGCTGACGGATGCCCGTTTCAAGCCGAAGGACCCGGCAGGCGGATTGAACCGCAAGCTGCTCCAGACGGGAGACGATCCGCTCGCCTATTTTGTTGCCACGATATTGCGGGCGAATATAGACGCGCTTGATCTCCGCGGCGCTATCCCCCTGAAGAAAAATGGCTCCGCAGCCGATCGCTTCACCTTTATCGTCACGCACAACAATGCAACGAATATCCTCTTCTTCAACCGTGGAAAAATCGAGGCAGTGGTTACTCTCGGCGGGATAAAGCGTGCTCTGAAATGCGTCCAGCTCGCCGACTAATATAGCTAATTCCTCTGAATCCTTTTTAATTTCCACCACATCAAACATTTTTCTTATGACCCTCTTTTTCTTTACGGTTCATAAACTTATATCACTCTTCTTTCTTAAAAATAAAGCGAATAATCACTTTGAAAGTGACACGCTGGTCTGGGATGATGTCGTTGACAATTATTCAAATACGCTCAGGAGAAAGGATGAAAAACAGCGCGCAAACTGTCCCCGCCGGATACTCGGACGTTGCCCCCGGCAGCATCGCCTCGGTCGTTACCTGCCTTGAAATGCATGCGAAGCCAACTGAGGCCCCGCTTCCTCTACCGGAGGGGTTTTCGTTACGGCCATTTAGCGAGCGCGATCCTGACCTTTACCGGACACTATTCCGCAAGGTGGGCGCCAACTGGCTCTGGTTTTCACGTCTCGTCATGAGTGATGAAACGCTCATTAGCGTGCTGCAAAGTCCTGCCCGGGAGATCTATTGTGTCCACTATAACGGTCAGGACGTTGGGCTGGTGGAGCTGGACTTCAGCGAACCCGGCGAGGCCGAGCTGGCTTTTCTTGGCTTAACGCAGGATGTCACCGGTAAGGGCATAGGCCGGGCGGTGATGAGCGCGGCCACAGAGCTGGCATGGGCTAAGCCTGTCCAGCGCTTCTGGGTACATACCTGTACTTTCGATCACCCTTCCGCGCTTGGGTTCTACATCCGCTCTGGCTTTAAACCCTATGCACGGCGGGTAGAGGTGCAGGCCGATCCGCGCCTCAGCGGTCATTTGCCGCTGGACGCCGCGCCGCATGTGCCACTCCTTCCCGCCTGATGGCGTTTAGGTGGCGGGAATCGGTTCGCGCACAAAGACGCGGTCGAAAAGCCAGGTAAAGACAAAGGCATAAACAAAGAAGAAGGTCAGCAGGCCAACTTCCATCATAAAGGCTTTCACGAGGCCGACGTTATAGAACCACATAAAGAACGGCACGATCAGAATAATAAACATCGCTTCGAACAGCGTGGTATGCACGATCCTGATGAGAAGCGTTCGTTTCTGGATGTTGTTCTTCCTTTCCCAGCGCTCAAACAGGGTGTTGTAGATGTAGTTCCAGACGACGGCCACAACCGAGGTGGTGACGGCCACCGGCAGAGAGCTTGCCACGTCACCGTCGCTCATGCCTGACAGGAGCAGCGAGGAGAAAAAGATGGCGATCAGCTCAAAAAGAGCGACATAGGTGAGCCGGCGGGGAACCGGTCTGAGATAGAACATAGTAAACCTCATGTGCGATGATATGGCTGAAATTGCGTTGATTTCAGACCTGTGATTAACTGGTTGGCAAATTAACATACGACCGTATTTAAAACAATGTTGAGGAGATGCCCGTGGCAAGACCAAAAACCATAGACCGGGAAAGCCTGCTGGATGCAGCGGAGAACGTGCTGGGCCGCGAGGGAGCTGCCGCCCTGTCGTTTGGCGCAATTGCGACGGAATCGGGCATCTCGAAGGCCAGCGTGCAGTCGGTTTTTGGCACGCGGGAAAAGGTGCTGGATGCCCTGCTCGATCGCTGGCTTAATAAAGAGCAGGAGCGCTACCGCGCGCTGCTTCCTGCCAACGCCGATGCCAAAGCACGACTGCTGACCCACATTAGCGCGACACAGGATGAGACTTCGGAAGCCGGGATTAGAACCTTAACCCTGCTGGCTGCCCAGGCCGGGACGCAAAGCGACAGCATGATCGGCTGGTATAGAGAGCGGTTCGGCGACCTGACCGCAAATGATGAAGGATCCAGAAAGCGCAGAATTGCCTATCTGGCTACCGAGGGCGCATTCCTGATGCGGAACATGGTCGGTTTTGAAAGCGGATCGGCATTCTGGGATGAGGTGTTTAACGACCTGAAGGCGTTTGCTAAATAACATGCCGGGCGGCGCTACGCGTGCCCAGCCGACAAAATGTGCCTACACAACCTCAACCACTTCAAACTCTTCGGCGACCAGCTCCATCTCTTCTGAGAAGCTTCCTGCCTGCGTGAAGAAGCGCTGATGCTCTATGCGCCAGTACGTCAGGCTCAGATCGCCTTCCCCCTCTTTACGCGCAAAAGCTTCATCGACGTCGCAGAACCTGACCAGGCGCAGCGACGTAATGCGAATGACGCACACCGGATCCTGCTGGCCGTTAAGAATAATATGGTAGCTGCCCACTTTTGGTGGATTTTCCTCAGACTGATACGCGGCTAATGACCCGCACGACGCCGTCTTTTTTCCCTTCACAACCAGGTCGGCCAGCACGTTTGCCAGCTCGGCGCTGTCGCCAATGGCCCACGCCGGTGCCTGCGGGTACGTTGCTTTCAATCTTTCAAGCGTGTTCATGATCGATCCCTATACCATTTCCAGAAGCACGATCCCGGCGGCAATCATAACCAGTCCAAGCCAGGCTTTTGTTGAGAGCGGCTGCCGGAACACAACCCTCTCGATAAACGCAGTCAGCAGAATACCACTCCCGCCCCAGGTGGCATAGGCTGTAGCCATATCGATACCCTTAAGCGCCAGAGATAGCGCCGTGAATGACGCAAAAATGCAGAGCAGCCCCGCCGCGCCCGGCAGTTTTCGTGACATGCCGTCGGAGCGTTTAAGGAAAAAATTCGCCACAACTTCCAGAACGATAGCCATCGACAGAGAGAGATAAGGAACCAGCGTCATACCCCCTCCTTGCTTTCGCTCTCACCGAAGTTCACCAGGATCACGCCGGTGAGCAGCATCAGGATGGCAATAAGCTTGGGCAACGTGATGTACTCATGAAAGAAGAGGCTACCGATAATGGCAACGGCAATCAGTCCCAGCGATTCCCATGTGGCATAGGCGACGGAGAGCGCTATTTTTTTAAGGGCAAAGGCCATGCAGGTAAACGAGAGGCCAATAGTAAAATACATGAAAATTAATGCGCCCCAGCTATTACTCTCCGCAACCAGCTTCATTATGACGACGCTGACGATTTCTGAGACGATAGCAAGGGATAAAAAGAACCAGGACCGTGACATTGATGCTCCGCACTTCGGGTAAAAATTTGAACCCGCGCTCAAATCAGGCGGGGATCCTATTAGCCGGTCTGGGCAAAGTCAATGTATGCTTAACCCTACAGCTGAGAGGAGAAAAACGATGGATAACCGCTACATAGGTGAGCTTATACTTGATGAAGCCGCCATCGCCGCAGGCGTAGAGCGCGTCGCGGCGTTGCTTAACGAGCGCTATCAGGATGCCGTGGTGATTACCGTGGTGCCGGGCGGCATGCTGTTTACTGCCGATCTGGTCAGAAAGCTGGCATTTACGGTGGCGATGGATACGATATCCTGCCCACATACTCCCGGCGATCGCAGCAATCAGTCAGCCATTGTTTTTCACCACAATATCGATATTAACGGTAGAGATGTAATTGTTGTCGATGATGCGATTGAATCCGGCGGCACGATGAAGCGGCTGGTGGCGTATCTCAGCACCACCTTTGCACCGAAGTCGTTAGCCATTGCCACGCTGTTCGTTAAGCCCGGCAGAATCGATATTCCCTTTAAGCAGTTTTATGCCTATGAGATGGAGAGTGACGATCTGCTTATTGGCTATGGCCTGCCGTGGGAGAACAGATTCCGCAATATCCCGTTTATCTCAAAACTAAAGCGTTAACTATTTTTGAATATCAGAAATAACGGCGCGGTCGCGCCCGGCCATTTTCGCACTATAGAGTGCGGCATCGGAGCCCTCCTTCAACATGCGCGCATCATCGTCGCTGCCGCGAGGGATTAGGCTGTAGCAACCCGCACTGAGCGTCACCACTTTTGTTCCGGTCAGTGATTCGCTATGCGGCAGCTGGATGGCGCGTACGGCGGCGACCGCACGCTGAGCGATATTAAACGCCGCGTCGCGGTCGGTATCGGGAAGAATAATTGCGAACTCCTCTCCGCCATAGCGGGCGATAAGGTCGGACTGCCGCAGGTTGAGCTTCTGTAACGCCTCACCGACGTGACGAAGGCAGTTATCCCCTGCCACGTGACCGTAGGCATCGTTGTAGCGCTTGAAGTAGTCAATATCCAACATAATAAGCGACACGGGCCTGCCGGTCAGCGAGGCCGTTTTCAGCGCCTGAGAGAGGAAAAGATCGAACTGCCGCCGGTTTGCCAGCCCCGTCAGGCCATCAGCGAGCGCCATCGTCTGTAGCGTATGGTTAATACTGGTTAACTCATCCCGCAGCATGGTTAATTCAGTTTGATCCCTGACGTTTACCCTCACCACCCGAAAAATGAGCGCGCCCATTATTAGGGTGCCTAACAGCAGCATGGCGTTGAGAACGATATCCGGCAGGCTCTCACGCAGCCAGTTATGCCACAAGGCAGGTTTGTCATACCCCGCAGCCACCACCAGCGGGTAGCGCTCAAGACGAGCAAAACCAAATATGCGCTCGACGCGATCGATACCCGATTTCCAGGTCGCATTGCCACGATCCTGGCGGATCAGCTCCTGGGTAAATAGCGGGCTGCGTGAGAGGTTACGGTTGATAACATCATCATTAAACGGGCGCGCATAGAGGACCGTCGCATCGGTGCTCAAAATCGCCAGCAGATCGCGGCTGCCCAGCTCAAAGTAGTTATAGAAGTGGCGGAAATAGTCAATCTTCACCGTCGCCAGCGCTACGCCATCGAAGCCGCCGGCGGCATCATTCAGGCGCAGCGAGACGGGAATAATCAGGTCGCCGGTAGAACGGCTGCGGATCACATGCCCAATATGGACGCTGCCGTGGCCGTTTTTACGGTGGTAAACGAAGTATTCCCGATCAACATTATTCGCGATGGCAGGCTGACGGCCAAACGACGTAGATTTCATATTACCCTGTGCGTCGTAGACAAACAGGCCATGCAGCTGCGGCAGGCGCTCTTTGATCTCTGTAAGGTACAGGTTGAATTTGGTCTCATCGATGGCCGATACGCCCTCTTGCGGCACGTTCCGGCGGATATCTCGTAGCGCCAGTTCAGACTGCAGAAAGGTATCTTCTGCCTGGCGAGCCTGGGAAACGGACAGGTTGATGGCGTTGCGCTCGCTCTCTTCAACGGTGCGCTCCCAGGATCGGTTTAGCGTCCAGGCGCTGGTGGCCACGCCCGCAATGAGCAGACCCGCCATAAAGAGGGAGATACTGCGTCCAAGAGAGGAGTTTAACGCCAGCGCGTTGGATATACGTTTCCCGACTTTCATTGTCACCCCTCCCAGATTCCTTTCCTTCAGTAAAGCACACAATGCAGTAGTCAATGAGCAGATTAAGACGGATGCCCTATTGCAAATTGTTTACGCCAATTCAACACCGCATTCATAACAATGCAAAACAAAATTAAAAAAGTATTTCAAAAAATGGAAAACATCCATTTATGTGATATCGATCAACTATTTAGATCAATACTTTTTCGATATCTGCCGTTATTAGTCATACCTTTCTCTTCTAAGTCTTCACTATGAAAAAATTTGCGCAGTCTACGGTTTTAACCAAACTCTTAACCGGTTTCTCTATTCTCATCGCCATGATGCTGCTGCTGGGCGTGGTAGCTATCTATCAGCTCAATGCCAGCAACCAGCACATCGATAAATATCGGGAAAATCGTCTTCCCGGCGTGCGCTACTCGCTGGAGATGCGCGGCGTTCTTTCCGAGATGCGCTTGCAGCAGATTCAGTACATTAACTCGCCGACCATGCCGGAGCGTGAAAAGCACCGTCTGGAACTGCTGCAAAATCAGGATATTTTCCTTAATGCGCAGAAGCACTACGCCGCCATTGCCGGTGACCTGCCAGCAGATATGCGGGCGCTGTTTGGTCAGGTGGTTGAGAACTTTACCCACTTTGTCGACGTCAACGGCAAACTGGTTGAGGCAGTGAACGACGAGCGGCTCGACGAGGCTGCTAAAATCAGCGGCGCCGTCTCTGCGAAATACCGCACGCAGCTGATGAAGGATCTCGCTACGCTGGTGGATATGGAGGTCGCTATCGGTAACACAGCCGGGGAAGCCTCCGCTCAGGGATATCAGCGCGCACTGTATCTGCTCTCGGGTCTGCTGCTGCTGGCCCTGATAGCGACCGGGATCATCGCGCTGCTTATTTCACGTAATCTCTCCCGTCAGCTGGGGGGCGAGCCAGCCTATGCGGTGGATATTATGCAGCAGATTGCCGCCGGGAAGCTGAATACGGACATTACGCTTAACGTCAACGACCATAACAGCCTGCTGGCCACCATCAAGTTTATGAATGGCAGGCTGGCGGAAATTATCAACGGCATTATTCATGGCAGCGAGTCTATCTCGCTGGCAGCCAGCGAAATTGCGATGGGCAACAGCGACCTCTCTCAGCGAACCGAAGAGCAGGCGGCTTCGCTGGTGCAGACCTCGGCCAACATGCAGCAGATCACTGAGAACGTGAAGAGCAACGCTGAGAATGCGCACAAGGCTAGTGAGCTGGCGCGCCAGACCTCACAAACCGCGGTCAAAGGCGGTAAAGAGGTACAGGATATGCTTATGCGCATGCATGAGATCGCCGACAGTTCGCAAAAAATTGTCGATATCATTTCGGTCATTGAAGGTATCGCCTTCCAGACCAATATCCTGGCGCTGAACGCGGCGGTGGAAGCAGCCCGTGCCGGAGAACAGGGCAAAGGCTTCGCCGTCGTGGCGGGTGAAGTACGTAACCTGGCACAGAAAAGCGCCGATGCGGCGAAAGAGATTAAAACGCTGATTGACGGCACGGTGAATAAAATCACCGAAGGTTCCCGCTATGCCGATACCGCCAGCCGGGCGATGGAGGAGATTGTGAACTCGGTAAATAAGGTAACCGGCATCGTGGCGGAGATCTCCACCGCATCCAACGAGCAGCACCAGGGCATCCGGGAGATCGGCGTCGCCATTGAGCAGATGGACCAGGTTACTCAGCAGAACGCGGCGCTGGTAGAACAGGCCGCGGTTGCGGCGAACTCGATGACCGAGCAGAGTGAGCATCTGCGCGACTCGGTGCGTTTCTTTCAGCTACGGTTGAGTTAACGGCGGTAAAGCGCGACCCCTCAGGGGCGATAGTGCCCCTGAGAACGCTCTGCTTTGCGACAGGCAGTAGTTACAAATAGTGGTTACGGAATCTCGCTTACAAACGAGAGATCGTAGGCGGTTGCAAACAGCGCAACGCAGGCAATCAGCACAACAACCATCTGAATTACTCTTTCCATCGGGTTTCCCTCCTGGCGGTTTAACCAACCTGTAACGGGCGCATCCGGCTTTCGTTACGTAAGCTGGTAATACTTATCAGGCAGTATCTTCGCGGGCACAACGTTTTCATCATTCATCTGCAGCAGATCGATCTCAAGCGCGTTGCAGATGGCATCCAGCGGTAAATCGTTATCTTCCACGCCAAACGGATCTTCCAGCTCTTCGGCTAAGGTATCGAGAGCTATAAAAGTATAGGAGATAAGTACTGAGACGAAAGGCGTCATGTAATGCAAATCTACAACTAGCGCAAAGGGCAGCATAATACAGAACATGTATACCGTGCGGTGCAAAATGAGTGAATAGGCAAAAGGCACCGGCGTAAAGGCGATACGTTCGCAGCCGGAGAGTACCGCCGAGATATCATTTAGCCGGTTGTTCATGCTGTGGTAGAGAATGTCTGACAGCCCGTTAGGGCCACGCTGGGCCGCCAGCCACTCGCCCATCATTAATAGAAGCTGGTTAGCTGGCGAATGCGCTTTCATCACCCGCGCCAGTTCGCTGGGTGAGAGGTAGTTACCCAGCGTCCCCTCCAGCGGTTTACGCCGCAGGGTCAGACGCAGGCAGTGCGCGAAGGCAATCAGCAGCAGCACGAAATGGTGCCGCCCTTCCCCCGCTGGCAGCGTGGTTTTGACCTCGCGCAGCAGCGAGCGGGAAGCAATCATCAGCTGCCCCCAGAGCACCCGCGCTTCGGTATAGCGGCTGTAGCAGGCGTTATTACGAAAGCCGAGGAAGATAGCCACGGCGATACCGAGGATGCTAAACGGCGCCACGGTGAGCTTAAAGCCCAGCGAGCTATACCAGGGCAGCATCAGGATCACTGCGACCGACAGAATAAAGTTAAGCAGCAGACGGGAGTAGATCTTGGGTAGCACCGAGCCATGCCAGACGAAGATACGCGCAAGCCAGTGCTGATGAGGACGAACAATCATGGTTATATTCAGACATAGAGAGAAGTCGCGATTATTAAACGTGATCGCCCTCACGGTTGCAAGTTTGCTGCAAAAATGTAGTGGAAATTATTAGCTGTTAAGCGATTCAGGCTGTAGGTGCTGACGTTTAATAAATTAGGATTATATGTGTATGTTGTAACTATTGATGTCGTAAATGAATGCCCGGCGGCGCTGCGCTTGCACGGGCCTACGGTCTGTCACAATCTGTAGGCCCGGCAAGCAACGCGCCGCCGGGCAATTACCCACGAGTTAGCAGAGCGGCTTCACGGCCTCGCGCATGCCACGCAGCAGAATAGCATCCAGATCCAGCGAGACTTGCTCTACCAGACCGCTAACCTGGGTCAAATCCTGCTCCCAGTGATCGCTTACAGAGAGCACGGCTTTTACCAGCTCGCTGGTGCTAATCTGGCGATCGCCATGCTGGCGCCACAGCTGCTGGAAGCGTTCGATCCAGTGGGCGTCATCCTGTACCGGGACGCTCTCGCCGTTACGTTCGCCACGATAGAACGCGATCAGGGCGGCAAGCGCGAAAGTCAGGCGCGCTGGCAGCTTGCCGGTCGCCTTCTGCCCTGCCAGCAGCTGCGGCAGGATACGCGTGCGGAACTTGGTCATGCCGTTCAGCGCGATGGAGAGCAGCTGATGCTTGATATATGGGTTGCGGAAACGACCCGTGACGGCGCTGGCAAAGGACTCCAGCTCGTCGCGCGGCAGATCCAATACCGGAATGATCTCTTCGTAGATCGCTTTCTCAACAAAGGCGCAGATTTGGCTGTCGTTCATCGCCTCGCCAACGGTGTCCAGACCCGCCTGGAAGGCCACCGGGACTAACGCGGTGTGCGCCCCGTTGAGGATCGCCACCTTACGCTCTTTGTACGGCTTGATGTCATCAACAATCAGCACGTTTAGCGGATATTTATCGAGGCGCAGCTCGGAGGCCAGCGATTTGGGCCCCTGGATAACAAACAGGTAGAAGTGCTCTGCGGTATCGAGGAAGCCGTCGTGGTAGCCCAGCTCGGCTTCGATTTTTGCCACCTCATCACGCGGGTAACCGGTTACGATACGGTCAACCAGGGTTGAGCAGAAGGCATTGGCTTCGTTCAGCCACTGAATGAAGGCCGCCGGCAGCGCCCACTCGGTGGCGTAGCGCAGCACCAGCTCGCGCAGCGCGTCGCCGTTGTAGTCAATCAGCTCGCACGGAATGATGATCCAGCCTTTATCCGCCGCGCCGTTGAAGTGGGTAAAGCGTTCAAACAGCAGACGCGTCAGCTTCGCCGGATAGCTAACGGCAGGCGCGTCTTCAAATTTATCACCCGCGTGGTAGCTGATGCCCGCTTCGGTAGTGTTCGAGAATACAAAGCGGATCTCAGGGTTCTGCGCCAGCTTGAGGAACTCATCGTAGTGGTCATAGACGCTGATTTCACGATTCACCGAACGGATCAGACGCGCATCGCTCACCGCTTCGCCCTGCTCGTTCAGGCCGCGAATAATGGTCGTGTAAAGGCCATCCTGGGTGCTCAGCGACGGCGGGAAATCACTCTTAATCGGGCGGACGATAACCACACCGGCGTTGAGATCGGTATGCTCGTTGAGCAGATCGATCTGCCAGTCGACAAATGCGCGCAGGAAGTTCCCTTCGCCAAACTGAATGATACGTTCCGGATAGGTGGCCCCGGGAAAATCGCGACGGTTTATCGTGTTCACAATGAGTTCCTTTTTGATTAGTCATACAACCTGGGAAGATTGGTCCAATAACTTACCAGACTTTACGACCATGAAACCCTGTTTTGATCAAAATGGGACGCCCTATTCGCTTCAATTATTAAAACGAATATAAAATTGTGGACGTCGTCACATTTCGATGGCGGGGTGCGGCAGATTACTCGCGCTTTTTCTGCTCGTTTTTCACTTTCATGGCATACATCTTTTCATCGGCGGAGGTGATCCAGCTGGTCATATCAGGATTGCCATCATGGTCGTATTCGCTTACTCCCCAGGAGAAGTTAAGTCGCCACGGTTTCTCCGTAGTTTGGTTAAATACCTCAGCCTGCTCAACCAGGTGCTGCATCGCGACCCACGCCCCCTGCTCATCGGTATCCGAGAAGATAATGGCGAACTCATCGCCGCCGTAACGCACCAGCAGATCGGCTTCACGAAAGCTGTCGCGCAGCAGGTTGGCCATTGCACGTAGGGCGTTGTCGCCCTCTTCATGGCCAAAGGTATCATTGATGTACTTAAACTTATCGAGATCCAGCCAGGCGAGGGTCAGTGGCTCCGCGCGGCGGCGAGCGCTGGTGATTGCATATTTACCGAGGTTATAGAAGCCGCGACGGTTGAACAGGCCGGTAAGCTCGTCGGTGGTGGCAGCGCTAATGGCGGCAAACTCATCCTCTACGATGGCGGCAAAATCCTTCAGCACCGCGACGTCGTCAGCGGTAAACTCGCGCGGCTCAGGGGCAATAAGACAAAAGGATCCCACTATCAACCCGTCCGGCAACTGCAGCGGATAGCCGGCATAAAAGCGAATATGCGGCGGACCGACCACCAGCGGGTTATCAAAAAAGCGTTCGTCCTGCTGGGCGTCCTGGACTATCAGAGGCTGGGTACTGAGGATGGCATGGCCGCAAAAGGAGATGTCACGCAGTACCTGTCCGTTAGCAATACCGTCGCAGGACTTAAAGTGCAGCATAGTGCTATCAACGAGACTAATCAGCGCAATGGGGAGATCAAACATCCGTTTTGCCAGCCGCGTGAGCCTGTCAAAACGTTCATGCGTACCGGAGTCCAACAGCCCGGACTCATGAAGCGATGCCAGACGCTGTTGCTCGTTTTCAGGAAGTTGAGGAGTCTTCATAACGGGCCTTTTTCACTAATCAAAACCTAAGCTTAGCGCATTTAGCCCGTTTGGTCAGTGGGCATAGATCCGGTTCTTACCCGTGCGTTTGGCTCGATAAAGAGCATCGTCAGCCGCTTTTAACCAGTCGGTGACGGTCTCCATGTCCTGTGTGGCATTGGCAATGCCGATGCTGAGCGTACAGCGGAACGAGGCGTCCTGAGCCACCATCATCACGGCGGTAGCATCCATTATACGGTTCGCGACAATGAATGCCTCTTCAGGTGAGGTATTCGGCAGAAGGATCACAAACTCATCACCCCCCAGCCGCGCTGGCGTGTCGGTTTTACGGCTGGCGACATGCAAAATTTTAGAAACCGTCACCAGCAGCGTATCCCCCACCTTGTGGCCAAACCTGTCGTTGACCTCTTTAAAGTTATCGATATCGATAAACATCAACGATGAACAGTGGATAGCGTCGCGCAGCTTCTCCAGCTCATGCTGAATGCGCTTCTCCAGCAGACGGCGGTTGGCAATGTCGAGCAGCGGATCCATCATCGCGATGCGCTCCAGCTCGCGGCTTTTGTGCCTCAGCTTTTTGGCAATATTATCCGTCAGGATGCTTAGCGCCAGCACATAGATAGCGATAAGCGGCAGCGTGGCAAGCAGCGTGCGTTGGGAGACAACGGGATCAAAAGCCATGCCCTGGGCCAGCCAGGCTGCGGCAAACACCGCCAGCATAGTCGCACCCGCTTTGCGCATAAGCGCAATACCGCCCGCCGCAAGACGATCGGCGAGAAGAATAGTCGCAATCACCACGGAGGGGAGCGGATTCACTGCCATCATGGCGATCCAAAATCCCCCCGCCGCCCCGTCAACGATCAGGTTAAGGTGTTCACAGGTCAGCGGTTTTTGCGCCTGACGGGCTCGCAGAAAGGCAATGGTCGGCCAGACAAAGGCGTTAACAGCCAGCAGCGCGATGAGCCAGCGAGGCTGATGATGCTCCAGCAGCACAGAGAGGATTGGGAAAAAGCAGAGCAGCGTTCCCAGCATACGCATCAGATACATCCGTCTTACAAAACGCGTGCCGGTGATCTGTTCACTTCGTTTGAGCTTATTCGATCCAGTCATCGCGCAATTCTATCCGATACGTATACTCGGCTATAGTATTGGCGTTAAAAATGGGTAGCAAGCGATTTTATACGTTATTTCAATCAATTCCTTCTCATCTGAGATGCAGAAGTGACAGTGTCACATAGTCTGCTGCCCTGCATCGGGAGCTACTGCCTCAACAGGCCCCTGATACTCACGGGCACTGGAGCGATTACGCCCTGCCTTTTTCGACTGGTACAGATACTCATCCGCTTCAGCCAGCAGCTTGTTGAACCGCTCGGTTAACTCCCATGACTGGGCGGTGCCGCTGCTCAGACCAATGCTGACCGTCAGGAATAGCGTCTGCTGTCGCCAGTGGAAGGGAGTGGCTTCCACGGCGCGGCGTATGCTCTCTGCCAGCATAAATCCCTGGCGGGGATCCTGCGTCGTGGCGACAACGGCAAACTCCTCTCCTCCCATTCGCGCCACGATACCGCTATCGCCGACCACCTGCTGTATCTTCTGGGCCAACGCGGTCAACACCCTGTCGCCACACTCGTGGCCAAAGCTGTCATTGATGGTCTTGAAATAGTCGATGTCCAGCAGCATGACCGTCAAATGTCGCGACTCGGTATTGCGTTCGCGGCCCAGCGCTTCATAGAGACCTGAGCGGGAGTAGACTCGGGTCAGAAAATCAAAATCAGCGCGCAGCGAAACCTGCTTCATCAGCGCATTAATGGCATTAACGCTGACGCAAACAATGATGGGACAGATGGCCATCGTGGCGATCCCCAATCTCGCCGAGAACATACGCGGCATCTGCAGGGGGCTGGCAACAAAGATATTGATGGTACCGTTGGCGACCAGAATGATTTCCAGCGCCCCGGTTAAAAAGGTCAACAGCGCGGTGGTTAGCAGCGAATAGCGAACCGCGCACCAGATCAGGGCCGGGAGTGGAAAGAGCAGGCTGCCCGCCCCGCCGATAACCACGGAGGCAGTCAGCGAGATCAGCAGGGCCGTCGTCGGCAGCAAGGGCTCAACACGAAGCGGCGTCACCCACCGGGGCCAGGTGAGGGTGAGTATACAGGGCAGGATCAGCACCCCGGTGGAGAACTGCTCGCTAAACCAGTCGGCAAAGAGCGGCCAGAAGGTCAGATTGTCAATGCCTACCGACGCAAACGCGCCGACCAGCGCACAGCCCAGCGCACCCAGCAGGCAGTAGTTGAATATCCGCAGCGCATTAATCGGCAGAGAGCGTCTTTCTGGCCGTTGTTTATCCCGGACGATCAGCAGCGCGACGGTGAGGATAAATACCATGTTCGACAGGTTGATCACCAGCGAAGTCGCTCCCCATGTCGTCGTCAGCGCATCGTAAACCAGCATCGCTACATAGCAGAGGGCGTAGTTGTGCAGGCGGTTCAGCCACGTATAGCGCGCAAAAACACCGGCCATCACCGCGTTCAACGGCCAGAACAGGGAGAGCTCCTCTACCAGCCTGAGCATCGCGCCAATAAAGTAGAACAGCGTGGTCAGCAGAAATATCATGACCGCGTTACGCCACGGCTTCTCTTTATGGAACGGACGAAACGCGATGTTCAGTGGTGAAAGCATAGGATCCAGTCCCTGTAGATAAGGGTAACGACGCGGCAGGCCATCAGTAAACCGAACGTCCCAGCTGATGGCTGAGGGCTTCAAGCATAGCAATACCCGCCAGCGAGTTGCCTGCCTCATCAAGCTCCGGACTCCAGACGCAGATAGCCATCTCATGGGGCACGATCGCCACAATACCCCCTCCGACTCCGGACTTTGCCGGCAGGCCCACGCGCCAGGCAAACTCCCCCGCGCTCTGATACATGCCGCTGGTCGCCATCAGAGCATTAACCTGCCGCGACTGCAACGGAGAGATAACCGGTCGGGTCAGATGGGGCGCACGCCCCTCGTCCGCCAGAAAGAGGAACGTCTTAGCCAGCTCGACGCAGCTCATCTTGAGGGCGCAGTAGTGGAAATAGTTTTGCAGCACCGTCGCCACGTCGTTGTGGAAATTACCAAAGGATTTCATCAGCCAGGCGATGGCCGCGTTACGCGCCGAGTGGTCGAACTCAGACCGCGCCACGTTGCTGTCGTAGGTGATATCGCTGACGTCGCTGAGCTGGCGCACCACCTCCAGCATCCGCTGGCGCGGGGCGCTGAGACGGCTTTGCAGCATATCGCACACCACCAGCGCACCGGCGTTGATGAAGGGATTTCGCGGCTTGCCCTGCTCAATTTCAAGCTGCAGCAGCGAATTAAAGGGGTGACCAGAGGGATCTTTGCCCACGCGCTGCCAAATCTCCTCCTCCTGGTAGTGATCCATCGCCACCACCAGGCTCAACACCTTCGAGATAGATTGAATAGAGAAACGCTCGTCGGCGTCACCGGCCTGAAAGTGGCGGCCATCAATGGTACAGACCGCGATCCCCAGCCTGTCCGCCTCCACCGATGCCAGCGCCGGAATGTAATCGGCTACTTTACCCCGACCTATAAGAGGCCGCACCTGAGTCAGAATAGACTCCAGCATGTCATTATCCATGACCGTCGCCACACTACACTCCTTGCTCACAGGCTTTAAAGGGGCTGCGAGTATATCAGAGCCGAGCGGCGAGCGTCATGCCGGAAGTCGAAAACGCGTGACCGCCTGCATAAGCTGTCGGGAGTCATCGTGCAGCTGCTGCGACGCCTCGGCGGCGGTGCTGACCAGCTCGCCTGTACGCCGGGCGACCTGATTAAGCCCCTGAAGCTGACGCGTCATTTGGTGGATGTTCTCGCCCTGGTTCAGCGTCGCCTGAGAGATATCATTGAGCAGACCGCTAAGATGCCCTACCAGCCCCGTGACCTGCTGAAGGTTATTCTCCAGCCGGTTCACCGCCTGCGAGCCCGCCTCTATCCCCTGCAGCGAATGCTGGATCAGGGTCTGAATCGTCTGCGTCGAGTGGCTGCTTTTACGTGCCAGCAGCCCCACCTCTTTCGCCACCACCGCAAAGCCGCGACCATGATTGCCGGCGTGGGCAGCCTCGATGGCCGCATTGAGCGCCAGGATATTGGTCTGGAACGCCACGTTATCGATCAGGGCTACGATGCCGCGCATCTCATCCGAACGGGCCACAATCGCCTGCATAGATTCATTGACGGTGTCCATCATCCTGTCTCCCCCGGCGGCGGCCTGGCGGGCCTCGTCTGCGCGCTGGCTGGCAAGTTTCGCATAGCCGGTGTTGCCCTCAACGTGAGACTCCAGCTCGGCAATGTTGGCCGTCACCTCGTCCAGCTCTTTGGCCTGGCGAGCAGACTGCTGATAGAGCTTCTGGTTACCCTGCGCCAGGCTCTCGATGTTGTTTACCATCGAGGCGGTGGCGTCACTGACCTGGGTCACCAGCTGCTGGAGCCCCCGCTGCATGGCCTCAATGCTGACGCTGAGCTGGCCGATCTCCCGGTTGAAACAGGTCACCGGCGGCGGTGACACTGAGAGATCCCCTGCGGCAAGAAGATTGATATGGGTAATCAGCCGCTTGAGCGGGGCGATCACCCAGCGCGACATGCCAAACCAGACGGCAATGGCAATCACCAGCAGCAGCGCCGGTCCCAAAATAAACAGATATTGCAGATTGGCTAGCCGGGACATCAGCGTCTGCCTGCCCTCCTCTGCACGCGCATCGCTGGCCATGCGGAAGCGGGCAAAGTTATCGTTGAAGTCGGCCTGGAAAGCCTGGGCCGGGACGGCAAAAAAGGCGTCGATGGACTGCGTGCGGGTCAAGGCATCCGCCTGCTCCTTGATAGCGCCGTAGAAGAGCTGGTAGCTGTTTATCAGCCCCTCGTCCTGGGGTGGATTAAGCGCCCGCCACGCCTGCCAGCTCTTTTGCGACGTCGCCAGTGCTTGCTGGGCCTCGTCCATCAGGCTATGCCAGCTGCCCTCGGAGCCGGTGGCCTGATCCTGCATAAAATAGACCCCTGCGCGGTTAAGCAGATCGCTTGCCGCCAGCAGCGCCACGCGTGCTTCATCAACCTTTGACTGTTGAAGAAGCGCCTGCTGATTGAGCCGCTCATGATGCTGGGCATCGTGGAGGGAACGAGAGAGGAGTAGAGACGAGGAGATCTGAAGCGCGGAGAACAAGCCGATAATGCACAATATCCCTGCCAGCAGGCCAAACTGCCGTGGCCTTGCCCGGTGGAATAGAGAGGGAAATATTTTAGTTAAGTTCATGATATTCTTCTGTAACTCTTCTGCTGTAACCACACACTGCGCGTGAGTCTACGAAAGAAAAATGACAGAACCATGACAGCGCGGCACCGCTGAATAAACACCGGTGCCGCGCAGATTAACAATACCTGTTACAGACGATCTTTCCACACCGTCTGCACGTTACAGAACTCATGCAGGCCGAAATGCGACAGCTCGCGACCAAAGCCGCTCTTCTTCACGCCGCCGAAGGCTACCCGGGCATCGCTGGCGCTGTAGCCGTTGATAAACACGCCGCCGCACTCCAGACGCGCCGCCAGGGCGTTTGCCCGGGCCTCATCAGCGCTGAAAATCGTCGCCGAGAGGCCAAAGTCGCTGTCGTTAGCCAGGGCTAAAGCGTGTTCGGCATCCCTGGCAACGGTAATCGCCGCCACTGGGCCAAACAGCTCCTGACGGAACGCGGTCATCTCCGCGGTGACGCCGGTCAGCACCGTTGCCGGGTAGTAGTTCCCCTTCCCGCTAATTTTCTCTCCGCCAAGGCGCAGCGTCGCCCCTTCATTCAGGGTTGCTTCAACCTGGGCATGCAGTTCATCGCGCAGATCGTAACGCGCCATTGGCCCAAGGTCATTCTCCTCTGCGTCCGGCGCGCCCAGCTTCAGCGCCGCTGCCGCGGCAATAAACTTCTCGGTAAAGGCGTCCGCCACCCCTGCCTCAACGATAAAACGTTTCGCTGCGGCGCAGACCTGTCCGGTATTCTGATAACGTCCGGCAACCGCCGCTTTAACGGCCAGATCGAGCGAAGCGTCGTTCAGCACGATGAAGGGATCGGATCCCCCCAGCTCCAGCACGCATTTCTTCAATGCCGCCCCCGCCTGGGCACCGATGGCCGCCCCGGCACGTACGCTGCCGGTGACGGTTACGGCGGCAATGCGCGGATCGTTAATCGCCTGGCTTACGCCCTCGTTGGTGGCGTTCACCCAGCCAAAGACGCCCGCCGGTAAGCCTGCCTCGCTGAAGATATCACCCAGCAGCTCGGCGCAGCCCAGCACGTTGGGGGCATGCTTCAGCAGATAGCTGTTGCCCGCCAGCAGGATCGGCACCGCACCGCGCAGCACCTGCCAGACCGGGAAATTCCACGGCATCACCGCCAGGATCGCCCCCAGCGGACGGTACTCAATGACCGCCTGGTTATTCTCGACCTGAGTCGGCTCGCTCGCCAGCATCGCCGGGCCATGTTCGGCATACCAGTCGCAGAGGTTGGCAGACTTTGCCACCTCAGCCCGGGCCTGCAGGATAGGTTTACCCATCTCGGCACTAATCAGCTGGGCCATCTTCTCACCGTGCTGACGCAGAACGGCACCGACGTTACGCAGCGCCTGGGCACGCTGCGCTACGCTCTGCTCCCGCCACTGGCGGAAACCCTGCTGCGCGGCGGCCAAAGAGGATTCGACCTCTGCCGGCGTTGCCCACGGCCGGGCCGCAAGCTGCTCACCCGTCGCCGGGTTAATGGATAGGGCATGTGTTTTTGAGGAAATAGACATTATTTATCTCTCTTATAAACAGGGAACTTGCATTATCCTGGCCGACTCTGCTATTTCTGAAAACTGAATAATATTAACCTATCCTTTCACGAATTGAGAATGGCATGGATTTAACTCAGCTTGAGATGTTTAACGCTGTCGCGCAGACCGGCAGCATTACCCAGGCCGCACAGCGGGTGCATCGGGTTCCATCAAACCTGACAACGCGTATTCGCCAGCTGGAGGCGGATCTGGGGGTGGATCTCTTTATCCGCGAAAATCAGCGGCTGCGTCTCTCTCCCGCCGGGCATAGCTTTTTACGTTACAGCCAGCAGATCCTTGACCTGGTGGAAGAGGCGCGCAACGTGGTCGCTGGCGACGAACCGCAGGGGCTTTTTGCCCTTGGCTCGCTGGAGAGCACCGCCGCCGTGCGTATTCCGGCTACCCTGGCCGACTTTAATCAGCGCTATCCACGTATTCAGTTTGATCTCGCTACCGGCCCGTCCGGCACCATGATCGACGGCGTGGTCGAGGGACGGCTCAGCGCGGCATTTGTTGATGGGCCGCTGATGCACTCGGGTCTGGAGGGGATCCCGGTCTACCGGGAGGAGATGATGATCGTTGCGCCGGGGGGACACGCCGCCATCGACGACGCGAGGCGGGTCAACGGCGCAAGCATCTACGCTTTTCGTGCAAACTGCTCCTATCGCCGCCACTTTGAGAGCTGGTTTAAGGCGGCGGGCGCTATGCCAGGCAAAATTCACGAGATGGAGTCCTACCACGGGATGCTGGCCTGCGTAATAGCCGGGGCCGGACTGGCGCTGATGCCGCGCAGCATGCTGGAGAGCATGCCTGGACATCATCAGGTTTCGGCCTGGCCGCTGGCGGAGGAGTGGCGCTGGCTGACCACCTGGCTGGTATGGCGCAGAGACGCAAAGAGCCGTCCGCTGGAGGCGTTTATTACCCTGCTGCAAGAGCAGCCGCAGACGCCATAGGATAATAGTATAGATGTTTCAAGATATTGCGCTGATGCGCGGCAAGGGATATTTTGAAGCGGTCGCCATTAACGGTTAACGGAAAAAGAATGAATACCAAAGCCCGTAAGGTCATGATTATTGGTACCGGCAACGTCGGTGCATCGGCAGCCTATGCCCTGCTGAATCAGAACATCGCTGAAGAGCTGATTCTGGTCGATCTCAACCGCGATCGCGTCGAGGGGCATGCCCAGGATCTGGCAGACGCAGCGGCCTATATGCCGGGGATGATGGCTATCTCTACCCGTGACGTCAGCGAGTGCGCGGATGTCGATATCGCGGTGATCACCGTCTCCGGCGGGCCGCTGCAGCCCGGCCAGACCCGGCTGGATGAGCTGACCAATACCGCCAAAATCGTCAAGAAAATTGTCCCGCAGATGATGGCTAGCGGCTTCAACGGCATCTTTCTGATCGCCACCAATCCGTGTGACATTATCACCTGGCAGGTGTGGAAGCTCTCTGGCCTGCCGCGTAACCAGGTCATCGGCACCGGCGTCTGGCTGGATACCACCCGTCTGCGCCGCTCCCTCGCCCAGTCGTTGGATATTGGTGCCCAGAGCATCGATGCCTTTATCCTCGGCGAACATGGCGATACCCAGTTCCCGGTTTGGTCACACTCCTCGGTCTACGGTTCACCCATCGCCGAAGTCTATCGGCGCAAGACCGGTCAGCCGCTGGATCGTGAACGTCTGGCGGAGCAGGTTCGCCGTCAGGGTTTTGATATCTACGCCCGGAAAGGCTGCACCGAATACGGCATTGCCGGGACCATCGCCGAGATCTGCCGCAATATTTTTACCGGCAGCCATCGGGCGTTAGCCATCTCCTGCGTGCTGGACGGTGAGTATGGCGCGAAGAATATCGCCATCGGCGTGCCGGCGGTACTGGCCCAGAATGGCGTCCAGCAGATCATCGAACTGCAGCTGGCGGAGGATGAGCAGGCGAAGTTCCAGCACTCGGCAAGCGTCATTGCCGCAAACATCGCCCGCCTGCCCTGATAGTAAGCGCTAATGTGCGGCACCACGCCGCACTAACAGCAGCGTCAAGCTAAACGACATCACCAGCGAGATCAGCACGCCAGAGATGGCATAGGGGAACCACGGGCCGATATAGGCTGGCAGGCTGAAGATACTGGAAAGAATGTAGCCAAACAGCCGCACGCCAAAGAAAGCGATAAACGCCGACGCCACGCTGCTGGCAATCGTCGCGGCAATAAATGCCCGCTTCTCTTTGGTCAACACGCCAAACAGCGCCGGTTCGGTGATGCCCAGCAGCGCAGAGATGGCCGCTGACAGCGTCACGGTGCGATCGTCACGATGACGGTTCTGGAACCAGATGGCAAAGGTCGCACCAGCTATGGCCATGTTTGCCATGCACATCATCGGCATTAGCATGTCGTAGCCGTGTTCGCTGAAGTTTTGCAGGGCAATGGGCGTCATCGCATGATGCATGCCGGTGAGGATTGCCACCGGACGGATCGCGCCAACAATCAACCCCGCCAGCACCGATGAGGTATCAAACAGGCCCTGAATACACCACGCCAGGCCTTTACCCAGCCAGATACCCACCGGACCAATCACCACTAACGCCACCAGCGCGGTGATAAACAGCGTCAGGGTTGGCGTAAATACGGTTCTCAGCACCTGCGGCATGATGCGATCCACCGCGCGATGGATGTTGATTGGGCGTGATGGCAACCACATCGAAGATCTGTGGCAGATGATGCAGGTGAACGCCTACTGGCGGAACGGTCCGGTAATGAATAACGCCATCGCCGGCGTGGATATGGCGCTGTGGGATATCAAAGGCCAGCTGGCGGGAATGCCGCTCTATCAGCTGTTCGGGGGTAAATCCAGGGACGCGATTGCGGTCTACAGTCACGCTGCCGGTGAGAGTATGGATGAACTCTATCCGCAGGTGGATGCCCTGCTCGAGCAGGGTTATCGCTATATTCGCTGCCAGCTCGGTTTTTACGGCGGTACGCCGCAGAATCTGCACGCTACCCGCGAACCGACACTGGGCGCCTACTACGATCAAGATGAGTACATGGCGAATACTGTCGCCATGTTTAAAGCGCTACGCGAGAAGTACGGTCAGCGTTTTCATATTCTGCATGACGTCCAT
This sequence comes from Escherichia sp. ESNIH1, assembly GCA_002918705.1. Taxonomy (GTDB): domain Bacteria; phylum Pseudomonadota; class Gammaproteobacteria; order Enterobacterales; family Enterobacteriaceae; genus Pseudescherichia. Next base: position 174,602 of record PQKR01000007.1, on the reverse strand, counting down.
GAGCGACTCTTTCCGCAGCAGGCTATTCAGCTGGCGAAGGCGCTGGAGCCTTATCAACCCTGGTTTTTGGAAGACATCGTATCGCCACAGCAGAGCGGATGGCTAGCGCAGATCCGTGCCCACAGCAGCGTGCCGCTGGCGCTGGGCGAGCTGTTTAACAATCCGGCCGAGTGGCACGATGTGATCGTCAATCGCCAGATCGATTTTATCCGCTGCCATGTGTCACAAATTGGTGGCATTACGCCAGCGCTCAAGCTGGCGGTGCTTTGTCAGGCATTTGGCGTGCGTCTGGCATGGCACGGGCCGCCAGATATGACCCCTGTCGGCGTGGCGGTGAATACCCATCTTAATATTCACCTGCACAACGCGGCGATTCAGGAGTTTATCCCCGCGCAGGCGAATACCCTGGCGGTATTCCCCAATGCGCCGCAGGCGGAGGGCGGGTATATGTATCCGCTCGATCGTCCGGGCATTGGTATGCAGGTGGATGAAGCGGCGATGGCAACTTTCCCGGTGGTTTATCGCCCGCATGAATGGACGCAAAGCCGCCTGCCGAACGGCGCCATACACACGCCTTAACTGCCGCTGCGAAAGCGCAGGTTGTCGGCATTAAACGGCGTGACATAGGTACATTCATAATGGATGTCGATCACTTCACTTAATATCCAGACTTCGCTGCCCGCAAGAATGCCGCGATTCGTAATTTTCATGGCGGGGGTGCCGCGTTTGCAGCCGAGCAGCGCGGCCTGGGTTTTGTCCACCGCCACCGCCTGATAGTGAGTGAGAAAGTGGGACAGCGTGAGGCCTTTGCCGATCGCATAGCGTTGCAATGAGCTTTCAATCACCTGTTGATTAAGATCGGGAAAATGCGCCAGCGGCAGGCTGGAAGTTTCAATCTGCGTGCAGCGATCGTCCACATAGCGTAGGCGACAGAAGTACCACAGCCAATCATTTTCCCCGATGCCAAATACCTGCTGCTCCTCCTTGCCGGGCAGCCGTTTATGCAGGCTGAGCAGGCGATAGCGCATTTGGTCAAAGCGTTTTTCGGTAATAGAGTTGTAAACCAGCGGATTGCTGCGCGCATTCTCGCTGACGTAAATGCCCGAGCCCTGCACGATGCGAATTATGCCGATGCTGACCAGCTTTTTTAAGGCTTCCCGCACGGTGTAGCGCGAAACGCCGTACTCTTCGGCAAGTTCGCGCTCGGCGGGTAATTTATGCAACGGCTCGCTGGCAGTCTGGAAGATCTTGCTGAGCAGATCCTGAGTAATAAATTCCCGTTTTTTCATGGCTTCCATCAACGTTAGGGAAAAGAGCGTTTTTATTACGGGTTTAAAATGAGATCTAAATCACAAAATGGCTGTATTTTCGCCAATGAAAGTTTTAAGATCGCCATATCTTTTCCCCTCATCAACACTACTATAACCTTATGACAACGAACACTGTTTCACGCAAGGTTGCGTGGCTGCGCGTCGTGACGTTGGCCATTGCGGCTTTCATCTTCAATACCACTGAATTTGTTCCCGTCGGACTGCTCTCCGACATCGCCGACAGCTTCGGGATGCAGACCCCGGAAGTGGGCATTATGCTCACCATCTATGCCTGGGTGGTAGCGCTGCTGTCGCTGCCGTTTATGCTGCTCACCAGCCAGGTAGAGCGGCGCAAGCTGTTGATTGTGCTGTTTGTGCTTTTCATTGCCAGCCACGTGCTCTCTTTCCTCGCGTGGAACTTCACCGTGCTGGTGATAAGCCGGATCGGCATTGCTTTTGCCCATGCTATCTTCTGGTCGATCACCGCCTCGCTCGCCATTCGCGTGGCCCCGCCGGGCAAGCGTGCCCAGGCGCTTAGCCTGCTGGCTACCGGTACGGCGTTGGCGATGGTGTTGGGGCTGCCGATAGGCCGCATCGTCGGGCAATACTTTGGCTGGCGCACTACCTTCTTTATCATCGGGCTTGGGGCGCTGATCACCCTGCTCTGCCTGGCGAAGCTGCTGCCGAAACTGCCGAGTGAACACTCCGGCTCGCTGAAAAGCCTGCCGCTGCTGGTTCGCCGTCCGGCCCTGATGAGTATCTACCTGCTGACGGTCGTCGTCGTGACCGCGCACTACACCGCCTATAGCTACATCGAGCCGTTTGTGCAGCACGTGGCGGGACTGAGCGCCAGCTTCGCTACCGTCCTGCTGCTGATTCTGGGTGGCGCAGGGATCATCGGCAGTATCCTGTTTGGCAAGCTAGGCAACCAGCATGCCTCGGGGCTGGTGAGCGGCGCGATTGCCATTCTCACGATCTCACTGGTGCTGATGCTGCCCGCCTCGCACAGCACAACCTACCTCGCCGTGCTCGGGGTGTTCTGGGGCATCGCGATTATGATTATCGGCCTTGGTATGCAGGTGAAGGTCCTGTCGCTGGCGCCGGACGCCACCGACGTGGCGATGTCGCTCTTCTCAGGCATCTTTAACCTTGGCATCGGCGCGGGCGCGCTGGTGGGCAACCAGGTAAGCTTGCACTGGTCGATGGCTAACGTGGGTTACGTGGGCGCTGTCCCCGCGCTGGCGGCGCTGGTGTGGTCGGTGGTGATCTTCCGCCGCTGGCCCACGGTGCTGGAAGAGCATCCTGCGCTTGAAGAGCAGACCCAATAGCGTTTATGCCGGGTGGCGCTGCGCTGACCCGGCCTACGATGGGCACGGTGTGGATTTGTAGGCCCGCGTAAGCGCAGCGCCACCGGGCGTTACTATGAGAGTGGGTAGTTGGAGATAATCTCCAGCACCCCGTTAATGATAAACTGCACCCCCATGCACACCAGCAGAAAGCCCATCAGCCTTGATATGGCTTCAATACCGCTTTTTCCCACCAGCCTCATCACCGCCCCCGAACTGCGCAGGCAGCCCCAGAGGATCACCGCCACAATCAGAAAAATCAGCGGCGGCGCAACCAGGATCACCCAGTCCGGAAAGGTAGAGCTGTGACGCAGCGTGGAGGCCGAGCTGATAATCATCGCGATGGTTCCCGGCCCGGCGGTGCTGGGCATCGCCAGCGGAACGAAAGCAATATTAGCGTCTGGCTCCTCGATCAGTTCGGCCGTTTTGCTGCGGGCCTCTGGTGACTCATGCACTTTTTGTTGGGGGAAAAGCATCCGAAAACCGATAAAGGCGACGATCAGCCCGCCCGCAATACGCAGTCCCGGAATAGAGATGCCAAAGGTATTCATCACTACCTGCCCGGCATACCAGGCAACCATCATGATGGCAAATACGTAGACCGACGCCATCAGCGACTGACGATCGCGTTCGGCTTTGTTCATATTGCCCGCAAGCCCTAGAAACAGCGCCACGGTCGTTAACGGGTTCGCCAGAGGCAGCAGCACCACCAACCCCAATCCAATTGCTCTGAACAGATCCTGCATAAGCCGTACTCCTTAAGGCGGGATAGTTGCGCCTATTATATGCACAAAAGCCCTTCATGCGCAGTGGGAAATGCAGTAACCCAATGTATAACTGAGAGTTATTCATTATCGGTTTATTGCCAAAAAATCTATACATGAAACGTTTTAGCAAATTGTGGCATACGTTAATGCATTCAGTTGACTTATAGTTGCCCCGGCAATAATATCTGCCGTGACTAATCTACTTGCCGGGGCAACCATCGTGAAAAGCACCAGTGACCTGTTCAATGAAATTATCCCACTGGGCCGCTTGATCCATATGGTCAACCAGAAAAAAGATCGCTTATTAAACGATTACCTTTCGCCGCTGGATATAACGGCGACGCAGTTTAAGGTGCTCTGCTCTATCCGCTGTGCCAGCTGCATTACGCCGGTAGAGCTGAAAAAAGTGCTGTCTGTCGATCTCGGGGCGCTAACCCGAATGTTGGATCGACTGGTCTGCAAAGGCTGGATTGAACGCCAGCCTAATCCGCATGACAAGCGCGGCGTGCTGATCCAGCTCACCGCCGACGGCGCAGCGCTTTGTGAGCAAGGCCATAAATTAGTGGGGCAAGACCTGCATCAGGAACTAACAAAAAACTTAACGGCAGATGAAGTGGCAACCCTTGAGTACTTACTCAAGAAAATACTGCCGTAAACAGAAGAGGTATAATGATGTCCAGACGCAATAATGACGCCATTACTATTCATAGCATATTGGACTGGATCGAGGATAACCTGGAGTCACCGCTGTCGCTGGAGAAGGTCTCTGAGCGTTCAGGTTATTCAAAATGGCACCTGCAACGGATGTTTAAGAAAGAGACCGGGCACTCGTTAGGTCACTATATCCGCAGCCGCAAGCTTACTGAAATCGCACAGAAGCTTAAGCAGAGCAACGAGCCGATTCTCTATCTGGCAGAACGCTACGGCTTTGAGTCTCAGCAGACGTTGACCCGAACCTTTAAAAACTATTTCGACGTGCCGCCGCATAAGTATCGCATTACTAATATGCACGGTGAAGCCCGTTATCTGCTGCCGCTAAACCATTAAAACTGTTAATCGCCTGTATTTAGACGTATCGAGGAAATCATGAAGTTTACCGTCTCCGCCGCCCTTACTCTGCTGGTGCTGTTTTCTGGCAACAGCTTTGCGGAGCAGTCGCGCCCGAGTGAACAAAATCAGCGCGACGCGATGATTATGCCTTCCGCCCATGATCGGTCACCTTTTGACTTTAATCATATGGATTCAGGAAGTGATAAATCCGACGAGTTAGGCGTGCCCTACTATAACTGAGCACGACTAATACGTTCTTGCCCCGCCCCGTGCGGGGCTTTTTTTTAACGCGCCGTGACCGACCGACGCAAACGAAAGCCAAAGATGTTGATGTAGAGGCCTGCCATGATCAGCGCAGCGCCCAACAGCTGTAGGCCGTTCAACGTCTCTCCCAGCAGTAACGCGGCGCTGGCCATTCCTACCACCGGCACCAGCAGCGAGAGCGGCGCAACGCGCCAGGTTTCGTACCGCCCGAGCAGCGTTCCCCAGATCCCATAGCCAATGATGGTGGCGACAAACGCCAGATAGACCAGTGACAGCACGGTGGTGATATCAATCTGCACCAGGCTTTGCAGCATCAGCGCGGGGCCATCAAAGATTAGCGAGGCGACCATAAAAGGGACTACCGGGATCAGCGCGCTCCAGACTACCAGCGACATGACTCCCGGGCGCGATGGGTGCTGCATAATCTTTTTATTGAAAATATTGCCGCAGGCCCAGCTAAACGCGGCCGCCAGGGTGAGCATAAAGCCCAGTACGGTGACGTCCTGACCGTTAAGGCTAGACTCCGCCAGCACCAGAACACCAAAGACGGCCAGGGTAATTCCTAGCACCTGCTTTAGCTGAAGCCGCTCGCCGAAAGCTACCGCGCCGAGGACGATGGTAAAGAAAGCCTGCGCCTGCAACACCAGCGAGGCTAGCCCGGCGGGCATGCCAAACTTGATGGCGCTAAACAGAAAGGCAAATTGACCAAAGCTGATAGTCAGGCCATAGCCCAGCAGCAGGCGCAGCGGCACCTTTGGCCGGGCGACAAACAGCAGCGCCGGGAAGGCCACCAGCACGAAGCGCAGACCTGCCAACATTAGGGGGGGCATATTATGCAGCCCGACCTTAATGACGACAAAATTAAGCCCCCAAACAACTACCACCAGTAACGCCAGCAGTCCGTCTTTCCGCGTCATACCTGCCTCTAAAGTTTAAATATTTGTAAAAATCTTACGTTATCTTAAAAATCTGTCGAGAGACAGATCACAATATTCGGTAGGTCAGCCTGTGCGGTGTCTCAGATCTGGTCGCTATACAGTGCGCTTTTGGCATGTTATTGCTGATAGCGAAAGCAAAAATAAAAACTACGCACTGTCGGATACAACATGATCACAACTCAGCAACGCTCCATTATCGCACTACTCGCTTCATCACTGCTGTTAACCATCGGGCGCGGCGCTACGCTGCCCTTTATGACGATTTACCTCAATAGCCAGTATGGCATGGCCGTAGATCAGGTTGGTTTCGCCATGACCGTGGCAATGACCGTCGGCGTCTTCTTTAGCCTCGGCTTCGGCATTCTCGCTGATAAATTTGATAAAAAGCGCTACATGCTGATCGCTATCACCACGTTTGTACTGAGCTTTATCGGCATTCCTCTTAGCCATAATGCGGTGCTGGTTGTGGTCTTCTTCTCGGTAATTAACTGCGCTTACTCGGTCTTCGCCACCGTTGTGAAAGCCTACTTCTCCGATACGCTGCCACCCGCGGCGAAATCAAAAGTGTTCTCGCTAAACTATTCATTTCTGAATATTGGCTGGACGGTCGGCCCACCGCTGGGCACGCTGCTGGTGATGCAGAGCAGCCAACTGCCTTTCTGGCTGGCGGCGGGCTGTGCCGCCTTCCCGCTGGTGTTTATTCAGATCTGGGTACAGCGCGTCAGGGTGAAGAGCGAGGAGGAGATCATCCAGCCCTGGTCACCATCGGTTCTGCTTCACGATAAAGCGCTGCTGTGGTTTACCCTCTCCGGCCTGCTGGCTTCATTCGTCAGCGGCTCCTTTGCCTCCTGCATTTCACAGTATGTTATGGCCGTAGCCGATAACGCCTTTGCGCAGAAGGTGGTAGCGCTGGTGCTGCCGGTCAATGCTGTTATCGTCGTCATGTTCCAGTATGTTATTGGCCGCTATCTGCAGGCCAGCAATATTCGTCCGATGATGGCCATCGGTACGCTCTGCTTCGTGATCGGGCTGCTCGGCTTTATGATCTCCGGTAGCCAGCTCTGGCTATGGGGCGTCTCCGCCGCCGTATTTACGGTTGGGGAGATTGTCTATGCGCCAGGGGAATACATGCTGATCGACCATATTGCCCCGCCGGGGATGAAAGCCAGCTACTTCTCAGCCCAGGCTCTCGGCTGGCTCGGCGCGGCGATGAATCCACTTGCCACCGGCATCATTCTGACTACCCTGCCAGGCTGGACGCTGTTTGCTATCCTGGCGGCAATCATCGTTCTGGCCTGGCTGATGATGCTGCGTGGGATGCAGGTCAGACCCTGGGATAGCGGTCTCCGGACGGCAAAAGCATAAAAAAAGGGGCAGGGATCCTGCCCCTCTTAACGCTTACCAGACCTGGTCCGCGATGGTAGTGACCAGGCGGACCTTGTCCCACTGCTGGGCCTCGGTCAGGCTGTTGCCCTCCTCCGTAGAGGCAAAACCGCACTGCGGGCTGAGGCAGATCTGATTGATATCCACATACTGGGCCGCTTCCTGAATGCGCGCCTTGATCCCTTCCGGGTTCTCCAGCTCACCGTTTTTAGTGGTAATCAGGCCCAGCACCACCTGCTGCTTGCCCGGACGGATAAAGCGCAGCGGTGCGAAGTCGCCGGAGCGGTCGTTGTCATATTCAAGGAAGAAGGCATCGACGTTAACCTGGCCGAAGAGCACTTCTGCTACCGGCTCGTAGCCGCCTTCAGAGATCCAGGTTGAACGGAAGTTGCCGCGGCAGACGTGCAGGCCAATAGTTAAATCCTCCGGCTTGCCCTCCAGCGCCTTGTTCAGAACCCGGGCGTAGATGCGTGCCAGCTCGTCAGGATCTTCTCCGCGCTCGCGAACCTGGCGGCGCTGCTCGTCTGAGCAGAGGTAGGCCCAGACCGTATCGTCAAGCTGCAGATAACGGCAGCCAGCTGCATAGAAGGCGTGGATAGCGTCGTGCCACGTCGTCGCCAGATCGTCAAAATAGGCATCCAGATCCGGATAGACCGTACTGTCAATATCTTTCCGGCCGCCGCGGAAGTGCAGCACGCTCGGACTAGGGATGGTCATCTTAGGCTGAGCGCTGCCGCTGATGCTCTGCAGGAAGCGGAAATCTTCCAGCATCGGATGATCGCCGAAGCCCAGCTTGCCGGTCACGCGTACGCCGTGAGCTTTGGTCTGGACACCGTTGAACTGAATGCCCGCGTCGGAATCATAACGCTCTACGCCCTGCAGGCCATCAAAGAAATCAAAGTGCCACCAGGCGCGACGGAACTCCCCGTCGGTGACGACGTGCAGGCCGCAGGCGCACTGCTGCTCTACCACGTTGCGGATCGCGCTGTCTTCAACCGCACGCAGCTGGCCCGCATCGATTTCACCCGCGGCAAACTGAATGCGTGCCTGCTTAATGGCATCAGGACGCAGGAAACTGCCGACGACATCGGCGCGGAACGGGGAGTGGTGACGCTGCATGGTGATCTCCTTGCCGTCGGGTAATCATAACCCGACGTGATAGTTCATGATTTAAACAATTTAGCCTTCTGGACGGCTATATGTCTAAAAATATGTCACACTCCGCGCCTTGATGCAACCGAGAATAATTCACCAGACGTGAAAAATGCTCATGTTGCTAACGTTAATCACCGCTGGCGAATGAATATCCCTCATCTTCCCAGCCGGTGATGCCACCGATCATGATCTTTACCGGCAGGCCCAGACGCGCCAGCTTCAGGGCGGCGCGATCGGCACCGTTGCAGTGCGGCCCGGCGCAATAGACGACAAACAGTGTCCCGGCAGGCCACTCACGCATTTTCTCCTCGCTCATCTGGCTATGCGGGAGGTGCACCGCGCCAGGCAGATGGCGTTTAGCAAAGGCTTCAGCACTGCCAACCACGTGCAGTAGAGCAAAATCCTGCTGCTGGTGAGTGAGCGCATGATGGACGTCGGCGCAGTCGGTTTCAACGCTCAGGCGCTGTAGAAAATGGTGAACGGCTTGCTCAGCGGGGGCGGCGGGAAATTCGCTTACGTAGCTCATAGTACTTTCTCCTTGATTGTGTTAACGATTGTGTTAACACTACGCTATCGTAAACTTCATCGGTCCACCGCCCACCGCTATGCCAGAAAACGCCAGGATAATGACAACCTTACCTTCATCCCGACCGCTGGTGGTCGCCGTCGCCTATGACGGCCTCTGTACGTTTGAGTTTGGCATTGCCGTGGAGATCTTTGGCCTGCCGCGACCTGAGCTGGGCGAGAACTGGTATCGTTTTGCCGTGGCATCGGTAGATGAGGGCGAACTGCGCGCTACGGGAGGCATTCGACTGGTAGCCGACGGCGGATTAGCGCTGCTGGCGCAGGCCGACACCATTATTATTCCCGGCTGGCGCGGCGCGGATAATCCGGTACCGGAGGCATTGTGTCAGGCGCTGCGCGAGGCTAATGACCGCGGCTGTCGGATCATGTCCATCTGTTCCGGCGTTTTCGTGCTGGCGGCGGCCGGACTGCTTAACGGAAAGCGGGCCACTACCCACTGGCGCTATACGCCGCTGCTGCGGGAGCGCTATCCCACTATCGAGGTGCTTGACGATGCGCTCTACTATCATGAAGGTAGCGTACTTACCTCGGCGGGAAGCGCAGCAGGAATCGATCTCTGTCTGCATCTGGTTCGCCTCGACTTCGGTACCGACGTCGCCAATAACGTTGCTCGTCGACTGGTCGTGCAGCCCCATCGCGACGGCTCGCAAAGTCAGCAGATCGCCCGGCCGGTCGCCAGATCGCGTGAGAGCCAGCGGCTCGGGCAGGTGTTTGATTATCTTCACAGTCAGCTTGCCGCCACGCACTCGGTGGCATCGCTGGCGAAGCTTGCAGGCATGAGTCCAAGGACCTTTTTGCGTCGTTTCGATGAGGCGACGGGGACCACTCCGGCGCGCTGGATCTTACAGGAACGTCTGACCCGTGCCCGAACGCTGCTGGCGAACGCCGATCTCAGTATGGAGGAGGTGGCTGCGCAGGCGGGCTTTGCTACGGCCGCGTCGTTGCGCCACCATTTTCGCCAGCGCTTTGCCGTGTCGCCCCGCGACTACCGTAAACATCAGGCATAAAAAAACCGCCAGTGATACTGGCGGCAAATGCTTGCATGGATAGATCTATTTTGGTCTGTACGATATCCCGTGATTGATCAATCGGAATAGCGGATCTGCCTTATCATTGCATAGCATTTCTTAACAAAGGTTAAACGACGCGGTTAACCTTTCTGGATACCCGTATCGATTTTCAAATAACGCATCAACCCTGTGGTCGCGCTCTTTTTCGCTTCGTCGTTTACCGCTACCAGATAGTAGTCTGTGGCTACCGCGTAGGGTGCTTTATCCGCTGGGTAGACCGCATATTTTAATACCAGCTTGCCATCCCGACGTTGACACTCCATATCCCAACGACCCTGTTCTGCTGGCGAGATACCGCATTTCCCTGGACCATAGCTGTTTGAGAGATAGGAGTCGACGCGAGATTCAGCCTTCGTAATGTAAGCGGGTTTATTGTTGTACATAAAACCGGTACATACCGCCCCAGCTACGATGAGAAGCGGTAACGATAACAGCATTTTTCTTTTCATTTTGACAACCTAATTTTCCTACAGAAACCACCACGAATAGTATTATTCCTAAAAAAAGAAAATGTAACTACCTTAATTAGCGGTTTAGGCCACATCTGATTCCATCAGGTCCAAAAACAGAGCGCCTTTATGACAGAAGGATGAAACCCAGGCCAGCAAAAAGCCGCCCGTGGGCGGCTCATCTTAGAGAGGCCTTGTGCGATCGGGATCGTCGATATCCGGATCATCAATATCTGGATCGTCAAAATCGGGATCGTCAGGGTCAATAGGGTCGATATCATCTGGCGGATAACGGTCGGGATCGTCCCGGTCCGGTCGGTCAGACGGTAACGGGTCAAGAATATCGGGGCGTTCGGACATAGGACCTCCAGCACGATAAACTGCAGTAAAGGATGTTAGCGAAACGCTACTTTTTATCCTGTCTTGGTTTTTTGTTATCAGATTTCTCAGACCCTGACCGCCTTTCGGAATTCTTTGGCTGGTCTTTTGAAACGTTCAGGCTAACGCTTTTCATGGGTAACTCCAGGTAGGATGACAGCTTTTGCTGCACCTGGAGTATAGGTAAGCTTCGCCGATCCCACCAGCGAGGCGGCAGAGAGCGGCCCTGCACGACAAGCCACTGTTGTCATTAGAATGGATCTCGCCAGACTGGTTGCATTACTATGCTATGCTTGCAAAAACAAGGAGGTGCCATGTTTTCCTTTCTCAACACGCTTAAGCGGCTAATAAGCAATCAGCAAGAGACGCCGACTGCTCAGCCGAAATATTCAAATGAACAGCTTTTGCAATGGGCCACTGGCTGTATGCTAGAGGGGCTTCCGGATAAATTCTATGAAGCCAGGGTTACGTGTGAATGCAGTGAGAATGATGAAGGCCACCAGACCGTAAATATCTCTCACGAATTTAAGCTTACTGAAGAGTCAGAATACGCAAAATTTTCCCCGCCAGACGATCTCTATGCAACCAACTGCATTGAACAGATCCTCACGGGTAAAAAATGGCAATATGCCGCCATCATTTTCAACCCGCAAACTACAAGGTTTGAATGGAAATAAAACCATTTGGGGAAGAAAAAACCGGGCATCGCGCCCGGTTCTATTTCCAGCCTGAGTAGACTCTACGCGCTCAACCCGCGATTCACCAGCATCGGCTCAATCTTCGGATCATGTCCGCGCCACGCGCGATAAAGTTCAGCTAAATCAGTGCTATTCCCGCGTGACAAAATCCCCTCACGGAATGTCTGCCCGTTCTCGCGGGTCAATCCGCCCTGCTCTACAAACCACTGGTAGCCATCGTCGGCCAGCATCTGCGTCCAGATATAGGCATAGTAACCCGCAGCGTAACCGCCGCCGAAGATATGGGCGAAATAGCTGCTGCGATAGCGCGGCGGCACGGCGCTTAAACCGAGCTTTTCCCGCTCAAGCACCTCGGCTTCAAAGGCAGCGACATCGCTCACCGCGGTTTTTGATGCCAGACTGTGCCAGTTCATATCCAGGAGTGCAGCGCTTAATAGCTCCGTCATATCGTAACCTTTGTTGAACAGCGCAGCCCGATGCATCTTCTCCTGTAGCGCCTGCGGCATCGGCTCCCCGGTTTGATAGTGGCGGGCATAGCGGGCGAAGACGTCGGGGTGGCTGGCCCAGTGCTCATTGATCTGTGACGGGAACTCGACAAAATCACGCGGCGTATTGGTTCCGGAGAGCGTGGCGTAGCGCTGGCTGGCAAAAAGACCGTGCAGGGTGTGGCCAAACTCATGGAATAGCGTGATGACATCATCCCATGAAATCAGTGCCGGGCCGCCTGCGGTGGGCTTCTGATAGTTACAGACGTTGTAGATAACAGGCCGGGTCTCTTGCAGCGTGGATTGCTCAACAAAGTTCCCCATCCACGCCCCGCCGCTTTTGCTATCGCGGGCGTAGAAGTCGCCGTAGAAGAGCGCCATGCCGGTGCCATCAGCGTCAAAAATCTCCCAGACGCGCACGTCCGGATGATAGACCGGTAGATCAAACCGCTCGACGAAGCTGAGGCCAAACAGCTGGCTGGCACTCCAGAACACCCCTTCAACCAGCACGGTATTGAGCAAAAAGTAGGGTTTGATCTGGGCGTCATCAAGGGCAAACTTTTCCCGGCGTACCTGCTCGGCATACCACGCCCAGTCCCAGGCTTCGGCGTTAAATCCGCCCTGCTGCTCGTCGATCACCCGCTGAATATCCGCCAGCTCCTGCTCGGCACGGGCGCGCGCCGCCGGAACGATATTGCGCATGAACGTCAGCGCTGCGGCGGGCGTTTGCGCCATCTGGTCAGCGGTTTTCCATGCCGCATAGTCCGGGAACCCCAGCAGTGCGGCTTGTTCGGCGCGGATCTGGGCCAGACGCAGCACGATAGCACGAGTATCGTTTTGATCGCCCTTTTCCGTGCGCGACCAGCCGGCTTTGAAGAGCAGCTCCCGCGTCTGACGATCGCGCAGCGCCGCCAGCGCAGGCTGCTGGGTGGTATTCAGTAGCGGGATAAGCCAACGGTCTGAGAGACCCCGCTCCTCTGCGGCGGCCCGTGCCTGGGCTTTATCCCCCTCGCTCAGGCCATCGAGCTGCTGTTCACTCTCTACGATCAGGCCACCCACTTTACCCGCCGCCAGCAGATGCTGGTTAAACTGGCTGGTGAGCGTCGCCGCTTCGGTATTAAGACTTTTTAGCGCCTGCTTCTCAGCGCTACCGAGGGTCGCCCCCGCCAGAATAAAGCGCTGATGAATAACCTCCGTTAGCCGTACCGATTCCGCGTCCAGCCCAAGCGTATGGCGCTGTTGCCAGACGGCATCGATACGGGAGTAAAGCGCGCTATCCAGGTAGATATCATTCGCCAGATCGGCCAGCTCTGCAGAGAAGGCTTCATCAAGCTGCTGAAGGTAGTCATTGGTGTGGGCGGAGGTCATGGCAAAAAAGAGGCTGGTGACCCGCGTCAGTAGCTGCCCGCTCTGCTCCAGCGCCAGAATGGTGTTATTGAAATCCGCCGGTGTCGTCGCCTGAGCGATGGCGCTGATCTCAGCGCGCTTTTGTCTTACCCCTTCGTCAAAGGCGGGACGATAGTGGCTATCGTCAATCATATCGAAGCGCGGAGCCAGATAAGGCAGCGTGCTTTCGCGTAATAAAGGATTTGTTACCGACATTTCAACTCCTTAAACATTGTCGTTTACCGCAGGCTCTTAACCCATGCTATCGTAATAACACACAAAAAGCGTTGAGGAACAGAATGATGATTATTTTAGTAACCGGGGCAACGGCAGGGTTTGGCGAAAGTATTACCCGCCGTTTCGTTGAGAACGGTCATAAAGTGATTGCTACCGGCCGTCGTCAGGAGCGTTTGCAGATCCTGAAAGATGAGCTGGGCGATAGCGTTCTGACCCTGCAACTGGACGTACGCAACCGCGCCGCTATCGAACAGGCGCTGACCTCCCTCCCTGCCGAGTGGCGCGATATCGACGTGCTGGTCAACAACGCCGGACTGGCGCTGGGCCTTGAGCCTGCGCATAAGGCCAACGTCGAAGACTGGGAGACAATGATTGATACCAACAATAAAGGGCTGGTCTATATGACCCGCGCCGTGCTGCCGGGGATGGTGGAGCGCAACCGCGGCCATATCATCAATATCGGCTCAACCGCAGGCAGCTGGCCCTATGCGGGCGGTAACGTCTATGGCGCCACCAAGGCCTTTGTACAGCAGTTCAGCCTTAACCTGCGTACCGATCTGCATGGTACGGCGGTGCGCGTAACGAATATCGAGCCGGGTCTGGTCGGCGGAACGGAGTTCTCCAACGTACGCTTTAAAGGCGACGATGATAAAGCCGGCAAAACCTACGAAAATACCAATGCGTTGAGCGCAGAGGATGTCACTGAAGCCGTCTGGTGGGTCGCGACTCTGCCGAAACACGTTAACATCAATACGCTAGAGATGATGCCGGTTAGCCAAACCTGGGCTGGCCTGAGCGTGCATCGCAGCTGATATTTCCCTCCCGGCCTGCGGGCCGGGTATGGGATGCAGATCAAATAGATGGTATGGTAGGCCAGTCACTATTCTATTAAGTATGAGCGCATGGCCGTCGAAACCCACCTTAATCCTGTATTGCCCGTCAATCAGCAAATTTACCGTATCCTGCGCCAGGATATCGTACATTGCCTGATCCCCCCCGGCACACCGTTGTCGGAGAAAGAGGTGTCGGTGCGATTTGACGTCTCGCGCCAGCCGGTTCGTGAAGCCTTTATTAAGCTGGCTGAGAATGGCCTTATTCAGATCCGCCCCCAGCGCGGCAGCTACGTAAATAAGATCTCCATGACTCAGGTCCGCAACGGCTGCTTTGTCCGCCAGGCGATTGAGTGCGCCGTCGCCCGCCGGGCCGCGACGCTGATCACCGACAGCCAGCGCTATCAGCTGGAGCAGAACCTCCACCAGCAGCGGATCGCTATCGACCACAAGCAGCTTGATGATTTTTTCCAGCTTGACGACGAGTTTCATCAGAAGCTGGCGCTGATTGCCGACTGCCAGCTGGCGTGGGATACGGTGGAAAACATCAAGGCAACCATCGACCGGGTGCGCTATATGAGTCTCGATCACGTCTCCCCGCCCGAGAAGCTGCTGCGCCAGCATCAGGCCATCTTTGACGCACTGGCGAAGCATGACGTTGAGGGGGTGGATAAAGCGATGACGGCGCATCTGGAGGAGATTGGCGAGACGGTACAGCTGATCCGCCAGGAGAACAGCGACTGGTTTAGCGAGGAGTAGTCATCGGCTGTGGTGAGATGTAGGCCGGGTAAGGCGTTAATCCGCCACCCGGCGTAACGGGCTGATGCGGCTATGTCGGACGGCGCTTCGCTTGCCCGACCTACAATTTAACGCTGACTTTGGATGTATTGCGCCACGGTGGCTTTCGCCCCCTGCGCCAGCAGCTGCTGATAGGCCTGCTGCACCTGCTCCACAAAAGCACGCTCCTGCGGCAGCTCTTTGCCAAAGATCGCTTCGATACCCAGCAGCGCCATTACGCGGGGTTCGCCCTCTTCGCTGCCGTTAACCGCCTGCTGAATTGTAGACAGCAGCGGATCGCTGACCTCAATTGCCTGCCCCTGTTCATCAACGCCGCCGACGTAGCGCATCCAGCCCGCCACGCCCAGCGCCAGCAGAGAGAAATCGCTCTTGTGCACCAGATGCCAGCGCACGGAGTCCAGCATACGCTGGGGCAGCTTCTGGCTACCGTCCATTGCAATCTGCCAGGTGCGGTGGCGCAGCGCCGGGTTGCTGTAGCGGGCAATGAGCAGATCCGCATAGTGAGCCAGATCGACGCCCTTCACCTTCAGCGTCGGCGCCTGCTCGTTTAACATCAGGGCATGCGCGGCGAGGCGGTAGTTTTCATCCTCCATACACTCGTTAATGTGCTGGTAACCGGCCAGATAGCCGAGATAAGCGAGGAAAGAGTGGCTACCGTTGAGCATTCTCAGCTTCATCTCTTCGAACGGCACCACGTCGGCGACCAGCTCCGCACCCGCCCTCTCCCATTCCGGACGTCCGGCAACGAAGTTATCCTCCACCACCCACTGCCGGAACGGCTCGCAGGCGACGCCCGCCGGATCCCGTACGCCGGTCAGCTGCTCGATTTTATCGAGCGTATCGGCAGTCACCGCCGGAACGATGCGGTCCACCATCGTTGATGGGAAGGTGACGTGTTGCGCGATCCATTCTCCCAGCTCAGCGTCTACCGCGCGGGCGTAGGCGCAAACCACGTTGCGCACCACGTGACCGTTTTCCGGCATGTTATCGCAGGACATCACGGTGAAGGCTGGCAGGCCAGCGGCCTTACGGCGGGCCAGCGCTTCAACAATGACGCCCGGTGCGGATTTCGGCTGCTGCGGGTTTTGCAGATCGGCGACGATCAGCGGGTGATCGAGCATCAGCTCGCCGGTGGCAGGCGCATGGCAGTAGCCTTTCTCGGTAATGGTCAGAGAAACAATCGCTACTTGCGGTTCGCATAGGGCGGCAAAAACGGTTTCCAGCCCGTCGACCTGGGCGTGCAGTGCGCGTTTAACTACGCCAACCACCCGCGCGGTCCAGGCATCGGCGGACATCTCCGCCACGGTATAGAGGTTATCCTGCGGCTTAAGATCGGCAATCTGCTGCTCACCGCCGATCAGGTTGACCTCGCAGTATCCCCAGTCGCTGTTATGCTCTGCCGCCAGGATATCCGTGTAGACACCCTGATGGGCGCGGTGAAATGCACCAAAACCTAAATGGACGATACGCGGAACCAGTTTGGTGCGATCGTAGCCAGGCAGCGTAGCCTTTGCCGTTAAGAGCGTGTTTTGCATTATATAACCTATGGTTTATTAAGATCGGGACAGGTTGAGAGTAACGCTTGTATGGTTGTATGCTTTGACCTGAATTAAGCTTTTTGCAATTGGTATAACATCATAGGGAAGTTATGTGACAGGCGGCCTCCTTGCCGCCAGAGGGAATGAGAGAGTGAATTAATGCTTTTGCCACTGCTGATATTCACGTTTTAACCGCTGCGGCGCCGTTTCCGGCATCATAAGCAGGCCAATCACCGAGATGACGCCCAGAACAGCCACATAGGTAGCCAGCCCGTAATAGTGCCCTTCAGTGACCTGTAGGATCTTCACTGCGACTAAGCCGAGGATACCGCTACCGATTAGCGACCCCATCTGCCAGATCAGTGCGATACCGCTGCAGCGAATATGCGTTGGGAAAAGCTCAGGGAAATAGGAGGCTTGTGGCGCGTAGCACATGCTATGCCCTACGCTGAGAACCAGGATCATTACCAGCTGCGTTAACCAGAAACTGTCCTGATTAATTGCAAGGAAGAAGGGAACAATCATAATCACCTGCAGCAGCGCGCCCATAATATAAACCGGCTTGCGGCCAATCTTATCGCACAGGGAACCCATCAACGGTATGGCAAAGATCTCCAGAATGACCGCTACAATCATAGTTTCCATCAGAATATTGGCATCGAGATTATTAGCCTTACCGTAGGCAAGGACGATGACGGTAAACATCGCGAAGGTACAGGCTTCAATCAGCTTGGCACAGACGCCTTTAATAACGATCCCCGGGAAGTCGCGAATAACTTCCACCAGCGGACGCGACTCTTCGGCTTTGGTTTCACGAATTTGAGCGAATACCGGCGACTCATCAATTTTCAGGCGGATAAACAGGCCAACGATCACCAGCAACAGGCTCAACAGGAACGGAATACGCCAGCCATAGTCCATCATCGCTTCCGGAGAGAGGGTTGCATTAAGCAGCGCAAACAACGCTAACGGCAGCAGAAAGCCCACCGGTGCCCCTATCTGTACCCAGCTGGCGAAAAAGCCGCGGTGTTTCGGCTCTGAATATTCCGCCGTCATCAGCACTGCCCCGGCCTGCTCGCCGCCAACACCAAACCCTTGCAGCACACGAATGAAAATAAGCAGTACCGGCGCCCAAATACCAATTTTTTCATAGGTCGGTAACAGCCCAATACAGAACGTACCCAAACCAACGATTAAGATAGTAATAACCAGCGCTTTTTTGCGGCCAACCTTATCGCCAATATGACCGAACACAATTCCGCCTAACGGTCTTGCTAAAAATCCCACCGCGTAGGTAGCAAACGCGGCCAGCGTACTAATTAACGGATCGCTGCTGGGGAAAAACAGATGCCCGAAAAAGAGTACCGCAGCGGTACCGTAGGCAAAGAAATCATAATATTCAGCAGCGGTACCAATTGCCGAGGCAGAGGCAACCCGGCGAATGATGGGTTTATTATCTACGCCGTTTTTAATATCAACTGAACTAACCATAAATTTGTACCTATGTAGGGTATAGGGTTAATTAACTTTCTGCCCGTGTGTCGTTAAAACTTACCAGTTCCACAGCGTGCCGTCTTCGAGGCGGGCTACCGGCAGGTAGGCAGGATCGTAGGGATATTTCGCCGCCAGCTTCTCGTCAAACTCTATGCCGAGACCGGGCTTCTCGCCGGGGTGCATATAGCCGTTGTCGAAGGTCCAGCTATTCGGGAAGACCTCCAGCATCTGCTCGGAGTAGCCCATGTACTCCTGCACGCCGAAGTTCGGTACCCAGAGGTCGAAGTGCAGCGCCGCCGCATGGCAGATCGGCGAGAGATCCGACGGGCCGTGAGAGCCAGTACGCACCTGGTAGAGCGAGGCGAAGTCGGCGATACGGCGCATGCCGGTGATGCCACCCGCGTGGGTAATGGTGGTGCGGATATAGTCAATCAGCTGCTCTTCGATCAGCTGCTTACAGTCCCAGATGCTGTTGAAGACTTCACCTACCGCGATTGGGGTTACCGTGTGCTGGCGGATCAGGCGGAAGCACGCCTGGTTCTCGGCCGGGGTCGGATCTTCCATCCAGAACATGCGGAACTCTTCAATGCTCTTGCCGAAGCGCGCCGCCTCAATGGGCGTCAGGCGATGGTGCATGTCGTGCAGCAGGTGCTCGTTAAAGCCAAACTTGCTGCGTACCGCGTCAAACAGCTTCGGCGTGAAGTCGAGGTACTTCTCCGTTGACCAGAGCTGCTCTTCCGGCCACTGGCCTTTGGTGGCAGGCTCGTAGGCCAGGCCTTTACCTTTAGACATACCGTAGGTGGTTTTCATTCCCGGCACGCCGCACTGAACGCGAATGGCTTTGAACCCCATCTCTTTATGGCGGGCGTAATCTTCCAGCACGTCGTCAATGCTGTGGCCGGTGGTGTGGCAGTAGACCATCACCCCTTCACGGGAGGCACCGCCCAGCAGCTGATAGAGCGGCATGTTGGCCGCTTTGGCTTTGATATCCCACAGCGCCATATCGATAGCCGAGATAGCGGACATGGTGACCGGACCACGACGCCAGTAAGCGCCCTTGTAGAAGAACTGCCAGATATCTTCGATGCGATGTGCATCGCGGCCAATCAGCTGCGGGCAGAGGTGATCCTTAAGATAGGACGCTACGGAGAGCTCACGCCCGTTCAACGTGGCATCGCCCAGACCGACAATCCCCACGTCGGTGGTAATTTTTAGGGTGACAAAATTGCGCCCCGGACAGGTAACAAATACTTCAGCCCCTACAATCTTCATCTTCTGATCCTTTACATCTCGGTTGCGATGGAGAGAATCTACGCAACTGAGCTACTACCATACAAGTATGATGATCGTAAAACTGTCCCTGGATCACAAAAAAAGGCGCTATGCGCGCCCCCATCCTGCCACGATAATCAGCATCCCGCAGAGCGCTACCAGCGCACCCAGCCAGTCATAAACGCTGAGCTTGACGCCATCCACGACCCGCAGCCAGATTAGCGCGGTGCAGACATAGACCCCGCCGTAGGCGGCGTAAACGCGTCCGCTGGCGGCGGGATGAAGCGTTAGTAGCCAGACAAAAGCCGCCAGCGCCAGCCCGGCCGGGATCAGCAGCAGCGGACTTGCTCCCCTTTTCAGCCACAGCCAGGGCAGAAAGCAGCCGACAATCTCGCATAACGCGGTAATAAAAAAGAGCAGCGTGGTATTAAGAACAGCGGTATTAAACATTAAAGATAACGGCCTTATATCGTCTAAGAAGAATGGTGTAGAATAACGTGAGACCGGAGCCACGTCCTCCCTGGCGAAACAAGGAATAACAATGAACATGACCTTTAGTAAACGCCTGTGCCTGGCGGCTATGCTGACGCTAAGTGCTGGCATGATGAGTGCCGCAGCCAATGCCGATACCAATAAGCTTATCATTGAGTCCGGCGACAGTGCCCAGAGCCGCCAGCAGGCCGCGATGGAAAAAGAGCAGTGGAACGACACCCGCAATCTGCGTCACAAGGTGAACACGCGCGTGGAAAAAGAGTTTGATAAGGCTGATGTGGCCTTCGACGCTCGCGATAATTGCCAAAAGAGCGCCAATGTTAACGCCTACTGGGAAGAGAATACGCTGCGCTGCCTCGACCGCCGCACCGGGCGGCCAATCGGGCAGTAACCTTAGTAGTAGGCGATCGTATTTTTGATTGCGTACTTATGCTCAACGGCAGGCGTCACGCTTTTATCCACGATGGTTAATGAGCAGCTCACCGGGTTGTCATGACGATCGTATTCACAGGCCTGCTTCACGCTGCCGATAGGCTTATCGTTCAGCGTGCTGACGCCGGTATAGTCGAGCTTTTTGCGTCTGTCCGTTGAGGGCGTTGATTCCACGGACAGATGCATCTCCTTGCTGGTGGTCGATTTACCGAGCGGATACCCTTCCGCATCGTACTGGTAGTTAATCTGTAACTCCTTGCCGCGGGCAAGGACCACAAACCCCTTCTCATCCGTATCCCAGGTTACGCCCGCCGAGGGGAACTCCGCCAGCTGGCATTTACCCTGCAAGCGCAGGCGCTTCTCATGGGTTACGGCATCAACATAGAAGTTGGCATTGAGCACCAGCGCCAGTCCGGTATTGTTATCCACGTCGTGAAGCTCCAGCGTATCGAAACAGCCCTCCTGCGAGAGCGAGCCGGTTACGCGTTTTGATACTTCACCCTTCTCATTGAGCAGCGTCTGGCTAAAATCTTTCACCGGGCCACGCAGCGGGTCAAAGTCAAACTCATTGGAGAAGCTGGCCATCTCCGGCGTAAACGACACCGGCGCTTTGCCGTCATCGCATCCGGCCAGCGCTGCCGCCACCGCCGCCAGCATCATTAACTTTTTCATAAATTTCCCACCCGTTGCACCCTATTAAAGCATCTTAGCAAATTCAGTAAGTTATGTAACATCATCCCTTTGTATTACCTGTGCAGCCTAACCGTGACCACGCGCACCTTTTTTGCTCAACGCTGCGCAGGCCGGGTGCAGCCGTAACCTCGCCGCCACGGAACATTATTAAAATATTATTATTTAACAATAGATTAAAAACTGGCACGCCGCTTGCTATTTGAATTCCATCTTGTATACCAGATGGAATTGCCCACTATGACAATAATGATCGGCCAGACCCTGAAGGGGTGGCAGCAGCAGATCCAACAGCAGCATGGCGACGCTCTTTCCCTACTGACGGCGCACCTGGCGGCCCTCTCTACTGATGATAGTGCATGGATCACCCTCGCTACGCCCGAGCAGATCGCTGCCCAGCTGGCAGCGCTAACGCCCCGCTACCAGCAAAACCCTGCGGCGCTGCCGCTGTATGGCATCCCCTTCGCAGTAAAAGACAATATCGATGCGGCTGGATTTCCCACCACGGCGGCCTGCCCGGCGTTTCGCTATATTGCCGAGCAGGACGCCACCACGGTTGCCCAGCTTAAAGCCGCCGGGGCGATTGTCATTGGCAAGACCAACCTCGACCAGTTTGCTACCGGCCTGGTGGGGACTCGCTCTCCGTGGGGCGCGGTGAGCAACAGTTTTAATCCTGAGTATGTCAGCGGCGGCTCCAGCTCCGGCTCGGCGTCAGTCGTCGCGCGCGGCCTGGTCCCCTTTTCACTGGGGACTGACACGGCAGGTTCCGGCCGGGTGCCCGCCGGTTTTAATAACATCGTCGGGCTGAAACCCACCAAAGGCTGGTTCTCCGCCAGCGGCGTGGTTCCGGCCTGCCGCCTTAACGATACCGTCTCGGTATTCGCCCTGACCGTCAGCGATGCCTGGACTATCGCCGAGGCGGCAGCAGGCTACGATGCACGCGACGCCTACGCTCGCCACGCACCGGCCACCGCGCCCGCCGCGCTGCCTGAGCGCCCGGTGTTTGCCGTTCCCGACACGCTGCAATTTTTTGCTGACGCTCAGGCTGAAGAGGCGTGGGAGCGCGCCCTTGAGCAGCTGCGCAGCTGCGGCGTAACGCTGAAAACCATCGACTTCACGCCGTTCGCCGAGCTTGCCGCCCAGCTCTATCAGGGACCGTGGGTTGCCGAGCGCACCGCGGCTGTAGGAGACATTATCGAACGCCCGGAAGAGATGGATCCGACGGTGTATCAGATTGTCGCCGGAGGCAGTCGCTACAGTGCGGTGGAGGCCTACAAAGCCGAGTATCTGCGTGCCGAACTGGCCCGTAAAATTCAGCAGACGCTGGCCGAGGTTGATGCGCTCGTCGTTCCCACCTCGCCGACCATCCGCACCAGGGAGGAGATGCAGCAGGAGCCGATCCGCTACAACTCGGAGTTTGGCACCTACACCAACTTTACCAACCTGGCCGATCTCAGCGCGCTGGCCCTGCCCGCGCCGTTCCGCGCCGACGGCCTGCCCGCCGGGATCACCCTGCTCGCTCCCGCCTGGCACGATCGTGCCCTGGCTAGCTTCGGCGTCCGCTGGCAGCAGCTGAGCGGCCTGAGCCTGGGCGCGACCGGTACCCGCCTCCCCGCAGACCAGGCGGCGCTGCCTCTCTCAAAGGATCACGTGCGTATCGCGGTCGTCGGGGCGCATCTGCGCGGTATGCCGCTCAACCATCAGCTGATTAATCGCAGGGCGGTATTTGTCGAGAGCAGCGAAACCGCTCCCCGCTATCGCCTCTACGCCCTGGCCAATACCCAGCCGGCGAAACCGGGGCTGGCTCGGGCCGCCAGCGGCGAATCTATTCAGGTTGAGCTGTGGGATATCCCGCTGGCGCGCTTCGGGGAGTTTGTCGCCGAGATCCCGGCTCCGCTGGGGATCGGCTCTCTGGAGCTGGCCGATGGCCGCTGGGTGAAAGGTTTTATCTGTGAGGGTGCGGCGCTTGGCGACGCGCAGGACATTACGGCTTACAAAGGCTGGCGGAACTGGCTCGCCAGCAAGGAGACCCAGCATGTTTGATCGCGTACTGATTGCCAACCGGGGCGAAATCGCCTGCCGCGCTATCCGCACCCTGCAACGTCTGGGGATTGTGAGCATCGCCGTCTACTCCGACGCGGATAAAAATGCCGAACACGTCAAGGCGGCGGATATTGCCCTGCCGCTCGGCGGCGAGAAGGCCAGCGATAGCTATCTGCGCATCGACAGCATTATCGACGCCGCTAAGCAAAGCGGCGCCCAGGCTATCTGGCCTGGCTACGGCTTTCTCTCTGAGAGCCTGGCCTTTGCCGACGCCTGCGAGCAGGCGGGTATCGTCTTTGTTGGCCCCACGGCTCAACAGATCGGCGAGTTTGGTCTCAAGCACCGGGCGCGGGAGTTAGCTGCCCAGGCGGGCGTGCCGATGACGCCGGGTACCGGCCTGCTGAATACTCTCGACGAGGCGCTGCGGGCCGCAGAGGAGATTGGCTACCCGGTGATGTTAAAAAGCACCGCGGGCGGGGGTGGGATCGGTTTGACCCGCTGCGCCGACGCCGAGGCGTTGCAGCTGGCGTGGGAGAGCGTCCGCCGTCTGGGCGAGCAGTTCTTCAGCGACGCAGGGGTGTTTATTGAGCGCTGCATCGATCGCGCCCGCCACGTCGAGGTGCAGATCTTCGGCGACGGCCTGGGCAACGTCGTAGCCCTCGGCGAGCGTGACTGCTCCCTGCAACGCCGCAATCAGAAGGTGGTGGAAGAGACCCCCGCGCCGGGATTACCAGAATCTACCCGCATCGCGCTGCTCGCCTCTGCCGTTGAGCTGGGCAAGCTGGTGAACTACCGCAGCGCGGGCACGGTGGAGTATATCTATGACGCCGAGCAGGATGCGTTCTACTTCCTTGAGGTCAACACTCGACTCCAGGTAGAGCATCCGGTCACCGAGTGCGTTACCGGTCTCGATCTGGTTGAGTGCATGCTGCGCGTCGCCGCCGGGGATAGCATCGACTGGGAACGGCTCCAGCGCCCACCGCTGGGCGCGGCGATTGAGGTACGTCTGTATGCTGAAAATCCACTGAAGAATTTCCAGCCGAGCCCTGGCGTTCTGACTCACGTTAGCTTCCCGGAGAACGTGCGCGTCGACAGCGGCGTGACCACCGGCAGCGAGGTCTCCGCTTTCTACGATCCGATGATCGCTAAACTGATCGTCCATGCACAGACGCGTGATCAAGCCCTGGTTAAGCTGCGCGAGGCGCTGGACGCCACTCAACTGCACGGCATCGCCACTAACCTCGACTACCTGCGACAGATTGTCGCCAGCGAAGCCTTCACGCAAGGCAGCGTCTGGACGCGGATGCTCGACACCTTTATGCCCGCCACGGCGGCCATTGAGGTCGTGCAGCCCGGCACCTGGAGCAGCGTACAGGATCACCCCGGCCGTCCGGGCTACTGGGACGTCGGCGTTCCGCCCTCGGGTCCGATGGACGATTTTGCCTTCCGCCTCGCTAACCGCATCGTCGGCAACCACGCCTCCGCCGCCGGGCTGGAGTTTACCCTGCAAGGCCCGACCCTGCTGTTTCACAGCGATACCACCATTGCCCTCACCGGCGCCGACTGTCATGCCGAGCTTGACGGCCAGCCTGTCGCGTACTGGCAGCCGGTGGCGGTCAAAGCAGGGCAGACGCTGGTGCTGGGCCGCGCCCAGTCCGGCTGCCGCACCTATCTTGCTGTGCGCAACGGTATTGATGTGCCCTGCTATCTTGGCAGCCGCGCCACCTTTGCCCTCGGTCAGTTTGGCGGCCACGCCGGACGCACGCTGAAGGTGGCCGATCTGCTGCCTATCTCCCGCCCGGAGCTGGCCGCCTGCACCACGCCCGCGCCGGAGCGGGATCCGCAGCCGTTGGCCGCCGGGCTGATCCCGGAGTATGGGGAGAACTGGCACATCGGCGTACTCTATGGCCCCCACGGCGCGCCGGATTTCTTTACCCAGCAATCTATCGACGAGTTCTTCGCCAGCGAGTGGCAGGTGCACTACAACTCTAACCGTCTCGGCGTACGCCTGACCGGGCCGAAACCCGCCTGGACTCGGCCCGACGGCGGTGAGGCGGGCCTGCATCCGTCCAACGTCCACGACTGCGAGTACGCCATCGGCGCGATCAACTTTACCGGCGACTTTCCGGTGATCCTCACCCGCGACGGCCCCAGCCTCGGCGGCTTTGTCTGCCCGGTGACCATTGCCAAAGCGGAGCTGTGGAAAGTAGGCCAGGTGAAGCCTGGGGATCGCCTGCGCTTCTATCCGATAAGCGTTGAGGAGGCGGTAGCGCTGGAGAAAGCTCAGCACCGCATCGTCGAGACGCTGGAGCCTGCCGAAACGCTGCCCGCGTTTGCTACCCCGTCGCTGGCGGATCGCGACGGGATTTCCGCCGCCGCGCTGGTCTCTATTCCGGCCAGCGGCACGACGCCCGCCATCTGCTATCGCCAGGCGGGCGATAACTACATTCTGATCGAGTATGGCGATAACGTGCTCGATCTGGCCCTGCGCCTGCGCGTCAGCCTGCTGATGGAGCAGCTTCAGGCTCTGGCCCACCCGGGTATTAAAGAGCTCTCTCCTGGCGTGCGCTCGCTGCAGATACGTTACGACAGTCTGGTTATCAGCCAGCCATCGCTGGTGAAGATGTTGCTGGATATTGAAGGCCGTCTGGGCGACGTCAGCGAGATGAAGGTGCCGTCGCGCATCGTCTGGATGCCGATGGCCTTTGAGGATAGCGCCACCCTTGGCGCGGTCAGCCGCTATCAGGACACGGTGCGAGCCAGCGCCCCCTGGCTGCCGAACAACGTTGACTTTATTCAGCGCATTAACGGCCTGGCGGATCGTAACGCGGTGCGCGACACCATTTTCGACGCCAGCTACCTGATCCTCGGCCTCGGCGACGTCTACCTCGGCGCGCCCTGCGCCGTTCCGGTGGATCCGCGCCACCGCTTGCTGAGTTCGAAATATAACCCGGCGCGCACCTTTACCGCCGAGGGGACGGTAGGCATTGGCGGGATGTATATGTGCATCTACGGCATGGACTCCCCCGGCGGCTACCAGCTGGTGGGCCGCACCCTGCCTATCTGGAACAAATTCCTCAGAAACAGCCAGTTCAAGCAGGACGAGCCGTGGCTGCTGCGCTTCTTTGACCAGGTCCGCTTCTACCCGGTCAGCGAGGAGGAGTTGGATCGCCTGCGGGACGATTTCCGCGAAGGTCGGGCCACCATCCGCATTGAGGAGACGGAGTTCGACTATGCCGAGCATCTGCGTTTCCTTGCGCAGAACGCGACTGACATTGCCCAGTTCCGCGAACGTCAGGCCGCCGCCTTTAGCGAAGAGGTCGCCCGCTGGCAGCTGGATGAGCAGCCGCAGCCCGAGGAGATTGTGCTACCTGTCGCCGACGCGGTGGACGACGGCGCGCTGGCGGTGAATGCCGATATGAACGGCAACATCTGGAAGGTGCTGGTCCAGCCTGGCGATGAGGTTATCGCCGGCCAGCCGCTGGTCATTGTCGAGGCGATGAAGATGGAGCTGGCGATCCACGCCCCGCAGGCGGGCCGCATCAAGCGCATCGGCTGCCAGCCGGGCCGCCCGGTAAGCCCTGGCGATGCCCTGCTCTGGCTTGAGCAGTGAGCATGAGCGGCAAGCCGGGACTGGCGGAGCGCATCTACCGCGCGCTGAAAAATGAGATTTTCACTTTTCAGCTGATGCCGGGGGATCGCTTTAGCGAGAGCGAGGTTGCCGGGCGGATGGCAGCCAGCCGGACCCCGGTGCGCCAGGCGCTCTACTGGCTGGAGCACGAGGGCTACGTCGAGGTCGCCTCGCGCAGCGGCTGGCAGGTAAAGCCGTTCGACTTCGCCTGGTTCGAGGCGCTGTACGATCTGCGGATCGTGCTGGAGCGCGAGGCGGTACGCCGCCTGTGCGGGATGCCACCCGGCACCTGCGCCGAGCATCTCGCCCCGCTGATTGCCTTCTGGATCGATGCACCCCCCCTGGAAGAGGGACTGGCGGTCTCGCCCCATGACGAGCAGTTTCATACCGCGCTGGTGGCAGCAACGGGCAACGGCGAGATGACCCGGGTGCATGTCGATCTGACGGAGAAAATACGCATTATTCGCCACCTCGACTTTACGCGGGACGATCGGGTGGCAGCGACCTATCAGGAACACGGGCGTGTGCTACGCGCCATTTTGACACAGCAGACAGAGGAGGCGCAGCGGATCCTGACCGACCACATATTACAGAGCAAAGCGGTGGTCAGAAAAATCACACTACACAGGCTTCAGCAATCGCGGCTACCGCCGGTTTCATCCCAGATATAACGCAATAATTCTCTTACACTTTTAGGGGTTGATGATGAAAAGACGTTCGTTAATTAAAGCCTTTGCCCTCTCCGCCACTATGGTCGGCATGGGGATCTCCTGGCAGGCCTGGGCCGCCGACACCATTAAGGTGGGCATTATGCACTCGCTCTCCGGCACGATGGCGATCTCCGAAACGCCGCTGAAAAACGTCGCGCTGATGACCATCGATGAGATCAACGCCAACGGCGGCGTACTGGGGAAAAAGCTGGAGCCGGTGGTGGTCGACCCGGCATCTAACTGGCCGCTGTTCGCCGAGAAGGCCCGCCAGCTTATCTCCCAGGATAAGGTCGCGGCGGTGTTTGGCTGCTGGACCTCGGTCTCACGCAAATCGGTACTGCCGGTATTTGAGGAGCTGAACGGCCTGCTTTTCTATCCGGTGCAGTACGAGGGCGAAGAGATGTCACCGAACGTTTTCTACACCGGCGCAGCGCCTAACCAGCAGGCGATCCCGGCGGTAGAGTACCTGATGAGCGAGGACGGCGGCAGCGCTAAACGCTTCTTCCTGTTAGGTACCGACTACGTCTATCCGCGCACCACCAATAAGATCCTGCGCGCCTTCCTGCACAGCAAAGGCGTACAGGATAAAGATATCGAAGAGGTCTACACCCCGTTCGGCCACAGCGACTACCAGACCATCGTCGCCAACATCAAGAAGTTCGCCGCGGGGGGCAAGACCGCCGTGGTCTCTACTATCAACGGCGACTCCAACGTGCCGTTCTATAAAGAGCTGGCGAACCAGAGCATCAAGGCCACCGATGTGCCGGTCGTGGCCTTCTCGGTGGGCGAAGAGGAGCTGCGCGGCATCGACACCAAACCGCTGGTGGGCCATCTGGCGGCGTGGAACTACTTTGAATCCGTCGATAACCCCACCAACGCCAAATTTGTTGCCGACTATAAGGCCTATGCCAAAGCGCATAACCTGCCGAACGCCGATACCGTGGTGACCAACGATCCGATGGAGGCCACCTACGTCGGGCTGCATATGTGGGCCCAGGCGGTAGAGAAAGCCGGCACCACCGACGTGGATAAGGTGCGCGCCGCAATGGCCGGACAGACCTATAAAGCGCCAGACGGCTTCACCCTGACGATGGACAAGACCAACCACCACCTGCACAAGCCGGTGATGATCGGCGAGATCGAAGATAACGGCCAGTTTAACGTGGTCTGGCAAACCGAACAGCCGGTTCGCGCCCAGCCGTGGAGCCCGTTCATCGCCGGTAACGATAAGAAGCCGGATACGCCGGTGAAATCTACCGGGCAGTAACCCAGGCGCCCGGCGGCATGGGCTGCCGGGCAATGACTCCATCAGCGGAACAAGCGACCATGAAAATAGCCACGCGCTTCGGCCTCTTCTTTGCCTGCTGCCTGCTACTCATCGGCACGGCCTCTGCCGGACCGGCAAGCGAGTACGGCGCTGCCAGCCGAACCCAGCAGGCACAGCTTTTACAAACCTGGTCCGCCGCGCCCGATGCGTCGCGTTTGCCCCTGCTTCAGGCGCTTCGCCAGGAGAACGTGGTCGTCGATAAGCGCGGCCAGCTTTTTACCCAGTCGGGAGAGACCCTTACGCCATTGGAGGGCAACGCGGCCCCCGAGGGGAGCCCGCGCCGGGTCTTTATGAATAACCGCATCCGTACCCTGGTGGCTAACGCTCTCGCCGCCCACCAGCTGGTCAGCGAGGATCGTACCCTGCGTCTCGCCGCCGCGCGTAATTTGCAAAACGACGCCACGGCGGAGCAGCTTCCGCTGATCCAACAGCGGCTGGCCCAGGAGCAGGATAACGAGGTGAAGGCGGCCCTGCTGCTGGCCGTCGCCACTCTCCAGCTCGCCGATGCGAGTCCACAGGTGCGCCTGCAGGCGGTTGAGCAGCTGGGCGAGAGTAGCGCCCCGCCGATCCAGGCCAGCCTTCAGCGCCTCACCCAGCCGCAGAACGAGCCGGATGCCAGCGTGCGCGCCGCCGCTGCAGACAGCCTGAAGCAGATCCAGCAGCGCCTGCGCTGGGGTGACTGGCTGGGGCAGGCCTTTAGCGGACTGTCGCTGGGATCTATCCTGCTGCTGGCCGCCCTTGGCCTGGCCATTACCTACGGCCTGCTGGGGGTGATCAACATGGCCCACGGCGAGATGCTGATGCTGGGGGCATACGCCACCTGGCTGGTGCAGGATCTCTTTGCCCGTCTCGCCCCGCAGTGGCTGGCCCTCTATCCCATCGTTGCCCTGCCGGTGGCCTTTTTCATTACCGCCGCGATGGGGATGGCGCTGGAGCGGCTGATCATTCGCCATCTCTATGGTCGCCCGCTGGAGACCCTGCTGGCCACCTGGGGCATTAGCCTGATGCTGATCCAGCTGGTGCGCCTGCTGTTTGGGGCGCAGAACCTGGAGGTGGCTAACCCAGGCTGGCTCTCTGGCGGCTGGGCGGTGCTGCCCAACCTCATCCTGCCTTACAACCGCATCGCGGTGATCGTCTTCGTGCTGCTGGTGCTGGCTCTCACCTGGCTGCTGCTCAACAAAACCCGACTGGGGATGAACGTGCGGGCGGTTACCCAAAACCGGCGGATGGCCGACTGCTGCGGCGTGCCCACCGGACGGGTAGATATGCTGGCCTTTGGGCTGGGCTCCGGCATCGCCGGGCTGGGCGGCGTGGCGCTGTCGCAGCTGGGCAACGTCGGTCCTGAACTGGGCCAGGGCTATATCATCGACTCATTTTTAGTGGTGGTACTGGGTGGCGTCGGCCAGCTGGCAGGCACGGTGGTGGCGGCCTTTGGCCTCGGCATCATCAACAAGCTGCTGGAGCCGCAGATTGGCGCGGTGCTGGGCAAAATCGCCATTCTGGTACTGATCGTGCTGTTTATCCAGAAACGGCCGCAGGGGCTGTTTGCATTCAAGGGGCGAGCGATCGACTGATGACCCAACCTATCACCCTGACGCTGGCGCAGCGCGCGCCCCGTCTGACGCGCACCCTGACGCTGGGCACTATCGCCCTGCTGCTGGCCCTGCCGTTTCTGGCCCTGCTGCCGCAGGATCATCCCCTGGCGATGTCCGCCTATACGCTGACCCTGGTGGGCAAGATCCTCTGCTACGCCATCGTCGCCGTGGCGCTGGACCTGGTCTGGGGCTACGCTGGTCTGCTGTCGCTGGGGCACGGGCTGTTCTTCGCCCTCGGCGGCTACGCGATGGGCATGTACCTGATGCGGCAGGCGGCAGGCGACGGCCTCCCGGCCTTTATGACCTTTCTCTCCTGGAGCGAGATGCCGTGGTTCTGGACCGGCACCCAGCACTTTGCGTGGGCGCTGTGCCTGATCGTGCTGCTGCCGGGTCTGCTGGCATTGCTGTTCGGCTACTTCGCCTTCCGCTCGCGCATCAAGGACGTCTACTTCTCGATCATGACCCAGGCCCTGACCTACGCCGGGATGCTGCTCTTCTTCCGCAACGAAACCGGCTTCGGCGGTAACAACGGCTTCACCGGCTTTACCACCCTGCTCGGCTTCCCGGTCACCGCCACCGGAACGCGCATCGGCCTGTTTATCGCCACCGTGCTGCTGCTGGTCGCCGCGCTGGGCATTGGAATGGCGCTGGCGCGCAGCAAGTTTGGCCGGGTGCTGACGGCGGTGCGCGACGCCGAGAACCGGCTGATGTTTTGCGGCTACGATCCGCAGGGTTTTAAACTCTTCGTCTGGACCCTCTCCGCCGTGCTCTGCGGCCTCGCCGGGGCGCTCTACGTCCCGCAGGTGGGCATTATCAACCCGAGCGAGATGTCGCCCACCAACTCCATCGAAGCCGCCATCTGGGTAGCGCTGGGCGGGCGCGGGACGCTGATCGGGCCGCTGCTAGGGGCAGGCATCGTTAACGGGGCGAAGAGCTTCTTCACCGTCGCCTTCCCGGAGTACTGGCTCTTTTTCCTGGGCCTGATGTTTATCCTCGTCACGCTGTTCTTACCGCGCGGCGTCATTGGCCTGCTGAAGCGGAGGAAGCATGACTGACACCCTTTTTACCCAGCCGCTACCGCAGGATCGCTACCGGGAGACCACCGATCCGGTCTTGCTGCTGGAGAATATCAACGTCTCCTTCGACAGCTTTCGCGCCCTCACCGACCTGACGCTGGCGATTGGCGTTGGCGAGCTGCGCTGCATCATCGGCCCCAACGGCGCAGGCAAAACCACGCTGATGGATGTGATCACCGGCAAGACCCGCCCGCAGAGCGGCAGCGTGGTCTACGACCAGAATATTGACCTGACCCAGCTCTCGCCGGTGGAGATTGCCCGAGCGGGCATCGGGCGCAAGTTTCAGAAGCCAACGGTGTTTGAGGCGCTGACGGTGGCGGAGAATCTGGAGATCGCCCTGAAAACCGACAAATCGGTGTGGGCCAGCCTGCGGGCGACGCTCAGCGGCGAGCAGCGGGATCGCATCGACGAGACCCTTGAGCTGCTGCGGCTGGCCAATCAGAGCCAACGTCAGGCGGGGCTTCTCTCCCACGGCCAGAAGCAGTTCCTGGAGATTGGCATGCTGCTGGTGCAGGAGCCGCACCTGCTGCTACTCGACGAGCCTGCCGCCGGGCTGACCGATGCGGAGACCGAGTATATTGCCGAGCTGTTTCGTACCCTGGCAGGCAAACACTCCCTGATGGTGGTGGAGCACGATATGGGCTTTGTCGACACCATCGCCGACCACGTTACGGTGCTACACCAGGGCCAGGTGCTGGCGGAGGGTTCCCTGCGCGAGGTGCAGGCGAATGAACAGGTTATTGACGTTTATCTGGGGCGCTAACATGCTGGAAGTGAATGAACTGCATCAATACTACGGCGGCAGCCATATCCTGCGCGGCCTCTCGTTTGCGACCCATCCCGGCGAGGTGACCTGCCTGCTGGGGCGTAACGGTGTGGGGAAAACCACCCTGCTGAAGTGCCTGATGGGGCTGATCCCGGCCAAATCCGGGACTATTAGCTGGCAGGGTAAGACCATCAACCAGCAGAAGCCCCACCAGCGCGTGCGCAGCGGCATGGCCTATGTGCCGCAGGGGCGAGAGATCTTTCCCCGGCTGACGGTAGAGGAGAACCTGCTGATGGGCCTGTCGCGCTTTGCCGGTCCCCAGGCCAGGCGGGTGCCTGATGAGATCTACGACCTGTTCCCGGTGCTACGGGAGATGAGGCAGCGGCGCGGGGGCGACCTCTCCGGTGGCCAGCAGCAACAGTTAGCCATTGGCCGGGCGCTGGCCTGCCGTCCGCAGCTGCTGATCCTCGATGAGCCGACGGAGGGGATCCAGCCCTCGGTGATCAAAGAGATTGGCGTGGTGATTAAAACCCTGGCCGCACGGGGCGACATGGCGATCCTGCTGGTGGAGCAGTTTTATGACTTTGCCGCCGAGCTGGCGGACAGCTATTTAGTGATGTCCCGGGGATCAATCGTTCAGCGCGGCAGAGGCGAAGAGATGGAGAGTCACGGCGTGCGCAATCTGGTCGCGATTTAGCCGTGGCTGAGGTAAAGCGGCTGCTAGACTAGAGCTATACCCCTGAAAACAGGAGCCGTGTATGAAAGCGTCCCGTTTGCTCGTCGTCCTGGTTCTGTTTGCCGCCGCCCCGGCGTTGGCCGCGCCGGAGTATTGCGAAAAAGTCAGACGCGAGATCAAGCAGCGCATTATGGCCAATGGCCTGCCGGAGTCGGCGTTCACGCTGAACATCGTCCCGGCAGACCAGGCGGATAAACCCGATACGCACGTGGTCGGCCACTGCGCTAACGATACCTATAAGATCCTCTATACCCGTACCGGCAGCGGAAACGTGCCTGCGGCTGGCGCGACGCCTGACGGCTCTCGTACCGAGCCGCAGTAGCCAGATCAGGCCAGCACGCGATCGGCGATCAGCGTCCGGGTCAGGAGAGTCACGTCGATATAGTGCGCCAGGTCGCGCTGCTCGGCGCGCGGCAGATAGGGTAGCTCGCCGATCATTGGCGCGGGGATCTTTTTGCCCAGCACGTTAATGATCTCGGCATAATGGGCAAGGCCAGGGTTGATGCGGTTAGCGACCCAGCCAATCAGCGGTAGACCATCACTGGCGATCGCCTGAGCCGTCAGCAGGGCATGGTTGATACACCCCTCCTGGATCCCCACCACCATAATCACCGGAAGCTGCTCCTGCACCACCCAATCAGAGAGCGGGCGCAGATCGTTCATCAGGCCGCGCCAGCCGCCGGTGCCCTCAACAACCACATGGTCAACACGGTCACTAAGGTGTGCCAGCCCCTTTGAGAGCAGGCCATAGTTAATAGGGCAGCTGTGGGCTACGCTGCTCTCTTCTTCGCTCAGGGCAATAGGATTCACCGCCTCGTAGGGCAGCGCCAGCGTTGAAACGCTTTGTAGCACCAACGCATCTTTGTTGCGCAGCCCCTCTGGCGTCTCTTTACTCCCTTTCGCCACTGGCTTGTAGCCGGCAACGCTTCTGCCGCTGGCCGCCAGCGCCTGCAGAAGTGCGCGGGAGACCACTGTCTTCCCGACAGCCGTATCGGTACCCGTAATAAAGAAACGCTTAAGCATCACTTACTCCACCGTTTTGCCGCGAAAATATACACCACGAAAATAATACAGAGGAGAAAGTCTAAGTTAAGTCGCCAGGGGCTAATTTGAGGTAGCGCAATTTTTCCTCCAACTGTGCGAATTTGTTAACCCTGCAACAGTCGAATCAGCAACGAACCGTTATACATCGCGTCTTTTACCAGCGCGGCACCCGCCATTGTGCCCTGATTAGAGAACTGGGTGCTCTCGACGGTGATGTGTCGGCTATAGGCGGGCAGCGACTGCTGGCGAATGCAGTTGCTAATGGCCGGAAAGAGAATATCGGCAGCCTGGCTCAGGGGCGAACCGATAAGAATTTTTTGCGGATTAAACAGGTTGACCATGATCGCCAGAATGCGTCCGACATTGGTGCCTACCCCGGTGATAATGTCCGTCGCCAGCCGATCCCCCTCTCGCGCCGCCTGGCAGAGTGAAGCAACGGTAAGCGGCTGGCCGTGCAGCTGCGAGCTCATCGACTGGCTCATGCGCTGCTGCGCCAGCTCCAGCACGCTCTCTACGCTGGCGATGGTTTCCAGACAGCCGTGGTTGCCGCAGTAGCAGCGCTTACCGTAGGGATCGACCTGGGTATGGCCTATCTCAACCAGGCTGCTGCTACCCGCATGGAGCAGACGCCCGTCGGTGATCACCCCTGCGCCAACGTTGTGGTCGATCACCACCTGAATAACGTCCCGCGCGCCACGGGAGGCGCCAAACAGCGCCTCTGCCATCGTCCACGCGCTGATATCATGCTGAATATAGACCGGCACGCCGGTATGGCGCTCCAGAGCCTCCCCCAGTGCCATATCTTTGACGTCTTCATAGAACGGCATGCGGTGCACGATGCCGTTCTCGGTATCAATGATACCTGGCAAGGTGATAGCGATGGCGGTCAGGCGTTCGAGCTTGCTCTGGTGCCGAATAAAGAACTGGTCGATGTGATGAATAACGCGGCTGGCAAAGGGCGTGTGGGAGTGTAACGGCAGCTCAAGCTGCTCTTCGACCACCAGCTTGCTGCTGAGGTCGCGCAGGGCGAGATGGATCTCACCCCGGCTGATGCGCAACGAGAGATAGTGCCAGGCCTCGGTTTCTACCATCAGACCCACGGCGGGCCGCCCTCGGCTGCCTGGCTCCTGGATCTCCGTCTCCTGCACCAGGTGCGCTTCTAGCATTTCACGGACAATCTTGGTAATGCTGGCGGGGGCAAGCTGCGCCAGACGCGACAGATCGATTCGTGAAACCGGGCCTAGCTGATCGATAAGCCGGTAAACGGCTCCTGCATTGGTCTGCTTAATCTGATCAATATGGCCGGGCGTACTATCAGCAACCACCTCTTGCTCCCTTTATTTTCGCGCTTCGAAATAAACTTTAGGCTATGGTGAAGCAGTTCCTCAAGGCCGTCAAATTTTTGATTAGCCTTGTGATTTACCGCACATTTTCATCCTCTGCTGGGTAGATTCTGGTCACTTTTAACACTCTTCAATAACTGCTGCTTGAAATGCAGCGCGGCTGCGCCCTGCTCGTGATGCCTCGACCAGACTAGCCACATCTGTGAGACCGCATCGGCTTCGACAATGGGTAGCCAGCGCATCTCATTCAGCTGAACCCGGCAAAACGAGGCGGGCAGAATCGACACCCCCAGGCCAGCGGCAACCAGTCCGATAATGGTCATCGCCTCGCCGACCTCCTGGGCGATACGCGGCACCAGGTCGTAGCGGCGCAGCAGGCCAAGTATATCGTCGTAGAGGCCCGTCCCGACATGAGGATCGAAGAAGACAAACGGCTCCTTCGCCAGCTCGCTTAGCGTCACCGCAGGCTGCATGGCCAGCGGGTGATCGCACGGCACCATCGCCAGCAGCGGCTCGCGCAGGATCACCTCCCACGCCAGGGTATCCGGCAGCGCGGTATTACGCATCAGGCCCAGATCCAGCGTCCCCTCATGCAGGGGGGCGATCTGTTCACGCGTATTGATCTCCCGGGTTTGCAGATGCACGTCCGGGTAGCGTCGCCGGAAGGTGGAGAGCGTATCGGAGACCGCTTTGATAAAGGGCGCGGAGGAGGTAAAGCCAACCCGCAGCTCACCGCTCTGCCCCTGATGCAGGCGGGCAGCGCGTGCAGCGGCGTCATCGACCTGACTGAGGATCTGTCGGCTGTCGAGTAGAAACTGTTTTCCCGCCGGGGTTAGCGCCACGCTGCGGTTAGTACGGGCCAGCAGCCGGGCGCCGATCTGCTGCTCGAGCAGCTGGATCTGCTGGCTTAGCGGCGGCTGGGAGATATTCAGCCGGGCCGCCGCATGGCCAAAATGCAGCTCTTCCGCCACGGCAATAAAGTAGCGCAGGTGACGCAGTTCGATATTCATATTTTTAATGTATTATTTGAGATTATTAATATATTAGACAGAATATTTACATTTTCCTACCCTTAGCGGTAATCGCTCTCAATTAGCAACACACCACTAAGGATCCCCCGTGAGCCGTACTACCGTCGTTGACATCGCCCCGGCGAGCGATGCCGACGTGCAGACCACCGCCACTCCCGCCACGCCCTATATTAAACGCGGCACGCCACAGTTTATGCGCGTCACGCTGGCGCTCTTCTCTGCCGGCCTCGCCACCTTCGCCCTGCTCTACTGCGTGCAGCCGATTCTGCCGGTGCTCTCCCATGAGTTTGGCGTCTCGCCAGCCAGCAGCAGCATCTCACTTTCGATCTCCACCGCCATGCTGGCCATTGGACTGCTCTTCACGGGGCCACTCTCGGATGCCATCGGCCGCAAGCCGGTGATGGTCACCGCTCTGCTGCTGGCTTCGTGCTGTACGCTGCTCTCCACGATGATGACCAGCTGGCACGGCATTTTGATTATGCGGGCGCTGGTGGGGCTGTCGCTGAGCGGCGTCGCGGCGGTTGGGATGACCTATCTGAGTGAGGAGATCCACCCCAGCGTGGTGGCCTTTTCGATGGGGCTCTACATTAGCGGTAACTCTATCGGCGGCATGAGCGGACGCCTGCTCAGCGGCGTGTTTACCGACTTCTTTAGCTGGCGCATCGCCCTGGCGGTTATCGGCTGCTTTGCCCTCGCCTCGGCGCTGATGTTCTGGAAAATACTTCCGGAGTCGCGCCATTTTCGCCCCGCCTCGCTGCGGCCCCGATCGCTGATGATTAACTTCCGCCTGCACTGGCGCGATCGCGGTCTGCCACTGCTGTTTCTTACCGGCTTCCTGCTGATGGGATCGTTTGTCACTCTGTTTAACTACATTGGTTACCGCCTGATGCAGACCCCGTGGCAGCTGAGTCAGGCGGTGGTGGGCCTGCTCTCGGTAGCGTACCTGACCGGGACCTGGAGCTCGCCCAAAGCCGGGGCAATGACCGCCCGCTTTGGCCGCGGCCCGGTGATGCTGGTCTCAACGGGGATTATGCTGGGCGGCGTGCTGCTGACGCTCTTCTCATCGCTGGGGCTGATTTTTGCCGGGATGCTGCTCTTCTCGGCTGGCTTCTTTGCCGCTCACTCCGTCGCCAGCAGCTGGATCGGGCCGCGGGCGCGTCGGGCAAAGGGCCAGGCCTCCTCGCTCTATCTCTTTAGCTACTACCTGGGATCGAGCCTGGCCGGGACGCTCGGTGGCCTGTTCTGGCACAGCTACGGCTGGAACGGCGTGGGCGGGTTTATTGCCGTGATGCTGCTGGCTGCGCTGCTGGTAGGCCGCAGCCTGCACGACCGTCTCGCGGCGTAGCGTAATGTATCCTGCCTGAACATGCCGGGCGGCGCTGCTGGTAGGCCGCAGCCTGCACGACCGTCTCGCGGCGTAGCGTAATGTATCCTGCCTGAACATGCCGGGCGGCGCTACGCTTGCCCAGCCTACAAACAGCGCCTTACCGTAGGCCCGTGCAGGCGTAGCGCCCCCGGGCAATTTCTCACAGTGGTATCAGTGCGAGCGTCCTGTTATCTTGAAATGTAAGCAAATAAAATCAGCACAACACGAGGCATAATGGACACCAGCAACTACCAGCAGCTCACCCGCACCTTCCAGCGTCTTTACCGTTTCTCCCACCTCTCCTCCATCGCCGGCTGGGACATGATGACCACTATGCCCCCCGCCGGGAGCGCTGCCCGGGGCGAGGCGCTGGCAGAGATCAGCGTTCTGAAACACCAGATCCTGACGGATAAAAAAGTAGCTCAGTGGCTGGATGCGGCCGCGCAGGAGGATCTCAACGATGTTGAACAGGCCAACCTGCGGGAGATGACCCGTCGCTACCAGCAGGCAGCGGTGCTGCCGGAAGCGCTGGTAGAGGCGAAATCGCTGGCGGGTAGCCGCTGCGAGCACGCCTGGCGTAGCCAGCGCCCTGCAAACGACTGGGAAGGCTTCTCTGCCAACCTGAAAGAGGTGGTGAAGCTGAGCCGTGAAGAGGCCAGGCTGCGGGCGGCGGCGAAGGGCTGCACCCCTTACGACGCGCTGCTGGATCTCTATGAGCCGGATATGACCGCCGCCAGGCTCGACGTGCTGTTTGCCGATCTGAAATCCTGGCTGCCGGATCTGCTTAATCAGGTAGTGTCCAGGCAGGCGCAGCGCCAGCTTATCGCGCCGGTCGGGCCATTCCCGGTGGAGAAGCAGCGCGAGCTGGGTCTGGCGGCGATGCGCACGCTGGGCTTTGATTTTGACGCAGGCCGTCTGGATATCAGCGCCCATCCGTTCTGCGGCGGCGTGCCGGAGGACGTGCGCATCACCACCCGCTACGATGAGAACGAGCTGCTCAGCGCCCTCTTTGGCGTCGTGCATGAAACTGGCCACGCGCGCTACGAGCAGAACCTGCCCCGCACCTGGCTGGGACAGCCGGTCGCCGAGGCCCGCTCGATGGCCATCCACGAATCGCAGAGCCTGTTCTTCGAGATGCAGCTTGGCCGCAGCAAGGCGTTCTTAACGCGTCTTCTGCCTGCGGTCATTGAGCGCTTTGGCGCGCAGCCCGCCTTTAACGACGAGAACTTTATCGCCTGGAACCAGCAGGTTAAACCTGGCCTGATCCGTGTCGATGCTGACGAGGTGAGCTACCCCGCGCATGTGATCCTGCGCTATGAGATTGAGCGGGCGCTGATCAACGGTGAAATCGAGGTGGACGATATTCCGGCGCTGTGGGATGAGAAGATGCAGCACTGGCTGGGTCTCTCGACCGTGGGCAACTACCGGGACGGCTGCATGCAGGATATTCACTGGACCGACGGCGGCTTTGGCTATTTCCCGTCCTATACCCTTGGCGCCATGTACGCCGCGCAGCTGTTCCATGCCGCACATACCGCGCTGCCTCACCTTGATGCTGCCATTGCCGAAGGGGATTTCAGCGCCCTGTTTGAGTGGCTGCGGCAGAATATCTGGCAGCACGGCAGCCGCTTTACCACCACCCAGCTGATCGAGTCCGCAACTGGGGAAGCGTTAAACAGCCGCTACTTCCGTCAGCATCTTACCGCCCGCTATCTGTAACTTTGCAGGCCGGGACAAGCGTACCCGGCCTTTCTTTCTGGATTGTACAAACGGTTACACGACGATACCAATCACTCACGGAAGCCTCGCATTAAGAAGCATATAGTCTCTTCACCGGCCCCGCAGTGGGGTTGAATGATGAAACCAATTCGAGGATATCAGAATGAAAAAAGTATTAGCTCTGGTTGTTGCCGCTGCTATGGGTCTCTCTTCTGCTGCGTTCGCTGCTGACACCGCTGCGACCACCGCTGCGCCAGCGGCTACCGCTCAGACTCAGAGCGCTGCTCCGGCTGCCAAAACCACTCACCACAAAAAACACCACAAAGCTGCCGCGACCCAGAAAGCGCAGGCTGCTAAAAAGCACCACAAAAAAGCCGCTAAACCGGCTGCAGACCAGAGCGCTGCCAAACCAGCCGCCGATCAGAAAGCCCAGGCTGCTAAGAAACACACCAAAAAAGCAGTGAAACACACTGCGGCTAAGCCGGCTGCCCAGCCTGCTGCCTAAGTTTGATACCTACTTCAGCGCCCGCCTGTCGGGCGCTGCTTTTTTTGGAGGGTCTATGCTGCAACGCTACCGTTTTGAGCTGATTTTGCTCATGCTGATTGCCTGCGCGCTGGTCACCCTGCGCTTCTATCTTTCCTGACTGTAGCACGCTGATTTTACTCCCCCTTTCCTCCCGTCCCGTCTATAGTTGTTGCTTAGGGTTTGAATAATCACTATTGCCCCACCAGAGTGTGATATGCATAAATTCGGTATTCTGCTATTGGGTTCGCTTTGCTTTATCTCTTTTTACAGCCACGCCGATGATGATGCCGCTGCCGCCGCTGAGATCAAGACGCTGTTTTTTAACCACGACGATCGGGTCCGGGTAAGTAATCCGACGCAGTCGCCGTGGGACGCTATCGGCCAGCTGGAGACCGCCAGCGGCAATCTCTGCACCGCTACGCTGATTTCACCCCACCTGGCGTTAACCGCCGGACACTGTCTGCTGACGCCGCCCCGCGGCAAGGCTGATAAAGCCGTGGCGCTGCGCTTTGTGGCGCAAAATGGCATCTGGCGCTATGAGATCCACGGTATTGAGGGACGGGTTGAGCCAACTCTGGGCAAACGCCTGAAGCCTGACGGTGAAGGGTGGATCGTTCCGCCTGCCGCTGCACCGTGGGATTTTGGTCTGATCGTGCTGCGCTATCCTCCGTCGGGGATTACGCCTCTGCCGCTGTTTGACGGCGATCGTGATGCGCTTACCGCCGCGCTAAAAGCGACCGACCGAAAGGTAACGCAGTCCGGCTACCCGCAGGATCACCTGGACAACCTCTATAGCCATCAAAACTGCGTTGTAACCGGCTGGGCGCAGGATA
This sequence comes from Escherichia sp. ESNIH1, assembly GCA_002918705.1. Taxonomy (GTDB): domain Bacteria; phylum Pseudomonadota; class Gammaproteobacteria; order Enterobacterales; family Enterobacteriaceae; genus Pseudescherichia. The sequence continues at coordinate 133,809 of PQKR01000007.1, read as the reverse complement.
GTGTCCTCTCGCACCAGTGCGATACGCTGCCCGGCGATAGCGGCTCTCCGCTAATGCTGAAGACCGACGACGGCTGGCGATTGATTGCGGTACAAAGCTCCGCGCCCGGAGCGAAAGATCGCTGGCGTGCCGATAACCGGGCCATTGCCATTACCGGCTTTCGCGATCGGCTGGATGCCCTCGCCCAGGCGCAGTAGTTAACCCTGACGGCGCTGACGGTGCTGCCGAAGCGCGTCAATCGGCATCGGCGCGCCAAAGAAGTACCCCTGAAGCCGATCGCAACCGGCCAGGCGTAGCAGCTTCATCTGTTTTTCATTCTCGACCCCTTCCGCAATTACCGCCATCCCCAGCGCGCTGGCAATACGTATTGTACCGCCTACCAGCGCCGCGGCCTGCTCATCATGATCCACCAGCCCGGCCAGCGACTTGTCTATCTTGATGGTGTCAAAATTGAAGCGCCTGAGGTAGCCAATGCTGGAGTACCCGGTACCAAAATCGTCCAGCGCAATGGCCGTCCCCAGCGCCTTTAAATTGCGGATAGCCGAACAGGAGCGATCCGGGTTCTCCAGGACATAGGTCTCTGTCACCTCCAGCTGCAGGCGATGGGCGGGAAAATGGCTATCCCGAAGTACGCCAGCCACCTTATTTTCAAAGTCGGGATCGCGAAACTGCGCCGGAGAGATATTTACCGAGAGCTTGAGACCGCTAAGCGGTTGCAGGTCCATACAGGCGCGGCGTAGAACGAACTGGCCGAGGGCATGGATCAGACCGCTGCTCTCCGCAATGGGAATAAACGCATCCGGCGGCAAGGGGCCTGCGGGCCGACGTGGCCAGCGCACCAGCGCCTCAACGCCCATCGTCAGCTGACTGCGGGCATCAACGATAGGCTGGTACCACACGTCAAATTCGTTGCGGAGCAGACCGTCACGGATATCGTTTTCGATGGCAACCTTGCGTTCGCGGGCGCTGTTCAGCTCGGCATCGTAATGGGTGACCTGTGCTTTGCCATTCATTTTGGCGTGGTACATAGCGATGTCCGCCCGGCGAAACAGCTCTGAACTGGTACACTCCAGCAGGGTGCCGCTGGCAATACCAATGCTGGCGCCGATATAGATAGTGCGCTCGCTCAGGCGAACCGGCAGATTGAGCATCATCAGTACCTGCTCGGCAAAGCGGCTCGCCTTCTCGCTGGCCTGCTCGCCGCTAATGGTCATGGCAAACTCGTCCCCGCCCATCCGGGCCAGCATGCCACCGGCGGGAACCTTATCGCGCAGGGTTCTGGAAAGCTCCACAATCAGGCGATCGCCCACGTCATGACCATAGATATCGTTGACGTCTTTGAAGCCATCGAGATCGATAAATACTACGCTTATCGCCTCATTGAGGTTGGCCAGGCTAAGTGCCTCCAGACGCGCCAGCAGCGCCCGCCGGTTCGGCAGGCGGCTTAGCCAGTCGGTCATGGCGGTGCTGCGGGCCAGCTTCTCTCCCTTCGCCAGCTTATAGAGACCGGCGCTGCTCAGCATGATAAACAGCAAAATCAGGCCGGCGACGAGGGCAATAATCTGGCGGATCTCCCATGCTGCCGCATGCGCCGCTCTGGCACCGGGGAGCTGTGGCTCCCAGCTTAAATAGCCCAGCAGATCGCCCGCCGAGCTTTTCAGCGGCACGCTGAAGTCATGGATTTGGTTAAGGCTGAAGCGCAACTTCTCAATCTGAAAAGTATCACCCAGCGCTTTAAGATTTTGAGTATCGATATGGCGGGTAATGACCAGATAACGGCGGCGATTTCCCATCTCGGTCAGTGAACCAGCCGCAGGCCGAATCAGGCCAATGCCAATGAAGGCTACGCCGCGCCGGGTTCGGGTGATCCCGGCATAGATATTCTGTTCGCCGGGCAAGGCATGGCGCTGCTGGTTAATAAGCGCCTGGAAGCCAGCGCCAAAAAAATCGAGCGTGTGCTCATTAAAAGGTTTATTGCGAAACGATCCCCATAGCACGGAGTACCGTTCATCCAGAATAAAGGTCCCGTCGTAGAGATTAGTGATTTTATACTCTGCACCCCAGGTATTATTGAGCCACTGAGTATCAAGCTTTGGGCGATAGACCTCACGAACCGCGTCATCCCACACGGCATTATCTATAACCAGCGACCAGACGCGGTTAACCGAGGTCTGTATGGCACCCTGCACAGAGAGTGCCGAGCGATGTTCATCTATTTCGTTCGTTTTAGTGCTAACAAGATGCAGGGAGAGATAGAGCAAGGCCACCACGGACACAATCAGTCCAATACCAGCGACAAAAATCAATATCGATAGCGTTCTTGCGGTAGGGATATTACGCCAGCTTAACGGTTTATACATTCACCGCCCTCTTATCCGTCTGAACGGCCATCATCTTTTTGTTGGTTTTCTAAAATAAGCGTAATCCAGTCAGCCGATTTCGCTGCGCATTAATCGCACTAGTTCAGGCGATTGCAGCGGCAGCGAAAGGGCTTTGTTGCAGATTTTCAGGATGTTGCTAGCTGGCTTTGAACGGATCTTTACGATCGTCCTGGCTATCATCCCGCTTGCGGGGGAGCTCGCCCTGCTTGGCTGGATTATCCTTAACCGGCTTGGTCTCTTCTGCTTTTAAGGGGGAAGCGTAGTTGTCCGTCATCATGTTCTCCTGTTATTACCTCATCTGAAGTTTAGTCAACGATTCAGTAAGCGGGTAACTGATTCTATGCCCGCAACGAGGAGCGCTTTCGCCCCCTGTCTCGAGCCGGACGTACAAGTACATAACCCATTTCGGTAAACTCATGGTTATCCATCGTTTCCCCCCCCAGCCTGTCGTGTTGCCAACGTCCCGTCAGGGCATTAAACGTGAGCTTCAACTCTCCCTCTGGGGTATTAACAATATACTTTCCGCTCGGTAAATAACCACATGAGTAATTAATTCTGCGCATAGGTGGGGCTTTAACATCATATTCAATTTTGCGAAAGCCGGTAGAGGCGGTGGTGAAAAGATAAAACGGCAGGCTGGTTATTTTTAAATCACCAAAGTCGGCAATAATTTCACCGTCCCGAATCAGCTTAAGCGCTTTCAAAACCAGATTAACTGAATGGGATCCCTCATAGGTGGGATATTCAGCTTTGAAATAGACAAAGTTCATATATGCCTCTACAACCTTTCCAGGCTATCGCGTTTGATCAAGATTAGCAATGAAAACGCAGCCGTAACTATTTTTATTAAATCATAGAGGTGGTCAGGCGGGAATTTCCGCAGCAGCAAATGTCGTGCGTACTACTGCGGTTGAAACGTGGTACAAGCTCAGGCCACTTTTTCCACTACGGGATTTTCGCACTGGCGCAGGCTAAGCTGCAGGTCGTAAATCAGACTTTTTACCATTTCCGGGGAAAGGTGAAAGAACTGTGAATCAAAAGTGCTGGCTCCTGCCGTGTACGGAGAGGTACTGAAACCAAATCTCATTACAACGCCGTTGTGGTCCTCCTCCGGACCGACCTGCCAGCCTACGACAGGAAACGCAGGTAATACGGGCTCTTTGCTCATCCAAAATCTCCTTATAAACGTGATGCAATAGGTAACCTTTGCAGCCAATCTCGTCAGCGCGTCTTAAGATTCATCTTAAACTCACCAGCGTAATTTTCAGTTTAGCCTAACGCCAGGCAGACACAAGCCAACCCTAAGAATTAAGGGCTATAAGCTTGTAACCAGGACCATTCTGAAGCCTTTTCTGCAAAACGTTAACAGTACTTTCGTATGATTTGCACCTTCCCGCATTTTATTTAGCACAAGCGTTACTGAATGCCAGAAAATGACTTAAAAAGTTTACAATTTAACCTAATAGCATAATTCCAACGCCAAAATAACTTTTAGGTAAAGTTTTTAAAGTATCAGCATAATTTTTAAAAAAAATAGCGGATCGGCGTATTGCTGACTACGGTTATTACTGGTTCATTCAACGAGACGGATTATTATGACGACACAAGATAACAACCTCCCTCACTATCCACGCCCTCCTTTTGTAGAGCAAACTCAGAAAGTGCCGGGGCTTGCGTCAGAAATGAAGCCGATCCCCGATCATGGTGAAACCAGCTATACCGGTTCGGGTCGGCTGGCAGGTAAAAAGGCCCTTATTACCGGCGGTGACTCCGGTATCGGTCGTGCCGTAGCAATCGCCTATGCCCGAGAAGGGGCAGACGTCGCTATTAACTACCTGCCGGAAGAGGAATCTGATGCTGAAGCGGTGATTGCACTCATTAAGGCTGAAGGTCGTAACGCCGTGGCGCTGCCGGGCGACATTCGTTCAGAAACGTTCTGCCAGCAACTGGTGGTGGAAGCCATCAACAAGCTCGGCGGCCTGGATATTCTGGTTAACAACGCCGGCCACCAGCAGTTCTGTGAATCCATCGAGACGCTGACCACCGAAGCGTTCGATGAAACCTTTAAGACCAACGTTTATGCCCCATTCTGGATCACCAAGGCAGCCGTGCCGCATCTGAAAGAGGGCGCTGTCATTATCAACACCTCTTCCGTTCAGGCCTTCCAGCCGAGCGATATCCTGCTGGATTACGCCCAGACCAAAGCCTGTAACGTTGCGTTTACCAAAGCGCTGGCCAAGCAGCTGGGTCCGAAAGGCATCCGCGTCAACGCCGTCGCGCCGGGTCCCTACTGGACGCCGCTGCAGGTGTGTGGCGGACAGCCGATGGAAAAAGTAAAAGCCTTCGGTGAAACTGCCCCGCTCGCCCGTCCAGGCCAGCCGGTAGAGATCGCCCCGCTCTATGTTCTGTTCGCGTCTGATGAGAGCTCCTTCTCCTCCGGCCAGGTATGGTGCTCTGACGGCGGCACCGGCACGGTGTAATACTCGGGCAGGCCCCGCCTGCCTTGTCGATTTTTGCAGGATAAGCATTAATGAAGAATCAACCTTTACCCCGAACTGCGCGTACCGACGGCTATGCTGGCCTTGGCGACTATGCCGCCATTGGCGATGGCCGCTCGGTAGCGCTGATAGCACCAGATGGCGCTATCGACTGGTGGTGCGCGCCTAACATGGATTCGCCGCCGCTGTTCGATCGCATTCTGGACGCCAAATTTGGGGGGTATTTTCAGATCGAACCGGTCGATGACTACTGCATGCAGCGCCAGTATCGGGAAAACAGCAACGTGCTGGAAACCTGTTACACCACTAAAAAGGGTAAGGTCAGATTCACCGAGTCCCTGAACAGTAATAACGCAGGCCGCCTGCCCTGGTGCGAGCTGGCGCGCCGCGTCGAGGGGCTGGAGGGTGAAGTAGACCTGAAGCTGGTCTTTGTCCCCGGTACCGCCGCCTGTACCCGCTCATCATGGATAGGCGACTCAGCGAAAGGCCAGATAGTTCACGTTGGCGATTTGATGGCCATGCTGCGTACCACCTCCGACATTGAGATCACCTGCGTGGACGATCAGGCGATCGAAGGCGTGTTTACCGCTAAAGCGGGCTCGCGCTCGTTGGTGGCCCTGTTGGTGAGCGATAACGAGCCGCTGGCCGTTCCGCCGCTGGAAAAAATCGACGAGCGGATTGACGTTAGCGATAAGAACTGGGCATCCTGGGCTGAGCACCTGAGCTATGAAGGCGTACACAAGAAGCACGTAGTTCGCTCTGCACTGGCGCTAAAGTTCCTGCTCTACTCCCCAACCGGTGCCCTGGCGGCTGCCCCGACCACCTCCCTGCCGGAGGGCATCGGCGGCGAAAAGAACTACGACTACCGCTACGCCTGGATACGCGACGCCTGCCTGATTATTCGCGCCTTTGCGTTTATCGGCGCACTTGAAGAGTGTAAGGCGGCCTTCTCCTGGTTGACCCACACTATCGTGCGTCACGAGGGCAAGCTGCGGGCCTGCTATACCCTGGACGGCGACGTGGTGCCCAATGAGACCTACCTGCCGCTTGACGGCTATAAGGGATCTCAGCCGGTGCGCGTGGGCAATAACGCCCAGAGCCAGCAGCAGCTCAGCATGTTTGGTGACATGCTGGATACCGCGCTGCTGTTCGTCCATGCCGGTCACGTGCTGGATCTCACTACCGCCCGTCTGCTGGCTTCGCTGGCTAACGAGTGCGCGGATACCTGGCGCCAGGATGACTGCGGTATCTGGGAGCTTCCCGAGCGGCGTCACTATACCCACTCCAAAATGGCCTGTTGGGTGACGCTGGATATCGCCGTACGGCTGGCAGAAGACGGTCATATCGAAAAAACCTGGGTAAACCGCTGGTCGCGCGAGCGCGATCGCGTCAGCGCCTGGATTGAAGAGCACTGCTGGTCCGAAGGGAAACAGGCCTACACCTTCTACGCCGGTAGCGATCATCTGGATGCCGCCATGTGCCTGGCATGGTACTACGGCAAGAAAGTGAATCCGGAGCGCATGAAATCCACCTACAACGCGATTTACGCCGAGCTGGGGCACCATTCGCCGATGCTCTATCGCTACAGCGAGGTAGAGAAAGAGGAGAGCACGTTTGTGGCCTGCTCATTCTGGCTGGTGGAGGCCTGGGCGCGTTTAAGTGATACGCAAAAAGCGGCCGATTACATGGAAACGATCCTCGGCAACCTGTGTGACAAAGGCAATGTCGAGAACTTTAACGAGATGTTTGACGTGCGCACCGGCGAATGGCGCGGCAATGTCCCACAGGGATTGAGCCATCTGTCGCTGATCTGTGCTGCCGACGCGCTGTCACGCTTCCGTGATGGCGAAAAGCAGTGGCACGTCTGACGATTTCACTTAAGGCTTCTATACTTCAGAGCGTAAGTGCTCTGTTAAACCCAAAGAAGAGTGCAATAAATAATTGGATCTTACGAGGAGTGATTAACGATGGCGACTAACTATACTGAACACTATCATGACTGGTTACGCGACGCTCATGCGATGGAGAAACAGGCTGAATCCATGCTGGAGAAGATGGCAGGCCGTCTTGAGCACTACCCGGATCTGCGTGCGCGTATCGTGCAACATATTGAAGAGACCCGCCAGCAGCAGAAGCTGGTCGATCAGGTTCTTGCCCGCAATAACATCTCGACCTCTACGCTGAAAGATGCGATGGGTAAACTCTCTGCGATGGGCCAGGCTATCGGCGGTATGATGACGCCTGATGAAGTTGTTAAAGGCGCAATCAGCGGCTACGTCTTCGAGCATTTCGAAATTGCCTGCTACACCTCACTGATCAGCGCCGCCGAGATGGCCGGTGACCACGAAGGCGCGGCTGTTTTCAAACAGATCCGCGAGCAGGAGATTGCGATGGCCGACTGGTGTCAGACCCACCTGCCTGATGTGACTCAGCAGTTCCTGTCACGCTCTGCCCAGCCAAATACCGAAGCTAAACGCTAACTGTCCCCCCTGCCCGTTTCGCTCTGAAGCGGGCAGTTTTCCTGCAAGAGTAATTTTGTCCGCGCAGGTCAATACATAATATACCCATGCTAATAACGCTGCGTAATTAATTAAATGATGGCTATTTAGCCGCGAGCAAATAGATGTAAAATCCACTACACCTATTATCTAGCGACTCCGTTTAGCGTGGCGCTCCCAATTATCCTGTTTAGCCTGCGCAGATTTACGCAGTGCAATATAACACGCCCCGCTCCCACCATGATGTGGCAGCGCCTGACAAAATGCCTGTACCTCTTCAAACTCGGGTAACCAGCGGAAAAGATAACTACGCACAATATTAGCGTGCGATTTATCTTCACGTCCTTTGCCGTGAATAATAAGCAGGTTACGCAGATTATCCTGCCGGGCCTGATGCAGGAAACTAAACAGCATCTGACGGCACTGTTCCACCGGCTGCTTGAGCAGATTGAGACTCGCCTGCTGGCTGTACTTACCAAGACGCAGCTTATCAATAACTCCGGTTTGCAGCCCCTCGCGCCGGAACGCCAGCGGCGTCGCTAACGGCAGCACCTCAAGAAAATCGGTTGTCAGAAAATTTTCCTGCTGTAACAGATCGATACGCGGCGGCGTGCGCGTGTTACGGCTGGGATGCCAGTGGACGTCGGCACAGCGTTTCAGGGGTTGGACATCCTCCATGGCGTCAAGAAATAGCGATTTGTCGTCAAGGTTCATGGTCACTCCTCGTGCAACGTTTGACAGCTCAGGCGCTACTATAGCCACCTGGGGAGCAGGTCTCAACGCCGTTGTTTAATTTCTATCATGTTGCTGAAAAGGCGCTATGCCAGCAGAATGTACCCGGTTATAAGTACATTAACTGCCACTTAACTAATACCACAATTACAGTAAACAAAATGATTTAACTTAAACCGCTGATAACGTCATTACCAATCTTTACTGGAAATAGTATTAAAGATGTCTATACTAAAATAAACCCGCACAAGGATTGGTTGCGTTAAAATAATGTAGGGATGCACTGCTGTGTGTACTGTAGAGTCTGGCGGATGTCGACAGGCTCTATTTTTTTACACCAAAATCGGTAAGATAATATCCTATATTGCAACCCTGCAAATTTAGGATCTCGCCATGCTCACCCTGCTGGAAGACAAAATTGACACCCCTCTTGGCCCTCTGTGGGTCATCTGCGACGAAGAGTATCGCCTCCGTGCCGTTGAGTGGGATGAGCACGCCGATCGTATGGCGCTGCTGCTCAACGTTCACTATCGCAAGCCAGGCTACCGCCGCGTTGCAGCCAGCAATCCCGGCGGGCTAAGCGACAAGCTACACGACTACTTTGCCGGTAATCTTAGCGTGATAGATCATCTTCCTACGGAAACGGCCGGCACCCCTTTTCAGCGGGCGGTATGGCAAGCGCTGCGCGAGATCCCCTGCGGTCAGGTTATCCACTATGGCCAGCTGGCGGATATGCTGGGCAGAGCCGGTGCAGCGCGAGCGGTAGGGGCAGCGAACGGCGCGAATCCCGTTAGCATTGTGGTTCCCTGCCATAGGGTAATAGGCCGTAACGGTACCCTGACCGGCTACGCCGGAGGCGTGCAGCGTAAAGAGTGGCTTCTGCGCCACGAGGGGTATCTCCTCCTCTAAAAGGGGGCGTTTTGTGCTTTTTTTAGCGCTATTAGTCGATAAACCCCTAATCAACATAAGGAATTTCAATGAGTTAAACTTATTGATTTTTCAAAGGTTCCAATAAACGCTGTTTGGCGTTTAACCAGGCTTACGTGCTCAGCAAAAAGATGTTAAAATTGACCAATATCAATTACGGCCTGAGCATACCTATGATCCCGGAAAAGCGAATTATACGACGCATTCAGTCTGGCGGTTGTGCTATCCATTGCCAGGATTGCAGCATCAGCCAGCTTTGTATCCCGTTCACCCTTAATGAGCACGAGCTGGACCAGCTTGATAACATCATCGAGCGCAAAAAGCCGATTCAGAAAGGACAAACGCTGTTTAAAGCGGGCGACGAACTGAAATCGCTCTATGCGATCCGCTCCGGTACCATTAAGAGCTACACCATTACCGAACAGGGTGATGAGCAGATCACCGGTTTCCATCTGGCGGGTGACCTGGTAGGCTTCGACGCCATTGGTACCGGGCATCATCCTAGCTTTGCTCAGGCGCTTGAAACCTCAATGGTTTGCGAAATACCGTTTGAGACGCTTGACGATCTCTCCGGCAAGATGCCCAATCTGCGTCAGCAGATGATGCGTCTGATGAGTGGTGAAATTAAAGGCGACCAGGACATGATCCTGCTGCTGTCGAAAAAGAATGCGGAAGAGCGCCTCGCGGCCTTTATCTATAATCTCTCTCGCCGGTTTGCCCAGCGCGGTTTCTCGCCCCGGGAGTTCCGTCTGACTATGACCCGCGGCGATATTGGTAACTACCTGGGCCTCACGGTCGAGACCATCAGCCGTCTACTCGGCCGTTTCCAGAAGAGCGGTATGCTGGCGGTAAAAGGTAAGTATATTACTATCGAAAACGGCGATATTCTCGCCGAGCTTGCCGGCCACGCGCGCAACGTCGCCTGACGGTCTCGCCGCAAATTACCTCTTGCCAGACAGCAAAATAGTCCGATTTGTTGATCTGGCAAAGGTTAGCCTCTGAATTCAGACACTTTTTTAGATCTCAGTCACATACGACATCGTGCTTTAAGACAATAGCGGTAAATAGAGGGTAATCATTCGCCCCCAAATCCGCCCCCATGATTACCCCTCCAGAGAGGGGCAAAATCATCATAAGATCGGGTCATATTCCCCTAACCTTCCCAGCCGTATCTGGCGCTCATCTTTCCGACTCAACGCAAGCCCCGATTGCTGTAGCTGCCACCCCGGCACGGTTTTTCACTGCATCGAGCACATCGATAGCATTTCTCATCACGACCGCCCCATAACGATCACACCCAGGCCCAGCGCCCGGTGCTGTAGCCGCAGAACATGCTTGAGCTGACTGCCGTGCCTCTATTCCCAGGTTGTAACATTATCATGCAGATCCTGATGGCAAATCCGGCATATAGGTATGACATGGAAATCCCCCGCTTTCATATCAGTCTTCGAAATCGTGACCGATAATATGATGCTGATCGTCGGCAGGCACGCCACAACCGCATCACATCTGAGTTTTTACCCAGTCAGTATATGCCTGGCACTACCAGCGCAGGATTTCGGGGCGGCGGTCACGCGCAGCAGCTGACGGATAGCAGATTCAGGCAGCGTAAAAACCCGCACATGGCGGGTTAAATTGGCATGAGACTATTATTTGGATTTTGAACCTGTAGCAGTGCCTTTTGAAGTTCATGCGTCATATATTAATAGTGAATACTTTCTAAAATTAAATTTTATATATGCATATATACATGAATTGTAACCAATTTTCTGTGTAATCCAGGCTTTATCAGCGCCACACTACTTATCAATTTATTAACGAGGATATGTAAATGGCAATACCAGTATATCTTTGGCTCACCGACGATGCTGGAAACTCAGTGAAGGGGCCGGTTGATGTTAAAGATCGGGAAGGTAGTATAGAAACTTTAGAATTGATGCATACTGTTGAACTCCCTATAGATGATATGACCGGAAAAATAACTGGCACTCGCTTTCATGGTGAGCTGGCATTCAGAAAGGAGATCGATTGCACCTCCCCTTACCTGTATAAAGGAATTACATCAGGTAGAAATTTTAAAAGCGCACAATTTCGCCACTATCGGATAAACCACAACGGACAGGAAGAGGAATATTTCAGGACTACACTCGAAAATGCCGGAGTCACTGATATTGAATCATTCATGTTAGACATCAAAGATCCCCAATTCGAAAAGCAAACTCATCAGGAGTACGTATCCCTAAGCTACGAAAAAATAACGTGGCATTATATTGACGGGAATATTATTCACAGTGACACATGGCAAGAAAGGGGTGAAGCATAATGACATGGGAATATGACGTAAAAACCGCACAATTCTATCACAATGGAACTTATGTATTTTCAGCTAGATATGCTGGCGCTGACGGTTATTACAACGATCCATCAAAAGAGTGTGTTATGGGTAAAGGGCCACTCCCACGAGGCACATACCACATCGGGGCCCCTTTTTTTCATCCGCACGCAAAAAAATACACGATGCGATTAACGCCTTCGTCCTCTAACAACATGTGTGGGCGCGATGGTTTTCTTATTCATGGTGATAGCATATCAAAGCCAGGGCATGCATCCAATGGATGTATAATCCTCGATCTCAATTACAGAATAAAAATTGGCACTAGTCATGATCATGTTCTTATCGTGAAATGATATCATGAATAAAATCACACTCATTATTCTACTATTTCCCATGATCTCACACGCAAGCGATACAGATTGTGCAAATGTTGGAGCCTCGATCGAAACGGGGTTATTCCAGGATATCACAGGTTCAATGAATATTGCGCCTTCATCAATTATCAAAAATATGACCTCAGTTGAGGTTTTGAATATCTCGCCCGTGTCCCGTATTTTCGCTGCGCAAATGGCCGCAGTGGATCATAAAGCTGATATTGCACGCAAGGATGGGCTTGAGTTATCTGAATCTCAGTACCTTTCTTCTTACTACGATAATGGAGTAAAAAATGTCACTGCAAAGTATACTTATCAGAACAAAGACGGCAAAAAGGATATATTTATAGCCTCTGGCCTCATCAACGCTGATGAATGTTCTGTGCGCTATAACGGCTATTTAACATTATCCCGTGAGTTCTGATGCTGTGGGGGCTAGACCCCCAGCTCCATTTTTGCCCCACCATTGACCAACTGAATCATTAGTTGCTGCAGCTGTTGTACTGCTGCATGATAGTCTGTCGCATCATTTCCATTTGCTGCATAATCTGACCAGTCTGAGCCAGCGCCAGCCAGATGGCGCACGAAGATGCGCGCATGGTCTACGAAGTCTATTCTAAGTGGTCAGGCGACATGAACCATCATCAGATAGACATATTGAATAGCCGTTTGCCAATAGCTTTGCCCCCAGGACGCCCTATAGGGAAGCACGTACTGAGAAAAGTCGTTTGATTCTAGTGTCATACGCTTATTAGCAACAAAATAGTCCGATTTGTTGATCTGGCAAAGGTTAGCCTCTGTTTCATTCTCCACATATAGGTTACTCTTTTAATTACAGACTGCGGTGACAGATGTAAGGAGACCCTGTATGGCCATGTATCAAAATATGCTGGTTGCCATCGATCCCAATCAGGATGACCAGCCAGCGCTACGGCGCGCTGTGTATTTGCATCAGAAAATTGGCGGCCGCATCAAAGCTTTTCTGCCAATCTATGACTTCTCATATGAGATGACCACCCTTCTGTCGCCCGACGAGCGGACCGCCATGCGTCAGGGCGTCATTAGCCAGCGGACCGCCTGGATCCGCGAGCAGGCAAAATATTACATCGATGCCGGGGTGCCCATTGATATCAAGGTGATCTGGCATAACCGCCCTTTCGAAGCCATCATTCAGGAAGTGTTAACCGGGCATCATGACCTGGTGCTGAAGATGGCCCACCAGCACGACAAGCTGGAGTCGGTGATCTTTACGCCCACCGACTGGCATCTGCTGCGTAAGTGCCCCTGCCCGGTGTGGATGGTGAAAGACCAGCCGTGGCCTGAGGGCGGTAAGGCGCTGGTGGCGGTTAATTTGGCCAGTGAAGAGCCCTACCATAATGCGCTGAACGAGAAACTGGTCCGGGAAACCATCCAGCTGGCCGAACAGGTAAACCATACGGAAGTGCATCTGATCGGTGCTTACCCTGTCACCCCGATTAACATTGCCATTGAGCTGCCAGAGTTTGATCCTACCGTCTACAACGACGCTATTCGTGGTCAGCATCTGCTGGCGATGAAGGCCCTGCGCCAGAAGTTTGGTATTTCAGAGAAGCTGACCCACGTTGAAAAAGGATTGCCGGAAGAGGTGATCCCGGATCTGACAGAGCATCTGCAGGCCGGGGTAGTCGTGCTGGGAACGGTCGGACGCACCGGCCTCTCCGCCGCGTTTTTAGGCAACACCGCCGAGCAGGTTATCGACCACCTGCGCTGCGACCTGCTGGTCATCAAACCGGATGACTATCGATCGCCGGTTGAAATCGATGACGACGAAGACGATTGAGTCGTTGAAGTAATAAAAAAACCGCCATTACGGCGGTTTTTTTATTTTATGCGCGTCTTATAACGCTTTCAGAATCGCATCCACGCTCTGCCTGGCATCGCCAAACAGCATTTGGGTGTTCTCTTTAAAGAACAGCGGGTTCTGCACGCCAGCGTAGCCGGTGTTCATCGAGCGTTTAAACACAATGACGTTCTGCGCCCTCCACACTTCCAGAACCGGCATCCCGGCAATCGGGCTACGCGGATCGTCCAGCGCCGCCGGGTTGACGGTGTCGTTCGCGCCAATGACCAGCACCGTATCGGTATCGGAGAAATCATCGTTGATCTCATCCATCTCCAGCACGATGTCATACGGCACCTTCGCCTCCGCCAGCAGCACGTTCATGTGGCCCGGCAGACGTCCGGCAACCGGGTGAATACCGAAGCGCACCTTGATGCCGCGGGCACGCAGTTTCTCCGTGATCTCCGCCACTGGATACTGCGCCTGAGCTACCGCCATGCCGTAGCCTGGGGTAATGATGACCGAGTGTGAATTCTTCAGCAGTTCGGCGGTCTCCTCCGCGCTGATTTCACGGTGCTCGCCCACCTCGTCGTCCTCACCGGTTGAGGAACCGTCGGTGCCGAAGCCGCCGGCGATTACGCTGATAAATGACCGGTTCATCGCCTTACACATGATGTAGGAGAGGATCGCACCGGACGAGCCTACCAGCGCACCGGTGACGATCAGCAGGTCGTTGCTGAGCATAAAGCCCGCCGCCGCCGCCGCCCAACCGGAGTAGGAGTTGAGCATCGAGACCACAACCGGCATATCCGCCCCGCCGATTGACGCCACCAGGTGCCAGCCGAACGCCAGCGCGATAATGGTCATCACCAGCAGCGCCAGCACCTGCAGACCCACGCTTTCGGTACGGACAAACACCAGCAGCAGCAGGAAGGAGACCACCAGCGCCGCAAGGTTCATCTTGTGACGGTTTGGCAACATCAGCGGCTTAGAGGAGATTTTGCCGCGCAGTTTGCCGAACGCCACAATGGAGCCGGTGAAGGTCACCGCCCCGATAAAAATGCCGAGGAACACCTCCGTCAGGTGGATATTCACCAGGATCGGCTCCAGGCCCGGCTCGTGGTACAGGTAGCTGTTAAAGCCCACCAGTACGGCGGCCAGACCCACGAAGCTGTGCAGGATCGCCACCAGCTCCGGCATCTCGGTCATCTCAACTTTCTTCGCCAGATGAATACCAATCGCGCCACCAATAATCATCGCTACGATGATCCAGGCAACATTACCGGTATCCGGCCCAAAGATGGTGGCGATCAGCGCAATCGCCATCCCGGCGATACCAAAGCGGTTCCCCTGCTGAGAGGTTTCATGCTTTGACAGCCCGGCCAGGCTGAAAATAAACAGGATCGCGGCAACAATGTATGCAGCAGTAACTAATCCTCCAGACATGTGCTACCCCTTAGTTCTTCCGGAACATTTTCAGCATGCGCTGAGTGACGGTGAAACCACCGAAAATATTGATACTGGCGATCAGTACGGCAATAAAGCTCAGGAAGCTTATCCAGCCGCCATGACCAATCTGTAGCAGCGCACCAACGACGATAATGCCTGAGATGGCGTTAGTCACCGACATCAGCGGGGTATGCAGGGCGTGGGAGACATTCCACACCACGTAATAACCCACCACGCAGGCCAGGGCGAATACGGTAAAGTGGCCGAGGAACTCCTTCGGTGCGACGTCCGCCAGCCAGCCGAAGAGAATAATAGCCAGCGCCATCAGGGCGTATTTGCGCCACGGCGAGGCCGGCGCTTTTGGCTCCTCCAGAACCGGTGCGGCTTTCGCGGCCGTCTGCGGCTGGGCTGAAACCTGAATAGGCGGTGCGGGCCAGGTGGTTTCGCCGTCGCGGATCACCGTCACGCCGCGCACCACCACGTCGTCAAAATCGACGGTGACGTTGCCATCTTTCTCTTTGCACAGCAGCTTCAGCAGGTTAACCAGGTTAGTACCATAGAGCTGGGAGGACTGGGTCGGCAGGCGGCCCGGCAGATCGGTATAGCCAATCACCTTGACGCCGTTGGCGGTGGTGAAGATCCCGTTAGGCACAGTATATTCGCAGTTGCCGCCGTTTTGCGCTGCCAGATCGACAATCACGCTGCCCGGCTTCATGGTATCAACCATCTCACGCGTGATCAGCGTTGGTGCCGGTTTACCTGGGATCAGCGCGGTGGTCACAATGATGTCCACCTCTTTCGCCTGGGCGGCAAACAGCGCCATCTCGGCTTTGATAAAGGCCTCGGACATCACCTTGGCGTAGCCGTCGCCGCTGCCCGCTTCCTCTTTGAAATCCAGCTCAAGGAACTCTGCGCCCATGCTCTGGACCTGCTCTTTTACTTCCGGGCGGGTATCAAAGGCGCGTACGATGGCACCTAAGCTGTTGGCCGCGCCGATGGCGGCAAGGCCAGCAACGCCTGCGCCAATGACCATCACTTTGGCGGGCGGCACTTTCCCTGCGGCGGTGATCTGCCCGGTAAAGAAGCGGCCAAATTCATGGGCGGCCTCTACAATGGCGCGGTAGCCCGCAATATTGGCCATTGAGCTGAGCGCGTCGAGGGACTGGGCGCGGGAGATACGCGGCACCGAGTCCATCGCCATTACCGTCACGTTACGCGCGGCTAGCTTCTCAAGCAGCTGTGGGTTCTGCGCGGGCCAGATAAAGCTCACCAGCGTGGTGCCCGGATTAAGACGTTCAATTTCATCATCGCCAGGCGCGTTCACCTTGAGGATGATCTCTGATTGCCAGATCGCATTGCCATCGACAACCTCTGCACCTGCCTCGGTAAAAGCAGAGTCATCGAAGCTTGCCAGCTTGCCTGCGCCGCTTTCGACCGCGACGGTGAAACCCAGTTTAAGCAGCTGCTCTACCGTTTTCGGTGTCGCCGCCACGCGGGTTTCATTGGCCAACCGCTCTTTTGGTATACCAATACGCATAGTTTTCCCTTCCATCGGTTTTGAATGAGGGTTTGTCAGTTTCTTCACAGATATCAAAAATAAAACCGTAACAAACTTTCTATAACCTACTGAAAATAACGCTTGTGATCTACCGCAACAATTGAGTAATTAAGGTTTTATTAGGGAAAGTTGAGCCAACATGGGTATAAACAGCCCAATTTGACTTTAAATAATAGCGACGGCCCCATATTCCGCTTATACGAGACGGCAAAACACGATTAATCGCCGCATAAGATCGCTATTTTAACAAGGTATTAACTTAAAAAAGTCATATGCTTAATCACTTTTACTGGTCAAGCGTCTGTTTTTTCAACATATCTCTTTTCGTTATGTCTGCCCACCCTCTCGGTAGCACTGGCGGTGAAAAATCTCGCAGACAGTTGCAAGATTAAAATGCAATAATCATCCACGTTTTCAAGACATCTCTAATACCAGTATCTGGTTTGCGCAAGGCGAAGGACTATTTTTATGAAGCTTAAGAACACCCTCCTGGCAACCGCACTGCTGTCGGCAACGGCCCTGTCGGCTCATGCCGCCACCGAGTTGACGCCGGAGCAAGCGGAAGCGGTGAAACCATACGATCGCATCGTCGTCACCGGCCGCTTTAACGCTATTAGTGACGCTGTCACCGCCGTCTCCAACCGAGCCGATAAAGCAGGCGCAGACGCCTTCTTCGTCGTGGATACCTCTGATTTAGGCAACAGCGGCAACTGGCGCGTGACGGCAGACCTCTATAAGAAAGACGCAG
Source organism: Escherichia sp. ESNIH1 (assembly GCA_002918705.1). Lineage (GTDB taxonomy): Bacteria > Pseudomonadota > Gammaproteobacteria > Enterobacterales > Enterobacteriaceae > Pseudescherichia. Next base: position 116,490 of record PQKR01000007.1, on the reverse strand, counting down.
CCAAAGCAGAGGTCTCGCAAAACCGGGTGATTAACGGCGTGACTGAGCTGCCTAAAGACGAAGCTATCCAGCTTGAGCCGTTCGATACCGTCACTGTCCAGGGTTTCTACCGCAGCCAGCCGGAAGTGAACAGCGCAATCACCAAAGCAGCGAAAGCTAAAGGTGCGGCCTCGTTCTATATTGTGCGCCAGGTAGACGCCAACGACGGTGGTAACCAGCGTATCACCGCCTATATCTACAAAGCTGACGCGAAGAAACGCGTTCTGCAGAGCCCGGACGCTATTCCGGCTGACTCTGAAGCGGGCCGCGCCGCACTGGCGAAAGGCGGTGAAGAGGCGAAGAAAGTTGAGATCCCAGGCGTAGCCACCAGCGCTGCACCGAGTGCAGAAGTTGGCCGCTTCTTTGAAACGCAGTCCTCTAAAGGTGGACGTTACACCGTCACCCTGCCGGACGGCACAAAAATCGAAGAAGTGAATAAAATTACGGCAGCGCAGATGGTGCCGTTCGATAACGTTCAGTTCACCGGTAACTACGGTAACATGACCGAGATCTCTTACCAGGTGGCGAAACGCGCCGCGAAGAAAGGCGCGAAGTATTATCACATTACGCGCCAGTGGCAGGAGCGTGGTAACAATATTACCATCAGCGCCGACCTCTACAGATAATTCTCCAAAAGGCGGCTGAGGCCGCCTTTTTCTCGCATTTCTGCAAATTTCCGCCATACATTATTGCATGCGCATCTTTCACTACGTAAAATCCCGCGCCTTAGTATGATCCACGCTATTTATGCGCTCCGGCGAAATAATTATTCTGGATTTGTCGTTTTTTTAACAGGATGCCAATGGAAAAGAAACTTGGCCTGAGCGCGCTGACAGCGCTTGTTTTAAGTTCAATGCTGGGCGCGGGCGTATTCAGCCTGCCGCAAAATATGGCGGCCGTCGCCAGTCCCGCTGCGCTCATGATCGGTTGGGCCATTACCGGAGTAGGCATTCTGCTGCTGGCCTTCGCCATGCTGCTGCTTACCCGTCTGCGCCCCGATCTTGACGGCGGTATATTCACCTATGCCCGGGAAGGTTTCGGCGAGCTCATTGGCTTCTGCTCCGCCTGGGGCTACTGGCTCTGCGCGGTCATTGCCAACGTCTCCTACCTGGTGATTGTCTTCTCGGCGCTGAGCTTCTTTACCGATACGCCCGCGCTGCGCCTGTTCGGCGATGGCAATACCTGGCAATCCATCGTGGGCGCATCCAGCCTGCTGTGGATTGTCCACTGGCTGGTGCTGCGCGGTGTGCAAACCGCGGCGAGCATCAACCTCGCGGCTACGCTGGCGAAGCTGGTGCCGCTGGGCCTGTTTGTGGTGCTGGCCGGGCTGGCGTTCAACGCCGACAGGTTCAGCCTCGATTTTACCGGAGTAGAGCTTGGCGTGCCGGTATGGGAGCAGGTGAAGAACACCATGCTCATTACCCTGTGGGTCTTCATCGGCGTCGAGGGCGCGGTAGTGGTATCCGCCAGGGCGCGCAATAAGCAGGATGTAGGCCGGGCGACGCTGATGGCGGTGATCGCCGCCCTGACGGTCTATCTGCTGGTTACCCTGCTGTCGCTGGGGGTGGTGCCTCGCCCGCAGCTGGCGGAGATGCGTAACCCCTCTATGGCCGGGTTAATGGTCGACATGATGGGATCCTGGGGTGAGGTGATCATTGCCGCCGGGCTGATCGTTTCCGTCTGCGGGGCCTACCTGAGCTGGACCATTATGGCAGCAGAGGTGCCTTTGCTGGCGGCTAAATATAAGGCCTTCCCGCGTATCTTTGCTCGTCAGAATGAGAATAACGCGCCGTCGGCCTCGCTGTGGCTGACTAACGCCAGCGTGCAGATATGTTTGATTCTGATCTGGCTCACAGGTTCTGATTACAATACACTTTTAACCATCGCATCCGAGATGATTCTGGTACCTTATTTTCTTGTGGGTGCTTATCTGTTAAAAGTGGCCCAGCGTCCGCTGCATCAGGCGACGGGTATCGGTGCCTGCATCTATGGCCTATGGTTACTTTATGCCTCCGGTCCCATGCATCTGCTGCTGTCAGTCGTGCTCTATGCACCTGGACTGCTGGTCTTTCTCTATGCACGGCGTACGCATCCGCAGCGCGATTTGTTACAACGTCACGAAAAGGTGCTGATGGGGCTACTGCTCATTGCTGCTCTTCCGGCGACCTGGATATTGATGGGGCAGTAACGCTGCCCTACGCTATAAACCAAGGAGATTATGATGGGAAAAAACGACCCCTGCCCGATTCTTATTACTGGCGGCGGCCGCCGTATTGGCCTTGCCATTGCCCACCATTTTCTCAACCAGCAGCAGCCGGTTATTGTTAGCTACCGCACCCCCTATCCGGCAATAGATGTTTTACAGGAGGCGGGCGCAGTCTGCATTCAGGCTGACTTCTGTCATGATGAGGGTATCCTCGCCTTTGCCGAAAAGGTGAAATCTCTTACCCACGGGCTGCGGGGCATTATTCACAATGCCGGGGCCTGGGTGCCGGAGAAACCGGGAACACCGGTTACTCAGGTACTCTGCGAGATGATGCAGATCCACGTTCATGCTCCCTATCTGCTGAATCACGCTCTGGAAAGCCTGCTGCGCGGCCACGGTCACGCCGGTGGGGACATCATCCACTTCACCGATTATGTGGTTGAGCGCGGCAGCGATAAGCATATCGCCTATGCGGCCAGTAAGGCGGCGCTGGATAATATGACCCGCTCGTTTGCTCGCAAGCTGGCCCCGGAGGTGAAAGTGAACTCTATCGCCCCGTCGCTGATCCTGTTCAACGAGGGGGATGACGCCGAGTATCGGCAGAAGGCGCTAAATAAGTCGCTAATGAAAATCGCCCCTGGAGAGAAAGAGGTGATCGATCTGATCGACTACCTCTTAACCAGCCGCTTCGTGACCGGTCGCAGCTTTGCCCTCGACGGGGGACGCCCGCTGCGCTAGTGAAAGCGGCTCCAGCAGTAGATGAGTAGCCAGGCGCTGAGGCTCCAACAGAGTACCGCTGCCCCCAGCGCCAGCGGCAACTGCATAGAGGCGGTGAAATACCATAGCGACAACAGGTATAAAAAGTAGGGAATAATGGCCCACATGCCAAACACGATGGTGGTGCGCAACGCCTCGATGCCGCGCTCGGAAGCAACAATGTAGTGTGCTATCAGCGCAAAGGTAGGAAACAGCGGGATCAGCCCGGCAATGTAGTAATTTTTCGTTTTTGCCAACACGCCAATCAGCAAAACCACCAGTGCACCAATCGCCGCTTTAACCACTAACCCCATGATTTATTCCTGACTCTTTCTAAGATTAAGCCACCAGCATAACGGAAGCGCTGCCGTTTATGAAAGATTAATGGAAGCTTCCGGCAAGGCGGTGTATGTTGGCGCTTTTGCCCCTTATGATGACCTATGAACAAGATCGTTTATGTGGAAGACGACCCGGAAGTGGGTGCGCTGATTGCTGCCTATCTTGGCAAGCACGACATCGACGTGGTACTGGAGACGCGTGGCGATCGCGCTGAAGAGACCATTCTGCATGAAAACCCAGAGCTTGTGCTGCTCGATATCATGCTCCCCGGCAAGGATGGCATGACCCTGTGCCGCGATCTTCGTGGCCAATGGCAAGGCCCCATTGTGCTGCTGACCTCCCTCGATAGCGATATGAACCATATTCTCTCTCTTGAGATGGGCGCCAGCGACTACATTCTGAAAACCACGCCGCCCGCCGTGTTGCTGGCCCGCCTGCGGCTCCATCTGCGCCAGAGCACCGTGGCTGCCCGCCCCGCTGCCACCGCATCGCTCACGCCGCACAATGCGCTGCGTTTTGGCACCTTATCTATCGATCCTGTTAATCGTCAGGTACTGCTTGCCAACGAGCCGGTCGCTCTCTCAACCGCCGATTTTGACCTGCTCTGGGAGCTGGCCACCCACGCCGGGCACATCATGGATCGCGATGCGCTGCTGAAAAACCTGCGTGGAGTAAGCTACGACGGCCTGGACCGCAGCGTTGACGTCGCCATCTCGCGCCTGCGCAAAAAGCTGCTGGACAGCGCCACCGAGCCCTATCGAATTAAAACCGTGCGTAACAAGGGCTACCTGTTTGCCCCGCACGCGTGGGATAACTAACGAATGAAGAAGCTTTTCGTACAGTTTTACCTGCTGCTGTTTGTCTGTTTTCTGGTGATGACCATGCTGGTCGGGCTGGTGTACAAATTCACCGCGGAACGGGCAGGCAGGCAGTCCCTGGACGACCTGATGAAAAGCTCCCTCTACCTGATGCGCAGCGAGCTGCGGGAGATCCCGCCCCATGAGTGGAGCAAGACCCTGAAGGAGATGGACCTCAATCTCTCCTTTGATATGCGTATCGAGCCGCTGAATAAGTTTCACCTCAGCGCAGCCACTACCCAGCGGCTGCGCGAGGGGGATATTGTCGCGCTCGACGAAGAGTATACGTTTATCCAGCGAATTCCCCGCAGCCACTACGTGCTGGCGGTAGGGCCGATCCCCTATCTCTTCTATCTGCATGAGATGCGCCTTTTTGACATCCTTCTGATGGTCTTTATTGCTATCTCCCTCGCCTTCCCGGTCTTTATCTGGATGCGCCCTCACTGGCAGGAGATGCTGCGGCTGGAGTCCGCCGCCCAGCGATTTGGTAGCGGGCACCTTAATGAACGTATCCATTTTGCCAGCGGGTCGAGCTTTGAGCGCCTCGGCGTCGCCTTCAACCAGATGGCGGATAATATTAACGCCCTCATTGCCAGCAAGAAGCAGCTCATTGACGGGATTGCTCACGAACTGCGCACCCCGCTGGTACGCCTGCGCTATCGGCTGGAGATGAGTGATAACCTGACGGAAGCCGAGCGGCTGGCGCTAAACCGAGATATCGGCCAACTTGAGGCGCTGATCGAGGAGCTGCTCACCTACGCCCGCCTCGACCGTCCGCAAAACGAGCTGCACCTCTCCGAGCCGGATCTGCCCCGGTGGGTAGCGGGCTATGTCGACGATGTGAACAGTATCAATCCTGCCCGCACGCTGAGGCTGACGACCAACGCCGAGGCGAACTACGGCGCGCTGGATATGCGGCTGATGGAGCGCGTGCTTGATAACCTGGTGAATAACGCCCTGCGCTATAGCAACAGCACCGTGCAGATTGCGCTCCGACATGACGGCGCACGGGCCAGCCTGACCGTAGAGGATGATGGTCCAGGCATTGAGCCAGAAGCACGGGAACGCATCTTTGAGCCTTTTGTCCGCCTCGACCCGAGCCGGGATCGCGCCACCGGCGGCTGCGGCCTGGGATTAGCGATTGTACGCTCTATCGCTCAGGCGATGGGCGGAGAGGTGGTTTGTGATGCCGGTGAATTAGGTGGCGCACGTTTTACCTTTAGCTGGCCGGTGTATCACATGGTTTCTGTACCACCCGACTTGACAGTGCCATAACGCCGGATGGCGGCTGCGCCTTATCCGGCCTACAAGACCTGTCGGCACGGTGGCCTAACCCTGTGGGATGTGCTACTCTTTTAGTATGTTGTAACTAATGGGGTTACCTATGGCTAGCTATGACCTGATTGAGCGTTTAAACAGCACCTTCCGCCAGATCGAGCGCGAGCTGGCGAAGCTAAAGAGCGAACTTAGCGAATGTCGGCTTTTGGCCGGGCGCGTATTTGAGCTACCGGAGGTCACCAAAGAGGCCGAACATGAGCCGCTGACCACCATTCAGGTTACCCAGCACGTGGGCAAACGTGCCGCCGAGCGCGCCCTGCACCACTTCTCGCATCTCTTTATTCAGCAGCAGTCCGAGAACCGGAGCAGCAAAGCGGCAGTACGCCTGCCGGGGGTGATCTGCTACCAGACTACGCTGGCGACGCGCGAGCGTCTGGAGGAGCGTATTGGGCTGATCAATAGCCTGAAAACGGCCTTTGAACACATCGTTACCGTTGAGTCCGGGCTGCCCTCTGCGGCACGGTTTGAGTGGGTGCATCATCATCTACCGGGCCTGATCACCCTGAATGCCTACCGAACGCTGACCGTTCTGCGCGATCCCGCGACGCTGCGCTTTGGCTGGGCGAACAAGCATATCATCAAAAATTTTACCCGCGATGAGGTACTGGCCCAGCTGGAGAAGAGCTTAAAAGCGCCGCGGGCGGTAGGTGGCTGGACGCGAGAACAGTGGCAGGCGCGGCTGGAGCAGGAGTACAACGACATCGCCGCGCTGCCGCAGAAGGCCCGGCTTAAGATCAAGCGGCCGGTGAAGGTGCAGCCCATTGCCCGGGTCTGGTACGCCGGTTCGCAAAAGCAGGTGCAGCATGCCTGCCCGACGCCCATCATCGCGTTGATCGCCGAGGAGAACGGTGGTCGGGTGCCTGATATCGGTGAACTGCTAAACTACGATGCGGATAATATCCAGCACCGCTATAAACCTGAGGCACAGCCGCTGACGTTAATCATTCCCCGGCTGCACCTCTATGTTGCAAACTAACAGTGGCGTATTAGCTGCCGGAAGGCATGCTGCCTACCATCGTTTCCGGACGCACCCAGGTGTCAAACTGCTCCTCGGTCAGGTAGCCCAGCGCCAGCGCCGAGGCCTTCAGGGTCAGCCCCTCTTTATGCGCCTTCTTGGCGATTTCGGCGGCTTTGTCGTAGCCAATGTGCGTATTCAGGGCCGTCACCAGCATCAGCGATTCATTGAGGAGCTGGTCGATACGCGCCCGGTCCGGTGCGATGCCGATGGCGCAGTGCTCGTTAAAGCTCTCCATTCCGTCGGCCAGTAGCCGCACCGATTGCAGGAAGTTATGGATAATCATCGGGCGGAAAACGTTCAGCTCAAAGTTGCCCGACGCGCCACCCATATTGATTGCGACGTCGTTCCCCATCACCTGACAGCAGAGCATGGTCAGCGCCTCGCACTGGGTTGGGTTGACCTTGCCCGGCATGATGGAGCTTCCCGGCTCATTTTCCGGAATAGTGATTTCACCAATGCCGCAGCGTGGGCCAGAGGCCAGCCAGCGTACGTCGTTGGCGATCTTCATTAGCGATGCCGCCAGCCCTTTCAGCGCGCCGTGGGCATGTACCAGCGCATCGCAGGTTGCCAGCGCTTCGAACTTGTTCGGCGCGGTAATGAATCCCTGTCCAGTGATAGCGGCCAGTTCATCGGCTACGCGGTGGGCATATTCCGGATGGGTATTTAGCCCGGTCCCTACCGCCGTACCACCGAGAGCCAGCTCCGACAGGTGCGGCAGGCTATTTTCGATATGCTTCAGGTTATGCTCCAGCATCGCCACCCAGCCGGAGATCTCCTGACCCAGCGTCAGCGGCGTAGCATCCTGTAGATGGGTACGGCCAATTTTAACAATGTCGGCGTAGGCGCGGGATTTTTCTGCCAGGGTGCGGGTCAGCTCCAGCAGAGAGGGGATCAGATCCTCACGTACGGCGATAACCGACGCCACGTGCATGGCCGTAGGAAAGACGTCGTTTGAACTTTGGCTTTTGTTAACGTCGTCGTTGGGGTGCACCTTACGCGCCATCCCGCGTTCGCCGCCCAGTAGCTCGCTGGCCCGGTTCGCCAACACCTCGTTCATGTTCATGTTGCTTTGGGTGCCGGAGCCGGTCTGCCAGATCGCCAGCGGAAACTCGTCCGGATGGTCGCCCTTCAGCACCTCATCCGCCGCGCTGATAATGGCCTGCGCTTTCTCAGCAGCCAGCAGGCCCAGATCCTGGTTTACCTTTGCCGCCGCCCGCTTGGTCAAGGCCAGCGCCCGGAGTAGCGAGACCGGCATTTTCTCAGTTGAAATACGAAAATGCTCAAGCGATCGCTGGGTTTGCGCGCCCCATAGCTTGTCTGCCGGGACGTCGATTGCGCCCATCGAATCTTTCTCACTGCGATGCGAAGTCATACACGCTCCTTGAATAGTTGTGATGTGGGTAACAACATGCTCACTTGCCCAAAGAGTTATTAGTATTGATGATTTTCAGCCGTCAGCAGCAAAAAAAACCGCCCTTTCGGGCGGTCTCGTTTACTTCACGCAGCGGGCACAGGCCGAGGCGTGGATCTGCTGGAAGAAGTCGTTGCCCTTATCATCCACCAGGATGAACGCCGGGAAATCGACCACCTCAATTTTCCAGATGGCTTCCATCCCCAGCTCCGGGTACTCGATGCACTCCAGGCTGCGGATACTGCCCTGGGCCAGTACCGCCGCCGGGCCGCCAATGCTGCCGAGATAGAAACCGCCGTGCTTATGGCAGGCGTCGGTCACCTGCTGGCTGCGGTTGCCCTTCGCCAGCATGATCATACTTCCGCCCTCGGCCTGGAGCTGATCGACATAGGAGTCCATTCGCCCTGCCGTGGTCGGGCCGAGTGAGCCAGAGGCGTAACCTTCAGGTGTTTTCGCCGGTCCGGCGTAGTAGATCGGGTGATCTTTGACGTACTGCGGCAGGCCTTCGCCACGATCCATCCGCTCTTTCAGCTTGGCGTGAGCGATGTCGCGAGCCACGATGATGGTGCCGCTGAGCGACAGGCGGGTCGACACCGGATACTGAGATAGCTGCTGCAGGATGTCACGCATCGGACGGTTGAGATCGACGCGAACCGCCTCCCCCTCGCCTGCCTGGCGCAGCGATTCAGGAATGTATTTCCCCGGATTCTGCTCCAGCTTCTCGATCCAGATCCCGTCGCGGTTGATTTTGGCTTTAATATTGCGGTCCGCCGAGCAGGAGACCCCCATGCCCACCGGACAAGATGCGCCGTGGCGCGGCAGGCGGATCACCCGCACGTCGTGGGCAAAGTATTTGCCGCCGAACTGCGCCCCGAGGCCGAGATCCTGCGCGGCACGCAGCAGCTCATTCTCCAGGGCCACGTCGCGAAACGCCTGGCCGTGCTCGTTGCCTTCGGTAGGCAGGCCGTCGTAGTACTTGGTTGAGGCGAGCTTCACCGTCTTCAGGGTCGCCTCCGCCGAGGTGCCGCCAATCACGAAGGCAATATGGTAAGGCGGGCATGCCGCCGTCCCCAGGGTGCGCATCTTATCGACCAGGTAATCCTTTAGCTTGCCCGGCGTTAGCAGCGCCTTGGTCTCCTGGTAGAGATAGGTCTTATTGGCCGAGCCGCCGCCTTTGGCAATACAGAGAAACTTATATTCGTCGCCGTCAACGCTGTAGAGGTCAATCTGCGCCGGCAGGTTGGTGCCGGTGTTGACCTCGCGATACATATCCAGCGCCGCGTTCTGCGAGTAGCGAAGGTTATCTTCGATATAGGTGTTGTAGACCCCACGCGCGAGAGCGGCCTCATCGCCGCCGCCGGTCCAGACGCGCTGCCCTTTTTTACCGCTGATAATGGCCGTGCCGGTATCCTGGCAGGTCGGGAGGATCCCCTTTGCCGCGATGTCGGAGTTGCGTAAAAACTGCAGCGCCACGTAGCGATCGTTCTCGCTGGCCTCAGGATCGGCGAGGATATCCGCCACCTGCTGCTGGTGCGCAGGACGCAGCATAAACGAGGCGTCGTGGAAGGCCTGCTGCGCCAGCAGCGTCAGCGCCTGAGGTTCAACCTTAAGGATTTCGTGGCCTTCAAACTCCGTTACGGAGACGTGGTCTCGGGTAAGGAGATAGTATTCGGTATCATCCTTTTTGAGGGGAAAAGGATCCTGATAGTGAAAAGGTTTTGTCGACATTTTGCTCTCACTTACTGCGCGGTCTGGTTATGGTCTGGGCAAACGTTCCGTTGCCCTGCTTAAAAGCGAGTCTGCTTATCCTACACAATTTTTTAACAAAAACTGAGATAAGGACGACTTTTTAAGTTTAGTGATTACATACCATAGGTTTATTGGTTTAATACGCGTAGATTATTCAACACAGTGCAGGGCTTGATAATGCAAAAACTCATTAACTCAGTGCAGAACTATGCCTGGGGAAGTAAAAGTGCGTTAACGGAACTCTACGGGATCGCCAACCCCAACGGTCTGCCGATGGCAGAGCTGTGGATGGGCGCGCATCCAAAGAGCAGCTCAAAAATCGAGAACGCGTCTGGCCAGCCGCAGTCGCTGCGAGAGGTGATTGACCAGGATAAAACGGCGCTTTTAGGCCAGGCGGTCGCGGAGCGCTTTGGCGAGCTGCCGTTCCTGTTTAAGGTGCTGTGCGCCGACCAGCCACTCTCTATTCAGGTTCACCCAAATAAGCAGGCCTCGGAGATCGGCTTTGCCAAAGAGAACGCGGCGGGTATTCCGCTGGATGCAGCCGAGCGCAACTATAAAGATCCTAATCACAAACCCGAGCTGGTATTTGCCCTGACGCCGTTCCTGGCGATGAATGCCTTTCGCGAATTCAGCGATATCATCTCTCTGCTCCAACCGGTGGCGGGCGCGCATTCGGCTATTGCTCACTTCCTGGCGCAGCCGGATGCCGACAGCTTAAGCCAGCTCTTCGCCAGCCTGCTCAATATGCAGGGCGAGGAGAAATCACACGCCCTTGCGGTGCTGAAGGCTACGCTGGCAAGCGCGCAGGGCGAGCCGTGGGAGACCATCCGCTTTATCTCTGAGTTCTACCCGGACGACAGCGGTCTCTTCTCCCCTCTGCTGCTTAATGTGGTCAAGCTCAATCCAGGCGAAGCGATGTTCCTGTTCGCTGAGACCCCGCACGCCTACCTGAAAGGCGTGGCGCTGGAGGTGATGGCTAACTCCGATAACGTCCTGCGCGCGGGCCTGACGCCAAAATACATCGATATCCCCGAGCTGGTGGCTAACGTGAAGTTTGTGCCGAAGCCAGCGGCCGAGTTGCTGACTGCGCCGGAACAGCGCGGTGCCGAGCTGGATTTCCCTATTCCGGTCGCCGACTTTGCTTTCTCCCTGCATGACCTCTCCTCAGATACATCAACGCTTGCGCAGTCGAGCGCGGCGATCCTCTTCTGCGTTGAGGGCGAGGCGGTGCTGAGCAAAGGCGAACAGCAGCTGGTGCTTAAGCCGGGCGAGTCAGCCTTTGTTAGCGCTGAGGGATCCCCTGTTGAGGTGAGCGGCATTGGCCGCCTGGCTCGCGTCTACAATAAAGTGAACTAAGTACTGACCTTTTTGCACCTTATTGCTAAGCTTAGCAAGACCTTACGACTCTCCAGGCGGCCTTTTCCGCCTGGTTTCATTTTTAGGGATAATCGCTATGAAGAAAACGCTTGTCGCTGCGGGCATTATTGTTGCACTGGGCGTCGTCTGGACGGGAACGGCCTGGTACACGGGTAAACAGCTGGAAAAACATCTTGCTGACATGGTTGGGCAAGCCAACGCCGAGCTTAAGCGCAGCGCGCCGGGCGCGGGCCTGGAAGTGGCCGCGCAGAACTACGAGCGTGGCATCTTCAAAAGCCATCTACAGCTGCTGGTCAAACCGGTTGAGGGTGAGCAGAACCCCTGGCTGAAACCCGGTCAGAGCGTGGTGCTGAACGAGACAGTCGATCATGGTCCGTTCCCGTTTGCCCAGCTTAAATCGTTTAACCTCATCCCGGCTATGGCGTCTGTGAAAACCACCCTGGTGAATAACGATGTCTCTAAGCCGCTGTTTGATATGGCGAAAGGCGAGTCGCCGGTAGATGTCAATACCCGCATCGGCTACGGTGGCGATACCGGCTCCCATATCCAGTTTAAGCCGTTAAGCTATGAGAACGAGGGTGAAAAAGTTGCCTTCAGCGGCGGCGATTTCCAGCTTGATGCCGATAAAGACGGCAACGCCATCTCCCTGAAGGGCGAGGCGCAGAGCGGCCTGGTCAATACCGTTAACGAGTATGGTCAGCATGTGCAGGTCACCTTCAACAATCTGAAAACCGACGGTGACAGCAAGCGTGCGCAGTTTGATGAGCATCTGGGGAACCAGAAGCTGAGCGTCGAGAAACTGGCCGTGGCGGTGGAAAACAAAGAGATCGCGGTGATGGAAGGGACCGATCTGACCATCAAAAACGATCTGGTTAACGACGGCAAAAACATCAACAGCCAGCTCGACTACACGGTCAATAGCCTGAAGATCCAGAGCCAGGATATGGGCAGCGGCAAGCTGACGATGAAAATTGGCCAGATTGACGGCCAGGCCTGGCACCAGTTCCGTCAGCAGTACAATGCCCAAAATCAGGCTCTGCTCTCTCAGCCTGAAGTGATGAAAGACCCGACGCTCTATCAGCAAAAATCTACCGAGGCGCTCTTTGGCGCCCTGCCGCTGCTGCTAAAAGGCGAGCCGGTGATCACCATCGCCCCGCTGAGCTGGAAAAACAGCAAAGGCGAGACAACGTTTAACCTGTCGCTGTTCATGAAGGATCCGGCCGCCACCCCTGCGGCATCTGCCCCGCAAACCCTGGCGCAGGAGGTCGATCGCAGCGTGAAGTCGCTGGAAAGCAAGCTGACTATTCCAATGGATATGGCGACAGAGTTTATGACTCAGGTGGCTAAGCTGCAGGGATACCAGCAGGCGGATGCCGAAAAACTGGCCAACCAGCAGGTGAAAGGTCTGGCGGCAATGGGCCAGATGTTCCGCATCACCACGGTAGCGGATAACGCGATTAGCACCAGCCTGCAGTACGCCAACGGCCAGGTCAATCTCAACGGGCAGAAGATGAGCCTCGACGAGTTTGTCGGCATGTTTGGTATGCCTGAACTGGGCGTTCCGCAGGTTGAACCTGCTCCGGCACCAGCACCGGCTCCGGCGCCGCAGGCAGTACCGGAAGCCAACCCTGCCCCGGCACCGCAGGCGGCACCGGAAGCTAACCCTGTCCCAGCACCGCAGGCGTCACCGGAAGCCACGCCGCCAGCGGCAGTGCCTCAGCAGTAATCCCCACGCCCCTCTCTGGAGGGGCTATTTTTTGACAATGAGTCGGGCCTTGAGGGTCTGGCTGCGGGCGAGACTGTCCTCTTTCGCAATACGCTGCATGATCCGTTCCGCCAGGGTATAGCCCATCTCCCGAGCAGGCGTTGTCACCCAGACAATCGGCAGCTCGTCCAGCGCGCTCTCGGGAACATCTGCAAAGGCGGCCAGGGTCACCTGCTGCTCAAAATAGCTATCCATCCCTGCCTCACCGCTCTGACGCCCCGCCCGCATTAAGCCAAACCAGGCACCCCGGGCAATGATGTCGTTGTAACAGACCACGGCACTGATGGTGGGATTATGCCGTAGCAGTGCCGCGACCGCGTCTGCGCTCTGCTTCTGGCTGGTGTCGCACTCAACAACCCACTCGCTGTGAAAGGGTAAGCCATATTTCAGTAGAGTGGCGCAGTAGCCGCCTACTCTCTCTGCCCGCGTTAGCGAGGCGCTGTTGCCCCCCAGCCAGGCAATGCGCTGATGGCCACGTTGGATCAGATACTCAGTGAGCATCTGTGCCGCCTGCATGTTATCCGGCCTGACGCAGTCAGCGTCGTCGAGATAGCTGGCGCGCGAGGCAAACACAAGCGGAATGCCCTGCTCTGCGGCGCACGCCTGAAGCTCACCGCTCACCCCAGCCCCCCCGGCTATCACGACGCCGTCTACCCCCTGTGCCAGCAAGGTGTTAAAGCGCTGGAGAAGCTGCTCACCGCCGTCGCCGCCATGCAGGAGAAACACCATCCGCCCCTGGGCTTCAAGCGCCTCCGTAAGCCCTGCCGTAAGTTCGGCATAAAACGGTGAAGAGAGGTTACGTACAATCAGGCCAATCACGCCGCTCTGCCCGCCGCGTAGAGCGGAGGCCTGGCGGTTGCGGACAAAGCCGAGTTTTTCGATAGCCTGGTTAACGCGCTCACCGGTGGCCGTAGAGATACGTCCTTTGCCGCTGAGCACCAGCGAAACGGTGCTGACAGAGACCCCTGCCGCGACGGCTACATCGTTAATGGTTATTTTTTTTGGCGTCATCATAAAAAAGCAAATCCCTGGTACTGGCTTAGATAAAACGATTTATCTATAGGACATATTTATACACTGAGTTATCGCTCAGCATTGTGATTTATAGCGCATAAAATTTAGGTAAAACGTTTTATCTTTCTCGCACAACAACCTCATCTGCATCTCTTTTCGACAAGGAGTCGTTTATGACGACGAAAACCGTACAGAAAATTACGCTGTGGGAATTTTTCCAGCAGTTGGGCAAAACCTTCATGCTGCCCGTCGCGCTCCTCTCCTTTTGCGGGATCATGTTAGGCATCGGCAGCTCGCTAAGCAGTCGTGACGTCATGACGCTGATCCCCGTACTGGGTAATCCGGTTCTGCAGGCTATTTTCATCTGGATGGGTAAGATCGGCTCCTTCGCCTTTAGTTTCCTGCCGGTGATGTTCTGCATCGCTATTCCACTGGGGCTAGCGCGTGAGAATAAAGGCATTGCGGCCTTTGCCGGCTTCGTTGGCTATGCGGTAATGAACCTGGCCGTGAACTTCTGGCTGACGGCAAAAGGTATCCTGCCCACCACCGATGGAGCACTGCTGAAGGCCTACAATATTCAAAATGTCCTCGGGATCCAGTCTATTGATACCGGGATCCTCGGCGCGGTGATCGCCGGGGTGATTGTCTGGCTGCTGCATGAACGTTTTCACACCATCAGGCTGCCCGACGCGCTCGCTTTTTTTGGCGGCACCCGCTTCGTTCCTATTGTGACCACCGTGGTGATGGGACTGGTCGGTCTGGTGATCCCGTTAATCTGGCCTGTGTTTGCAATGGGGATCCGCGGCCTGGGCCAGATCATTAACAGCGCAGGTGATTTTGGGCCGATGATCTTCGGCACCGGTGAACGCCTGCTCCTGCCGTTTGGCTTGCAGCATATTCTGGTCGCCCTGATCCGTTTCACCGACGCAGGCGGCACCCAGGAGGTATGCGGCCACACCGTCAGCGGCGCGCTAACCATATTTCAGGCGCAGCTGAGCTGCCCGACCACCCACGGGTTTTCAGAAAGCGCCACGCGTTTTCTTTCGCAGGGTAAAATGCCCGCATTCCTCGGCGGCCTGCCCGGCGCGGCGCTGGCGATGTACCACTGCGCCCGCCCGGAAAACCGTCATAAAATTAAGGGACTGCTGATTTCCGGCCTGATTGCCTGCGTTGTCGGCGGCACCACGGAGCCGTTAGAGTTCCTGTTCCTGTTCGTCGCCCCGGTGCTCTACCTTATTCATGCCCTGCTCACCGGTCTCGGCTTTACGGTGATGGCGGTGCTGGGCGTCACCATCGGCAACACCGACGGCAACGTCATTGATTTTGTCGTATTCGGCATCCTGCACGGTCTGGCGACCAAGTGGTATCTTGTGCCGGTGGTCGCCGCCGTCTGGTTCGCGGTGTACTACCTCATCTTCCGCTTCGCTATCCTGCATTTTAATTTGAAAACGCCGGGCCGGGATATCGAAACGGCCAGCACCGTCGAGAAGACGATGGCAGGCGCGCTGGGACGCTCGGGCTATAACGTTCCGGCCATCCTCGCCGCGCTGGGCGGAAGTGAAAATATCGTCAGCCTAGACAACTGTATTACCCGTTTACGCCTGTCGGTTAATGATATGTCGCGGGTGAATGTGCAGGCGCTGAAAGACAATCGCGCCATTGGCGTGGTACAGCTTAACCAACACAACTTACAGGTGGTGATTGGGCCGCAGGTCCAGTCGGTAAAAGATGAGATGGAAGCTCTGATGAACTCAGTGCAGGCGTAAAGGATAAGGCTATGTTTGACTTTTCGACAGTCATCGATCGGCATGGAACATGGTGTACGCAGTGGGACTACGTGGCCGATCGCTTTGGCGTAGCCGACCTGCTGCCCTTCACCATTTCGGATATGGATTTTGCGACCGCCCCCTGCATTCTTGACGCCATCCAACAGCGGCTGACGCACGGCGTGCTGGGCTACAGCCGCTGGCAGAGTGAGGATTTTCTTGGTGCGGTGTGCCACTGGTACCGAACCCGCTTTGCCACCGGGATCGATCCTGAAGCTATCGTCTACGGGCCATCGGTGATCTACATGGCCTCGGAGCTGATCCGCCAGTGGTCCGCGCCTGGAGACGCTGTCGCCATCCACACCCCGGCCTACGATGCATTTTATAAAGCCATTGAGGGAAACCAGCGTCGCGTCCTGAGCGTGCCGCTGGAAAAAACCAATACCGGTTGGGTATGCGATTTCGCGGCTCTGGAGGCCGTGCTGTCCCTGCCGGAGACTAAAATTCTGCTGCTGTGCAGCCCACATAACCCGACCGGTAAAGTGTGGACGCGTGACGAGTTGGAGGCGATGGCCATGCTCTGCGAACGTCATGGCGTCAAAGTGATTAGCGACGAGATCCATATGGATATGGTATGGGGCGAGGCCAGGCATATCCCCTGGTGTCAGGTAGGACGAGGCGAGTGGGCGCTGCTGACCTCCGGGTCGAAAAGCTTCAATATTCCGGCCCTGACCGGGGCGTATGGCATCATCAGCGACGCGCGACGCCGTGATGACTACCTCGCCGCGCTCAAGGGGCGGGACGGGCTCTCCTCCCCGGCGGTGCTTTCGCTCTGCGCGCATATCGCCGCCTACCGGGAGGGCGCCCCCTGGCTGGATGCGCTTCGCACCTACCTGCAGGGTAATATGGCGACTATCGCCAGCCGGTTAAATCAGGCGTTTCCCCAGCTTAACTGGCAGCCGCCAGAGGCAAGCTATCTGGCATGGATCGATCTGCGCCCGCTCAACCTGGACGATCGTGCGTTGCAGGATGTGCTTATCCACCAGCAGAAAGTGGCGATAATGCCCGGGTATACCTATGGCCCGGAAGGGAGTGGGTTTGTCAGGCTGAATGCGGGCTGCCCACGAGCGAAGCTTGATCAAGGGCTGGGCAGATTGATTGCAGGGATCAATGCCTTGTTATGACTTTTGCTGCGCATGGCAAACTCACGTTCAGGATAGTGAGACCTGCATTGATGTCCGCTTTGTACCAGAAGCGGACGTTGCTACGTGCTTTTTTACATGTAAGCCCGGTGCCCGCGCCTGGCTGGCAGTCGCTGCGCTCGGTATCAGCGCATTTCGATTGTGACCAGCGAACTTGCTCCCGTTGGCATGCTCAGTACGCTTGCCAGATATCTGAATCAGACTGAGTCTGGGCGGGCCTTGTGGTGACAACCTATGAATGAGTACGTTTAGCCAATTTCTTTTGCAAAATGATGACCATGATGGGAAATCCAGATGCGGCTAATGCACTTACAACTAATAGCCTATTGAAATTTTGTGTTGTTATTGCCTGGCTTGGTAGCAACAAGGAAGACAGAAAGAATGCGAGAGTCGTTATTAGGTACATCATTGCGGTCTGGAGTGAAGAAAAACCGGCCCGTTGTTCATCCTCAGGATAATGGACAGCAACCGACGAAGCAGAAACAAGCCGGCTATATGAGGCGCCAAGAAACAAAGTTATAAACAGAAATGTATTATGATAGCCCAGCGCAGGAATGAGCAAGCTTACTACAAATAGCAGCGTTGAGCCTGTTGCCAACATCAGAGCAGATAAGTGCGATGTAAGAACACCTGTAATTTTAGTTGACAGATAACCTGCAAGCCCTCCACTTAAGAACAATACGGGTAGCAGGTTCTGTTGTGCCCCCATATATTGTGTCATTAATGGAATCAAAACAGGAATAATCAGCATTGGACTAAATTGCACGAGTGCAGTACAAGAGGCGAAAAGTAAGGTTTGCATATCAATAGATAAGTTGGCCTTTACGCATGATGCGACCGTATCCTTAGGAATTATAAATACTATTAACGGTAAAGCCACAAGGCAAAGTGAACTGATTAACCACAGCGCAGTATGCCAACCATAGTGCGTACACCAAAATAATACGGCTGGCATTCCGACGATACTTACCATCGAAAACGACGCAATCACCGTTGCCAGCATTTTTCCACGTAAGTTTGCTGGGGCATAATTTATTAAAATACTCATACCGACACCCATTGTCGTTCCACCCACTAAACCTGCACAGAACCGTAGGGCCAGAAGCGTGCCAAAATGCGTAGTGAGCGTGGACAAAAATGTTAGCGCACCCAGCAACGCCATGTTTTTGAATAAAAAGTGTTTTTTATTAAACAGGTCGATCCAATAAAAAGCAGTAATCCCAGAGAGGACAGCGCCCAGGGTGTACATACCGGAGGCATAGCCAGAAAATGATACAGGAACCGAAAACCCCTCTGCCATAAAAGCGAAGACCGGCGTTAAGGCCATGTACTCCAGCGCATTAGTGAACTGGATAAAAGCCATTACGATGGCTATCCGCGTAAGGGCTTTATGATTAAACGTCTGAGTGACCAGTGACATAGCAAGTAACCTATAGATGAAAAATACCTGAGTTTAACTGCTATCAAAGGTGTTTATTATGTGGTAAAAATGGCACTCATTATTATCATATATGGGATAGTTGATGCGTTCAGCTCTTGAATTCAATACCCTGAAAGTGTTCATTGCTGTGGTTGAAAACGAAAGTTTTGTTGGCGCAGCGAAATTCCTTGAAATGCCGACTTCAAACGTGAGTCGATCTATTTCTCAGTTAGAAGAAAAACTGAATCTTCAGCTCATCGAGCGCAGCACTCGCCATATGAAACTCACCCAGGCGGGGCATCTACTCTATACTCGAGCGAAGCCATTACTGGAGGCGCTTGAGCAAACTGAGACAGAATTAACGTTGCGGCAAATGCAACTCAAGGGTCCATTACGCATCTGCATTCCCAATGAATTAGGTCCTGCGTTGCTGGGTTCGGTTATTGCCGATTTCGCCTGTCAGTACCCAGACCTGGAGATCAGCTGCGTCACAAATTTATCAGGTTATGAATCCCTACGAGACGATCTGGATTTAGCTGTCATTATTACCCGTGGTCAGATGGATGACAGTGACTACATAGCCCGTCATCTGTTGACTATCCCTTGCACTGTTGTTGCAGCCCCCTCCGTTATTCAGCGTTATGGCACCCCTTCTCATACCCGGCAATTTGAAGAGTTACCCTGTATTACAACGGTGAGTGCATTGAAAGGGGCTCCCTGGCAGTTTGTTAATATAAAGGGGGAATTCGAGACGATAAAGGTCAAAGGGCATTATCGGGTAAACAGCGGAGAGATGGCAGGACGCGCTGCGGTAGCAGGCGTCGGTTTTGCCATTCTATCGAAACAAGCCTGCCAACCCTACATTAGCGATGGGCGGTTAGTTGAGGTTGAACTTGAACAATCGGCGGCCCCACTGCAATTGTTTGCACTCTATTCAGATCGGCGTTACCTGCCCGCTAAAACAAGAGCGTTGATTGAGTTCATGCAGCAGAAATTGAGCAATTTATCTTTAGCAACATAAGCAGGCTCAGCAGAGTGATTCTCAGTATCAATCCTTTATGATGATTTATATTGCGCAAGGGAAATTTTCCTTGCGCAATATAGCTTTCCGTAGCGTTTTATTTTTATAATGCTCTGCACTTTATCTAAAAAAAAGAGTGCGACCATGATTGACGCTAACCTCCCTTTGACCGACATTCACCGCCACCTTGACGGCAACATCCGGGCGCAAACCATCCTTGACCTTGGCCGTGAGTTTTCCCTCACCCTGCCCGCCGACTCGCTTGAATCGCTGCGCCCGCACGTCCAGGTTACCGCTAACGAACCGGATCTGGTGAGCTTCCTGGCGAAGCTGGACTGGGGCGTCAAGGTGCTGGCCTCGCTGGACGCTTGCCGCCGCGTGGCATTTGAAAATATGGAAGATGCCGCACGCAACGGGCTGCACTATGTTGAGCTGCGCTTCTCCCCCCGCTATATGGCGATGACCCACGGCCTGCCGGTCGCGGGCGTGGTTGAAGCGGTGATCGAGGGCGTGCGTCAGGGCAGCCAGGCATTCAACGTTCAGGCGCGTCTGATCGGTATTCTGAGCCGCACCTTCGGCGAGGACGCCTGCGTCGAAGAGTTGGAGGCGCTGCTGGCCCATCGCGATGCCATCACCGGGCTAGACCTGGCGGGCGATGAGCTGGGCTTCCCCGGCAGCCTGTTCCTGTCCCACTTTAACC
Organism: Escherichia sp. ESNIH1; assembly: GCA_002918705.1. Taxonomy (GTDB): domain Bacteria; phylum Pseudomonadota; class Gammaproteobacteria; order Enterobacterales; family Enterobacteriaceae; genus Pseudescherichia. The sequence goes on along the minus strand of PQKR01000007.1, from coordinate 96,512 downwards.
GTGGCCGCGACGCGGGCTGGCATATTACCGTTCATGCCGGTGAAGCCGCCGGACCGGAGAGCATCTGGCAGGCAATTCGCGAGCTGGGCGCGGAGCGTATCGGTCATGGCGTTAAAGCCATTGAGGATCGGGCTCTGATGGATTTCCTCGCCGAGCAGCGCATCGGCATTGAGTCCTGTCTGACCTCCAACATCCAGACCAGCACCGTGGCGTCGCTGGAGTCCCATCCGCTAAAAGCCTTCCTTGAGCACGGCATTCTGGCGACCATCAACACTGACGATCCGGCGGTACAGGGCGTAGATATCATTCATGAATACAGCGTGGCGGCCCCGCAGGCTGGCCTGAGCCAGGCGCAGATCCGCCAGGCACAAATTAACGGCCTCGAGGTTGCATTCCTCAGCGCGGCAGAGAAACAGGCGTTGAGAGATAGCCTGCGCACCGCGTAAAAAAATGCCGCCCGGGCGGGCGGCATTATGTTTGCTTTAGAGAGCGTTATGCCAGGCAGAGCGTCGACCGATGTTTGGCCGACTCGATGCCTAACTCAATCAGCTCCATGATCTGAATCGCCTGGCTGGCGGGAACCGGGTTTTCGCCCACGCCGTTAAGCGCATCGCGAATGCCGGCATAGTAGGCAGGATAGTTCCCCGGTACGGTGAGCCAGCTCTCCTCTACTACCTCTTCACCGTGCACGCGTGTCAACACGCCGTCGCGCATATCATAGCCCCAGTCCTCCTGCGGCAGACGCTCGCCGTTTTTCAACCGCTCCTCCTGAGGGTCGAGGCCATACTTGACGTAACTCCCGCGAGTACCGTGGACGATATAGCGCGCCGACTCGGCCGCTGCCAGCAGCGTACCGTGCAGCACCACACGGCGCTGGGGATAGCTCAGCACCGCATGGAAGTAGTCCGTGGCCTGCGCCCCCGGACGCAGCTGGGCCAGATCGACGGTCAAGCTCACCGGCAGGCCAAACAGATTAACCGCCTGGTCGAGCAGATGCGGACCCAGATCGTACCAGATGCCGCTGCCCGGCCCGGCCAGCTCGCGCCAGCGATTACGCACCTGCGGGCGGAAGCGATCGAAATGCGACTCAAAATAGGTCACCTCGCCCAGCGCACCATCGGCCAGCAGCGCCTTCACCGTCAGGAAATCACTGTCCCAGCGGCGGTTATGGAACACCGAGAGCACGCGGCCCAGGCTTTTTGCCAGCGCATCAAGCTCACGTGCCTGTGACAGTGTCACGGTAAAGGGCTTATCCACGACCACATGCTTGCCCGCCTCCAGCGCTGCTTTCGCCAGTGGGAAATGAGTATCGTTGGGCGTCGGGATGACAATGAGATCGAGGGTAGGATCGTTGAAAAGATGCTTAGGTTCAGAGACGACCGGTACTGTAGGCCAGTCCGCCTTTGCTTTCGCCTCATCACTGCTGGAGATCGCGGCCAGCTCCATACCCGACGTGGCATTAATCAGCGGGGCGTGGAATGTCTTACTGGCGTAGCCGTAGCCAATTAATCCGACCCGAATTTTATCATTCATTGTGCTGCCTCTCATCAGTGCGTGGGGATATTTCAATCCTCAACATAGTTGTCACAATAATATGCATTTTATAACTTATCTAAAACATCCTGTAGCACACTTTAACGTTCCAATTGCGAATAGGCTGAAAATATGGTTTGTTACTTGCTGAGGCTTTTTGGCACCGATACTATTCCATTTCTATATACAGGGAGAAATAGAAAAGTATGTCCGGAATAATGAATCGAATCATTGAATTAGCTGGGTGGATTGTGCTGGGCGTGAGCGCCATACTGCTGGGCTTTGCCAGCCACATAGATAACTACCAGCCGCCGGAACCTGCTGCTACCGTTCAGGCTAAATAGCGCCCACCCGCGTTATTTTTATACGCTTACCGCTACGGTCATTTGTCGCCGAGTGCGGTAGGAAATAGCGCGGGTAGCATTCGCTGTATAATGCTTTATACTCTCGCCCTGCAAAAGAGAATGAGCCACGCCAGGGGAGAGAATGATATGACCGCAACGCCTGCTGAACGCCCCGCTGAACGGATTGGAGGATGGTTGCTGGCCCCGCTCGCGTGGCTGCTGGTCTCCTTACTGGGTACGCTGCTTGTGGTGGCGCGTTTTATCGCTGTGCTGCTGACGCCTGACATGGTCGCCGTGCTGAATGCCCAAAGCGCCGGAGATAAAGCGCTGTGGTACACCTCGTTTATCTTTGCTGTTGCTATGGGCGGTTACACCCTGTGGCTAACCATCGCCTTCTTTAAGCGTCGTCGGGTGGTGTCGAAACACTATATCATCTGGCTGCTTATCACCATTCTGCTGGCGCTGAAGGCTTTTGCGTTTTCACCGGTTTCGGACACCCTGGCGCTGCGCCAGCTGCTGTTCCCGTTACTGGCTGCCGCCCTGATCGTGCCCTATTTCAAGCGATCGCAGCGGGTCAAGAAGACCTTCGTAAACCCGTAATTAACCCTATTCGTTGTACTGTTGTCGCCCGGATCGATTTATCCGATAATAGGCGGCTACTCTTTTTCAGGCTGAATAATGACTGATTACTTGCTGCTGTTTGTCGGAACCGTACTGGTTAATAACTTCGTGCTGGTTAAGTTCCTCGGTCTCTGCCCGTTTATGGGGGTGTCCAAAAAGCTGGAGACCGCGATGGGGATGGGACTGGCGACCACCTTTGTCATGACGTTGGCCTCTATTTGCGCATGGCTGATTGATACCTGGATTTTAATTCCACTGGATCTCATCTATCTGCGTACGCTGGCCTTTATTCTGGTTATCGCGGTGGTGGTGCAGTTCACCGAGATGGTCGTGCGTAAAACCAGCCCGGCGCTCTACCGCCTGCTGGGGATCTTCCTGCCGCTGATCACCACAAACTGTGCGGTGCTGGGCGTGGCGCTGCTGAATATCAACCTCGGGCATAACTTTTTACAGTCGGCGCTCTACGGTTTTTCCGCTGCCGTCGGCTTCTCGCTGGTAATGGTCCTGTTTGCCGCTATTCGCGAACGTTTGGCGGTGGCGGACGTACCGGCACCGTTTCGCGGTAATGCCATTGCACTGATTACCGCGGGTTTAATGTCTCTGGCCTTTATGGGCTTTAGTGGTCTGGTGAAGCTGTAATGTCTGCTATCTGGATAGCCATTGCGGCCCTGAGCGTGCTCGGGCTGATCTTTGGTCTGATTCTCGGCTACGCCTCGCGCCGTTTTGCGGTAGAGGACGATCCGGTCGTCGAAAAAATTGATAATCTGCTGCCGCAAAGCCAGTGTGGCCAGTGCGGTTACCCGGGCTGTCGCCCCTATGCCGAGGCCGTAGGGAGCCAGGGCGAGAAGATCAACCGCTGCGCGCCCGGTGGCGAAGCGGTAATGCTTAAAATCGCTACGCTGTTGAACGTCGACCCGCAGCCGATTGGTGACGATGCCGAGGCCGCCGAGCCGGTACGTATGCTGGCGGTCATTGATGAACCGAACTGCATTGGCTGCACCAAGTGCATCCAGGCCTGCCCGGTTGACGCCATCGTCGGCGCAACCCGCGCCATGCATACGGTCATCAGCGATCTCTGCACCGGCTGTAATCTCTGTGTTGCCCCGTGCCCGACGCAGTGTATCGACCTGCGTCCCGTCGCGACAACAACCGAAAGCTGGAAATGGGATCTGCAAACCATTCCGGTACGCATTATTCCTGTGGAACAACATGCTTAAGCTATTCTCCGCGTTTAAAAAAGATAAGCTCTGGGATTTCAACGGCGGCATCCATCCGCCAGAGATGAAAACTCAGTCAAACGGTACGCCGCTGCGCCAGATCCCGCTGGCGGGGCGTTTCGTCATTCCTTTGAAACAGCACATCGGCGCTGAGGGCGAGCTGTGCGTGGCCGTCGGCGATCGCGTCCTGCGCGGCCAGCCGCTGACTCGTGGGCGCGGACGTATGCTGCCCGTTCACGCTCCTACATCCGGTACGGTGGTGGCGATTGCCCCTCACTCTACCGCGCATCCCTCGGCGCTGGCCGAGCTGAGCGTGATTATCGATGCCGACGGTGAAGACCGCTGGATTGAGCGCGACGGCTGGAGCGACTATCGCTCCCGCTCCCGCGCCGAGCTGATTGAGCGCATCCATCAGTTTGGCGTGGCAGGCCTCGGCGGCGCGGGCTTCCCAACCGGTAATAAACTGCAGGGCGGCGGCGATAAAATCGAAACGCTGATTATTAATGCCGCCGAATGCGAGCCTTACATTACCGCTGACGATCGGCTGATGCAGGACTGTGCCGCGCAGGTCGTCGAGGGTATTCGTATCCTCGCGCAAATTCTCCAGCCGCGTCAGGTGCTGATCGGCATCGAAGATAACAAGCCGCAGGCCATTTCGATGCTGCGGGCGGTGCTGGCTAACGCGCACGATATCGTGCTGCGGGTCATCCCCACCAAATACCCCTCCGGCGGTGCGAAACAGCTGACGCAGATCCTCACCGGCAAGCAGGTGCCTCACGGCGGTCGTTCATCTGACATCGGCGTGCTGATGCAAAACGTCGGCACCGCCTTCGCCGTTAAGCGTGCGGTGGTTGATGGCGAACCGCTGACCGAGCGCGTAGTGACCCTGACCGGCGAGGCCGTTGCGCAGCCGGGCAACGTCTGGGCGCGCCTGGGTACGCCTGTACGCCACCTGTTAGACACAGCGGGTTTTTGCCCCTCCGGCGAGCAGCTGGTGATCATGGGCGGGCCGCTGATGGGCTTTACCCTGCCGTGGCTGGACGTGCCGGTGGTGAAAATTACTAACTGCCTGCTGGCACCTTCGGCAAGTGAAATGGGTGAGACGCAGGAAGAGAAAGGCTGTATTCGCTGCAGCGCCTGCGCCGATGCCTGCCCGGCAGATCTGCTCCCGCAGCAGCTCTACTGGTTCAGCAAAGGCCAGCAGCACGATAAAGCCACTGCCCATAACCTTGCGGACTGCATTGAGTGCGGAGCCTGCGCCTGGGTCTGCCCCAGCAATATTCCGCTGGTACAGTACTTCCGCCAGGAGAAGGCTGAGATCTACGCTATCGCCCAGGAGGAGAAGCGCGCAGCCGAGGCGAAAATCCGCTTTGAAGCGCGTCAGGCCCGCCTGGAGCGTGAGAAAGCGGCGCGTCTTGAGCGTCACAAGCAGTCCGCTGCCCAGCCAGCCGCCAAAGACAAGGATGCGGTGAACGCAGCCCTGGCCCGCGTGCGTGAGAAACAGCAGCGCGCCACCCAGCCGGTGGTGATCCAGGCCGGTGCCGAGCCAGATAACAGCGCAGTGATTGCCGCTCGCGAAGCCCGTAAGGCCGAAGCCCGCGTGCGTCAGGCCGAAAAAGCCCAGCAGCCTACTGCAGCTAGCGCGGCTGAGCCTGTGGATCCGCGCAAAGCCGCCGTCGAAGCCGCCATCGCCCGTGCGAAAGCACGTAAAGCGGCACAGACGGCTGCGCCTGAAGCGGCACCTGAACCGGCCGTCGAGGAGGCATCCGCAGCAGTCGACCCACGTAAAGCCGCCGTCGAGGCCGCCATCGCCCGTGCGAAAGCGCGTAAAGCGGCACAGACGGCTGCGCCTCAAGCGGCACCTGAACCGGTCGTCGAGAAGGCACCCGCAGCGGTCGACCCGCGCAAAGCCGCCGTCGAGGCTGCCATCGCCCGCGCGAAAGCACGTAAAGCTCAGCAACAGGTCGTTGATAAGATAGTTGATACCCCTGCGGCCAATGACGATCCGCGTAAAGCGGCCGTCGCCGCAGCCATCGCCAGAGCCCAAGCCAAAAAAGCCGCAAAGCAGGCAGTTAACGAGGAATAGATGGTCTTTCGAATCGCAAGCTCCCCCTATACGCACAATCAGCGCCAGACATCACGGATTATGATGCTGGTCCTGCTCGCGGCCCTTCCCGGTATCGCGGTGCAGACGTGGTTCTTTGGCTGGGGTACGCTGATGCAGATCCTGCTGGCAGGCGCTAGCGCCCTTGTTGCTGAAGGCGTGGTGCTTAAGCTGCGTAAGCAGAATGCAGGGGCAACCCTCAAGGATAACTCTGCCCTGCTCACCGGCCTGCTGCTGGCGATCAGTATTCCACCGTTCTCACCCTGGTGGATGGTGGTGCTGGGTACCGTTTTTGCGGTAATTATTGCCAAGCAGCTGTACGGTGGCCTTGGACATAACCCCTTCAACCCGGCGATGATCGGCTATGTGGTGCTGCTCATCTCTTTCCCGGTGCAGATGACTAGCTGGCTGCCGCCTCATGAGATTGCTGCCAACGTGCCCGGCTTTATGGATGCGCTTCAGGTTATTTTCACCGGCCATAGCGCTGGCGGGGCTAATATGGATACCCTGCGGATGGGCATTGACGGCGTTAGCCAGGCCACCCCGCTTGATACCTTTAAAACCTCGCTGCACGCCGGACACCCTGTCGAGCAGATTATGCAGTACCCCATCTACAGCGGCGTCCTGGCGGGTGCGGGCTGGCAGTGGGTCAACGTTGCCTATCTGCTTGGCGGGCTGTTCCTGCTGGGCAAAGGCGCTATCCGCTGGCATATTCCGGTCAGCTTCCTGGTGACGCTTACCTTCTGCGCCACGCTGGGCTGGATCTTTTCGCCGGAGAGCCTCGCCTCGCCGATGCTGCATATTTTCTCCGGGGCAACGATGCTTGGGGCGTTCTTTATCCTGACCGATCCGGTCACCGCCTCGACAACCAATAAAGGGCGCCTGATCTTCGGCGCGCTGACCGGGGTGCTGGTCTGGCTGATCCGCAGCTTTGGCGGCTACCCGGACGGCGTCGCCTTCGCGGTGCTGCTGGCGAACATTACCGTGCCGTTAATTGACTACTATACGCGTCCGCGCGTCTACGGCCATCGCTGAGGAGACCGCCATGTTAAAGACGATGCAGAAACACGGCGTAACGCTGGCCCTCTTCGCCGCCTGCTCTACCGGCCTGACGGCGGCTATCGCCCAGCTGACCAAATCGACCATTGCCGAGCAGGCCGCTATACAGCAGAAGGCGCTGTTTGACCAGGTGGTGCCCGCCAATCTCTATAATAACGATCTCAGCCAGAGCTGCTTTCTGGTTAACGCCCCGGAGCTGGGCAAGGGCGAGCGGCGGATCTATATTGCCCGCCAGAACGACAAGCCCGTGGCGGCGGTGCTGGAAGCGACCGCTCCGGATGGCTACTCTGGTGCTATTCAGCTGCTGGTTGGCGCAGATTTTAACGGTACGGTGCTGGGTGCGCGGGTAACCGAACACCATGAGACGCCAGGCCTTGGCGATAAGATCGAGCTACGCCTCTCAAACTGGATCACCTCCTTCAGCGGCAAAACGATTGCAGGCGCGTCTGACAGCCACTGGGCTGTGAAGAAGGACGGCGGCGATTTTGACCAGTTTACCGGCGCGACCATCACCCCACGCGCGGTAGTCAATGCCGTCAAACGTGCCGGACTGTATGCGCAGACCCTGCCCGCCCAGCTTAATTCCTTACCGTCTTGCGGAGAGTAAACCATGAGCGAAATTAAAGAGGTTATCGTCCAGGGACTCTGGAAGAACAACTCAGCGCTGGTGCAGCTGCTGGGCATGTGTCCGCTGCTGGCCGTAACCTCTACGGCCACTAACGCCCTGGGCCTCGGCCTGGCGACGACGCTGGTGCTAACCCTGACCAACCTGACTATCTCTGCCCTCCGCCGCTGGACGCCCTCTGAGATCCGCATCCCGATCTACGTCATGATTATCGCCTCGGTGGTAAGCGCGGTGCAGATGCTGATCAACGCCTATGCCTTTGGTCTCTATCAGTCGCTGGGGATCTTTATCCCGCTGATCGTGACCAACTGCATTGTGGTCGGCCGTGCAGAGGCCTTTGCGGCGAAAAAAGGCCCGGCGCTCTCGGCGCTGGACGGTTTTTCTATCGGCATGGGGGCCACCTGCGCCATGTTTGTGCTCGGCTCCCTGCGTGAAGTATTGGGCAACGGCACGCTGTTTGACGGCGCAGACGGTCTGCTGGGCAGCTGGGCCAAGGTGTTGCGCATTGAGGTATTCCATACCGATTCGCCTTTCCTGCTGGCGATGCTGCCTCCAGGCGCGTTTATTGGCCTGGGCATGATGCTGGCGGTGAAATACCTGATCGATGAACGAACCAAAAAACGCCGGGCGGCGGCGGCTGCTTCTGCGCCTGCAGTAGAAACCCCTGTCGCGCCCGGGAAGGCTTGATGAATAAAGTAAAACGGATCGAGATATTATCCCGACTTCGGGAGAACAATCCGCACCCTACCACCGAGCTAAATTTTAACTCGCCGTTTGAGCTGTTGATTGCGGTGCTACTTTCGGCGCAGGCTACGGACGTCAGCGTCAACAAGGCGACGGCGAAGCTCTATCCCGTCGCTAATACCCCCGAGACGATGCTGGCCCTCGGCGTCGAGGGGGTGAAGTCTTACATCAAAACCATCGGCCTGTTTAACAGCAAGGCAGAGAACGTCATCAAGACCTGCCGTATCCTGCTGGAGCAGCACGGCGGCGAGGTGCCGGAGGATCGTGCCGCGCTGGAGGCGCTGCCCGGCGTCGGACGTAAAACGGCTAATGTCGTACTGAATACGGCCTTCGGCTGGCCTACCATTGCCGTTGATACGCATATTTTCCGCGTCTGCAACCGGACCATGTTTGCCCCGGGTAAGAACGTAGAACAGGTCGAGGAGAAGTTGCTGAAGGTCGTGCCGGCAGAGTTCAAGGTCGACTGCCACCACTGGCTGATCCTGCATGGCCGCTACACCTGTATTGCGCGTAAACCCCGCTGTGGCTCCTGCATTATTGAAGATCTCTGCGAGTACCGGGAGAAGGTGTACGAGTAATCTCTCCCCCCGCTCCTTTTTCTTTTTATAACGCCAGCTTATGTTTTCATGCCCACTCAGGGCGTGATAAAACTCGGCTGGTTATTACTTTTTAAGGTTAATCGTTTTTTTAATACAAAAAATTTCTATACGTTTGTGATAGAGATCACCCTGGCTAATGAAGGTTAAAAAAATGTTTAAATGTTTAGCCCGGCACCTGCATCAGACAGCATCCCATAAGCAATCGGCGGTAGATTAAACCACTATTTTTAGCAATAGCGGCCCATTGCGCTGCCTGAGAGGCAAAATAGCAGAAGATATCGCCATAGCCCCCAATCTTCCGATTTCATTTAGTGGAAAAAACTATCAAATGGCTAAAGCCAAAATTTAACGCTAAATAACAATCTTCCAACTGGCGCTTTATCCCGGACAATTTATATGTAACAGTTTATTACAAAGGTATTGCCTCAGCGTCCTGGATAGGGAACATTACCCGCCGTTTCCCCTCCCTTATAACTATAAGCTCGATGGGCTCTGGCCATCGCGCACTGAACACCCCCGTTAATATGGGATGTAAAAAAAGAGGTATATGTGTCGACTGCAAACAACAAACCAACAGAGAGCGTCAGCCTGAACGCTTTCAAACAGCCCAAAGCGTTTTACCTGATCTTCTCCATTGAGCTGTGGGAGCGTTTTGGTTTCTACGGCCTGCAAGGGATTATGGCAGTCTACCTGGTGAAACAGCTGGGTATGTCAGAATCCGACTCTATTACGCTGTTCTCCTCCTTCAGCGCCCTGGTCTATGGCCTGGTGGCCATCGGCGGCTGGCTGGGTGATAAGATCCTCGGTACAAAACGCGTGATCATGCTGGGCGCGATTGTGCTGGCTATTGGCTATGCGCTGGTGGCCTGGTCCGGTCACGATGCGGCCATCGTCTATATGGGTATGGCAACCATTGCCGTAGGTAACGGCCTGTTCAAAGCCAACCCCTCTTCGCTGCTCTCTACCTGCTATGCGAAAGACGATCCGCGTCTTGATGGCGCCTTCACCATGTACTACATGTCCATCAACATCGGCTCATTCTTCTCTATGCTGGCAACTCCGTGGCTGGCGGCGAAGTTTGGCTGGAGCGTGGCCTTCTCCCTGAGCGTGGTCGGGATGCTGATCACCGTCGTTAACTTCTTGTTCTGTAAGCGTTGGGTAAAACAGTACGGCTCGAAGCCGGACTTTGAACCGCTGCGCGTCGGTAGCCTGCTGGCCACTATCGCTGGCGTTGTTGTCCTGATCTCCGCGGCAACCTGGCTGCTGCACAACCAGGGTATTGCCCGTATGGTACTGGCGATCGTGGCGCTGGGTATCGTGATTATCTTTGCCAAAGAGACCTTCTCAATGCACGGCGCGGCGCGTCGTAAGATGATCGTGGCCTTCATTCTGATGCTGCAGGCGATTGTGTTCTTCGTCCTCTACAGCCAGATGCCGACCTCGCTGAACTTCTTTGCCATCCGCAACGTTGAGCACTCTATTTTGGGTATCGCCTTCGAGCCGGAGCAGTATCAGGCCCTGAACCCGTTCTGGATCATTATTGGTAGCCCGATTCTGGCCGCTATCTATACCAAGATGGGCGACACGCTGCCGATGCCGTTTAAGTTCGCCTTCGGGATGGTGCTTTGCTCAGCCGCATTCCTGATCCTGCCGCTGGGGGCTAAATTTGCCAGCGACGCCGGGATCGTCTCTGTGAGCTGGCTGATCGCGAGCTACGCCTTCCAGAGCATCGGTGAGCTGATGATCTCCGGCCTTGGTCTGGCGATGGTGGCCCAGCTGGTTCCACAGCGCCTGATGGGCTTCATCATGGGCAGCTGGTTCCTGACAACCGCCGGGGCAAACCTGATCGCTGGCTACGTAGCAAACATGATGGCTATCCCGGAAAACGTGACCGATCCGCTGATGTCGCTGGACATCTATGGCCGCGTATTCCTGCAGATTGGCATGGTGACCGCTGTTATTGCAGTGCTGATGCTGCTCACCGCGTCGAAGCTGAACCGCATGACGCAGATGGATGAGAAAGAGTTAGCTGAGTCTGAAGCAGCCTCCGCGTAACTGTCCCGGGAAACGCAAGCCAACAAAAAGCCGCTGAGAGATCAGCGGCTTTTTTTGTTTTAACAGAGATGCAGGATACGGGGTTTTGTAGGCTGGTAAGCGTAGCGCCACCGGGCATTACTCTGCTGGCGCAACAACGCCGGGCGACACTGCGTTTGCCCGGCCTACGTTTAAGGCAGATTATACCTCTGTGGCGCGGAACAGATGCTCGGGCCGGGCGATGCGATCCTGAGCTGCAACTACCTGTAGCTCATACTCGCCCATCTCTTTGGTGGTAAGCATGATTTCATACACTGCCGCCGTCACGTGCTCCAGCGCATCGCGCAGGGATGCCCCCTGAAGCAGTTTAACCAGCAGCAGCCCGCTGGTAACGTCGCCCACGCCCACCGGCTGACGCATACCAAAATCCACCAGCGGGCGGCTGATGTGCCAGGCTTCGCTCTGCGTGACCAGCAACATCTCGAAGCACGCCATGCTTTTAGCGGCGCGTGCCAGATGCTTGATCAAGACAACCTCCGGCCCCTGAGCAATCAGCTCGCGGGCGGCGACAACGGCCTCGTTGATGCTGTTAACCGGATGGCCGCAAAGCATCTCCAGCTCAATCAGGTTCGGAGCGATAATATCGCTGGCAGGCAGGGCATAGCGCGCATGGAACTCGGCGACGCCGGGGGCGACGATGCATCCCTTCTCCGGATGGCCCATCACCGGATCGCAGAAGTATTTCGCCTGCGGATTTGCCGCTTTGACCTGCCGCACAATGCCCAGAATATGCTCACCCTGCTCGGCAGAACCGAGGTAGCCCGTTAACACTGCGTCGCACGTCTTTAGCTTGTCGATATCGGCAATGCCCTGCACGATCTCGGTGAGATGCGCAGGTGGCATCACGCAGCCGGTCCACTTGCCGTACTGGGTGTGGTTAGAGAACTGAACCGTGTTGAGCGGCCAGACGTTGGCGCCAAGGCGGCGCATCGGGAACTCAGCGGCGCTGTTGCCGGCATGACCAAAGACGACGTGAGACTGGATGGCGAGGATATTCTTCATTTTCTTACCCGGACATAAAAATAAGGGAGTGATTTCTCACTCCCTGTGCTTAGTGCATTACTTCCAGCAGATCAGACAGTAATTTTTCTTGCCGCGACGCAGCAGCGTATAGCGACCAAACAGGCGATCGCTGTCGGTAAAGGTGTACTCCGCGTCGGACTGTTTTTCACCGTTGACGGTAACCGCGTTGGAGGCGATGGTCTTGCGTGCCTGGCCGCGGGACGGCTGCAGCTCAGAATCTACCAGCGCCTGCATGAGATCCGCGCCCTTCTCCATTTCAACCATCGGGACGCCGTCCTGCGCCAGCTGCTCGAAGTCGGCTTCACTCAGATCGCTAAGGGTACCGTTGAACAGGCTGGCGGTAATGCGTTTCGCCGCTTCCAGCCCCTCTTCGCCGTGTACCAGACGGGTCACCTGCTCGGCGAGCACGTACTGGGCGCGCGGCGCTTTACCGCTGTTCTTATCTTCCTCTTCCAGGGCGTTGATCTCCGCGATATCCATAAAGGTGAAGAACTTCAGGAAGCGGTAGACGTCGGCATCGGCGGTGTTGATCCAGAATTGGTAGAACTTATACGGGCTGGTTTTCTTTGGATCGAGCCAGACCGCACCGCCCTCGGTTTTACCAAACTTGGTGCCGTCGGCTTTGGTGATCAGCGGAACGGTCAGGCCGAAGACCTGATTCTGATGCAGGCGGCGGGTCAGGTCGATACCGGAGGTGATGTTGCCCCACTGATCGGAGCCGCCAATCTGCAGCGCCACGCCGTGCAGCTTGTTCAGGCAGGCGAAATCGTAGCCCTGCAGCAGGTTATAGGAGAACTCGGTAAAGGAGATACCCTGATCGTCACGGTTCAGACGCTGCTTCACCGCTTCTTTGTTGATCATCTGGTTTACCGAGAAGTGTTTCCCGATATCGCGCAGGAAGGTCAGCACGTTCATGCCGCCAAACCAGTCGTAGTTGTTTGCCGCAATGGCCGAGTTGTCACCGCAGTCAAAGTCGAGGAAAGGCGCAACCTGTTTGCGGATCTTATCGACCCACTCCTGGACGGTATCTTCAGTGTTAAGTTTACGCTCGGCGGCTTTAAAGCTCGGATCGCCAATCAGGCCCGTTGCGCCACCCACCAGCGCTACAGGCTTGTGGCCTGCCTGCTGGAAGCGTTTCAGGCATAACAATGGAACCAGATGCCCCAAATGCAAGCTGTCAGCGGTGGGATCGAAGCCGCAATAGAGCGCGATCGGGCCTTGCGCCAGTCGCTCTGCTAACGCATTTTCGTCCGTCACCTGAGCCACAAGGCCCCGCTCTTGCAATTGTTTAATCAAGTTACCGCTTGCCATCAAATTCTCCATGTATCTAACGCTGCACCTCTGCCGGTACACGACTTTTCGCTCGTTACGAAAGAGGGATAGAATAAAGCGCTGGAACCAGGAGTACCAGCGCTTAAATCAACATTTTTCAGCGATTAAGGCGCAAGACGATCGATTTTCCAGCCGCTGTTTTCACGCTGGTATAAAAAACGGTCGTGGAGGCGGTGCTGCCCCCCTTGCCAAAACTCCATCTGCTCAATGCTGACGCGGAAGCCGCCCCAGAAGCTGGGTAGCGGCACCTCACCCTGCTGAAACTTCTGCTTAAGCTCAAGGAATTTACTTTCGAGCACGCCACGGGCGGAGATGCGGCTGGACTGCTGCGAAACCCATGCGCCAATCTGGCTGTCGCGCGGGCGGCTGTGAAAATATTTCACCACTTCAAGCGTAGAGAGGCGTTCTGCTTTCCCGATGACCATTACCTGGCGCTCCAGCATATGCCAGGGGAAAAGCAGGCTGATCTGGGGATTGTTCTCGATATGGTGCGCCTTGCGGCTGCCGAGGTTGGTATAGAACACCAGACCTTTTTCATCATAGTGCTTGAGCAAAACGATACGCTGGTAGGGCTGGCCTTTCTCATCAACCGTCGCCACCACCATTGCGGTAGGATCGGCGAGGCGAGCCTCACAGGCCTGGCTGAGCCAGCGTTCAAACAGATCTAGCGGCTGGGAAGGCAGATCGGCGCGGCTCAGACCGCCTTTGGTGTACTCGCGGCGCAGGTGCGCGATATGCTGCAGATCGCTGTTATTTGCATCATTATTGTCTGACATGGCGTTCGCTACGTGAATGTTCAGGTGGCGCTATTGTGCGCCGCCCGGGTAAAAATCTCAACGCTGCGGGTTTTGTAGCTGGCAGTTATTCAAAATAATGCGATCGTGCTTGTAAACCGTGGCGTTATCCCCTTTTGACCAGAAGACGTAGATACCATCGGTATAGCGCGCGCCAGAGGCAGAAAGCCCCTGCTGCAACGTAAGCGGCGTATCGTCGAGCATGAAGCTAACCTCCTGGCGGGTCTGGTTTAGCTTAACCGTCAACGGTTTCTCATCATCGCACTGATACGCCAGCGTGTCGGTGTGCATACGTTCCATAAACTGGTTGTAGGTGGTACATCCAGCAAGCATCACGGGTAATAAAGCTATCAGTAATCTTTTCATGATCCATCCTAAAACATATCCCAGGGCAAAGCCTATCACGGCCTTGCCCCTGCTTTGTTTTAGTCTAACGTCTCGTTACAAAAGAAAATTTAGGTTATGTCTGATTATGCCGTGGATTAGCAGGAAAGATAGCGCCTAACACGCTGGGCTGAGAGGCTCCGGTAACGGAGGGCAAATTACCTGGCAGACCGGCAACGGTACGCCACGCTAACCAGGCGAAGGCCAGCGCTTCCATATCGTCTCCGCTAATTCCTGCCTCATCGGTCGTTCCTACCTCAATGCCCGGCAGCAGGCTGGCCAGCCGCGCCATTACCAGTGGATTTCGTCCCCCGCCGCCGCAGACCAGCAGACGTTCACAGCCGCCGCTTAACAATACCTGCTCAGCGATGCTGACCGCCGTCAGCTCTGCCAGCGTGGCCTGAACGTCGCTGCCCGCGAGACCAGGGAAATGGGCAAGCTGACGCTCTAGCCAGCCGTAGTTGAAGTACTCCCGCCCGGTGCTTTTGGGCGCGGGCCGGGCAAACCACGGATCGCTGAGCATCTGCAGCAGCAGCGGCAGGATGACGCTACCCGTGCTCGCCCAACGGGCGTCCTTATCGTAGGGCTGGCCCTTCTGCCGCCAGATCCATGCGTCCATCAGCATATTACCCGGTCCGGTGTCATAGCCTCTGACCGGCAACCCAGGAAAGAGCAGTGAAAGGTTGGCAATACCGCCAATGTTGAGCACCATACGCCGCTCAACCGGATGCGCCAGCAGCGCCTGGTGGAAGGCGGGAACCAGCGGCGCCCCCTGGCCGCCAAGCGCCATATCCCGACGGCGGAAATCGCCTACAACCGTAATCCCAGTGCGGGCGACGATCTGGTTGTTATCGCCAATTTGCAGCGTATGCGGCGCGTCGCCACCCGGCTCATGCCAGACGGTCTGGCCGTGGCAGCCAATGGCCACAATATCCTGCGGCCGCAGGTTTTCCTGTTTGAGCAGCGCCAGGACGGCATCGGCAAACAGTTTGCCCAGACGGCTGTCTAACTGCCCCAGTTGGGAGAGCGTGAGCTGTTGACCCTGGCAGATAGCGAGAATGGCCTCTTTCAGCGACACGGGAATAGGCCAGCTCAGGCTGGCCTGCTGCGCCACCATGCGATCGTCAATGGCCGCGAGGACAACATCTACCCCATCAAGACTGGTGCCTGACATAACGCCAATATAGCGACCCGATTTCATACGCCGTCCTTCTCTCTGCGTGGCTGTGTTCCAGTATCCCACCTTAAAGCGATTGCCCGGGATATGTGTAGCGCTATTTTGATTATTCAGTCCGAATTTGCACAGGATAACTTGTCCATTTATGGCTTGTTTAAGTAAAGTTAAGCTCTGCAACCGTACTATTTTCGCATTGTTTTGGCAGAAGGTGTGACCTGTCATCTTTAAATGCCATATAATTTATAGATGACGGATGCTCGTCCGAGCGTTTTAGGTGAACAGGAGATTCATAGATGATTTTACGTACACTGGCAGTTTCCCTGATTGGTTTCACTCTGGCGGGCTGCGTGAATGACAGCAGCCTCTCCGGGGACGTTTACAGCGCATCCGAAGCGAAACAGGTGCAAAATGTCACTTACGGTACCATTGTTAACGCGCGTCCGGTGCAGATTCAGGGCGGCAATGAAAATAATGTGATTGGTGCCCTGGGCGGTGCCGTGCTGGGTGGCTTCCTCGGTAACACCGTCGGCGGCGGCACAGGCCGATCGCTGGCAACGGCTGCAGGCGCAGTAGCAGGCGGCGTCGCGGGTCAGGGTGTCGAAGGTGCGATCAATAAAAGCCAGGGTGTAGAGCTGGAGATCCGTAAAGACGACGGCAACACCATCATGGTTGTGCAGAAACAGGGTAATACCCGCTTCGCAGCAGGCCAGCGTGTTGTACTGGCCAGCAACGGCAGCCAGGTTACCGTCTCTCCGCGTTAAGCATGCGAACAGTGGCCGCTACGGCGGCCCTTCCACCCTAAAAAAAGCCCTGCTTTCGCAAGGCCCTTGTCAGCGTTAGTCACGCGATTGTAACTCAATGATATTATGCTCAAGCCGGCCAATCAGGCGGATGAGCTGCTCCAGCTCGCTGGCTGAGATACCGGAAAGGATCTCCTCCCGCGTTTTATTGATGACGGACTCCATCTCATCAATGATGGGTGCGGCTTTCTCGGTGAGCTTGATACGTTTTGCACGCCGATCGCTGGCACAGGTCTGGCGCGAAATAAGCCCCTTCTCTTCCAGCTGATCCAGTGTACGCACCAGCGACGGCTGTTCGATGCCGATCGCTTTTGCCAGTTGAATTTGCGACTGTTCGGGCGGAAGCTGATGAATGTTATGCAGCGTTACCCAGTGCGTCTGCGTCAATTCCAGAGGTTTTAGGCGATGGTCAATCAGTGCACGCCAGATACGTACTAAACGTGCCAGATCAGAACCCAATGGCGATTCCAATTTCATCTCCTTATAATTAGCTTGCTAAGTTATTATGCTGATTTTAGAATAGTGTGCAATATTTATATTTCCAAAACAAACGTATTGCTTATTTTACCTAAAGCTGACCCGATCAGCTTAGAGCAGAAAAAGAGTGCGTTAACGTGGTTTTTGCTAAACCTATAAACAATGATAGTTAATGCAAAGGATTACGATTTGTGACGCTTATGCTTAATGCAACAGGATTGCCCCTACAGGATCTGGTGATCGGCGCCTCTCTCTATTTCCCCCCATTTTTCAAAGCGTTCGTATGCGGATTCATTATCTGGCTAGTGGCGCATCGTCTGTTGCGTGACTGGATCTATTCTGGCGAAATATGGCATCCCCTGCTGATGGATCTGTCGATCTTTACGCTTTGCGTCTGTCTGAGTTTCGTATTGCTGATTGCGTGGTGAGTATGTCGCTTAAAACAGTTAAATATTTTTCTACGATTGCGATCGCCGTTATCGCTGTGCTGGCGGGATGGTGGTTGTGGAACTACTACATGCAGTCCCCGTGGACCCGTGACGGCAAAATTCGCGCCGAGCAGGTGAGTATTACGCCTCAGGTTTCCGGCAGCATTACCCGGCTTTCGATTAAAGACAATCAGTTCGTCAACGCTGGCGATCTGCTGCTGACGGTTGATAAAACGCCTTTTAACATAGCGAAACTTAATGCGCAAGCCGAGCTGGCTAAAGCGCGATCGGACCTCGCAAAAGCCACTAACGAAGCCACCCGCCGCCAGCATTTGTCACGCAACTATATCTCCGCAGAAGATATGGATACCGCGAACCTGAACGTTAAAGCGGCCCAGGCCACCGTTAAGGCAGCCGAAGCGGCACTAAAACACGCACAGTGGCAGCTTGAGCAGACCGACGTTCGCGCCCCTGTCGCGGGCTGGGTAACCAATCTTTCGACCCGTACAGGGGATTATGCCACCACCGGCCAGCCGTTATTCGCCCTTGTCGACAGCCACTCTTTTTATGTCATGGGTTATTTCGAAGAGACAAAGCTGCGCCATATTCGCGAAGGCGCGCCAGCCACTATTACCCTGTATAGCGGCAACGTAAAGTTACAGGGTCACGTTTCAAGTATTGGCCGCGCCATCTACGATCAGAGCGTAGAGAGTGATTCAGGCCTGGTGCCCGACATTAAACCCAATGTTCCCTGGGTGCGTCTGGCCCAGCGCGTGCCGGTTCGGATAGAGTTCGACTCGCTTCCCCATGACATCACGCTGATCTCCGGTACGACGTGCAGCGTTGCGATTGGGCAGCGTTAATGCGCGTTTCTTCTTTTAGCTGGCGTAATACGCCCTGGTTTAAAGCAACAGCCGGGCAATGGCGTTATGCATTACGTAACGCCATCGCCATGTGCCTCGCCTTAACGCTCGCCTACTGCTTTAACCTGGATGAGCCGTACTGGGCGATGACCTCCGCTGCCGTGGTGAGCTTCCCAACGGTAGGCGGCGTCATCAGCAAAAGTCTCGGTCGTATAGCTGGCAGTCTACTGGGTGCTACGGCGGCACTGATTATCGCTGGTCATACCTTAAATGAGCCGTGGCTCTTCTTATTTAGCATGGCGGCCTGGCTCGGTCTCTGCACCTGGGCCTGCGCATATTTTACCAATAACGCCGCTTACGCTTTTCAGCTCTCGGGCTATACCGCCGCCATTATCGCTTTTCCCACCGTTAATCTTGTTGATACCGTCCAGCTGTGGGATATCGCTCAGGCTCGCGTTTGCGAGGTCGTGCTCGGTATACTTTGCGGCGGGCTGATGATGATGATCCTGCCCAGCACATCCGACGGAACCGCCCTGCTCACCGCGTTGAAAAACATGCATGCACGCTTACTGGAACACGCCGGTCTGCTCTGGCAGCCTGAAACCAACGATGCCATTCGTTCCGCGCACGAGGGGGTTATTAACCAGATCCTGACGATGAATCTGCTACGTATTCAGGCCTTCTGGAGCCACTACCGCTTTCGTCGCCAGAATGCGCTGCTCAACGCGCTGCTGCACCATCAGCTGCGGCTGACCAGCGTCATTTCCAGTCTTCGCCGCCTGCTGCTGAACTGGCCCAACCCGCCGCAGCAGACCCGCGAGATCGTTGAACAGCTGCTCTCTGCGCTTGCCGCTCCCCATAGTGATCCTTACAGCATCGCACGAATTATCGCCCCCTTACGCCCACAGGACAGTAGCGACTATCACCACCTCGCCTTCTGGCAACGGCTACGCTATTTCTGTGCACTCTATCTGCGAAGCAGCCGCTGGCTGAGATCGCTGGAAAACGGCACCTCTGTCTCGCTGCATATCGCCAGGCGCAGCCCGGGGCTGGCGCGTCATACCGATAGCCTGGAAGCCTTATGGAGCGGTTTGCGCACCTTCTGTACGTTAATGGTGGTAGGTGCGTGGAGTATTGGCACGCAATGGGAGTCCGGTTCCAGCGCGCTATCTCTGGCGGCAATTAGCTGCGTGCTCTATTCAATTGTCGCCACCCCATTTAAATCGCTCTCTTTGCTGATGCGGACCCTTGTGCTGCTATCGTTATTCAGCTTTGTGGTGCAATTTGGCCTGATGGTGCAAATAACCGATCTCTGGCAATTTTTGCTGTTTCTTTTTCCGCTGCTGACCACCATGCAGTTACTGAAACTGCAAATGACGAAGCTGGCGGGTTTGTGGGGCCAGCTGATTGTTTTTATGGGATCGTTTATCGCCGTGACCAATCCCCCCGTATTCGACTTCGCTGATTTTCTCAATGATAACTCGGCAAAAATCGTCGGGGTGGCTCTCTCGTGGCTGGCGTTCGCTATTCTGCGCCCCGGCTCGGACGCCCGTAAAAGTCGCCGGCGTATACGCGCCCTGCGCCGCGACTTCGTCGATCAGCTCAGCCGCCGTCCGGCGCATAGCGAATATGAGTTTGAATCGCTGGCCTATCATCACATTAGTCAGCTCAGCACTAGTCAGGACGCACTGGCCCGCCGCTGGCTGTTACGTTGGGGGGTAGTACTGCTCAACTGCTCACATGTCGTCTGGCAGCTTCGCGAGTGGGAAACGCGTTCCGATCCGCTTTCACGGGTCAGAGACCTTTGCATTGTTCAGTTACGCGATGTAATGAGTGAGCGGGGAGTCGACCAACGCCATCTGACCACCACGCTGCAGACGCTACAGCGTATCTGCGATACCCTGTCCCATCACCATCAACCTGCCGCCCGAGAGCTGGCGGCGCTTATTTGGCGACTACAGATATCCCTGTCGCAGCTTGTACAAGCGCCACCGCCGGGGATGATAACGTAATTAGTTAATCACGCCACAGGCGTAGCGTGCCCCGCCACCGCCTAACGGCTCTGGTTTATCGGCGTAGTTATCGCCACCCACGTGGATCATCAGGGATCTGTTTTTCACTTCATCCAGTTTTTTCAGACGCGGGGAGACCACGGGCTCGGTTGCTTTCCCGTCATTATTAACCTGAAGCACTGGCAGATCCCCCGTATGACCCGCACCTTCTGGCCCCTCATGTTTACCGGTTGTATGGGGATCAAGGTGACCTCCGGCTGCCTCAGCCGCCGACGGCTTACCCTCCTTCATGGCAGGCTCACAGCTTCCCTTGGCATGGACGTGGAAGCCGTGATCGCCAGGCGGAAGCGCTTTCAGATCGGGCGCAAATTCCAGCCCCTTATCCGTTTCGGTGATTTTCACCGTCCCGATGGACTGTCCTACGCCCTGAGAGGTGACAAGGTGCATCTCGACCTCTTCACTGCCAGCCTGCGCACCGGTGCAGGCTAACAGAGTCAATACGGCCAGGCTTAATCGCTTCATATGATCTCCGGTTATTGGCTGTTATCCCTGAAGTTTAAACCAGGGATGCAGTTATCACCGGAGAATCAGATAATCAGCTATCAGGGTACGTCATACCCGAGGGCGGCTTTACGGATGCGGAACCACTGCTGGCGGGTAAGCGTGAGTGCTTCAGCAGCAATAGCCGCACGCACGCGCTCGATTTTACCGGAGCCGATAATCGGCAGGGGCGTAGACGGTAGCGCCATGACCCAGGCATAGACCACCTGTTCAATGGTTTCAGCGTTGATCTCCTGAGCGACCTGAGCCAGCTCATCGCGCAGCGGCTGGAAAGCCTCATCGCTAAACAGCCGCCCACCGCCGAGGCAGGACCATGCCATCGGGCGAATGCGCAGCTGCTGAAGCTGGTCGAGCGTGCCGTCAAGCAGCAACGGCTGATGCACCGGCGAAATTTCAACCTGATTGGTCGCAAGCGTGAACGGCAGACGCGACTGCAGCAGCGCAAACTGTGCTGGCGTAAAGTTAGAGACGCCGAAGTGGCGTACCTTGCCGCTCTGGTGGAGCTGAAGGAACGCCTCGGCAACCTCATCGGCATCCATAAGCGGATCGGGGCGGTGGATAAGCAGCAGATCGAGGCGATCGGTTGCCAGGTTCACGAGGGACTGCTCGGCGCTACTGATAATGTGCTCTTTATCGGTGATGTAGTGGCCGATAACATGCTCTGGACGCGCCGTTGTGGCAATGCCGCACTTCGAGACCACCTCCATACGCTCACGCAGGTGCGGAGCCAGCTTAAGCGCTTCGCCAAAGGCGGCCTCGCACTGATAGCCGCCGTAGATATCCGCGTGATCGACCGTGGTAACGCCAAGATCTAAATGCGCCTCAATAAAGCTGACCAGCTGGCGTGGCGACATATTCCACTCCATAAGACGCCAGTAGCCCATGACAAAACGGGAGAACTCTGGCCCTTGGGGCGCAAGGGTAATACGCTGAACCATAACCGCTTCCTTTCTTTGCAAAGAGATAGGCAAAGAGTATACGTAAAACGGTGCTTAAAACAGTGAGGGCTGCTGCGGTTCTTCATCTGCCGGCTGGCTACCTGCGCGCATTTTGCGCAGGGCTCGCTGACGGCAGAGACGCAAAACGTTCTGCTTTTCGCTATCGCTCATGCGCTGCCAGTTAAAGCGCTCATCCCGGCTGCGCAGGCAGCCCCGGCAGTAGCCATGCTCGTCGGTCTGACAAATTCCCCGGCATGGACTAAGAATGGGGAAAAACTCCAGCTGTTCCGGCACGTCCTTCCTCCTGTAAACGATCGATACTCACTATTGAAGACGCCCGTTGGCCAGAAAGCAACCCTTGCATTAGACCGAATGGTCTATTAGAGTAATATTTATGAACAGAGATACCGAACACGATACCCGTGAACACTTACTGGCAACCGGCGAGCAGCTCTGCATGCATCGCGGGTTCACCGGCATGGGACTAAGCGAGCTCTTAAAAACGGCAGAAGTGCCGAAGGGATCGTTTTATCACTATTTTCGCTCGAAAGAGGCGTTCGGGGTGGCCATGCTTGAGCGTCACTATGTTGGCTACCACCAGCGGCTGGCGCACCACTTTGCTCATGGCAGCGGTAACTACCGCGATCGCGTCATCGCCTACTTCCAGGAAACGCTGAACCAGTTCGCGCAGAAGGGCGTTATTAGTGGCTGCCTGACGGTGAAGCTCTCGGCTGAAGTATGCGATCTCTCTGAGGATATGCGTAGCGCAATGGACAGAGGCGCGAGCCGCGTCATTGCGCTGCTGGCCGAGGCGCTGGAGAACGGGCGCGCAACCCGCTGCCTGGCGTTTGAAGGCGATGCCCTGACCCAGGGGCAGGTACTCTATGCCCTGTGGCTGGGTGCCAATCTGCAGGCTAAAATTTCCCGCAGTGCCCTACCGCTGGAGAGCGCGGTGGCACATGCTAAAACAGTACTTATCACGCCTGTATAACGCAGGCGTTTTATTTGACCTTTAACTAGTCGACCGGTCTATTCAGGAGAAGCTATGTCGAACAAACTGTTTACCCCGCTGAAAGTGGGTGCGATTACCGCGGCGAACCGCGTCTTCATGGCCCCACTGACGCGTCTGCGCAGCATTGAGCCAGGCGATATCCCTACTCCGCTGATGGGTGAATACTACCGTCAGCGCGTCAGCGCCGGGTTAATCATCAGCGAGGCAACGCAGATCTCTGCTCAGGCCAAAGGCTATGCCGGTGCGCCTGGCCTGCACAGTCCTGAGCAGATTGCCGCATGGAAAAAGATCACCGACGGCGTTCATGCTGAAAACGGCCATATGGCCGTTCAGCTCTGGCATACCGGCCGTATCTCCCACGCCAGCATTCAGCCGGGCGGCAACGCGCCGGTGGCCCCATCGGCAATCAACGCCGGGACCCGCACCTCGCTGCGTGACGAAAACGGTAACGCGATCCGTGTCGATACCTCAACGCCGCGCGCGCTGGATATTAGCGAAATCCCGGGCATCGTTGACGACTTCCGTCAGGCCGTGGCTAACGCTCGTGAAGCTGGATTCGACCTGGTAGAGCTGCACTCCGCCCACGGCTACCTGCTGCACCAGTTCCTCTCTCCGTCAGCTAACCAGCGTACCGACGCGTACGGCGGCAGCGCTGAAAACCGCGCCCGTCTGGTACTGGAAGTGGTCGACGCCGTGAGCAAAGAGTGGAGCGCGGAGCGTATCGGGATCCGTCTCTCTCCGATCGGCACCTTCCAGAATACCGACAACGGCGATAACGAAGAGGCGGATGCCCTCTACCTGATCGAAGAGTTAGCTAAACGTGGTATCGCCTATCTGCACCTCTCCGAGCCGGACTGGGCGGGCGGTCAGCCCTACACTGATGAGTTCCGTGAAAAAGTGCGTGCGCGTTTCCACGGTCCGATCGTGGGTGCCGGAGCCTATACGCCTGAGAAAGCGGAAAGCCTGATTGCCAAAGGGCTGATCGATGCGGTTGCCTTTGGTCGCGACTACATCGCTAACCCGGACCTGGTAGAGCGCCTGCAGCGCAAAGCGGAGCTGAACCCGCAGCGTCCGGAGAGCTTCTACGGCGGCGGCGCGGAAGGCTATACCGACTACCCGACGCTGTAATCGGTACTATTACTGGCATTGATTTACTGGCATTGATAGCGGCAGGGATCCGCCGCTATACTAAAATAGACTTTATGACTTAAATGCCTGAGCAAAAAAACGAAAGAGGATATTATGCGCTTACTTCATACCATGCTTCGCGTGGGCGATCTGCAACGCTCCATCGAGTTCTACACCAAAGTTCTGGGCATGCAGCTGCTGCGCACCA
Source organism: Escherichia sp. ESNIH1 (assembly GCA_002918705.1). Taxonomy (GTDB): domain Bacteria; phylum Pseudomonadota; class Gammaproteobacteria; order Enterobacterales; family Enterobacteriaceae; genus Pseudescherichia. Next base: position 72,435 of record PQKR01000007.1, on the reverse strand, counting down.
GCGAAAACACCGAATATAAGTACTCGCTGGCTTTCGTAGGCTACGGCCCGGAGAGCAATGAGGCAGTGATCGAGCTGACCTACAACTGGGGCGTGGATAGCTACGATCTGGGCAATGCCTATGGCCATATCGCCCTGAGCGTGGAGAACGCAGCAGAAGCCTGCGAGCGCATTCGTCAGAACGGCGGCAACGTGACGCGCGAAGCCGGCCCGGTTAAAGGCGGCACCACCGTTATTGCATTTGTTGAAGATCCAGACGGCTATAAAATCGAGCTGATCGAAGAGAAAGACGCGGGCCGCGGCCTGGGTAACTGATTTCAGCGGGCGCCCTCTGCGCCCGTTGTTTAATCTGCGCTAGACAATTTCCACTTACAGTACAATTTCTACTTAAAGTACAATCCCTACTTAAAGTTTGCCATAATGCGCGCTGCTTTTTCCTGTATTAAGAGATCCTATGTCCGATAACGCACAGCTCACCGGTCTTTGCGACCGTTTTCGTGGTTTTTATCCTGTCGTGATTGATGTTGAAACCGCCGGGTTTAATGCCAAAACCGATGCGCTACTGGACATTGCCGCCATAACGCTAAAGATGGATAGCGATGGCTGGCTGATGCCGGACAGCACCCTGCACTTCCAGGTTGCACCCTTTGAAGGCGCCAATCTGGTCCCCGAGGCGCTGGCGTTCAACGGCATCGATCCTAATGACCCACAGCGCGAGGCGGTGAGCGAATACGATGCGCTACACGCGATCTTCAAAATGGTACGCAAGGGAATTAAAGATTCCGGCTGCAACCGCGCCATTATGGTGGCGCATAACGCCACCTTCGATCACGGCTTTATGATGGCGGCGGCAGAGCGCGCCTCGCTCAAGCGTAACCCGTTTCACCCCTTCGTCACCTTCGATACCGCCGCGCTGAGCGGGCTGGCGCTGGGGCAAACCGTGCTGTCAAAAGCCTGCATGGCCGCCGGCCTGCCGTTTGACAGTACCCAGGCCCACTCCGCCTTGTACGATACGGAACAGACCGCCCTGCTGTTCTGTGAGATCGTCAACCGCTGGAAACGCCTTGGCGGCTGGCCGCTGCCGATTGTTGCTGACGAGGCATAACGCCATGAGTGAGGGCAAAATAGTGGCTGATGAGCTGCTGTAAGTGCTGCTTCGCCTGACGTTTTTGCGCCTCCGGGATCGCGCCGGGCGTTTGCTGCACAGCCATAAGACGGAGCTGCTCCTCCACCGGCACCGTCTTGTCAAAGGCCAGCGTGGCGGCAAACACCTGTGATTTCAGCTCGCTGACGGTAAGATATTTTCCCTTTTGACCATCAAGCGCATTGAGCTGCTCACTCAGGCTCTGCAGCCTTAACATGCCCTGATGCCAGCCGGTAAGCGATTCATCCGGGAGCCCGCTCGGCATCTGCTCGTACGGCAGCGCAGAGAGCATATCTGGGCGGGCCAAATAGTACCAGCCAGCAAAGCCAACGGCACTCAGCGCAAAGGCGGTCAGCATTCCGCTCAGGAAGAGGCCCACCCGTTGTGGGGCAGGGGCTGTTTCTTGTCCCCTCTCAAGGTTTGTCGCGCGCGCCTGCTGGATCACATACAGCGGCTGGGGAGCGGGCGCACTCTCAATTCGTATCAACGCCCCACGTACCTGTTGCAGCAGAGAGGCTATCTGGCTTACCTGCTGCAGGTCATGCCGGGACAGAATGCCGTCCAGAGTCTCAAGCGTGGATGCCAGCTGCCCTAGCTGCTGGCCCTCCTCATGGCATAAAGTAAACGTGCGAAACACCTTCTGTAGCCGTTGAAACAGTCCGCAGAGAATTTCTGCCCGTGCGCGGCTGGTCTGTGGCCAGAAGCGATCCCAATGCTGGCTCAGCATCACTGCAATAATGTTCAGCCCTTCATGCATGCCTTTCACCTGGGCCAGATGAGTGCGCGCCAGGGTATACCAGGCCGCTGTCTGCAGCTCCACGCCGTTTTTTTCAAACAGGGCCTGGGAGAGCTGCTCTGCCCGCACCCAGCTGATGTCAGGCCTCGCCGGGTGGGTCTGCTTGCTTATTTCAGTACGCAGCGCAATGAAGTCAGGGAACTGACGCGGATCGCCGCCGATGCGCATAGGTTGGAGTTCTGTGTGCTTCATGATGGAGTCATCCGTGGATTTACAGAAAGGGGTTATCTAATCGACGTAATTTTTCTGCTTCAGATGGCGGATTAGCACCCGTCCTTCTGGCATAAACGCTGTCCCATAGCGCACCAGGCCCACACCCTTAAGTTCGGCGTCAATGGCATAACGCAGCTCGCCGGGGATCGTCTGGTCAAGCAGGATGACGCGGATGCTTTTCAGCCGGGGCTCATACTTAAGCAAAACGGCTGATAGCGTTCCCATGAGTTCGTGAGCGGTTCCCGGCATGCCCTGCAAGATTTTGGTCATGTCGGGCAGACCATAATCCGGCAGATGCGCCAGCGTCCCGGCGCGGCAGTTCAGGATATGCTGCATATTGTCCAGCACGGAGAGGATCACCTGATTCTCCTCACTGACCAGGTTCAGGTCGAGATCTCCGGTGAAATTACCGTAGAGCGTTTCGTAGAGCGAGGGGGCGTTATGACGAGCCGGCATGGTTACTCATCCTTCAACGGTTGCAGGGTCAGGTGGTTATGCTCTGCTTCAATCACGCGGGGCTTTTCCGGATCGAGATCGTCGCGGGACAACACCAGCTTCCAGCTATTTTTCGCCAAATCCGGTGCCCGGAAAAGCGCTACTACAGCCACAAACTGCGCCTTTTCATCCAGCGGCATATCCAGACTGACAGCTTCTCCTGGCTTTACCACCAGACTGCGGCTGGCAAGTGTTGCCGACGTATCATCACCTTGCGTCAGCAGCTGCTGGTAGACGGTTTTATCAAAGGTTTTTCGATCCTTAAGCTGGTAGATCCGCACCATCAGCGGTTCTGACAGAGTAATATTTTCCTGTTCGTCGGTATTCAGCGCCTGGCGGGCGGTGATATCCAGATGCAGGGTTTTTACCTGCTTATAAAAAACAGAGTTCACCACGGAAGCCGTGCCGTCACTGACGCTTTGCGTCAGGCCACACCCCGTTAGCAACGATGGTAGCAGGAGTAGAGAGAGTCGTTTAATCAACAGAGTACGCAACACGTCGGGTTCCTTGTGGTGTAGCGGCGGGCGACATACCGCGGTAGCACCCGGCCTCGATGGTGAATGTTGCAGGCAGATCCGGCGGCAGGTCATCGCCCTCCATGCCCAGAACGCCGCTCATGCCGAGGGCAAAGGGCGTTTCGCCCAGCACCGGCGCGGGTAGCAGCTGCGTGGGAACGGTCAGCTGGATAAGCGCCTTATAGCGCCAGCCGAGGTAGATCCGCAGCAGGATCAGAAAATCGTTATAGGTCTGCCCCTCCGGCATCCAGCTCCGCGCCTCAGCGTGATCTTCGGTATACAGAGCAATGAGCAGCTGACTGCCGATCTCCGTGGTGACATCGCCCAGCACCGTGTATCCGTCGAGAAGGAGATCCTCATCGCCGTAAAAACCCAGAGGATTAGCGAGATAAACTGTGCGCGGGCAGTGCGGCATGACGGTGACCTGCGTGCGGGGTGCCAGCAGCCGCACCAGCGCCTGAATCCCCTCCTCGGTACGGGCAGGGAGGCGCATCACCCCGAGGAGCGCTAAAAAACGCGACGCCGGGGTGGCAATATGCTTATCCGTGCCGGGGATCCCCATACCAATCAGCCCCAGCAGGCTCTGGGAGGTGCGGTCCCTGCCCCCGGCTTCAAAGGTTGCCGGATAGGAATACTTGCGCCAGATGCGATAAAACTGCGTCAGGATACGGTGGTTAAAAATATCGAGGAACGCCTCCTGCGCCTCATGCCCTTCCCGCTGCTGTGCAATATCATCCAGCCAGGCGGTCGGCAGCGGCGAATCCACGCCGTACAACCCCATAAACGTGGTGCGCACCGTCGGCGGCGCGTCAGGGTTATCCTCATCATATTCCACTGCTTTGAGCTCGCTAGCCGGAAAGCCCATCCCAGGATGCGGGCGAAAGCGCACCGGATCGTCCGCCGGGTTCAGGGTGGTACCGAGCGCGGGTGCGTCAGGGCGCGATCGCTCCAGTAGCTGACAGAAACGGTAGAAGTTAATGCGATGAATGTCCCGCTCAAGCCTGGGGCTCAACCGGGAATGCGGCGGTTGTGGTTCTCCTGCCATTCAAGACGTTCTCCGGTAGGTTGTAGGATCAGGATCAGACGGTTAAAGAGATGGATATCGGTATACAGGGCAAAGAAGCGGTTGAGCATTTCACCGAACAGGCAGATGTCGCCGTGTCCGGCGAAGCCGTTGCTGTCCAGAGTCAACTCTATCTGCACGCCCCGCAAAAAATGCCCCTGTTCAAAGCGCTCTACCTCGCTGTGTTTAACATCGACAATCGCCTCGAGACGACGCCGGTTCATCTCGTTATTCGTCCAGTCATACAGCGCCAGCGCCCCGCGCAGCACATCGGCGTTATCCATCATCCACAGAAAACTGCTGCCCAGATGGCTCAGCACCCGCCAGTGAAAGCGATCCCGATCCGGCGGGTAATACGGCAGCGTGGGCGCGCAGAGGTTGCGTACCTGGATACGTGATGTAGTGGACCTTACCACCGTATCCAGCAGCGTACTCTGCAGCGCCCGACGCGGTAGCTGCCCGTTAGTCCCGGTCAGGCTGAGGGAGAGTTTTTCATCTTCCTGCACGGTATGGTTGTCGAACGCCTCACCGCCGAGGATCAGCCAGGTATCATGCAGTCCGGAGGCACCGCGCTTCACCCGCGTGTGGTAGTAATACTCCGGCGCGTCGTGGCGCAGCATGCCCCCTTTATGGCGAAAGCTGGTAAACGGCACATACGTCTGATGTCCGGAATGGCGCGAGGAGGTGACCGAATCCACGGAGTAAATTTCGGTATGCCCGTCCTGAATGCGCATCGGGCGCAGCAGATACTCGGTTTGCAGCAGGTCCAGATGCAGTGGGTCAGATTCGAGTGGGAAAAGGTTAATCACCGGGGCGCAGTGCAGGCGGATATTCTTCGCGGAGAAGGAAAACTCATGTGGCCACTGTTGATTCAGCACCAGATCAATTTCAAACCAGGGAAGATTCTCCGGAAAGAGGACGTTCTCCAGACCGCGCAGCGCCACGGACATAAACTTCTCGCGGAAGGTGAAATACTCCAGCAGTAATTGATAGCCGCTGAAGCCGCCACTTTCCGGCAGCAGCGCCTCATCCTTGCCAAAGCCGCAGACGGCAAAATGGGCGTCCAGCGGCCTGCGGTCAACGTCGCCGGGAAAGCGGATCCCCGCTTTCGCCACGTTGAGGGTGAGCGCCTCATGCAGCGCGCAGGCCAGCGTGGCATCGGCATTGAGGTACAGCGGGATACGGCTTACATCAATGCTGCGCCAGTCTGCCAGCGGCCCGCACTCGAAACGCAGGCGGATCAGTGAGCGCCCGTCCGGCTCCGTGGTAATGCCTGCGTGGGAAAGCGACAGCGGCAACAACGTCAGTGACTGGGTGGAGGTGTAGCGGCAGCGGGTCCGCTTTTCACCAACGGGTTGCGAGCGCACCTCAAAGCCCTTCGCGACGGTGACCGGCTCCTTCATCTCCCGCCAGTCGGTGGAAAACTCCACGATGGAGAGGGAGGGAATGGTGCGCAGATAGTGCGGCCAGATCATGCTGACCAGCCCGCCGGTGAGCTCTGGCAGGTCGTCGTCCAGCTTTTCCCGTAGACGCCCCATCAGAAAGGCAAAACCTTCAAACAGACGCTCTACATACGGATCGCGGGCATCCGCTTTGTCGAGGTTTAAACTGGCTGCCCGGTCAGGGTGAGCGCGGGCAAACTCCTCACCCGCCTCGCGCAGATAGCGCATTTCAGCGTCAAAATAACGCAGGGTTAAATCATCCATTGCCTGTCTCATATCAGGGTATGAAAAACGTTAGCTGCACAGGACGGCAGCCCGTGAGGGATCGATAGCAATCAGCCCAGCAAGCAGCGCGTCCATCTCCGGCTGTAGCCGGATTTTCTCTGCTTCACCGCGTCCGGCCTTTATGCGCAACAGCTTCAGCTTTCTCGCCTTGACCTCAAACATCAGTCCCGGCTCCCATTGATTAAGCGTCAGGGTTGCCGAAAGGAGGTCAAGCTCACCCAGCAGATGCAGGGCCAGTTCGTTTTTCCCCGTCTGTTCAGCAATGCGCGCCATCAGTAAACGCAGCAGCCAGCGGTTGCGTGACGTAACGATGCCAGGACGCCCCTGCAGCCAGGCCAGCGCCGCATCGGGGCCGTCGCTGTCGGCAAGCGTAAGCGCCTCCGGCTCCAGGAGCAGAATGTCGTCATCGCCGGATAACGTAGCGGACGCCGCCGTATTATCCTCCTGCCACCCCACAGGGTTATCCGTTACCTGCTGCTGTATCCAGGTCAGGGTGACTTCATCAGCAAACGGCGTGCCGTCGTTAAAGGCCAGCGTCTCCAGCCCCGGCAGGCGCGAGAGCACGCCTTTCAGATCAGACTGAATAATGGCGGCTTCTGCATCACGCCCGGATTTCAGCAGCGCCTGGTGCAGATACCACTGCACGTCCAACCACAGGTGATTAGCGCCGCGCGACAGCAGGCTGTCAGCCTCTTCCATCAGCTGACGCCAGCTCTGTTGCAGGTACAGCCGTTTCAGCTGTGCCCGCTGTTCTGACTTTGGCGGTTCAATGCGGGTTTTACCGTCGGCGGAGAGCGGTGGCAGCTGGTGTAGGGTGTCATGACGAAGATTTTTTATCAGCCGATGGGCTGCAAGCCAGCCGTCCGGCTGGCTTCTGAGGTAATCTGCAAGAATACGCGCCTGGGTGAGCAGCTCCTGACCTGAAATAATCCCCGTTAACAACGGCACGCTGCCGACGGACGGCGTTATGTAGCAACTCTCACTAACGTTTTGTGGCACTACCGCATCCATACCGCCGGATTTCAGCAGGCGGGTCTCCAGCGCACCATACAGGGCGCCGAGCTGCGGGCGATCTTCTGCTGCTGTTTGATCTACTGCCAGCTCGATCAGCCACAGCGCCCCGGCAATGCGTTCGGCTTCGGGTTTTGTCACCTCCGGGTATAGCAGCAGGCTGTCCAGCATCCGGCTGCTTCCCAGCCACTCCAGCGCCGCCTTCCGGCTGCGCTCCCGCTGCGGATGAAGCCGTGCGCCAAAGCGCTGCATCAGACCAGCCAGCAGTTCGAGTCCGTCAGCCAGTCCTGCCTCCCCGTCACGATGCAAACGCGCCCAGGTGTAATACGTTGCCACACGAATATCTTTGCAGGTGGTCAGCAGCTTTTCTGCAAGCTGACAAATCAACCCCGTATCTGCTCGAGAGATCTTATTGACCTCCTCACGCATTTGCTGAAAATCGTCATCATAGCCAGGGTCGTCGCCGGTGGGGCGAGTGTCAGACACAGGCTTCAGCCAGTTCTCCCACAGGGCAAGGCGGGACTGTGACTGCTGCGCCTGCGTCTCTGCCTGGAGTTGGCAGGCGGCAAGCAGGGAATCAACAGACGCCATTATTCACTCCTTTCATCAGCATCGAATTCATTTTCATCCGTCGGGTTTGGGATCGGCGCGTTTACGCTGAATATCTGGGTCGGTAGCGTGAAATTTCGTAGCTTCAGCAGCGCCAGCGGACCGTCGCTAAGCTCCGTGCGCAATAGCCACTGAAGCTGCCGGTTGTCCGGGGCGGTAAGGGTCAGTCGGTACAGGCCATCGTTTTCCTTCTGCCGCCTCATTCTCTCCAGCATCCGGATAGCGCCCCAGGGGCCGCTGTCGTTGGCAAACAGCCGGGCACCTGCCGCCGTGGAGGTCCATGTCAGCATTGCGCCCGGTTTGTTAATTACCCCTGGCCAGCGAAAACTCTGCCAGTCGGCCAACTGGTTGAAATAGTGCAGCGTCTGCCCGTCGAAGGTCAGCTGCGTCTCGACAATCTCCGGCATCGCCACGCCCTGCATCTCAAAGCTGATGCCCTCGCTGCCGTCGGTAAACAAAATGTCAGATAACTCGCTCAGCTGATTAATCGCCCTCAGAAACGCCGGACTGAACGCCAGCCCCTGGCTGAGCGTGCTGTCCGCCACCCAGGTGCTGCCCTCCCGGTGCAGCATGCCCCCCAGCTGGCTGGTCAGGAAACGGTCGATACGCCCGCTGTCGCGACGGATAAACGCCGCCAGCATCGGCAGCGAGGCATCATTTTTGCCTGCGGAAAAGGGATAGCGCCCGTCAAAAGCCGAATGCCAGTTGGCGACAATGGAACGCTGCCACGCCTCGTTTAGGCTGGCCGCCGAGGGCTGTAACACCGTCTCCCAGGCCTGGGTCAGCGGCTGGACAAACAGGGTCTGCCCGAAACCGCTCCACTCCTCACCCAGGCTTGCCGCCATCAAACTGCCGTACTCTCGGGTGTCGGTAAGATCCACGCTTTTACCTTGAAATACGGTCTGCGCCAGCTGCTGCATCATCGCCTGCGGATCGGGCGCGCTCGCCACCTGCTGGAGTCTAAGGCGCACGCGGGTCACGCGCGTCAGCCAGGTCTGTAAGCTGAGCGAGCTGTCCGCTGCCATCACGTTCTGCGCGTTGTTTTTACCCATCAGCGCCAGCAGAGGTCCGAACGTGCTATCCAGCGGACTGACAGGCCCGGCGGCCTGCTGATCTATGATCGGTTTATCCCCCTTACCCAGCAGCCTTTTTGCCGACTTCACCAGCGAGTCGGTTATCGCCTCTCTCTGCTCTCCGGTCTCTCCCTGATATGCCAGGGTATTCATCAGGGCAATTAACGGCGACTGACGGACATCCCCTGCCAGAGTCAGCTGGTCGGTGACATCCGCAATGGTGTGTGCCGGGTTAAGCCGGATACTGTTTAAGAAGTTCAGCCACGCGCCGGCGAAGTCAGTAAAATAGCGATCCGTCAAGCGCTGTTTCAACGCCTCCGGAGAGACATCCGTTGAGACGGTTTTCCGGTTATCGCTTAATACCCAGTCAATCTCGTCGCGTCGGGAGGCCACGGCTTTATCTATCGCGTCCTGGATGCCGCCTTCCCACGCCTGGCGCGTGTACATGCCCGGTACCACCTCCTGGGTGCTAAACAGACGGCCCGCATCGGTCTGTGGCGTCATATCTTCGAGGGTCATATCGGCGTAGTTTCGGCGCACCTGAGTAAGCATGTTCTCGTACAGGGTACTCTCAGCATTGCGCCGACCAATTTGTTCCAGTAACACCTGGCGTGCCTGAGTCACCAGCGCGGCATCCGGCGTGATTTTCCAGCCAGGCTGTGACGGCAGGTTCTGCATGTACCAGGTCCACAAATCGGGTGCAATGCTCTGCCAGAGTGCTGACGAGATGCCGGTACGGACAGGCTGAACGCCGGTCATCACCCGCGTGTAAAACGCTGCATCCGCTTTGTCCGAACGCGCCATCATCAGGTACGCTTTTAGCTGGTCATAACCTGCCTTCGCCAGCGTCTTTCGCTGCGGACTGCGCGGCGGCAGATTCGCCAGCGCCATAAGCTGCTGCATGAGCGCGCCCGCTGCTGCATCACGTATCAGGCGGTTGTTCGCCTGCGTGTACCAGGGCATCAGCGCGGCAAAGAGCTGCGCGTTGTGGTCGAGACCGAAACGCTGGTACCAGGGTGCGCCGTGCGCCTGCTGGTTCTGTAAACGTCCGATGTTGTTCCGCAGTACCTGCAACGCCATCAGCTGCTTATCGCTGATAGCAGAGTGGTTAACCAGCTGCTGCGCCTGTTCCGTAGCGCTCGCAATATGCTGGCGGTTGATGATAAAGGAGAGCAGGCTACCTGCGCCCCACAGGACAACCAGCGCAAGCAGGGTAACGCCTAGGGTACGCTGCCACGGCATTCCCACCGGCACGCCGCGCGATCGTTCACAGTCTGTCGTCACCCCCTGCCACACCGCCGGGAAGGACCAGCTGTAGGGATGCAGCGCCTCATCCGCTACCTGTTCCGCTGACTGCGGCGGGCTGAACATCAGGCCGCGTAGCGGAATACGTTTCAGATGCTCCGTTAGCCACGGTGTCAGCAGTGCACGCCAGCGGGCAATGCCGTTCTCCTCAAGGGCGTATCCGACACGCAGCAGAAAATCATGGGCCGGGTTGGCGCACAACTGTTGCATACCCTGCTGCCGCAGGGATGGCAGAATGGCGTGTAGTTGTTGTTCAACTATCTCTGGCGTGGCTCGCGCCGGAAACAGCGCCCCCAGCGTCTGGGTAACGCGGGTATCCTGGGGCCACAGCGTGTCACATACCTGCCACAGGTAGATCGGCGGCTGGTAGTGCAGCCCCTCCCCGAGCTGCTCCAGTGTGCGGAGATGGCTATCCAGCGTACCGGCAGTTGCCTGCGCCTCATCAAGCGCCAGCACAATCCCGTCCAGCGGGCGACGGCATCGTAGCTTGTGCAGAGCGGTCACGCGTTCGGTATCCACCGCAGATGACAGGCTGCCGCCGTAAATCAGCACCGTCCGATGCCCCTCCAGCCACTGTTTTTCAGCAAGGCCGGGGGCAATAGCGGCGATATTTTTGTCCTCGCCGCAGACCAGTACAAGACGGACTTTATAGCGCCAAAGCGAGGTATAGCGTCGGCGGAGGTGGGCGATCAGCGTTGCCAGCTCATGTCGCGTTTTATTCTCTGATTTATCTGCTACAAAAGCATCATATCTCTGCTGTAAGGCATTAAAATGCCTCCTGCCTGTCAACCTTATTGCAGCAAACGACAACAACGCACATACAGCAAGCATCAATGTTCCAACGACGAGTCCTGTCAACCAGCGCTCTTGTTCTGGTGTCCCCCGGATAAGACTCAACTGATTCGGGTATTGCCAGACAAGCCAGCACAATACGCCACCCGTTACCAACAGCATGGCAATAAACCAGAATATGAACTCTGTTTTGTTTATTGGAAAGATAATGCGCTTTACGTTCTAATCTCCTTAATGAGAAGCACCGGAGTTTTGATATAAGAAGAAGATACTCTTGAAAATTTCGCCACTTCGTTTTGTCGTTACCATCCCATATCAGTACGAGCACTTTTACTGCTATGCCAGGTTGCAAAAATGCCAATAACGCCCCCCACAATAAGTGGGATAACACTACACGTAATAAAGCCTGGTAATGATAATGGCTCCTTCAAATCAAAAAAACTAAACTGGCATATCCAAAAAGAGAGCATCAAAAGGAATCCGGACATCCCGCCGAATAACCAGGGTTGGATATGCTCAAATCCTATAAAACAATCCTGTTCAGGGGATGAATGAGATGATAAGGCAGTAATGCTAAATAGATTATTCTCAGACACAGCAACAAGTTGCCCGCCCTGCGCATATTTTACCGCATCAGCTGCCATTGCAAGCGCAAGCCACCGATATCCGGCACTTCGTGCACCCAGTGACGCCTCAATATCTAGCCTGTCCGGTGCCAGTTTATGCTCATCCAGCGCTTTTAATAGCGGGTATTTTTCAGCTCTCGACAGCCCTGTATGCCAAAGCGTTTTTGGTGAGGTGACGGGTTTTGTATGTAGATATACTGGAATTTTAGCTTCAACATCCCTAACACCTATCATCGGCTGATAGAGATAGATTGGCTTTTCACTTTCGATTTGAATAAAACGATCCGTCAGTAACAATGCGCATGCGTTTTCCATACTTTTTGAATCACTATCGTCACCGTGGATATCGATAATAAATAACAGATAATATACTCCAGAGGTTATCGACTCTTTAATTCACATATTTATGAGAGAGTAATCAGGACATTCTGGCAAATACTCTATTGGGTAGTGATTACCATCATGAATGTTAAATAGCCTTAATATACGCCGTAACTCATCACAACAGGAGTCATCCGCTTCCCTTACCCATACCGCCGTCTTTAAACTACGGCAGCTATGATTTTTTAACTTTTCAGTCAGTGGCTCTATTAATCGTAAAAATATCTGCTCGTTACGGGTATAATCAAATCCCTGCTGCCGTGTGATTTTTAACGGTGTCTTTGGAGCCAACGGAAATTGACCTTCCAGTTTCAACATATTCAACGCTGGTTGCTCCAGGGGAGTAATCACAGACCATCCGGCAATAATTATATTTTGCTGGGCATACTTCCTTAAATAACACTCCCGTGACATCGCGATTAACTTACGCATTTCAGCATAATGAACTCGAGAACTTTTAAAAACATTAGCAAAGCACACTATTGCAGTTATAATTAGAAAAGGGAGCACCAGCGCAGGGAGAAAAAAGAGAGCATCAATATGCTTACTGTTCGGCCATGTCGCTGCCCGAATGAACAAACAGAGTGCTATGACGACGACATAAATGAAAATTAGAAGCCATAAAGAGACGCCTGCGTTTTCCGCCTCTTTCTGCTCTTCATACAACCACCATTGCATCAGTCGGCTCCCGCATTTGGTAACGTTGTTTTTATTACACATCCACACCCTGCTTTACACCCGTCAACCACCACACCACGTTCATTCATAGTCCAGGATGGATGGCATTCATTAATGGCAAATGTTCCTTTGTGTAAAGGGCAGATAACCATGTCATCTTTAAGGGCAACGGGTTTCCCCATAAAATCTACACCTGAGGCTGTAATCACTTTCCCTCCACTCACCAGCGGATCGTTAAGACGAATAACACCTTTCATAGTTTATCTGCTCCTTATTTTCCCATACCCATATCACAGCGCATATGATCCCAGCCTTTATAATTTTTTATCTCAGGAATTTTATCAGGCAGGTTCTGGTAATTAGCCTCATGCCGTACAACTTTTCCCTCCAGACCTTCTTTTGTGAAATATACTAATCCCCAGGCCCAGCCCGGAAACTCAGGCGTAATCTCATCCATTTCTCCACTCGGGAGTTTGTACTTAATCCCCGGGCCCTCAGGTAAAATGCGCGGATCGTCAAACGGCTTTGACGACATATACAGCCGGTGCTTTGTCTGCAAAAATCCCTGGTCATTCACAACGGTGAAGGAAACAATGTCCTCTCTCGGCGGAGATGAGTCACCATTCGGCTCGTTTTCTCCCGGAGAGAATGTCGCCGTGTTCCAGGTTTTTCCGTAATCCTTAGAAACCAGAAACCCATCCACTTCCCAATTTGGCACTGCAATATAACGTTCCGAAGGATGCACAAATTTTTTGGTGAATATCCGGTAAAACTGAAAGTATGGCTGCGAATGAATGCCTCTTTGCGTATCCGTGTACCAGAGTTCTCCCTCACAGTTCCAGCCTTTCAGCTCCAGATAGCGGTGGTCATCGAACCGGTATACCACCTGCGTCGGCGGCTCCTGGGCTTTCGCATGACAGCCGCAAATCACCAGTACCGCCGCCAATACGCTTACTGTTGTCGGAATGAAATTCATATCAGTTCCCTTTCGTTATTTCCCTGCATCCATATCACAACGCATATGATCCCAGCCTTTGTAATTTTTCACTTCCGGTACCTTATCAGGCTGATTCTGCCAATTTGTTTTGAATTGCTCAGTGCTTTCATTCAGACCTTGTTTGGTCATGTACACCGCTCCCCAGGCCCAGCCGGGAAATTTGGGATCTATGTGATGTACAGCACCATCTGATGCTGTGTAAGTGATACCAGGGCCATCAACTGTAAGTCGAGGATCGTCAAACGGCTTTGACGACATATACAGCCGGTGCTTCGTCTGCAGAAATCCCTGGTCATTCACGACGGTGAAGGAGAGAACATCTTTGTATGGTGCATAATCGTCACCATTAGGTTCATTATTCACAGGCGCAAATCTAACCGGATGCCAGGTTTGGCCGTAGTTTTTTGATACAATAAACCCATCAGCACCCCAGCCAGTAATAGCAATATAACGTTCTGACGGATGAACATATTTTTTAGTGAATATCCGGTAAAACTGGCTGACCGGTTCCGTGTGAATACCGCGCTGCGTATCGGTGTACCAGAGTTCTCCCTCACAGTCCCACCCCTTCAGCTCCAGATAGCGGTGGTCATCAAACCGGTATACCACCTGCGTCGGCGGCTCTTTTGCTTTCGCATGACAGCCGCAAACCACCAGCACCGCTGCCAATACGCAGCCTGTCTTCTGAGTGAGATTCATATTATTTTCCTTTCGTTATTTCCCTGCATCCATATCACATCGCATATGATCCCAGCCTTTGTAATTTTTCACTTCCGGTACCTTATCAGGCTGATTCTGCCAATTTGTTTTGAATTGCTCAGTGCTTTCATTCAGACCTTGTTTGGTCATGTACACCGCTCCCCAGGCCCAGCCGGGAAATTTGGGATCTATGTGATGTACAGCACCATCTGATGCTGTGTAAGTGATACCAGGGCCATCAACTGTAAGTCGAGGATCGTCAAACGGCTTTGACGACATATACAGCCGGTGTTTCGTCTGCAGAAATCCCTGGTCATCCACGACCGTGAAGGAAAGAATATCGTCATAAGGCGGAGAGCTGTCCCCATTAGGTTCATTTTCTCCGGGAGAGAATGTAGATGGAAACCATGTTTTTCCATAGTCCTTTGAAACAATAGAACCGGGAGAGTCCCAGGCAGGAATAGCGATATAACGTTCTGACGGATGAACATATTTTTTAGTGAATATCCGGTAAAACTGGCTGACCGGCTCAGTGTGAATACCGCGCTGCCTATCGGTGTACCAGAGTTCTCCCTCACAGTCCCACCCCTTCAGCTCCAGATAACGGTGGTCGTCGAACCGGTAAACCACCTGCGTCGGCGGCTCTTTGGCTCCGCACCTGCTGACTGTCAGCATTGCCGCTAATGCGACACCTGCCGCCTGAATGAAATTCATATCAGTTCCTTTTCGTTATTTCCCTGCATCCATATCACACCGCATATGATCCCAGCCTTTGTAATTTTTCACTTCCGGTACTTTATCCGGGAGTTGCTGCCAGTTAGCCTGAAGAGACTGGATAGAACCCTGTAACCCCTGTTTAGTCATGTACACCATGCCCCAACGCCAGCCCGAGGTTCCCGGAATAATATCGCCCTTAACACCATCCTCAAGCTCGTAATGGATACCCGGACCTCCGGGTAAAATGCGTGGGTCATCAAACGGCTTTGACGACATATACAGCCGGTGTTTCGTCTGCAGAAACCCCTGGTCATCCACGACCGTGAAGGAAAGAATATCGTCATAAGGCGGAGAGCTGTCCCCATTAGGTTCATTTTCTCCGGGAGAGAATGTAGATGGAAACCATGTTTTTCCATAGTCCTTTGAAACAATAGAACCGGGAGAGTCCCAGGCAGGAATAGCGATATAACGTTCTGACGGATGAACATATTTTTTAGTGAATATCCGGTAAAACTGGCTGACCGGCTCAGTGTGAATACCGCGCTGCCTATCGGTGTACCAGAGTTCTCCCTCACAGTCCCACCCCTTCAGCTCCAGATAACGGTGGTCGTCGAACCGGTAAACCACCTGCGTTGGCGGCTCCTGGGCTTTCGCATGACAGCCGCAAACCACCAGCACCGCTGCCAGGGTGATGCCCGTTGCATATACCGGTTTCATGAGCCCCGCCCTTGTTTCTGCCTGAGGATACCCAGGTCACTGTCAGACTTCGGCTTCGGCATTTCCCACTGCAGGTTTGCCACTTCCTGATTGCCGGCGGCCAGATCACGGGAGGGTTTAACCGTGGTGGCATCGTTAAACTGGTTCTCCACACCAAAAGCGCCTTTCGGTAAAACTTCGTCAGGTTTATTCATAAAAAACTTGGTTGTAGGACCGTCCAGCTTTCCTGTCCGGTAATATTCTTTTGCGAAAGGGTATCCGTTCAGCTGGTCGCGCCAGTCGGCACGGTGCAGCAGCGCTTCCCAGAACTCTCCCGCTTTGTAATCAAAGGATTTACACTGCCCTATCGCCAGGTCAAACGCCATCGCATGGGAAGGGGCAAACTCACTCATCACTATCGAGGAGTGCTGGCTGTAACCCACCGGGTCTGATTCCCGCCACGCCTTTTCCAGCTCATCACGGGATTTCAGCCACGTCAGCGTGAGGTCCGGAAAATCTTTAGACCCGCTGACCACGCCATGAGTTGCCGTAATATTCCGCCTCTTACTCTCTGCCTGCAGTTCACTCTTCGTCAGCACATGGCCGGGAAACCATGAACGGCGCTGGTAATCGTTCAGCGGAAAGGTGGCGCTTGCCGTGCGGCTGATGGCCCAGGCTTTCGCCGAGTAGGAGATGTAGGCGTCCGGGCTGTCAGGGTCAATATAGGTCTTGTACGGGGAATCACAGGTTTTCTCGTCGTTATCCGGGTGATTATCTTCCCCCTGCAACTTAAAGATAAAGGGTTCAGGCAGCTCTTCACCGTTAATCATCACATCGCTCGCGGTATAGCTGGCATTTGTGGCAATGCTGTAGGTAAAGTCGCCCTTCCAGGATGGTGGCATTTCAAAGGGTTTTTCATCCGGGGCCTTCCCCACCCAGACGTGCTGACAGAACACGCGCTGGTATAAATTAGGTATCTCTGCAGCTATATCCTGTGGAATCCCCCGCCAGCCAAAACCCTGAATATTCCTCAGCGACACCGTTCCGTCGTTCGGGCAGAAATAGTTGTACACTTTGCCATTGTTGTTACGACTGTACCGGGGGTCCTGACGCAGCGGATTCTTGTCCGGCATCCGCAGCGTGCAGCTGCCTTCCAGTGCCTGAAGGTCATCTTCCGTAATACTGCCCCCTTTGTACTGCGCCGCCATCACGGCGCAGAAGTTTTTAAACGTCTGCTGCCGGGCTTCACTGGTCTGGTGGTGCCCCGACTGGATATCTTCCATCAGCCGGCTTTCCAGCGAATAAGGGGAGTGGTTCAGGATCACGCAGTTGGCCGGAGCATGTCCCGCCTGTTTCACCAGCATATTTGCCAGCATGGTGATGATGGTGCCCTGACTGTGGGCGACAATATTAATCACATCGTTCTCAGTGACAGGCTCACTCCGGATCTGAATAATCAAATCCGCCAGCCGCTGGGCGGCAAAAAACTGATAGATACGGTGCGGATTGGGAAAAATGGGGTGCGTATAGTCACCCTCATTCATATGCAGTGTCGCAAACCCTGCGGCGGCAACGGCCGCCCCTCCCGCCCCCGGACCCAGCATATCGGGGATATTAGTGGTCGCATTGGCAAAGGTTCCGCCGCCTTTGGCAAAATTCATATCCAGCGCATTGTTCCAGTTATCGCTCTGAAACTTCACCGTGTTCTTACCATCGTTGCCGAGGGCCGCCATTTTCTTTTCATTATTTTGCTGGTAGGCATCATAGGGAAGATGGGCTTTATCCCGCAGCTTCTGAACGTTCACCTCATTCCGGTAATTCTGCTGGTCTGCAACCCAGTCGTCATACGTCACCGGCTTGTAACCCCAGTAGAACGGAATAACCGGTGAACGCCCCGGCACGCCGATTTTTTTCTGCGCCGCCTCATTATGCATCATGATGAAATCCTGCCATTCATGCGCATAGAGGTCCGTCCGGTTAAGGCGCTTTTTCAGGCCGGTAATGATGCCCGCTTCCTGATTCTGGTACGCCTCGCCCACGTCATTTACCCCGTGCACCAGAATGACGATACAGGGCATGGGACGGGGAACTGCCACGTTACAGGTCTGCGCCGCCACACCAAGCGCATCAGGCACACTGACATCATTTTTTGAAGCAATCCGCGGCGCATACGGTCTGGTTTTTTTATCGGTCATGAGAGTAACTCCAGTGTCC
This sequence comes from Escherichia sp. ESNIH1, assembly GCA_002918705.1. GTDB lineage: Bacteria > Pseudomonadota > Gammaproteobacteria > Enterobacterales > Enterobacteriaceae > Pseudescherichia. The sequence goes on along the minus strand of PQKR01000007.1, from coordinate 54,685 downwards.
ATGTATCAAGATCGGTCGCATCAAGCAGAGGTGAACACCCCTCGCTGTCTGTTTCGCCTTCAACGACGTCGCCAGCAGCGCTTTTGACGCGGAATTTTTGCTTAGTCAGAATTTGTTCAGGATCGTCGGGGGCATGCAGCCGGTAACGGTGTTTAAACGCGCCCTTGTTAAAGGCCGGCATCTGCGTTTGCACACTTTCAGGCCCCTTATAAGCAAAATTCGGCCCTTTAATATCCACGCCCGTAGGGGAAAATATCTCTACCGACCCATCCGCATTGATCCGGATCCCACCGCCGCCACAGGTCAGTTGAATTCCCTGCTGTGCACTAATATTCAGCTTGCCGTTAGTGCTGGTGAGGGTGAAATCCTGCTGCGAAAGCATGTGCATAGCGCCGCGTTGCGCCTCGGTCGTGATATCCCCGGCTCCGGCTATCATCTGGATACCGAGCTGGCGGGCAAACAGAGCCAGTTTTTCACCGACAGCCAGGGAGAACGCTTTCACTACGTTGACACTGGCATTGTTACCCGTCGTCGCCACTAAATCCTCGCCAGCAGAAAGTTGTAGACTGGCAGGCGTTACGTGTGCCTGCCCCTCTCCGGCATACGTCAGAAGCCCGGCACCTTTCAGCTGGTTCAGTGTCTGGCTGAGTTTTTGCTGTCGCCCGCTGTCCACAACGCTGACGCCAGCAGTGGCTGCACATTGCTGGAGTGTTTTTGCCAGCGACAGCGCTTTTTCCAGTTCCGTAACCGCCGCAGTCATATCCAGTTGTTTACCCTGCGCGCGCGGCTGCGATTCAGTAGTGAGCATTATCCCTTTGGCAGCACGAATAGCCCCGTAGTTGTCGGTGCGCAGTTCAACCCCCTCGCCGCGCTGATTTCTCTCGCTGTCCACCAAATGGCCGAGGTTAAGCTGGCTCTTGCCGCCGTACTCGGTGCTGATCTTCACGTGCTCCCTGCCGCGCGTGTCGTCGAGGCGGAACTTGTTATTCGCCGGGGTGCGCAGCACGTTGCGTTTGTCGTTGTAAATCGTGACATGATCCGGGTGCGCCGAGTCGTGCAGAACGCCGGCGATATAGGGCCGGTCCGGGTCGCCCTGCTCAAAGGCTATCGCCACCTCGGTGCCCGCCAGCAGCGGCAGGTGCAGACCGTAAGTGTCCCCCGCATAGGGCCGGGCCTGGCGCACCCACAGGCTCTCCTCCCCCGGCGCCCAGCGATCGCGGTCAAACAGCAGGCTGACGCGGTAGCGCCCATCGCGGTCGATGTGGCCGTAGATATCGTTGGATTTTGTGCTGGTTACCCTTGCCGGGAGCGTCCCCGCCATCCCGGGTTTGCCGATTTCCGCCGGACGAAAGCAGTAACTCTCCGAGAAGGGTATAGCGTGAAAAGTAACCTCAAAGCTGCGGTCACGCCGGGCGCGGCTGTGAATGCGGGTAATCACCACCCCCTGACGAAACGTGTCGGTCACCTCCTCGCCGCCGGTTACCTTCAGCTCCTGCCCGGGGGCCAGCGTCGCGCAGTTGGTTGCGCCGTTCAGCTGCAGCTGCCCGTTCAGGTAACGCTCGTGGCGGATACGGGCGTAAAACGCCCCGCTCTCCGGCTCCGGGTCACGCTGATCGCTGTTGCCCGGTGTCAGGTAGTTGTCCGCCCAGTGATAGGCCTCGCCGTAGGTGGTGCTGTCCCCCTGTGAAACATCCACGCTGAGGCTCATGTCCTCCGGCGCGTTGCGGTAGTTGTAATCGCGGGTAAAGACCGACTTCTCCACCACGTTATGATCGCTTTTCAGCGCCCACACCGACTCAGTGCCGCTGTCATGCTGGCCGGACGGCGGGACAGACGGCAGCGTCAGCCCCTGTCCGACATAGCGCTGGTCATCGTAAAATGCCAGCACATCAATATTCAGCCGGGTGTCGGCCGTGACGCAGTACCAGATCCCCACCTCCGCAAGCAGGCGTGAGATAAAGGTCAGGTCATCCTCGCCGTACTGCATCACCTGCTCACGGCGCGGGTACTCATTCGCCAGCGTGAAGACAAAATCCTCTCCGTGCATGTCATGCCGGGTTCGCAGGATGTGCTCCACAATATCCGGTACCGACATATCCTGGTAAATCCGGTTCTGGTGGCTCCTTGAGAGCAGCGCCAGCCGCGGCTGAAGCGTCAGAGAGTAGTGCGTCTCATCCTTTGAGGTGGAGAGGCGTTTGAACCCGGTCACTACCCCCTGCAGGGTGCGTACCGGCTCTTGGATCTTGATCCCGAAGCCCTGATCAACGGGAGCCTGTAAGGTCAGCGAGGCGTCCTGCATCAGCATCTGCTGCGGCGTGATCCCCTTATCCGTGCTGGTAAACTCAATGGTGTAGCAGAACGGTTCGCTCAGCGCTTCACGGCCTTCAAAACAGAGCACATCCAGCAGCGACTGACAGCCGCGCACCTTCAGCAGGTGATGGCTGTGGCTGAATATCAGGGAGGTCATCTCACTCATGGTTTATTTCCCCGTCGTCCAGCGCCAGTACAATCCCCGACTCCTCACTCCAACTCAGCGTCAGGCGCTGCGGCGTCTCTCCCGCCGCGCTATGGCTTAACAGCTGCTGGCTCAGCACCGGCAGGATCTGCTGATTGAGCAGACTGTCGACGTTGCGCGCCCCAGTGTCCGGCAGCAGGCAGGCGGCGGTCAGGGCGTCGTACAGGCTTTCGGCGATCTGCGTTGTCATGCCGTAATGGCGAGCCAGCCGCTGGCTGACCTGGTCAAGCTTCATCCCTACGATGGTACGCATCGCCTCCTGCCCCAGCGGGCGGTAGATCACGGTCTGGAAGCGAGCCAGTAGCGCAGGCTGGAAGTGGTCCCGCAACAGCGGGCGCAGTAGTTCTTGCAGGTCGACATCGGCGGCGTCCGGCTGCTCATCCAGCAGCTGCATGATGCGATCGCTGCCGAGGTTGGAGGTCATCAGGATCACCGTATTACGAAAATCGATTTCCCGCCCTTCGCCGTCGCGCATAAAGCCGCGGTCAAATACCTGATAGAAGAGGTTCATTACGTCCCGGTGCGCTTTCTCAACTTCATCGAGCAGCACTACGCTGTACGGACGCTTGCGCACCGCTTCAGTCAGGATCCCACCCTGGCCATAACCGACGTAGCCCGGCGGGGAACCTTTCAGCTGGGAGACGGTGTGCGGCTCCTGATACTCCGAGAGGTTGATGGTGATAAGGGCCTTGTCGCCGCCAAACAGCACATCCGCCAGCGCCAGCGCCGTCTCGGTTTTCCCGGTGCCGCTCGGGCCGACCAGCAGGAACACACCCTGCGGCCCGTTTTCGGATGCAAGCCCGGTTTTTGCAGCACGCAGGCGCTGTGCGATGGCCCTGAGCGCTGAACCCTGACCGACTACACGTTTTTCCAGCGCGGCCTCAAGGCTCAGCAGCGCCGTCTGCTCGTTCTTCATTAATGAGGAGAGCGGCACCCCGGTCCAGTCGGCGATAACCGTGGCAACGGTGCGCACACCCACCTCTACCTCCAGCAAAGGACGACTCTGCTGAACCTCAGCAAGCTGATGTCGCAGAGCAGCAATGTCTGCCTGACGGGAGATATCCGCGCGGCATGCCAGCAGCTGTTCGCTGAGCGCCAGCTCCTGACCATACTGCGTCTCCAGCACGTCAAGCTGGAGAATAATACTCACCTCTTCTTTATCGATAGCCTCCAGCCGTTCGCCGTGCGCGCTGTTCCCCACCGCCAGGTCCTCCAGCAACGCCTGTTTTTCTATCTCAAGCGCGGTGATGGCGGATTTCATGCGGGTCAGCGGCTCCGGCACGGTGTCCAGGTTCATGCGAACGCGGGCGGAGGCGGTATCGAGCAGATCGACAGCTTTATCTGGCAACTGGCGTCCGGTGAGGTAGCGTCTGGAGAGTGTGACGGCGGCACGCACGGCTTCGTCAGTAATATGCACACTATGATGCTGCGCGTAGCGGTTTTTCAGCCCCCGGAGCATCAGACAGGCGGTGTCGTCATCCGGCTCATCTACCTTAATCATCTGGAAGCGACGCTCCAGTGCGGCATCGCGCTCAAAATACTGCTTGTATTCGCTCCAGGTGGTGGCGGCGATGGTCCTGAGCTCACCGCGTGCCAGCGCGGGTTTCAGCAGGTTAGCGGCATCGGTGCCCCCCGCCTGATTGCCCGCTCCGATGATGGTGTGTGCCTCGTCGATAAACAGCAGAACAGGCACGGGCGACTGCTGCACGGCATCGATGACGTTTTTCAGCCGCTGCTCAAACTCGCCTTTTACACCCGCTCCTGCCTGTAAAAGGCCGAGGTCGAGGTTACGCAGGCTGACGTTCTTCAGGCTGTCCGGCACGTTACCTTCGACAATGCGCAGTGCCAGCCCTTCCACCAGCGCGGTTTTGCCCACGCCAGGCTCGCCGACGAGGATAGGATTGTTCTTGCGCCGGCGGGAGAGAATATCCACCATCTGGCGGATTTCCGAGTCACGGCCAAACACCGGATCGATGTTACCCTCGCGCGCTTTAGTGGTGACGTCGAGGGTGAATTTATCCAGCACGCTCTGTAACGCCGGGTTCAACTCACCGCCGTGCGTTAGCGCCAGCTCTGCATCATGCTGAACGTCCGGGCGTTCATCAGACTGCGCATCAAGCAGGGGTCGCAGACGTTCCAACTGGCTCTGGCCCAGGGTCAGCAGCGGCCAGAGACCGTCGCAGCGCGCCAGCTTCGGTCTGTCCAGCAGGGCCATCAGCAGATGGACGCTGCGAATGTACTCTTCACCCGCCAGCGAGGCACGCAGCCAGGCGTCCTGCATCAGGGCCTGCGTGCTCTCTGCCAGCTGCGGACGGCTGCGCACGGAGCGCGGCAACGCGTCCAGCCAGCCGAGTAAATCCTGCCACAGCGCGTCCATATCCCACTCATAGCGACGCGCCAGCACCGTCAGGTCACCCTCGCCCTGCTCCAACAGTTTCAGCAGCCAGTGCTCAGGCAGAATTTCCCCATGCGCCCGGGTCTGGCACAGGGAGGCGGCCGCTTCCATCGCACGGGCACAGTGAGGGTTGAGGCGGCGTAGCAGAACGGCAGGATTTTCCATGACTCTCTCTCTTTATCGGTTCCTGGACACGCTACCGCCCATCGCTGTTTCCCGTTATTCAGGAGACCAAAGCGCACGAGGTCGGTAACGAACTGTGTTTTTGTTTGCTCAGCAGCCAGCGGCTGGCCGCTCAGAAAACAGAAACAGCAGACGGAAAACCGTCTGCCGGGGGTTTATGCAGTAGCGCGTTCGTTCCATGAGTCGGAATGAATGATGTTGCCGTCCTTATAGGTCCAGGTGATTTTTTCGTAGCGCAGCTCAACCAGCTCAAGGTGATTGTGCTTCTCGTAGGAGGGATCCTTGATGTCGTGCATTTTCGGCGCGACGTTCACTACCTTGACGTTCTCCAGTTTGGTGTTGAAGTACTCCACCTCCTGGCCTGCATCGTTGATCTTGTACCACTTGAATTCGGCCGACTTCAGGGTCTGCCCGGTGGTGACCGCCTTGTAGAGGTAGGGGCTGGAGGAGTCGATCTCCTTAGTGAATCTGAACGGGGTGTGAATGCGGGTCCCGGTCAGCCTGCCGGTGTTGTTATCGGTCGGGATGTACAGCTTGTGCTCCTGCTCCACGACTTCGATACTGCCTTCACGGTCTTTCACATCGACGGAGCCTTTAATGTCCGCGCCACCGTCGTCTTTCAGCCACAGATAAACTGGAATTGCCATTGTGTATCTCCACTTATTGCTTAGTAGCGTCACCCGGTTGAGGTGACAAAGGGGTTGTGTCCGGCATCCGACAGGCATTTGCCTGCGGTACCAGACTGATGTCGACACGGCGATTCAGCGCTCGCCCCTCTACCGTGTCGTTGTTGGCAACAGGGCGGCTTTCGCCATAACCCTGCACCGCAAAACAGCTCTCCGGCACGCTGCCCGTATCACGCATCCAGTCCCGGACGGACTCGGCGCGTTTCAGGGAGAGAAGCTGGTTAGATCGCTCATCGCCAGTACTGTCGGTATGGCCCGCCACCACAATCAGCCAGCCGGGCTTTGCCTTGATACCGACGAGGGCATTCACCAGCACCTTCGTGGAGCCAGGTTTCAACTGCCATTTGCCGGGATCAAACAGCGACATGCTGTCCAGGCGTACCGTCTGAGGTCCCTGTATTACCTGCTTAATCACCGGCGGCGGTGGAGGTGGCGGAGGTGTGTATGTCTGAATGGCGGCCAGCACCGCTGGGCGTAGCAGCTCCCCCCGATACAGCCCTAGCCCATAGCGCAGCGGCTCACCGTTGCGAGACCAGTCATTGAGTAACGCCACATCGTCACGCAGCCGGGCCACCGCACGGGCTTTCTGCACGGTGTCCGCCATCGCAATCCGGTAATAGTGCGAGACATCAAAGGCGAGCCGATGCAGCAGCTGACGGTTGTTCCATGCGCTGCTGCACAGAGCGACCAGCACGGCCAGAGTAAAGAGAGAGAACGCCCGGTGCTGTGTGCGGTTGCGCGGCGTTATGCCACCACCCTGCGGCAACAGCGGTAGAATAAAATTCGGGAGTGGCGCATCGTCCGGCATTGCTGTACCCGGCTGCCAGCCCGGAAGCTGGTTCAGCGTGGTATGACGGGCCAGCCAGCGTGACCAGAGGGAGTCTGTCAGCACCGGTGCAGTGGACGACGGTGCCTGGTGATAGAGCATCATCATCGGCATCGCAGGCGGCATGTCCGGCGAGTTTGCCGTCAGTGCCGGTAACACCGCCTCCGCTACATAGCGGGCCTGAGCGTTTACTCTCACCTGAGCCCACTGGCGCAATGTGCTGTCGTCCTGTGAAATCCAGCGGGTGACGCCGATCGGGGCTTTATCTTCCCGCCAAACCTGCGCCGCTTCTCCCGCCCAAAGCGACTGCCACACCGTCTCAGCAACCGATGCACCCGCGACGGCGCTGGCCAGCAGCAGCGGAACAGGTCGCCGGGTATCGCGCCGGACCTGGGCAAGCTGCCAACGCAGCTCATGCAGCCGGGCGACGAGCATCGCTTCATCGTCATGCTGCTGTGGATGAACACAGACCATCACCGCCAGTTGCGTAACCAGCTCCGGACGTTGCCAGAGCAGATGGCGTACCGTCTGTTGCAGTTGTGCTGTAGATACCTTCAGCCAGCAGCCCTGCGCGGTGCGGTATAGGGCCCCCTCACCCGGCCAGTCCGGCGCGTCGCTGCAAACCAGCACCACTGGCAGGCGGTACGGCGCTTCTGGCAAGTTATTCAGTTCACCTTTACCTTCCGCTAATCTGCCCGGACGGTGACCGACAGAAATCAGCCCGGCAATAACGACGGCCATCGTTAGCAGAATGGCAAAACCGCGCTCACCAGCAGTCAGCGGGAGAAACAGCAGGCACAGCAGCGCCACAAGCAAACCGCCCCACAGCCATAGCAGCCGCCGTTGGCGCACGCTCATTTTCCGGCCCCCCGCTGCAGCGATGCCACCAGCCCATCCAGCCAGTGATCCAGCCCCAGCCACAGCACCGCCACGACAATGACGGCCAGTCCAATACACACCGGCCAGTGCCGTAACCACTCACGTACGCCGCAGCCGCCGGAAACCGTCGCCAGAAGCGGCCTGTCCGGCGCAAAACCAGACGGCGGTACGCGCTCTGCCAGCGCCCGTACAATCTGCTCACGTGCCGGGTCGTTCAGCGAGGCATAGCTCCCCTTAAACCCCAGCATCAGCACCCGATGAAAACAGGTCAGTACCGCGATGTCCGGCGCAGGCTCCCGCAGTAGCCTGCCTATCCGCTCATACAGCTCGTCTCCGGCCTCCATTGAGCCAAAGTATTTCGCCTGTAACGGACGGTCGTACCAGACAATACAGGCATCATCCTCACCTTCACGCCCTTTAGCGGTCTCATCCAGCAGCGCGCACCAGGCGTAAAGAATATGATGCCGATTGACCTCACTCATTCCGGCCTGTTCAAGTTGCGTCATTACCTGCGCAATATCATCCACGCAGCGCTGCCAGAGCACCCCGCCCTCTCCGTCGGCCAGCTTTGCGCCGTGACGCAGCTCGGTGACCGTCAGCCAGGCATTGGTTAACAGGGCGTCAATATCGATAGCCTTTTTCATGAGCGCAGCACCGCCCAGAGCTCAAGTTCCGGCTCGCCCAGCAGACCGGAGACGTAAAACACGCAGCTTCCCTCCGCCAGCATGGCCTGCGCAGCCGGATGGGCCATATCAAGGGTGAAATACTGATTTTCCAGACGCAGCGGGATCGCCGCCGGAACATGGCTCATCGCACGCAGGGGGACACCGGGCCGGGAGCCATTGACCACTCTGTCTACCTCATCCGGGCTGCCCACTTTGCACTGCTGCGGAAACAGCTCCAGCAGCTGCGCCACCGGCAGTGTGGAACGGACTGAGAGATAAAAATCGGCATCCTCACGCAGCCTCGGATCGTGCAGGCGGGCATGCCAGCGTTTGCGTCGCTCATCCTTATCCATCTCAATCGCCACCACTCTTGATGGCAGGCTGGCCTCCAGCAGCACGCCCAGCAGGTCAAACAGCGGCGGAAATACCGCGGTTAACTGCTCGTGACGGTAAACCGGAATGTCGGCCGTGGTATGTTCAAGAGAAAAGGTCAGCAGGCTACCGGCCAGCCCCGCCAGGACCTGATACAGGCGCTCGGGATGAACCTGGGGATGATGCACGAAATGGCTCAGCACCGGCTCCGCATTGTTCAGGGCATTAAGCAGCCAGAACAGCGACACGTCCGCCACGGCAAAGTCGGCCATCCGTTCGTTGCTCTCACGGCGCATCGCCATCAGCCGCTGCAGGCGAATGCGCAGCTGACTCAGCAACTGCTCCAGCTGATCCGTCAGCCAGCGGCTTGCCTGTATACTCAACAGTGGAGGAATAAAGGCGTTGTTGAGCGACCAGTTGCCCTGGCCGTCACGATGCAGGCGGGCGATAGCGAGCGTCTGGTAATTACCGTTATCCTCCTCTGCCGTGCGCAGCGTCAGTTCCGGCAGCATCACCGCTATCTGGCGACTGTCGTCACCATAACGGTTACGCACTTCCCGCCAGCCAAGCCGCCAGCGCACCGGACGCTCTGGTTTCTCTTCGGGCTGCAGACAGTTGCCGCCGTTTTCATGCTCGTGCGGCAATGCCAGCACTACCGTCAGCTCGTTACGTTCAGGTAGCAGAAGCGCCGGCGGCAAGGGATCCGAATTGTCGGTATCGATAAGGGTGCCGTCGGTAAAACGCACATCCAGGCGGCTGGCTTTCAACCGTCCCTGAGCCAGCAGGGCAGTGTCAAACTCAACATGCTGTATTCCCCAAGGATTCAACGCCCCCAGCCGGGCGATACTCTCTGCGGACCAGGCGGTAAACGCGACCTGGTGCTGAAAATGCTGCGGCGAGATCATCTGTCCCCTCGCCCAGAGCGGTCGTACTCTCTTCATCGCACCTCCTGTGCCTTACGCTTTCGCCTTCGGCATCCGGGAGACCAGCGACAGGTTGACGTCCATCCCTTCCACCTGAAAGTGCGGCACGGCAAACAGCTTGACGCGGAAGAAGCCCGGATTATCCTCGATATCCTCCACTACCACGTTTGCGTCGCGCAGCGGGTGCGAGGCCTGCAGCGCATCGCCCGGGTCGGTCATTTCCGTCACCAGACCGCGCACCCACGTATTAAGCTCCAGCTCAAGCAGGCGACGATCCTTAGTTGTGCCGATGTTTTCGCGCTGAATAAGCTTCAGGTAGTGCGCGATACGCGACAGCAGAAAGATGTATGGCAGACGGGCGTTGATGCGGCTGTTAGCCGTGGCATCCGCGGTGTCATACAGCGCGGGTTTCTGGGTGGAGTTGGCTGAGAAGAAGCAGGCGTAGTCGCGGTTTTTATAGTAGGAGAGCGGGATAAAGCCCAGGTTGGCAAACTCAAACTCGCGGGTCTCCGGGATCATCACCTCAGAGGGGATCTTCACCTGGTTGCCGGTGCCGAGGTCATACAGATGGATGGGCAGATCCTGCACGGCACCGCCGGACTGCGGGCCGCGGATCTGCACGCACCACCCGTTGTTGATGAAGCTCTTCACCATATTCGCGGCGAACGCGAACGAGGCGTTGGTCCACAGGTATTTATCGTGATCCGGGCCTTTCACCTGCTCGACGTAGTTGAAGCTGCGCACCGGAACGGTATCCGGGCCGTACGGCAGACGCCCCAGCACGCGCGGCATTACCAGGCCGAGGTAGCGGGCGTCGTCAGTGTCGCGGAAACTTTTCCATTTGATGTACTCGGCGCGGTCGAAGTAGTTGCTGATATCTTTGATGGCTGCGACCTGCTCCATATTCTCCTTTAAAAAGAATGCCGGCCCCACAGATCCAATAAACGGCATATGAGCAGCCGCAGAGACTTTTGCGATGTTACGCATCAGCGCCACATCCTGCGCGGAGGCATCAAACTCATATGCCGAGATCACTGCAGCAATGGGCTCTCCCCCCGGGGTGTCGTACTCTGCGATATAGGTCTGCTTATACAGCCCGCTCTGAATAATTTCCGGCGCGTCCTCGAAATCCTGACGCAGCTCCTCTTTGGATAAATCAAGCAGCTCCAGCTTGACGTTCTGGCGGAAGTCGGTTTTATCCACCAGCGATTTCAGGCCCCGCCAGATGCCCTCCGTGCGCTGAAAGGCTTCATGGTGCATCACTTCGTCAAGCTGGCGACCGATCTGGAAATCCAGCTCCGCAATATGGTGGTCGAGGATCGTTTTATCCAGCTTCTCCACTTTCTGTCCGGATTTTTGCAGACACTGCATAAATACTTTTACTGCGGCCGTCACGCGGGCATCAGCGGACGTTTCCGCCATGACCGTATTATCATCAAATCCGTTTACATCACCGAGTTCGTCTACGGGGGTTAAATTGATCTTTTCAAACAGAGAGGCATATACCCCACTCTGCGGCAGCGTGTTTACGGCAGCGGTGCTCCCCGCCAGATTTTGCGATTCGTTATTGACTGACATTAGCATTTACTCGTTATTATTCCGTTAAAAAGCGTTCTGTTATTAAGCCTGAGTTGGGACCAGGGCATTCAGCTCATTGCGCAGCTCGTCGGAAAGCGCGGGGTCTTTTAATATGGCTTCGAGCTCTTTTCTGAAAGTGACGTTATCGAGCAGGTTGGATTTCAAATCGCGTAGCAGATTACGCATAGAGAGCATGGCTCGAAGCTGAGGAATTTGGCGCGCCACTGCTTCAGGCTCAAAATCCTTCATATCCCGAAAGGACAGCTTCACATTTTCTTCAGAGCCGTCATCCGCAAGGGTGTTTTTGACGGTGAGATTGAGTTCAGGATTGAGATCGGCCAGCACGCTATTGAAATTATTTTTGTTGATATTGATTTTATCACGTTCAGAAAGCGGGCCTTCTGCCTTGCCATTGCTGAAGTCACCCACACTTAAAAGCTTTAGCGGCAGCTCAACTTTTTTATGGGCACCTCCGGTCACAAGATCCAGCTTTATATTAACGCGCGCACGAGGTATCTCGTTCTGAAATGATTCAGACATATATATTTATCTCCTGAATTAATTAATGCCCCTGGCTGGGTATATAGCCGACAGGGTAAATGGGCGCAGTAATATTTACTCCCAATCCAGCGCAGCGTAAAGCAAACAAGGCAGCGTTTTATAAAATTAGGAATTTGACAGTAACATAATTAAAAATATTAAAAAGTGAAACAAGAGGAAATAGTGTGGCGTATTTACTTTACCACTGACATAAATGCATCAGAGTAGGTAAAAAAAAGCCAGGCAGTTATTTCACTGTCTGGCTTCATCTGTCAGAAGGGCTTTTTAAGCAGGCGGTAACGCTTACTCTGCGTCAGGCTCTTCAGTTTTGTACTTCGCCGCCGTCTCTTTGATCAGCGTTTGCAGCTCACCGCGCTGATACATCTCGATGATGATATCGCAGCCGCCAACCAGTTCGCCATCAACCCACAGCTGTGGGAAGGTCGGCCAGTTAGCGTATTTTGGCAGCTCAGCGCGGATGTCCGGGTTCTGCAGGATATCAACATAGGCAAAACGCTCGCCGCACGCGGAGAGTGCCTGCACGGCCTGGGCGGAGAAGCCGCAGCTTGGCAGCTTAGGGGAGCCTTTCATATACAGAAGGATCGGGTTTTCAGCGATCTGCTGCTGAATTTTCTCTACGGTTGTGCTCATTGTCTTACTTCCTTAACGTCTTACGGCGTGATGTGACATTCTAGCTTTTCACACCAGCAGGTAAAATAACATTTTGTTCACCAACCGTTAGTTTATCGTCTGAAGGGTAAAGTTGCCGTAAAAATTGTGCTGCTAAGCGTCCGGCCCTTCACAACTGGTCATCTCGTGAGCACAAAACAGGGTTAAGTGATGCTTTTTTTTGCGCTTGCTAACGAAACAGAGCTGTGATGCAAAAAGTTTATTAACTTTTTGGCATTTTATGCTTTAGAATCGACGAGTTTTGTAAATCACACGCATGTCGTATTCGTTACTTGACTGACTCAGGGGATTGCTCAGTGGCGCGGATAAATAAAATCTCGATCACGCTCTGTGCTTTAGTTTTTGCCTCAATGACGTTCACGCCGCTGGCCTGGGCGTCCGAACAGGCGCGGCCCTCTGCCGTGCAAAAAACGCATTTGGCAAAAACATCAGAGCGAAAGAGTAAAAGCACTAACCAAAAGACCTCAAAGAAAAGCAGTGGCACTGCAAAAAATACAACTAAAAAAACCGGTACAAAAGCAAGCACCGTCAAGACCGCCTCTTCCAGCACCAAACGCGCATCAAGCAGCGCGAAAACCAGCAAAGTCGCCTCTCGCCGCATCAAAAACAGCCCAGACAAGATTGCCTCCCTCGCGGGTGCAGAAAAATGCACCGTGCGCAAAGGGCATAAGACGCGCTGTGTGAAGGCAAAAAACGACAAGCCGGAGACGCTGGCGGATCTACATAAAGCGCGTGTGCAAAAAGCGCAGAAAACGGCAATGAATAAACTGATGGATCAGATCGGCAAGCCCTATCGCTGGGGAGGCTCCTCCCCGCGTACCGGTTTTGACTGCAGCGGTCTGGTCTATTACGCCTATAAGGATCTGGTCAAGTTCCGCATTCCCCGTACGGCCAATGAGATGTACCACCTTCGCGATGCGTCTCCGGTAAATACCCGTGAGTTACAGAGTGGCGATCTGGTCTTCTTCCGTACCCAAGGCCGGGGCACGGCCGATCACGTTGGCGTCTACGTCGGTAACGGTAAATTCATTCAGTCTCCGCGCAGCGGTCAGGATATTCAGATCACCTCCCTGAACGAAGACTACTGGCAGCGCCACTATGTGGGGGCACGCCGGGTAATGACCTCGAAAACCCTTCGTTAATTCAGCGTCCTGCCCTCCGTGGCAGGACACAACGTTCCCTTACTCTACCGCGTACTCACGTTCGGCCTGGCCGCGCCCTGACACCAGCACCAGCAGCAGTGCCAGCACCGCAATCAGCGCGCCGGTCACCGGTACTACGCTATACCCCAGTCCTCCCGAGATCACCGCGCCACCCGCGGCAGCGCCCAGCGCATTACCGAGATTGAAAGCACCGATGTTGACGGATGATGACAGGCCTGGCGCCTCATGAGCCACGCGCATCACACGCATCTGCAGCGGTGGCACCACGGCAAAGGTCGCCGCACCCCAGATGACCATGCTCACCGCCGCACCCAGCTCGTTACGCGCCAGCAGCGGGATTGCCAGCATGATAACGATCAGCACCAGGAAAAAGCCTTTTAGGGTGCCGGTTACAGAGCGATCCGCCAGCTTGCCGCCCAGGTAATTGCCGATGGAGAAGCCCACCCCAATCAGGACCAGCATCGCGGTAACAAACAGCGGCGTAGCATGGGTAATCTCATGCAATACCGGGGCGATGTAGGTATAGAGCGTAAACATTGCCCCTGCGCCCAGCACGGTGGTCAGTAAAGCTGACAGCACCTGCGGACGCACCAGCACGGCCAGCTCTTTACGCACCTCCGGACGCTCTCCGGCGCTGCCTTTTGGCAGGGAGAAGAAGAGGCTCAGCATCGAGATCACGCCAAGGCCCGCGGTGGCGAGAAACGACATGCGCCAGCCGATGGTTTCACCCAGCCACGTTGCCGCCGGTACGCCGCCGATATTCGCGATGGTCAGCCCCATAAACATGGTGGCCACCGCGCTGGCCTGCTTCTCTTTCGGCACGACGCTGGCTGCCACGACCGACCCCAGGCCAAAGAAGGCACCGTGGTTAAGGCTGGTGATGATGCGCGACAGCATCAGGGTGGTGTAGTCGGGAGAGAGTGCGGACAGCACGTTGCCCAGGGTAAAGATTGCCATCAGGAAGATCAGCGCGCTACGGCGAGCACGATGGGAGAGCAGCAGCGTCATCAGCGGCGCACCCACCATGACGCCAATGGCGTAGGCGCTGATGAGCATTCCCGCTGCCGGAATAGAGACATCTACTCCGCGGGCGATAGTTGGCAGCAGGCCCATCGGGGAGAACTCGGTGGTCCCGATGCCAAATGCCCCAATCGCCAGGGCCAGCAGGGGAAAGTTAATTTTCATATTTTGACTCCAGAATTGCCGTGTCGATCAGGCGACACTGTCACAGAAGCCAAAAGCATGACATTTATCACAAAAAAACAGAAGTTATCAAACTAACAAAAGTTTATTGCCATTTTGATAACAATTAACGCGGCGCCAGAGGGGATGCAGAAACAGAGGGAGAGGGCTCTCCCTCATGCTAAATCAATTTAACGCAGCGGTCAGCGCACCAGCAACAATCAGGCCCAGCACAACAACGGTCGTCATCAGGGAAAACTTCAGATCTGCACTCATCAATTTCTCTCCATTCTAATTACCCCACAAAAAGTGAGCTTGCGCATTTTTACACATTTATGAGCAAAAATCTTCTTTGATTTGGGGTGATATGCGTTTTAACGCTTCCCCTTTTCATCAAGATAAGACAAAATTCCACGCTAAATTTATTCGCGTACCGGCCATAGACCCCTCCTGACGTTCCGTGTCGTTTTCCCGGCGAATCGCATCCCCAAAAGTTGCGTGCAGGCTGAGTAGAGGCAAACGTTTACCTACACTATTTTCAGGAGCTTACGTCGTGGTTTGGAGTGACATTGAATGGCAACTATAAAAGACGTAGCGAAACGAGCAAACGTTTCCACCACAACCGTATCACATGTAATTAACAAAACGCGTTTTGTTGCAGAAGAGACGCGTAACGCAGTGTGGGCAGCCATTAAAGAGCTGCACTATTCACCTAGCGCCGTGGCCCGCAGCCTGAAGGTTAACCATACCAAATCGATTGGCCTGCTGGCGACCAGCAGCGAAGCGCCCTATTTTGCTGAGATTATCGAGGCAGTAGAGAAGAACTGTTTCCAGAAAGGCTACACCCTGATTTTGGGTAACGCCTGGAACAACCTCGAGAAGCAGCGTGCCTATCTGTCGATGATGGCGCAGAAGCGCGTCGATGGCCTGCTGGTAATGTGCTCTGAATACCCTGCCCCGCTGCTTAGCATGCTGGAGGAGTATCGCCATATCCCTATGGTGGTAATGGACTGGGGTGAGGCAAAAGCCGACTTCACCGACTCGGTCATCGATAATGCCTTTGAGGGTGGCTATATGGCTGGCCGCTACCTGGTCGAACGCGGCCACCGCGAAATTGGTGTGATCCCCGGCCCGCTCGAGCGTAATACCGGCGCAGGCCGCCTGGCTGGCTTTATGAAAGCGATGGAAGAGGCGCTGATTAACGTACCGGAAAACTGGATTGTGCAGGGCGACTTTGAACCTGAGTCCGGCTACCGCGCGATGCAGCAGATCCTCTCCCAGCCGCATCGCCCTACTGCCGTGTTCTGCGGCGGCGATGTGATGGCGATGGGCGCGCTCTGCGCCGTCGACGAGATGGGCCTGCGCGTGCCGCAGGATGTATCGCTGATTGGGTATGATAACGTGCGTAACGCTCGCTTCTTCACCCCTGCACTGACGACCATCCACCAGCCTAAAGATTCGCTGGGTGAAACCGCATTCAATATGCTGATGGACCGCATCGTCAACAAGCGTGAAGAGTCGCAGTCGATTGAGGTTCATCCCCGGCTGATTGAGCGCCGCTCGGTGGCCGACGGCCCCTTCCGCGACTATCGTCGTTAAGCATTCACCGCCGTTCAACGCCTCGGGAGCCGTTTACACTGGCTCCCGCAGCCACTCCCGATTAAGCGTTTCGCTATCCCCTAAATAGTCCAGCAGCCAGCCCAGCGCGGGCGAGTTATCATTTTGCTGCCAGGTCAGGCAGCAGGCCGCATCCGGAAACGGCTCCTCCAGCTGCAACTCCACCCACTCACCGCGATCGAGCCACGGCCTGGCAAAATGGCCTGGCACCATGCCGATGCACAGCCCGGCGCTCAGACACTCGGCGGAGGAGGTCCAGTCCGGCACCACCATTCGCCGCTGGTTGTCCAGCAGCCATGTGATGCGTTTGGGCAGTAGCCGGGAGGTATCCTCCCATACCAGTGACGGCCAGCCGCGCAGGAGATCGTCGCTCAGCGGGCCATCCATACCCGCCAGCGGGTGATGAGCGGCCACGACGCAGCGCCAGTTGAGCATGCCCATATCGCGAAAAGCAAAGCGCCCACCCACCGGTATGGCCTGGGTCGCACCGATAGCCAGCTCCACGCGCCCATCGGCCAGCGCATCCCAGACGCCGTTAAACACCTCTTTTTGCACCAGCAGCTCAACGTCTGAAAAATGACGATAGAAGTCGACAATCATCTGCCGGGTGCGCTCGGGCCGGACGATATTATCCACGGCGATAGCAAGCTGGCCACGCCAGCCGTTAGCTATCTGCTGGCACTGCTGCCGGGTGACCTGCATTTTTTTGATGACAGAACGCCCCTCCTGCAAAAACCAGCTTCCTGCCGGGGTTAACACCACGTCCCGGTGCCGTCGTTCAAACAGCGGCACGGCCAGCCACGCTTCAAGCTGTCGTACCGTGTAGCTGATGGCGGAGGGAACCCGGTGCAGCTCCTGAGCAGCGGCGCTAAAGCTTCCGGTACGAGCCACGGTATCTACGACGTCAAGGGAGTAATCTGACCACATATTCTGCCTGCAAAAAATTTGAATGCACTGCGCAAATATTAGCGTTTCACAACCGATAATGCACTGCCTACACTTTGCCGCTTTATGACCTGCGCTGTTTAACCTGTATCGTGAAAGAGAATAAGAAGGAAAGATGATGTTACCTGGTAAAGGATTTTTAGTCTGGCTAGCGGGATTGAGCGTGCTGGGCTTTCTGGCAACGGATATGTACCTGCCGGCGTTTACGGCTATTCAGCAGGATCTTAATACCCCTGCATCGGCAGTAAGTGCCAGCCTTAGCCTGTTTCTGGCCGGCTTTGCCCTTGCCCAGCTGATATGGGGCCCGCTCTCCGATCGCTTTGGCCGCAGGCTGGTCCTCCTCTGCGGGCTGGGACTGTTTGCTTTTGGCTGCATCGGCATGCTATGGGTGCGCGACGGCACCATGCTGCTGATACTGCGTTTTGTTCAGGCCGTGGGGGTATGTGCCGCCGCGGTCACCTGGCAGACGCTGGTAACGGACTACTATCCGGCTCAGCGGGTTAACCGTATTTTTGCCACTATTATGCCGCTGGTTGGGCTCTCCCCCGCCCTCGCGCCGCTGCTGGGAAGCTGGATCCTCGCCCACTCCCACTGGCAGAACATCTTTATGGTGCTGTTTGTTATCACGCTGCTGCTGATGCTGCCCGCACTTCGCCTTAAAAAACCGGTAAAAAAGTATCATCCGCAAACGACACCCGTTACCTTCGGGCTGCTGTTACGCTCCCGCTTTTACTGCGGGAATGTCATCATCTACGCCGCCTGCTCAGCCAGCTTTTTCGCCTGGCTTACCGGTTCGCCGTTTATTCTCAGTGCTCTGGGCTATGGTCCCGCGGCGATTGGCCTGAGCTATGTCCCGCAAACCATCGCTTTTCTGGTGGGAGGCTATGGCTGTCGGGCAGCCCTTCAGCGCTGGCAGGGGCCGCGTCTGCTGCCCTGGCTGCTGGCTGGCTATGCGCTGAGCGTGGTTGCCGTCTGGCTGGTGGCCTTCCTGCCACAGGTCTCATTGACGCTGCTGCTGGTTCCGTTCTGCGTGATGGCGATGGCTAACGGTGCAATCTATCCGATTGTGGTGGCCCAGGCGCTGAGCCCGTTTCCCCAGGCGGCGGGACGTGCGGCGGCGCTACAAAATACTCTCCAGCTGGGTCTCTGCTTTTTAGCCAGTCTGCTGGTCTCAATGCTCATCGCTACGCCTCTGCTTACCACAACCAGCGTTATGCTGCTGACTGTTCTGCTGGCCGGACTGGGCTATTGGGGACAAAAACAAGCAGCAAAATAATTAGTTAACTAACCATAATAGGTTGAACGACCCGTTTTTGCGGCCTATACTCATTTCGATAATTTTTATTAACAAAAATAAGTATGTTTTCACAGGCGCAGGATCGCGCCTGTTCTCCCACGGACGGCATTTTCGGCAAGGGCTATCTCCCTTCCTCTGTTCTACGTCGGATATCAAGCTCACGGCCCGTTCCGTGGGATTTCTCACAAACCATTAAAAGCGTCTACGCTGTTTGAAGGTTCTGATCACATAGGGTGATGGAGAAGCTATGAGTTCATCGTGTATAGAAGAAGTCAACATACAGAGCGATAACTGGTTCCGTATCGCAAACGAACTGTTAAGCCGCGCGGGCATCGCTATCAACGGCACTGCCCCATCGGATATCCGGGTAAAAAACCCCCGTTTTTTTAAGCGCGTCCTAAAAGAGGGCTCACTCGGGCTGGGCGAAAGCTATATGGACGGCTGGTGGGAGTGCGAACGGCTGGATATATTTTTTAGCAAGGTGCTTCGCGCCGGGCTGGAAAACCAGATGCCACGCCACGTTAAAGATACGCTAAGGATTGCGGCGGCGCGGGTACTCAACCTGCAAAGCCAGAAACGCGCCTGGATAGTCGGTAAAGAGCATTACGATCTCGGCAACGATCTCTTCAGCCGCATGCTTGATCCCTATATGCAGTACTCTTGCGCTTACTGGAAAGAGGCGCAGACGCTGGAGGAGGCGCAGCAGGCAAAACTGCGGCTAATCTGCGAAAAATTGCAGCTGCAGCCCGGCATGCGTGTGCTGGATATTGGCTGCGGCTGGGGTGGTCTGGCGTACTTTATGGCCAAAAACTATGGCGTCAGCGTGACCGGGGTGACCATTTCAGCAGAGCAGCAAAAGATGGCCCAGGCGCGCTGCGAAGGGCTGGATGTAACTATTCTGCTCCAGGACTATCGCGATCTTAAGGATCAGTTTGACCGTGTCGTCTCCGTTGGCATGTTTGAGCACGTGGGGCCGAAAAACTATGCCACCTACTTTGAGGTGGTCGATCGCAACCTCCGGCCCGACGGACTGTTCCTGCTCCACACCATTGGTTCGAAAAAAACCGACCATCACGTAGACCCGTGGATAGATAAGTATATCTTCCCCAACGGATGCCTGCCGTCAGTGCGCCAGATTGCGAATGCCAGCGAGCCCCATTTTATCATGGAGGACTGGCATAACTTTGGCGCTGATTACGATACTACGCTAATGGCCTGGCACGAGCGTTTTCTGGCCGCATGGCCGGACATTGCCGATAACTACTCTGAACGCTTTAAGCGCATGTTCAGCTACTATCTGAACGCCTGCGCAGGTGCCTTTCGTGCCCGGGATATCCAGCTTTGGCAGGTCGTGTTCAGCCGCGGTGTCGAAAACGGCCTGCGCGTGGCGCGCTGACCGATGCTAATAAAAACCCCGGCCTGCCGGGGTTTTTATTGAATTACTCTTCGCTGCCGCTGACCGAGGCGGCAATCATCGCCGCTTCACGGCTCGCCAGCACGCGCTCAACCGTATCCACAATGGCCTGGGTCTGCGGGTCGATCTCGATATTCACCCTATGCCCCAGCTTCTTATTGCCCAACGTAGTGCGCTCCAGCGTTTCAGGGATCAGATGCACACAGAAACGCGTCGGCGTCACCTCACCCACCGTCAGGCTAATACCATCCACGCCAACATAGCCTTTATAAAGAATATATTTCATCAGGTTGGCGTCCTGAACTTTAAACCAGATTTGGCGGTTATTTTCTGAGGTCAGAATTTTCACCACCTCTGCGGTCGTAATAATATGCCCCGACATCAGATGGCCGCCGATCTCATCGCTAAACTTCGCCGCACGCTCAACGTTCACCTCGCCGCCTACGCTCAGTTCGCCCAGGTTGGTAATACGCAGCGTCTCTTTCATCAGGTCAAAGCTGACCAGCGGGCCATTGATGCTGGTGACGGTCAGACAGCAGCCGTTATGCGCCACAGACGCGCCGGTCTCCAGCCCCGGCAGCATCGACTCAGGCAGCTCGACGACGTGGGTGCGGAAGTTGGGTTTTTCATCAATGGACACGATTTTTGCCGTGCCCTGTACAATACCAGTAAACATGCCTACAACTCCTGTAACCATTAATTCGGCGCAAGCCGTTTTGATAATTGCACAATAACAGGTGGAAAAAGAGGTTGCCAGCGCTGCACCCGCCCAGGCTGTTTTTTCTCTGGCATATTCGCCGTTCCCCGTTACAATGGTCTGGCTATTTATCCTGCAATCTCTTCTTGCTGCCAGTTAAGGCGGCTTTTTTATGCTTACCAATAACAACAATATACAGGTGTTTCCGTGCAGAAGTATTATATCGAAGCACGCCAGCTGCTGGCGTTAGCTATCCCAGTGATCCTTGCGCAAATAGCGCAAACCGCGATGGGATTTGTTGATACGGTCATGGCGGGGGGCTATAGCGCCACCGACATGGCGGCGGTGGCGATCGGCACCTCTATCTGGCTTCCGGCCATTCTCTTTGGCCACGGCCTGCTGCTGGCCCTGACGCCGGTTATCGCCCAGCTTAACGGTTCGGGCCGTCGCGATCGCATTGCCCAACAGGTGCGTCAGGGGTTCTGGCTGGCGGGCTTCGTCTCGGTGTTAATTATGATTGTCCTCTGGAATGCCGGGCATATTATTCATGCTATGCATAATATTGATCCGGAGCTGGCGGACAAAGCCGTACGCTATCTCCGCGCCCTGCTGTGCGGCGCACCGGGTTACCTCTTCTTCCAGGTAGCACGTAATCAGTGCGAAGGTCTGGCAAAGACCAAGCCCGGCATGGTGTTTGGCTTTATTGGCCTGCTGGTGAACATTCCCGTTAACTACATCTTTATCTACGGTCACTTCGGCATGCCGGAATTGGGCGGCGTTGGCTGCGGCGTGGCCACGGCGGCGGTCTACTGGGTGATGTTTATCTGTATGCTCTCCTACGTAAAGCATGCCCGCTCCATGCGCGACATCCGCCAGGATCAGCACGTTGCCAGGCCCGACTTCAGCGTCCTTAAACGTCTGGTGCAGCTTGGCCTGCCGATCGCGCTGGCGCTCTTCTTTGAGGTGACGCTCTTTGCCGTGGTCGCGCTGCTGGTTTCCCCGCTGGGTATCGTTGATGTAGCGGGCCACCAGATTGCCCTTAACTTTAGTTCGCTGATGTTTGTCCTGCCGATGTCGCTGGCGGCGGCGGTGACCATTCGCGTGGGTTTTCGCCTGGGTCAGGGATCGACGCTGGACGCGCAGACTGCCGCGCGCACCGGTTTAGGCGTGGGCGTCTGCATGGCAGTGCTTACCGCCATCTTTACCGTATCGCTGCGGGAGCATATCGCCCTGCTTTATAACGATAACCCCGAGGTGGTGCACCTCGCGGCGCAGCTGATGCTGCTGGCGGCAATCTATCAGATCTCTGACTCTATTCAGGTGGTGGGCAGCGGCATCCTGCGCGGCTATAAAGATACCCGCTCGATCTTTTTCATCACCTTCACCGCCTACTGGGTGCTGGGGCTGCCGAGCGGCTATGTGCTGGCGCTGACCGATCTGGTCGTCGATCGCATGGGCCCGGCAGGTTTCTGGATGGGCTTTATTATCGGCCTGACCTCGGCAGCGATCCTGATGATGCTGCGGATGCGCTTCCTGCAGCGTCAGCCCTCAAGCGTGATCCTCCAGCGCGCCGCGCGATAATCCACGACTAGCCGCCTACGGGCGGCTTTTTTATCTGCGGTTAAACGCCGCTAGCGCAAGACAATGCCATGCAGAAATACACCGACCAGATGCGTAATATGCGCTTGCGGGGCGCTCTCTTGCTCAGTAGAGAGTGAAATTGCCGTTGCGATACACACCAGGTCATCAAAACTGATATCAGTCCGAACTGCTCCTGTCGCCTGTCCATTCTGCAAAAGTCGTGTCCCCTCCTCGCGAGTTGCAACGCATCCTGGCGTTCCGATCTGAAGAACAGTGCCGAGCGACGCCGCAATGCCACGGTAGACATTGGTATACTGGACGAGCTCTTCGAGATACAACCGCAACGCATCCAGCGGAGCAAGCGAAGGGGCTCTTACCCGGCTGGCCTCTGATAAAGCCAGAAACCGATCGCTATATGCCGCCGCCAGCAGTGCTTCACGCGTCGGGAAGCGTCGATAGAGCGTACCAATACCGACGCCTGCACGCTTCGCGACATCTTCTAACGAGACGCCTGCGCCCCTTTCATAAAAAATCTCCTCGGCCGCAGCGAGAATTCGCGTTTTGTTTCGCTGCGCATCGGCGCGTAGTGGGGGTTCGTGAGCCAACTCTTTTTTCTCCTGGTGATACTTGCTAAATGGAGGGTAACTCCACATAATAAATGGAGCAACCCTCCACTTAACCAAGAGCGAGACTATCTATGGCGATGAGATTCGAAAAAAAGGTCGTGGTGATCACCGGTGGCAGCGACGGTATCGGTTTGACGACAGCGAAGATGTTTGCGGCAGAAGGCGCGCACGTCTATATCACCGGTCGTCGCCAGGAGCGCCTTGACGAGGCGCTTAACGAGATCGGTAACGGTGCCGTAGGCATTCAGGGGGACGTCGGCATGGCTGCGGACCTTGACAGGCTCTATGCAAAAATAGCGGAGGATCATGGACATATTGACGTGGTCTTCGCCAATGCCGGGGTGTCCGAATCTGCGCCCATCGGCAGTATTGATGACGATCACTTTGACCGGGTCTTTACCATAAACGTTAAGGGCACGGTCTTAACAGTACAAAAAGCCTTACCCCTGATGTCTGCTGGCGGTGCGGTTGTGCTCGCTGGCTCGGTTGCGGGGAGTACAGGCATTGCTGGCCTCTCTGTGTATAGCGCCACAAAAGCAGCAATCCGCTCATTCGCCCGAACCTGGACAACTGACCTGAAAAGCCGGGGCATTCGCGTTAATGCGGTATCGCCGGGCATGGTTATGACGCCTGCAATGCAGGCCTATCTGGATAGCAATACAGGTGCTGAGGAGTGGATGCAGCAGACCACACCATTCGGCAGGCTAGCCCAGCCCGAAGAGGTTTCTAAGGCGGTACTGTTTTTGGCCTCCGAAGAGAGCAGCTTTGTGGGTGGCGAAGAGCTGTTTGTCGATGGCGGGTTTATCGCCGTTTAAAGACAGTGCAAAAGGATTTATGATTAAAAATCATCCTTATGCTTCAATGCAGTGTGAGCTTTATGTATAAAAGTTCTGCAATCGCGTGAAATCAGTGATAAAACTGCTTTTTTCTGCTTGCCACGACCGCCGCCTGCCGCTAATATTCGTCCCCGTTGTCACACACAACGTTGCGTTCATAGCTCAGTTGGTTAGAGCACCACCTTGACATGGTGGGGGTCGTTGGTTCGAGTCCAATTGAACGCACCATCCTTCAGTGCGTCCGTAGCTCAGTTGGTTAGAGCACCACCTTGACATGGTGGGGGTCGGTGGTTCGAGTCCACTCGGACGCACCAAATCATTTCCTGCGATTTGGTGCTTTTTCTTCAGCTTTGCTTCCCGTCTCTCATTTTACCCGTTTACTCGCCCTGGGCTGACCTCTGATTCATGGCGTCTATACTGTAATGTTCTTGCGCTATAGACTGGAGGTAAAATGGAGTATTTGGCACGACTCAATATGGTTACGGTGTTGATGTCCCCCGCTTTTTGGATCAATCTGGCTATCGTCTTTTTTGTCACATTGATTACCTATTGGCTGACCAACCGACTGCTGAATTTTGTGTATAAAACCATCCAGCAGGCCAGCAAAAAAGAGGGAAACAGCACCCACTCCCGCTTTATCGCGTTCGATATCCTGAAGCGCACCAACAAGCTACTGCTCTTTATTGCAGCCTTTCTGTTTAGCCTGCGCTTCGTCGACTTACCCGATCGCCTGTTCTCAACCGTGTCGCATATCTGGTTCTTTGTGATCGCTATCCAGATTGCTATCTGGCTCGATCAGGGTGTGCAGTCCTGGATGCGCCATCTCCTCTACGCGCCGGGCTCCAATAAAAATCCGGTGACGATGGTGATTCTGGGCATGATCCTGCGCGTCGTTGTCTGGTCAATGATGCTGCTGTCGATTCTGGCAAATATTGGCGTCGATATTACCGCTCTGGTGGCCAGCCTTGGCGTTGGCGGTATTGCTATCGCCCTGGCGGTACAGACCGTGCTGAGCGATGTTTTCGCCTCCCTGTCGATCGGTTTCGACAAGCCCTTCGAGATTGGCGACTTTGTGGTATTTAACGACGTGGCCGGTACCATTGAACATATCGGGCTCAAAACGACCCGTATCCGCAGCCTCAGCGGAGAGCAGATTGTCTGCGCCAACGCCCAGCTCCTGCAGCAGACTATTCATAACTACAAGCGCATGCAGACCCGCCGTATCGTTTTCACCTTTGGTGTGGCCCTCGCTACGCCGCCGGAAAAGCTGCGCATCGTGGGTGACATGGTAAAAACCATTATCAATGAGGTGGGTGAGACAAAGTTCGATCGCGCCCATCTGCTGGCGTTCAATGCGGATCGTTTGACCTTTGAGGTCGTTCATATTGTTAATACGGCGGATTATAACAAGTACATGGATATTCAGCAGGAGATTAATATTCGCATCATTGAAAAGCTGAATGAAAATGAGATTGAGCTGGCCCTGCCTAGCCTGGTGGTAAGAACGCCAGCCCAGCCAGAGGCGATGCCGTTCCCTGTGGCGATGCAGCGCTGGCCTAAAGAGGCCTGATTGCGTCGCGGATGAGCATTTCTCGCCATCCCAGGTGGATGGCATATAATGCTACAGTATTGATTCAATCGGCTTTAAAAAGGGGTAGCTAATGGAAATTGATCTCGACAACCTGGAGTTCGCCGGGCTTGAAGAAGCGCAGGAGCGCAATGCGGAACGTCTGGAAGACGCTGATAAAAAAGCGCAAGCGATTATCGCCGATGATGACTGCGGCGACGCCTGCAAAATCTGATACCTAAACCGGCCGCTCTGGCCGGTTTTTTTATATCTCAACAGGGCAAACAGCGGCAAATTCAGGATGCTGCTCTGGCTCTGGCTCTGGCTCTGGCTCTGGCTCTGGCATAGCGTGCTCAAGCCGCTCAAAAAGCGTTTGCACCACCTCCAACCGCTCCCGTTGCGTAGCATACTCCCGCTGCTGAAGGGCATTCTGGGTTAGGCTGTCTATTAGCCCTCTGGCCTCGGCTGCCGCCGCGCTGCGCATGGCGGGTGGATAGACAGGATTTAGCGCAATATCGATATCCATATCCGTTTGTAGCTGGCTACTATTGATGACGACATGACTTTCCGGCGGAAATGCGGCGGAAAGCAGACGGTGGCTTATAGCCACCAGCTTGATGTTGTAATCCTGCCGGGGGAGCTCTGCAGGCCTGAATAAATCGACAAGCTGCGCGATACCGGCAGCAAAAGCAACCGCCTCGCGATCCGGCCCATCACGCTGCGTATCGGCAACCGACAGCATCATAAAAGCAAGCCCCGCCGCCTGTTTGAACTGGGTGCCCACCCGTTCGGCAGAAGCGAATCCCAGACCCAGGACGACTAATCGTCGAGCCAGACGCTGATTGGCCTCATCCAGCCCCGTATCGCTTTTCAGCAGAGGGTAACGCTCGATAAACCCCATCACCGCCTTCATAGCCGCATCATCCGGGCGAGCCCGATCGAGGCCGTTTTCCAACAGATGGATACGCTGCCTCGCTACGGTACAAAGCAGCTGAGAAATATCGTGCTCAACGCTGTAGGTTTCCAGATTGGGTGGCCAGCAGACCGTCTGATAGTGCGCAATAGTAAGCCTGTCCGCCTCTTCGTTTACCGGGTCGTTAAAGACGCTATTATCCGGATCGTTGGCCCATGCCCAGGCAAAGCGCGCCTCAGACAGTAGCCAGGCCGGTGGCGCTGCCATCTCTTCAATTTGCGCCAGCGCGCTCCCCGCCTGCTGACGGTATGCCGCTCGGTCTAAACCTACCTCGGCTGCCGTGTCGCCTGCCTGGTAAACCCGATCCAGCAGGCAGCGCCCGCGCTCGACATCATCAATGCTACTGCTGCACTCCGCGGGGGGATCCGGCGGATAGTAGCCGTAAGCGTAATGCGTGAGTAAAGAGAGAGTAACCAGCAGGAGCAGCGCCCCACTATTCCGGCTTCCATGCTGAAGGGTAAAGAGACGTTCTATAATCGACATCAAAGGAGATCCGGCAGCGATCGATCACAGGAGTATAGGCAGGCAGGGCGTGGCTAAAGTATGAAATTATCCCACCCTTTTGTTTCATATTCCTGTGACATACTATCGTGTATGTCAGCACACCTGCGAAAAAGGAGATAACGATGCATAACATGGGTGAAGGTTTAACGCCTGAACAGGCGCTGGAGAAGCTTGACGCGCTGTATGAGCAGTCGGTCAACGCGCTACGCAACGCCATCGGCCAGTATATTGAGGATGGCTCGCTGCCTGACACCCTGACGCGTGCCCAGGGCAAGTTTGTCTATCCGGAGCTGTCAGTCTCCTGGGATGGGAATAGTACCAATCCGCCGAAAACGCGCGCCTACGGTCGCTTTACTCACTCGGGCCGCTATACCACCACCATCACACGTCCGGGTCTCTTTCGCGCCTATCTGCTGGAACAGTTAACGCTGCTGTACAATGACTATGGCGCATTGATTGAAGTTGGGCCCTCTCAGCATGAGATCCCCTATCCCTACGTGATTGACGGCTCTGCCCTCACGCTGGATCGCTCCATGAGCGCTGGCCTGACCCGCCACTTCCCCACAACCGAGCTGGCACAGATTGGCGATGAGACCGCCGATGGGCTGTTTCACCCTACGGAGCTCTATCCGCTGTCGCACTTTGACGCACGCCGCGTTGACTTCTCGCTGGCACGCCTGCGCCACTATACCGGCACGCCTGTCGAGCACTTCCAGCCCTTCGTGCTGTTTACTAACTACACCCGCTACGTGGATGAGTTTGTACGCTGGGGCTGTAGCCAGATCCTCGATCCAGATAGCCCCTACATTGCGCTCTCCTGTGCCGGTGGAGTCTGGATCACCGCCGAGACCGAAGCGCCGGAAGAGGCCATCTCCGATCTGGCATGGAAGAAGCATCAGATGCCCGCCTGGCATCTGATCACCGCCGACGGGGAAGGCATTACGCTGGTTAACATCGGCGTGGGGCCGTCAAACGCCAAAACCATCTGCGATCACCTTGCCGTACTGCGGCCCGCATTATGGCTAATGATCGGCCACTGCGGCGGCCTGCGTGAGAGCCAGTCGATTGGTGACTACGTGCTGGCGCACGCCTATCTGCGCGACGATCATGTCCTGGATGCGGTGCTGCCACCGGATATTCCTATCCCGAGCATCGCGGAAGTTCAGCGTGCGCTGTACGACGCCACTAAAGCGGTAAGCGGTATGCCTGGTGAAGAGGTCAAGCAGCGGCTGCGTACCGGGACAGTGGTCACCACTGACGATCGCAACTGGGAACTGCGCTACAGCGCCTCGGCTCTCCGCTTTAACCTGAGCCGCGCGGTGGCGATAGATATGGAGAGCGCCACCATTGCCGCCCAGGGCTACCGTTTCCGCGTTCCCTACGGCACCCTGCTCTGCGTCTCTGACAAGCCGCTGCACGGCGAGATCAAACTGCCGGGCCAGGCGAACCGTTTTTATGAGGGGGCAATTTCGGAGCACTTACAGATTGGTATCCGGGCGATTGACCTGCTGCGCGCCGAAGGCGACCGCCTGCACTCGCGTAAGCTAAGGACCTTCAACGAGCCGCCGTTCCGGTAAGCACTCCGATCACGGCTTCCGTACCGGGAGCCGTTTTATTTACTCCTGCCAACACTTTCCGTTTCATCATTGGAATGCATCTCCAGCTTTCACTCTGTACTAGGTGCATTTCCTGCTGAATGACATGACACTCCTGTTTATCGCTTTACACCTATATAGCATTTAACCTATAGTGATAAGGAGATCCCATGTGGGAAATTAAAACCACAGACATGTTCGATGCCTGGTTTACTTCGCTTAATGACTGTAATCGAGCACGGGTGTTAGCTGCTCTGCTTGTTCTGCGAGATAAAGGACCTACGCTGTCGAGGCCGTATGCCGATACGCTTAAAGGTTCTTGTTACTACAACATGAAGGAGTCACGGGTACAAAATCGGGGCGATCCGCTACGCGTTTTTTTCGCCTTCGACCCATACCGCACCGGCATTATGCTTTGCGCAGGAAGTAAGGTCGGTAATGAAAAACGTTTTTATGCAGAGATGATCCCGCTGGCTGAACGGGAATATGCTAACTGGCTAAACGAATTAAAAAAGAAGGAGTAACAAGATGGGTAGAACGCTGGAGAAACTCCTTGCGGATGAAAAGCCGGATGTCGTGGCGGCCGCTCAGGCTCAGGCCACAGAGATCCTGATTAACATTCATCTTGCTGAGCTGCGTGAAAAAGTACAAAAAACGCAGGTAGAAATGGCGCAGGCGTTGGGCATCAGTCAACCCACGGTAGCAGGAATGGAGAAACAGGGGCGTGACCTGAAGCTATCGACGCTTAAACGCTATGTTGAAGCAACGGGCGGAAAGCTTCGTCTCGATATTGAGTTACCCGACGGTTCGCACTATGGATTTGCCCTGTAATCCGCCAGCACTGAAAAGCAAGAAGCCCGCTAAAAAGCGGGCTTCTTTAAATTTGGCTCCTCTGACTGGACTCGAACCAGTGACATACGGATTAACAGTCCGCCGTTCTACCGACTGAACTACAGAGGAATCGTGTGAACGGGGCGAATATTAACGACGAGGGATGGCCTTGTCAAAGGGTGATTTAAAAAAATCGACCGATTGCCCAATTATTCCCCAGGCCGCTCAAAAATCAGCGCTCTCCCGCGTGTTTACTGTACATCCTGCCGTTTAACGCGTGGATATTTCCATAGCCAGCGACCGCTGGCCATACGCCAGTAAAAAAGTACGCCGCGCACCGCCCAGTCGAGGAACATCCCCAGCCAGACGCCTACCACACCCATGCCCAATACTACGCCAAGTGTATAACCTGCCACCACGCGGCAGCCCCACATGCCAAGCATCGAGACCCACATCGCAAAACGCGCGTCACGTGCCCCCTTCTGCCCCGCTGGCAACACCCACGAGGCGGCCCAAATAGGCATAAAGGCGGCGTTAAGCCAGAGCAGCACTTTTACCACCTCCTGAACATCCTGTTCAGGGGTATAGAACGAGGCCAGCAGGCCTGCAAACGGTGCGCTGAACCACGCAATGGCGGTCAGGCCAATAGTCGATAGCCAAAAAACATGGCGCAGCTGGCGCTCGGCCTGGCCAATCTGCCCCTTACCCAGCCGTCTACCGGTAATGATCGTTGAGGCAGAGCCAAGGGCGTTTCCCGGCAGGTTGATTAACGCCGCCACGGAAAAGGCAATAAAGTTACCGGCGATGACGTTGGTTCCCATTCCGGCGACGAAGATCTGCGTCAGCAGCTTGCCGCTGTTGAAAAGCACTGACTCAATACTGGCCGGGATACCGATACCCATGACTTCCCAAACAATGGCAAAGTTTAGCGGCTTAAAGTAGCTCTTAAGAGTAATACGCAGCGCCGGGTTGAAGCCAATCATCAGCACCCAGATAATGGCCACCGCGCCAATATAGCGGGAGATGGTCAGGCCCAGCCCGGCACCGGCAAAGCCTATCCCCGGCCAGGAGAAGACGCCGTAGATCAGCGCGCTGCTGATAATGATATTGAGGATGTTCATCCCACCGTTAATCATTAACGGGATTTTGGTGTTCCCTGCCCCACGCAACGCCCCGCTACCGATAAGCGCAATTGCGGCCGCCGGATAGCTAAGCACCGTCAGCTCCAGATAGGTCAGCGCCAGCGCTTTCACCTCTGGCGTCGCCTCTCCTGCAACAACGTCAATAATTTGTGCGCCAAAATAGTGGATCACCGCCGCCAGCACGGCGGCAAAGAGGGTCATAATCACCAGCGACTGCCGCGCCGCCGCACGCGCACGCCGTCGGTCGCGCTTGCCCAGGCTAAAGGCCACAACCACGGTGGTCCCCAGGTCGATAGCGGCGAAGAAGGCCATCACAACCATGTTAAAGCTATCGGCAAGACCGACGCCCGCCATCGCCTCCTTACCTAACCAGCTGACCAGAAAGGTGCTCAGCACCCCCATCAGCAGTACGCAGGTATTCTCCAGAAAGATAGGTACCGCCAGCGGAGTGATCTCACGCCAGAAAAGGACTCGGTAACTATTACGTTTTTTATACCAGGACGTGCGCACGACGGCCTGTCGTAGAGCGGCAGTGACGTTCAAAATGGACCTTAGCGAGAGTGCGAGAGAGAAAGTTGAAACCTCATTTCAAATGATGAGGGAGAAATGCCGATCCTGCAAAGTATTTTGCGGCTATTTTGTTGCGAAAAACAACAGAGTGGTGAGAGAAGCAGCAGACGAACGACATTGATTCAAATGAAGTTTGACAAAAAATTTTAAGCCGCTAATATTCGCTGCGTTCACACGATTCCTCTGTAGTTCAGTCGGTAGAACGGCGGACTGTTAATCCGTATGTCACTGGTTCGAGTCCAGTCAGAGGAGCCAAATTTAAAGAAGCCCGCTTTTAGCGGGCTTTTTGCTTTGTGCGGTGAGTCAGCGTTCAGAACCGCATTATCACCGCCTTACCTGACGCTCGCCCCCTCAATACTACCCACTGCCGGTTATCGCTACTCCATCTAATCCGCGTCGTTAGGGTCCTCTCAGCCAGGGGAGTCATTGCACTTAATTATTCTTTGAATAACGTTTATGCTATGCACCTGCATTTGCCTTTTACAGATATGACAGGAAAAACAATGAGTATCACGATTCGCCAGGCCCGCCCGACAGACGTGAACGCGATTTACGATATGATTTATGAGCTGGCGGTGTATGAAAAAGCGCCGGAAGAGGTGGTAACCACGCCGGAAGATATTGGTAAAACGCTGTTTGGCGCTGAAAGTAAAACCGAAGCACTGATCTGCGAAATCGATGGGAAAACGGTAGGCTACGCCGTCTTTTTCACCAGCTACTCAACCTGGCTCGGACGTAACGGTATTTATATGGAAGACCTGTACGTCTCACCAGAATATCGCGGCAAGGGCGCGGGCAAGGCGCTGCTGAAATATATCGCTCAGTGCGCAGTCACACGTCAGTGCGGCCGCCTGGAGTGGAGCGTTCTTGACTGGAACCAGCCCTCTATCGATTTTTATCTCAGCATCGGCGCACTGCCTCAAAGCGAGTGGGTACGTTACCGCCTCGATGGTGATGCACTATTGAACTTCGCTGAGGCCTGAGGTTATTATCAGGCTCGTCGCGGCGGGCCTGCATTTATATAAGATCAGCTAACGTCAGACATTCACGAACCAGGGGAAAACAACGTAATTTATTGCCTCAATATCAACATTTATGGCTTTAAACTGGAAAAGAACATCATTGTTCACAACCACTGCCGATACGCGTTGTGCTATCAATTCGACAGGTATAGACACACCGCTCGTCGAATTCATCATAGAACATAATGGCAGCTTCGTGCGGATCAACTTTCGTCACATAAAATTTTTCTGTACAGCGTTCAGGTACATGATAAAAATCATAGCTTATGCACTCCTCTATTAAGGTTACTGGCAGAACTTCACTGAGTGTATCGATATCATACACGCTTACGCTGACTCTTCCTTCTACCAGATTAACCTGCCCTAACAGCAAATAATTTTCAAATTGCAGCGTCCTTGGCAGGATGTTTTTCTCTCTGCCGATATAGGTTGTTTTAAGCAGATCGACGCGTTGAACAATAAACGCATCGTCAAAACTGAGAAAATAGGTTCTGGAGTGCATGCGCTGGCCGTCTACCCATGCAAGCCAGGAGATCATTATCTCATCCGCACTCTGATTCTGTACGAACCGTACATCCTGAATGGGATAGTCACAATAATAGAGATCATACCGCTCCCCATCTTCAACTATACTAATCAACGCGCGATCGTCACCCTTGAAAACCTCATAATGTAAGCTAAGAACCCGACCGCTGCGATAAAACAAATCGTGACTGATATTCATTTTCCCCTCTATCACTATCTGTTAACAATGGTAAATATTTTAAAATCACTAATCTTTTAAATTCACATTATCATTGTGATATTTATCAATTAAGCGCACCTTCCCGCTGCTTTAACAACCGCCTGTAAGTAGCACGTCCCCAGCACGATCTACTATTAATGTTATTAACAGAAACCCGACGACTCAGATTACGGATGTATATCCTTCCCTTTAATCAAAAAGGCAACATCGCCATCGGCAGAGAAGAGAGCCATGCAAAATAGAACGTTGATAACCGTTTGCGCCAGCTCGGCTAGCCTGAGATGACCTTGAAGAATCCAGACGATGAGCGCACTGCAAGCCACAGCTAAAGCCCATGTCACCCATGAGTAGGCGGGGTGATGCGAGGCAGGCACCACGCAGGTGAAAACGATCTTTGAGATAATCATACCTGCAACAAGAATATTAATCATATAGCTATAATAAAATAAAATCATTTCTCATCTTTCCTGAAATTGCGATCAAAAATCGAGCCGACTTTTTTAGGCCGGGTGCTTAAGTACATAAGCAATCGCACTGCCGCCGCCGCCCCTATCACAGCACCAACCCCAGGAGGGACATCAAGTGTTAAACCAAATAGTTTACCGCTCAGCAGTGATAACACTTGGGCACAAAAATCTGAACAGGTTAAACCGACAATCATCGAGGCGCCGAACAGTAAAATGCGAGCCCAGATAGCAAAATCGATGGCAGAAACCACAAATATGATACTGCCAGCAAAAGCGGCGATAAAGGTATCTGGGTCATGGCCAATAATAGTTGAAAGAGCCATAATCATTGCGACCTGTGATGGCTTTGGGCCATTGATAATGTTTAAGGGAGTCATTACAGCGCCTCCTTAATCCTGCCTTTTCTCAGGCTGTCAAAGTTGATGATATTGCTATTGCGATGTAATAGTGTTCATAAAATGAGTAGAGTCATTCCAAAAATAATCCTCATCCTGATCCATTTAACGTTTATTGTGCGATAGCAATGGACAGGTCAATGACATAACAATCATAAATCAATATAGTTTTAGACGTACGAACGACGTTTTGACACTACTCTTATAGCATCATTGGAGATAGCCGAATGGGCGTATTACTTGCTAAAAAGATGAAATACTTTATGGTTACTATGGAGGTACGCAATTTTGCTAAAGCAGCCGAGGCCCTCTGTATCACCCGTTCCCCCTTGAGCAAAGCCATTTTTGAACTTGAAGATTACCTCGGGGGAAAATTGTTTAATCGCACCTACAACAGTCTGGAGCCGACAGAATTAGCAGTTGAATATTATCAAAAATGCAAACCTATCTACGAAATGATATTGGCTCTCGAGAACGAGTGTCGTTCTGGTCATGCTGAAAGTCCGTTTACGATTCTTTTTGATATCAGCGTCCCTGAACTTCTTTATCAACAGATCGTAATGGCAATGAAAAGTGAAAATATTTTATTCAATTGTGAACGTTATGTTGTTAAATTGACTGATATTGATGAAATACAGAGTAAAAACACCATTGTTATATCATTACGTGAAATCTCACCTAATGCGGATTGCGATGTTGATAAATGGAAGGGTGATGAGATAGTGCTCTGTATGCCTGATGACTATCATCCCAGGAATAACAAAACTAATATATTTATCTGGAAAGATCTCTCAACTGATTATCTCCAGAGAAGTTTTTATCAAATGGCTAAAGAGCACCTCGCTGAAATCACCTTCATTGAGCATAATCTTAACCTGACAGGTCTACTCTATAACGTTCGTTCCGGAAAAGGTTGTTCATTTCTTACCAGAAAAATAGCCACTATGTTTAAAGTTGATGGCGTTGTCTACTTACCTATCAAAGACCGCCATCCAACTATTCATCTCTATCATGGTAAGCAAAAGAGTGCGAGTAAGCTGGTGCTGCAACTCAAGAATATTATAAATATTTTTATCTAAGGCCTTCTCTATTAAGACGACCATGAAGCGAGTATATCACTCGCTTCGGTAAACTTGATCACGCCACGCCTGTTGCTATGCATCATCTGCTGCGCCGATCCCAGCGCGCTGGGGTATCACGCACATCGATATGTGTGAAGGTGTCGTAACGCCCAATCGAGCAAGCGCTGTGCATTCGCTCCAGATAGTCTGCCACGGTGTCCGGTGGAATATTTACCACCGCAATATCAGCGGCCAGACCGTGGACGTGCTGACTTTTCTGCGCACCGCCCACTTTTTGATTATAAGCCGCACAGCGGCACGCTGAATTTATCATCACCGGCACATTAAAATAACCACGGACATCCTCCAAAATTTCGTTAAGCTTTTTATCCACGGCTGCAAACCCACAGCCGCAGTGGCATGCAAACTCCTTACGATTAAAGTGCGCAGATATATTTCCCATTTATCTTCTCCTGATAAAAAAATGTTTCCTCAACAAAGATGAAAATGCGCTTAATAACAGAGAAATGATAATGATAAAAACGTTATGAAAAACGGTTTATTGGAAAGCAACGGCGCAAAAAGCGACCAATCCTCCGTCAGCGCCTGGACTCGCTGCTAATGAGAAATTTTATCAGTATGTGAAGACTTAACACCTTGATCACACTTCGTTGTGAAACTGCACAGAACCTTTTTGAAACGCTGTTTTCATTTTCCTTTTGCTCTTTTTTCAGCGTATAATAGTTGCCTGGTCGCTATTGAATGGTTTCAGCTCATTGAACTGTAAAATTCAACTATCACATCGCATACTCCCGTTTTGGGCTGAAACTCAAGCACACATTACTCTGCACGCTCTTTTGATGTCACCTATCCTTAGGCTGTGGCATCACAACTTTCGCAACACAGGTTTGACTCCGCGGCGGTGCGCCCCCGGAGCACTATTCTCCTATCCTTCACAACTTAAAGACTAAGACTGTCATGAAAAAGACCAAAATTGTTTGCACCATCGGCCCGAAAACCGAATCCGAAGAGATGTTAACCAAGATGCTGGACGCCGGTATGAACGTTATGCGTCTCAACTTCTCTCACGGTGACTATGCAGAACACGGTCAGCGCATCCAGAATCTGCGCAACGTGATGAGCAAAACCGGCAAAAAAGCCGCGATTTTGCTGGATACCAAAGGGCCGGAAATTCGCACCATCAAGCTGGAAGGCGGCAACGACGTCTCCCTGAAAGCAGGCCAGACCTTTACCTTCACCACCGATAAATCCGTAGTCGGTAACAACGACATCGTTGCGGTGACCTATGAAGGCTTCACCACCGACCTCTCCGTCGGTAATACCGTGCTGGTCGACGATGGCCTGATCGGTATGGAAGTGACCGCTATCGAAGGTAACAAGGTTGTTTGTAAAGTGCTGAACAACGGCGACCTCGGCGAAAATAAAGGCGTTAACCTGCCGGGCGTCTCTATCGCCCTGCCTGCCCTTGCCGAGAAAGACAAGCAGGATCTGATCTTCGGCTGTGAGCAAGGCGTGGACTTCGTTGCGGCCTCCTTTATTCGTAAGCGCTCTGACGTAGTTGAAATTCGTGAGCACCTGAAGGCGCACGGTGGGGAGAACATTCAGATCATCTCCAAGATCGAAAACCAGGAAGGTCTGAACAACTTCGACGAAATCCTCGAAGCCTCTGACGGCATCATGGTTGCCCGTGGCGACCTGGGCGTTGAGATCCCGGTAGAAGAAGTTATCTTCGCCCAGAAGATGATGATCGAAAAATGTATCCGCGCGCGCAAAGTGGTCATCACCGCTACCCAGATGCTGGACTCCATGATCAAGAACCCGCGTCCGACTCGCGCAGAAGCCGGCGACGTGGCCAACGCCATTCTTGATGGCACCGATGCCGTCATGCTCTCCGGTGAATCTGCTAAGGGTAAATACCCGCTGGAAGCGGTGACCATCATGGCAACCATCTGCGAGCGTACCGACCGCGTGATGACCAGCCGTCTGGACTTCAACAACGACAGCCGTAAGCTGCGCATCACCGAAGCCGTTTGCCGTGGTGCGGTAGAGACTGCTGAAAAACTGGAAGCGCCGCTGATCGTTGTCGCGACTCAGGGCGGTAAATCTGCTCGCGCGGTACGTAAATACTTCCCGGACGCCACCATTCTGGCGCTGACTACCAATGAACTGACCGCTCGTCAGCTGGTGCTGAGCAAAGGCGTTGTCGCGCAGCTGGTGAAGGAAATTGCCTCCACTGATGATTTCTACCTGCAGGGTAAAGAGATCGCCCTGGAGAGCGGGCTGGCACAGAAAGGCGACGTGGTCGTAATGGTTTCCGGTGCGCTGGTTCCGAGCGGCACAACTAATACTGCTTCCGTGCATGTACTGTAATTATTAACAGCTCTATTAATTTGCAATAAAAGCGCCTTACGGGCGCTTTTTTTATTCCTTCAATAGCCACTGTCAATAGAAATGCAAATCGGATTAGACTATTTAACGTCGTATTTCATAAGATATATCCGATGAAAATGGTCTGTTTTCACACAGCTTTTTTGCCTTTTTCGCTAAAGTCGGTGCATCTTTGAGCGAACGATCAAATTTAGGTGTATTCCCATCAAAAAAATATTCTCAACATAAAAAACTTTGTGTAATACTTGTAACGCTACATGGAGATTAACTCAATCTAGAGGGTATTAATAATGAATCGTACTAAACTGGTACTGGGCGCGGTAATCCTGGGTTCTACTCTGCTGGCAGGTTGCTCCAGCAACGCTAAAATCGACCAGCTGTCTTCTGACGTTCAGACTCTGAACGCTAAAGTTGACCAGCTGAGCAACGACGTGAACGCAATCCGTTCTGACGTTCAGGCTGCTAAAGACGACGCAGCTCGCGCTAACCAGCGTCTGGACAACCAGGCTCACTCTTACCGTAAGTAAGAGTTCCTGTAATAAAATGGCGCACACTGTGCGCCATTTTTTTTGCCCGCGATTTATCAGCTTCTTTCACTACTGCGTTATCAGCTCTCCCGAACTCTCACTCCCTGCTCCGGTCACTGCGGAAGAAGTGCTGTTGTGCGCTGACAGCACCGCCGCTGGACCAGACTCGCTCTTTACCACCGGCACGCTCACCGGATAGCCTGCACGACGCAGCATAGCCTTATCAATCGTTGCCCGATCGCCCCCCGCCTGACGAATAGTGTCGCTAAAGGTTGCGGTTAAGGTGATAGGCACGGTTTGCGTATTCTCCTCCGGCTGCTGCGACAGCGGGCGATGCACTTCAATGTACTGTTTACCGTCAGGTTCAACAGAGTACTTCACTGGCTCATTAATGATACGTACCGGCATACCGGTGGATGCCTGAGAAAAGAGTGCCTGGATATCCGGTGCAGCCATTCGGATGCAGCCGGAGCTAACGCGGAGCCCGACGCTGTCAGGGGCGTTGGTTCCATGTATGAGGTACTCCCCCCTCCCCTCTGCCAAACGCAGCGCAAAGCGTCCCAGCGGGTTACCTGGCCCCGCAGGCACAACGGCGGGAAGCGTAATGCCTTTGGCAAGCGAGCGCGCCCGTATGCCCGCAGGCGGGGTCCAGGTGGGGTTAGGTATCTTCTGGCTAATCCGGGTCAGCGTAACGGGCGTTTCAAGCCCCTGCTGGCCTATACCGATAGGGTAGACCTGCACGCTGTTTTCACCCGGCGGATAGAAGTAGAGCCGCAGCTCGGCCAGGTTGATGACAATACCTTCCCGCGGCGTATCGGGCAGCAGCATTTGGGTAGGAATTGTCATCTCCGTTCCCGGCTTCGGCACCGGCGCAATGGTGTTATTTGCTTCAATAAGCAGCATTGCGGGCGTGTCGAAGTGACGGCCTATCGCCTGCAGGTTACGATCCTGAGGCTGCACGGTGTAGGTCTGATTTTGACCAATAAGACGACTACCCGGCGGCGGCAGTAAATAGTCCGCTGCGTGGGCAGTTTGAATAGCGCTAAAAGCGCTGACAAGACTCACTGTTATTAGAGACGCGCGTTTCATACTGAGGTTCCCGTATTCACTGGCCCAGCGCCAGAAAGCTGAAAATTACACGAGGCGGAGATCCACCTCGCGTAACAGGATGAAAGCTATATAAACAGTTTAGCTAATGTTAGCGGCTTTGTTACGAATTGCGCGGATCATCGCTTCCAGTCCCTGGGAGCGCGAAGGCGTTAAATGCTGGGCGAGGGCCATTTTTTCAAACCACGGACGGACATCAAAAGCGACAATATCCTGAGCCGTCATCTGCTGGTAAAGAATAAAGACGACGGCAATCAGCCCTTTTACAATAGCCGCGTCGCTATCACCCTGAAGCTCAATAATGCCGCTCTCATTCTGTTGCATTACGATCCAGACCTGGCTCTGGCAGCCCTGAATCGTGTTCTCTGTGCTGTGTGCCTGTTCGCTCAAGGCGGGCAGGCGCTGACCCAGTTCGATGATATAAAGATATTTCTCTTCCCAGTTAGCGCAGCGCGTAAAGTTACGCAGCAGCCGCTCTTTATCGGGTAATTCAGCCATAACCGCTCCTTTGTTAGCCCAGCAGCTGATGAATACGTTTCAGCCCGGCTACCAGACGATCCACCTCTTCCTGGGTGTTGTAAATAGCCAGCGATGCACGACACATTGCCGGTACATTATAAAATGCCATCAGCGGCATTGCACAGTGATGGCCGGTGCGCACCGCCACGCCGTAATTATCGAGGAAACTACCTACGTCATAGGCGTGGTGCTTGCCCAGATTAAATGCGATTACGCCCTGACGCTGCGCTGGGCCATAGAGGGTGATATCCGGTACGGTGGCCATCTCAGCCAGCGCATAGGCCATTAGAGATTGCTCATAAGCCTGAATATTATCGAGGCCCAACGTACTGACGTACTCTATGGCCGCGCCGAGGGCGATAATCCCGCCGGTATTTGGGGTGCCCGCCTCAAAGCGCCACGGCGCACGAGCATAGGTTGTCCCGTCCGTCAGGCTGACGGTGGCGATCATTGACCCGCCCCCTTCCCACGGCGGCATCGCCTGAAGAATATCCTCTTTGACATAGAGGATGCCGATGCCGGTAGGCCCATACAGTTTGTGCGCGGAAAAAGCATAGAAATCGCAGTCCAGCGCCTGCACGTCAACGCTATGGTGTATCACCGCCTGCGCACCGTCCACCAGCACCTTCGCACCATGCTGATGGGCAAGCGCGCTCATCTCGGCGATAGGGTTTTCAGTACCCAGTACGTTAGAGACCTGGGTAATCGCCAGCAGACGCGTGCGATCGTCAAGGAGCTCGCGCCAGACGTCCAGCTGTAATGTGCCATCAGCGTTGAGCGGGATCACCCGCAGCTCAGCCCCGGTACGTTCGCACAGCATCTGCCACGGAACGATGTTGGCATGGTGCTCCATCATCGTAATGATGATGTTGTCCCCGGCGCGGATCTGGCTGCTGCCCCAGCTGTTAGCGACGAGGTTGATCGCCTCGGTGGTGCCGCGGACAAAGACAATCTCCTCCGCCGTCCGGGCATTGAGGAAACCGGCCGCCTGTGCGCGTACGTTCTCCATCCGCTGCGTTGCCTCGGCGCTCAGGGTATGGATCCCCCTATGCACAGCGGCATAGCCGTGACGATAGAACTCGGCCTCGGCGTCGATAACCTGATTCGGTTTTTGCGCGCTGGCAGCGCTGTCCAGATAGGCCAGCGGCACGCCGTTCACTTCACGCGACAGGACGGGAAAATCCGCCCGCACATCGCTCACGGAATAACTCATGCGTTGCCCCCTGCCAGGCGCTGACCAATACGACTCAGCACCTGCTGCTTAAGCGCCTCGTCACTGATGGCTTCCGTCAGTTCAGCGGCAAAGGCATAGATAATCATCTGCTGCGCGGCCTGTTGATCGATACCGCGTGAGCGCAGGTAAAACATCTGTTCATCATCGATGCGGCCAACGGTGGCCCCGTGGCTGCACTTCACATCATCGGCATAGATTTCAAGCTGCGGCTTGGTATCCACCTCCGCTAGTCGACCCAACAGCAGATTGTTGTTGGTCATCTGCCCATCGGTTTTGATGGCATGCTGGGCAACGTTAATCATGCCGTTAAATACCGCTCGGCCTTTGTCGCTAACGATGGTTTTATGCAGCTGGCGGCTGTTACAGAAGCCTTTATTGTGCTCAAGCCAGGTGCGGGTATCACATACTTCGTTATTGACGGGCATCGCCAGGCTATTGATGCGCAGAGTGGTATTTTCACCGTTAAGCTGAGTGCTGGTATTGTGCCGCAGCACGGCTCCGCCGAGCAGGAAGCTGTGGCTCCAGGCCGTGGCATCGGCCGCCATAAAGAGATCGTTATGGGCAAAGTGGTAGCTGCCCGCGTTCTCAAAGGCCAGCTTCACATGGTGCAGCTGTGCGTTAGCCCCGACGTTCATCGTCAGGCGCGAGCCGGTAAAATGGCCGCGGTCGTTCAGGCTGGCATAGTGCTCATAGATCGTTGCCTCAGCGCCCTCGGCCAGCTCAAGATGGTGCCGGTAGTGAACGGTATTCATCTCCTCACCGTCTACTCCTTGAGTGATGTGCATCAACAGCAGCGGCTTAGCAGGCCGTTGGTTGCGGGCCACGCGAATGTGCGTCACGCTCGCCGAGAGGCTTTCGGTAAGATGTAAAAATACCTCTGACTGCACCGGCGCGGGCAATGTACTACGCTCGTCATTGATCGACACGCTATACCCGCTGTCATCAAGGCTGTCACTTAAATCCGCATCAAACTGCCCGTCGATAAAGACCAGCCGCAGCGCGTCGAGTGGCAGCGCAAGGGCATCGCGCTGCTCAGTGCTAATGTGACTGCTTTTCACGACAAACTGGCTCTTCAGCAGCCCGTCCAGAGCGGTATATTTCCAGTCTTCATGCTTACGCGTCGGCAGACCTAAGCGCAGCATCTGCTGCAGATGCTGCTGAGCCTGCTCAGAGCGGTTCCCGCCCCGGGCTTCAAACAGATGATGCCACTGTTGCAGTGCGTTACTGCTGTTCGGTAAGCCAGCCATAGCCCTGCTCCTCCAGCTGTTTGACCAGCGTAAAATCACCGGATTTAACAATGCGCCCCTGATAGAGGACATGCACGTAGTCTGGCTTGATATAGTCAAGGATACGCTGGTAGTGCGTCACAATAATAAAGGCGCGTTTATCGTCACGCAGAGAGTTCACGCCATCGGCGACAATCTTCAGCGCATCAATATCCAGCCCGGAGTCGGTTTCATCCAGGATGCACAGCTCAGGTTCAAGCACCGCCATCTGCAAAATGTCATTGCGCTTCTTCTCTCCGCCGGAGAAGCCAACGTTGACCGAGCGCGTGAGCAGATCTTCCGGCATCTTCAGCAGCTTGATCTTCTCTTCCATCAGATCCTGGAAATCAAAGCGGTCTAGCTCATCCTGCCCACGGTGCTTGCGCACGGCGTTGAGGGCGGTTTGCAGGAAGAACTGATTGCTGACGCCGGGGATCTCCACCGGGTACTGAAACGCCATAAAGACGCCTTCGCCTGCTCGCTCCTCTGGATCCAGCTCCAGCAGATCTTTGCCTTTAAACTCAACGCTGCCGCCGGTGACCTCATAGTCTTCCCGGCCAGCAAGGGTAGCCGACAGCGTACTTTTACCGGAGCCGTTGGGTCCCATAATGGCATGGACCTCGCCGGGGCGTACCTCAAGGCTCAGACCGCGCAGGATCTCTTTATCTTCAACGGATACCTGTAAATCTTTAATACTTAACATAGAGATTCCCTTATTCCTTAACCGACGCTGTGTTCAAGACTAATTGCCAGCAGTTTTTGTGCTTCTACAGCAAACTCCAGCGGCAGCTCGGAGAAGACATCTTTACAGAAGCCGTTAACAATCATGGATATTGCATCCTCTTCGCTAATGCCACGCTGCAGGCAGTAGAAGAGCTGATCCTCCCCAATGCGCGAAGTGGTCGCCTCATGCTCCAGCTGGGCGCTGTTATTGCGGCACTCGACGTAGGGGAAGGTGTGCGCCCCACAGTCAGGTCCAATCAGCATCGAGTCACACTGGGTGAAGTTACGCGCGTTGGTCGCCGTCGGCATGATTTTCACCAGCCCGCGGTAGCTGTTCTGGCTCTGCCCCGCCGAGATCCCTTTAGAGATAATGGTCGATTTGGTGTTCTTACCAATATGGATCATCTTAGTGCCGGTATCAGCCTGCTGGTGGCCGCTG
Organism: Escherichia sp. ESNIH1; assembly: GCA_002918705.1. GTDB lineage: Bacteria > Pseudomonadota > Gammaproteobacteria > Enterobacterales > Enterobacteriaceae > Pseudescherichia. The sequence continues at coordinate 11,980 of PQKR01000007.1, read as the reverse complement.
GTCAGCGCCACAGAGTAGAACTCGCCGATGGAGTTATCGCCGCGCAGGATAACGCTGGGATATTTCCAGGTGATCGCCGAGCCGGTCTCTGACTGCGTCCATGACATCTTGCTGTTCTCACCTTCGCACAGTGCGCGCTTGGTTACGAAGTTCAGGATGCCGCCGGTGTTGTTATCCCCCGGGAACCAGTTCTGCACGGTGGAGTACTTCACCTCCGCGTCTTTATGGATGATCACCTCGACTACCGCAGCATGAAGCTGATAGCTATCGCGCACCGGTGCTGAGCAGCCTTCGATATAGCTGACGTAACTGCCCTCATCAGCCACCAGGATGGTGCGCTCGAACTGGCCCGTTTTCTCCGCGTTAATACGGAAATAGGTTGAGAGCTCCATCGGGCAGTGCACGCCTTTCGGCACATAGATAAAGGTGCCGTCAGAGGCCACGGCGGCATTCAGAGCGGCAAAGAAGTTATCGTTGCTCGGCACAACGGTACCGAGGTATTTCTTCACCAGCTCAGGGTGATCGTGGATTGCCTCCCCGAACGAGCAGAAGATGATCCCTTGCTCCGAGAGTTTCTCCCGGTAGGTGGTTGCTACGGAGACGGAGTCGAAAATGGCATCCACCGCCACCTCGCGGCCTTCACGCACCGGAACGCCCAGCTGGTTAAACGCCTCTTCTACTTCATTGGTCAGGAAGGCATTGGCACCGGTTTGCTGCACCGCACCCGGCTCAGAGGCGCAGGTGTCGTCGCAGTTGCCGCAGGATGGCGCAGAGTAGTAGCTATAATCCTGATAGTTGAGCTTGTCATAGTGCGCCTTGAGCCAGTGCGGCTCCTCCATAGTCAGCCATGCCCGATAAGCATTCAGGCGGAACTCAAGCATCCATTCAGGTTCATTTCGTTTAGCCGAAATGGCCCGCACGACATCTTCATTGATGCCGTGAGCCATCTCGTCGGTCTGTAACCGGGTAAAGAAGCCCTCTTTATAGTTAAGAGGGCCTGACCAGGTCTGGACATCGTCCATTGCTTCACTTTTATGAGACTCAACATTACGAGACATAGTACCGCCTATACCCCAAAGCTTTCACCACAGCCGCACTCGTGCTGAGCTTTCGGATTATGAAATTTAAATATCTGGTTTAATCCTTCGCGCACATAGTCGACAGTCGTTCCATCAATGAACGGCATGGCCTGCAAAGGAACATACAGGCGCGCACCGTCTAGCTCGAACAGCAGATCGTCTTTCGCTGGTTCGGTCACGGTGTCCAGCACATAGCCGAAACCCGCGCAGCCCGTCTGTTTGATACCCAGGCGAACGCCGCGCAGCGCCGGCTGCTTGCTGGTCAGTGCGCGAATATGCTCCGCTGCGGCAGGGGTCAACGTTAGCCCTTGCCAGCCCGGATTGTTTGGATCGAAAGTCCCTGAATGCAATTCCATAGGTATACCTCACATGATTACGTCAGAAGGACATAACGCTATGTTAGTGATAATGATTATCACTTCAACCTCTAATCCGCAGGGTTATTCGCGTTAATCGCCCAATTTGCACACTTCTATTAAGCATAGACCCTGCTGCCAGGGTTAACAGGAAAGGATTTTTGATAGCAAGTCTTTGAAAAGACTCTTTTTTAACGAGCAACAATCGCCATTTGATAACAAAAATGAAACATGTATAGGCAATGCCTATTTATGCGATTAGCAGCAAAAAAAATGCTAAAACATGAAGTTATCGAGTTTTCATAAAGTTAGGATCTGCACATGTCGGACATACAAGGACATATGAGGACAATTCCATGCCCCTAAACGTGTCCCTAAAGCGATCTATGCCCCCAATATGCCCCCAAGATTCTCTGTCAAAACTATCTTAGTTGGCACGCAAAATCAGCAACTCTGACCACCACGTCGTGTTGCGCGGCGAGAGCATTTCGCGCTCCATTTGCCAAACCAATAGAGTTTTAACCAGCAGGGTTGTGCGCCTCACTAAAGCAGAACTCATTACTTTGAGTACACTTCGGTTTTAAGAAAAAAATTATTAACGTTATGACATTATTCAAAGTATTATCTTCTTTTCTTAGCCCGCTTTAGTGAGTGGTATCTTTGATGAGCGTTGAACCTGATGTTTATATAGACATCGAAAAATCGAAAAAAAATTATGATATTTATGCAGTTATAGGTTACGCAGTTTCATGCCTGATAGCATTGGGAAAGCCTGTAGAAACTGAAAACATCCTGGCGCAACTCAGGCAGACAGAAAAGAAATCCGTAGATGGAATGAAAAAACTCCATGCTGAAGCCATTCGTATGGTGACAAATGATAAATACAAAACATCCTGAATAGATTCGATCGTTTAGAAGATTAACCTTCTATTTAGCTATCGACATGAGGGTTTTCAATGCTTAACAAGCTGAAAACCCTTATGAGTATTGACAATTCAGTTTGCCCCGACGGCAGGCAAGTTTGACCACCGCGTAGTATAGCGCGGCGAGAGCATTTTGCGTTTCATTTGCTAGGCCTGCTGTATCCCCCGCCCGGCAAACTTCAACGTGCCCCTTCCCTGCCTGTTAAGCTTATCCATGAGAGCCATCCGTGCATCTCTGTCCGCCCGGGGCGCGTTATCATCAAACAGGTTAAGCTGAGCCACACCTTGGCTAAAGAAGTCCCCGATCATGATCCCCGCCTTCTGATAACGGTGATCGTCCAGCCATACGGCAGCTTAAGGCTTAAACTGATGTGCATCGCCGAACGGCATACGAGGTGAAGTCGCCTAGAGATGCACAATAAAAAAAGGTACCCTAAGGTACCTTTTGGTTGCACGCGGTTTTAGCAGCGCACTAAGAATGCCCAAGCCTCATACCCATAATCATGAGCATCGAGAACTTTTGCAGATTTCCCACGAACCTTACGGTATCGGCAGAAAATCCAGCGGAACCCTTTCGGAGCCGCTTTGGAAGTAATAGACTTCAAACTCATTCATAAACACCTCCTTACCGAGAGTGATTTTTCCCTTGAACCTACTCTCCTGAAGTGTTATTTTCAGGTTGATTATTGAGAAGTTCATGGTGACGACGCCTCTTGGTTTCATCGCCTAAGTAAACCCTGATGGTTGCAGCCGTCAGGGTTTTATTTTTTGGTTAATAATTCTTTCTGGTAGAAAGCTGCATGTGCGGATACACCACACTCTTCAGCAATCTCTTCCACAGTCATCTTTTTCAACAAAGCTGAGTGACTGTAAGGCACCAATAACTCTCCGCTAAAACACTTTGCCTGCCATTCGCTACTTTCAAAAGCTCTGATTTCAACACCAGGCTCTGCCCGCGCGAAAGCAATGTTTTTATGCATCAGAAGATGGCCAATTTCATGAGCTACTGTCATGCGATCTCGTCCATTTCCGTCATGAGCTCCTTCGTAAACATCCTCTCGAAGGATAATTAGCGAATCCTGAGGCAAAGTCAGACCGTGAGTTCCCCCCATCTCCTTGACAGATGCAGTCTCAAAGGAGAAGTTTGGCAGTATCTGAGGCAACGCGAACTCAAGCACTTCGATTACTGGAAAATACATGTCATGTATCTTCAGCTTTGAGCGTAACTGGTTCGTAAGACCGCGTACTGCATTACGACTCAATGGGGGTACTCGATAATCTTGTCCGCTCAAACAAAGCCTCCTACTTATTGTTTTTTAGTTAACAACTCACGCAGACGAGTAAATTCTTCATCGCTAAGCTCGTCAAAATTGCGAGCAAAAGCCATCGCTACTTCCCGAGCATTTTGATTCTTACCAGAAAGATTAATCTCAACAGATTGCTGAGAATCCCGAGCGGCCTTAGCTAGCTCATCTCCTGCCTGTACACCTTCGCTAGAAAAATAGCTGATGATGTTTTTCAACACAGGATCTGTGACAGCTCGTTTTCCTGTTTCAATTGCTGAGAGGTAAGACGAGGTCACGCCCATAGCATCAGCCATGCTTTTCAGCGTGACACCGACGTCTATACGTAATTTCCTAACTTTCTTACCAAACGGCGTTAACATAATATTGCCTCTCTAATGTTCGTGAGACCCTGTTCCTGCTCAGGTCTATCTGTAATGTAACAAACCAAAGACAACAAATCAACTGATTTTTGTTAATTTCCTCTGTGGTGGCTAGTTAACACAACATCCTAATAGTAGTTCATTTCAAACCTCAATGGTGTTAACAGTTGAGTTTTAGGCGTTTCATGCGCCTTAAACAGTGCCAGTTCGTTTTAGTCTAGCGATCGTCACTGAGTCACCACCTTAACTTCAAAACAAGCATTGTGCGCAGCTCGCATAAAAGCTGTTAATGTCAACGAGGGCAAACATGGTTTCGGCGCGGTGTAGTGATGACAGAAACGACAACGCCGACAATTTCTAAACCGTCGGCGTCATAAATTTTAATAGGTGGGTAAGCGGGATTTGCCGCCAGCAACTGGGCCACCGGGTGAGTCACCAGTCGTTTGACCGTGTACTCCCCGGGGATGTTCGCGACAACAATGTCGCCGTGCTGAGGGTGAATGCTGAAATCAACGAGGAGATAGGAGCCATCGGTGATCCCGGCATTAATCATTGAATCGCCCGACACTCTTAGCGTATATGTCGAGGAAGGATGTGGGATAAGCTGAGAAATGAGGTCAATGCCTGACTCTATATAGTCGGCTGCCGGACTGGGGAACCCGGCGGTTATTGTGTCCCCGTAAACAGGGATATGTACCGGAGTTTCCGGGAAAATAAGGCGCTGCAGTTGCATATTATTACCTCCTTTGTAAAATACTGTGTATATATACAGTAGATTGAGGGAATGCCTAATGCAATACGGTGCGGCCTATTGATTTTTCTCTGCGGTCGGGCCAATCAGCTGCTGAACCAGTAATTTCAGGGCATCCAGCTCTTCATGTATTTTTTTATTGTCCTCTCTGAACGCTTCATTTTCATCCATAAGGGCCAGAATTGCTTCGTGATGCAGCGCAGCGGCCACGCCTGCCGTGTCAGGGCAACGCACGTCCTTAACCTCACTCCCGTCAGCCATAACAAGGGGCATCCCGCTAATGGTCACAGCATCGGGGAAGACGCGCTCAACATCCTGCGCGATAAAGCCAATACCAAAGTTTCCCGTATCTTTACGCACCCACGTACAGCCCTTTAGCGCAAGCATCTTGCCGAGGGGGTCTTCGATCCGGGTAATCTTATCCTTGATGCGTTCGTCCGAGGTGTTAACCCAGGAGCCGGATGCGGCGACGGCATTGCCGTTGCGGTTAAACTGCCACACAGCCGTTTGCGCGCCGGTCTCCGACACATGGCCGATTTGATAAACCTGGTCCTGGGTAGTGATGAATAACCCGGTATAGAATGCCCCCGCGGCGACCCCTCCATAAAAATAGCGGTGGCAAAGATGCGGCGAAAATGTACCGCTATTTGTGATGTTTGCGTTAAAGGAAATGGGGTATCGATTCCAGCTACCGAATACGTCATTAAATGCGGCAAACGGTGTATCGTCGAACTGAATACCGATGTTGCCCCCACCTGCGGTGAAACGGTAGCGGGAGGTTAACGCCGATGCGCCCGCCAGCGGCAGGCCTCCCAGGTTCTTCAGCCCCTCCGAAGCTGTCGTCGCCGCCGTACCACCGGATGCAATGGGGACTGCCCCATTCGTCCCTTTCTGAGCCAGTGATTTTTGGGCAGGCACAGTAACCGATGTGCCATTGATGGTGATCGTGACATTCCCGGTACCGGTCATCACATCAGCAAAGCCGCTCATGTACGCCTGGTACATCTTGAATGTTTCAGCAATATCCTGCGCCAGCCCGTCGACGCTCAGGCTGTCGCTCAGAAGGATTGTGTAGCGCGTGCCTGACGGAATTGCCGGGTTCACCGCAGGTGTAACGGCCAGCTGCGTGGCGCTGTTGACCGCAGTGATCTGAAATACTTGGGGTGGGCTAGTCATAACAATGACAGTACAGCCGTTGCGGATCAGGCTGCCTGCTGCTGCGAAATTGGTGCTTGTGCCGGTGAGCGTGTTGCCGCTACCGGCTATCGTGCCAGTGGTGTAAATCATGTTTTCTCCGGACATAAAAAAACCCGCGCGCGGCGGGTTCTGTGTGGAATACAGGTGGCTGTCAGTCGTAGTTAGCAAGATTCAGCGCGTAAACGCTGTTTTTCATGTTGTGGTATACGAGGTTCGATACGCCGCTTCCGGCGCTGCCTCCGGTCAGTGCCTGCCCTATCTGCGTGGTGCCGCCATTAAAAACAGCAGAAAAGAAATACTGTGAGGACCAGGGCCGCGTTCCGCCATCGGTAATAATACCTGTGGCCATGCCGGACATCGCCGGAACGATGCCAAATTTCCCGGCCAGCGTGGTGTTAATCGAGAAGCCCGCGCTGTCGCTGCCGTTGGTGCCGATTGCCTGAACATCTGTTAATACCCTGGTTTCGTTTGTCAGAATGCAGGTGCCCTGTTCATCCCAGATGGCTATCCCCCACGAGGGCAGCGCCTGTGCAAAAATCGTGAAGAAGTACACGTACGCCGTACCGTTTCCGGCAGCATTTTTGAATGTCACGGTGCAGGTATTCCCGCTGACGGTATAGCTGGTCGTGCAGCTGACCGTTGTGTACACAAACGGGATCACCGGGCGACCGGCCGTAAATGTCTCGGATATCACTGTCGATGCGCCGCCGGAAAAAATAGCAGCCTGTTTCCTGCTGTACATCGCCAGTGGTATCGACTGCGGTGTGATAAACGGCGCGCCGTTCTCTGTTACCAGCAGAGCTCCCCAGTCCATTAAATAGCCCTCAGATAAGCAATAACGAAGCCGGTGATGGCCGGATAGGTATTGGCACCGAAATTATTATCCGCCGCCGCGCCCAGGGTAATGGTGCCCCCGGACACTGTGATGGTACGGCGGGCAGTGGTGTAGCTGTCGCTGGCGGTTATCTGCAAAAATTCCATACGAAAACCTGCCGGAACCACATAACTCGCCGCACCTGACTGCTGTCCGGCTGACACTGCGAAAAATCCCAGCACGTTGATCGGCACCAGGCCGTAGTTATTCGGATTACCGTTGGCATCCCACGTCTGGATCCCCCACGCCATCAGAATACCCCCGTAAGTTTTCCGATCTGCACCCGGAGACGGTTAGCGTCTTTGATGCTGATCGTAGTGTTGGTTTGTTTCATCGCGCCGGTCCCGTCACTTCCGTAGTTCTCGAAGGTTCCGTTTTTATCCAGCCGCCAGCCAACAGAGCCTGGTACATAGTTATTCGACTGGATAAATGCGCCGATTTTGGCATTAGTGATCGTGCCGTCCTGAATATACGAATCACGAATAAACACCTGCCCGTTCTGAATGACAAACGGCAGCGTTACCGCGCTGCCTGCGTAGCTCATCACCGCGAACCGGTCGGCAAGGAAAACAACCTGGCTCTGCATACCTGCAGGTGTGTTCTGTACGCCCAGACCCATCCCGGCGGCATATTGCACCCCGTTAACATCTGCGCCCACCTTGATGCTGTACATCGCGTTCAGATTGTTGTTGATGTCGGCTGTTGCCTGGGCGTTCGTCGTCACCGCCGAGCTGACACCACCAATCGAGGCCGTCAGGGTGGTGATCTGGGATGCCGTGGACTGCCTGAAATCGGCTACCGTCTGGCTGATGCTGTTGATTGAGCCTACAGCACCGTCTACGCGTGAGGTTATCTGCAGCAGGGATTGCGCAGATGCCTCACGGTCACTGGCCACCACCTGGTCGATGCGGTCAATCTGGGCGCTGTTGGCAGCATTCACCGCCGTCAGAGTCCGCCGGGCGCTGACCTGCGCCAGCGTGTTCTCAATCAGGGCGACCCCTACGTTTTGCAAACTGCCGCTCGCCTCAGAGGTCCGCCCCGCCAGCTCATCGAACCGGGAGGCCGTAGCGCTGTCCAGCGTAGTGACCACCTGATCCAGCTCGGTAATCGCTGCGGTGTTTTTCGCCACCTGCTCAGTAGCCGCATCGGCTTTATCAGACGCGGTTTTCGTGGCCGCCGTCAGTTGACTAACCGCCGTGGCCCGCGCTTCTTCCTCGGTGGCGATCGCCTCGCGCACCTCAGTGATGTCCGCTGCGTTTGCCGCCGTCGATGCCTCCAGCCGGGTGACATCGGTAACCCGCGCCTCCGTCTCAGTGGCGATCACTTCACGCAGCTGCTCAAACTGAGCCGAGTTAGCACCCTGCTGTGCTGACTGCCGGAACGTCACCTCTGCGATAGCCAGCGCATTCTGGATAACGCCCTCGGCGGTTTCCCGGTTTGCGCCGACGGCAGCTGCCAGCTGGTCGGCATTTTCGGCTATCGAAGCAGCCATGTCCGCAACGGTCTGGCTTGTCTCGACGGCGTTCTCGATCAGGTCCTTGAAAAGCTCGGTGTCCTTAATCTGCTCAAGAATAGCGTCGGTGATGTCGCTGACGTCGATACTGGCCTGCCCGCGCACCCAGTCGGTCCAGCCTGACTGATTGCCAATACGATCCACCAGCCGTGCCCGGTACCAGAACTCCTGCCCGGCCCTGAGTCCCATCTGCTGGTAAAGCTGCTGCGGATAAGGTACGGCGGCGAGGAGCACAGGCTTTTCGCCATCAGCGTTCACGCTGTACTGAATCTCGGTGCTCAGCGTGTCACCGCTGTCTGCCGGAAATGCCCAGGTGATATTAATGCCGAAAACGACATCATCCGTGGCGGCCAGGGCGACGGGCTTCGGCACATCGCCCGAGCGCCCGGAGAGGTGGGTAAGGGTCGAAGTGGCCCACAGGCTGGATGCGCCGCCGGAGTTGATCGCCCGGACGCGCACCAGGTAATCACCGGCAAATATGCCCGGTACCTCGATGCTTCTCAGCCCCGTTTCCGGGGTGTTGATCCACTCGTTGTCCCCGCGTTTCCACTGCGCCTGGTAGGCAACCACATCGGCCTGAGGTTTGCCGTTTTTATCCAGCGGTGCTTCCCATGTTGCAACCAGTGTGGCCACGCGCTGCCCCTGGCGAACGGTATCATAGCCAGAGATAGTGACGTTACCCGGTTGCGCCACCAGCCCGGTGGGAATAAGGCTGATCGGCGGAATGTCCAGCCGCGCATTATTATCCACGGCATCATATTTCGAGGTGTTGTACTCAGCGCCGGTAATGGTAAAGGTGTTTTCCTCGTCGTTGTACCTGAGGTTAGTCACCCGGAAATACTGCAGTCGCAGCTGCCCTGCATCGATGACAAAGACCGCATCTGGCGCTGGTACCGCGACAAACGGCGTGGCCACAATCAGCTGGCTGCCGTTTACCGCCTGGATAATGCGGCTCTCCACGGTTCCGCCCTGGGTGCGGATCATCAGCGTATCACCGGGTACCGCGCTGGTGCCCCGGTCAGTGGTAACCGCCCGGATGGATACGTCATAATCCGTTATGCGCCCGCCGTATACACGGCCAGAAACGCGTTCATCTGCAAAGGCGAACACGGTACCGGGCATAAAGGCAACGCCGTCCAGCCCTGTCTGAACGGTAATAATGCGGTCAAGGTAGTTGGAATAGACTGCCCAGCCTCCGCGCCGCTGCGCCTCGCTCTCACGGGTACAGCCGATGGCCGTTATCTGCGTCTGCTTAAACTTGAACTGCTTCACCAGGTCAGGGAACATCACCGCTGTGGTGCGGTCCTGATAATGGTTATCCGGATCACTGAAGTTAATCAGTGCGCTGGAATAGCGGTTCTTCTCGCTGCCGCTTGAGTATGTGGGTTTATCCACCACCGAGGCGCGGGTGAGGATCTGCAGCTTCGAGGTATCGACCGGCATATCAGAAACAACATTGAACATGTTGTTGCCCCAGAACGTCATGCCATTGAAGCCGGCGGCGATATCTTTGATCACCTGCCATGCATCGGCCTGCGACTGGATGTAGATATCGAACATGAAGCGCGGCTCTGTGCCACTGCCCCCTTTGCCGTCCGGAACCAGCTGATCGCAACGCTGTGCGATGCGGTAAAGCTCCCATTTATCCAGCATGTCCGGCGTTACACGGCGGCCAAGCCCGAAGCGTGGCTCTGTCAGCACATCAAACCAGATCCATGCCGGGTTATTCGACCAGGCCCATTTAAACGTGCCATCCCATGAACCGGTATAGGTCCGCGCTATCGGATCGTAGTTAGAGGGAATGCGAATAATTCGGCCTTTTGGCCTGCAGGAAATCTTCGGGATGTTGCTGAAGACTTTAGCATTAAACGACACGTACAGTAGCGCAGTATGTGGATAACGCAGGCGGGCGTCGATCACCTCGGTAATGGCCTGCACCTGCGTTTTGTTCTGCAGCATCTGGCTGGTGCTGTCGGCGGTGTCGCGCACGACGCGGATCTGCCAGCCCGTACTGGCCTTAGGCAGGTTGATGCGGTGCGTGAGCTCGTAAAGGGAGCTGAGCTTTTCGGTCACCGTCTTGGTCATGATCGTTTCATAAGAGCCACCATCAGTGGCCACATCGATATGGTACGTGACAGAGGTGCCGACAATATCACCATTGTTTTCCTGCTGCTGTAGACCAGAGATACCGATCCGGACCAGCACGGCATCAATTTGCGTATTGCTTAATGCGCGTGTCCAGGGCGTGGCGTTTGTCAGTGATACGCCGATGGTGGTTTCGTTCTCCACCGCCGGGAAACCGGGGATAGGATCCTGCATCTGTGTACCCGGGCGAAAGTCCCAGGACACATTTTCGAAGTTCATGCTGCCATCAGCATTGCCCAGCGGCGTGCCGTCCAGGTAAATGCGTGTGGCATCTAAGCCACCAGCGAACTCTCCCTCACCCAGCGCCAGCAGCATGCGACAACGCGCCATCGACTGGGCGCTGTCAGGCTGTTCTACAGGCGTGTGTTGCTTTTGTTTGCCACCCTTCGCACCAGTGATCGTTGCCATATTGCGTCCATAAAAAAACCCGCCGAAGCGGGTTATTTGGTTTGAAAAAAACCGCAGTTAAGCGGGTCAGGAAAGGCCTTAAAGATTTTGCAGAGTTTTTTAAATAAGAAAGTAAAAAGCCCACCTGAGTGGGCTTTCAACGCTACTGCGCCTGTGGAACCATTACGGCAGTAACTTGCTTTGGTTTTAACGTATACATCCCGCCATTAAATGGATCGACTGCAAGCCAACCGATCAAACCACCAAACACAATATTTCCCCCTATGTACCAACCATTAGCGCTTGCCTTAATAGGCAAGGTTACGGGCGAGAATCCATCTTTGCCCATGGTAATCTGGTAGCTCTTTTTACCAAAATAGCTTCCATCAGATTTAGCCAATGTTACACCCTGCGGCGTTGTACCCTGAGCAACAGTAGCCCCAGTTTCATCTTTAATCTGGAACTGTACTCCGGTTGGTTCGCTGTTTACCTGAACAAGCTGTGTATCATCACCCACAATAGTGGCGCATCCAGATAACAAGATGGAGCCAGCTAAAAGACCTAAAATTTTCTTCACTTCATGTTTCCTTTTAAAAAATCGGAAACATCCTAAACACCTTCATCTTGATGTTCAATGTAAAACTCAATAGAAAATCGGGTAGCGACTATCCATCATTTTCAGCCTGAAGAAAATCAATCAGTCTTTTTGCGTCAGCGCATTTGTCCTTATCTTCATTTTTTACATTTGCAATGCAATTCTCGGTGTAAAACCCTGCATTTGTCATGGCGAAGTTAGCTGCTAATAAAACCACTTTCCGGCAAGTTCTATAATTCGGGTGATGCTGCCAACTTACTGATTTAGTGTATGATGGTGTTTTTGAGGTGCTCCAGTGGCTTCTGTTTCTATCACCTGTCCCTCCTGTTCAGCTACTGACGGGGTGGTGCGTAACGGCAAAAGCACTGCCGGACATCAGCGCTATCTCTGCTCTCACTGCCGTAAAACATGGCAACTGCAGTTCACTTACACCGCTTCTCAACCCGGTACGCACCAGAAAATCATTGATATGGCCATGAATGGCGTTGGATGCC
>PQKR01000006.1 GCA_002918705.1 Escherichia sp. ESNIH1 | reverse complement strand
GAACGCGGGAAGAAGCCCGCAGCGATATTTTTGATTACATCGAAATGTTTTATAACAGTAAGCGTCGGCATGGTTCCAGCGATCAGATGTCACCGACAGAATATGAAAACCAGTATTATCAACGGCTCGGAAGTGTCTAGATTATCCGTGGCGATTCACACTTTAGAAAGGTACATACCTGGTGGCTGGGTGTTTTTTCAGCGGCCCAAAGAAAACGGTGGTGGATATTGGCTTGGTAAAACCTTTGATGGTGTATTCCTGCTAGAGTTAGATAAGCCGGTGGCTTTGGGTCAAGGAATTACACATATCATAATGTCGACTGGTACACCCCCTCGCAAGGATGATATCGAAAATTTTCGCTTAACCTAATTTATTTTGTTGTATCTTAAGTTTTTTTAATATAAAAATACAATTTCTTCAATTGCGCGCTCAATATAAAAGGTGTTGTATATATGAAAGAAGTACCAAATTTCCCTGATGTTCTTACAAAAGATGGTTTTTCATTAGGCACGCACATTTTTAGATATCGTCCTGATCGTGAATTTACTAATGAGAATGGCGAGAAGAAAAATTTTATGCTTGAAGAAGTAAGTAAATTTACTCTTTGGCATTCCGCTATAGATGCCCTAAACGATCCCTTTGAAATTTATGCACACCGTAACGCCGATGAATTGAAAGAAATGACGCAGGAAGAAAAGTTTAAATTGTGGTGCAGCATACAACAAAAAAATCTACCTGCTGGGCATAAGGTTGTAAATAGTCAATTGCTTCGGGAAAGATACTTACAAGATGAACTCAGAGGTTTCTTTCCGAAAGTAGTTCAGGGCCAAATTTCGGGAGGTAGTCATTTTGATGAGTACCTACATTCAGTAAGAACAAATCTTGGTATTGCCAGCTTTACTGAAGTCTGTAATAGCCGCTTGATGTGGGGTTATTATTGTAATGGGTTATCTGGATTTTGTTTGGTTTATAATAAAAATAAATTATTGGAACAAAAAATTATACTAGAAAAGGTTAATTATATTAGCGGGGCTTATCAAATTAATCTTGTCGATTATGTTTATGGGTATCGTACCAGCGGAAATTATGACTCTCTGAGTGAAATGGTCAGAACAAAGCATATCGAATGGGAGCATGAGCGAGAGTTCAGAAGTGTTGTAAACCTCCTCCCAAATGAGGTAGGTAAGGGCGGAGCTATGCAATTATCAGCGTCTTGTATTGACGCGATAATTTTGGGTAAAAAGGCACGAGAAGAAGTTAAACTTCAAGCCAGAAAGCTGGCTAAAAAAATTCGTGCAAAAGTTTATATGGCTGATGTGGATTTTGAAGAGTTTGGTGTCAAAATTTACAAATAACATTTTGAAATCGCAATGCATGCATAAGGTGCATGAATTTGCATGATCGTTTGTGGATCGTTAACACTCAGGCCCGCCAGTCCCGGCGGGCTTTTTTGTGGGTCATGCAGGTGCATCAAAACCGACCCATAAAGCGGGCAGGCGTGGCGGGGAAAGCATTGCGCGCTGAGCGTGATAATTAATTTAATTTTTTCGCCGCTGCTGCGCCGCTGTCGCGTCGTTCGGGTTGGGGTGATGCAAAGGGATGGGCATACAAGCGCACGCCGTGCGGCGTGTCTGAGGGGCGTAGAGCGAGGGGGAAAGAAAAAGCCGCCTCGCGGGCGGCTATGGGTAGGTTATTCGTCTGTTTCGAGGCTGTATTTTTTGAAGCGGATAACCTCCTCTCCGAGCCAGCCGTTTACCTCCCGGATCCTGTCCTGTAATGGCATAAGCTCATTGCGGACGAACACCTTTGCCACCTTCTCAACGTCGCCCACGCTGGCAATATTTTCAGGCTTGCCGCCCATTAGCTGGAATGGGATGCGGTGGGCGTCAAGCAGGTCGGCGGCACTGACCTTTTTGATATTGAAAAAATCGTCTTTCGTTGCCACCTCGCTAAGTGGCAGGATCTTAATGCCGTCTGCTTTGCCGTTCGGTGCGTAGAAAAAAAGGTTTTTGAAATTGCCGAGACCTTTCGAGCTGCGCATTGCCTGACGCAGCTCCTCGACGTCGGTGCTGCTTTGCGCCGCATCGGTCACGTACATGATGTAACCCGCGTGCGCGCCGTTCTGGTAATACTTGCGGCGAAACAGCGTTGCGCTTTCGTTAAGCCATGCAGAGTTCAGGGCGCTGAGATATTCCGGCATTCCGTACAGTTCCTGATTGATATCAGGCTCCAGCAGGTGAAAAACCGATCCGGACATGAACTGGTGCGGGTTTGAAAAGGTCGGCACATACCAGTACGTGTCCAACTCAACGCCGCGCCGGGTATATTTCGCCGGTGAGGCTTCCAGCTTCAGTACCCGTCCTGTTTCACTCATACGCTTTTCAAAAAAGGCATTGCCGAATACCAGAAAATCAAGCACGAAGCGGCTAAAATCCTGCTGCGAGAGCATAGGATGCGGCATGAAGGTGCTCGCCAGAATGTTGCGCTTCACGTAAATCGGTGAGCTGTGATGCACCGCAGCACGCAGGCTTTTGGCAAGGCCGGTAAAGCTTACCGGCGGCTCGTACCATCTGCCGTTGGTCACGCACTCGACATAATCCAGAATGTCGCGGCGGTCGAGTACCGGTGACGGCTCACCGAAGGTGAACGCCTCCATTTTCTGCGCGGCTGCGGCGGTGGATTCTGTTACCTGCTGGCTGCGCTGGCGCTTGTTACGTTTTCGCATTAGTTGAACTCCAGAATAGAAGATGAAGCCCCGCCGCTGCCAGCGGTAAGCGGCTCGTTAATCAGTACGTGCATGGTGGCCCAGGCGAGATCGGCGTGGCTGGCTTCCTCGGTGCGGCTGGCTTCATAGGTCGAGCTGCGCCCACTGCCGGTCATGGTCTTACGGATGGACATAAACGACTGTGTGAGGTCGGTTGCGGCAACGTCATACTCCAGACAGCCGCGGGTGATCGTGTCTTTTGCCTTGAGCACCATTGCCGTTTTAATTTCCGGCGTGTAGCGGATTTCTCGGGCCGCCGGGTAGAAGGAACGAACCAGCTGATATACACCCTGGCCGAGGCCGGTTGCATCGATACCGATATACTCGACGTAATATTTTTCGGTCAGCTCGCGGATGGCGTTCGCCTGGGTGGCAAAGTCCATGCCTTTCCACTGATGGCGCTCCAGAATACGGAACTTGCCGCCGGTAACCATCGGCGGGGCGATGACCACGCATCCGGCGCTGTCGCCCCGGTGTGACGGGTCGTAACCAATCCAGACCGGGCGCTGGCCGAACGGACGATCAGCAAACGGGGCGTAGTCCTCCCATTCTTCCAGACTGTCCACCATGCAGCGTTGCAGCTCCTCGAACGGGAACACCGACGCCTTATCGTCAACAAATTCGCACATGAACAGATTGCGGAAATCATCGGCGCTGTTTTCGCGCTTCAGTGTGTCCAGGTCAAACAGGGTACAGCCCCCGGCGAGCGCATCCTCAATGGTGACAATCTGCCGCCACTGCCCATCCTCGCAGGCAACCCCGGCGGCCAGCGCGGAATGGCTGATATCGATCTCGACCCGTTCACTGGCACTGGCCCGGCCCCGGTTAAACAGCTCGCCAGACCAGAACGGATATGCGCCATGCCCGAGAGAGGAGGGGGTTGAAAAATAGGTGGTGCGCAGGTGCTTCTGCGAGGCCATGCCCGAGGCAACCTTACGCAGTCGCTGGAAGTTGGGGATCCAGAAAATCTCATCGACATACAGGTCGCCGTTATGGCTCTGCGCGGTGTTTGAGTTGGTGCCGAGGAAAATCAGCTTAGCCCCGTTGTTGCCGATCACAATCGGGTCGCCGGAGAGGTCAACATCGACCAGGCGCGCAAACTGGATGATGTATTCCCGGAAGACATACGCCTGCGTTTTTGAGGCTGATAAAAATATCTGGTTATGGCCGGTTTTCAGGGCGTGCAGCAGCGCCTCGCGGGAAAAGTAAAACGTCGCGCCGATCTGACGGGATTTCAGGATATCGCGGATGCGGTGAGCCAGCCCGGCGCGGTGCCATTTGAGCTGATACTCGAACGACTCCGCGAGGAAAATCTCCTCCAGTTTTTGGATAGCCTCTTCGCTGAAAAAATTCTTTTTCGGCTTCTTACGTTCGCCCCTGTTGCGGTTCGCCACGTTGGGATTGAGATCGGCTTCGTTGCCGGTCTGGCCGTAGCGGTGAACCCTGGCAAGACGCTCCATCTGGCGCGACAAAAAGTCGGCAACCTTGAAATCATGCGCGGTTAAATCCGGCTTTGCGTAGAGCTGGATAAGCCGGGCTTCAAGCGTGCTTTCCACCCGGTTAAGCGGCGCGGTTTCGTCCCAGCCGTCGCGCTGTTTCCAGCTCTGTACGGTCGGCCGTTTGGTCTGCAACATTTCGGCGATTTGCGGCACGGAAAAGCCCTGCCAGTACAGCAGCGCTGCCTGTCGTCGCGGATCGTTTAAAAGCGTCGTGTCGGTGGTGATGGTCATGGATGCCTCGCCGTGATTGATACAGGGCAAGGCTACTGATGAGCCGCTTACGAATCGCTAAGGCGCTGTTGTGTGAGGGCGTACCCATCCGGCACCGATAGCCGGAAGGGTGCCGAGTCGGGAAAACTAACCCTGAACCCGTAACCCCACAATCAGGACTCCTGACGATGGCAAAAAAAGTAAGTAAGTTTTTCCGTATCGGCGTCGAGGGCGATACCTGCGACGGCCGCGTGATTAGCGCGACCGATATTCAGGAAATGGCCGCAGGTTTTGACCCCCGCGTCTATGGCTGCCGTATCAACCTTGAACATCTGCGCGGCATTCTCCCGGATGGTGCATTCAACCGCTACGGTGACGTGGTGGAGCTGAAGGCGGAAAAGATTGAAGACGATTCCGCGCTTAACGGTAAATGGGCGCTGTTCGGCAAAATCGCGCCACTCGACAACCTGGTGGAAATGGTCGGCAAGGGCCAGAAGGTTTACACCTCAATGGAGATCCAGCCGAACTTTGCCAACACCGGTAAATGCTACCTGGTCGGCCTGGCCGTCACCGATGACCCGGCAAGCCTCGGCACGGAGTATCTGGAGTTCTGCCGTACCGCGAAAAGCAATCCGCTTAACCGCTTCAAGACGGCCCCGGACAACCTGATTTCTGTCGCCACCCTGGCGGAGCTGGAATTTGAAGACCAGGCCGAAACCGTCTTCACCAAGTTAAGCGACACCGTTAAAAGCATTTTTGGCCGCAAGCAGGTGAGCGATGACGCCCGTTTCGCGGATGTGCATGAAGCGGTGACGGTGGTCAGCGAACATGTGCAGACCAGTCTCAGCGCATCCGACCAGCGTCTCGCCGCGCTGGAAACTTCCTTTGCCTCCCTTAAGCAGGATGTGACCAGTAAAGCGGAGCAGACCAGCCAGGCATTTTCGCAGCTCAAAACCACGCTCGATAACACACCAAGCCGTCATCAGCCGCGCCGCGAGCTGAGTACCGGCGGCGGCGGTGAATCGACGCTGACGAACTGCTGACAGGCCCGCGAACGCCAGGCAGTAAAACCCGATTAACTACAAATTCCAGGAAAAATTATGCGTCAGGAAACCCGTTTTAAATTTAATGCGTACCTCTCCCGAATCGCAGAGCTGAGCGGCGTGGAGGTTAACGATCTGTCTAAAAAATTCACCGTCGATCCGTCGGTGACCCAGACCCTGATGGACACCGTGCAGGAGTCGTCCGACTTCCTGACCCGCATCAATATCGTGCCGGTCAGTGAGTTGAAGGGCGAAAAGGTTGGGGTCGGCGTCACCGGCTCTATTGCCAGCACGGCGGACACGGCCAACGGTCAGGAGCGTACGACCGGCGACTTCGCCGCGCTGGAGAGCAACAAGTACGAGTGCGATCAGATTAACTTCGATTTCCATATCCGTTACAAAACGCTCGACCTGTGGGCGCGTTTTCAGGACTTCCAGATCCGCATCCGCAACGCCATCACCAAGCGTCAGTCGCTGGACTTCATCATGGTCGGCTTTAACGGTGTAAAACGCGCCGCCACGTCAAACCGTGCTGAAAACCCGATGCTTCAGGATGTGGCCGTGGGCTGGATGCAGAAGTACCGCAATGAAGCGCCGGGCCGTGTGATGAACAAGGTCACCGATGGCGACGGCGCGGTCGTGTCCGACGTGATCCGCATCGGTAAGGGTGGCGACTATGAAAACCTCGACGCCCTGGTGATGGATGCCACGAACAACCTTATCGAGCCGTGGTATCAGGAAGACCCCGATCTGGTGGTGATTGTGGGTCGTCAGCTTCTGGCCGACAAATATTTCCCGATCGTCAACAAAGAGCAGGCCAATACCGAAGCCCTGGCCGCTGACGTGATCGTCAGCCAGAAACGCATCGGTAACCTGCCAGCGGTGCGCGTGCCGTACTTCCCGGCGAATGCGCTGTTTGTGACGCGCCTCGATAACCTGTCCATCTACTTTATGGACGAGAGTCACCGCCGGGTTATTGACGAAAACGCGAAGCTCGACCGCGTGGAAAACTACGAGTCGATGAACGTCGATTTTGTGGTTGAAGACTACGCCGCCGGTTGCGTGGTGGAAAACATCAAAGTCGGCACCTTCACCCAGGCGCAGGCAGCAGCCGAGCCGGAAGCAGGAGCGTAACCGATGACGAGTCCCGCACAGCGTCACATGATGCGGGTCTCGGCCTCCACAACCACGCAGCGGGCCGCAAACCCGCTGCGACATGCCACTGCCTACGAGCAGATGCTGGTTAAGCTGGCCGCAGACCAACGCACGCTACGAACCATCCATTCGAAAGAGCGCAAGGCGGAGATAAAGCGGGAGATGTTGCCATTCTATGCCCCGTGGGTCAGTGGCGCGCTTGAGCAGGGCAAAGGCGCACAGGACGACATTCTGATGACGGTGATGCTGTGGCGTCTCGATGCCGGTGACATCGCCGGTGCGCTGGATATTGCCCGCTATGCCTTTCAGTTTGGCCTGGCCATGCCAGGGAAACACCGCCGCACGCCGGTATACATGTTCACCGAGGAGGTGGCGCTCGCCGCGATGCGCGCCCATGCCGCCAGTGAGCCGGTCGATGTTCGCCTGCTGCTTGACGTGCTGGCACTGACTGAATCCGCCGACATGCCGGATATGGTGCGGGCGAAGCTGCATAAAATCACCGGTCTGGTGCTGCGTGATGGCGGTCAGGTTGCTGATGCGCTGGCGCACCTGCAGCGTGCAATGCGTCTCGACTGTCAGGCGGGCGTAAAAAAAGAAATTGAACGGCTTGAGCGCGAGCTGCGCCCGAAGCCCGAGGCGAAACCGGCTCCGGCGGCATCGCGCCCGCGTAAAGCAAAGAGCGCGACCCCGGCTAAACGTGGCCGACCGAGAAAAATCGCCAGTTAACAGAATGCGCCCCGCGCCGGGCGGCACGCCGGTCAATGGTGGTGTTTTCACCTTCCCTGCGACCGGCGTCCACCGCCCACCCTTTTCAGAGGTAGTCATGATGACGCTGATTATTCAGAACGACACGCCGCAGAGCAGCGGCCCTGTGGTTATTCCGCCGCCTGCGGGCGACGAGCCGGTGATTAAAAACACGTTTTTCTTTCCTGATATCGATCCGAAGCGCGTGCGCGAACTGATGCGCCTGGAGCAGACCGTCACCCCGGCCCGGCTGCGGCAGGCCATCAAAACGGGAATGGCCGAAACCAACGCGGAGCTGTACGACTACCGCACCCGGCAGATGGCCGCCGGATTTAAGCGCCTGGCTGACGTGCCGGCCGAGCAAATCGACGGCGAAAGTGAACGGGTTTTCCAGTACCTAAGCGCCGTATCGGCGATGACCACGGCCACGCTGTACGAGCGTTATCGCGGTGTGGATGCCAGCGCGAAAGGCGATAAAAAAGCAGACTCAATCGACACCACGATTGATGAGATGTGGCGGGATATGCGCTGGGCTGTGGCCCGCCTCCAGGGGAAATCGCGCTGCATCGTCGGCCAGATCTGATGCGTGTCGTTGCGCAGCAGGGAGACACCCTGGACATGATTTGCGCCCGGTATTACGGGCGCACTGAGGGGGTATTTGAGGAGGTGCTTGCCGCCAATCCGGGACTGGCCGGGCTGGGGGCGGTGCTGCCGCACGGTACGCCGGTCGATCTGCCCGAGGTGCAGGCGGCCCCGGTATCAGAGACTGTAAACCTATGGGACTGAGTATGGAGCGAATTACATCGTTTTTAGCCTACTGGCTGAGCGTGGCGCTGGCCGCGTTCGGGGCCATGACGCCGCAGGACGTCGCCGCATGGTTCGGCGTGCTGGGAGTGATTTTTACCGTTGGCGTGAACTGGTACTACCGGCACCTGAGTTACCTGCTGGAAGCCGATAAAAAAATGCAGCCTGCCATTATCGCACCCCCACCAAAGAGGCCGTGAATATGTCAGTGATTAAACGTTGCAGTGTGGCCGCCGTGCTGGCGCTGGCAGTACTGTTACCCGACTTTCGTTTGCTCCAGACCTCACCGGAGGGGCTGGCCCTCATCGGCGATCTGGAGGGTTGTCGCCTGCGCCCTTACCAGTGCAGCGCCGGGGTATGGACGTCGGGCATCGGCCACACTGCGGGGGTGGTGCCGAAAGGCGATATTACTGAGCGGCAGGCGGCGGAAAATCTGGTCGCTGACGTACTGAATACGGAGCGGCGTCTCGCAATCTGTGCACCGGTAGTAATGCCGCAGCCAGTCTATGACGCCTTGGTCAGCTTTGCCTTTAACGTTGGCACCGGCGCGGCGTGTAAATCAACGCTGGTCGGTTTTATCAAGCGGCAACAGTGGCGGCAGGCCTGTGATCAGCTGCCCCGCTGGGTGTTCGTGAATGGGGTCAGGAGTCAGGGGCTGGAAAACCGTCGCGCCCGCGAAAGGGCGGTATGTCTTAAGGGGGCATCATGAAAGTGCTGGTTGCGTTACTGGTTATGGCCGTGCTCGGGCTGTGGTGGCTGCGTCACGACAACGGCAATCTGCGGCAGTCCTTTGAAAAGGCAAACCGTGTTGCCAGTGAACAGGCGAAGGTGATCGATATGCTGAAAAATCAGCTTACTGTCGCCGTTACAAAGGCAAATAAAAACGAGCAGGCCCAGGCTGTACTGAATAAGAAGCTGAACGCAGCCGGTGAACAGGCGTTACGGCGCGAAAATACTATCACGAGGTTACTCAATGAAAATGAACAGTTTCGCCGCTGGTACAGTGCTGATCTCCCTGATGCTGTGCGCCGGGTGCACGTCCGTAACGCCTGCGCCTCAGCCGGTGATTGTTTACAACAGTTGCCCGAGAGTCAGCCTGTGCCCGATGCCGGGCAGTGACCCGAAAACCAACGGCGATCTGAGCGCCGACATTCGCCAGCTTGAGCGCGCATTAGAGAGCTGCGCGCTACAGGTTGAAGTAGTCAAGCAATGCCAGGACGATACAGATGCTGAAGCCAGACTCGCTACGCCAGGCGCTGAGCCGCGCCGTTCCGACACTGAAAAATAACCCAGACATGCTGCGGCTCTTTGTTGATAACGGCAGTATTGCCGCCACGCTGGCCGCGTCGCTGTCGTTTGAAAAGCGCTACACGCTTAACGTGGTGGTGACAGATTACACGCACGATATCGATCTGCTGCTCGTGCCGATCATGGCCTGGCTGCGGGAAAATCAGCCCGACATCATGACCACGGATGAGGGGCAAAAGCGCGGCTTTACATGGTACGCCGATATCAATAACGACAGCAGTATTGATATCAGCATCAGCCTGATGCTCACCGAGCGGACGCTGGTTAAGCAGCAAGGTGAAGCGTTGCATGTGCAAAATATCCCCGAGCCGCCACCGCCGGAGCCGTTAACGCGCCCGCTGGAGCTGTATGTCGCTGGCGAACTGGTGAGTAAGTGGGATGAGTGACTTACAGCCCTTTGAGGATAAGCTTGCCGCACTGATTGCCACGCTGTCACCGTCTGGCCGTCGCCGTATGGCTGCGGATATCGCTAAAAAGGTGCGGGCCGGTCAGCAGAAGCGAATTAAATCGCAGAAAGCACCGGACGGCACGCCGTACGAGACGCGTAAGCGTCAGCCCGTTAAGGCGAAAAACGGTCGGGTTAAGCGCCAGATGTTTGAGAAGCTGCGTGCCAGCCGCTACATGAAAACGCGAGGTACAGACAGCGCGGCGGTGGTGGATTTCACAGGGAAAGTGCAGCGTATCGCCCGCGTGCATCAGCTCGGCCTGAAAGACCGTCCATCCCGTAACAGCGAGGAGGTTATCTACCCGGTGCGTCAGCTGCTTGGCTTTTCTGATGAAGACCGGCAGATCGTTGAGGAAGTTATCATCGCTTACCTTTCTGATTAATCGTTGTGCCATTCCTGACAAAACCCGCCTGAATTGCCGCCGGTCAGCCCCGGCGGCATCCTTTCCGATATGAAAACATTCGAATCCCTACAGGAACTCGCGCGCCTGCTGCGCAACATGATCCGCACCGGCGTCATTGTCGAAACCGACCTTGATGCGGGGCGCTGTCGTGTGCAGACCGGCGGCAATACCTCCGACTGGCTCCAGTGGCTGACGCACCGCGCCGGGCGCTCGCGTACATGGTGGGCACCGTCCATCGGTGAGCAGGTGCTGATCCTGGCCGTGGGTGGCGAGCTGGACACAGCGTTTGTACTGCCCGGCATTTATTCCGATGACAACCCCGCGCCGTCAGCATCGGCGGATGCCTGGCGCGTTGATTTTCCTGATGGCGCGGTAATTGAGTACGAGCCGGAAACCGGCGCGCTGAAAGCCTCGGGCATAAAAACCGCTGACGTCACCGCTTCAAAGAGCATCACCGCGACCGTGCCGGTTGTACTGGTCAAAGCGGAGACACGTATCACTCTCGACACGCCGGAAGTGGTCTGCACTAACAAACTGACCACCGGCACGCTTGAGGTTCAGAAAGGCGGGAAGATGACCGGCGATATCACGCACAGCGGCGGCGCGTTTACTTCTAATAACGTTCAGCTTGATAGCCACGAACACGGCAGCGTGCAGAAGGGCAGTGGCTGGACGGAGGGTACTAAATGACAGCGCGTTATATCGGCATGAGCCGCAGCACCGGCCAGGTGCTGACCGATACGGATCATATCCGCCAGAGTATAGGTGACATTCTCCGCACTCCTGTCGGCTCGCGTGTGATGCGCCGTAATTATGGCTCCCTGCTGTCGGCAATGATTGACCAGCCACAAACCCCCGCGCTGGAGCTGCAAATCAAGGCGGCCTGCTACATGGCGATCCTGCGCTGGGAGCCACGCGTCACCCTGACCGGTATCACGACGGAACGGCGGTTTAACGGGCAGATGATTGTTGAGCTGTCCGGGCAGATCACCGACACCGGCGAGAGCTTTTCTTTTCCCATCACAGTGAGTTGAAACTATGCCCAGCATTGATCTGAGCCAGCTCCCCGCGCCGGATTTTGTGGAGAAGCTGGACTATGAAGCCATCCTTGCCGAACGCAAGGCGACGCTAATCTCGCTTTTCCCGGCAGACCAGCAGGAGGCCGTTGCCCGCACGCTGGCGCTGGAATCCGAGCCGCTGACCAAATATCTGGAGGAAAACGCCTACCGGGAAATTATCTGGCGGCAGCGGGTGAATGAGGCCGGACTCGGCACAACGCTTGCCTATTCCGTCGGTAACGATCTCGATGTGATGGCCGCCAATAACAACACTCCCCGGCTGACAGTCACTCCAGCAGACGAGACCACTATCCCGCCCACTCCTGCGGTGCTGGAGTCCGATGCCGATTTGCGGCTGCGGGCGCAGCAGGCTTTTGAAGGGCTGAGCGTTGCGGGGCCGGTAGGCGCTTACGAGTATCACGGCCGCAGCGCCGACGGGCGCGTGGCGGATATTTCTGTCGTCAGCCCTTCCCCGGCGTGCGTGACGATCACGGTGCTGTCCCGCGAAAATGACGGCGCAGCCAGCGCCGGACTGCTGGCAGTGGTTGAGGCTGCGCTGAATGCGGAGGACGTGCGCCCGGTGGGTGACAGGGTGACCGTGCAGGCGGCTGAAATTGTGCCGTACCGGATAGATGCCACCCTCTATTTTTACCCTGGTCCTGAGTCAGAGCCGATCCGGCTGGCTGCTGAGGAAAAGCTGATGGCCTATATCACTGCGCAGCGCCGTCTCGGGCGTGATATTCGTCAGTCTGCTATTTATGCCGCGTTGCATGTTGAGGGTGTGCAACGCGTTGAGCTGGTCGCGCCGGTCGCCGATATCGTGCTGGATAAACACCAGGCCTCATTCTGCACGGCGTACACCATAACCGCAGGGGGTAATGATGAGTGATAACCGCCTGCTGCCGGTTGGCTCGTCAGTGCTGGAAGTTGCCGCGGCAGCAGCAGCGGCAGAAATAGAGCGCGTGCCGGTACCGCTGCGCACGCTGTGGGATCCGTTTGCCTGCCCCGTAAACCTGTTGCCATATCTGGCCTGGGCGCTGTCGGTTGACCGGTGGGATCCCGCCTGGCCCGAGGCGACTAAACGCAGCGTTATCGCCTCCTCGTTTTATGTCCATCAGCACAAAGGCACCATCAGCGCGCTGCGCCGCGTCGTTGAGCCGCTCGGCTATCTGATCGAGGTGCGGGAGTGGTGGCAACTCAACGAGGAGCCGGGGACGTTTCGCCTGGTCGTGGGCGTGCTGGACAGCGGTATCACCGATGAGATGTATCAGGAGCTTGAGCGCCTTATCGAGGATGCCAAACCGGCCAGTCGTCACCTGACCGGGCTTGCCATCAGCCTGAGTGCACCAGGTAACGCGTTTGTTGGCGCAGGCTGTTACCTCGGCGACGCCCTGACTATTTATCCCTATACCCCCGAGGCGATCACCGTCGGCGGGGAATATTATCCGGCTTCGGCCATTCATCTGATCGATAACCTGAGAGTGAGCGCATGACCGCGAAATATTATGCCATTCTGACTAATCAGGGCGCGGCGCGGCTGGCGAACGCTGCTGCGCTTGGCACCAAAGTAAACCTTACGCAGATGGCCGTTGGTGATGCTAACGGCGTGCTGCCGACACCTGACCCATCGCAGACGGCGTTGATTAACCGCAAGCGTATTGCGCCGATTAACCTGCTGACTGTAGACCCCAGCAATACCAGCCAGATTATCGCCGAGCAGATTATCCCTGAGGATGAAGGCGGGTGGTGGATCCGTGAGATTGGCCTGTACGACAGCGACGGCGTGCTGATTGCCGTGGCGAACTGCCCGGAGACCTACAAGCCGCAGCTTCAGGAGGGCAGCGGACGCACGCAGACCATTCGCATGATTTTAATCGTGTCGAGCACAGCGGCTGTCACGCTGAAAATTGACCCGTCGGTGGTGCTGGCGACCCGCAAATATGTTGAAGATAACTTTGTTAACCGAATCACTGTCAGAGGCGGCAAAGCCGGTCAGGTACTGGCTAAGCGTAGCGATGCAGATGAGGATTTTTACTGGCTGGATCCTGTGCTCAAGCGAGGCAGCCTGGAAAACGTTGATTTGAATACCCTGGGCGGCCCGGATAGCCAGGGGATCTGGCATCAGGCATTTAACGGAAATGCAAGGGAAGATCTGAATTACCCGGTTCAGACAGCTGGCGTTTTAACCTGTGCCTATTCTGCATATCTAGGCTGTCAGCAGCGCTATGAGTCGTACGAAGGTGATGTGTTTCTGCGCGGGCTGACGGCTGACTGGGACGGGAAAAAGGGGCGTTGGACACCGTGGATAAAGCAGGCCCGCGCCGACAGTCTTGGAAGCGTAGCTAAAGAAGATATCGTGCCTCTGAACAAAGGCGGGACAGGGGCGACTACAGCTGATGATGCCAGAAAAAAACTGGCTCTTGACCGGGTCGAGCAGCGGGATAACGAAACAATAATTTATGCCGGGGACGATCATACCTCTTATTTTGCCATCAGGATTGATGGCCGGTGGGGTATATACGATCCATCGCAGGGTTTTATTCCACTGGGGGTGCAGCAGGGCGGCACAGGCGCCAGGGATGCAGAGGAGGCAAGAGAAAATCTTGGCCTGGGCAGCGTAGCTGTTGAAAACATTGTCCCTGTAAATAAAGGCGGAACGGGAGCCAAAACCGCTGACGATGCCAGAAAAAAACTGTCTCTTGACCGCATTGAACAACGCGCCGGTGAAACGGTGATGTTCAGCGACGAGAGCAAAAACAAATTTATGACGGCGCGTTCAGATAACACGTGGGGCTATTACAACGATGACCTGAAAACGTTTATCGCTTTGCCTGTTAATTCAGGCGGAACGGGGGCGCTGAGTGCATCAGGAGCCAGAGTCAATCTTGATCTGGACCGCATTGAGCAGAGGGCAGGTGAAACGGTAATTTATTGCGATGAAAACAAAAAAGCATTTTTTACCGCCCGTGAAGATAATCAGTGGGGCCTGTTTGACGGCCTGAAGTTTGTTCCGCTTGGGATTCAGCAGGGCGGGACAGGTGGTGGTGATGCACCTACAGCCAGGGCTAATCTGGGGCTGGGCAATGCAGCGACAGGCCAGGTGAGAACCGGCAAGATTTCGCTGGCAGGCGATAAATTCTTTTCGACCCCGTTCCCGAAAGAATGCACCGGCATCAGTTTCTGTGTACTGGTATCAGGCAATACATGGATGTTTTCTCCCTATGTGACGTACCTGACCCGTGCCGGTTTCGGGTTTGATGGCCGGTGCTGGAGTGGCCTGATGGGAACTGAGTCACAGCCATTTGGCGAAGAGGTTTATTACATTGCGTGGGGAAACTGATATGGCTGATTATCAATACAGCGCTAAGAATAATGCGTTTTTTCATACCGTCGAACTGGACAGCTTTCTTGATGCTGGCTGGGATCTGGATGACTGTCTCGACGTTACCGCCGGGCAGTTTACAGAATTTACCCGTGACAGGACGGTTGATGGTCTGGTGCGGGCTGCCGGTAAAGACGGGTATCCGGTATGGGAAGAAATTCCGCCGCCCAGCCAGGAGCAGATCGTTGCGGCCGCTGAGACCGAACGGCAGCAGCGCATCAGTGCGGCTAACGCTTATATCAACGGCCAGCAGTGGCCGTCTAAGCTGGCGCTGGGACGCATGACGGCCGCAGAAAAAACGCAGTTTAATTTGTGGCTTGATTATCTTGATGCACTGGCCGCCGTCGATACAGCAACCGCCCCGGATATTGAGTGGCCGGAAAAGCCAGAATAAAACCAACCCCGCGTTGCGGGGTTTTTTCTGCCCTGATACCGGCACGCACGGTTAATTATGACCGTGCTGGCCATCAGCTGCAGCACGGTCAGAAGTGACCTTGCTCGATGGAAGTTATCCGGCTTCTTTGCCATCTGTTGTGCCAGTCCGTAACCAACCCTCATAAATAGCCGCCGCTAGGCATCGTCGGGACAATGACCTCACCCCTTAACCACGGAGTTAACCGGATGAGTGATTTTCATCACGGCGTGCAGATCGTCGAAATCAACGACGGCACACGCGTCATTTCCACTGTATCAACGGCAGTCATCGGCATGGTCTGTACGGCCAGTGACGCCGACGCCGCCACCTTTCCACTAAACGAGCCGGTGCTGATTACCAGCGTGCAAAGCGCCATCGGTAAAGCCGGTAAAAAAGGCACCCTGCGCGCGTCGCTCCAGGCTATTGCTGACCAGAGCAAGCCCGTTATTGTCGTGGTGCGCGTTGCAGAAGGCACCGGTGACGATGAGGAGGCCGCACTCGCGCAGACAGTGTCTAACATCATCGGCACCACTGACGAAGACGGCAAATACACCGGGCTGAAAGCGCTGCTTACTGCCGAAGCCGTGACGGGCGTTAAGCCGCGCATTATCGGCGTGCCGGGGCTGGACAGTCTTGAGGTGGCGACAGCCATCGCGTCGGTGTGCCAGAAGCTGCGCGCATTTGGCTATGTCAGTGCATGGGACTGTAAAACCCTTTCTGATGCCATCAACTACCGCAAGAATTTCGGGCAGCGCGAGCTGATGGTCATCTGGCCCGACTTTATCGCCTGGGACACCAATGCGAACGCCAGCGCCAAAGCATGGGCGACGGCGCGGGCGCTGGGCCTGCGCGCCAAAATCGACCAGGAGACCGGCTGGCATAAGACGCTCTCAAACGTCGCCGTTAACGGCGTGACGGGTCTCAGCGCCTCAGTGTTCTGGGATTTGCAGGAGCCTGGCACCGATGCCGACCTGCTTAACGAGGCGGGCGTGACAACGCTTATCCGAAACGACGGCTTTAAGTTCTGGGGTAACCGCACCTGTTCTGACGATCCGCTGTTCCTGTTTGAGAACTACACCCGCACGGCGCAGGTACTCGCCGACACGATGGCCGCCGCGCACGCCTGGGCAATGGACAGGCCAATCACGCCGACGCTGATCCGCGATATTGTGGACGGCATCAACGCCAAATTCCGCGAACTCAAAACCGCAGGCTACATCGTTGCTGGCACCTGCTGGTTTGACGAAGAGTCCAACGACGCGGCAACCCTCAAGGCCGGGAAGCTGTTTATCGATTACGACTACACCCCGGTTCCCCCACTCGAAAACCTGACGCTGCGCCAGCGTATTACCGACAAATATCTGGCGGATCTGGTTTCCTCGGTCAACAGCAAGTAAGGAGCGCCTGATAAATGGCAATGCCGCGCAAGCTTAAGTTTATGAACGTGTTCCTTGATGGCTACAGCTATCAGGGGGTCGCAAAATCTATCACGCTGCCAAAGTTGACCCGCAAGTTAGAGAACTATCGCGGGGCAGGGATGAACGGCGTCGCGCCGGTCGATCTCGGTCTGGATGATGATGCGCTGTCAATGGAGTGGTCGCTCGGCGGCTTCCCGGATGATGTTATCTGGAACCTGTATGCCGCAACCGGCATTGACGCCGTGCCGATCCGTTTCGCTGGCTCCTACCAGCGTGACGACTCCGGCGAGACGGTGGCCGTTGAGGTAGTTATGCGCGGGCGTCAGAAGGAGATCGACACCGGCGAGGCCAAGCAGGGTGAAGACACAGAAGCAAAAATCTCGGTTGTCTGCACCTATTTCCGCCTGACGATGGGCGGAAAAGAGCTGATTGAGATCGACACCATCAACATGGTCGAGAAGGTGAACGGCGTGGATAAGCTGGAGCAGCACCGCCGTAACGTCGGCCTGTAATTTAACCCGGTCAGCACGGCTGGCCGGTAACCCTCTTTTAAGTTAATAAGCGAGAAAATCATGAGCAAAGAAAACGTTGTTACCCTGGAGAAACCCATCAAGCGTGGCGAGCAGGAAATTACCGAAGTCACCCTGATTAAGCCGACGGCTGGCACGCTGCGCGGTGTCGGACTGGCTGCGGTGGCAAGCTCTGAGGTTGATGCCCTGATTAAGGTACTGCCGCGCATGACGGCCCCGAACCTGACCGAGCAGGAAATCGCCACGCTGGAACTGCCGGACTTTGTGGCGCTTGCCGGGAAAGTGGTTGGTTTTTTGTCGCCGAGTTCGGCGCAGTAGATTTCCCGAAAAAACTATCGGTTGACGATCTGATGGCGGATATCGCAGTGATTTTCCACTGGCCGCCATCGGAGCTATATCCCCTGAGCCTGACCGAGCTTTTCACATGGCGCGAGAAGGCGCTCCAGCGAAGCGGAAACACGAATGAGTGACGTTAAGTTACAGGTATTGCTCAAGGCGGTTGACCAGGCGTCGCGGCCCTTTAAGGCGGTGCAGGAGGCAAGCCGCACCCTCTCCGGAGAGATACGCGGATCGCAGAACGAATTAAAGGGGTTAAACGAGCGCGCCAGGCAGATTGAGGGATTTCGTAAAGCCAGCGCGCAGCTTGCTGTCACCGGCAGTGCGCTGAAAAAGGCAAAGGAGCAGGCGGCCGAGCTGGCGCTCCAGATGCGAAACACCACTAACCCCACTAATGCGCAGGTCAAGGCGCTGGATAACGCCAGGCGAAGCGCTGCTGAGCTACAGACTAAATATGATGGACTGCGCCTGTCTGTGCAGCGCCAGCGCTCCGGGTTGCAACAGGCCGGTATAGATACCCGCAATTTGTCTGCTGCCGAGCGGCAACTGCGCGGAAACATTACACAGACTACCGCCGCAATGGAGCGCCAGCGTGCTGAACTGGCGCGTGTCAGTCAGCAACAGGCCCGGCTTAATGCAGTCAGAGAGCGTTATGAGCGGGGAAGGGAAATGGTTGCCGGTGCGCGAAATGCCAGCGCGGCGGCGCTGGGGCTGGGCACGGCAGGACTGTTTGCGGGAAGCCGTATGATTGCGCCGGAAGTGCAGACGCAGCACAGCGGCGCGCTGATCGCGGCGCGTCAGGGTGAAGACGCCGCCAGTGGAGAGCAGTATGTCCGTGTCATTCAGGAAATTAACAGCTCCGGCGTCAGCAGCGATATCGAGAATATCACCGAGGCGGTATCGGCGGTTCGCAGTACCCTGGGGACGATGGGGGATGTTGGCGAGGCTGAACTAACCCGCATTACCCGCAAGGCGCTGGATATGCAAACCGCCTTTGGCAGCGAGGCGGCAGAAAGCATCCAGATTGCGGGCATCATGATTAAGAACGGTCTCGCTGCAAACAGTGACGAGGCGCTGGACCTGATCGTATCCGGGATGCAGCGCGTGTCCTCACAAATGCGGGGCGAGATGCCGGAGATCCTGCACGAATATTCGACCCATTTCCGTAATATGGGCTTTACCGGGGCGGAGGCAATGTCGCTGCTTGTTGAGATGTCGAAGCAGGGGAAATTCGCGCTCGATAAAACCGGCGATGCCATAAAGGAGTTTTCAATCCGTGGCTCTGATATGTCGAAAAATAGCGTCGCGGCATATAAGCAGATTGGCCTGAATGCGGAAAAAATGTCGGCGGATATTGCCAGAGGGGGTGAAAAGGCGCGCGCGGCAATGCAGAAAACCGCACGCGGCTTGCTGTCCATTAAAAACCCGGCGGAGCGGGCAAACGCGGCGATAGCCCTGTTTGGCACGCCAGTCGAAGACCTGTCTGTAGATCAGATCCCGAAGTTCCTTGCCGCGCTGGCAGGAGTAAAAAATCAGCTCGGTGACGTCAGCGGTGCGGCTGACGAAATGGGCAAAACATTACGCGATAACCTGTCGGGGGATGTGGAGAGGTTGCAGGGGGCATTATCCGGCCTGCGTCTGAATGTGTTTACAGGTATGGACGACCGTCTGCGTAATCTCACGCAGACGGCGACGCAATGGCTGGGAAAACTGAATACATGGGTAAGTGCTAATCCTGAACTGGTAGCAAAAATCGTGTTAGTGGCGGGGGCTGTCACCGGCCTGATTGCCGTGCTGGGTGGCATCGGCTTAGTGCTGTGGCCGGTAATGGCAGGAGTTAACGCGCTGATTGCTGGGGCGGGGCTGTTATCTGCCGGTTTCAGCATTGCAAGCGCAACCATAATAGCGGCAATCGGCGCTATTACTTGGCCAGTCATAGCTGTTGTTGCGGCTGTTATTGCCGGTGCGCTGCTAATTCGCAAATACTGGGAGCCGATAAGTGCCTTCTTCGGTGGCGTGGTTGAAGGGCTGCGGGCGGCATTTGCACCGGTTGGTGAGCTTTTTACGCCGGTTAAACCCATGTTCGACTGGTTGGGCGAGAAACTTAAAGCCGCCTGGCAGTGGTTTACGGATCTCATTGCGCCGGTGAAGGCAACCCAGGACACACTGAATAGCTGCCGGGAAGTCGGCGTAACATTTGGTAGCGCGCTGGCTGATGCGTTGATGATGCCGCTTAATGCATTCAACAAGCTGCGCAGCGGTATTGACTGGGTGCTTGAAAAGCTTGGAATAATCAATAAGGAGTCGAGCACGCTGGATCAGACGGCTGCGCGTGCCAGTGCGGCGGCTAACGGTGGTTTAGTGCTGGGAGTCAGTGCCGCAGGTATGCCACAACAGCCAGCTGCTGTGTTGCGTTCTGCTGCCGTGCCGCAACCCATAGCTATGCCGCAGCCAAATATTACGGTGCAACCCGTAAGCGCAGCGCCGCCGGTTATCGTGCCACCGCCCGCCGTAGTCAGGGCTGGAAGTGACGTGCCGCTGTCAACAAAAGCGGCCTCTCAAAATCAGGCACCTTCGGAGGCCGGGGCGGGCCATAAGTCACCTGTCAGCCAGACGGCAGGGTACACCCCGGCAAACCAGGCGGGCGGATATCAGGCTTATCGACCGGTGAATGCGCCGACAGGGCGGACGTATATCGATCAGAGTAAAAGCGATTACCACATCACCCTACCGGGAGGGGCCGCACCTGGCGGCCAGCTTGAACAGCAGGTGCAGGACGCGCTAGAAAAATTCGAGCGTGACAAGCGCGCCCGCGCCCGATCCAGCATGGCTTATGACTGATAAGGAGTTACCACAATGATGTTAGCGCTTGGCATGTTTGTCTTTATGCGACAGACGTTGCCCTATCAGACACTTCAGCGTGATGCGGAATACCGCTGGCCTTCAAACTCGCGTGTAGGCAAGCGTGACGCATTTCAGTATCTCGGCCCCGGAGAGGAAAAGATAACCCTTGCAGGTGTGCTTTATCCAGAGCTGACGGGCGGGAAGGTGACTATGACTACTGTGCGCCTGATGGCGGAGGAGGGCCGCGCATGGTCTTTGCTGGATGGCGGCGGTACGATTTACGGTATGTACGTTATTAATAACGTCAGTGAAACCGGCAGCGTGTTTTTTAGTGACGGCACTCCGAGAAAAATCGACTTTACGATGACCCTTACCCGCGTCGATGAATCACTTGCGGCACTTTATGGCGATATCGGTCGGCAGGCTGAAACGCTTGTCGGTAAAGCGGGGGATATGGTGTCGAACGTTTCCACCACTGTGACGGGGCTGCTTAATGCTTAATGCGCTGACTGGCAGCGCGGGCGGGGTGTGCACTCCCGCTTACGTGCTGAAAATTGACAGCCGGGACATAACCGGCAACATCAGCGACCGGCTGATGAGCCTGGCGCTGACCGATAACCGCGGATTTGAGGCCGACCAGCTCGATATTGAGCTGAACGATGCCGACGGTCGGGTAGATTTACCGACGCGAGGGGCAGAGCTGACGCTGTTTATCGGCTGGAAAGGAGAGGCATTAATCGGTAAAGGCTCATTCACCGTTGATGAGGTAGAGCACAGGGGCGCGCCGGATGTGGTCACCGTGCGCGCCCGCAGCGCCGATTTTCGTGGAACACTAAATTCCCGGCGTGAAGAGTCCTGGCACGACACCACTCTCGGAGGGATAGTGAGAGCTATAGCCACTCGCAACAAGCTGGAAGCAGGCGTCGCGCCTGAGCTGGACGGGATTAAAATCACGCATATCGATCAGGCTCAGGAATCAGACGTGAAATTCCTGACCCGCCTTGCTGAGAGGAACGGCGGCGAGGTATCGGTAAAAATGGGGAAGCTGCTGTTTCTTAAAGCGGGGCGCGGCGTGACGGTTAGCGGAAAACCTATCCCGCAGGTGACTATTGTCCGCAGTGACGGAGACCGGCACCACTTTTCAATTGCTGATCGGGGGGCCTATACCGGCGTTACGGCGAAATGGCTGCATACCAAAGACCCGAAGCCGCAGAAGAAAAGCGTAAAGCTAAAGCGTAAAGAGAAGCCAGCCAAAACAGGAGCAGCACAGCATCCGAAAGCAAAGCCTGTAAAAGTGCCTGAAGCAAGAGAGGGCGAGTATATGGCCGGAGAGGCTGACAATGTATTTGCCCTCACGACTATATTTGCAACAAAGGCGCAGGCGATGCGGGCGGCGCAGGCCAAATGGGACAAGCTTCAGCGGGGTGTTGCTGAATTTTCTATCAGCCTTGCGCGTGGTCGCGCTGACCTCTATCCAGAAACGCCGGTTAAAGTCAGCGGTTTCAAGCGAGTGATTGACGATCAGGCCTGGACGATTACAAAGGTAACGCACCTGCTTAGCAATAACGGTTATACGACGGGCCTGGAGTTAGAAGTGAAGCTTTCCGATGTGGAATATGAAAGTGAAGATAATGAGGGGTAAGAGTATTCTCATTTAGTGAACTAAGCGGTATCATTTGTTCACTAAAAGCGAGGGTGAGGTGGTTATGTTTCATTGTCCGGAATGCCAGCACGCAGCACATGCGCGTACAAGTCGCTATTTAAGCAAAAATACAAAAGAACGTTACCACCAATGCACCAATATTAATTGCAGCTGCACGTTCGTGACGATGGAGACTGTAGAACGCCGCATAGTAACTCCGGGCAGGGTTGATTACGCACCACCACACCCAACCGCCAACGGCCAACAGCATCTTTGGCGCTAAGTACGAGACCCCGCAACGCGGGGTTTTTTTATGGTTGACGTCGTTGGCTTAAAAGTCAGTGCGACACTTTTGCGACACTAAACAGATACCAATAAAAAAGCCACCTGCAAAAGGTGGCTTAACTTAATGATTTTATTGGTAAAATTTGGTGGCCCCTGCTGGGTTTGAACCAGCGACCAAGCGATTATGAGTCGCCTGCTCTAACCACTGAGCTAAGGGGCCGTGGCGAGGGATTATAATGTAACTGGTGGCTGCAATCCAGTCATTCGGGTGTGCATGGTGCTTTTGTAAACAACCTATAATCAACCCGTTATACCTACATTTTGGACAACTCACCTGGAGCAATGATGATAAACGATATTCTCGCGCCGGGCCTGCGGGTGGTGTTTTGCGGCATCAATCCAGGCAAATCGTCGGCGCACACGGGTTTCCACTTCGCGCACCCCGGTAACCGCTTCTGGAAGGTGATCTACCAGGCGGGCTTTACAGAACAGCAGCTGAAGCCGGAAGAGGAGCAGCGGCTGCTGGATACTCGCTGCGGCATCACCATGCTGGTAGAGCGCCCAACGGTGCAGGCCAGCGAAGTGGAGCTGCACGAGCTGCGTACCGGTGGACGGGAGCTGATTAAGAAAATCGAGGACTACCAGCCGGACGCGCTGGCGATCCTCGGCAAGCAGGCCTTTGAGCAGGCGTTCAGCCAGCGCGGCGTGGCGTGGGGGAAACAGAACATTACCATCGGTGCCACCGAGGTCTGGGTGCTGCCGAACCCCAGCGGGTTAAACCGTGCAACGCTGGATAAGCTGGTGGAGTCCTACAGGGAGTTGGACCAGGCGCTGGTGGCTCGCGGGTTGTAGGCCGGGTCAGCGCAGCGCCACCCGGCAGAACGGCATTACGCCTGATGGCGCTACGCTTATCAGGCCTACATGTGCCACATGCCGATAATGTACATGCTCTTTCACAGCCAATAAAAAAGCCCTCCGGAGAGGGCTTTTCTTTAGGATAACGATTAATCGTCGAGGAAGCTACGCAGCACTTCAGAGCGGCTCGGGTGGCGCAGCTTACGCAGCGCTTTCGCTTCGATCTGACGGATACGTTCACGGGTAACGTCGAACTGCTTACCTACCTCTTCCAGAGTGTGGTCAGTGTTCATATCGATACCAAAACGCATACGCAGCACTTTCGCTTCACGGGCGGTCAGGCCAGCCAGCACGTCGTGCGTGGCGGCACGCAGGCTCTCGGTGGTGGCAGAGTCCAGCGGCAGCTCGAGGGTAGTATCCTCGATGAAGTCGCCCAGATGCGAATCTTCGTCGTCACCAATCGGCGTCTCCATAGAGATCGGCTCTTTGGCGATCTTCAGCACCTTGCGGATCTTATCTTCCGGCATCAGCATGCGCTCGGCCAGCTCTTCCGGCGTCGGCTCGCGGCCCATCTCCTGCAGCATCTGACGGGAGATACGGTTGAGCTTGTTGATGGTCTCAATCATATGCACCGGGATACGGATGGTACGCGCCTGGTCCGCGATAGAGCGGGTAATGGCCTGACGGATCCACCAGGTTGCATAGGTCGAGAACTTATAGCCACGACGATATTCAAACTTATCAACCGCTTTCATCAGGCCGATGTTGCCTTCCTGAATCAGGTCAAGGAACTGCAGGCCACGGTTGGTGTACTTCTTAGCGATAGAGATAACCAGACGCAGGTTCGCTTCCACCATCTCTTTCTTCGCACGACGCGCTTTCGCTTCGCCGATAGACATGCGACGGTTGATGTCCTTAACCTGCTCGATGGTCAGGCCGGTCTCTTCTTCAATCTGTTGCAGCTTCTGCAGGCTACGCTGTACGTCTTCGGCTACGTCATGTAGCTTCTCAGACCACGGCTTGTTCATCGCCAGCGCAGCATTGAACCAGGTCTCGCTGGTTTCGTTACCGGTGAAGAGAGTGATGAAGTTCTTCTTCGGCATTTTGCACTGCTCAACGCACATCTTCATGATGATGCGCTCCTGGGTACGCACGCGGTCCATCATGACGCGCATGCTGTTTACCAGGTAGTCGAACTGCTTCGGCACCAGACGGAACTGCTTAAACACCTCAGAGAGTTTCAGGATCTCTTCCTGCGCGGCGGCGTGGCTGCGGCCTTTCGCTTTGATGGTGTCGCGGGTCACTTCGTACTGGGCACGCAGCTCGCCGAACTTCTCGCGAGCCAGCTCCGGGTCGATGCTGTTATCGTCGTCGCTGCTGTCGTCGCTCTCTTCGTCTTCATCTTCGTCTTCGTCGTCATCCAGCTCTTCCTGGGAGAGCTCGGAGCCAACGTGCGTCGCGGTCGGGGCCAGATCCTCTTCGGCGTTCGGATCGACGAAGCCGGTGATCAGGTCAGAGAGACGCGCTTCTTCCGCTTCAACGCGATCGTACTGCTCCAGCAGATAGGTGATCGCTTCCGGATATTCGGCAACAGAGCACTGAACCTGGTTAATACCATCCTCAATGCGTTTTGCGATATCGATTTCGCCTTCACGGGTCAGCAGTTCAACTGTACCCATTTCGCGCATGTACATACGAACCGGGTCAGTGGTGCGCCCGATTTCAGATTCAACACTCGACAGAACCTGAGCCGCTGCTTCTTCCGCATCTTCATCCGTGTTATTTGAGTTTTCAGCGAGCAGCAGATCGTCGGCATCAGGTGCTTCTTCCATCACCTGAATGCCCATGTCGTTGATCATTTGGATGATGTCTTCGATCTGGTCGGAGTCGACGATATCTTCCGGCAGATGGTCATTGACCTCGGCATAGGTCAAATAGCCTTGCTCCTTACCACGTTGGACAAGAAGTTTCAGCTGTGACTGCGGGTTTTGCTCCATAAGACGGTATCCACACTTAATTCGTTTATTTGGTGTCGGCGTTACTGCTGCCAACCTTTAAAGCGAGGGCGTGCTTATATTTTTGCCGCTGCCCTCATGGCGGCTGTCGGGATCTACCCGATCGCTATTCGGCACTTAAGCCGTTAAATTCACTTCCGGGCGCGTGCTTCAGTGATCACACGCACCTCTTCGCGCTCTGCTGGCGTTAACCCGTGGGTCCGCGAGCGGGCGATTAATTCAGAGAGCCGTAGCTCAAGCACCGTGTCGAACATATGATTCAACGCATCGGTGAAGGTCTTTTCTGCAATATCCTTATCTGCTATATCGTCCCACATGGAGAGCTTTTCAAGGGTGGCGGCCTCATTTGTGCCGCGATACTGCTCTAAAAGCTGTCCGGTGGTCAGACCTGGCTGTGACAGACAAGTGTTAACCAACTGAACGAATAAGCCAAGTCCTGGCAGCCTGGCTGGATCCAGACCGTCCAGCGGTGGCACCAGTGGGGCCAATTCAGGATTTTGCACCAGCAGTCCTATCAGTATACGCATGGTAGTCCGTTTTAGCTGCGGTGCCGGGCGTGGCAGGCCATTTTCGGACTGCTTCGGCATTAAACGTTCAAGCTGGTTATCGTCAAGAATGCCTAATTTGTTACCCAGCTCTTGTCGCAGGTAGATGCGCAAGGTCTCGCCCGGGACCTGGCCTATCAGCGGCAGCGCCAGAGTACTCAGCTGCGCGCGACCGTCCGGGGTGCTCAGGTCCACCTGCGGCAGCAGGCTGTTAAACAGAAACGTGGAGAGCGGCTGAGCCTGCTCCATCCGCGCTTCAAACGCCGCTTTGCCCTCTTTACGCACCAGCGTATCCGGGTCTTCACCGTCGGGCAGGAACATAAAGCGTAGCTGACGTCCGTCGGTCATGTACGGCAATGCCGTTTCTAATGCGCGCCATGCGGCTTCGCGGCCTGCGCGGTCGCCGTCGTAGCAGCAGATCACGCTGTTGGTGACACGGAACAGCAGCTGGATATGTTCGGCGGTGGTGGAGGTGCCTAGCGAGGCGACGGCATAGTTAATGTCGTACTGCGCCAGCGCGACCACGTCCATATAGCCTTCAACCACCAGCAGGCGCGGCGGCTCGGCGTTATCCTGCTGCGCTTCATAAAGGCCATACAGCTGGCGGCCCTTATGGAAAATATCGGTTTCCGGGGAGTTAAGGTACTTCGGCATGGCATCGCCCATGACTCGCCCACCAAAACCAATCACCCGGCCACGTTTGTCGCGGATAGGGAACATCACGCGTTCGCGGAATCGATCGTAGGTACGCCCGCGATCGTTGGTCACTAACATGCCCGCATCGGTCAGCGACTGGCGATTCTCGCCGTTGCCGCCAAAGCGTTTTAAAACGTTGTCCCAGCCGGGTGGGGCATAGCCAATGGCGAAGCGTGTAATCACCTCGCTGCTTAAGCCGCGCTGGGCCAGATACTGGCGCGCAGGTTCAGCCGCTGGCTGGTTCAGAGATTGCTGATAAAAGGCGCTTAGCCCGTCCATCAGCTGGTAGAGCGTCTGCCGCTGGTGGCGCTCGATCTGGCTTGGACCGCTGCCCGCTTCATACGGCACATCGAGGTTGTGCATCGCCGCCAGCTCTTCAACGGTCTCGACGAACTCGAGCTTGTCGTAGTTCATCAGGAAGTCGATGGCGTTGCCGTGGGCGCCGCAGCCGAAGCAGTGGTAAAACTGTTTCTCACCGTTCACGGTGAAGGAGGGGGTTTTTTCGTTATGGAACGGACAGCACGCGTGAAAATTCTTGCCCTGCTTTTTCAGCTTCACCCGCGCGTCGATAAGATCGACGATGTCGGTGCGTGCCAGCAGGTCATTAATAAAGACTCGTGGGATTCGTCCAGCCATAGGCCCCGTCTACCTTTAGCGTGATGCGTTAAGGTATGTCAGATTATAAACGAAAATAAGCCGCGCATTCCTTTCGGAAGCACGGCCTTACAACTACAACTCTGTCTGTAAACTGAGGGTCAACACCCTCAGCGAATTAGTACAGACGAGTACGGCGTGCGTTTTCGCGAGCCAGTTTCTTCGCGTGACGTTTCACAGCAGAAGCTTTGGCGCGTTTACGTTCGGTAGTCGGTTTTTCATAGAACTCACGACGACGAACTTCCGCCAGAACACCTGCTTTCTCACAGGAACGCTTGAAGCGACGCAGAGCTACGTCGAACGGCTCGTTTTCACGTACTTTAATTACCGGCATGTGCCTCTCACCTTTGATTAATTCGGTTTGCCGCTGGCATCAACGCCAGCTTATTTCAAAATGGTGCGGAATTTTACTGCAAATGCTGCTGCTTTGTAAAGCACCGCAGCCCTTTTTACAAGGGCGCTCTCATAAGGAGGGGGAGTATACACGACC
Source organism: Escherichia sp. ESNIH1 (assembly GCA_002918705.1). Taxonomy (GTDB): domain Bacteria; phylum Pseudomonadota; class Gammaproteobacteria; order Enterobacterales; family Enterobacteriaceae; genus Pseudescherichia. The sequence continues at coordinate 254,452 of PQKR01000006.1, read as the reverse complement.
TCTGTGCCTGGGTTGAACAATAGTTTTACAACCACCGCCGAGGACCCTACACTGCGCGGTATTGCAAAGAGGTAAAGAATAGCCATGCGTGTACTGGGAATTGAAACATCCTGCGATGAAACCGGCATCGCCATCTACGATGATGAAAACGGGCTTTTAGCCAACCAATTGTATAGTCAGGTGAAACTGCACGCTGACTACGGCGGCGTAGTGCCGGAGCTGGCCTCCCGCGATCACGTGCGTAAAACCGTGCCGCTGATCCAGGCCGCGCTGAAAGAGGCGAATCTGGCCGCCAAAGATATCGACGCCGTCGCCTATACCGCAGGCCCGGGCCTGGTCGGGGCGCTGCTGGTAGGGGCCACGGTAGGGCGCTCGCTGGCGTTCGCCTGGAACGTGCCGGCCATCGCGGTTCACCACATGGAGGGCCACCTGCTGGCACCCATGCTGGAAGAGAACCCGCCTGAGTTTCCGTTTGTGGCGCTGCTGGTCTCCGGCGGCCATACCCAGCTGATCGGCGTGACCGGTATCGGTCAGTACGAACTGCTGGGCGAATCCATTGACGATGCCGCGGGCGAAGCCTTTGATAAGACGGCGAAGCTGCTGGGGCTGGACTATCCCGGCGGGCCGATGCTGTCGAAAATGGCAGCCGAGGGCACGGAAGGGCGCTTTGTCTTCCCGCGTCCGATGACCGATCGTCCAGGGCTGGACTTCAGCTTCTCCGGCCTCAAGACCTTTGCCGCCAACACTATTCGTAACAGCGGTAATGATGACCAGACCCGGGCCGATATCGCTCGCGCCTTTGAGGATGCGGTGGTGGATACGCTGATGATCAAGTGCAAGCGTGCGCTGGATCAGACCGGCTTTACGCGCCTGGTGATGGCGGGCGGCGTCAGCGCCAACCGTACGCTGCGGGCGAAGCTGGCAGAGATGATGCAGAAGCGCCGGGGGGAAGTCTTCTACGCGCGTCCGGAGTTCTGTACCGATAACGGGGCGATGATCGCCTATGCCGGCATGGTGCGTTTGAAGGCGGGTAGTCTGGCCGACCTCGGTGTGACCGTGCGTCCGCGCTGGCCGCTGGCGGAGCTGCCTGCGGCATAATGTCCGTCCTTACTGCCCGGCGGCGCAAAGCTTGCCGGGCCTACTCTTCCTCTTTTACTTCCTTATCCTTCTCGCGCTTTTTCTTCAGCTTGGTCCAGATTTTGGTTTCCTGATGACGCCACAGGCGTTGAATGTTGTCGTGATGGCGGAGCAGGATCAGGCAGGAGAGCATGGAGACCGGGAAGGTAAACTGCGGCTTAAACCACCAGACGTAGAACGGAGCGATCAGCGCGCTGATAATCGCGCCCAGCGACGAGTAGCCGCTCAGCAGAATGGTCAGCAGCCAGGTTCCAGCCATCACCCCGGTAAGATCCCAGCCAATCGGCGCAATCGCGCCAAACGCGGTGGCAACGCCTTTGCCGCCTTTAAAACCAAAGAATACCGGCCAGATGTGGCCCAGGCAGGCGGCGATAGCAATCAGCCCCAGCCAGAACGGCGTGACGCCCAGCGCGTAAGCGCCCCACACCGGCAACATGCCTTTCAGCACGTCAAAAATCAGTACCGCTACGGCCGCACCCTTGCCGCCAATTCGCAGGACGTTGGTCGCTCCGGGATTGCCGGAGCCACTCTCGCGAGGGTCAGGCAGACCCGCGATGCGGCAGACCAGAATGGCGCTGGAGATTGAGCCGCAAAGGTACGCGAGGAGGATCATTCCAGGCGCGATTGCACTCATAACGCTGTTCCGTTTTGAAAATGTCGTTTTATTCTCAGCATCCGTGGATAATACGCATAATTTTTTGAAAGTGGTATCCAGGTTAGCCAAAAAGCGGACGGTGCGTGATGGACATTGTATTTATAGAGCAACTTTCGGTAATCACCACGATCGGTGTTTATGACTGGGAGCAGACTATTGAGCAAAAGCTGGTGTTCGATATCGAAATGGCGTGGGACAACCGGGCGGCGGCGAAGAGCGATGACGTTAACGACTGCCTGAGCTATGCCGACATTGCCGATGCGGTGGTAGGCCACGTGGAAGGGCAGCGCTTTGCGCTGGTGGAGCGGGTGGCGGAAGAGGTGGCGGATCTGCTGCTGAGCCGGTTCAACTCGCCCTGGCTGCGTATCAAGGTGAGCAAGCCGGGGGCGGTCGCGCGGGCGGCCAACGTCGGGGTTATTATTGAGCGTGGCAATAGTCTGAAAGGAAAAGATTTAAATTCATAATTATTAAACCAAACGGCACTATATGGGTCTTACCTGCGTGCCTTTTCACGGCTTGCGGATGTAGAAGCCGTTTTTTTATGTCTTTTAGGGGTTTAAGTGATGAGCGATATGCACTCCCTGTTGGTGGCGGCCATTCTGGGCGTCGTCGAAGGGTTAACTGAGTTTTTACCGGTCTCCAGTACGGGTCACATGATCATCGTCGGCCACCTGCTGGGGTTCGAGGGTGATACGGCTAAAACCTTTGAGGTGGTGATCCAGCTGGGCTCGATCCTCGCGGTAGTGGTGATGTTCTGGCGTCGCCTGTTTGGCCTGATCGGCATCCACTTTGGTCATCCGCCGCACGAGGGCGAAGGCAAAGGGCGCTTAACGCTGATCCATATCCTGCTGGGGATGATCCCGGCGGTGGTGCTGGGGCTGGTGTTCCATGACACGATCAAGAGCCTGTTCAACCCCATCAACGTGATGTATGCCCTGGTCGTCGGCGGCGTCCTGCTGATTGCCGCCGAGTGCCTGAAGCCGAAGACCCCGCGCGCACCGGGTCTGGATGATATGACCTATCGTCAGGCCTTTATGATTGGCTGCTTCCAGTGTCTGGCGCTGTGGCCGGGCTTCTCCCGCTCCGGGGCGACCATCTCCGGTGGGATGCTGATGGGCGTAAGCCGCTATGCCGCTTCGGAGTTCTCGTTCCTGCTGGCCGTGCCGATGATGATGGGCGCTACCGCGCTGGATCTCTACAAGAGCTACCACTTCCTGACGGCTGGCGATATTCCGATGTTTGCCGTTGGCTTTATCACCGCCTTTATCGTGGCGCTGGTGGCGATCAAAACCTTCCTGCAGCTGATTAAACGTATTTCGTTTATTCCGTTTGCTATCTACCGCTTTATTGTGGCGGCGGCGGTCTACGTCGTTTTCTTCTAAGCGTTCAGGCGGCTGCCCTCACGCCTGCGGCTGAGGGCAGCGTGCCGCTTTCCACTTCGCTACCGCATCAATTCGCCGCTGGGTCAGCTCCTCGCGGATCTCTGCCCCCTTAAAGCCTGCCGCCACCACCTCTTTGGTCGATACCGCCTTCGCCACCTCCCACGCTTCGCGCAGCAGTCGTCCCTGCGGATAGTCTTTGGCTTCAAAGTGGGTGCGCCCGCGCACGTCGGCTTCGCTGGTCAGGGCGATCTGCTCCACACGCTGGGGCTTACGCCAGGCATCGATAGAGTCGAACAGCTTCACAATGGTCTGCGGTTTCAGGATCGGGAAGGTGTGAATGAGATCGTGGAACTCCGCCACCAGCTTAGCCAGATCGCGCAGCTCGTTAGGCACGCGCAGGCGTTCGCACAGGTTGGCAACCAGCTTGACGCCTGCCAGGCCGTGACCGTGGTGGCGCGGCCAGAGTTCCGGTGGGGTCAGGCCCTTGCCGAGATCGTGGCAGAGCGTGGCGAAGCGGACGTCGATATCCGGGCTAAGCATCGCCGCCATCGAGACCGTCATCAGCACGTGGATGCCGGTGTCGATCTCCGGATGCCACTTTGCCGGGGCAGGGATGCCAAACAGAACATCGAGCTCAGGGAACAGCACCTTCAGCGCGCCGCACTCGCGCAGCGTCATAAAGTAGACCTGCGGGTTGCGGCTGGCGAGGGCGTTCTCCGTCTCCTTCCAGACGCGCTCCGGCGTCAGATGCTCCAGCTCGCCAGCGGCGGTCATCTCGCGCATCAGCGCCATCGTTTCATCGGCGATACGGAAGCTGAGGTGAGCATAGCGGGCGGCAAAGCGCGCCACGCGCAGCACGCGCAGGGGATCTTCCCCAAAGGCGGGAGAGACATGGCGCAGGGTGCGGCTTTTAAGATCCGCCAGGCCATTGTAGGGGTCAATAATCTTACCGTCGGCGTCCTGGGCGAGGGCGTTGACGGTGAGGTCGCGGCGGAGCAGATCCTGCTCGAGGGTGACGTCGGGCGCGGCATAGCAGGAGAAGCCGGTATAGCCAAAGCCGGATTTCCGTTCGGTACGCGCCAGGGCGTACTCTTCCCGGCTTTTCGGGTGGAGAAACACGGGAAAATCGCGGCCAACCTGCTGGTAGCCTGCATCCAGCATCTCCTGTGGGGTCGCACCCACCACCACCCAGTCTTTATCTTTAACCGGTAGCCCTAACAACGCATCCCGAACAGCACCACCGACCAGATAACTCTTCACTACGCCACTCTCCTAACATACTTTTAACTGATGATACGTTAAGTGTAGAGAAAATGGCTAATCCGGTTCAGCTCATCCAGCGGTCTTTACGCTTGCGGCTAGGGATGATGTGCGGCAGCACCAGGCCCAGGAATAGCCCTGCACCGAGCACGCCGCCGCCATACATAAACCACTGCATGATGATGGTGCGCTGCTTATCGTCCAGCTGCAGGTTCGCGGCGCTCACCTTCTTCTGCGCGACGATCAGCTGGTTTTTAAGCTGCTGATTCTCTTCTTTCAGGCCGTTGATCACGCTGTCGCTCTGGGCGACCTTCTGCTGCATGTCGGCGGTGCGCTGGTTCCAGGTATTATCGATGTTGGTCAGCTTATCGGTCAGGGTCTTAACCTGGTTCTCCAGATCCGGCACGCGGGTGCGCAGGCTCGGCTCACTGCTCAGCTCCTTCAACGGGATCCAGGCGGTACGACCGCTGCTGTCACGCACCTGACCGTAGTTTGAGTCACCGTTGGTTTGCAGCAGCGCAACCTCTTCGCCCGCGTTAACTGTACCCACGAGGCGATAGTTATCACCCGGGCCGCTACGAACCCAGGTATTTAGTTCATCCGAAACGTAACGCTTTTCTTCGGCATGGGCCACGGCAGAAACGCATACAAGTAAAAACAGTCCGGTCAGGCGTAATTTAGGCATTAGCAGTCATTTGTTGTCATAAAAAAAGTGGAACGATAGTAGTGGCATCAGTCTGACGACGCAAAGTATTCGGTATCAATCAGAATCATCTGGGTCGCAAACGATCGGCACCGTGGAAATTTGGCGCAAAATACTATCTACTGACAAACATCAAGGGCGTAAGTTCGCCGAAAATTTCACTGATGTGACATAACCATAAGTACAAGGCCATGACTCAAGAGATCGAACTGAAATTTATCGTTGACCCCTCCCGCGTGGATGCCCTGCGTAGCCATCTGCATACCCTGACGGATGAGCACGTTGCGCCTGCGACCCTGCTCAATATCTACTACGAGACGCCGGACAACTGGCTGCGTAGCCACGATATGGGCCTGCGCATTCGCGGCGCGCAGGATCGCTATGAGATGACGATTAAAACCGCCGGACGCACCGTGGGCGGCCTGCATCAGCGTCCAGAGTACAACGTTGCCATCGACAAGCCGGAGCTGGATCTTTCCCGCTTCCCGGCCGAGGCATGGCCGGAGGGCGGCCTGCCGGCGGATCTGGCTGAACGTGTGGGTCCGCTGTTCAGCACCCACTTCGATCGCGAGAAGTGGCTGGTTAACGTCGGCGACAGCCGGATTGAGATTGCGCTGGATCTTGGAGAAGTAAAGGCCGATGAGCTGGCTGAACCGATCTGCGAACTGGAGTTAGAGCTGCTGAGCGGCGCGGCGGAGGACGTCTTAAAGCTGGCGCGCCAGCTGGTGACCCAGACCGGCCTGCGCCAGGGCAGCCTGAGCAAGGCCGCTCGCGGCTACCATCTGGCGAAAGGCAACCCGCCACGCCCGCTGCGGGCGACGGAGATCCTGACCGTCGCGCCGAAGGCGAGCGTAGAGCAGGGGCTGGAGGCGGCGCTGGAGCTGGCGCTCTCCCAGTGGCAGTACCATGAGGAGCTGTGGGTCCGCGGCGACAAAAACGCGCAGGCGCAGACCCTGGCCGCTATCGCCCTGGTACGGCATACCCTGATGCTGTTTGGCGGCATTGTGCCGCGCAAAGCGAGCGCTCGCTTACGCGATCTGCTGACTCAGTCGGAGGCGACCATTACGTCAGCGGTCTCTGCCGTCACGGCGGTGTACAGCCCCGAGATCGCCACGGCGAAGCTGGCCCTGACCGAGTGGCTGGTGACGCGTGCCTGGCGGACGTTCCTTGATGACAAGGCGCAGGCTAAAATCAACGACTCGTTTAAGCGCTTTGCCGATATCAACCTGGCGCGCCACGCCGCCGAGCTGAAACGTAACTTTGCCCAGCCGCTGATGGATAAGTACCAGGACCAGCTTCCGCGCCTGGCGCGCGACATCGACAGCATGCTGCTGCTGGCGGGCTACTATGACCACGTCCGCGCCCAGGCGTGGCTGGAGAACTGGCAGGGCTTGCAGCACGCCATCAAAACCCGCCAGCGCATTGAAATTGAACACTTCCGTAACGAAGCCATTGTGCAGGAGCCGTTCTGGCTGCACAGCGGAAAACGCTAACTCAGGCAAAGGATCCCCCTCATGATGCCGCTCTCTTCGCCGCTTCAGCAGCACTGGCAGACCCTGGTTGAACGTCTGCCGGATACACTCTCCGCCTCCACGCTTAGCGCAGAGGCGAAGTCAGTGCTTACTTTTAGTGATTTTGTGCAGGGCAGCGTTGCCGCACATCCCGAGTGGCTGACGGCGCTAGAGAGCGAGCCGCCGCAGGCGGAGGAGTGGCAGTCCTATCCGGCGTGGCTCCAGGAGGCGCTGACGGCGGTCAGTGACGAAGCGTCGCTGATGCGCGAGCTGCGCCTGTTCCGCCGCCGCATCATGGTGCGCATCGCCTGGGCGCAGGCCCTGCGGCGGGTGCCCGAGGAGAGTACGCTTAAACAGCTTAGCGCCCTGGCGGAGACGCTGATTGTCAGCGCTCGCGACTGGCTCTACGACGCCTGCTGCCGGGAGTGGGGCACGCCGTGCAGCGCCGACGGCACGCCGCAGCCGCTGCTGATCCTCGGCATGGGCAAGCTGGGGGGCTTTGAGCTGAACTTCTCCTCGGATATCGATCTTATCTTCTCCTGGCCGGAGAACGGCGCAACCCGCGGCGGCCGTCGCGAGCTGGATAACGCCCAGTTCTTCACCCGCCTCGGACAGCGGCTGATCAAGGTGCTTGACCAGCCCACCCAGGACGGCTTTGTCTACCGGGTGGATATGCGCCTGCGCCCCTTTGGCGACAGCGGCCCGCTGGTGCTGAGCTTTGCTGCGCTGGAGGATTATTACCAGGAGCAGGGGCGCGACTGGGAGCGCTACGCGATGGTCAAGGCGCGGATCATGGGCGACAACGACGGCGTCTACGCCAGCGAACTGCGGGCCATGCTGCGTCCCTTTGTTTTCCGCCGCTATATCGATTTCAGCGTCATCCAGTCGCTGCGCAACATGAAGAGCATGATCGCCCGCGAAGTGCGGCGCCGCGGACTGAAAGACAACATCAAGCTGGGGGCGGGCGGCATCCGTGAGGTGGAGTTTATCGTTCAGGTCTTCCAGCTGATCCGTGGCGGCCGCGAGCCGTCGCTCCAGCAGCGCTCGCTGCTGCCGACCCTGACCGCCATCGATCAGCTTCATCTTCTGCCGGCGGGGGATGCCGACACGCTGCGGGCGGCCTACCTCTGGCTGCGTCGGCTGGAGAATCTCCTGCAAAGCATCAACGACGAACAGACCCAGACCCTGCCGGGAGATGAGCTTAACCGCGCCCGGCTGGCCTGGGGAATGGGCGTCGCCGACTGGCAGGCACTCAGCGACGCCCTGGATCGGCACATGGCCGCCGTGCGGCGTATCTTTAACGAGCTGATTGGTGATGACGATACCGACACCCAGGACGAGCAGCTGTCGGAGCAGTGGCGCGAGCTGTGGCAGGATACGCTGGAAGACGATGATGCCACGCCGGTGCTGGCGCATCTTTCGGATAGCGACCGTATCCGGGTGGTGGCGCTGATCGCCGATTTTCGCCGGGAGCTGACGCGCAGGACCATTGGCCCACGCGGTCGCCAGGTGCTCGATCACCTGATGCCGCACCTGCTTAGCCAGGTCTGCCCCCGTGCCGACGCACCGGTGCCGCTGGCGCGTCTGATGCCGCTCCTGACCGGGATTGTCACGCGCACCACCTATATTGAGCTGCTGAGCGAGTTTCCCGGCGCGCTCAAGCACCTGATCTCTCTCTGCGCCGCCTCGCCGATGGTCGCCAGCCAGCTGGCGCGCTATCCGCTGCTGCTGGATGAGCTGCTGGATCCCAATACGCTCTACCAGCCGACGGCGATGGACGCCTACCGGGACGAGCTGCGCCAGTATCTTCTCCGCGTGCCGGAGGAGGATGAAGAGCAGCAGCTGGAAGCCCTGCGCCAGTTCAAACAGGCGCAGCTGCTGCGCGTGGCGGCGGCGGATATTGCCGGTACGCTGCCGGTGATGAAAGTGAGCGATCACCTAACGTGGCTGGCAGAGGCGATGATCGACGCGGTGGTCCAGCAGGCGTGGACCCAGATGGTGGCGCGCTTTGGTCAGCCAAAGCACCTGCGCGATCGGGAGGGGCGCGGCTTTGCGGTAGTAGGCTACGGCAAGCTCGGCGGCTGGGAGCTGGGTTACAGCTCCGATCTCGACCTGGTCTTCCTCCACGACTGCCCGGCAGACGTGATGACCGACGGCGAGCGGGAGATCGATGGCCGCCAGTTCTACCTGCGCCTCGCCCAGCGCATCATGCACCTCTTCAGCACTCGCACCTCGTCGGGCATTCTCTATGAGGTAGACGCCCGCCTGCGGCCCTCCGGCGCGGCGGGAATGCTGGTCACTACCGCTGACGCCTTTGCGGACTATCAGCAGAACGAGGCGTGGACGTGGGAGCACCAGGCGCTGGTGCGCGCCCGTGTGGTGTACGGCGATCCGCAGCTTAAATCCCGCTTCGACGAGATCCGCCGCACCATCCTGATGACCCCCCGCGACGGGGAGAAACTGCAAACCGAGGTGCGGGAGATGCGCGAGAAGATGCGCGCCCACCTTGGCAACAAGCACCGGGAGCGTTTCGACCTGAAGGCCGACGCGGGCGGCATTACCGACATTGAGTTTATCGCCCAGTACCTGGTGCTGGGCCACGCTCACCAGAAGCCAAAGCTGACGCGCTGGTCCGATAACGTGCGCATCCTTGAGCTGCTGGCGCAGAACGACATTATGGATGAGCAGGAGGCGCAGGCACTGACCCACGCCTATACCACGCTGCGCGATGCGCTACACCATCTGGCGCTGCAGGAGCAGCCCGGTCACGTGCCGGAAACGGAGTTTGCCGAAGAGCGTGGACAGGTCAGTGCCAGCTGGCAGAAGTGGCTGCTAAAACCGTGCGCGCAAAATTAAGTATGATATTATCGCGCGCAAATTTTGCATTTCGAGGGGACAGGAATGAAAGTAACGCTGCCAGAGTTTGAACGTGCAGGGGTGATGGTCGTCGGTGACGTGATGTTAGATCGCTACTGGTATGGCCCGACCAGCCGTATCTCACCGGAAGCGCCTGTACCGGTGGTCAAGGTCGATGCGGTTGAGGAGCGGCCTGGCGGCGCGGCGAACGTGGCGATGAACATTGCCTCTCTCGGCGCCCACTCGCGGCTGGTCGGCCTGACCGGCATCGATGACGCCGCGCGCGCGCTGAGCAAGACGCTGGCCGATGTCAACGTCAAGTGCGACTTCGTCTCCGTTCCGACCCATCCTACTATTACCAAACTGCGCGTGCTGTCGCGCAACCAGCAGCTGATCCGCCTCGACTTTGAAGAGGGTTTTGAGGGCGTGGATCCCGAGCCGCTGCACGAACGCATTAACCAGGCGCTGGGCAATATCGGCGCGCTGGTGCTCTCCGACTACGGCAAGGGCGCGCTGGCCAGCGTGCAGCAGATGATCGCGCTGGCGCGCAAGACCAACGTGCCGGTGCTTATCGATCCGAAAGGCAACGATTTCGAACGCTATCGTGGGGCGACCCTGCTGACGCCGAACCTCTCCGAGTTTGAGGCGGTGGCCGGGAAGTGTAAAAACGAAGCGGAGATCGTTGAGCGCGGCATGAAGCTGATCGCCGATTTCGATCTCTCTGCCCTGCTGGTGACCCGCTCCGAACAGGGGATGACGCTGCTGCAGCCGGGCAAAGCGCCGCTGCATATGCCGACCCAGGCACAGGAGGTCTACGACGTGACCGGCGCGGGCGACACGGTGATTGGCGTGCTGGCGGCAACGCTGGCGGCGGGCAACTCGCTGGAAGAGGCCTGCTACTTTGCTAACGCTGCGGCAGGCGTCGTGGTGGGTAAACTCGGGACCTCTACCGTTTCCCCTATCGAACTGGAGAACGCCGTACGCGGTCGCTCAGAAACCGGGTTCGGGGTGATGAACGAAGAGGAGCTGAAGCAGGCGGTAGCCGCTGCACGCAAGCGCGGCGAGAAGGTGGTGATGACCAACGGCGTGTTCGATATTTTGCATGCGGGTCACGTCTCCTACCTCGCTAACGCACGCAAGCTCGGCGATCGCCTGATCGTGGCGGTGAACAGCGATGCTTCAACCAGCCGGCTGAAAGGGCCGACCCGTCCGGTTAACCCGCTTGAGCAGCGCATGATTGTGCTCGGCGCGCTGGAAGCCGTGGACTGGGTGGTGTCGTTCGAAGAGGATACGCCGCAGCGTTTAATCGCCGGCATCCTGCCGGATCTGCTGGTGAAGGGCGGCGACTACAGGCCGGAAGATATCGCGGGCAGCAAAGAGGTGTGGGCAAACGGCGGCGACGTGCAGGTATTGAACTTCGAGGACGGCTGCTCAACCACCAACATCATCAAGAAGATCCAGAAAAACTGATCCTGTAGGCCGGGCAAACGCAGTGCCGCCCGGCGTTGCAGTATCAGCACAGTTATGCCCGGTGGCGCTACGCTTACCGGGCCTACAACGTGCACCGCACCCACCGTAGGCCGGGCAAACGCAGTGCCGCCCGGCGTTGCAGTATCAGCACAGTCATGCCCGGTGGCGCTACGCTTACCGGGCCTACAACGTGCACCGCACTCACCGTAGGCCGGGCAAACGCATTGCCGCCCGGCGTTGCAGTATCAACACAGTCATGCCCGGTGGCGCTACGCTTACCGGGCCTACAACGTGCACCGCACCCGACGTAGGCCGGGCAAACGCAGTGCCGCCCGGCGTTGCAGTATCAGCACAGTCATGCCCGGTGGCGCTACGCTTACCGGGCCTACAACGTGCACCGCACCCACCGTAGGCCGGGCAAACGCAGTGCCGCCCGGCGTTGCAGTATCAACACAGTCATGCCCGATGGCGCTACGCTTACCGGGCAATACGGACTACAGGATCAATCAATATTCTCCACCGGCGGAATAGCCGGTGCGGGCTTCACTTCGCTCGGCAGATCCTGCGCCTGAGTTGGTTCAGCCGACGTGGCCGCCGGGCGGTTCTCCAGATCGCTGATGCGCTGCTCCAGCGCGGTCAGTTTCTCACGGGTGCGCAGCAGTACCTGCGTCTGGACATCAAACTCTTCACGGCTCACCAGGTCGAGTCGCGCCAGCTGGGATTGCAGCGTCTGGCGGATCTTCTTCTCTACATCCTCACCGAATTCACGAATGCCTTTTGGCATGGACTCGTGAACCTGGCGGGCGATCTGTTCAATTTTTTTCGGGTCAATCATAGTCGTTTCCCTGAACTGGTAAGTATTAACATTAGTGTAGCGTGGATTAGTGTAACGTGGATTATGCTACGTGAAAGCAGAATTGTTACGGTGAATGGATTGCCGGAGATAATCAATAGCGTTATAGTTAATCCGCTTATTCTCAGGGCGGGGCGAAATTCCCCACCGGCGGTAAATCAGCCCAGGCTGAAAGCCCGCGAGCGCTCCACGCAGTGCATCATGTCATGCAGGGAGGTCAGCAGATCCGGTGTAATTCCGGGGCCGACGGTTAAAGTCCGGATGGGAGAGAGTAACGATCCAGCCGGGTTTGCGCCTGCTCACGTTATTTTTTTGCCGCTTGCGGTACTCCTAAGACTGCCCTGATTCTGGTAACCATAATTTTAATGAGGTTTTTATTACCATGAATCAGACGCTACTTTCCTCTTTTGGCACGCCATTCGAACGTGTGGAACACGCTTTAGACGCACTGCGCAACGGGCGCGGTGTTATGGTGCTTGACGATGAAGATCGTGAAAACGAAGGCGATATGATCTTCGCCGCAGAAACCATGACCGTTGAGCAGATGGCGCTGACTATTCGCCACGGCAGCGGTATTGTCTGCCTCTGCCTGACCGAAGAGCGCCGTAAACAGCTCGATCTGCCGATGATGGTAGAGAACAATACCAGCGCCTACGGTACCGGCTTTACCGTGACCATCGAAGCCGCTACCGGCGTGTCGACCGGCGTCTCTGCCGCTGACCGCGTGACCACTATACGCGCGGCGATTGCCGACGGTGCTAAGCCATCCGATCTCAACCGTCCCGGCCACGTCTTCCCGCTGCGCGCGCAGCCGGGTGGGGTGCTGACCCGCGGCGGCCACACCGAGGCGACCATTGATCTCGTGACGCTGGCGGGTTTCAAGCCGGCCGGCGTACTCTGCGAGCTGACCAACGATGACGGCTCGATGGCGCGCGCGCCGGAGTGTATCGAATTTGCCAAAGCGCATGAGATGGCCGTTGTGACCATCGAAGATCTGGTGGCCTACCGCCGCGAGCAGGAACGTAAAGCCAGCTAAGCGCTGACGCGAGATAAAACAGAGCCGGGCATGCCCGGCTCTGTTGTTTCTGGTCTTTCGTCTGATTAGCCCGCAAAGCCGATGCTTTGCAGCAGCACCAGGCTTAGCCCCATCACCGACATGCCGCACAGCACGCCGTAGCTCGGGTTGTTGTGGGGATCGATCTCTTTTGCCAGCGGCATCAGCTCATCCACCGACAGCGCCACCATAATTCCCGCCACCGCCGCCATGATCGCCGCCATCACGACCGGCGAGACCAGGCTGCCAAGGATCAGCCACGCCAGCACGCCGCCCAAAATCTCCGCGAGTCCTGAGATCCCCGCCCACATTACCGCTTTACGCTTTGATCCCGTGGCGGCATAGACCGGCGCTGCCACCGCCAGCCCCTCGGGAATGTTGTGCAGGGCGACCGCCAGGGCGATGCCCAGCCCCAGCTCAAGGTTACTGCTGGCCGTCACGTAGGTGGCCACGCCTTCGGGAAAGTTGTGCAGGCTGATGCCGAGCGTCAGCAGGATCGCCGTGCGCTTGATATTGCTCGGCAGCGTTTTGCTGCTGGCGCGCATAAGATCCTGCGCATGGGCGTGGGGGAGCAGGCGATCGAGGCCATAGTAGCCCAGCAGGCCGACGATAAACATGCCGTAGCCAAGCACCGGCGACATCCCCTCGGTACCGAGCGCAGCGGGGAGCATCTCCATCAGCGAGATCAGCAGCATGATCCCGGCGGCAAATCCCAGCGAAAAGGCCAGCACGCGGTTGGAAGGCTTCTGGCCAAGCACGCCGAGGATCGCGCCAATAAAGGTGGCCGCACCGGCTAATAAGGTCAGAATCAACGGGACCGACATTCAGAACTCCTTGTGATAATGATTCTCATTAATATTATTGAACACTGCCCCGTAAGGCGAGAGGGTAAGTCACTCTTTACGCATTTCTTACATTCAAATTATCTGATGATCTTCATCATGCTTATCTGAGTTCATCCTCCACGGGAAAAGCGTACTCTGCTTCTATCAAAATGACACTTTTTCTGAGGATATCATCATGTCTGCGTCTCGTATGCCAGCGCTGTTTTTGGGCCACGGCAGCCCGATGAATGTGCTGGAAGATAACATCTATACCCGCGCCTGGGGCAAGCTTGGGCAGACGCTGCCGCGCCCGAAGGCCATCGTGGTGATCTCTGCCCACTGGTTTACCCGCGGCACCGGCGTGACGGCAATGGAAACGCCGAAGACGATTCATGACTTTGGCGGTTTCCCGCAGGCGCTCTTTGATACGCACTATCCCGCGCCAGGCTCCCCCGAACTGGCGCAGCGGCTGGTGGATCTGCTGGCACCGGTCCCCGTCGCGCTGGATAAAGAGGCGTGGGGATTTGACCACGGCTCGTGGGGCGTGCTGATCAAGATGTATCCGAATGCCGATATTCCAATGGTGCAGCTGAGCGTGGACAGCACTAAACCCGCCGCCTGGCACTATGAGATGGGCCGTAAGCTGGCTCAACTGCGTGATGAGGGCATTATGCTGGTGGCAAGCGGCAACGTGGTGCATAACCTGCGCACCGCACGCTGGCATGGGGAGAGCACGCCCTACGCATGGGCGGTATCGTTTAATGATTACGTGAAGGCTAATCTTACCTGGCAGGGGCCGGTTGAGCAGCATCCGCTGGTGAACTATCTGCAGCACGAGGGCGGCTCGCTGTCGAACCCGACACCGGAGCACTTCCTGCCGCTGCTCTACGTGCTCGGCGCGTGGGATGGCGCAGAGCCGGTGACGATCCCGGTAGAGGGGATGGAGATGGGCAGCATCAGCATGCTGTCGGTGCAGGTGGGTTAATAACAAAACGCCCGGTGGCGCTACGCTTACCGGGCCTACGTGTTATAGCTATTCGACAAAAATATGCGGATAGAAGCGGGAGAGATCCTGGGTGATCAACGCCCGATCCTCGCGGATGCCAATCCCGGCGGGTTGATCGTTGATCAGCCAGCTGCCGATCAGCACATAGCTATCGCCAAATTTTGGTAACGGGTAGAGCTGCTGGACGATCATGCCCTCTTCACCGTAGGGGCCCTCTACCTGCTCGATAGTCTGGCCGTTTTCCACGATAGAGACGTTGGCCCCTTCGCGAGAGAAGATCGGCTTCACGACGTATTTCTCTAACGGTGGATGGTCATCTTCGGCAAAGTAAGCGGGCAGCAGGTTCGGATGATCCGGGAACATCTCCCACAGCATCGGCAGCAGCGCTTTGTTAGAGATAATGCTCTTCCAGGCTGGCTCCAGCCAGCGCACGCCAGCATCCTCTAGCTTGGTAGAGAAGACTTCGCGCAGCATATACTCCCACGGGTAGAGCTTGAACAGGTTGCTGATCACCTGATCCTGCAGATCGGTGAACTGACCTTTTTCGCCCAGCCCAATATCTTCGATATAGAGAAACTCAGTGGCGACGCCCGCTTCGGCGGCGCAGTCCTGCAGATACTGCACCGTGCCGCGATCCTCAACGGTATCGCGGCAGCAGGCCAGATGGAGCAGGCTAAAGCCGTACTGCTCGCGCAGCTCGTCGAAGCGCTCGATCAGCTTCTCCTGCAGGCTGTTGAACTGATCGCTCTCCGGCGGCAGCTTGCCCGCGTTCTGCTGGTCTTCCAGCCAGATCCACTGGAAAAAGGCGGCTTCGTACAGCGAGGTAGGGGTGTCGGCGTTGTTCTCCAGCAGCTTGGGTTCACCCACACCGTCCCACGCCAGATCGAGGCGCGAGTAGAGCGATGGCTGCTGCGTTTGCCATGCCTGGCGCACAAAGCTCCAGGTGTGTTTCGGAATGCGGAATTTGGTCATTAGCTCATCGCTGGCGACGACCTTCTCCACTACCTTCAGGCACATCTGATGCAGCTCGGCGGTAACCTCTTCGAGCTTCTCAACCTGCGCAAGGCTGAATTTGTAGTAGGCCTCTTCACACCAGTACGGCTCACCGTACATGGTGTGAAAATTAAAGCCGTACTCGGTCGCTTTTTCGCGCCAGTCCGGGCGCTCGGCAATCGTGACTCGTTCCATGAGGCTTAACCCCCCATAGAGCGTGAAGAGGAGGTGCCGACGGCGCTACGCTGCATAGTGGACTGTTTGGCAACCGACTCACCGAAGCCGCCACGCGTTACCGTAGAGGTGGTCGCGGGTTTCGGGGCCAGCGCGGTTTTGGGTACGGTCGCGGTGCGGCCTGGCTGGGCTGCGCCGTAGCTTTTACCCGAGGCGTCGGTGTACTGGCCGTAGGCCGGGCTGGCTGGGTTACGCGAGCTAAACAGCGGCTGCTGGGCGAAGCCCGCACCGCCGCCCATCAGGCGTCCCATCATGTAGCCCGCCATCAGCGGCATCCAGAAGCTGCCGCTGCTCTGCTGGGCCTGAGCCTGGTTCTCCGGCGCGACGCCCGCCTGGGCTGGCGCCTGCTGGCACTGGCCTTCACCAAACTCGGCGACGCAATCTTCACGCGTCTTATATTTCGGCGCGGTGCGCTCGGCCTCTTTCAGGGCATTGTTGTACGCGGTAGTACATTCGGCGCTTTTACCCGGATTTGCGGTCGAGCAGTCATCAGCGTTTTGATACATCGATACCGTCTCATCGCTCTGTTCGCAGCCCGCCAGCATAAATGCGGCGGTAAGGGCGAAAGCGACAGGGGTAAGGTGACGAGCGCCCCAGCTTTTGCGGAACGTCGCATGATTAATCGTTTTTGTCCGTTTCATATGTCTCTTTTAAAACCCAGAGTTAAAGCGAGGTAGCTACTGTTCAGGATAGAGGATGAGTGGTCGAAATTGAAGCGGAATGAGGCGGAATGCGGGTATGGAGCAGGGATCTTTACGTTGTCTTACGTTGAAACGGGGGCAAGCGCCCCCATCTCGTTTTCATAGCAATTTCAAACGCGCGCTTAGCGTGGCAGCGCGGCGTTGAGCAGGCCGTTACCGTTAGCATCACCGTTGCTATCCGGGGCGCTGTTCTGCACGCGCGCGTCCTGTTCAGGCGTGGACGGGGCGACGGCTTCAGGCGTGGTGGCGACCGGTTTACCCAAGGCGCCGTTCAGGGCCAGCAGGTCCTGCTCGTTCAGCGTACCGAGAGCAGATTTAATTCTCAGCTGGTTAATCAGATAGTTGTAACGCGCGCTAGAGAGCTGCTGCTTGGCGTTATAGAGCGTAGTGGTCGCATCCAGTACGTCAACGATGGTACGGGTACCCACCGAGTAGCCTGCTTCGGTGGCATCCAGCGAGCTCTGGGCAGAGACCACGGACTGTTTGTAGGCGTTGATGCTGCTGATGGAGGCGTTAACGTTGTTATAGGAGGAGCGCACGGTCTGCACCACGCTGCGGTGGGCGGTCTCCAGCTGCTCGCTTGCGCCAACAAAGTTGTACTGCGCCTGTTTCACCTGGGAGTTCACCAGACCACCCTGATAGAGCGGCAGGGAGAAGCTCAGGCCGACCTTGTTCTGACCGATGTTGCTGTCGTCATAGGCCGAACCCTGGGGACCGCTGGTGCGGGAGCCGCTGTAGGAGGTGTCAGAGACGCTGCTTGAGGCGGTTAAATCCAGGGTTGGCAGATGACCATCCTGCGCCAGACGGATCTGCTCGCGAGCCAGATCCTGGGAGAGGCGTGCCTGTAACAGGGAGAGGTTACGGCTCTCGGCCTCTTTCAGCAGGGCATTCACCGGCTGCGGCTTATCGGTCTGGAAGCGGTCGACGTTCAGCGACGCCAGCTCCGGATAGTAGTTACCGGTTACCTGACGCAGCTGCTCAACGGCGTTGTCCAGGTTGTTACGGGCGGTCACTTCGTCTGCCAGCACGGTATCGTACTGAGAGCGGGCGTTCTGCACGTCGGTAATGGCAACCAGGCCTACGTTGAAGCGCTGGGTGGTTTGATCCAGCTGGCGATAGATAGCCTGTTTCTGCGCTTGTGTATAAGAGAGCGCATCGATGGCGCTTAATACGTTAAAATAGGCAGTAGCGGTGTTAAGGATCAGCGTCTGCTGATCGGTCTGGAACGTGACATCCTGAATGCCCGCCGATTTCTCTTGCAGGGTCAGGGCACGCCATTTTGACATATCGAACAGGGTCTGCGTCAGCTGTAAAGAGGCGCTGGTAGAGTTGCTATCGAGACCATTCTGGTCGCGGAACCCGTTGCTGTAGGTGTAGTCTGCGCCTAAACCGAGCTGGGGCAGTAATGGGCTGCGCGCTTCGTTGATTTTCTCAAATGCGGCATCGCGATCCGCGGCAGATCTGCGCAGTTCAGGGTTACTGAGACGCGCTTGCTGATAAACCTGAAGCAGGTTCTCTGCCTGACTCATCGTACTGAAAGCGGCCAGGCTCAGGCCGATAAGCATGGGGAGCAATTTCTTCATTTGCATTCCTTGTTACGAAGCTTTGTTAGCGCTAATGAAATTAAAAAAATAAGGCCGATTCTAGCAGAAAGTGCCGCTGCAAAAGGTTGGCGTTAAGTGCCATCCGGCGTTAATTTGCACCAATCTACCATATAGCATGGGAAACGGCAGTCTTACAGACTGGAAATCCATAATTTCGTCATTATTTACCAGCAGGATGAAACCATGAAGAAACCAGCGCCATCAGCAGTGACTTTCACGAAAAATGATGTAGAAATTATTGCACGCGAAACACTCTATAACGGTTTTTTTTCACTGGAGCGCTGGCGCTTTCGCCATCGGCTTTTTAACGGTGAGATGAGCGGTGAGGTCACGCGTGAAATTTTTGAGCGCGGCCACGCTGCCGTCTTGCTACCCTATGACCTCGTGCGCGACGAGGTTGTACTGATTGAGCAGATCCGCATTCCGGCCTATGAGACCAGTGAAACGCCTTGGCTACTGGAGCTGGTTGCTGGCATGATCGAAGAGGGCGAGAGCGTGGAAGACGTGGCCCGTCGCGAAGCGGTAGAAGAGGCCGGGCTGCAGGTTGGCCGGGTAAAAGCGTTTATGAGCTATCTGGCCAGCCCCGGCGGCACCAGCGAGCGCTTATCGTTAATGGTTGGCGAAGTGGATGCCACCCAGGCCAAAGGTATACATGGCCTGGTGGACGAAAACGAAGATATTCGTGTTCATGTGGTGAGCCGGGAGCAGGCTTACCAGTGGGTTGAAGAGGGGAAAATAGACAACGCCGCGTCGGTCATTGCCCTGCAATGGCTGCAGCTGCACTACGAAAAGTTGAGAACTGAGTGGAAAAAATGAAGCGTTATACACCTGACTTTCCTGAAATGATGCGCCTGTGCGAAACCAACTTCGCCCAGCTACGCCGCCTGCTGCCACGCAATGACGCACCCGGCGAAACAGTGAGCTATCAGGTGGCCAATGCGCAATACCGAGTAACGATTACAGAATCAACCCGCTACACTACGCTGGTGGAAATCGTGCAGACAGCACCGGCGATCAGCTACTGGAGCATGCCGTCGTTAACGGTACGCCTCTATCACGATGCTATGGTCGCTGAAGTGTGTTCAAGCCAGCAGATCTTTCGCTTTAAAGCGCGGTATGATTACCCAAATAAAAAGTTGCACCAACGCGACGAAAAGCATCAAATTAATCAGTTTCTGGCCGACTGGCTTAGGTACTGTTTAGCACATGGAGCAATGGCGATTCCGGTTTGTTAGCATCGTGAAACCTACCTAAGGACACCATTTGGAAAGCCTGTTAAACCTGAATCTGGCGGGTGAGGCCAGTATCAGGATCTTACAAATAACCGATACTCACCTGTTTGCCGAAAAGCATGAAACGCTGTTAGGGGTCAATACCTGGGAGAGCTATCAGGCGGTATTGGAAGCCATCCGGGCCGAGCGGCGTCACTGCGATTTGATTGTCGCTACCGGCGATCTGGCACAGGATCACTCTGCTGCGGCCTATCAGCACTTTGCTGAGGGTATCGCCAGCTTTGACGTGCCCTGCGTATGGCTGCCCGGCAATCATGACTTCCAGCCCGCGATGTACAGCGCGCTGCAGGAGGCCGGCATCTCGGGTGCCAAGCGGGTCTTTGCCGGTGACAACTGGCAGATACTGCTGCTCGACAGCCAGGTGTTTGGCGTTCCACACGGTGAACTGAGTGAGTTTCAGCTGGAGTGGCTGGAGAAAAAGCTGGCGGAGGTGCCGGAGCGCTACACGCTGCTGCTGCTGCATCACCATCCGCTGCCGGCGGGATGCAGCTGGCTGGATCAGCATAGCCTGCGTAACTCGCAGGAGCTGGATAACGTGCTGGTGCGCTATCCCCGCGTCAGACACCTGCTGTGCGGCCATATTCATCAGGAGCAGGATCTCGACTGGAACGGCCGCCGCCTGCTGGCGACGCCTTCGACCTGCGTCCAGTTTAAGCCGCACTGCGCCAACTTTACGCTGGATACCATCGCGCCGGGCTGGCGCTGGCTGGAGCTCAACGCCGACGGCACGCTGCATACCGAAGTCAGCCGCCTGCAGAGCAGCCGCTTCAGCCCTGACACAGCGTCAGAAGGCTACTGATGGCGACGCTCCTCTATCTGCACGGGTTTAACAGCTCGCCGCGCTCGGCAAAGGCCGTGGCGCTACAGCAGTGGCTGGCAGAGCACCATCCGCACATTGAGATGGTGGTGCCGCAGCTGCCGCCCTATCCGGCGGATGCCGCCGAGCTGCTGGAGTCGCTGGTGCTGGGGCACGGCGGCGAGCCGCTGGGGCTGGTGGGTTCCTCTCTTGGCGGTTACTATGCCACCTGGCTCTCCCAGTGCTTTATGCTGCCCGCGGTGGTCGTGAATCCGGCGGTGCGCCCGTTTGAACTGCTGGCCGATTATCTTGGCCGCAACGAGAACCCCTACACCGGACAGCAATATGTGCTAGAGTCACGCCATATTTACGATCT
This sequence comes from Escherichia sp. ESNIH1, assembly GCA_002918705.1. Classification (GTDB taxonomy): domain Bacteria; phylum Pseudomonadota; class Gammaproteobacteria; order Enterobacterales; family Enterobacteriaceae; genus Pseudescherichia. The sequence continues at coordinate 233,745 of PQKR01000006.1, read as the reverse complement.
CAAAACCATGCAGATCGATCCGCTGGAGGCGGCAGATTTAATCTGGCTGCTGCAGCAAACGGGTGATGAAGTGCTGGATTACCGCCAGGCCGTCGCGTACTACGCCTCGTGCCGTCAAACGGTTGAAGAAGGCGGAAACCATGCCTTTGTGGGCTTTGACGATCACTTTTCACAGATTATCGATTTCCTCGGGCTGCACTGAGCCTCGCAGGGGACGATGCTGTCACTATCTACGAATACACCATGACGCAATCCTATAACGCTGATGCCATTGAGGTATTAACCGGGCTTGAGCCGGTCCGCCGCCGCCCGGGGATGTATACCGACACTACTCGTCCTAACCATCTTGGTCAGGAAGTTATCGATAACAGCGTGGATGAAGCGCTGGCCGGGCACGCCAAACGCGTGGAGGTGATCCTTCATGCCGATCAGTCGCTGGAAGTCATCGACGACGGGCGCGGTATGCCGGTGGATATCCACCCGGAAGAGGGCGTTCCGGCGGTTGAACTGATCCTCTGCCGCCTGCACGCGGGCGGTAAGTTCTCGAACAAAAACTACCAGTTCTCCGGCGGCCTGCACGGGGTAGGGATCTCGGTGGTTAACGCCCTGTCAAAGCGCGTTGAAGTTAACGTCAAGCGCGACGGCAAGATCTATAACATCGCCTTTGCCAACGGCGACAAGGTGAAAGATCGCTCCGTGGTCGGCAGTACGCCGAAGCGCACCACCGGAACCAGCGTTCACTTCTGGCCGGACGAAAGCTTTTTCGACAGCCCGCGCTTCTCGGTATCGCGCCTGACCCATGTCCTGAAGGCTAAAGCGGTGCTCTGCCCCGGTGTGGAGATTGTCTTCAAGGATAAGGTCAACGACAGCGAGCAGCGCTGGTGCTACGCCGACGGCCTCAACGACTACCTGGCCGAAGCGGTTAATGGCCTGCCGACCCTGCCGGAGAAGCCCTTTATCGGTGCCTTTGCCGGTGATACCGAGGCGGTGGATTGGGCGCTGCTGTGGCTGCCGGAGGGCGGCGAGCTGCTCACCGAGAGCTACGTTAACCTGATCCCGACCATGCAGGGCGGGACGCACGTCAACGGCCTGCGTCAGGGGCTGCTGGACGCGATGCGCGAGTTTTGCGAATACCGCAATATCCTGCCGCGTGGCGTTAAGCTGTCAGCGGAGGATATCTGGGACCGCTGCGCCTACGTGCTGTCGGTGAAGATGCAGGATCCGCAGTTTGCCGGGCAGACCAAAGAGCGCCTGTCTTCGCGCCAGTGCGCCGCGTTCGTTTCCGGCGTGGTAAAAGACGCCTTCAGCCTGTGGCTGAACCAGAACGTGCAGGCGGCGGAGATGCTGGCCGAGATGGCGATCTCCAGCGCCCAGCGTCGTCTGCGGGCGGCGAAGAAGGTGGTGCGTAAAAAGCTCACCAGCGGCCCGGCGCTGCCCGGCAAGCTGGCGGACTGCACCGCGCAGGATCTCAACCGCACCGAGCTATTCCTGGTCGAGGGTGACTCGGCGGGCGGCTCGGCCAAGCAGGCGCGCGACCGCGAGTTCCAGGCGATCATGCCGCTGAAGGGTAAGATCCTCAATACCTGGGAGGTCTCCTCTGACGAAGTGCTGGCCTCGCAGGAGGTGCACGACATTTCGGTAGCCATCGGCATCGATCCGGACAGCGAAGATCTCACTCAGCTGCGCTACGGCAAGATCTGCATCCTCGCCGATGCGGACTCCGACGGCCTGCACATCGCGACGCTGCTCTGCGCCCTGTTTGTGAAGCACTTCCGTACCCTGGTGAAGCATGGTCACGTCTACGTGGCGCTGCCGCCGCTCTACCGTATCGATCTGGGCAAAGAGGTCTACTACGCCCTGACCGAAGAGGAGAAGGCGGGCGTGCTGGAGCAGCTGAAGCGTAAGAAGGGCAAGCCTAACGTTCAGCGCTTTAAAGGGCTGGGGGAGATGAACCCGATGCAGCTGCGTGAGACGACGCTCGATCCCAATACCCGCCGCCTGGTGCAGCTCACCATCAGTGACGATGACGATCAGCGTACCAACGCCATTATGGATATGCTGCTGGCCAAGAAGCGCTCGGAAGACCGACGCAACTGGCTCCAGGAAAAAGGCGATATGGCCGATATCGAAGCCTGATACACCAGCCCCGCAGTGCGGGGCTTTTTTTTACCCCCTCCGCTACCCCTTTAGGCGACTCACTTTCCCCTTTTAACAGGTATATGATCTGCAAGAGAAGTTTCTCCAAAACCCTTACCAAGAGGATGAAACATGCAGCGCATTGTCATACCTACCCACTATGTTCACGTTCGCTCGACGCCCCTGTGGACAAAAGAGACCGCACCGGCCTCCATCTGGCAACGGCATCTGGACGCGGGGACCCGCCAGGGCGTTAACCCACGCCTCTGCGTCATGCGGGGCACTATCCGCTATTACGGGTATGCCGATGAGACCAGCCCGGAGCCGGTGGAGACCCTGACCATTGAGGCAGGGCAGTTTGGCGTCTTTCCGGCAGAGAAGTGGCACCGCATCGAAGCCCTGTCTGACGATACGGTATTTAACGTCGATTTTTGGGTCGATCCTAACGTACTCATTGAAGGTTGAGGTAGATATCATGACCACGGAAAACAGAGGCTACGCCTTAGCGATTACACACGGCAGCAGCGGCGCAACGGCAGAGAAGGTTTACCTGAAACCGATGTCGCTCTACGTCCCGGCTCTCGCCCATACGGCGGTAGCGGAGCTTATCAACACGCTGGCAGATAAAAGTGAAAGCGAGAAAGGTTTTACGTTGACGGTAACGAACAACAACAACGGCGTATCGGCCGATAAAGACTTTTCCCGCCTTGCTGAATTAGAAGACGCCACCACGGCGGCGGACACGGTGAAGGATCTGATTAATATCGTACGCGGCTATGAATCAGACGAAGAGACCAACGTCTGCGGCTGGTAAATGCCCTACGCCGCCGAGTGATTTTTCCGATACTGGAGCGGCGTCTCGCCGATGCCTCGCTTAAACGAGCTAATAAACCAGGTCACGTCGGAAAAGCCCACCCGTGCGGCGATGTCACGCACGCTCTCATCGCTGTGCAGCAGGCACTCGCAGGCCTTGCGTAGCCGCAGCGTATTCAGATAGTCGTGGATCTTCTCGCCCGTTTCGGCATGAAACTTTCGCGACACGTAGCTGCGCGACTTGCCCAGCTCGTTCGCCAGGGCGTCGAGGCTAAATTTATGCTGATAGTGCTCATCGAGCCAGAACATCGCCTGGCTAGCAATGCTGCGGCTGTCGCCAGGCGTGCCGTCGCGATCGGCGGGCAGCATGGCAAACAGGCTGATGAGCAGGCTGGCGACGCTTTCACTGTTCATCGGCTGCGGGTAGCAGCTAAACAGATAGTCGATATGGCTATGGCAGGCGGCAACGTCCGCCACCCACGCCGGGCCGCCGCGTCGGGAGAGCGTCTGCAACCGCTGCTGGGCCAGGGGAAAATCACGCAGCGCCTTCAGCACCGCGTGGTGATCGAGATGGATAATGGTGCGCCGGTAGATCGCCTCGGCCTGCTCATCCACCCTCACCTTGTGCAGGGTAAAGGGCGGAAAGAAGAAGAACCGCCCCGGCCGCATGGTGTAGTGACGGTTATCGACGATCGCCACCCCGAAGCCCTCCTCAACGTAGAGGATCTCCAGGCACTGGTGCCAGTGGTGATAGCGCACGGTATTAGCAAACAGGCGGCTGAACGATGCGACGGCATCGTTTAAGGTAATCAGCTCCAGATAGTCAGATTTTGGCTCATCGCGCATAGTGCAATAAAACTCAACTTTTACCCCTCTGCACGTCTTTATAAACCACCTTTTTAAATTTTCTCAACTGCGAGTTTATTCATCTCTCCCGGCTGTGACGTGGCTAACATTTCTACGCGCCAGCGATTCACTATCCTTGAGCCACTTTGTTAAGAGGCTGATGCGGAAATGGAAACATCAAATGTATTGTCATCCCGGCAGGACGTCGTTGAGCTGGTTACGGAGATGCTGGGCGCGCTGGATAAGCAGTTTCCCAAGGGGCAGTCACGCTTCGCGTTAGGTAATACCTGCGCCCACTACAGCGTTGAGATCGCCAATATGGAAGGGCTGTCGCGGGCGCTGTGGGGCCTGTTTCCGCTGCTGGCTGGCGGCGAGGAGACGCCGCTTAGCGCCAAATACATCGCTGCCATCAAGCAGGGGACCGATCCGCACAGCCCAGGCTACTGGGGCGAGACCGGGCCTTACGACCAGCGGCTGGTGGAGATGGCGGCCTACGGCTTAGGTCTGGCGCTGATGCAGGACCGCCTGCTGGCCTGCTTTACCCCGCGCGAGCAGGCGAACCTCCACGCCTGGCTGAATCAAATCACCGACGCCGAAATGCCCGACAGCAACTGGAACTACTTCGCCATTATGGTGCAGCTCGGCTTTAAACGCGCCGGGCTGCCCTGGGATCGCGATGCGGTAGAGCGGCGCTTTACGATGATGGAGGCTTACTACCTCGGTGATGGCTGGTACTCAGACGGTCCGGGGCGACCGAAAGATTACTACATCTCGATGGCGTTTCACTTCTACGGCCTGATCTACGCCACGCTGAACGCCGAGGACGATCCGCATCGTGCCGCCACCCTGAAGGAGAGGGCGCAGCGGTTCGCCCATGACTTTATCACTATGTCGGCGGCGGGCGGGGAGTCGGTGCCTTTTGGCCGCAGTCTGACCTACCGTTTTGCGATGGTGGCCTTCTGGAGCGGGGTGGCCTTTGCTGAGCTGAACGTATTTACGCCGGGGATAGTGAAGGGGATCGTTCTTCGCCACCTGCGCTGGTGGCTGGCGCAGCCTATCTTTGACCGGGACGGCATTCTGACCCTCGGCTTTGCCTACCCGAACCTCGCCATGTGCGAAGACTATAACTCTCCCGGCTCACCCTACTGGGCGCTGAAGGTGTTCCTGATCCTCGCTCTACCAGAAGGGCATCCGTTCTGGCAGGCAGAGGAGCAGCCTTTACCCGCGCTGGCGGCGCAGCGGGCGCTTCCCCATGCCGGACAGATCCTGATGCACAGCGAAGCCTCGCGGCACGTCTGCATGCTCGCCTCTGGCCAGCTTGAGCTGAACAACTACGTCAATACCGAGGCGAAATACACCAAGTTTGCCTACTCCAGCCGCTTTGGTTTCACCATCGAACGCGGGCGCTACGGCATCAAGCACGCCGCCTGTGACAGCATGCTGCTGCTGGCGGAGGGGGATGAGTACTACCGGGGCCGCCGCGGCTGCGACGAGACGGTGGTCAATGAAGCGTACATCTTCTCGCGTTGGTCGCCCTGGCACGACGTACAGGTTGCTACCTGGCTGATCCCCTGCGGCGACGGTCATCTGCGCCTGCACCGCATCGATACCGCGCGCCATCTGAATAGCGTTGAGGGCGGTTTCGCGGTGATGAAGGCCCCGCATCAGACGCTGGCCTCCGGCTGCGTAGTTCACGCCGCCAACGGCAGCAGCGCTATCTACGATCTCTCGTTTGGCCTTGAACGCCACGGCGACTGCGTGATCACCCCGCCCAACAGCAGCGTGATGTTTGCCGAGTGTGCGGCGATCCCGGTACTTACCGCCACCCTGAGGCCGGGGCGTCACTGGCTCTGCTGCGCGGCTATCGCGGGCGATCCGACATACAGCGATATGACCTCTGTGCCAGAGGTGCTTCTGGATAACGAAACGCTGACGGTGCGCCACCCCGGCCAGCCAACGGCGTTAATCATTACGTTATAAAAAACTCTGACCCCTACATGCTTTCGTCGAGGATAGTATGGATAAAATAATTAAAACCAACCGGACTGAATATTACAAAATCAGCTCCTTTATCTTTCTCTACTTCTTTACCTGGTCAGCCAGTATTGGGCTGCTGGCCATCTGGCTCGGGCAAAAAGCGAACTTAAGCGGGACGGTGATCGGCACGGTATTTGCCGTCAACGGCATCTTCTCGGTGATCCTGAAACCGATCTACGGCTACATTCTGGATAAGATCGGCATGAGCAAATATCTGCTCTATTTTGTGGTCGCCGTGTCGGCTCTGATGGCACCGTTCTTTATCTACGTCTACCAGCCGCTGCTGCTCTCCAATACGCTGCTGGGGATCGTCGTCGGCGCCATCTATTTAAGCTTCGCCTGGTACGCGGGCGTTGCGGCCTGCGAATCCTATACCGATCGCTACAGCCGGCTGAACGGCATGGAGTTCGGCCAGATCCGCATGTGGGGATCGCTGGGCTGGGCGGTGGCCTCCTCCTTCTCCGGGCTGCTGTTTAACCTCTCTCCGGCCTATAACTTCATTATGGGCAGCGTGGCCTCCCTCGTGATGCTGGTGGTGCTGTTTAGCCTGAAGGTGGATACGCGAACCGAGCGTGCGGGCGAGGTGCTGGCGAAGGAGAAGATCGTTCCCGCCGACGTCTATGCCCTGCTGAAAAACCGTAAGTTCTGGGCCTTCTGCCTCTACGTGGCTGGCGTGGCGTGGATGATGTTTATCGCCGAGCAGCAGTTCTCCCGCTACTTCGTTACCTTCTTTGACGATGTGCACCAGGGCAACGCCGTGTTTGGCTATCTGGGTACCGTGCAGTCGGGAATGGAGTTTGTGATGTACATGATCATCCCGATGTTTGTGAACTACGTCGGGGCCAAGCGCGGGCTGCTGATCGTCGGTCTGGTGGTTGGCGCGCGGCTGATTATCTCCGGGCTGTGTGATTCCCATCTCTTAATCTCCGTGCTCAAGCCGCTCTATGGTCTGGAGATCTGCCTCCTGCTGGTGTCGGTCTTTAAATATATCGCCGAGCATTTCGATAAGCGCGTTAACGCCACCATGTACCTGCTGGGCTACCAGGCGATGCTCTACGTCGGCAACGTGGTGGTCTCATCCCCGGCGGGGATCCTCTACGACAAAATCGGCTTTGAGCAGACCTATATCATCATGGGCGCGATAGCCCTGACCTTTACCCTTATCTCAGCCTTTACCCTGTCGGCCTGTCAGAGCAAGCGTCGCGGTGCGCCTGCGGTCAACGTCGCCGGGTAGATCATTTATTCATTAAAAAGAAGGACCGGAATATGTTAAATCGTATCGTTGAGGAGCGTCTGGGAGCGGTACCCGCGCCGGTGGATGAGCACGCCTTTCAGGATGAGCTGGTTACCGCCCGTCATCAGACCCTCGAACTGATAAGCCGTCATTTAACGGAGTTCGGTGAAAAGTTTCCAGCCGAAACCTGCGTCAAAGGCTACTACCCGCTCACCGATAACGTGGAGTGGACCACCAGCTTCTGGACCGGCCAGCTGTGGCTGGCGTGGGAAATGAGCGGCGACGCGTCATATCGCACGCTGGCGGAGAAGCACGTGCGCTCTTTCGGGCTGCGCATTGCCGGACGCCAGGATACCAACACTCACGATCTCGGTTTTCTCTATACGCTCTCCTGCGTGGCGGCCTGGCGCTTGACCGGCAACCGAGACGCACGTGGCTTTGCGCTTCAGGCCGCTGAGGCGCTGCTGGAACGCTTCCATCAAAAGGCGCAGATCATCCAGGCGTGGGGCGATCTTAGCGATCCGCAGCAGGCGGGAAGGATGATCATCGACTGCAATATGAACCTGCCGCTGCTCTACTGGGCCAGCGAGCAGACCGGCGATCCGCGCTTTGCCGAGGCGGCAAAGGCCCACGTTCAGCAGGCGGCGGAATATCTGATCCGCGACGATGCATCGACCTTCCACACCTACTACATGGATGTGCAGACCGGCGCGCCGCGCTACGGCAATACCCAGCAGGGCTATGCCGATGATTCATGCTGGTCGCGAGGGCAGGCGTGGGGTATCTATGGCTTCCTGCTGAGCTACCTCTACACTGGCGATAAAACGATGGTGGCGCTGTCAAAAAGGCTGGCGAACTACTTCCTTAACCGCCTGCCAGAGGATGGCGTCTGCCACTGGGATCTGGCGCTGGTCGGCAGCGACGCGCTGCGGGACTCCTCGTCCGCCGCCATTGCCGTGTGTGGCTTGCTGGAGCTGGTTAAACAGCTTCCGGTAAGCGATCCCGATCGCGCCCGCTATCAGCAGTGGGCGATGCACATTATGTCGTCGCTGAATAAGCACTATCTGATGGGCATTAACGAACCCGGCAACGGGCTGTTGAAGCACTCGGTGTACCATCTCGCCAGTAACAAGGGCGTGGATGAGTGTGCCAGCTGGGGGGATTACTTCTACGTCGAGGCGCTGGTGCGGTTTAGCCAGAGCTGGAAGCTCTACTGGTAACGGGTACGGGTGGTAAACGCCCGGTGGCGCTGCGCTTACCGGGCCTACGTCGTATAACATGCGGGGGCCTGGCCCCCGCATGATTAAACCCCTTGCTCCAGAATGCGGATATGGGTTTCTAACACGTCGCTTTTTACCGCCTCGCCCCACGCTTTCATGTGCGGGGTTTGCAGGTGCGCTTCAAGGTGGGCCACGGTCTCCCACTGCTCCACCATCACGATTGAGTCCGGGTTAGTAGCCTGAAAGCTCACGTTAGCGGCGGTGTCTACCATCGGCGCATAGCCGTGGCAGCCCGCTTCCTCTAATACGGTTGGGATAATTTTCGCAAACTCGTCCAGCACGGCCTGGCGATGATGCTGGCCCGGACGGGTGCGAATCTCTGCAATCACTGTCAACATGGTCAACTCCTTCTTTGTACCGTCTGACAGTTAAGCAAAAATTTCCGCAAGATGCTTGCGATATTCTGCGGTATAGCGAGGCACGTCCGGCATTTTAATCACGTCGTTAGCGATAAAGGTCGGCAGCGCGTCCATTCCAAGGAACTGATTCGCCTTGTGAAACGGCAGATAAACGCCATCAACGCCCACGCCGTGGAAGAACTGCTCTTTGTCGGTGAAGGCCTCCAGCGGTGCGTTCCAGGTCAGCGACAGCATGTAGGTTTTGCCCTGAATCAGGCCGCCGGAACCATATTTTTTCGCATCGTCGGAGCGGGTACGGCCATCGCTGGCATACAGGGAGCCGTGACCTTCGGTAAAGACGTCATCAATGTACTTTTTCACCGTCCACGGTGCGCCCATCCACCAGCCCGGCATCTGCCAGATTACGGTGTCGGCCCACAGGAAGTTCTGTACTTCCTCTTTCACATCGTAGTCGCCGTCGGTGCGGACCACTTTCACATCGTGGCCGCTGTCGCGCAGGAAGCTGGCGGCGACATCGGTCATGGTGTCATTCAGCTGGCCGTTAGAGTGGCCGAATTTTTTAGCGCCGTTGATAATTAAGATGTTGCTCATTATTTGTCCCGTTAGAAAACGAATTTGCCGACTATTGTAATGGCCGGTACTAGAGAGAAAAATGAGCAAAATGTGCAAAGACTTTTGCATCTATAGCAATAATGACGGCTGCATCCAGCGTCACCCAGGGTAAAAAAGGTTAAATTTTTCTGCCAGCCATGCATTTCGCTCTACCCTGTTAAGGGATAACGAAACAAGATGAAAGGGAGATACACGATGAAAAAATTAGCTGCTATTGCCGCCATCGCTATGATGGCCTCCGCTCCCGTTTTCGCCGCCGAGGGGGGCTTCAGCGGGCCATCGGCCACGCAAACCCAGACGCAAAACCAGACTCAGCAGGGTGGATTCGTGGATAACAGCGTAAGCCCGACCACAGCAGCGAAGGCAAAAGATCTGCAAGACGACAGCTGGGTGAAGTTGCGGGGTAACATCACCGAGCGCCTCTCTGACGATCGCTACGTTTTCCGCGATGCCAGCGGTACGGTAAACGTGGAAATTGAGCAAAAACGCTGGAACGGCCAGAACGTGACCCCGCAGGATCAGGTTGAAATTCAGGGTAAAGTTGACAAGGACTGGAACGAGTTTGAGATCGAGGTGAAGCAAATCACCAAGCTCGCCAAGTAAATCCCCGAAGGGCCGGTTATCCGGCCTTTTTCTTGTGACTCAGGAGGGCAGATAAGGTAAAATCTGCGGCAATATTGCCCCTGAATAATTGGGTGCAAACGCTGAGGAATCACACGTAATGAGCGATATGGCAGAGCGCCTCGCGCTACATGAATTCACTGAAAACGCCTACCTAAACTACTCCATGTACGTCATCATGGACCGCGCGTTGCCGTTTATTGGCGATGGCCTGAAGCCGGTGCAGCGGCGTATCGTGTACGCCATGTCTGAACTGGGCCTCAACGCCAGCGCGAAGTTTAAAAAATCGGCCCGTACCGTGGGCGACGTGCTGGGTAAATACCATCCCCACGGCGACAGCGCCTGCTACGAAGCAATGGTGCTGATGGCCCAGCCGTTCTCCTACCGCTATCCACTGGTTGACGGCCAGGGGAACTGGGGGGCGCCGGACGATCCGAAATCCTTCGCGGCGATGCGTTACACCGAGTCGCGCCTCTCCAAATATGCCGAGCTGCTGCTGGGCGAGCTGGGGCAGGGCACGGTTGAGTGGGTGCCTAACTTTGACGGCACGCTGCAGGAGCCGAAAATGCTGCCTGCCCGCCTGCCAAACATTCTGCTGAACGGTACCACCGGGATCGCCGTTGGCATGGCGACGGATATTCCGCCGCATAACCTGCGCGAAGTGGCCCAGGCGGCCATCGCCCTGATCGACCAGCCGAAGACCACGCTCGATCAGCTGCTGGATATTGTCCAGGGGCCGGACTACCCGACCGAGGCGGAGATCATTACCTCTCGGGCGGAAATCCGCAAAATTTACCAGAACGGCCGCGGCTCGGTGCGCATGCGTGCGGTGTGGAAAAAAGAGGATGGCGCGGTGGTCATTACCGCCCTGCCGCACCAGGTTTCCGGGGCGCGCGTGCTGGAGCAGATCGCGGCCCAGATGCGTAATAAAAAGCTGCCGATGGTGGACGATCTGCGTGACGAGTCGGATCACGAAAACCCGACCCGTCTGGTGGTTGTGCCGCGCTCTAACCGGGTGGATATGGATCAGGTGATGAACCACCTGTTCGCCACCACCGATCTGGAGAAGAGCTACCGTATCAACCTGAACATGATCGGCCTCGACGGACGTCCAGCGGTGAAAAACCTGCTGGAGATCCTCACCGAGTGGCTGGCGTTCCGCCGCGATACCGTGCGCCGCCGCCTGAACCATCGCCTGGAGAAGGTGCTCAAGCGCCTGCACATCCTTGAAGGTTTGCTGGTGGCGTTCCTTAACATCGACGAGGTGATTGAGATCATCCGCGGTGAAGATGAACCTAAGCCGGTGTTGATGTCGCGTTTTGGCATCAGTGAAACCCAGGCTGAAGCGATCCTGGAGCTGAAGCTGCGCCACCTTGCCAAGCTGGAAGAGATGAAGATCCGCGGCGAGCAGAGCGAGCTGGAAAAAGAGCGCGACCGTTTGCAGAGCACGCTGGCCTCCGAGCGCAAAATGAGCACCCTGCTGAAGAAAGAGCTGCAGGCCGATGCCGACGCGTTCGGCGACGATCGCCGTTCACCGCTGCACGAGCGTGAAGAGGCGAAGGCGATGAGCGAGCATGACATGCTGCCGTCCGAGCCGGTGACTATCGTGCTGTCGCAGATGGGCTGGGTGCGCAGCGCCAAAGGTCATGATATCGATGCCCAGGGCCTGAGCTACAAAGCAGGCGATAGCTGGAAAGCATCCGCAAAAGGAAAAACCAACCAGCCGGTGGTGTTTATCGACACTACCGGGCGTAGCTACGCCGTCGATCCGCTGACGCTGCCGTCGGCGCGCGGGCAGGGCGAACCGGTGACCGGCAAGCTGACGCTGCCGCCGGGTGCCACCGTTGAGCATATGGTGATGGCCAGCGAAGAGCAGAAGCTGCTGATGGCCTCCGACGCGGGTTACGGTTTTGTCTGTACCTTCAACGATCTGATTGCCCGCAACCGTGCCGGTAAAGCGCTGATTACTCTGCCGGAAAATGCGCACGTGTTGCCGCCGCTAGAGATCGTTGACGATAACGATCTGCTGCTGGCGATCACCGCCGCCGGACGCATGCTGATGTTCCCGATTAGCGATCTGCCGCAGCTGTCGAAAGGTAAAGGCAATAAGATCATCAGCATTCCGTCAGCCGAAGCGGCGAAGGGAGAGGATAGCCTGGCGCACCTCTTTATCCTGCCGCCGCAAAGCACGCTGACCCTGCACGCCGGCAAGCGCAAAATCAAAATGCGCCCGGAAGAGCTGCAGAAGGTTCACGGCGAGCGTGGCCGTCGCGGGACGCTGATGCGCGGACTCCAGCGTATCGACAAGGTCGACATCGATTCGCCGCGTCGGGCAACGGCTGGCGACAGCGAAGAGTAATCCCTGTGTGCTTCTCCCCCTTCCCGCCGAAGGGGGAGCTACCCATAAAATTTCCCGTAAAGTCATTGTTAAATCGCAGGTTACGATTGACAATACGCTTTTTCACGGACCCGATGGAACAAAGCCGTGCACCGTCAGCCGCTACACTATAATGGGCGGGTGTCCAGGCTTTCGAGGTAGCTATGCTATTCATTTTACGCGCAATCATTGTTGTTATTTACAGCATCCTGGTCTGTATCTTTGGCTGTATCTACTGCCTGTTTAGCCCACGGAATCCAAAACACGTCGCCACCTTCGGCCATCTCTTTGGCCGTCTGGCGCCGGTCATGGGTATCAAAGTAGAGCTGCGCATGCCGCCTGATGCGGCAAAGTACGGTAATGCGATCTACATCGGCAACCACCAGAACAACTACGATATGGTTACCGCGGCGAGCATTGTGCAGCCGCGCACCGTCACCGTGGGCAAAAAGAGCCTGCTGTGGATCCCGTTCTTTGGCCAACTCTACTGGCTGACCGGTAATCTGCTGATTGACCGCGATAACCGTGCTAAAGCGCACGGGACCATCGCTCAGGTGGTCAAGCATATTCAGAAGCGAAACATCTCTATCTGGATGTTCCCGGAAGGTACCCGCAGCCGCGGGCGGGGGCTGCTGCCGTTTAAGACCGGCGCGTTCCATGCGGCTATCGCTGCTGGCGTGCCCATTATTCCGGTATGCGTTTCGAATACCTCTAATAAAATTAACCTTAACCGTCTGAATAACGGTCTGGTGATTGTCGAAATGCTGCCGCCGGTAGACACCAGCCGGTTTGGCAAAGATCAGGTGCGCGAGCTGGCTACTCACTGCCGTGCGCTGATGGCGGAAAAGATCGCCGAGCTTGATAGCGAAGTTGCCGCCCGCGAAGCCGCTGGCAAGCGGTAGAGGTAGCCGTACCTTTTTACGCGCTTTAGTCCGTTTTACAGGGAGCAAGATATGTCACTCAGTCGGCGTCAGTTTATCCAGGCCTCCGGCGCTGCGCTTTGTGTGGGCGCGGTTCCGCTACGGGCCAACGCCGCCGGGCAGCAGCAGCCGCTGCCTGTGCCGCCGCTTATTGAATCCCGCCGTGGGCAGCCGCTGTTTCTGACCCTGCAGCGGGCGCACTGGTCCTTTACCCCGGGCACCCGCGCCCAGGTATGGGGCATTAACGGGCGCTACCTGGGGCCGACCATTCGCGTCTGGAGCGGCGATGACGTGAAGATGATCTACAGCAACCGGCTGGCAGAGAACGTCGCCATGAACATCAGCGGCCTGCAGGTGCCGGGTCCGCTGATCGGCGGCCCGGCGCGAATGATGTCCCCCAGCGCTGACTGGGCGCCGGTGCTGCCGATCCGCCAGAGCGCGGCGACGCTCTGGTATCACGCCAACACGCCCAACCGCACCGCGGAGCAGGTCTATAACGGCCTGGCCGGTATGTGGTTAATTGAGGATGAGGTGAGTAAATCTCTGCCCATCCCCAATCACTATGGCGTAGATGATTTTCCCGTCATTATTCAGGACAAGCGGCTGGATAACTTCGGCACGCCAGAGTACAGCGAGCCGGGCAGCGGCGGCTTCGTTGGCGATACGCTACTGGTTAACGGCGCACAGAGCCCCTATGTCGAGGTGTCACGCGGCTGGGTACGCCTGCGCCTGCTGAACGCCTCTAACGCCCGTCGCTATCAGCTGCAGATGAGCGATGGCCGGGCGCTGCACGTTATCTCCGGCGACCAGGGCTTTTTACCCGCGCCGGTGTCGGTGAAGCAGCTTTCGCTGGCCCCTGGCGAACGGCGTGAAATCCTCGTCAATATGACCAACGGTGACGAGGTGTCGATCACCTGCGGTGAAGCGGCGGGCATTGTCGACCGCATCCGTGGCTTCTTTGAGCCATCAAGCATCCTGATCTCCACCCTGGTGCTGACGTTACGTCCCACCGGACTGCTGCCGCTGGTGACCGATACGCTGCCGCTGCGGCTGCTGCCGACGGAGCTGATGAGCGGTGCGGCGGTGCGCAGCCGCGATATTGCCCTCGGCGACGATCCGGGGATCAACGGCCAGCTGTGGGATATCAAGCGTATCGATATCACTGCCCAGCAGGGGACGTGGGAGCGTTGGACTGTGCGTGCCGACACGCCGCAGTCGTTCCATATCGAGGGCGTCAGCTTCCTGATCCGCAACGTCAACGGCGCGATGCCGTTCCCGGAGGATCGGGGCATGAAGGATACCGTCTGGGTAGATGGGCAGGTTGAACTACTGGTCTACTACGGGCAGCCTTCGTGGCCGCACTTCCCGTTCCAGTACTTTAGCCAGACGCTGGAGATGTCTGACCGGGGATCCATCGGTCAGCTATTGGTCAACCCGGCACCATAAATCGCCGGGTGGCGGCTTCGCCTTACCCGGCCTACGCAACCTGTATGCCGGGTAAATATCCCGTACAAAATTCCTTCATTTCCCCCACTGTTCAAGCGTATAATCGCCGCCCTTTGATGATCTCTTTTTAATCACCCCGGAAGCATTATGAGCGCTATCTCCCTGATCCAGCCGGATCGTGACCTCTTCTCATGGCCGCAGTACTGGGCTGCCTGTTTCGGCCCCGCGCCGTTTTTGCCCATGTCACGTGAAGAGATGGAGCAGCTTGGCTGGGACAGCTGCGACATCATCCTGGTTACCGGGGATGCCTATGTCGATCACCCGAGCTTCGGCATGGCGATCTGCGGACGCATGCTGGAGGCGCAGGGCTTCCGCGTCGGCATCATTGCCCAGCCGGACTGGAACAGCAAAGAGGACTTTATGCGCCTCGGCAAACCGAACCTGTTCTTCGGCGTCACCGCGGGCAATATGGACTCGATGATCAACCGCTACACCGCCGATCGTAAGCTGCGTCATGACGACGCCTATACGCCGGATAACGTGGCGGGCAAGCGCCCGGATCGTGCCACGCTGGCCTATACCCAGCGCTGTAAAGAGGCGTGGAAAGATGTGCCGGTGATCCTTGGCGGCATTGAGGCGAGCCTGCGCCGTACCGCGCACTACGACTACTGGTCGGATACCGTGCGTCGCTCGGTGCTGGTGGATTCTAAAGCCGACATGCTGATCTTCGGCAACGGTGAGCGTCCGCTGGTTGAGGTTGCCCATCGCCTGTCACAGGGCGAGCCGGTGGCCAGCATCCGTGACGTGCGCAACACCGCCATTATGGTCAAAGAGGCGCTGCCGGGCTGGAGCGGGGTAGACTCCCGCATCATTGATATGCCGGGTAAAATCGATCCAATCCCCCATCCGTATGGAGAGGATCTGCCGTGTGCCGACAACAAGCCTGTTGAACCCAAAAAAGCCGAAGCAAAAGCCGTCGTCATTCAGCCGCCGCGGCCGAAGCCGTGGGAGAAGATCTACGTTCTGCTGCCCTCCTTTGAGAAGGTGAAGGCCGACAAGGTGCTCTACGCTCACGCCTCGCGCATTCTGCACCATGAGACCAACCCAGGCTGTGCGCGGGCGCTGATGCAGAAGCACGGCGACCGCTACATCTGGATCAACCCGCCGGCGATCCCGCTCTCCACCGAAGAGATGGACAGCGTCTTTGCGCTGCCCTACAAGCGCGTGCCGCATCCGGCCTACGGCAACAGCCGCATTCCGGCCTATGAGATGATCCGTTTCTCGGTCAACATCATGCGCGGCTGCTTTGGCGGCTGCTCCTTTACTCTTGTTTTTATGTATTTAGAGTTAAACTCTACTTTTCTATTTTTAGAATTCAAGCTATTCATCGTAATTGAGAGATATCCTTTTAATGTTCAGCAAGCCTGTTAAAAGCACTTTATCTGAACCGCGTTTTGCCTAAATCCTGCTCAATATATACTCTCCCTGAGTTCTGAAATCCTCAAATTCCCCAATCTTAAAGCATTGATACATAGATGATGTCAGATAATGCGCAATCATCTCACCGCCAATATGGATCCGTTCCGGGTGTGAGTATGTCGCCTGTATAGCCCTTTGTTCATTCATCATTACAGGAATTGTCTGCAACAAATCCCCATCCAGGATTTGGCACTCAGGTTTTACTCCTGTTCCGTATTGTAATTGCTCTGATTCGAAATCATGGACTGAGCGATAGGCGAACGAAACGATATTTCCTGTTTCCTCGCAAATTGCGAACTGATAAACACTGGTTGTCACCGTTGAAGAAGAGGGAATTGCATGGTCATGCTTGTATTGTTTCCACAGCCTCCTTAGACAGGCCGATGTATGATAATTGAGATTTTGTATACCTGATACGACCATTCTGGTTGATGCTTCAAGCAACCAGGTGTTAGAAAATCCACCTGCCCCCGTACCTGCTATGATGGTTCTTAGCTGGGGGATGTAACCTGCTTTGGAAACAAAAGATAACGGCTCCCCATTATCGGTGACGGCAAGGGTATCTGTTACAATCAGTGCTTGTGCTTCGTCTGTATAAAATATCAGTGATGACATATTTTCCTCATCCAGAAAAGACATTACATGAATCACAGAACAGGTCACTACAACCACGTGAAAGGGAGTCAGACCATTTTCCAGAGGTAAATATATTCTTGTGTTTGGACGCGTTGCGGTTCTCTGTAAAAAATATATAGCACAAACAAAAGTCCCCGCAGGGATAAATATAGTTATATGCGCTTTTTCTGCTGGCTTTTACAATTGAAAGTGACAGGTAAACGAAATGTGTTACAGGTTTCTTTTGCTTTTCGTTGGGTTCTGTATATGCGAATTTACCCTGTGTGTTATTTTTGCAATGGACTCAGGCTGTATTCAATCAATTAAGGTTTACTTCTGGCATTAAGATGTATCCGTTGCCTGTTTTTTAAGGGCACGGTTTGTGCCGGGAAATGAAAATCACATCTTAAGTTCTTCACTCAAAGGATTTGTGATGTTTATCACGTATGGTCCGGGTAACGTGTTGAGGTCAATGTATTGCATCGTGATGGTGTCGTTACATCTTTTACTTTCCTCCTGATTTGCATATTCACTCCCGGCAACCTGGTTGTTTGTTTTTTCTTCTTCCGGATTTATAGTGTAGGCATGAGGTGGCGTTTCAGGGCGACAGACTGTGAGGATAATCACTAACATTCATGCGCGTTATGGGCGTGTCAGCAAACTGGATGCAACAGAGCCGAAACTGAAATTTGAACCCGGATTTCTGTATGCTGAAATACCTTATATTAGCGGCATCCAGAATCGAAAACTGAGCCGATATGTACACTTTTATCTTATGGATAAAGCTATCCTGCAGGCCAGGGATTTAAAGCCTTTAGCCCGGGCATTTTTACGCTGGATAAGGTGGCTGGAGGATAACGGACTTGACCCTTTCACCCCGGGAACGTTGAAATACCAAAGCCCTACATATGGCTTCAGGGAGTATCTTCTGGGGGCCGTAAGGCAGGGGCGCATCGCCTCATCCACCGCGGCGGTGTACATCAGCGTTATCCGACGGTTTTACGTATTTCTGGGCAAGTGTGGTGAGCTGGCTGCCAGCTCATTTTTTACGTTGGTCGAAAAAGTCGTTGACGGGCGACGCAAGGTGATAAGTTCGGATCTTGCCATCAGGATAACCAGCACAACAAAAAGGACAATCAACCCACTGAATGATGCAGAGGTTCATATCCTGGATGAGGCACTGAAATCTGAGTCCGGGTTGTTCAGTTTAATGATTGTGCTGATGAAAAATTGTGGGTTACGGCTGGATGAAATGCTGACCCTGCCGTCGTCACTCTTTACTGAAGAGTACCTTGCCAGTGTCCCTGTATCTGAGTTGACCATCAGGGGGCTTCATATTGGTCCGAGATGCGGAGTTCATACGAAGTTTGGGATGACGCGAGAACTCTTCATCACCAGACGATTGTACGAGCAGGTTCTGGATTATCTGGCGGATGAGGAGTATGAAAAGAAGATCCAAAAATGGCGTGCACGACAGGGTGGGGAAGGGCGGCACGAGCCTTTATTTTTAATGGCAAACGGGAAACGGATGTCTGAAAAAGCCTTTTACTCCCGCTGGTACAGTTTTCGCCATCGCCTGGCCCGGTCTGCTCCGGGAAATGTGTTCAGACATAAACCCCATGATTTGCGGGCAACGTTTGCGACCCATTTTTTACGCTCGGCACTGAGTTGCTATCCCGATCAGGCCGCAAATGCGCTGGGTACAGTAAAATACTGGATGGGCCATAAAAGCGAAAATACGACGATGAAATACATCGTCTTTCTTCAGCAAAACCAGATTTCTGATGCAGTCGCCGGGGTCATGGACGCATTGATTGACGGTGCTGCAGGTCGCGATGGAGCCATATATGAGCCGGAGTGAAACGCAGATAACGTGGATGGCCGAAAATGTGCTGTCATGGGAGACGGTCAGCGGACACATCACTCAGCGGGATCTGAACCGATATTATTTACTTGACGTTTATCTTCAGGCTCATTTTTCAGATTATGTGTTGCTCCCCGGATGGTTTAGTGAACATTCGCATCTTGCCCGCCCTGAAAAACGCGATTTTATTGCCTCTCTGAAACGATTTCTTCTGTCTTACCGTCCCGCCGGAAGGTTAACCATTTTCCGTTATCTCAATATGTTTTTTATATGGCAGTCAGTCAATCAGTATGACTATGGCACGGCTGAAGGCGTTGAAATGTATATTAAACATCTCATGAACGATATTCGTCGGCGAAAAATTTCAGTCAGGATGGCAAGACACTACTTGTCCGTGGTCAACCGGTTTTTGCTTACGGGCGGGCAGATTCAGAGGCGGTATGAATATGAATTCTTACCGAAAGGAACGTATCAGCAGCAGGGAAGGGATAGCTATACCAGGAATGAACTTTCCGAGATCCTGAGGCAGTTGTCATCCATGAATGAGTTCCTTGCGGGATGTATCCGGGAGCATATCGCTAAATCGGAAAAAGGGGTGCGGCATTTCTCACCGTCTTTGCTGGCACCTGTTTATGAAGCGTATTTCCGGTATCCGGGAGAGAACGGGGTCAGCAGGGCAGAGATCATCATCAGGGACGTTCTGGAAAATTACTTTCTTACTTCTTTTTTTCTGTTCTGTTACCACACATGGGGAAACACCTCTCAGGTTCTGGGTCTGACGCGGGATGATATACATCTGGATGAAAAGGGTATCAGCACTGATTATGTTTATAAGGGGAGAGCGAATAAGTATATACGTCTGACGATAGGTAAATCGGAGTATGTGACCAAACGTGCGGGCTATTACTGGTTTCTGTCTTTTATCAGGCTCAGGGACGACATCGTTAACTATCTGGTTTCCGCAGATAACTTCCCTCCGGTACAGGCGCTGTTTCTGAGTGAGCCGCAGGTGAAATTCCGTAAGCTTTATTCTCTTAATCCCAGTCATCTGACTAAATTTTCTAACTCTGAGGGGGCGTGGGCCACGATGCGGCAGCTTAATCCCTCGCTTCCATCAATTACCGTTTCTGGCTTGCGCAAAACGTCTGAGCAGTATACGGACAGAACATTAAAGAATGGTCTGATTACGGCGGAAAAAGCACAGCATAACTGGGGCACTTACAGGCGGAATTATGCTGCAGGTAACCCACAGGGGGCGAAGGAAAACTTCAGTGCTGCACTTGATACGCTTATGAATCAGGGGATTGCGACACGTGCGTTATCCGAGCGGGTAAAAGTTGCTGATGAGCTGGGGATCGATCTGCGTGGAAGCGATGAGGGTGTGGATCTTTTATTGAATGGCCTGGGATGTCGATCGCAGGAGCCGCCTACAGATATTGAATTGCGCTTTATAAAAAAGCAAAAACGATTTGGCCGGACACCAAAGGCTTGTGCGGATTTTTCTCATTGTGTCGAATGTTCAAAAAGTTGCGTTGTGGAAACGCTGGAGTCTGTATGGCTCCTGCTGTCATTCAGGCATGCTATCGAGTATGGAAAACCGTTGTACATCGGTTCGGTCAATGCTGTGGAGCGTTATGAAACGTTACTCCTGAAGATTGATTTACGGCTTGGGCTGGTAGATGAGGCGACCCTGAAAAAAGCGCGCGTTAAACTTCAGCGAGAAGGTGTGGCTCCGGTATGGCAGATTTGAAGAAAAAAGAGGTAAGCCGTAGTCGAATGGCGGAGTTTCCTGCCGGAACGCCGCTTCGTTCAGGGGATGAGTTTCCGACTGAGGATATCATCTGTGAGGCACTAGAAAACAAAAGCTTTGAACGTCTGAATAACTGCCTGGTTATCGCCAGCTCAGATGAACATGATATGCGTTTTATCAATGAGGAGACGCTGAATATTTATTTCAGGGATGATGTCTGGACCAATCGCTATGTCAGAACCCATATTGGTGAAACGTTAAGAACCGTTAATTTTTCAGGCATACGGGATCCTGAACTGCGTCTTGAAGCCAAAATCATCTCAGCCAGCCTGCTCTGGATTGTCGGCAGGACCGCGAAGACGCAGTCCCTGATCCGGAAATGTGCAAACATTGTGGCGGGAGCCCGTATTATTGAGTCTATGGGGTATCGCAGTCTGTTTCAGCTTCGTTTTCCGCTTGTCCGGAATGCTTTCATTGTAAAGATGAAGGAGGAGGATGAGCACGGCAGGAAGCGTTCTGAAAGAACATTACGTAATTACTTTATGGACCTGGCGGATATCTCGCTGACAGGTCATACCCGTCTTCGAAAATACGGTTACTTTCCTGATATTAGCTTCGACAGTTACAACAGTGTGGATGATTCAAACCAGACATATTGTATGCCTTTCAGTCTTATGATGTCTGTCTGGGAAGGGCTGATTACTGAACTGGATGCTGAAATCAGTGATTTCGATTTTGACGGGTTTTCCCGGCTGTGCGCTATCATAAACGGTTTTTATGATTCGCCTTACTATACGTCGATGCTGGAAGCCCGTAAAAGAGGGACAGCAAAAAGCATACCGGATTACCGGGCCGCGTATTACTACAATATTGTTGCCGGGGAAATTCGGGCGCTTTTCGCGACACTTGGCCCCGGGATGCAGGGCTGGTTCTCGGTACATAAAAATAAGCGCTGGAGATCTGATTTTATTGGCGTTGATCACATAAAGCTGAACACCTGGCATTTTGAGCTGACGTTAAAAGTCATGAATGTGATACAGGCCATGTCGGGGATGAGACACAGCGAAGTGCTTGGCGTGATGCACGGTTCACTGATTTATGATGGTGATATCCTGGGACTTCGTTCGGTGTTGCATAAGTTCGCCCCGGAAGGTGGAAGTCACGAAGACTGGGTTGTTTGTCGCTATGTGGAAAAGCCTTTTCAGCATTTACGCAGAATTAATCAAATCATGACAGGCCTGGACGGGAAGACGCTGGACAATGTTCCATTGTCTTTAAATATCAGGTCGTGGTTCTCGGAGCAAAAACTCTCTTTTATGGGGACGCAGCGCCAGACTGAGTGGGCAAAGAAATTTGTGAAAAGACACCATCTGTTCATCCGACGTGACCATATTGATGAGTTCAGGCTTTTAAATCCAAACATACGTGATGATGAACGCGTTGCGATGGAGATTCGGGAGGGGGCTTTCTGGCCATTGCGAACCCATCAGTTTCGCCGTTCACTTGCTGTACACCTCAGGCGTCTTGATCTGATTTCTACTAATGATCTTATCCGGCAGTTTAAGCACTTAATCAGAGGCATGACGGAGTGGTATATGTCCGGTGCACTCAACGCTTCGCATTTTAGCCGGGCGATCCCTCAGGCATTCGCTGCCGAGATTGAGAGGGTTGATACCGAACTCTCAGCTTCCAGGGCTGTTTCTTATCAGCATGAAGGCCTGCTTTATGGCGAAGGCGGGAAGTTACTGATGTCCCAGAGAGGTGGGCACTTACATCAGATGACGTTTCCTACACTGAAAAAAGCGATGAGCATGGCTAAACGAGGCGGGCAAAAACTGGTATCTCTTGGAAACGGTTTTTATTGCATGAATGGCCATGACTGCGAGTTTAAGGCGGTTGTTCAGTCAGCGTCCTGCAATCCGGGATGTGAGAACATGCTGGCCGGAGCTGATTCTGTTCCCGTGTGGAAACGCAGGATGGCTCATTATGACAACCTTCTGGAGATTGCCGTGCGAAATAATGCTCCTCAGGCTGACAGGGATTTTCTGATGCTTGAGAGAGATTTTTATGCAGATGCTGTCCGTTTTTTTGAAAAGGATGAATAGAGCATGACGAACGAACAGTCGGGGGTTAAAAAAACACAGGCAAGAGCAGAGCAGGCCCTGAGGGAACTGATGTTATCAGGGGAGCGTATCAGCCAGTATGCTGTGGAAAAACGAGCGGGGCTGGCAAACGGCACCCTGAATTATAACTGTCCTGAGTACAGGCAGGTCAGGGAGGCTATCCGCAGTCTGAAAAAAACGTGCCAGGGCACCGCGCCGGTTGATGAGCAGGGCATTGAGCAGCAGATCAAGCTGAAAGAAAAGTATCGCCGTCAGAGAAATGAGCTGAGGGAAGAAATCAAAAAGATGATGGCTGAAAATGTAGAGCTGTTACATAACCTTATACTTTTACAGCAGTATGTCAGGGAGCTTGAACGCAACACCGGGAGGGAGAAAGGGGACGTCATTCCGTTCTCGGGTGGTGTCAGGGACTGAGGCTATACTGAACGGAAGGACGCGAGGTGAATCGCCACAGGTTTAACAGACACCTCAGAGTCATTTAAGATGACTTAAAGAGAGGTGCCCATGAGCGGTAAGCGTTATCCTGAAGAGTTTAAAATTGAAGCAGTCAAACAGGTTGTTGATCGCGGTTATTCTGTTGCCAGCGTTGCAACGCGTCTCGATATCACCACCCACAGCCTTTACGCCTGGATAAAGAACTACGGTCCGGATTCTTCCACTAATAAAGAACAGTCAGATGCTCAGGCCGAGATCCGCCGTCTTCAGAAAGAGCTGAAGCGGGTTACCGACGAACGGGACATATTAAAAAAAGCCGCGGCGTACTTCGCAAAGCTGTCCGACTGAGGTACGCCTTTATCCGTGACAACTCCTGTTGCTGGCCTGTTCGCCTGCTCTGTCGGGTGCTGGATGTTCATCCCAGTGGTTTTTACGCCTGGCTTCAGCAGCCGCATTCACAACGCCATCAGGCAGACCTGAGACTGACAGGACAGATTAAACAGTTCTGGCTGGAATCGGGATGCGTCTATGGTTATCGCAAAATCCATCTGGATCTGCGGGACAGCGGGCAACAGTGCGGAGTGAACAGAGTCTGGCGACTGATGAAACGTGTCGGGATAAAGGCTCAGGTCGGATACCGGAGCCCGAGGGCATGTAAAGGCGAGGCCAGTATCGTGTCGCCCAACAAGCTCCAGCGACAGTTCAATCCGGATGCTCCGGATGAGCGTTGGGTAATCACAGCGTGGTTTCCTCAAACCCTCGCTGTGAATTAACTGAAATACTTCATTGAAGCTGTAACCAAACAGTTAACTGAAAGAATGAGCCCGCAGAGCATTGCACAGCGATGACACCATTTGTTGAGCTTCACCGTTTTCGCATACAACCGTCCGGAATTTGGAAAAGCACTGTCTTTTTGTACTGACCGATCATGATTAAGTGACACCTCTTCGAAAAAGAGAGCGCGATGAGCGATTAATATATGGCTCGAAAGACAATTATGTTGGGCTTTTATGACCGCTGTCAGAGGTATTATCTTACCCGGACGGCAACAGGGTCGGAATGTCATCAGCGGCACTGTAACAAGCTATCCGCCATCTTAAATATCTGCAGGTCCTTGCACCGAGTATGCACACCAACCGACAGAGTGATTTGACCCAAACTGGTGGATATTTTGCAAAACTATTAGCCTCTTATGACCGGTCTGCAGCCTGATATTGAGGAATTAGTGCGCTTTCATGGAATGCCTGCCGGGATCGCAAGTACGAACCCCCGGTACTGTTACACTGAATGTGCTCAGTCCTGTATCAGATTGTATTTTTCAGCAACTCAAGAACAACCCTTATTTTATCATTGTCACGTTTGTAGTACGTCCAGGGACCGATGCGCTGAGAAGTAACAAGTTGTGCCCGTTGAAGAGCTGAGAGGTAAAGAGAAACGGTAGACTGTGAGAGCCCGACCTTTTCCTGAATGATACTGACACACACACCGAACTCGTCCGCATCAGCATAAGGCTGATGGAAGTGTATTTTCGGTTCCTTGAGCATATGCAGAATTTTTCTTCTAACAGGGTTTCCCAGCGCCTTAATCACGTCATTCAAATCAATATCAGGCATAAACTCTGTCACTTGTCGCATTGAGGAATTGCAATGTTACGATACTTCTCTACGTTAAGCATCAGCTTTTGAAAAGCTGATGCTCATAAGAATGGTTAGCCAAAGGCGGGATAATCTGTGTAGCCTTTTGCCGTTCCACCATACATGGTTGTTGGATCGACCGGATTCAGTGGCCATTCATGATAAAGGCGCTGCGGTAAATCCGGATTAGCTATGAACGGGCGGCCAAATCCGATAATGTCTCCCCAGCCAGCACCGATAATCCGTTCGGCTTTTTCTTGCGTATATCGCCCGGCATACATAATTACACCGCTGAATAACTTACGGACTTCAGCTCTGAATGCTTCAGGCAATTCGGGAGCATCATCCCAGTCGGCTTCAGCAAGAGAAATATAGGCTATTCCGATTTCTTCAAGAATTTTAACGGCTTCGGTATAGGTTTCATGGGGATCATCTTCCACCAGGCCAAGATAGACCCTTACTTCATCCGTGGTCTGAAAGAGCGGAGCAAAACGGACTCCCACACGGTCTTTACCGACCACATCAGCGACAGCCTGCGTCACTTCGCGCAGAAACCGCAGCCGGTTATGTAATGAGCCACCATATTCATCCTCTCTTTTGTTGCTATGGGATGACATGAACTGGTTAACCAGGTATCCATTTGCACAGTGAATTTCCACACCGTCAAAACCGGCATCAAGGGCGTTCTGAGCTGCCCCGGCGTACATCCTGACAATCTCACTAATTTCCTCTTTTTCCAGTGCGCGGGGGCAGGAAGCGGTAGCCAGCGCACCCTCTCCCGGCCCGGTTTCGATGAATACCTTAACGTTTTCCCCTGCCGGTATCGCCGACGGAGCGACAGGCGAGGCGTTACATGGCTGCAGGGAGTTATGGGATACTCTTCCGACATGCCAGAGCTGGGCAAAAATGATGCCTTCTTTTTCATGCACTGCCCGCGTCACTTTCTTCCAGCCTTCCACTTGCCGTGAGCTGTAGATCCCCGGGGTCCACGCATAACCCTGCCCACGAGGTTCGATTTGTGTTCCTTCGGTCACCATAAACCCGGCACTGCTGCGCTGTGCGTAATATTCAGCCATCAGTTCGTTCGGAATATCACCCGGTTGTGAGCTCCGTGAGCGGGTTAAAGGCGGAAGTACAACACGATTCTTCAGGGTGTAGGGACCTAGTCTGGTGGGAGAGAACAGGTTTTTCGTCTTCATTACATATCCTGATATAGCGAATTTTCAATATCACTGAAACGCCATGTCTCAGCATTTACGACCTGGCATGTCGTCGTTCGGCCGATGTAGCCGCAGAACCACGACACTTTATTCCACATATTGAGATTTACCAATATCTAGATTTATAAAAATTATGATCGGATGAGCGGAACGGGGGGGTTGCCTGATGGCTCACAGAATCGGCATCATGAACCTAAATGGTTCTGATAATGTTATCGGAGATCCTGAACGGGAACGGTATGCGTCACGATTTTAATGACTATGTTGCATTCATGGCAGTAGCACAGGAGTGCAGTTTTTCACGGGCTGCTGTCCGCCTCGGGATCTCGGCATCCACGCTTTCACACACGATACGTCGTCTCGAGGAGCGCGTTGGCATGCCGTTACTTATGCGTACAACCAGGCGGGTGGCTGTCACCGAAGCCGGTAAACAATTATTACTGACGCTTGAACCCGGTCTTGCGCGCATTGAAGCGGGCGTGACAGCTCTTCAGAGACTGCGCCATACACCGGCTGGGCTGGTCAGACTTACGGTATCAGATCACATGATTCATGAATGTCTCTGGCCACGATTGTCACCGTTACTAAAAAAATATTCGGATATCAAGGTGGAAATGTCGCAGCAGAACGGTTTTGTCGACATTGTTGAGGGCAATTTTGATGCCGGAGTCCGAATTGGTGATGACATATTAAAGGATATGGTGGCCGTCCGAATCGCACCGGACATACGGTTTGTCGTCATTGGATCGTCCACCTATCTTGCAGAAAGAGGTCTGCCGCTACATCCCTCTCAGCTGGAAAAACATGACTGCATCAATATACGTCTGTCACCCACAGGCCCGCTGTATGGCTGGGAATTTGTCAGGCAGGGGGAGATTGTGAAAAAAGTGGACGGGCAGCTTACTTTTTCAAGCATTTATCCAATGCTTCAGGCAGTAAAAGATGGCTACGGCCTGGCCTACCTGCCGGAGTCTTCTGCCCTGGCGGGGATTGAGGCGGGACACTATTGTCGGGTGCTTGAGGACTGGTCAGAGGCTTTTCCCGCCGACATGATAATTCCAATAATGTCCATTACAGGCTCCGGTAAAGATAATACCGACACCTTACATGAGAAAGGCAAAAGCAATATAACCTGCTGTGCTCCGGATTTTAAGAATGAGCGGTTTACGTAGCAGGATGAGCAGTTCGAACCAGAAATTTCGTTACTATTGCTAAAGTAAAACCTGATGACCTCTAATCGTAACGGAGACCAATATGACTTCACAACTGAACTGGCAGGCCCCGGCTATCAATCGCAAAAAAGTAGGTGACATGACTGTGACCATGCTGAGTGATGGCTATCTGGACGTATCTTTTGAGCTGCTGTCTGGTATTGACGGCTCACGTGCCGAGGATTTACTGCAGAAGCGCGGTGTGCCAGCAGTACCCCGTATTAATATCAACGTCTACGTTATCCAGACGCCTGAGCGAACCATCCTGATTGACAGTGGTGCCGGAGGTATCAATGGCTGGGGCGGTCGGCTTCAGGTAGCCCTGGCCGCGGCAGGCATTGACCCGCTTCAGATTGATACCCTTCTCCTGACTCACGCGCATCCTGACCATATCGGCGGGCTTGCAGGCCCCCTGCAGACTCCCATTTTCCGCAATGTTCAGCAGTTGTTTGTGCATGAGAAAGAACTCGCTTTCTGGCGTGATGAAACCATTTCCGCTGGCGCGCCTGACGCATTCAAGCCGTTCTTTGAAGTAGCAAGGAACGCCTTCAGCGCTTATGACGACAAACTGGTGCCATTCCGCGAGGAAGCGATTTTACCAGGTATTCAGACTGTACCGCTGTTCGGCCATACACCAGGACATACCGGTTATCTGCTGGGTGATGAAAAAGAGTCGCTGCTCATCTGGGGTGATATTGTTCACTTCCCGCACATTCAGGTTGCTCAGCCTGACGTTACTATCGCGTTCGACAGCGATCCTGCGGCGGCGGCGGCCATCCGTAGCAAAGTGCTTGACCGCGCAGCGAGCGATAACCTGGCTGTCAGTGGTATGCACTTCAACCTGCCTACTACCGGTAAGGTTATCCGTGAAGGTAACAGCTTCGCACTGAATTACGACCTGTGGTCACCCGCAGTCTGATCACCTTCCTTCCCGGTGCACACAATAGTGACCGGGAAGATCCCCTTTCATATCGCCCGACAAGAACCCACCTGCAATACTATGAATATCACTGCCTCACAAAAAAATGGCTCATTACTCTTGCGCCCTGGCTTTTTGTATTCCTCTGGAGTCAGGGTTTGTCGCAGCCAAATTTACCGTGCAGTACAGCGCGCCGTTTCATCTTTTATTCCTGCGTGGCGCATTTTCCTGTCTGGTCCTTCTGCTGCTTACACTGGGGTTCAGGGCCCGTTTTCCGTCCGGCAGAGGAATGGTTCGCAACCTGATTGTCGGACTTTTCCTGCAGAGCTTCTTTCTGGGCGGATGCTTTTATGCCATCCATCGTGGCATGCCGTCAGGCATTGTGGCGCTCATCACCGGCCTGCAGCCGGTACTGACTGCAATACTGGTTTCACTCATGCACCGTCAGTCCCTGCATCCCCGGAAATGGCTGGGTATTGCGATTGGCTTTGCGGGCGTTTTCCTGGTGCTCTCGCCAGGCCAGCATAGTTTTGCACTGGATCCTGTGGCTTTTGGGTCGGTCATGCTGGGGTTATTTGGCGTAACGATCGGAGCGCTTTATCAGCGCCGTGCTCAGGGAGATGGACATATCTTTGCGAACACGTTTTTACAGTACGTCACTTTGACAATATCGATGGGTGCAATTAGCCTGATGTTCGAATCTGCTCCGACGCAGTGGAGCTTATCATTTGCGCTGGGTCTGGGCTGGCTGGTTATTGGCGTATCGGTTCTGGCGATTATGTTGCTGATTTTTATGATACGAAGCGGTGAAGCAACCAAAGTCGCTACTTACTTTTACCTGGTTCCCATTCTCACGGCAGCTGAAGCGTGGTTGCTGTTTGGAGAGGCCATTACATTGCCCATGCTTGTGGGTATGGCAATAACTATAATCGGCCTGATTTTTGTCATCCGGGAATAGACAACCGCACGCGTCGCTGTATGCTTTTGTATATGGCGACGTATAATAGCGGTCAAAGTCAAATTCCGGATGAATATGCAAACAGTCAGCTTTTCCGATTCTCCCGTTGATGATCTCCTCGCTGAGCTTCTTACCCTGGCACGCTCCCGTTTTCCACTTCCCTGCGATTGCCTTCGCGCAGAACAGACGCATCAGGTAAAGAAGTTCGAGGTGGAAGGTGCGACCCTTTCCTTCCCGCTGGAAGGAGAATTCCGGTATCGTGAAAATGAGAAATGGCACCGGGTGATCCCGGGCGAGATTATGGTCGTCCCGAATGCCCGTAGCATCGATATAGAATATGCCCCTTCAGAACAAAGTGGTGAGTTTGTTGCCCTGAGCGTGGTGCTCGCGGAGGAACAGCTTGAAGCAGCCAGGCTGTTACTTGCCGCACCACCACCACAGGACACCGGCAGCATCGCAGCCATTTCCGTATCAGCTCTTCTTTCACCCCTTAACCGCTGGACAGCCGCAATGCGGGAAGGGAAGCGTCCGCTTTCCCTGCACGCCATGGTTGAAGTGGTGCTCTGGCTTTATGGCATGGGATACCATGCTTTGCTGCGAGCCCGGCAGCCAAGTCTGGCCATGAAAATCCGTCAGATGGTAGCGGACAAACCGGCTCATCCCTGGAGTGCTGCTGAAATTGAAGATCTGACGGGACTCAGTGGCCCCACGCTTCGGCGCCACCTGGCCAGTGAGTCAACCAGCTTACGCTCAGTTATCGCCGATGCACGTATCGCGGAGGCTCTCCGCCTGCTGATGACATCGACGCTGCCGGTAAAAACGGTCGCGGGGCGGGTGGGTTACAATTCACTATCGAGCTTCAGCAAGCAGTTTTCTGAACGCTATGGAATCGAACCTTCAGGGTTCCGCTGACTTCAGTTCGTTCAAGGTACACATTGCGTCCCTCGCACTTCAGTAACTTGCGTGGATCTTTCGAATATAACGGAAGATATTGGCCGGCATTGCGTGTAACCGGTTCAGGAGTTCTCATCGTGACGGGAGAGCTAAATCGGTACGGCTGTTGTTCTCAGCTATAAGAACAACTGAGTATCTGACCAGCTGTCTGGTGCTGGCAGCAGCATGCAGTGCAATCGGTCAGGCTCAAAGGAACTGACCTGATGTCAGGTTATAATTTCGGACACATCATAACCCCAGAAGGAGACAACTGTGGTTCATGTTTTCATTATCGGTGGTGCAGGCAAAATCGGCCAGCGTCTGTGCAGGATCCTTTCAGGTAGGGGGCATGCTGTTCGTGCCCTCTACCGTAAGCCAGAGCAGCAGGCATTGCTAGGCGAGCTGGGTGCTGAGCCCGTCAGTGGGAGCCTGACAGAGCTGGATGCAGCTGCGCTGGCGATGCACTTTGCAGGTAGTGATACAGTGGTGTTTACTGCCGGTGCCGGCGGTAAGGGGGGACAGGAGATGACCAATGCGGTCGACGGCGAAGGGCTGAAAAAGTCGGTAGCTGCCGCCCTCAGTGCCGGTGTGTCTCGCTTTCTGCTCGTTTCTGCATTCCCGGAGTCCGCACGGGGAGAAACCACTTCTGAATCATTCGAAAATTATATGCGTGTTAAAAAAATGGCCGATGTGGAACTAGCACAAAGCGAGCTTGACTGGGTGATCCTGCGCCCCGGCGCGCTGCAGGATAAGACTGGTACGGGTTATGTACGTGCCGGCCTGGCCATCCCGTATGGTAACGTGCCCCGTGATGACGTGGCGGCTACGCTGGCTGAACTCATTGAGCAACCTGCCGTCAGCCGCGTCATCATTGAGCTGACGTCTGGCGATGCTCCTGTCCGTGAAGCCATACAGAAGCTGGCGGGCCGATAAAAGGCAGCGCACGTACCAGCAGGCTGCAGGCCCCCAGGCGTTTACAATAAACTTTCCAGCCAGTCGGTAAACGCCCGTACTTTTCGGGAGAGATGGCGGTGCGGATACAGAAGTTACAGTTTGCGATTCGGGGACGTATTATCTGGCAGAACCTCTACCAACAGCCCGCGATCGAGATAAGGCTGCAAAAAAATATTCATGCCCTGTAGTATTCCCAGCCCCGCCAGGCCTGCTGCAATGTAGGCTTCTGAGTTATCCACGACAAGCCTGCCTGGAAGTTCAATTTCGGTGGAGCCCTCTGACGTCCCGAATGTCCAGGGCATAACTTGTCTGTTGCTGCTGTTAATCCAGTTGACGGCCTGATGCTGCTGCAACTCGTCCATTGTTTCCGGGGTGCCGTGTTGATCAAGATACGCAGGACTGGCGCAGGTCGTCATTTTAACGGTTCCCACCTCCTTTGCGATATAGTCGCCATCGTCCAGCTCCCCCACCCTCAGTATGCAGTCCAGGCCATCATGCAGCATATTCCGTCGGCGGTCTGAGCTGCTCAGGATAATTTCAATTCCGGGATGCTGGCGATAAAAATCAGGCAGGTTGGGTATAACAAGTAAAGCCGCAAACGCGACAGGCATATCTATGAGCGAATAGCGGGCGTCAAAATGATAGCGACAGGAAAGTTCTGCCATATTAAACATAACAACCCTTGGGCGCACCGCCGCAGGCGCCCTCAGCACGTTTCTGCGGCCTCCCGCCTGTTTCCGGCACCTTTCAAACGCCCCTGATGATTTCTGCGCGTCTGCATGGCTATGCAGTGAGATCTGCTCTCCACCGATTAGTGCATGCAGATTTTGGAAACGTCCAATTCTGGCACGAAGCGGTCACCCCGGCGGGGTGCAGTCCGCTGTCAGCGAAAACGGACATTGAGCCAATCAAATAATCTGTGCCAGAATTTGTCATTGAGGCTAGTACTTTCGAGTAGATCTATTTCCCGCCCGTACTCTTAAACTCATCTATCTCATCCTTCTACGACTTATTACCGGGAATATAAAACCCCGCCGAAGCGGGTTTGGTAATTTGAGTTTTTCTCAGGCGGCCATCTTTCTGCATTGTTCGGCGCAGTGATGACAAGCGCTTGAGCAATCCTGACAATGGTCATGTTCATGCTTTCCACACTCGTCACCGCACTTCTGACAAACATCAGCGCAAAGACGGCAAAGATCCTGGGCAGACCCGCTATTTAGTGTCATGAATTGAGCTGCAAGACGGCAGATATTTGCACACTGCATATCCAGTTTTATGCACTCGCGCATCATCTCCAGATTCTCTTCGTCGAGACACGAAGCCGCACAGTTATCACATGCCGTTGCACATAGATAACAGGCTTCGATGCATTTTTTGTATTCGTCTAACATAATTTCTCCTTAGCTAAGGTTACGTATTAAGCATGGAAGAGATAACTGATTATTCAAATTTTGAATTAGTTAATTACCTTTTCAGCATTTCATATCATTGATTCAAAGTGCATCTCTAGGGTTACCTAATTCACCTATGTCTACTTCTGGCACAATGCAGAAATGAGATAGATTTACTTTATCCGCTTCTCGCTCAAAGCTGTCCGTAATCCCTTGCCTGCTTAAAAAAACCGGATTAACGTGTGATGTTTTTACGTTTTCCAGGCAGCCTTCATCGGTAAGTACCTGTCTTACAGACTTCAATGCACTTAGTTAAGAAACATCCTAATCGTCCTTTCGCCGATCGCGAGATCTGTTATGGCAGCTAAACTCGATTGATACCCCAATCCGCGGGGCAGCATTTCCTTTCCGCACGCAAGAAGGAGAAGATCATGAAAGCAGTAATTTACAACGGTCCTTATGATGTAAAAGTAAAAGACGTACCGGATGCGAAAATTGTCCGCCCCACGGATGTACTCGTCCGCATCACCACCACCAACATTTGTGGGTCGGACTTGCACATGTATGAGGGCCGGACCAGCTTTGAACAGGGACGGATTCTGGGTCACGAAAACCTGGGTGAAGTGGTCGAAATTGGCTCAGGCGTTGAACGTATTAAGGTGGGCGACTATGTTTGTCTGCCGTTTAACGTGGGATGTGGTTTTTGCGAAAACTGTGAAAAAGGTCTGACCGGCTTTTGTCTCACTACCAATCCGGGTACGGCAGGCGCAGCTTATGGTTTTGCTGAAATGGGTCCCTGGGAGGGAGGTCAGGCGGAACTGCTTCGGGTGCCATTTGCCGACTTTAACTGCCTTGTTCTTCCCCCTGATGCGGCAGAAAAAGAAGATGATTATGTGATGCTCTCTGACATTTTTCCTACCGGCTGGCATGCAACAGAACTTGCCGGATTGAAGCCTGGTGAAAGCGTGGCCATTTATGGCGCGGGGCCGGTCGGTTTGATGGCAGCTCATTCGGCGATCATTAAAGGTGCTTCACAGGTGTTTGTGGTTGATACGCACACAGACCGGTTGGCTCTGGCTGAAAAAATGGGGGCGACGGGCATCAATGCTACTGGCGATGAAGCTGTACAAAAAATTCTCGACCTGACGGATGGACGCGGTACGGATTGTGGCTGCGAATGTGTTGGCTATCAGTGCTGTAACAAACATGGCCATGAAGATAACTCTGTTACCATGAACAGTCTTGTTGCGTCGACGAAAGCAACCGGGGGAATTGGTGTGGTTGGCGTCTTTATTCCTCAGGATCCGGGGGCTGAATCGGAGCTTGCCAGAGAGGGTAAGATGCCATTTGATTTTGGGAGTTTCTGGTTTAAAGGACAGGCAATCCGTACCGGCCAGGCGAACGTTAAGGCCTATAACCGTCAGCTGTCTCGCCTCATCCATCACGATAAAGCCAGTCCGGGCAAAATAATTTCTCATCGTCTTTCGCTTGAAGAGGCTCCTGCCGGATATAAGCACTTCGATGAGCGGGATGAAGGATGGACGAAGGTTATCCTTAAGCCTTAAATAGAGTTATCCGGTATGAGAAAGCAAAAACCGGGAAAGAATGTATGACTTTTGACAGGGTGCAATAAAATATCCTGTCAGGGCGTTATTATTCATACTTTCAGCTGCCAGGCGCTTCCATATCCAGACTTGTTCCCTGATTTTGCCGACGAGATAGCAAAATTAATACATTCAGGAGGAGGCATCTGCGGTTGATCTGTTCCGTATTTATTAACGCCCTGTGCTGTAAGTATTGTCTGCCTCTACCACATAGCAGACATGTGCGCAGGAACGGTCCGCTATGAGCGAAAAGCGGACTTCCGGTCCTTGCGCAAACTCCCGTTCCGAGAAGTTGCAGTTCACAAATCACCTGTTAAAGAAGGTATGGTAGCCCACAGCATTAATTTTGCTTCCATCTTCAGTCAGACTGGCCGGTACCGGCTTCCGATAAGTTTCGTCGGCTGAGGCCCGCTAAAGTAGAGAGGTCAAAAAATAACCTTGACGTACAATAATTTTCGATATCCAAACTGACCCCTAATTAGGTGGACACCTGATGACTGACTTAAAATTTCTATCACGCCAGCGTTACACATCCGCAGTCGCATCTTGCGGGGTTCAGCGGGGTGTTGCAGGCGGACGTGCACGTGCGGACGCCCTCTGACACCACGACCGAAGCGCTGTGCCGTATCGGCGAGCTGTATGGCATCGAGGCGGGCATCCGGGGCAAAAGCGCGGCGGAACGGCTGGCCATTCGGCAGGAAAAAGCGGTACCGCTGCTGACCGCGCTGGAGGGCTGGCTGCGTGAAAAGCAGAAAACGCTGTCACGGCACTCGGAGCTGTCGAAGGCGTTCGCGTACGCGCTGAACCAGTGGGATGCGCTGAAATTATACCTGCGGGAGATTACTGATACAGAACACGCCGGGAATGTGCCGCCATTGACGCAATGACGACACAGCCCTTTTTAACCGTTCCGTGAGAGTTCCCTGGCAATATACTGTGCGGTACGGCTTTCTTTGACCTGCGATACCTGTTCGGGAGTTCCTGCGGCAACCAGGCGTCCTCCCTCATGTCCCGCTCCAGGACCGATGTCGATAACCTGGTCTGCCTGAGTAACCGCCCGCATATCGTGTTCAATCATTATCACCGTATTTTCTGCATCAACAAGCCGCTGCAGCTGCACAAGGAGGCGGTCGGCGTCTGAAGCATGCAGGCCGGTTGTCGGTTCATCTAGGATATACAACGTGTGGCCACGTTGGCTACGTTGTAGTTCGGTTGCCAGCTTGATCCTTTGCGCCTCCCCTCCGGATAACTCGGTTGCTGGTTGTCCCAGACGCAGGTAGCCCAGACCAATTTCACTCAGCAGACGGAGGGGACGAGCCACTGGTTCTTCAGTCGCAAAGAACTGACTGGCTTCATCCACCGTCATATGCAGGACCTCCGCGATATTTTTGTCCTGCCAGCAGATCCTGAGAGTATCCCGGTTATACCGCGCGCCATGGCAGGTCGGGCACGGTGCATACACGCTCGGCATAAACAACAGCTCCACGCTGACGAATCCTTCACCTTCACAGGTTGCACAGCGGCCTTTTGCCACATTGAAAGAGAATTGACCCGCATCGTAATGATGGAGTTTGGCGTCAGTCGTTCCGGCAAAGAGCTTACGAACAGGATCAAACAACCCGGTATATGTCGCCAGGTTTGAACGGGGGGTCCTGCCTATCGGTTTCTGGTCAACCTGAACCAGACGCTTTACCAGTCCGGTATCACCGGTCAGGGTACCGTACGTTTTCTCCGTTACGGATGGCCCCTCAGCGTCGCTGGCTTCGGAAAGCACGTCTTCTGGCTCACCGCCAAGTGAAGAAAGCACCAGTTCCGGTAAGGCCTGGGCAATCAGACTGGATTTACCGGAGCCAGAGACTCCCGTCACGGCTGTCAGCACACCCAGAGGAATATCAACATCGATCCACTTAAGATTGTGGCGATGGATCCCCTGCAGTTTCAGCCACCCGGATGGGATACGGGCAAAAGATTGTGGTGGCCGGACTTCATCAAATAAATAACGCGCGGTACGAGATTGGGTGACGGCTTTCAGATCTTCAGGAATACCACTGTAGAGAACATGTCCTCCCTGTTCACCAGCCGACGGTCCCACATCAACAAGCCATTGCGCCCGTCGCATCAGGTTAAGATCATGTTCAACGACAAACACCGAGTTGCCGGCATCACGAAGGTTCTCAAGCGCATCGTAAAGCGCTTTACTGTCTGAGGGGTGCAGACCCGCAGACGGTTCATCAAGAACATAGACCACACCAAACAGCATCGAACTGAGTTGCGTGGCAAGACGCAGTCGCTGAAGCTCTCCTGCAGATAGAGTTGGGGTTGCTCTGTCCAGCGTAAGATAACCCAGCCCCAGCTTCTGCAACTGATACAACCGGGCCATGACACCACCGGTCAGCCGTTGTGCCGCCAGTCGTTTCTCTTCCGATAACGCCGATGTCCGGCAGACATCGGCGTTATCGGAATGGACCGCTTTTCCGGATGCAGCACGCTCTGTCAGATCCCGACGGGTGATATCCCTGTCGGCATCTGCGCCGGCGTGGTGGGCACTGAAATCCCCCCGGGAGATTGGAAGGAGCAATTCCGCCAGCTGGTCTAAGGGCATCTGCATAAATTCACCAATGTCCACACCGGCAAAGGTGACGGACAATGATTCTGACTTCAGTCTTTTCCCGTGACAGACCGGACACAGCTTGCCTTCCATAAAACGGGAGACTCGTTTTCTCATCAACGCGCTTTGCGTGCTGGCGAAGGTATGTAGCACATAACGACGTGCCCCGGTGAAGGTCCCCATATAACCCGGCGTCATTTTTTTCCTGACGGCTTCGCGCGTATCTTCCGGACTCAGTCCCGGGAAAACCGGTACAGTGGGGGTGTCTTCGGTAAAAAGGATCCACTGACGGTCTTCCGCTGGCAGATTTTTCCAGGGAGTGTCGATGTCATACCCCAGCGTCACCAGAATATCCCGCAGATTCTGTCCGTGCCAGGCCGGGGGCCAGGAAGCAATAGCCTTTTCACGGATACTAAGTGAGGGATCGGGCACCATCAGTGTTTCAGTTACCTCATAGATATGGCCCAGACCATGGCAAGAAGGGCATGCCCCCTGCGGCGTGTTGGGAGAAAAATCCTCGGCATACAGCATCGGTTGTCCGGCAGGATAAGCGCCCGCCCGTGAGTACATCATTCGCACCAGACTGGATAAGGTGGTCACGCTGCCGACAGAGGAGCGCGCGTTACTGGCACCGCGTTGTTGCTGAAGCGCAACGGCTGGCGGCAGTCCGTCAATGGCATCCACATCCGGAACCCCGACCTGATCAATGAGGCGACGAGCGTAGGGGGCAACCGATTCAAAGTAGCGCCGTTGCGCCTCAGCATAAATGGTGCCAAAGGCCAGTGAAGACTTACCCGAGCCTGACACACCCGAAAAAACAACCAATGCGTTGCGCGGAATGGAAACATCCACCTCTTTAAGGTTGTTCTCGCGAGCACCGCGAATCACAACTGAATTGTTGTCGTCAGTCAGGATGGGATGATAACCGAAAAGTTTCTTTGCCATAGAATTTCCTGTGCTAGGTGTGTCCGCTCTTAATAAGGCCACCTCTTGTGACGGTATCTGGTGTGCCGGACCGCTCGATCAGAAAGCCCGTCGAAAAAAGCGTTTGTGTGACTGGAAACAGATTGCTGAAGCTGGGCCCGGTGGTACCATGTGGGACACCGCTGAAGTTTCAGCGGTACCCTGCGGATCCGCCTTCTGTATGAGAACTGGCTGGCGGCGTACCCGGGACCGGAGATTTGGCTCCCGTGATAATGCGGGCTCCCCGGTACGCGACGCTGTGGTTCCAGACCCAGCTGATGGCGACACTCAGGCGGTTTCGGGTACCAATTAAAAAATACAGATGAATAATGCACGTGATTTCATATGTCATTTCCTTTCATTACAGTTTTAGACCCCATCAGACATCTGCCTGGCAGAGTTAACGGAGATAGGAGCGGACTATCGAAATGGTGTCGTCGATTGACCTCTTCTGCGACTCATTTCGTTTGCCCGTATCGGGGAATTCCTCCCGAAGATAGCTTTCCAGAACAACCGCCATCAGGTCGTTAACGGCTCCCTGGACTGACCCCGCCCCGGTAGACGATCCTGCCCTATAGTTTGAGTATAGGAGGAGCGTATGGGCACACCACGATTTACACCTGAATTTAAGGAAGAAGCCGTCCGTCAGATAACGGAACGCGGTTATTCCGTCGCCTAAGTATCTGAGCGTCTGGGCGTCTCTGCACACCGCCTCTACAAGTGGCTACGGGCTATCAAACCTGATAACAGCGAGCAGCATGCCCGGGATTTACTGGAAGCTAAAAGCGAGATCCTGAAACTCCGGGCGCAGCTAAAACGCACCGAAGAAGAACGGGATATCCTGAAAAAGGCCGCGCGGTACTTTGCAAAGGAGCCCGACTGAAGTACCGCTTTATCAATGAGCACCGAACTGTATGGGGTGTGATGACGATGTGTCGGGTACTGAATGTCGCCCGGGCCGGGTTCTATGCGTGGCTGCATAACCCTGTCTCGGCGCGTGATAAAGATAACCAGCGCCTGCTGATGCTTATCCGCGACTCATATTCCCTGAGCGGAGGCGTATACGGTTACCGGCGGGTTCATGGCGATCTGAACGAAATCGGGGAAACCTGTGGTAGAAACCGGGTGGGTCGGATCATGCAACTGGACCGGATTAAAGCTGTGCGCGGCTATAAAGCGCCACGTCGTATCGCTGGCAGGCCTTCAGTCGTTGCTCCTAATCTCGTGCAGCGGCAGTTCACCGTTGTCCGGGCCACCCAGGTCTGGGTCACCGATATTACTTATATCCGCACCTGGCAGGGCTGGCTGTATCTGGCGGTGGTTATCGATCTCTTCGCCCGTAATGTGGTCGGCTGGTCGATGAAACCCACTCTCTCACGCGAACTGGCGCTCGACGCGCTGATGATGGCGGTCTGGCGCCGAAAACCAGACAGCGAGGTTATCGTACATAGCGATCAGGGCAGCCAGTACGGCAGTGACGACTGGCAGCGCTTCTACCGGGCCAATAACCTGGCGCCGAGCATGAGCCGGCGTGGCAACTGCTGGGATAATGCGGTGGCCGAATCGTTCTTCAGTTCGCTGAAAAAAGAACGGATCAGAAAACGCATATATAAAACCAGGGATCTGGCCCGGGCGGATCTTCGATTACATTGAAGTCTTCTATAACCGGTCCCGGCGCCACAGCCACCTCGGCGACGTCAGTCCGGAGGCCTTCGAACAGGCCTCGTCGTGAGGACAGGATTTGTCTACAGGCGTGGGGTCAGTCCAAACTATAGGGCAGGATCGTCTACCGGGGCGGGGTCAGTCCATCAACGGCTCGGAAGTGTCTAGATTATCCGTGGCGATTCAGTTACAGTACATCTCAGGTCTGCAGGGTTCAGGCCCTGTTCAGGCCTGAAAATTAAGCACATTTTCTGAGGCTGGAAATCAACTCATGCTGACAGCCTGAGCCTGTTGGCATGGTAAGCAATGTGCTCACCAATAAAGCTGGAAATGAAATAATAGCTGTGGTCGTATCCAGTATGATATCGGAACGACGCATTGAGGTTCATCTCATTGCATACTCTCTCAAGGATTTTGGTGCGCAGTTGCTCTTCATAAAAGGCGTCACTCAGCCCCTGATCAATGAAGATTTCTGGTAATTTTTCACCCTGTAAAATGAGGCTGACTGGATCGTAGGCTTCCCACGTTTTTCTGTTTTCACCCAGGTAAGCGCTAAATGCCTGTTGCCCCCATGGCACCTGAGAAGGCGATACTATCGGGGAAAATGCTGATACGCTCACATATTCACCAGGATTTCGCAGAGCCAGCACCAGAGCACCCAGCCCTCCCATAGAATGACCGGATATAGATTTTCTTGCCGTTGCAGGAAAATGATTCATGACGACATCCGGAAGCTCTCTGAGAATATAGTCATACATCCTGTAATGAACATTCCACGGCTGTTCCGTCGCGTTCAGATAAAAACCGGCCCCCTGGCCAAGATCGTAACTGTCGGCATCCGGGACATTATTACCCCGGGGACTGGTATCCGGGACAACAACGATGACGTTATGCCGGGCTGCATAATGCTGCATACCTGATTTGGTGATGAAATTCTGCTCAGTACAGGTCAGGCCCGACAACCAGTATAGTACCGGCAGTTTTTCTGTTACTGCTTTGGGAGGAAGATACACACCGAAATTCATTTCACAATTAAGGGATTGTGAATAATGCCGGTACACGTTTTGCCAGCCGCCAGAGCTGGCATGCTGCTCAATGAGTTCCATCAGCCGTTATCTCATGGTTATTTCCCCTGACCGAAGCCAGGGGAAGTATCTTTAAATCCGGACGTCAGATAAACGTATACGCCGTGATTTTGTTACCCGCCGGATCCCGCAGGTAGGCAGCATAGGCCCCGGGAAGGTGACCACGCGGGCCAGGTTGACCTTCATCAGCTCCACCGGCGGCAAGGCCG
This sequence comes from Escherichia sp. ESNIH1, assembly GCA_002918705.1. Classification (GTDB taxonomy): domain Bacteria; phylum Pseudomonadota; class Gammaproteobacteria; order Enterobacterales; family Enterobacteriaceae; genus Pseudescherichia. Next base: position 193,447 of record PQKR01000006.1, on the reverse strand, counting down.
GCAGCATGGAAAGCATCAACCTCTTCCGGGGTGGCAGCAGCGAAGCCGACAGTCACCCCGTTAGCGGAAGGTGCTTCACCGTTGCCCGGACGGGCAATGATAAATGCCGGCTTTTCGCGGCCATAGAGTACCCAGCCGTTGCCAAACGGGCCGAGGTTATTGATACCAAGCGTGCCCAGGACGACATCGTAAAATGCGGAGGATTTCTCGACATCGGCTGCGCCAATGAACACATGAGAAAAGATGCCGTCACCAGAAATTACCGGAGTTGTCATTTTCCACTTCCTTCAGTTTGAGTTGATTAAAATTCTGATGGGATCAGTAATGAATCACTGTCCGGATAGATTTGCCTTCATGCATAAGCTCGAAGGCGTCATTGATTTCATCCAGTGTCATCGTATGGGTTACAAATGGCTCAAGGTCAATATCCCCCTTCATGGCATCCTCGACCATACCGGGGAGCTGAGTGCGGCCTTTTACTCCGCCAAACGCGGAACCTTTCCATACGCGCCCGGTGACCAGCTGGAAAGGACGGGTGGAAATCTCCTGTCCGGCCCCTGCGACACCAATGACAACGGACTGCCCCCACCCACGGTGAGCACTTTCCAGCGCTGCACGCATGACGTTAACGTTACCGATACATTCAAAGGTATGGTCAATACCCCACTTGTTGATATCCAGCAGAACATCTTTAATCGGTTTGTCATAATCATTCGGGTTAATGCAGTCAGTGGCCCCGAACTGACGGGCCAGGTCAAATTTTGTCGGATTAGTATCGATAGCGATAATACGTCCCGCTTTTGCCTGACGGGCCCCCTGTACCGCAGCCAGACCAATTGCCCCCAGACCAAAAATGGCAACTGAATCGCCCGGCTGCACTTTAGCCGTGTTATGGACGGCGCCAATACCGGTAGTCACGCCACAACCCAACAGGCAGACGTGTTCATGGTTCGCCTCCGGGTTAATTTTTGCCAGAGAAACCTCGGCCACAACGGTGTATTCACTGAATGTGGAACATCCCATGTAGTGGTAAAGAGGCTGACCGTTGTATGAAAAGCGAGTGGTCCCGTCAGGCATCAGTCCTTTGCCCTGAGTCTCGCGAACCGATACACAGAGGTTCGTTTTACCGGACTGGCAGAATTCACACTCCCCGCATTCAGCGGTGTAGAGCGGAATAACATGGTCACCCGGCTTCACACTGGTGACGCCTTCACCAACTTCAACGACGATACCGGCTCCCTCGTGGCCGAGAACCACCGGGAAAACGCCCTCAGGGTCATTCCCTGAGAGGGTAAAGGCATCGGTATGGCAGACACCTGTGTGGGTGTTTTTAATCAGCACCTCGCCTTTTTTAGGCGGAGCAACATCAATTTCAACAATCTCCAGGGGCTTCCCTGGTGCAAATGCAACAGCGGCACGTGATTTCATACGTAATATATCCTCAATGTAATAATGGCCTCACCTATTTAAGATAGGCACGAACCAGCTCAATCGTATCGTCAACTGATTTACTGACTTCATGACTGTAGCTGTCATTCTGGTCAAAGGTTTCCCGTATGTGGCTCTCCAGCACCTCTGCCATCAGTCCGTTAGCGGCGCCCCGGACGGCGGCGATTTGCTGGAGAACGGAACGGCATTCAGCGCCACTTTCAAGTGCTCTTTCCAGAGCATCAATCTGACCCCGGATACGGCGAACCCGGGTTAGGACCTTTTTTTTCTCTTCAGGAGTACTGGGCATTGCTTACCTCACTGCTCTGTATTTCTTATACTATAGGGGAGTATTACATTAAGATCAACACATACCCCACTATAGTATAATAAATATATCAGAGCACCGGTAATGACTCCAACTTACTGATAGTGTTTTATGTTCAGATAATGCCCGATGACTTTGTCATGCAGCTCCACCGATTTTGAGAACGACAGTGACTTCCTGCCCAGCCTTGCCAGATGCTGCCTCAGATTCAGGTTATGCCGCTCAATGCGCTGCGTATATCGCTTGCTGATAACGTGCAGTTCTCCCTTCAGGCGTGATTCATAAAGCGGCCAGCCATCCGTCATCCATACCACGACCTCAAAGGCCGACAGCAGGCCCAGAAGACGCTCCAGCGTGACCAACGTGCGTTCACCGAATACGTGCGCCACAACCGTCCTCCGTATCCTGTCATACGCGTAAAACAACCAGCGCTGGCGTGATTTAGCGCCGACGTAACCCCACTGTTCGTCCATTTCCGCGCAAACAATGACGTCACTGCCCGGTTGTATGCGTGAGTTTACCGACTGCGGCCTGAGTTTTTTAAGTGTCGTAAAATCGTGTTGAGGCCAACGCCCATAATGCGTGCACTGGCGCGACATCCGACGCCATTCATGGCCATATCAATAATTTTCTGGTGTGTACCGGGCTGAGAGACGGTGTAAGTGAACTGTAGCTGCCATGTTTTACGGCAGTGAGAGCAGAGATAGCGCTGATGTCCGGCAGTACTTTTACCGTTACGCACCACGCCTTCAGTAGCTGAACAGGAGGGACAGCTGATAGAAACAGAAGCCACTGGAGCACCTCAAAAACACCATCATACACTAAATCAGTAAGTTGGCACCATTACCCGAATTACCAGCGTCTGCTCTTGGCACGGAGCGGACCTATTTACTGAGCCGAAGGTCCGCTCAGACTAACTCATTAAAGCCTGGTTGTTTTATCGCATCATCAGCCGTGTTCTGAAGCATTAGCTATGTATCTTCAGGGATGCTGATTTTCCCTCTGCACCAGATAAACCAGAATACAGTTTGATGTCGGTCAAAAAAGACAGCTTTAAGTGCATGAAATGAATAATGTTTCTTGAATGCTGGCAAAGCACTGGGATCGTAGTGTTGATTATTAGACGATCGGTCAATATTATTTATTGACGACTTAATGACTGAACGGTAAACGCCCGGACAAACGAGGTGAACGTGTTTAAATCTTTATTAATCAACAAAACAGATGGACGCTATAGTGCGCAACTTGCTGAAATCGCTGAAAGTGAACTACCGCAGGGGGATGTGGAGGTCAATGTTGACTATTCATCCATCAACTACAAAGACGCACTGGCCATTACGGGCCGGGGCCCAATCGTCCGACGCTTTCCCATGGTGCCCGGCATTGATTTTACCGGTACAGTGTCCGCCAGTTCACATCCCGAATATCAGGCCGGAGATAAGGTTCTCCTGACCGGCTGGGGTGTTGGGGAAAAACACTGGGGCGGACTATCCGAAAAAGCACGGGTAAATGGAGACTGGCTGACGCCGCTCCCGGCTGGCGCTAACGGCAAACACGTAATGGCAATCGGAACAGCTGGGTTTACCGCGATGCTGTGCGTAGACGCACTTCTGAATCATGGTATTAAGCCTGAAGATGGTCCGGTACTTGTTACCGGTGCCAGCGGCGGCGTCGGGAGCATTGCGGCCATGATCCTTGCATCAATGGGGTACCGCGTTACGGCGTCTACTGGACGCCCGGAAGAGGCTGCCTGGCTCTATAAAACGGTCGGTGTGGACGAGATTATTAACCGTTCCGAGCTCTCCTGTCCCGGAAAACCGTTACAGAAAGAACGCTGGGCTGCCGCCATTGATACAGTCGGTAGCCATACGCTCTGCAATGTATGCGCCGGGGTGCGTTATGGCAGTATTGTTGCAGCCTGCGGCATGGCACAGGGGATGGAACTAATGGGGAATGTGGCTCCGTTTATCCTGCGTGGCGTCACGCTGAAAGGGATTGACAGTGTCATGTTCGCGAAGGAAAAAAGAGCGGCGATCTGGCAGCAGGCGGTACAGTATTTACCGGAGTCCAGACTGGATAGCCTGACCACCGTTTATCCGCTGAGTGATGCCATCAATGTGGCCGAAAAACTTCTGAGTGGCGGAATTCGTGGCCGGGCAGTAATTCAGTGTAGCTAATGAAGTGGAAGCCAGGCTCAGCCTGGGTTTGATAATTATTATCAGGGGCTGCGGCCCCTTTTTTACTTTTCAACAGCCGTGTCCTTAGAGGGCTGATAGCGTACTGACTTTTTGAAATAGCTCCAGAAGTCGTACACAGGCTGGGTTGAGCAATAAAGTTTGGCACGCATTACGGCACCCTCCCAACTGCTCCAGAAAATGGCCGCCAGTTGCGTATTATTCATATCGGAACGGATTTCGCCCGAAGATAACGCGTCGGACAGACAGCACGCCACAAGCGCCTGCCAGCGCTCAAGTATTTCGTGGAGCTGTTTGATAAAGGACAGTGGAAGACCCGGACTCTCCTGCATCATATTGCCAACCAGACAGCCCCGGGTGAAATTGTACTTTTTAATGCCGTCGCAGGCATCGTCGATGAAATTTTCCAGACGCATCATTGGTGTGAAGGATGATTCATACAGATGTTTTTGGAGTTTATGCACAAAGAAACTGTCATAGGCGCTCAGAACAGTCTGGGCATACTCTTCTTTGCTCTTGAAATAGTAATAAAATGAGCCTTTAGGAACACTGGCATTTTTGACAATGGCATCGACTCCCGTTGAAAGAAAACCATTCTGCGTGAGCAGTTCAAGCCCGCTTCGGATCAGGTCATTACGGGTATCTGTATAGGTACTCTCTGTTTTTCGTGGCCTGCCTCGCCCACGAATTTCGCCAGTCATGACTTTGCTCCTGCATTTTATTAACGGAAAAGAATAAGTGATTTTGCGCGGAGGCTTCAATCAGTTTATCCCCGGCGGTGACGAGGTGGCCACCTATGCCGACTGGACAGGGGACTGACTATTGCCATAACGCCATCGCAGGTTGCTTCAGTAAACCTGCTAATCCCGTACAATGGCGAATTCGCTATATCCGCTTCTCGCACTTAGCTGCCATAAATCGGCCAGGCAATCACAGGTCATTTCTGTCTCGCAAAGAAGGTGCCGTTTCTGCTTTGCGTTGACACCCCTAAATATTAGAATTAAAAGGAGAGAGTTACTGGAAAAAGGCAGCGGAGGCAGTGACAATCGTGGCTTGAAGCCACTACTCGATGGATGCGGACATGTAGTTGGCGTCATTCGACAAAACTAGCAAACTTCTAATAGTCACCATTTCTCCCGTCTGGCGGGAGTGCTGTCAAATGCCCCCCTCATCTCTGTGTGGGAAATGAAGGGTGAAGGGGAAATAGATGACAGCGTTATTTCTACGCCCAGAATACTGAATACCTTGTACAGACGATCAATACTGGCGCTAGCAGGGTTTGCTTCCAGGCGGGCATAGGTTTGCTGCGTTACGGCAAGCCTCTCAGACACATCTTTTTGCGTGAAGCCCTTGATTTTGCGAAACCCGATTAGCACAGGTCTGAGCTGGTTCAGCGTTTTTATCGGGAACTGATTATTCATAAGTGACCTGCCTCGCAGACTGAGTAGGGAGTACCGCCCTGTAATACAGCAGGTAAGGTGTATTTTGTGTTATACAGACTATAGGCTGTAAAACCTTTATTGAAAAGATGCTGATGTTCCAGGGGCATGCCGAGCATGGACGATTTTCTGCGGGGCGGTATTTCGCTACGGGGGAGATTGCGTTCGGGCAATGTACCGGTGTAAAAAACGTCAATTTTTCAAAACCGCTGTTATCGGGATAAGCTGAAAACTCCGAAGGCAGACACAGCCACGAATAATGTCAGACTTAAACTCTGTAGCTGTCTTCTTTTGCCTGTAAATAACGTCTAGTTTGACTCTGATGAAGGCTGTACCAGGCAGAGAACATGTCACTCTCGGGGCCGGATGATAAAATGTGTTCAACTGGCTGGGCAGGGTAATAGCGAAGAACGTTCTCTGAAATTCGATTCAGCTCAGCGTAACGTGCGCTGTAGGTATGTATAATCCATTGCATCAATTTTGCATCCGTATTATTCGCAGATTACACACAAGAAGCTTAACAATGGCTGAAAGAGTGAGCAGGGATATGTAACAAAAACAAGGGCTTCAAGATGAACTGGATAAAACCGGAGCAGAGCAAGCCCTGTTCCGGTTTGTCAGGCTTTGGAATTTCTTCCAGGCCCCTGCAGCTAGTCACAACAAACACATTAATGTTTTCATTGCTTCAATTCAATATTATTGTGTGAAAGGGATTCCATCGAAATCGGCTTATGCATGCTTAAAACTAAACTGCCCCGGCTGCAGTCATTTGGTTGCTGTGGGCTCTGTACTGTGTCTAATAGTGAAAGAATCTTACGTTATAACGAAGGAAATTGCTGAATGACTCTACGATTGCAGACGGAATCACCCGCTGACCAGGATATGTTTAGAGGCAGCAGTCATGAAAAAGTTGCAGAGAATGTGGCTCAGATCATCAGGACACCTGATGTCAATATTATTGGTCTGGAAGGTGAGCTGGGTTCAGGTAAGTCAACAATATTGAAGTTCCTGCAGAAAAAGCTTAAAGATGATTTTACGTTCATTAACTTTGATGCAGAACGTTACCATCATGGCTCAACTAAAAAAGCGCTTATCGATGTCATCCACCACGGGGTCAGCCTACAATGTCCGGGCTCCCGGGATGTGTTGGATAAGTATAAAAATCTGGCTCTGGGTAACATCGTTGAATACGACAAGAGGGTCAGCAGCAGGCTAAGCTGGTTGACCGTCGTTTTTATTTTACTGTCATTGCTTTCCGTGCAGATGCTTCGTTATGTGCTAACAGACCTTAATCAATATTTTACTAACAAGGAGTCATTATTAGGGTGGCTTTTTTATGTTGAGGTGGCCGCGTTTCTTTCTCCTGCCATTATGGTCGCAGGACTGGCATGCCTGCAGAACATGGAATGGTACAGAAAGAAAGGGTATTCGAGTATTGGTGATTTGTTCAAACGCAACAGTACTGACAGGATTGAAGAGACTTGGCTAGTTAATAAGGAGGTCGGAGCTATTGAGCTGGCTGAAGCTCTGCAGGGATTTACCTCCAAAGAGGTCATTTCCCATGGAGATCGCTTCATCCTTATCATTGATAATCTGGACCGAATCAGTGCAGACAAAGTGAAAGAGCTCTGGAGTGATATGGAGCTTATTGCCGGAGCCACTCATGAACACTTCAGGATAGTGGTGCCCTATTCGGCAAGACAGGTTTCAGCCTCACTTTCTGTGGCGGGTTTCAGCGGGCGTGAGTTTATTGCAAAGCGGATTCCTGTAAGTTTTCAGGTTCCTCCTCTTATTTCGGCAGGATGGCAGGAAGCGTTAAGGCAGTACTGGAAAGAAACAGTAAATGAGGATGCAGGGATAGCGTGCCGGGAAGCAACGGTGTTGCTTGAGCGCTGGAAACCCTCTGAGTATCCTCGTATCACACCGCGATTAATGAAGAAGTTTGTTAATGATATTCATATTCTGAACCTTACCGTTCCTGCAACAGAAGATCATCGCCATATTCTTATTGCTCTCTACTTACTGGTGGTCAGATACGGGGAGCGAGATATTAAAGTATTACTTCGCGATCCCAAAGCTAGTCAGACCGAACCCGGTATTGCTCCGGATGATTTTGACGAGATGCTCTCGCTAACTTATCAACAAATATCCCGAATTTTTAATAACGATACAGAAAGATGGAGCGAATTTCTGATGAGCATCCACTATCAGTCCACGGTGGAGCTTGCCAGGAGCGAGTTGCTTGATACGCCTCTTAAAGACGCGATTGGTGCTATAAATATCCCACGGCTTGAAGAACTGACGGCCTTGTGGGGTTTCGCTGAAGCATGGCAGCGAGTGGCACCACATATTCAGATGCGAGACTGGCTGGTTTCTTATAGCCGGATGGATGAGAAGTGTCAGGCTCTCGCCGAACCGCAACTCAAAGTCGCAGTGCAAATGCTGAATCAGAGTTATGCTGTTTCACTCAGAGAAAAGAATGATGAAGGTTTCGTATTGAGTCTGCAGAAACTGATGGCTGACGGGCGGATAAGCCTAGAGCCTTTCGTCGAAAGGCAAATATCGTTTATTGTGAGTAAACTTGATGAAATTCAGGATTCAGAAAAATTGGAGGCTGAATCCACGCAGACGTTGCTGCAGGAAGCTGATTCATACTCTGTTCTGGCCGGTGAATCACTACTGAATAAAATGGAGAATTTTGTAGATGGCGTATTTTATGTGGAATACCTTGTCAATAATGAAGAGACCTTGTCAAACCTGAAAATTGGCACACTAGATATCGGAAATCACGGTCGGGAGGAGATGTTACGCTATGGAGCTGAGCAACCTCAGATAGACCTTTTTAATCCGGGAATTATCCGGCATATCAATATTGCATCGAAGGCGGTACAGAACGTAATTGGAAAGAATGATGGTACAGGTGGGGCTCAGGTTAGCTCTGCAATAATGACGCTTAAAAATCGTCAGGTTGTTGAGGACGTTATCCATTTCAGAAAAATTGTTCTGAGCCCGGACTGGAATAATAATGTTTTAAATCAATATTATCTTAATAATACGGCGACGAGGAATCTCTTCCCTGCGGAATTTGCTGCACAGGCTGTTGCTCACATGGTGCTCCATGGTAACTATGCCGGTATCGAGTCGTACAGTGAACATATTGGTGAGGAACGGTTTGACCTGGCTTTGGCTGCATATCTTCGTTATCTACGTACTGCCGAGAGTATCTTTATAGCACTTAAGGATAAAAATGTTCTGCCGTACATCAAAAATGCTGTTGGCAGGATTGTTGATTTAGGTCTTCTGGTGAATATACCTGTCCTGAGCTTTGTTAAAGGTCAGTATGACGTCATCAAAGAAGCTACAAATGCAACCTCTCTTTTAATATTTGTGCGAGAGCGTCAAAAAGCACTGTCAGAGAAAATAATTGAGTCTGATGTGAATGCTATGGGTCCAGTATTTCTCCATGACGTATATCAGTCAGGTGAGCAGTTTGATATTTTGAAGAAAAAGCTGAACGCCCTGGCATGTGGAGTATTTAGTTCTTCTGAAAGGCTTATTGAGTGTTTTACGGTTCTTCCTGTGAACATGCGCTTTATCCTTGAACAAATGCAACTTCAGGGGCAGCATATCCGGATGGAAGGTAGTGTGGGTATCTTTGCATCATGGTTCCGTGATGCAGAGCCAGACGTTGTCACAAATGCCGAGAACATTCATTTCCTGTGGTCTTGCCTCGACGATACCCAGAGAGAGACTGTACTTGATGAGTTGCACGATGTCTTACTTGAAAGACATATTCGTATTGACAGCCGTATTGCGATTATTACCCGTTTTCATAATGAGTTGTCGTTTATTGAACCTGAGAAGGCCGTTGAACGCAGGGCTATTGCGGCGCTGTTTAGCGCTTCTGTTGATAATGTATTATTGTCTCAATGGCTTGACCGTCAGACGTTTTCATTTTCATCATGGTCTCCGGAGGACGCCCGTACGGCAACGAGTTGTATAATGAATAACTCGGAGATTTTTCCTCTCATCTGCAGGAATTCACAGTATATTAAAAACAGAATGTTACCAGAGAAAGCGGACGTTACAGAAGATAGTGATACGTTTCCGGACTGAGTTCGTTCTTTAAATCCTATACCTGAAGACCACAGCGGTGGTCTTTGGGAGTTTTTTTATTGCCTGATATACATTAAGCATGTTATATCTTGCTAAGAAATAATCATTCAGGGATTAATCATAACTACTGAAGTTATGTTGTGTTCTTTTCTTTTAAAAATAAATTATTCAGATTTATTTTCTATTGATTTAATGAGGTAGGGAATGACAGAAAGTGCTTTGCTTTTGCGAGAGGCATTTAATGAATCGGTTAACTATATGACATGGTCTTTTTATTCACTGATAACTGCTTACGTTTCGATGGCTTTTTATGATAGAGTTGAGGTTAAGACCCGAATAAATAATTATCTGAATAAGTTACTTTTCGTGATTGCTATGTCCGTTTTTATCCCAAATATGTACTTTGTTTCAATGGTGTTCAGTCAGAAGTTAGGCACCGCAGCTGGCGTTGCGTCATTCATTATTGGGCTACTTTTCATGATGTTAAACTCGGCGCCTGTAATTACTGGTATCGTACAGCAGCGCAAAGATTGAGTTTTATGAGTATAGTCAGTTGGGTTTTCATCTGTTTTATCAGACTTAGAAAAATGAAATCTTTCAATTCATTGATTTTAAACGCAAAAAAATTTCTAAATGATCAGAATTATAGGGTGCTCGCTCTGCTCCATCACCGAGCACGAAGGGCGCATTATCCAGAGCCGCTCCGAAGAGTCGATCATCAACGAGATCGAAGCGATTCGTGACACCGTGCCTGGTTTTACCGGTGTGATCTCCGATCTCGGTGGCCCAACGGCCAATATGTATATGCTGCGCTGTAAGTCGCCGCGCGCAGAGCAGACCTGCCGCCGCCTGTCGTGCGTCTACCCGGATATCTGTCCGCATATGGATACCAACCATGAGCCGACGATCAACCTCTACCGCCGCGCCCGGGATCTGAAGGGGATCAAAAAGATCCTTATCGCATCCGGCGTGCGCTACGACATCGCCGTGGAGGATCCGCGCTACATCAAAGAGCTGGCGACCCATCACGTGGGCGGCTACCTGAAGATTGCGCCAGAGCACACTGAAGAAGGCCCGCTGTCGAAGATGATGAAGCCGGGGATGGGCAGCTACGACCGCTTTAAAGAGCTGTTTGATACCTACTCAAAGCAGGCCGGGAAAGAGCAGTATCTGATCCCGTACTTTATCTCAGCCCACCCGGGAACGCGTGACGAAGACATGGTGAATCTGGCCGTGTGGCTCAAAAAACACCGCTTCCGCCTCGATCAGGTACAGAACTTCTATCCGTCGCCGCTGGCCAACTCGACGACCATGTATTACACCGGCAAGAACCCGCTCGGCAAGATTGGTTACAAGAGCGAGGAGGTGGTGGTGCCGAAGGGCGAGAAACAGCGTCGCCTGCATAAGGCGCTGCTGCGTTATCACGATCCGAAAAACTGGCCGTTGATCCGCCAGGCGCTGGAAGAGATGGGTAAAAAGCATCTGATCGGTAGCCGTCGCGACTGCCTGGTGCCTGCGCCTACCCTCGACGAGATGCGGGAGGCACAGCGCCAGAACCGCCATACGCGTCCGGCGCTGACCAAGCATACGCCGATTGTGCATCAGCGTTCGAACGGAACGGCACCTGTAGCGAATAAAAAACGCGGAAAAGTCGCCGGACGTTAATTTCGTGAAAATGCCCGGTGGCGATAGCGCCACCGGGCAACGCATTACCCGCCAAACTGGTCCGGATCGGGGCCGAGGCGTTTGCCTTGATCAAGCTTCGCGATCTCGCTCAGCTCATCTTTATCGAGGCGGAAATCCCACACCTTAAAGTTTTCCGCAATGCGTGCCGGGGTGACCGATTTCGGGATCACCACCAGGCCCTGATCCAGGTGCCAGCGGATGACGATCTGCGCCGGAGTTTTGCCGTACTTGTCCGCCAGCTCGCGAATGATCTTCTGGTCAAAGACTCCTTCACCGCCCTGGGCCAGCGGGCTCCAGGATTCGGTCTGGATCTTATGGGTCGCGTTCCAGGCATGAAGCTGACGCTGCTGCAGCAGCGGATGCAGCTCAATCTGGTTGATCACCGGCGTGACGCCAGTTTCGTCGATCAGGCGTTGCAGGTGGCTAATCTGGAAGTTACAGACGCCGATGCTCTTCACCAGCCCCTGCTCCTGAAGCGCAATCATCCCCTTCCAGGCTTCAACGTAATGATCGATAGCCGGTACCGGCCAGTGCATCAGGTAGAGATCAACATGATCGAGTTTCAGCTTGTCGAGGCTGGCCTGTAACGCCTCCTGAGGGCGGGTCTGATCGTCATTCCACAGCTTGGTGGTGATAAACAGATCGCTGCGCGGGATCCCAGCGCTTTCGATAGCTTTGCCGACGCCTTCTTCATTTTTGTAGGCTGCGGCGGTATCAATCGAGCGATAGCCCACCTCCAGCGCTTTATGAATGGCGGTGACGACCTCTTCGTTGCCCGCTTTCCATACGCCGAGGCCCAGCTGCGGCATTACGTTGCCGTCCTGAAGCTTAATCACGGTTGGATTTGCCATGCATTCCTCCTTATATGAAATCCACCCGGGCTGGCCCAGGTGGAGTTGAGTGACTTAAGTCTGGTCGAAAAGCCCAAAAACGAAAGTATTAGAAGAAAAAACCTTTAGCGTGCGGCTTCGTAGATGCGTCGGCTAACGTCGAGGGTAATATCCTGATGTTCGCCTAATTGGGTCATGCCGTGCTCGTTCAGCTTCTCAATCAGGGCGGGAATAGAGCTGCCGTCGAGGCCGTAGCCGGAGAGGCGGGTCGGGACGCCCATCTGCTCGAAGAAGCTACGCGTGGCGGCAATAGCCGCGTCGATACGCTCGTCGTCGCTGCCTTCGGTGATGTTCCAGACGCGTTCGGCGTACTGCAGCAGCTTGCCGCGTTTAGCCTCGCGTTTTTCATTCCACAGCGCGGGCAGCACCACCGCCAGCGTCTGGGCATGATCCAGACCGTGCATAGCCGTCAGCTCGTGGCCCAGCATATGGGTGGCCCAGTCCTGCGGCACGCCCGCGCCGATCAGGCCGTTCAGCGCCTGGGTTGCCGCCCACATGACGTTGGCGCGCACGCTGTAGTTTTCCGGCTCCTGCAGCGCTTTCGGGCCCTCCTCGATCAGCGTCAGCAGAATGCCTTCGGCGAAGCGATCCTGAATTTTGCCATCAACGGGATAGGTCACGTACTGCTCAACGGTATGGACAAAGGCATCGACTACGCCGTTTGCCACCTGGCGCGGCGGTAGGGTGTAGGTGTAAACCGGGTCGAGAATAGCGAATACCGGCTGGACGAACGGAGAGTGGAACGCCTGCTTGTCGCCGGTGGCTTTACGGGAAACAACCGCGCCCTTGTTAGACTCGGAGCCGGTAGCCGGCAGGGTCAGCACGGAGCCCATCGGGATGGCGCTGTTGATCTCGCTGCCGCGGGTTTGCAGGATGTGCCACGGATCGATGCCATCAGCATAGTGCGCAGCGGCGGCGATAAATTTTGTGCCGTCCAGCACCGAGCCACCGCCGACCGCCAGCAGGAAGGTGATCTTCTCTTCGCGGGCAATCGCCACCGCTTTCATCAGCGTTTCGTAAGAGGGGTTCGGCTCAATGCCGCCAAACTCCAGCACGTCGAGGCCGTTTAGCGCGCTATAGACCTGATCCAGCACGCCGGTTTTTTTAACGCTGCCACCGCCGTAGGTGATCAGCACGCGTGCGCCTGCCGGGATCTGGTCGCGCAGATCGGCAATGGCGTTTTTACCAAACAGGATGCGGGTAGGGGTGTGGAGATTAAAGTTATTCATGACGCTTTCCCTTGTATCGGTGAAAAAACAGACGGCAGCGAACTGCCTGTTGAGGATTATTGTGGTCTTCGCGCCCGACGCGCTCAATGCACATTCCTGCCGATCTCTTGCCCATTCCTCCCGAGCGCTGGAGAAATCGCATAAAAACGCGCACACTGAGCGCAATAAAAAATGCGTGTGGAGTGGGATGAAATGAACCGCGAAGCGATCTGTCGCCAGCTGACGCAGCAGATTAAGCAGCTGAAAAATAATGAGAACAGGCTCAGTGCTCTACTGCCCGACGTACGGCTGCTCTACGGTACCCAGCCCGGGACGCGTACGCCGGTAATGTATCAGCCTGGCATCGTGATCCTCTTTTCCGGGCATAAAATCGGTTATATCAACGATCGCGTTTTTCGCTACGACACGAATGAGTATCTGCTGCTCACCGTGCCGCTACCTTTTGAGTGTGAAACCTTTGCCACCCCAGAGGTGCCGTTGGCGGGTATCCGCCTTAACGTGGATATTTTACAGCTGCAGGAGCTGCTGATGGATATTGGCGAGGACGAGCATTTCCAGCCCGCTATGGCGGCAAGCGGCATCAATTCGGCGACGCTGTCGGAGGAGATCCTCTGCGCTATTGAGCGGCTGCTGGACGTGATGGCCCGGCCGCTGGATGCGCGGATTTTGGGTAAGCAGATCGTACGCGAAATTCTCTATCACGTGCTGACAGGGCCGTGCGGCGGGGCGCTACTGGCACTGGTCAGCCGCCAGACCCACTTCAGCCTCATTAGCCGGGTGCTGAAACGTATCGAGAGCCAGTACACCGAGAACCTGAGCGTGGACCAGCTGGCCGCCGAAGCCAACATGAGCGTGTCGGCGTTTCATCATAACTTTAAATCGGTGACCAGCACCTCGCCGCTGCAGTATCTGAAGACCTACCGGCTGCACCGGGCGCGGATGTTGATGATCCACGACGGCATGAAGGCCAGCGCGGCGGCGATACGCGTTGGCTACGAAAGCCCTTCGCAGTTTAGCCGCGAGTTCAAACGCTACTTTGGCGTGACGCCGGGAGAGGATGCGGCGCGGATTAGAGGGGTATAGTGATTATGGAGGCCGGATAAGCGCAGCGCTATCCGGCATTTACTAGAGGGAAGAGATCAGGCGTTGCAGTACTTCTTCTTGATCACCACAACCAGCGTACCCAGCAGTCCGGCCACCAGCAGGAACACCGGCAGGATCATCAGGAAGGTCATGACCTGATCCTCATGGCGCTTGACGAAGGGGATCATGCTCAGGGCGTAGCCGAGGCCGGTGACGACGCCTACCCATAGCAGGCCACTCAGCCAGTTAAAGAGCTGAAAGCGGCGGTTCGACAGCCCGGAGATACCCGCCATAGTAGGCAGCAGGGTACGGACGAAAGCGAGAAAGCGCCCGGCCAGCAGTGCCAGAAGACCGTGTCTGTCAAACATACAGGTCGCGCGTTGGTGATACTTCGCTGGCAGCTGCGCCAGCCAGCCTTTGACGACCCGTGTATTACCAAGCCAGCGGCCCTGAATATAGCTCAGCCAGCAGCCGAGGCTGGCGGCAGTCGTCAGAATAACCAGCGCAGGGACAAAGTCCATCACGCCGCGGGCGATCAGCGCCCCGGTCAGCAGCAGCAGGCTATCGCCGGGTAAGAACGAGGCAGGAAGCAGTCCATTTTCCAAAAACAGCGTTGCAAACATAACCAGGTAAACAACGCCAACAACATGTGGGTTAGCTAACGCTGCGAAATCGTGTTGCCAGAGTGCAGCGATAATTTCTTGAATAACAGCCATGGACATTCCTGTGGAACCGCGTAATTAAGGCTTATTGTACTCCTGAAATGCCCGCAGCACCTTGATCGTTAGCGCAAGAAATGCAGACAATTCCACTGGTATTGTCTAAATTTCTACCAGCCACATACACTTTACACGATGCGCTGAAATCCTGCCGCTAAATCAGCAATCAGATCGTCAACGTTTTCTAAACCGATATGCACGCGGATCAGCGTTCCGGTGAAGTCGATCTCACCCTCAGGACGGATAGCGGCAATGTGCTCCGGCTGGTTGGCGAGGATCAGCGACTCAAAGCCGCCCCAGGAGTAGGCCATGCTAAACAGAGTGAAGTTGTCGAGATAGGCCGCCAGCTCGTCATTGTTTAAGCGTTTATTTAGCACAAAGGAAAAGAGGCCGCTGCTGCCGGTAAAGTCACGCTTCCAGAACTCGTGGCCCTTGCTGCCTGGCAGAGCAGGGTGGTTCACCTTCGCGACCTGCGGATGCGCCGCCAGCCACTCGGCAATCGCCAGGCTGCTCTCATGGTGCTGACGCAGGCGGACGCCCAGAGTGCGCAGGCCTCGGCTGGTCATATAGGCGGTGTCCGCATCCAGCATCTGCCCCATCAGGTAGGCGTTCTCGCGCAGCTGATCCCAGCAGCGGGCGTTAGAGACCGCCGTGCCAACCATCGCATCCGAATGGCCAATCAGGTACTTGGTCCCTGCCTGGATAGAGATATCAATTCCAAACTCCAGCGCCTTAAACAGAATCCCCGCCGCCCAGGTATTATCGATCATGATAATCGCCTCTGGCGCAACGCGTCTGACCGCCTCGACAATCGCCGGAACGTCGTGGACTTCCATAGTGATAGAGCCGGGCGCTTCGAGGAACACCACCTTCGTATTGGGCTGAATGAGATTTGCGATATCCGCGCCGATCAGCGGATCAAACCAGCCGGTAGTGACGCCGAGCTTGGCCAGAATTTTGCTGCAGAAATCCTGGGTTGGTTCATAGGCGGTGTTGGTCACCAGGACATGGTCGCCCTGCTCAACAAAGGCGAGGAGGGTATTCGCTACGGCAGCAGCGCCGCAGGGGAAGAGCGCGCAGCCTGCGCCGCCCTCTAGCTCACACATCGCCTCCTGCAGGGAGAAGTGGGTCAGCGTCCCCCGACGGCCGTAGAACAGTTCACCTTTAGCACGGCCGCGCGTTGCCTGCTTCTTGGCTTCCACCGTGTCAAAAACCAGCGACGAAGCGCGCTGGATCACGCTGTTCACCGAACCCTGGGTGTATTTTTTGCTGCGTCCGGCATTCACCAGCGCGGTATCAATGTGCTTCGCTGTCATCTTCACGCTACCCTGATTTTTATACGTCTGGATGTCTAGACTACCACGATCGGGCAGAAGTTGACCCTGGCAAATGCCAAAACAGGGAAATTTTTTTCTTCCTCCTGCCCAGCGCTATGGCGATGGTAGACAGCTTTCCCGCGACGTGTAATACCAAAAATAAAGATGTGTGACATCTGTACCAGTTATTAAAAAACATAAAAGGGGAGTGAAATTTAGCAATAGGCCGCAGCAGAAAAATAGCCGTAGATTGGCACAAACGCATTCTGTGGGAGATTGATTGTGGCAAATAATACAAGGTTGTCGATTGCAGAAAAATTAGGGTTTGGCATGGGGGACGCGGCCTGCGGCATTGTCTACTCCTCTGTAACCATGTTTTTAACCTGGTTCTATACCGATATTTATGGACTGTCAGCGGCGGCGGTGGGAGTCATGTTTTTAGTCACCCGCATCCTTGACGCTATTACCGATCCGCTAACCGGTATCGTTGCCGATCGGGTTAAAACCCGCTGGGGACATTTCCGCCCCTGGCTTATTTGGTTTGCCGTCCCTTATGCAGTGCTGGCCGTTATGACGTTTACGACTCCCGCATTTGGCGCATCCGGAAAACTGATCTACGCCTATATTACCTATACCCTCCTCATGCTCTGCTACACCTTTATTAATATTCCCTACTGCGCGTTGGGGGGAGTAATTACCCGCGATGAGAAAGATCGCCTGTCGGCGCAGTCTTATCGCTTTACCATCTCGTCCGCTGCCGGACTGATGGTGTCGGTCGCCACCCTGTTTCTGGTGGACTGGCTGGGTAAAGAGGATAAACAGTTTGGTTTTCAGGCCACGATGGGCATCATGGGCGCGATTGCTATTGTGATGCTGCTGTTCTGCTTTTTCTCTACCAAAGAGCGCGTCGCCCCGGCGGTGGAAACGCAAAGTAGCGTACGAGAGGATATTCGCTGTCTGCTGGCGAACGATCAGTGGCGTATTGTGGCAATTATCACTTTCTTTTCCAGTATGGCCGGAGTGATGCGTAGCGCGGCGACGCTCTATTATGCGACCTATTTAATGATGGGCGGCGTACAGACGGCGGCGGGTACGGTAATGAAGTCTGCCTTTGTCTCTACCAGCGTGGTAGGCACTATTATCGGTAGCCTGGCCGCAGGTTATTTAGCTAAGCGCTACCGTGCCGTTTCACTATTTAAAAATATTAACCTGCTGCTGGTATTTACCGGCGTGGTGATGTTCTTTATTCCGCCTACCTGGTTGGCAGTGGTGTTCCCGCTCTATTTCCTGGTCGGCTTTTTCCATCAAATGTACCAGCCTTTTAAATGGAATATGATGGCCAACGCGGCGGACTATGGCGAGTGGAAGTTCGGCCACCGTATTACCGGCTTATCCTATTCGGGAAATCTCTTTGCCTTAAAAATGGGGATGGCCGTGGCGGGCGCTGCCGTCGGGTTTGCTCTGGGCCTGTTTGGCTACCAGGCAGGCGTCGCTGAACAGACGCCGTTAGCCACCGCGGGTATTGTTGGGCTGCTGACCCTGGGACCCTCGCTCTCCTATCTGATCCTCTGGTGGCTGGCGCGCTTCTATAAGCTCGATGACACCATGATGGCAACGATACAACGCGATCTGGCCGCCCGGGAACAGGCTGCCCGCCCTGCAGCCAGCGATCGTCCGGTGCTGGTGGGTGACGAACTGAAAAACGCATAAGGGAACCGCATCATGTCGCAGAATACCTATCAAAATCCGATTCTTTGCGCCGACTATTCGGATCCGGATATCGTCCGCGTTGGGGATGACTTTTTTATGGTCTCGTCGAGCTTCAACCATATGCCGGCGTTGCCCGTACTGCACTCAACGGATCTGGTCAGCTGGCGGATTATCAACCATGTGTTTGCTTCCCTCGATCTTGCTGGCTACGACACCGTGCAGCCCGGAAAAGGGGTCTGGGCACCCTCCCTGCGCTGGCATAACGATCGCCTGTGGGTCTTTTTCAGCACCCCCGACGAGGGGATTTTTATGTGTCATACCCAGGATCCGTGGGGAGCGTGGAGCAAGCCGC
Organism: Escherichia sp. ESNIH1; assembly: GCA_002918705.1. Lineage (GTDB taxonomy): Bacteria > Pseudomonadota > Gammaproteobacteria > Enterobacterales > Enterobacteriaceae > Pseudescherichia. The sequence goes on along the minus strand of PQKR01000006.1, from coordinate 174,956 downwards.
ACTGCGTCCAGCCCGCCAAAGGCTGGATCGATCCCTGTCCTTTCTGGGATGAGGATGGCAGCGCCTGGCTGGTTCACGCCTTCGCCCATAGCCGCAGCGGCATTAAGCATAAGCTACAGCTTTTCTCGATGAAGCCAGACGGTACGGCGCTACAGGGGGAGGGGCAGATTATCTATGATGGCAGCTGCGATCTCCCGACGCTGGAGGGGCCGAAGGTCTATAAACGCAACGGCCTCTATTACATCTTCGCGCCAGCGGGCGGGGTGGAGACCGGTTGGCAGACGGTACTGCGCGCGCCAGAGATGACCGGGCCGTGGGAGGCACGAAACGTGCTCTTTCAAGGAGAGACCGCCGTGAACGGCCCCCATCAGGGGGGATGGGTAGAGCTGAAAAACGGCGAGTGCTGGTTTGTCCATTTTCAGGATGCGCACCTCTATGGCCGTATCGTTCATCTCCAGCCGATGTCATGGGACGAGGATGGTTGGCCGCACATAGGCGAGCCTTTTGGTGGGGCAGGCGCCGGGCAGCCGGTTCTGCGCTGGCAAAAGCCAGGCGGCCTGCCTGCGGTGACGCCCTATGCGCCTCAGACCAGCGATGATTTTGCTACCGGCAGGCCTGGGCTACAGTGGCAGTGGCAGGCCAATCCTCAGCCGAACTGGCTGATCCCGGCTACGCAGGGTCTTCATCTACGCTGTATCCTGTTGCCCGAGTTTGCGGGTCAGCGGACGCTTTACGCTGCACCGCAGCTGCTGCTGCAAAAGTTTCCGGCATTTACCTTTACTGCCCGCACGCGCGCTACGCTCGCCGCCGCAGAGCCTGAAAGCTGCGGCGGGCTGATTATCTATGGCGAACGTTATGCCGCGCTGGTTATTGTCCGTCGTCAGCAGTGCCATCAGCTCTGTTATGTTCACGGCTGGATGAGTGATGCGGGCGTAATCAGAGAGCAATGCCAGGCCCTGCATATGCTCTCGTCCGCAACCTGTGAGCTTCAGGTTAGCGTAGGGGAGGGCGGTGTCAGCCAGTTTGCCTGGCGTGAAGATGGCGGGGCGTGGCAGCAGGTACCGCGCACCTTTGCTGCCGGTAAAGGAAAATGGGTTGGGGCTAAAGTAGGCATCTTTGCCGCTGCCACGGCAGACGCGCAGGATCCCGGCGAATGTCGCTTTGAAGATTTTGTGCTGGAAGTTCGATAATTTTCTGAAAATTGCGCTTACGGCATTTTTTACTGCGTAAGCGCAAGGAAAGTTTGTCAAAATTACGCCACTATGTAAATACTAATGAGAACTACTATCAATTCGATGCTGTTTTGATATTATTATGCTCAGATTTTGTGATTTGCGTCCGGAGATACAGAGTGGGTAATAATTTGATGCAGACGGATCTCTCCGTTTGGGGTATGTATCACCATGCCGATATCGTCGTAAAGCTGGTGATGATTGGCTTGATTCTGGCGTCCATTGTCACCTGGGCGATTTTCTTCAGCAAAAGCGTGGAGATGTTCTCGCATAAGCGCCGTCTTAAGCGCGAGCAGAAGCTGTTAAGCGAAGCGCGCACGCTGGATCAGGCGAGCGAAATCGCAGCCGGTTTCCACGCCAGTAGCCTGAGCACGCAGCTGCTGAACGAAGCGCAGAACGAGCTTGAGCTCTCCGCTGGCTCTGAAGATAACGAAGGCATCAAAGAGCGTACCGGGTTCCGTCTCGAGCGTCGTGTCGCTGCCGTTGGCCGTCACCTGGGCCGCGGTAATGGCTTCCTCGCGACCATTGGCGCTATCTCACCGTTTATCGGCCTGTTCGGTACCGTATGGGGCATTATGAATAGCTTTATCGGTATTGCCCAGACCCAGACCACTAACCTCGCCGTCGTTGCGCCAGGCATTGCTGAAGCGCTGCTGGCCACGGCAATCGGCCTGGTCGCCGCTATTCCCGCGGTGGTCATTTATAACATCTTTGCCCGCTCTATCGGCGGTTATAAAGCCATGTTGGGCGATGTTGCCGCGCAGGTGCTGCTGCTGCAGAGCCGCGATCTCGACCTGGCTGCCAGCCCGTCGGCTGCACCGGTTCACTCCGCACAGAAACTACGTTTAGGTTAATTCCGTATGGCAATGCGTCTTAATGAAAATCTGGACGATAACGGCGAAATGCATGAGATCAACGTGACGCCGTTTATCGACGTTATGCTGGTGCTGCTGATTATCTTCATGGTGGCGGCCCCGCTGGCCACCGTTGACGTGAAGGTAAACTTACCGGCCTCCTCCAGCCAGCCGCAACCGCGTCCGGAAAAGCCGGTTTACCTGTCGGTGAAAGCGGATAACAGCATGTTTATCGGTAACGATCCGGTGACCGAAGAGACGATGGTCAATGCGCTGAACGCCCAGACCGCGGGTAAGAAAGATACCACCATCTTCTTCCGTGCGGATAAAACCGTAGATTATGAGACGATGATGAAGGTCATGGATACCCTGCATCAGGCGGGTTATCTGAAGATTGGTCTGGTGGGTGAAGAGGTGACGCGCCCGAAATAAGCGCAGCATTGAGATAAAAAAAGGGGCCATCGCGGCCCCTTTTTGTTGCATGCAAAACTAGCTTAAGTGCATCCCGCCGGTGACACCGTGTACTTCGGCAGTCACGTAGCTTGACTCCTGGCTCGCCAGATAGACGTAAATAGCGGCGACCTCAGCAGGCTGCCCGGCGCGTTTCAGCGGCGTGGACTGACCAAACTTCGGTAGTTTCTCCTGTGGCTGGCCGCCAGAGATTTGCAGCGCCGTCCAGACAGGGCCCGGTGCAACGCTGTTCACACGAATGCCTTTCTCTGCCACCTGTTTTGCCAGCCCGCGGGTAAAGTTGAGGATGGCCGCCTTGGTGGAGGCGTAGTCCAGCAGGGTCGCATTTGGCTGATAGGCCTCCACCGACGAGGTTGTGATAATGCTGGCACCCGGCTGCAGGAACTTCAGCGCCTCCTGGGTGATCCAGAACAGCGAGAAGACGTTAGTCTTATAGGTCTGCTCAAACTGCTCTGAGGTGAGATCGGCAATATCTTCTACGGCGGTCTGTTTCCCGGCGACCAGCGCCAGAATATCCAATCCGCCCAGGGCATCGCGCGCCTGGTTAACCAGCGAGCGGGTAAAGGCTTCATCGGTCAGATCGCCTGGGATCAGCACCGCTTTGCGCCCTTCAGCTTCAATCAGCGCTTTGACTTCCTGCGCATCCTCTTCTTCAGCTGGCAGGTAGTTAATCACGACATCAGCGCCTTCACGCGCGTAAGCGATGGCGGCAGCGCGCCCAATACCGGAGTCGCCCCCTGTCACCAGTGCCTTACGATCCTTAAGACGGCCGCTACCCACATAGCTCTTCTCGCCACAGTCGGGGACGGGATCCATTTTAGCCTGCACCCCTGGCGCGGGCTGCTTCTGTTTCGGGTAACCCTCAGTGTAATACTGGGTGGTGGGGTCCTGAATTTTCGTCTGATCGTTTGCCATAAGTCGTCTCCATCTGTGATACATCCTGATTAAGGATAGATGCTTATGCGGGAAATGCAGGCGAACCGGACGATTCCCTATGGTTATCGATCGCAACCAGAGGCTGGGGAGCTTATGGCTTGGAGGCGGTAGAGAGGCGCTCAGACGGGAGTTCCGGCTCCTCCTGGAGTGCCACTCTGTTAACGCTGCCGGTGCGGTATTCACCGTCGGCAAGCTTGCGGGTAAGACGCAAGGTGGCGGTTTCTCGTTCAAGAAGGTGCTGGTAGTTTGTTTCCAGCTTTGCCATGATCTTTTCCCGTAAGTCGGGATGCAGAGCGATGATTTCATCAATTGCCGCCCCGTAGATCTCCTCTTTAACCTGTAAGGCATAGATCTCACGGCGGTTCTGCCACTTTAGCCTGATCAGCGCCGCGGGAATAGAGAGAGACTCCCTGGCGATACGCTGGATCGTCTCATTTTTATTCTGGATTAATGCATCCAGATTTTGCTTTAAGATAAATTCATCGCTCTTTGTCTCATCTAAAGTCAAATAGACATTGTTATTATCAATCTCTTTATTCACGCGAATCGTCCTGTAGCGTATAAAACATAGGCGTATCTTTTTCGTGGGTTATGAGATTAAGCCAAATTTCTTTTCCCGCGCCATTTATGTCGGTCGTTTTTTTTGTGATTATTTGACTTAAAAGCTGGGGATCAATTTCGCCCGCGGCCTGAAGATCGTTCAGTACTCGGCAAAAGGTTTCAATTTTAACGACCCGGTATAGCCTGTCTTTTATATGCCGGTCGCGCTCTTCCAGCAGCATATTACGTGATTGCCGGGTACGGTTAACGTTGGTTAATATATCGCTTTCATAATCCGCGAGCGTTCTTTTTCCCTGAGCTAAATCGGCATCTTTTTCTGCTTCTCCCGCATCGTTTTTCACTGTGGAGACGTGAAAACGAGCCGGGACAAGATTCTCGGGCAACATCGCTAATATCCTGTTATTTCAACGGGGTGGAGATGGGCGGGCGTGAGTTGCGTTGACAATATCATGGCGCAATTTTAAAATCAAAAAAAATGGAGCCCGCTAATGAACAGTATTTTTTATTCTGTTATTGTCCTGCTGCTGCTGACCGGCGGCGTACTTTTAATGATGCGTGGGTTCAATAAAAGCTCGCCAGCAGAAGAGATAAGCCCCTCATACGACCCGCCTCCCTTAAGCAAAGAGGAGGGGGACGATCATTTTTCCCTGCTGATGAATGCCATTACGCCCATATGGTACTGGCGCGTCAATCATGAATATATTGATTTTCTGCATGCCACCATCAAGCGAATGAACATGGCGGACCTGAATCGTACGCCGGGGTTATTTGAGGCCCAGCGGCGCTGTAGCGATCTCAATTCAGCGGTATACCGCTACTACGACAATATTAAAAAGCGTTGCCTTAACGGTGAGAAAGTTTCTCATGCCGATCTGGACGTGCTCAATTTACGGCAATGCTTTCGTGAATTTAGCCTTGAGGCCTACCCGGCGCTGGTCGTGCTGGTGTGGCCCGAGTATCAGCGTCCGGAAGTCGATCCCGGTGAGGTGATAACTTTCCCCGCAGAGTAACCGTTCTGCTGACTGACAAACGCGTTGCGTTATGCTTTGCTTAAAAAGCATTCACTTTCCGGAGAGCAACGATGACGCGTCTGACCGCCAAAGACTTCCCGCAGGAACTGCTCGATTACTACGACTACTATGCCCACGGCAAAATTTCCAAACGTGAATTTTTACAGCTGGCAACCCGGTATGCGGTAGGCGGTATGACCGCGCTGGCGCTGTTCGACCTGCTTAAACCGAACTATGCCCTGGCCACGCAGGTAGAATTTACCGACCCGGATATTCTGCCGGAGTATATCCATTATCCTTCGCCGAACGGTCATGGTGAGGTGCGTGGTTATCTGGTCAAGCCAACCAAAACAGAGGGTAAGGTGCCGGCCGTGGTGGTGGTGCATGAGAACCGGGGGCTGAACCCCTATATTGAGGATGTGGCGCGGCGCGTTGCCAAAGCGGGGTATATTGCGCTGGCCCCGGACGGCTTAAGCTCGGTGGGTGGCTATCCGGGTAACGATGATGAAGGCCGTGCGCTGCAGCAGAAGGTGGATCCCACTAAGCTGATGAATGATTTCTTCGCCGCCGTAGAGTTTATGCAGAGACACCCTGACGCCACCGGTAAGGTGGGCATCACCGGCTTTTGCTATGGCGGTGGCGTAGCGAACGCGGCGGCGGTGGCCTATCCGGAGCTGGCCTGCGCCGTACCTTTTTATGGCCGTCAGGCTCCCATTGCCGACGTGCCAAAAATCAACGCTCCCATTTTACTGCACTACGCCCAGCTGGATACGCGCATCAACGAGGGCTGGCCCGCCTATGAGCAGGCGCTTAAGGCAAATAACAAGGTCTATAAAGCCTATATCTACTCTGGCGTTAACCACGGTTTTCATAATGACTCAACGCCGCGCTATGACCAGGCCGCAGCGGAGCTGGCATGGCAACGTACCCTCGACTGGTTTAAATTATATCTTAATGGTAATAGTTAAGTTAAGTAATAGTTTAGCACCGCTAAAATAGTATAGTTTGTGATCGTTTCATGGTAAGCCAGCAAAACCTTTTGCTGGCCTAAATAACGCCTCTCCTGTCTGACTCTTTAGAGCAGATAGATTCCAGCTGGTTTGCCAGTTTCGCTACCTACGGCTGTAAAGCCAGCAACAGTGCGGCCTGGTGGCGCGACGCTTCTCTTTTTTTAAGCCGCAGATAAATAAGTGGCCTCAACTTTCTTTTCTTACTGAAAATAAAAAATTAAGCGCACGATATTATTTTTTTATAGATATCTTACGGGTCTTTTAAAGAGACGAAAATGCGCTTTTACCGCAGCGTATCTTTTTCATTTTGGAAAATGATAATTGTTATTTTTAAATAGTAATGCAAGAAATAAATAATAGATGGCGTAAAAAAGCAATGTGATAGGCATCCTTTTTTTGTGCTTATTTTTCAGTGGCTTGTGATTAGGATTATTCTTAATGGTGAGCTTTTTCTATTAAATTTATGGGCATAAATGCAGGCCACACACTATTATGGTCCGTTAATCCTTGTTTTAAGCAAGGTAGCCCATAGTGCGTTTTTTGATCAAAAAAATGACGCGTTACCATACATATTATCATTAACATGCCGATAACTCTGTTAAGTCGCCTGCGACAAGAAGTATCCCCCTTATCGGCAAGGAATTAATTATGCGTGTGCTGCAAAACTTCACCATTCGTTTGGTGATGCTGGTTATTCTCGGCATCTTTTGTCTGATGTGGTCCGGCGTCGGGCTGTATAGCGTCTTTTCGCTCTCAAAAGTGGCTGACGGCAATGAGATAGACCGCCAGCTCGTTAACCAGATGACGCTGCTAAGCCAGGGCAACGATCAATACTTCCGCGTAGTGACCCGTCTGTCACGCGTGCTGGAGACAAAAGCCGCTGGCGGCAGCGCAGACTTCAACCAGGTTCAGCTGGCGCTGGACAACATGAAAACCAAGCTGGAGGCGCTGAAGGCCATCTCACCTGGTCCAATGGATGAAAAGATCTCTGCTCAGGCGATTGCCAGCTGGCAGGCACTGTTGGATCAGGGGGTAACACCGCAGGTTCAACTGGCGCAGCAGGGCGCCCTGGACGCCTATCGCCAACAGGCAAACAACGTGACCCCTGCGCTGAGCCGCGCATTTGGTGCGGCGGCAGAGGCCTTTAACAGCGCTGCCAGTGCACGTCTGGACGATACACGCGTGATGGTTGACGGACAGACCAGCGTGACCCGCATCCTGATCCTGACGGCGGTGATCCTCGGTCTGCTGATCCTGCTATTTACCGATCGCTATCTGGTGAATCTGCTGGTAAAACCGCTGGCCATTATTCGTCAGCACTTCCGCGTTATTGCCCAGGGCGATCTCAGCCAGCCGGTAGAGGATCTGGGCCGCAACTGCGTAGGCCAGCTGGTACCTCTGCTGCGTGCTATGCAGGAGAGCCTGCGTGACGCGGTTAGCACTATCCGCCAGGGCAGTGACAACATCTGGCGCGGCGCGACTGAAATCTCCAGCGGCAATAACGATCTCTCTTCCCGCACGGAGGAGCAGGCGGCGGCGCTGGAGGAGACGGCGGCCAGCATGGAGCAGCTAACCGCGACGGTTAAGCTCAATGCGGACAACGCGCGCCAGGCCAGCGAGCTCGCAGACGTGGCTTCGACGCGAGCGAGTAAAGGCGGCGAGCTGGTCGACGCGGTGGTCGGTACCATGACCGACATCTCCGCTAGCTCGAAAAAGATCGCTGAGATCACCACGGTGATTAACAGTATTGCTTTCCAGACCAATATCCTGGCGCTCAACGCGGCGGTGGAGGCAGCACGGGCGGGCGAGCAGGGACGTGGTTTTGCGGTTGTCGCCGGAGAAGTGCGTAATCTTGCCAGCCGCAGCGCCGATGCGGCGAAACAGATCGAGTCGCTGATAACCGACTCTGTAAGCCGGGTCGATAAAGGGGCGCAGCTGGTTAATGACGCCGGTACGACAATGGAGGGCATTCTGCAAGCAGTGACGGAAGTGACGACTATCATGAAGCAGATTGCCAGCGCCTCCGCCGAGCAGAGCAAAGGCATCTCTCAGGTCGGCGTTGCGATTACCCAGATGGACAGCGTTACGCAGCAAAACGCCTCGCTGGTTGAAGAGGTTTCCGCAGCGGCGGCCGCTCTTGAGCGCCAGACCGAGGAGCTACAGCGTTCGGTACAGCGGTTCCGCCTCTCTGGCAACGATGAGCAAAAAGCGGGGAGCGCAGCGGTAAACGCTGTTGCTATGCCGCGTCCCGCCGTCGCGCATTCCGCTCAGGATGAGTGGGTTGCGTTCTAAACGCGTCCTTCTGAGCGACGTAGCGGTGGGTTGCCGTATCTCCGCTACGTTACTCATCCAGAGAGCAGCGTGGTACCGATAGCCGCACCGTTCTTACCGCTGTGTTTGATCTGATACATAGCCAGGTCGGCCTGGACGAGCGAGGTGACAAAATCATCCTCGTCCAGGGCTTGTTCGATGCCAATTGAGGCGCCCACGCTTGCTACGCCGTTGGCCAGCTCAAACGGGGTTAATGCGGCCTGCAGACAGCTCTGGGCTGCGCGGGTAACCTGCGCATCATGGAGAGCAAAAGGCAGCAACAGTACAAATTCATCTCCGCCAAGCCGTCCAACAACCGTGCCCGGCGGACAGGCGTCGCGCAGTCGCTGGCTAAGCTGCATCAGCAGCTCGTCGCCGCTGCGGTGGCCAAAGGTATCATTCACATTTTTAAAATCATCAAGATCGATAAAGGCCACGCAGAGCGCACCCGCCATCTTTAATGCCTCAAAATGCTGAATCAGGGCATGACGGTTGGCAAGACCGGTGAGCGGATCGTGATTCGCCAGCAGGGCGAGCTGCTCCTCGTACTGCTTCTCTTTGGTCATATCGATATGCGTGCCGGTGACCTTTAGCGGCTGGCCGCTATCGTCCCACTCGCTGACGCGCCCCCGGTCGAGTACCCAGGTCACGGTGCCGTTTTTATGTTGCATACGGTGCAGCGCTTCATAGAAGGGCGTTTTGCCATGTAGATGACCGTAAAAAGCCGCCAGCACCCGCTCTCTGTCATCTGGATGCAGGTGCTCCTTCCAGACTTCAAAGCGCGCGCTAAGCTCTTTCGGCTGATAGCCCAGCATTGAGCCCCAGCGACGATTATAGATAATCAGCTTGCCGCTGGGCACATCCAGCTGCCACAGGCAGAGGCCGGTACCGTCCAACGCCGCGCTGAGCTTGCTGTGGGCGTCACGCGCCAGCCGCACCAGACGGGCGTTGTGCTTCTTCAGATTCTGGATCTGCTGCTTAAGCGCGAGTTCAGACATACCGGCCGATTAGCTGTAAATAAAAAACATTCTTACTAGTTATTTTTTTGTTGTAAATACGGTAAGGGAAAAAGAGGAAACGTAATCGATTTCAAAAGGTGACCGGGCGGGAGATGCCCGGTCAGAAAGCGTCAGGCCTGGCGCTTATCTTCCGTGTTATTCGCAAAGTCGCTGGCGTCGTGGCGCTCATGCAGCTGCTCATTAAGCGGCCCATTAGCGCGGTTAACGATGCGGCCACGCTGTACGGCAGGGCGTCCCGCAACCTCTTTCGCCCAGCGCAGCACGTTTTTATAGCTGCCAGCGTCGAGAAACTCTGCCGCGTCGTAAACGTTGCCGAGCACAACGTTACCGTACCAGGGCCAGATAGCCATGTCGGCGATGGTATAGTCATCGCCCGCGACAAACCTGTGCTCGGCAAGCTGCTTATCGAGCACGTCGAGCTGGCGCTTGGCTTCCATCGTGAAGCGGTTGATAGCGTACTCAATTTTTACCGGCGCGTAGCTATAGAAATGGCCGAAGCCGCCGCCGAGAAAGGGCGCTGAGCCTTGCAGCCAGAAGAGCCAGTTCAGCGTTTCGGCGCGGCCAGCCGGATCGGTTGGCAGGAAGTGGCCGAACTTTTCTGCCAGATAGAGCAGAATCGAGCCGGATTCGAAGACGCGGGTGGGCGGGGTAGTGCTGTGGTCGCGCAGAGCAGGAATTTTGGAGTTCGGGTTTACCTCAACGAAACCACTGGAGAACTGGTCGCCCTCGCCGATGCGAATCAACCAGGCGTCATACTCCGCCTCGCTGACGCCTTTTTCCAGTAGCTCCTCGAGTAGGATCGTGACCTTCTGGCCGTTCGGCGTGCCGAGGGAGTAGAGCTGCAGCGGATGTTTGCCTACCGGCAACGTTTTTTCATGCGTCGGGCCGGAGACCGGGCGGTTGATGTTGGCAAACGCGCCGCCGCCGGATTTATTCCACGTCCACACTTTAGGTGGCTGATAGCTGTTGTCTGACATAGCGATTCCCCTTTCATTGATTTGATAAGCAGTGTAGCAGGCGCGTGATATCACCTGCCTCTCTTCAGGCCAGGATGCGCTCGGCCCAGACGCTTACGTCGTCGCCGCTGCCCAGATCGGCCTGTACCAGCCCGTTGACCATAAAGGTGGGCGAGACGTGGATACCGTTCTGACGGGCATACTTGCAATGCCACTTAATAACGTTTTGCAGATCGGCGCGGGCAAAGGGCTCGCTTACGTCGACGCCGCTGTACTTCTCGAGGCGCGCGATAATCTGCCGCGGCGTAGCGTCCAGGTTAGGACCACCGCAGTGATCGGTAAACTCAAACTCCTCTCTATGGTCGGCCACCGCCTGCATGACTTTATGTGCGGCTTCCCTGCCGTTCGGCAGCGTGGAGGCAGCAAGGATGTAGCGGACGATCAAACCGGAGTACATATGCCACGGCTGTGACTGCAGGCGGATTTTTACCGTGACCTTGTCCTCACCGACATGCTTAAGCAACGCGTCCAGTTTATTAAAGGCTTTAACCGAGAAGGGGCAGGTGGGTTCCAGAAAAACCTCAAAGGTACGTGGGCCATGTCCCCACGCCAGTGGCTGTGGTTGTAGTGCTGTTTGCTGGTTCATCTCTTTTCCTTTTTTATCGATGTCGACAGGCAGTCTACTCCACTTTTTTGGCAATGGGGTTAGCGAAAAAATGCACGTATTAGTGACTATTCCGGGCAAGGAGAAATGTTAGGATTTTACAACGTCTTTGACGGGCTAATGGCTTTCTGCAATGGCTTCAGAAAATAGGTGTTTAATAGAAAAACCCGATAATCGTATAAATTATCGGGTTATCCGCTATTAACGGTAACAACTTTAAGAAGAGAGCTTACGCAACGCTACCAATGGCTTGCACATAAGACTGACCCTCTTCATGCTCAACGTTTACAATGTAACCATTGCGCATTGCATTTTCCATAAACTGAGCAATATTAAACATATCATGAGCAAGCACGAAATCCGTGTCTTTAGAAACACTCATCTGGTCTGGTAATACGTTGAACGCGATCATATTGGTCGTTGTATTATATTGCATTAATGTAATACGGCCGGAAGTAACGGTGATAGCCATGATCTTTTTCCTCATTTAGATAGGTACTGTTTTTTGCCTCCCAATAAGGGAGCCACGCAATAATGTCTTAATGAGGAGAGCTATGTTGCTCTTCATTTGCCCGGTCTGAGGGCAAAAAAAATAAGTATTTTCTTAACCCGTGGATCGGGACGGGCAGGGCGGTGTGAAAGGCTCAAAAGCAAAAAACCCGCCATAGGCGGGTTCTTCTGAATAGTGGTGCCCGGACTCGGAATCGAACCAAGGACACGGGGATTTTCAATCCCCTGCTCTACCGACTGAGCTATCCGGGCAACGGGGCGCATTAAAACCGATCCGCCTCCTGTCGTCAACGAAATTTATTGAAATCGTTGCAGACTGCACAATCTATCACCACTTTGCCGTCTCTGCATTCGTTTTCAGGCAAAAAATGCCGTCCAGGCGGCGGAAAGCGGCATAGCGAGAACCAGCGCGGGCAGCATGTTAGCGACAGCAAACATCTTGATGCCGCAGATCCGCAGCCCCGTAGCCAGCAGCAGGATACCGCCAACGGCGGTAAAATCGCCCATCATCGCAGGCGTCGTCAGGGGCATCACCAGCGTGGCGCAGGCCCCAAGGCTGAGCTGAATAAGCAGCATCGGTATAGAGATGGCGGCAACCGCAATGCCCAGCGAGGTGGCAAAAATCACGGCGGTAAAGAAATCGAGAAAAGCTTTGGCGATCAGGATGCTGGCATCGCCGGTCATCCCCTCGCGCATCGCGCCGAAGATCCCGGTGCCGCTGGCGCAGAAGAGGATAATGATCGCTACCAGACTCTGAATAAAGGTCTCGTGGGCAGCAACGGCATTCTGCTTGCCGCCGCGCTGTACCAGCCGGCGCAGGCCGTTCACCGCGCCGCCAATCCCACGCTCGACATAACATACCTCGCCAATTAGCGTGCCGAGCAGCGTCGCCAAAACCATCACCGGTAGATTAACGCACTTTACCACCAGCAGAATACCAATGCCGAGCGAGCAGAGGCCAAAGATGGCGGGCATAGAGGTGCGCACACGCTCAGGCAGCCGCTGGCTTAGCACTGCGCCAAGGGTTCCGCCAATCAGCACGGCGGCGGCATTTATAAAGGGTCCGGTTAGCACGCTCTCTCTCCTGAAATATCGATTTACATAGCTGCATAGTATGCCGGAAAAACCCCGCTTTTACGCACTCATTGTGGGTTGCATGGGCAGTTTAAAAGTGACATGATTGCGCGAAATTTCTCCTTTCTACTCTTCATTAAACAACGGGGGCTGCTGGATGACATATCAATTCGCTCGCCGGACGTATCGCATAGTTATGCGATCCTCCTCCCGTATGTTGCCGATCCCGACTCTTCTCACCATGCGGTGAGGCTAACGGTTACCCATAGCTTATGAAAACGATGAAAATCGCTGCCAGCCTCGAGCTGGTCTCTGCGCTCTCCACGCACCGGGAGGTGGTGACGCTGGACAACACGGACTTTACAGATGTGGCGGCAGTCGTCATTACACGGGCGGGGAGCCAGAGCGGCATCCTCGCCCTGCTCAAGCGTACGGGCTTCAATCTGCCCGTATTTATGTTTGCCGATGAGCAGGCAGATACGCCCGCGGGCGTCGACGCGGTGATTAACGGCAAAGAGCAGGCGATGCTGGAGCTGGAAGCGGCTGCCTGCCGCTATGAAGAGAACCTGCTGCCGCCGTTTTTTGACACCCTGAGCCAGTACGTGGCGATGGATAACAGCACCTTTGCCTGTCCGGGTCATCAGCACGGCGCATTCTTTAAAAAGCATCCGGCGGGCCGCCAGTTCTTCGATTTCTTTGGCGAAAACGTCTTTCGTGCCGATATGTGCAACGCCGACGTCAAGCTGGGGGATCTGCTGATCCATGAAGGCTCCGCCAAGCACGCGCAGAAATTTGCCGCCAAAGTATTCAACGCCGACAAAACCTACTTCGTACTCAACGGCACCTCGGCGGCGAATAAGGTGGTAACTAACGCGCTGCTCACCCGCGGCGACCTGGTGCTGTTCGACCGCAACAACCATAAATCGAACCATCACGGCGCACTTATTCAGGCGGGGGCCACGCCGGTCTACCTGGAGGCCGCCCGTAACCCGTTCGGCTTTATTGGCGGGATCGACGCCCACTGTTTTGATGAGACATACCTGCGCGAGCAGATCCGCGCCGTAGCCCCGGAAAAAGCCGATGCCCCACGCCCGTTCCGCCTGGCGGTGATCCAGCTCGGCACCTATGACGGCACGATCTACAACGCCCGGCAGGTGATCGACAAGATCGGCGCGCTGTGTGACTACGTGCTGTTTGACTCTGCATGGGTGGGCTACGAGCAGTTTATCCCGATGATGGCGGACTGCTCGCCGCTGCTGCTCGATCTTAACGAGAACGATCCGGGGATCTTTGTTACCCAGTCAGTGCACAAGCAGCAGGCCGGTTTCTCTCAGACTTCGCAGATCCACAAAAAAGATAACCACCTGCGTGGCCAGGCGCGCTTCTGTCCGCACAAGCGGCTGAATAACGCCTTTATGCTCCACGCCTCTACCAGCCCGTTCTATCCGCTGTTCGCCGCCCTCGACGTCAACGCCAAAATTCACGAAGGGGAGAGCGGCCGCCGCCTGTGGGCCGAGTGCGTGGCGGTAGGCATTGAGGCACGCAAAGCGATCATTGCCAACTGCAAGATGATCAAACCTTTCGTGCCGCCGGAGGTGGCCGGGCGGCCGTGGCAGGATCACCCCACTCACGCCATTGCCAGCGAGCGCCGCTTCTTTAGCTTTGAACCGGGCGCGGCGTGGCACGGCTTTGAGGGCTATGCCCGCGACCAGTACTTTGTCGATCCCTGCAAGCTGCTGCTGACCACGCCGGGCATCGACGCGGAAACCGGCGAGTACAGCGAGTTTGGTATTCCGGCCACTATTTTAGCCCACTACCTGCGTGAGAACGGCATCGTGCCGGAGAAGTGCGATCTCAACTCGATCCTCTTCCTGCTGACGCCCGCCGAAAGCGAGGAGAAGCTCGCCCAGTTGGTCGCGATGCTGGCACAGTTTGAGCAGCATATTGAGGACGATACGCCGCTGGCCGACGTGCTGCCGACCATCTTTAATAAGTATCCGGTGCGCTACCGCGACTACACCCTGCGCGAGCTGTGCCAGGAGATGCACGATCTCTACGTCAGCTTTGGCGTGAAGGATCTGCAGAAGGCGATGTTCCGCCAGCAGAGCCTGCCGCCGGTGGCAATGAATCCGCAGGATGCCAACAGCGAATTTATTCGCGGCAACGTGGAGCTGGTGCGCATCAGCGAGGCGGAGGGACGGATTGCCGCCGAGGGCGCGCTGCCCTATCCGCCAGGCGTACTCTGCGTGGTGCCGGGTGAGATCTGGGGCGGGGCGGTGCAGCGCTACTTCCTGGCGCTGGAGGAGGGGGTCAACCTGCTGCCGGGCTTCTCGCCGGAGCTGCAGGGGGTCTACAGCGAAACCGACCCCGACGGCATCAAGCGTTTATATGGGTATGTCGTGCAGCAGGCGTAGGCCGGGTAAGCGTCGCGCCACCCGGCGTTTTCATCGCGGCTTAAATTCTCCCTCCGCGATACCCTTTCTGCGCCGTATTTACCTTGTAGAGGTAGCGGCGCGACTCCGCCGACGGGTGGCGGGTCGTGAGCGTCTCATAGACGTCGCCCGGCGACATGTTATTAATGATGTTCGCCGCCTGCACCTTATCGTTAGAGAAGACCCGCAGTACGCTGCCTGCGCCGCCGTTATAGGCGGTGATCACCGCGTAGCGGCGTGAGGTTGGGTTGCTGATGCCGGCGAGGTAGATGTTGTTCAGCATCGCCAGATAGGCGGTCCCGGTATCGATATTGCTGGCGGGATCGAACAGGAAGCCGCGGTCCGGCATGCCAGAACGTCCCTGCGCCCGGAAGACATCTTTACCGGCGCTGTGCTGCACCACCTGCATCAGGCCCAGCGCGTCAGAGCGGCTGACCGCGTAGGGGTTGAACGACGATTCAGTCTGCATAATCGCCAGGATCAGCGACTCGTCCACGCCATATTTGCGTGCCGACTGGCGCACCATGCCCACATACTTATGCGCACGCTTATCGAGGTGGTTGGCCACCAGGTTGATGGTCACGCTGTAGATGATCTTCAGGCCGTTGGTGCGGCTCTTCATCTGGTTTTGCAGCAGATAGTCGGCATATTTCTCGGCGCGCCACTGCCAGCGGATCGCCTCGCCGTTGTTATCTACCACCTGACCATAGAGGAACGGTTGCTTAGAGATCTGAATATCATCAACGTCGGAGTAGAGATCGATAGAGCCGGGATCGTCGCCCATCAGCAGGGTTTTGATAATCGCCTGGCGCAGGTGCGCCGCCGGCTCGGTACCGGCAATGGTCTCGATAGTGATCGTCCCGGCATCGAAGTTGATGTGGCTGCGGGTCTGATACTGGTCGGTATACTTAACGTAGTCCTTGGGACCGGCAATCAGGACTTCGTTAAAACCCCAGATGTTTTCGATATTATGGGCAAACTGACCCATCAGGATATCAAAACCGTTGGTGTCCTTTACCCAGGCTTCGTTATAGCTATCGCCCTTTTTATTGGAACTGGAACACGAGATGAGCAACGGCGCAACAAGGGCTAGCGCTAAATATTTTTTCATCATTCCTGGATGTATGTTGTGTTAAGTCGTTATTCTTTCCAAAAAAAGGGCCGAGGCCCTTAATCTTGTGGCTTATAGCCTTCGATATGTACGTCTTTTCCTTCGAACAGGAAGTTCACCATCTCCTCTTCCAGCAGCTTGCGGTGCTCCACGTTCATCATGTTGAGCTTCTTCTCATTGATGAGCATGGTCTGCTTCTGCTGCCACTGGGACCAGGCTTCTTTGGAGATCTCGTTGTAGATCCGCTTGCCCAGATCGCCCGGATAGAGCTGGAAGTCCTGGCCTTCCGCTTCGCGGCCCAGGAAGGTACAAAAAATGGTTCTGCTCATGGTCACTCCTCGTGATGTCGCGGCGCTAAACGGGTGCGCCCGCGCGTAATTGTTGTAACAGGCGCTCTACCGGCGCGGCCAGGCCCACCGACGGCGGCTGGGCTAAGTTATACCAGAGACCTGTTCCCTCATCCATGCATGACGTGAAGGAGGACACGGGAAGCCACATCGGCACAATATCCAGATGGAAATGGCTGAATGTATGGCGAAATCCGTTGAGCTCGGTAAGAGTATCGGCCTGAATCTGCCGTTGCGCCAGCCAGTCGCGCAGGGCCGCGTCATCGCTAAACTGCGGGAAGCAGTAGAGGCCGCCCCACAGGCCAGTTGGCGGACGGCGCTCAAGCCAGACCGTCTCACCGTGCTGCATCAGCAGCAGAAAACCGGTGCGCTCCGGCAGCGTCTGCTTCGGCTTTTTGCCCGGATACTGCGCCCAGCTCCCGTTGGCATAGGCGATACAGCCGTTGTTCAGCGGGCAGAGCGTACACTTCGGCTTCGAGCGGGTGCAGACCGTCGCGCCAAGATCCATCATCGCCTGGTTAAACTGCGCCACGCCCTCGGCGGGCGTCACCTTTTCGCTGATCTCCCACAGGCGCTTCTCCACCTCTTTGCGGCCTGGCCAGCCCTCAACGGCGTAGCAGCGGGCCAGCACGCGCTTCACGTTACCATCAAGAATAGGAAAGTGTTTGCCGAGCGCAAGGGAGAGCACCGCCCCCGCCGTTGATCGTCCGACGCCCGGTAGGGCGGCAACCTCCTCAAAGGTATCCGGGAACACGCCGCCGTGCTGGTCAGCCACCTGCTGCGCCGCCTTGTGCAGGTTGCGCGCGCGGGCGTAGTAGCCCAGCCCGGTCCACAGATGCAGCACCTCGTCGATGGGCGCGCGGGCCAGATCGGTCACCGTCGGGAAACGCGCCATAAAGCGCTCAAAGTAGGGGATAACCGTCGCCACCTGCGTTTGTTGCAACATCACCTCAGAGAGCCATACTTTGTAGGGCGTTTTTTCGATTTGCCAGGGCAGGGTTTTGCGCCCGAATTTGTCGTACCACTCCAGCACCTGGGCTGAAAACTGAGACGCGTGCATGGTCAAAGCAGGAGTTCCGAGTTGCATGATTAAGGGGCCAGATTGCAGCACAGCGGCACCGGGCTGTAAACCGGAACTTTCCGGTGCTTGCATCCGGCTATTAACTTTGGATAATGCCCGTTTCCCGAACACTCTCACAAGCAGACTAAACACCTATGAACAACGACGTCATTTCACCCGAATTTGATGAAAACGGTCGCCCGCTGCGCCGTATTCGCAGCTTCGTCCGCCGCCAGGGCCGTCTGACCAAGGGGCAGCAGCACGCGCTGGATAACTTTTGGCCGGTGATGGGCGTTGAGTTTAGCGAGCAGCCGCTGGATTTCACCGCGCTGTTTGGCCGCGATGCGCCGGTGACTCTGGAGATTGGCTTTGGTATGGGCGCGTCGCTGGTGGCGATGGCGAAAGCCAGGCCGGAGCAGAACTTCCTCGGTATTGAGGTCCACTCCCCGGGCGTGGGGGCGTGCCTCGCCACCGCTCACGAAGAGGGGGTGGAGAACCTGCGCGTGATGTGTCACGACGCGGTAGAAGTGCTGCACAAGATGATCCCGGACAACTCGCTTAACATGGTGCAGCTCTTTTTCCCTGACCCGTGGCATAAAGCGCGCCATAATAAACGCCGTATCGTGCAGACGCCGTTTGCCGAACTGGTGAAGGGCAAGCTGAAGCTGGGCGGCGTCTTCCATATGGCGACCGACTGGGAAGCCTACGCCGAGCACATGCTGGAAGTGATGTCCGCAATCGACGGATACCAAAACCGCTCTGAGAGCGGCGACTATGTACCGCGCCCGGAGACGCGCCCGGTAACCAAATTTGAACAGCGTGGTCATCGTCTTGGCCACGGCGTATGGGACTTAATGTTCGAGAGGGTAAAATAATGGCAACAAACCGTAGCCGTCGTCTGCGTAAGAAGTTACATATCGATGAGTTCCAGGAGCTGGGCTTTTCCGTCGCCTGGCGTTTCCCGGAGGGCACCTCTGAGGAGCAGATCGACCAGACGGTTGATGCCTTCATCAACGAGGTGATTGAGCCAAACAAGCTGGCCTTTGACGGCAGCGGCTACCTGGTCTGGGAGGGGCTGATCTGCAAGCAGGAGATTGGCAAGTGCACCGAAGAGCATCAGGCTAGCGTGCGTAAGTGGCTGGAAGGCCGCGGCTTTGAAGATGTGCGCATCAGCGAACTTTTTGACGTCTGGTGGGACTAAGTCACTATCGGGGCTGGCGATTGCCGGCCCGTTTTGTCTCTACAGGACAGGAGCTTTTATGATGCGCAAAGCGCTGCTGGCTGCGGCACTGGCGGCAACCGCCTTCACCGCCCAGGCAGAATACAAATGTAGCGTAAACCCGCGTGACGACGTGATCCTCAACCCGCAAACCGTGCAGGTGGTGGGTGAGAACGGCAATCTGGTGATGACCCCAGACGGCAACGTCATGTTCAACGGCAAGCAGTATAGCCTCAGCGCTGCCCAGCGCGAACAGGCCAAAGATTATCAGGCCGATCTGCGCAGCGCGCTGCCGTGGATCGACGAGGGCGCGCGTAGCCGCGTTGAGAAGGGCCGCGTGGCGCTGGATAAGATCATTGCTAAAGAAGTGGGTCAAAGCAGCAACATGCGCGGGCGCTTAACCAAGCTCGACGCGCAGCTGAAAGAGCAGATGAACCGTATTATTGAGCATCGCAGCGACGGCCTCGCTTTTCACTATAAGGCGATTGATGAGGTACGCGCTAACGGTCAGCAGCTGGTGAACCAGGCAATGGGCGGCATCCTGCAGGACAGTATTAACGAGATGGGTGCTCAGGCGGTGCTGAAAGGCGGCGGTAACCCGTTGCAGAGCGTGATGGGTAGCCTCGGCGGCCTGCAAACCGCGATTCAAAGCGAGTGGAAGAATCAGGAAGCGGACTTTGAGCAGTTCGGTAAGGCGGTATGCAGCCGCGTTATCTCCCTCGAAGAGAGCCGCAAGACGCTGGTGAGCGGGCTGAAGTAACGCCCGCCCGCAGGTAAACGCCTGCTAGAAATCAGCGGGCGCTTTAAAGGTCATGCTGGTGCCGTACGCCGGATGCGTGATGGTCAACATCTCGGCGTGCAGCTGCAGGCGGGGTGCCATCGCCAGCGCCTCGGGCGTGGCGTAGAAGCGGTCGCCAAGGATCGGGTGGCCCAACGCCAGCATATGCACGCGCAGCTGGTGCGAACGCCCGGTAATGGGCTTCAACTGCACGCGTGCGGTGTTATCCGCCGCATACTCCAGCACCGTATACTCGGTCTGCGCCGCCTTACCGGTCTCATGACACACCATCTGCTTTGGGCGGTTAGGCCAGTCGCAGATCAGCGGCAGATCGATCAGACCCTCCGCCTTTTCAGGATGTCCCCACACGCGGGCCACGTACTGCTTCTTCGGCTCGCGCTCGCGGAACTGGCGCTTTAGCTCCCGCTCCGCCGCTTTGGTGAGGGCCACTACGATCACGCCGCTGGTGGCCATATCCAGACGATGCACCGACTCCGCCAGCGGATAGTCGCGCTGAATGCGCGTCATCACGCTGTCTTTATGCTCGTCCAGCCGCCCCGGCACAGAGAGCAGGCCGCTCGGCTTGTTGACCACCATAATGTGCTCGTCCTGGTATAACACGACCAGCCAGGGCGACAGTGGCGGATTGTAGGGCTCCATCAACATAACGGGTTCCTGTTACTGGTGCGTGACCACAATAAGACGCAGGGCATCGAGACGCCAGCCCGCCTGGGCAAGGCTATCAAGCACCTGCTGACGGTTGCTCTCGATGGCGGCCAGCTCATCATCACGGATGTTCGGGTTTACCGCCTTCAGCGCTTCCAGACGAGACAGCTCTGCAGAGAGACGTTCATCCGCCTCCTGGCGCGCCGCGGCGATCAGCGCCTTCGCCGCGCTCTCGATCTGTGCTTCACCCAGCTGCAGGATCGCGTGCACGTCCTGCTGCACCGCATTCACCAGCTTGCTGCCGGTGTGACGGTTGACCGCGCTCAGTTGGCGGTTGAAGGTCTCAAACTCCACTTGGGCGGCAAGATTGTTGCCGTTTTTATCCAGCAGCATACGCACCGGCGTGGCAGGCAGGAAGCGGTTAAGCTGAAGCTGCTTCGGTGCCTGTGCCTCAACGACGTAGATCAGCTCAAGCAGCAGGGTGCCTACCGGCAACGCCTTGTTTTTCAGCAGGGAGATGGTGCTGCTGCCGGTATCGCCGGAGAGGATCAGATCCAGACCGTTGCGGATCAGCGGGTGCTCCCAGGTCACGAACTGGGCATCTTCCCGCGACAGGGCCACGTCACGCTCAAAGGTGATGGTGCAGCCATCTTCCGGCAGGCCCGGGAAGTCCGGAACCAGCATGTGATCGGATGGGGTCAGCACGATCATGTTCTCACCGCGATCGTCCTGGTTGACGCCCACGATATCAAACAGGTTCATGGCAAAGCTAATCAGCCCGGTATCGTCATCCTGCTCTTCAATGCTCTCCGCCAGCGCCTGCGCTTTTTCGCCGCCGTTGGAGTGGATCTCCAGCAGGCGATCGCGGCCCTGCTCGAGCTGGGCCTTCAGCGCTTCGTGCTGTTCGCGGCAGGTTTTGATCAGCTCGTCGAAGCCTTCGGTCTCTTCCGGCGCGGCGAGGTAGCCAATCAGATCGCTGTGCACCTGGTCGTAGATAGTGCGGCCGGTAGGGCAGGTGTGCTCAAAGGCGTCGAGGCCTTCGTGGAACCAGCGCACCAGCACCGACTGGGCGGTCTTTTCCAGATAGGGGACGTGGATCTGGATATCGTGGGCCTGGCCGATACGATCCAGACGACCGATACGCTGCTCCAGCAGATCCGGGTTAAACGGCAGATCGAACATCACCAGGTTGCTGGCGAACTGGAAGTTACGCCCTTCGGAGCCGATCTCCGAGCAGAGCAGCACCTGCGCGCCGCTGTCCTCTTCGCCAAACCAGGCGGCGGCGCGGTCGCGCTCAACGATGGACATGCCTTCGTGGAACACGGCGGCACGGATGCCTTCCCGCTCGCGGAGCACCTGCTCCAGCTGGAGGGCGGTGGCAGCCTTGGCGCAGATCACCAGCACCTTCTGCGAACGGTGGCTGGTCAGGTAGCCCATCAGCCACTCCACGCGCGGATCGAAGTTCCACCATGTGCCGGTGTCGCCCTCGAACTCCTGATAGATCTGCTCCGGGTAGAGCATGTCGCGGGCGCGCTCTTCAGCGCTTTTGCGTGCCCCCATAATGCCGGAGACCTTAATAGCGGTCTGGTACTGGGTCGGCAGCGGCAGCTTGATGGTGTGCAGCTCGCGTTTCGGGAAGCCTTTCACGCCGTTACGGGTGTTACGGAACAGAACGCGGCTGGTGCCGTGGCGGTCCATCAGCATGGAGACCAGCTCCTGGCGCGCGGCCTCTGCGCCGTCGCGATCGCTGTTAGCGGTTTGCAGCAGCGGTTCGATATCCTGCTCGCCAATCAGCTCGCTTAGGGTGTTCAGCTCGCTGTCGCTCAGATGCTTGCCCACCAGCAGCATCGCCACGGCATCGGCTACCGGGCGGTAGTTCTGCTGCTCTTCAACAAACTGCTCAAAGTCGTGGAAGCGGTTCGGATCCAGCAGGCGCAGACGGGCGAAGTGGCTCTCCAGGCCCAGCTGCTCCGGCGTCGCGGTCAGCAGCAGGACGCCCGGCACGCGCTCGACCAGCTGTTCAATCGCCATGTACTCGCGGCTCGGTGCCTCTTCGCTCCACACCAGGTGGTGCGCCTCATCGACCACCAGCATATCCCACTCGGCGTCACACAGGTGCTCCAGGCGCTGCTTGCTGCGGCGCACGAAGTCCAGGGAGCAGATCACCAGCTGTTCGGTCTCAAACGGGTTATCGGCCTCGTGCTGCGCTTCCGCGTAGCGTTCGTCATCAAACAGCGCAAAGCGCAGGTTGAAGCGGCGCAGCATCTCCACCAGCCACTGGTGTTGCAGCGTTTCCGGCACCACGATCAGCACGCGCTCTGCCGCACCGGCCAGCAGCTGCTGGTGCAGGATCATCCCCGCTTCGATGGTTTTACCCAGGCCAACCTCATCCGCCAGCAGCACGCGCGGCGCGTGGCGGCGGCCCACTTCATGGGCAATGTGCAGCTGGTGCGGGATCAGGCTGGTGCGCTGGCCACGCAGGCCGCTCCACGGCATCCGGTACTGCTCACTCTGGTATTTACGCGCGCGGTAGCGCAGGGAGAAGCGATCCATACGGTCGATCTGCCCGGCGAACAGGCGGTCCTGCGGCTTGCTGAACACCAGCTTGCTGTCGAGCAGCACTTCACGCAGCGCCACGTCGGTTTCGCCAGTATCCAGGCGCGTGCCGGTATAGGTCAGCAGACCGTTTTGCTCTTTTACGTCATCAATGGTGAGCTGCCAGCCTTCGTGGCTGGTCACCGTATCGCCTGGATTAAACATTACGCGAGTAACCGGGGAGTCACTGCGGGAGTAGAGACGGTTCTCTCCGGTTGAGGAGAAGAGCAGCGTAACGGTACGCGCATCCATCGCCACAACGGTTCCCAGTCCGAGTTCGCTTTCTGTATCGCTGATCCAGCGTTGACCAAGTGTAAAAGGCATATTTATTCGGCTCTATATCTCAAATTGCAGGCAATAGTTAGACCACCGTCAGAGAACGACAGCGCGTCAAAAAATTGGGGCCAGGATTGGAAAGGGCGCTATGGTACTGGATGCTGAGATGATAGTCACCACTTAGAAGAGTCCCATCTGCCCCGTAACCAGTGTAGCAAAGTCATCGCCCATAAACGGCAGAATGCCCTCCGCTACCGGCTGGAGCTGACGGGTCAGGTAGTGATCGTAATCCAGCGGCGACTGCTGGTAGTCCACCGGCTCGGGGCCGTGGGTGGTCCAGACGTACTTAATGGTGCCGCGCTTCTGGTACTGCAACGCTCGACCGCGCTTCTGGTTCTGCTCATCCGCCAGCCTCGCCGCCCGCACGTGCGGCGGCACGTTGCGCTGATACTCCGCCAGCGGACGGCGCAGGCGCTTGCGATAGACCAGCTGGCTATCCAGCTCGCCCGCCATCAGCTGGGCGATAGTCTCGCGAATGTAATCCTGATACGGCTCGCGGCGGAAAATGCGCAGGTAGAGCGCCTGCTGGAACGTCTGCGCCAGCGGCGTCCAGTCGGTGCGCACCGTCTCCAGCCCTTTGAAGACCATGCGCTGGCTGTCGCCCTCCTGAATCAGCCCGGCGTAGCGCTTCTTGCTGCCGGTATCCGCCCCGCGAATAGTTGGCATCAGGAAGCGGCAGAAGTGGGTTTCGAACTCCAGCTCCAGCGCGCTGGTTAAGCCTTTGCTGGCAAGATGCTCTCGCCACCAGTCATTAACCTGCACCACCAGCGTCTGGCCGATGCGGGCGGCCTGCTCTTCGCTATGGGCGTGCTTCAGCCAGACGAAGGTAGAGTCCGTGTCGCCGTAGATCACCTCGTAGCCCTGGGATTCGATCAGCGTTTTGGTCTGACGCATGATCTCATGCCCGCGCATGGTGATCGACGATGCCAGCCGGGGATCGAAGAAGCGGCAGGCGCTGGTGCCCAGCACGCCGTAGAAGGCGTTCATGATGATCTTCAGCGCCTGGGAGAGCGGTTTGTTGCCCTGGCGTTTGGCCTCGTCGCGGCCGTGCCAGATCTGGCCGACGATCTCCGGCAGGCAGTGCTTCTCGCGGGAGAACCACGCCCCGAGAAAGCCTTCGCTGCTGTGGGCCTCATCCGGCTGCGCCATGCCCTCTATCAGCCCCACCGGATCGATCAGAAAGGTGCGGATGATCGACGGGTAGAGGCTCTTATAGTCCAGCACCAGCACCGAGTCATACAGGCCGGGGGTGGAGTCCATCACGTAGCCGCCGGGGCTGGCCTGCGGCGGCACGGCACCGAGATTCGGGGCCACATAGCCCGCCCGGTGCATGCGCGGAAAATAGAGGTGGCTGAAGGCGGCCACTGACCCGCCGTGGCGATCCACAGGCAGGCCGTTGACCGAGGCGCGCTCGAGCAGGAAGGGCATGATCGCGGTCTTATGGAAAATGCGCGTCACCAGCTCGCAGTCTTTCAGGTTATAGGTGGCGAGGGCGGGCTTATCTTCATTGAAGCGTCGCTCGATCTCGTCCATTCTGTCCCACGGGTTATCGATCGACTTGCCCTCACCGAGCAGCTCCCGGGCTACCGACTCAAGAGAGAATGACTGGAAATTCCAGAAGGCGGACTTCAGGGCGTCGATGCCGTCGATAATTAGCCGGCCCGCCATCTGTGCAAAGAAGACGCCGTTCTTGAAGCCATGCTCGCGCCACTCCAGCTCGCTGTTGCCGCGCCCCAGCCGCAGCGGGACGCCGTAGCGCTCGGCGTGCTTTTGCAGCATGCGCAGATCGAACTGCACCACGTTCCAGCCGATCAGCACGTCCGGATCGTGGGTGGCAAACCAGGCGTTGAGCTTCTCCAGCAGCTGTCGACGGCTGGCAACGTACTCCAGATGGAAATCGAGCCCCGAGGCGTCGCCGTTTTCCGGCCCGAGCATATAGACCGTGCGCTGGCCGCACCCTTCCAGCCCGATGCAGTACAGCTCGCCATGACGGGTGGTTTCGATATCCAGCGACACCCACTTCAGCGGCGGGCGGTAGTGCGGGCTGGGCTTTAGACGGGCGTTTACCAGCGCGCCGTCGCGCGCTTCGCCGCTGACCCACACCGGGGCGGTGATAAAGCGCTCCATCAGAAAACGCTCCGGCGGGCGGACGTCGGCTTCGTAAAGGGTTACGCCGCCCTCGCGAAGCAGCTTCTCATAGCGCATCAGCTGGCGATGGGCGCGGCAGTAGAGGCCGTGCACCGGCTGGCGGCTGAAGTCCTTAAGCTCAAGCGGCGTCAGGCGATAGTGGCTTTCACCCGCCAGGATCCGCTGCGCCTGGGGCACCTGCGCCGAGGGGATAAACGCCACCGACTCCTGTACGGGCAGCACCACCCGCAGCGGGCCGCTATCGGTTGCCAGCCACAATTCGATCTCGGTGCCCTGCGGGGTATCCCGCCAGTGCCGGGTCAGTAAAAAGCCTTCTTGCGCCTGCGCCACGCCGTCTTCTCATAAAATAAAACCAGGCGTTATTATAGCCTGGTTTCAGTAGTTTAGCTGGGTTTTTATACAGTCTTACTGGCCGTAATAGGCCTTCGCCCCGTGCTTGCGCAGGTAGTGTTTATCCAGCAGCGTCTGCTGCATGGCAGGCAGATCCGGGGTGAGCTGGCGGCAGAAGATGCCCATGTAGGCGACCTCCTCCAGCACGATGGCGTTATGCACCGCGTCGTCGGCGTTTTTGCCCCAGGCAAAGGGACCGTGGGAGTGCACCAGCACGCCAGGCATCTGGGCGGCGTCGATCCCCTGGGTATTAAAGGTCTCGACGATCACCTGGCCGGTCTCCCACTCATACTCGCCGTTAATCTCGGCATCGGTCATCTTGCGAGTGCAGGGGATGGGGCCATAGAAGTAGTCGGCGTGGGTGGTACCGGTGGCCGGAATGGACTGTCCCGCCTGCGCCCAGATAGTGGCGTGGCGCGAGTGGGTATGCACAATGCCGCCGATGGTCGGGAAAGCCTGATAGAGCAGGCGGTGGGTTGGGGTGTCGGAGGAGGGTTTTTTCGTCCCTTCGACCACCTCGCCGGTTTCGATGCTCACCACTACCATATCCTCTGCCGTCATGACGCTGTAGTCGACGCCGGAGGGCTTAATGACAAACACGCCGCGCTCGCGATCGACGGCGCTGACGTTGCCCCAGGTGAGGGTGACCAGATTATGTTTCGGCAGCGCCAGGTTGGCTTCCAGCACCTGGCGTTTGAGATCGTCTAGCATTCATCTCTCCACGCCGGATGGCGCTACGCTTATCCGGCCTACAAAACGTAGGCCCGGTAAACGAAGTGCCACCGGGCATTTAATGACTTAACGTTTTGAACCGTAATAGACTTCGTTCCAGCGCAGCGCATCTTTGAACGCCGGCAGGCGGGTGTCGTTATCGATCACCGCCAGCTCAATATCGTGCAGCTCGGCGAACTGGCGCATATCGCTAAGATCCAGCGCGTGGCTGAAGACGGTGTGGTGCGCGCCCCCGGCAACGATCCACGCCTCAGAGGCGGTGGCCAGATCCGGCTGGGCTTTCCACAGCGCGTTAGCGACCGGCAGCTTCGGCAGCTGGTGCGGGGTTTCGACGGAATCCACGCAGTTCACCAGCAGGCGGAAACGATCCCCAAGATCGATCAGGCTGGCGTTGATCGCCGGGCCGGTTTTGGTAGAGAAGATCAGGCGAGCCGGATCGGCTTTGCCGCCGATGCCAAGGTACTGCACGTCGAGGATCGGTTTCTCATCCAGGGCGATGGTCGGACACACTTCCAGCATATGGGAGCCAAGCACCAGATCGTTGCCGTCCTCAAAGTGGTAGGTGTAGTCCTCCATAAAGGAGGTGCCGCCCTGCAGACCGGTTGCCATCACCTTCATGATGCGAAGCAGGGCGGCGGTTTTCCAGTCGCCTTCGCCCGCAAAGCCGTAGCCCTGCTGCATCAGGCGCTGCACGGCGAGGCCCGGGAGCTGCTTCAGACCGTGCAGATCTTCAAAGGTGGTGGTGAAGGCGTGGAAGCCGCCCTGCTCGAGGAAGCGTTTCATGCCCAGCTCGATACGGGCCGCGTCAATCACGTTCTGGCGTTTATCACCGTTAACCTGCGCGGCAGCGGTCAGGCGGTAGCTGCTCTCATACTCATCCACCAGCGCGCTGATATCGCCTTCGCTGATGTCGTTAACCACCTGCACCAGATCGCCCACCGCCCAGGTATTCACCGAGAAGCCGAACTTGATCTGGGCTGCCACTTTATCGCCGTCGGTTACCGCGACTTCACGCATGTTGTCGCCGAAACGGCACACTTTAAGATGGCGGGTATCCTGTTTCGAGACCGCGTGACGCATCCATGCCCCGATGCGCTGCTGGGCTTTGCGATCCTGCCAGTGGCCGGTCACCACGCTGTGCTGCTGACGCATCCGCGCACCGATGAAGCCGAACTCGCGGCCGCCGTGCGCGGTCTGGTTCAGGTTCATAAAGTCCATGTCGATGCTGTCCCACGGCAGGGAGGCATTGAACTGGGTATGGAACTGCAGCAGCGGCTTGTTGAGGATAGTCAGGCCGTTGATCCACATTTTGGCTGGGGAGAAGGTGTGCAGCCACACCACCAGGCCCGCACACTTATCGTCGTAGTTAGCGTCGCGGCAGATCGCGGTGATCTCATCCGGCGAGGTGCCCAGCGGCTTCAGCACCAGCTTGCAGGGCAGTTTGGCTTCGCTGTTCAGCGCGTTCACCACCTGCTCAGCGTGCTGCGTGACCTGACGCAGGGTCTCCGGGCCATAGAGATGCTGGCTGCCAATCACAAACCATACTTCGTAGTTATCAAAAATAGTCATTATCGTGTCCTTAATGAGTCAGAGCGGCCTGCAACGCTGGCGCGGCTGAAGGGAGATAGTGTTGCTCGGCGCTGGCCGCCCAGTGCTGGTAGCGGCGATAGAGCTGTTCGAAGCGTTGTGCCTGAGCGGGAGCAGGCTGGAGCGTGTTTTCGACGGCGCTGGCCATGTGGCGCTGCGCGGTCGGGATATCCGGGTGATCCCCTGCGGCGACGGCGGCGAAGATGGCCGCACCCAGCGCGCAGCACTGATCGGAGGCGACGATCTGCAGCGGACGGTTGAGCACGTCGCAGCAGGCCTGCATGATCACCCGGTTTTTACGGGCGATACCGCCGAGAGCCATCACGTTGTTGACCGCGATCCCCTGTTCGGTAAAGCACTCCATAATGGCGCGCGCGCCGAAGGCGGTGGCGGCGATCAGCCCGCCAAACAGCAGCGGCGCGTCGGTAGCAAGGTTAAGGTCGGTGATCACCCCCTTCAGACGCTGGTTAGCGTTAGGGGTGCGGCGACCGTTAAACCAGTCGAGGATCACCGGAAGGTGATCGAGGGAAGGGTTCTCTGCCCATGCCTGGGTCAGGGCGGGCAGCAGCTGCTTCTGGCTGGCCTGGATCTGGGTTTTTAGCTCCGGATGCTGGAGGGCAAGCTGCTCAAGCGGCCAGCCGAGGATGCGGCCAAACCAGGCGTAGATATCGCCGAAGGCCGACTGCCCGGCCTCAAGGCCGATAAAGTCCGGGACCACGCTGCCGTCAACCTGGCCGCAGATGCCTTTCACCGCGCGCTCGCCGACGCTGGGCTTGTCAGCAATCAGGATGTCGCAGGTTGAGGTGCCGATCACTTTTACCAGCGTGTTCGGCTGCGCCCCTGCGCCCACCGCGCCCATATGGCAGTCGAATGCGCCTCCGGCAATCACCACTTTTTCCGACAGGCCCAGACGCTGGGCCCACTCCGGGCTCAGGTTGCCCACCGGCAGATCGGCGGTATACGTCTCGGTAAACATCGGCCAGCTCAGGTGCTTATTGATGATGGGATCCAGCTCGTCAAAGAAGCTGGCCGGAGGCAGGCCACCCCAGCTTTCGTGCCAGAGGGATTTGTGTCCGGCGCTGCAGCGCCCGCGGCGGATATCCTGCGGACGAACGGTGTTAGAGAGCAGGGCGGGAACCCAGTCGCACAGCTCGATCCACGAGGTGGCTGCCTGGGCGACGGCGGCATCCTGGCGGGTGACGTGCAGGATCTTGGCCCAGAACCACTCGCTGGAGTAGATCCCGCCGATATAGCGCGAGTAGTCGGTTTTGCCCGGCTGGTGGCAGAGGCGGGTAATGGCCTCGGCTTCCTCTACCGCCGTGTGATCTTTCCAGAGCACGAACATGGCGTTGGGGTTGTCGGCAAACTCCGGACGTAGCGCCAGCACGCGGCCCTCAGCGTCAATGGGGGCTGGCGTCGAGCCGGTGCTGTCCACGCCGATACTGCTCACCTGTTCGCGCTGGTCGGCGCTCAGCTGGGCCAGCACGCTTTTGATCGCCGCTTCCATCGACTCGATATAGTCGCGCGGGTGATGGCGAAACTGATTCCGCGGAGCGTCGCAATAACGCCCCTCCTGCCAGCGCGGATACCACTCTACGCTGGTGGCGATCTCTGTGCCGTGCTCGCAGTCTACTGCCAGCGCGCGTACCGAGTCGCTGCCAAAATCGAGGCCAATTGCAATTGCCATCGTCTTACTCCATCCAAAATAACCGTATGGAGAAACATTAGAGACAGGGGCCAAAAAGCGTCAGGCAGGATCCGCTAATCTTATGGATAAAAATGCTATGGCAGCTGAAAGTGTGATTCACTGCAAATATTCAATGTGGACATTTCTGCCGGGTTTATAGACACTTTTGTTACCCCTTTTTATCGGTGTAGATTAGGCAAAACGGGGAAAGTGCTTTTATCTGGCGGGGTTGTCACGCTACGGTTTTCGTATCAGGTTCCCTCGAGCAGCCGCGTGGTGAAATAAAACCCAATATGGACAAATGGTTTCCTTGACCACTACCTGGAGCGCGCTGTGTATGGCTGAATTACAAACCGATCCTCTGCTGCCTGGCTACTCGTTTAATGCCCATCTCGTGGCCGGGCTGACGCCCATTGAGGCCGACGGCTACCTCGACTTTTTTGTCGATCGCCCGCTGGGGATGAAGGGCTATATTCTCAACCTGACGGTGCGCGGGGAGGGGATCGTCAACAACAACGGCCGGCAGTTTGTTTGCCGCCCGGGCGATATTCTGCTTTTCCCGCCTGGCGAGGTGCACCACTATGGCCGCCACCCTGAGGCGCGGGAGTGGTATCACCAGTGGGTCTACTTCCGTCCGCGGGCCTACTGGCATGAGTGGCTGGCCTGGCCGACCCTCTTTGCCCAGACCGGCTATTTCCGTCCTGACGACGTGCATCAGTCCAGCTTTAGCGAGCTGTTTGCCCAGATCATCAGCGCAGGGCAGCGCGGCGGGCGCTACAGTGAGCTGCTGGCGATCAATCTGCTGGAGCAGGTGCTGCTCAGACGCATGGATGCCATCAACGAATCGCTGCATCCGCCGCTGGATAACCGGGTGCGCGACGCCTGCCAGTACATCAGCGATCACCTGGCGGATAACCACTTCGATATCGCCGGTGTCGCGCAGCACGTCTGCCTGTCGCCGTCGCGGCTGTCGCATCTCTTCCGCCAGCAGCTGGGGGTCAGCGTGCTCAGCTGGCGGGAGGATCAGCGCATCAGCCAGGCCAAGCTGCTGCTCAGCACCACGCGGATGCCCATCGCCAGCGTCGGGCGCAACGTCGGCTTTGAGGATCAGCTCTACTTCTCTCGCGTGTTTAAAAAGTGCACCGGGGCCAGCCCAAGCGAGTTCCGCGCCGGGTGTGAATAACGTAAAGAAACGAAATGCCGCCGCCGAGGTCTGATACAACCAGTAAACTAATCGGACAATTGCAGGCTTGACGAGGCGCTACCGGCTCTGGAGAATCCCTGCTTCGTCACTAAAACGGACCGCGTATGCAGGCATTTCTGGAACATTTTATTACTCAATCAGCGACCTATACGCTCATTGCGATCGCCCTCGTGGCTTTTCTGGAGTCGCTGGCGCTGGTGGGCCTGATCCTGCCCGGCACGGTGATGATGGCGGGACTCGGTGCGCTGATCGGCAGCGGCGAGGTGAACTTCTGGTATGCCTGGCTGGCGGGGATTGTCGGCTGCCTGCTGGGAGACTGGATCTCCTTCTGGCTCGGGTGGCGCTTTAAGAAGCCGCTGCACCGCTGGTCGTTTATGAAAAAGAACAAGGCGCTGCTTGATAAGACCGAGCATGCCCTGCACCAGCACAGCATGTTTACCATCCTGGTGGGCCGCTTTGTTGGGCCAACCCGTCCGCTGGTGCCGATGGTGGCCGGGATGCTCGATCTTCCCGTCAGCAAGTTTATCCTGCCTAACGTTATCGGCTGCCTGCTCTGGCCACCGTTCTACTTTCTACCGGGCATTCTCGCCGGGGCGGCGATCGATATTCCTGCCGATGAGCAGAGCGGGGCATTCAAGTGGCTGCTGCTGGGTGCGGCGCTGCTGCTCTGGCTGGCGGCGTGGCTCTGCTGGCGACTGTGGCGCAGCGGCAAGTCCGGCAGCGATCGGCTGACAAAATACCTGCCGCGCGGACGGCTGCTGTGGGTTGCTCCGCTGCTGCTCGGTGTGGCAGTGATCGCCTGCGTGGCGGTGGCCCGTCATCCGCTGATGCCTGCCTACTTAACGATTCTCGGTAAGGTCGTCAGCGGTCACTGACGTTCAATTCCCAGCAGCCCCGAGACGGGCGCGCGGCCGCTGACCAGCTCGGCGGTTGCGCCGTCCCAGGCGATGCGCCCCTCGGCCACCACCAGCGCCCGGCTGGCGATGCGCGCAGCATCCTCAATGCTGTGGGAGACCATCAGCAGGGTGATGTTCTGCCGCTGGCAAACGCTCTGCACCAGGGCCAGCATCTCCTGACGCAGGGCCGGATCGAGCGCCGAAAACGGTTCATCCAGCAGCAGGATAGGCTGGGCCCGCACCAGACAGCGCGCCAGCGCCACCCGCTGTCGCTGCCCGCCGGAGAGCTGATCCGGCAGCCGGTCAAGCAGCGTCTCCAGCCCCATCTGGGCGGCAATCTCCGCCAGCTTCTCCTGCTGCTCAGCATTGAGCTTCAGGCCGGGGTGCAGGCCGAGGCCGATGTTCTGCCGCACCGTCAGGTGGGTGAACAGGTTATTCTCCTGAAACAGCATTGATACCGGACGGCGCGACGGCGGCGTAGCGGTATGCTCCTGCTTGCCAATCATAATCGTGCCGCTTACCGGCTGGATAAAACCGGCGATCAGATTCAGCAGGGTACTTTTCCCCGCGCCGCTGGGTCCCAGCACCGCAATCTGCTCGCCCGCCTCGACGGCGAGCGTAAAGCGCATCGGCAGATGCTGATAAAGCCAGGTGACATCAGTGAGTTTTAGCATGGCGGCCCGGAAGTTTTTCAATAACGGTGAAGAGAACAAAGCAGAGCGCCAGCAGGATCAGCGCCGTCACCGCCCCGTCCTGGCTGCGGTAGGAGCCAATCTGCTGGTAAAGATAGAAGGGGAGCGTGCGAAAATCGTCGTTACCAAACAACGCTACAACTCCGAAGTCGCCGATGGAGAGCACGCAGGCAAAGGCCAGCGCCTGGGCCAGCGGCCGCCGCAGCGCGCGCAACTCCACGACCCGCAGGCGTGAAAAGCCATGCATGCCCAACGACTCGCACAGCAGGCTGTAGCGGGCGGTAATGTCCCGCATCGGGTTATCGAGCACCTTCTGGGCGTAGGGGATAGCCATCAGGGCATTGGTAAAGATTACGATCCCATCCGCCGAGGTGGGTAGGCCGATGGAGTTGTTAAGGAGTAAAAAGAAGCCGGTTGCCAGCACGATGCCGGGCATGGCAAGGATCAGCATCCCGCTCAGCTCCAGCGCCTGCCCCCGGCGCAGCTGTCCGCGCGCCCGCAGCTCACGGCTGCTCCAGAGCAGCATCATGGTGAGGATCACGCAGAGCAGCCCGGCCAGCAGGGCAATGCGCAGGGAGGTCCACGCCGCCTGCCACAGCACCGGCTGAGCCAGCACCGCAGGCAGGTTACGGTTCACCCCCTCGACGATGACTGCCAGCAGGGGCGGCAGAAGCAGGAGCAGCGCCAGGCCAATCAGCATGCCGTCCCCCAGCCGGGCGCGCCAGCTGTCTTGCGGATCGCGCCAGCCCTGGATCTGGCTGCTGCCCACCGGAATGGCCTTGCTCAGGCGCTGGCTAAGCAGCACCAGCGCCAGGCAGCAGATCATCTGCAATAGCCCCAGCAGCGCGGCGCGGCCGGGATCGTAGTCGAAGTTCAGGGCCTGATAGATTGCCAGTTCGATGGTCGTCGCCTTAGGGCCGCCGCCCAGCGACAGCACGGTGGCGAAGCTGGCGAAGCAGAGCATAAAGATCAGCGCCGCCACCGGCGGGATCTGCCGCCGCAGCCACGGCCACTCAACGAAGCGGAAGAGGGCGAAACCGCGCATCCCCAGCTGGGCGGCAAGCTGGCGCTGCTCGCCGGGGATCTGCTCCAGGGCCTGAAGCAGCAGACGGGTTGCCATCGGCAGGTTAAAAAAGATGTGCGCCAGCAGAATGCCGCTCAGCCCGTAGGGCGAAAACCCCCACTCCAGGCCGAGGGAGTCGCACAGCGACGCCAGCCAGCCCTGGCGGCCATAGACGGTAAGAATGCCAAACACCGCCACCAGCACCGGCAGGATCAGCGTCATCGCGCAGAGGCGGAGCAGCATCAGCCTGCCGGGAAAGCGACGACGGTAGAGGGCGCGGGCCAGGAAAATAGCCGGCGTCACCGAGAGCAGGGCAGAGAGAAACGCCTGGCCAAAGGAGAAGGCCACCACGTGGCGCAGGTAGCTATCGTGCCACAGCGCCGAGACGTCGGTGGTCGGCGCATTGAGCCAGAGGGCAAGAAACGCCGCCAGCGCCACCGCCACCAGCAGGGTAGCAGCGGCAGCGCCGGGCAGCAGCCAGCCGGGAATTAGCGGCTGGTCGCGCGAAGCCACGTGTTAATCCACTCAGCGCGTTGGGAGAAGACCTGCTGCGGGGTGAACTCCAGGGTGGTCTTCGGCTTCGTCAGCGAGTCAAAGCCCGCGGGCAGCGTCACGTTGCTCACCGGGTACATCCAGTTGCCGGTCGGGATGGCGTTCTGGAACGCCGGGCTGACCATAAACTTAAGGAACTTCTCTGCCAGCTCAGGCTGCTTGCTGGCCGCGGTGCGGGCGGCCACCTCGACCTGCAGGTAGTGACCTTCGCTGAAGTCCGCCGCCGCGTAGTTATCCTTTTTCTCTTCGATCAGGTGATAGGCCGGAGAGGTGGTATAGCTCAGGACCAGATCGCTCTCGCCCTTCAGGAACAGACCATAGGCTTCGCTCCAGCCTTTGGTAACGGTGACGGTTTTTGCCGCCAGCTTCTGCCACGCCTCAGGCGCTTTATCGCCGTAGACTTTTTGCATCCACAGCAGCAGGCCCAGCCCTGGGGTGCTGGTGCGCGGATCCTGATAGATCACCCGCCACTTCTGGTCGCTCTCCACCAGCTCTTTCAGGCTCTTCGGCGGATCCTTCAGCTTGTTTTTGTCATAGACAAAGGCGAAGTAGCCGTAGTCGAAGGGGACAAAGGTGTCGTTTTTCCAGCCGCCGGGAACGTTAACGGCGTCGGCCGCGACGCCGCTTTTGGCAAACAGCCCGGTCTTGCTCGCTGCTTCCAGCAGATTATTGTCGAGGCCCAGCACCACGTCGGCCTTGCTGTTTTTGCCCTCCATGCGCAGACGGTTGAGCAGCGAGACGCCATCCTCCAGCGCCACCATCTTCAGCTCGCAGTTGCAGTCGGCCTCAAAGGCTTTTTTCACCGCGGGACCTGGCCCCCAGTCGGCGGCGAAGGAGTCGTAGGTGTAGACGGTGAGAACGGGTTTATCAGCAGTCGGGGCGGCAAAAACGGGGGCGGCTACAAGCAGCAGCAGCGGCAGACATTTTTTTAACACTTTGCACCTCAATAGAAAGAGAGTGGCAAAGGATTTTGAGCAGCAGCCTCAAATCCCTTCGCCGGCGTTATCCGGATCAGGTTCGACGGGTATTTTCTCAGCACACGCATTGCGCAGCACCCCGTTGAGCACGGCCTCATTGTAGTGATTATGTCAGCATTCTGAAAGCGCTAAGGATCTGGGGGGGCAAACCACGCCGATTTAAAATCAAACCAGCCGAGGGTGTTCATCCGCAGGCCACGCATGCTGCGCTGCCCCTGGATCATCAGCCAGTGGTGGATCAGCGGCACGATTGCCTTGCCCGCCAGCAGCTGCTGGCACCAGACGGCTAAGTTCATCTCGCCCGCCCGCCACTGCGTGGCATCCGCCTGCCAGTCGCGGGGAATGCACTTCTGCAGTAGCGGCACCTCATAGAGATGAGTAAAGAGAGAGAAGTCCAGCGGCAGGGTAAAGTTGGCGCTGTTGAGCCAGATATCGCTCACCGCGTCGCCGCTGTGCCACTCGTCATAGTCGACCTCCTGAATGTGCAGGGTCACCTGATGCGCTGCCAGCAGGGCGCTCATGGTCTGGGCCAGTACCCGGTGCTCAATATGATCCCGATAGTAGGTCAACGTCAGGGACTCCAGTCCGGCAGGCTTTTCACTGCCACCCGGACGGGTATGGTGCCAGCGCGGCAGCAGGCCGTACGCCGGGAACCAGTAGCGCTGGTGGTGCTCCTCGGCGTGAAACAGCAGGCTCGCCGGAGAGAGGATCTGGCTCACCCACTCCCGCACCTGCTGGCTGGCGCCGCGACGGGTGCGGGCATCAAACAGCAGGTAGTAGCACCCCTCCTCGAGGCGGCTCTCTACCGCTCTCTCCTCGCCGCCTGGCCCTTCCAGCGTCAGGCCTGCGCTCAGATCGTCATTAACGTCGGGCAGCACCCAGACGTTTACCTCATCGATGAGCGCCCGGAAGCCAAAGTAGTCATCAAAGGCGTGGATCTTGAGCTGGTTGCTGTTGTTAAGCGTTACCGCATACGGCCCGGTGCCCACCGGCAGGCTGGCAAAGTTATCCATTGTGGGCCACTCCCGAGGAAGGATCATCGACTGCACGTGGCCCAGCAGCCAGGGTAGCCAGCTGTCGGGCTGGGAGAGGTGAACATCCAGCGTCCACGGGGTAGGGGAGACGATCTCGGTGATATGCGAGTAGAGCGGCAGGGCGTTAACCCGCTGCAGGGAGGTGATGACATCGCTCATCTCCAGCTCGCGGCCGTGATGAAAATGAATGCCAGGACGCAGATAAAACCGCCAGTGCAGCGGCGAGAGCCGTTTCCAGTGGTGGGCAATATCCGGCTCCAGTTCCCCGTTTTCCTCATTTATCCGCGTTAGCGCGCTGAAGATCTGGCGGGCAATATGGGTTTCCGAGCGGCGCAGCGCTGTGCCGGGCAGCAGGTTTTTCAGTGGCCGGTAGTAGAGCACGCGGAGGATATGCCGCCCCTGGCGAAAGCTTCTGCCGAGGTGCGAGACCAGCATCTGCCGTACGGCACTTTTATCGCCCACCAGCTGTACCAGCTGATCGATACGATCCTGATCGAGTAGATCCTCCGCCCGCTGCTGCTGGAGCGCCAGCCCGGTATAGAGAAAGGTAAGGCGCGAGCGCTTGCCGCGGCCGGCTTCCGCCTCCCACGTCAGCCAGCCGCGCTGCTGCATGGCGTTAAGCAGGGTACGCATATGGCGGCGGGAGCAGCTTAGCTGCTCCGCCAGCTCGCTGAGCGTCGTCTCGCGAGATGCGCCGTTGCAGCACTGCCAGAGGCGGATAAACTGTTGTTGCAGACGACCAGAGGACATAAAAGGGGAACTCCCGGCGAAAACCCAGCAATTTATTTTTCCCTATATTAAGCCAATACTTCTTGCTGATGAAAGCGGTGCTCAACTGCTTTCACCATGTGTGACTGAGTATTGGTGCTAATCGCCACGCCAGCAGCTATGATTCTGCTGGCTTTTTTCTTTTCTCACACGCTAAAAGGATGCTTATGCTCTGGCTGATGACAATGGGAAGGCGGCTGAACGGGGTCTACGCCGCGTTTATGATCGTCGCATTTATGATGGGCATTGCCGGAGCGCTACAGGCGCCGACGCTCAGCCTCTTCCTCAGCCGCGAGGTGGGCGCCGAGCCGTTCTGGGTGGGGCTGTTCTACACCGTCAACGCTATTGCCGGGATCCTTGTCAGCCTCTGGCTGGCGAAACGATCCGACAGTCAGGGCGATCGCCGTAAGCTGATCATGTTCTGCTGTGTGATGGCGGTGGGCAACGCGCTGCTGTTCGCCTTTAACCGCCACTACCTGACACTCATCACCTGTGGCGTGCTGCTGGCTTCACTGGCGAATACTGCCATGCCGCAGCTCTTTGCCCTTGCTCGCGAGTATGCCGACAGCTCGGCCCGCGAGGTGGTGATGTTCAGCTCCGTGATGCGCGCCCAGCTTTCCCTGGCGTGGGTGATCGGTCCGCCGCTGGCCTTTATGCTGGCGTTAAACTACGGCTTTACCGCCATGTTCACTATCGCCGCCGGGATCTTCATTATCAGCTTAGCGCTAATTGCGCTGATCCTGCCGTCGGTCGCCAGGGTGGAGCAGCCTGCTGACGTGGCGGTGACGCAGATCGGCGGCTGGCGCGACGGCAACGTGCGCAAGCTGTTTATCGCCTCCACGCTGATGTGGACCTGCAACACCATGTACATCATCGATATGCCGCTGTGGATCAGCGGCGATCTCGGCCTGCCGGACAGACTGGCCGGGATCCTGATGGGAACCGCCGCCGGGCTGGAGATCCCGGCGATGATCCTTGCTGGCTACTACGTCAAACGCATCGGCAAGCGGCGGATGATGACCCTGGCAGTCGCGGCAGGGGTGCTGTTCTACATCGGTCTGCTCTTCTTTCATAGCGAGCATGCGCTACTGCTCTTACAGCTTTTTAACGCAGTGTTTATCGGGATTGTGGCCGGGATCGGTATGCTCTGGTTTCAGGATCTCATGCCGGGACGGGCGGGATCGGCCACCACGCTGTTTACCAACAGTATCTCTACTGGCGTCATTCTGGCGGGGGTGATCCAGGGCGCGCTGGCGCAAAGCTATGGCCACGGGGCGGTCTACTGGGTTATTGCGGGGATTTCACTGCTGACGCTGGGGCTGACAATGCGGGTAAGGGATGTGTAGTTGACAATAAAACGCCCGGTGGCGCTGCCGCTTACCGGGCCTACAAACGGCTTTGAACCTGTAGGCCCGGCAAGCCTGCGCCATCGGCGTAGCCATGCATAAACGCCGAACGGCGCTGTGCTTACTAAACGACTTATTTGTACAGCTCAGCCGTCATATGCACGGTGTTGTTGACGTTAGCTTCGGTGATTTTATAGGAAGAAGCTCCGGCCTGCTCTGCCTGAGCGGCAATTTTCGCTTCGGCATCATCAATAGTGGTGCCGCTGGCGGTGACGCTCTGAGCGAAAGCACCAAATGAGAGCGTAGAGAGAGCAACGGCAGCAACAAGCGTTTTAATCGATTTCATGGGATGTTCCTTAAGCTTGATTTTGTCTGGGGTCGTTAATTAGTTAACGATCGATAGGTAAATGATAGGCGCGATTGGCTATGTGCGTCAACACTATTTTATAACGAGCGTTAATTAATTTATAAAAGCCAAGGAATTCAATGCATAAAAAAACGGCGAGGATCGCTCCTCGCCGTTTATGGTGTTAAAAATCGGTATCGGCTAGCTCATAAAAGCGGGCTGCCGCTGTTCGTACGCGGAGATAGCCTCTTCGTGTTGCAGCGTCAGGCCGATGCTATCCAGGCCGTTTAACATGCAGTGGCGGCGGAACGCGTCGATATTGAAGCTATAAGATTTCTCTCCGGCAATCACTTTCTGCGCCTCCAGGTCCACCACAAACGTGATGCCCGGATGGTTTTGCACCAGGTTAAACAGCTCATCCACCTCGTCATCACTCAGCGTGACCGGCAGCAGCTGATTGTTAAAGCTGTTGCCGTAGAAGATATCGGCAAAGCTCGGGGCAATAACTACCTTAAAACCGTAGTCGGTCAGGGCCCACGGCGCATGCTCACGCGAAGAGCCGCAGCCAAAGTTTTCCCGCGCCAGCAGGATAGAGGCGCCATTATACTGCGGAAAGTTCAGTACGAAATCCGGGTTTGGCTGCTCGCCTTTGTCGTCGAGGAAACGCCAGTCATTAAACAGATGCGCGCCGAAGCCGGTACGGGTCACCTTCTGTAAGAACTGCTTGGGAATGATCGCATCGGTATCGACGTTAGCGGCATCCAGGGGAACCACCAGGCCAGTATGCTGGGTAAATTTCTCTGCCATGATGGTCTCCTTATTTAATGCTACGAATGTCAGCGAAGTGGCCGGTAACGGCGGCGGCGGCGGCCATTGCCGGGCTGACCAGGTGGGTACGTCCCCCGCGCCCCTGACGGCCTTCAAAGTTACGGTTGCTGGTTGAGGCGCAGCGCTCGCCCGGATTCAGGCGATCGTTGTTCATTGCCAGGCACATGGAGCAGCCCGGCAGGCGCCACTCAAAGCCCGCCTCGATAAAGATTTTGTCCAGGCCTTCCGCTTCCGCCTGGGCTTTCACCGGGCCAGAGCCGGGGACGACCAGCGCCTGAACGCCCGGTGCAACCTTGCGTCCTTTCGCAATCTCTGCCGCCGCGCGCAGGTCTTCAATCCGCGAGTTGGTGCAGGAGCCAATAAACACCTTGTCGATGTTCACTTCGGTCAGCGGAATGCCCGGCTTCAGGCCCATATAGGCCAGCGCCTTCTCCGCGCTGGCGCGCTCAACCGGATCGGCAAACGACGCCGGATCGGGAATGTTCTCGCCGACGGCAATCACCTGGCCTGGGTTAGTCCCCCAGGTGATCTGCGGGGCGATCTCTGCCGCCTGCAGCGTCACTACGGTATCGAAGGCTGCGCCCTCGTCAGATTTCAGCGTCTTCCAGTAAGCTACGGCGTCATCGAAATCTTTACCCTTCGGTGCATGCAGACGGCCTTTGACGTAGTTAAAAGTTGTCTCGTCAGGGGCGACGATACCGGCTTTGGCGCCCATCTCAATGGCCATGTTGCAGAGAGTCATGCGACCCTCCATGCTCAGGGCCTGAATGGCTTCACCGCAGAACTCAACCACGTGGCCGGTACCGCCCGCGCTGCCGGTTTTACCAATGATCGCCAGCACGATATCTTTTGCGGTGATGCCCGGTGCAGCGTGTCCCTGCACCTCAATTTTCATGGTCTTGGCACGGCCCTGCTTCAGGGTCTGGGTCGCCAATACGTGCTCAACTTCCGAGGTGCCGATCCCGAACGCCAATGCGCCAAATGCGCCGTGGGTAGCGGTATGGGAGTCGCCGCAGACGATGGTCATCCCCGGCAGGGTGATGCCTTGCTCTGGCCCCATCACGTGGACGATGCCCTGATAAGGGTGGTTCAGATCGTACAGCTCCACGCCAAACTCGTTGCAGTTCTTGATCAGCTCCTGCATCTGAATACGTGCCATCTCGCCCGAGGCGTTAATATCTTTCGTCTGGGTCGAGACGTTGTGATCCATCGTGGCGAAGGTTTTACCCGGCTGGCGCACCGGGCGATGATGCGCGCGCAGGCCATCAAACGCCTGCGGGGAGGTCACCTCATGCACCAGGTGCCTGTCGATATAGAGCAGCGGGGTTTCGTTTGGCGCTTCATAGACCACGTGGGCGTCAAACAACTTCTCATACAAACTCTTGGCCATGATTACACCCCTTCCGCTACGTAGCGGGCAATAATGTCGCCCATCTCATCAGTACTGACCGCCGCGCCGCCGCGGGCCAGGTCTCCGGTGCGCACACCCTCTTCCAGCGCGCGGTTAATCGCGGCTTCAATGGCGTCCGCCGCATCGTTGGCGTTCAGGCTATAGCGCAGCAGCAGGGCCAGGGAGAGGATCTGGGCAATCGGGTTAGCCATGTTTTTCCCGGCGATATCCGGCGCGGAGCCGCCCGCAGGCTCGTACAGGCCAAAGCCTTCTTCATTCAGGCTTGCGGAGGGCAGCATCCCCATCGAGCCGGTGATCATCGCGCACTCGTCGGAGAGAATATCGCCAAACAGGTTGGAGCAGAGCAGGACGTCAAACTGGGACGGATCCTTAATCAGCTGCATGGTGGCGTTGTCGATATACATGTGCGCCAGCGCAACGTCCGGATACTCTTTAGCAATCTCGTTAACGATCTCACGCCACAGCAGCGAGGTTTGCAGCACGTTAGCCTTATCAATAGAGGTCACCTTATTGCGGCGCTTGCGCGCGGACTCAAAGGCGATGCGGGCGATACGCTCAATCTCAAAGCGGTGATAGACCTCGGTATCAAACGCTTTTTCATGCGGGCCGCTGCCTTCACGGCCCTTCGGCTGGCCGAAGTAGATCCCGCCGGTCAGCTCGCGCACGCAAAGAATATCAAACCCGTTGGCGGCAATGTCTGCCCGCAGCGGGCAGAAGGCTTCCAGCCCCTGGTACAGCTTCGCCGGACGCAGGTTGCTGAAGAGCTTAAAGTGTTTACGCAGCGGCAGCAGCGCGCCGCGCTCCGGCTGCTGGGCCGGGGGCAGGTGCTCCCACTTCGGTCCACCGACCGAGCCGAACAGAATGGCATCGGCCTGCTCGCAGCCAGCAACCGTTGCCTGCGGCAATGGGTTGCCGTGGCGGTCAATCGCAATCCCACCCACGTCGTAGTGGCTGGTGGTAATGCGCAGGGAGAAACGCTCCCGTATAGCTTCCAGTACTTTCAGGGCTTGCGCCATCACTTCCGGACCAATACCGTCGCCCGGCAAAACTGCAATATGATAATTTTTAGACATCACACGGTTTCCTGGTTGTTTTCTTTTATGGCTTTACGCTGCAGCTCTTTTTCGACTTCATTGGCGCGCCAGATGTTGTTCAGCACGTGTACCATCGCTTTGGCAGAGGACTCCACGATGTCGGTCGCCAGACCCACGCCGTGGAAACGACGGCCGTTATAGTTCGCCACGATATCGACCTGGCCCAGGGCATCTTTGCCTTGGCCCTTTGCGCTCAGCTGGTACTTCACCAGCTCGATATCGTATTCGGTGATGCGGTTAATCGCCTGGTAGATGGCATCTACCGGGCCGTTACCGTTGGCGGCTTCGGCTTTCACTTCCTCTCCGCAGGCCAGCTTCACGGAGGCGGTGGCAATATCGTTAGAGCCGGACTGCACGCTGAAGTACTCCAGGCGGAAATGCTCTGGCTCCTCCTGCTGCTTGTTGATAAAGGCCAGCGCTTCCAGATCGTAATCAAATACCTGGCCCTTCTTATCCGCCAGCTTCAGGAAGGCGTCGTACAGGCTATCCAGGCTGTAGTCGCTCTCTTTATAGCCCATCTCATCCATGCGGTGTTTCACCGCCGCGCGGCCGGAGCGGGAGGTCAGGTTCAGCTGTACCTGGTTCAGGCCGAT
This sequence comes from Escherichia sp. ESNIH1, assembly GCA_002918705.1. GTDB lineage: Bacteria > Pseudomonadota > Gammaproteobacteria > Enterobacterales > Enterobacteriaceae > Pseudescherichia. The sequence continues at coordinate 132,457 of PQKR01000006.1, read as the reverse complement.
AGACTCCGGGGTCATGATTTCGTAGTTTTCACGGTTCTTCAGCACGCCGTCCTGGTGAATACCGGAGGAGTGGGCAAACGCGCCGGTGCCGACAATCGCCTTGTTCGCCGGGATGGGCATGTTGCAGATCTGGCTAACGACCTGGCTGGTACGCCAGATCTCCTGGTGATTGATGCGGGTCTGCAGGTTCATGATGTCCTTGCGTACCTTAATCGCCATGATCACCTCTTCCAGCGAGCAGTTACCGGCGCGCTCGCCGATACCGTTCATCGCCCCTTCAACCTGGCGTGCGCCGGCGTGGACCGCCGCGATAGCGTTGCCGACGGCGAGGCCTAAATCGTCGTGGGTGTGGACAGAGATAATAGCTTGATCGATGTTAGGCACGCGCTCATACAGGCCAGTGATGATATTGGCGAACTCGAAGGGCATGGTGTAGCCAACGGTATCGGGAATATTGATAGTTTTCGCTCCGGCGTTAATCGCTGCCTCAACCACCCGCGCCAGATCGGCGATAGGGGTACGGCCTGCATCCTCACAGGAGAATTCGACGTCGTCGGTATAGTTACGTGCGCGCTTCACCATATAGACCGCGCGCTCGATCACCTCGTCCAGGGTGCTGCGCAGCTTGGTGGCGATATGCATCGGCGAGGTAGCAATAAAGGTATGGATGCGGAAGGCCTCGGCGACCTTCAGCGACTCTGCCGCCACGTCGATATCTTTCTCGACGCAGCGTGCCAGCGCGCAGACGCGGCTGTTTTTTACCTGGCGAGCGATAGTCTGTACAGACTCAAAGTCGCCCGGGGAAGAGACCGGGAAGCCTACCTCCATCACGTCCACGCCCATACGCTCAAGCGCCAGTGCAATCTGCAGTTTCTCTTTTACACTCAGGCTTGCCTGTAACGCCTGTTCACCGTCGCGTAAGGTGGTGTCGAAAATGGTAACGTGCTGCTGGCTCATGGTTTAGGTCCTTGTCTGTCGGAAGTCGCCTTGTGCTACGAGCATAAAAAAACCCGCGCATTGGCGCGGGTTCTCTGTTTTAACCGGAAGCTGACTTAACTCTGTTTGTCGCCCACCAGTCCACCGCGCAATGAGGATGCGTTTAGTAGTAGTAGACCGGCGATACGAACGTTGCGAATCATGCGTCAGGCTCCAGATGAAATCGATATGCTTTTAGTGGTACTGGATATGGCAGGTGATGTCAACAGCGAGCGGTAAAAAAGGGCGCAGAAGACGAAAGGAGGTTTAGGTAATTGTGCTGTTGAGAAGCGCATGGGCGAAACATTTCTATTCTCTACTGTAGAGATGTCTCGGCTGGTTTCTTGTGGACATAATGTATTTACAGAAATATATATTTTGTCACATGTAGAGAGGGGATTTTATTTGTTTGATTTGGTTGGTTTTAATCTTTTTATAATCTCTTTTTTATATACTCTTTTACAAGATTAAAACAATTGATATTCATTTTACCAATAATTAATTAGTTGATTTTAGATAATCTGAATTTACTTTTAAGTATATATTGCTTTGGTTATTCATGATGTTTATGTTTTCATTGCGCCCATAGCGTTAAGGGTATGCGTTGTGCAATAAAAAGCGCAGCGCGACTTTCGCTTTTTTTCGCGTACGTTTTTCTCGCGAAGTTATCCAAAATTGCCCTGTATTTTTTCTAAAATTATACGATACTGCTTTTGCTTATTTATATGCTTACTGAATCATATTTATAGCCAAGCGCTACGCTTGCCAGCAAAAGGAGTTTAGCATGACAGTGGAGTCAAAAATGTCAGAAGCCAACAATGAATATCTCTCGGTACCTTATGATATGAAATCGAAGCTCCGGCAGGTTGATCTAAATTTATTAACCGTTTTTGATGCGGTGATGCAGGAGCAGAATATCACCCGGGCCGCGCGTAATCTTGGTATGTCGCAGCCGGCGGTCAGCAATGCGGTAGCCCGGCTGAAGGTGCTGTTTAACGACGACCTCTTCTCCCGCTATGGTCGCGGTATCAAGCCTACGGCACGTGCCTATCAGCTTTTTGGCTCGGTTCATCAGGCGCTGCAGCTTATTCAAAATGAGCTTCCAGGCTCCGGCTTTGACCCACTTAAAAGCGAGCGTATTTTCCATATTTGTATCTGTAGTCCGCTGGATACTTACCTGACCTCTTCTATCTATAATCGAGTCGAAAAGGATGCGCCAAATATACACCTGGTCTTTAGCTCGGCGCTCGATAAAAATATTGAACACCAGCTGCGTTATCAGGAGACCGGGTTCGTTATTGGCTACGAGGAGTTTAAGCGCCCGGAGTTCTCTTGCCTGCCGCTTTTTAATGATGAAATGGTGCTGGTGGCCAGTAAAAATCATCCCCGGATCTATACGCCGTTAAAAGAGTCCGATATTTATGTCGAAGAGCATGCGGTTGTTTCACTTGAACGCTATGCCTCTTTTAGCCAGCCGTGGTATGACACGCCGGATAAACAGAGCCGTATTGCCTACCAGGGAATGGCGCTGGTTAGCGTCCTCAATGTCGTCTCGCAAACCCATCTGGTCTGTATTGCCCCGCGCTGGTTAAGCGAAAAATTTGCTGACAGTTTGGATCTGCAAATTATGCCGCTGCCGCTAAAGCGTAATAGCCGAACCTGTTTTTTGTCCTGGCACGAAGCCGCCGGGCGCGACAAAGGCCATCAATGGATGGAAGAGTTGCTCATTGACGTTTGCCGCCGCGTTTAGCAATTGATTAAAACCGGGTAGCCTCTATCCGGTTTATGCTAAATATAGGTCCATCTGCGCTATTTTTGACTAATGTGATATTTATCTATGCATTGCCGGCAGGCGAAAAATGGATGAATTGCTGTGCCTTGCCCGTTTCCAATGATGAAGCATTATCAGCTTTCCTTATCGCAGTTGAATCCACTGATAACTTTTTATTTACCTCCCGCTTCCTCTTTTGGGTCCGCAGAGTGCTAATCGTTTGCTAATTGCCTGCCCTTAAATCAACAGTTAAGGTACAGACAATAAACAAAAGCCTGGAGGCAAGTCATGGAGATGTTGTCTGGAGCCGAGATGGTCGTCCGTTCGCTCATCGATCAGGGGGTAAAGCAGGTCTTTGGTTACCCCGGAGGGGCCGTCCTTGATATCTACGATGCCCTGCACACGGTTGGCGGGATTGAGCATGTGCTGGTGCGGCATGAGCAGGCCGCGGTGCATATGGCGGACGGGCTGGCGCGCGCGACCGGCGAGGTGGGCGTGGTGCTGGTGACCTCCGGGCCTGGCGCCACCAACGCCATTACCGGCATTGCTACCGCCTATATGGACTCTATTCCCCTGGTCGTGCTCTCCGGACAGGTTGCCACCTCGCTGATCGGCTACGACGCCTTTCAGGAGTGCGACATGGTCGGGATCTCCCGTCCGGTGGTAAAGCACAGCTTTCTGGTCAAGCAGGCGGAAGATATCCCTGGCGTACTGAAGAAAGCGTTCTGGCTGGCCTCTACCGGCCGTCCAGGCCCGGTGGTCGTCGATCTGCCAAAAGACATCATGAACCCGGCAAATAAGCTCCCTTATGTCTGGCCCGATTCGGTGAGCATGCGCTCCTATAATCCCACCACCCAGGGCCACAAGGGGCAGATCAAGCGCGCATTGCAGACGCTGATCGCCGCGAAAAAGCCGGTGGTCTACGTCGGGGGCGGGGCGATCAATTCTGCCTGTGATAAGCAGCTGCGCGAGCTGGCCGAGAAGCTGAACCTGCCGGTCGTCTCGTCATTAATGGGCTTAGGCGCGTTTCCGGCTACCCATCGCCAGGCGCTCGGGATGCTGGGGATGCATGGCACCTACGAAGCCAACATGACGATGCACCACTCCGACGTGATCTTTGCCGTCGGCGTGCGTTTCGACGATCGTACCACCAACAATCTGATGAAGTACTGCCCGAACGCCACGGTGCTGCATATCGATATCGACCCAACCTCGATTTCGAAAACGGTGGCGGCGGATGTCCCTATCGTGGGCGACGCCAGGCTGGTGCTGGAGCAGATGCTGGAGCTACTGGCCCAGGAGGAGAGCGTGCAGCCCCTCGACGATATCCGCGACTGGTGGCTAACAATTGATGGCTGGCGCGCCCGTCAGTGTCTGAAGTACGACACCCAGAGCGAGAGCATCAAGCCGCAGGCGGTCATTGAAGCCATCTGGCGTCTGACGAATGGCGATGCCTACGTCACCTCTGACGTCGGCCAGCACCAGATGTTTGCTGCCCTCTATTATCCTTTCGATAAGCCCCGCCGCTGGATCAACTCGGGCGGTCTGGGCACGATGGGCTTTGGCCTGCCCGCCGCGCTGGGGGTAAAAATGGCCCTGCCAGAGGAGACGGTCGTCTGCGTCACCGGCGACGGCAGTATTCAGATGAACATTCAGGAGCTGTCGACGGCCCTCCAGTATGAGCTGCCGGTGCTGGTGCTTAACCTGAATAACCGCTATCTCGGGATGGTGAAGCAGTGGCAAGATATGATCTACTCCGGTCGCCACTCGCAGTCCTATATGCAATCTCTTCCGGATTTTGCCCGTCTGGCCGAAGCCTACGGCCATGTGGGCATTCGCATCACCCGTCCCGATGAGCTGGAGGCGAAGCTGAGCGAGGCCCTGACGCAGGTGAAAAACGGCCGGCTGGTGTTTGTCGATGTCACCGTTGACGGCAGTGAGCATGTGTATCCCATGCAGATCCGTGGGGGCGGCATGGATGAGATGTGGTTAAGCAAAACGGAGAGAACCTGATTATGCGCCGGATATTATCTGTGTTACTGGAGAACGAATCGGGTGCGCTGTCGCGCGTGATTGGCCTCTTCTCCCAGCGTGGCTACAACATTGAGAGCCTGACCGTGGCCCCGACCGACGATCCAACCCTCTCGCGCATGACTATCCAGACGGTGGGCGATGCCAAAGTGCTGGAGCAGATCGAGAAGCAGCTGCATAAGCTGGTGGACGTGCTGCGTGTTAGCGAGCTGGGGCAGGGGGCACACGTCGAGCGTGAGATCATGCTGGTGAAGATCCAGGCCAGCGGCTATGGCCGGGAGGAGGTGAAGCGTAACGCGGAGATCTTCCGTGGTCAGATCATCGACGTCACTCCCTCTATCTATACGGTTCAGCTGGCTGGCACCAGCGATAAGCTGGATGCGTTTCTGGCCTCTATCCGCGACGTGGCGAAAATCGTTGAGGTCGCCCGCTCCGGGGTCGTGGGCCTGTCGCGCGGCGATAAAATCATGCGATAGGTTGAAGGCAACGGCAAAATGAGCAGCCCGACGGATCCTGTCGGGCTTTTTTTTGCGAAAACAACCGGAAGGCTGAGCGAAAGCGGTTGCCGCAGTGACTATTCTGCGTTTAGATGTTATGGAATTAAACCTATATTCCAAAAAAGGTTATGGAGTATCCTTTTTTCTTTGAGAGGCAATTGTGAAACTGGATGAAATCGCCCGGCTTGCCGGCGTCTCACGCACCACAGCAAGCTATGTGATCAACGGCAAAGCGAAGCAGTACCGCGTTAGCGATAAAACCGTTGAAAAAGTCATGGCCGTCGTGCGCGAGCATAACTACCATCCGAATGCGGTGGCCGCCGGGCTGCGGGCAGGACGCACGCGATCGATTGGCCTGGTGATCCCCGATCTGGAAAACACCAGCTATACCCGCATTGCTAACTACCTTGAGCGGCAGGCGCGCCAGCGTGGCTACCAGCTCCTGATTGCCTGTTCGGAAGACCAGCCGGATAACGAGATGCGCTGTATTGAGCATCTGCTGCAGCGCCAGGTGGATGCTATTATTGTGTCGACGTCGCTCCCGCCGGAGCACCCTTTTTACCAGCGCTGGGCCAACGACGCTTTTCCTATCGTTGCCCTCGACCGCGCCTTAGATCGAGAGCACTTCACCAGCGTGGTCGGTGCGGATCAGGACGATGCCGAGATGCTGGCGGCGGAGCTGCGTACCTTCCCGGCGGAGAACGTACTCTATCTGGGGGCGCTGCCGGAGCTGTCGGTCAGCTTTTTGCGCGAGCAGGGTTTCCGCACCGCCTGGAAAGACGATCCGCGCGAGGTCAGCTTCCTCTACGCCAACAGCTACGAGCGGGAAGCCGCCGCGCAGCTGTTCGATAAGTGGCTGGAGACTAACCCAATGCCGCAGGCGCTGTTTACCACCTCCTTTGCCCTGTTGCAGGGGGTGATGGATGTGACGCTGCGCCGCGATGGTCATCTGCCTGCTAATCTGGCGATTGCCACCTTTGGCGATCACGAACTGCTCGACTTCCTGCAGTGTCCGGTACTGGCCGTGGCCCAGCGCCACCGCGACGTGGCGGAGCGCGTACTGGAGATCGTTCTGGCCAGCCTCGACGAGCCGCGTAAGCCGAAGCCTGGCCTGAGCCGCATTCGGCGCAACCTCTACCGCCGCGGCGTGCTAAACCGCATCTGATCCTCTTTAAGGATCGTAAACGCCGGGCGGCGCTGCGCTTGCCCGGCCTACAAAGCGCACTCCACCGTAGGCCCGTGCAAGCGCAGCGCCGCCGGACATGTCTTTATTTAACTAAAGCAGCTCTTTTCTTTCAGCGCCCTCATTTATATGAAAGCCATTCGCGTATTAACGTAAATTAACGTTCGGATTAATCCTTAAAATCCGTAGGCCGCTATTTTTTAAATTCCGCCTTATTCTAAAAACACCTTTTTTTAGGGAAGAAGGAGGTAACGGTGCGTTAATTTTGTATTGTTTTGTTACATCTAAGGAGGAGTCGCTGAATTAATGACCTTTTCTTTAGTATGACAATTCACTTCCTCTCTCAATGACCACGCTTCCCTCCCTCCACCGGTAAGTGACGCTGTTAACCATTGACAATATGGCTTAAAATGCTGCCCGCGTCGCAAACTGACACTTTATATTTAAGCCGTAGCGTGACCGAGGTCTTTAACCGTCTCATGCGGACGCATTATTTTTTTTGCAAATATTCATGACGTTAATTTGCAGCGCGCGTTGAGCACATTTTGTGCGGGACTGTTATCCACTATTAATCGTGGTTGTTTCGGACTCGTTAGCGTCAGTGCTGGCTTGACAAGCTTTTCCTCCGCTCCGTAAACTCCCTCGGTGGGGATTTGTGGGATAAAGTGGTGAAAGGTTGATTTTGAGGTGAAACTGGCATGTTCCGTGGGGCAACGTTAGTTAATCTCGACAGTAAAGGCCGGTTGTCTGTGCCTGTTCGCTACCGGGAACAACTCGTCGAGCATGCTGCCGGTCAGATGGTCTGTACCATTGACATCCATCACGCCTGCCTGCTCCTTTATCCTCTCCCGGAATGGGAAATTATTGAGCAAAAATTATCGCGTCTGTCGAGCATGAATCCCGCAGAGCGACGCGTGCAGCGTTTACTGCTGGGACATGCCAGTGAATGTCAGATGGATAGCGCGGGGCGCTTACTGATTGCTCCCGTTTTACGGCACCATGCCGGACTGAACAAAGAAGTGATGCTGGTCGGGCAGTTTAACAAGTTTGAGCTGTGGGATGAAACGACCTGGTATCAACGGGTCAAGGAAGATATCGACGCTGAGCAGTCAGGCTCTGAACCACTTTCAGAGCGATTGCAGGATTTGTCTCTATAACGATGATGGAAAATTTTAAACACACAACGGTACTGCTGGACGAGGCCGTGAATGGCCTGAACATTCGTCCTGACGGTATCTACATAGATGGAACTTTTGGTCGCGGTGGCCACTCGCGCCTGATCCTCTCCCAGCTGGGGGCGGAGGGGCGACTGCTGGCAATCGATCGCGATCCTGAGGCGATTGCTATCGCCAAAACCATTGACGATCCGCGCTTCTCTATTGTGCACGGGCCCTTTTCCGGGCTGGCGGACTATGTCCGCGAGCGCGATCTCGTCGGCAAGATCGACGGTATTCTGCTCGATCTTGGCGTCTCCTCACCGCAGCTTGACGATCCTGAACGTGGCTTCTCCTTTATGCGCGACGGTCCGCTGGACATGCGTATGGATCCCACCCGCGGCCAGTCCGCCGCCGAATGGTTACAAACCGCTGACGAAGCCGACATTGCCTGGGTGATTAAAACCTTTGGCGAAGAGCGTTTTGGCAAGCGTATTGCCCGCGCCATTGTCGAGCGTAACCGCATTGAGCCGATGACGCGTACCAAACAGCTGGCAGAAGTGATCGCCGCCGCAACGCCGGTGAAGGATAAGCATAAACATCCTGCCACCCGTACCTTCCAGGCGGTGCGCATCTGGGTGAACAGCGAGCTGGAAGAGATAGAGCAGGCGTTAAAAAACTCGCTCGACGTGCTGGCTCCAGGGGGAAGGCTGTCAATCATCAGCTTCCACTCGCTGGAGGATCGTATTGTGAAACGCTTTATGCGCGAGCAGAGCCGTGGGCCACAGGTTCCTGCCGGGCTGCCGATGACCGAAGCTCAGCTCAACAAGCTGGGCGGCCGCTATCTGCGCGCCCTAGGCAAGCTAATGCCGGGGGAAGAAGAGGTGGCAGAGAATCCACGCGCCCGTAGTTCAGTGCTGCGTATCGCTGAGAGGACGAACGCATGATTAGCAGGGTGGCAGAGACGCTCAGTAAAGTAAAAGGGTCGTTAGGAAACACCGAGCGCCATGCCTTGCCTGGCGTGATCGCCGACGATCTTTTGCGATTCGGCAAACTGCCGCTCTGCCTGTTCATCTGCATCATCGTGACGGCGGTAACGGTCGTCACGACCGCCCACCATACCCGTCTGCTGACGGCGCAGCGTGAACAGCTGGTGCTGGAGCGTGATGCGTTGGATATCGAGTGGCGCAACCTGATCCTCGAAGAGAATGCCCTTGGCGATCATAGCCGCGTTGAACGTATCGCCACTGAGAAGCTGCAGTTGCAGCATGTTGATCCCTCACAAGAAAACATTGTAGTACAAAAATAAGGACTTACGCGACGCATGAAAGCAGCGGTGAAGACGCTTAAACCAAAACGTCAGGAAGAGCAGGCCAACTTTGTGAGTTGGCGTTTTGCGTTGCTTTGCGGATGTATTTTACTGGCCCTGGCATTTCTGCTGGGGCGCGTCGCATGGTTGCAGGTTATCAATCCGGATATGCTGGTGCGCCAGGGCGATCTGCGTTCGCTGCGCGTGCAGGAGGTCTCCACCTCTCGCGGCCTGATCACCGACCGCTCCGGCCGTCCACTGGCGGTGAGCGTGCCGGTAAAAGCGATCTGGGCCGATCCGAAAGAGCTGCATGACGCTGGCGGCATTACGCTCGACAACCGCTGGAAAGCGCTGGCGGATGCGCTGCATCTCCCGCTCGATCAGCTTGCTGCTCGCGTGAACGCCAACCCGAAAGGGCGCTTTATCTATCTTGCGCGGCAGGTAAATCCCGACATCGGCGACTACATTAAAAAACTGAAGCTGCCCGGCATTCACCTGCGGGAAGAGTCGCGTCGTTACTACCCCTCCGGCGAAGTAACCGCTCACCTCATTGGCTTTACCAACGTCGATAGCCAGGGCATTGAAGGCGTTGAGAAGAGCTTCGATAAGTGGCTTACCGGCCAGCCCGGCGAGCGTATCGTGCGTAAAGACCGCTATGGCCGCGTGATCGAAGATATCTCCTCTACCGACAGCCAGGCAGCGCATAACCTCGCCCTGAGCATTGACGAGCGTCTCCAGGCGCTGGTCTACCGCGAGCTGAACAACGCCGTGGCCTTTAACAAGGCGGAATCCGGCAGCGCCGTGCTGGTCGACGTTAACACCGGCGAAGTGCTGGCAATGGCCAACAGCCCCTCCTATAACCCGAACAACCTCAGCGGTACGCAGAAAGACGTGATGCGTAACCGTACCATTACCGACGTGTTCGAACCCGGCTCTACCGTGAAGCCGATGGTCGTCATGACCGCTCTGCAGCGCGGCGTGGTCAGAGAGAACACCGTTCTGAATACCGTGCCATACCGTATTAACGGCCACGAGATCAAAGACGTGGCGCGCTATAGCGAATTAACCCTGACCGGGGTACTACAGAAGTCGAGTAACGTCGGTGTTTCAAAGCTGGCGTTAGCGATGCCCTCCTCAGCGCTGGTAGAAACTTACTCGCGTTTTGGCCTGGGAAAAGCGACCAATTTGGGGTTGGTCGGAGAACGCAGTGGCTTATATCCTCAAAAACAACGGTGGTCTGACATAGAGAGGGCCACCTTCTCTTTCGGCTACGGGCTAATGGTAACCCCGTTACAGTTAGCGCGAGTCTACGCAACGATTGGCAGCTACGGCATCTACCGTCCGCTGTCGATCACCAAAGTTGATCCCCCCGTACCCGGCGAGCGCGTCTTCCCGGAATCTATCGTCCGTACCGTGGTGCACATGATGGAGAGCGTGGCGCTGCCCGGCGGCGGCGGCGTGAAGGCGGCCATCAAAGGCTATCGCATTGCCATTAAAACCGGTACGGCGAAAAAGGTCGGGCCGGACGGGCGCTATATCAACAAATACATTGCTTACACCGCGGGCGTTGCGCCAGCCAGCCAGCCGCGTTTTGCGCTGGTGGTGGTCATTAACGATCCGCAGGCGGGTAAATATTACGGCGGTGCCGTTTCCGCACCGGTCTTCGGGGCCATCATGGGCGGCGTACTGCGCACCATGAACATCGAGCCGGATGCGTTAGCAACGGGCGAAAAAAGTGAATTTGTGATTAATGAAGGCGAGGGAACAGGTGGCAGATCGTAATTTGCGCGACCTTCTCGCTCCGTGGGTATCGAATCTGCCTGCGCGAGCTTTGCGGGAAATGACACTCGATAGTCGCGTGGCGGCAGCGGGCGATCTCTTTGTGGCGGTAGTGGGCCACCAGGCGGACGGGCGTCGGTATATCCCGCAGGCGATAGCACAAGGCGTGGCGGCTATTATTGCGGAAGCCAAAGGCGAGGCCGCTGACGGTGAGATCCGTGACGTTCACGGCGTGCCGGTTATCTACCTCAGCCAGCTTAACGAGCGCCTCTCAGCGCTAGCCGGACGTTTCTACAATGAGCCTGCCGAGCATTTAAGCCTGGTGGGCGTTACCGGCACCAACGGCAAAACCACCACTACCCAGCTACTGGCGCAGTGGGCTCAGCTGCTGGGCGAAACCAGCGCGGTGATGGGTACGGTGGGTAACGGCCTGCTGGGCAAGGCGATCCCAACCGAGAATACCACCGGCTCCGCCATTGACGTTCAGCACGTGCTTGCCGATCTGGCAGGGCAGGGGGCAACCTTTGCCGCGATGGAGGTCTCCTCCCACGGTCTGGTGCAGCACCGTGTGGCCGCCCTGAAATTCCGTGCGTCGGTATTCACTAACCTGAGCCGCGATCACCTCGATTACCACGGGGATATGGCGGGCTACGAATCGGCAAAATGGCTGCTCTTCTCCGCGCATCACTATGGCGAGGCGATTGTGAACGCCGATGATGAAGTGGGCCGCCGCTGGCTGGCTAACCTGCCGGACGCCGTTGCGGTCTCAATGGAAGGGCATATCAACCCGGACTGTCATGGCCGCTGGCTGAAGGCCGAGGCGGTAAGCTATCACGACAGCGGCGCGACGGTGCGCTTTACCTCCTCCTGGGGCGAGGGCGAGATTGAGAGCCGCCTGATGGGGGCATTTAACGTCAGCAACCTGCTGCTGGCGCTGGCTACCCTGCTGGCGCTGGATTTCCCGCTGAGCGATCTACTGAAGACGGCGTCGCGCCTGCAGCCGGTCTGCGGCCGCATGGAGGTCTTCACCGCGCCGGGCAAACCGACGGTGGTAGTGGATTACGCTCACACCCCGGATGCGCTGGAGAAAGCGCTGCAGGCCGCGCGCCTGCACTGCACCGGCAAGCTGTGGTGCGTCTTTGGCTGCGGCGGCGATCGCGATAAAGGCAAACGTCCGCTGATGGGGGCCATTGCCGAAGAGTTTGCCGACGTGCCGGTCGTGACCGACGACAACCCGCGTACCGAAGAGCCGCGCGCCATCATAAACGATATTCTCGCCGGCATGCTCGACGCAGGCCGCGCCCGGGTGGTGGAAGGTCGTGCCGAAGCGGTGACCAGCGCCATCATGCAGGCGAAAGAGAGTGACGTGGTGCTGCTGGCCGGTAAGGGCCATGAAGATTACCAGATTGTCGGCACCCGCCGTCTTGACTATTCCGACCGCGTCACCGCCGCGCGTCTGCTGGGAGTGGTGGCATGATTAGCGTAACCCTTAACGAGCTTGCCCAGATCCTCAGCGGCGAGCTGCACGGCCAGAGCCTGACCATTGATGCCGTGACTACCGATACCCGCCAGCTGACGCCGGGCTGCCTGTTTGTGGCCCTGAAAGGTGAACGTTTCGACGCCCATGATTTTGCCGAGCAGGCGAAGGCGGGCGGCGCGGGCGCGCTGCTGGTCAGCCGTAAGCTCGACTGCGATCTGCCCCAGCTGGTGGTGAAAGATACCCGTCTCGCCTTCGGTGAAATAGGGGCCTGGGTGCGCCAGCAGGTACCGACCCGCGTGGTCGCGCTCACCGGCTCCTCCGGTAAAACTTCGGTGAAAGAGATGACCGCCGCCATCCTTGGCGAGTGCGGCAATACGCTTTATACCGCCGGCAACCTAAATAATGACATCGGCGTGCCGATGACACTGCTACGCCTGACGAAAGCGCACCAGTATGCGGTGATCGAGCTGGGGGCTAACCATCAGGGCGAAATCGCCTGGACCGTGAGCCTGACCCGTCCGGAAGCGGCGCTGGTCAACAACCTGGCGGCGGCGCACCTGGAGGGCTTTGGCTCGCTGGCGGGCGTGGCGAAGGCCAAGGGTGAAATCTTTACCGGGCTGCCGCTGAACGGCGTGGCGATCATGAATGCGGACAACAACGACTGGCTGAACTGGCAGAGCGTTATCGGCGAGCGCAAAATCTGGCGCTTCTCACCGAACGCGGCCAACAGCGATTTTACCGCCAATAACGTGCATGTGACCTCGCAGGGGACCCACTTCACGCTGCAAACCCCAACCGGGAATGCTGAGGTGCTGCTGCCGCTGCCGGGTCGTCACAACATTGCTAACGCGCTGGCGGCAACGGCGCTGGCGATGGCGGTGGGCGCACCGCTGGATGCGGTCAAAGCTGGGCTGGCGAAGCTGAAGGCGGTGCCGGGACGTCTGTTCCCTATTCAGCTTGCGGAAAACCAGCTGCTGCTCGACGACTCCTACAACGCTAACGTCGGCTCGATGACCGCCGCGGCGCAGGTGCTCTCCGAGATGCCGGGCTACCGGGTAATGGTGGTGGGTGATATGGCCGAGCTGGGCAATGAAAGCGAAGCGTGCCATCAGCAGGTGGGCGAGGCGGCGAAAGCCTCCGGCCTCGATCGCGTGCTGAGCGTGGGCGTCCAGAGCAAAGGTATCTCCGACGCCAGCGGCGTTGGCGAACATTTTAACGATAAAGCTGCGCTGATTGCGCGCCTCAAGGCGCTGATTGCAGAGCAGCAGATGATTACCATTTTGGTGAAAGGTTCACGTAGTGCTGCCATGGAAGAGGTAGTACACGCATTACAGGAGAATGGGACATGTTAGTTTGGCTGGCCGAGCATTTGGTCAAATATTATTCGGGCTTTAACGTCTTTTCCTATCTGACGTTTCGCGCCATTGTCAGCCTGCTGACCGCGCTCTTCATCTCTTTATGGATGGGGCCGCGCATGATCGCCCGCCTGCAAAAGCTCTCGTTTGGCCAGGTTGTTCGTAACGACGGTCCGGAATCGCACTTCAGCAAACGCGGCACCCCAACGATGGGGGGGATCATGATCCTTACCGCCATTGTGGTGTCGGTCCTTCTGTGGGCTTACCCCTCCAACCCCTACGTCTGGTGCGTGCTGGTGGTGCTGGTGGGCTACGGCATCATCGGCTTTGTCGACGACTACCGTAAGGTGGTGCGTAAAGACACCAAGGGCCTTATCGCCCGCTGGAAATATTTCTGGATGTCGGTCATCGCCCTGGGCGTCTCCTTTGCGCTCTATCTGGTAGGCAACGATACGCCCGCTACGCAGCTGGTGGTGCCATTCTTTAAAGACGTTATGCCGCAGCTGGGCATCCTCTATATCCTGCTGGCTTACTTCGTGATCGTCGGTACCGGCAACGCCGTGAACCTCACCGACGGCCTCGATGGCTTAGCGATCATGCCTACCGTGCTGGTGGCGTCAGGCTTTGCGCTGGTGGCCTGGGCAACCGGCAACATGAACTTTGCCAGCTATCTGCACATCCCCTACCTGCGTCACGCCGGTGAACTGGTGATCGTCTGTACGGCTATCGTCGGGGCAGGGCTGGGCTTCCTCTGGTTTAACACCTATCCGGCGCAGGTCTTCATGGGCGACGTCGGATCGCTGGCGCTGGGCGGCGCGCTGGGCATTATCGCCGTGCTGCTGCGCCAGGAGTTCCTGCTGGTGATCATGGGCGGCGTATTCGTGGTGGAGACCCTGTCGGTGATCCTGCAGGTGGGCTCCTTCAAGCTGCGCGGACAGCGCATCTTTCGTATGGCCCCGATTCACCACCACTATGAACTGAAAGGCTGGCCGGAGCCGCGCGTGATCGTGCGCTTCTGGGTTATTTCGCTGATGCTGGTGCTGATTGGCCTGGCTACGCTGAAGGTGCGTTAATCATGGCAGATTACCAGGGTAAACAGGTCGTCATCATTGGGTTAGGGTTAACCGGGCTATCCTGCGTGGATTTTTTCCTCGCGCGTGGCGTGACGCCGCGGGTGATGGATACGCGTAGCGCGCCGCCGGGGCTGGAGAAGCTCCCGGAGTCGGTGGAGCGCCACCTTGGTAGTCTGAATGACGACTGGCTGCTGGCCGCCGATCTGATCGTTGCCAGCCCCGGTCTCGCCCTGGCGCACCCGTCGCTGAGCGCGGCCGCCGAGGCTGGCGTAGAGATTGTCGGCGATATCGAACTGTTTGTCCGTGAAGCCCAGGCGCCGGTGATTGCGATTACCGGCTCTAACGGCAAGAGCACCGTCACCAGGCTGGTGGGCGAGATGGCGGAAGCCGCGGGCGTTAACGTTGGCGTCGGCGGCAATATTGGTCTGCCGGCACTGATGCTGCTCGACAGCAACCGCGAGCTGTACGTGCTGGAACTCTCCAGCTTCCAGCTCGAGACCACCTCCAGCCTGCACGCCGTAGCAGCGACGATCCTGAACGTCACCGAAGATCATATGGATCGCTATCCCTTTGGCCTGCAGCAGTATCGCGCCGCCAAGCTGCGCATTTTCGAGAACGCTAAAGTCTGCGTGGTCAACGCCGACGACGCCCTGACCATGCCGGTTCGGGGTGCGGATGAGCGCTGCATCAGCTTTGGCGTCGACGTTGGCGACTATCACCTCAACCGTCAGCAGGGTGAGACCTGGCTGCGGGTGAAGGGCGAGAAAGTATTTAACGTTAAAGAGATGAAGCTCAGCGGCCAGCACAACTATACCAACGCCCTGGCGGCGCTGGCGCTGGCGGATGCCGCTGGCCTGCCGCGTGCCACCAGCCTGAAGGCGTTAACCACCTTTACCGGCCTGGCGCACCGTTTCCAGCTGGCGCTGGAGCATAACGGCGTGCGCTGGATCAATGACTCCAAGGCGACCAACGTTGGCAGCACCGAGGCGGCGCTTAACGGTCTGCACGTTGAAGGCACTCTGCACCTGCTGCTGGGCGGCGACGGCAAGTCGGCGGACTTCTCGCCCCTGAGCCGCTACCTGAACGGCGATAACGTGCGCCTCTACTGCTTTGGCCGCGACGGCGCAGCGCTGGCGGCGTTACGTCCCGAGATTGCGCAGCAAACTGAGACGATGGAGCAGGCGATGCGCCTTATCGCGCCGCAGCTTAAGTCAGGGGATATGGTGCTGCTCTCACCCGCCTGTGCCAGCCTCGATCAGTTTAAGAACTTTGAACAACGGGGCGATGAATTCACCCGTCTGGCGAAGGAGTTAGGCTAATGCGCTTATCATTTCCTCGCCTGAAGCTACCACGCATGCCGCATTTGCCGGGGCTCGGTATCCTGGAGTGGCTGTTTGCGGCGCTTAAAGGCTGGGTCATGGGGTCGCGTCCAAAGGACGATGATAGCCTGGTCATGTATGACCGGATGCTGCTGTGGCTGACCTTTGGCCTCGCGGCAGTGGGCTTTATTATGGTGACCTCCGCATCGATGCCGGTAGGGCAGCGTCTGACCAACGATCCCTTCTTCTTTGCTAAGCGCGATGCGCTCTATATCTTCCTCGCGTTTTGTATGGCGATGATTACCCTGCGCCTGCCGATGGAGTTCTGGCAGCGCTGGAGCTCCGCCATGCTCATCGCCTCTATTTTGATGCTGCTGCTGGTGCTGCTGGTCGGCAGCTCGATTAACGGGGCATCGCGCTGGATTGACCTTGGCGTGATGCGCTTCCAGCCTGCAGAGTTCACCAAGCTGTCGCTCTTCTGCTACCTCGCGAACTACCTGGTGCGTAAGGTAGATGAGGTGCGTAATAACCTGCGCGGCTTCCTGAAGCCGATGGGCGTGATCCTTGTGCTGGCCCTGCTGCTGCTGGCGCAGCCTGACCTCGGTACAGTGGTCGTGCTGTTTGTCACTACCCTCGCCATGCTGTTCCTTGCCGGAGCCAAGCTGTGGCAGTTTATCGCCATCATCGGGATGGGTATCTCTGCGGTGATCCTGCTGATCCTTGCTGAACCCTACCGTATCCGCCGCGTGACCTCGTTCTGGAACCCGTGGGAAGATCCCTTTGGCAGCGGCTACCAGCTTACCCAGTCGCTGATGGCCTTTGGCCGGGGCGAGTTCTGGGGGCAGGGCCTCGGCAACTCGGTACAAAAACTGGAGTACCTGCCGGAGGCGCATACCGACTTCATTTTCTCCATTATCGGCGAAGAACTGGGTTATATCGGTGTGGTACTGGCGCTTTTGATGGTATTCTTCGTCGCTTTCCGTGCGATGTCTATTGGGCGGAAAGCGCTGGATATCGACCACCGTTTCTCGGGCTTCCTGGCCTGTTCGATCGGGATTTGGTTTAGTTTTCAGGCACTCGTCAACGTTGGCGCGGCCGCCGGGATGCTGCCAACCAAGGGTCTGACGCTGCCGTTAATCAGCTACGGTGGGTCCAGCCTGTTAATTATGTCGACGGCGATCATGATGCTGTTGCGTATAGATTATGAGACGCGTCTGGAAAAAGCCCAGGCGTTTACACGAGGTGTTCGATGAGTGGGCAACCGAAGCGGTTAATGGTGATGGCAGGCGGCACGGGCGGGCACGTTTTTCCCGGCCTGGCGGTTGCGCACCATTTAATGGCCCAGGGCTGGCAGGTTCGCTGGCTGGGCACCGCCGATCGTATGGAAGCGGATCTGGTGCCAAAGCACGGTATCGAGATCGACTTTATTCGCATCTCCGGGCTGCGCGGGAAGGGGTTGAAGGCCATGCTGCTTGCGCCGCTGCGTATCTTTAACGCCTGGCGTCAGGCGCGGACCATCATGCAGCGTTTCAAACCGGACGTGGTGCTGGGGATGGGCGGCTACGTCTCCGGGCCGGGTGGCCTCGCCGCCTGGTCGCTGGGTATTCCAGTGGTGCTACACGAGCAGAACGGCATTGCCGGGCTGACCAACAAATGGCTGGCGAAGATCGCCACCAAGGTAATGCAGGCCTTTCCCGGTGCGTTTCCACAGGCCGACGTGGTGGGTAACCCGGTGCGCACCGACGTACTGGCGCTGCCGCTGCCGGCGGATCGCCTCTCCGGTCGTGAAGGGCCGGTACGGGTGCTGGTCGTCGGCGGCTCGCAGGGCGCTCGGGTGCTGAACCAGACGCTGCCGCAGGTCGCTGCCCGACTGGGCGATGCGGTAACCATCTGGCACCAGAGCGGAAAAGGGGCGCAGCAGACTGTTGAGCAGGCCTATGCCGATGCGGGCCAGCCGCAGCACCGCGTGACCGAATTTATTGATGATATGGCGGCAGCCTACGCCTGGGCCGACGTGGTAGTTTGCCGCTCCGGGGCGCTGACGGTGAGCGAGATCGCCGCTGCCGGGCTGCCGGCGCTGTTCGTGCCGTTCCAGCATAAGGATCGGCAGCAGTACTGGAATGCGCTGCCGTTAGAGCAGGCGCACGCGGCGAAGATCCTTGAGCAGCCGCAGTTTACCGTTGATTCCGTCGTCGAAACGCTGGCGAGCTGGGATCGCGTTACGTTACTGGGAATGGCCGAGCGCGCACGCGCCGCAGCCATTCCTGATGCTACCGACCGGGTAGCAAAAGCCGTAAGCCTTGCTGCACAGGCTTAACCATCGCGACGCCTTTTGCGTCGCACGAATTTTAGAAGTTTATGGCGTTTAGAGAATGAATACACAACAACTGGCGAAACTGCGTTCAATCGTGCCCGAGATGCGTCGCGTCCGGCACATTCACTTCGTTGGCATTGGCGGGGCCGGCATGGGCGGCATCGCTGAAGTCCTGGCGAACGAAGGCTATCAGATCAGCGGTTCCGACCTTGCGCCAAACCCGGTTACGCAGCAGCTGGCCGCCCTCGGCGCGACCATCTACTTCAACCATCGTCCGGAAAACGTACGCGACGCCAGCGTCGTGGTGGTCTCTAGCGCAATCTCAGCCGATAACCCGGAGATCGTGGCCGCGCACGAGGCGCGTATTCCGGTGATCCGCCGTGCAGAGATGCTGGCGGAGCTGATGCGTTTTCGTCACGGTATCGCCATCGCCGGGACGCATGGCAAAACCACGACCACCGCGATGGTCTCCAGCATCTATGCCGAGGCCGGACTGGATCCGACCTTTGTTAACGGCGGGCTGGTGAAAGCCGCAGGCGTACATGCACGTCTGGGCCACAGCCGCTACCTGATTGCCGAGGCGGATGAGAGCGATGCCTCGTTCCTGCATCTGCAGCCGATGGTGGCGATCGTCACCAATATCGAAGCCGACCATATGGATACCTACCAGGGCGACTTCGAGAACCTGAAGCAGACCTTTATTAACTTCCTGCACAACCTGCCGTTCTATGGTCGGGCGGTGATGTGCGTTGACGATCCGGTGTGCCGCGAGCTGCTGCCGCGCGTAGGCCGTCAAACAACTACCTACGGCTTTAGCGACGACGCGGACGTGCGGGTAGAGAGCTACCAGCAGACCGGGCCGCAGGGACATTTTGTGCTGGTGCGCCAGGACAAACCTAACCTGCAGGTTACGCTGAACGCGCCGGGTCGCCATAACGCCCTGAACGCGGCGGCGGCGGTTGCCGTGGCGACGGAAGAGGGGATTGACGACGAGGCGATCCTGCGGGCGCTGGAGAGCTTCCAGGGCACCGGACGCCGCTTCGACTTCCTCGGCGCGTTCCCGCTGGAGCAGGTAAACGGCAAAGCGGGCAGCGCCATGCTGGTTGATGACTACGGTCACCACCCAACAGAAGTGGATGCCACCATCAAGGCCGCGCGTGCAGGCTGGCCGGATAAAAATCTGGTCATGATTTTCCAGCCGCACCGTTTCACCCGTACCCGTGACCTGTACGATGATTTTGCCAACGTGCTGACCCAGGTTGATGCTCTGCTGATGCTGGACGTTTATGCCGCAGGCGAGACGCCGATCCCGGGTGCGGATAGCCGCTCCCTGTGCCGTACTATTCGTGGCCGGGGTAAAATCGACCCGATCCTGGTTCCGGATGCGGCCCAGGTTGCAGCGATGCTGGCCCCGGTATTAACCGGTAACGATCTTATTCTGGTTCAGGGGGCAGGAAACATTGGTAAAATTGCCCGCAGCCTGGCCGAGAATAAACTGAAGCCGCAGCCGTCGCAGGAGGAAGAGCGTCATGGCTAATAAAGTTGCAGTCCTGCTGGGCGGAACCTCCGCCGAGCGTGAAGTATCGCTGAACTCCGGCGCTGCGGTGCTGGCTGGCCTGCGTGAAGGCGGCGTGGACGCCCATCCGGTAGATCCGCGTGATACCGACGTCACCCAGCTTAAGAGCATGGGCTTTGACAAAGTCTTTATTGCCCTGCACGGTCGCGGCGGCGAAGACGGTACGCTGCAGGGCCTGCTTGAGCTGACCGGTCTGCCCTATACCGGCAGCGGCGTAATGGCCTCGGCCATCTCAATGGATAAGCTGCGCAGCAAGCTGCTGTGGCAGGGCGCGGGCTTGCCTGTCGCACCGTGGGCGGCGCTGACGCGCAAAGAGTTTGAGCAGGGCCTGAGCGAGAGCGTACTTCAGCACATTGCCAACCTGGGCCTGCCGCTGATCGTTAAGCCCAGCCGCGAAGGCTCCAGCGTGGGCATGTCAAAAGTTGACGAGGCCGGCGCGCTGAATGCGGCGTTAGCTTTAGCGTTTCAGCATGATGAAGAAGTCTTAGTTGAGAAGTGGCTGAGCGGGCCGGAATTTACCGTGGCAGTATTAGGGGAAGAAATTTTACCCTCAATTCGCATCCAACCCGCAGGAACCTTCTATGATTATGAGGCAAAGTATCTCTCTGATGAGACTCAGTATTTCTGCCCCAGCGGATTAGAAGCGGAGCGCGAAGCGCAGCTGCGCGATCTGGTACTAAAGGCCTGGACCGTTTTAGGCTGCCGTGGATGGGGTCGAATCGATGCCATGCAGGATCGCGATGGTCACTTCTATCTGCTGGAAGCGAACACCTCGCCGGGAATGACCAGCCACAGTCTGGTCCCGATGGCGGCTCGCCAGGCTGGATTAAGTTTCTCGCAATTGGTTGTACGAATTCTGGAGTTGGCGGACTGATATGTCGCAGGCTGCGCTAAACACGCGAAACCGCGAAGAGGAGGAGGTTGTTGCCTCCCGGCGGAATAATGGAACGCGTCTTGCAGGAATTGTTTTTCTGCTGGCGGTGCTGTGCACCGTGTTGGTGAGCGGCTGGATGATTCTGGGCTGGATGGACGATGCGCAGCGCCTGCCGCTGTCGAAGCTTGTGGTCACCGGTGAGCGCCACTACACGCGCAACGATGATATTCGCCAGTCGATTCTGGCCCTGGGGGCGCCCGGGACCTTTATGACTCAGGATGTAAACATCATCCAGAGCCAGATTGAACGTCTGCCGTGGATCAAGCAGGCCAGCGTAAGAAAGCAGTGGCCGGACGAATTGAAGATTCATCTGGTTGAATATGTCCCCATTGCGCGGTGGAATGATCAGCACATGATGGATGCAGATGGAAATTCGTTCAGCGTGCCGACCGATCGGGCTAAAGAACAGAATCTTCCGCTGCTCTTTGGCCCGGAAGGGAGCGAAAGCGAAGTGTTGCAAGGCTATCGCGACATGGGGCAGGTGCTGGCAAAGGACAAATTTACGTTGAAAGAGGCGGCGATGACCGCCCGTCGCTCCTGGCAGTTGACGCTTAATAATGGAATCAAGCTCAACTTAGGTCGGGGGGATACGATGAAACGTCTGTCACGCTTTGTAGAACTCTATCCTGTTCTGCAGCAGCAGGCGCAAACCGACGGCAAAGAGATCAGCTATGTCGATCTGCGCTACGACTCGGGCGCGGCGGTCGGTTGGAAACCGGCACCCATTGTGGATCCTAATCAGCAACAGAATCAGGCACAGGCAGAGCAATAATGATCAAGGCGACGGACAGAAAACTGGTAGTAGGACTGGAGATTGGCACCGCGAAGGTTGCCGCTTTGGTAGGGGAAGTTCTGCCCGACGGTATGATCAATATCATTGGCGTGGGCAGTTGCCCGTCGCGGGGTATGGATAAAGGCGGGGTCAACGATCTGGAGTCGGTGGTAAAGTGCGTGCAGCGCGCCATCGACCAGGCCGAGCTGATGGCGGACTGCCAGATTTCGTCGGTTTACCTGGCGCTCTCCGGCAAGCATATTAGCTGTCAGAATGAGATCGGCATGGTGCCCATTTCCGAAGAGGAAGTGACCCAGGAAGACGTTGAAAACGTGGTGCACACCGCCAAGTCGGTGCGGGTGCGCGATGAGCACCGGGTTCTGCATGTGATCCCGCAGGAGTACGCCATTGACTACCAGGAAGGGATCAAAAATCCGGTAGGGTTATCCGGCGTGCGGATGCAGGCAAAAGTGCACTTGATCACATGTCACAACGATATGGCAAAAAACATTGTCAAAGCAGTTGAACGATGTGGTCTGAAAGTTGACCAACTTATTTTTGCCGGACTGGCGTCCAGCTATTCCGTATTGACGGAAGACGAACGTGAGCTGGGTGTCTGCGTGGTCGATATCGGTGGTGGTACAATGGACATCGCCGTGTATACCGGCGGTGCGCTGCGCCATACCAAAGTGATCCCCTACGCGGGGAACGTGGTGACCAGCGACATCGCCTATGCCTTCGGTACGCCGCCAAGCGACGCCGAAGCCATTAAGGTTCGCCACGGCTGTGCGCTGGGCGCTATCGTCGGTAAAGACGAAAGCGTAGAGGTGCCGAGCGTGGGCGGACGTCCACCGCGCAGCCTGCAGCGTCAAACGCTGGCGGAGGTGATTGAGCCGCGCTACACCGAGCTGCTCAATCTGGTGAACGAAGAAATTTTGCAGCTGCAAGAACAGCTCCGGCAACAAGGCGTTAAGCACCATCTTGCAGCAGGAATTGTATTAACCGGCGGCGCCGCGCAGATCGAAGGGCTTGCAGCCTGTGCGCAACGCGTGTTTCATACACAGGTGCGCATAGGTGCGCCGCTGAATATCACGGGCCTGACGGATTATGCCCAGGAGCCGTACTATTCAACGGCGGTAGGTCTGCTGCACTACGGGAAGGAGTCCCATTTAAGTGGTGAAGCAGAGGTGGAAAAACGTGCGTCAGTCGGCTCGTGGATCAAACGTCTGAACAGCTGGCTGCGAAAAGAGTTTTAATATTTTCAGAGACCGCACAAAATTAGCGGACTCAGGCGACAGGTACTTACATTGAATCCCTCTTGCAGCCGTAACGCAGTTTGAAGGATGATGTGTAAAATCGGAGAGAAAATTATGTTTGAACCTATGGAACTGACCAACGACGCGGTGATTAAAGTCATCGGCGTCGGTGGCGGCGGCGGTAACGCCGTTGAGCACATGGTGCGCGAGCGCATCGAAGGCGTTGAATTCTTTGCAGTGAACACCGACGCCCAGGCGTTGCGTAAGACCGCGGTGGGACAGACCATCCAGATCGGCGGCGGCATCACCAAAGGTCTGGGAGCAGGCGCTAATCCGGAAGTCGGCCGCAACGCAGCCGAAGAGGACCGTGAGGCACTGCGCGCTGCGCTTGATGGCGCAGACATGGTATTCATCGCCGCAGGTATGGGCGGTGGTACAGGCACAGGCGCTGCGCCAGTGGTTGCCGAAGTAGCCAAAGATTTAGGTATTCTGACCGTTGCCGTCGTGACCAAGCCTTTCAACTTCGAAGGCAAGAAGCGTATGGCCTTTGCAGAGCAGGGGATCACCGAGCTGTCCAAGCACGTTGACTCCCTGATCACCATCCCGAACGACAAGCTGCTGAAGGTGCTGGGTCGTGGCATCTCTCTGCTCGACGCCTTTGGCGCGGCCAATGACGTGCTGAAAGGCGCGGTTCAGGGCATCGCCGAGCTGATCACCCGTCCGGGCCTGATGAACGTCGACTTCGCCGACGTGCGCACCGTGATGTCCGAAATGGGCTACGCGATGATGGGCTCCGGCGTGGCGAAAGGGGAAGATCGTGCGGAAGAAGCCGCCGAGATGGCGATCTCCAGCCCGCTGCTGGAAGATATCGACCTCTCTGGCGCGCGCGGCGTGCTGGTCAACATCACGGCGGGCTTCGACCTGCGTCTGGACGAGTTTGAAACCGTGGGTAACACCATCCGTGCCTTTGCGTCGGATAACGCCACCGTGGTTATCGGTACCTCTCTGGATCCAGAGATGAACGACGAGCTGCGCGTGACCGTTGTTGCCACCGGTATCGGTATGGACAAGCGTCCTGAAATCACCCTGGTAACTAACAAACAGCAGCAGCCGGTGATGGATCGCTATCAGCAGCACGGTATGGCTCCGCTGAGCCAGGAGCAGAAACCGGCCGCTAAAGTGGTTAATGACCCGACGCCGCAGACCGCGAAAGAGCCAGATTATCTCGATATTCCGGCATTTTTACGTAAGCAGGCTGACTAAGAATTAGCTGGAAGTTGGGCATTGTCGCTCTTTGTGCTAAACTGGCCCGCCGGTTGTATAGTACAATTCGGTTGGATTAGTAACTAGGCGAGATTATACGATGATCAAACAAAGGACACTTAAACGTATCGTTCAGGCGACTGGCGTCGGTTTGCATACCGGCAAAAAAGTCACCCTGACGCTGCGACCTGCGTCGGCCAACACCGGGGTCATCTATCGTCGCACTGACTTGAATCCACCGGTAGATTTTCCGGCCGATGCCAAATCTGTGCGTGATACCATGCTCTGTACCTGTCTGGTGAACGAGCATGACGTGCGGATCTCTACCGTAGAGCACCTCAATGCCGCGCTGGCGGGTCTGGGTATCGACAACATCATGATTGAAGTTGACGCCCCTGAGATCCCGATCATGGACGGTAGTGCAGCGCCGTTCGTTTACCTGCTGCTTGATGCCGGTATCGAAGAGCTGAACTGTGCGAAGAAATTCCTTCGCATCAAAGAGACCGTTCGCGTCGAAGACGGCGACAAATGGGCTGAATTCAAGCCGTACAATGGTTTTACGTTGGACTTTACCATCGACTTTAACCATCCGGCGATTGATGCCAGCAGCCAGCGCTACGCGATGAACTTCTCTGCCGACGCATTTATGCGCCAGATTAGCCGCGCGCGTACCTTCGGCTTTATGCGTGATATCGAGTATCTGCAGTCCCGTGGCCTCTGCCTGGGCGGCAGCTTCGACTGTGCCATCGTCGTTGATGACTATCGCGTACTGAACGAAGACGGCCTGCGTTTTGAAGACGAGTTTGTGCGTCATAAAATGCTGGATGCGATCGGTGATCTGTTCATGTGTGGTCACAACATTATCGGTGCATTTACCGCTTATAAATCCGGTCATGCGCTGAATAATAAACTGCTGCAGGCGGTCCTGGCTAAACAGGAAGCCTGGGAGTATGTGACGTTCCAGGACGACGCTGAGCTGCCGCTGGCATTCAAAGCACCGTCAACGGTACTGGCATAATCCTCCAGACCGTTTAGTAAAAATTCGACTGGTTAACCTGGCACTCTCTCCGGTCAGGGGCGCCAGTCGTTTTTGTTTCCAGGTTTTACTGTTTCTCTTCCTGCCTCCCGACGTATAAATCCAGACGTAGTTTACTGCCGAAAGCGGTGCGTTCGCTGTTTTCTTAAGCGTTTTCACCCGGCTATGCCCCTCATTGTTACTGCCGTGTAGCGCCTTTAATGGTAATATTTGGTCGCAAAATAACGGATGTTGATGTGAATCGGGTAGGTTTAACCCATTAATGGTGGAGCAAGTGAGCGGATTACTGACGCGCTGGCGACAATTTGGCAGACGCTACTTCTGGCCGCATCTCTTTTTAGGGATGGTCGCGGCGAGTCTTGGCCTGCCCGCGCCGGGTACGCAGGATCGTCCCACCCAGCCTGAAAAGGCCACCGCCAGCAACCATAACCGCACCAGCCCGGTTAATTTCACCAGCCTCGCACTGCTTGAAGCCAGCCGCCGTCCGACCTTTACCGTCGACTACTGGCACCAGCACGCCATTCGCACCGTTATTCGCCATCTCTCCTTTGCGATGACGCCGCAGGCGCTGTCGGTTGCCGAAGAGCCGCTGCCCGTCCGGGCGCAGCATCTGGCGCTGCTGGATACGCTCAATGCCCTGCTGACCCAGGAGGGCAAACCGCCGGTTATCGTCCGGCATAAGCCTGTCTCTACTCCCGAACCGCACGCGGCGTTTACCGTTGCCAGCTGGCTCGCGCAGGTGCAGGGGATCCGCGCCGGACCTCAACGCCTCAGCTAAATTAACCGTTTCAACACCTTAATTTATCTGCCCGCTTTGGGGCGTTTGAGAATTTATTATGCTTATTAAACTGTTAACAAAAGTATTTGGTAGCCGTAACGATCGTACCCTGCGCCGGATGCGCAAGGCCGTGACCCTTATCAACAGCATGGAACCGGCTATGGAGAAGCTCAGCGATGACGAGCTGAAAGCCAAAACCGCCGAGTTCCGCGCCCGTCTTGAAAAAGGCGAGACCGTAGAGAGCCTGATCCCGGAAGCATTCGCCGTGGTGCGCGAAGCGAGCAAGCGCGTATTCGGTATGCGCCACTTTGATGTCCAGCTGCTGGGCGGCATGGTGCTTAACGATCGCTGCATCGCCGAGATGCGTACCGGTGAAGGTAAAACCCTGACCGCAACCCTGCCGGCCTACCTGAACGCCCTGAGCGGTAAAGGCGTGCACGTGGTCACCGTCAACGACTACCTTGCCCAGCGCGACGCCGAAAACAACCGTCCGCTGTTCGAGTTCCTTGGCATGAGCGTAGGCGTTAACATGTCTGGCCTGCCTGCACCGGCCAAGCGTGAGGCCTATGCCGCAGATATCACCTACGGCACCAACAACGAATACGGCTTTGACTATCTGCGTGACAACATGGCGTTCAGTCCGGAAGAGCGCGTTCAGCGTAAGCTGCACTATGCGCTGGTGGATGAGGTGGACTCCATCCTGATCGACGAAGCCCGTACGCCGCTGATCATCTCCGGTCCGGCGGAAGACAGCTCCGACATGTACAAGCGCGTCAACAAAATCATCCCTAACCTGATCCGTCAGGAGAAAGAGGACTCTGACACCTTCCAGGGCGAAGGCCACTTCTCCGTGGATGAGAAAGCGCGTCAGGTGAACCTGACCGAGCGCGGGCTGGTGCTGATTGAAGAGCTGCTGGTGAAAGAGGGCATCATGGACGAGGGCGAGTCGCTCTACTCCCCGGGCAACATCATGCTGATGCACCACGTCACCGCTGCGCTGCGTGCACACGTGCTCTTCACCCGCGACGTAGACTACATCGTGAAAGACGGCGAAGTGATCATCGTTGATGAACATACCGGCCGTACCATGCAGGGCCGCCGCTGGTCCGATGGCCTGCACCAGGCCGTTGAGGCCAAAGAGGGCGTAGAGATCCAGAACGAGAACCAGACGCTGGCCTCCATCACCTTCCAGAACTACTTCCGCCTGTATGAGAAGCTGGCGGGGATGACCGGTACCGCCGATACCGAAGCGTTTGAGTTTAGCTCTATCTACAAGCTGGACACCGTGGTGGTGCCGACCAACCGTCCGATGATCCGTAAGGATCTGCCGGACCTGGTTTACATGACCGAAGCGGAAAAAATTCAGGCCATTATCGAAGATATTAAAGAGCGTACCGCTAACGGCCAGCCGGTGCTGGTGGGGACCATCTCCATCGAGAAATCCGAGGTGGTGTCACACGAGCTGACCAAAGCGGGTATCAAGCACAACGTTCTGAACGCCAAATTCCACGCCAACGAAGCGGCGATCGTGGCCCAGGCGGGCTACCCGGCGGCGGTGACCATCGCCACCAACATGGCCGGTCGTGGTACCGATATTATGCTGGGCGGTAGCTGGCAGGCAGAGGTTGCCGCGCTGCCGGAGCCAACCGCAGAGCAGATCGCTAAAATCAAAGCGGACTGGCAGGTGCGTCATGATGCCGTGCTGGCGTCCGGCGGTCTGCACATCATCGGTACCGAACGTCATGAATCCCGCCGTATCGATAACCAGCTGCGCGGCCGTTCCGGTCGTCAGGGTGATGCGGGCTCCTCTCGCTTCTACCTGTCGATGGAAGATGCCCTGATGCGTATCTTCGCCTCCGACCGCGTCTCCAACATGATGCGCAAGCTGGGGATGAAGCCAGGCGAAGCGATCGAGCACCCGTGGGTGACCAAGGCTATCGCCAACGCCCAGCGTAAGGTGGAGAGCCGCAACTTCGACATTCGTAAGCAGCTGCTGGAGTATGACGACGTAGCCAACGACCAGCGCCGCGCGATCTACACCCAGCGTAACGAACTGCTGGACGTAAGCGACGTCAGCGAAACCATCGCCAGCATCCGCGAGGACGTCTTCAAGGCGACCATCGACGGACATATTCCGCCGCAGTCGCTGGAGGAGATGTGGGACATCCCTGGCCTGCAGGAGCGTCTGAAAAACGACTTCGATCTTGACCTGCCGATTGCCGAGTGGCTGGACAAAGAGCCGGATCTGCATGAAGAGACGCTGCGCGAGCGTATTATGCAGAGCGCCGTCGAGGTCTATCAGCGTAAAGAAGAGGTGGTGGGTGCCGAGATGATGCGCCACTTCGAAAAAGGCGTCATGCTGCAAACCCTCGACTCCCTGTGGAAAGAGCACCTGGCGGCGATGGACTACCTGCGTCAGGGTATCCACCTGCGCGGCTATGCGCAGAAAGATCCGAAGCAGGAGTACAAGCGCGAATCCTTCGCTATGTTCGCCGCTATGCTTGAGTCACTGAAGTATGAAGTGATCAGCACTCTGTCGAAAGTACAGGTGCGGATGCCGGAAGAGGTGGAGGAGATGGAGCAGCAGCGTCGCGAAGAGTCAGAGCGCCTGGCCCAGATGCAGCAGCTTAGCCACCAGTCCGACGACGCGCAGGCCGCAGCCGATCTGGCGGAGCAGTCCGGCGAGCGTAAAGTGGGCCGTAACGATCCATGCCCGTGCGGCTCTGGCAAAAAATACAAACAGTGCCACGGCCGTCTGAGCTAAACGCAACACAATAAAAAACAAAGGCGCAGATTCTGCGCCTTTTTTATGGAGCCTACCTGATGAAAGTATTGAATATCGCCGCCGGGATCATTCGCAATCCGCAGGGTGAAATCTTTATTACCCAGCGTGCCGCCGACGCGCACATGGCCAATAAGAAGGAGTTTCCCGGCGGCAAGATTGAGGCTGGTGAAACCCCGGAGCAGGCGCTGGCGCGCGAGCTGGACGAGGAGGTGGGCATTACCGTCACCTCAGCGCAGCTGTATGAAAAACTGGATTACCACTATCCGGAGCTGCACATCACCCTGTGGTTCTACCTGGTCGAAGGCTGGGAAGGGGAGCCGTGGGGGAAAGAGGGACAGCCGGGAGAGTGGTTGACGCCGCAGGCGCTGAACGGGGACGACTTCCCACCCGCCAACCAGCCGATCGTCGCCCGGTTACGCGGCGAGTAGTTTGCTGGTTTTGTAGGCCCGGTAAGCGTCGCGCCACCGGGCAATTAAACGCTTAAGGCTGTTTCTCCTCGCTCCAGCCATCGCTGTCGGAGAGGTCGCTCTCGCTGGGGATGCGCTTCTCTTCGGCGGCCCACTCGCCTAAATCAATAAGCTGGCAGCGCTTAGAGCAGAACGGGCGAAACGGGCTGGTCTCGTTCCAGACAACGTTCCGGCCGCAGGTTGGGCAGTTTACAACGGTTTCTTCAGACATCACTCCTCCTTAACAGCAGGCCAGGCCAAAATCGAGACGCTCCGGCACGTGGCCGTTTTCGCTGTCCAGCGGCATAAAGCGGATGGCAAAACGGCTCTTATGCCCGGAGATTTGCGGATAGAGCTGGTCGGCGAGGGTCAATTCCAGACGCAGCAGGTCGGCATCGTCACCGTTGTCCTGATAAAAGCCGTTCAGGCTGGTCTGCTTACGGAACGGCGCAGAGTTGCGGATCAGGTCGAGGATCAGCGTCAGGGTCTGGGTCAGCGGCTGGAGGCTCTCCAGCCAGACGGCGACCTGCTCATCCCGCTGGGACTGAGGCGCATAGAGCCACAGGTGCAGGGTCGGCAGATCGAAGCTGCAGCAGCCGCCGGGAATAGAGAGGCGCTGGCGCACCAGGCCAATCAGGCGCTCTTCACGCAGCAGCTGGCCAACGCGTGGAGCGGCCATTAGCGTATTGCTGCTCTGCTTCAGCTGGTCGCGCACCGCATCAATACGGCTCTGGTCGACGCCAGGCACTTCTACCCACGCTTTTAGCTTACGCTGCTGGCGCTCCAGCTCTTTCAGCAGCTCGGTGCGGATATCGCCGCGTTCGAACACGTCAAGCAGGTCTCCGGCGTTACGAAAAAAGTGTAAGGCGTCAGCGTGATCGCTGATGGGAAGCCGGGCAGAGAGCTGCTGGAGCAGAAATTCAATACGCAGCCAGGTGCGCATCTTTTCATTGAGCGGGTGTTCAAAAAGGACGTGGGTCTGCATTACGGTTTTTCCTGTGATACGACCTGGGAAGCGTAGCGTAGATACGCCTCATGCAGGCGGGCAACATCCGATGCAACGGCATCTGGTGCGCCATTATTGTCAATAACATCATCCGCGACGGCAAGGCGTGCTTCTCGCGTGGCCTGAGCAGCAAGGATATGCTCGGCGTGCTCACGCGTGACGCCATCGCGCGCCATCGTGCGGGAAATCTGTGTCTCCGGGGAGACGTCAACCACCAGTACCCGATCGGCCCTGGTGTGCAGCTGGTTCTCCACCAGCAGCGGCACTACCCAGAGCACGTAGGGCGATGTCGCCCCGGCAATCTGCCGCTGGGTCTCCTCGTGGATCAGGGGGTGGAGTAGTGCGTTAAGCCAGCGTTTGTCGTCTGGCGAGGCGAAAATGCGTTCCCGCAGCAGGCGGCGGTTGAGCGTGCCGTCTGGCTGGATCGTCTCTGGCCCAAAATGGGCCGCAATGGCGCGTAGGGCAGGAGCGCCAGGCTCAACCACCTGGCGGGCAATGACATCAGCATCAACGACGCTAACCCCGTTTTTCAGGAATTCGCGGGCAACCGTACTCTTCCCGCTGCCTATTCCCCCGGTTAAGGCGACCGTATACCCCATAACGCAAAATCCCAGACTGCTCTGCCAGCTCACGATCTTTTGATTTATCTATTCATAAATCAAAAGGTTATAATTTGTACGGAAAACGAAACGATCAATTATCCGGACCCCGCCCATTCGGCAGGTAAATTTATAGGATTGTAGCGTAAAAAAAGAGAATTTCGCAGTCTTGCGGACTCCTATTTAGTGCGTATGATAGCGTCACTGGAGTTGTGTGTTAGCTCGTATGCGTTAGTCGCCATTAACCCCAGGAATCCGTTCATGCGTATTGAAGAAGATCTGAAATTAGGCTTTAAAGACGTTCTTATCCGCCCTAAACGCTCTACCCTCAAAAGTCGTTCTGATGTCCAGCTAGAACGCGAGTATACCTTTAAGCACTCTGGCATGACCTGGTCTGGCGTTCCTGTTATCGCAGCGAACATGGATACCGTAGGCACCTTCGCGATGGCGAAAGCGCTGGCGTCGTTCGACATCCTGACTGCCGTGCACAAGCACTACTCTGTAGAAGAGTGGAAAGCCTTTGTTGCCGCTGAATCCGCTGAGGTGCTGAAACACGTGATGGTTTCAACCGGCACTTCAGACGCTGATTTTGAAAAGACCAAACAGATCCTCGACGCCAGCCCGGCGCTGAGCTTTGTCTGTATTGACGTTGCTAATGGTTACTCCGAGCACTTCGTGCAGTTCGTGGCCAAAGCGCGTGCGGCATGGCCGACCAAAACCATCTGCGCCGGTAACGTCGTGACGGGCGAAATGTGTGAAGAGCTGATCCTCGCCGGGGCTGATATCGTCAAGGTTGGCATCGGCCCAGGCTCCGTCTGCACCACCCGCGTGAAAACCGGTGTCGGCTACCCGCAGCTCTCTGCGGTGATCGAGTGTGCCGATGCGGCTCACGGTCTCGGCGGCCAGATCGTCAGCGACGGCGGCTGTACCGTACCGGGCGACGTGGCAAAAGCCTTTGGCGGCGGCGCGGACTTCGTGATGCTGGGCGGTATGCTGGCCGGTCACGAAGAGAGCGGCGGCACCGTAGTCGATGAAAACGGCGAGAAATTCATGCTCTTCTACGGCATGAGCTCTGAGTCGGCGATGAACCGTCACGTTGGCGGCGTTGCGGGCTACCGCGCAGCGGAAGGGAAAACCGTTAAGCTGGCCCTGCGTGGCCCGGTTGAGAACACCGCCCGCGATATCCTTGGTGGCCTGCGTTCAGCCTGCACCTATGTGGGCGCATCCCGCCTGAAAGAGCTGACCAAGCGCACCACCTTTATTCGCGTCGCCGAGCAGGAAAACCGCGTTTTCAATAGCCTCTGATGTCTCTGCTGGCGCGGTTCGCTGCGCCAGCTTCTCTCCTGCTGTTATCCCATTCCGCTCATCGCATCTCCCAGATGAAAAATCGGCAGATACATGGCGACGATCAGCGTTCCGATGATAACCCCGGTCACCACCAGCATGAGTGGCTCCAGCAGCGTAGCCAGGCCATCCGCCTGCTGCTGCGTCAGTTCGCTATGGTGGCGGGCAAGGTTGTCGAGCATGGTATCGAGCGCCCCGGAAGCCTCGCCGGTTCGTACCAGCTGAATGCACAGCGCACTAAACTCACCGCTGTTTTTCAGCGCCGCCCAGATTGGCGTCCCCTGCGCTATCTCCTGATGGATATGATGGATCGCTTCGCGCCAGTGGGGGCAGGTTAAGGTTGCCTCGACGCTCTCCAGCCCCTGCAGAAAAGCAATACCCGCCCTCTGGGTGAGGGCCAGCACGGTAAATATCTGGCTGAGCCTTTGCCCCCGCACCAGCCCACCGACGACCGGGATCCTCAACAGCAGCCGCTGCCGATAGCGTTGCCACGGCGGGTGGTTGCGCAGCGCAAATCCGCTGGCGGCAAGGAGCAGAGCCGCAGCCAGCGTCCAGGGTCCGGCGCGGGTAATCAGCCCCGAGAGCGCCATAACGCCACGCGTGAGCGCTGGCAGCGGCGTATTGAAGGTCCGGTAGATAGCGGCGAATTCGGGCAGTACCAGCAGGATCATCGCCAGCGTTACTGCCACCGCCAGGGTCAAAACGATCAGCGGGTAGCGCAGGGCCTTTTTTACCTTGCCGGCCAGCTCTTGCTGGGTTTTCTGCTGGGCGGCAAGCTGGAAGCAGCACTCATCCAGCGCGCCGGTCAGCTCACCGGTGTGGATCATAGCGATATAGATCGGCGGGAAGGCGTCCGGCCAGCGGCGCATGGCCGCAGAGAGCGCGGTGCCCTGGGCCAGATCCTCCGCGAGGCTTTGCAGCAGCGCCTGCCACTGTCCTACCGGATGCTGTTGGGAGAGCATCAGCAGCGCATCGGGCAGGGTCAAGCCCGCCTTGAGCAGCGTTGCCAGCTGGTGCACCACATTGCAGCGGTGCGTCCCGCGCCAGGCTGCCGTTCGAACCGCGCTGCGCCTGAGGGTCAGAATAAAGATCTGCTCAGCCTGGAGCGCCTCGGCAAGGGTCAGCCGATCTGCCGCCCAGCGTGCCCCCTGGCAGCGCTGGCCTGCATTATCAAGTCCCCGCCAGTGCCAGAGCTGATTAGCCTGCATGGGGCATCCCCAGAACCCGCAGCAGCTCCTCCAGGGTTGTTAAACCCTGCTCGACGGCAAGACAGCCGTGTTCAAACAGGGTGATCATACCCTGCTGGCGC
This sequence comes from Escherichia sp. ESNIH1, assembly GCA_002918705.1. GTDB lineage: Bacteria > Pseudomonadota > Gammaproteobacteria > Enterobacterales > Enterobacteriaceae > Pseudescherichia. The sequence continues at coordinate 99,113 of PQKR01000006.1, read as the reverse complement.
GCCTGCTGCTCGATGCGCTCAGCTGGCTCGCCGCTGGCGATAGCCTGGCGCAGGACGCGGTTGACGCTCAGCACTTCAAAGAGTGCCACTCTGCCGCAGAAGCCGTGATAGCACGCTTCGCAGCCGATGGCCTGCCAGTGGGGCAGGGGGCGGGGCCAGAGGCCTGGCGGCAGAATAACATCCTCCGGTTGCCGACGACGACAGTGTGGGCAGAGCTTACGCACCAGCCGTTGCGCGACCACCAGCGAGAGCGCAGAGGCGATCATCCAGCGTGCGACGCCCATCTGGGCGATCCTCACCAACGCTTCGCTGGTGGAGCTGGTGTGCAGAGTAGAGAGCACCAGATGACCGGTTTGGGAGGCTTTAATAGCAATCTCCGCCGTTTCGCCATCGCGGATCTCGCCCACCATAATGATGTCCGGATCCTGGCGCAGCAGCGCCCGCAGCACGCTATGAAAGTCCAGCCCCGCCCGGGGATTAATCTGCGTCTGGTTTAGCCCCTCCAGCGGGATCTCCACCGGATCCTCCACGCTGCAAATGTTTACCTCGGGCAGGTTACGCGCCGCCAGCGCGCTGTAGAGCGTCACGGTCTTGCCGCTGCCCGTGGGGCCGGTGACCAGCATCAGCCCTTGCGGTCTGGCGAGCGCCGTCTGAAACTGGGCCAGCTGCTGCGGATCCATGCCCAGCGCAGCGAGATCCAGCGGCTGGTTCATCTGATGCAACAGGCGCAGAACGATCTTCTCCCCGTGGCGGCAGGGCAGCGTGGCGATACGAAACGAGATCGCTCTGCCGGAGAGCGTAACCGTGAACTGCCCATCCTGGGGCAGACGCCGCTCGGCGATATCCAGGCTGCCCAGCACCTTCAGGCGCGCCGTCAGCGTCTTTGCGCTCTCTCGTGTTAGCAAGGGAAGGGCATGGAGCACGCCGTCAATACGCAGCCGGATGCGATAGTGCTTCTCCCCCGGCTCAAAGTGGATGTCGGACGCCCGCTGCGCCAGCGCCTGCTGCAGCGTCTGGTTAAGCAGCTCCACCACGGAGGTACTGCCCTCGCTGACGGCCGGAAGATGGCTTTGCGCGGCGAACGATGCAGGTATATCCATATTCCTTCCTTACTGATAATCAAAGCGGAAAACATCTTCGCAGGCCTGCTGGAACGCTGCGTCGTTTTGCACGTTGCAGGTACGCTGCCAGCCGCTTATGCCGCTGCTGCTCCACTGCGGCACCAGCGTCACGCTCAGCCCGGTCAGGCTCTCCTGCCCGGTCAGCGTGACCGTGCCGTTTTCGACGCTCATCTCGGAAACGTAGCGCGTGGTGGTGGGAGAGGGGATGCCGTTACTGCCGCCGTCGCAGCTCTCCGTACCGCCGCGATCGAGAGCGCACAGTTCAATGGCGGTACGGTAGGGGATAAAGGTTTGCAGCATGTCGGTGAGGGCCGCTTTGCGCAGGTAGTTCTGATAGGCGGGAATGCCGATGGCGCTGAGGATGGCAATGATACCGATAACCACCATCAGCTCGATTAAGGTAAACCCCCGCTGTTTTTCCAATGACTGTTTCATGACGTGCTCCCTGGTTGATGCGGGGGAGTGTGTCAGCAGAGAAAGAGGGTGGCGAGGGGGTAAAACCGCGTTCGGGAAGGTTGCTTCCTGAGTTTTTAATGGCGTTGCAAGATTGAACAGCGGTTTTGCGAGCAGGAACGAAACATGTCGCCCCGGTTAGCGCAGCGCCACCGGGGCCTTACCGGGACTAACGGAAACGCATCGACAGATCGAGGGCGCGTACGTGCTTGGTCAGCGCGCCCACCGAGATATAGTCCACCCCGGTGTCAGCAAATTCGCGAAGGGTGTCAAAGGTGACGTTGCCGGAGACCTCCAGCCGGGCCTGGCCGTCGGTGATCCGCACCGCCTCGCGCATCTGCTCGGTGGTAAAGTTATCCAGCATAATGATATCGGCCCCGGCCTTCAGCGCCTCTTCCAGCTCTGTGAGCGTCTCCACCTCTACTTCGACCGGCACGTCCGGGTGCAGCCAGAAGGCTTTCTCTACCGCCTGGCGTACCGAGCCGGAGGCGATAATGTGGTTCTCTTTGATCAGAAACGCATCGGAGAGGCCGAGGCGGTGGTTGGCCCCGCCGCCGCACAGCACCGCGTACTTCAGGGCGGTACGCAGGCCGGGCAGGGTTTTACGGGTGTCCAGCAGCTGAGTTTTTGTGCCTTCAAGCAGGTCCACATAGCGACGAACCTCGCTCGCCACGCCGGAGAGAGTCTGGACAAAGTTCAGCGCCGTGCGCTCGCCGGTCAGCAGCACGCGGGAGGCGCCGTCCAGCTCGAACAGCGGCTGGTTTGCCGTCACGCTCTCCCCGTCGGCAACGTGCCACTGGATCTGCACGTCGTCGCCAGCCAGCTGAATAAAGACCTCTTCTACCCAGCGCTTGCCGCAGAAGACGCCATCCTCACGGGTGATCACCACCGCGTGCGAGCGCGTATCTTCCGCCAGCAGCTGGGCGGTAATATCGTTGTTCGCATCCACCTCGCCGCCCAGGTCTTCACGCAGGGCCTGCGCCACGGCGGCGGGGATATCCAAATTTATACGTTCCAGCAGGGCATCACGACGGCTATCAGGGTTGTAACGGCGAGGCGGCATGATAAAACTCCAAAAAGGGTAACGAATCAGAAGATTGAATCATGCTACTCTGAAGCGAGTATTAGAGCCATAGTTGAGGAGAACCCGTATGCAGTTAAACGAGGGCTGGCTGGTCGATGCGCGGCAGGTCCGCTCCCCGCATTATGACTGCCGCCCGGATGATGAGTGTCCCTCCCTGCTGGTGGTGCATAACATTAGCCTGCCCCCCGGAGAGTTTGGTGGGCCGTGGATCGACGCCCTGTTTACGGGCACGCTGGATGCCACCGCACACCCTTTCTTTGCCGAGATAGCTCATCTGCGCGTCTCCGCGCACTGCCTGATCCGCCGCGACGGCGAAATCGTCCAGTATGTGCCTTTTGATAAGCGCGCCTGGCACGCGGGTCTCTCCTGCTATCATGGGCGCGAGCGCTGTAACGATTTTTCCATCGGTATCGAGCTTGAGGGGACGGATACGCTGCCCTATACCGAAATGCAGTATCAACAGCTGGCGGCAATTACCCAGGCGCTGGTTGCGCTTTATCCCGCCATTGCTGACAATATGACCGGACACAGCAACATTGCCCCCGAGCGTAAAACCGATCCTGGCCCGGCCTTTGACTGGTCGAAGTTCCGCGCTCTGGTTGCCCCCTCGTCAGATAAGGAGATGACATGACGCTATTCACGATGCTGCTGGTATTGATCGCCGAGCGCCTTTTTAAGCTTGGCGAGCACTGGCATCTGGATCACCGCCTTGAGGTGCTGTTCCGCCGGATTAAGCGCTTCTCGATGCTGCGCACGCTGCTGATGGCCGCCCTGGCGATGCTGGTAACCTTTCTGCTGCTGCGTGCGCTCTACGGACTCTTTTTCAACGTGCCGCTGCTGGTGGTGTGGATTATGCTCGGCCTGCTCTGCATCGGCGCGGGCAAGGTGCGCCTGCACTACCATGCCTACCTGAAAGCGGCCTCGCGGGATGATAGCCACGCACGGGATACGATGGCCAGCGAGCTGACGCTGATCCACGGCGTGCCGCCGGAGTGCGACGAGCGTGAATACCTGCGCGAGCTGCAAAATGCCCTGCTGTGGATTAACTTCCGTTTCTACCTGGCGCCGCTGTTCTGGTTTGTCGTTGGTGGCGCGTGGGGTCCGGTGCTGCTGGTGGGCTACGCCTTCTTGCGCGCCTGGCAGTCGTGGCTGGCGCGCTACCTGACGCCGCACGCACGGTTACAGTCCGGCATCGACGCGATCCTGCATCTGCTGGACTGGATCCCGGTGCGGTTGGTGGGGGTTGTCTACGCGCTTATCGGCCACGGTGAAAAGGCGCTGCCCGCCTGGTTTGCCTCGCTCACCGACTGGCGCACCTCGCAGTATCATGTCCTGACCCGGCTGGCCCAGTTCTCGCTGGCGCGTGAGCCACATCTCGATAAGGTCGAAACGCCTAAAGCCGCGGTGTCGATGGCGAAGAAAACCTCGTTCGCCGTGGTGGTGGTCGTGGCGCTGCTGACGATTTACGGAACGTTGGTGTAGATTTAACGCCCGGCGGCGCAGGCTTGCCGGGCCTACAGGATCGTAGGCCGGGTAAGCGCAGCGCCACCCGGCGGAACTTAATAGCTGTCCGCAGGCGGAACGCCAAAAATCGGCATTCCCTCTTTATCCCACTGGATCAGCTTCAGGCGGGTATGGCGGTTTGGATCGTAGAGGGGGTCGCCCTCAATTTCAGTGTAGTTACGCGCATGGTAAACCAGCACGTCTTCACCATCCGTTGTGCAGGTAAAACTGTTGTGGCCCGGGCCAAACTGCTTGTTATCGTAGCTGGTGGTAAACACCGGCTGCGGCGATTTATGCCAGTTCTCTGGCCGGCGTGGATCGGCATCAATATCGATCCACAGCAGGCCCAGACAGTAGTTCTCATCGGTGGCGCTGGCGGAGTAGGTGATAAACAGCCTGTTACCGTGAGTCATCACCGCCGGCCCCTCGTTGACCAGAAAACCACGGCACTCCCACTCAAACTCCGGCTTGCTTAGCATCACCGGCTCGCCTTTCAGCGTCCACGGGTTCTCCAGCTCTGCCAGATAGATATTTGAGTTGCCGGGAATATCGGGGGCTTTCTGTGCCCACAGGTACCACTGTTTACCCTGGTGATTGAACGTCGTGGCATCCAGCGCAAAGGTATCAAACGGCGTCTGCACCTGTCCTTTCTCCGTCCAGCGACCGGTTAAGGGATCGGCATCGGCACACTCCAGCACAAACATGCGGTGCTGGAACATATTCATCTCGTCGAGATCGTGCGTATGGGTCGCGGCAAAGTAGATGTACCACTTTCCGTCAATCTGATGCAGCTCCGGGGCCCAAATAAGCTGGCTCATCGGGCCAGTCTGCGGTTTACGCCATACCACCACCGGCTCGGCGTCGCGCAGCCCCTCCAGGGTAGCGGCGCGGCGGATCTCCAGCCGATCATACTCTGGCACGGAGGCGATAAAGTAGTACCCATCGCCGTGACGCAGAATGAACGGGTCGGCGCGTTGTTCAATAAAGGGATTTGGCCACTGGCGCATTATGCTTTCCTCACGTTGTCGCCTGTTGGAAGTTGGCTGCTTTCACTCAGCTCGCGGTAGTTAATGCGGCGTTTCTCCAGGTCAGTCTGGATCTGCTGCATAAACGCACGGTCAACCTTCAGCAGGCGAACAACCCCGGCGGTAATCAGATAGCCCACGCCCGGGATAACGGTGAACAGCAGCATAATGCCGTTAATCGCCGTGGCGCTCTGCTGCTTCGCGCCAGCATCGTAGCCGTACCAGGAGAGCAGGAAGCCTACCATCGCACCGGCTACCGCCAGTCCGACTTTTAAGAAGAAAAGGTTACCGGAGAAGCTGATCCCGGTAATACGTTTGCCGGTCTTCCACTCGCCGTAGTCGTCTACGTCGGCCATGAGTGACCAGTGCAGCGGAGAGGGGATCTGATGCAGCACGTTGAGCAGGAAGTAGAGCACCACGATCATCACCGTTGCGTGAGGATCGAAGAAGTAGAACGCACCGGAGAAGAGCGCCAGCGCGATGTTAGTCCAGAAAAACACTTTCAGCTTGCACCAGCGATCGGTCAGCGTTTTGGCGAGCATGCTGCCAATCATCATGCCCACTACGCCAAGGCTAATAAACAGCGTCGCGAAGTGGGTGCTCTGTCCCATGACCCAGGTAACATAGTACATGGTGGCGGCCATCCGGATAAAGCCGGGGCAGACGTTGCACAGGGTAAGCAGCAGAATGCGCACCCACTGGTCGTTTTTCCAGACGTCCCGCAGGTCTTTTTTCAGATCGTCGTTGGTTTGTACCGCCGGACGGACACGCTCGCGCACGGTAGCAAAGCAGTAGAGGAACATGCACATACCAATAAAGGCCAGCACCATCATCGCCATCTGATAGCCTTTGGCTTTGTCTGCGCCGCCGAACCACTCCGCCATCGGCAGCAGCGTTAACGAAAGTAGTAGCGTGGCGATGCCCACCAGCACGAAGCGATATGACTGGCAGGCGACGCGCTCTTTTGGATCGTTGGTTATTACGCTGCCCAATGAACAGTATGGGATATTAATGGCGGTATAGGTAATCGACAGCAGGAAGTAGGTGACGAAGGCATAGATAACCTTGCTATGGTAGCTCCAGTCTGGCGTGGTAAACATCAGCACGCTGAAGACGGCGTAGGGCACAGCGATCCACAGTAGCCAGGGGCGAAAACGACCATATTTGCTTTTGGTGCGGTCGGCCAGCGCTCCCATAATCGGGTCCGTTACCGCATCAATGACGCGGATAGAGAGCAGAAGCACCCCGACCAGCGCCGGTGCCAGACCAAATATGTCTGTATAGAAGTAGTTAACGAACAGCATGATAGCGCCGAAGATGATGTTGCATCCGGCGTCGCCCATGCCGTAGCCAATCTTCTCTTTCACTGACAGCTTATTATTGTCCATCGCGAAATCTCCCGTTGATATAGAAAGGGATTATTTGCTCGCTACGGAATTTTTGCGTTACAGGATAGGGGCGCAGAGATGGACAAAACGGCTACGAAAGTGAATTTGTGAAGCGTCTTACAATTTCACCTCTCTCCCGCCTCCCTGGATTTAGGAGGCGGGGCAGAGCGTGCGGTTAGTGGACCTTAACCGGCTTTCCCGCTTTTTGCTGCTTGATAAAGTAACCCACGGCGAGGATCGCCACCCAGACCGGGATCAGCCAGACGGAGATCGCCATGCCAGGGGTAATCGCCATGATCACCAGCACTGCAGCCATAAAGAGCAGGCAGATCCAGTTACCCATCGGGTAGAGGAGGGCAGGGAAGCGGGTCTTCACCCCCTGCTTATCCTTCGCCCGGCGGAACTTGATGTGCGCCAGGCTGATCATTGCCCAGTTGATCACCAGTGCGGAGACCACCAGCGCCATCAGCAGGCCAAAGGCTTCGCCAGGGGCCAGATAGTTAATCAGTACGCAGAGGGCGGTGAAGAAGGCCGAGGTGAGGATAGTCGCCACCGGTACGCCGCGTTTGTCGACTTTGGTTAGCGCTTTCGGGGCGTTGCCCTGCTTCGCCAGGCCAAACAGCATCCTGCTGTTGCAGTAAACGCAGCTGTTATAGACCGAGAGCGCGGCGGTTAAGACCACAATGTTAAGCGCGTTAGCAACAAAGGTATCCCCCAGCTCGTGGAAGATCAGCACGAACGGGCTGGTATCGGCGGTTACGCGCGTCCACGGCAGCAGTGAGAGCAGCACCGCCAGCGAGCCGATGTAGAAGATCAGGATCCGGTAGATAACCTGGTTAGTGGCTTTAGGAATGCTCACTTCCGGATTATCGGCCTCGGCGGCGGTGATCCCCACCAGCTCCAGGCCGCCGAAGGAGAACATAATGATGGCCATCATCATCACCAGCCCGGTAAAGCCATGAGGCAGGAAGCCGCCCTGTTCCCAGAGGTTACGCACGGTGGCCTGCGGGCCTGCGCTATCGCTAAACAGCAGCCAGCCGCCGAAGAGGATCATGGCGACCACGGCAATCACTTTAATAATGGCAAACCAGAATTCCATCTCCCCGAACACTTTGACGTTGGTCAGGTTAATGGCGTTGATGATCACAAAGAAGGCCGCCGCCGATACCCAGGTTGGGATCTCCGGCCACCAGAACTGGACGTATTTCCCGACGGCGGTCAGCTCAGCCATCGCGACCAGCACGTAGAGCACCCAGTAGTTCCAGCCGGAGGCGAAGCCGGCAAACCCGCCCCAGTATTTGTAGGCGAAGTGGCTGAACGATCCGGCGACCGGCTCCTCAACCACCATTTCGCCTAGCTGGCGCATAATTAAGAACGCGATAAAACCGGCGATGGCGTAGCCGAGGATAATCCCCGGCCCTGCGGACTGAATAACGGATGCGCTGCCCAGAAACAGACCCGTCCCGATAGCACCACCCAGCGCAATTAGCTGAATGTGACGGTTTTTAAGGCCGCGCTTCAGCGTTTCACCGTGCTGTTGACCTTCCATCATGAAACCTCATATGTGGTTATTTTGTGTACGCTGTTGTGTGCGTGTACGGATAAAATTCCATTTTTGTATTTATAGGTTTACGTAAGCGGGATCTGAAATATCAGCCCATACCTTTCGTAAGGGTCAGAATAGTGATAAGCGCGCGGGAATGCACCTGCTTTATGCAGGGGCGGCGGCGGGTTGGATAAAAAGCAAACATTTGTAAATTCTGGCCGCTTACCCCCAGCTACCCCCAAAAACAGCCCATTGAATAATTAAACATCTTATTTAACTAAATATGCATATTATTGCTCACTGAATCGCTTCAATCATTAATATTTACGTTTCAAAGAGGTTAAATCTGCCTCTTAAGGGGTAACAGTATCTTTTGGGCAAAGTTACATTCCTGAAACGTCATTTCTGTAATGTTGTTAAAATGTGCAGGGTTCCCTGATTTCAATCAAAACCTGTATGGACAGAAGGTGAATACTTTGTTACTTTAGCGCTAAGAACATGAAATTGGTAAGACCAATTTACTCCGGGCTAATGGCAGAGACAGGGAATAATGGCCTACAGCAAAATCCGCCAACCAAAACTATCCGATGTGATTGAGCAGCAGCTGGAGTTCTTGATCCTTGAGGGGACACTGCGCCCCGGTGAAAAACTTCCACCTGAACGCGAGCTGGCTAAACAGTTCGACGTTTCCCGTCCTTCGCTCCGTGAGGCGATTCAACGTCTCGAAGCCAAGGGCCTGCTGCTTCGTCGCCAGGGCGGCGGAACCTTTGTCCAGAACAGCCTGTGGCAGAGCTTTAGCGACCCGCTGGTCGAACTGCTCTCCGATCATCCTGAATCCCAATTTGACCTGCTTGAGACGCGCCACGCGCTGGAAGGTATTGCCGCCTATTACGCGGCGCTACGCGGCACCGATGAAGACCGGGTGCGGATCCGCGAGCTTCATCACGCCATCGAGCTGGCACAGGAGTCAGGCGATCTCGATGCCGAGTCTAGCGCGGTGGTCCAGTATCAGATTGCTGTCACCGAAGCGGCCCATAATGTGGTGCTGCTACATCTGCTACGCTGCATGGAGCCGATGTTAGCCCAGAACGTTCGCCAGAATTTTGAATTGCTCTATGCCCGCCGGGAGATGCTCCCGCTGGTAAGCAAACATCGCACCAGTGTTTTTGAGGCGATTATTGCCAGGGAGCCGGAGCAGGCGCGTGAAGCGTCGCATCGTCACCTGGCGTTTATTGAGGAGATATTGCTGGATCGCAGCCGTGAGCAGAGCCGTCGGGAACGCTCAATGCGCAGGCTTCAGCAACGAAAGGACTAAGCGTGGTTCTTTAAACGCGCGGCAACTCACGCAGAACCTGTCTTATTGTATTTTCTGGCGAAAATACAATGGGACAGGTTCCAGATTAATTAACGTACTCAGATAGATAAGGAATACCCCCATGTCAGAACGTCTCCAAAATGACGTGGATCCGATCGAAACTCGCGACTGGCAACAGGCGATCGAATCGGTCATCCGTGAAGAAGGTGTTGAGCGCGCTCAGTATCTAATTGAACAGATGCTTTCTGAAGCCCGCAAAGGCGGCGTGAAAGTAGCTGCAGGTGCAGGGGCTAACAACTACGTAAACACGATTGCCGTTGAAGACGAACCGGAATACCCGGGCAATCTGGATCTGGAACGCCGCATTCGTTCTGCAATCCGCTGGAACGCCATCATGACCGTTCTGCGTGCGTCCAAAAAAGATCTGGAGCTGGGCGGCCACATGGCGTCCTTCCAGTCTTCTGCAACCGTTTATGAAGTGTGCTTCAACCACTTCTTCCGCGCGCGCACCGAGAAAGACGGCGGCGACCTGGTATACTTCCAGGGCCACATCTCTCCGGGCGTCTACGCACGTGCCTTCCTGGAAGGTCGTCTGACTGAAGAGCAGATGAACAACTTCCGTCAGGAAGTGCATGGCAACGGCCTCTCCTCTTACCCGCACCCGAAACTGATGCCGGAATTCTGGCAGTTCCCGACCGTATCTATGGGTCTGGGCCCGATCGGTGCGATCTACCAGGCTAAGTTCCTGAAATATCTGGAACACCGTGGCCTGAAAGATACCTCTGAGCAGACCGTTTACGCCTTCCTGGGCGACGGCGAGATGGATGAGCCAGAATCCAAAGGTGCGATCACCATCGCCACCCGTGAGAAGCTGGACAACCTGTGCTTCGTCATCAACTGTAACCTGCAGCGTCTGGATGGTCCGGTAACCGGTAACGGCAAGATCATCAACGAACTGGAAGGCATCTTCGCCGGTGCTGGCTGGAACGTGATCAAGGTGATGTGGGGCGGTCGTTGGGATGAGCTGCTGCGTAAAGACACCAGCGGTAAACTGATCCAGCTGATGAACGAAACCGTTGACGGCGACTACCAGACCTTCAAATCCCGTGACGGCGCCTATGTGCGTGAGCACTTCTTCGGTAAATACCCGGAGACCGCAGCGCTGGTTGCTGACTGGACTGACGAGCAGATCTGGGCCCTGAACCGCGGTGGCCACGATCCGAAGAAAGTTTACGCTGCACTGAAAAAAGCACGCGAAACCAAAGGTAAAGCGACTGTTATCCTGGCCCACACCGTTAAAGGTTACGGCATGGGTGATACCGCAGAAGGTAAAAACATCGCTCACCAGGTTAAGAAAATGAACATGGACGGCGTGCGCTATATCCGCGACCGCTTCAACGTTCCAGTGACCGATGAGCAGGTTGAAAACCTCTCTTACATCACCTTCCCGGAAGGGTCTGAAGAGCACACCTACCTGCACGCGCAGCGTCAGAAGCTGAACGGCTACCTGCCGTCCCGCCAGCCAAACTTCACCGAGAAGCTGGAACTGCCTGCGCTGGAAGACTTCAAATCGCTGCTGGAAGAGCAGAACAAAGAGATCTCCACCACTATCGCTTTCGTTCGTGCCCTGAACGTGATGCTGAAGAACAAGTCGATCAAAGATCGTCTGGTTCCGATCATCGCTGACGAAGCGCGTACCTTCGGTATGGAAGGTCTGTTCCGCCAGATCGGTATCTACAGCCCGAACGGTCAGCAGTACACCCCGCAGGACCGTGAGCAGGTTGCGTACTACAAAGAAGACGAGAAAGGCCAGATCCTGCAGGAAGGCATCAACGAGCTGGGCGCAGGTTCCTCCTGGCTGGCTGCGGCGACCTCTTACAGCACCAACAATCTGCCGATGATCCCGTTCTACATCTACTACTCCATGTTCGGTTTCCAGCGTATCGGCGACCTGTGCTGGGCAGCAGGTGACCAGCAGGCGCGCGGCTTCCTGATCGGTGGTACCTCCGGTCGTACAACGCTGAACGGCGAAGGTCTGCAGCACGAAGATGGTCACAGCCACATTCAGTCGCTGACTATCCCGAACTGTATCTCCTACGATCCGTCCTATGCTTACGAAGTGGCAGTCATCATGCATGACGGTCTGCAGCGTATGTACGGCGAAGCGCAAGAGAACATCTACTACTACATCACCACGCTGAACGAAAACTACCACATGCCGGCGATGCCGCAGGGTGCAGAGGAAGGTATCCGTAAAGGTATCTACAAACTCGAAACCGTTGAAGGCGCGAAAGGTAAAGTTCAGCTGCTGGGCTCCGGCTCTATCCTGCGTCACGTACGTGAAGCAGCGCAGATCCTGGCCAACGACTACGGCATCGGCTCTGATGTTTACAGCGTGACCTCCTTCACCGAGCTTGCTCGTGACGGCCAGGACTGTGAGCGTTGGAACATGCTGCACCCGATGGAAACCCCGCGCGTGCCGTACATCGCTCAGGTGATGAACGATGCACCGGCCGTGGCGTCCACTGACTATATGAAACTGTTCGCCGAGCAGGTTCGTACTTATGTACCGGCTGATGACTACCGCGTACTGGGTACCGACGGTTTCGGTCGCTCTGACAGCCGTGAAAACCTGCGTCACCACTTCGAAGTGGATGCATCTTACGTGGTTGTAGCAGCGCTGGGCGAACTGGCTAAACGTGGCGACATCGATAAGAAAGTGGTAGCGGAAGCCATCACCAAATTCAACATCGATGCAGATAAAGTTAACCCGCGTCTGGCATAAGAGGTAAAGAGAGAATGGCTATCGAAATCAATGTACCGGACATCGGGTCGGACGAAGTAGAGATCACCGAGATTCTGGTCAACGTGGGCGACAAGGTTGAAGCTGAACAGTCGCTGATCGTCGTAGAGGGCGATAAAGCCTCTATGGAAGTTCCGTCTCCGCAGGCTGGCGTTGTTAAAGAGATCAAAGTCTCTGTTGGCGACAAAACCGAGACCGGTAAACTGATCATGATTTTCGATTCCGCCGACGGTGCAGCAGCGGCTGCACCTGCGCAGGAAGAGAAGAAAGAAGCCGCTCCGGCCGCCGCTGCACCAGCAGCCGCTGCCGCGGCGAAAGAAGTGAACGTGCCGGACATCGGCGGTGACGAAGTTGAAGTCACCGAGATCCTGGTGAAAGTGGGCGATACCGTTACCGCTGAGCAGTCCCTGATTGTCGTAGAGGGTGATAAAGCCTCTATGGAAGTCCCGGCACCGTTCGAAGGTACCGTTAAAGAGATCAAGATCAACACCGGTGACAAAGTCTCTACCGGCTCCCTGATCATGATCTTCGACGTCGCGGGCGCTGCCCCGGCTGCCGCCGCTGCTAAACCAGAAGTGAAAGAGCAGGCTGCCGTTGCGCCAGCCGCTGCCGCTGGTGCGAAAGAAGTTCACGTGCCGGACATCGGTGGCGATGAAGTTGAAGTCACTGAAGTGATGGTGAAAGTCGGCGACAAAGTTACCGCTGAGCAGTCACTGATCACCGTTGAAGGTGACAAGGCTTCTATGGAAGTCCCGGCGCCGTTCGCCGGTACCGTTAAAGAGATCAAAATCAGCACCGGCGACAAAGTCTCTACCGGCTCCCTGATCATGGTCTTCGAAGTGGAAGGCGCTGCGCCTGCTGCTGCTCCGGCCGCTGCCGCGCCGGCTCCGGCTGCTGCACCGGCTCAGGCTGCCAAACCTGCTGCTGCGCCGGCTGCGAAAGCGGAAGGCAAGTCTGACTTCGCTGAAAACGACGCTTACGTCCACGCGACCCCGCTGATCCGCCGCCTGGCGCGCGAGTTCGGTGTAAACCTGGCGAAAGTAAAAGGCACCGGTCGTAAAGGCCGTATCCTGCGCGAAGACGTTCAGGCTTACGTGAAAGAGGCCGTTAAACGCGCTGAATCTGCACCTGCTGCCGCCGCAACCGGTGGTGGTCTGCCAGGCATGCTGCCGTGGCCGAAAGTAGACTTCAGCAAGTTTGGTGAAGTTGAAGAAGTGGAGCTGGGCCGTATCCAGAAAATCTCTGGTGCGAACCTGAGCCGTAACTGGGTGATGATCCCGCACGTTACCCACTTCGACAAAACCGACATCACCGACCTGGAAGCGTTCCGTAAGCAGCAGAACGCCGAAGCTGAGAAGCGTAAACTGGACGTGAAATTCACCCCGGTTGTCTTCATCATGAAAGCCGTTGCCGCTGCCCTGGAGCAGATGCCACGCTTCAACAGCTCCCTGTCCGAAGATGCGCAGCGTCTGACGCTGAAGAAATACATCAACATCGGCGTGGCGGTTGATACCCCGAACGGTCTGGTTGTTCCGGTCTTTAAAGACGTCAACAAGAAGAGCGTTACCGAGCTGTCTCGCGAGCTGACCGTGATCTCCAAGAAAGCGCGTGATGGCAAGCTGACCGCTGGCGAAATGCAGGGCGGCTGCTTCACCATCTCCAGCATCGGCGGCCTGGGTACCACCCACTTCGCGCCGATCGTTAACGCGCCGGAAGTGGCCATCCTGGGCGTCTCCAAGTCCGCGATGGAGCCGGTCTGGAACGGGAAAGAGTTCGTACCGCGTCTGATGATGCCGATCTCTCTCTCCTTCGACCACCGCGTGATCGACGGTGCTGATGGTGCGCGTTTCATTACCATCATCAACAATATGCTGTCTGACATTCGCCGTCTGGTGATGTAATCGTAAAAGCCGGCCTGACGGTCGGCTTTTTTCTGGTAATCTCACTATGTTGTTGAGGTTATTAGGACAAAGGACACTTCGTTTGCCGTTTGTTGTTTCAAAAATGTTAACAATTTTGTAAACTGCGGACGGATAGAACGTCCCGGCGGATGCAAAGCAAAAGCACTTTGTACGGCCGGAAATAATTAAGAGGTCATGATGAGTACTGAAATCAAAACTCAGGTCGTGGTACTTGGGGCAGGCCCGGCAGGTTACTCTGCTGCCTTCCGTTGCGCTGATTTAGGTCTGGAAACCGTCATTGTTGAGCGTTACAGCACCCTCGGCGGTGTTTGTCTGAACGTCGGCTGTATCCCTTCTAAAGCGCTGCTGCACGTAGCGAAAGTGATCGAAGAAGCGAAAGCGCTGGCCGAGCACGGTATCGTTTTCGGCGAGCCGAAAACCGACATCGACAAAATTCGTACCTGGAAAGAGAAAGTCATCAACCAGCTGACCGGCGGTCTGGCTGGCATGGCTAAAGGCCGTAAAGTAAAAGTGGTTAACGGCCTGGGCAAATTCACCGGCGCGAACACCCTGGAAGTGGAAGGCGAAAACGGCAAAACCGTGATCAACTTCGACAACGCGATCATCGCGGCAGGCTCCCGTCCGATTGAACTGCCGTTCATTCCGCATGAAGATCCGCGCGTGTGGGACTCCACCGATGCGCTGGAGCTGAAAGAAGTGCCGAAGCGTCTGCTGGTTATGGGCGGCGGCATCATCGGTCTGGAAATGGGTACCGTGTACCATGCGCTGGGTTCAGAGATCGACGTGGTTGAGATGTTCGACCAGGTTATCCCGGCCGCTGACAAAGATATCGTTAAAGTCTTCACCAAGCGCATCAGCAAGAAGTTCAACCTGATGCTGGAAACCAAAGTGACCGCCGTTGAAGCGAAAGAAGACGGCATCTACGTTTCTATGGAAGGCAAAAAAGCCCCGGCAGAAGCGCAGCGTTACGACGCGGTGCTGGTGGCTATCGGCCGCGTGCCGAACGGTAAAAACCTCGACGCAGGCAAAGCCGGCGTGGAAGTGGACGACCGTGGCTTCATCCGCGTAGACAAGCAGCTGCGTACTAACGTACCGCACATCTTTGCTATCGGCGATATCGTCGGTCAGCCGATGCTGGCGCACAAAGGTGTTCACGAAGGTCACGTTGCCGCTGAAGTTATCGCCGGCATGAAACACTACTTCGATCCGAAAGTGATCCCGTCTATCGCCTACACCGAGCCAGAAGTGGCATGGGTTGGCCTGACCGAGAAAGAAGCGAAAGAGAAAGGCATCAGCTACGAAACCGCCACCTTCCCGTGGGCAGCTTCTGGCCGTGCTATCGCTTCCGACTGCGCAGACGGTATGACCAAGCTGATCTTCGACAAAGAGACGCACCGTGTGATCGGTGGCGCGATTGTCGGTACCAACGGCGGCGAGCTGCTGGGTGAGATCGGTCTGGCGATCGAGATGGGCTGTGACGCTGAAGATATCGCGCTCACCATCCATGCGCACCCGACCCTGCACGAATCCGTGGGTCTGGCAGCAGAAGTGTTCGAAGGTAGCATCACCGACCTGCCGAACGCGAAAGCGAAGAAGAAATAATCTTCGGGATATGATTAAAGCGGCTCATGTAGCCGCTTTTTTTATGTCTGAAAATTGCAAAAGATGTACCGAACGCACAAAAAGCCAGATTTTATTAAGGTCAATTTATCCCACGTTACGTTTAGCCTGCGTCATAGCGGTAAAGTGGTTGTTTTGTAAGAAATATTCTTTTGTATTTTGTCACCCGCCCGAAACCTTATTTATTTTAAGCTGCCCCCTCGCAACGACTATAAGGGATGCATAATGAAATTATTTTGGACAACCGCCGCGTTAGCGACGGCGCTGGTTTCTGGTATGGCGTTGGCTAACGATGCCACTGTTCCCTGGGCGGCTAATAGCGGGGGCACGCAGAGCACGCATATCGCGGCAATGGGTGAAAACCTAAACGCCCAGCATCAGCAAGTAACCCAGTCGGGGGAAGGGGAGTGGGCGAAGAATTCCGGCAGCATTCAGGCCGATGAGGCGGTGCTTAACAGCGGCAAACCGCCGGTAAAAGATGATCCTACACTCATGCCTCATCAGCTCTGAGCACCGTAGACCGGGCAAACGCAGTCCCGCCCGGCATGACGGCGTTAACCGATAAACGCCCGGTGGTGCTACGCTTACCGGGCCTACTGTAGTTAAGGTTCAACAGGCTGCCACGGATCAACAGCAGCAAACTTATCGATCGCCTGCGCTTTCTCACTCGTCTCCTTGCCTAAATCAGCCTGATAAACGCGATCGTCCTGATTCACCATAAAGCTCATTACTCCTGTTTTATCCCACGCCACCGGCCACGCCAGCAGGGCAAAACCACGGGCGCTGTCGCTGTGGATAATCCGAAAATGGTAGCCGTGATAGCCTACGCCTGGCTTGCCTGGGCTAAATGCAGGACCCAGCGGGCTGGGGGCCTCTCCAGGCTTAACCGGCCAGTAGAGACCGTCCTGCTGGCCTTCGCTGCTGATAAGCTTCGTGGCATACGCCTGCTTGCGCTGCCGGTAGTCATATTGCGCATCGACGTAGGCGTGCATGGCTTCAATTGCCGACAGCTCGTTGCGGCCAATGGCACGGGTGAGGATCTCCTCCTGAGCAGCGGGCATATCAAAGTGCCAGCCTCCGGCAATTTTGACCATAGGAATGGGCAACTGCCACCCCTCTTCGCCGACGTTGAGATGGGCAACGCTCTCTTGCGCGACGACCTCATGCTTCACCGCCCAGTCGCGGTTAAAGCGGGCGATAGCTTCAGGATCGACCTGTTCCAGAGGGAGAAACTGCCGCCAGTCATCGCCCAGCACGGCGGCGAGCTGGGCTTCGTTTTGATCGGCTACCGCGGCGGCAAAGGCGCTGGCCGCCGCGTCAGGGGAGGGGAACAGCTGCTGGGCGTAGCTTAGAAAAGGTAGCGACAGCAGCAGGGTACTTAGCAGGACTTTCTTCATGATCGGCTCCGGTTAACGACGGCGAAACTCGCGGTGTTCACGCAGGCCTTCATGCCCGGTGGCCCGCTGTTCAAGGTTGCCAATGTCGATGTGGCGGCTCTGCTGGCCACGCAGCTGCTGCGACTGCCATGACGGCGAGCGGCTGTCATTGCCGCTAAACACGTTAGCGCGGGCGCTCATCACACGCGGCTCGCGCTGTGGAGACGCGGGAACGGTTCGCTGGTGCATCTCTCTCGTTATTCTTTGGTCCGGTCGTATGCTCTCTCTGGCCGGTTCTTTTTTTGCCTGCCTGGCGGGGCGGGGAAGATCGCTATCGTAACCGCGGTAGTTATTACGCTGGGCAATCTGGCTGAGCTGCTGCGAGGCAGCCTTGCGCTGGGCGTCGCGGGAGGATACCCCAGCCACACTGCTGGTTGGAGCGTGGTTACGCTGCTCAAACTGCGCCATTGCCGCCTGGCGCTGACTATCCCGGGAGGCCGTCGGCTGCCGGGTAGCGCTCAGCCCGCCGCTAACGTCAGTAGGGTGGAAACGCTGGGCAACCGCACCGCTCTGGTAGGGGACACCGTCGCGATAGGCAGGATTATGCTGCCAGGTCATATGCTGCTCTTTCAGATTCTGTCCTGAGATGCGGTTGAGATTGTTGACGTTAATGTTGATGTTGTCCCCGTTATGCTGGTAGCCGTTGCCGTGATAGCCGCCATCATGATGATCGTCGTCGTGGTGATCGTCATCATGGTGATGGTGATCGTCGTCATCCCAGTCGATGTTGCTGAACAGCGCGTAGGTGGTAGCGACCCCCAGGCTATAGCCGAAGCCTTTAACGAAGCTGTCTGCAAACTGCTGGCCAGGAGGCGGCGGTAGATAGACGGGGGGATAGGCCGTGTTTGGCCAGCTGCCGTAGACCGTAGCGGGGTTGTAGTTGGGAACATAAACCACCTGCGGATTGGCAGGCTCAATTTTGATTACCGTTGGGGCAGGGGCCTGCGTGCCGCCGCTGCTCTGAACGGCAACAGGCGCTTTAGCTTTCTTCGGCGTGCTGCTGACCGTCTGCTGCGGCGTGGATTTTAACGCGCCGGTCTGCTGGGCCAGCTGCCGCAGCCGCTGCACAGAGTCCATGACGTCCTGCGGCTGGGCCAGAAACGCATCCCCCAGATTTTGTACCCACTCCGGGTTCTCGCCCATCAGGGCCATCAGCTGGGGGAAGGCAACCAGCGACTTCACGCTCGGATCCCAGGGCTGGCCCGAAACCGCCTGAATGGCCGCATCGCCCTGCAGGGTAGGGTTATCTCGTGACCACTTCACGGCCTGCACCACGTTGGCCGGGTAGGTAGCGGCCATCAGCACCTGGGAGAGCAGCGGGTCGGGGTAGAGCGCCACCGGCGCGACCCATTGATCGATCTGCGCTGAGGTAAACGTCGGCTTCACCGCCGGTGCCGTAATGGGTGCCGTCTGAGGCGGGGGGGTAACAGGCGCTGTCTGGACAGGCGTGTCGGGAGTGCGGCTTTTAACATAGAGCACGCCCGAGGCGGCAAATAGCCCGGCGCTGCACACGAGGGCGAGCGCAGCGTATTTAAAGGGCAGGGTCATTCTCTCTCTCCCGATTTCCACAGAAATCGCAGGGTCAGGTATGAGGTGAGTATGAAAGAGAAGCGCAGATATTTTTTGATTAATGTTGCGGATGCAGAAGGCATGCCAAAAAAGCAGCTAAAAATCCCTCTAAGAGGAGTGGATAAAGCGCTTTAGTTGAACCTTAACGATTCAGCTAATATTTAATGTTGCTTTTTTGTAAACAGATTAACACCCCCCCTAAATCCTGATATGCTGCCCAATGCGGTATCGGGCATTACCCTACAAACTGCTGTTCCACAGGAGCGCGAAGAGATCGCCTGCCGCACTATGACAATGAGAGTGAGAGCGAGGAGAAATACCGTCGTGCTAGAAGAATACCGTAAGCACGTAGCCGAACGTGCCGCCCAGGGAATTGTACCCAAGCCTATCGATGCAACCCAAATGGCCGCACTGGTCGAGCTGCTGAAATCCCCGCCAGCGGGTGAAGAAGAGTTCCTGTTAGATCTGCTTTCCAACCGTGTTCCGCCGGGCGTTGATGAAGCCGCCTATGTTAAAGCGGGCTTCCTGGCCGCCATCGTAAAAGGCGAAGCGACCTCACCGCTGATCACGGCGGAAAAAGCCGTTGAGCTGCTCGGCACCATGCAGGGTGGTTACAACATCCATCCGCTCATCGAAGCGCTGGACAACGACGCTCTGGCCCCGATTGCCGCGAAAGCGCTCTCCCATACGCTGCTGATGTTCGATAACTTCTACGACGTGGAAGAGAAGGCGAAAGCGGGCAACGCCCATGCGCAGCAGGTGATGCTCTCCTGGGCTAACGCCGAGTGGTTCCTGAGCCGTCCGCCGCTGGCTGAAAAAATTACCGTTACCGTATTTAAAGTGACCGGTGAAACCAACACCGATGACCTCTCTCCGGCCCCGGATGCCTGGTCACGCCCGGATATCCCTCTGCACGCGCTGGCGATGCTGAAGAACGCCCGTGAAGGCATTGTGCCGGACGTAGCCGGTACCGTTGGCCCGATCAAGCAGATTGAAGAGCTCAACAAAAAAGGCTTCCCGCTGGCCTACGTCGGTGACGTGGTCGGTACCGGCTCTTCGCGTAAATCCGCCACCAACTCGGTGCTGTGGTTTATGGGCGATGACATTCCGTTTGTGCCGAACAAGCGCGGCGGCGGTCTGGTGCTGGGCGGCAAAATCGCGCCGATCTTCTTCAACACGATGGAAGATGCGGGCGCGCTGCCGATCGAAGTGGACGTGAACAACCTCAATATGGGCGACGTGATTGACGTCTATCCGTTCAAAGGTGAAGTACGCAACCACGAGACCGGCGAGCTGCTGGCCAGCTTTGAGCTGAAAACTGACGTGCTGATTGACGAAGTACGCGCCGGAGGCCGTATTCCGCTGATCATCGGGCGTGGCCTGACCACCAAGGCGCGTGAAGCGCTGGGTCTGCCGCATAGCGACGTCTTCCGCAGCGCAAAACCGGTCGAGGCCAGCAACAAAGGCTTCTCGCTGGCACAAAAAATGGTCGGCCGCGCCTGTGGCGTGACCGGTATTCGTCCTGGCGAATACTGCGAACCGAAAATGACCTCGGTTGGCTCTCAGGACACCACCGGTCCAATGACCCGTGACGAACTGAAAGATCTGGCCTGCCTCGGCTTCTCTGCAGACCTCGTGATGCAGTCCTTCTGCCACACGGCGGCCTATCCGAAGCCGGTGGACGTGACGACGCACCATACGCTGCCAGACTTCATCATGAACCGCGGCGGCGTGTCGCTGCGTCCGGGTGATGGCATCATCCACTCGTGGCTGAACCGTATGCTGCTGCCAGACACCGTCGGCACCGGCGGTGACTCCCACACTCGCTTCCCGGTAGGGATCTCCTTCCCGGCAGGCTCGGGTCTGGTGGCGTTTGCCGCGGCGACCGGCGTTATGCCGTTGGATATGCCGGAGTCGGTGCTGGTGCGCTTCAAAGGCACGATGCAGCCGGGCATTACCCTGCGCGATCTGGTGCATGCTATTCCGCTGTACGCCATTCGTCAGGGGCTGCTGACCGTTGAGAAGAAAGGTAAGAAAAACATCTTCTCTGGCCGCATCCTTGAGATCGAAGGTCTGCCTGAGCTGAAAGTAGAGCAGGCGTTTGAGCTGGCCGATGCCTCTGCCGAACGTTCCGCTGCGGGCTGTACCATCAAGCTGGATAAGGCACCGATTACCGAGTACCTGACCTCTAACATCGTGCTGCTGAAGTGGATGATTGCGGAAGGCTACGGCGATCGCCGTACCATCGAACGCCGTATCCAGGGCATGGAGAAGTGGCTGGCGGATCCGCAGCTGCTGGAAGCCGATGCCGACGCCGAGTACGCGGCGGTCATCGAGATCGATCTGGCAGATATCAAAGAGCCGATCCTCTGTGCGCCAAACGATCCGGATGATGCCCGTCTGCTCTCTGACGTTGCCGGTGAGAAGATTGACGAAGTGTTTATCGGCTCGTGCATGACCAACATCGGTCACTTCCGTGCTGCCGGTAAGCTGCTGGATAGCCATAAAGGCCAGCTGCCGACCCGCCTGTGGGTCGCGCCGCCAACCCGTATGGATGCCGCTCAGCTGACGGAAGAGGGCTACTACAGCGTCTTCGGTAAGAGCGGGGCGCGTATTGAGATCCCAGGCTGCTCGCTGTGCATGGGTAACCAGGCGCGCGTAGCCGATGGTTCAACGGTGGTGTCGACCTCGACGCGTAACTTCCCGAACCGTCTGGGTACTGGGGCGAACGTCTTCCTGGCATCAGCGGAGCTGGCGGCGGTCTCTTCGCTGCTGGGTAAACTGCCGACGCCGGACGAGTACCAGATCTTTATGGCGCAGGTCGATAAGACGGCGGTGGATACCTATCGCTATCTGAACTTTGACCAGCTCGGCCAGTACACCGAGAAAGCCGACGGCGTGATCTTCCAGACCGCCGTGTAAGTCAGACAAGGCCGGGCAAATCTGCCCGGCCTTTAAATTCCCCAGAACATCAGATTGATGGCATTTTTTATCTCATCAGCGTGGCGGCTAACATCTGCGATAGCTTCACCAATCACCTCTGTAGATACGCTTGATAGTTCAGTTGTAACCAGCCTAAAACGCTTTTCATCAACAACAAGTTGAGGGAATAGGGTTTTATTCACTTTTGCGGAAAAGTAGTGTGCTTCAATAAGTGGAATAACCATTCGCCGTCCCGGCGTCTCGACAATATCGCTCTGGACATCAACAAACATTTTGTAAGTGCTTTGCCGTTTGTATTGATAAACCACGAATTGCATGCTCACCAGTTCCTGTTTTCATCCGCGAACGAACCATGCTGCGCGATAAACCTGGCGACCTCTTCCATCCCTTCACGGTTATCCTTCTTCCACTCTTCGGCCTTAATCCGTCGGGCTTCCTGACCTATCGCCTCGTTAACCAGGCCAGAGATATTAACGCCGGCAGCGCTCAGGATCTGATAGCTCTCTTTGTCGACGGTAACGCTGACACGATGTTTCATCATAAAGTCCTCTTTGTAGCATATCTAAAGTGCATACTAGCAGTATGTACTCGCTATGCTTGTAGGATAGCGCCCTTTGCTCAATAAGTGAACGTCGGGTTTGCCTATTTGCGTAGCGCGTTCCCGTATCAATACACAATGTTTTTATTTCTCATCCTTCTCCCCGTTACGCTGTTTTTCTTCTCCGCGACTGCGATAATTACCCTATTGCGGATGTGAGGAAAAAAGCATGGATTACGAATTCTTACGCGACATCACGGGCCAGGTGAAAGTGCGCATGTCGATGGGCCACGAGGTGGTCGGACACTGGTTTAATGAAGAGGTGAAAGAGAATCTGGCCCTGCTGGATGAGGTGGAGCAAGCGGCAAAAACCGTCAAGGGCAGCGAGCGCCAGTGGCAGCGGATTGGCCATGAGTACACCCTCTGGATGGATGGAGAAGAGGTGATCGTGCGTGCCAACCAGCTGGAGTTCTCTGGGGATGAGATCGAAGAGGGGATGAGCTATTACGATGAGGAGAGCCTGTCGCTGTGCGGCGTGGAGGACTTTCTCCAGGTCGTGACGGCGTACCGTAAATTTATTCAGCAAAAGTAACCTGTTTTAAAAAGATTGTCGGAGCGTCCCTGCTCCGGCTTTAACAGCGATTACACGGCGGGAATATTGCGCGCGTAGTAGATCTCGCGCATCTCTTTCCATAGCGATTCGGTAATGGCTTCCCGCTCTTCGGCGGTGAGATCTTCCGGGCGGGTGTGGAACATATAGTGCTTCAGGTCGAACTCCTTCAGCATCATCTTGGTATGGAAGATGTTCTCCTGGTAAACGTTCACGTCCACCATGTCATACAGCGCCTTCATATCCTCAGAGAGGAAGTTCTGAATCGAGTTGATCTCGTGGTCGATGAAGTGCTTCATGCCGTTGATGTCACGGGTAAAGCCGCGCACGCGGTAGTCAACGGTGACGATGTCCGACTCAAGCTGGTGGATCAGGTAGTTCAGCGCCTTCAGCGGGGAGATGACGCCGCAGGTAGAGACCTCAATGTCGGCGCGGAAGGTGCACAGGCCACCTTCTGGGTGGCTCTCCGGATAGGTGTGCACGCAGATGTGGCTCTTATCGAGATGGGCCACCACCGTCTCCGGCAGCGGGCCGGGGTGCGCGGTTTTATCAATCAGGGTCGGATCGACCGGCTCTTCGCTCACCAGAATGGTTACGCTGGCCCCCTGCGGCTCATAGTCCTGGCGGGCAACGTTGAGAATGTTCGCGCCGATGATGGAGCAGGTCTCGGTGAGGATCTCCGTCAGGCGGTTGGCGTTATAGAGTTCGTCGATATAGGCAATATAGCCGTCACGCTCTTCGGCGGTTTTGGCATAACAGATATCGTAAATACAAAAACTCAGGCTTTTGGTCAGGTTGTTAAAGCCATGCAGTTTCAGCTTTTTCAATTTTCATCACCTCCTGGGGAGAGCGCATCGAGCAGGTATTGCGGCAGGGCGAAGGACGCCGTATGAACAGCCGGGTTGTAGTAACGGCAGGTCAGGGCAGCGCTGTGGAAGCGCGCCTGAATAATCTCGGTGGAGAGGTTACGCAGGATCTCGTTGTCCGTCGCCCAGGCGAAGGTCATGATGCCGCCGTAGTAGGTGGGCACTGCCGCCTGGTAGAAGCTAACGTCGCTAAAGTAGTGGCTCAGCTTTTTGTGGCTGCCTACGGCCTCATCCTGCTGCAGGAAGCTTACGCCGTTCTGGGCAACGAAGATGCCGCCCGGATTCAGGCAGCGCTTGCAGCCTGCATAGAAGTCCGAGGTAAACAGACTCTCGCCTGGCCCCACCGGATCGGTGCAGTCGGAGATAATCACGTCAAAGGTCTGTGCGGTCTGGTTAACAAAATTAACGCCGTCGTCAATCACCAGCGTAAAGCGCGGATCGTCGTAGCTGCCCGCGTTGTGATTCGGCAGGTACTGACGACAGAACGACACCACGCCCGCGTCGATCTCAACCATAGTGATGGTTTCAACATTTTTATGCCGGCTCACTTCGCGCAGCATTGCGCCGTCGCCGCCGCCGATGATCAGCACATGCTTCGCCTGGCCGTGGGCCAGCAGCGGAACGTGAGTCATCATTTCGTGATAGATAAATTCGTCACGCTCGGTGGTCTGGACAACGCCGTCCAGCGCCATCACGCGGCCAAAGGCGGCGTTTTCAAAGATGATCAGATCCTGGTGATCGGTCTTCTCGTGGTAGAGCACGTTATCAACGGCAAAGTACTGACCAAACTGGTCATGCAGCGTTTCATGCCACTGGCGGGTATCAGCCATGCATCCTCCTTCGTTAACATCCACACAAAATGGGCGCAACATCATAGCTAACTATAGCCGCTGATGCACGGCTATAACTTCAGCAGGGGAGGCGGGTTTACTTTACTTGACGTAGGCCAGCAGGCTGAGGGAGTCGCGGGCCAGCGCTTTGCATTTTTTGGCAACCGGAATGCCAATGCCGCTGAGATCGCGATAGCTATCTTCGCCGAGGGATTTCATATCAAAGGTGTCGTAGTTGCTCAGATCCCACTGGTTCTGCTGGGCAAAAAACACCAGCGCCCGGCGGATCTGGCCATTCGGTAGATTCTGGTAACCACAGTCGTTTTTCAGAAACACGAACACCGCCGTCAGATCGGCCATGTCCTCCGCTTCAGACTCGCTGAGCGCATAACTATTTGCTGACATCGCCAGCAGGCTGGTGAACACAACGGTTCTGAAAAACATCTTCATTCTTCTTACCAAAACATCACGGAAATTAAACGTTAGCATACTTGTGGGTAAGGCGACGATCTTTATTATTCGCCTTTCGCTTGACCTTGCCGCAGGGGCAGGGTTTAAGCTCAGCATACCGTTTGCCGACGATAAGGATTCGACTATGCAACGCCGTGATTTTCTAAAATATTCCGCTGCGCTGGGGGTCATCAGCGCGCTGCCGACGTGGGCGCGGGCTGCCGCGACAGGGGAACAGGCTACGCTGCCGATACCCGAACTGCTCGCTCCCGATGCCCAGAACCGTATCAGGCTTACCGTGCAGCCTGGCACCTCCTCCTTTGGCGATAAAAGCGCTGCAACCTGGGGCTATAACGGCAACCTGCTGGGTCCTGCGCTTCAGCTGCGGCAGGGGAAAACGGTGACGGTGGAGATCCGTAACCGACTCGCGGAAGAGACTACCGTTCACTGGCATGGGCTGGAGGTGCCGGGTGAGGTAGACGGCGGCCCACAGGGGATCATCCCGGCGGGCGGCGCGCGCGAGGTCACCTTCACCCCCGATCAGCGGGCCGCTACCTGTTGGTTCCATCCGCATCAGCATGGTAAAACCGGGCATCAGGTTGCGATGGGTCTGGCGGGGCTGGTACTGATCGAGGACAACGAGAGCCGCATGCTGCGCCTGCCCAAGCAGTGGGGCATCGACGACGTGCCGGTGATCGTGCAGGACAAACGTCTGGCCGCCGACGGCCAAATCGATTACCAGCTCGACGTGATGAGCGCGGCGGTGGGCTGGTTTGGCGAGACTCTGCTGGCAAACGGGGCGGTCTATCCTCAGCACGCGGCCCCACGCGGCTGGCTGCGTCTACGCCTGCTGAACGGCTGCAATACGCGTACCCTTAACTTTGCCCTCAGCGACGGACGCCGGATGTACGTTATCGCCAGCGACGGCGGTCATCTCGCCGAGCCGGTTGCGGTGACGGCGCTGCCGGTGCTGACCGGGGAGCGTTTTGAGGTGCTGGTGGATATCAGCGACGGCAAGCCGGTAGATCTGGTTACGCTGCCCGTCAGCCAGATGGGGATGGCCCTGCCACCGTTTGACCAGCCGCACCCGGTACTGCGCATCCAGCCGCTGCGGGTGACCGCCTCCGGCACGCTGCCCGATACGCTGGTTAACGTACCAGCGCTGCCGGATCTCACGGGCTTAACCCAGCGCACCTTCCACCTGTCGATGGATCCGATGCTGGATATGATGGGGATGCAGGCGCTGCGGGATAAGTACGGCGACAAGGCGATGACCGGAATGCACCACGGCGGCATGATGGACCACATGGGAATGAACATGGATCACGGTGGCCACGGCGGCGAGTTTGATTTCCACAGCGCCAACCGCATCAACGGTAAAGCCTTTGATATGCACAACCCGCTGTTTGCCGCGAGCAAAGGGCAGTATGAGCGCTGGGTGATTTCCGGGGAGGGGGACATGATGCAGCACCCGTTCCATATCCACGGTACGCAGTTCCGCATTCTGTCGGAGAACGGCAAGCCACCGGCGGCCCATCGTGCAGGCTGGAAGGATACGGTAAACGTCTACGGCGCGCGCAGCGAGGTGCTGGTGAAGTTCGATCATGATGCACCGAAGGAGCATGCCTACATGGCGCACTGTCATCTGCTGGAGCATGAGGATACGGGGATGATGATGGGATTTGTCGTTTAACAGGGAGAGTGTAGGCCGGGTAAGCGTAGCGCCACCCGGCGTCAGGTGCCCTATTTGGCATCGTAACGCCCGGCGGCGCGAAGCTTGCCGGGCCTACAGATACTACAGAGACGCTATTACTTCTCGTCGTCCGGCAGCGCGTAGGCAACGATATAGTCGCCCATCTTGGTACCAAACGAACCGTGACCGCCCGCAGAGATGACAACGTACTGCTTGCCATTCACTTCATAGGTCATCGGCGTTGCCTGACCACCCGCTGGCAGACGACCCTGCCACAGCTTCTCACCGTTGCTCATGTTGTAGGCGCGCAGGTAGTTATCTGCGGTCGCCGCGATGAACAGCACGTTACCGGCGGTAGAGATCGGGCCGCCCAGCATTGGCATACCGGTGGTGAACGGTAATGGGATCGGCATCGGGAACGGCAGGCTATCCTGCGGCGTACCGATACGTTTTTTCCACACCACTTCATTGGTTTTCAGATCCAGCGCGGAGATGTAACCCCAGGCAGGCTGTTTACACGGCAGGCCAATCGGTGACAGGAACGGGTTCAGGGTGACACCGTACGGCACGCCGTACTGCGGCTGAATACCTGACTCAGAGCCAGTACCCTGACCATTTTCCGGCTCTTCCATCGGGTTACCCGGACCGCGCGGCATCAGCTTAGAGACAAACGGCAGCGCCATCGGGTTGGCAATCGCCACCTGACGGTGCGGATCCACAGAGATACCGCCCCACTCGAACATCCCCAGGTTACCCGGGAATACCAGCGTACCCTGCTCAGACGGCGGCGTGAAGATGCCTTCGTAGCGCAGGTTCTGGAAGATCACGCGGCACACCAGCTGGTCAAACATAGTGGCACCCCACATGTCTGCCCCGCTCAGATCTTTCTTCGGACGGAAGCTCAGGTCGGAGAACGGCTGGGTTTTGGTAACGTAGTCACCTTTGGCCGCACCCTGCGGAACCGGCTTCTCTGGCGCTGGCACAACCAGCTGACCGTTACGGCGATCCAGCACAAAGATGTTGCCGGTTTTCGCCGGGGCGTAGATCACCGGTACGGTCTGACCCTTAACGGTAATATCCGCCAGCGTCGGCTGGGACGGCATATCCATATCCCACAGATCGTGGTGTACGGTCTGGTAGCTCCACGCCAGTTTACCGGTGGTGGCGTTCAGGGCCACGATAGAGCTGGCATAACGCTCCTGCTCCGGCGTGCGGTTACCGCCCCAGATGTCCGGCGTGGTGACGCCCATCGGCAGGTAGACCAGATCCAGCTTGGCATCATAGGCCGCCGGTGCCCAGGAGTTCGGTGAGTTCGGCGTGAAGTGATGCTGGTCCGCTGGAATGGCGTTCGGATCTTTCGCGCCCGGATCGAAGGCCCACAGCAGCGCGCCGGTATTGATGTCGAAGCCGCGGATAACGCCAGACGGCTCACGGGTAGAGTAGTTATCGGTTACCGCACCGGCAATGACAATCACCTTATCAGTAACGATCGGCGGCGAAGTCGGCTCGTACATGCCCGGGGTAGTGACCGGCATGTTGGTTTGCAGGTTCAGAATACCTTTGTTAGCAAAGGATTCGCACAGCTTGCCGTTGTCGGCGTTGACGGCGAACAGGCGACCATCGTTCACCGGCAGAATGATGCGGCGCGGGCAGTTAGCGACCACGTCCGGGCTGGCATTGTTGGCGTTCGCCTCATGATAGGAGACGCCACGGCAGGTCACGTGCTGGAACGACGGATTGGTGTTCAGCTGCGGATCGAAGTGCCACTTCTCTTTACCGGTGGCGGCATCCAGGGCAAACAGACGCTGGTGCGCAGTGCAGAGGAACAGGGTGTCGCCAACCTTAATCGGCGTGACTTCATTGGTGATCTCACCCGGATCGGTTGGCAGCTTCAGATCGCCGGTACGGAATACCCAGGCCTCTTTCAGCTTGTGCACGTTGTCGGCGTTGATCTGCTTCAACGGGGAGTAGCGCTGACCCTCCTGGTTACGACCATAGGCCGGCCAGTCGGCATCTGCGACCTGAGAGATCGGTGCAGCAGGCGTCGCGTCAGCGCTCAGCGTGCCGTTAATCTCCTGCGGATCGTTAAAGCCCGCCCAGGTCAGCATCCCGCCTGTGATCACCAGCGCCACCAGCAGCGCGGCGACCGCACCGTTGGCAGGGACGATCAGGCGACGCCAGACAAACGGCAGCACCAGCCAGATACCAAAGAAGACGAGGATGTCGCTACGCGGCGTGAGCGCCCAGAAGTCGAAGCCGACTTCCCAGACGCCCCAGATCATGGTGCCGAGAAGGAGCGCAGCGTAGAGCCAGAGCGCTGCACGCTTGCTGCGCCACAGCAGCCAGGCGACGCCGAGCATAACAAGACCGGCGATAGGGTAGTACCAGGAGCCGCCAACGGCGACCAGCCAGACCCCACCGATCAGGAGAAATAGCCCGCATAGTGCTGCGAACAGGGCTGTTAACGTCACGAGCACGCGCGACGTCCGAGCTTTTGTTTCTGCCATAGAAAGACACTCTTCTTAATGTTTAATATTTTGATAGCAATTAATTATAGGATTTAACAAGTGTGACCGTCATCACATATTTGGCTTTTCTTAACTCGCGCCCCTAATAAAAGCATTTGCTGGTATACTGGCGCGCTAATGAATAGATGCCGGAATAGAGGCTATCCGCATCGAGTGAGTGGTTACAAAATCAAACGGTTAGCATATGAAACATACTGTTGAAGTGATGATCCCGGAAGCGGAGATCAAAGCGCGTATTAGTGAATTGGGTCGTCAAATCACCGAACGCTATCAGGCGAGCGGCAGCGAGATGGTGCTGGTGGGCCTGCTGCGCGGTTCGTTTATGTTTATGGCCGATCTGTGCCGTGAAGTGCAGGTGCCGCATGAGGTCGATTTCATGACTGCCTCCAGCTACGGCAGCGGTATGTCCACCACCCGTGACGTAAAAATCCTCAAGGATCTGGACGAAGACATTCGCGGTAAAGACGTGCTGATCGTCGAAGATATTATCGACTCAGGAAATACGCTCTCTAAAGTGCGTGAGATCCTCAGCCTGCGCGAGCCGAAGTCGCTGGCGATCTGTACCCTGCTGGATAAGCCATCGCGCCGGGAAGTTGAGGTGCCGGTAGAATTTGTTGGTTTCTCGATTCCCGACGAGTTTGTGGTGGGTTACGGCATCGACTATGCCCAGCGCTATCGTCATCTGCCCTATGTGGGCAAAGTGGTGCCGCTCGACGAATAGGCATTAAAAAGCCCGGTAGCGCTGAGCATGCCGGGCAGTTGTAGGCCGGGTAAGGCGTAAGCCGCCGCCCGGCATTGCCACTTATTTGTGGTTAATATGCTTCTGGCTGATGTTGGACACGCCCTTGCGATAGCCCTGCTCAAGGGTATCGCGGCTGGTGGCGGTAACGTCTAGATCGCGCAGCAGGCCGTCGTGAATACCGTAGGCCCAGCCGTGGATAGTGACATTCTGCCCGCGCTTCCACGCCGACTGCATGATGGTTGAGTGGCCCAGGTTATAGACCTGCTCCATCACGTTTAGCTCGCACAGGGTGTCGAGGCGACGCTCTTCCGGCATTTCGCTCAGCAGCGCGTTGTGCTTGAGCCAGATGTCACGGATATGCAGCAGCCAGTTGTTGATCAGCCCCAGCTCAGGGTTCTCAACCGCTGCCTGCACGCCACCGCAGCCGTAGTGGCCGCAGATGATGATGTGCTCAACTTCCAGCACGTCCACCGCGTACTGCACTACCGACAGGCAGTTCAGATCGGTGTGGATAACCAGGTTGGCGACGTTACGGTGAACGAACAGCTCGCCCGGCTCAAGGCCGGTCAAACGCTCGGCGGGAACGCGGCTGTCGGAGCAGCCAATCCACAGGAAGCGCGGCTTCTGTGCCTTAGCCAGGGTCTCGAAAAATCCGGGATCCTCTTCCACCAGCATCTTTGACCATAGTGCATTGTTACTGATGAGTGTATCTATATCTTTCATGACGGTTAACGACCTGTAACCAAGTAAATGCGTTGAGCTAATATAGGTCAACTCCATTTAATTTTAAACCACACATAGAGTGTCAGAAAAAAGGTAAGCGAAACGACATGACCATTGCACTGGAGCTTGAGCAGCTTAAAAAAACCTATCCGGGCGGCGTGCAGGCGCTGCGCGGCATTGATTTAAAAGTAGAAGCGGGTGACTTCTACGCGCTTCTGGGACCCAACGGTGCGGGTAAATCGACCACGATCGGTATCGTCAGCTCGCTGGTAAATAAAACCTCGGGGCGGGTGAGCGTCTTTGGCTACGACCTGCAGAAGGACGTGGTGAACGCTAAACGCCAGCTCGGCCTGGTGCCGCAGGAGTTTAACTTCAACCCCTTTGAGACCGTGCAGCAGATTGTCGTCAACCAGGCGGGCTACTACGGCGTCGAGCGCCATGAGGCGCTGATCCGTAGCGAAAAGTACCTTAAGCAGCTCGATCTGTGGGAAAAACGCAACGAAAAGGCGCGGATGCTCTCTGGCGGGATGAAACGCCGTCTGATGATCGCCCGGGCGCTGATGCATGAGCCTAAGCTGCTGATCCTCGACGAACCTACCGCCGGGGTGGACATTGAGCTGCGCCGCTCCATGTGGGGCTTTTTAAAAGATTTAAACGCCCAGGGCACGACCATTATCCTCACCACCCACTATCTGGAAGAGGCGGAGATGCTCTGCCGTAACATCGGTATTATTCAGCACGGCGAGCTGGTGGAGAACACCTCCATGAAGTCGCTGCTGGCCAAGCTGAAATCAGAGACCTTTATCCTCGACCTGGCGCCGAAAAGCCCGCTGCCGAAGCTGGAAGGCTACCAGTACCGGCTGGTGGATACCTCAACCCTGGAGGTCGAAGTGCTGCGCGAGCAGGGGATCAACAGCGTTTTCAGCCAGCTGAGCGCCCAGGGCGTTCAGGTATTAAGCATGCGTAACAAAGCCAACCGTTTAGAAGAGCTGTTTGTCACGCTGGTACACAATAAAAAAGGAGACCACGCATGATGCAGCTCTACTGGGTCGCGCTTAAAAGTATCTGGCACAAAGAGATCCAGCGCTTTATGCGCATCTGGATCCAGACCCTGGTTCCGCCGGTGATCACCATGACCCTCTACTTCATCATCTTCGGCAACCTGATCGGATCGCGGATTGGTGAGATGCACGGCTTCACCTACATGCAGTTTATCGTTCCGGGCCTGATCATGATGGCGGTGATCACCAACGCCTATGCTAACGTCGCCTCATCGTTCTTTAGTGCCAAGTTCCAGCGCAACATTGAGGAGCTGCTGGTGGCCCCGGTGCCTACACACGTGATTATTGCTGGCTACGTCGGCGGCGGCGTGGCGCGCGGGCTGTGCGTCGGCGTGCTGGTGACGGCGGTGTCGCTCTTCTTCGTGCCTTTCCAGGTGCATTCATGGCTGTTTGTCGGCCTGACGCTGCTGCTGACGGCGGTGCTCTTCTCGCTGGCGGGCCTGCTGAATGCGGTGTTTGCCAAGACCTTCGACGATATCAGCCTCATCCCGACCTTCGTGCTGACGCCGCTCACCTACCTCGGCGGGGTGTTCTACTCCCTGACCCTGCTGCCGCCGTTCTGGCAGGGGCTGTCGCACCTCAACCCGATCGTCTACATGATCAGCGGCTTCCGCTTTGGCTTCCTCGGCATTAGCGACGTGCCGCTGGTGATGACCGTCGGCGTGCTGGCGGTGTCTATCGTCGCGTTCTACCTGCTTTGCTGGTATCTGATCCAGCGTGGACGTGGCCTGCGTAGCTAATCTACATGCTCATGCGTCTCCTGCTGGCGCTGCTCCTGATATGGAGCAGCGCCGCCTCCGCCCGCCTGTTGGATCAGGACTCCCCGGCTCGCTATATGCAAACCACCGAGGCCGCCGCCGTCTGGGCGCAGATTGGCGACCGGGTGATCAACGTCGGCTATGTGCAGGCGGGGCAGATTATTGCAGTGATGAACGGGGAGGGGGATTACAGCGCCTTTCGCTTCGGCTTTGGCCGGGCCTTTATCGACAAAGGCCATCTGGAGCCGGTGCGAGGTAAAAAACGGGTGCAGGACCGGCTGGGGGATCTCAACAAGCCGCTGAGCAACCAGAACCTGCTGACCTGGAAAGCAACCCCGCTCTACAGCGGGCCTAATGTTCGCAGCGCGCCTTTCGGCATGCTGGCGGAGAACCTGCGCTACCCCATTGTCGGCAAGCTGCGCGACGGGCTGAACCAGACCTGGTTCCAGATCCGCATTGGCGACCGGCTGGCCTATATCAGCAGCCTGGACGCGCAGGAGGATCATGGCATCCCGGTGCTCACCTATCACCACATCCTGCGCGATGAGGAGAACACCCGCTTTCGCCACACCTCTACTACCACCTCGGTGCGGGCATTCAGCAACCAGATGACCTGGCTGCGGGACAGGGGTTATACCACCCTGACGATGTATCAGCTGGAGGGCTACCTGAAGAACCGGCTTAACCTTCCGGCCCGGGCGGTGGCGATCACCTTTGATGACGGGCTGAAGTCGATCAGCCGCTACGCTTATCCCATCCTCAAGCAGTACGGCTTTAAGGCGACGTCGTTTACCATCTCGTCGCGTATTAAAGCCTACCCGCAACGGTGGGATCCGACATCATTACAGTTTATGAGCATCTCCGAGCTGCGTGGCATTCAGGACGTATTTGATATCCAGTCGCACACCCACTTTCTGCATCGGGTCGATGCCGCCCGCCATCCCATTCTGCTCAGCCGCAGCTACCACATCATTGAGTTCGATTTTGCCCACTCGCGTCGGGCACTGTCGCAGTTTAACCCGCACGTGGACTATCTCTCATATCCTTTTGGCGGCTACAACGAAAAAGCGATCGAGGCCGCGCGCGACGCCGGTTTTCATATGGCGGTGACGACGGTAAAGGGGAAGGTGAAGCCGGGCGATAATCCGTTCTTATTGAAACGACTCTATATCTTAAGAACGGATTCGTTAGAGGAGATGGCACGGCTGGTGGGTAACCAGCCGTAGATATCAGGCAACCTGCACCGGCACCGCTTTCGCTTTGCGGGTCATCTCATTGTCGCCGTCAAAGTAGGCCACTTTTGGCTGCCAGCTGCGAGCCTGCTCGTCCGGCATCGTCACGTAGGTGGCGATGATCAGGATGTCGCCGACGTCGGCGCAGTGGGCCGCCGCGCCGTTGACCGAGATAATTTTCGAGCCGCGCTCGCCGGCAATCGCGTAGGTGGAGAAGCGTTTGCCGTTGGTTACGTTGTAAATATCGATGGCTTCGTATTCCAGAATACCAGCCGCCTCAAGGAAATCCTGGTCAATAGCGCAGGAGCCTTCATAGTGCAGGTCTGCCTGAGTCACTTTGACGCGGTGGAGCTTGCCTTGCAGCATAGTGCGGATCATAACGTCTACCCTTGTGCTTGTGTTGGCCCGGCCGCCTGCGCCGCCGGGAGTAAAATGCTGTGGAGCATCAACCCGCTGGCGGCGGCGTCAGCGCTACCGTCACGTTGTCGATGAGGCGCGCCTGGCCAAGCCATGCCGCCATCAGGATCACCGCCCGCTGGCTGGCATCGGTCAGCGCTTGCAGCGTGTCGGCATCGCGGATCTGGATCTCATCGGTACGAAAACCGGCTTCATCCAGCGCCTGTCCGGCCTCGGCAATCATCTCTTCCAGCTGGCGATTTCCCGCCCGCAGCTTCGCCGCCAGGGCGTTCATCTCTTTGCTCAGGGCCGGGGCAATCTTACGCTGCTCTGCCGTGAGGTAGCCGTTGCGCGAGCTGAGGGCCAGACCGTCTTTGGCGCGTACCGTCGGCACGCCGACGATGTCGATATCGTAGCCCATGTCGGCCACCATCTTGCGGATCACCGCCAGCTGCTGGAAGTCTTTCTCACCAAAGCAGGCGACGTCCGGCTGGACCAGGTTAAACAGCTTGCTGACGATGGTCGCCACGCCGCGGAAATGACCCGGACGGCTTGCGCCTTCCAGCATGGTGGAGAGGCCGGGAACGTCAACGTAGGTCTGCTCGCCGGTGCCCTGGGGGTAAACCTGGTCGGCGGCAGGGGCAAAGACAAAATCCACCTTGCGTTTGTTCAGCTTCTCGCAATCTTCCTGCAGGGTGCGCGGGTAGCGCTGCAGATCGTCAGGGCGGTCAAACTGCATAGGATTAACAAAGATGCTCACCACCACCACATCAGCGTGGGTTTTCGCTTCGTCAACCAGCTGCATATGGCCATCGTGGAGGTTGCCCATAGTCGGCACCAGCGCAATGCGCTGGCCCTCACGGCGCAGCCGGCGGATGTGCTGGCGCAACAGCGGCAGGGTTTCGATAATCAACACGCGTAGGCTCCTTAGTGAAAACTGTGCTCTTCGCCGGGGTAGGTCCCCGCTTCGACTTCACTCACGTACTGGCGCACGGCAGCGCGCATGTCGCCCGTGCCAGCCAGGAAATTCTTGGCAAATTTAGGAATATGGCCGCCGGTGATGCCAAACGCATCGTGCATCACCAGGATCTGGCCGTCGGTCACGTTGCCCGCGCCAATGCCAATCACCGGAATAGTCAGCGCCTCGGTAATACGCTTCGCCAGCGCAACCGGCACGCACTCCAGCACCAGCAGCTGTGCGCCAGCCGCCTCCAGCGCCAGGGCGTCATCAAATAGCGTCTGGGCCGCGTCGCCGCGCCCCTGCACCTTGTAGCCACCAAAGACGTTCACCGACTGCGGCGTTAACCCCAGGTGACCGCACACCGGCACGGCGCGTTCGGTCAGCATGGTTACCGTCTCGGCCAGCCAGCGACCGCCCTCAATTTTGACCATGTTGGCTCCGGCGCGCATCACCGTGGCGGCGTTGGCGAAAGCCTGTTCAGGGGTGGCATAGGCCATAAACGGCAGGTCGGCGAGCAGTAGACAGTTCGGCGCACCGCGGCGTACGCTCTGGGTATGGTAGGCGATATCCGCTACCGTCACCGGCAGAGTGGAGTCATGGCCCTGGACCGTCATCCCTAACGAGTCGCCGACCAGCATGACGTTAATGCCCTCTTCAGCAAAAAGCTTAGCGAAGCTGTAGTCATAGGCGGTGATGGTGGCGAAGCGTTTCTGTTCCTGCTTGCACTTTTGCAGCCAGGAGAGGGTGGTTGGTTTCATAGCGTTTCCTGATGGAGCCTTAAACTTTTCGGCATTTTATCAGTAACGTCAGGCGGGACAATGATTTTCAGCAGGTTTAGGGGGCGGAGTGGTATTACCAGCTCGCGGGTTTTGCTGCGCCGAGGCGCGCAAGTACGCTGACAAGCGTCTCGCCGTCGGGGAAACGCAGTTCGGGCGCGATCTCAAACAGCGGCCAGAGCATAAAGCCGCGGTTTTTCATATCGTAGTGGGGGACGGTGAGGCGCGAGGTAGCGAGAGTCTCATCGCCAAACAGCATAATGTCGAGATCCAACGTGCGCGGTCCCCAGCGCTCCGCTTTACGCACCCGGCCCTGGTCCAGCTCGATACGCTGGGTGTGATCCAGCAGAGCTTCAGGCGCCAGCGTCGTCTCCAGCGCCACGGCGGCGTTAAGGTAGTCGGGCTGATCCTGCGGACCCAGCGGCGGCGTGCGGTAGAAGCCGGAGACGGCGACAACCTGGCTGTCAGGGAGGGTTCCCAGCGCCGCGATTGCCGCGTTAACCTGGGTCAGAGGCGACGCCAGGTTACTGCCAAGGGCAATATAGACCAGCGTCATGCGCTGCCTTCGCGACGCGGGGTACGCTTACGCGGGCGGCGATGGCGACGGCGGGTATCCGGCTCATCATCCAGCACGTCAAGCATGCCCTTCTGCGCGGGCGGTGCAGCCACCTGGAACTCGCCCCACCACTGCACCAGTTTTTGCAGCTCGTGGTTGCCCTCGACCTCGGCCCGCAGGGCGAGCAGATCGTAGGCGGCGCGGAACTTCGGATGCTCCATCAGCTTCCAGGCGCGTTTGCCCTGGCGGCGGGACATGCGCAGCTGCAGCTGCCAGATATCGCGTACCAGGGTGGTGATCCGTTTCGGGATCGCCAGCGTGCGGCAGGCTTCGTCCAGCACGTCGTTCATCGCCAGCGCGAAGGCGTCGTGATAGGTCAGGCCGCTCTCCTGGGCAATCTTCTGCGCGGTCTCCAGCTGTGGATACCAAAGCATGGCAGCAAACAGGAACGCCGGGTTAACGCGCATATCGTTCTGAATGCGGGTATCGGTGTTCTTCAGCACCAGGTTGATGATCCGCTCCATCGACGAATCACCCTTCTCGGTGAAGTAGCGCGTGATGGTAGGGAACAGCGGCTGGAACAGGCTGTACTCGCGCAGCAGCTGATAGGTGTCCAGGCCATTACCAGCCTGCAGCAGCTTCAGCGACTCTTCAAACAGGCGCGCCGGCGGCACGTCGTTGATAAGCGTCGCGAGACGGGCGATCGGTTCGGCGGTCTCCGGGCTGATACGCATATGCAGCTTGGCGGCAAAGCGCACCGCGCGCAGCATCCGCACCGGATCCTCCCGATAGCGGGTCTCCGGGTTACCGATCAGGCGGATAACACCCTCTTCAAGATCCTGCATCCCCCCGACGTAGTCGCGCACCGTAAAGTCAGCCACGCTGTAGTAAAGGCTGTTAATGGTGAAATCGCGGCGCTGGGCGTCCTCTTCAATAGAGCCGAAGATGTTGTCGCGCAGCAGCATGCCGTTCTGGCCGCGCTGGGAGGTGGTGCGATCGGCAGGCTGATCTTCGTGATGGCCACGGAAGGTAGCCACCTCAATGATCTCCGGACCAAACATCACGTGCGCCAGACGGAAACGACGGCCCACCAGACGGCAGTTGCGGAACAGCTTGCGCACCTGATCCGGCGTGGCGTTGGTCGTCACGTCGAAATCTTTCGGTTTTTTGCCTAACAGCAGATCGCGGACGCCACCGCCTACAAGGTAGGCTTCGTAGCCCGCTTTGTTCAGACGGTACAGCACCTTGAGGGCATTTTCACTGATATCTTTGCGGGAAATTGTGTGCTGCTCGCGCGGAATAACCGTCATACGCGGCTCGGCGATGACCTCCTCGGCCATGCTTTCCTCGCGGCTTAACACCTTGCGGCAAAAATTAGCGACTCGGGTAAAAATGGTGCACCTCGGTTGTGTCAGTCTTTACGACAAAAAAATTGCGGCTAATCATAGCTCAGAGTGGGGCATTTAGGAATGCCGGATTGATCTGTGCTGTCTCAGGGACCCGGGACAGATCCCAGTTCTCTACCGCATGCTGTAGCAGGGCCGCGGTGGGCAAATCCTGCCAGTTACTTGTTACATCCTGATTTAAAAATTGTAAAGCGCGGATCAGCACCGGCCGCGGATCGCCCTCTGGCAGCGGCGGAGCGTGATTCTGCTTAGAGAGCTTGTTACCGTCGCTGTTCAGGGCCAGCGGCAGGTGAACATAGTCAGGCGGCTGCCAGCCAAGCTGCTGATAGAGCGAGATCTGCCGCACCGTAGGGGCGATAAGATCCGCGCCGCGCACGATCTCAGTGACGCCCTGAAAGTTATCATCTACGACTACGGCCAGGTTATAGGCAAACAGGCCATCCCGGCGGTGGATAATAAAATCCTCCCGCGCCAGCGCCTCATCGGCGTAGAGATCGCCCCGCAGTCTGTCATGAAAGTGCAGCACCGGCTGGTGCTGCCACAGGCGCAGCGCGGCGTTCTCCGGGCCGTTATCGCGCAGGCGGCAGTGGCCGTCATAGACCCCGCCGATGCTCTGAATACGCGCCCGGGTGCAGGTGCAGTAGTAGCTCAGCCCGCGCTGGCGTAAAGCAGCCAGCGCGTCGCGGTAGGCCTCATGCCGCTGGGACTGCCAGAGTACCTCGCCGTCCCAGTGCAGGCCGTAGTGCTCAAGCTGACGCAGGATGGTATCGGCCGCGCCGGGCACTTCCCGGGGCGGATCGATATCCTCAATGCGTACCCGCCACGTTCCCTGCTGGGCGCGGGCCTGGAGATAGCTGCCGAGCGCGGCTATCAGCGAACCGAAATGGAGTTCACCGGAAGGCGATGGCGCAAAGCGCCCAATATAGTGTGATTCTGGCATGTCGACAGGCGAGAGATAACAGGGCGGGAGAGACTCCCGCCACAGGGAACGGTGCGAAAACGCCGGGCTTAGCCCGCCATCTGTTTTTCGCGGATTTCAGCCAGTGTTTTGCAGTCGATGCACAGGTCGGCTGTCGGACGTGCTTCCAGACGACGAATGCCAATTTCAACACCGCAGGATTCGCAGAAGCCAAAGTCTTCGTCTTCTACTTTCTTCAGCGTCTTCTCGATCTTTTTAATCAGTTTACGCTCGCGGTCACGGTTACGCAGTTCGAGGCTGAACTCCTCTTCCTGGGCGGCTCTGTCAACCGGATCCGGGAAGTTAGCAGCTTCATCCTGCATATGGGTGACGGTGCGATCGACTTCATCCCTAAGTTGATTACGCCACGCTTCAAGAATACGCTTGAAGTGCGCCAGCTGGGCTTCGTTCATATACTCTTCGCCCGGCTTCTCCTGATACGGCTCCACGCCAGCAATGGCGAGAATACTCAGGGACGATGTTTTACGGTTTTGCCCTTCTTGCATGTTGCTTCTCCTTAACACGCACTATCGATCCCCGTGTTCGGGGGAAAAATCAGGCCGCTATAAATAGCAGATGCTTTTCCGGATAGCAATTATCTAAACGTAACACTTGACAACCCTGTGAGGAAAAGCGTATTTGCGCACGTAGACCAGAATGCTATCTGGCTGGTCGCCGATCCTTAGCTTTCATAAGGTAAGGGCGATCTAAGACTCATTTCTCCGGCAGAAAGTTCCGCTTTGTAAACCAGAATTTCTACCCCCTGCCGCTGCGCTTCTTCTAAAAGCTGTGCGTATTTTGCATCTATATGGCGCGCCGGTGAAAAACGTTCAATGGCTGAGTGCAGCACGGTAAACAGCATCACTGCCCGATCCCCACTGGCCGCCACGCTCATTAACTCCCGCAGATGCTTCTGCCCGCGAAGAGTCACTGCATCGGGAAAAAAGCCGTATCCCTTGTCGGCAAGCGTGACCGATTTCACTTCAATATAGCAGTTGCGGCGGGCCTCCGCCTGCAACATAAGGTCTATTCTGCTATTTTCGGAGCCGTATTTTACTTCACTTTTCAGCACGCTATAGCCCTGCAGTTCAGGGATAACGCCGGAGAGAATCGCCTCTTTGGCCAATGTGTTGGCCCGTAATGTGTTGACACAAATAAACGTGCCATTTTGCGTCTGGGTGATCTCCCAGGTGTGCGGGTACTTACGCTTTGCGCTCTCTGAGGTGGAGTACCAGACGGTATCGCCGGGCGTCGCGCAGCCGGTCATCGCCCCGGTATTGGGACAGTGCAGCGTCAGGGCCGTACCGTCCGGGGTAATCACATCCGCCAGAAAACGCTTGTAGCGCTGCACCAGGGTAGCAGGCTGTAACGGGGGGGAGAACTGCATCAGAACCTCTTAATCAGCAAGTCGCCAGCTCTCCAGCGGCGTATAACGGGTGCGCCCTCGGGAAAACTGCGACTCATACAGCACAAATTCGTTAACGGGAAAGGACCAGCTAAACCCCGGCGGCGGAATAGCCACCGCATGGCTGGCGTTGCGCAGCAGCGTCACGTGAGGATGAAACGGCTGCGGACTTTGATAGCAGCCGCTGCGGGCGGCCTGGGCACGCAGCAGGTTGGCCAGCTGCAACAGGCCGCGCGGCGGCTGGCGCGTGCCGAGCCAGACTACCCGCGAGCGCAGCCACTGCCCGGCATCGTCCAGGGTCAGGGTAAAGCCCGGCTGGCGGATGCGTCCGGCAAGCTGGCTCAGCGCGCGCTGCTTCTCCTCGCCGACCTCGCCGAGAAACGCCAGCGTTACGTGGAGATTTGCCGCCTCAATGGGGCGTCCGGCCTCTGGCGAAAAATGCGCCGCCCGCCAGTGGATAATCTGCCGCTGGATCTGGTCGGGCAGCGCAACGGCGAAGAACAGCCTTTTTGGCTCAGACATAAGCGATACTCGGTAATGATTTACGGCGATGCTACAATGCTCGCCGTTGAAATGAAAGTTAACCCCTGGAGCCATGCGTGTCCTCTCTGCCCGTCGCTGCCGTACTGCCCGAACTGCTCTCTGCGCTCGCCCATGCGCCACAGGTCCTGCTTAACGCCCCCACCGGCGCGGGCAAATCGACCTGGCTGCCGCTGCGCATTCTTGCCGAGGGTAATATTGCCGGGCGCATTCTGCTGCTGGAGCCGCGTCGTCTGGCAGCGCGCAACGTCGCCCAGCGGCTGGCGGAGCTATTGGGCGAGCAGCCCGGTGAGACGGTGGGCTACCGGATGCGCGGTGAGACCTGCGTCGGCGCAGCGACGCGCCTGGAGGTGGTCACCGAGGGGATCCTGACCCGCATGATCCAGCGCGATCCCGAGCTGGCCGACATTGGACTGGTGATCCTCGATGAGTTCCACGAGCGTAGCCTGGAGGCCGATCTGGCTCTGGCGCTGCTGCTGGACGTGCAGCAGGGGCTGCGCGACGATCTCAAGCTCCTTATTATGTCGGCGACGCTGGATAACGACCGTCTCCAGCGTCTGCTGCCGGACGCGCCGGTTATCGCTTCGGAGGGGCGTGCATACCCTGTGGATCGCCGCTATCAACCGCTGCCCAGCCATACTCGCTTTGATGAGGCCGTGGCCGCGGCGACCGCCGAGTTGCTGCGGGCCGAGCACGGCTCGCTGCTGCTGTTTCTGCCCGGAGTCGGTGAGATCCAGCGCGTGCAGGAGCAGCTGGCCCAGCGCGTCGGCAGCGACGTGCTGCTCTGTCCGCTCTACGGTGCGCTGCCCCTGAGCGATCAGCGTAAGGCGATCCTGCCCGCGCCGGAAGGGCTGCGCAAAGTGGTACTGGCGACCAACATCGCCGAGACCAGTTTAACTATTGAGGGGATCCGGCTGGTGGTTGACAGCGCCCAGGAGCGGGTAGCCCGCTTCGACGCTCGCACCGGCCTAACGCGGCTGGTAACCCAGCGGGTAAGCCAGGCCTCGATGACCCAGCGTGCCGGACGCGCCGGACGACTGGCGCCGGGCATCTGCCTGCACCTGCTGGCGAAAGAGCAGGCGGAACGGGCAGCGGCGCAGAGCGAGCCGGAGATCCTGCAAAGCGATCTCAGCGCCATGTTGCTGGAGTTGGTGCAGTGGGGCTGTAGCGATCCGGCTCAGCTCTGCTGGCTGGACATGCCGCCAGCAGTGAACCTGGCGGCGGCAGAAACGCTGCTGGCGCAGCTGGGCGCGCTGGAGAACCGGCGGCTGACGACGCGCGGGCAGAAGATGGCGAAGCTGGGCGTGACCCCGCGCCTCTCGGCCATGCTAGTCAGCGCGCAGACCGGCGACGAGGCGGCAACGGCGGCGAAGCTTGCTGCTATTCTGGAGGAGCCGCCGCGCGGAAGCAGTACCGATCTCGGCGTGGCCTTCTCCCGCAGCCAGCCGCACTGGCAGCGGCGCAGCCGCCAGCTGCTTAAGCGGCTTAACGGCGTAGAGGGGAGGGAAGATAGCGATCTTATCCCAACCCTGCTGGCGCGCGGCTTTGCCGACCGTATTGCCCGTCGGCGCGGTCAGGAGGGGCGTTACCAGCTGGCAAACGGCATGGGGGCGATGCTCGACGTAGACGATGCGATGGGCCGCCACGAATGGTTGATTGCGCCGCTGCTGTTACAGGGCAGCCAGCAGCCGGACGCGCGCATTTTACAGGCGATGCCGGTCAATATTGAGACGCTTATCGCCGCCGCGCCGTGGCTGGTGCGCCACTCCGATACCATAGAGTGGGACGACGCCCAGGGCACGCTGAAAGCGCTGCGCCGCAGTCAGGTCGGGCAGCTGACAGTGAGCGTCAGGCCGCTGGCGAAGCCGTCAGAGAGCGAGCTACACCGGGCGATGCTCAACGGCATTCGCGATAAAGGGCTACAGGTGCTGAACTGGACCCCGGCGGCAGAGCAGCTGCGCCTGCGTCTCCACTGTGCGGCGCTGTGGCTACCAGAATATGCGTGGCCAGCGGTAGATGACGCCTCGCTTTTAGCCTCGCTTGAGCTATGGTTACTTCCCGACATGCAGGGCGTTCACTCCCTGCGGGCGCTGAAAGCGCTGGATTTGATCCATGCCCTCAACCATTTACTGCCGTGGCCGCTGCGTCAACGGCTGGATAGTGCGCTGCCTGGGCATTACACTGTGCCGACGGGAAGCCAGATTGCCATCCGCTACCATGCGGAGGATCCGCCGGTGCTGGCGGTGCGGATGCAGGAGATGTTTGGCGAGGCCGCCACCCCGGTTATTGCCGAGGGGCGGATGCCGCTGGTGCTTGAGCTACTCTCGCCAGCGCAGCGTCCGCTACAGATCACGCGCGATCTCAGCGCGTTCTGGGCAGGTGCCTACCGTGAAGTACAAAAAGAGATGAAGGGTCGCTATCCAAAGCATGTCTGGCCGGACGATCCGGCTAATGCGATGCCGACCAGGCGCACTAAAAAGTATTCGTAGCGCTATCCGGGGTAGCGAAAGTTAAATTGAGAGATTTCTTCTTCTGCCCCCTGGTAGAAGAAAAGAGAATCGGGCCCTTGCGCCTGAATAATGTAGCGGAGAGTAAGCATGGCGGGGAATGACCGCGAACCTATTGGACGTAAAGGCAGACCTGCGCGTCCGGTAAAACAGAAGGTAACCCGTCGTCGTCTCAGAGATGAAGAGATTGACGATGAGTATGACGATGAGGACGATGCACCCGCGCCACGCCGTGGTAAAGGCAGCGGCAACGGCAGCGGCAAAGGTAAAGGCGGTAAGCGCAAGCGCGGCTGGCTCTGGCTGCTGCTGAAGATCTTTATTGTTCTGGTGGTGCTGTTTGCCATCTATGGTCTCTATCTCGATCAGAAGATCCGCAGCCGTATCGACGGCAAAGTTTGGCAGCTGCCGGCGGCGGTGTATGGCCGGATGGTCAACCTTGAACCCGAGATGCCGATCAGCAAGAACGAGATGGTGAAGCTGCTGGAGGCCACCCAGTACCGCAAGGTGACGGCGATGACCCGTCCCGGCGAGTTTACCGTGCAGGCCAACAGTATCGAGATGATCCGTCGTCCGTTTGACTTCCCTGATAGCAAAGAGGGGCAGGTCCGCGCGCGGCTGACGTTCAGCGATAACCACCTGGACACTATCGAGAACATGGATAGTCATCGTCAGTTCGGTTTCTTCCGTCTCGATCCGCGTCTGATCACTATGCTCTCCTCGCCGAACGGCGAGCAGCGTCTGTTCGTTGCGCGTAACGGCTTCCCGGATCTGCTGGTGGATACCCTGCTGGCGACCGAAGACCGTCACTTCTATGAGCATGACGGGATCAGCTTCTTCTCCATCGGGCGTGCGGTACTGGCGAACCTGACGGCGGGACGCACGGTGCAGGGGGCGAGTACCCTGACCCAGCAGCTGGTGAAGAACCTCTTCCTCT
The DNA here is from genome assembly GCA_002918705.1 of Escherichia sp. ESNIH1. Lineage (GTDB taxonomy): Bacteria > Pseudomonadota > Gammaproteobacteria > Enterobacterales > Enterobacteriaceae > Pseudescherichia. Next base: position 54,915 of record PQKR01000006.1, on the reverse strand, counting down.
CCAGCGAACGCTCCTACTGGCGTAAAGCGAACGAAGCCTATATGGCATTGATCGTTGATGCGCGCTACAGCAAGGATCGTATTCTTGAGCTGTACATGAACGAGGTCTACCTCGGTCAGAGCGGCGATAACGAAATCCGCGGTTTCCCGCTGGCGAGCCTCTACTACTTCGGCCGTCCGGTAGAGGAGCTGAGTCTTGACCAGCAGGCGCTGCTGGTGGGCATGGTGAAAGGGGCCTCGATCTACAACCCGTGGCGTAATCCGAAGCTGGCGCTGGAGCGGCGTAACCTGGTGCTGCGCCTGCTGCAGGAGCAGAAAATTATCGATCAGGAGCTGTACGATATGCTCAGCGCCCGACCGCTCGGAGTGCAGAAGCGCGGCGGGGTGATCTCTCCACAGCCAGCGTTTATGCAGATGGTGCGTCAGGAGCTGCAGGCGAAGCTGGGCGATAAGGTTAAAGATCTCTCCGGCGTGAAGATCTTCACCACCTTTGATCCGGTGGCGCAGGATGCGGCAGAGAAAGCCGCGGTGGAAGGTATTCCGGCTCTGATCAAGCAGCGTAAGCTGAGCGATCTGGAGACGGCGATGGTGGTCGTTGACCGCTTCAGCGGCGAAGTTCGTGCAATGGTTGGCGGTGCGACGCCGCAGTTTGCGGGCTACAACCGTGCTATGCAGGCGCGGCGCTCTATCGGCTCGCTGGCGAAACCGGCTACCTATCTCACCGCCCTGAGCCAGCCGAACCAGTACCGTCTGAACACGTGGATTGCCGATGCGCCGATCTCTCTGCCCCAGCCTAACGGCAAGGTATGGTCTCCGCAGAACGATGACCACCGCTTTAGCGGCCAGGTGATGCTGGCGGATGCCCTGACCCGCTCGATGAACGTTCCGACGGTAAACCTCGGGATGGCGCTGGGCCTGCCAGCGGTGACCGATACCTGGACCAAGCTGGGCGTGCCAAAAGATCAGCTGCACCCGGTTCCGGCGATGCTGCTGGGGGCGCTGAACCTGACTCCGGTTGAGGTGGCGCAGGCGTTCCAGACTATCGCCAGCGGCGGTAACCGTGCGACGCTCTCGGCGCTGCGCTCGGTGATTGCTGAAGACGGGACGGTGCTCTACCAGAGCTTCCCGCAGGCGGAGCGTGCGGTGCCGGCTCAGGCGGCCTACATGACCCTGTGGACCATGCAGCAGGTTATCCAGCGCGGCACCGGCCGTCAGCTGGGGGCGAAGTATCCGGGCCTCCATCTGGCGGGTAAAACCGGGACCACCAACAACAACGTCGATACCTGGTTCGCCGGAATCGACGGCCGTGAGGTGACCATTACCTGGGTGGGACGCGATAATAACCAACCGACCAAGCTGTACGGTGCCAGCGGGGCGATGGCAATCTACCAGCGCTATCTGGCGAACCAGTCGCCGATCCCGCTGGATCTGACGCCGCCAGAGGATATCGTTAACATGGGCGTGGACGAGGGCGGTAACTTCGTCTGCGGCGGCGGTGTGCGCTCGCTACCGGTATGGACATCGAATCCGGATGCCCTGTGCCAGCAGAGCGAGATGCTGCTTCAGCAGCAGCAACAGCAGCAGAGCGGTAACCCGTTTGAGCAGTCGTCACCGCAGCCGCAACAGCAGCCTCAGCAGCAGCAGCAACAGCCGCAGCAGCAGGAGAAGAGCGACGGCGTTGCAGGCTGGATCAAAGACATGTTCGGTAACTAAGCCGGAGTAAACAGTGCCGGGCGGCGCTCCGCTTGCCCGGCCTACAACCCTACAGTTTTAACCTCATTTAACCCTCTTGTAACACCCTGTTATCCGTCTGGTTATTCCTTAATCCCTTAATTCTCGTAGGGGCGCATAACTCTTGCTATCTCCGCAGGGCCTGGCATATTATGCTGCGGTCATAATAATAATTATCGTTTACGTTATCATTCCATTATCCAGAGAGAAGCACCATGGCGCGTTCTGAAACTGCTCAGCCGGTCAACCTTTCGCTGCGTAAAATTGCCGTGGTCGTTGCCACTGCGGTAGGCAGCATCTCCTTTGCCGCACAGGCAGCTACTAAAGAAGATACCATTACCGTTACCACCGCTGCCGCTGAGCAGGAGAGTGCCTGGGGCCCGGCACCGACCATCGCCGCCAAGCGTACGGCGACGGCGACCAAAACCGATACCCCGATCGAGAAAACGCCGCAGTCTATCTCCGTGGTCACCCGTGAAGAGATGGATATGAAAGATCCCTCTACGGTGAAAGAGGCGCTGAACTATACGCCGGGCGTCTTCGCCACCCGCGGCAGCTCTGAAACATTGGACGTGATCTCTATCCGTGGCTTTAGCGCCTCAACCGGCGCGAACACCAACCAGTATCTCGACGGCTTAAAACTTCAGGGCGATAACTACTCTGAATCCTCTATGGATCCCTATTTCCTTGAGCGCATCGAGCTGATGCGTGGCCCGACCTCGGTGCTCTACGGTAAGAGCAACCCTGGCGGCATCGTCTCTATGGTCAGCAAGCGTCCGACCACCGAGCCGCTGAAAGAGGTGGAGTTCCAGATGGGGACCGATAACCTCTACCAGACCGGCTTCGACTTCAGCGATGCCATCGACGACGACGGCGTGTTCTCCTACCGCCTGACCGGACTCGGCCGCAGCGAAGATGCCCAGCAGACAATGGTCAAATCGACCCGCTATGCCATCGCGCCCGCCTTTAGCTGGCGTCCGGATGACAAAACCGATTTCACTTTCCTGAGCAATTTCCAGAGCGATCCGGATGCGGGCTACTACGGCTGGCTGCCGCGCGTCGGCACCGTGGTGCCGTACACCGACGCCAACGGTAACTCCCATAAGCTGGATACCGATTTCAACGAAGGCGAGCAGGACAACCGTATGTCCCGCCGCCAGCAGCAGATTGGCTACAGCTTCGCGCACGCCTTTGACGACACCTTTACGGTGCGCCAGAACCTGCGCTATACCCGTCTGCACACGCTCTACACCTCGGTCTACGGCAACGGCTTCACGGCCCCGACGCAAATCAACCGCGCCTTTGTTCGCTCCGATGAAGATCTGAACTCCTTCACCGTCGATACCCAGCTGCAGTCCGCCTTTGCGACCGGCGCGGTGGATCACACCCTGCTGACCGGGGTTGACTACCTGCGCATGCGCAACGACATCAACGCAGCCTACGGCTCGGCCAGCCCGCTGGACATGGTGGATCCGCAGTACGGCAACGCTAACGTCAACATTAACTTCCCGTATGCGGTGATCAACCGTCAGGAGCAGACCGGTCTGTACGCGCAGGATCAGGCCGAGTGGAACCACTGGGTGCTGACCCTCGGCGGCCGCTACGACTTTGCGAAAACCTCGACCTATACCCGCTCGACCAGCTCGCTGAGCGAGATCAACGACCAGCAGTTCACCTGGCGCGGTGGGGTAAACTATGTGTTTGATAACGGCGTCGCGCCGTACTTCAGCTATAGCGAATCTTTTGAGCCGGTGTCTGGTTCCACGAAGCAGGGTAAACCGTTCGATCCATCACGCGGCAAGCAGTATGAAGCGGGCGTGAAGTATGTGCCGAAGGATCTGCCAGTCACCGTCACGGCGGCAGTATTCCAGTTGACCAAAGACAACAACCTGACGGCAGATCCGTCTGATAACGCCTTTAGCGTGCAGGGCGGGGAGATCCGCTCTCGCGGCCTTGAGCTGGAAGCGAAAGCGGCGCTGACCAGCAATATCAACCTGACGGCGTCCTACAGCTACACCGATGCCGAGTACACCGACGATACCCTCTACCAGGGCAAACGCCCGGTTGAGGTGCCGCGTAATATGGCCTCCCTGTGGGCGGACTATACCTTCCACGAGACGGCGCTGAGCGGCCTGACGCTGGGCGCAGGCGCACGTTACGTGGGCGATACCTCCAGCTTCTACACCGTTGGCGATAACATCAACGGCACCTTTAACGTCGGCAGCTACACGCTGGTGGATGCGACGGTGAAATACGATCTGGCGCGCGTCGGCATGGCGGGCTCCTCCGTGGGCGTGAAGGTGAATAACCTGTTCAATCGAGAATACGTCTCCAGCTGCTACCGCGACTATGCGTGCTACTGGGGCGCCGATCGCCAGGTTGTGGCTACCGCCAGCTTCAGCTTCTAATCTCCTCCTCTTAGGGCACGGTTTACTGTGCCCTTTTTATTGATAAGTTGGTCCCATGCAGGAAAACACTACGCTTCCCGATACCACCTTTCAGCTCTCTGACGTCTCCTTTCATGTGCCCGGGCGCACGCTGCTGCATCCGCTGTCACTCACCTTTCCGCCAGGCAAGGTCACCGGTCTTATCGGCCACAACGGCTCGGGTAAATCTACGCTTCTGAAGATGCTGGGCCGCCACCAGCCGCCGTCCGAGGGCGATATCCTGCTGGACGGTCAACCGCTGGCGAGCTGGAACAGTAAAGCCTTTGCCCGCCGGGTCGCCTATCTGCCGCAGCAGCTGCCGCAGGCGGAGGGGATGACGGTGCGTGAGCTGGTGGCGATTGGACGCTACCCGTGGCACGGGGCGCTGGGACGTTTTGGCGTGGCCGACCGGGAGAAAGTAGAGGAGGCGATTAGCCTGGTGGGACTAAAACCGCTGGCGCACCGGCTGGTGGACAGCCTCTCCGGCGGCGAGCGGCAGCGGGCGTGGATCGCCATGCTGGTGGCACAGGACAGCCGCTGCCTGCTGCTGGATGAGCCGACCTCGGCGCTGGATATCGCCCATCAGGTCGACGTCCTGGCGCTGATCCATCGCCTGAGCCAGCAGCGTGGGCTGACGGTGATCGCCGTGCTGCACGATATTAATATGGCGGCGCGCTACTGCGACTATCTGGTGGCGCTGCGCGGCGGCGAGAAGATTGCCGAGGGGACGCCGGAGACGCTGATGCAGGCCCAGACCCTGGAGCAGATCTACGGTATCCCGATGGGCATTCTGCCCCACCCGGCAGGGGCGGCACCGGTGAGCTTTGTCTACTGATGGCGGGCTTACCTATGATGAGTCGCCGCCGTCTGCTGACCGCGATGGCCCTCTCGCCGCTGCTCTGGCGGGCAGGAACCGCGCGGGCGGCTGCCATCGATATCAACCGCATCGTGGCGCTGGAGTGGCTGCCGGTAGAGCTGCTGCTGGCGATGGGCGTCGCCCCTTACGGCGTTGCCGACGTCAATAGTTACAACACCTGGGTCAACGAGCCCAAGCTACCCGCCTCGACAATTGATGTCGGGCTGCGAACCGAACCCAACCTTGAGCTGCTCACCCAGATGCAGCCCTCGTACCTGGTCTGGTCGGCAGGCTACGGTCCCTCCGCGGAGGTGCTGGCGCGGATTGCCCCTGGCCGGGGCTTTAACTTCAGCGACGGCAAGAAGCCGCTGACGATGGCGCGCAACTCCATGAACGAGATGGCCCAGCTGCTCAACCTTGAATCCGCGGCCCGGACACACCTCGATAGCTTCGACGCCTTTATCGCTGCGATGAAGCCGCGCTTCGCCGGGCGAGGTGACAGGCCGCTGCTGATGGTCACCCTGCTTGACGCGCAGCATATGCTGGTCTTTGCCTCGAACTGCCTGTTCCAGGAGACGCTGGATGAGTTTGGTATCCGCAACGCCTGGCAGGGAGAAACCACCTTCTGGGGCAGCACGACGGTGAGCATTGACCGGCTGGCAGCCTATAAGGACGCGGACGTGATCTGCTTCGATCACGGCAACGAGCAGGATATGCAGCGCCTGATGGCAACCCCGCTGTGGCAGGCGATGCCGTTTGTGCGGGCGGGGCGCTTCCAGCGCGTTCCCGCGGTGTGGTTCTACGGGGCGACGCTGTCGGTGATGCACTTTGTCCGCGTTCTGGATAACGCCCTGGGAGGTAAAGCATGAGCAAGCGTATTGCGACGCTGCCCGCGCTGCTGCTGGCGATCCTGTTTATCGCCGCCGCCTGGCTCACCTGGATGAACCTCTCCCAGGCGCTGCCGCGTGACCAATGGTCACAGGCGATCTGGCACCCGAACGTGGATGCCATCACCCAGATGATTTTCCACTACAGCCTGCTTCCCCGGCTAGCGATCTCCCTGCTGGTCGGCGCTGGGCTGGGGTTAGTGGGCGTGCTGTTCCAGCAGGTGCTGCGTAACCCGCTGGCGGAGCCGACCACCCTGGGCGTCTCGACCGGCGCGCAGCTGGGCATTACCGTCACCACCCTGTGGGCGATCCCCGGCGTGGCGGCTTCGCAGTTTGCTGCCCTGGTTGGTGCCTGCGCAGTGGGGGCGCTGGTGTTTGGCGTCGCCTGGGGCAAACGCCTGTCACCGGTGACGCTGATCCTCGCCGGACTGGTAGTCAGCCTCTACTGCGGGGCGGTGAACCAGCTGCTGGTGCTTTTCCATCACGAGCAGCTGCAAAGCATGTTTATGTGGAGCACCGGCACCCTGACCCAGACCGACTGGAGCGGGGTAGAGCGTCTCTGGCCCCAGCTGCTGGGTGGGGCGATGCTGACCCTGCTGCTGCTGCGTCCGCTGACCCTGATGGGGCTGGACGACGGCGTGGCGCGTAACCTCGGCCTTGCGCTGTCGCTGGCCCGGCTGGGGGCGCTGCTGCTGGCGATTGTTCTCAGCGCGCTGCTGGTTAACGCGGTGGGGATCATCGGCTTTATCGGCCTGTTCGCGCCGCTGCTGGCGAAGATGCTGGGGGCGCGTCGGCTGCTCTCCCGCCTGCTGCTGGCTCCGCTGATCGGGGCGCTGATCCTCTGGCTGTCGGATCAGGTGATCCTCTGGCTGACCCGCGTCTGGATGGAGGTCTCCACCGGCTCGGTGACGGCGCTGATTGGCGCGCCGCTATTGCTATGGCTGCTGCCGCGTCTGAAGAGCATGAGCGCCCCGGAGATGAACGCCGGGGATAATGTTCCCAACGAGCGTCAGCACCTGCCGCGCTGGGCGCTGGCCGGGATTGTGGTTCTGCTGCTGGCAGTGATGGCTGCCCTGGCGCTGGGTCGCGATGCTCAGGGCTGGCACTGGGCCAGCGGTGAGATGCTGGACGCGCTGGCGCAGTGGCGCTGGCCGCGCATCATGGCGGCGCTGGTGGCGGGCGTGATGCTGGCGGTAGCGGGCTGCATTATTCAGCGCCTGACCGGCAACCCGATGGCCAGCCCGGAAGTGCTGGGGATCAGCTCCGGTGCGGCCTTTGGTATCGTGCTGATGCTCTTCTTTGTGCCGGGGAACGCCTTTGGCTGGCTGCTGCCAGCCGGGAGCCTCGGGGCGGCGGTGACCCTGTTAATTATCCTGATCGCGGCAGGGCGGGGCGGCTTCTCTCCGCACCGGATGCTATTAGCCGGGATGGCGCTCAGTACCGCGTTTACCATGCTGCTGATGATGCTGCAGGCAAGCGGCGATCCGCGCATGGCGCAGATCCTGACCTGGATCTCCGGCTCGACCTATAACGCCACCGGCGAGCAGGTGGTTCGCTCGGCCATTGTGATGGTGCTGCTGCTGGCGCTCGTGCCGCTCTGCCGCCGCTGGTTGACTATTCTGCCGTTAGGTGGCGATACCGCCCGGGCGGTGGGGATGGCGCTGACGCCGTCGCGCATCGGGCTGCTGCTGCTGGCCGCCTCCCTGACCGCTACCGCTACCATGACCATTGGCCCGCTGAGCTTTATCGGCCTGATGGCCCCGCACATTGCGCGGATGATGGGCTTCCGGCGAACGGTGCCGCACATGGTGATCTCAGGGGTTATCGGTGGGGTGATGCTGGTATTTGCCGACTGGTGCGGGCGGATGGTGATGTTCCCGTATCAGATCCCGGCCGGGCTGCTGTCGACCTTTATCGGTGCGCCGTACTTTATCTACCTTCTGCGTAAGCAGAGCCGGTAATTTCCCCGGTGGCGCTGCGCTTACCGGGGCTACAAAGTCCGTAGGCCGGGTCAGGCGAAGCCGCCACCCGGCAATTAACGGTAGAACTACAGCTGAGCAAACGCCTTGCGCGCGGCGTCGAGGGTCTTGTTGATCTCCTCGTCGCCGTGGGCAATAGACATAAAGCCCGCTTCGAACGCCGACGGGGCCAGGTAGACGCCCTCATCCAGCATCAGATGGAAGAAGCGCTTAAAGCGTTCCACGTCGCACTTCACCACGTCCTGATAGCAGGTCACGGTCTCGGCATCGGTAAAGAAGATCCCGAACATGCCGCCGACGTGGTTCACCACCAGCGGGATCCCCGCCTCCTGCGCCGCGTCCAGCAGGCCGTTCGCCAGGCGAGTAGTCAGATCCGTCAGGGTTTCATGCACCCCCGGCTGGGCCACTTCGGTTAAGCAGGCGTAGCCCGCCGCCATCGCAATGGGGTTACCGGAAAGGGTGCCCGCCTGGTAAACCGGCCCGGTCGGCGCCAGGGCGTCCATCACGTCGCGACGGCCGCCAAACGCGCCTACCGGCATCCCGCCGCCGATGATTTTGCCGAGGCAGGTCAGGTCCGGCACCACATTGTAGTGCGCCTGGGCACCCGCCAGCGCAACGCGGAAGCCGGTCATGACTTCGTCAATAATCAGCAGCGCGCCAAACTCATCGCACAGCGCACGCAGCCCCGGCAGGAACTCGGGCTGCGGCGGGATGCAGTTCATGTTGCCTGCTACCGGCTCGACGATGATGCAGGCGATCTCTTCCGGATACTGCTCAAAGGCTTCGCGCACCGAAGCGAGATCGTTGTAGGTGCAGGTCAGGGTGTGCTTCGCGAAATCCGCCGGCACCCCTGGCGAGTTGGGTTGACCGAGGGTAAGGGCGCCGGAGCCCGCTTTTACCAGCAGGCAGTCGGCGTGGCCGTGGTAGCAGCCCTCGAACTTAATAATCTTGTCGCGACCGGTGAAGCCACGCGCCAGGCGGATTGCGCTCATGGTCGCCTCGGTACCGGAGTTCACCATCCGCACCATATCCATCGTCGGGACCAGCTCGGTCACCAGCGCCGCCATCTTCACTTCCATCTCGGTGGGCGCACCAAAGCTCAGGCCGCGCTCCGCCGCTTCGATCACCGCGTTGCGGATCGCCGGGTGGTTGTGGCCCAGCACCATCGGACCCCAGGAGCCAACGTAGTCGACATAGGCCTTACCGTCCGCATCGTAGAGGTAAGCTCCGTCAGCGCGCTCGATAAACAGCGGCGTGCCGCCGACGCCGCTGAAGGCGCGGACCGGCGAGTTAACGCCGCCGGGGATAAGCTCGCGTGCCGCGCTGTAGAGGTTTTCTGACTTACTCATGGATTCGTTCCTGGTTGGTAGAGAAGGTAAGTGGGCTATTCTAAGGTATTCCGCGTTTGTTATAAAAGGATCGCCCAGGTAAACTACCTGCCTTAATTGTATGACTAATTCATTTTCGGCTATGAAAATAAAAACCAATGCAATGCGAACGCGGCGGATCCTCCGTCTGTTGCAGCGAGATAAAACGCCGCTGGCGATTTTGCTGATGGCTGCGCTGGTGGGAACCCTCGCGGGCGGGGTCGGCGTCGCCTTTGAAAAGGCGGTTAACGCGGTCAGCCTCTGGCGACTCGGCACGGTGGCGCAGTTCGCTGATAGCGCCGCGTGGTTCATGTGGCCCCTGGTCTTTGTGCTCTCGGCATTGCTGGCGATGGGGGGGTACTTTCTGGTACGCCGTTTTGCCCCCGAGGCGGGCGGTTCGGGTATTCCCGAGATCGAAGGGGCGCTGGAGGAGCTACGTCCGGTGCGCTGGTGGCGCGTCCTGCCGGTAAAGTTTATTGGTGGCATGGGCACGCTGGGGGCGGGCATGGTGCTCGGCCGCGAAGGGCCGACGGTGCAGCTCGGGGGCAACGTGGGCCGTATGGTGCTGGATATCTTCCGCATGCGCAGCAAGGAGGCGCGGCATACCCTGCTGGCCACCGGTGCGGCGGCGGGGCTATCGGCAGCCTTTAACGCCCCGCTGGCCGGGATCCTCTTTATCATTGAGGAGATGCGCCCGCAGTTTCGCTACGACCTCATCTCGATTAAGGCGGTCTTTACCGGTGTAATTATGTCGAGCATCGTATTTCGCTACTTTAACGGCGAGGCGGCGGTGATCGACGTAGGCAAGCTAAGCAATGCCCCGATCAACACCCTCTGGCTCTACCTGGTGCTGGGGATGATCTTTGGCTGCGTTGGCCCGCTGTTTAACACCTTAGTTCTGCGTACCCAGGATCTCTTTGGTCGCCTGCACGGTGGGCAGATTGGCAAATGGGTGCTGATTGGCGGGGCTATCGGCGGCCTGTGTGGCGTGCTGGGGCTGATAGTGCCTGCGATCTCCGGGGGTGGCTTTACGCTGATCCCCGTTGCGGCGGCGGGCAACTACACCGCCGGGATGCTGCTGTTTATCTTCGTTGCGCGGGTGATTACCACGCTGCTCTGCTTCTCGTCCGGCGCGCCGGGAGGCATCTTTGCCCCGATGCTGGCGCTGGGCACGCTGCTGGGTACGGCGTTCGGCATGGCCTGCGCGGAGATATTTCCGCTCTACCATCTTCAGGCGGGCACCTTCGCTATCGCCGGGATGGGGGCGCTGCTGGCCGCCTCGGTGCGCGCGCCGCTGACCGGTATCGTGCTGGTTTTGGAAATGACTGACAATTATCAGCTCATTTTGCCAATGATTATTACCTGCCTGGGTGCCACGCTACTGGCACAGTTTTTAGGCGGTAAGCCGCTCTACTCCACGATCCTCGCCCGCACGCTGGCCAGACAGGGGGGCGATCCTGACGGCAAGCCTCGCCAGGAGAATACTTGAACGATTTACCAGGGTAATGGATAATATTCATAAAGATCGGGCGGGTTAACGCCCGCATCGCCGTATCAATGGGAGTTTAAAATGAGTGATGACGTAGCGCTGCCTCTGCAATTTACTGAAGCAGCAGCAATTAAAGTAAAAAGCCTGATCGCGGATGAAGATAATCCGAACCTGAAACTGCGCGTCTACATTACCGGCGGCGGTTGCAGCGGCTTCCAGTACGGTTTTACCTTTGACGATCAGATCAACGATGGCGATATGACCATTGAGAAGCAGGGCGTAGGTCTGGTTGTGGATCCGATGAGCCTGCAGTACCTGGTCGGCGGCGCGGTGGACTACACCGAAGGGCTGGAAGGTTCCCGCTTTGTGGTCACCAACCCGAACGCCAAAAGCACCTGCGGGTGTGGCTCCTCGTTCAGCATTTAAACCACGTTTCGTCGGATCAACGCAATAACGCCCGGTGGCGCTGCGCTTACCGGGCCTACAAATCACACCGTGCCTATTGTAGGCCCGGTAAGCGCAGCGGCACCGGGCAAAACACCTCTACCGTCCCGGCTCATCCAGCGCAAAGGTAGGCAGCTTCAGGTGCCAGCGGATCGCCGCCAGGCGAATCACCAGCGTGACCACCATCCCCAGCATACTGGCGCTCTCCAGCGGGACGGCAAAGGTATAGAACGCCGTCGCGTGGACGATGCCGCCGATAATGCAGGCGGTGGCGTAGATTTCAGTGCGCAGGATCATCGGTATCTCCCGCGCCAGCACGTCACGAATAATCCCCCCGCCGACGCCGGTCAGCACGCCCATGCAGATCGCCACCATCGGCCCGGTCTCTGCCAGAAAAGCCTTATTCACGCCGATGCCGACAAACACCGCCAGCCCGACGGCGTCCAGCACCGGCAGCACCCACTTCGGTAGCCTGCGCGGCTGGCGCACCAGCAAAATAGTGAGCAGGCAGGTGACCATCGCCACCACCAGGTCGGTGGGATCTTTGACCCAGAACACCGGGCCATGAGCGAGAGCCATGTCGCGGATTGTGCCGCCGCCGATAGCGGTAACCACGCCTAACACCAGCACGCCGAAGGGATCCATACGCAGCTTTCCAGCCAGCAGAACGCCAGAGATGGCGAACACGGCCGTGCCGATGATATCCAGCCAGTAGACGAGCATCGCTTATCCTCGATTATTTTACCGCCGCCAGCGCGGTACAGAGTTGTTTTGCGGCGAGGATAATACGCGGGCTTGCGCGTTCAAACCAGTCGCTGTTGAGGGAGATAAGCGGAATTTTGAGCTGTTTATCCCAGAATTGCGCAACTTCCGCGGTCTGAGCAGCATTTCCTGCAAAAACAATCGCCTCGGGATGGCGGGACAGCACCTGTTCACGGCTGACCTGCGGCCAGGGCACCGGGCTGGCGGCAAAGATATTTTCGCCGCCGCACAGCTCCAGCACTTCGTTCTGAATTGAGCCTTTGGCGCTGGTAAAGAGCGGGGTGCCGCCAAACTGCATAAACACTCGCCTGGGCGTGGCGCGGGCATAGCGGGCCTTTAGCTCGGCGTAGTCGGCCAGCAGCGCGTCGGCAGCATGGTTAGCCTCTTCAGGAGCAGGGCTGTAGGGAGCCAGCTGGCGCAGCGCCGTCGCGATCTGCTCCACGGTCTGCGTGTCGATCCACAGCACCTTGATGCCAAGACCTGCCAGCTGGTTAACCTGCCGCTCGGCGTTGCCGCCGCGCCAGGCGAGCACCAGATCCGGCTTGAGCGCGACGATGCGCTCAAGATTGATCCCCTGCCAGCTGGCCACCTGCTCGATCTTCTCCGCAGCAGGTGGATAGTTGGAAAAGCTGCTCACCCCGACCGGCACGATCCCTGCCGCGAAGGCAAGCTCGGTGTTGGCAGGGGAGAGGGTGACCACCCGGGGGGCGGCCAGCGCCGACCCCGCCGCCAGCAGCAAGAGGGCGACCAGCGCCCTAACGCAGCGATTAGCCACGCGCCAGCTTCTGCACCAGGGTTTCAACCATCAGGCTGGACTGCTTCGCCGCCACCGTCAGGAACTCGTCGAAGCTCAGATGCGATTCGCGGTCGGCCACGTCGGAGATAGCGCGAACCACCACGAAGGGCACGCCGAAGCTATGGCAGACGTGAGCGATAGCGGTCGCTTCCATCTCCACGGCCACGGCCTGTGGGAAGTGGCTGCGGATCTTTTCCAGACCGGCAGCGCCGTTGATAAAGGCGTCGCCGCTGACGATCAGTCCGCTGGCGGCGTTGAGGTTGTGCTCAGCGATGCAGGCTTTGGCAGCGGCAATCAGTTTCTCATCGGCCTTGAAGCCCGCCGGGCAGCCCGGCAGCTGGCCATATTCGTAGCCAAACGCCGTTACGTCGGCATCGTGGTAGCGCGCTTCGTCGGAGACCACGATGTCGCCCACGTTCAGGGTTGGGGCCAGGCCGCCGGCGGAGCCGGTGTTGATGATGGCATCTGGCTGGCAGCGCTCCAGCAGCAGGGCCGCGCCCATCGCCGCCGCCACTTTACCGATGCCCGATTTCAGCAGCGCAACGTCAACGCCATGCAGCTGGCCAGTGTAAATTTCGCTGCCGCCCACGCTGTGGGTCTGACGGTTTTCGATTTTGTCGCGCAGGAGCGCAACCTCTTCTTCCATTGCACCAATGATGCCGATTTTCATAGATTTACTCGCGATAAGCCAGATTTGAGGGCATAGTCTATCATGCGCTTAAGGGGAAGCGCATTGCTCAGGGGGAGAGGATATGGCACAGATCGATTTCCGCAATAAGATAAACTGGCATCGCCGCTACCGTTCACCCCAGGGCGTGAAAACCGAGCGCGAAGTGTTACGCATCTTCGAGAGCGATCGCGGCCGGATCGTTAACTCGGCGGCCATTCGCCGCCTGCAGCAAAAGACCCAGGTTTTCCCGCTGGAGCGCAACGCGGCGGTGCGTACCCGGCTGACCCATTCGCTGGAGGTGCAGCAGGTGGGGCGCTACATTGCCAAGGAGATCCTTAGCCGCCTGAAGGAGATGCGCCTGCTGGAGCGCTACGGGCTGGATGAGCTGACCGGCCCCTTTGAGAGCATCGTTGAGATGGCCTGTCTGATGCACGACATCGGCAATCCGCCGTTCGGCCACTTTGGCGAGGCGGCAATCAACGACTGGTTTCGCCAGCGCCTGCACCCGCAGGATGCTGCCAGCCAGCCGCTGACCAGCGATCGCTGCGAGGTCGTCTCCCTACGCCTGCGCGACGGTGAGGAGGCAGCCAACGAGCTGCGGCGCAAGGTGCGTCAGGATCTCTGCCACTTTGAGGGCAACGCCCAGGGGATCCGCCTGGTACACTCCCTGATGCGTATGAACCTTACCTGGGCCCAGGTAGGTTGCATCCTGAAATATACCCGTCCGGCCTGGTGGCGGGGCGAGCCGCCCGCCAGCCACAGCTATTTAATGAAGAAGCCTGGCTACTACTTCTCCGAAGAGGAGTATGTGGCGCGGCTGCGTAAAGAGCTGGATCTGGATACCTGGAGCCGGTTCCCGCTGACGTGGGTGATGGAGGCGGCAGATGATATCTCCTACTGCGTGGCCGATCTGGAAGACGCGGTAGAAAAAAACATATTTACCGTGGAACAGCTCTACCAGCATCTCTATAACGCCTGGGGGCCGCATGAGAAAGGATCGCTATTTTCGCAGGTAGTAGAAAATGCCTGGGATAAATCACGCGCGAATTCCCTCAGCCGCAGCGCGGAAGATCAGTTCTTTATGTATCTGCGGGTCAATACCTTAAATAAGCTGGTGCCCTATGCCGCCCAGCGCTTTATCGATAATTTACCGCAGATCTTCTCTGGCGAATTTAATCATGCCCTGCTGGAGGATGACAGCGGCTACAGCCAACTGCTTGAATTGTATAAGAGCGTGGCGGTTGAAAACGTCTTCTGCCACCCCGATGTAGAGCAGCTGGAGCTGCAAGGTTATCGTGTGATCAGCGGGCTGCTGGATATTTATCGCCCGCTATTACAGATGACGCTGGCAGACTTTACCGAGCTGGCGGAAAAAGAGCGGGTGAAGCGTTTCCCAATTGAAACTCGCCTGTTTCACAAGCTCTCGGGACGCCATCGTCTGGCCTACGTTGAGGCGGTGGGTAAGTTATCGCGTGATGAAACTGATTTTCCGGTTCTGGAATATTATTACCGCTGCCGCCTGATTCAGGACTATATCAGCGGGATGACCGATCTCTACGCCTGGGACGAGTACCGGCGGCTGATGGCGGTTGAATAATATCTAATCGATTGTAAAGATGCTCAATAAATTTTTACTTTTAACAACACGTTATACAGGAACTTCGCGCTATAAATTGACTCTTACCGATACTTACACCGCTGTTTTGCGTTATCAGTAAATAGAGATTAAGCGACATGAAAAAAACCACGTTAGCAATGAGTGCCCTGGCTCTGAGTTTAGGTTTGGCCCTGTCCCCGCTGTCCGTATCAGCGGCCGAGACCGCCTCAGCGACCCCTCCATCACAGCAGATGCCAAGCCTGGCACCGATGCTTGAAAAGGTGATGCCCTCAGTAGTGAGCATCAACGTTGAAGGCAGCACGACGGTAAATACCCCGCGCATGGGGCGTAACTTCCAGCAGTTTTTTGGTGAAAACTCGCCGTTCTGCCAGGACGGCTCTCCGTTCCAGAGCTCGCCCTTCTGCCAGGGCGGACAGGATGGCGCTGACGATGGTGGACAGCAGCAGAAATTTATGGCGCTGGGCTCCGGCGTGATTATTGATGCGGCAAAAGGCTATGTTGTGACTAACAACCACGTGGTCGATAACGCCAGCACCATTAAGGTCCAGCTGGGCGACGGACGTAAGTTTGACGCCAAGGTGGTAGGTAAAGATCCGCGCTCCGATCTGGCCCTGATCCAGATCCAGGATCCGAAAAACCTGACCGCCATTAAACTGGCTGACTCCGACGCCCTGCGCGTGGGTGACTACACGGTGGCGATCGGCAACCCGTTTGGCCTCGGTGAGACGGTGACCTCGGGTATCGTCTCGGCGCTGGGCCGCAGCGGCCTGAACGCCGAGAACTACGAAAACTTTATCCAGACCGATGCGGCGATCAACCGCGGTAACTCCGGCGGTGCGCTGGTGAACCTCAACGGTGAGCTGATCGGTATCAACACCGCGATCCTCGCCCCGGATGGCGGTAACATTGGTATCGGCTTTGCTATCCCGAGCAACATGGTGAAAAACCTTACCGCGCAGATGGTGCAGTATGGTCAGGTGCGCCGTGGCGAGCTGGGTATTCTCGGTACCGAGCTGAACTCTGAGCTGGCGAAGGCGATGAAGGTTGACGCTCAGCGCGGGGCTTTTGTTAGCCAGGTCATGCCGAACTCGTCGGCCGCGAAAGCCGGCATCAAGGCAGGGGATGTGATCACCTCCCTGAACGGGAAGCCCATTAGCAGCTTCGCGGCGCTGCGCGCGGAAGTCGGCTCGATGCCGATCGGCAGCAAGGTCTCTCTGGGTCTGCTGCGCGAAGGCAAGCCGGTTACCGTCAGCCTTGAGCTACAGCAGAGCAGCCAGAACCAGGTTGACTCCAGCACCATCTTCAACGGCATTGAAGGCGCGGAGATGAGCAACAAGGGGAACAACCAGGGCGTCACCGTCAGCAACGTGAAGGCGAATAGCCCGGCGGCCCGCATCGGCCTGAAAAAAGGCGATGTGATCATTGGCGCCAACCAGCAGCCGGTGAAAAACATTGCCGAACTGCGTAAAATTCTCGACAGCAAGCCGTCGGTGCTGGCGCTGAATATTCAGCGTGGGGATACCTCTCTCTATCTGCTGATGCAGTAACCGCATTACCCCCTTCTCCGCCCGGGAAGGGGTCTCTTCACAGAATCTGTGAGGCTTTCCACAACTCCACACTTCCGCATGGTGCTTTGTGCTTTTGCACAATGCAGCGCGCTGGCAACTGCCTTATTCTTGTGATCTGCTCAGGGGAGGGATTACATGGCTGGCTGGCATCTTGATACCAAAATGGCGCAGGATATCGTGGCGCGTACCATGCGCATTATCGATACCAACATCAACGTGATGGATGCGCGCGGACGCATTATTGGCAGCGGCGATCGAGAGCGTATTGGGGAATTGCACGAAGGCGCGCTGCTGGTGCTCTCTCAGGGGCGCGTGGTAGATATCGATGACGCGGTTGCCCGCCATCTGCACGGCGTGCGCCAGGGGATCAACCTGCCGCTGCGTCTGGAGGGGGAGATTGTCGGGGTTATTGGCCTGACCGGTGAGCCGGAGACCCTGCGTAAGTATGGTGAGCTGGTCTGCATGACCGCCGAGATGATGCTGGAGCAGTCCCGCCTGATGCATCTCCTGGCCCAGGATAGCCGCCTGCGCGAGGAGCTGGTGATGAACCTGATCCAGGCCGAGGAGCACACGCCCGCCCTGACCGAGTGGGCGCAGCGTCTGGGTATCGACCTTAATCAGCCGCGCGTGGTCGCGGTGGTTGAGGTCGACAGCGGCCAGCTGGGGGTCGACAGCGCGATGGCCGAGCTACAGCAGCTGCAAAATGCGCTGACCACGCCGGAGCGTAACAACCTGATCGCCATCGTCTCCCTCACCGAGATGGTGGTGCTAAAGCCCGCCCTGAACTCGTTTGGGCGCTGGGATGCCGAGGATCACCGCAAGCGGGTTGAGCAGCTGATCGCCCGCATGAAAGAGAACGGCCAGCTGCGCTTTCGCGTCGCGCTGGGCAACTACTTTACCGGGCCGGGGAGCATTGCCCGCTCTTACCGCACGGCGCGCACCACCATGATGGTGGGCAAGCAGCGTATGCCGGAGAGCCGGAGCTATTTCTACCAGGATCTGATGCTGCCGGTGCTGCTGGATAGCCTGCGCGGCGGCTGGCAGGCCAACGAGCTGGCCCGTCCGCTCACCCGACTGAAGGCGATGGACAACAACGGCCTGCTCAGACGGACGCTGGCGGCATGGTTCCGCCATAACGTGCAGCCGCTTGCCACCTCAAAGGCGCTGTTTATTCACCGCAATACGCTGGAGTACCGTCTGAATCGTATCTCGGAGCTCACCGGGCTGGATTTAGGGAATTTCGACGACAGGCTGCTGCTCTATGTGGCGCTGCAATTAGATGAACAAAGATGATTTTTGCCCGGTGGCGCTTCGCTTACCGGGCCTACACGCGAGGTTCTGTAGGCCTGATAAGCGGAGCGCCATCAGGCGTAATGCACTTACTTATTACGCGTTAACTTCTCAAGGTCGGATTCGATCTCGTTGATCTTGTTGGTCACCACGCTCTCAAGGTGGCGGAGGTCATCAAGGATCTTCCGTTTCAGGTCGATCTCGCTGCGATCGCGCTGGCAGATCTGATCCAGCTCGTCGATCACATACCGCAGGTTCGGGCTGATCTCCTGCACCTCTTTGTAGCCCTGGCCTACGCCGTCGGCGACCACGGTTTTACGCTGGCGTGGATATTTGAACTTCACGCTTTTAGCAAAAAACTCGCCCTTGTCCTTATGAAAATAGATTTTCAGAATATCGTTATTGGCCTCCTGGCGAAGGCTATAGCGATCGATTTCATCCGGATTGGTGATGCCTAAACTTTTCAGATTATCGTACATAGCGGTACCCTTAAGCTCAACATAACCTATGAATAATTAACGAAAAATTCTATTTTAGCCACCGGCAAATGTAAAAAAAGCGGGGTAGCCCCCGCTTTTTTTTATCGCGCATTAGTCGATGGTACGCAACAGTTCGTTAATACCAACTTTGCCGCGCGTCTTCGCATCGACCTTTTTCACGATAACCGCGCAGTAGAGGCTGTATTTGCCATCTTTTGACGGCAGGTTGCCGGAGACGACCACCGAGCCGGCCGGTACGCGACCATAGTGCACTTCACCGGTTTCACGATCGTAAATACGGGTGCTCTGGCCAATGTAGACGCCCATAGAGATCACCGAACCCTCTTCGACGATCACGCCCTCAACAACCTCTGAGCGCGCACCGATGAAGCAGTTGTCTTCGATGATGGTTGGGTTAGCCTGCAGCGGCTCAAGCACGCCGCCGATGCCTACGCCGCCGGAGAGGTGAACGTTTTTACCGATCTGCGCACAGGAGCCAACGGTGGCCCAGGTATCAACCATTGTGCCTTCGTCAACGTAGGCACCGATATTGACGTAGGAGGGCATCAGTACGGTGTTACGGGCGATAAACGCGCCCTGGCGCACGGCTGCCGGAGGAACCACACGGAAGCCCTCTTTCTGGAAGCGCGCTTCGTCGTAGTTGGCGAATTTCATCGGCACTTTATCGAAGTAGCGGCTTTCGGCTCCGTCGATAACCTGGTTATCGTTGATACGGAAAGAGAGCAGCACCGCCTTCTTCAGCCACTGATGCGTTACCCACTGGCCGTCGATCTTCTCTGCGACGCGCAGCGCGCCGGAGTCCAGCAGGGAAATCACCTGGTTTACCGCTTCACGGGTCACGGTATCCACATTCGCCGGCGTGATCTCGGCGCGACGCTCAAAAGCGGACTCAATAACGTTCTGTAACTGCTGCATTGTTAAACTCTTTCCATATAAATAAACACACTACCCTTTATCGTTTGGATTGAGGGCCTCTGTCAACCGTTGTTGCACTTCCTTCTGCAGCACATTATTAAGACCACGCCGGTCGGCGGTAGCGATTATAAATAAATCTTCTACTCGCTCACCAATTGTCGAAATTCTCGCCCCGTGGAGCGAGATGCCAAGATCGGCAAACACCTGGCCGACGCGGGCGAGCAGGCCGGGTTGGTCGAGGGCGATAAGCTCAAGAAAGCTCTTTCTTTCGGTATGGGTCGGCAGGAAGTTGACCTCGGTATCGACGGTAAAGTGGCGCAGCCTCGGCGGCTGGCGGCGCGGCTGCGGCGGCTGCCAGCTGCGCTGGGTAATGGCCTGGATCAGCCCCTGCTGGATCGCTTCGTGACGATCCGGGGAGAGCGGGCTGCCGTCCGGCTCCAGCACGATAAAGGTATCCATCGCCATGCCGTCGCGGGTGGTAAAGATCTGCGCGTCGTGAACGCTCAGATTACGCCGGTCCAGCTCGGCGCAGACGGCGGCAAAGAGGTAGGGCCGGTCAGGGCTCCAGATAAAGATCTCTGTCCCGCCGCGCGTCGCCTGCGGGCTAAGCAGGATCATCGGCTGGCTGAGATCGTGCCGCAGCAGGTGGCGGGCGTGCCAGGCCAGCTGGTTTGGGCTGTGGCGGACAAAGTAGTTCGCCCGGCAGCGCGCCCAGATATGGTGCAGCGCCTCTTCGTTGATGTTGTCCATCCGCAGCAGGGCCAGCGCCTGCAGCTGATGGTGGCGCACGCGTTCGCGCATATCCGGCGTGCTCTGCACCCCCCGACGCAGCTGTTTTTCAGTGGCAAAGTAGAGCTCGCGCAGCAGGCTCTGCTTCCAGCTGTTCCACAGGGTTTCGTTAGTAGCGCAGATATCCGCCACCGTCAGGCAGACCAGGAAGCGCAGGCGATTTTCGGTCTGCACCTCTTCGGCAAACTGCTTGATCACCTCGGGATCCTGAATATCGCGGCGCTGGGCGGTGACGGACATCAGCAGATGCTGACGCACCAGCCAGGCCACCAGCTGTGTCTCCCGCGAGTTGAGGCCGTGCAGCTCGGCAAACTTCAGCACGTCCTGCGCGCCGAGCACCGAGTGATCGCCCCCGCGTCCCTTGGCGATATCGTGGAACAGGGCAGCAATTAAGATCAGTTCAGGGTGGCTGAGGCGCGGCCAGAGATCGACGCAGAGAGGATGCTTCTGCCGCGTCTCCTCCTGGGCAAAGCTCTCCAGCTTGAGCAGGACGCGAATAGTGTGTTCATCTACCGTATAGGCGTGGAAGAGGTCGAACTGCATCTGGCCGACAATGTGCGACCACTGGGGCATGTAGGCCCACAGCACGCTGTGGCGGTGCATCGGCAGCAGGCCACGGCTCACCGCGCCGGGATGACGCAGCATGCTGAGGAACAGGGTCCGCGCCTCGGGAATATAGCACAGCGGCTGGGTCAGATGGCGGCGGGCGTGGCGCAGGTGACGCAGGGTAGTGGAGTAGATGCCGGTGATGCTGCTGTTACGCACCATCATATAGAACATGCGCAGGATCGCCTGCGGCTCGCGGATGAACAGCGTCTCGTCGCGCAGATCGATCAGCGTGCCGCGCAGCTGGAACTCATCGTCAATGGGGCGGGGCTTCTCGTCGGTGGTCAGCGCCAGAATCGCCTCATCAAAGAGCTGCAGCAGCATCTGGTTCAGCTCGGATACCCGACGGGTAACGCGATAGAAGTCCTTCATCATCTGCTCAACCGGTTCGTTGCCCTCGCCAACGTAGTTGAGCCGCTGGGCGACGCTGAGCTGGCGGTCAAACAGCAGACGGTTGTCGTAGCGGTTAAGCTCCAGGTGGAGGGCGAAGCGAATGCGCCACAGCAGGTGCAGGCACTCGTTAAGCTCGTTACGCTCGGCCTGGGTTAAGAAGCCGAAGCCTACCATCTCGCTCAGGGAAGTGGCCCCGAAGTGGCGGCGCGCCACCCACTGAAGGGTATGAATATCCCGCAGGCCGCCGGGGCTGCTCTTAATATCCGGCTCGAGGTTATAGCTGGTGCCGTGGTAGCGCTGGTGGCGCTCGGTCTGCTCGGCGACCTTGGCGGCAAAGAAGGTCTCTGAAGGCCAGAAGCCGTCGCTGAAGATGTGCTTCTGTAGCTCAAGGAAGAGGGCGACGTCGCCAATCAGCAGGCGGGACTCAATCAGGTTGGTGGCCACGGTGAGATCGGCAAGCCCCTCCAGCAGGCACTCTTCCAGGGTGCGCACGCTGTGGCCCACCTCCAGCTTCACGTCCCATAGTAGAGTCAGCAG
Source organism: Escherichia sp. ESNIH1 (assembly GCA_002918705.1). Classification (GTDB taxonomy): domain Bacteria; phylum Pseudomonadota; class Gammaproteobacteria; order Enterobacterales; family Enterobacteriaceae; genus Pseudescherichia. The sequence continues at coordinate 33,293 of PQKR01000006.1, read as the reverse complement.
CTCACCGATCTTCTGCGCCTGTTCGTCCGGGAGCTTTTTACGGCTGAGGATCAGCAGATCGACATCGGAGAGCGGGTGCAGCTCGCCACGGCCGTATCCGCCCACCGCCACCAGCGCCGCGTCGCCGTACTCGGCGAAGCCATACTCCACCCACAGGCGCTGCAGGAGCTGATCGATAAATTCGGTCCGGGCTTCAATCAGCTGCTCGGCGGAGAGACCCTGGTCAAAGACGTGGCCCAGCCACTGCTGGAAGGTGTCGATATGCGCCTTGATATCCGCGCAGTTCAGGCTGCTCTGCGGCCAGGAGGAGGGGTTAGCAGGCTGGCCGGGGAGGGAGGGCGCCGTGTGGCTAAACTGTTCTGAAAGAGTGTGGCTCATATCGCGTTGCGCTGCCCCCAATATAAGTAAAAGCTATCGCCATAAAAAAAGCCGGCAATCGCCGGCTTCTTATCATTCATTGTGCGAGAGTATCGCCGGGATGGTGTCATCCTTGCGGAGCGTCATAATTTCGCAGCCGTTATCTGTCACCACAATAGTATGCTCATACTGCGCCGACAAGCTTCGGTCTTTGGTTTTTACCGTCCAGCCATCTTTCATGGTGCGGATACGGTAGTCGCCCGCGTTGACCATCGGCTCGATGGTGAAGGCCATACCGGCCTGCAGCACCACGCCGCCGTCGTCAGCATCATAGTGCAGCACCTGCGGCTCTTCGTGGAAGCCACGGCCAATGCCGTGCCCGCAGTACTCGCGCACCACGGAGAAGCCTTCCGCTTCGACAAACTTCTGGATCGCCGCGCCAAGGGTGCGCAGGCGGATGCCCGGCTTCACCATCTTCAGCGCCAGGTAGAGGCTCTCCTGGGTCACACGGCAGAGGCGCTCGCCCAGAATGGTCGGCTTGCCAACGATAAACATTTTTGAGGTGTCGCCGTGGAAACCGTCTTTGATCACGGTGACGTCGATGTTAACGATATCGCCATCTTTCAGACGTTTCTCGTCGTCAGGAATACCGTGGCACACCACTTCGTTAATCGAGATGCAAACGGATTTCGGGAAGCCGTGATAGCCGAGGCTGGCGGAGACCGCGTGCTGCTCGTTAACGATGTGATCGTTGCAGATGCGGTCCAGTTCGCCGGTGCTTACGCCCGGTTTAATGTGCGCTTCGATCATCTCCAGCACTTCTGCAGCGAGGCGGCCCGCCACGCGCATTTTTTCGATATCTTCCGGGGTCTTAATTGGGATAGCCATGCATTCTGTCCATCAGCGTCGATGTCATTGACAATAAACGTCATCAACAATAATTGTGTAAGTGCTGTCAATGTTACCAGTCCGAGACATAACCTGCCAAATTGAGAATTCCCGGCAGCACGCTACGCCAACAACTATTGGAGTCCGCGCCGTTTTTATGGTATAAAGCGCGCCGGACTTCCGTTCCTTGTGGAGCGGGGGCCACAAATCTCACTTTGTGTAATAACACACACGTATCGGCACATATTCCGGGGTGCCCTTCGGGGTCGGTAATATGGGATACGTGGAGGCATAACCCCAACTTTTATATAGAGGTTTTAATCATGGCAACTGTTTCCATGCGCGACATGCTCAAGGCTGGTGTTCACTTCGGTCACCAGACCCGTTACTGGAACCCGAAAATGAAGCCGTTCATCTTCGGTGCGCGTAACAAAGTTCACATCATCAACCTTGAGAAAACTGTACCAATGTTCAACGAAGCCCTGGCTGAGCTGAACAAGATCTCTTCCCGTAAAGGTAAGATCCTGTTTGTTGGTACTAAGCGCGCTGCGAGCGAAGCGGTGAAAGAAGCGGCTAACAGCTGCGATCAGTTCTTCGTGAACCATCGCTGGCTGGGCGGTATGCTGACCAACTGGAAAACCGTTCGTCAGTCTATCAAACGTCTGAAAGACCTGGAAACTCAGTCTCAGGACGGTACCTTCGACAAGCTGACCAAGAAAGAAGCGCTGATGCGCACCCGTGAGCTGGAGAAGCTGGAAAACAGCCTCGGCGGTATCAAAGACATGGGCGGCCTGCCGGACGCACTGTTTGTTATCGACGCTGACCACGAGCACATCGCAATCAAAGAAGCAAACAACCTGGGTATCCCGGTATTTGCTATCGTTGATACCAACTCCGATCCGGACGGCGTTGACTTCGTTATCCCAGGTAACGACGACGCAATCCGTGCAGTTAGCCTGTACCTGAGCGCTGTTGCTACTACCGTTCGTGAAGGCCGTTCTCAGGATCTGGCTTCCCAGGCGGAAGAGAGCTTCGTAGAAGCTGAATAATAAGGCACGCTCTCTGAGCCCCTTATTGAGCAGGTAGTACCGAGTTTGGTTAGGGGGCCTGTTTATGGCCCCCTTTTTCACTTTTAAGGCTGTTTGGTTTTGAACCAGGCAGGTCAAATCTTCCGAGGATTTTAGAATGGCTGAAATTACCGCATCCCTGGTAAAAGAGCTGCGCGAGCGTACTGGCGCTGGCATGATGGATTGCAAAAAAGCGCTGACCGAAGCGAACGGCGACATCGAGCTGGCAATCGAAAACATGCGTAAGTCTGGTGCGATCAAAGCGGCGAAAAAAGCAGGTAACGTTGCTGCTGACGGCGTAATCATCACCAAAATCGACGGCAACTACGGCGTGATTCTGGAAGTTAACTGCCAGACCGACTTCGTTGCAAAAGACGCTGGTTTCCAGGCGTTCGCTAACAAGGTTCTGGATGCAGCAGTTGCTGGCAAAGTTACCGACGTTGAAGTGCTGAAAGCACAGTTCGAAGAAGAGCGCGTAGCGCTGGTTGCGAAGATTGGTGAGAACATCAACATTCGCCGCGTTGCTACCCTCGAAGGCGACGTGCTGGGCTCTTACCTGCACGGCGCGCGCATCGGCGTTCTGATCGCGGCTACCGGCGCTGACGAAGAGCTGGTGAAACAGCTGGCAATGCACGTTGCTGCAAGCAAGCCTGAGTTCGTTAAGCCGGAAGACGTGTCTGCTGAAGTGGTAGAGAAAGAGTACCAGGTTCAGCTGGACATCGCCATGCAGTCCGGTAAGCCGAAAGAGATCGCAGAGAAGATGGTTGAAGGCCGCATGAAGAAATTCACCGGCGAAGTCTCTCTGACCGGCCAGCCGTTCGTTATGGATCCGAGCAAAACCGTTGCTCAGCTGCTGAAAGAGCACAACGCTGACGTCACTAACTTCATCCGTTTCGAAGTGGGTGAAGGCATCGAGAAAGTTGAGACTGACTTCGCAGCAGAAGTTGCTGCCATGTCCAAGCAGTCTTAAGTGGTCTGAAAGAAGCCGCCTGAGGGCGGCTTCTTTTTGTATTCAGCGTAAGCTGTATACTACAAACGTTGTATCCGGAATTAACCCCCTCTCAATCGTTGAACGTCTCAGGAAAGAATCATGGCTACCAATGCAAAACCCGTCTATAAACGCATCCTGCTTAAGCTCAGCGGCGAAGCGTTACAGGGCACCGAAGGCTTCGGTATTGACGCAAGCATCCTCGACCGCATGGCTCAGGAGATCAAAGAGCTGGTGGAGTTAGGCATCCAGGTGGGCGTCGTCATTGGTGGTGGTAACCTTTTCCGTGGCGCGGGTCTGGCGAAAGCGGGGATGAACCGCGTAGTGGGCGACCACATGGGTATGCTGGCAACGGTCATGAACGGCCTGGCAATGCGTGATGCGCTCCACCGCGCCTATGTGAACGCCCGCCTGATGTCCGCTATTCCGCTGAATGGCGTGTGTGATAACTACAGCTGGGCTGAAGCTATCAGCCTGCTGCGTAACAACCGGGTGGTGATCCTCTCCGCCGGTACCGGTAACCCGTTCTTTACCACCGACTCCGCAGCCTGCCTGCGCGGGATCGAGATCGAAGCGGACGTGGTGCTGAAGGCGACCAAGGTAGACGGCGTGTTTACTGCCGATCCGGCAAAAGATCCGGCTGCTACCATGTACGATCAGCTGAGCTACAGCGAAGTGCTGGATAAAGAGCTGAAGGTAATGGATCTGGCGGCCTTTACCCTGGCCCGTGACCACAAGCTGCCGATTCGTGTTTTCAACATGAACAAGCCAGGCGCGCTGCGCCGCGTGGTAATGGGTGAAAAAGAGGGCACTTTGATCACGGAGTAATTTCCGTCATCAACAAATAGAGGTAAGATTCCGCTTTAACAGTAAAGCGGTTCTTATCAGACACCTTTTAGCGTGTCAGAGATTAAACGGGGCTATACTTAGCACACCTTTAGGGCGTGCTGGCGTATGGTCTGCCTGAGACAAGTTTTCAAGGATTCGTAACGTGATTAGCGATATCAGAAAAGATGCCGAAGTCCGCATGGAAAAATGCGTTGAAGCATTCAAAACCCAAATCAGCAAAGTGCGCACCGGTCGCGCTTCCCCAAGCCTGCTCGACGGCATCGTAGTGGAGTACTACGGTACCCCGACGCCGCTGCGCCAGCTGGCTAACGTCACCGTTGAAGACTCCCGCACGCTGAAGATCAACGTGTTCGATCGCTCTCTCAGCCCGGCGGTTGAGAAGGCCATCATGGCGTCTGACCTCGGCCTGAACCCAAGCTCTGCCGGCACCGACATCCGCGTTCCGCTGCCGCCGCTGACCGAAGAGCGTCGTAAAGACCTGATCAAAGTGGTGCGTGGCGAAGCCGAAGGCGCGCGCGTGGCGGTCCGTAACGTACGCCGTGATGCCAACGACAAGGTGAAAACGCTGCTGAAAGATAAAGCGATCAGCGAAGATGAAGATCGTCGTTCCCAGGATGACGTGCAGAAGCTGACCGACGCAGCCATCAAGAAAGTGGATGCGGCGCTGGCGGAAAAAGAAGCGGAACTGATGCAGTTCTGATCCCGCGCACGTGATTAAACAAAACGCCGTTCAGAGAAGCCCCACCGGGTTTTTGCTGGCGGCGTTTTGCTATATTGCTCTTCTCCAGCCACCTTTGGACATCTCTCTCTCATGAAGCAGCTCACCCTCCTTGGCTCAACCGGCTCTATCGGTTGCAGTACCCTTGATGTGGTTCGCCACAATCCCGATCGCTTTGCCGTCACGGCGCTGGTTGCCGGCAAAAACGTGGCCCGCATGGCGGAGCAGTGCCTGGAGTTCACGCCGCGCTATGCGGTGATGGATGACGCCACCTGCGCCCGCGAACTCAACGAGATATTGACCCAGCACCGCAGCCGTACCGAGGTGCTGAGCGGCCAGCAGGCCGCCTGCGACATGGCCGCGCTGGACGAAGTCGATCAGGTGATGGCCGCCATCGTCGGGGCGGCTGGCCTGCTGCCGACCCTGGCGGCGATCCGCGCCGGGAAGCGCGTGCTGCTGGCCAATAAGGAGTCGCTGGTCACCTGTGGCCGCCTGTTTATGGAGGCGGTAAAAGAGAGTGGGGCGCAGCTTCTGCCGGTGGATAGCGAGCACAACGCCATTTTTCAGAGTTTACCGCAACCCTTCCAGCGCAACCTGGGGTACGCTGACCTCGAGCAAAATGGCGTAGCATCCATTCTGCTTACCGGGTCTGGTGGCCCCTTTCGTGAGACGCCGCTGTCTGAACTGGCTGCAATGACGCCGGACCAGGCCTGCCGCCATCCGAACTGGTCAATGGGACGTAAAATCTCCGTTGATTCCGCCACCATGATGAACAAAGGTCTGGAATATATTGAAGCGCGCTGGCTGTTTAACGCCTCTGCCCGCCAGATGGAAGTGCTGATCCACCCCCAGTCGGTGATCCACTCTATGGTGCGATATCAGGATGGCAGCGTGTTAGCGCAGCTGGGTGAGCCGGATATGCGCACGCCTATTGCCCATACGATGGCCTGGCCGGATCGCGTCAGCTCCGGCGTAAAAGCCCTCGATTTTTGCTCGCTCGGCACGTTGAGCTTTGCGGCCCCGGACTATGACCGCTATCCCTGCCTGAAGCTGGCAATGGAGGCGTTTGAACAGGGGCAGGCGGCGACAACGGCGCTGAATGCAGCAAATGAGGTGACGGTTGCCGCATTCCTGGCGTCGCGCATTCGCTTTACCGATATCGCTGCCCTTAATCTATCCGTACTAGAACGTATGGATCTGCGCGAACCGCAGAGCATCGAGGATGTTCTGGCTGTGGACGCGCTGGCCCGCGAGACGGCACTGAAACAGGTGAGCCATCTCGCAAGCCGGTGATATTACTGCCATGAATGGCCGTGATATTTGTTAGCGTTCGGCTTCAGTGATATAGTCTGCGCCACCCGATCGCTGGTCTTAGGGCCGAAGCGGTCAGGTAAGCCGTGGTTTGACACGGCTTTTTTTACGTAAAGGCTTCAGTATTTCTGAGTACCGCTAAATCCTTTTCAGGGACTTAAAACGCGTTATGTTGTCAATGAACCTTCCTTTAAGCGAGAATTTGCCAGCGCATGGCTGCCGCCATGTGGCGATAATTATGGATGGCAATGGTCGCTGGGCAAAAAGACAAGGGAAGATACGAGCCTTTGGACATAAAGCCGGAGCGAAGTCCGTCCGCCGCGCAGTCTCCTATGCTGCGAACCACGGCATTGATGCGCTAACGCTGTATGCTTTTAGCAGTGAGAACTGGAACCGTCCGGCGCAGGAGGTCAGCGCGCTGATGGAGCTGTTTGTGTGGGCGCTGGATAGCGAAGTAAAAAGCCTGCACCGTCACAATGTACGCCTGCGCGTCATCGGTGACACCAGCCGTTTTAACTCACGTCTGCAAGAGCGCATTCGCAAAGCGGAGGCGTTAACCGCGCAAAATAGCGGCCTGACGCTGAATATCGCCGCGAATTATGGCGGACGTTGGGATATTATTCAGGGAGTACAGCAGTTAGCGGTACAGGTACAAGAAGGGCTGTTACGCCCGGACCAAATTGATGAAGAGGCGCTGAGTAAGCAAATCTGCATGCATGAACTGGCTCCAGTGGATTTAGTGATAAGGACAGGGGGGGAGCACCGCATCAGTAACTTTTTGCTGTGGCAAATTGCCTATGCTGAACTTTACTTCACGGATGTTCTTTGGCCTGATTTCGATGAACAAGACTTTGAAGGTGCGCTGCATGCCTTTGCCAATCGAGAGCGTCGTTTCGGCGGCACCGAGCCTGGTGGCGACAAAGCCTGATGGGGGTAGCTTTTGCTGAAGTATCGCCTGATTTCTGCTTTTGTATTAATACCCGTCGTCATTGCGGCGCTATTTTTACTCCCCCCGGTGGGGTTTGCTCTGGTCACGCTCGCGGTCTGTATGCTGGCCGCCTGGGAGTGGGGCCAGCTTAGCGGCTTTACTTCACGCACGCAGCGGGTATGGCTGGCCGTGCTCTGCGGCCTGCTATTGGCGGTGATGCTGTTTACGATCCCGGAGTATCACCACAACGTCCATCAGCCGCTGGTTGAAGGCTCGCTGTGGGCGTCGCTGGGCTGGTGGATCGCCGCGCTGCTGCTGGTGCTGTTCTATCCCGCCTCGGCGGCGCTGTGGCGTCACTCTAAGGCGCTGCGCCTGCTGTTTGGCATTCTGACCATCGTTCCCTTTTTCTGGGGCATGCTGGCGCTGCGGGCCTGGCACTATGACGACAACCACTACAGCGGTGCGCTGTGGCTGCTCTACGTCATGATCCTCGTCTGGGGCGCGGATTCCGGCGCGTACATGTTCGGCAAGCTGTTCGGCAAGCACAAGCTGGCGCCGAAGGTGTCGCCGGGGAAAACCTGGCAAGGCTTTATCGGCGGCCTGTTTACCGCGGCGGTGATCTCCTGGGGCTATGGCGTCTGGGCGAACCTTGAGGTGACGCTCTCTACGCTGCTGATCTGCTCCGTTGTCGCGGCGCTGGCCTCGGTGCTGGGCGACCTTACCGAAAGCATGTTTAAGCGTGAAGCCGGTATCAAAGATAGCGGTCACCTTATTCCAGGACATGGCGGTATTCTCGATCGTATCGACAGCCTGACGGCGGCGGTACCGGTGTTTGCCTGCCTGCTGCTGCTGGTCTTTGGGACGATTTAACGGATGATTTTATGCTGAGCATTCTCTGGAATCTGGCAGCGTTTATTGTTGCGCTGGGCGTGCTGATTACCGTGCACGAGTTTGGCCATTTCTGGGTTGCTCGCCGCTGCGGCGTCCGGGTTGAGCGCTTTTCCATCGGTTTTGGCAAAGCGCTCTGGCGACGCACCGACAAGCAGGGCACCGAATTTGTTATCGCCCTCATCCCCCTCGGCGGCTATGTCAAAATGCTCGATGAACGCGTCGAGCCGGTGATCCCAGAGCTGCGTCACACCGCCTTCAATAACAAAACCATCGGCCAGCGCGCCGCCGTTATCGCCGCGGGTCCCGTGGCCAACTTCCTCTTTGCTATCTTCGCCTACTGGCTGGTGTTCATCATCGGTGTCCCTGGCGTTCGTCCGGTTGTTGGTGAAATTACGCCCAACTCCATTGCTGCCAGCGCACAAATTGCCCCTGGCATGGAACTTAAAGCCGTTGACGGTATCGAAACGCCAGACTGGGATGCCGTGCGTCTGCAGCTGGTGGATAAAATTGGCGATGAGCAGGCCACCGTCAGCGTAGCGCCTTTCGGCAGCGATAGCCGCCAGCAGAAGACGCTGGACCTGCGCAACTGGGCTTTCGAGCCAGACAAGCAGGATCCGGTGGCATCGCTGGGCATCCAGCCGCGCGGGGCACAGATTGAATCCGTGCTGGCAGAAGTGCAGTCCGGGTCGGCGGCAAGTAAAGCGGGTTTGCAAGCTGGCGATAGGATCGTTAAAGTCGATGGTCAGGCAATCACACAGTGGATGACCTTTGTGACCCTGGTTCGCGATAATCCGGGTAAGCCATTAGCGCTGGAGATAGAAAGGCAGGGAACTCCCTTGTCTTTAACGCTGATACCAGATACAAAACCGGGTAGCGACAAGGATGAAGGGTTTGCGGGCGTCGTGCCAAAGGTTATCCCGCTGCCGGACGAGTATAAGACAGTACGCCAGTATGGGCCGTTTGATGCCGTTGTCGAAGCCACGGGTAAAACCTGGCAGTTGATGAAGCTCACGGTCAGCATGCTGGGGAAATTGATAACCGGCGACGTCAAACTGAACAACCTCAGCGGGCCGATCTCGATCGCCCAGGGGGCTGGGATGTCTGCGGAGTTTGGGTTGATCTACTACCTTATGTTTCTCGCCTTAATCAGCGTGAACCTGGGGATTATCAACCTGTTCCCTCTACCGGTTTTAGATGGGGGACACCTGCTGTTTTTAGCGATAGAGAAGCTAAAAGGCGGGCCGGTATCCGAGCGGGTTCAAGACTTTAGTTATCGCATTGGCTCAATTCTGCTGGTGCTGTTAATGGGGCTTGCACTTTTCAATGATTTCTCTCGGTTATGAGAGTTAGTTAGGAAGAACGCATAATAACGATGGCGATGAAAAAGTTGCTTATAGCGTCGCTGCTGTTTAGCAGCGCGACCGTATACGGTGCTGAAGGGTTCGTAGTGAAAGATATTCATTTCGAAGGCTTACAGCGTGTCGCCGTTGGTGCGGCCCTCCTCAGTATGCCAGTGCGTCAGGGTGACACGGTGACTGATGAAGACATCAGTAATATTATCCGTGCGCTGTTTGCCACCGGCAACTTCGAGGACGTTCGCGTCCTGCGCGATGGTGATACGCTTCTCGTGCAGGTTAAAGAGCGTCCAACCATTGCCAGCATCACCTTCTCGGGCAACAAGTCCGTAAAAGATGACATGCTGAAGCAGAACCTCGAAGCCTCTGGCGTGCGCGTGGGTGAATCACTCGATCGCACCACCCTGGCCGATATCGAAAAAGGTCTGGAAGATTTCTACTACAGCGTCGGTAAGTACAGCGCCAGCGTGAAAGCGGTCGTTACGCCGCTGCCGCGTAACCGCGTCGACCTGAAGCTGGTCTTCCAGGAGGGCGTCTCCGCCAAAATCCAGCAGATCAACATCGTCGGTAACCATGCGTTCAGTACCGAAGAGCTGATCTCAACCTTCCAGCTGCGTGACGAAGTGCCGTGGTGGAACGTGGTGGGCGATCGCAAATACCAGAAACAGAAGCTGGCAGGCGATCTGGAGACGTTACGCAGCTACTACCTCGATCGTGGCTACGCGCGTTTCAACATCGACTCCACGCAGGTCAGCCTGACGCCGGATAAAAAAGGCATCTACATTACCGTTAACATCACCGAAGGCGATCAGTACAAGCTCTCCGGCGTTGAAGTCAGCGGTAACCTGGCCGGCCACTCCGCCGAAATTGAGAGCCTGACGAAAATTCAGCCGGGCGAGCTCTATAACGGCACCAAAGTGACCAAGATGGAAGACGATATCAAGAAGCTTCTCGGTCGCTATGGCTATGCCTATCCGCGCGTACAGTCTCAGCCTGAGATCAACGACGCAGACAAGACCGTGAAGCTGCACGTCAACGTTGATGCGGGCAACCGCTACTACGTGCGTAAGATCCGCTTTGAGGGTAACGACACCTCCAAAGACGCCGTGCTGCGCCGTGAAATGCGCCAGATGGAAGGCGCGTGGCTGGGCAGCGATCTGGTGGATCAGGGTAAAGAGCGTCTGAACCGTCTCGGCTACTTCGAAACGGTGGATACCGATACCCAGCGCGTTGCAGGCAGCCCGGACCAGGTTGACGTGGTCTACAAGGTGAAAGAGCGTAACACCGGTAGCTTCAACTTCGGTGTCGGCTACGGTACCGAGAGCGGCGTGAGCTTCCAGGTTGGCGTCCAGCAGGATAACTGGCTGGGTACCGGTTACTCGGTAGGGATCAACGGGACTAAGAACGACTACCAGACCTACTCCGAGCTCTCCGTGACCAACCCGTACTTCACCGTTGACGGCGTGAGCCTCGGTGGTCGTATCTTCTACAACGACTTCGAAGCGGATGACGCGGACCTCTCCTCGTACACCAACAAGAGCTACGGCCTTGACGGTACGCTGGGCTTCCCGGTCAATGAGTACAACACCCTGCGCCTCGGCTTAGGCTATGTACATAACGACCTCTCCAACATGGAGCCGCAGGTCGCCATGTGGCGTTATCTCGACTCGGTGGGGCAGAGCGCCAACACCCAGAACAACGATAACGGCTTTAGCGCAGACGACTTCACCGTCAACTACGGTTGGACCTATAACCATCTTGACCGCGGCTACTTCCCGACGGATGGCTCGCGCGTTAACCTGAACGGTAAAGTGACCGTGCCGGGCTCGGATAACGAGTTCTATAAGGTTACCCTCGACACCGCGACCTACGTCCCGCTAGATGAAGATCACAAGTGGGTGGTGCTGGGCCGTACCCGTTGGGGCTACGGTGACGGCATGGGCGGTAAAGAGATGCCGTTCTATGAGAACTTCTACGCCGGCGGCTCCAGCACCGTGCGTGGCTTCCAGTCCAACAACATCGGTCCGAAAGCGGTCTACTACGGTGGTAACAACCAGGAGAACTGCCAGACGACACAGCCAGGTAGCGTCTGTAAGTCTGATGACGCGGTAGGCGGTAACGCGATGGGCGTCGCCAGCCTGGAAGTGATCACCCCGACACCGTTTGTGAGCGAGAAGTATGCTAACTCGATCCGTACCTCCGTCTTCTGGGATGCGGGTACGGTGTGGGATACTAACTGGGATCCTTCACAGGTCCCCAGCGATATTCCGGACTATAGCGATCCGAGCAACATCCGTATGTCTGCGGGTATTGCACTACAATGGATGTCTCCGCTGGGGCCGTTGGTCTTCTCCTACGCCCAGCCGTTTAAGAAATACGAAGGGGACAAAGCTGAACAGTTCCAGTTTAACATTGGTAAAACCTGGTAATTGTTCTTCGCAACGGAATGCACAGGTAGTGTAGCGCTGATGCAGGCGATCGAGAGGTCGCCTCGCCACGCAAAGAAGGTATCTTCGGATACATTGGGATGGTAAGGAGTTTATTGTGAAAAAGTGGTTAGTAGCTGCGGGTCTCGGTTTAGCGATGGTCACCTCTGCTCAGGCAGCGGACAAAATTGCGATCGTTAACATGAACAGCCTGTTCCAGCAGGTCGCTCAGACTACCGGTGTTTCCAAAACGCTGGAAAACGAGTTCAAAGGCCGCGCCAGCGAACTGCAGAGTCAGGAAAACGATCTGCAGAGCAAAATGCAGCGCCTGCAGCGTGACGGCTCAACGATGAAAGCTTCCGATCGTAGCAAGCTGGAAAAAGACGTTATGTCTCAGCGCCAGGCTTTCTCTCAGAAAGCACAGGCTTTTGAGCAGGATCGTGCGCGTCGTTCCAACGAAGAGCGTGGCAAGCTGGTTAATCGTATCCAGACTGCTGTGAAGAAAGTGGCAGCCGACGAGGGTATCGATCTGGTTGTTGACGCAAATACCGTTGCTTACAACAGCAGTGACGTGAAAGACATCACCGCTGACGTGCTGAAACAGGTTAAATAAGTAATGTCTACAATTCGACTGTCTGATTTAGCTCAACAGTTGGATGCAGAGTTACACGGTGATGGCGATATCGCCATCACCGGCGTTGCGTCCATGCAGTCCGCTAAAGCAGGTCAAATCACCTTCATGGTTAATCCAAAATACCGTGAACATCTGGCGGCTTGCCAGGCCTCTGCTGTCGTGATGACGCAGGACGACCTTCCCTTTGCCCACGGCCCCGCGCTGGTAGTGAAGAACCCCTACCTGACGTATGCCCGGATGGCACAAATTCTAGATACCACGCCGCAGCCGGCACAGGATATCGCCCCCAGTGCGGTAATCGATCCTACGGCTACGCTTGGGCAAAACGTCTCCATCGGCGCAAACGCGGTGATCGAATCAGAGGTTGTGCTGGGCGATAACGTGGTGATTGGCGCAGGCTGCTTCGTGGGGAAAAAGACGAAAATTGGTGCAGGCTCGCGTTTATGGGCCAACGTGACCATTTACCACGAGATTGAGATCGGTGAAAATTGCCTGATTCAGTCCAGCACCGTAATCGGCGCGGACGGCTTTGGCTACGCTAACGATCGCGGCAACTGGGTGAAGATCCCCCAGCTTGGTCGGGTGATCGTCGGCGATCGTGTTGAGATCGGCGCATGTACCACCATTGACCGTGGCGCGCTGGACGACACCATTATTGGCAACGGCGTTATCATTGATAACCAGTGCCAGATTGCACATAACGTCGTGATTGGCGACAATACCGCAGTTGCTGGCGGCGTCATCATGGCGGGCAGTTTAAAAATTGGCCGTTACTGCATGATTGGCGGTGCGAGCGTGATCAACGGTCACATGGAAATCTGCGATAAGGTCACCGTAACGGGCATGGGTATGGTGATGCGTCCCATTACTGAACCGGGCGTCTACTCATCAGGTATCCCGCTGCAACCAAATAAAACCTGGCGAAAAACAGCAGCGCTGGTGATGAATATTGATGACATGAGCAAGCGTCTCAAGGCTCTTGAGCGCAAGGTCGTGCAGCAAGACGAATAATTCATCCGTTTTACGCCCAAACTTCTCGGCCTGACGGCATTAGATTGTCGCGGGCCGTGTTATTATTGCCATTCAGTATTTTTTGACAGGAAGAGTATTTTGACTACTGACACTCATACTCTGCACATTGAAGAGATTTTAGAGCTTCTGCCGCACCGCTACCCGTTTCTGCTGGTTGATCGCGTGCTGGATTTCGAAGAAGGTCGTTTTCTGCGCGCAGTAAAAAATGTTTCGGTTAATGAGCCATTTTTCCAGGGCCATTTCCCTGGTAAACCCATTTTCCCGGGCGTCTTGATTCTGGAAGCGATGGCCCAGGCCACCGGCATTCTGGCATTTAAAAGCGTAGGGAAACTGGAGCCTGGCGAGCTGTACTACTTTGCCGGTATCGATGAAGCCCGCTTCAAACGTCCGGTAGTGCCAGGCGATCAGATGATCATGGAAGTCACGTTTGAGAAAACGCGCCGTGGTCTGACCCGCTTTAAAGGCGTGGCAACGGTCGACGGTAAAGTTGTTTGTGAAGCTACTATGATGTGTGCACGTAGCCGGGAGGCCTGATACGTGATTGATAAAACTGCCTTTGTTCATCCTACCGCCATCGTGGAAGCGGGTGCCGTTATTGGCGCTAACGCCCACATTGGCCCGTTCTGTATTGTTGGACCCCATGTTGAAATTGGTGAGGGTACCGTACTGAAGTCTCACGTTGTCGTTAACGGCCACACTAAAATTGGCCGCGACAACGAGATCTATCAGTTCGCCTCCATCGGTGAAGTGAACCAGGATCTTAAATATGCTGGCGAACCGACCCGGGTGGAAATTGGCGATCGTAACCGCATTCGCGAAAGCGTAACCATTCACCGTGGTACCGAGCAGGGCGGTGGTTTGACGAAGGTGGGCAGCGGTAACCTGCTGATGATCAATGCACACGTTGCGCATGATTGTACGGTAGGGAACAACTGTATCCTCGCTAACAATGCGACGTTAGCGGGCCACGTTTCGGTCGACGATCATGCCATCATCGGTGGCATGACGGCGGTGCACCAGTTCTGCATTATCGGTGCGCACGTGATGGTGGGCGGCTGCTCTGGCGTTGCCCAGGATGTGCCGCCGTACGTGATTGCCCAGGGCAACCACGCCACGCCGTTCGGGGTGAATATCGAAGGGCTGAAACGTCGCGGCTTCAGCCGAGAGGCGCTGATCGCCATTCGCAACGCCTACAAGCTGCTCTACCGCAGCGGTAAGACGCTGGAAGAGGCGAAGCCTGAGATCGCTGAGCTGGCGGAAGCGCACCCGGAAGTGCGCGCGTTTACCGAGTTCTTTGAGCGCTCGACGCGGGGCCTGATCCGTTAATGGTTGACGATCGTCCGCTTACGATTGCCCTGGTCGCCGGAGAAACCTCCGGCGATATTCTTGGTGCCGGTCTTATCCGTGCGCTCAAGCAGCGCGTGCCTAACGCCCGCTTTGTCGGCGTAGCTGGCCCGCTGATGCAGGCCGAGGGCTGCGAGGCCTGGTATGAGATGGAAGAGCTGGCGGTGATGGGCATCGTTGAGGTGCTGGGCCGTCTGCGCCGCTTGCTGCATATCCGCGCCGATCTGACGCGCCGCTTTACCGCCCTTAAGCCGGACGTCTTTGTCGGCATTGACGCCCCGGATTTCAATATTACCCTCGAGGGTAACCTCAAACAGCAGGGTATTAAAACGATTCACTACGTCAGCCCCTCCGTCTGGGCCTGGCGACAGAAACGCGTTTTCAAAATAGGCAGATCCACCGATCTGGTGCTGGCCTTTCTGCCTTTCGAAAAAGCGTTTTATGACCGCTTTAACGTGCCGTGCCGTTTTATCGGCCATACGATGGCGGACGCCATGCCGCTGGATCCCGATAAAAATGCCGCGCGCGACGCCCTCGGGCTCTCGCACGACGCCCACTGTCTGGCGCTGCTGCCCGGCAGCCGCGGCGCAGAAGTGGAGATGCTCAGCGCTGACTTCCTGCGCACCGCGCAGATCCTGCGCCAGCGCTACCCCGATTTAGAGGTAGTGGTGCCGCTGGTCAATGCGAAGCGTCGGGAGCAGTTTGAGCGTATTAAAGTCGAGGTTGCACCGGATCTGGTGGTGCATCTGCTGGACGGCAAAGGCCGCGAGGCGATGGAGGCCAGCGACGCCGCACTGCTGGCCTCCGGCACCGCCGCGCTGGAGTGCATGCTGGCAAAATGCCCGATGGTGGTTGGCTATCGCATGAAACCGTTCACCTTCTGGCTGGCAAAAAGGCTGGTGAAGACCGACTACGTCTCGCTGCCTAACCTGCTCGCCGGGCGCGAGCTGGTGAAAGAGCTGCTGCAGGACGAGTGCCAGCCGCAGCTGCTGGCCGATGCGCTGCTGCCGCTGCTGGCCCGGGGCAACACCAGCCATGCCATGCATGACACCTTCCGTGAGCTGCATCAGCAGATCCGCTGCAATGCAGATGAACAGGCGGCGGATGCTGTGCTGGAGCTAGCAAAATGAATGAATTTATTTATCCACACCACCACCTTGTGGCGGGTGTGGATGAGGTGGGCCGTGGCCCGCTGGTCGGCGCGGTCGTTACGGCGGCGGTGATCCTCGACCCCGCCCGGCCCATCATCGGCCTCAACGACTCCAAAAAACTGAGTGAAAAACGGCGTCTGGCGCTGTTTGCTGAGATTCAGGAAAAGGCGCTATGCTGGAGTCTGGGCCGCGCCGAGCCGCATGAAATTGACGAGCTGAACATTCTGCACGCGACCATGCTGGCGATGCAGCGCGCCGTGGCCGGGCTATCCGTTGTTCCCGAATACGTGCTGATCGACGGTAACCGCTGTCCGGCTCTGCCTATGCCATCGATGGCGGTGGTGAAAGGCGATAGCCGGGTGGCGGAAATTAGCGCCGCCTCCATTATTGCCAAAGTCACGCGCGATGCCGAAATGGCCGCGCTTGACCTGACGTTCCCTCAATATGGCTTTGCGCAGCATAAAGGGTATCCGACCGCTTTCCACCTGGAGAGACTGGCGGAGCACGGCGCGACAGAGCATCACCGGCGTAGCTTTGCGCCAGTAAAACGCGCGCTGGGGCTGGTCTCCTGATTGCTGCAGCAAACTAAGTAAACTGGATTAAGATGGCTGAACCACGTTTTGTCCACCTGCGGGTGCACAGCGACTACTCCATGATCGATGGGCTGGCTAAGACCGGACCGCTGGTAAAAAAGGCGGCCGCGTTGGGTCAGCCTGCGCTGGCGATCACCGATTTTACCAACCTCTGCGGTCTGGTTAAGTTCTACGGAACGGGCCACGGGGCAGGGATTAAGCCAATCGTCGGGGCGGATTTTCACGTCCAGAGCGATATCATGGGCGACGAGTTTACCCAAATTACGGTGCTCGCCGCCAACAACACCGGCTACCAGAACCTGACGCTGCTCATCTCCCGCGCCTACCAGCGGGGCTACGGCGCGCTGGGGCCGTGGATTGACCGGGAGTGGCTGGCAGAGCTGGGCGAAGGGCTGATCCTGCTCTCCGGCGGACGCATGGGCGACGTGGGTAAAAGCCTGCTGCGCGGCAACGCGGCGCTGGTGGATCAGTGCGTGAGCTTCTATGAAACCCACTTCCCGGATCGCTTCTATCTGGAGCTGATCCGTACCGGTCGTCCTGACGAAGAGAGCTACCTGCACGCGGCGGTTGAGCTGGCCCAGGAGCGTGGTCTGCCGGTCGTGGCGACCAACGACGTCCGTTTTATCGACAGCGGTGATTTTGACGCCCACGAAATTCGCGTGGCTATTCACGACGGCTTTACCCTCGACGATCCCAAGCGTCCGCGCCTCTATTCGCCGCAGCAGTATATGCGCAGCGAAGAGGAGATGTGCGAGCTCTTCTCCGACATCCCGGAAGCGCTGGAGAACAGCGTCGAGATCGCCAAACGCTGCAACGTCACCGTGCGTCTCGGTGAATACTTCCTGCCGCAGTTCCCCACCGGCGAGATGACCACCGAAGATTTCCTGATTATGAAATCGAAGGAGGGGCTGGAGGAGCGTCTGGAGTTCCTCTTCCCGGATCCGGCGGTGCGCGCCGAGAAGCGCCCGGAGTATGACGAGCGCCTCGACGTTGAGCTGAAAGTGATCAACCAGATGGGCTTCCCGGGCTACTTCCTGATCGTTATGGAGTTTATCCAGTGGTCGAAGGATAACGGTGTCCCGGTAGGGCCGGGCCGTGGTTCCGGCGCCGGCTCGCTGGTGGCCTATGCGCTGAAGATCACCGACCTCGATCCGCTGGAGTTTGACCTGCTGTTCGAACGCTTCCTGAACCCGGAGCGTGTTTCGATGCCTGACTTCGACGTTGACTTCTGCATGGAGAAACGCGACCAGGTTATCGACCACGTGGCGGAGATGTACGGGCGCGAGGCGGTATCACAGATCATCACCTTCGGTACGATGGCGGCGAAAGCAGTGATCCGCGACGTGGGTCGCGTGCTGGGTCACCCCTACGGCTTTGTGGACCGCATCTCCAAGCTGGTGCCGCCGGATCCGGGCATGACCCTGGCGAAAGCCTTTGAGGCCGAGCCGCAGCTGCCGGAGATCTACGAGGCCGATGAAGAGGTCAGAGCCCTCATCGACATGGCGCGCAAGCTGGAAGGGGTGACGCGTAACGCCGGTAAGCACGCCGGTGGGGTAGTGATCGCGCCGACCAAAATTACCGATTTTGCACCGCTCTACTGTGACGAAGCCGGACAGCATCCGGTGACCCAGTTTGATAAGAACGACGTCGAGTATGCGGGGCTGGTGAAGTTCGACTTCCTCGGCCTGCGTACGCTGACGATCATCGACTGGGCGCTGAAGATGATCAACCCGCGCCGGGCGAAGCAGGGGCTGGAGCCGATTGATATCGCTGCGATTCCCCTCGACGACAAGAAAAGTTTTGATATGCTGCAGCGCTCGGAAACCACCGCGGTCTTCCAGCTTGAATCCCGCGGCATGAAGGATCTGATTAAACGCCTGCAGCCTGACTGCTTCGAAGATATGATCGCGCTGGTGGCCCTGTTCCGTCCCGGTCCGTTGCAGTCGGGGATGGTGGACAACTTTATCGACCGTAAGCACGGTCGGGAAGAGATCTCCTATCCGGACGTGCAGTGGCAGCACGAGAGCCTGAAGCCGGTGCTGGAGCCGACCTACGGCATCATCCTCTATCAGGAGCAGGTGATGCAGATTGCCCAGGAGCTCTCCGGCTATACGCTGGGCGGCGCGGACATGCTGCGTCGCGCAATGGGTAAGAAGAAGCCGGAAGAGATGGCCAAGCAGCGCTCGGTCTTTGAAGACGGGGCGAAAAAGAACGGCGTCGACGGCGAGCTGGCGATGAAAATCTTCGATCTGGTGGAGAAATTCGCCGGCTACGGATTTAACAAATCGCACTCCGCCGCCTATGCTTTGGTGTCGTATCAGACGCTGTGGCTAAAGGCCCACTATCCCGCTGAGTTTATGGCGGCGGTGATGACGGCGGATATGGATAACACCGAGAAGGTGGTCGGGCTGGTGGATGAGTGCTGGCGGATGGGGTTAAAGATCCTGCCGCCGGATATTAACTCCGGGCTGTACCATTTTCACGTTAACGACGACGGCGAAATTGTCTACGGGATCGGTGCCATCAAGGGCGTAGGTGAAGGTCCGATTGAAGCCATTCTGGAGGCCCGGAATAAAGACGGCTACTTCCGCGAGCTGTTCGACCTTTGCGCCCGCACCGACACCAAAAAGCTTAACCGTCGGGTGCTGGAGAAGCTGATTATGTCCGGGGCGTTTGACCGCCTTGGGCCGCACCGCGCCGCGCTAATGAACTCGCTGAACGATGCGCTAAAAGCCGCCGATCAGCATGCTAAGGCAGAGGCAATTGGTCAGGCGGATATGTTCGGCGTGCTGGCGGAGGAGCCGGCGCAGATTGAGCAGTCCTACGCCAACTGCCAGCGCTGGCCGGAGCAGGTGGTGCTGGACGGGGAACGTGAGACGTTGGGGCTCTACCTGACGGGTCACCCGATTACCCAGTATTTAAAAGAGATTGAGCGCTATGTCGGCGGGCTTCGGCTCAAAGACATGCACCCGACAGAGCGTGGTAAGATCACCACCGCTGCGGGGCTCGTTATTGCGGCGCGGGTTATGGTCACCAAGCGCGGCAATCGTATCGGTATCTGTACGCTGGATGACCGTTCCGGCCGTCTGGAGGTGATGTTATTCACCGACGCGCTGGATAAATACCAGCAATTGCTGGAAAAAGACCGCATACTCATCGTCAGCGGACAGGTCAGCTTTGATGACTTCAGCGGGGGGCTTAAAATGACCGCCCGCGAAGTGATGGACATTGACGAAGCCCGGGAAAAATATGCTCGCGGGCTTGCTATCTCGCTGACGGACAGGCAAATTGATGACCAGCTTTTAAACCGACTCCGTCAGTCTCTGGAACCCCACCGTTCGGGAACTATTCCAGTGCATCTCTACTATCAGAGAGCGGATGCGCGCGCCCGGTTGCGCTTTGGTGCAACGTGGCGTGTCTCTCCGAGCGATCGTTTACTTAACGATCTGCGTGGCCTGGTTGGCCCGGAGCAGGTGGAACTGGAGTTTGACTAATACAGGAATACTATGAGTCTGAATTTCCTTGATTTCGAACAGCCGATCGCCGAGCTGGAAGCGAAAATCGATTCCCTGACGGCCGTGAGCCGCCAGGATGAAAAACTGGATATTAACATCGACGAAGAGGTGCATCGTCTGCGCGAAAAAAGCGTAGAGCTGACGCGCAAAATCTTTGCCGATCTCGGCGCATGGCAGGTGGCGCAACTGGCGCGTCACCCACAGCGTCCGTACACCCTGGATTATGTCCGCCTGGCGTTTGATGAGTTCGACGAGCTGGCCGGTGACCGCGCCTTCGCTGACGATAAAGCTATCGTTGGCGGTATCGCGCGTCTGGACGGGCGTCCGGTGATGATCATTGGTCATCAGAAAGGGCGTGAAACAAAAGAGAAGATCCGCCGTAACTTTGGCATGCCGGCGCCGGAAGGCTATCGCAAAGCGCTGCGCCTGATGGAGATGGCCGAGCGTTTCAACATGCCGATCATCACCTTTATCGACACCCCGGGTGCTTACCCTGGCGTGGGCGCGGAAGAGCGCGGCCAGTCTGAAGCGATTGCCCGCAACCTGCGTGAGATGTCGCGTCTGAACGTGCCGGTGATCTGCACCGTTATCGGTGAAGGCGGCTCCGGCGGCGCGCTGGCTATCGGCGTGGGCGACAAAGTCAACATGCTGCAGTACAGCACCTACTCGGTGATCTCTCCGGAAGGCTGTGCGTCCATTCTGTGGAAGAGCGCTGATAAAGCACCGCTGGCTGCAGAAGCGATGGGCATCATCGCCCCGCGCCTGAAAGAGCTGAAGCTGATCGACTCCATTATTCCAGAGCCGCTGGGTGGCGCGCACCGCAACCCGGAGACAATGGCCGCGTCGCTGAAGGCGCAGCTGCTGGAAGATCTGGCCGATCTGGACGTGCTGAGCAAAGATGAGCTGCGTGACCGTCGTTACCAGCGCCTGATGAGCTACGGCTACGCCTGATTTCTGTAAAACGCCGGGCGGTGCTCACGCTTGCCCGGCCTACAAAACCTCTTCGCCTCAACTATGCTTACCTGTGAATTCGCACGGAGGTAAGCATTGAATATCATCGCCATCATGGGGCAGCAGGGCGTTTTTTATAAAGACGAGCCCCTCAAAGAGCTTCACCTTGCGCTGGAGCAGCAGGGTTTCCAGCTCATCTACCCCACCAGCAGCAACGACCTGTTAAAACTCATCGAACACAACCCGCGTATCTGCGGCGTCATCTTTGACTGGGACCAGCACGGCCTGGATCTGTGCAGTGATATTAACCAGCTTAATGAGTATCTGCCGCTCTACGCCTTTATCAATACCCACTCAACGATGGACGTCAGCGCCCACGAAATGCGTATGGCGCTGTGGTTTTTTGAGTATGCGCTGGGCGTAGCCGACAGCATCTCGACGCGTATCCGCCAGTATACCAACGAGTATCTGGACCACATTACGCCGCCCTTTACCCGCTCGCTTTTCACCTACGTGAAAGAGGGCAAGTACACCTTCTGTACCCCCGGACACATGGCCGGTACCGCCTACCAGAAAAGCCCGGTGGGCTGCCTGTTCTATGACTTTTTCGGCGGCAACACCCTGAAGGCCGACGTCTCGATCTCCGTGACCGAGCTGGGATCCCTGCTCGATCACACCGGCCCACACCTGGAGGCCGAGGAGTATATCGCCCGTACCTTTGGTGCCGAGCAGAGCTACATGGTGACCAACGGCACCTCGACCTCCAACAAGATTGTTGGCATGTACGCCGCGCCTGACGGCAGCACGCTGCTTATCGATCGCAACTGCCACAAGTCGCTGGCCCACCTGCTGATGATGAGTGACGTGGTGCCGATCTGGCTCAAGCCCGGACGCAACGCGCTGGGTATCTTAGGCGGTATTCCCCGCCGCGAGTTTAGCCATGAGAGCATTACAGAGAAGGTGGCGGCGACGCACGGTGCCAGCTGGCCGGTTCACGCAGTGATCACCAACTCCACCTATGACGGGCTGCTCTACAATACCAACTGGATCAAGGAGACCCTGGACGTGCCGTCGATTCACTTCGATTCGGCATGGGTGCCCTACACCAACTTCCACCCCATCTATGAGGGCAAGAGCGGTATGAGCGGCGACCGCGTGCCGGGCAAGGTCTTCTTTGAAACCCAGTCAACGCACAAAATGCTGGCCGCCTTCTCCCAGGCATCACTGATCCACGTTAAGGGCGAATATGACGAAGAGACCTTTAACGAAGCTTACATGATGCATACCACCACTTCGCCAAGCTATCCGCTGGTGGCCTCTATCGAGACGGCCGCGGCGATGCTGCGGGGCAATCCGGGTCGGCGGCTGATCAACCGCTCCGTCGAGCGTGCGCTTCACTTCCGTAAAGAGGTGCAGCGGCTGAAAGACGAGGCGGAGGGCTGGTTCTTCGATATCTGGCAGCCGGAGGATATTGACCAGGCCGACTGCTGGCCGGTTGCGCCGGGCGAGGCGTGGCACGGCTTCCGCGAGGCGGATGCCGACCATATGTTCCTCGATCCGGTCAAGGTCACGATCCTGACGCCGGGCATGGACGAGCAGGGCAACATGGCGGAGGAGGGGATCCCCGCCGCGCTGGTCGCGAAATTCCTCGACGAGCGCGGCGTGGTAGTAGAGAAAACCGGCCCCTATAACCTGCTGTTCCTGTTTAGTATCGGCATCGATAAAACCCGGGCGATGGGGCTGCTGCGCGGCCTGATGGAGTTTAAGCGCGCCTACGATCTCAACCTGCGGGTGAAGAACATGCTGCCGGATCTCTACGCCGAGGATCCCGATTTCTACCGCAACATGCGCATTCAGGATCTGGCCCAGGGGATCCACAAGCTGATCTGCCAGCATGAGCTGCCGCGCCTGATGCTCCAGGCCTTCGACGTGCTGCCGCACATGATCATGACCCCGCACCAGGCATGGCAACTCCAGGTGAAAGGCGAAGTGGAGACCGTAGAGCTGGAGGCGCTGGTAGGACGCGTCTCCGCCAACATGATCCTGCCGTATCCGCCGGGCGTCCCGCTGCTGATGCCTGGAGAGATGATCACCGAGCGCAGCCGGGCGGTGCTCGATTTCCTCTTGATGCTCTGCGCCATCGGCCGCCACTATCCCGGTTTTGAAACGGATATCCACGGTGCGAAGCGCGATGAGGATGGCGTTTACCGGGTAAGGGTCTTAAAACAGACGTGACCCTCTTGCGCAGGGATGCGCAGCGTCGTAACGTTGGCATGAAAAAAGGAGGGGTTATGCTTGGTTTAAAAAAGGTTCACCACATCGCAATCATTGCGACGGATTATGCAAAGAGCAAAGCGTTTTACTGCGATATTTTAGGTTTTACCCTGCAAAGTGAGGCCTATCGTGAAGAGCGGGACTCCTGGAAGGGCGACCTGGCGCTGAACGGCGAGTACGTGATTGAACTTTTCTCCTTTCCTTTCCCGCCCGCGCGGCCCAGCCGCCCCGAGGCCTGCGGCCTGCGCCATCTGGCCTTCAGCGTGGACGACGTTGAGCGGGCGATAACCCATCTGCAACAGCACGGCGTAGAGTGTGAGCCGGTGCGCATCGACCCCTTCACCGGCAAGCGCTTCACCTTCTTTAGCGATCCCGACGGTCTGCCGCTGGAGCTCTACCAGCAGGAATGACACCTTCAACGCTTTTGCAAAGCCTGCACGCCCGCCGTCGGTTTCTGGTGGCGTTTAGCGGCGGGCTGGACTCTACCGTGCTGCTGCACCAGCTGGTGCAGTGGCGCATCCAACAGCCTGACGTTTCTCTGCGGGCGATCCACGTTCATCATGGGCTAAGCCCAAACGCCGATGCGTGGGTCACTCACTGCCAGCAGGTATGCCGCCAGTGGGATGTGCCGCTGAGCGTCATTCGCGTGACGCTGGCGGAGGAGGGGATGGGCATTGAAGCTCAGGCGCGCAAGGCGCGCTATCGGGCCTTTGCCGAGGCGCTGCTGCCCGGGGAGGCGCTGGTGACCGCTCAACATCAGGATGACCAGTGCGAAACGTTGCTGCTGGCGCTGAAACGCGGCAGCGGTCCGGCGGGGCTGGCGGCGATGCCTGCCGAGCTGCCCTTTCACGGCACCCAGCTGCTGCGTCCGCTGCTCAATGAAACCCGCGAGGCGCTGGAGCAGTGGGCCTGTGCCCATCGGCTGAGCTGGATCGAAGATGAGAGTAATCAGGACGCCAGCTACGATCGCAACTTTATCCGCCTGGAGGTTTTGCCCCTGCTGAAGCAGCGCTGGCCGCACTTTGCCAACGCAGCGGCGCGCAGCGCGGCGCTGTGCGGCGAGCAGGAGCAGCTTCTGGACGAGCTGCTGGCAGACGAGCTGGCGAGCGTGGTCAGCATAGAGGGGGCATTAACCGTTGCGCCCTTGATGACCATGAGCGCTAATCGCCGGGCGGCGCTTATCCGCCGCTGGCTGAGCGGGCAGGGTGCGCCGATGCCGTCGCGGGATCTGCTGACCCGCATCTGGCAGGAGGCGATCCTCGCCCGGGAAGATGCATCCCCGCGTCTGGTGCTGGGATCCCATGAGATCCGCCGCTTTCAGGGGCAGCTCTGGTGGGTGAAAAGCACACCAGGCCAGCGGCAAACCGTTATCTCCTGGCCCGCGACATCGGTGCCGTTGACGCTGCCCGCCGGGCTGGGGGAATTGACGCTGGTGCCGGGGGGCGATATTCGCCCTCCGCAGCCAGATGAGCCGGTAACGGTGCGCTTTCATGCGCCGGGGATGCTGCATATTGCCGGGCGTCACGGCGGGCGCAAGCTGAAAAAAATCTGGCAGGAGCTGGGAGTTGCCCCCTGGCTACGGGACACCACGCCCATCCTCTTTTACAGCGAAACGCCGATCGCGGCGGCGGGGCAGTTTGTGACGCAGGCAGGGCTGGCGGAAAACGCTGAGGGGCTACGGCTGACGTGGCGGAGATAACGGGCAGCATGCTGCCCGCTGGAACAGGTTCAGGATTCGCTCACCACAACGGTGCCGATATCCGGGTGGCTAAAGCTGGCAATTTTGTCGAGACGGAGCTCACGCGTTTCACCCGCTGCATCGACAAGCAGGTATTCAACGTTCTTTCGCGAGACTAAATCGCTGGCTTTGCCCTTGAGCTCTTCGCCATCTTTTAGCGTCAGCGTCAGTAACAGATGATGCTGGCAGGCGAGTTCAAGGTTGTCATAGTCATCGCAGTTGATGGGTTGATACGTTTCATTCATTGACATAATCGCTCACCAGTAAGTTCGCGGCAGCATAGGCTGCCTTTTCCCTGACGGGCTCAGGAAGCACATCATCCGATGCCACTTCATTGAGCGCTTTTAATACGCAACCCAGCGCATCCGGGATATACCCTACGTCTCCGCTGGCAATTTCCGCATACCGCTTGCGTATTAACTCACAATAATTGTCCACATGCCCTCCTGTCAGTGTACTGACTTCACCGTGGGATGTAAGTTTAAGCCTACGAAGATTAACTCTGTTTAGCAAGGTGACTATACCATACTCATCCCGGCAATATCAGCGGACTGAATGTTTGCTACAATAGCCGCTATTTTGCGAAGAGACGATAACATGGCATTAAAAGCAACGATTTATAAAGCGACGGTGAACGTGGCCGACCTGGACCGTAACCAGTTTCTTGATGCCACCCTGACCCTGGCGCGCCACCCTTCTGAGACTCAGGAGCGCATGATGCTGCGCCTGCTGGCGTGGATCAAATTTGCCAACGAGCGCTTGCAGTTTACCCGTGGGCTGAGCGCGGAGGACGAGCCGGAAGCCTGGCTGCGCAACGATCATCTGGGGATCGATCTGTGGATTGAGCTGGGGCTGCCGGAGGAGCGCCGCATCAAAAAAGCCTGCACCCAGTCGAAAGAGGTGGCGCTCTTTACCTACAACAGCCGGGCGGCGCAGGTCTGGTGGCAGCAGAACCAGAGCAAGCTGGCTGGATTCAGTAACCTGAGCATCTGGTATCTCGATGATGAGCAGCTGGCACAGCTGAGCGCCTTTGCCTCCCGCACTATGGCATTACAGGCCACCATTCAGGATGGCGCAATCTGGCTCTCCGACGCGGAGAACAATCTGGAGATCCATCTGACAACCTGGCAGAGCGCGGCATGATTGAGATTTCACGCAGCGTTGCCATTCCTGATAATGAAATCGAGCTGACCGCCATTCGCGCCCAGGGCGCGGGTGGTCAGCACGTGAATAAAACCTCTACGGCGATCCACCTGCGCTTCGATATCAAAGCCTCCAGCCTGCCGGATGCGTACAAAGAGCGCCTGCTGGCGGCGAGCCACCATCTGATTACTGGCGACGGCATGGTAGTGATCAAGGCTCAGGAGTACCGCAGCCAGGAGATGAACCGCGAAGCGGCGCTGGCCCGTCTGGTGTCGCTGATTCAGGAGCTGATGGTGGAGCAGAAGAGCCGTCGTCCTACGCGCCCGACGCGGGCATCAAAAGAGCGGCGTCTGGCAACCAAATCACAAAAGTCGTCGGTAAAAGCGATGCGCGGCAAGGTGCGGGGCGGGGAGTAGAATCTGCCCGGCAGGCTTGCCGGGCAGAGCAGGGCTTAGCCTTTGATGGCTTTCACCAGGTAGTTGAGAATGTCGCCGGTCTTAATCAGCTGCTTCTCACCGTTGCGACGGTATTTGTATTCGATATCGTCGCTGTCGAGGTTGCGGTCGCCGATCACGATAGTGTGCGGAATACCGATCAGCTCCATATCAGCAAACATCACGCCTGGACGCTCTTTACGATCGTCCATCAGCACCTCAATCCCCTGCGCGTTCAGCTCAGCGTAGAGCTTCTCGGCCAGCTCCTGCACGCGGAAGGATTTGTGCATGTTCATCGGCAGAATGGCAACCTGGAACGGCGCAATCGCATCCGGCCAGACGATACCGCGCTCGTCGTGGTTCTGCTCAATGGCCGCCGCCACTACGCGGGTCACGCCGATACCGTAGCAGCCCATCGTCAGGATCTGGTTACGGCCATCTTCACCCTGGACTGACGCTTTCAACGCTTCAGAGTATTTGGTGCCCAGCTGGAAGATATGACCCACTTCGATGCCGCGCTTGATCATCAGCGTACCCTGGCCGTCCGGGCTTGGATCGCCAGCAACCACGTTACGGATATCTGCCACTTCTGGGGTCGCCACATCACGATCCCAGTTGATGCCGAAGTAGTGCTTGCCGTCGACGTTGGCGCCCGCAGAGAAGTCGCTCATCACGGCAACGGTACGGTCGATAATCACCGGGATCGGCATGTTCACCGGGCCGAGGGAGCCAGGACCGGCGTTGACGATAGCGCGGATCTCAGCTTCGGTAGCGAAGGTCAGCGGGCTGGCAACCTGCGGCAGTTTCTCTGCTTTCACTTCGTTCAGCTCATGATCGCCACGCACCAGCAGGGCGACCAGCGGATAAGCACTGCCCTCTACCGCTTTTACCAGCAGGGTCTTAACGGTCTTCTCAATTGGCAGGTCAAACTGCTCAACCAGCTCGGCGATGGTTTTCGCGTTCGGCGTATCGACCAGGGTCATCTCCTGAGTGGCAGCCGCGCGCGCTTCTTTCGGTGCCAGCGCTTCGGCAAACTCGATGTTGGCCGCGTAGTCAGAGCTGTCGGAGAAGATCACGTCATCTTCACCGCTCTGGGCCAGCACCTGGAACTCGTGCGAGGCGCTGCCGCCGATAGAGCCGGTATCCGCCTGCACGGCACGGAAGTCGAGATCCATGCGGCTGAAGATTTTGCTGTAGGCAGCATACATCGCGTCGTAGGTCAGCTGCAGGGATTCCTGTGAGGTATGGAAAGAGTAGGCGTCTTTCATCAGGAACTCACGGGAACGCATCACGCCAAAGCGCGGACGGACTTCGTCACGGAACTTGGTCTGGATCTGATAGAAGTTCAGCGGCAGCTGCTTGTAGGAGCTCAGCTCGTTACGGATCAGATCGGTAATGACCTCTTCATGCGTCGGGCCGAGAACAAACGGGCGCTCGCCACGGTCGGCAATGCGCAGCAGCTCCGGACCGTACTGCTCCCAGCGACCGCTCTCCTGCCACAGGTCAGCGGGCTGAACCACCGGCATTAACACCTCGATCGCACCGGCGTTATTCATCTCTTCACGCACGATGTTTTCGACTTTTTTCAGAACGCGCACGCCGGTCGGCAGCCAGGTGTATAACCCGGAGGCCAGCTTGCGGATCAACCCGGCGCGCAGCATCAGCTGGTGGCTGATCACTTCGGCGTCGGCTGGTGTCTCCTTCAGTGTGGAGAGCAGATATTGGCTAGTACGCATGTTATTACGATTCCATTTGGACGAGGGGTACAGGCCCAAAGCGGGCCCGACACAAAAAAAGTGATTCAGTTTACCAGCGAGACCGCCATGTCAAAAGAGAGCGGGCAGAATTTACCGCGCTTCCAGCGCAAAGACCTCAAAGCCCGCGTCGGTCACCCGCCAACGGACGTTGAAATCGAGCAGCCAGACGGCGTACTCCTTGCCTGCCTCTTCCTGCTGGCGATAGGCGGGACGAGGATCCTGGGCCAGAACCTCGACGATAAACTGTCTGAGATGCGGATAGCGTCCCTCAAGCGTCGGCAGGCTCTGGGCAAGCTCGGGGGTAAAGCTCACCGGCATGGTAGCCTGCGGTGCCTGTTGGGCGTAGCTGGCTTTCGCCTCCGGCAGCGCCTCGGCAAAGGGCAGATAGGGTTTGATATCCACCACCGGCGTGCCGTCTACCAGATCGAGGCTGCCCAGGTCGAGGATCACCTGTTCACCCTGGCAGCGGATGCCCTTTAGCTCTACCAGCGACATCCCGATGGGATTTGGGCGAAACGTCGAGCGGGTCGCGAACACCCCCATTCTGGCGTTGCCGCCGAGCCGGGGAGGGCGCACCGTGGGCCGCCAGCCGCCCTCCATCGTTTGATGGAAAACAAACAGCAGCCAGAGGTGGCTAAACGCCTCCAGCCCGCGCACCGCATCGGCCTGGTTATAGGGGGCGATGAGATGAAGCTCACCGCCGCCGCTTTTCACCAGCCCCGGCTGGCGCGGAACGGCAAACTTCTCTTTATAGGGGGAACGAATAACGCCTATCTGCGAAAACTGAAAGGTGCTCATTTCGCCGAAACGTTAAGCGCCGATCCGATGCACACGGCCTGGCGGTAGCAGCCCGGCGTACCGCTGGTCACTTCGCAGCTGTGCTGAAGTACCGCATTGGCTTTCATTTTAGCCGCGTTGATCTGCATACGTTTGCGGGCGGTTGGGATGTTCGGCGGAGAGTCCTGGTTGCTTGCCTGGCAGGAGTCACCGGAGACCTCACCCAGATCGCGGAATGTTTTACCGATCAGCTCTTCTGGATTGGTGATGACTCTGACCGGGGCCGGAGGGGACACTTTCGCTTTCACTGGCTCCGCTTTTGGCGGCGTTGCTGCGTTGCTTTGAACGGGTTCGACGGGAGATCTGCTTAGCATGGAGCAGCCGCTGAGCATGAGTGCCAGTAAACAGATCGGTAAAGCACGCATAGTATTTCCTCAATGAGTGATCAAATTGTCAGTTATTGAACCAGTTGCCTGCATAAATGACAAGGCGGGCTTGCGCCCGCCCTGAATGATATTACACCGAGGAGAGATTACCAGCCTTTAACAGCGCCGCCGTTAAAGACCTTGTTCGCCGCCTGGTCAACTTCATCAGACTGGTAGGCCTGAACGAATTTCTTCACGTTTTCCGCGTCTTTATTGTCTTCGCGGGTTACGATCATGTTCACGTACGGGGAGTCTTTATCTTCAACGAAGATACCGTCTTTCGCCGGGGTCAGGTTGATCTGGCTGGCATAGGTGGTGTTGATCACCGCCAGGGCAATCTGCGCATCGTCCAGGGAGCGCGGCAGCTGCGGTGCTTCCAGCTCAACAATTTTGAGGTTTTTCGGGTTCTCGGTCACGTCCAGAACGGTCGGCAGCAGGCCAACGCCATCCTTCAGCTTGATCAGACCCTGTTTTTGCAGCAGCAGCAGAGAGCGGCCCAGGTTGGTCGGATCGTTCGGCACCGCAATCTGCGCGCCATCCTGCAGCTCGCTCAGAGATTTAATCTTTTTGGAGTAGCCCGCGATAGGGTAGACAAAGGTGTTACCTGCGGAAACCAGCTTGTAGCCGCGATCTTTGATCTGCTGATCCAGATATGGTTTGTGCTGGAAGGCGTTAGCATCAATATCGCCTTTGCTCAGCGCTTCGTTCGGCAGCACGTAGTCGTTGAAGGTCACCAGCTCAACGTCGAGACCGTATTTCTCTTTTGCCACTTTCGCTGCCACTTCCGCCACCTGCTGCTCGGCACCGACGATAACGCCCACTTTAATGTGGTTTGGATCTTTCTCGTCCTGGCCGCAGCCTACTAATGCCAGAGCACCAATCAGCGCACCCGCCGCCGCAAAGGTCTTAAATTTGAACACCATGTTATTTCCTTAACTCACTGAGTCGATTGTATTGTGTATAACGCTACTTATGTGTCACTGCCCGAACGATACGATCGCCCGAGAACTGAATCAGATAAACCAGCACGACTAATAGTATCAGCACCGTGTTCATTACGGTGGCGTTATAGCCGATATAACCATACTGATAGCCAATCTGGCCTAGTCCGCCTGCGCCGACCGCGCCGCCCATAGCGGAGTAGCCTACCAGGGTGATTAGCGTGATGGTGGCCGCGTTGACCAGTCCCGGCATCGCTTCAGGCAGCAGTACCTTGCGCACGATCTGCATCGGCGTTGCGCCCATCGCGCGCGAGGCTTCGATCAGGCCGGTTGGGATTTCCAACAGCGCGTTCTCTACCATACGGGCAATAAACGGCGCAGCGCCAACGGTCAGCGGCACAATCGCCGCCTGCAGGCCGATAGAGGTGCCGACAATCACGCGGGTGAACGGGATCATCCAGACCAGCAGAATAATAAACGGAATAGAGCGGAAGATATTCACCAGCGCAGAGAGGGTGCGGTAGAGCTTCGCGTTCTCAACGATCTGCCCCGGGCGGGTAACGTACAGCAGCACGCCCACCGGCAGGCCAATCACGAATCCAAAGAAGCCGGAGACAAAGGTCATCGCCAGCGTCTCCCAGACGCCACGCGCCAGTAACCACATCATTGGCTCAGACATAACCCAGTACCTCTACTTTTACATGATGTTGCTGCAGCCAGGCGATGGCGGCCTGGGTATCCTGCTGCGTGCCGTGCATCTCAGTCAGCATAATGCCGAACTTCACGCCGCCGGCGTAATCCATCTGCGCACTAATAATGTTGTTGTTGACGTTGAACCGACGGGCGGTTTCGGAGAGCAGCGGCGCATCTACGGACTGGCCGGTAAACTCCATACGCAGCATCGGCACGCTGTCGACTCCGGCTTCCGCCTTCAGACGCTGCTGGTAATCTTCAGGAATATCCAGATGCAGCGTGGACTGAATAAACTGCTGGGCCAGCGGCGTCTTCGGATGGGAGAACACTTCGCTAACCGTATCCTGCTCAATCAGCTCGCCGTTGCTAATGACCGCTACGCAGTCACAGATACGCTTCACGACATCCATCTCATGCGTAATAAGAAGAATGGTTAAGCCGAGGCGACGGTTAATATCTTTCAACAGCTCGAGGATAGAGCGGGTCGTGGCCGGATCCAGCGCGCTGGTGGCCTCATCGCAGAGCAGTACTTTCGGATTGCTAGCCAGCGCACGAGCAATCGCCACGCGCTGCTTCTGACCGCCGGAGAGGTTAGCCGGGTAGCTGTCGTGCTTATCGCCCAGGCCGACCAGATCCAGCAGCTCGGTAACCCGACGTTTGATTTCGGCCGCCGGGGTGTTATCCAGCTCCAGCGGCAGCGCTACGTTGCCGTAGACGGTGCGGGAAGCCAGCAGGTTAAAGTGCTGAAAGATCATGCCAATCTGGCGGCGGGCGCGGGTGAGCTGCGCTTCTGATAGGGTCGTCAGCTCTTCGCCGCCAACCTGAACGCTGCCCTGCGTCGGACGCTCAAGCAGGTTGACGCAGCGAATCAGCGTACTTTTACCGGCACCCGATGCGCCGATGACGCCATAAATTTGTCCGGCAGGGACATGCAGGCTGACATTATTCAGCGCCTGAATGGTGCGGTTCCCCTGCTGGAACACTTTGGTGATATTCGAAAGTTTAATCATTAGAATATTTTTGTCGTATGAGTTAGCCGTGGCATTTTGTTCTGCCAGATACGGGCAGTGACCGTAAACAGAGCGGATGGTAAGGCATCCAGACGTCTAATTCAATGTAACTCGCTATGATGAGCACTTTCTTGCCGCGTGAAACATGAGATACTAGCGCGACATGCCTTTTTCAGGAGTAAGCCGGTGGCACAGTCAGTACCCGCAATTTTTCTCGATCGTGATGGCACGATTAATGTCGATCATGGTTATGTCCACGAGATTGACGACTTTGAGTTTATCGATGGCGTCATTGACGCTATGCGTGAGTTAAAAGCGATGGGCTTCGCGCTGGTGCTGGTAACCAATCAGTCCGGCATTGCCCGAGGCAAGTTTACTGAAGCACAGTTTGAAACCCTGACCGAATGGATGGACTGGTCGCTAGCGGATCGCGGCGTCGACCTGGACGGTATCTACTACTGTCCTCATCATCCTCAGGGCGCCGTCGAAGAGTTCCGCCAGGTGTGCGACTGTCGTAAGCCGCATCCGGGCATGTTGAACTCCGCGCGCGACTTTTTGCATATCGACATGACCGCCTCTTATATGGTGGGCGATAAAATAGAGGATATGCAGGCAGCTTCCGCAGCTGGCGTCGGCCATAAAGTATTAGTGCGTTCTGGCAAACCGGTCACGCCAGAGGCGGAAAGCGCAGCAGATTGGGTGCTTAATAGCCTTGCAGACCTGCCTGCAGCGATTAAAAAGCAGCAAAAGTAGCCGTTATGACGAAAAGATGAGCGGTTGAAATAAAATTGTATTTTTCCGCTTGTCAGCCCCGAATAACTCCCTATAATGCGCCTCCATCGACACGGCGGATGTGAATCACTTCACACGGTGAGCCGGGTTGGTTGAAGAGAAAAATCCTGAAATTAAGGGTTGACTCTGAGAGAGGAAAGCGTAATATACGCCACCTCGCGACAGAGCGCTGAAGCGCGTCGCAACTGCTCTTTAACAATTTATCAGACAATCTGTGTGGGCACTCGAAGACATGGATTCTTAACGTCGCAAGACGCTAAATGAATACCAAGTCTCAAAGAGTGAACACGTAATTCATTACGAAGTTTAAT
>PQKR01000051.1 GCA_002918705.1 Escherichia sp. ESNIH1 | reverse complement strand
CTTACCACTTTGTGATTCATGACTGGGGTGAAGTCGTAACAAGGTAACCGTAGGGGAACCTGCGGTTGGATCACCTCCTTACCTGAAAGAACCTGCTTCGCAGTGCTCACACAGATTGTCTGATAGATGTAGAGAAGCAAGACGGCTGCGAAGTCGTGACAACTTTGTTGTCCCCTTCGTCTAGCGGTTAGGACTCCGCCCTTTCACGGCGGCAACAGGGGTTCGAATCCCCTAGGGGACGCCACTTGCTGGCTGTGAGTGAAAGGCACAACCGACCGTATCTCAAAACAGACTCACGAGTCTTGTTTGAGATATTTGCTCTTTAAAAATCTGGATCAAGCTGAAAATTGAAACGACATGTCGTTGCATTCTTCCGTAATAAAGAATGCATCAACGATATGTTCGAGTCTCTCAAATTATCGCAATGCGAAGTGAAACATCTTCGGGTTGTGAGGTTAAGCGACTAAGCGTACACGGTGGATGCCCTGGCAGTCAGAGGCGATGAAGGACGTGCTAATCTGCGATAAGCGCCGGTAAGGTGATATGAACCGTTATACCCGGCG
>PQKR01000050.1 GCA_002918705.1 Escherichia sp. ESNIH1 | reverse complement strand
CACGCCTTGTCTCAGAAAGAATTAAGGTGAATGAGATAACTACGATGGGGCTATAGCTCAGCTGGGAGAGCGCCTGCCTTGCACGCAGGAGGTCTGCGGTTCGATCCCGCATAGCTCCACCATCACTTACTGCTGTTCAAGAAAACTTCAGAGTGTACCTGAAAAGGTGCGCTGCGAAGTTTTGCTCTTTAAAAATCTGGATCAAGCTGAAAATTGAAACGACACACTGTTTCCTTTCTCCGTAATAAGAAAGGAAAATGCGGTGTGTTCGAGTCTCTCAAATTTTCGCAACACGAAGACATCTCTGTAAAAGGTGAAGTGAGCTAAGTGAAGACAAGGCGTACCGCACAGAGCAAGCGGAGTGGACTTAATGTCCATGAGCATTGCGAGTACGGAACAACGCAGTATTCACGAAGCGTAACAAACCGGACAGAATAAGACATCTTCGGGTTGTGAGGTTAAGCGACTAAGCGTACACGGTGGATGCCCTGGCAGTCAGAGGCGATGAAGGACGTGCTAATCTGCGATAAGCGCCGGTAAGGTGATATGAACCGTTATACCCGGCG
>PQKR01000005.1 GCA_002918705.1 Escherichia sp. ESNIH1 | reverse complement strand
CTGGTCTGGACCGTGTCTCAGTTCCAGTGTGGCTGGTCATCCTCTCAGACCAGCTAGGGATCGTCGCCTAGGTGAGCCGTTACCCCACCTACTAGCTAATCCCATCTGGGCACATCTGATGGCAAGAGGCCCGAAGGTCCCCCTCTTTGGTCTTGCGACGTTATGCGGTATTAGCTACCGTTTCCAGTAGTTATCCCCCTCCATCAGGCAGTTTCCCAGACATTACTCACCCGTCCGCCACTCGTCACCCGAGGAGCAAGCTCCTCTGTGCTACCGTTCGACTTGCATGTGTTAGGCCTGCCGCCAGCGTTCAATCTGAGCCATGATCAAACTCTTCAATTTAAGTTTGATGCTCTTAGAATTAAACTTCGTAATGAATTACGTGTTCACTCTTTGAGACTTGGTATTCATTTAGCGTCTTGCGACGTTAAGAATCCATGTCTTCGAGTGCCCACACAGATTGTCTGATAAATTGTTAAAGAGCAGTGCAACGCGGCTTTCGCTCACCGTTGCGAGGTCCCGTATAATACGTTTTCCTCATCCAAAGTCAAGCGTTTATTTTCGCTTTTCTCTGGCAGAACTTCCGGAGAAGTCCCGCTGACCCGGCGGCTTGTGTGCCGTTGTTCCGTGTCAGTGGAGGCGCATTATAGGGAGTTATTCGGGGCTGACAAGTCTTAAATGCAAAAAACTTTTCAAGCGCACTATTTTTCACCAATACGTATTAAAAACCGTCACGACTGGCTGTATTTGTTGAATTTTGCGCCGATAACCTGTGTCAGGTGGCATACTGAAAGAGATAAATAGAAGAAGGAATATGATATATGCCATTAAGCGCACAGCATTTAGCAGCCCAGAAAAACCTTTCCTATGTCCTGGCAGAGAAGCTGGCCCAGCGGATCTTAACCGGTGAGTATGCGCCAGGCTCAATTCTGCCCGCTGAAATGGAGCTGGGCGACGAATTTGGCGTAAGCCGAACGGCAGTCAGGGAAGCAGTGAAAACATTAACGGCGAAGGGGATGGTACTACCACGCCCGCGCATTGGTACGCGCGTTATGCCTAAGGGGAGCTGGAACTTTCTCGATCAGGAGCTGCTCTCCTGGTGGATGACGGACAATAACTTCCATGAGGTGATCGACCACTTTCTGGTTTTACGCAGCACGCTGGAACCTCAGGCCTGTCGGCTGGCAGCCGAGTTGGGCAGCGCCGAGCAGAAAGCTCACCTCAATACGCTGATGGAAGAGATGATAGAGTTAAACCAAAATTTTCATCGCGAACGCTGGCTAGACGTAGATACCGCCTGGCACGAACATATCTATGCCATGAGCAGTAATCCCTTCTTATCGTCATTCGCCACGCTTTTTCACTCTATTTATCACACCTACTTCAACTCTATTACGCATAATGAAGTGGTAAAACTTGAAAATCATCAGGCTATTGTGGATGCCATTCAGGATAGCGATGGAGAACGCGCCTTTAGCGCATGTCAGGCGTTGCTTAATGCGCCGCATCCGCCTGAGGCTAAATAACAGGACGCAGTATGACCAAGAAAAAAGCGCGTAGCATGGCGGGTTTGCCGTGGATTGCGGCAATGGCCTTCTTTATGCAGGCGCTGGACGCCACTATTCTCAATACCGCTCTACCGGCTATAGCGCAAAGTCTTAACCGCTCCCCGTTGGCGATGCAGTCGGCGATCATCAGCTATACCCTGACCGTTGCTATGCTGATCCCGGTTAGCGGTTGGCTGGCTGACCGCTTTGGCACACGACGCATTTTTATGCTGGCGGTTTCGCTGTTTACCTTAGGGTCTCTGGCCTGTGCGCTATCAAACTCGCTGGGGATGTTAGTTATCTTTCGTGTCGTACAGGGGATAGGCGGCGCGATGATGATGCCGGTTGCGCGTCTTGCGCTGCTGAGAGCCTATCCGCGCAGTGAATTACTTCCGGTGCTCAACTTTGTCACTATGCCGGGTCTGGTGGGGCCCATTCTGGGGCCGGTACTAGGTGGCGTTCTGGTTACCTGGGCCAGCTGGCACTGGATATTCCTGATCAACATCCCGATTGGCATTGCCGGACTGTTCTACGCGCGTAAATATATGCCTGATTTCACCACGCCGCGCCGCCGTTTCGACATGAGCGGTTTTCTGCTGTTCGGCATAAGCCTGGTGCTTTTCTCCATTGGCATTGAGCTGTTTGGTGAAAAACTGGTGGCCAGTTGGCTGGCGCTTACCATTATCATCAGCAGCTTAGTACTGTTTTATGCCTATATCCGCCACGCTCGTCATCATCCCTCGCCGCTCATTGCCCTGCCGATATTCAGGACGCGCACCTTTTCCGTCGGGATTGCTGGCAACATCGCCTCACGCCTCGGAACCGGCTGCGTTCCTTTTCTGATGCCGCTGATGCTTCAGGTCGGCTTCGGCTATACGGCGATTATTGCTGGCTGCATGATTGCCCCCACTGCGATAGGCTCGATTCTGGCGAAATCCACCGTTACCCAGGTACTGCGCTGGTTCG
This sequence comes from Escherichia sp. ESNIH1, assembly GCA_002918705.1. Taxonomy (GTDB): domain Bacteria; phylum Pseudomonadota; class Gammaproteobacteria; order Enterobacterales; family Enterobacteriaceae; genus Pseudescherichia. The sequence continues at coordinate 407,285 of PQKR01000005.1, read as the reverse complement.
GCTATCGTAAAACGCTGTTTGGCATAACGGTGATTATTGGCGTGATGATCGCGCAGTTTGCGCTTCAGTCGCCATCAATGGAGGTATGGCTGCTGATCCTGCCGCTATTTATATTAGGGATGGCGATGTCCACCCAGTTCACGGCCATGAACACCATTACGCTTGCAGACCTAACCGACGAGAACGCCAGCAGCGGCAACAGTATGCTGGCCGTAACCCAGCAGCTATCGATCAGTCTTGGGGTAGCCGTCAGTGCGGCGGTGTTGCGGTTTTATGAAGGGTTTGAGAACGCCAATACCATAGAGCAGTTCCACTACACCTTTATTACTATGGGCGTGATCACCCTCATCTCAGCATCCGTCTTCTTGTTACTTAAACCGAAAGATGGGCGCAACCTGATTAAGGAGCGGCACAAGCCTTAAGCGGAGCCGCGCGTCATCAGCACCGGCGTCAGTTGCAGCCGCTGCTGGGAGAGAGTCGGATCGGCAATGCGGTGGGTCAGAACATCAATCGCCAGCTCACCCAGTTCATCCTTAGGCTGATGGACGGTGGTGAGCGGCGGAGTCATATAGCGTGCCAGCTCGATATCGTCGTAGCCGATGATGGCCATATCATCCGGGACCTTAAGCCCCGCCTGATACAGCGCTTGGTAAGCGCCAACGGCCATCGCGTCGTTACCAATAAATACCGCCTGGGGACGCTCCTGCTGCGCCAGCAGGGTCTGCATAGCCGCAACGCCGCTGCCAAACTCAAAGTCACCGATAATCTCGTCGCCTTCGCGTATAGGCAGGCCCGCTCGGGCCATTGCTGCCCGATAACCCTCCAGACGCAGCCGGGCAGGCGTTTTATCCAGCGGCCCGGTAATGCAGGCGATACGGGTAAAGCCTTTATCAATCAGATACTGGGTTGCCATATCGCCGCCCAGCAGCGAGTTGTCCTGAATGATATCGATATCCCCTTCAAAAGGCGCCCAGTCCATCATGACGGTAGGTATAGAGGGGTAGCGCTGGATAATCTCCCGCGAAAGCTGATGCGTTTCGGTACACAGCACCAGCAGCCCGTCGACGCGCTTTTGCATCAGCGTCTCCAGATTACGGTTCATCCGCTCCTCATCACCTTCGGTATTACAGAGCACCAGGCTGTAACCGCGTTCGAAGCAGCTACGCTCGACGCCGCGCACCAGCTCGGAGAAGAAGGGGTTAGAGCTGGCCGTGATCAGCATCCCGATGGTGCGAGTTTGCTTGAGCTTAAGACTGCGCGCCAGCGCCGAAGGAGCGTAGTTAAGGCTTTTAATCGCCTCCTCCACCTTTTCCCGAATCGCGTCGCTGACAAAGCGATCGTTATTAATGACGTGCGAAACCGTCGAGGTGGAAACGCCCGCCAGGCGGGCAACGTCCTTCATGGTGGCCACGCGTTACTCCTGCTGACTCAGGAAATCGTTAATTTCGTTACGCCACGGCACAGACGGCTGCGCGCCTTTGCGCGTGACGGCAATCGCCGCTGCGGCATGGGCAAACACAATGGCCTCATCAAGCGGCTTATCCTCCAGCAGCGCGGTCACCAGTGCGCCGTTAAAGGTATCACCCGCCGCAATCGTATCAATGGCGTTGACCTTAAAACCCGGCACCCGGCGGCCCTCACCGTTGACGCTGGCCCATACGCCGCGGCTGCCAAGGGTAATGATCACCGTACCGATGCCTTTATCATGCAGCGCGAGCGCCGCGCGCTCGGCATCGCTGTCGCTTTCTACGCGAATGCCCGTCAGCTTTTCCGCTTCGGTTTCATTCGGAGTGATAATGTCCACCAGCGCCAGCAGCTCGTCAGATAATACACGCGCCGGAGCCGGGTTCAGTACGACAGTGGTATGATTTTCATGGGCAATTTTCGCGGCAGCCAGCACGCTCTCGACCGGCGTCTCCAGCTGCATCAGCAGCGCGTCCGCGTCGGTAATCAGCGCCTGTTGAGCGGCAACCCGCTCCGCAGAGAGCGCGGCGTTGGCTCCCGCATGAATACCGATGACATTCTCCCCTTCGCCGTTGACAAAGATCAGGGCAACACCGGTGGACTCGCCGTCCACAACGCTTACTGGCGTAACGTCAATGTTATCGCTCACCAGCTGGGCGCGGATCCGCTCCCCGGTATCGTCGCTGCCGGTGCAGGCGATAAACGCAATTTGCGCTCCGCTGCGCCCGGCGGCGACCGCCTGGTTGGCCCCTTTACCGCCAAAAGCGACCTGATAGTGGGTACCGGTCACGGTTTCGCCCGGCATCGGGAAAGCGTCAAGGTTGAGAATGTGATCGGCATTGATGCTGCCAAGGACAACGAGCTTACCTGCTGTTTTCATGGTGGGTTCATCCTGTAAGGTACGCCACCTTCTGGTGGCGTAAGCCTTAAAACGTGATTACTGTTTAATAACCAGCTTCAGGTCAACCGGGTATTTCGCCTGAACCTTTTCGCCTTTCAATACTTTATCAGCAGTTTCAACGCCTTTCGCGCCGATCTGCTCCGGCAGCTGGGCGATGGTTGCCGCCAGTTTGCCGTCGTTCACCGCTTTCTCACCGTCTGGCGTGCCGTCGAAGCCCACTACCATCACGTCGGATTTACCCGCCGTCTGCAGCGCACGCAGCGCGCCCAGCGCCATCTCATCGTTCTGGGCAAAGACGGCCTGCACGTCAGGATGCGCGGTCAGCAGATTCTGCATCACGTTCAGACCCTTGGTACGGTCGAAATCTGCCGGCTGGCTGGCCAGCACGTTGAACTTATGCGCCGCCACGGCCTGCTGGAAGCCCTCACCACGCTCGCGGGCAGCAGAGGTACCTGCAATACCCTGCAGCTCAATGACCTTCGCGCTTTCACCGGCCTTCTTCGCGATATAATCACCAGCAATTTTGCCGCCCAGCACGTTATCAGAAGCAATATGGCTCACCACTTCACCTTTGGCCGCTACGCGGTCCAGGGTGATGACCGGAATTTTTGCCTGGTTCGCCATCTTCACGGCGTTGCCCACCGCATCGGAGTCGGTTGGGTTGATCAGCAGGATTTTAGTACCGCGCACGGTCAGGTCCTGCACGTTAGCCAGCTCTTTCGCCGGGTTGTTCTGGGAATCCAGCACCACCAGGTTATAGCCCAGCTTGTCCGCCTCTTTTTGTGCGCCATCCTTCAGCGAAACAAAAAACGGGTTGTTCAGGGTAGAGATCACCAGCGCAATGGTGTCTTTCGCCATCGCGTTCGCGCTCACGGTTGCACTCAGTGCGACAGCAGAGACCAGAGTAGCCAGTTTTTTCATGTTCATAATCAGATGTCCTGTAATGTCATTTATTACTGCTTTTTGTTGTCTACCAGCACCGCCAGCAAAATCACCACTGCCTTAACGATCATCTGGTAATAGGAGGAAACACCCAGCAAATTCAGTCCGTTGTTAAGGAAACCAAGGATCAGCGCACCAATCAGCGTGCCCACAATGCGGCCTTTACCCCCCGCGAGACTGGTACCGCCTAATACGACCGCAGCGATGGCATCCAGCTCATAGCCGGTACCCGCAGTCGGTTGTGCAGAGGAGAGACGCGCCACCTCGATGATGCCCGCCAGCGAAGCCAGCAGGCCACTCAGGGAATAGACGATGATTTTAACTTTATTAACGCTGATGCCGGAGAGGCGCGTGGCCGCTTCGTTACCGCCCAGCGCGTAGATATAGCGGCCCAGGCGCGTGTGGTGCAGCATATACCACGCGGCCAGGAAGACGATGCCCATGATCCACACCGGCGTCGGGATACCCAGCGGACGGCCAATACCAAACCAGCCAAAGAGATCGGCGTTGTCGGTAAAGCCGGTATTCACCGGGCTGCCGTTGGTATAGACCATCGTCACACCGCGCAGCAGCAGCATCATCACCAGGGTGGCGATAAACGCCTGCACCCGGCCTTTCGCGACTATCACCCCGGTCATGGCCCCAACCGCAGCGCCCAGCGCCAGCGCGGCGGCAATGGCCACCAGCGCGTTAACCTCCATTCCGACAAGCGAGGCCGCCACCGCGCCGGTGAGCGCCAGCAGAGAGCCCACGGAGAGATCGATTCCCGAGGTCAGGATCACCAGCGTCATCCCCACCGCCATAATGGCGTTCACCGAGGTCTGCTGCAGGATGTTGAACAGGTTATTGATGGTAAAAAAGTTAGGGCTCATCGTGGAGACAATCGCAATCAGCACCAGCAGGGCAATCAGCGATTTCTGTTCCATCAGCCACGCCTTATTAAAGTAGCGGCGGGGGATAACGGTCTGGGTACTCATATCGTTGACTCCTGGGTCTCGCGATTTAGCTTGCCAACGGCGGCAGCCATCAGCACTTCCTGGGTTGCCTGTTCACGCGTGAACTCGCCGCCCAACTCTCCTTCATGCATCACCATGATGCGATCGCTCATGCCAAGCACCTCTGGCATTTCGGACGACACCAGAATGATGCTTAGCCCATCCGCTTTAAACTGGTTGATGAGCTGATAGATCTCTTTTTTGGCACCGACGTCCACGCCGCGCGTGGGTTCGTCGAGGATTAATACTTTCGGACGCGTCATCAGTCCCCGGGCGATAGCGATTTTTTGCTGATTGCCGCCGGAGAGCAGGCCGATAGGCTGCTCCATAGAGGGCGTTTTGACGTTAAACAGGCGGATAAAATCGCTCACCGCCTGCTGCTCATCGCTATGCTTCAGGCTGCCGCCGCTGCGGCTAAAGTAGCGCAGCGCGGTCAGGGACATGTTCTCTTTCACTGACATGCCCAGCACTAAGCCATCGCGCTTGCGATCCTCTGAGATGTAGACGATACCGTTGGCCAGGCCATCCTGCGGCGAACGGGTCACAACCTCGCGGCCGTCGAGCGTAACGGCGCCGCGGGTACGCGGCAGCGCGCCGTACAGCACCTTCATCAGTTCAGTACGTCCGGCGCCCATCAGTCCGGCGACGCCAAGGATTTCGCCCTGGCGCAGGGTAAAGGAGACATCGTTTACGCCCGGTCCGCACAGGTTGTCGACCTTCAGGCGTACCTCACCCGGCGCTTTATCGAGATGCGGGTACTGATCTTCCAGCTTGCGCCCCACCATCATCTCAATCAGCGTATCTTCAGAGAGCGAACTGACTTCACGCTCGGCGATAAACTGCCCGTCACGGAACACGGTTACGTCATCGCAGATCTCGAAGATCTCTTTCATACGGTGGGAGATGTAAACAATGCCGCGTCCCTGGGATTTCAGCTCGCGGATCACGCGGAACAGGGAGTCGGTTTCGGTATCGGTGAGCGCATCGGTCGGCTCATCCATCACGATAACCCGGGATTCGAAGCTCAGGACCTTGGCGATCTCGACCATCTGCTGGTCGCCAATGGAGAGCTCGCCCACCAGCCTGTCGCTCTTAAAGCGCAGGTTGAGTTTTGCCAGCAGAATGTCCGCTTCGGCATACATCTTCTTCCAGTCGATTTTGCCAAAGCGGTTAACGAATTCGCGACCTAAAAAGATGTTTTCGGCGATGGTCAGCTGCGGGATCAGGTTCAGCTCCTGATGGATAATCCCGATCCCCGCCTCCTGGGACGATTTAGGTCCGTTAAAGGTGGTCTCCTGGCCCAGCCACAGCAGCGAACCGGCATCACGGGTATAGATACCGGTTAACACTTTCATCATGGTGGATTTGCCCGCGCCGTTCTCGCCGACCAGCGCCATCACACGGCCTGGATAGACGTTAAGCGCGGCGCCGGAGAGGGCTTTTACGCCGGGGAACGCTTTGTCGATCCCCTTAAGCTGAAGTAGTGCGTCCATGATGGCCTCAGAAGGTGACGCCAGCACAGAGAATGATATTCGCATACGGGGAACACTCCCCGCTGCGAATAACCGCCTGGCTTGCTGCGGTGTTTTGTTTAAATGCTTCGTGCGTGGTGTAGCGCACTTCGATGGTATTTCCCTGGCGTTGCTGCAGCTGCTCAATATGGTTGAGCAACGCTTCGTGGAGCTGCGGATTATGCTGTTTGATTTCCGTTGCGAGAATGGCTGCCTCAACCTGCATCTCGGTAGTGACCACCTCAAGTACCTGCATAAACGAAGGTACCCCTTGGGTTAATGCCATATCGATGCGTTGTGTGCTGTGGGGAACCGGCAGGCCGGCATCGCACACCACGAGCGTATCGGTATGCCCAAGACGGGAGATAACCGACGAGATTTCAGAGTTCAGTACAGATCCTTTCTTCATTTTTTCTGGCTCCACTAGCGAAACGTTTCGCTGGTGCCAGTGTATGCCGGATTCCGTTCATTTAACCATCACCACGTTAAAGAACTGTGATCGGCATCGAAACGTTTCGCTCGCAAATTGAAAGAGAAATTGAAGTAAAGAGAGGTAGGCCGGGTAAGCGAAGCGCCACCCGGCATTTGGCAGGTTTAAATCTCGACTTGGGTACCCAGCTCAATCACCCGGTTAGGCGGGATCTCAAACTGGTCCGGGGCGCGCAGGGCATTACGCTGCAGCACCAGGTAGAGCTTGCCGCGCAGGCGCAGGTACCACGGCCGCTTGCCCACGATCAACGACTCGTGGGACATAAAGAACGAGGTCTCCATCATGCGACAGCTTAACCCCTCCAGCCCGCAGCGGTGGAACACCTCCTCCACGTTCGGCGTCTCGCGCCAGCCGTAGCTGGCTACCACGCGCCAGAAGGTCGGCGAAAGCTGCTCAATCTGTACCCGGCGGACGTTATGCACATAGGGCGCGTCCTCTGTGCGCAGGGTCAGCAGGATCACCCGCTCGTGCAGGACCTTGTTGTGCTTGAGGTTATGCAGCATCGCGAACGGAATAACATTCAGGGCACGCGACATATAGACTGCTGTACCCGGCACCCGCACCGGCGGGGATTTCTCCAGCGAGGCGATCATCGCCTCCAGAGAATTGCCGTGCTCGTGCATACGCCGCAGCAGGCGGAAGCGCTCGCTTTTCCACGTGGTCATGATCAGGAACATCACGATGCCAAGGCTCAACGGCAGCCAGCCGCCAGAGAGCAGCTTATCGAGGTTAGCCGAGAAGAGCGGAATATCGATACAGAGGAACGCTACCAGAATCAGTGCCACCAGGAACTTGTTCCAGTGCCAGTTTTTACGCGCCACGGTAGTGGACAGAATAGAGGTCAGCACCATTGTGCCGGTCACCGCGATACCGTACGCCGCCGCCAGGTTGCTTGAACGTTCAAAGCTAACGATCACAATCACCACGGCAAAGTAGAGGAGCCAGTTAACAAAAGGAATGTAGATCTGGCCAGACTCCATCTCTGAGGTGTGAATAATGCGCATCGGCGACAGGTAGCCCAGACGCACCGCCTGCCGGGTAAGCGAGAAGACGCCGGAGATCACCGCCTGGGAGGCGATAACCGTTGCCAGGGTAGCGATAAGCAGCATCGGGATCAGCGCCCACTCCGGGGCCAGCAGGAAGAACGGGTTCTTGATCGCCTCCGGGTGTTTGAGCAGCAGCGCGCCCTGGCCGAAATAGTTCAGCGCCAGCGACGGCAGCACAAGGCTGAACCACGCCAGACGGATCGGCAGCTTACCGAAGTGGCCCATGTCGGCATACAGCGCCTCTACGCCGGTGATCGACAGCACTACCGCGCCCAATGCCACAAACGACACGGCTTTATATTCGAGGAAGAAGTGCACCGCCCACATCGGATTCAGCGCCTGCAACACCTCAGGATTAGAGATAATCCCGCGCAGGCCCAGCACCGCCAGGATGATAAACCACGCCAGCATGATCGGCGCAAACAGCTTACCCACCAGCCCGGTACCGTGTTTCTGGATCATAAACAGCAGCGTCAGCACCACGATGGCCAACGGTACGACCCAGCTATCCAGCGAGGGGGCGATAATCTCCAGCCCCTCGATAGCCGACATCACTGAGATCGCTGGCGTGATCACCACTTCTCCATAGAAGAAGCTGCCGCCAATCAATCCCATGATCACCAGTACCGAGGTCATTCGCGCCGAGGTGTTGCGCCCCGCCAGCGACATCAGGGTCAGGATCCCCCCTTCGCCGGCGTTATCAGCCCGCATCACAAAGGTCAGATACTTAATAGAAACAACAAAAATCAGCAGCCAGAAGATGAGTGACAGAAAGCCAAACACCGCGTCACGTTCGACGCCAAAACCAAACTGACCGGACAAACATTCACGAAGAGTATAAAGCGGGCTGGTCCCGATATCACCGTAGACAACCCCAATCGCTGCGAGGGTAACCGCAGACAATGATTGCTTATTATCAGTGCTCATAGACTAATCTTTTGTATGGATGACAAGTGTGCGCTTAGTCCCTTGGCCCACAAAAGCGCACAGTATGCATGATTCTTCAATAAATCGAAGCCCTAAATGCGACAGGGTTATCCTGGCGCAAAGAATACGAAGGCATTATTCCGTCTATTACAAGCCCTTGTTGAAACGTATACTCACTTTTGTCCACCGATACAGCGGCGAAAGGATGCAGAACAATTATGGCTCACTCACATTTATTAGCAGAAAGAATTTCCCGTCTCAGCAGCGCACTGGAAAAAGGGCTGTATGAGCGTAGCCACGCTATCCGCCTGTGCCTGCTGGCTGCACTCAGCGGGGAGAGTGTATTTCTTCTTGGTCCGCCCGGTATTGCAAAAAGCCTCATTGCCCGTCGACTAAAGTTTGCCTTTCAGCATGCTCGCGCCTTTGAATACCTGATGACCCGCTTTTCGACGCCGGAAGAAGTTTTTGGTCCGCTGTCGATCCAGGCGCTAAAAGATGAAGGGCGCTACGAGCGTTTGACCGCAGGTTATCTTCCGGAGGCAGAGATCGTCTTCCTGGACGAAATCTGGAAAGCCGGTCCCGCTATTCTGAATACCCTGCTGACTGCCATCAATGAACGACGATTCCGCAACGGCGCCACGGAAGAGAAGATCCCGATGCGCCTGCTGGTGGCAGCGTCCAATGAACTCCCTGAAGCCGACAGCAGCCTGGAGGCGCTTTACGACCGTATGCTGATCCGCCTCTGGTTGGACAAAGTGCAGGATAAAGGAAACTTCCGTGCAATGCTGGTCAGCCAGCAGGATGAGAACGATAACCCGGTTCCGGCCTCGCTACAGGTGACGGACGAAGAGTATCAGCAGTGGCAGCAGGAGATAGGCCATATCACCCTGCCCGATGCAGTATTCGAGCTGATCTTCATGCTGCGCCAGCAGCTGGATAACCTTCCCCATGCCCCCTACGTCTCTGACCGACGCTGGAAAAAGGCGATCCGCCTGCTGCAGGCCAGCGCCTTCTTCTGCGGGCGCGATGCAGTATCCCCCATCGATCTTATCCTGCTAAAAGATTGCCTGTGGCATGACGCCCAGAGCCGGGAGCTGCTCGCCCAGCAGGTCGACATATTGATGACCGGACACGCCTGGCAGCAGCAGGCCATGCTGGTCCAGCTGGGCGCCATTGCCCAACGGCGTATCCAGCTTCAGCAGCAGCAGAGCGACAAGACCGCCCTCAAAGTGCAGCGCCAGAGCGGCATGTTCAGCCGGCGTCCACACTACGAACTGCCCCCGGACATCAGCGACGATACGCTGACCCTGTTGCTCCAGCAGCCGCTCAAGCTACACGATATGCAGGTGGTGCATATTACTCTCGAACGCGCCCCGCTGGAGCAGTGGCTGATGAAGGGCGGAGAGATCCGCGGCAAGCTTAACGGCATTGGCTTTGCCCAGGTGCTCAATATGGAGGTGGATGCCACCCTGCACCTGATCGTTCGCGACGTCAGCCTGCAGGCCTCCCGGCTGGCGCTGCCCGGCACCTCTCAGGAGAACGTACCGGAGGAGATCACTCAGCAGCTCGAAGCGCTGGATAATACATGGCACCAGCAGCATACCCGCTTCAGCGAACAGCAGAAGTGCCTGTTTATTCACAGCGACTGGTTAGGGCGCATTGAGGCCAGCCTGCAGGACGTCGGCGCGCAGATCAAACAGGCTCGGCAATGATCACCCTCGATACGCTGAACGTGATGCTGGCGGTGGGTGAAGAGGGGCTGATAGAGGAGCTGATCGTCGCCCTGCTGGCCTCGCCGCAGCTGGCGGTGTTCTTTGAAAAGTTTCCCCGGCTCAGGCGCGCCATTACCGATGACGTTCCCCGCTGGCGAGAGGCGCTAAGAAGCAGGCTAAAGGAGACGGCGGTCCCACCGGAGCTTACCGAGGAGTTTCTCTGCTACCAGCAGACCCAGCTGCTGGCGACGCCGCAGTTTATTGTCCAGCTTCCGCAGATCCTCACCCTGTTGGCGAAGGTGCACTCGCCCTATGCCGAGCAGGCCAGCCAGCTGGTCGCCGATAACCCTACCCTTACCCCTGCGCTGCATACCCTCTTTTTACAGCGCTGGCGGCTGAGCCTGGTAGTGCAGGCGACGACGCTCAACCAACAACTGCTGGAGGAGGAGCGCGACCAGCTACTGAGCGAAGTTCAGGAGCGCATGAAGCTAAGCGGCCAACTGGAGTCGGTGCTTATCGAGAATGAGAACGCCGCCGGGCGGCTGTGGGACATGAGCGCCGGGCAGCTAAAGCGCGGTGACTATCAGCTTATCGTCCGCTACGGTGACTTTCTTGCCGAGCAGCCGGAGCTGAAACAGCTGGCCGAGCAGCTTGGTCGTTCCCGGGAGGCGAAATCGGTACCGAAAAAAGATTCGCCGATGGAGACCTTCCGCACGCTGGTACGCGAGCCGGCCTCGGTGCCGGAGCAGGTGGACGGCCTGCAACAGAGCGATGACATACTGCGCCTGCTGCCGCCTGAGCTTGCCACGCTGGGGATCACCGAGCTGGAGTATGAGTTCTACCGTCGGCTGGTGGAGAAGCAGCTTCTCACCTACCGCCTGCACGGTGACGCCTGGCGGGAGAAGATCACCCAGCGTCCGGTGGTGCATCAAAGCGTCGATGAGCAGCCGCGCGGGCCCTTTATTATCTGCGTCGATACCTCTGGTTCAATGGGCGGCTTTAACGAACAGTGTGCCAAGGCGTTCTGCCTGGCGCTAATGCGCGTGGCGCTGGCAGATAACCGGCGCTGCTATATCATGCTGTTTTCCAGCGAGGTGGTACGCTATGAGCTTTCGGGATCGCAGGGGTTAGAGGAGGCGATCCGCTTCCTGAGCCAGCGCTTTCGCGGCGGGACCGATCTCGCCAGCTGCTTTCGCGCCGTGATCGAGCGGATGCAGGGCGGCGAGTGGGCGGATGCCGACGCGGTAGTGATCTCGGACTTTATCGCCCAGCGCCTGCCGGATGAAGTGGTCAATCAGATCAAAACGCTACAGCAGGTGCATCAGCACCGTTTTCACGCGGTGGCGATGTCTGCCCACGGCAAGCCGGGGATCATGCGTATTTTCGATCATATCTGGCGCTTTGACACCGGTATGCGCAGCCGCCTGCTGCGCCGCTGGAAGCGTTAACCTCAACTCAATACTGAATAATAACGGCTGAACATTATGGAAAGTTACCAGATCGACAACCTCGACCGAGGCATTCTGGAGGCGCTGATGGCCAATGCCCGTACGGCCTATGCCGAACTGGCGAAGCAGTTTGGCGTCAGCCCCGGGACCATCCACGTACGGGTAGAGAAGATGAAGCAGGCGGGCATCATCACCGGTGCGCGCATTGATGTCAGCCCGAAACAGCTCGGCTATGACGTCTGCTGCTTTATCGGCATTATCCTCAAGAGCGCCAAAGACTACCCGTCAGCGCTGGCGAAGCTGGAGAGCCTGGAAGAGGTCACCGAGGCCTACTACACCACTGGCCACTACAGTATCTTTATTAAGGTGATGTGCCGTTCGATCGACGCCCTGCAGCAGGTACTTATCAACAAGATCCAAACAATTGATGAGATCCAGTCCACCGAGACGCTGATCTCCCTGCAGAACCCGATTATGCGCACCATCCGCCCTTAATCGGGCAAAACAATCACCACATTTTCCACAGGTAGATCCCAGCCCATTCACAGCGTACAATACCGCTCTAACTCATTGGAGCGGATCATCATGGCAGACATTACTCTCATCAGCGGCAGTACGCTGGGCGGCGCGGAATACGTTGCAGAACATCTGGCTGAGAAGCTGGAAGATGCAGGCTACTCTACCACCACGCTGCATGGGCCTCTGCTTGAGGATCTTCCTACCGATGGCGTATGGCTGCTGATCTCCTCCACGCATGGCGCGGGGGATCTGCCGGATAACATCCTGCCTTTATATGAAGAGTTGCAGGAGCAGCAGCCGGATCTCTCCCAGGTTCGCTTTGGCGCAGTGGGTCTCGGTAGCCGTGAGTACGACACCTTCTGTGGTGCCATTGAGAAGCTGGAAGAGATATTAAAAGGCTGCCAGGCAAAACAGATCGGCGAGACGCTAAGGATCAACGTCCTCGAACATGAGATTCCGGAGGATCCGGCCGAAATTTGGTTGGGATCGTGGATCAATTTACTGAAAGAAGTGTAAAGATCGTGCGATCAGCTGTGGGTAACTCTGGTTAAAAGCGTTGATCAACCGGTAGTTATCCACGGTATAAGGTTTGTTTAAAGTTTCACCTGTGCATAACCCGCCTTTTTGATCCCAGCTTATACGGCGTGGGATCACCGATCTTTCACAGCAAACGATCCTCAATAACACGTTGATCTTAATAAGAGGATCCGGCTTATCCACAGGGCATGCCGATCCTAATAAGAGATCATAATAAAACAGATCTTAAATAAAAAAGATCTTCTTTTTAATAGTCAGGATCCCGGCTCTTTCTCGACGGGCTAAAGTTGAGTAGAATCCACCGCCCAGGCACCCATCCACTTTCTAACCGCTCTACGCGAGGCAAATCACCATGTTTTATCAGGATCCTTTTGACGTCATCATCATTGGCGGGGGTCATGCAGGTACCGAGGCTGCAATGGCCGCTGCACGTATGGGTCAGCAGACCCTCCTTCTGACACACAATATCGACACGCTGGGGCAGATGTCCTGCAACCCGGCAATCGGTGGTATTGGGAAAGGACACCTGGTAAAAGAAGTGGACGCGCTGGGCGGGCTGATGGGCACCGCGATCGATCAGGCGGGCATTCAGTTTAGGATACTAAACGCGAGCAAAGGCCCCGCCGTGCGGGCGACCCGTGCTCAGGCGGATCGCGTGCTCTATCGCCAGGCAGTACGCACCGCGCTGGAGAACCAGCCGAACCTGATGATCTTCCAGCAGGCGGTTGAGGATCTGATCGTCGAAAACGATCGTGTTGTCGGTGCGGTAACCCAGATGGGCCTCAAATTCCGTGCGAAGTCGGTGGTGCTGACGGTCGGTACCTTCCTCGACGGCAAAATTCATATCGGGCTGGATAACTACAGCGGTGGCCGGGCAGGCGATCCGCCGTCCATTTCACTCTCGCGCCGCCTGCGTGAGCTGCCGCTGCGCGTAAACCGCCTGAAAACCGGTACGCCGCCGCGTATTGACGCCCGTACCATCGACTTTAGCGTTCTGGCCCAGCAGCATGGCGATAACCCGCTGCCGGTCTTCTCGTTCATGGGCAGCGTTGACCAGCATCCGCGCCAGGTACCGTGCTACATCACCTACACCAACGAGAAAACCCATGACGTGATCCGCAATAACCTCGATCGCAGCCCGATGTACGCCGGGGTGATCGAGGGGATCGGGCCACGCTACTGCCCGTCGATCGAAGACAAGGTGATGCGCTTTGCCGATCGTAACCAGCACCAGATCTTCCTGGAGCCGGAAGGGCTGACCTCAAACGAAGTTTACCCGAACGGCATCTCCACCAGCCTGCCGTTTGACGTACAGATGCAGATTGTCCGCTCCATGCAGGGAATGGAGAACGCGAAGATTGTTCGTCCGGGCTATGCCATCGAGTATGACTTCTTCGATCCGCGTGACCTGAAGCCGACGCTGGAGAGCAAGTTTATCCAGGGCCTCTTCTTTGCCGGACAGATCAACGGCACCACCGGCTACGAAGAAGCCGCTGCGCAGGGTCTGCTGGCAGGTCTTAACGCTGCCCGCTTCTCTGCCGAGAAAGAGGGCTGGGCGCCGCGCCGCGATCAGGCTTACCTGGGTGTGCTGGTGGACGATCTCTGCACCCTGGGTACCAAAGAGCCGTACCGGATGTTTACCTCCCGCGCCGAGTATCGTCTGATGCTGCGTGAAGATAACGCCGACCTGCGTTTGACTGCCGCAGGCCGCGAGCTGGGGCTTGTCGACGACCAGCGCTGGGCGCGCTTCAACGAGAAGCTGGAGCGCATTGAGCGTGAGCGTCAGCGTCTGAAGGATATCTGGGTGCACCCTCACTCTGGGCAGGTTGACGAAGTGAATGCTATCCTCAGCGCGCCGCTGTCTCGCGAAGCCAACGGTGAGGATCTGCTGCGCCGTCCGGAGATGACCTACAGCGAAATGGTCAACCTCTCGCCGTTTGCGCCAGGCCTTGACGATCCGCAGGCCGCTGAGCAGGTAGAGATCCAGGTTAAATACGAAGGCTACATCGCCCGCCAGCAGGATGAGATTGAAAAGCAGCTGCGTAACGAAAGCGCTATCCTGCCAGCGACGCTGGACTACCGTCAGGTGAGCGGTCTCTCCAACGAGGTGATCGCCAAGCTTAACGATCACAAACCGTCATCCATTGGCCAGGCATCACGCATCTCTGGGATCACCCCTGCCGCCATCTCCATTCTGCTGGTCTGGCTGAAGAAACAGGGTATGCTGCGCCGCAGCGCCTGATCTATCAGGGCTAACGCCCGGTGGCGCTAACGCTTACCGGGCCTACCGAACCCATAGCATTTGTAGGCCCGGTAAGCGCAGCGCCACCGGGCAACTCAATTTTAGACAGGTAACTACCGTGCTCAACAAACTCTCTCGTCTGCTCAACGACGCAGGCATTTCGCTCACCGATCACCAGAAACAGCAGCTGGTGGCCTATGTCGATATGCTCCACAAATGGAATAAAGCGTACAACCTCACTTCGGTACGCGATCCGAACGAGATGCTCATCCGCCACATTCTGGACAGCGTAGTGGTCGCCCCTCATCTGACCGGAACGCGCTTTATCGACGTAGGAACAGGACCTGGGCTGCCGGGCGTGCCGTTAGCTATCGTTCTGCCCCATGCGCACTTTACGCTGCTGGACAGCCTTGGCAAACGCATCCGCTTTCTGCGCCAGGTGCAGCATGAGCTGAAGATTGATAATATCGCGCCGGTACAGAGCCGCGTAGAGGCGTTCCCGGCCGAGCCGCCGTTTGATGGCGTTATCAGCCGCGCCTTTGCCTCGCTCAACGATATGGTCAGCTGGTGTCACCACCTGCCGGCAGGGGAGGGGCGTTTCTATGCGCTGAAGGGCCTGCTGCCTGATGACGAAATTGCCCAACTGCCGCCCGGGTTCAGCGTGGATTCCGTAGTGAAACTTCGCGTTCCTCAGCTGGAAGGGGAACGTCATTTAGTGATCGTTAAGGCAAACTCGCTTTAATTTTTATCAAAAAATGGCAATTTTCCGCTGTAGAGAATCTGTTAAAAAAAGCTAAACAAAGCAGCGGAAGATTTTTCAGGATTTAACCATAAATTTACTGTGACTTTTCCAGCTGTTAACCTCATATTTTGCTTAACCGTGAAAATAGTCAACAGGGAAAGTATCAGGCTGCTAAAAATCAGCCAAATCGATTTTACAGAGATGTTAAATATTTATTAAGAATGTCAATAAAACGTTTTTATTGTATATCGGGCTGTTTTAAAAAGAGTGGATAAGATTCATCAAAAATATCAAAAAGATGAGTCAATAGAATTTCTTATCATCAATAATATGTCCCGACCGGAAATGTTCAAATTGTGATCTGATGCACGCTTTAACATCAGTGTTGGCGCGCAATTAGCAAATTTGCACTAGCGCTCACAGTTTGTCTGAAAGTGAAAAAATAGCGCTCGGGAAATTTATTTAAACATTTATTCACCTTTTTGCTACTTATTGTTTGAAATCACGAGGCCGCACCGTATAATTTGCTCGCTTTTTGATGCTTGACTCCGAGCCATAAAGAACGTTTTATACGACACGCGACATACCTCGAAGTGAGCAGGAGTAAAAACGTGATGTCTTTGTCGCTCTTGAGTAGAAACGTTGCTCGTAAGCTTCTGTTCATTCAGTTTCTGGCTGTGGTAGCAAGTGGATTGCTATTTAGCCTCAAAGACCCCTTCTGGGGCGTCTCCGCGTTATGCGGTGGAGTGGCAGTCGTACTGCCAAATATGTTGTTTATGATTTTTGCCTGGCGTCATCAGGCGCATACACCTGCTAAAGGCCGCATGGCCTGGTCCTTCGCCTTCGGTGAAGCGTTCAAGGTGTTAGCAACCTTCGTGTTGCTGGTGGTGGCGCTGGCGGTTTTGAAGGCGGTGTTTTTGCCGCTGATCGTGACGTGGGTTTCGGTGCTGGTTGTACAGATACTGGCACCCGCTGTAATTAACAACAAAGGGTAAGAGGCATCATGTCTGCAGGAGAAATCTCAACACCGCAGGACTACATCGGTCACCATCTGAATAACCTTCAGATTGACCTGCGTACGTTCTCGCTGGTGGATCCGCATAACCCCCCGGCCACTTTCTGGACGCTGAACATCGACTCCATGTTCTTCTCGGTGGTTCTGGGCCTGTTGTTCCTGATGATGTTCCGCAGCGTTGCCAAAAAAGCAACCAGCGGCGTCCCAGGAAAATTCCAGACGGCGATTGAGCTGGTCATTGGTTTTGTCCACGGTAGCGTGAAAGACATGTACCACGGCAAGAGCAAAGTGATCGCGCCGTTGGCCCTGACGATTTTCGTCTGGGTATTCCTGATGAACCTGATGGATCTGCTGCCCATCGACTTCCTCCCGTGGATCGGTGAGCATGTCCTCGGCCTGCCAGCACTGCGCGTGGTTCCGTCTGCGGACGTGAACATCACCCTGTCGATGGCGCTGGGCGTATTTATCCTCATTCTGTTCTACAGCATCAAAATGAAAGGCATTGGCGGCTTCGCGAAAGAGCTGACGCTGCAGCCGTTCAACCACTGGGCATTTATTCCTGTCAACTTAATCCTTGAAGGGGTAAGCCTGCTGTCTAAACCGGTTTCGCTCGGTCTGCGACTGTTCGGCAACATGTATGCCGGTGAGTTGATTTTCATTCTGATTGCTGGTCTGTTGCCGTGGTGGTCACAGTGGGTTCTGAATGTGCCGTGGGCCATTTTCCACATCCTGATCATTACGCTGCAAGCCTTCATCTTCATGGTTCTGACGATCGTCTATCTGTCGATGGCGTCTGAAGAGCACTGATTTTTTTACCAACACTACTACGTTTTAACTGAAACAAACTGGAGACTGTCATGGAAAACCTGAATATGGATCTGCTGTACATGGCTGCCGCTGTGATGATGGGTCTGGCGGCAATCGGTGCTGCGATCGGTATCGGCATCCTCGGAGGTAAATTCCTGGAAGGCGCAGCGCGTCAACCGGATCTGATCCCTCTGCTGCGTACTCAGTTCTTTATCGTTATGGGTCTGGTGGATGCTATCCCAATGATCGCTGTAGGTCTGGGTCTGTACGTGATGTTTGCTGTCGCGTAGTAAGCGTTGCTTGATTTTACGGGCAATATCAGAACGTTAACTAGATAAGAGGCATTGTGCTGTGAATCTTAACGCAACAATCCTCGGCCAGGCCATCGCGTTTGTCCTTTTCGTTCTGTTCTGCATGAAGTATGTATGGCCGCCGTTGATTGCTGCCATCGAAAAACGTCAAAAAGAGATTGCTGACGGTCTTGCTTCTGCTGAACGAGCTAAAAAGGATCTGGACCTTGCACAGGCCAACGCGACCGACCAGCTGAAAAAGGCGAAAGCGGAAGCCCAGGTAATCATTGAGCAGGCGAACAAACGCCGTGCCCAGATCCTGGACGAAGCCAAAACCGAAGCAGAGCAGGAACGTACTAAAATCGTGGCGCAGGCGCAGGCAGAAATTGATGCCGAACGTAAGCGCGCTCGCGAAGAGCTGCGTAAGCAGGTCGCCGTTCTGGCTGTTGCTGGCGCCGAGAAGATCATCGAACGTTCCGTGGATGAAGCTGCTAACAGCGACATCGTGGACAAACTTGTCGCTGAACTGTAAGGAGGGAGGGGCTGATGTCTGAATTTGTTACGGTAGCTCGCCCCTACGCCAAAGCAGCTTTTGACTTTGCCGTCGAACACCAGAGCGTCGAGCGCTGGCAGGATATGCTGGCGTTTGCCGCCGAGGTGACAAAAAACGAACAAATGGCAGAGCTTCTCTCCGGTGCGATGGCACCGGAAACGCTCGCTGAGTCGTTTATCGCAGTATGTGGAGAGCAGCTGGACGCCAACGGCCAGAACCTGATTAGGGTGATGGCAGAGAACGGTCGTCTGAATGCGCTTCCTGATGTTCTTGAGCAGTTTATTCAATTGCGTGCAGCCAGCGAGGCTACCGCTGAGGTTGAAGTCACCTCGGCAACCGCACTGAGTGAAGAACAGCTTTCGAAAATCAGCGTCGCGATGGAAAAACGTCTGTCACGCAAAGTGAAGCTGAATTGCAAAATCGATAAGTCTGTAATGGCAGGCGTTATCATCCGTGCGGGTGATATGGTCATTGATGGCAGCGTACGCGGCCGTCTTGAACGCCTCGCAGACGTCTTGCAGTCTTAAGGGGACTGGAGCATGCAACTGAATTCCACCGAAATCAGCGAACTGATCAAGCAGCGCATTGCTCAGTTCAATGTTGTGAGTGAAGCTCACAACGAAGGTACTATTGTTTCTGTAAGTGACGGTGTTATCCGTATCCACGGTCTTGCTGACTGTATGCAGGGTGAGATGATCTCCCTGCCGGGTAACCGTTACGCTATCGCACTGAACCTGGAGCGCGACTCCGTAGGTGCCGTAGTAATGGGTCCGTATGCTGACCTCGCCGAAGGCATGAAGGTGAAGTGTACTGGCCGTATTCTGGAAGTGCCGGTCGGCCGTGGCCTGCTGGGTCGCGTGGTGAACACCCTGGGTGCGCCAATCGACGGTAAAGGTCCGGTTGATAACGATGGCTTCTCGCCTATCGAAGTTATTGCACCGGGCGTAATCGATCGTCAGTCCGTCGACCAGCCGGTACAGACCGGTTATAAATCCGTTGACGCCATGATCCCAATCGGCCGTGGCCAGCGTGAGCTGATCATCGGTGACCGTCAGACCGGTAAAACCGCGATGGCAATCGATGCGATCATCAACCAGCGTGATTCCGGCATCAAATGTGTGTACGTGGCTATCGGCCAGAAAGCGTCCACCATTGCTAACGTGGTTCGCAAACTGGAAGAGCACGGCGCACTGTCCAACACCATCGTTGTGGTGGCGACTGCGTCTGAATCTGCTGCGCTGCAGTACCTGGCTCCGTATGCCGGTTGCGCAATGGGCGAATACTTCCGCGACCGCGGCGAAGATGCGCTGATCGTATACGATGACCTGTCCAAACAGGCCGTTGCTTACCGTCAGGTCTCCCTGCTGCTCCGTCGTCCGCCAGGACGTGAAGCCTTCCCGGGCGACGTGTTCTACCTCCACTCCCGTCTGCTGGAGCGCGCATCCCGCGTAAACGCTGAGTACGTTGAGAACTTCACCAAAGGTGAAGTAAAAGGTAAAACCGGCTCCCTGACCGCGCTGCCGATCATTGAAACCCAGGCGGGTGACGTTTCCGCGTTCGTTCCGACCAACGTAATCTCGATTACCGACGGTCAGATCTTCCTGGAAACCAACCTGTTTAACTCCGGTATTCGTCCGGCGGTTAACCCGGGTATCTCCGTATCCCGTGTGGGTGGTGCAGCTCAGACCAAGATCATCAAGAAACTGTCCGGTGGTATTCGTACCGCGCTGGCACAGTATCGTGAACTGGCAGCATTCTCCCAGTTCGCATCCGATCTGGATGAAGCAACCCGTAAACAGCTGAGCCACGGTCAGAAAGTGACCGAGCTGCTGAAGCAGAAACAGTACGCTCCAATGTCTGTTGCGCAGCAGGGCCTGGTGCTGTTCGCGGCTGAACGCGGTTACCTCGAAGATGTGGAACTGGCGAAAATCGGTAGCTTCGAAGCCGCTCTGCTGGCTTACGTTGACCGTGACCACGCTCCGCTGATGCAAGAGATCAACCAGTCCGGTGGCTATAACGACGAAATCGAAGGCAAGCTGAAAGGCATCCTCGATTCCTTCAAAGCAACCCAGTCCTGGTAACGTCTGGCGGTCTGTCTTAGGGCAGACCGCAAGGCATTGAGGAGAAGCTCATGGCCGGCGCAAAAGAGATACGTAGTAAGATCGCAAGCGTCCAGAACACGCAGAAGATCACTAAAGCGATGGAGATGGTCGCCGCTTCCAAAATGCGTAAATCGCAGGACAGAATGGCAGCCAGCCGTCCTTATGCAGACACCATGCGCAAAGTGATTGGTCACCTTGCTCACGGTAATCTGGAATATAAGCACCCTTACCTGGAAGAACGCGACGTTAAGCGCGTGGGCTACCTGGTGGTGTCTACCGACCGTGGCCTGTGCGGTGGCTTGAACATTAACCTGTTCAAAAAACTGCTGGCGGATATGAAAGCGTGGTCCGATAAGGGCGTTCAGAGCGAACTCGCGATGATCGGCTCCAAGGGCGTCTCGTTCTTCAACTCCGTAGGCGGCAACGTTGTTGCTCAGGTAACCGGCATGGGGGATAACCCTTCCCTGTCCGAACTGATCGGCCCGGTAAAAGTGATGTTGCAAGCCTACGACGAAGGTCGTCTGGACAAGCTTTACATCGTCAGTAACAAATTTATCAACACCATGTCCCAGTCTCCGACCATCACCCAGCTGCTGCCGCTGCCGGCATCAGAGGATGATGAGCTGAAACATAAGGCCTGGGATTACCTGTACGAGCCCGATCCGAAAGCGCTGCTGGATACCCTGCTGCGTCGTTACGTCGAGTCGCAGGTGTATCAGGGTGTTGTAGAAAACCTGGCCAGCGAGCAGGCCGCGCGTATGGTGGCGATGAAAGCCGCAACCGATAACGGCGGTAGCCTGATTAAAGAGTTGCAGTTGGTGTACAACAAAGCTCGTCAGGCCAGCATAACTCAGGAACTCACCGAAATCGTCGGTGGCGCGTCTGCGGTTTAACCAGGTTTAGGAAATTCGTAGAGGATTCAAGATGGCTACTGGAAAAGTTGTCCAGGTAATCGGCGCCGTGGTGGACGTCGAGTTCCCGCAGGACGCCGTACCGAACGTGTACGACGCCCTCGAAGTGACAAATGGTAATGAGCGTCTGGTGCTGGAAGTTCAGCAGCAGCTCGGCGGCGGTATCGTACGTACCATCGCTATGGGTTCTTCCGACGGTCTGCGTCGTGGTCTGGAAGTTCAGGACCTCGAGCACCCGATCGAAGTGCCGGTAGGTAAAGCGACCCTGGGTCGTATCATGAACGTACTGGGTCAGCCGATCGATATGAAAGGCGACATCGGTGAAGAAGAGCGTTGGGCTATCCACCGCGCAGCACCGTCCTATGAAGAGCTCTCCAGCTCTCAGGAGCTGCTAGAAACCGGCATCAAGGTTATCGACCTGATGTGTCCGTTCGCCAAGGGCGGTAAAGTCGGCCTGTTCGGCGGCGCGGGCGTAGGTAAAACCGTAAACATGATGGAGCTGATCCGTAACATCGCGATCGAGCACTCCGGTTACTCCGTGTTTGCAGGCGTGGGTGAGCGTACTCGTGAGGGTAACGACTTCTACCACGAGATGACCGACTCCAACGTTCTGGACAAAGTATCTCTGGTGTACGGCCAGATGAACGAGCCGCCGGGAAACCGTCTGCGCGTTGCACTGACCGGCCTGACTATGGCTGAGAAGTTCCGTGACGAAGGTCGTGACGTACTGCTGTTCGTTGACAACATCTATCGTTACACCCTGGCCGGTACGGAAGTATCCGCACTGCTGGGCCGTATGCCTTCAGCGGTAGGTTACCAGCCGACGCTGGCGGAAGAGATGGGCGTTCTGCAGGAGCGTATCACCTCTACCAAAACCGGTTCTATCACCTCCGTACAGGCGGTATACGTACCTGCGGATGACTTGACTGACCCGTCTCCGGCAACCACCTTTGCGCACCTTGACGCAACCGTGGTACTGAGCCGTCAGATCGCATCCCTGGGTATCTACCCGGCCGTTGACCCGCTGGACTCCACCAGCCGTCAGCTGGATCCGCTGGTGGTTGGCCAGGAGCACTACGACACCGCGCGTGGCGTACAGTCTATCCTGCAGCGTTACCAGGAACTG
Source organism: Escherichia sp. ESNIH1 (assembly GCA_002918705.1). Lineage (GTDB taxonomy): Bacteria > Pseudomonadota > Gammaproteobacteria > Enterobacterales > Enterobacteriaceae > Pseudescherichia. Next base: position 385,005 of record PQKR01000005.1, on the reverse strand, counting down.
AAAGACATCATCGCCATCCTCGGTATGGATGAGCTGTCTGAAGAAGACAAACTGGTGGTAGCACGCGCACGTAAGATCCAGCGCTTCCTGTCCCAGCCGTTCTTCGTGGCAGAAGTATTCACCGGTTCTCCGGGCAAATACGTCTCCCTGAAAGACACTATCCGTGGCTTTAAAGGCATTATGGAAGGCGAGTACGATCACCTGCCGGAGCAGGCGTTCTACATGGTGGGTTCCATCGACGAAGCCGTGGAAAAAGCCAAAAAACTTTAACGCCTTAATCGGAGGGTGATATGGCAATGACTTACCACCTGGACGTGGTCAGCGCAGAGCAACAGATGTTCTCTGGTCTGGTCGAGAAAATCCAGGTAACGGGTAGCGAAGGTGAACTGGGGATTTACCCGGGTCACGCCCCGCTGCTCACCGCCATTAAGCCTGGTATGATCCGCATCGTGAAACAGCACGGTCATGAAGAGTTTATCTATCTGTCTGGTGGCGTACTTGAAGTACAGCCGGGCACCGTGACCGTACTGGCTGATACCGCGATTCGTGGCCAGGATCTCGACGAAGCGCGAGCCCTGGAGTCGAAGCGTAAAGCAGAAGAGCACATCAAGAGCTCGCACGGCGACGTGGATTACGCTCAGGCGTCTGCGGAGCTGGCCAAAGCTATTGCGAAACTGCGCGTTATCGAGTTGACCAAAAAAGCGATGTAACACCGGCTTGAACGTACGAAGCCAGTCTGGTCTCCAGGCTGGCTTTTTTTATGCCTGGCAGTTGTCCCCATGCGGTTTTAAAAAGATGTTTTAATTTTTTTGTGATTTTCATCACAAAAATGTTGATCGATTAATCATCACAGCGTAGACTTATTTTTGTGAAGTAAGTCACACTAATTCATCTATCGACCGGGAAAACATCATGAAACTGATTAACAAAATTATCGCTTTCTTCAATAACATGAACGTTTCTTTTGGTACCTTTAATCTGTAATCACTAAAAAATAGCGCTTATTAAAACCACAACCGCTGGCGGTGTGAACAGAACATAACAAGGGCTGCCTGGCGGGCGGCCTTTGTGTTTTATATTCCCCAACAAATATCGCCCGATCGGCCTGGATTCTCCCTGGCTGGATCCCTTTATACTCACCCTCACTTTGCGCCGAAGCGGCAGCCGCTTAACCGCGCCTCTTTATTCAAGGATCGAAAGAAACGAAAAAACATCAGCATAGCGGGTAAAGAGGCAGCAATATGTACGCGTTATGCCGTAATTCGTTTTATGATGGGTTAAACCAGGGGAACAAATGCGGGTAAAAGTGGCCAATCGCACATTTTATACGCACCCCATTTCACGCTGAAAAAAATGTAGTATTTTCAACGTTAAACGGTAAAAATTCTTCTTCAAACTAGAGTCAGGACGCGTATGTTGAACAGTAACATGAGCGTGGTGATCCTTGCCGCTGGCAAGGGAACCCGTATGTATTCGGATCTTCCTAAAGTGCTTCATACTCTCGCCGGGAAAGCGATGGTACAGCATGTCATTGATGCCGCGAATAATCTCGGCGCACGTCACGTTCATCTGGTCTACGGCCACGGCGGCGATCTGCTTAAACAGACGCTGCGTGACGACAACCTGAACTGGGTGCTGCAGGCGGAACAGTTGGGCACGGGCCATGCTATGCAGCAGGCTGCCCCTGGCTTTGCCGACGATGAAGATATCCTCATGCTCTACGGCGACGTACCGCTGATCTCCGTTGAGACACTGCAGCGCCTGCGCGATGCCAAACCGCAGGGCGGCATTGGGCTGCTCACAGTCAATCTTGACGATCCCACCGGCTATGGCCGTATCACCCGTCAAGACGGGAAGGTGACCGGCATCGTTGAGCATAAAGATGCGACTGCTGAACAGCATAAAATTCAGGAGATCAATACCGGGATCCTGATTGCCAACGGTGCGGATCTGAAGCGCTGGCTGGGCAAGCTCACCAACGACAATGCGCAGGGTGAGTACTACATCACCGACATTATCGAGCTGGCTTATCTTGAAGGTCGTGAGATCGCCGCGGTGCACCCGCAGCGTCTGAGTGAGGTTGAGGGCGTGAACAACCGCCTGCAGCTTTCTCGTCTGGAGCGCGTCTATCAGTCCGAGCAGGCGGAGAAGCTGCTGCTGGCGGGTGTCATGCTGCGCGATCCGGCACGCTTTGACCTGCGCGGTACGCTCAGCCACGGCCGTGATATTGAGATCGACACCAACGTCATTCTGGAAGGCAACGTTACCCTGGGTAACCGGGTTAAGATCGGCGCGGGCTGCGTGATCAAAAACAGCGTCATCGGTGACGACTGCGAGATCAGCCCCTACAGCGTGGTAGAAGATGCCACTCTGGAAGCGGCCTGCACCATTGGCCCGTTTGCCCGTCTGCGCCCTGGCGCAGAGCTGCTGGCCGGCGCGCACGTTGGTAACTTCGTCGAGATGAAAAAGGCGCGGCTGGGCAAAGGCTCGAAGGCAGGCCATCTGACCTATCTGGGCGACGCGGAGATTGGCGACAACGTTAACATCGGTGCAGGGACTATTACCTGTAACTATGACGGTGCCAACAAGCATAAAACCATTATCGGCGACGACGTCTTTGTCGGCTCTGATTCGCAGTTTATCGCTCCGGTGAGCGTGGCCAGCGGCGTTACCATTGCGGCGGGCACCACGGTGACCCGTGACGTCGCAGAGGACGAGCTAGTGATCAGCCGTGTCAAACAGACCCATATCAAGGGCTGGAAGCGTCCGGTCAAGAAGAAGTAAACCCTTTTGTAAGCCGGCCAGGCAGCAATGCCGTCCGGCAAACAGGGATGAGGAGGTCAACATAGATCTCCCGCCCACCAGCAGTAGCTATAAATATAACCCCACTCTCTACAAGGCTCGGGGTGCCCGGAAAACGGGTAACGCAGGTTGACCGACAACGCATGGCTTACGCCATAATCAGGAAATCTAACTATGTGTGGAATTGTTGGCGCAGTTGCGCAGCGTGATATTGCTGAAATCCTTCTCGAAGGCTTACGTCGTCTCGAATACCGTGGCTATGACTCTGCCGGTCTGGCAGTGGTCGACAGTGAAGGGCATATGACCCGCCTGCGTCGTCTCGGTAAAGTCCAGATGCTCTCTCAGGCAGCCGAAGAGCATCCGCTGCATGGCGGAACCGGTATTGCCCATACCCGTTGGGCAACGCACGGTGAACCGTCTGAAGGCAACGCTCACCCGCATGTCTCTGAACATATCGTGGTGGTGCACAACGGCATTATTGAGAACCACGAGCCGCTGCGCGAAGAGTTAAGATCGCGCGGCTATGAATTTGTCTCCGAAACCGATACCGAAGTCATCGCTCACCTGGTGCACTGGGAGCTGGCAAAAGGCGGCTCGCTGCGCGATGCCGTTCTGCGCGCTATCCCGCAGCTGCGCGGCGCGTACGGTACGGTTATCATGGATACCCGCGATCCTGACACGCTGCTGGCTGCCCGCTCCGGTAGCCCGCTGGTTATCGGCCTTGGCATGGGCGAAAACTTCATCGCCTCTGACCAGCTGGCCCTGCTGCCGGTGACCCGCCGCTTTATCTTCCTCGAAGAGGGCGATATTGCGGAAGTGACCCGCCGTAGCGTCGTGGTATTCGACCGTTCTGGCCATGAAGTGAAGCGCCCGGACATCGAATCTAACCTGCAGTATGACGCTGGCGATAAGGGTATCTACCGCCACTACATGCAGAAAGAGATCTACGAGCAGCCAAACGCCATTAAAAATACCCTGACCGGGCGTATTAGCCACGGCGAGATCGATCTCAGCGAGCTGGGCGAGAAAGCCAACGAGATGCTCTCTCAGGTTGAGCATATTCAGATCATCGCCTGCGGTACCTCCTACAACTCCGGGATGGTGTCACGCTACTGGTTTGAATCGCTGGCCGGTGTGCCGTGCGATGTGGAAATCGCCTCTGAGTTCCGCTACCGCAAATCCGCCGTGCGCCGTAACAGCCTGATGATCACCCTCTCCCAGTCCGGTGAGACGGCGGACACCCTGGCCGCGCTGCGCCTCTCTAAAGAGCTGGGCTACCTCGGTTCGCTGGCGATCTGTAACGTGCCTGGCTCCTCGCTGGTACGTGAATCTGACCTGGCGCTGATGACCAACGCCGGAACCGAGATCGGCGTGGCCTCCACCAAGGCCTTTACCACCCAGCTCACCGTGCTGCTGATGCTGGTGGCGAAGCTGAGCCGCCTGAAGGGTCTGGACGCCTCTATCGAGCAGGATATTGTGCATGGTCTGCAGGCGCTGCCGAACCGTATCGAGCAGATGCTCTCCCAGGACAAACGCATTGAAGCGCTGGCAGAGGACTTCTCTGAGAAGCACCACGCCCTGTTCCTTGGCCGTGGCGATCAGTACCCTATCGCGCTGGAAGGCGCGCTGAAGCTGAAAGAGATCTCCTACATCCACGCGGAAGCCTACGCCGCAGGCGAGCTGAAGCACGGCCCGCTGGCGCTGATTGATGCTGATATGCCGGTTATCGTTGTGGCACCTAACAACGAACTGCTGGAAAAATTGAAGTCCAACATCGAAGAAGTTCGCGCCCGTAGCGGCGTACTCTATGTCTTCGCCGATCAGGATGCCGGTTTCACCAGCAGCGATAACATGCACATTATCGAGCTGCCGCACGTGGAAGAGGTGATTGCGCCAATCTTCTACACCGTGCCGCTGCAGCTGCTGGCCTACCACGTCGCGCTGATCAAAGGCACCGACGTTGACCAGCCGCGTAACCTCGCGAAGTCTGTCACCGTAGAGTAATCTTCCTCTTACGTCCCGTCGCTCTGGCGGGACGTCTCTCCTCGCTGTGCTATTTTTAAACAATCCATAGACTATTTTCGGTCAAATAAGCGCCTGTCATAAAAATGTCATAATACGTACATTTAACTGTCACCTGGTTGTCCTATTTTGCATATCGTAGAAACCAAACAACGATTTACAATCCCTCAGGAGACATTATGAAAGTCATGCGTACCACTGTCGCTACTGTTGTCGCCGCGACCTTATCCCTGAGCGCTTTCGCTGTTAACGCAGCGGCAAGCCTGACCGGCGCGGGTGCAACCTTCCCAGCGCCAGTGTATGCCAAATGGGCGGATACCTATCAGAAAGCGACCGGTAGCAAAGTCAACTACCAGGGTATCGGCTCCTCCGGCGGCGTGAAGCAGATCACTGCTAACACCGTTGATTTTGGCGCGTCTGACGCTCCGCTGTCTGATGAGAAACTGAACCAGGAAGGCCTGTTCCAGTTCCCGACCGTTATCGGTGGCGTGGTGCTGGCGGTTAACCTGCCGGGCGTGAAATCCGGTGAGCTGGTGCTGGATGGTAAAACGCTGGGTGACATCTACCTGGGTAAAATCAAAAAATGGGATGACGAAGCGATCGCTAAGCTCAACCCAGGCATGAAGCTGCCTTCACAGAATATCGCCGTGGTTCGTCGCGCTGACGGCTCCGGTACCTCCTTCGTCTTCACCAGCTATCTGGCAAAAGTGAACGAAGAGTGGAAATCAAAAATCGGTTCTGGCTCTACCGTAAACTGGCCGACCGGTCTGGGCGGTAAAGGTAACGACGGTATCGCCGCGTTCGTACAGCGTCTGCCTGGCTCTATCGGCTACGTAGAGTACGCTTACGCTAAGCAGAACAACCTGGCCTACACCAAGCTGGTCTCTGCCGATGGCAAACCGGTTTCTCCGACCGAAGAGAGCTTCTCTAACGCCGCGAAAGGCGTGGACTGGAGCAAAACCTTCGCTCAGGACCTGACTAACCAGAAGGGTGACAACGCGTGGCCAATCACCTCCACCACCTTCATCCTGATCCACAAAGAGCAGAAGAAACCTGAGCAGGGCGCTGAAGTGCTGAAGTTCTTTGACTGGGCATACAAAGACGGTGCGAAACAGGCTAACGATCTGGATTACGCAACCCTGCCTGACAGCGTGGTTGAGCAGGTTCGTGCCGCATGGAAAACGAATGTGAAAGACAGCAGCGGTAAAGCGCTGTACTAACAGGATCTTTTTGACGAAGATGGCGGGTGGCGTAGGCTTCCCGCCCTACGGATAAAAACTGTAGGCCCGGTAAGCGTTCACGCCACCGGGCAAATTCGTAAGACGTACATAACAGAAGAGTAATTTATGGCTGCAACCAAGCCTGCTTTTAACCCACCGGGTAAACAAGGTGACATGATCTTCGGCGCGCTGGTCAAACTGGCTGCGCTGATTGTGCTATTGCTGCTCGGCGGCATCATCATCTCCCTGATTGTCTCCTCCTGGCCAAGCATCCAGAAATTTGGGTTCTCTTTCCTGTGGACCAAAGAGTGGGACGCCCCCAACGATATCTACGGCGCGCTGGTGCCGATTTACGGTACGCTGGTGACCTCCTTTATCGCGCTGCTGATCGCCGTTCCGGTGAGTTTCGGTATCGCGCTGTTCCTGACGGAGCTGGCTCCCGGCTGGCTGAAGCGTCCGCTGGGTATCGCCATTGAGCTGCTCGCCGCTATCCCCAGTATCGTTTACGGCATGTGGGGGCTGTTTATCTTCGCTCCGCTGTTTGCCACTTATTTCCAGGAGCCGGTGGGCAACGTGCTCTCCGCCATTCCGTTTGTCGGCGCGCTCTTCTCCGGCCCGGCGTTTGGTATCGGTATCCTCGCGGCGGGCATTATCCTCGCCATCATGATCATTCCGTACATCGCCTCGGTAATGCGCGACGTGTTTGAACAAACCCCGGTGATGATGAAAGAGTCGGCCTACGGCATCGGCTGCACCACCTGGGAGGTGATCTGGCGCATCGTGCTGCCGTTCACCAAAAACGGCGTCATCGGCGGGGTCATGCTTGGCCTGGGCCGCGCGCTGGGTGAAACGATGGCGGTAACCTTTATCATTGGTAACACCTACCAGCTCGACAGCGCCTCGCTCTATATGCCGGGCAACAGCATCACCTCTGCGCTGGCTAACGAATTCGCTGAAGCGGAGTCCGGGCTGCACGTCGCCGCGCTGATGGAGCTGGGCCTGATCCTCTTTGTGATCACCTTTATCGTGCTGGCGATTTCGAAAGTGATGATCCTGCGCCTGGCGAAAAACGAGGGGGCACGCTAATGGCTACGCTCGAGATGCAAACCACGACGGAGCTGGCTGAATCGCGCCGTAAAATGCAGGCGCGTCGCCGCATGAAAAACCGTATCGCGCTGACGCTCTCGCTGGCGACGATGGCGTTCGGCCTCTTCTGGCTGATCTGGATCCTCTTCTCCACCGTGACGCGCGGTATCGACGGCATGTCGCTGGCGCTGTTCACCGAGATGACGCCGCCGCCGAATACCGCAGGCGGTGGGCTGGCGAACGCCCTGGCGGGCAGCGGCCTGCTGATCCTCTGGGCGACCGTGTTTGGTACGCCGCTCGGCATTATGGCGGGCATCTACCTTGCCGAGTATGGGCGTAAGTCCTGGCTGGCAGAGGTGATCCGCTTCATTAACGATATTCTGCTCTCTGCCCCCTCTATCGTGGTGGGCCTGTTTGTCTACACCATCGTGGTGGCGCAGATGGAGCACTTCTCCGGCTGGGCTGGCGTGATTGCGCTGGCGCTGCTGCAGGTGCCGATTGTTATCCGTACCACCGAGAACATGCTGAAGCTGGTTCCGGACAGCCTGCGTGAAGCCGCTTACGCGCTGGGCACGCCGAAGTGGAAGATGATCTCCGCGATTACGCTGAAGGCCTCTATCTCCGGCATCCTGACCGGCGTGCTGCTGGCGGTGGCGCGTATCGCCGGCGAAACCGCACCGCTGCTCTTCACCTCCCTCTCCAACCAGTTCTGGAGCACGGATATGATGCAGCCTATCGCGAACCTGCCGGTCACCATCTTTAAATTTGCCATGAGCCCGTTTGCCGAGTGGCAACAGCTGGCCTGGGCTGGCGTATTGATTATTACCCTGTGCGTGCTGCTGCTGAACATCCTGGCTCGCGTTATCTTCGCCAAGAAGAACGGTTAAAATTTTGCGGCGTGGCCCCGGTCGCGCTCGATTGAGGAAAAGAGTAAATGAGTATGGTTGACACCACCTCCGGCAAGATTCAGGTTCGCGATTTGAACTTCTACTACGGGAAGTTCCACGCGCTGAAAAACATCAACCTGGATATCGCCAAGAATCAGGTCACGGCGTTTATCGGCCCGTCAGGCTGCGGTAAATCCACCCTGCTGCGTACCTTTAACAAAATGTACTCCCTCTATCCGGAGCAGCGCGCCGAGGGGGAGATTCTGCTGGATGGCGAGAACATTCTCACCCACAGCCAGGATATTGCCCTGTTGCGTGCTAAAGTTGGGATGGTCTTTCAGAAGCCGACGCCGTTCCCGATGTCTATCTATGACAATATCGCTTTCGGCGTGCGCCTGTTTGAGAAACTCTCCCGCGCCGATATGGACGAGCGCGTGCAGTGGGCGTTGACCAAGGCCGCACTCTGGAACGAAACCAAAGATAAACTGCACCAGAGCGGGTACTCTCTCTCCGGTGGTCAGCAGCAGCGTCTGTGCATTGCGCGCGGTATCGCCATTCGTCCGGAAGTGCTGCTGCTGGATGAGCCGTGTTCAGCTCTCGACCCTATCTCTACCGGGCGTATTGAGGAGCTGATCACCGAGCTGAAGCAGGATTACACCGTGGTGATCGTGACCCACAACATGCAGCAGGCTGCACGTTGCTCCGACCATACGGCCTTTATGTACCTGGGCGAGTTGATTGAGTTCAGCAACACGGACGATCTGTTCACCAAGCCCGCGAAGAAACAAACAGAAGACTATATCACCGGCCGTTACGGTTGATTCAGGAGTGCGCTATGGACAATCTAAACCTTAATAAACATATCTCCGGCCAGTTTAACGCCGAGCTGGAGAGCATCCGCACTCAGGTGATGACGATGGGTGGGATGGTAGAGCAGCAGCTCTCTGATGCGATCACCGCCATGCATAACCAGGACAGCGAGCTGGCCAAGCGCGTTGTTGCGGGTGACCATCAGGTCAACATGATGGAAGTGGCGATCGACGAGGCCTGCGTGCGCATTATCGCCAAGCGCCAGCCGACGGCGAGCGACCTGCGGCTGGTGATGGCGATCATCAAAACCATCGCCGAGCTGGAGCGTATCGGTGACGTCGCGGACAAAATCTGCCGCACGGCGCTGGAGAAGTTCTCCCAGCAGCACCAGCCGCTGCTGGTGAGCCTGGAGTCGCTGGGTCGCCATACGGTGCAGATGCTGCATGACGTGCTGGATGCCTTTGCGCGCATGGATCTGGATGAAGCGGTGCGTATCTACCGTGAAGACAAGAAGGTGGATCAGGAGTACGAAGGTATCGTGCGGCAGCTGATGACCTACATGATGGAAGATTCTCGTACCATCCCAAGCGTGCTGACCGCGCTGTTCTGCGCTCGCTCTATCGAGCGTATCGGCGACCGCTGCCAGAACATCTGCGAGTACATCTTCTACTTCGTGAAGGGTCAGGATTTCCGCCACGTTGGCGGCGACGAGCTGGACAAACTGCTCGCCGGGAAAGATCCGAAAGAGTAACTATACCGCTTTACAGTAACGCCAGGACTCACTGGCGTTACTCTTTCCGCAATAACTCACACTCTTCCCCACCCGCCGTTGCCTGATGGCTGAAATGCGCTAACGTGAAACAAAAAACAGAAAAGGACGAGATATGAAAAGATCGTTAGCGTGTCTGGCTATCGCAATCAGCATAGGTATCAGCAGCGGAACGGCAGCTGTCGCCGCTCCCTTTCCTGCCACACCGGACCAGACTATACCGGTCAGCCAGTATGTGACTAAGGTGAATGCGGATAAAAGTATCACCTTCCGCCTGTTTGCCCCTGCTGCCAAACGGGTCTCCGTAGTGACGGGATCGATGCCTGAAACCTGGGTCTCCCATGACATGACGAAAGATAAAAATGGCGTCTGGTCATGGAGAAGCGAGCCAATGGCTCCCAATCTCTACGAATATTTTTACGATATTGACGGTTTCCGCTCGGTGGACACGGGCAGTCGCTATCAAAAGCCCCAGCGTCAGGTGAACACCAGCCTGATTCTGGTCCCGGGCAGTATTCTCGACGATCGCCCGGTACCGCATGGCGATCTGACGACCCTGGCCTGGCATTCACAGGCGCTGAAGTCAGAGCGGCGCGTCTATGTCTGGACCCCGCCGGGCTATGACGGTAAAGGTGAGCCTTTGCCCGTTCTCTATTTTTATCATGGCTTTGGGGATAGCGGACTCTCGGCAATCGATCAGGGCCGACTGCCGCAAATAATGGATAATCTGCTGGCCGAGGGGAAAATTAAGCCGATGCTAGTGGTCGTTCCCGATACGGAGACGGACATGAGCGAGGCGGTTCCTGAGAACTTCCCGCCTGCGGAAAGACGCAAAACCTTCTATCCGCTTAATGCAAAAGCCGCAGATCGTGAACTGATGGACGAGATTATCCCGCTGGTTGATACGCGCTTTAACGTGCGTAAAGACGCTGACGGACGCGCGCTGGCGGGGCTGTCCCAGGGGGGATATCAGGCGCTGGTATCGGGTATGAATCATCTGGAAAGTTTTGGCTGGCTGGCAACCTTCAGCGGCGTGACTACCACAACGGTGCCAGACGAGGGGGTAGCGGCACGGTTCAGGCAGCCGGATGTTATCAACAGGCAGCTGCATAATTTTACACTGGTTGTTGGGGAGCGTGATTCGGTGACCGGAAAAGATATCGCTGGGCTGAAAGCGGAGCTGGAAAAGCAGGGCATTCATTTTGACTACAAAATGTATCCCGGGCTGAGCCACGAAATGGACGTCTGGCGCCCGGCCTATGCCGAGTTTGTGCAAAAACTGTTTAAGTGAGGATTATCCCTCCCCGTTTGGGGAGGGCGTTTGCTAGCGGGTAATCTCCCACCCACGCGCTTTCCACAGTTCTGGCAGCTGCGATAACTCGGTAAAGGTCGTCACCTTCGGGTGGTCAATCGGCTGGTTGTGCGGATCGGCGCAGAAGTAGAACACTTCCATCCCGGCATCAATCCCCGACTGCGCGCCTGCCGCAGAGTCATCCACCAGAATACACTTCGTCGGATCCACGTCCAGCGCGCTGGCAGCATGAAACATCAGGGCCGGATCCGGCTTCCAGCGCTGAATGTCGTAGCCGCTGAACAGCAGATCGGGAAAATGGTGCAGCATCCCGAGCTTGCCAAGTGAGTGCTGCATTTTGCTGACCGGGCCGTTTGAGACCACACACATCGGCACGCTGACGGACTCTAGCAGCGCATCTGCTCCGGCGATAATCTCCAGCTCGGCATCGAACAGGCGTGCGACCTCGGCGCGGTAGATTGGCTCCAGCTCTGCTTTGGTCAGGTTCACGCCATGCTCGGCGTTAATAATGTCAATAATTTCGTAGAGCTTAACGCCTTTAAAGCGCTTAAAAATCTCCGCCAGATCGAGCGTAATGCCAAACTGCGCGAACATATGCACATACGCGCGGGAACAGATCACCTCGCTGTCGACCAGCGTGCCATCACAGTCGAAAAAAATCGCTTCTATTTGGGACATGCCGTTTCCTGTTTATTGCAAGTTTAACGTTTACTTAACGCAGATTTCTCCGCGCAATCGATGCCGTATAAGCAAAATCAATGAAAAAAAGTGTGTGATAACCGTCAACATTGTCGCATTTTGGTATAGGATAGCGACGAATTTTCCTTCCCTGTTCGGAAATAGATAATGAGCCAACAACACACTACCCAGGCCGCGGGCCAGGGGTTGCTCGACCGCGTGTTTAAACTGCGCGAGCATGGCACCACGGCACGCACCGAGGTGATCGCCGGTTTTACCACCTTCCTGACGATGGTCTACATCGTCTTTGTTAACCCACAGATTCTGGGTGTTGCTGGCATGGATACCAGCGCGGTATTCGTTACTACCTGTCTGATCGCTGCCTTTGGCAGCATCCTGATGGGGCTGTTCGCTAACCTGCCGGTAGCGCTTGCCCCCGCGATGGGGCTGAACGCCTTCTTCGCCTTTGTGGTGGTCGGCGCAATGGGCCTGCCGTGGCAGGTGGGAATGGGGGCCATCTTCTGGGGCGCTATCGGCCTGCTGCTGCTGACTATCTTCCGCGTCCGCTACTGGATGATCGCGAACATCCCGGTGAGCCTGCGCGTGGGGATCACCAGCGGTATTGGCCTGTTCATCGGCATGATGGGCCTGAAAAACGCGGGCGTGATCGTGGCGAACCCGGAGACGCTGGTGACCATCGGCAATCTGACCTCCCACAGCGTGCTGCTGGGCGTGCTGGGCTTCTTTATCATCGCCATTCTCGCCTCACGTAACGTCCACGCGGCGGTGCTGGTTTCTATCGTGGTGACTACCCTGCTGGGCTGGTGGCTGGGCGATGTGCACTACAGCGGGATTGTCTCCGCGCCGCCGAGCGTGACCAGCGTTGTCGGCCACGTTGATCTCGCAGGCTCGTTTAACCTCGGCCTCGCGGGTGTGATCTTCTCGTTTATGCTGGTCAACCTGTTCGACTCCTCCGGGACGCTGATCGGCGTGACCGATAAAGCCGGTCTGGCCGACGAGAAGGGTAAATTCCCGCGCATGAAGCAGGCCCTGTTTGTTGACAGCGTCTCCTCCGTAGCAGGCTCCTTTATCGGTACCTCATCGGTCACCGCCTATATCGAATCCTCTTCTGGCGTCTCCGTCGGTGGGCGCACCGGCCTCACCGCCGTGGTGGTAGGTGTGCTGTTCCTGCTGGTGATTTTCCTGTCGCCGCTGGCCGGGATGGTACCGCCGTATGCTGCTGCGGGTGCGCTGATCTACGTCGGCGTGCTGATGACCTCCAGCCTCTCCCGCGTGAAGTGGGACGATCTGACCGAAGCCGTGCCGGCCTTTATCACCGCCGTGATGATGCCGTTCAGCTTCTCCATTACCGAAGGGATCGCGCTGGGCTTTATCTCCTACTGCATTATGAAGATCGGTACCGGACGTTTCCGCGACCTCAGCCCGTGCGTGATTATCGTTGCGCTGCTGTTTGTGCTGAAGATTGTGTTTATCGACGCGCATTAATCGCTAAAAACTGGCCCGGCAGGCTTTGCGCTGCCGGGCTTTTTTTATGCCCTGACCTTCTTGATGTAATCACCAAACGCCGTCAGCTGACCGGTCAGATGGTCCAGCGTGCTCTGATCGATAACCTCGCCCGTCTGCGGATCCACCTTGTTCTGGATCACCCCGCCCATAAACTCCGGTTTGTTCATCACCATCGCGTCGAGAAACACCAGAATCTGTCGCAGATGATACTGACAGCGTGCACCGCCGATAGCGCCCATTGAGCTGGTCTGGATCAGCACCGGCTTACCGGCCAGCGGCTGCGCAGGCAGGCGTGACAGCCAGTCGATGGCGTTCTTCAGGCCGCCCGGTACGGAGTAGTTGTATTCCGGCGTCACAATCACCACGCCATCGGCATTGCGGATCTGCTCGGCAATGGCCTCAACGCTCTGCGGGAAACCCTCCTCCTGCTGGATATCGGCATCGTACAGCGGGATAGCGCCGATGGTCGGCAGCGGCGCAACCGTCATGCCTTCCGGCGCGATTTTGGGCAGCGTACGGGCCACCATTGCATTGAATGAGCCTTTGCGCAGGCTGCCAAGTAACGTAACGACGTGCAGTGAATCAGACATCTTTACTCCTTACCGGTAAGTGTAGTGAAGCGAGTTACGCAGGCAGGCTGGTAAAACGCATCAGGCGGGTGGCGGGATTGTTCGCGCGGGTTTGAATATCTGACAGGCCGCGCCACCCCCGCTTCGTATCAAACTCCCAAATCTTCAGGCTTTCAATGGCGGGCGAAACCGCCACGGACCAGATTAGCACGTCCTCTGCGTCGCAGAGCACCTCAATCGGAGCAGGCTGTGCCGCACGCAGCTTGCCGGAGCCAGGCAGCAGCTGTAGAAAGCCTGGCGTATCCTGAGTCTGGCTGGCCATCTTCAGCACGCTCTGTCGCAGGGTCACGATCTGTGCCTGAGCCTCGTTGGGATCGGTCTGGTTGTTGATCCACAGCCTTTCGTTGCTGGAGAAAACCTGGTGCTCCTGGGCGTGGGGAGTGTGAAAGCTGCGCGTTGCCCGCTGTAGCGTCATATTCAGACCGCACAGGCCGCTGGTGGTGATTGCGACGCCGACCATGTTCCCGGCATAGGCTAATGAAAAGTGGGGCAGGCTGCGATCGGCAAAGACCGGGCGACCATTGGACTGGATGATGATTTCAGGCAGCTCGCTTAAACCGTAGAGCATAAAAAACAGCTCGGCGAGCAGGGCGCGGGAGGCTAGGTAGCGGGTTCGGTGGTGTTCCGGCAGTGCCCGGGCTCGATCGTGACAGGACGAGGGCAGGCGGACGGAGACCAGCTGTCCATCGGTAAGGATCCCTCTTGCAAAATGTGTCGCCATTTTTCACTCCATGATAATGGTTAGCCCGCTCGCAACGGTAAAAGCAGTATGTCGTATTGTGTGCAGGTTTTAGCACGGAAAAAAGGGGGGACAAAGCACTCTGCGGCACTTTTACAATTCGGGGTAATTCTTAGCTATTTGTTGCCCGGCGGCGCTCCGCTTGCACGGGCCTACGGTCTGGCGCTAACGTGCCCGCGCTCTGTTTATCTGTTTTTAATTTTTAATGCTTTATCCAGCACTAAGAGGATGAAAAACGAAACGTTGTGACAGGGCTAGCGAACTGGGGTGTTCTCGTCTCGTTATGATCCGATGCTCACATAAACCTTCGTAATAGGATGAAGGAAAGACGTGTTTTATGAAGGAGCGAGGATTGCGTATTGAAGAAGAGGTATATCTCGATGGATATGAAATGCGTAGAAAGAAATTCGTCTACGATCGTCGAGTACATTATAGCTATGTTTTTGTCGCTGGTAACGAAGTATACACAGTCATCATAGGAAGCCTGAGCGATGAGGCCATTTTTACCCGCATCGGCTACGAAATGCCTGAAAACATTCCTTTTCCTTCTAATGGTATGGCAGAGGTTTATTTCGATATTTATGATGGGATGGACTCTCTCGCCGATTTTCGGCATGTACAGTTTTCCGGGTTAGGCAGTGCAGTTGTTCTTCAGACTGTGGCGCTGACATTAATCGCGCATTTTGAAAAATTTAACGTTGGTGGATTTGTCTTTCAGGCTGCGACAGGTGGAGTGGTAGATATCGGTCGTACAACTTCACTAGAAGAGGTTTATGACTATATGCTTGGGTTAAAAAATGAACCACGCTATAATCGACGTACAGGGCTGCCTAAGAAAGTACCGCGCCCGTTGTTACCAGTCGAGCTGCATGCATACAAACACGTAACCGAAGGGAGAGCTTGCTATGTCGTATTACAATAAACATGTGCATTCTGCGTCACGCCTTCTTGTTACTGATGAGAAAGAGGTAATGCAAGCATTAGTCACAGCCGAGCTGGAAGCTTACAATCTGAACTCAGCGAAAACAGATCTAAAAGAGATTAAAGCAGAGAAAAAACACTCTTCAGCCTCTTTACTACGCCGCAAGCTAAAAGCAACGCTGGTTCGTGAGTTTCAAGACGTTTGATGTAAATAAATCAAACTAAAACCCGCATCAACACCAGTCAATGCGGGTTAACAACGCTTCACATACCTATCTAAAACGTTACTTCCCAATACAGAAGCTCGAGAAGATCCGTCCTAACAGGTCGTCGGAGGTAAACTCGCCGGTGATCTCGCTCAGGCTCTGCTGGGCCAGGCGCAGCTCTTCCGCCAGCAGCTCGCCCGCCCATGCGCCGAGAAGCTGGGCTTTGCCCTGTTGTAGGTGCTCTGCCGCCACCTCCAGCGCCTGCAGGTGGCGACGACGTGCCAGGAAGCCACCTTCCATCTGCGTATCAAAGCCCATACTCTGCTTAAGATGGTTACGCAGCACGTCAACGCCTTCGCCGGTGTAGGCGGAGAGGCGAACAAGTGAGTGACCATTTACCTCGCTGATACCCAGCGTCTCACCGGTGAGATCGGCTTTATTACGTACCACGGTGATCGGCAGCTTCGCGGGCAGACGGGCAATAAAGTCCGGCCAGATTTCCGTCGGATCTACGGCGTCAGTAGTGGTGCCATCGACCATAAACAGCACCCGGTCGGCCTGCTCAATCTCCTGCCAGGCACGCTCAATGCCGATGCGCTCCACCTCGTCGCTGGCATCGCGTAACCCGGCGGTATCGATAATATGCAGCGGCATGCCGTCGATATGAATATGCTCGCGCAGCACGTCGCGGGTAGTACCGGCGATATCGGTCACGATAGCGGCCTCGCGCCCGGCCAGGGCGTTTAGCAGGCTCGATTTCCCGGCGTTCGGGCGACCAGCGATGACCACCTTCATCCCTTCACGCAGCAGGCTGCCCTGGCGCGCTTCCGCCCGTACGGCGTCGAGATCGGTCATCACATTGTTAAGCTGCGCTTCGATTTTACCATCGGAGAGAAAGTCGATCTCCTCGTCAGGGAAGTCAATCGCGGCTTCCACGTAGATTCGCAAGTGAGTAAGTGCTTCCACCAGATGGTTAACGCGGGTGGAGAATGCCCCCTGCAACGAGTTCAGCGCCGAGCGTGCGGCCTGCTCAGAGCTGGCATCGATCAGGTCAGCAATCGCTTCGGCCTGGGCCAGGTCGAGCTTGTCGTTAAGGAATGCACGCTCGGAAAACTCGCCGGGACGGGCGATGCGCAGACCGGGCAGGGTCAGGATGCGCTTTAGCAGCAGGTCGAGGATCACCGGCCCGCCGTGTCCCTGCAGCTCCAGCACGTCCTCACCGGTAAAGGAGTTCGGGCCGGGGAACCAGAGGGCGATGCCCTGATCCAGCGCCGTGCCGTCCGCGTCGTTAAACGGCAGGTAGTCGGCGTAGCGCGGTTTAGGCAGCTTGCCGAGTACGGCCTGCGCCACTTCACGGGCCTTGTGGCCGGAGATACGCAGAATGCCCACACCACCGCGTCCCGGTGGGGTTGCCTGGGCGACGATAGTGTCGTTATGGCTCATGATATGTCTCTATTGTTACCAATAAAAAGGGCGGTCATCTGACCGCCCTCTCTGTACTTTCCTTTGCCGGGTGGCGCTGCGCTAACCCGGCCTACAGCTTACGATTAGGAGCTTTTCTTCTCGCGGCTATGCAGGCCACGCTTCTCCAGACCGCGGTAGATCAGCTGCTGCTGCAGAATGGTCACCAGGTTGCTGACGATATAGTACAGCACCAGACCAGACGGGAACCACAGGAAGAAGACCGTAAAGATGACCGGCATAAAGGTCATGATCTTCTGCTGCATCGGGTCGGTCACGGTGGTCGGCGACATCTTCTGGATGAAGAACATCGTCACGCCCATCAGGATCGGCAGGATGTAGTACGGGTCCTGTGCAGACAGGTCATGGATCCACAGGGCGAACGGCGCATGGCGCAGCTCAATGGAGCCCATCAGCATGTAGTACAGCGCAAGGAAGATAGGCATCTGGATAACCAGCGGTAAGCAGCCGCCCAGCGGGTTAACCTTCTCAGCTTTATACAGAGCCATCATCTCCTGGCTCTGACGCTGTTTATCATCGCCCAGACGCTCACGCATGGCCTGAATCTTCGGCTGCAGCATGCGCATCTTCGCCATCGAGGTGTACTGCGCCTTGGTCAGCGGGTACATGATGCCACGAACGATAAAGGTGATCATGATAATGGAGAAGCCCCAGTTGCCCAGGAAGCTATGGATCCACTTCAGCAGCTTAAACAGCGGCTGAGAGATAAACCACAGCCAGCCGTAGTCAACGGTCAGGTCCAGATGCGGCGCAACGGCAGCCATCTTGTCCTGGATTTCCGGGCCAACCCACAGGGTGCTGGTCAGCGCGGCAGTCTGGCCAGGCTGGACCAGTACCGGTGCAGATTTGTAGCCGATAGCAGCCACGCCGTTGCCCAGGTTGCTGGTGTAGAAGTTGTTCGCGACGTCGCTGCGCGGGATCCATGCGGTGGCAAAGTACTGCTGCAGCATGGCGACCCAGCCGCCGTTAGAGGTCACGTTCAGGTTCTCGTTGTCGGCGATAGTATCGAATTTATATTTTTCGTACTTCTCGTCCGGCGTAGAGTAGGCCGCACCGCGGAAGGTATGCAGCGCAAAGTTGCTGCTGCCGGTATCACGATGGGCTGGCAGATTGATGGACTGCTTCAGCTGGCCAAAGGTGGCGATCTCCAGCGGTTTCGCGCTGCTGTTCGCCACGTTGTAGCCCACGCTCACCGCGTAATCACCGCGTTTCAGGGTGAAGGTTTTGGTGAAGGTATTCCCTGCGGCGTCGGTGTAGGTCAGCGGGATCGCCAGCTCGTTCTGGCCGTCGGCCATGACGAAGGTATCGCTGTTAACGTTATACAGCGGACGCGCGCCGTTTGCCGGGTTATCTGGGCCGTCGCGACCGGTCAGACCGCTCTGTGCCTGGTAGATGAACTCAGGCGTGGTTTCCAGCAGCTGGAAAGGTTCGGTAGACTTCAGCTCTTTCGGGTAGCCCAACAGCAGCGCCTGCTCAACATCACCACCACGGGTGTTGATGGTCAGTTCCAGCACGTCGGTCTTAACGGTAATGAGTTTCCCCTGGCCACTGGCCGGTACGCCCTGGTCTGCGGCACTACCCGCTGCGGTGGTCGTAGTCTGCGTGGTCTGCTGCGTCTGAGGCTGAGGATTTTTATCCTGCTCCCAGGCTTGCCAGATCATGAAAGACACGAACAACAAAGCGATGACAAAAAGATTGCGTTGCGAATCCATCGTTAGTGTTCTCTGGTATTAAAAGGTCCTGGCGGGACGGGGTCGTCGCCACCCGGGTGTAAAGGGTGGCATTTTAATACGCGTTTCACCGTCAACCAACTGCCTTTTATCACTCCGAACCTGCGCAATGCCTCAATTCCATATTGCGAACAGGTCGGGGTGAAACGACAGTGCGGCCCAAGCAGCGGACTGATCAGGCGCTGATAAACCCGAATGAGGGCTATCAGGAGCCGTGAGCCAGGCGACAGTGGCGGCGCCATAGTTTTTCCAACGCTTCCGTGAGAGCACGGTTATCGAGGTCAGCAACCCCCTTCTTCGCCACCACCACGAAATCCATTGCTGGCAGTTCATGCTGGCGTAAGCGGAAGCTTTCACGCGTCAGACGTTTGATCCGGTTGCGTTCATGCGCGCGCTTAACATTTTTCTTGGCGACGGTAAGACCGATACGGGGATGCCCCAGCGAATTCAGGCGGCCGAGGATGGTGATTTGCGGCGTGCCAGCCCGTTGTGGCTGCTGGAAGACGAATGTGAAATGATTGGGAGTTAACAAACGTAACTCCCTGGGAAATGCGAGCTTAACCACTCAGGGTTAGCTTTATTACTTGGAAACGGTCAGACGAGCGCGGCCTTTAGCACGACGACGTGCCAGAACCTGACGACCATTTTTAGTAGCCATACGAGCACGGAAGCCGTGAGAACGGTTGCGCTTCAGTACAGACGGTTGAAAAGTGCGTTTCATGGCGATTTCTACCTAAACTTGAATGAATTCACTGAATTTCGCGTCGGTCCGCTGGGCAGTGCCAACGTCTTACGCCTCAGTGTTGATGATTAAAGAGGCCGGATTGTAATAATTGTACACTCCGGAGTCAATTCTCTTTCCTTATATACCGCCTAAATTCCGCTGTTTTTGCCTGAAAAGTAGACGGCAGTCGACGCAAGAAATCGAGCAGCGCGCGCCGGGTGGAGGATTATACGACCTGAGGGCCAAAGCGCAAGGATCCTTCAGGATCTTCATTAGATCGTTTACGCAAATTTTTACCGATCCTCAGTAATTTTTCCAATATGCGGCCTAAATCGTGCCGCACCGGCATCAGGATCGTTTACACTTAGCCGATTCGGATCGTCCTGTGGATAAATCGTGAAGAATCTGTGAGAAACAGAAGATCTCTTCGGCGGTTTACGTTATGATCCGCGGTCCCGATCCTGCATTCCGGATCCGGATCGGGGCAAAAAACCGCAAATAGCGGTTCGCACGTCACCCTTCAGGGGTCTTTTCGACGTGTGTCTACAATCATTAATTTCAGCTTTCGTCTTTTATTATCGACTTTTGTTCGAGTGGAGTCCGCCGTGTCACTTTCGCTTTGGCAGCAGTGTCTTGCCCGACTGCAGGATGAGTTACCAGCCACAGAATTCAGTATGTGGATCCGCCCATTGCAGGCGGAACTGAGTGACAACACGCTGGCTTTGTATGCGCCAAACCGTTTTGTACTCGATTGGGTCAGGGACAAGTACCTTAATAATATCAACGGACTGCTGAACGAGTTCTGCGGCTCGGATACGCCGCAGCTGCGCTTTGAAGTAGGTACCCGGCCGGTCGCCCATACGCTAAAGGAGCCGGCAAGCGTCGCCGCGCCTGCCCAGGTGGCGGCGGTGCAGATGCCTCGCGTCGCGCCTGCGCCACGTGCGGGCTGGGACAACGTTCCCGCCCCGGCTGAGCCTACCTACCGCTCTAACGTCAACGTTAAACATACATTTGATAACTTCGTCGAAGGTAAATCGAACCAGCTGGCCCGCGCGGCGGCTCGCCAGGTGGCCGATAACCCTGGCGGAGCGTATAACCCACTGTTTCTCTACGGCGGTACGGGTCTCGGTAAGACGCACCTGCTGCACGCGGTGGGTAACGGCATCGTGGCGCGCAAGCCCAATGCTAAAGTGGTCTATATGCACTCCGAGCGCTTTGTGCAGGACATGGTAAAAGCGTTGCAGAACAACGCCATCGAAGAGTTTAAACGCTACTACCGCTCCGTAGACGCCCTGCTGATCGATGACATCCAGTTTTTTGCCAATAAAGAGCGCTCCCAGGAGGAGTTTTTCCACACCTTTAACGCCCTGCTGGAAGGCAACCAACAGATTATTCTCACCTCGGATCGTTATCCAAAAGAGATCAACGGCGTTGAGGATCGTCTGAAGTCGCGCTTTGGCTGGGGGCTGACCGTAGCGATCGAACCGCCGGAGCTCGAAACCCGCGTGGCGATCCTGATGAAAAAGGCTGACGAAAACGACATTCGTCTGCCGGGCGAGGTGGCGTTCTTTATTGCCAAACGTCTACGCTCTAACGTGCGTGAGCTGGAGGGGGCGCTGAACCGCGTCATCGCTAACGCCAACTTCACCGGCCGCGCCATCACCATCGATTTCGTTCGTGAAGCGCTGCGCGATCTGCTGGCGCTCCAGGAAAAACTGGTCACCATCGACAATATTCAAAAGACGGTGGCGGAGTACTACAAAATTAAAGTGGCGGATCTGCTCTCCAAGCGCCGATCCCGCTCGGTAGCGCGCCCGCGCCAGATGGCAATGGCGCTGGCCAAAGAGCTGACCAACCACAGCCTGCCGGAGATCGGCGATGCGTTTGGCGGCCGCGACCATACGACCGTGCTCCACGCCTGCCGTAAAATCGAGCAGCTGCGTGAAGAGAGCCATGATATCAAAGAAGATTTCTCCAATTTAATCCGAACTCTATCGTCGTGATGCTATGAAATTTACCGTTGAACGTGAACACCTATTAAAACCGCTTCAGCAGGTCAGTGGCCCGCTGGGTGGTCGTCCTACGCTGCCGATCCTGGGCAACCTGCTGCTGCAGGTGGCTGATGGCGCGCTCTCCCTTACCGGCACCGATCTGGAGATGGAGATGGTCGCCCGCGTTGCGCTGGCCCAGCCGCATGAACCCGGCGCAACCACCGTCCCGGCGCGCAAATTCTTCGATATTTGCCGTGGCCTGCCGGAAGGCGCAGAGATCGCCGTGCAGCTGGAGGGCGATCGGATGCTGGTGCGCTCCGGGCGCAGCCGTTTCTCGCTGTCGACTTTGCCGGCAGCGGATTTCCCTAACCTCGACGACTGGCAGAGCGAAGTAGAGTTCACCCTGCCGCAGGCGACCATGAAGCGTCTGATCGAGGCGACCCAGTTCTCGATGGCCCATCAGGACGTACGCTACTACCTGAACGGGATGCTGTTTGAAACCGAAGGCGAAGAGCTGCGCACCGTGGCGACCGACGGCCACCGTCTGGCGGTCTGTTCTATGCCGGTTGGGCAGTCGCTGCCGAACCATTCGGTGATCGTGCCGCGTAAAGGCGTGATTGAGCTGATGCGTATGCTCGACGGCGGTGAAACACCGCTGCGCGTGCAGATCGGCAGCAACAATATCCGTGCACACGTGGGCGACTTTATCTTCACCTCCAAGCTGGTGGACGGTCGCTTCCCGGACTACCGTCGCGTGCTGCCGAAGAACCCGGATAAGCATCTCGATGCTGGCTGCGATATCCTCAAGCAGGCTTTCGCCCGCGCGGCCATTCTCTCTAACGAGAAGTTCCGCGGCGTGCGCCTCTACGTCAGCGAAAACCAGCTCAAGATCACCGCGAACAACCCGGAGCAGGAAGAGGCCGAAGAGATCCTCGACGTCACCTATGCCGGGACGGAGATGGAGATCGGCTTTAACGTCAGCTACGTGCTGGACGTGCTCAACGCGCTGAAGTGCGAAAACGTACGTATTCTGCTGACGGACTCCGTGTCGAGCGTGCAGATTGAAGATGCGGCCAGCCAAAGTGCGGCTTACGTTGTTATGCCAATGAGACTGTAATGTCGCTCTCCCGCCTGTTGATCCGCGACTTTCGCAATATCGAAAGCGCGGATCTTGCTCTCTCCCCCGGCTTTAACTTCCTGGTTGGCGCTAACGGCAGCGGCAAGACCAGCGTACTGGAAGCGATCTATACGCTCGGCCACGGTCGGGCGTTTCGCAGTTTGCAGGTGGGTCGCGTTATTCGCCACGAGCAGGAGTCATTTATCCTGCACGGTCGCTTGCAGGGCGAGGAGCGTGAGACCTCCATCGGCCTGACCAAAGATAAGCACGGGGACAGCACCGTGCGCATTGACGGCACCGACGGCCACAAGGTGGCAGAGCTGGCGCTGCTGATGCCGATGCAGCTGATTACGCCCGAGGGGTTTACTTTACTCAACGGCGGCCCCAAATACAGGAGAGCTTTCCTCGATTGGGGATGCTTCCATAACGAGGCCGGGTTCTTCACCGCCTGGAGCAACCTCAAGCGGCTTCTGAAGCAGCGCAACGCCGCCCTGCGCCAGGTGACGCAATATGCCCAGCTTCGTGCGTGGGACAAGGAGCTGATCCCGCTGGCGGAGCAGATCAGCCGCTGGCGAGCCGAGTACAGCACCGCCATCGCCCAGGACATGGCGGACACCTGTAAGCAGTTCCTGCCGGAGTTCTCCCTGAGCTTCTCTTTCCAGCGCGGCTGGGAGAAAGAGGCCGACTACGGCGAGGTGCTGGCGCGCAGTTTTGAGCGCGACAGGGCGCTAACCTACACCGCCCACGGCCCGCATAAGGCCGATTTTCGCATTCGTGCCGACGGCGCGCCGGTAGAAGATACTCTCTCCCGTGGGCAGCTTAAGCTGCTGATGTGCGCCCTGCGCCTGGCGCAGGGGGAGTTCCTGACCCGCGAGAGCGGGCGGCGCTGTTTGTACCTCATAGATGATTTTGCCTCAGAGCTTGATGACACGCGGCGCGCGCTGCTGGCCAGCCGCTTAAAAGCCACCCAGTCACAGGTCTTTGTCAGCGCGATTAGCGCTGAACACGTAATGGACAT
This sequence comes from Escherichia sp. ESNIH1, assembly GCA_002918705.1. Lineage (GTDB taxonomy): Bacteria > Pseudomonadota > Gammaproteobacteria > Enterobacterales > Enterobacteriaceae > Pseudescherichia. The sequence continues at coordinate 361,335 of PQKR01000005.1, read as the reverse complement.
GTCGGACAAAAATTCGAAGATGTTCACCGTGGAAAAGGGTAAAATAGCAGACTAATCCAAGACAAATTGAGCGAGAAACGTTGATGTCGAATTCTTATGACTCCTCCAGTATCAAAGTCCTGAAAGGGCTGGATGCGGTGCGTAAGCGCCCGGGTATGTATATCGGCGACACGGATGACGGTACCGGCCTGCACCATATGGTATTTGAGGTGGTAGATAACGCTATCGACGAGGCGCTCGCGGGTCACTGTAAAGATATCGTCGTGACGATCCACGCCGATAACTCCGTGTCGGTCTCGGATGATGGCCGTGGGATCCCCACCGGTATTCACCCGGAAGAGGGCGTCTCCGCCGCTGAAGTTATTATGACCGTGCTGCACGCAGGCGGTAAATTCGATGATAACTCCTATAAAGTGTCCGGCGGCCTGCATGGCGTGGGCGTCTCCGTGGTTAACGCCCTGTCGCAAAAGCTTGAGCTGCTGATCCGCCGCGAAGGCAAAGTGCACCAGCAGACCTACGTGCACGGTGTGCCGCAGGCACCGCTGGCAGTGACCGGCGATACTGACGTCACCGGTACCGTGGTGCGTTTCTGGCCTAGCCTGGAGACCTTCACCAACGTCACCGAATTCGAATACGATATCCTGGCCAAGCGCCTACGCGAGCTGTCGTTCCTGAACTCCGGCGTCTCTATTCGCCTGGTGGATAAGCGCGACGGTAAAGAGGATCACTTCCACTATGAAGGTGGTATCAAGGCGTTTGTTGAGTACCTCAACAAGAACAAAACGCCGATCCATCCGAGCATCTTCTACTTCTCTACCGAAAAAGACGGTATTGGCGTGGAAGTGGCTCTGCAGTGGAACGACGGCTTCCAGGAAAACATCTATTGCTTTACCAACAACATTCCGCAGCGCGACGGGGGTACCCACCTTGCGGGCTTCCGTGCGGCGATGACCCGTACTCTCAACGCCTACATGGACAAAGAGGGCTACAGCAAGAAAGCCAAGGTCAGCGCCACCGGTGATGACGCCCGTGAAGGCCTGATTGCCGTGGTCTCCGTGAAGGTGCCGGATCCGAAGTTCTCCTCCCAGACTAAAGACAAGCTGGTCTCCTCTGAGGTGAAATCGGCGGTTGAACAGCAGATGAACGAACTGCTGTCCGAGTACCTGCTGGAAAATCCGTCCGATGCCAAAATCGTGGTGGGTAAAATTATCGACGCGGCCCGCGCCCGTGAAGCGGCACGCCGTGCCCGTGAGATGACCCGCCGTAAAGGCGCGCTGGATCTCGCAGGCCTGCCGGGCAAGCTGGCGGACTGTCAGGAGCGCGACCCGGCCCACTCCGAACTCTACCTGGTGGAAGGGGACTCGGCGGGCGGCTCGGCGAAGCAGGGCCGTAACCGTAAGAATCAGGCTATTCTGCCGCTGAAGGGTAAGATCCTTAACGTTGAGAAAGCCCGTTTCGACAAGATGCTGGCCTCTCAGGAAGTGGCGACGCTGATCACCGCTCTGGGTTGCGGCATTGGCCGTGACGAGTACAACCCGGACAAGCTGCGTTATCACAGCATCATCATCATGACCGATGCGGACGTCGATGGCTCGCACATCCGTACGCTGCTGCTGACCTTCTTCTATCGCCAAATGCCGGAGATCATCGAGCGCGGTCACGTGTACATTGCTCAGCCACCGCTCTACAAGGTGAAAAAGGGCAAGCAGGAGCAGTACATTAAAGATGACGACGCGATGGATCAGTACCAGATCTCCATCGCGCTGGATGGCGCTACCCTGCACACCACCGAAGGCGCGCCCGCGCTGGCCGGTGAGGCGCTGGAGAAGATGGTCTCTGAGTACAACGCCACGCAGAAAATGATTAACCGCATGGAGCGTCGTTTCCCGCGTGCGCTGCTGAAAGAGCTTGTCTACCAGCCGACGCTGGAAGAGGCCGATCTCACAGACGAAGCAAAAGTGACCCGCTGGGTCTCTGCGCTGATTACCACGCTGAACGAAAACGACGTGCACGGCAGCACCTGGAAGTATGACGTGCGTGAAGACGCTGAGCTGAAACAGTTCGAGCCAATTATCCGCGTGCGTACTCACGGTGTGGATACCGACTATCCGCTGGATCGTGAGTTTATCATCGGTGGTGAGTATCGTCGTCTGTGCACGCTGGGTGAGAAGCTGCGCGGCCTGATCGAAGAGGATGCCTTCATCGAACGTGGCGAACGCCGCCAGCCGATTGCCAGCTTTGAGCAGGCGCTGGAGTGGCTGGTGAAAGAGTCCCGTCGTGGCCTTGCTATTCAGCGCTATAAAGGGCTGGGCGAGATGAACCCGGAGCAGCTGTGGGAAACCACGATGGATCCGGAGAGCCGCCGCATGCTGCGCGTGACCGTGAAGGATGCGATCGCAGCTGACCAGCTCTTCACCACCCTGATGGGCGACGCCGTTGAACCGCGTCGTGCATTTATCGAAGAGAACGCCCTGAAAGCGGCGAATATCGATATCTAATCGGTTTGTTCCCCGGCGGCGCGACGCTTGCCGGGGCTACCACGCCTGTAAATGGGGAATATACCGCCCCGCTTCTGTCCCCCTTTTCCCTCTTCGCGCTTACTGTCTTTTGAGCAGAATCACGCTAGCATAAGAGTTAACTCTTTTACGCTGGGGAACTCATGGCTATCAAACTCATTGCAATCGACATGGACGGCACCTTGCTGCTGCCGGACCATACCATTTCACCTGCCGTTAAAAATGCGATTGCCGCCGCGCGTGAGCGTGGGGTTAACGTTGTGCTGACTACCGGGCGTCCTTACGCGGGCGTGCACAGCTACCTGAAAGAGCTGCATATGGACAGGCCGGGTGACTACTGCATTACCTATAACGGCGCGCTGGTGCAGAAAGCCAGCGACGGCAGCACCGTGGCGCAGACCCCGCTCAGCTACGATGACTACCGCTACCTTGAGCAGCTCTCCCGCGAGGTGGGCTCCCACTTCCACGCGCTCGACCGTAACACCCTCTATACTGCTAACCGCGACATCAGCTACTACACGGTGCACGAATCCTACGTCGCGACCATTCCGCTGGTATTCTGCGAAGCCGAGAAGATGGATCCGGCTATCCAGCTGCTGAAGGTGATGATGATTGATGAGCCGGCCATCCTCGACCAGGCAATAGCCCGCATTCCGGCGGAGGTAAAAGAGAAGTACACGGTGCTGAAAAGCGCGCCTTACTTCCTTGAAATTCTCGATAAAAGCGTCACTAAAGGCACCGGCGTGAAATCGCTGGCCGATGCGCTGAACATCAAGCCGGAAGAGGTGATGGCGATTGGCGATCAGGAGAATGACATCGCCATGCTGGAGTATGCCGGTATGGGCGTCGCTATGGACAATGCTATTCCGTCGGTAAAAGAGGTCGCCAACTTCGTGACCAAAACCAATCTTGAAGACGGCGTGGCTTACGCTATCGAGAAGTTTGTCCTGAATTAATTTTGCTTATCCCGCCCGTCATCAACCCGCACACCGCTGCGGGTTTTTTATTGCCCCCGTTTTTTCACATTTTATTTACCTGTTGTCGTTTTTGTGATCTGGATTGTAGTACAACATAAAGTGATTGTACTACTATCGACTCACGGTACGGCGAACGACTCGCATATTTGTACTTCAATAGTGCGGACTTTTACGCCGGTAAGGATAAAGTAATGGTAAAGCCTCTTCTTAAAGGATCTGACATGACCATTACAAAAACGGACCGCATCATCGCCACCCTTGGGCGGCAGATTGTCAGCGGCAAATACGTCCCTGGCGCAGGTCTGCCTTCCGAGACCGACCTGTGTGAAGAGTTTGAAACCTCGCGCAACATCATCCGGGAGGTCTTCCGCTCCCTGATGGCGAAGCGGCTGATTGAGATGAAGCGCTATCGCGGGGCGTTTGTGGCGGCACGCAACCAGTGGAACTACCTCGATACCGAGGTGTTGCAGTGGGTGTTGGAGAACGACTACGACCCCCGGCTCATCAGCGCGATGAGCGAGGTGCGTAACCTGGTAGAGCCGGCCATTGCCCGCTGGGCGGCCGAGCGGGCCACCTCCAGCGATCTGGCGCAGATTGAGGCGGCGCTCAACGACATGATCGCCAATAACCAGAACCGGGAAGCGTTCAACGAAGCGGATATCCGCTATCACGACGCCGTGCTGCAGTCGGTGCACAACCCGGTGCTCCAGCAGCTAACGGTAGCGATTGGCTCCCTGCAGCGGGCGGTATTTGAACAGACCTGGCGCGGTGACGAGGCCAACATGCCGAAAACGCTTCAGGAACATAAGGCGCTGTTTGATGCGATCCGGCATCAGGACGGCGATGCAGCAGAGCAGGCGGCGCTGACCATGATCGCCAGCTCAACCCAAAGGCTCAAGGAAATCACATGACATCACGCTATATCGCCATCGACTGGGGTTCCACCAATCTTCGCGCCTGGCACTATCAGGGCGATCAATGCCTTGAAAGCAGGCAGTCTGAAGCAGGCGTAACCCGCCTGAACGGGCGCACCTTCGAGGCGGTATTAGCGCAGATCACCGAGGGCTGGGATCGGGAAAATACTCCGGTAGTGATGGCGGGCATGGTCGGCAGCAATGCTGGCTGGGTTAACGTCCCGTATCTGCCTTGCCCGGCCCGCTTTGACGACATAGGCCAGCAGATCACCGCCGTTGCCGACAACATCTGGATCGTTCCCGGCCTCTGCGTCAGCCGGGAAGATAACCACAATGTGATGCGCGGCGAAGAGACCCAGCTGCTCGGCGCGCGGGATCTCCAGCCTGCCCAGGTTTACGTCATGCCCGGTACCCACTGCAAATGGGTGCTGGCAGATAGCGAGCAGGTAAGTGATTTCCGTACCGTGATGACCGGCGAGCTGCACCACGTGCTGCTCAACCATACGCTGGTGGGTGCGGGCCTGCCTGAGCAGATTGCCTCTCCGGACGCCTTTACCGCCGGTTTAACCCGCGGTCTTGATGCCCCGGATCTGCTGCCTCGCCTGTTTGAAGTCCGCGCTTCCCACGTGCTCGGCACGCTTGCGCGAGAAGAGGTAAGCGAATTTCTTTCCGGCCTGCTGATTGGCAGCGAAGTGGCGAGTATGAAAGCCTGGATCGCGCCACAGCAGACCATCACTCTCGTCGCCAACCCGTCGCTGACCGCGCGCTATCAGCAGGCGTTTGCCCTGCTGGGCCACGAAACACAGACCTTACGCGGCGACGACGCATTTCAGGCAGGTATAAGGAGCATCGCTCATGCAGTGGCAAAATAAACTCCCGCTGATCGCAATTCTGCGCGGCATCACGCCGGAAGAGGCGCACGCCCACGTGGCGGCGGTAATTGACGCCGGGTTTGAAGCGGTCGAAATTCCACTCAACTCCCCGCGCTGGGAAGAGAGCATTCCGGCGATGGTAAAAGCCTTTGGCGACAAAGCGTTAATTGGCGCGGGCACGGTATTAAAGCCCGAGCAGGTCGATACACTCGCCGAAATGGGCTGCACTCTGCTGGTGACCCCCAATATCAATCCGGAAATTATCCGCCGGGCGGTGGCGTACGGCATGGCGGTCAGCCCTGGCTGTGCGACCGCAACCGAAGCCTTTACGGCAATTGAGGCCGGTGCCCAGTCGCTGAAAATATTCCCTTCTTCCGCGTTTGGTCCGGACTACATCAAAGCGCTGAAGGCCGTGCTTCCGCCGGAGATCCCGGTGTTCGCCGTGGGCGGCGTCACGCCGGAAAACCTGGCACAGTGGATCAAGGCAGGCTGTGCCGGTGCCGGACTGGGCAGCGATCTCTACCGTGCCGGGCAAACCGTGGAGCGCACCGCACAGCAGGCAGCCGCATTTGTAAAAGCGTATCGAGAGGCAGTGCAATGAAAATTACTAAATTAACCACCTACCGTTTACCCCCGCGCTGGATGTTCCTGAAAATCGAGACCGACGAAGGCGTAGTGGGCTGGGGTGAACCGGTGATCGAAGGCCGGGCGCGTACCGTTGAAGCGGCCGTTCACGAGCTGGGCGAATACCTGATTGGTCAGGATCCCGCCCGCATCAACGACCTGTGGCAGGTGATGTACCGCGCGGGCTTCTACCGTGGCGGCCCGATCCTGATGAGCGCCATCGCCGGTATTGATCAGGCGCTCTGGGACATTAAAGGTAAAGTACTGAACGCCCCGGTCTGGCAGCTGATGGGTGGCCTGGTACGCGATAAAATTAAGGCCTACAGCTGGGTGGGCGGCGATCGTCCGGCGGAAGCCATTGCAGGCATCACTAAACTGCGCGAAATTGGCTTCGACACCTTTAAATTAAACGGCTGCGAAGAGTTATCTATTATTGATGATTTCCGCAAAGTGGAAGCCGCTGTGAATACCGCCGCGCAGATCCGCGAAGCCTTTGGCAATGAAATTGAATTTGGCCTCGATTTCCACGGCCGCGTTAGTGCGCCGATGGCGAAAATATTAATTAAAGAGCTGGAGCCGTACCGTCCGCTGTTTATTGAAGAGCCGGTGCTGGCCGAGCAGGCTGAATACTATCCGAAGCTGGCTGCGCAAACCCATATTCCGATTGCCGCCGGGGAGCGTATGTTCTCACGCTTCGAGTTTAAGCGCGTGCTGGAAGCGGGCGGCCTGGCCATTCTCCAGCCCGATCTCTCCCACGCCGGGGGCATCACCGAGTGCTACAAAATCGCTGGCATGGCGGAAGCGTACGACGTGGCGCTGGCCCCGCACTGCCCGCTTGGCCCGATTGCGCTGGCGGCCTGCCTGCATGTGGACTTCGTCTCCCACAACGCGGTGTTCCAGGAGCAGAGCATGGGTATTCACTACAACCAGGGCGCGGAGCTGCTCGACTTTGTGAAAAACAAAGAGGACTTCAACATGGAAGGCGGCTTCTTCAAACCGCTGATGAAGCCAGGCCTGGGCGTAGAGATTGATGAAGAGCAGGTTATTGCTCGCAGTAAAGACGTGACCGACTGGCGTAACCCGCTGTGGCGTCACGAAGATGGCTCTGTAGCGGAGTGGTAATCACCACCCCGTAGGCCCGGTAAGCGCAGCGCCACCGGGCAAATATTTAAATATAACAAACACACCCTCTGTAATTTACAGGGCATGGTGAGCGGCCTCGCTATGCCCAAAATCTGGAGACAGATTACGATGGATATTTCAGTTAATGCTGCAAAACCCGGACGTCGTCGTTATCTGACGCTGTTCATGATTTTTGTTACCGTAGTGATTTGCTACGTTGACCGCGCCAACCTTGCGGTGGCGTCAGCCCATATTCAGGAAGAGTTTGGCATCACCAAAGCGGAGATGGGCTACGTTTTCTCTGCCTTCGCGTGGCTCTACACCCTGTGCCAGATCCCAGGCGGCTGGTTCCTTGATCGCGTTGGCTCGCGCCTGACCTATTTTATCGCCATCATGGGCTGGTCAGTAGCAACCCTGTTCCAGGGCTTTGCGACCGGTTTAATGTCGCTGATTGGCCTGCGTGCGATCACCGGCGTGTTTGAAGCCCCGGCATTCCCAACCAATAACCGGATGGTGACCAGCTGGTTCCCGGAGCATGAACGTGCCTCAGCGGTGGGCTTTTACACCTCCGGACAGTTTGTGGGCCTGGCGTTCCTGACGCCGATGCTGATCTGGATCCAGGAGATGCTGAGCTGGCACTGGGTGTTTATCATCACCGGTGGGGTGGGCATTGTCTGGTCACTGATCTGGATTAAAGTCTATCAGCCGCCGCGCCTGACCAAAGGTATTAGCACTGCGGAACTGGACTACATTCGCGACGGCGGCGGGCTGGTGGATGGCGATGCCCCGGTTAAAAAAGAGGCGCGTCAGCCTCTGAGCAAAGCGGACTGGAAGCTGGTATTCAACCGTAAACTGGTAGGCGTCTACCTTGGTCAGTTCGCCGTGACTTCAACCCTGTGGTTCTTCCTCACCTGGTTCCCAAACTACCTGACCCAGGAGAAGGGGATCACCGCGCTGAAGGCCGGCTTTATGACCACTGTACCGTTCCTTGCCGCTTTCTTTGGGGTGCTGCTCTCCGGCTGGCTGGCGGATAAGCTGGTGAAAAAGGGCTTCTCTCTCGGCGCGGCGCGTAAAACGCCGATTATCTGTGGGCTGCTGATCTCTACCTGCATTATGGGAGCCAACTACACCAACGATCCGGTATGGATTATGACCCTGATGGCGATTGCGTTCTTCGGCAACGGCTTTGCGTCCATCACCTGGTCGCTGGTCTCCTCCCTTGCGCCGATGCGTCTGATTGGCCTGACCGGCGGCGTGTTTAACTTTGTTGGCGGCCTGGGTGGCATCACCGTGCCGCTGGTGGTGGGCTATCTGGCGCAGGGTTACGGTTTTGCTCCGGCGCTGGTCTATATCTCTGCCGTGGCGCTGCTCGGTGCGCTCTCCTACATCCTGCTGGTGGGTGAGGTGAAACGCGTAGGCTAAACCCCCGCAATGCTATACCCTGATGCGACATCTGCGCATCAGGGTATTCTCATGAAACAAATCACCTTCGCTCCCCGCCATCATCAGCTTACCAATATCAATACCTGGACGCCCGACAGCCAGTGGCTGGTGTTCGATGTGCGTCCCTCGGGGGCCTCTTTTACCGGTAAAACCATTGAGCGCGTCAACGTGGAGACCGGTGTGGTAGAGACACTCTACACTGCGACTCAGGGTGCGCACGTTGGGGTGGTGACCGTTCATCCCAGCGAAGAGAAGTACGTCTTTATCCACGGGCCACAGGATCCGGATGAGAGCTGGCAGTACGACTTTCACCATCGCCAGGGCGTTATTGCGCAAAACGGCAAGGTGAGCAACCTCGATGCGTTGGATATTACCGAACCCTATACGCCCGGTGCGCTGCGCGGCGGCAGCCACGTGCATGTCTTCAGTCCGGACGGCGATAAGGTCAGCTTTACCTATAACGATCATGTGCTGCACGAGCGCGACCCAGGGCTGGATCTGCGCAACGTCGGCGTCGCCGTGCCCTTTGGCCCGGTCACGCCTGCGGGCAACTATCCGCGTGAGTATGCCGGCAGCCACTGGTGCGTGCTGGTAAGCCGCACGACGCCAACGCCTGCGCCCAACAGCGATGAGATCAACCGCGCCTATGAAGAGGGCTGGGTCGGTAATGACAGGCTGGCTTTTATTGGCGATACGCTGGCGCCGAGCGGGGAAAAGGTGCCAGAGCTGTTTATCGTCGACCTGCCCGCTGATGAGCAGGGCTGGAAGCAGGCGGGAGATACCCCGCTGGCCGGCACGCCAGACACGATGCCGTCGCCGCCAGCGGGCGTGCAGCAGCGACGTCTTACCTTTACCCATCAGCATCGCTATCCGGGGCTGGTCAATGTGCCGCGCCACTGGGTGCGCAGTAATCCGCAGGGCACCGAGATTGCCTTTTTAATGCGTGATGATGCAGGGGTGGTGCAGCTCTGGCTGATTGCCGCAGCGGGCGGCGAGCCGCGCCAGCTAACCCATAACGCTACGGACATCCAGTCGGCGTTTAACTGGCACCCCTCCGGTGCAGCGCTTGGCTTTGTGCTGGAGAATCGACTGGCCCTGTGCGATAGCGCGACCGGAGCGATCGTGTTTTTAACCGATGATAACCCTGAGCATCAGCCTTCGGCCGATGCCGTGGTCTTCTCGCCGGATGGTAAGACGATCGCATGGATGGCCGCGGCCGCAGGCTTTCGCCAGCTCTGGGTGGCAGACACCGGCCTGTAATCCGGCAGATCGAATTTAAGGCGCGGGCATAGCCGCAGGGGGAATAACGGAGTTGGTTGCCAGGTTGGCCTCCTCCGCTTTCTCAACGCGTGATTTTACCGAGCTGTCTTTACGGAACATATCCCAGGGCAGCAGCAGCGTATCGGCCACGGCGGTAAACGGCATATCCAGCACCACAAATGATTTCACTGCCAGGTTCGCGTCATCATCCATCAGCATTTTTGAGCTGGCGCGCGTGCCGGGGTAGAGCCCCTCTTTGCCGCCGGTGTGCGACATTACGCTGGAACAGCCGCCCAGCATCACCACGCCGCTGACAATCGCCACTTTTAACAGAACATTTTTCATGATGGTTTTTTTCTTATCATCGTGCACTCCTTGCTTATAGCGACCCTTAAGGGAAATGAATAGCTTTCGTGTGCCGCTCTGTGGGGGCACTCGCAATTTAACGTTAAGTGTCGTAACCCAGTCTAAGCACTGAGTGAGAAAGTGCAAAAAAAAGTCAGACTTTCGCCCTTGAAAATTTTCCCGCTGCACCCATTTTTACAACGTAGCCGGAAGAACATGCCTGCGGGGTGTTCTGGTTTTAAGAGCCTGTCCGTAGTGGAAGGTTCAAAAATTTCTCGCTGATTTCAGGAGCTTATTGTATGCGTAACTTCGATCTCTCTCCGCTTTACCGTTCTGCTATTGGTTTTGACCGTCTGTTTAACCTCTTGGAAAACAATCAGAGCCAGAGTAACGGCGGCTATCCTCCGTACAACGTTGAACTCGTTGACGAAAACCACTATCGCATTGCGATTGCCGTGGCCGGCTTTGCCGAAAGCGAACTGGAGATCACCGCTCAGGACAACCTGCTGGTGGTGAAAGGCGCTCGCGCAACCGAGCAGAAAGAGCGTAGCTATCTCTATCAGGGCATCGCCGAACGTAACTTCGAACGTAAATTCCAGATCGCGGAGAACATTCATGTTCGCGGCGCGAACCTGGTCAACGGCCTGCTGTTTATCGAACTGGAACGTGTGATCCCAGAAGAGAAAAAACCGCGCCGTATCGAAATTAACTAATTTCCCGGGTCGCAACGGCGGCCCAGATTACACCTTGCTCGCCGTCAGGGAGCAGATGCGCGTCACACGATGCGTAGAACATTTCTTGCTTCAAAGAAGGAGAAACACCATGCGTAACTACGATTTATCCCCGCTGCTGCGTCAATGGATCGGTTTTGACAAACTGGCCAACGCCCTGCAAAACGCCAGCGAAGGCCAGACCTTCCCGCCCTATAACATCGAGAAGAGCGACGATAACCACTATCGCATTACCCTTGCGCTGGCTGGTTTCCGTCAGGACGATCTGGAGATCCAGCTGGAGGGCACGCGCCTCAGCGTCAAAGGCACGCCGGAAAAACCGGCCAACGAGCCGAAGTGGCTGCATCAGGGGCTGGTGATCCAGCCGTTCAGCCTGAGCTTTACTCTGGCGGACCATATGGAGGTCTCCGGTGCCACTTTCAATAATGGGCTGCTGCATATCGACATCAGCCGCAACGTGCCGGAAGCGATTGCTCCCCAGCGCATCGCTATTAGCGAGCGCCCGGCGCTGAATAGTTGATGGCTGTGTGTCCGGCGGCGCTGCGCTTGCTCGAGCCTACATGACTTGTAGGTCAGGTAAGGCACAGCCCCTATCCAATACCACTAATGGACCGTACAAAGCCCTGCCCCGGCAGGGCTTTTTTGCGCCATCGCCTATGCAATCGCATCCACCTTTGACAAGCTTGGGCTGGTGCTCAGCGCTGACATGCTGCAGTTCATCCAGGCATTCGGCCTGATCGTCTTTGTGTATACGGTTGGTATTCAGGTTAGGCCAACATCTCACTCTCTACTCACGGCACTGTTCTGGGGGATAAACTACTAATTCTTCTGGGTGGATGCGTCGTAGATGGTAGTCCACTTGGTAATCACTGGTATTACGGAACATCACAGAATAATTCAGGAACTCGCCACTGTCGCTGTAAGAAAGGGAAGTGATCCGCAGCAGCGGCGTTTGTTCCGGTAGTTTCATATAACTTGCCAGCTGTTTATCCGCCAACACCGGCGTCAGGCTTTCATAATTGCCGCTGATGGTGATCCCGCACTCCTTCTCAATGTAATCAAACTTTGACCCCTCAAGATGGGCCAGCGAAAGGTTGCGAAACAGTTTTACGGGCATAAAGCTGTCCTCCAACATTAGCGGTTTTCCATCCACATAACGCACCCGGCGCGAAAAGTAGATCCGCTCATCCACTTGGATCCGCAGTTGGCTGGCAATGGCGGGAGGAGCGGGCATCACTTCAAACAGTAGTACCTTGCTTTGCACCTCCTTTCCCTGCTGGCGTAGCACCTCCATCAGTCCGGTGAGATTAGTCGTTTCATGGTGGACATCTTTGCGTGATACAAATGTTCCACTGCCGTGACGACGCTCAACCAGTCCCCAACTCACCAGCAGGCTCAGCGCCTTACGGATGGTCATTCGCGCCACCCCAAACTCCTGCGCCAGGGCTTTCTCTCCGGGTAGCATGCTGCCGATATTGTAGTCCGATGAATTCAGCCGTAGCCGCAATCTATCGGCAATAGATTTGTAGATCACTGATAGACCTCTATGCGCTTACAAAGGCGTGGATTACGTCTTCACATGTCCATATTTACAATGAAAAGTAGACCTGATTGGTCAAATTAAAACCATGAATGGGATCACGAATCGCAGCGGTATGCCATGTTAGCGAACCAGTAAGTTCTTATGCTCACTTCAGGCCAGTAAAAAATCATAAAGGCCTCTATCCCCTACAGGTTGTTTCATGAGGATTTAAAAATGCTCAGTCAAATACAACGTTTTGGCGGTGCCATGTTTACCCCGGTATTACTGTTTCCGTTTGCCGGGATCGTGGTGGGAATCGCTATCATGCTTCGCAATCCCCTTTTCGTGGGCGAAGTCTTAACTGCTCCCGATAATCTGTTCGCGCAAATTATTCACATTATTGAAGAGGGCGGTTGGGCCGTGTTCCGCAATATGCCGCTGATTTTTGCCGTGGGCTTACCGATTGGCCTGGCGAAGCAGGCTCAAGGCCGCGCCTGCCTGGCGGTGCTGATTAGCTTCCTGACCTGGAACTATTTTATTAACGCGATGGGGATGACCTGGGGTCATTTTTTTGGCGTCGACTTCTCTGCTGAACCTACTGCCGGAAGCGGGCTGGCAATGATAGCCGGTATTAAAACGCTTGATACCAGCATTATTGGGGCGATTGTCATTTCGGGGATCGTCACCGCCATCCATAACCGCTATTTTGACAAGCCGCTGCCGGTCTTCCTGGGTATTTTCCAGGGTACCTCGTTTGTTGTTATCCTCGCGTTCTTTGTGATGATCCCCTGCGCCTGGTTAACGCTGCTGGGCTGGCCAAAAGTGCAGATGGGCATTGAGTCTCTGCAGGCCTTTTTACGCACCGCCGGGGCGCTGGGAGTATGGGTGTATACCTTCCTGGAGCGCATTCTGATCCCTACCGGGCTACACCACTTTGTTTATGGTCCGTTCATCTTCGGCCCGGCGGCGGTAGAAGGTGGCATTCAGATGTATTGGGCGCAGCACCTGCAGGAATTTAGCCAGAGCAGCGAGCCGCTAAAAACCCTGTTCCCGGAAGGCGGTTTTGCCCTGCACGGTAACTCTAAAGTGTTTGGCTCAGTCGGGATTGCGCTGGCGCTGTGGTACACCGCGTCCCCGGAAAACCGCGTCAAGGTGGCGGGCCTGCTGATCCCGGCTACGCTCACCGCCGTACTGGTAGGCATCACCGAGCCGCTGGAGTTCACCTTTCTATTCATCTCGCCGCTGCTGTTTGCCGTGCATGCTGTGCTGGCGGCGACTATGGCGACAATGATGTACATCTTCGGTGTGGTGGGAAATATGGGCGGCGGATTGTTAGACCAATTTTTGCCGCAAAACTGGATCCCGATGTTCCATAACCACGCCTCGATGATATTCACCCAGATCGGTATTGGTGTCTGCTTTACCAGCCTCTACTTCGTGATCTTCAAGACTCTGATTGAACGCCTGAACCTGAAAACGCCAGGCCGTGAAGAGAGCGAACTAAAACTCTATAGCAAGGCAGACTACAAAGCCGCACGTGGCCAAACCACCGCGCCAGCTGCAGCCAGTCAGCAGGCCGGGCAGGCCGCCGGATTCTTACAGGCGCTCGGTGGGGCTGCCAATATCGAAAGCATTAACAACTGCGCTACCCGCTTACGCATTGCCCTTGTGGACATGGCGCATACCCAAAGCGACGACGTCTTTAAAGCCCTGGGCGCACACGGGGTGGTACGACGCGGCAACGGCATACAGGTAATTGTTGGTCTGCATGTCCCTCAGGTGCGCGACCAGCTTGAATCCCTAATGAAAACCCCTTTAACGAACGAAAAAACTACCCTGACAGAGGCTATATCATGAAAAAATTCTCAGTTGTCATTGCAGGCGGCGGCAGTACCTTCACCCCAGGTATCGTCCTGATGTTATTAGCCAACCGTGACCGTTTCCCGCTGCGCGCTCTGAAGTTCTATGACAACGATGGCGCACGTCAGGAGATCATTGCCGAGGCCTGCAAAATCATCCTCAAGGAGCAAGCTCCGGATGTCGAGTTTAGCTACACTACCGATCCGAAAGCGGCCTTTACCGATGTGGATTTCGTGATGGCACATATTCGCGTGGGCAAATATCCGATGCGCGAAAAAGATGAAAAAATTCCGCTGCGTCATGGCGTGCTGGGCCAGGAAACCTGCGGTCCGGGCGGGATCTCTTACGGCATGCGCTCTATTGGCGGTGTGCTGGAGCTGGTAGATTATATGGAGCAGTACTCCCCTAATGCGTGGATGCTTAACTACTCCAATCCGGCAGCGATTGTCGCGGAAGCGACCCGCCGCCTGCGGCCGAACGCCAAAATCCTCAATATCTGTGATATGCCGATCGGTATTGAAGGACGTATGGCAAAGATTGTCGGCCTTAAAGACCGCAAAGAGATGCGCGTGCGCTACTACGGTCTGAACCACTTCGGTTGGTGGACATCGATTGAAGATCTTAACGGTAACGATTTGATGCCCAAACTTCGCGAGTACGTCGCCAAAAACGGCTATGTGCCGCCTTCAGAAGGAGCATATACCGAAGCAAGCTGGAACGACACATTCGCCAAGGCGAAAGATGTGCAGGCGCTTGATCCGGACACAATGCCGAATACTTACCTGAAGTATTACTTTTTCCCGGACTATGTGGTGGCACACTCGAACCCGGAGCGTACCCGCGCCAACGAAGTGATGGATCACCGCGAGAAGCATGTGTTTACGTCCTGTCAGGCGATTATCGAAGCGGGTAAATCTTCCGCTGGTGAACTTGAAATTGACGAACATGCATCCTACATCGTCGATCTGGCTACCGCGATTGCCTTCAATACTCAAGAACGCATGTTGCTGATTGTGCCAAACAACGGTGCTATCCATAACTTTGATGCCGACGCGATGGTTGAGATCCCATGCCTGGTGGGCCATAACGGACCGGAGCCATTAAACGTGGGTGACATCCCTCACTTCCAGAAAGGACTGATGAGCCAGCAGGTGGCGGTCGAAAAACTGGTTGTCGATGCTTGGGAGCAGCGCTCTTACCAGAAACTCTGGCAGGCGATCACACTTTCCAAAACGGTGCCAAGCGCATCAGTTGCCAAAGCTATTTTGGATGACCTGATCGAAGCCAACAAAGAGTACTGGCCAGAACTGCATTAATCTTCCCGACCGGCATCATCCGATGCCGGTCTCCTTGTCCTTGTTGTTTTACGCTATGCTGAAGCCTGCCTGTAGCACGACAAGGAATCCGCATGAAAATTTCTCGCCTCGGTGAAGCGCCGGACTACCGCTTCTCTCTGGCAAACGAGCGCACCTTCCTCGCCTGGATCCGCACCGCGCTGGGCTTTCTGGCGGCGGGAGTGGGGCTCGATCAGCTTGCACCGGATTTCGCGACGCCGCTTATTCGTGAGCTACTGGCGCTGCTGCTTTGCCTCACCTCCGGCGGGCTGGCGATCTTTGGCTACCTGCGCTGGCTGCGCAATGAGAAGGCGATGCGCCTGAAGCAGGATCTGCCCTATACCTATAGCCTGCTGGTTATCAGCCTACTGCTGCTCGTCGTTGCCGCGGTGGTGATGGCGTTAGTCCTCTATGCCGGATAGCCGCAAAGCCCGCCGCGAGCGGGATCCCGGCCTGCAGCCCGAACGCACGTCGCTTGCGTGGCTACGTACCCTGCTGGGCTACGGCGCACTGCTGGTCTTGGCGGTAAAACACAACGGGCAGCAGGCTGGATCGGCCTTCTGGATTGCGATTGCTCTGCTGATGTCGATAGGGCTGATCCTCTGGCGTTACACGCTGAAGCGCAATCTAATGGACGTGGGTCAAAGCGACTTTTTGCGCCCGTCAGCGGTGCGGGACAAACTGCTGGTTGCGCTGGGAGTACTGTCGCTGGCGCTACTGTTTGCTGCTACCCATTTCCAGAAAATCGCGCTATTTCTTCTCGCGGCGCTACACGTCAGTTAAAAAAGCATGCTAAAAAATAGCGGTGCGTTAACTCATCTTTTTCAGGCTAACCGTGTATAAGTTTTCAATCGCTGCTGCGTTACTGCTTGTTACCTCTGCCGTTTATGCTGACCCGTCGCTGACGGCCGCACGTTATGCGGCGCAGCTTGGCGTCGGCATGGACGTTGATTGGGCGCGCACCGAGCGTGGTATCCGTGAGTTCGATCCGCTCGTGGTGCGGGATTTTGCCGCTCAGGGCATAGCGCACGTGCGTATTCGCGTCGCAGGCGAGCCGACGGAGGCGCGGCTCATTCACCTGCGTAAGCTGGTGCAAGCCTGTGAGCAGTACGGGGTGATCCCGATTATCGCCTATCAAGCCGATGAGTATAAAAACGATCCAAAAGCCGACAATGAAAAAGAGGTTGTGAACTGGTGGATCGCCGTTGCGCACTACTTTGACAAAAGCTCACCGCAGTTAGGCTTCGATCTCATCTATGAACCCGCAGATAAGCTGAACCATAATCTCGCCTCGCTCAACCGCGTCTACGAAAAAGCCATTAAAGCCATTCATGATATTGATGCCCAGCGCATGATCTTTATCGCGCCGCGCCTGCGTGCCGCACCGGAGGACCTTGCCAACCTGAAGCTGCCTGCACACAGTCAAAATTACCTGCTGGCGGAGTGGCATATTTTCCCGTGGGGACCGCAAAAAAATAACGGGAGATATCCGTGGACATCAGGGACGGCGGCGGAGAAAGTGGCTATTCATAATCGCATCAACGTCGCGCTGCGCTGGCAGCAAAAAACGGGACACGTTAGCTGGGTAGGCGGCTGGGGCGTCGGGGAATCCAGCCATTTTACTCCCTCCTCGTCGCAAATGGCCTTCGCTACCTTTATGGCCTGTGAACTGCAACAGGCAAAAATTCCTTATGCCATCAATGCCGATACGCAGTTTTACGATGGAGAGGAGGGGGCGTGGCGTCCCGTTGCCGAACCGCTGCTGAAGACAATGATTGCCCCCGTATGTGAAAAGCCCGGCGAGAAGCCGGGCCATCATAATGTTAAACAGGCTGTTCGTGATGCGGCGCGCGCAACGCCAGCGGCAGCCAGCACAGTAAAATCAGTAGCCCCATCAGGGTCATCAATAAACCCAGGCTAGCCTGGCCGGTTTGCGGCATCATGGCCGAGAGCCATGCCAGCGCGCCAGAGCCGATATTCTGTAAACCACCCACCAGCGCGCCCGCCGTACCGGCAAGGAACGGGAACGGCTCCATCGCTCCGCTGGTAGCGAGCGGGAAGAGCATTCCCGCGCCGAAAAAGAACAGTGCCGCCGGGATCAGCAGGGTCCAGACGCTCATCACACCAAGCAGGCCTGGGATCCACATCATCAGGCCTGCCAGCAGACAGCACATCACCGACTGCCACATCAGCGTGGAGAAACGCCTGGCCGGGCGTCCGGCAAACCATGCACCGAAGAAGGCCGCCGGGATCGGCAGAATAAACAGAATGCTTACCACCATGCTGCTCAGACCCAGTCCTGCGCCCAGCAGCACGCCGGAGCAGGCTTCAAACACGGCGATACCCGCCAGGCCACCGATCAGCATCAGCAAGTAGCAGTTAAATGATCCGCTGCCGAAAAGTACTTTGTAGCTGGTGAGCAGTTTCGTGCGCGGTGCGCTCGCTGGTCGGGTCTCTGGCATCCAGCGCGCCATGCTGAAGGTAACCAGCACGCAGAGTACCAGCAGGAAGGCGAAACAGGCTCGCCATGACCACAGGGTGTTCAGCAGGCCGCCAATCAGCGGGGCCAGCAGCGGACTCACCAGAATCCCCATATTTAACAAGCTATTAGCATGACGAAGCTGGGTCCCTTCATACAGATCGCGTGGTAAGGTTCGTGCCATTACGCCGCCGACGCCGGTGCCGACACCCTGCAACGCGCTGGCAGCTATCAATACGGTCAGGCTATGGGTAGAGAGAGCAATCCCTGTCGCCATCATGAAAATGCTCATGCCGACTAAAATGACCGGGCGACGCCCCACGCGATCGGATAAGGGGCCATAGAAGAGCTGGGAGAAGCCATAGGTCAGCAGATAGGCTGCCATCACGCTCTGTACCGCACCTTCGCGAACGTGAAACTCCTTTGCCATGTCGGCAATGGCCGGAATATAGATAGTTTGCGCCATCTGACCGACCGCCACCAGTAACACCAGCATCAACAATAAGTTAACGTTCCTTTGTCTTTTCATGTCGCTGAATACTTTTGCCAAATGAGAGAAATAGAGAATAAGTGACTGCGCATTCCCATAAATGCGCGAGAAATCTACCACAGTGAGGCGATAAGTTAAGTATCAGAGGGATGAATGAGCACAAGCGAGAAGGCAGGATTTGTGAACAATATTGGCAACTAATATTGCCTGGGTTTTACGCCAGGCGTAGCAGAATAGCCCCACCGGCAATGCCCAGCGCAGCGGCGATGCGCACGCCAGCAACCTTCTCTTTTAAAAGCACAAAGGCGATAAGCGCACCAAAGAGTATCGACGTTTCGCGCAGGGCCGCGACCACGGCCAGAGGAGCCTGGGTCATCGCCCACAGTGCCAGACCGTAAGATCCCATCGTTCCCGCGCCGCCAAACAGCCCCTTTTTCCAGTGCAGGCGCAGATAGCTGGACGCTTCGCGACGGCGCGCCACCATTGCCCAACAGAGCAGGCAGAAACCGTTCATAAAGAAGGTCCACAGCGTATAGCCCAGCGCGGTGTCAGACAGACGCACGCCGGTACCGTCCACCAGCGTATACCCGGCGATAAAACAGGCGTTCAGCAGCGCCAGCCAGACTCCCTTGCGTGACTGCATCCGGCCATTCAGCGCCATCGCCAGTATCGACAGGCAGATAACGCCGATCCCAGACCAGGCGAGCCACGAAAGCGTATCTCCTAACGCCAGGACGCTAATCAGCGCGACCAGCAGCGGGGCGGTGCCGCGCATCAGGGGATAGGTCTGGCTCATATCGGAGACGTGATACGTTTTTGCCACCAGCACCGTGTAAACCACCTGCAGCGCGCAGGAGATCGCTAAAAAAGGCCAGCTGGCGGCAGCGGGCTGCGGTGAGAAAGGGAGTAAGATCAGCGCGATAAGCGTGGCGGAGCCGCTAACGCTGATGGCGGCATAGAGTTTATCCGTTCCGGCTTTTACGATGGCGTTCCAGCTGGCATGCAGCAGGGCGGCAAACAGTAGAGTACAGAATACAGAGAGCGTCATAGCGAATCGGGTGGTGAATTGTCATACAACTGTAACACTCATGCTTGAATGCCTCTAGCACTCTCTTTTTACTCATTATTAAAGGGGGACGGTTTCCCGTCCCCCTTTGGTGCGGCTTGAACCTGAACTACTTCAGGTACTTCAGGACTGCATCAAGCAGTTGCAGCAGTGCAACAATGAGTTTCAGGATAAGAATAGCGATATCCACTCCGCCCATACGCGTCTCCTTTGGCAAAGGAGCACGACTGGCTGGCGTACCTATCCGCCGCCTGTTGCCAGCCATTTTTCACACACGCTTCAGGTACGAAATGTGTGTGGTTGACATAACACAGTGTGCTCTCAGGGGTTAAGGCACTGACGGCACCACCCGTTTCAGCCAGGACTTAGTTTTGCGCCGGGAAACCATGCGGCCCCTGCCTGACACTGCGAATGCAAAATGAGTATAAATAAGTACTGTATATATTAACAGTAATTTGTGGCAAAAATGCGAAGCGTGATCCATACTCATACTGGCCAAAATTGCGCCTGACGACGTTCCTGGATATACTTTGGACGTTGACATAACACAGTGTGTTCCGCGGCTACCAACCGCAACCGCTGCGTAAAAAACCCTGCTTCGGCAGGGTTTTTTGTTTTGCAGCAAAACGTGATCGTTGACGCAATTTCATCGCCGTTGCGATAAAACGATTGTCATGCCGCATCAGCTGTGTTTGTATAAATTCAGCTAATAAATACACAACACCACAAAACAGGCCCCTAATGCACCCAACCATGCTGACATCGACTCTACTACGCACCGCGCCATCTGCCGCGGTCGTCGTCGTGCGTGTGGTGGTGGTCGTCGGCATAGCGCCGTAGGGTCCGGAACACACGATTCCAAAACCCCGCCGGCGCAAACCGGGCGGGGTTTTTCGTTTAGACCGCCCGGAAAGTCGGCCCAGAATTAAAGGACTGGAGCATGGCAAGTTTGGGCACCACATCGCAGGCAAGGCGCTTTACTGGCGCACAGTTAATCGTTCATTTACTGGAGCGCCAGGGCATCACCATCGTCACCGGGATCCCGGGCGGTACGGTGCTGCCGCTGTATGACGCCCTGAGTCAAAGCACGCAGATCCGTCACGTACTGGCTCGTCACGAGCAGGGCGCGGGCTTTATCGCCCAGGGCATGGCGCGCACCCAAGGGAAACCCGCCGTCTGTATGGCCTGTAGCGGGCCGGGAGCGACCAACCTGGTGACCGCCATCGCCGACGCGCGCCTCGACTCCATTCCGCTGGTCTGTATCACGGGCCAGGTTCCCTCGTCGATGATCGGTACCGACGCATTCCAGGAAGTGGACACCTACGGCATCTCTATCCCCATCACTAAGCACAACTATCTGGTGCGCGACATCCGCGAGCTGCCGCAGGTCATCAGCGACGCGTTCCGCATTGCCCAGTCCGGCCGTCCCGGCCCGGTGTGGATAGATATTCCTAAGGATATTCAGACCGCTGAGATTGAACTGGATGCCCTGCCGGAGCCGGGTAATACCGCGCCAGCCCCGGCATTCAGCATCGAGAGCGTACAAGAAGCGGCGGCAATGATTAACCAGGCCCAGCGCCCGGTACTCTACCTGGGGGGCGGGGTGATTAACGCGCCGGAGCAGGTACGGACCCTGGCGGAGAAAGCGAGCCTGCCTACTACCATGACGCTGATGGCTCTCGGCATGCTGCCGAAACAGCATCCGCTGTCGCTGGGTATGCTGGGGATGCACGGCGCGCGCAGCACCAACTTTATCCTGCACGAAGCCGATCTGCTGGTGGTGCTGGGGGCGCGTTTTGATGACCGGGCGATTGGCAAAACCGAAACCTTCTGCCCGAACGCCAAAATTATCCATGTGGATATCGACCGCGCCGAGCTGGGTAAAATCAAGCAGCCACACTGCGCTATTCAGGGCGACGTCGGCGAAGTGCTGGACCAGCTGATCCCGCAGATTGCAGAGGACACGCGTGACGCCTGGCGCGATACCGTGGCGCAGCTGCAGCAGGAGTTTCCGGCTAACATGCCGGGTGCGGACGATCCGCTGAGCCACTATGGGTTAATTAACGCCGTCGCGGCCTGCGTTGATGACAGCGCGATTATTACCACTGACGTCGGGCAGCACCAGATGTGGACCGCTCAGGCCTACCCGCTCAATCGCCCGCGCCAGTGGCTCACCTCCGGCGGATTGGGGACGATGGGCTTCGGCCTGCCGGCAGCCATTGGCGCAGCGCTGGCCAATCCCGATCGCAAGGTACTGTGCTTCTCCGGCGATGGCAGCCTGATGATGAACATTCAGGAGATGGCGACCGCCGCTGAAAATCAGCTCGACATCAAAATTATCCTGATGAATAACGAGGCGCTGGGGCTGGTGCATCAGCAGCAGAGCCTGTTTTACAAGCAGGGCGTGTTTGCCGCCACCTATCCAGGAACGATCAACTTTATGCAAATCGCCGCCGGGTTTGGCCTGCACACCTGTGATTTAAACGCCGCGGCCGATCCGCATGCAGCCCTGCAGGAGATCATCTCCCGTCCAGGCCCGGCGCTGATCCACGTTCGTACCGATGCCGAGCAGAAAGTCTATCCAATGGTTCCGCCGGGCGCGGCCAATACTGAAATGGTGGGGGAATAAGCCATGCCACAATCAACACATGACAACGTTATCCTGGAACTCACCGTCCGCAACCACCCTGGGGTAATGACCCATGTCTGCGGCCTCTTTGCCCGGCGTGCCTTTAACGTAGAGGGTATTCTCTGCCTGCCGCTACCAGGCGGGGAGCAGAGCCGCATCTGGCTGCTAGTGGCGGACGATCAGCGACTGGAGCAGATGATGAGCCAAATAGACAAGCTGGAAGATGTAGTAAAAGTGGTGCGGAACCAGTCCGATCCCACCATGTTCAACAAAATTGCCGTGTTTTTCGAATAGGTTACTCGTTCTCAGAGTCAGGGGTAATCGCCTTGACCGAGCCGTTCCGGCAGTGGAGAGCATACTCTGCCGGTAACGGACGGTCGCTGATCAGCACGTCAAACTGCGCGAGCGGGGCGATGCTGGCAGGGGCCACTTCATCAAAGAGCGCATAACGCGCCAGCAAGATCTTGCGGATGCCGTGCTCCATCGCTTTGCGTTTCACCGGCAGATCGTCAAGGTTGAACCAGGTCACGCCATAGTGTTCGTGAACCCCGCTGGCGGAGATAAACACCTTACGCGGATTGAGCGAATCGAGAATCGACGGGTTGTTGGGGTCGTAAAAGGCGTCGCTCTTTGCGCGGTAGGTGCCGCCGCAGAGCATGGCGGTGGCGTTAGGTTTGGCATTCAACGCCATAAACACCTGATGTGAATAGCAAATCCCGGTGAAGGTAATCTCATCGGGGATCATGTCGATTACCAGCGGCATCTCCGGGCCGTTGTCGAAAAACACCAGATCGTTTTCGCTCACCAGCCCTGCGGCAAGGATCGCAATGGGCGTATCATCCCGGTGATGGCGGCGCGTGGCAGCGGCGGCAGGCTGGCTGGTGGTCGGCGCGGCGGGCTTGTTAACCATCACGATATAGCCCCCGAGCAGCGCCAGCGGCAGCGGCTCATCCTCCTGGCTAAAGTCGCGACGAATGGTCATCACGGAAACCTCCAGCATCCGCGCCGCATCTTTCAGATGGATACGGTCGGTCTTTTTGAGCAGCTCCGTCAGGCGACGAATACGCTCTTTCTGCTTGGTTTCCATTCTCTCTCTCCGCTTTACCAGCCTAATCATCTTCTTATGTTCCTAAAGTAACATTTTCCATCCAGAGCGGGAACGCTGCGGCATCAAATGTTGCTGTAATCGCGAGCGAAGTCACAAATGATACTAAAATAACATGATAATGTTACGATAATATCATTGTTAAGCGTTTGTTTCTGAGAGGTAGGAAAATGGATATCGCAGTCATCGGCTCCAACATGGTGGATTTAATCACCTACACCAACCAGATGCCGAAAGAGGGTGAAACCCTTGAAGCTCCGGCGTTCAAAATTGGCTGCGGCGGTAAAGGTGCCAACCAGGCCGTTGCCGCAGCGAAGCTCAACTCCAAAGTGCTGATGCTAACCAAAGTGGGCGATGATATCTTTGCCGACAACACCATCCGTAACCTCGAGTCATGGGGCATCAATACCACTTACGTAGAGAAAGTGCCGTGCACCAGCAGCGGCGTCGCGCCTATTTTTGTTAATCCCAACTCCAGCAACAGCATTCTGATTATTAAAGGCGCGAACAAATTCCTCTCGCCGGAGGATATCGATCGCGCCGCTGAAGATCTGAAGAAATGTAAGCTCATCGTTTTACAGCTCGAAGTGCAGCTGGAGACGGTTTATCACGCCATTGAATTTGGTAGAAAGCACGGCATTGAGGTGCTGTTAAATCCGGCGCCGGCACTGCGCGAGCTGGATATGTCCTACGCCTGCAAATGTGATTTCTTCGTACCGAATGAAACCGAACTGGAAATTCTCACCGGCATGCCGGTCGACAGCTACGACAATATTCGTCGTGCCGCTCGTAGCCTGACCGATAAAGGGCTGAACAACATTATCGTCACGATGGGCGAGAAGGGCGCGCTGTGGATGACGCGTGATACGGAAGTGCATGTCCCGGCGATTAAAGTGAATGCCGTCGACACCAGCGGCGCGGGCGATGCCTTTATTGGCTGCTTTGCGCACTACTACGTCCAGAGCGGTGATGTAGAAACCGCCATGAAAAAAGCCTCGCGTTTCGCGGCCTTCAGCGTAACGGGCAAAGGCACCCAGTCGTCCTATCCCAGCATTGAGCAGTTCAATGAGTTTCTGGCGATAAACGAATAATAAAAACCCCTGCACTGTAAAAGGTAGCACTATGAACGATAAAAACATCGTTCAGATGCCTGATGGGTATCTGAATAAGACACCTCTGTTCCAGTTTATTTTGTTATCGTGCCTGTTCCCATTATGGGGCTGCGCCGCAGCGTTAAATGATATTTTAATTACGCAGTTTAAAAGCGTATTTTCACTGAGTAACTTCGCCTCTGCTTTAGTGCAGAGTGCGTTTTACGGCGGCTATTTCTTAATTGCTATTCCGGCATCGTTGGTTATTAAAAAGAGCAGCTATAAGATTGCGATTTTAATTGGCCTGACGCTCTACATTGTCGGCTGTACGCTCTTTTTCCCGGCGTCGCACATGGCAACCTACACCATGTTCCTCGCTGCGATTTTTGCGATTGCTATCGGCTTAAGCTTCCTTGAGACCGCCGCCAACACCTACAGCTCCATGCTGGGGCCAAAATCCCACGCTACGCTGCGCCTCAATATTAGCCAGACTTTCTATCCGATTGGGGCGGCGGCGGGCATTCTGCTCGGCAAGTACCTGGTCTTCTCCGAAGGCGATAGTCTTGAAAAGCAGATGGCGGGCATGACGCCGGAGCAGATCCACAACTTCAAGGTGCTGATGCTGGAGAACACGCTTGAGCCGTATAAGTACATGATCATGGTACTGGTCGTGGTGATGGTGCTGTTTATGTTAACCCGCTTCCCGACCTGTAAAGTGGCGCAAACGGCGAACCGTAAGCGCCCGTCGGCAATGGATACGCTACGCTATCTGGCGAGCAACGCCCGCTTCCGCCGCGGTATTCTGGCACAGTTCCTCTATGTGGGTATGCAGGTTGCGGTCTGGTCGTTCACCATCCGCCTGGCGCTGGAGCTGGGAGATATCAACGAGCGGGATGCCTCTAACTTTATGGTCTACAGCTTTGCCTGCTTCTTTATCGGCAAGTTCGTGGCCAACATTTTGATGACGCGCTTCAACCCGGAGAAGGTGCTGATCCTCTACTCTGTTATCGGCGCACTGTTTCTGGCCTATGTGGCGCTGGCTCCCAGCTTTAGCGCGGTCTACGTGGCGGTGCTGGTGAGCATTCTGTTTGGACCATGCTGGGCCACTATCTACGCCGGTACGCTGGATACGGTGGACAACGAGCATACCGAGATGGCGGGGGCGGTGATCGTTATGGCGATTGTCGGCGCGGCGGTCGTACCCGCGGTGCAGGGCTACGTAGCGGACATGTTCCACTCGTTACAGCTCTCGTTCATCGTCTCTATGCTCTGCTTCGTCTACGTCGGCGTCTACTTCTGGCGTGAAAGTAAAGTGCGTCGCGAACTTACCGCAGCCACCGCTTCCTGAGGAGAATCGCTATGAAAACCTGTTTGCCACTGTGGCGTGAGCTTTTTACCGCGCAGCCGCGTACGCTACTGGAGAACGGTGATTTTACGGTCAGCGCCTTCCGCTACCCAAGCGGGGTTGAGGGGCTGAGGGTGGCAAACGCTCGCGGTCACCTGGTGATCTTACCCTGGCTGGGGCAGATGATCTGGGACGCGGAGTTTGACGGCCACGAGCTGACCATGCGCAACATGTTCAGCCAGCCGAAGCCGGCCAAAGAGATCGTCGAAACCTACGGCTGCTTCGCCTTCCACTCGGGCCTGCTGGCAAACGGCTGCCCCTCCCCGGAGGACAGCCATGCGCTGCACGGAGAGATGGCCTGCGCGGCGATGGACGAGGCCTGGCTGGAGTTCGACGGCGACACGCTGCGCGTAGGGGGCCGCTACGAGTATGTGATGGGCTTCGGCCACCACTACCTGGCGCAGCCTGCGGTCACGCTGCGTAAAGCCAGTGCGCTGTTCGACATTGATATGACGGTCACCAACCTGGCCTCGGTAGCGATGCCGCTCCAGTACATGTGCCATATGAACTACGCCTATGTGCCAGAGGCGACCTTCAGCCAGAACCTGCCGGACGAGGCGCTGGCGCTGCGGGAGTCCATTCCGGCACATGTGAAACCTACCGAGCAGTGGCTGGCGTTCAACCAGCGTATCCAGCAGGGTGAAACCACGCTGAAGACGCTGAGCGAACCGGAATATTACGATCCCGAGATTGTCTTTTTTGCCGACAGGCTGGATCGCTACACCGCGACGCCGGAGTTTCAAATGACGGGCCCGGACGGCACGACCTTCGTGACCCGGTTCTCCAGCGCCGAGTTCAACTATGCGACGCGCTGGATTCTGTACAACGGCGATCAGCAGGTGGCGGCATTCGCCCTGCCAGCCACCTGCCGGCCGGAAGGGTTCCTGGCGGCACAGGCCAACGGCAGCCTGCTGACGCTGGCCCCGCAGGAGAGCCGTAGCTTTAAGGTGACGACAGGGATAGCGCACTAAAGAGACTGTATGCGTCGCCGCGTTTACCTTTATGATAAGCATTCCGGTACAGGGCAGGAGCTTTCATGATTTGGTTAACGCTGGCGACGCTGGTTATTGTTTTTGTAGTAGGTTTCAGAGTCTTAACCTCCGACTCCCGGCGGGCGGTACGCCGTCTGAGCGAGCGGCTGGGCACCACGCCGATGCCGGTTGAATCGATGATCGATCAGCTGGGTAAAGCGGCGGGGGCGGAGTACATCCAGTATCTCTCCCGTCCGGACGAGGCGCATCTCCAGAATGCCGCCCAGACGCTGCTGATCTGGCAGGCGTGCATTGTCGATAGCAGCGAGCAGAACCTCCACTACTGGCATCGTACGCTGCAAAAGGCCCGCCTTGCCGCACCACTGACCGATGCCCAGGTGCGTCTGGCGCTGGGTTTCCTGCGTGAGCTGGAGCCGGATATGGCGGAGATCAACAACTTCCAGATGCGCTACAACGCCTTCTTTATGCCCGAAGAGGGCGTCCACTGGTTGCACTGAGTACCGCAGCATCTGCACTAACGCCGGATGGCGCTACGCTTATCCGGCCTACACATCATGCTCGACCCCGTAGGCCCGGCAAGCGCAGCGCCGCCGGGCACAATCAATTGCACATTTCACTGTATAAGTTGCTAAAACGTTAAATGCGTCACACTCAGAATGTTACACTGCGCGACTTTACCGCAATGTGACGTTGCCTGGAGGCAAAATGAGTGAGCATTTACAGGGAAAACCCCACCCGGAACTGGCTCGGCCAAACTGGTCAGCCGTCTTCGCCGTCGCCTTTTGCGTGGCCTGCCTTATCACCGTAGAGTTTCTGCCGGTCAGCCTGCTGACGCCTATGGCACAAGACTTAGGTATCTCTGAGGGCACCGCCGGGCAGTCGGTCACTATGACCGCCTTTATTGCCATGTTCGCCAGCCTGTTTATTACCCAGACCATTCGCACCACCGATCGCCGCTATGTGGTGCTGATCTTCTCGGTGCTGTTGACCCTCTCCTGCCTGCTGGTGTCGTTTGCCAACAGCTTCACCCTGCTGCTCATCGGGCGCGCCTGCTTAGGCCTGGCTCTCGGCGGCTTCTGGGCGATGTCCGCCTCGCTCACCATGCGCCTGGTCCCGATGCGTGTGGTACCCAAGGCGCTGTCGGTGATTTTTGGCGCGGTGTCGATTGCGCTGGTGATCGCCGCTCCGCTGGGCAGTTTCCTTGGCGGTATTATCGGCTGGCGAAACGTCTTTAACGCGGCGGCGGTGATGGGGATCGTCTGTACACTGTGGGTCTGGAAAGCGCTGCCCTCCCTGCCAGGCGAGCCGATGCAGCACAAGGAACATATGTTTGGCATCCTCAAGCGCCCAGGCGTGCTGGCGGGGATGATCGCCATCTTTATGGCCTTTGCCGGCCAGTTCGCTTTCTTCACCTATATTCGCCCTATTTATATGAGCATGGCAGGCTTTGACGTTGACGGCCTGACGCTGGTGCTGCTCAGCTTCGGTATCGCCAGCTTTATCGGCACCTCGATGTCGTCCGCGTTCCTGAAAAAATCGCTGAAAACGGCGCTGACCGCCGCGCCGCTGGTGCTGGCCCTTAGCGCCCTGACGCTGATCCTCTGGGGAAGCGATAAAACTGTCGCCTCTGCGGTTACGGTGGTGTGGGGATTAGGCTTTGCGCTGGTGCCGGTGGGCTGGTCGACGTGGATCACCCGCTCGCTGGCGGATCAGGCGGAAAAGGCTGGATCGATCCAGGTTGCGGTGATCCAGCTTGCCAATACCTGCGGTGCGGCGGTCGGTGGCTACGCACTCGATAACCTCGGCCTGCTCTCGCCGCTGGTGCTCTCCGGCAGCCTGATGCTGCTGACGGCGCTGCTAGTGGCTGCGAAAGTACGCGTAAAAGGGTAATTGCTCTCTGCCCGGCTGGCGCTGCGCCGCCGGGCATGACGCGCGAACTACATCAGAACCACGCTTCCCACATCGCACCGACGTTGAACGAATCCAGATTGCTCTCTTCCGTACCGTTTACTCGCGCGGTGCGATCGTTATCCACCTGGCCACCGGTGACATAGAAGCGCAGCATCGGGCGGAACTCTGGCCCCATCGCAATGGAGATGTTCTGCGACAGCGTCAGCTTCCAGCCGTGGTTATCCCCGCCCTGGTCGAAATCGACCCGCTGATAGCCCGCTTCCAGCCACGTAGAGTGCACGTCGTTCCACCAGTACATTGGACGAACAATCGCGCCATAGTTGCGGCGGTTATCCACGCTATTGGCATCGTTATCGTAGTCGTGGAAGGCGAGCAGGTACTCGATCTGCGCCTGCTGGGTAAACTTATAGTTCCCCTCGAAGCTGGCATAGATCGTCGTCAGATCGTCAGTTTTGTTGTAGACGCTGTTGTCTGAGTTGTCTGAGTAGCGGGCAATAACCTTATTCACCCCTTTCTCACCGGTGTGGCTCAGCACCACGCCGCCCTGCCAGGCGTTTTTACGCTCGTCGGTATCTACCGCCTTCGAGTCAAAGCCGTAGTTGGCATACAGCTCGAGATCCAGCGGGCCGACCTTCATGCCGTGCACTTTGGAGGTAATAGCGTAGTTGCCTTTATCACCGGTGCCGGAGCCGCCGGTACAGGTGATACGCGACGGGTTGCCCTCATCGTTCATCACTTCCGGACTACAGGACTCCACCGCTGCCACTGCCGCGACGTCAAACTGCACGCCGCCGATGTCGAAGTTTTTCACCCCTGCGCCCTGGCCGTCGTGGTTCATCCAGAAGTAGTCGTTGATACCCTGCTGCGGACGCTGGTGGAAGTCACGGCCTGCCCACAGGTAGGCGTTGGGGTTGGATGCCAGAATATTGGTCACCCCGGCGTAGGCTTTTTTCAGGTTCACCTCGTCGCCCCAGTGATCGAACATCACGTTGATGTCCCAGATAGCGCCGTTATCGCCTTTAAACGCTTTCGAGAGCTGGAATTCACCGCCGTTGCCCTCGTTGCCCAGACGGCCAATGGCGGAGGAGCCGTTATAGGATCCGTCAACGCCAACGAACTTCTGATCGCCGCCCTGGAACTGCGCCCCGTAGCGGGCATAGCCGGTAAACTTCACGCCAAAGGGAATGGCCATATCTGGCGATTGGGCCGCGGTTTGCAGCTCGGTAATGACATCGGCTTTCTTATCGATCGCCGCATCCATTTTTTTTTGCCGCTCCGCGAGAGCTTTATCCACTGCTTTTGCCACAATCGCGTCGATCTGTTCCTGAGTAAACTCCTGGGCGCTGACTGAACCAGAGCAAAGGGCAGCCATCACCGCCAGCGCGACTGGAAGTTTCTTATTGATATTCATTTTTTGTCTCAATCTAATATATTATTTTTAGACAATAACTATCCCGCCGCTTGATGCGGAATAGTTGCGCTATCACCATTAATTGTGAGGTACAGATTACTTAAAAACTGACTGACTATTTCTCCATAATTAATTAGCGTTGATAAAGACGAATAATCTCTTCCGACAGTTCACGGGCCAGCAGCGAGGTCATTAAATGATCCTGGGCGTGAACCATAATTAAGGTCATCGGCTGGCGGGCTTCCCCGGCGTCCTGCTCGATCAGCTTGGTCTGCATATGGTGCGCCTGGCGGGCGTAGCCGTCCGCCTCACGCAGCAGGCTATTTGCTTCGTCAAAGTTGCCCTCGCGCGCGGCGTGCAGCGCCTCAAAGCAGAGGCTGCGCGACTGGCCGGCGTTGACGATAATCTCCATGACGGCCTCTTCCAGTTCAATCATCTTATTGCTCCTCGTTAAATCCGTTATTGGCAGCGGCAGCGGCAAACCACTTTCCGCTGCGTTTAATGGTTCGCGTCTGGGTGGCTAAATCGAGCTGCACAAAACCGTAGCGGTTTTTATAGCCGTTACACCACGACCAGTTATCAATAAACGTCCACATATGGTAACCGAGGCAGTGACAGCCCTCCTGAATACCCTTATGCAGCCACTTCAGGTGACCGGACACAAACTCAATTCGGTATTGATCGTTAATTTGGCCATTCTCAATAAAACGCTGCTCGTTTTCGACGCCCATGCCGTTCTCTGAAATAAAGCAGCGCGGGTTGCCGTAATTAACGCGTAAATTAGTGAGGATGTCGTAAATACCCGGTTCGTATATTTCCCATCCACGATAGGGGTTCATTTTCCGGCCCGGCATCTCGTAATAATCAAACAGCCACTCCGGCATAAACGGCGAGGCCGGGTTAACCGCGCTGTCGCGGCACTTCACGCGTCTTGGCTGGTAGTAGTTGATCCCCAGCAGGTCGATTTTGCCATCGGCAATTAGAGCGCTGTCCTCCGGGAGGCAGGCAGGCAGCTGATCGTACTCTTTCAGCAGCGCGACTAAATCTGCCGGATACTCGCCAAGCAGCACCGGGTCGAGGAAGCTGCGGTTAAACAGCAGATCGGCATGGTGCGCGGCAGTCAGGTCCGCCGGGTTGTTTGAGCGTGGATAGGACGGCGTCAGGTTGAGGACGATGCCGATCTCGCCGGCATAGTGCCCGGCACGGTAAGCTCGCACCGCCGAGGCGTGCGCCAGCACGGTATGGTAGGCCACCGTCGCCGCGCGTTTAAAATCCACCACGTTGGGGTAGTGGAAGTCATACAGGTAGCCACCTTCCACCGGCACAATCGGCTCGTTGAAGGTAAACCAGTGTAGTACCCGGTCGCCAAACAGGTCGAAACAGATCTTCGCATAGCGGCTAAAGGCCTCTACCACCTCGCGGTTCTCCCAGCCGCCTCTCTCCTGCATCACCATCGGCATATCAAAGTGGAACAGGGTGATAAACGGTGTGATCCCCTGGGCCAGCAGCTCATCAATAACGCTGTTATAGAACGCCACCGCCTCAGGATTGACCTCGCCCACGCCGTCCGGGATCAGCCGCGACCAGCTCAGCGAGGTCCGAAAGCTGTTGTGGTTGAGCTGCTTGAGCAGGGCAATATCCTGTCGCCAGTTCTGGTAAAACGTTGAGGTGTCCTGCGGGCCGACCTGCTGGTGAAAACGGTACGGCTGGCTCGCATACCAATGGTCCCACGTCGTCGCGCTTTTGCCGCCCTGCTGGCTCTGCCCTTCGGTTTGCAGCGCGGAGCTGGCGCTGCCCCACCAGAAATGCTCTGGAAATGCGTATTTCATCTCTTGTCTCTCCCGTTGATTACTGGCGAACGGTTCCGGCCAGCGGCGTCACGTCCTGCGCTTTTTGTTCTTCGGTTTTCATCAGCGAGCGCTCGTAGGCCCGCAGGAACGGCAGGTACATGAGGGCGGACAGCACCATACAGATCCCGCACATGATGACCGGACTCAGCGCCCAGTTAGCGGCCCAGGATGCCCCGATAGGCGCTGGCGTTGTCCACGGCGTCAGCGAAACGACCTGTGCCAGCCAGCCCAGCTTCGTGGCGGCATAGGCGAGGCAGGCATTCACCATCGGGACGAAGACGAAGGGGATAAACAGCATCGGGTTCATGATGATCGGCGCACCGAACAGAATCGGCTCGTTGATATTAAAGAAGCTCGGGACGATGCCCATTTTGCCGATAGTCCGCAGATGGGTAGCGCGGCTACGCAGCAGCAGGAAGGCTAGCGGCAGAGTAGAGCCGACGCCGCCAATCAGCAGATAGTGATCCCAGAAGCCCTGCAGATAGATGTGCGGTAGCACCGTGCCCGCCGCCAGCGCGGCCTGGTTAGCGGAGAGGTTCGCCATCCAGAAGGGGTTCATAATGCCGGTAACGATCAGCGACCCGTGGATGCCAGCAAACCAGAAGATCTGGCACAGCAGGACGGAGAGCAGGATGGCAGGCAGCGAATCCGACGCCGAGACCAGCGGCTCCAGCAGGTGCATAATTGCCTGGGGCAGGATCATGCCGGTTTGCGCCTCGATAAACAGGTTCAGCGGATGCAGCGTGCCGATAATCACCACTACCGGAATAAGGATCTCAAAGGAGCGCGCCACGCCGGTGGGTACCTCTTTTGGCAGGCGAATGGTGATGTTGTTCTGCTTCAGCCACGCATAGACGCGGGTGGAGTAGATCGCGGTGATCAGTGCGGTAAAGATCCCCTGACCCGACAGGTACTGGGTGGAGATTTTGCCGTCGGCATAGGGCGCAGCCACCAGCAGGAAGGCCATAAACGCCAGCAGTCCGGACATCACCGGATCGAGATTAAACTGCCGTCCGAGGCTGGCGCCGATCCCGACCGAGATAAAAAAGGTCATCACGCCCATGCTTAGGTTAAACGGGAGCATCAGCTGTTCGCGATAGGTCTGGGAGAAGTCGAGCCAGCCGCGCGCGAAACTGTTGGTCGTGTCGGCGGAGAACGGCGGGAAGATAAACACCAGCATAAAGGAGCCGATGATCATAAACGGCAGCGCAGCGGTAAAGCCATCGCGGATGGCAATGACATACTTCTGTTGCCCCAGCCGTCCCGCCAGCGGCGTAATGGACTGCTCAATAACGGCAACCATAGATTGATATAACGAACTCATAGGAACACCCTTTTAGTGTGCCGCTTCGATGAGCGACAGAGCAAAGTCCAGCACCTTATCGCCGCGCTGCATACCGTAGTCCATTGGATTAATGGGCTGAACGGGAATGCCGTGAGCGGCAGCCTTTTCTGACAGCGTATTGAGCATGTATTTCACCTGCGGCCCCAGCAGCACCACCTGATAGCGTGGAAACTGGGTGTCAAACTCCGCTACGCCGTACGCATCGATCTCTACCGGTAAACCTCTTTCATCGGCCGCTTCGACCATTTTTCTGACCAACAGGCTAGTGGACATCCCCGCGGAGCAGCACAGCATGATCTTAATCATCATCCCCATCCTCTAAATGTTAAAAGTTATTACAATGATGATTGGATAACAGATGGAAACCGGTTTCCATCTGTTAGACTTCGAAGTGTGATACTCATCAAAATCCATAGGCTATAAGGTAATTTTCCTGGATTTACATCACAGCTTTTTATGGCTCACTACCAGCAATGAGGGCAAAACGGAAAATCGGTTTCCATGCGAAATAGAATGCAGCTATACTGCTGCTGGCGATATTATGCACCATGCTTTGCTTGTTTTTTGGGCTGCACATGCGGCCTGACAGGGGAAAAAGATGTCTACAATCAACGATGTATCACGTCTGGCGGGAGTGTCGAAAGCAACCGTCTCACGGGTGTTGAGTGGGTCACGCGGCGTCAAAGAGGCCAGTCGGCTGGCGGTGTTAAAAGCCGTTGAAGAGCTGAACTACCGGCCCAACGTCATCGCCCAGTCTCTGCTCAGCCAGACCACCGGCTGCATTGGCGTCATCTGCGCCCAGGACAATATCAACCAGACCACCGGTTACCTCTACGCGCTGGAGAAGCATCTTAGCCAGCATCAGAAGCACCTGCTTTTGCGCTTTGCCAATAGCCGGTCAGAGGTGATTAGCGCCCTCGACGAACTTACCTGTGGTCTCTGCGATGACGTCCTGATTATCGGCGCGCGTTTTCCGCTGAATAACCTTGGCTATGACGATGTGATCCTGGTGGACTGCGCGGAAGCCGATACGCCGAACAGTATTCAGTTCGATCACGCCTTCGCGGCGGAAACGGCCTGTAACTATTTGATTAGCCAAGGGCGTCGCCAGATAGCGCTTATCCACCCGGACGTTAGCGGCTCCGCTGAGCGAGTGCTGCTGGGCTACAAACATGCGCTGGAAAATAATTTCCTGCCCTTTAACCGTAACCTGGTGTTTATGGACGCGACCTCGGCGTCGGTGGCCCTGCAGGTGCTGCTCAACAACGCTACCACGCTGAACTTTAATGCCCTGCTGGTGGCCGATGAGCAGGAGGCGCAGCGGGTGATTACCCAGCTGCAGGCGTTTAATAAATCGGTACCGGGGGACATCATGGTCTTCAGCCTTGCTGGCTCCGTGCACCTGCCGGGGATCCCCACCATCCCGGCCATCGAATACTCAATGGACGCAATGGCGGCCCGCATCGTTAGCTGGCTGAGCGAAAAAACCCAGAACGTGCTGGGTTCATGCGTGCTGCGCGGGGATCTCATCATTCCGGATATACGCCAGCGCTAACTCGGCTACGGTCGGGGTAGGCCGGGCAAACGCAGTGCCGCCCGGCGTTTCATTTAGTTCACCTTTGGGAAATCCACGACGGTGTCGTTTACCCGGTTAATCATATTGGTGAACAGGATGGCGCTGACTGCACTGATGGTCTCCACTACCTGACGATCGCTAAAGCCAGCATCGCGGAAGCGGGTAACGGACTCCTCCGGCAGCGTGCCACGCGTCGTAACCAGTGCTTTCACAAATTTCACCAGGCCATCGATGTGCGCATCTTCCGGGTAGTCGGCGCGACGCAGCTGTTCGGTCTGCTCAACGCTGTAGCCCGCCATCTTGCCCGTCAGGGTATGGGCTGCCAGGCAGTAGTCACAGCCAGAGGCTTCGCTGACGGCAAGATTAATCGCCTCCAGCTCGCGTTTACTCAGGCTACTTTTCGCCAGCGTGGCATTATGCTGTAGCGCCTGGGCAAGCACGTCCGGTGCGTTGCCAATGGTCTGGTAGGCGTTGGGCACTTTACCCATTGCACGTTTAATGGCGCTAAAGAGCTCAGCAGTCTGGCCAGCGGCATTATCGGGCTGGATGGTAGTTAAACGGCTCATGATCTTCTCCTGTCAGTTTATGGGTTCCGCCGTATCGGCGATGGACTCATAATAGGGAGTCCGCGGCAGGGCCGTTGCCGCTCATCGTCTCGATTTTTTGTCCTGTCGTCTCAGGAGAAGTTATGGATAGCCTTAGCCAACTGCTTGCTATGCTGGCCCCGGCGTGCGCCGTTAATCTGCACTGCCGCTTTGCCGGGCGCTGGGAGGCCGAGCATGCCCAGCTCGCCGCGGGCTGCGTGCCCTGGCATGTCATTCTGCGCGGGGAAGCCCG
The DNA here is from genome assembly GCA_002918705.1 of Escherichia sp. ESNIH1. Taxonomy (GTDB): domain Bacteria; phylum Pseudomonadota; class Gammaproteobacteria; order Enterobacterales; family Enterobacteriaceae; genus Pseudescherichia. The sequence goes on along the minus strand of PQKR01000005.1, from coordinate 325,628 downwards.
GCTGGTGATGGCGGGCAGAACCCTGGACGTGCGCGCCGGGGATATCCTGCTGCTGCCCCACGGCTCGCCGCATCTGCTTCAGGGGCTGGTGGAGTGGGGGCAGGTCGCGCCGGTGGCGAAACGTCATAACGGGACGCTAACCGAGGTAGAGACCAGCGGGCCGGGACCTGCGGTCGAGGTGCTGTGCGGCGAATTCCGTTTTGGGCCAGGCTATAGCTGGCTCTTTGCCGATAACGCGGCGCTGATCCATCTGCAAACCCACGATCGAGAAGATTGCCCGGAGCTGGAGCTTCTGCTGACGATGCTGGTGCGGGAGAGCCTGAACCCACAGCCGGGCGGGGCAACGATTGTCAAAAGCCTGGCCGCAACGCTGCTGGCGCTGCTGATGCGGATTTTGCTCTCCCTGCATGAACCTCCTGCCGGGCTGCTGCGCCTGATGAGCGATAAACGGCTGGCCCCAGCGCTACTGGCGGTATTGGCCGATCCGGCCCACCCGTGGACGATGGAGATCATGGCCGAGCGCTGCTTCTTATCCCGCGCCACTTTTGCCCGCCACTTTGCCCGCAGCTATCACCAGACGCCCCAGGCCTGGCTCTCTCAGCTGCGCCTGACTCTTGCCTCGCGCATGCTGATAGAGGAGAAGCAGGCAACCGTGGATGCGGTCGCAGGACGCTGCGGGTTTCTGTCGCTGGCCTCGTTTACACAGGCCTTTAAGCGCCTGTATGGTATGACTCCGGGCCAGTATCGAAAGAGAACAAGAGCATGATTCGCCTTGAAGATGTGACGCTATTTGTGCGCGCCGCGGCGCTGGGAAGCTTCTCTAACGCCGCGCGGGAGGCCGATCTGCTCCCAGGTCAGGTGAGCGCTGCCGTTCACCGGCTTGAGCGCGATCTCGATAAGCGCCTCTTCGCGCGCTCGACCCGCAGCCTGCGGCTGACGGCGGAGGGGGAGAAGTATCTGCCGTTCGCCCAGGAGCTGCTGGCCGTGGTGCAGGCTGGCGAGGAGAGCCTGCACAGTGATAATGAGCTACAGGGCGAGCTGAAGGTGGCGATGCCGTCGGATATCGGACGCAACGTTCTGCTGCCGCTGATTACCCGCTTCTGCGAACAGCATCCGAAAATCACCCTGCGGCTCTCGCTCTCCGATCAGGTTAGCGACGTCTTTCGCGATCCGATAGACGTTGCCATTCGCTACGGCGTGCTGGATAACAGCAGCTACGTGGCGCTGCCGCTGGCAAAGCATAACCGCCGCGTGCTGGCCGCCTCTCCGGCCTACCTTGAAAAACACGGGCGGCCCGCCAGCCTTGACGAGGTGGCGCAGCACCACTGCCTGCTGTTTACCATGAACAGTCATGTCTACGACAAGTGGAGCTTTCCTGAGAATGGCACCCGTCGCCAGCTGACGGTCAAGAGCCGCCTGCTCTGTGATGACGCCGACGTGGCGCGGCGCTGGGCCGTAGAGGGCATGGGTATCGTCTATAAGTCGTGGATCGACATCAGCGCCGACGTGCAGGCCGGACGGCTGGAGATCCTGCTGCCCGAGCACCCGGGAGAAGCCGCGCCGCTCAACCTCATCTGCCCGCACCGCAAGCAGTTCTCTCCGGCTATTCGTCAGCTGCATAGCGCCCTGCGGGAACACTTAACGGCGATCACCGACCTGCTGCCGGAGCCTGGTATTACCTTATGATGTCCTGAATCACTACCCTCTACGTCATTTAAGACATCACGAAAGCGCATAAGATGATTTCACCAACCCGATAACACAACACAAGGTGAACATCATGAAACTGACCCACAATACTATTTTTATTACTGGCGGCACCTCTGGTATTGGCCGGGCGATGGCCGAGCAGTTCCATAAGCTGGGCAACCAGGTGATCATCTCCGGCCGCCGCAAAGCGCTGCTGGATAGCGTCACCGCCGCGAACCCGGGAATGGATTCAGTCGTGCTGGACGTCACCGATGCGGCAAGCGTTCAGGCGGCAGCCGAGAGCGTACTGTCACGCTATCCGGCCCTGAACGTAGTCATCAACAACGCCGGTATCATGCCTTTTGATAACGCCGCTGGCGTGCAGGATGACGCGATGGCCGTTTCGCTGCTTGATACCAACCTGCTGGGGCCGGTACGTGTTACCTCGGCGTTTATCGAGCATCTGAAAAAACAGCCGGATGCGGTGCTGATCAACAACAGTTCGATCCTCGCCTTTATTCCGCTGGCAAGTAACGCGCTCTACTCCGCCACCAAGGCAGCAATCCACTCCTACACGCTCTCCCAGCGCTTCCTGCTGCGCGACACCCGCGTGAAGGTCATTGAGATCTCTCCCCCGTGGGTCGATACCGACCTGATCTACCGCAGCGGTGACGACCGGGCCATGCCGCTGGATGCATTTATCAGCGAAACGTTCGAGAAACTGGGTACCGATAATATCGAAGCTATCGTTGACCGCGTGCTGCCTGCCCGCGCCAATCCGGGGGCGGATGAGCATACGGTAGTGAACCAGTTCAACCAGGCGATGGTTGAGCATCCTATTCCCGTAGCGTAACCGCTGGCTGGCTCCGGCTTTGAGAGATCGAGGCGATGAAAACTGACATTACCGCACCCCAGCGCCGGGCGCTGTGGGCGCTGAGCCTGGCCTACTTTGTGCAGGCGACCGGGGCGCTCTCCGTCGCGGGGAGCCTCGGGCCTATTTCCCATGCCTGGGGGCTGACCGATGCTCAGAGCGCTCGCCTGCTGGCCGTTTTCGGTCTCACCTTTGCCGTGGGGGCACCGCTGGCACAGGTCTTTTTCGGCCACGTCAGGCGTCGCCAGCAGGTCGTTGCCGGGATGAGCGTTTTCGGGCTGGGGGCGTTTCTGTTTGCCCTGGCCCCTGACTACAGCGTGCTGCTGCTCTCGCGGATCGTGATGGGTCTCGGCGCATCGTTGATCGGACCTGTACTGGTGGCGCTCGGCTCGGAGCTGGTTAAAGAAAAGGAGCGGGGCAGCGCTATCGCCATGATCCTGCTGGGCGTATCGATGGCCAGCATGGTCGGCATTCCGCTGGCGGCATGGGCCGCAAACCTGCTGGGGGCGCGGATGCTGTTTACCCTCGTTGGGGCGATAAGCGTGCTGTCGGTCATCAATATTATGCTTAGCGTACCAAACAGCGTTGCCGGGGCAGATATTCGCCTGCGCCAGGTCGGGCAGGTGCTGATGGAGCGGACATCGCTGACGGCCTTTCTGGTGGTGTTTTTTATTACCTCCGGCGTCTACGACATGTACGCCTTTATTTCGCCGATTGTGCGCGATACCTGGCATGGCGACAGCGACAGCGTGTCGGTTGCGCTGGCGGTGATTGGCGTGGCAGGTATTCTCGGAAATCTGTTTGTCTCGCGGGCCGCCAGGCTCTACAGCGCCGAGCGCCTGCTGACCGCTGGCATAGCGCTGCTGGTGGCCGATATGGTGGTCATTACCCTGCTGCCGGGCAAGCTCGCGCTACTCTATATTGCGCTGGTATTTTGGGCATTTGCTACCGATCTGCTGTGGCCCACGCAGCAGCGCAGGATAGTGGAAATTGCCGATCCACAAACCCGAGGCATCTCACTGGCCCTGACCAGCGCATTTATGTTCTGTGGAATTGGTTTTGGCTCCGCCGTCGCCGCGTGGATCTATCCGATTTATGGCTTTTATGGCGTAATGGTCAGCGCAGTACTCTTTCTGCTGCTGGCGTTGGTAAGTCTCTGGCTCTCTGAGCGTTTTCGTATGCAGCCGTTTGACTCCTCATTTTCGGTAAGGTGACATAATGCACAGGATTGGTTTAATTATTGCCGACAATTTTCAGATGCTAGCCCTCTCAACGCTTACCGTTTTTGAGTTTGCCAACATCGTGGCGGGCGAGGCGTTTTACCAGACGGCGGTCTACTCAGAGCACGGAGGTACGGTGCGCTCATCGTCGGCGATTGGCATCGAAAGCGCGTCGTTATCTGCCGATCTGCAGATGGATACCTGGCTGTTGGCGGGGGTGCTGATGCCCACCGAGCAGCCTGCCACGCCGGGGCTTATCGCATTTCTGCAGACGTCAGCCCGGCAGGCACGACGGGTGGCAGGGATCTGTACCGGTGCGTTTGTGCTGGCCCAGGCGGGATTGCTGGAGAACCGACGCGCCACTACCCACTGGGCGCACGCCCCCAGCATGAAGCGGCTGCATCCGGCCGTCCAGCTTGATGATGACCGCATCTTTATTATTGATGAGGCGATCTGGACCTCGGCGGGTCTCACCGCCGGATTGGATATGGCGCTGGGGATGGTAGAGAAAGATTTGGGGGCGGACGTGGCTCGCAGCGTTGCGCACCGGCTGGTAATGAACCAGCGCCGCTCCGGCGGCCAGACCCAGCACTCGGAGATGCTGGCGCTGGCACCCCGTTCTGACAGACTGCAAAGCGCGCTGGAGTACGCGCGTAAAAACCTGCGCAAGCCGCTGACGGTAGATGACTTAGCGGACGCCGTGCACCTCAGCGCCCGGCAGTTGACCCGTCTGTTTCGCGCCGAGACCGGCAAATCTCCAGCTAAGGCCATTGAAGGGCTACGCCTTGAGGCCGCGCGACTCATGATTGAGCAGAGCCGTTTAACCCTCGACGCCATCGCCCGCGAATCTGGCTTTCGCGACCGCCGCCACATGCGCGAAGTGTTCGTCCGCGGTTTCGGCGTGCCGCCGCAGGCGCTGCGTCAGGGACGATCTGCATCCCGGGCGGCGTGAATTTTGCCGCGGAAGATCCAGAAACCCCAGCTGTTGTAGATAAGCGTAATCGGTACAAATATGCCGAAGGCGATAAGCATCAGCTTTTGCGTCGCAGGCGGTGCGGCGGCCTGGGTTAGCAGCAGGCCGGGCGGCAGAATGAACGGAAAAACTGCCAGCAGCATGGCACCAAACGCGGCGCAAAAGAGCATAAGCGCCATGACCAGCGGCAAAAACGCACGTTTGTGGCGCAGCGCGGCGATAAGCCCGGTTAGCGCCAGCAGCGCAACTAGCGCGAGCGGCCCGCTGTAGCGCCATGCCAGCAAATGCAGGCGATAATTTTCATGTAGCTGTGTAGTCCAGAGAACAAGCCCTGCCAGCAGCGCGGCGGTAAACAGCGCAAGCCGCATCGCCTGACGCCTACCCCAGGCGGCCAGCTTCCCTTCGCAGCGCCATACCAGCCAGCAGGCACCGAGCAGCGCATACCCTACCGTTAGCGAAACGGCACAGTAGAGCGAGAACGGCGAAAGCCACGCCAGAGGGCCGCCGGTGAACTGTTCGCCATTATGCGCGATTCCCTCAATCCATGCGCCCATCGTCGCCCCCTGGCTTAGCGAGGCAACCCAGGAGCCGCCGATAAACAGCGTGTCGAACAGCGCCGGGTGCTGGTGGCGAAACTCTATCGCCATGCCGCGCACAATTAGCGCCAGCAGCATGATATAAACCGGCAGATAGAGCGCGCTATAAAGGATGCTGAAAGCGACCGGAAAAAGCGCCAGCATCGCCCCTGCGGTCAGTACCAGCCAGGTTTCGTTGCCATCCCACACCGGCAGAAGAGAGATGTTCATCTGCTGGCGCGCCTGCGGCGGTTGAAACGGCGCGAGCAGGCCGACGCCGAGATCGGTGCCGTCCAGCACCACATAAACCAGCACGCCGAAGGCCAGGGCGATAGCGCTCAAAAGCGTTAGCAGCGGCAGAGAAAGGGCAAGCTCAAGCATCGTAGCGCCCCCTTATGCTCTGCGGCGTTATACCGCGTCCGGTCTGCTCCGCCACTTCCGCATTCGGCTCTCTTTCATTATGCGACGGTGCCCGGCCAAGCAGGCGCAGTAAGAACCATAGCCCGGTGGCGAAGATGAGCAGATACGCCACCAAAAGGGCAAAAAATGAGGTCAGTACCAGCGAGGGGGCGACAGGAGAAGCGCTGTGCGCGGTGCGTAGCACGCCGTAAACGGTCCAGGGCTGGCGTCCGGTCTCGGTTACAAACCACCCGGCGAGCATGGCAAAAAAGCCTGCCGGCGCCATCCATACCATGCCGCGCTGCAGCCAGCGGGAGGTCCACAGCCTGCCGCGCAGGCGCGTGACCAGCCCGGCTGCGCCGAAAAAGAGCATCAGCAGCCCCAGCCCCACCATCGCACGAAACGCGAAGAACACGCCGGGCACCCAGGGAAGTTCATCACGGGGATACTGGTTCAGGCTGTGAATGGTGCCGGTGAGGTTGTGGCGCAGGTAGAGCGAGCCAATATTCGGTATAGCCAGTTCAAAGTGATTGCGCTGCGCCTGCATATCCGGAATGGCGAAAAGCCGCAGCGGCTCGCCCTCTCCGGGCGGCGGCGGGTTCCAGCTGCCCTCCATCGCCGCCAGCTTCACTGGCTGGTGATCGCGGGTGTTTTCACCATGCAGATCGCCTACCACGACCTGGATCGGGGTAACAAACAGCAGTAGCCACAGACCCCAGGAGAACATCAGCCGCGCGCCGCGATTATCCGGCCGTTTTAGCAGGTGCCATGCCCCTGCGGCGGCAACAAGGCAGGCGGTGGCGAGCATCGCCGCCAGCGTCATATGGGCAAGACGCCAGGGGAAAGAGGGGTTAAAGATCACCGCCCACCAGTCGACGGGCTGAAAACGGCCATCCGCACCGGTAATAAAACCCGCAGGGGTCTGCATCCAGGAGTTTGCGGAGAGGATCCAGAAGGCGCTGAAAATCGACCCGGCGGCCACCACGCAGGTCGCGAAAAAGTGCACCCAGGGGCGCACCTTGCCCATGCCGAAGAGCACCACCCCCATAAACCCGGCTTCAAGGAAAAAGGCGACCAGCACCTCCATGTACATCATCGGCCCCATGACCGCGCCAGCACGGTTAGCGAGTGCGCCCCAGTTGGTGCCAAACTGAAACTCCATCAGCACCCCGGTCACCACGCCCACCGCGACGTTCAGCGCGAATACCTTGCTCCAGTATTTATAGAGATCGAGATAAACCTGCTGCTTACGCCACAGCCACAGCCCCTCCAGCAGCATCAGCCACTGGGCGAGGCCGATGGTGAAGGCCGCCAGCACAATGTGAAAGCCGATGGTAAAAGCGAACTGGCTGCGCGCCAGCCACAAAGCCGTCTCCTGGCTTATCATGCTTCCTCCGTTGAGCCTTACGCGTCGCTCGGTTTACCGCTGAACGACGAAATCGGTTTATCCACCTCTTCCTCCATGCGGCGGGAGAAAGCCTTCAGGCCGTTTAGCAGCGGCGTGAGCGAGTGCCAGAGCTCGTCGTCATGCAGCATTTTCCAGGCGCCGCGCGCCCCTGGCGCGCTGCCGTTCGCGCGTTGCGGCTGCTCTTCTTCGCGGCTCAGTTCGGTCATGAAATCACGCAGGCCGAAGGCGAGCTTGTAGGTTTGCTCCGGCGGGATGGTGGAGAGCGCCATCAGCAGCACGGAGATATTCTGAATGACGTTCAGCGAGCCTTTGCGGCTCAGGCCATCAACAATCACCTTGAGCCAGTCGTTGTTGCTGGCCACCAGGTCGTTGGCGAGGCGCAGCACGCCATGCTCATGCAGCGTCTGCAAAAGACGCTGAAGCTCTTCCTCGGCGGTGGGACCGATGGTGGGCGGATCCACCTGATACTCAATCGCTTTAGCCATTAAAATTTCTCCGGGTGTGGGGCCTGCTCGGGCGGGAGGCGATAGTCGTCGCGCTGCCACTTCTCCTCAACCTGCACGTGCGGTATCGGCGTGCGGTTGCCGTAGCGGAAGTTATGCCGCGGCAGGGGAGAGGGGTGCGGCTCGCGTGAAAGCTTCTCCAGCCGAATAGCGATCTCTTTATAGGCTGGCGTGTTGACGTCCGGGTCGTGATGTTCGCCGGTCAGCAGGTTAATGCCTGGTTTGCCCTGGTGAATCGAGATAAACAGCGTGCCGCCTGCCACGCGGTCGGTGACGACCACGGGCACCTCCAGCGAGCCGCGCCGTGAGGTGAGCTTCACCCAGTCGCCCTCTCCGAGGCCGCGCTCGGCGGCAAGCTCAGGGCTAATTTCCACAAACCAGTCCGGCGACAGCGACATTGTGCGCCCGCCGCGCCCGCTCTGGTTGGTCGCCTGGAAATGCTCCAGCATGCGGCCGTTGTTGAGCGTTAGGTCGTACTGCTCATCGGGTGCTTCCTGCGGCGGCTGCCACTCAAGCGGGTAAAGAATGGCGCGCCCATCGGGCGTTTTAAACTTATCGGTATAGAGCAGCGGCGTGCTTTTGCCCTCCGCCGTGACGGGCCAGACCTGGGAGCTAAAGCCTTCGAGCCGCTCGTAGCTGACGCCTGCGAACAAGGGTGCGATGCGCGCCGCTTCGGCCATAATCTGCGACGGGTGCGTATAGCCCCAGTCATGCCCCATGCGGGCGGCAAGCTCGGTAAGAATGCGCCAGTCCGGACGGCTGTCGCCAAGGGGTGCGAGCGCCTCGTAAAAGCGCTGAATGCGCCGCTCGGTGTTGACGTAGGTACCCTCTTTTTCCACGCTTGGGCAGCCCGGCAGCACTACGTCGGCGAACTGCGCCGTGCGGCTGAAGAAGAGATCCTGCACCACCAGAAAATCGAGGTTGGTAAAGCCTTCGTGAACGTTAGTGGTGTCGGCGTCGGCAAAGGCGGTCTCCTCGCCAATCACATACATGGCGCGAATTTGTTTCGTGCGTGCGTGCTCAACCATCTCGAAGTTATCCGAGCCCGCCTCCAGCGACAGCCGCTCCGGCTCGACGCCCCAGGCACGCGCCCACTTTTCACGCACGCTTTCATCGCTCACCGACTCGTAGCCGGGGTAGTAATCTTTCAGGCAGCCGAAGTCGCTCGCGCCCTGCACGTTGTTGTGGCCGCGCATCGGGTAGCCGCCGGTGCCGGGACGACCATAGTTGCCGGTCACCAGCAGCAGGTTAGAGAGCGCGGTGCTGGCATCGGCGCCGTGGCTGTGCTGGGTAATGCCCATCGCCCAGACGATGCAGACGGCGCTTGCTTTGCCGATAAGCTCGGCGGCGGCGGTGAGCTCCTCAACGGAAAGCCCCGTCGTTTCTGCCGCGAACTCCAGCGTGAAGGGTGCCAGCGACTGGCGATACTCCTCCACCTGGTTGACCCGTTCGGCCAGAAACGCCTCGTCGGCGTAGCCGTTATCGAACATATAGCGGGCCATCGCCGAGGCCCATACCATGTCAGTGCCGGGACGGGCGCGCAGGTGCAGATCGGCGCGCTCGGCCATCTCGTGACGGCGCGGGTCGACGACCAGCAGCTTCTGCCCGTGATGCTTTTTCGCCGCTTTGATCTTTGCTGCGATAACCGGATGGTTTTCAGCGGTATTGCTGCCGACGATGACCACCAGATCCGCCTTCTGCAGATCCTCTATCGTGCCCGCATCGCCGCCGTAGCCGACGGTGCGGAATAAACCCATCGTGGCGGGGTTCTGGCAGTAGCGGGAGGAGTTGTCCACGCTGTTGGTGCCGATAATCAGACGGGCAATTTTCTGCGTCAGATAAGCTTCTTCGTTGCTGCCTTTGCTGGAGCCGATAAAGCCGATGCTCTGCGGGCCGTGCTGGTTACGAATTTGCAGTAGACGGCGCGCCACCAGCTCCAGTGCTTCATCCCAGCTCGCTTTGCGAAAGCGGTCATTTTCACGAATAAGCGGCGTGGTGAGGCGCTCTTTATCGTTAATAAAATCCCAGGCGAATTTACCTTTTACGCAGGTAGAGATGCCGTTGGCTGGTGCGTCGGCCATCGGCTGCACTTTCAGCACGTGGCGGTCGCGCGTCCAGATCTCAAAGCTGCAACCCACACCGCAATAGGTGCAGACGGTTTTGGTGCGCTTGATCTCCGGCTGGCGCCAGTGCATATCCATCACTGAGATACCGGTGACGATTTCCGCGCCGGTGCTATTTTCTACCGCCTTCACCAGATCGATCATGGGCCGCTTGAGCGACTGTTTCATACTGGTGAACGGCCCGGCGTCCGGCTGCATGGTTTTTTCAAGCAGCGCGTTACAGGGGCAGACGGTGACGCAGTGGCCGCAGCTAACGCAGCTTGAGCCGGCAATGGTTTCGCCGCCGTCCCACAGCACGCGCGGATGCGCCATCGTGTAGTCGATGCTTAGCGTTTCATTCACCTCCACGTTCTGGCACGCCTCTACGCAGCGGCCGCAGAGAATGCACTGATCGGGGTCATAGGTGTAGAACGGGTTGGAGTGGTCTTTCACGTAGGGCTTGCGCTGGTATTCATAGCGCTGAATGGGGATATGCATATCCGCCATCGTATTGTGCAGGGTGCAGTCGCCGGTGTTGTGCTCGCACACGGTGCAGTAGAGCTCATGCTTTGCCAGCAGGCGGTCCATCCCTTCATGCTGTGCCGCCTCGGCAAGCGGCGTACGGCTGGCAATCTCCATGCCTTCCGCGCTTTTAAGCGTGCAGCCGCGCACCAGTTCGCCATTGTACTCCACCCAGCAAACGTCGCAGGTTTGCATCGGTTCAAGCGATGGGTGATAGCAAACATGGGGCAGTTTCAGGCCGCCCGCGGTAAGAAAATCGATTAACGGGACGTTGGCCGGGCCAGTAACCGGCCTCCCGTCGTAAAACAGGGTACACAGGGGTTCGCTCATTTTGCTTCCTCAACCTTGCCAATCGCCGTCGGCAAACCGCACCGCAGCAGAGTGAAAGCGTCTTTTCCCGCAGGAATGCGCTTTCGTTATAGTTGTTTAAAGGTAGCCACGGTTGAGGGAGGGCGCCAGGCAGGGATGTTGCCAGGTATGTACGGCGGGCGTTAACCGATCTATATCAGCAGGATCCCTAGCGAGGCGGCGACGGGGCGTACATCATCGCCGCCGTGCTTCGCCCAGCTGTTAATAAAGCTGACAAAGTTTTTATCGGTAGTGGCATCCCACTCGTTAAAATGCAGCACCGATCGCCAGTAGCGACTATCGGCATAAAACAGCTGTTCGCATAAATAGCAGGATATCGCCCGCAATTTGATGTGGCTATCGCGGTCCCAGATTTTGGTAATGCTCTTTATTTCAAATATCGGTAGGTTAACGTTGATAAATTCCAGAATATCACCGGTGGTAATGCCCTGTGGCACCCCTTCAAGCAGTTTTTCAAGGTAGCGGCGTATTTCCTGGCGGAATGTCTCTAACGCCGAATGCGCTGCAAAGGGTAAATCACTCCAGGTCTGGTAAATATTATTTAGATTGCTAAACGCGCCAGCTTCACAAATAGCCTCTTCGAACCATTTATGTTTGGTGGCCTTCGCTTTATAGAAGTTACAGTAGGCGTGGCATATTTCATGGGATAGCTGATAAACGATCTCTCCCCAGTTGCGAGTATCTTCAACTTTTAGAGTAATATGATAGCTCTCCCGCTCCTCCCGCGTATTCAGCGGAAAGAAGATCATCGGTGTCTGACTGTCTAAATCGTTCGTAACGACAATATCTTTATCAAGCTCATAACCCATCATGTCTACAAATGAGCGATATGTCCCTTCCAGTATGATATGCAACACATCTGAATCGATACCCTGCCACTGTTTCTCATCAGCAATAGCAACGTCCACTCGGGCCATCTTGTCATCCTTTGTCGATGTAGTTAACGAACAAGTGATATTTATAGCAACGAATGGAATTCTACACTAATTAAATGGTTTTTAAGGCGCGCCAACAGCATCTGCCGGTGGCGCATTTTTAGTCAGAACGTCTCTTGCGGGACCAGGGTTTGTGCAGGGGTTTTGAGCAGCATCCATAGCAGGATTGCACCGACCACGTCGAAGCCGGAGAGTACGGCAAACAGCGGGCTAAAGCCGACGGTATCGGCCAGCGCGCCCACTACCAGCGCAAACAGGGTGCTTGCCGTCCAGGCCGCCATGCCGGTAAAGCCGTTAGCGGTCGCTACCTCGCCAGAGTCAAACATATCGGAGGAGAGAGTGATTAGTGCCCCGGAGAGCGACTGGTGGGCAAATCCGCCGACGCACAGCAGGCCAATCGCCACCATCGGGCTGCCGAACAGCCCCACCATGCCGGGCAGGATCATCAGCGCCGCACCCATAGTGACCACCAGCTTACGGGAAACGATGATGTTAACGCCGAACAGTTTCTGGAACATCCCTGGCAGATAGCCGCCCACGATGCAGCCTACGTCGGCAAACAGCATGGGGATCCAGGCAAACATGGCGATATCTTTCAGGCTAAAACCGTAGGTATGCACCATGAACAGCGGGATCCAGGCATTGAAGGTACCCCATGCAGGTTCGGCCAAAAAGCGCGGTAGCGCGATGCCCCAGAACTTACGCTGCTTCAGCAGATGACCAATGCGCACCTTTTCTACATGCTCTTTCTCCGGCTGACCACCGGTGATGTAGAGGTACTCCTCTTTAGAGAGGGATTTGGCCTTTGCCGGACGGTTATAGGTGAAGTACCAACCCGCAGCCCACAGCACGCTGGAGACGCCGACGATGATAAAGGCCAGTCGCCAGTCGCGCATAAAGATCGCCCAGGCCACCAGCGGGGGCGCAATTACCGCGCCGATAGAGGAGCCGACGTTGAAATATCCCACCGCCACGGAGCGCTCACGATCCGGGAACCACTCGGTCACCGCCTTCAGCCCGGCGGGGATCATCGCGCTTTCGGCAAAGCCGCCGAGGCCGCGAAAGAACGCCAGTCCCGTCCAGCTGGTAGAGAATGACGCGCCGATGCAGAACACGCCCCACAGCAGACCGAAGATGGTATAGCCCATTTTGGTGCCGAGCGAATCGAGGATATACCCGGCGATCGGCTGAGCGATGGTGTAGCAGGCAGAGAAGGTAGCAATAATCCAGGAGTACTGCTGCGTAGTGATGTGCAGATCGCTCTGTAGCGTTGGCGCTGCCGCCGAGATGGTGTTTCTGGTTAAATAGCAGAGAACGGTACCGAGCGTCACCAGCGAAACCATAAACCAGCGCATATGACCTGTTTTGCGCATACATACCTCTTTTTTAATGCAATAGACTGGCTGACCGCTGCAATGCAGCAGGCAAAGAATGGAATAGAGATAGAGAGGAAACGCGGCGCTACATTGAGCGTCGGCGCGTTATTGCTGCCCGGCCCTGGGCTTGTATTTGTTATATAGCTCACACTTCGCAAGCATGATGAACCGTTGTTTCACTATTTTTTGTGATCTAACGCAATTTAGATGGCAAGTCGTACCGGAGGAGTTTTGGTGTGTGATCTAAATCACACTTTAGGGGTAGAAATAGATGCTTTGTCGTATGCAAACCGCACCGTACTCACCGTAGGCTGGGCAAACGCAGTGCCGCCCGGCATTGTTGCGTCAATATAGTAACGCCCGGTGGCGCTACGCTTACCGGGCCTACATATCGCACAGTGCCTAACGTAGTGATGGATAGCCAATATTCATGAACACCATTCATAAGCTCATGCTCTTTTACGCCATTTTTAAATGGGTGGGATCCGCTAACATAGCCTAATTACTTTACGTTCAGATGAATCGCTATGACCGACCTTCAGGCGCAATCGCGCAAAATATCCACCCAACATGCTACACCCGGCCAGACGGCTGGTCTGCTTTTTGTTGCCATTCTCAGCGCGCTGATGGCCTTTACCTCTCTGTCGACGGATATCTACCTGCCCGCCATGCCAGCGATGGCGCAGGATCTGCACGGCGACGTGGAGCTGACCATCACCGGCTTCCTGATCGGCTTTTGCATTGCGCAGCTGATCTGGGGGCCGATTAGCGACCACCTGGGCCGTCGCATTCCGCTGTTTATCGGCATGGGACTGTTTATCATCGGCTCGATTGGCTGTGCGCTTTCAACCGATATCCTGCACATCGTCTTCTGGCGCGTATTCCAGGCACTGGGGGCCTGTACCGGGCCGATGCTGGCACGCGCCATGATCCGCGATCTCTTTAGCCGCACGCGAGCGGCACAGATGCTCTCGACGCTGATGATCGTCATGGCTGTTGCCCCTATCGCCGGGCCGCTGCTGGGCGGGCAGATGATTAAGTTCGCCTCCTGGCATGTCATCTTCTGGCTGCTGGCGGTAATTGGCGCGCTAATGTTCATCTCGCTGTGCTGGCTTCCGGAAACCCTGCCGGAAGAGAAGCGAGTTCAGGCCTCGCTTGCCAGCGCCTTTCACAATTACTGGGCCTTACTGACTAACGCGATCTTTATGCGCTTCACTCTCTGCCTGGCGTTTTACTATGTGGCGGTCTACGCCTTCATTACTGGTTCCCCCTTTGTCTATATCACCTACTTCGGTATCGATCCGCAGCACTACGGCTGGCTGTTCGCGATCAATATCGTCGGGGTGATGGGCATGAGCATGCTAAACCGCCGACTCGTGCAGCGCCATTCGCTGGAGAGCCTGCTGAAGGTTGCCGTGCTGATCGCCGCCGCTGCCGCACTCGTATTGGCGGCTGGTACAAAGCTCAACATCGGCGGCGCGCTGCTGATAGCCGCCTCGGTGTTCGTGCTCTTTTCGATGAATGGCATTATTGCAGCCACCTCTACTGCCGCCGCACTGGACGCCGTGCCGAACCTTGCCGGCTCTGCCTCGGCGCTGATGGGATCGCTCCAGTACGGCAGCGGTATCATCTCCTCCCTGCTGCTGGCGCTACTAAGCGACGGCACACCGTGGACAATGGGTTGGGTAATGGCGCTGTTTACCGTGGCGAGTGCGGCGATGGCACTCCAAACCCGGCGTAGCTGACAGAAATGCCCCCTACAACTTCAGGAGTATCAGAAATGCAGCAAAAAAATACTACGGCCGATACGCTCACCACACGTCAGCAGGCGATTCCCTTGATTGCGACATCTATGGCCGTTGGCAATATGGAGAAGCTCAACGCCGCCCTTAACCAGGGGCTGGATGCCGGTCTGACGGTAAACGAAACCAAAGAGATCCTCGTTCAGCTCTATGCCTATACCGGCTTTCCCCGCAGTCTCAATGCGCTGGGAGAGTTAATGAAGGTAGTAGAGGCACGCAAAGCGCGTGGCATCAACGACGCGCAGGGTAAAGAGCCTGCCGCCCCCGTTCCCGTAGGCGATGAGCTTCGGCGCGTAGGGACAGCCAACCAGACCACTATCTCCGGTGCACCGGTGCAGGGCCCACTGTTTGATTTTGCTCCCGTTATCAATCAGTTCCTGCAAACCCACCTCTTCGGCGATATCTTTGCCCGCGACAGTCTCGACTGGCAGAGCCGCGAACTGGCTACCGTCGGCGCATTAGCCGCTATGCCGGGCGTGGAGTCTCAGCTGCTCGCCCACCTCAAAGCCAGCCTGCGGGTGGGGCTCAGTGCCGGACAGCTGCGCCAGCTCGCCCAAGGGCTACGCGACAACGGCGATGCCGATGCAGCTGCGCGCGCGGAAAAAGCGCTGGCGCAGGCCCAGAATTGATGAGCTGAGCTAATTAGCTCAAGCAAATATCGGCTCTAATCAGATAAATCGCTCTGCGTTATGCTCTCCATACATAATGCTGAAGGAGATCGTCATGCAAACAGTAAACCTGAATAACGGTATTGAAATGCCCCTGCTGGGCTTTGGTGTCTATCAAATGACGGACGCCGCCGAGTGCGAGCGTGCTGTGATTGACGCCATCGAAACGGGCTACCGGCTGATTGATACCGCAGCCTCCTATCTGAATGAGGAGCAGGTGGGCAACGCGCTAAAACAGAGTGGTATCGCGCGGGATGAACTCTTTGTCACCACCAAACTGTGGCTGCAGGATGCCAGCTATGAAGGAGCGAAAGCCCAGTTCGAGCGCTCGCTAAACCGCCTGCAGCTGAATCATGTCGATCTCTATCTCATCCATCAACCCTACGGCGATGTTCACGGAGCCTGGCGGGCGATGGAGGAGTTGCAGCGGGCAGGAAAAATTCGCGCTATTGGGGTCAGTAACTTCCATCCTGATCGGCTTGCCGATCTGATCGCCTTCAATAAAGTCGTTCCGGCTGTGAACCAGGTCGAAGTCAACCCGTTCAACCAGCAGCTGCACGCCGTGCCGTGGATGAAAACGCACGGCATTCAACCAGAAGCATGGGCCCCATTTGCAGAAGGGCGCAACGGCCTCTTTGAGCATCCGCTCTTAACGGGTATCGGGAAAAAGCACGGTAAAAGCGTGGGCCAGGTTGTGCTTCGTTGGATCTACCAGCGCGGTATCGTTTCGCTGGCTAAGTCGGTACGAAAAGAGCGCATGGAGGAGAATATTAACATCTTCGACTTCGAACTCAGCCTCGAAGAGATGTTGCAAATTACTGCTCTGGATACGGGGACCAGCGCCTTTTTCTCCCATCGTGATCCCGCGAGAATTGAATGGCTAACTGGCCGCAAGCTGGATGTTTAACAATACATTGATGAGGTACGACGTAATGCAAAAACGTTATCTTGGTCAATCCGGGCTTGAAGTGTCGTCTCTGGGCCTGGGCTGTATGGGGTTGAGCCACGGCTACGGCCCGGCAACCGATACCCGCCAGGCGATAGAACTCATCCGCGCTGCCGTTGAGCGTGGCGTAACCTTTTTCGATACCGCCGAAGTCTACGGCCCCTATCTGAACGAAGAGGTAGTCGGGGAGGCTTTAAAGCCGTTTCGCGATCGGGTTGTTATCGCCACCAAGTTTGGCTTTACCTTTGGCGATGACAATAAGCAGCAGATTTTAAACAGCCGTCCGGAGCATATCCGTGAAGCGGTAGAGGGCTCGCTGCGCAGGTTGAAAACTGACGTTATCGATCTGCTCTATCAGCACCGTGTCGATCCTGAAGTGCCTATCGAAGACGTTGCCGGAACGGTAAAAGATCTGATTGCCGAGGGTAAGGTTAAACACTTCGGCCTGTCCGAGGCGGGCGCGCAGACCATTCGCCGTGCCCATGCGGTGCAGCCGGTTGCTGCGTTACAAAGCGAATACTCCCTGTGGTGGCGCGAACCAGAGCAGGAGATTTTGCCGCTGTTGGAAGAACTAGGCATTGGTTTTGTACCGTTCAGCCCGCTGGGCAAAGGCTTCTTAACGGGTGCGATTAAGGCTAATACCACCTTTGGGGAGGATGACTTCCGCCGTAGCGTGCCGCGTTTTGCCGCCGAGGCGCTGGCGGCCAATGAAAAGCTGGTCGATCTGCTGACCGCTCTGGCTGCGGAGAAGGGCGTAACGCCAGCGCAGATCGCTCTGGCCTGGCTGCTAGCACAAAAGCCGTGGATTGCGCCGATTCCTGGCACCACCAAACTGCACCGTCTGGAGGAGAACCTGGGGGCAGCAGAGATTGTTCTTTCTCAGAACGATTTGCAGAAAATTAATCAGGTGCTTGAGACGGTTAAAATAGTAGGGGAGCGTTATTCCGCTGCGCATCAGGCCCGAGTAGGCCGCTGAGAATTGAAGAGGTCGCCGCCCGGGTAGGCTACTCCAAATGGCATCTTCAGCGGATTTTTCCAAGGTGATGCACATTAGTCTGGCGCAGTATATTCGCGAGAAAAAACTTAGCCAGGCGGCAAAGGATTTAGTCGAGACCGCAGAGAACATTATTGCTATCTTCTGCAAATACGGTTTCGACTATCATCAGTTGTTTACCCCGGTCTTTTCAAAGTGCTATGAGATCCCGCCATCGCGCTACCGTAACGTGAGACGTAGATGCTAATGTCATGGCATGACGAGTGACGGTAAGGAATTCTGATGTGAAGCGCACTATCGGCGGGGTACTGTTTCTTCTTTTCGCGTTGTGCCAGCCAGCACGGGCAATCAATACCGAAGGGCTACAGGCCTTCCTGAAACAGGAGGAGACGCGCCTGCCGGGTAAGATCGGCATGTCCATCGTCAACGCCGAGGGCCAGCCGATTTTTGGCTACCGTCAGAATGAACGTTTCCCCTTAACCAGTACCTTTAAAGTCCTCGCCTGCGCCGCGCTGCTTGATCGTCTGCATAAGACCGCTGGCTCGCTGAATGAGACAGTCACCATTAAGCCTGACGAGCTGCTGAGCTACTCTCCGATCACCAAAAACTACGTTGCTCCGGCGACCATTACGCTGCAAACCCTCTGTTCGGCGGCGGTAAGCTATAGCGATAATACGGCGGGCAACAGTATTCTGGCTTACCTTGGTGGCCCTGAAGCAATAACGCGCTTTATGCGTGAGAGTAGCGATACCGTCACCCGGCTGGATCGCACCGAGCCGACGCTTAACGAGGCCACGCCAGGAGATGAGCGCGACACTTCTATGCCGGAACGTATGGCATCCGGGCTACATACGCTGCTGGCGACGCCGCGGTTAACCCCGTCGCATCGGACGACGCTGGAGAGCTGGATGCGGGAGGACAAGGTGGCCGACAACCTGCTCCGTGCTGCTCTGCCCAAGGGCTGGACCATCGCGGATAAGACTGGCGCAGGCGGCTACGGCTCAAGGGCAATTATTGCCGCTGTATATCCTACGGGGGAAAAGCCTTTTTATATGGCGATCTATATTACTCAGACTGATGCCGAAATGAAGGTGAGCGATGGGGTGATTAGGGCGATTGGGGAGTGGGTGTTTCGGTGAGTGTGTAAGTAAGGTTTACAGGTTGTGTTTCGACTGTTTCGAATATTGCCAGTTTCGTTTATTTCGATTAACCTCTGAGTCATTGAGTATATCGAGAGCTACCGACATGACCACAACGCTAACTAATCTTAATCTTCCTGATTCACATGAGAGTGAGCTGGCCCAGCGTAGTCAGCGGGAACTGGCAGCTTATCTCTCTACAAAGCTGCAAACCCAGCGGATCTCTATCGTAGGCGAGGATGATAAAACCCACACTATTGAGCTACCAACAAGCGCAATGACGATGTTAGTGGAGGTTCTGGGTGAGCTTGCTGCCGGTAATGCGGTACAGATTGTGCCGGTTCATGCCGAACTTACTACACAAGAAGCCGCGAATATTCTGAACGTATCCCGGCCACATATGGTGAAAATTCTTGAAGAGGGTAAGCTACCTTTTCACAAAATTGGGCGTCACCGCCGGGTTTTGTTTGCCGATTTGATGGAATATAAAAAGAGACGTGAAAATGAAAGCCTGAATGCGATGCAGGCTTTGGCAGATCAGGCGCAAGATACAGGGATGTATTAATGAGGCACTCGCCATATCCGGTAGTATTAGATGCATGTGTACTTTATCCTGCGAGACTCAGGGATCTACTGATGCATCTTGGCCTTGTAGGCTTATACCAACCGAAATGGAGTAGAGATATACACCATGAGTGGTGTAGAAATTTGTTGAAAAACAGATCGGACATCCAGGCAGAAACGCTTGAGTACACCGTTAAATTGATGAATCAGGCACTGCCTGATGCAAATATCACCGGCTATGAGTATTTAATTGAAGGGTTAATGCTTCCAGATATTGATGACCGACATGTCCTTGCAGCGGCTATTCGTGCAAAAGCAGAAGTTATTGTCACACTAAATCAAAAAGATTTTCCCATTGAGTTTCTAGCTCCATTCAATATAGAAGCTCTTCATCCCGATGAGTTTATCTCTGATCTGTTCGATCTTAATCATGCCCTGACACTGGAGGCGGTGAGAAGACAGCGGCAGTCCCTCAGGCGTCCTCCCATAAACGTGGAAGAATTTTTAGCAATGTTATTAAAGCAAGGGTTAACTAGAACGGTTAAAGCTTTAGAAGGGTATGCGTTTATTCTTTAAAAATGCTATTGAAAAGTCAGGTAAGTACCAGTATGCCGTTTATTTATTAATTCTACAAGCAATGCTATCTATCTAATATTAATATAGACTCATTTGCTTTTATCTTTTTCAGAGTGTGAAATTAGATATATAAGGTAATAACGTAGAAATTTCTTAATTTTGGCGGAAGATCACAGGAGTCGAACCTGCCCGGGGCCGCTGGCGGTCCCAACTGGATTTGAAGTCCAGCCGCCTCACCGGAGACGACGATCTTCCGCGCCTGCATTGCTACATGGAGGCGGGCGCATTATAGCTACTTTCCTGCCTTTACACACATCTATTAGCGCTTTTTTCACTGTCCCGTTTCGTTGCCACCTGCCGTTTTGGTTAAAACCCTATAGTTTCCGTAAGTTACAATCGAATCCGCCTTTTTAGCCTACCGCGATCACAGAAAACAAGAATCGTAATTTGATAACCAGAAAACGGAATACCCGCGCTGAGGGGGATGGTTTACAACGTCTGCAACCGGTCTCAGAACGTTTCCTTACCTGAAGGATAAGAAAAATGAAGAGTCAGATTATTTCTGTAAAGGAGAAGATTGGCTACGGCATGGGCGACGCCGCCAGCCATATCATCTTTGATAACGTCATGCTGTACATGATGTTTTTCTACACCGATATCTTTGGTATTCCTGCCGGCTTTGTTGGCACCATGTTCCTGCTGGCCCGCGCGCTGGACGCTATTTCCGACCCCTGCATGGGCCTGATTGCCGACCGCACCCGCAGCCGCTGGGGCAAGTTCCGACCGTGGATTTTGTTCGGTGCCATCCCCTTCGGCATCGTCTGCGTGCTGGCCTATACCACGCCGGACCTCAGCCACAGCGGCAAGCTGGTCTATGCCGCCGTCACCTATACGCTGCTGACGCTCCTCTACACCGTAGTCAATATCCCTTACTGCGCGCTCGGCGGCGTGATCACCAATGACCCGACCCAGCGCATCTCGCTCCAGTCCTGGCGCTTTGTGCTGGCGACGGCGGGCGGCATGCTCTCTACGGTGCTGATGATGCCGCTGGTACATCTCATTGGCGGTGACAATAAGGCGCTGGGCTTCCAGGGCGGCATCGCGGTGCTCTCGGTGGTGGCGTTTCTGATGCTTGCCTTCTGCTTCTTTACCACCCGCGAGCGCATCCAGGTGCCGCCGAGCACTACGCCGATGCGTGAGGATCTGCGCGATATCTGGAACAACGACCAGTGGCGCATCGTTGGCTTCCTGACGCTGTTGAACATCCTCGCGGTCTGCGTGCGCGGCGGGGCGATGATGTACTACGTCACCTGGATCCTCGGCCAGCCGGAAGTGTTCGTCGCCTTCCTCACCACCTACTGCGTCGGCAACCTGATCGGCAGCGCGCTGGCAAAACCGCTCACCGATTGGAAGTGCAAGGTCAGCATCTTCTGGTGGACCAACGCGGCGCTGGCAGTGCTAAGCGTGGCGATGTTCTTTGTGCCGATGAGTGCCAGCCTCACCATGTTTGGTTTTATCTTCGTGATTGGCGTCCTGCACCAGCTGGTGACGCCTATCCAGTGGGTCATGATGTCCGACACCGTCGACTACGGCGAGTGGTGTAACGGCAAACGCCTGACCGGGATCAGCTTCGCTGGCACGCTGTTTGTGCTGAAGCTGGGCCTGGCCCTCGGCGGGGCGGTGATTGGCTGGGCGCTGGCGGGCGGCGGCTACGATGCGGCGGCAAAAGCGCAGAACGGCACCACCATCACCATCATTATTGCCCTCTTTACTCTCGTGCCGGCGGTCTGCTATCTGCTGAGCGCCATTATTGCTAAACGCTTCTACACCCTTAAGACCCCTTTCCTGACCGCCATGATGCAGCAGCTCGCCGTGGGCGCACGCCGCAACCAGCAGGATTTTGATCAGGGTTCGATCGGCAAAGAATTAACGCATTAAAAGGAACAGAGCATGAAAATCAGTGATGGAAACTGGCTTATTCAACCCGGCCTTAACGTGATCTCTCCGGTGCAGGTCTTTGACGTAGAGCAGCAGGGCAGCGAGCTGCTGATCCACGCCGCGCCGCGCGACGTGCGCGAGCGGACGTGGCAGCTGGATACGCCTCTTTTTACCCTGCGCCTCTTCTCGCCACAGGAGGGTGTGATCGGCGTGCGGATGGAGCACTTTCAGGGTGCGCTGGATAACGGTCCGCACTACCCGCTGAACGTGCAAAAAGATGTTGCGGTCGAGCTGCAAAACAGCGAGACGTTCGCATCCCTGACCTCCGGCAACCTCACCGCACGGGTGACCAAGGGCGAGACGTGGTCGCTGGATTTTCTGCGCAACGGTGTGCGGATCACCGGTAGCCAGCTGAAGAACAGCGGCTACGTGCAGGATGCGCACCATAGTAAAAATTATCTATTCGAGCGGCTGGATCTCGGCGTCGGGGAAGCGGTCTACGGCCTGGGCGAGCGCTTTACCGCTCTGGTGCGTAACGGCCAGACGGTGGAGACCTGGAACCGTGACGGCGGCACCAGCACCGAGCAGGCGTACAAGAATATCCCGTTCTACCTCACCAATCGTGGCTACGGCGTGCTGGTGAACCATCCCGAGTGCGTCTCGTTTGAGGTGGGATCGGAGAAGGTGTCGAAGGTACAGTTCAGCGTTGAGGGTGAGCATCTCGAATACTTCGTGATCGACGGCCCGACGCCGAAGGATGTCCTTAACCGCTACACGCAGCTCACCGGTCGCCCGGCGCTGCCGCCCGCGTGGTCGTTTGGGCTGTGGCTCACCACCTCGTTTACCACCAACTACGACGAGGCCACGGTAAACAGCTTTATTGACGGCATGGCCGAGCGCAATTTGCCTCTGCACGTCTTCCACTTCGACTGCTTCTGGATGAAAGCTTTCCAGTGGTGTGATTTTGAGTGGGATCCGGTCACCTTCCCGGATCCAGAGGGAATGATCCGCCGCCTGAAGGCGAAGGGGCTGAAAATCTGCGTCTGGATCAACCCCTACATCGGCCAGAAGTCGCCGCGCTTTAAGGAGCTGAAGGAGAAGGGTTACCTGCTTAAGCGCCCGGACGGCTCGCTCTGGCAGTGGGACAAGTGGCAGCCGGGACTGGCCATCTATGACTTTACCAATCCCGAAGCCTGCCGCTGGTACGCCGACGAGCTGAAGAAGCTGGTGGCGATCGGCGTCGACTGCTTCAAGACCGACTTTGGCGAGCGCATCCCTACCGACGTGCAGTGGTTCGACGGCGCCGATCCGCAGAAGATGCACAACCACTATGCCTATATCTACAACGAGCTGGTGTGGAACGTGTTGAAAGAGACGGTGGGCGAGCGCGAGGCGGTGCTGTTTGCCCGCTCGGCCTCGGTGGGGGCGCAGCAGTTCCCGGTGCACTGGGGCGGCGACTGCTACGCCAACTATGAGTCGATGGCGGAGAGCCTGC
This sequence comes from Escherichia sp. ESNIH1, assembly GCA_002918705.1. Classification (GTDB taxonomy): domain Bacteria; phylum Pseudomonadota; class Gammaproteobacteria; order Enterobacterales; family Enterobacteriaceae; genus Pseudescherichia. The sequence continues at coordinate 302,564 of PQKR01000005.1, read as the reverse complement.
GCGGCGGGCTGTCGATTGGCCTCTCCGGGTTTGGTTTCTGGAGCCATGATATCGGCGGCTTCGAGAATACCGCCCCGGCGCATGTCTATAAGCGCTGGTGCGCGTTCGGGCTGCTCTCCAGCCACAGCCGCCTGCACGGCAGCAAATCCTACCGCGTACCCTGGGCCTATGACGAAGAGTCCTGCGACGTGGTGCGCCACTTTACACAGCTGAAGTGCCGCATGATGCCCTATATCTATCGCCAGGCGGCGCTGGCTCGTGAGCAGGGTACCCCAATGCTGCGGGCGATGATGCTGGAGTTCCCGGACGATCCCGCCTGCGACTACCTTGACCGCCAGTATATGCTTGGCGACGCCGTGCTGGTTGCGCCGGTCTTCTCAGAGGCGGGTGATGTACAGTTCTACCTGCCGGAAGGGCGCTGGACGCATCTCTGGCGCAACGATGAGCTACAGGGTAGCCGCTGGTACAAACAGCAGCATGACTTTATGAGCCTGCCGGTCTATGTGCGCAACAATACGCTGCTGACGCTGGGAAGCAACGACCAGCGGCCGGACTATGCGTGGCATGAGGGAACCGCCTTTCAGCTCTTTGCCCTTGAGGATGGTAACGAGGCTCTCTGCGAGGTGCCGGGTGACGACGGCGCGGCGGTGTTTACCCTGAAGGCGAAGCGCGAGGGTAATACGCTGCGCGTAGTGGGTTCCGGCAAGGCGCGAGGCTGGACGCTCTGCTTGCGCAACGTGCAGCAGATTGGCGACGTGACAGGCGGCACCTCCGCAGGCAGCGAGTGGGGTGTGGTGGTGAGCGCCGAAAGTAATACGCTCACCATCGAGCTGTAGTTATTGCACGTGTAGTTATTAGACGTGTAGCTACTGCACGACTTCGCCGTTGCGCATCGTCTGGGTGAGCTGCTGTTTCATCACGTCGATCACCTTCAGCTCGCCGTTCACCGTTGGCTTCAGCGGTGCCTCGGCGTTAACCCTGCCGGTGGCGGTGAGCTGGATATTACCGCCGCCGGAGAGGGGCAGAGCAGGCCAGCCCCACTGCTGCAATATGCTGAGGGGAATGCCGCGCCCGTTGAGGTTAACGCTGACCTGCCGCTCCGGCCCTTGAGATACGGTAGCGGTCCCTTCCAGCAGGCCCTGGCCGGTAAAGGCACTCAGCTCGCTGATGTTGACCGTGCTGCGGTCGGCAGCCAGCGCTAGCGAAGGGCGGCGAACGTCAACACGGTTAAAGGTTGCGGCGGCGGCGTTGAGCTTGGCGCTGCCGCCCCATATCCCCCACTGGCGATCCCGCGCCAGCTGCAGATTTGCACCGTAACCATCCAGAGCGGTGATCTGCCACGGAAATGCAGGATCGATATCGATCACCAGGTTACGGCTGGCGCTAAACCTTTTCAGCGTAACGCTGTTCAGCCAGCCCGGGAGTTGATCCATCCACAGCTGTTTCCAGTTAGCGGGCAGGGTATATTCCAGACCCGCCAGCGCCGTATCGTCCAACACCAGCGCTTTGCCATCCCGCAGCCAGTTGCCCGAGGTTCGCACCATGCCACCCTCCCAGCGGGAGGTGAACTGACGCAGCGCGATGCCCTGCGGGGAAAATTCGGCGTTAAAAATCGGATCGAAGAGGTGCAGCGAGCCAAAAATAAACTCGCTGGCGTTCATCGAGAGTCGGCCATCCTCGCTCTGCCAGTCGCCCTTTGTCAGGGTCAGAGCGCGGGCGCTGAGGTCGAGATCGGTCACCGCCCAGTCTGGCCCCTGCAGGCGAGCATCGGTCACCTCAAGACGGCCAATCTGTAGTGAGGGCAGGGTAGTCAGCGGGGCAAAAAAATCGGTCAGGGATTTATCGCTCTGGAGGCGTATGTCGTTCAGGCGCAGGCTGTCGACAATCCAGCCCCCGTCGGCGGTGCGGCGGGCCGTGCCGGTGAGCGAGCCGCGCGCCATATCCGCGCCAATGGTGCTCAGCGTCACGTCGCTGTTATCGATGCTGCCCTGAATCAGCACGTTGCTGACGGGGACGCCGTTTAGCGTCATCGAGCCGGCGCTGAACTGGATCTGCGCTTTGCTGCCCATCACGTTACCCGCTATCGGCTCCCAGGGCGTGATACCGCCGGTTACCCGCTGGGCGCTCAGATCCCAGCCGGTGGCCGGGCTGTTAAACGCCATATCGCTCAGCAGCAGGCGATCAGCCTTCAGCGGCAGCGGTGCGGTGGCGGGCGAGAGATTGAGCGTTCCGTCCTGAAGCAGGATGGTGTCCGCGTGCAGCGGATCGGTGAGCTGGCGACTGCTAAAGCCGATGTCCACGCTCTTGGCCTCCAGCGTCGCGGGCTGGCCTTTGCGACCAAAGTTGACGTTCTTGAGCAGCAGATGGGAAGGGGAAGAGAAACGGTGGGCGGCAGCGTCAAAGGCTAAGTGGTAGTCGGTATTGCTGCTAACCCACTTGCCAACCTGCGTTGCACCCCAGCGCGTCTGAACCAGAAAATAGCAGGCCACAATCGCCAGCAGCAGGGCGATCGCAATGTAGAGCAGCACTTTTCCAATCAGTTTCATGGTCTTCCTTCCCGGTGAGCATACAAGGAGTTTATGCACGATTTGTGCGCAATGCTCAAGGAAGGAATGGTGAGACAGTGTTACGGCGGCAGCGGGTGAATACCGCTGCCGCGAGGGGCGTTAGTGCTTCTCTGGCGGGAAGACGAGGTTCAGCACGATAGCGGTAATACCGCCCGCGGCGATGCCGGAGGAGAGCAGGTTTTTCAGCCAGTCCGGCGCGAACTGCAGGATCAGCGGCTGCTGGGAGACGCCGAGGCCCACGGCCAGCGAGAGGGCGATAATCATAATCGCGCGGCGGTTCAGCGGCTCGCGGGAGACGATACGCACCCCGGAGGCCGCGATGGTACCGAACATCACCAGCGTTGCACCGCCGAGCACCGGCTCAGGAATATGCTGTACGAAGCCACTCACTGCCGGGAAGAGGCCGAGCACGATCAGCATCAGCGCCACGATAAAGCCTACGTAGCGGCTGGCAACGCCGGTCAACTGGATCACGCCGTTGTTCTGACCGAAGCAGGAGTTCGGGAAGGTGTTGAACACCGCTGAGACAAAGGAGTTCAGGCCGTTTGCCAGCACGCCGCCCTTCAGACGCTTCATATAGAGCGGACCGGAGACCGGCTGCTCCGAGACGTCGGAGGTCGCGGTGATGTCGCCGATGGTCTCAAGGGAGGTGATCATAAACACCAGCATCAGCGGCAGGAGCAGGCTCCAGTCAATGCCCAGGCCGTAGTAGAGCGGAGTCGGGATCATGATCAGGTCGCTGCTGGTTGGGGCGCTATTCTGCGGCAGCATGCCCATCCACCACGCCAGCAGGTAGCCTACCGCCATCGCGATCACCAGTGAGGCTACGCGCAGGTAGGGGTTACGCTGGCGGTTCAGCAGGATGATCACGGCCAGCACCACGCCTGCCAGCAGCAGGTTTTTCGGTGCGCCGAAGGTGTGATCCGCCATCGCGCCGTAGCCGCCGCCGATAGAAGTCAGGCCAACCTGAATCAGCGACAGGCCGATAATCATTACCACCACGCCGGAGACCAGCGGAGTGATCACCCGGCGAGCAAGGTGCAGCACGCGGGAGATGACCATCTCGGTGCAGCTTGCCAGCATCAGGGTGCCGAACAGCGCCGCCATCATCGTTGGCACGTCCGCGCCGCCGGTTTTCAGCGCCGTGCCGCCCATAATCAGCGGGGCAACGAAGTTAAAGCTGGTGCCCTGAATGGAGAGCAGACCTGAACCCACCGGACCCCAGGCTTTAATCTGGATAATCGAGGCCACGCCCGAGGCGAACAGCGACATGCTGATGATGTGCTGCGTATCCTGCGCGGGCAGGCCCAGCGCCTGGCAGATCAGCAGTGCCGGAGTGATGACCGCAACAAACATCGCCAGCAGGTGCTGGCAGGCGGCGAAAAGGGTTTGCGCCAGCGGCGGGCGATCTTCCAGACGATAGATCAGTTCGCTGTTGTGTGGCTGCGCAACCGGTTGCGCATCTTTAGACTCGAGGGTGTTAACGGACATCTCAGGCAATTCCACGGTGGAAAAGCGGGCATTTTAGCTGAGCAACTCATAAAAGCAAACGATTGCATTTATAAATTTTACAAGGTGTTTCTAAGCAGCGTTATCAGGCGTTGGAATAACGTTCGGTTTCCGGCATCCAGCGCTCAATTAACGCCGCGGCCTGCTCCGGGTAGCGTTCATGAATATGGCGGGCGAGGCGCTGAACTTCCGGGATCATCGCCCGGTCGCGTAGCAGGTCGGCGACCTTAAACTCGGCGTTGCCGGTCTGACGGGTACCCAGCAGCTCGCCGGGGCCGCGGATCTCCAGATCTTTTTGCGCAATCACAAAGCCGTCGTTACTGTCACGCAGCACCTGCAAACGCATTTGCGCCGTTTTGGAGAGCGGAGATTTGTAAAGCAGTACGCAGTGGGAGGCAACCGCACCGCGACCGACGCGGCCTCGCAGCTGGTGGAGTTGCGCAAGACCAAGGCGCTCGGGATTCTCGATAATCATCAGGCTGGCGTTGGGTACGTCCACGCCTACTTCAATTACGGTTGTTGCCACCAGCAGATGCAGCTCGCCCTGCTTGAACGCCTGCATCACCGCCTGCTTCTCGGCGGGCTTCATGCGGCCGTGGACCAGCCCAACGTTCAGCTCCGGCAGGGCCAGCTTCAGCTCCTCCCACGTCGCTTCGGCGGCCTGGGCCTCGAGCAGGTCAGACTCTTCAATCAGCGTGCAGACCCAGTAGGCCTGGCGGCCTTCGTTGGTGCAGGCATGGCGCACGCGCTCGATAATCTCGCCGCGCCGCGTATCGGCAATTGCCACGGTGGTAACCGGGGTACGTCCTGGCGGCAGCTCGTCGATCACCGAGGTGTCGAGATCGGCGTAGGCGGTCATCGCCAGGGTGCGGGGGATAGGGGTGGCGGTCATGATCAGCTGATGCGGATGGAAGCCCTGCTGCTGGCCCTTCTCCCGCAGCGCCAGCCGCTGATGGACGCCAAAGCGGTGCTGCTCGTCGATGATCACCAGCGCCAGACCGTTAAACTGCACCTGCTCCTGAAAAATGGCGTGCGTGCCGACCACCATCTGCACCTGGCCACTGGCAATTGCTTCCTGTTGTGCAAGGCGGGCCTTGCCCTTCTGCTTGCCCGCCAGCCAGCCTACCTGAATGCCCAGCGGCTCAAACCAGCTACGGAAGTTGTTGGCGTGCTGCTCGGCCAGCAGCTCGGTGGGCGCCATCAGCCCCACCTGCTTGCCGTTGGCGATAGCGCGCAGCGCGGCGAGAGCGGCCACCAGCGTTTTACCCGAGCCAACGTCGCCCTGCACCAGGCGCATCATGGGGATATCCAGCGCCATATCGTGTTCGATCTCTGCCGTAACCCGCGCCTGGGCGGCGGTAGGCTTAAACGGCAGGGCCGCCAGCAGCTGGTTTTTTAACGTATCGTTGGCCTTCAGAGACAGAGCGTGGAACCGCTGCGCCCCGGCGCGCAAAGCCAGCATACTGAGGTTATGCGCCAGCAGCTCTTCCAGGATCAGGCGGCGCTGGGCGGGATGCTGGCCAAGCTCTAAGTCGGCCAGCTGTAAGGTCGGCGGCGGACGATGCAGCGTGCGCAGCGCCTCCGGCAGGCTCATCATCCCCTGCGCCAGCTCAGGCGGCAGCAGCTCGGCAATGGCGCAGGTGTCGAGCAGATCCAGCGCCTGATCGGTCAGCTTACGCAGCGTTCCCTGCTTGATGCCTTCGGTAGTGGGGTAGACCGGCGTCAGGGTCTCCTGCATCTCCGGGGTGCTGAGATCGCCCTGAATGCGGTACTCGGGGTGGATCATCTCCGCGCCGTACTTGCCGCGCTTCGCCTCGCCGTAGGCCAGCACGCGGCGGCCTGGCGAGAGGCTATTTTTCATCGCCGCGTTGAAGTTGAAAAAGCGCATCGTCAGAATGCCGCTGCCGTCGCTGATCTGGCAGGTCATCATCCTGCGGCCGCCGAAGGTAATGTTGCTGTTGAGCACTTCGCCCTCGACCGTGGCGTAGACGCCCGGCAGCAGATCGGCAATAGGGTAGAGATGGGTGCGGTCTTCGTAGCGCAGGGGCAGGTGCAGGAGCAGATCCTGGACGTTCACCAGGCCGATTTTAGCCAGCTTGCTGCTTTGCGCCGCGCCAACGCCGGTTAAAGAACTGAGCGGGACAGCATCCAATAACCGACCCTGCATACGCTTACCTTGCCGCCTGCATAGTGGCCCACCACGCGGCGTCGGCTTCTATTTCGCCATGCGCGTTAAGGTCGGGATAGGGCAGCCCTTTCTGTTTCGCCACGCGGGCAAGCACCGGGTAGCTGCCTTCAAACAGCAGTCGATGCTGGTCGTCATCATCTATGGTGCTAGAGTCGCGAGCGTACATCCCGGCGTTCTGCCGCTGGCGCTGCGCTTCATAGAGGATCAGCGCAGAGGCGACTGAAACGTTGAGGGACTGCACCATGCCAATCATCGGGATGATAATATCCTGGTCCGCGAGGTCCAGCGCCTCTTGGGTGATACCGGTCTTCTCCTGGCCCATCAGGATACAGGTGGGGCGGGTATAGTCGATATCACGGAAATCTACGGCTTTTTCAGAGAGATGGGTAGCCAGCACCTGCATTCCCTGGCCTTTCAGATGCCCGACGGCATCGGCAATGGTGCGGTGCGTTTTGACCTGCACCCAGCTGTTACTCCCCGCAGCGGAGGAGGCCATGATGCGCATCCGGTTTTCTGGCCAGACGGCGTGTACTTCATGCACGCCGACGGCATCGGCGGTGCGAATGATTGCCGAAACGTTGTGCGGCTTATGGACCTGTTCCATGCAGACGGTCAGATCAGGCTGGCGCCTGGCGAGCATCTCACGTATACGCGCATAACGTTTCAGAGTCATAGGGCTAGTTTCGGTTACGGGTGACCTTGATCACGTCCGGCAGCACGCGGATTTTGCGCATGATATTCGCCAGATGCACGCGGTCGCGGCAGGTCAGGCGGATAAAGGCGCTATAGACGCGACCGTCCTTCTCTTCGGTATTCAGACTTTGAATATTGGAAGAGGCCGTGTTGATTGCCGCCGTCAGGTTGGCCAGCGCGCCCTGATGGTTGAACATATCAACCTTGATCTCGGTGATAAACTCCTGCGCCGTCTCTTTATCCCACTCGACCGCCATAAACTTCTCAGGCTCTTTCTGATAGCCACGGATGTTACGGCAGGACTCATGGTGAATAACCAGCCCTTTGCCGGGACTGACGTGCGCGATAATCGGGTCGCCGGGGATCGGACGGCAGCATTTCGCAAAGGTGATCAGCACCCCGTCCGCGCCCTTAATCGGCAGGTGGCCGTGGCTCGGTGCGGTAGAGACAGCGGAGGCTTCGCCCTGCTGCAGGTTTTTCGCTACCACCACGCTCATGGCGTTGCCGAGACCGATCTCCGCCAGCAGATCGTCGAGAGAGACCAGCTTCATGCGCACCAGCTCGCGCTGGATATTCTCTGATGGGATCTCCGCCAGCTTGCGGCTGCCGCCGAGGGCGTGATTCAGCAGACGACGGCCCAGACTTACCGAGTCGTCGCGCTTGAGGTTTTTCAGCATCTGGCGGATTTTGGCGCGCGCTTTCGAACTCACGACAAAGTTAAGCCAGGCGGCGTTCGGGCGTGCGCCCGGCGCGGTAATAATCTCTACCGTTTGCCCGCTGGTTAGCGGCTGCGACAGCGGGTAGGGCTGTCGATCGACGCGCGCGCCAACGCAGGCGTGGCCGATATCGGTGTGCACCGCATAGGCGAAGTCGACCGGCGTCGCACCGGCAGGCAGCTCAACGATGCGCCCTTCCGGTGTGAAAACGTAAATCTCATCCGGGAAGAGATCGGATTTAACGCTCTCGATAAATTCAAAGGAGCTGCCCGCGCTCTGCTGAAGTTCTAGCAGGCTCTGCATCCAGCGCTGGGCGCGGATCTGCGCGGTGGTGCTGCTCTCACCATGCTCTTTATACGCCCAGTGTGCCGCAACCCCCATCTCTGCCATCTGGTCCATATCCTCAGTACGGATCTGCACCTCAACCGGCACGCCGTGCGGGCCAATCATGGAGGTGTGCAGAGACTGATAGCCGTTCGCTTTTGGAATGGCGATATAGTCCTTCATGCGCCCTGGACGCGGCTTGTAAAGGCTATGCATCTGACCCAGCACGCGATAGCAGGTATCGAGATCGTGGACAATCACCCGGAAAGCATAGATATCCATGATCGAGTGAAAACGCTGCTCTTTCAGCACCATCTTGCAGTAGATGGAGTAGAGATGCTTCTCGCGACCGCTTACGCGGCAGGGGATCCCCGCCTCCTGCAAACGCCCTTCGATCTCCGAGAGGATTTTTTGGATCATCTCTTTACGGTTGCCGCGCGCGGCCTTCACGACCTCTTTAATCACGCGGTAGCGGTTCGGGTGCAGCGCTTCAAAGCCCAGCTCTTCCAGCTCGGTTTTGATGTGATGGATACCTAAGCGGTGCGCCAGCGGACTGTAGATTTCGAGGGTTTCACGGGCGATGCGGCGACGTTTATCCGGGCGCAGTGAGCCCAGCGTGCGCATGTTATGGGTGCGGTCAGCAAGCTTGATGAGAATGACGCGGATATCCTGCACCATCGCCATGATCATCTTGCGAAAGTTTTCGGCCTGCGCCTCTTTCTTATCGCGGAAATTCAGCTTATCAAGCTTTGAAACCCCTTCCACCAGCTCGGCCACGGTTTTGCCAAACAGCTGCTCCATGTCCTGGTAGGTGGCGGGGGTATCTTCAATTACGTCATGCAGCAGGGCGGCCATCAGCGTTTCATGATCGAGTTTCATCTCGGCCAGAATACAGGCCACCGCTACCGGGTGCGTAATGTAGGGTTCACCGCTTGAACGTGTCTGGCCCTCGTGAGCGTCACGTGCAACGAGATACGCCTGCTGGAGACGTTTGATCTGGTCTTCCGGCAGGTAGGTGCGAATCAGTTGATTCAGGCTTTCAAACAGATACAAGGGTGACCTGCAGCGTTATTAACGACGACCTTCAGCAATAGCGGTGACGGCCTGTAACTCAGCGGCTTCCTGCTCTTGCTGCTCCTGGCGCTCACGTACGTCGAGGATCTGGTTGTTGATCAGACCTTCTTCGATTTCGCGCAGCGCGATAACGGTAGTTTTATCGTTCTCTTCCGCTACCAGCGGATCTTTACCGCCAACCTGCATCTGACGAGCGCGACGCGCGGCCACCAGTACCAGGTCAAAACGGTTACCAATTTTCTCTACAGCGTCCTGAACAGTTACGCGTGCCATACTTAAAGTGCTCCACAGATGAAGAAATGACTGGGCATGATACTGAAACCCGGTTCAATCTGCCAATAGTTTGCTGATTAAAGCGTCATGTCGCTGCATTTGGCGGCCCATGCGCAGACGTTCAGCACGGATGATGGTCTTCATATCGCTGATAGCGGTATCAAAATCATCGTTCACAACCAGATAATCATATTCGGCGTAATGGCTCATTTCTGCAACTGCCTGTGCCATACGCCTGGCGATAACCTCTTCGCTATCCTGACCGCGGCCACGCAGGCGGCGATCCAGCTCCAGCTTCGACGGCGGCAATACAAAGATGCTGCGCGCCTGGGGCATTTTTGCGCGGATCTGCTGCGCGCCCTGCCAGTCGATATCGAGGAAGACGTCTACGCCCGTGGACAGCACCTGCTCGATGGCTGCCCGGGACGTACCGTAGTAGTTACCAAACACTTCCGCATGCTCAAGGAAGGCATCGTTGCTAATCATGGTTTTAAACTCGTCATGATTCACAAAGAAGTAGTGTTCACCGTGCACTTCACCGGGACGCGGCGCGCGCGTGGTATGTGAAACAGAAACCTGGGTGTCGTACAACGGTTGGGTCTTTAACAAAGCCTGAATGAGGCTTGATTTACCCGCGCCACTGGGGGCGGAAACGATATAGAGCGTGCCTTGAGCCATGAGTATCTTTTATATGTAATGAACGAACGGAAATGTCTACATACGTGCCTATTATACACGTCGACACCCTTTAACGTAGTTTTTGTCACATTTTCGCACGAGATTATTGCATTTTGCGTACTCTCTTGCCGATCCAACTCTCGTTTGCAGCAACGTTTTAACAAGCGCTGAAGCCGCCTCGCAGCCTGACGTTTTGCCCGTCGCCTGCCGGTTCGCCACGCGCTATACCGTGCTGGTCGAGGCAAGGGAGACAGAAAATGTGGAAGCGTAGAGGATTAGCGCTCGGCTTAACCATCTGGAGCTGTTACAGCACGGCGGCCTGTCCGTCCTGGTCGCCCTTTCGGGCCCAGCTGGAGATCGCCCGGCTCCAGCGGCAGGTTACCCAGTGGAACACGGCGTACTGGCGAGAGGGGAGTAGCGGAGTGAGCGATGCGGTGTTCGATCGCCTTAGCGATCGGCTGGCGCAGTGGCAGCGCTGCTTTCTATCCCAGCCGCAGCCCGACGTCTTAGCGCCGCCCGTGAGTGGTTCGGTGCCGCACCCGGTAATGCATACCGGGGTGCGCAAGCTGACGGACAAGTATGCGCTCAAACGCTGGATGAGCGACCGCCGTGACCTGTGGGTACAGCCTAAGGTTGATGGCGTGGCGGTGACGCTGGTCTACCGCAACGGGCAGCTGGTGCAGGCCATCAGCCGTGGCGATGGCCGCAAGGGGGAGTCGTGGACTGAGAAGGTGCGCCTTATTCCGTCTCTGCCTAAACGACTTGCCGGGCCGCTGGCAAATAGCGTGCTGCAGGGCGAGATCTATCTGGCGCGTGATGGGCATATCCAGCAGCGGATGGGTGGCGTCAATGCCCGAGCAAAAGTAGCGGGCGCGCTGATGCAGCGGGGGAACTCTCCTCTACTAAATGAGCTGGCGCTCTTTGTCTGGGCGTGGCCGGACGGGCCTGCCGCGATAGAGCAGCGTCTGAAGCTGCTAAGCGAGGCCGGGTTTAGTCGCAGCGAGCGTTTCAGCCAGCCGGTGAAAAATGCGGATGAGGTTGAGACGATCCGCACCCGCTGGTTCACCTCTCCGTTGCCCTTTGTCACCGACGGGGTAGTGATCCGTGCGGCAAAAGAGCCGGAGGGCCAGCGCTGGCGGCCCGGCGAGGGCGACTGGGTCGTGGCCTGGAAATATCCGCCCGTTGAGCAGGTTGCCGAGGTAACGAACATCCGTTTTGCCACCGGTCGCAGCGGTAAGATCGCCGTGGTGGCGGAGCTTGAACCGGTACAGCTGGATGACAAAATGGTGCGTCGGGTGAATCTTGGCTCTGTCCGCCGCTGGCAAGAGCTGGATATCGCCCCGGGTGACCAGGTGCAGGTGAGTCTGGCAGGCCAGGGCATCCCGCGTATCGACCAGGTGATATGGCGCAGTCTGGCGCGTGATAAGCCCGAGCCGCCACCTGCGCATTTCAATGGGCTAACCTGCTTTTATGCCTCACCTGAATGCCTGCCACAGTTTTTTGCCCGGCTGGTATGGCTTAGCTCGAAGCCGGTGCTGGATATTGCAGGGCTGGGCGATGCGGGCTGGCGGCTTCTGCATCAGGAGCACCGCTTTGAGCACATCTTTTCCTGGCTGACCCTGACCCGGCAGCAGCTGGAGAACACGCCGGGGCTGAGCGCCGCCAGAGGGCGGCAGATCTGGCATCAGTTCAACCTGGCCCGTGAGCGGCCGTTTATCCGCTGGGTAATGGCGCTGGGCCTGCCGCTCAACCAGGCCGCGCTCAGGCTCACCGGCGACAGCAATTGGCCGCAGTTTACCAGCCGTAATGAGCTTAGCTGGCAGCAGCTGCCGGGCATTGGTGCTGAGAAGGCGCGGCAGGTGGTTACCTTTGTACACCATCCGCTGGTGCAGAGCCTCACCGCATGGCTGGCTGCGCAGGGAATAAGGGGGTTTTGAGAAAGGGGGCTAGCCGATGCAGGTGATGACCGCGTCGCTAAGAAACGTATACCTGCCGCTAAAGACGGTTCCACATTTTAGCTCTGGGGTTAAGGTCTCGGTGAGCGTCAGGGTAAAGCGCTGCTCTGCTTCATCGACGTGGGTGACCTTTGCAGCCTGGAAATCAAAGTAGCGCCTCACTTCAGGCCACTGCGATTTATACAGGCTCTCTTTAGCTGAAAAGAGCGTTAGCAGCGCCTGCGGATAGGGCAGCGTTAAAGCGGATAGCAGTTTCTGCTCGTCTGGCGAGGCGAACATATCCGCCGTCTCCAGCATGATCTCGGGCTGCCACTGCTCGATATCAATGCCGGGCATTAACCCCGTAGGCTCAGGCGCAACAACGACCAGTGCATATTTATCGCTGTGGGAGATACTGCCCCGCCAGCCAGCTGGCCACTGAGGAACGCGGTCATCAGTGCCGATCACCGTTGAGGCTGCCTGCGCCTGCTCAAGGAGCACATGCCCGCAGTAGCGGCTCGCCAGATACTCGGCCCTGCGCTTCGCCACCGCATTAGCCAGCACCGCCGGGAGCGGCTGCGAGAAAAGCTGGAACAGGTCGTCGCTGTAGTGCGCCCGGTCATACTCAACGAGGCAGTAGGCCAGCGCAGGCTGGTGTCTCATGTAGCCGGACTCCGCACGCCGGATAAAGGGCGGGGCGTCGAAGGTGCGAGTGGGTGAGAACATGGTGTTTGTCATGGGAGAGTAAAACGCCCCGGTATGGGGCGCTTAAACTGTTGCAGGCTGAATGCCAGATTACTCAATATTCTGGATCTGCTCGCGCATCTGCTCAATCAGCACCTTCAGCTCAATAGCAGAAGTGGTGATATCAGCATTAATAGACTTCGACGCCAGAGTGTTCGACTCGCGGTTGAACTCCTGCATCATAAAGTCCAGTCGGCGGCCTACGGCCTCTTTCTTCTTCAGAATGTTGTAGGTCTCTTTAACGTGCGCGTCGAGACGATCCAGCTCTTCGGCCACGTCAATGCGCTGAGCCATTAGCACCAGCTCCTGCTCAAGGCGGTTGTTCTCCAACTGCACCTGAGCATCTTCCAGCTTGGCAACCAGGCGCTCACGCTGCCACTTCAGCACTTCCGGCATCTGGGCGCGTACTTTAGTGACTTCCGCGCTAACGCCTTCCAGACGCTGCTCGATCAGGCTCTTCAGCGCCTGGCCTTCGGTTTCACGGGCAACAATAAAGTCATCCAGCGCGCCGTCCAGCGCGGCGAGGATCTCAGCGGCAATTGCGTCCAGATCCTGCTCCTGAGCGGCCATCACGCCCGGCCAGCGCAGAATATCAACCGGGTTAATTTCACCCTCGTCGCTCTGCATTTTCACCCAGTTCGCGGCAGTTACCAGCTGTTTAGCCAGTTTTTCATTCAGAATCAGCTCGCTTTGCGCGCTGACGTCAGGCTCGAAGCGCAGGTTACATTCGATTTTGCCGCGGGTCAGTCGGGTGCGGATACGCTCGCGTACCACTGGCTCAAGGCTGCGGAACTGCTCCGGCAGGCGGAACCAGGTCTCCAGATAGCGCTGGTTAACCGAGCGCAGTTCCCAGACTGCGCTGCCCCATTCACCCTTGATTTCACGCCGGGCGTAGGCTGTCATACTGCGGATCATAGACGTTCCTGTTTTTAAAGAGGAGATGGGGGGATTATAGCTTTCGGGGCCTTCTCAAGATAGGAATAAGCGTATTTAGTCCGTATAATGCGCAGCCACATTCGTAGAAGCCGGAGAAATCATCATGCGTCCAGCAGGCCGTAGCGCTAATCAGGTGCGTCCCGTCACCCTGACCCGAAACTATACAAAACACGCTGAAGGTGCCGTGCTGGTTGAATTCGGTGATACCAAAGTTCTGTGTACCGCCTCTATTGATGAAGGCGTGCCGCGTTTTCTGAAAGGCCAGGGCCAGGGGTGGATCACCGCTGAGTATGGCATGCTGCCGCGCGCTACCCATACCCGCAACGCACGTGAAGCCGCGAAAGGCAAGCAGGGTGGCCGCACGCTGGAGATCCAGCGCCTGATTGCCCGCTCTCTGCGCGCTGCCGTAGACTTAAAAGCACTGGGTGAGTTTACCATTACCCTCGACTGCGACGTGATCCAGGCCGACGGCGGTACGCGTACCGCCTCCATTACCGGGGCGTGCGTGGCGCTGGCAGATGCGCTGAACAAGCTGGTTGCCGCAGGCAAGCTGAAGACCAACCCAATGAAAGGGATGGTGGCAGCGGTCTCCGTGGGCATTGTCAACGGCGAAGCGGTATGCGATCTGGAGTATGTTGAAGACTCTGCCGCCGAAACCGATATGAACGTAGTGATGACCGAAGATGGCCGGATGATCGAGGTGCAGGGCACCGCCGAGGGCGAGCCGTTCACCCATGAGGAGCTGCTCTCGCTGCTGGCGTTGGCCAGAGGGGGCATTGAATCTATCGTAGCGACGCAAAAAGCGGCGTTAGAGAATTAGTTTTTAAGGGCGACCATTGAGTCGCCCTTTTTTTACGCGTCATACTTCACGCAGCCTCTTTGTCGGCTGCCGTAAGTCACCCCAGTCACATAGTTATCTATGCTCCTGGGGATAACTTACGTTGCCTTCGCGATGCTGCGCGAATTATTTAGCGTAACCTTATATAGCGTAATAATGAAAGTGAGATGAGGAGCGAATCCATGAAACCGTATCAGCGCCAGTTTATTGAGTTTGCGCTTAACAAGCAGGTACTTAAGTTCGGCGAATTTACGCTGAAATCCGGGCGTAAAAGTCCCTATTTCTTCAACGCCGGACTGTTTAATACCGGGCGCGATCTGGCACTGTTAGGCCGTTTCTATGCCGAAGCGCTGGTAGATTCCGGTATCGATTTTGATCTGCTGTTTGGTCCTGCCTACAAGGGCATTCCCATCGCTACCACCACGGCGGTCGCGCTGGCGGAGCACCACGAGCGCGATGTGCCCTACTGCTTTAACCGCAAAGAGGCTAAAGACCACGGTGAGGGCGGCAATCTGGTAGGCAGCACGCTGCAGGGCCGCGTGATGCTGGTAGATGACGTGATCACTGCCGGAACCGCTATCCGTGAGTCAATGGAGATTATCCAGGCCAATGGCGCGACGCTGGCTGGCGTGCTGATCTCTCTTGACCGCCAGGAGCGCGGGCGCGGTGATATCTCGGCGATTCAGGAGGTCGAGCGCGACTACGGTTGTCAGGTCATTTCTATCATCACGCTGAAGGATCTGATTGCCTATCTGGAAGAGCGCCCGGAGATGGCAAACCATCTGGCGTCGGTGCAGGCGTATCGGGAAGAGTTTGGGGTTTAAGCGTTAAATCGCCCGGTGGCGCGTACGCTAACCGGGCTTACAGATTAATGTAGCTGGGCCACCATCAGCGGCCAGCGGACGTCAAAGTCGTCCGTAGGCCGGTATTTGAACTCGCTGCGTACAAAGCGCGACAGCAAACCCTCACACTGGGCCAGCAGCTGGCTCGCCAGCAGCGTTTCATCCACGCTGAAGCCCTCGCCCTCGCGCATCCTCCGCTCGCGCAGAACCTGGCGCAGCTGCGACTCAATCCGCTCAAACAGCTGGTTAATACGGCCCTGGAGGCGATCCTGTTCAAACATCAGCGCATGACCGGTGAGGATACGCGTTAGCCCCGGATTGCGTTCACCAAAGCCTAAAATCAGCTGAACGATAAGACGCAGGCGTGCCACCGTATCTTTCTCGTCTTTTAGGATTAAGTTGATACGCGTCGTCAAGCTATCTTCGATAAACTCGATCAAGCTGTCAAACATGCGCGTTTTGCTTGGAAAATGCCGATAAAGGGCCGCTTCGGAGACACCAACCGATGCAGCCAGCTTTGCCGTGGTAATGCGTTGGCTGCCATCGCTGGATTCAAGCATTAGCGCCAGAGACTGGAGTATTTCTTCGCGACGATTCCTTTTCGCGGTTTGTTTTTCTGCCATGTTTTAGACGCATCCTGGATGATATAAGGACAAGGCGAATTACTGACGCCCGGAATGGCCGAAGCCGCCTTCACCACGTTCAGAGCTGTCAAACTCCTCTACCAGGTTGAACTCTGCCTGCACCACCGGCACAAATACCATCTGTGCAATACGTTCGCCCGGCTCAATCGTGAAGCTCTCCTTGCCGCGGTTCCAGACGGAAACCATCAGCTGTCCCTGGTAATCTGAATCAATCAGGCCAACCAGGTTGCCCAGCACCACGCCATGCTTATGGCCAAGGCCCGAGCGCGGTAAAATCACGGCGGCCAGCGACGGATCGGCGATGTGAATAGCCAGGCCCGTCGGCAGCAGCGTCGTTGCGCCCGGTGCCAGCTCTACGGCGTCATCAAGACAGGCTCGCAGGTCAAGACCGGCAGAGCCGGAGGTGGCGTAGGTTGGCAGCGGGAATACTTTGCCAACCCGCGGGTCCATAATTTTAACGTCGATTTTTTTCATCATAACGGGTAACGATCTCGTCCAGTAGTAGTTGTCCCAGAAGTGCTTTGCGCTCAAGCGGCAAGACTTTATCGCCGTCCTGCCAGAAAAGGTGTAATGCGTTGCTGTCGCTATTAAATCCTTGATTTTCATCAGATACGTCGTTAGCGCAGATCAGATCAAGGTTTTTGCGGATACGTTTTTGCCGGGCGTATTCTTCCACATTATTTGTTTCGGCGGCAAACCCTACCACGTAGGGGCGGTGGGTACCTCGCGCCGCAACGCCGGCAACAATATCCGGGTTTTTAACCATTTTTATTGTTATTTCATCGCCTTGCTTTTTGATCTTCTCATCGGCAATGGCGGCGGCGCGGTAGTCAGCGACGGCAGCACAGCCGATAAAAATCTGCTGCGACTGAACCCGGGCCTGTACGGCGGCTTCCATCTCCAGCGCGGTCACTACATCGACACGCGTTACCCCTGCAGGCGTCGGCAGCGAAACCGGGCCGCTCACCAGCGTCACGTTCGCGCCAAGCCGGGCAGCGGCGGCGGCAATGGCGAAGCCCATCTTGCCAGAGCTTTTGTTAGTAATGTAGCGCACCGGATCCAGCGGCTCCTGCGTCGGACCCGCGGTAATCATGATATTAAGATGTTGCAGTGTTTTGACAGGCGAAAAATGCGCTGCGGCCAGATCGACAATAGCCAGCGGGTCGAGCATCCGGCCTGGGCCCACGTCACCACAGGCCTGGCTGCCGCTGTCCGGCCCCCACTGCAGCAGGCCACGGGCGGCTAGCACGCTAAGGTTATGCTGGGTGGCGGCGTTGCGGTACATCTGCTGGTTCATCGCGGGAACCACCGCGACGGGCGACGGCGTGGCCAGACAGATTGTTGTCACCAGATCGTTAGCCATACCGGCGGCCACGCGGGCAATCAGGTCGGCAGTCGCCGGGGCGAGGATCACAAGGTCGGCCCACTTGCCCAGCTCAATATGACCCATTGCCGCTTCGGCAGCCGGATCCAGCAGGCTATCGGAAACCGGGTAGCCCGACACCGCCTGCAGGCTCAGGGGAGTAATAAAGGCTTTGGCACCCTCTGTCATTGCCACGCGCACCTCTGCGCCGCGATCGCGCAGGCGACGCACCAGCTCTGGCGTTTTATAGGCAGCGATGCCGCCGCTCACGCCAAGAACGATTTTTTTACCGGCCAGGCTCATCATGATTCATTCCTGTTGGGGTTTCACCAGAAGGTGGGCATTTTATCACACTCTGTAAAGTGAGGTGCTTTTGCGCATCACTCCCTTTACGAGCTGCCACGCAAATGCGGAAACCGCAGATCGAGCCGCCGGTTGCGCCGTGGCAAAATAGGGTTTTTACAGGGAGGAGCGCTATGGAGACGGCTACGCCGCTGACGTCATATAAGAACGTGCCGCGTGAAAAGATGCCCCGCGAGAAGATGCTGCGCCTGGGAATTGCATCTCTCACCGACGTCGAACTGCTGGCGCTGTTTCTGCGTACCGGCACGCCGGAGCGCAGCGTGATGGCGTTCGCCGAATATCTGGTCGCGCATTTCGGTTCACTTTACGCTCTGCTCTCCGCAGATGCGGAGCAGTTTGCCGAGGTGTCGGGTATCGGCGTAGCTAAGTTTGCCCAGCTCAAAGGCATCGCCGAGCTAGCGCGCCGCTACCATGCGTCCAGCATTCAGGAGGCGCAGGTCCTGGACAGCCCGCACTCCACCAAAGCGTTTCTGCAAAGCCAGCTTGCCGACGAGCCGCGCGAGATCTTTCTGGTCATCTATCTCAACAACCAGAACCGGGTGCTCCGGCACAGCCGCCTCTTTTCCGGCACGCTGAGCCATGTTGAAGTGCATCCGCGGGAGATTGTCCGGGAAGCCATCGCGATCAACGCCGCCGCCGTGATCCTTGCCCATAATCATCCTTCAGGTTGTGCGGAACCCAGTTTTGCCGATAAACAAATTACCGAACGTGTGGTAAAATGTTGTGAATTCATGGATATCCGTGTATTAGATCACCTCGTGGTAGGCCGGGGAGAGTGGGTTTCATTTGCCGAACGTGGTTGGATTTAAACCACCCCGCGCGATCCAGCGGGATCTTTGTCTGTTCGGGACTTGAGCACACAGCCGACACAGCGTATACTACGCCACCTTTGAGAATCTCGGGTTTGGCATTTGGGCCTGGCAATCGCGAGTTCACACTGAACCGCCGTGACCGGGCCTTACAGCCTGACGAGGCGTCAAAACCCTATACGAAGCTCGAGCTAATTTGATTTTTGGAGAATAGACATGTCCCGAGTCTGCCAAGTTACTGGCAAGCGTCCGGTGACCGGTAACAACCGTTCCCACGCACTGAACGCGACTAAACGCCGTTTCCTGCCGAACCTGCACTCTCACCGTTTCTGGGTTGAGAGCGAGAAGCGTTTTGTCACCCTGCGCGTATCTGCTAAAGGTATGCGTGTAATTGATAAGAAAGGCATCGATACAGTTCTGTCTGAACTGCGTGCCCGTGGCGAAAAGTACTAAGTACTTAAAGAGGAAATAAATCATGGCTAAAGGTATTCGTGAGAAAATCAAGCTGGTTTCTTCTGCTGGTACTGGTCACTTCTATACCACTACGAAGAACAAACGTACTAAGCCGGAAAAACTGGAACTGAAAAAGTTCGATCCAGTTGTCCGTCAGCACGTTCTTTACAAAGAAGCTAAAATTAAATAAGTTTTAGTTTTCTTGTACAGAAACCCGGCTTCGGCCGGGTTTTTTGCATTCTGCGTCTCTAAGGAGGAAACATGCCTGAATTACCTGAGGTAGAAACCAGCCGCCGCGGTATAGAGCCGCACCTGGTGGGTCAAACTATCCTGCACGCGGTGGTACGCAATGGCCGCCTGCGCTGGCCCGTTTCCGACGAGATCCACCGCCTGAGCGATAAACCCGTGCTGAGCGTGCAGCGGCGGGCAAAATACCTGCTGCTGGAGCTGCCCGACGGCTGGATCATCGTCCATCTCGGCATGTCCGGTAGCCTGCGCATCCTGCCGCACGATCTTCCTGCCGAGAAGCACGATCATGTCGATCTGGTGATGAGCAACGGCAAAGTGCTGCGCTATACCGATCCGCGCCGCTTTGGTGCCTGGCTGTGGACCAAAGAGCTGGAGGGGCATAACGTGCTGGCGCACCTGGGGCCGGAGCCGCTCAGCGATGCGTTCAATGCAGAGTATCTGCAGCAGAAGTGCGCCAAAAAGAAAACCGCCATTAAACCCTGGCTGATGGATAACAAGCTGGTGGTGGGCGTGGGCAATATCTACGCCAGCGAATCGCTGTTTGCCGCCGGGATCCATCCCGACCGACTCGCCTCGTCGCTCTCTCATGAAGAGTATGCCCTGCTGGTGCAGGTGATTAAGGCGGTGCTGCTGCGCTCGATAGAGCAGGGCGGGACAACGTTAAAAGACTTTCTGCAAAGCGATGGGAAACCGGGTTATTTCGCCCAGCAGCTGCAGGTTTACGGACGTAAAGGCGAACCCTGCCGCGTCTGCGCAACGCCAATTGTGGCGACCAAGCACGCCCAGCGCGCGACCTTCTACTGCCGCAGCTGCCAGAAGTAGTCGCATCACGTAAATACTGCTATCACCTGTAAGTGTGTTTATGTGTCTGAGCTGCAAACCGCACCGTACCCACCGTAGGCCGGGCAAACGCAGTGCCGCCCGGCATTGCAGCGTCAGCAGAGTAACGCCCGGTGGCGCTGACGCTTACCGGGCCTACGCAGTGCACCGTGCTCACCGTAGATCGGGTAAGGCGTAGCCGCCGCCCGGCTAGCGAATCCTACTTAAGCTTCTCCATCAGCGCCTGGTGCACGTTTGGCGGCAGGAAGTCCGTAACGTCGCCCTGATGGCGCGCCACCTCTTTGACCAGCGATGACGAGATGAACGACCACTCTTTGGCGGGCATCAGAAAGACGCTCTCCAGCTCCGGCATCAGGTGGCGATTCATGTGCGCCAGCTGGGTCTCATACTCAAAATCAGCCACCGCCCGCAGGCCACGAATGAGAATCGTCGCCTGCTGGTCGCGGGCAAAGCTCGCCATCAGATCGCTGAAGCCAATGACCTCAACGTTTTCAAGATGGGCGGTAGCTTCCTGCGCCAGGGCAACGCGCTCATCCAAAGAGAAGAGCGGCTTTTTGCTCGGGCTGGCGGCAATCGCCATGATAACCCGATCGAACATGCCCGCGGCCCGGGTGATGATGTTGATATGGCCGTTGGTGACCGGATCGAAGGTGCCAGGGTAAATAGCGCGCTTTTGCATATAAAAACCTTAATGGGCTTTTGGTGGCAGATAGGGTTCCAGCAATTGTAACAGACGCTGTAGCGCACCCTGGTTTTGATAGAGCACCTCTACCGCATGGCGACCGTAAAAGTTGCGGTAGTCTTCATCGGTCAACAGGGAGGCGACCTCTTTGCTCAGCGAGGCGACGTCAGCAACGGTGATCAAACCATCCGCCTGGCTCAGACGAGCGCAGATATCTTTAAAGTTAAACGTATGCGGCCCCATCAGCACCGGAATAGCATGCGCAGCGGCCTCCAGCGGGTTATGCCCGCCGCGTTCTACCAGTGAGCCACCAACAAAGGCGAGATCGGCAATGCCGTAGAGCAGCATCAGCTCGCCCATTGTATCGCCCACCACGACCTGGGTACTGCTGGAGGGGACCTCGCCGGATGAGCGGGTGATGTAGCTCAGGCCCGCCTGACGCACCAGGTTGATGGCGTCCGGGAAGCGTTCCGGATGGCGCGGAACCAGAATCAGCAGCAGGTTAGGAAACTCGCGCAAAAGTGCCTGGTGCGCCTCGATAACAATGCTCTCTTCGCCCTCGTGGGTGCTGGTGGCAATCCAGACGGGGCGGTGCGGCGCCCACTGGCGGCGCAGCGTCACTGCCCGGGAAGCAAGCTGCGGCGTCACAGAGATATCAAATTTCAGGCTGCCGGTGACGGTGAGCTGGTTACGCTTTGCCCCAAGGGCAATAAAGCGCTCGCCATCCTCTTCGTTCTGGGCAGCAATGAGCGTGATTCGGCGCAGCAGAGTGCGAATAAAATCGCCCAGCTTTGCATAGCCTTTAGCGGAGCGCGCGGAAAGACGGGCGTTGGCGATCACCAGCGGGATCTGGCGTTTGTGCAGAGCGGCGATCAGGTTTGGCCACAGTTCGGTCTCCATCACCAGCACCAGCTTCGGATCCACGGCGTTTAGAAAACGATTGAGCGCGTCCGGCAGATCGTAGGGCAGGTAGACGTGCTGCACGTCGTTGCCAAAAGCGGAGAGCACGCGCTCCGAGCCGGTCGGGGTCATCGTAGTGACGGTAATCGGCAGATCGGGATAGCGGTGGCGCAGGGCGCGAACCAGCGGAATGGCCGCCAGGGTTTCGCCTACGGAAACGGAGTGCATCAGAATGCCGCCGGGCTTAAGCGGTTTCTTATAGAAGCCGTAACGCTCGCCCCAGCGTTTGCGGTAGGCCGGTGCTTTGCGACCACGCACCCAGAGACGCAGCCAGATAAACGGCTGAATCAGGTAGAAAAGAGTGGTGTAAAGCAATTGAAGCATAGTACGCAACTGGCTGATGGATGTGCTGGGAATTCTATGTATTTAGCTGCATCAATGCCATTACTTTTGCCGAATTCGCTGCAAATCCCCTCTTCCGCGGGCGATGAATCCTAAAACGCTTACTTTTTTGTAGTATTTTTATAAAGTTAGTTGAAATCAGCGGGTTGCTGAAAAAACATTCGTGTCGGCTTAGACAGCAAAAAATGCTACACTAGCGCGCAAAAATGGGCGCGTTACGGTGCACGGGCAGCGGGTAAGCCTGGGCGGTAGCGTGCTTATTGTTATCTATACTGGTCATCATCAACGGATAAGAGCCGCTTGTGGAAAAGCCATTTCAAAGAATTCTGCTGATAAAAATGCGGTTTCATGGGGATATGCTGCTCACGACGCCCGTCGTAAGCACCCTGAAACGCCGCTACCCTGATGCGAAAATCGACGTGCTGCTCTACCAGGATACGATCCCTATCCTGTCAGAAAATGCAGAGATCAACGCGCTCTACGGCCTCAAAAATAAAAAAGCCAACGCCGGAGAGAAAATCGCCAACTTTGTGGATGTGCTCAAACAGCTGCGCGCCAACCGTTACGATCTCATCATCAATCTGACTGACCAGTGGATGGTCGCTGCGCTGGTGCGCTGCCTGCCTGCCCGCGTCAAAATTTCGCAGGCGTTCTCCCATCGGCAGGCGGCTTTCTGGCGTAAAAGCTTTACCCACCATGCGCCTGTCGTTGGCGATCACATTGTTGAGCGCAACCTGTCGGCCCTGCGTCCGCTGGGGATCACCGACGATTGCCGCGAGCTGACCATGAGCTATACCGGACAAAGCTGGCAGGCGATGCGCGAGCAGCTGAACGCTGCTGGGGTAGGGGAGCACTATGTGGTGATCCAACCTACGGCGCGGCAGGCCTTTAAGTGCTGGGATAACAGCAAATTCTCGCAGGTTATCGATGCGCTGCATCATCAGGGCTATGAGGTGGTGCTCACCTCCGGACCTGGCGCGGACGACCTGGCGTGTGTGGAAGAGATTGCCGGCGCCTGCGCAACGCGACCGGTCACCGCGCTGGCGGGGAAAACGCGTTTTCCCGAGCTGGCCGCACTGATCGACCACGCCGCGCTGTTTATCGGCGTTGACTCCGCGCCCATGCATATCGCCGCGGCGGTAAAAACCAAAATCATTGCCCTGTTTGGCGCAACCGATCATATTGCCTGGCGTCCGTGGTCAGATGACGCCGTCGTGCTCTGGGCCGGGAATTACCAGCCGATGCCGACGCGTGACCAGCTCGATCGCAACCGGCGCTACCTCTCTGTGATCCCCGCGGAGGAGGTCATTGCCGCAGCCCGGAAGCTGCTTCCGCCGCTTAACGCTGCCGGGTCGGCGGGTGGCTCGCTATGATTATTGCCTTTTGTCTCTATAAATACTTCCCGTTTGGCGGGCTACAGCGCGATTTTATGCGCATTGCCCGGACGGTAGCAGGGCGCGGCCACCAGGTACGGGTCTACACCCAGTCCTGGCAGGGCGAGTGTCCCGAGGAGTTTGAGCTGATTGTCGTTCCGGTCAGGAAACGCACTAATCACGGGCGCAACGCCGAGTACTATCAGTGGGTAACAGCGCATCTTGCCCAGCATCCGGTGGCGCGGGTCGTGGGCTTTAACAAGATGCCAGGCCTCGATCTCTACTATGCGGCAGACGTCTGCTATGCCGAGAAGGTGGCGCAGGAGAAGGGCTTTTTCTACCGTCTGACGTCACGCTACCGTCACTACGCGGCCTTTGAGCGAGCAACCTTTGAACAGGGCAAAAAGACGCAGCTGCTGATGCTGACGGATAAGCAGATTGCCGATTTCCAGCGCCACTATCACACCGAGCCTGAGCGCTTTCATATTTTGCCGCCCGGCATCTATCCTGATCGTAAATATAGCCAGCAGCTCCCCGATAGCCGCCGTCTCTACCGGGAAAAAAACCGCATCGGCGTGGATCAGAACTTTGTCCTGCAGGTGGGGTCAGATTTTAACCGTAAGGGTGTGGCGCGCACTATCGAGGCCATCGCCGCGCTGCCTGACGCGCTGCGTAAAAATACGCTGCTGTTTGTTGTCGGACAGGATAAACCTGGACCCTTCGCTGCCCTTGCCGCAAAGCTGGGCATAAAAGAGAATGTACACTTCTTTGCCGGACGCAGCGACGTGGCGGAGCTGATGGCTGCAGCGGACCTGCTTGTGCACCCTGCAAAACAGGAGGCGGCGGGCATTGTGCTGCTGGAGGCGGTAGCGGCAGGGCTACCGGTGATTGTCACCGAGGTCTGTGGCTACGCGCCCTACATAGCGAATGCCCGCTGTGGCGTAGTAATTAACGAACCGTTTTCGCAGGCAGCACTGAACAAGACGCTGGCCGATGCGCTGAGTACGCCGTCGTGCCTGAGCGAGTGGGCGGCCAACGCCCGTCACTATGCGGATACGCAGGATCTCTACAGCCTGCCGGAAAAGGTGGCTGATATGATAACGGGTGAAGTGAATGGTTGAACTGAAAGAGCCGCTGGCCACCTTATGGCGCGGTAAAGATGCTTTTGCCGAAGTGAAAAAACTGCAGGGCGATGTGTTTCGCGAACTTGAAACGCGCAGAACGATCCGCTTTGAGCTGGCCGGCAAGAGCTACTTCCTGAAGTGGCACCAGGGCACGTCGGTAAAAGAGGTGGTCAAGAATCTTTTCTCTTTGCGCCTGCCGGTGCTGGGGGCCGACCGGGAGTGGAACGCTATTCACCGCCTGCACGAGTGCGGCGTTGACACCATGCACGGCGTGGGCTTCGGGGAGAAAGGGGCCAATCCGCTGACCAAGACCTCGTTTATCATTACCGAGGATCTCACCCCGACCATTAGCCTCGAAGATTACTGTGCCGACTGGCGCGTGAATCCGCCTGAACTGCACGTGAAGCGCATGCTGATTCGTCGCGTTGCTACGATGGTGCGCAAGATGCATCAGGCTGGCGTTAACCACCGCGACTGCTATTTATGCCATTTTCTGCTGCACCTGCCTTTTTCCGGAGAGGAGCGGGATTTAAAACTGTCGATTATCGACCTGCACCGGGCGCAGATCCGCCGTCGTGTTCCGCAGCGCTGGCGTGATAAAGACCTTATTGGCCTCTACTTCTCCTCGGTCAATATCGGTCTGACGCAGCGGGATATTTTACGTTTTATGAAGATCTATTTCGCCACGGATTTGAAGGCGATATTTAAGAGTGAAGGGCAGTTACTATCGTCATATGAGCGTAAGACTCATAAGATCGTAACGCATTCGCAGCGCAATAACTTGTAGCGCTTTTTTACAGCTGATTGTCAGTTTTATGATGGGTTTTAATATGATAGCCGTTCAGTCTTTAGCGAATCTTTCCGCTAAAAAAGTGACCACCTCGCTTCTGCTTTTCTGTTTCTGTGTTCTGTGCTTCGTCTGGCCGATTGAGAACTCAAATCTGCCTGCCAACCGCAACCTGTTTATCTACCTTAGTTTGGCAATGACGCTGTTTCTCTATTTTAAAAAGCAGGGCATGCCGCTGGCGCATAACGCGACATCGCGTATGCCGATCTATATACTTGCTGGCCTGCTGGCATTTACCTTGCTGAACGGGTTATTTGTTGCCCCGGATCTTAAGCAGATGTTCCGCAGCTGGCAGGGGCAATATCTGCGCGCCGGGCTGCTCTTTTTCATCGGCCTGCTTATCTACTCCTTTAGCGCCAGCTGTTTTCGTGGCTTGAGTAAAACCCGCTTTCTCTCTTTAGTGGTGATCTGCTCGCTGGGCGTCATATTTATCCATGTCATCCAGACTGCCTGTATGTACCTGCGTAACGGCTATATTGACTGGGGCGTGACCTGGATTGTCCGCACGCGCACCGAGATGAGTTTCCAGATTAACTTTATCTGCGGCATTCTCTTTGCCGAGCTGCTTTCCCGTCTGTTCCTGCACCGCAAGTTTTTAATCTTTAAAACCAGCCTGCTGCTCTTTTTCATTGCCATCTGCTTTGTCGCCACTGCGTTAGTCAATACCCGCTGGGGAACGATCGGTTTAATTGGCAGCACTATCTCTATCTGCATTTTTATCGCCGCCAAAATGCTCAGCCGGGACAACCGTAAGAAGATGCTGTTAACTGGGGCCGCGGTGGCGCTGATGGTTGCCGCCGTAGGCTACGCCTCGTGGACCCAGGATCCACGCTGGCAGAGCCTGAGCCAGGATGCTGTCTCCGGGTGGAACCTCTCAGTGGATAACCGCTGCTACGACGGATTTAAAGGACCAACGCTGCAGGACAGCACCGGCCGGGTGCTGGATGAGTCTAACGCCTGCCGTTCAACCTTTTTCCATCAGGGCTGGAAGCTGGTATTCGAAAACCCCTTCGGCACGGGCCCACGAAAAGATGCTTTCCTGGTGCTGTTACAGAAGGCTTACCACGATCCCACCATTGAGCAGGAAAATAGCCACTACGGCGTCATCGATTTTGCGCTGCAAAACGGCTTTATTGGTCTCGTGGGCTGGTTATGCTTTGTTATCTCGTTAATTGTGGTTGGCTGGAACGCGTTTTCTAAAAAGCTAATCATGCCAGGTCTCTTTTTATCGTTAATGGCGGTAAGTTTCCTCTTCCGCTCCAGCGTAGATAATATGTTAAGGGATCACTTCTTAGAGCAGTTTATGGCCTTTACCGGCCTGATGATTGGCTTGATCGTGACTAAAGATAAAAACAGCGTACCAGGGAGTGCGTCATGAAGGTTCTGATTATTCGTCGCGATAACATTGGCGATCTGATTCTGACCACGCCGCTGATTGCGACCATTGCCCGCGAAACGGGGAGCAAGGTCGATCTGCTGGTTAATAC
This sequence comes from Escherichia sp. ESNIH1, assembly GCA_002918705.1. Taxonomy (GTDB): domain Bacteria; phylum Pseudomonadota; class Gammaproteobacteria; order Enterobacterales; family Enterobacteriaceae; genus Pseudescherichia. Next base: position 275,712 of record PQKR01000005.1, on the reverse strand, counting down.
CTACAACAAGCCGGTTCTGGATAATAACCCGCACGTAGGCAACGTATTTCTCTACAGCAAGCTGCACCACCGCAGCAAAGGGACGTCGGCATTAAGCGTTTTGTGGCAGCGGTTAAAAACCATTATCGATCTGCGCCGCGCACGCTATGACGTGGCGATTGTTGCCAAAGAGCGCTGGGATAAACGTCCGCTGCAGTGGGCAAAGCTGGCAGGGGCGAAAAAAATCATCGCTATTGGTAACGACTGCCCGCCTGAAGTGACCGACGCGCTGCCGGAGTCAACTCAAAACGAGCACCTGGTGAAGCTGCTGGCGCGCTTAGCCGAGCCGCTGGGCATCACCGCTGAGCCTGGCCCGCTGGAGCTGTACGTGCGGCCTGAAGAGACGGCGGCCATTAAGCAGAAGATTAATCTTCCCAATGACGGCCTGCCGATCTATGGGTTACAGATTAGCTCCCGCCGGCCCGAACAGCGCTGGCCGGTGGAGAACTTCGTCGCTCTGGCGCAGCGGCTTACTGCTCAGCAGCCGTGCCATATCCTGCTCTTCTGGTCCCCGGGCAGCGCGGATAACAAACTGCACCCGGGGGATGATGAGAAGGCGCGCTATATCATTGATAACTGCCAGGGCGTGTCGCTGATCCCGGTCGTCACAGCCAATATCCGCGAGCTGATGGCGGGCATGTCGCTGTGCAATCAGATTGTTACCAGCGACGGCGGCGCGCTGCACATTGCCGCAGGGGTGCATAAACCGATTGTTGCGCTATTTGGCAACAAAGCGGCGTGGCTCTGGACGCCGTGGGCCGTACCGCATGAACTGCTACAGGGTGAGGGCTATGATGTCCGCAACATCCCGGTTGATGAGGTGTATAATGCCTTCATTCGTCTGCAGGAACAGCGTTAATAGAACAGGTTTCACTGAATGATTCGAGCACTGAGAAAGAAGATACAGCTAATTCTGGTTAACCTGTTTTTGCGGCTGTATACAGGGAAGAACGGCCTGGCCTCTACCCAGGCGGAATTCGCCCAGGAAGATAAGCGCAATATCAAAAATATTGTTATCTACTCCTCGACGGCGCTGGGTGATTTCATGATGAACTCCCCGGCGATCCACGCCATTCGCCGGGAGTACCCTGACGCGCATATTACCCTTATCTGCCATAAAAAAATGGTGCAGTTTCTTTCGGCGGGTAAAGATTGGGATAGCCTGATCGCCTGGGATAACAAGCTGACCACGGTCTCAGCGCTGGTAAAAAACATCAAACAGCAGGGCCGCCCGGACGCGGCAATTATTCTGCACTCCCATACGCCGTATGATTTTCTCAGCGCCCTTCGCGCCGGGGCAAAATATGTCTTTATCGATAACGATAAGCAGGCTATTCCCCTGGTCAGCAAATGGGCGACCAGCCGCCTGAAGAATTTTGTGGGTCATACTATTCAGCGCAAGCTGGAGCTGATTGCCCCTTTCCTTAGCCATGAGCCCTCCCGGGCGATGCGCCTGCCCGCAGAGGTTGTGGTAGATGAAGCGACCCGCGATCCGGTGGTGAAGTATGTTGGTTTCCAGATGGGGGCGTCGAGCCTGCGCAAATGCTGGTCGACAGAGAATTTTGCCCGTCTCGCGACCCAGCTGATTAACGATTATGACGCGGTAAAAATTGTATTGATTGGTGCGCCGAACGAAGTCGCGCTGCAGGATAAGTTTCTACAGCAGCTCGATGCCCGCTATCACGAGCGCGTTCTGCCGCTGATTGGCAAAACCACTATTCCCGGCCTGCTGCAGGAGATCAAGAAGATGAGCCTGTTGGTGACGTCCGATACCGGCCCTCTGCACCTGGCGGTGGCGATGCAGATCCCAACCGTGAGCATGTTCGTGGTCACCTCGCCTATGCTCTATGGCCCCTACCAGGATCCAGAGCTACACTCGGTTATCTATAAAGCCTTTACCACATTTGATGAACAACACTACGCTTCCGCATTAGATAAAATCAGCCTTAGCGAAGTGTATGTGCGGGTGAAAACGTTTCTCTAACTTTTGTTCGCGGGTATAAGGAAAACAATAATGAGCGTGGCGTTTAGCCGTAAACAGGGTTTTGAGATCTATCAGCGCATCAACGATGATGATTTCACCACCTTGCTTACGCAGTATAAAAATAACCAAATCCCGGTGCGCAAACTGGCCAGCGGCAGTGCCGCCAGGTCAGTGGCAATTATCGCCTCGGAGAAGCGCAAATATATTCTAAAAGAGGATCGCGAGCGGGATAAGCGGCTTGAGAAGAAGATCGCCAATTTTATATTTGGCCCGTTCCAGTCACGCCTAATCAGGCTGATGGACCGCGCTGTGGATGAGGGCTGCCACGTTTTCCAGGAGCTCTACTTCGTTGCCGAAAAAAACCGTTTTCGCACTACGCAGGATGTCTACGCCTTCTACGAGTATATTGAAGGTACACCGCTTACCGAGGTAGAGAACCCTGAGCAGTATATTCCGCAAATCATCGAGTGCATATTGGAGCTGCATCGCCACGGGCTGGCCTCAAACGATATCCACTATGGCAACTTTATCCTGACGCCTGACGGCACTCTCCGCATTATCGATATCTCCTGCAAGGCGAGCGTGAAGGTGTGCCAGGCAAACGATCTGCTGGCGCTGCGCAGGAAATTTGGCGTGAACATTAAAAGCAGTAGCCGGGTGTATAAGATCATCCGTACTAAAGAGGCGCTGCGGCGAAAAATACGCGCCCTTAAGCATAAAAAATAACGCCCTGTCAGGGCGTTATCGTTTTAAACACGTTCTCTGCGGTGAGCTGCTGCAGATCGCCATGTGGTGAACGCACCGCCAGCTGATTCTTGCCGTAGCCGCCAATCAGCCCCGGATCGGTCGGGCCATAGAGCGTGAAGTTAGGGCGGTCGAGGGCGGCGGCCATATGGCTGAGCCCGGTATCGACCGATACCACCATCTTCGCCCCTGCCAGCTCGCGAGCTACCTTCTCCAGGCTCAGGCGCGGCAGCACTTCCACATAATCAAACCCTTCCGCCAGCCGTCTGGCGCGCGCTTCTTCATGATGTGCCCCCCACGGCAGCTTAATCTTTAACCCCGACGTCTCCATCAACGCCAGCAGATCCCGCCAGCGGGCTTCTGGCCAGTGCTTATCATCCCGCGTGGTGGCATGCAGAAACACGGCGTAAGGCGCGCCCGTTGTACTCTCTTTGACAAAATGCTGCGCAATGGCGTAGTCGCCCTGGGTCTGCGGCTTGCTGTAGCCCAGGCTTTTCGCAAACAGCTCCCGGGTGCGCTCCACGGCATGCTGCTGCTTAGCGATGTGGTGGCGACGATTGTAGAACAGGCTGGCCAGCGGCTCACGGGCGCTTTGCCAGTCCATGCCATGCTTCAGGCCATACGCCAGCCGGGTGACCAGCGCCGCGCTTTTCACCAGCCCCTGGGCGTCGATCACCGCGTCATAGTGCACCGCTCGCAGGGTCTCGCGAAACGCCCGCCGCTCGGCCTTCACCGGAGCGGAGAACCAGGCTTTACGCCAGCGGCGCAGAGCCACTGGAATAACGCGATCCACCGCCTCGTGCCAGGAGGGGATCTGGGCGAAACCCTCCTCTACGACCCAATCGAAGCGGATCCCGGCAATCGCCTGCATAGCGTCCGTCAGGGCGGGCAGGGTGTGTAGCACATCACCCATCGAGGACGTTTTAACAATCAGTACCCGCATCCGTTAGCCTTCTTCATCCAGCAGCAGGCCGTTGAGCGTCTCCAGCACCTGCTCAGGCTTAATATCGATTAGGCTCTGGTGATAGCCCTCTGCCGCATCGCCTTTGCGCACTTTGTGATAGCCCGTAATGAGGCGGATCACCCGCGCCTTATGCGACAGCGGTGGGGTAAAGTCCGGGCTGCTGGGACCGTACAGAGCCACCAGCGGGCGGTTAAGCGCGGCGGCAACGTGCATCAGGCCGGAGTCGTTGGTAACTACCGCCCGACAGGCCGCCAGTAAAATCACCGCCTGCTCAAGCTGTGTCTCACCGGCCAGATTACGGCACCATGCCTGCTGCTCAAGGCTCAGCATGGTCAGAATCTCATTCCCCGCCTCGTGATCTTTCGCTGAACCAAACAGCACCACCTGGTAACCTTCGTCGATCAGCTGCTTTGCCAGCTCGGCATAGTGGTAGTGCGGCCAGCGCTTCGCCGGGCCAAACTCTGCGCCGGGGCAGAAGCCAATAACAGGGCGATCGGTCAGGATACCGAAGGTGTGACAGGTGCGGCGCTGCTCGCTCTCTTCTACGTGCAGCTGGGGCCAGAGCAGCGGCTGGGGTAGGTCTTTTGCCGAGTCCATCACGCCTTTATCGTAGGCCAACGCCACGTAGCGCTCGACCATCAGTGGCCAGGCCTGCTTATCAAGCACGCGAGCGTCGTTAAGCACGCCGTAGCGCATCTCGCCGCGCCAGCCGGTGCGCACGGGGATATTGGCAAAGAAAGGCACTAAGGCAGATTTATAGGAGTTTGGCAGCACGTAAGCGCGATCGTAGCGGCGCTCGCGCAGGCTCACGCCAAGCCGGCGACGCGCACCAAGCTCCAGCGCCCCATGCCCAAGCGGCATAGGGATCGCTTCATTCACTTCCGGCATCCGCGACAGCAGCGGACGACACCATGCGGGTGCCATCACGTCGATTGTCGCCTGGGGATAGCGCGCCTTGAGCGTGCGATAGAGACTTTGCGACATCATCATGTCGCCCACCCATGACGGGCCGATCACCAGTATTTTCATGCAGGTTCTTACGCGTCGCGGTTCAGCCAGGCCATATACTCCGCTACGCCTTCGGCAACGGTTTTAAACGGCTTGTCGTAGCCGGCCGCACGCAGATTGGTCAGATCCGCCTGGGTGAACGCCTGGTAGCGGCCTTTCAGCTTCTCGGGGAACGGGATGTACTCGATCTCGCCCTTCTTGTGGAACGCCAGCGCGGCGTCGGCCACGGCCTGGAAGGACTCTGCGCGGCCGGTGCCGAGGTTGTAGATACCGGAGACGCGGTTTTCCCAGAACCAGAGGTTCACTGCCGCCACGTCGCCAACGTAGACGAAGTCGCGCTTGAAGCCGTCGCTACCTTCAAACAGCTTCGGCGTTTCGCCGTTGTTCAGCTGGGTGTTGAGGTGGAAAGCAACGCTGGCCATGCTGCCTTTATGGCCTTCACGCGGACCGTAGACGTTGAAGTAGCGGAAGCCGACGATGGGCGAGTTTGCTTCCGGCAGGATCTGGCGCACGTACTCATCGAACAGGAACTTGGAGTAGCCGTAGACGTTCAGCGGCTGCTCATACTCGCGGGACTCGATAAAGTTGCTGGTGCGTCCGCCGTAGGTGGCCGCAGAGGAGGCGTACAGGAACGGAATATCGCGCTCCAGGCAGTAGTGCAGCAGCTCTTTGGAGTACTGATAGTTGTTATCCATCATGTACTTGCCGTCCCACTCGGTGGTGGAGGAGCATGCGCCTTCGTGGAAGATGGCTTCGACGTCGCCGAACTCTTCGCCCGCCATGACCTGGATGAGGAAATCCTCTTTATCCATATAGTCGGCGATGTTCAGATCGGCCAGGTTGACGAACTTGGTGCCATCTTTCAGGTTATCGACCACCAGAATGTCGGTGATGCCTTTGTCATTAAGCGCTTTGACAATGTTGCTGCCGATAAAGCCTGCGCCGCCGGTAACGATAATCATAACTGTAACCTTTAAATGTGGATGCGCTGAGACAATCTCAGGCATGAATACCTTTATCATACCATCACATTGCCGACCCTTCAGCCCTTCGCCGCGATCCCAACCACCCGTACGTGATTTGTGCTGCAAAAACGATAACCGGTGCGGCATCATCTCGTATCAGCGTAATGCTTTCGGTAAGATGTGCTGAAATTTGCCCAGTCTGGAGAATTGCAATGCGTGGGGATTTTTACCAACGGTTGAACAGCGACCTTGAAACCGCCCGGGCGGAAGGGTTGTTTAAAGAAGAACGCATTATCACCTCGGCCCAGCAGGCCGATATCACCGTTGCCGACGGCAGCCAGGTGATCAACTTCTGCGCCAACAACTACCTCGGTCTGGCGAACCATCCGGATCTCATCAGCGCGGCGAAGGCCGGAATGGACAGCCACGGCTTCGGCATGGCTTCTGTGCGTTTCATCTGCGGCACCCAGGACACGCATAAAGTCCTTGAGCAGAAGCTGGCTGGGTTCCTCGGCATGGAGGACGCCATTCTCTACTCCTCCTGCTTCGACGCCAACGGCGGCCTGTTCGAAACGCTGCTGGGCGCGGAGGACGCCATTATCTCCGACGCACTGAACCACGCCTCCATCATCGACGGGGTCCGCCTTTGCAAAGCCAAACGCTATCGCTACGCCAATAATGATATGCAGGAGCTGGAGGCACGTCTGCAGGAGGCGCGCGACGCGGGCGCACGTCAGGTACTCATTGCCACCGACGGCGTCTTCTCTATGGACGGCGTCATCGCCAACCTGAAGGGCGTCTGCGACCTGGCGGATAAGTATGAGGCGCTGGTGATGGTCGACGACTCCCACGCGGTGGGCTTTGTTGGCGCCAACGGGCGCGGCACCCACGAATACTGCAAGGTGATGGGCCGGGTGGATATCCTCACCGGCACGCTGGGCAAGGCCCTTGGCGGCGCATCCGGCGGTTACACGGCGGCACGTAAAGAGGTGGTGGAGTGGCTGCGCCAGCGCTCGCGCCCCTATCTCTTCTCCAACTCGCTGGCCCCGGCGATCGTCAGCGCCTCCATCAAGGTGCTGGAGATGCTGGAGTCCGGCACGGAGCTACGGGAAAAGCTGTGGGCTAACGCCAGCCTGTTCCGCGAAAAAATGAGCGCCGCGGGCTTTACCCTGGCCGGCGCCGATCATGCCATTATTCCGGTGATGCTGGGCGATGCAGTCGTGGCGCAGAACTTTGCCCGCGAGCTGCAAAAAGAGGGGATCTACGTGACCGGTTTCTTCTTCCCGGTGGTGCCGAAAGGCCAGGCGCGCATTCGCACCCAGATGTCGGCGGCCCACTCACCTGAACAGATTGAACGTGCGGTGGAGGCCTTCACCCGCATTGGTAAACAACTTGGCGTGATTGCCTGAGGACAAGAGATGAAAGCGTTATCCAAGCTGAAACCACAGGAAGGGATCTGGATGACCGATGTGCCAGAGCCAGAGGTGGGCCATAACGATCTGCTGATCAAGATCCGCAAAAGCGCGATCTGCGGTACGGACGTGCACATCTATAACTGGGACGAGTGGTCACAAAAAACCATTCCGGTACCGATGGTGGTGGGTCATGAGTACGTTGGGGAAGTGGTCGGTATTGGCCAGGAGGTCAGAGGCTTTAAGATCGGCGATCGCGTCTCCGGTGAAGGCCACATTACCTGCGGGCACTGCCGTAACTGCCGCGGTGGCCGCACCCACCTCTGCCGTAACACCGTCGGCGTCGGCGTTAACCGCCCCGGCTCCTTTGCCGAGTATCTGGTTATTCCGGCCTTCAACGCCTTTAAAATTCCGGACAACATCTCTGACGAGCTGGCTTCAATCTTCGATCCGTTTGGCAACGCGGTGCATACCGCACTCTCTTTCGATCTGGTGGGTGAAGACGTGCTGGTTTCCGGTGCGGGGCCTATCGGCATCATGGCGGCGGCGGTGGCGAAGCACGTTGGCGCACGCCACGTGGTGATCACCGACGTCAACGAATACCGCCTGGATCTGGCGCGCAAAATGGGCGTAACCCGGGCGGTTAACGTCGCCACCGAGAGCCTGGATGAGGTGATGGCCGAGCTGGGCATGACCGAAGGGTTTGACGTGGGTCTTGAGATGTCCGGCGCACCGCCGGCGTTCCGCACGATGCTCGATACTATGAACCACGGCGGCCGCATTGCGCTACTGGGTATTCCGCCATCGGAGATGTCTATCGACTGGAACAAGGTCATCTTCAAGGGCCTGTTTATCAAGGGTATCTATGGTCGTGAGATGTTTGAAACCTGGTATAAAATGGCGGCGCTGATCCAGTCCGGACTGGACCTCACGCCGATCATTACCCACCGCTTCAGCATCGATGAGTTCCAGCAGGGCTTTGACGCCATGCGCTCTGGCCAGTCCGGGAAAGTGATCCTGAGCTGGAACTGATCCTCGCCAGCATTCACAGAAGCCAGGCCCAAAAAGCCTGGCTTCTCTTAATTGTGCAGCTTTTAACCTTATCTTAATAATCGGCTGGTAAAAGGGAGGGATACTCTAAGAGATGGATTGATTATCCCATGACAACCCCTACAAAAAAGCTGAGCGTCATCATCCCGCTGTACAACGCCGGGAACGGTTTTAAAGCCTGCATGGAGTCGTTGATCGCCCAGACATGGACCGATCTGGAGATCATCATTGTTAACGATGGCTCGACGGATAACTCCGTGGAGATCGCCAAATTTTACGCTGAAGCGTACCCCCACATTCGCCTGCTGCATCAGGCAAATTCCGGTGTCTCCGTCGCCCGCAACCGGGCGCTGGACATAGCAACCGGAGACTACATTGCTTTTGTCGACGCCGACGATGAAGTCTATCCCACCATGTACGAAAAACTGATGGCGATGGCAATGGAGGACGACCTGGATGTAGCCCAGTGCAACGCCGACTGGAGTTCGCGCGCCACGGGTAAGGTATGGCAATCCATCCCTACCAGCCGCCTGCGCTCGACGGGCGTACTCACCGGGCCGGACTGGCTGCGGATGGGGCTGAAGTCACGCCGCTGGACGCACGTGCTGTGGATGGGGGTCTATCGCCACGAGCTGATCAAACAGCACCGGATCCGCTTCGTACCGGGCCTGCATCATCAGGATATTATCTGGAGCACCGAGTTTATGTTTAATACCCGGCGCGTCAGGTACACCGAAGAGTCGCTGTACCGGTATTATCAGCACGATAACTCCGTCAGCCATATGAAGCGGCAGGGAGAGAAGAACCTTGCCTATCAGCGGCACTACATCAAGATCACCCGCCTGCTGGAGAAGCTGAACAGCGACTATGCGGGTCGTATCCCTATCTATCCTGAGTTCCGCCAGCAGATTACTTACGAGGCGCTGCGCGTGTTCCATGCCCTGCGTAAAGAGCCGGATACCCTGACCCAGCAGCGCATGATCGCCGAGGTATTCACTTCGGGAATGTACCGCCGGATGCTGACCAACGTGCGTAGCGTCAAGATGGCCTACCAGGCGCTGCTCTGGTCGCTGCGGCTCTACAAGTGGCGCGATAAAACGCTGTCGCACCACCGTATCGCCCGCAGAGCCTTAAATCTCGGTTAGCGTTGACCCCAGCCCTGCCACTGCTGCTGGAACCAGGCCGTGACCGAGCTCTGGCTAATGCTCTCAGCCAGCACGGTAAAGAAATGGCTGGCGTAGACCGGTTGCAGAGGCTGCTTCGGTTTACACAGCTTCACGCCGTGGAACGGATTGCGCGGCGCGGCGGGTTGGCCGTTGCCGCCAGGCGGCGTCAGGTTCGGTCTTGAGGTATCAATCTGCGGTTCGTTAAGCAGGCTGCTCGGGCGTACCAGGGTGATATCATTCGGCAGGCTGTAGAGCATCTGCTGCAACACGCGCACGGTAGACGGGTGAGGATGGCCGATGGCGATCGCCGAGCCGTTGCGACGGGCCAGATCTACCGCCCGGTTAAACTGGCGGCGGATATCCCCTTCGTTCTGCGTATCGTCGAGAAATACCCGACGCTTGATCACTTTCACGCCCGTCCCGGCGGCGGCGCGCATCGCCTGACTGTTGCCGATGGTCATGCTATCGAGGAAGTAGAGGTTATAGCGCTCCAGAGCCTGCATCACCTTCTGCATGCCAAACAGGCTTGAGGTCATGGCGCTGCCCATGTGGTTATTCAGGCCCACGGCATAGGGCACTTTGCCATAGGCGTCACGAATGATGCGTTCGATCTCGGCGCTGCTCATCTCCGGGCGAAGGGTATCTTTTTCCAGCGGCTGCTTGCTCAACGGGGCCATCGGCAGATGGATCAGGACCTCGTGGCCGCTGTTATGCGCTTTGGTCGCCATCTCATGGGCGTGAGGCGCGTTGGGCAGCACAGCAACGGAAACCGCGGCGGGCATCGCCAGCACCTGGTTTTCCGTATGCGGGCGATAGCCGAAATCATCAATAACAATGGAGAGCTTGCCGGCGTGCGCCGGAACAATAAACGGCAGAAGCGTCATAATCGCGAGAAACAGACGACGAAACTGAAGCAAAACTTATCTTCCCAACCACGGTTGTGGATTAACCGCCTGACCCTGACGACGAATTTCAAAATAGAGTGACGGACGGCCCTGACCGCCACTGCTGCCTACGAGGGCAATCGGCTGGCCCGCGCGAACCTGTGTTCCGACGCTGACCAGAGCACTCTGATTATAGCCATAAAGGCTCATATCGCCTTTCCCGTGCTCAATAACGACGACCAGACCGTAGCCCTGTAGCCAGTCGGCGAGGATCACCCGTCCATCAGCAATGGCTTTCACCTCGCTGCCTTCGGAGGCGCCGATGACAATCCCTTTCCACCGTAGCTCGCCCTGCAGCTGCTCGCCATAGCGATGCAGGATAGTACCGCGTACTGGCCAGTAGGCCTGTCCACGCGGCGAGCCTAAACCGCCGGTGCGTGACATCAGCGAACGCTCGCTCTCGGTGGGCTTATAGGTGGTGCCCTTACGTGACGCCTCCTGCTGGCGATCGCGAACCGCATCGGCCTCGCGGGCCTCGCGCTCCGCCCGCGCCTTCGCAGCGGCTTCCGCCCGGGCAATGCTGTTGCGCAGACGAGATTCGTTGGCACGCATTTCGCTCAGCTGCTGCTGGCCCGCCTGAATAGAGCTTTCCAGACTGGTGAGGGTCTTTTTACGCTCGTTACGCGCCTGCTCCAGCTTCGCCTGCTGGGCCTGCTGGTCATAGAGGAGCGTCTGCTGCTGGCTCTGCTTCTCTTCCAGTTCAGCCCGTTGCACAGCGACCTCTTCACGAGTCTGCTTAAGCTGGGCGATGGTCTCCTGACGCGCCTGGTTCAGGTAGCCGTAATAGGCCTGCATGCGCTCGCCGCGGGCGCTCTCTTCGCTGTTAAAAATATACTGGACGCCAGAGTGCTCGCCCTGGCGAAATGCGGCGTCGAGCTGGGCCGCCAGGTTGCGCTCCTGACTGGCTTTCTGCTGCTCAAGCCTGGCAATTGACGCATTCATGGCGTCAATCTGCTTGTTGAGTTCGTTGAGGGAGCTTTGGGTTTCACGCAGCTTACGGGCGGCGGCGGAGATCGCCTCCTCTTGCTCTTTAAGCTGCGCCAGAAGCGTAGCGCGCTGCTGCTGCTGCTGACGTACCGCCCGCTCTTTGCTGGCGATATCGGCCTGAATCGATTTTAGCTGGTCGCGATCGTCCGCGTGGGCGGGAAAAGCGCACAGCAAAACGCCAGCGCTGAGTGCGCTGGCACAGAACAGTGGCCGGACAGTGCCGGCCCATGTGATTGAAAAAATCGCCTTTCCCCTCATGGGGAGCGATTATTCCACGATGAACAGCGGCTTGCCAGTCATCTCTTGCGGGATTTCCATGCCCATCAGGCTCAGCATGGTCGGTGCGATGTCTGAAAGTTTACCGCCGCTGACTGCTTTAACCGATTTACCACCAACGTAGATCAGCGGAACCGGTAGGTTGGTGTGGGCGGTATGGGCCTGGCCGGTGGCCGGGTCGCGCATCTGCTCGGCATTGCCGTGATCCGCGGTAATCAACAGCTGGCCGCCTGCAGACTCTACCGCATCGGCAACCTGAGCAATGCATTTGTCCAGCGTTTCGACGGCGGCAACGGCAGCCTCAAACACGCCGGTATGGCCGACCATATCACCGTTCGGATAGTTGCAGATGATGGTGTCGTACTTACCGCCCTTGATGGCATCGACCAATTTTTCAGTTAATTCTGCAGAGCTCATCTCCGGCTGCAGGTCGTAGGTTGCCACTTTCGGCGAGTTGATCAGGATACGATCTTCCCCGCTGAACGGCTCTTCTACACCGCCGTTGAAGAAGAAGGTGACGTGCGCGTACTTTTCCGTTTCAGAGATGCGCAGCTGGGTTTTGTCGTTCTTCGCCATCCACTCGCCGAAGGTGTTGGCCAGCGAGGCGGGCGGGTAGGCGCAGGACGCGTTGATGTCAGCAGCGTATTGAGTCAGCATCACGAACTCGCCCAGCTTGACCGCTTTTTTACGGGCAAAGCCGTCAAAGTCGGCGTTGACGAAGGCGCGGGTGATCTCACGGGCGCGGTCGGCACGGAAGTTCATGAAGATCAGCGCGTCGCCATCCTGCATGGCAGAATCGGCCTGGCCTTCAGCGCGGATCACCGTCGCCTTCACAAATTCGTCGTTCTCGTCACGCGCGTAGGCGGCCTGAAGACCCGCCACGGCGGTGTCGGCCTGGTATTCGCCCTTCGCCTGGGTCATCAGATCGTAGGCCTGCTCAACGCGATCCCAGCGGTTATCGCGGTCCATAGCGTAGTAGCGGCCAATGAGCGTGGCGACGCGGCCTTTGCCCAGCTCGGCAAACTTCTCTTCAACGCGTTTGAGGGAGGACTCTGCGCTGCGCGGCGGGGTATCACGGCCGTCGAGGAACGCGTGCAGGTAGATCTTCTCTGCGCCACGTGCCGCGGCCAACTCAACCATCGCCAGAATATGATCTTCATGGCTGTGCACGCCGCCGGCGGAGAGCAGGCCCATAATGTGCACTGCTTTGCCCTGTGCCACGGCGTTGTCCACTGCGCCCGCCAGCGCCGGGTTGCTGAAGAAGGTGCGCGCTTTAATCTCGACGTCCAGGCGAGTGAGATCCTGATAAACAATGCGGCCCGCGCCCAGGTTGACATGGCCCACTTCTGAGTTACCCATCTGGCGGTCCGGCAGGCCCACTTCGAGGCCGGATGCGTCCACCAGCGTGTGCGGACGTTTCGCCCACAGGGCGTCCATCACCGGCGTTTTGGCGTTAAAAATAGCGTTATCCTGCTGATCTTCGCGGTAGCCGTAGCCATCCAGAATCACCAGTACCATAGGTTTTTTAGTAACCGACATTGCGACAACCCTCAAGCTCATAAGACAAAAATTTGCCTGATTTTACTACGACTGAATCGATTAAATAGCCGCAGAAGATCAAAGAAAAGCACCGGGAAAGTGCCGATTGGGGCGGCTTATAGCGCTTTTTTTCGTACCGGTACGCAGAAAATGCATTCCTTGTTGCTCGCTGGCTGTATTTGCCACACTGCACAGGTATACTCCCATCCTGGTTTTTTTATTCACTGAGTCGGGAGCTGTTACCCCCCATGCAAGAAATTATGCAATTTGTTAGCCGTCACCCCATCCTCTGTATCGCGTGGGTTGTGTTACTGGGGGCGGTGCTGTTCACCACCTTCAAAGGCCTTACATCCAAAGTGAAAGTGATCACCCGTGGTGAAGCGACGCGTCTGATTAACAAAGAAGAGGCCGTGGTTGTCGATCTGCGTCAGCGTGATGATTTCCGCAAAGGGCATATCGCCGGCGCGGTGAATTTGCTGCCAGCCGAAATTAAAGCCAATAATGTAGGTGAGCTTGATAAACACAAAAGCAAACCCATTATTGTTGTAGATGGTTCTGGCATGCAGGCGCAGGAGCCTGCCAGCGCGCTGGTCAACGCGGGCTTCACACAGGTTTATGTGCTGAAGGACGGCGTTGCAGGCTGGAGCGGCGAAAACCTACCGCTGGTTCGCGGTAAATAATCTGGAGAAGCGTTATGGCCAACATTGAAATCTATACCAAAGCAACCTGCCCGTTTTGCCATCGTGCAAAGGCGTTGCTGAGCAGCAAAGGCGTGACCTACGCGGAGCTGCCGATTGACGGCGATGCCGTGAAGCGTGAAGAGATGATTCAACGTAGTGGCCGTACGACCGTGCCGCAGATTTTTATTGATGCACAGCACATTGGCGGCTGTGACGACTTGTATGCGCTGGATGCGCGTGGTGGACTCGATCCCCTGTTGCGCTAAGGCGTTTGAGTATATTACTAAGGGCTTTTCTCATGTCAGAACAAAATAACACCGAAATGACGTTCCAGATCCAGCGTATCTACACCAAGGATGTCTCTTTTGAAGCGCCAAATGCGCCTCATGTATTCCAGAAAGACTGGCAGCCAGAAGTGAAACTGGATCTGGATACCGCGTCCAGCCAGCTGGCTGATGATGTATACGAAGTGGTCTTGCGCGTGACCGTTACCGCAAGCCTGGGCGAAGAGACCGCGTTCCTGTGCGAAGTGCAGCAGGCAGGTATCTTCTCCGTTGGTGGTATCGAAGGCAACCAGATGGCGCACTGCCTGGGCGCGTACTGCCCGAACATTCTGTTCCCGTACGCCCGCGAATGCATCACCAGCCTGGTTTCTCGCGGTACCTTCCCGCAGCTGAACCTTGCGCCGGTCAATTTTGATGCGCTGTTCATGAACTATTTGCAGCAGCAGGCTGGTGAAGGTACTGAAGAACATCAGGATGCCTGATGAGTACACCTAATGCTCATATGACTGTGATCGGTGCCGGCTCCTACGGCACCGCTCTTGCCATCACCCTGGCAAGAAATGGCCACCAGGTTATTCTCTGGGGGCACGATCCAAAACATATCGCGACCCTGCAGCACGATCGCTGCAATGCCGCGTTCCTTCCCGATGTGCCTTTCCCCGACACGCTGCATCTTGAGAGCGACTTAGCGACCGCCCTGCAGGCCAGCCGCAATATTCTGGTGGTGGTGCCAAGCCACGTGTTTGGTGACGTGCTGCGTCAGATCAAGCCGCTAATGCGCGACGATGCGCGTATCGTCTGGGCCACCAAAGGGCTGGAAGCCGAGACGGGCCGCCTGCTGCAGGACGTGGCGCGTGAAGCGCTGGGCGATACCATTCCACTGGCGGTGATCTCCGGGCCAACCTTTGCGAAAGAGCTGGCAGCGGGCCTGCCAACGGCCATCTCGCTGGCCTCAACGGATAGCGCCTTTGCTGAAGATCTCCAGCAGCTGCTGCACTGCGGCAAAAGCTTCCGCGTCTACAGCAACCCGGACTTTATCGGCGTGCAGCTCGGCGGCGCGGTGAAAAATGTCATCGCCATTGGCGCGGGCATGTCAGACGGCATCGGCTTTGGTGCCAACGCCCGTACCGCGCTGATTACCCGCGGGCTGGCGGAGATGTCACGCCTCGGCGCTGCGCTGGGTGCGGCACCCGAAACCTTTATGGGAATGGCAGGGTTAGGCGATCTGGTACTGACCTGTACCGATAACCAATCCCGTAACCGCCGCTTTGGCATGATGCTCGGCCAGGGCATGGACGTGCAGCAGGCCCAGACGCAGATTGGCCAGGTGGTAGAAGGCTACCGCAATACGAAAGAGGTCCGCGAGTTGGCACACCGCTTTGGTGTCGAAATGCCAATTACCGAGGAGATATTTCAAGTATTGTATTGCGGTAAAAACGCGCGCGAGGCAGCATTGACCCTGTTAGGGCGCACGCGCAAGGACGAGCGTAGCAGTCAGTAATTTCAAATCATCTAAATGGACACGGCCAACGTAGATTGGCCGGTCTCTTTTATTACGTCTGGAGTATGCAATGCCGTGTGAAGAGCTGGATCTGGTCTGGAATAATATTAAAGCCGAAGCCCGGGCGCTGGCGGACTGTGAGCCGATGCTGGCCAGTTTCTATCACGCGACGTTACTTAAGCATGAAAATCTTGGCAGCGCGCTGAGCTATATGCTGGCCAACAAGCTGGCGTCGCCCATTATGCCCGCCATCGCTATTCGCGAAGTAGTTGAAGAGGCTTACGCCGCCGATCCTGAGATGATCGCCTCTGCCGCGTGCGATATTCAGGCGGTGCGTACCCGTGACCCGGCGGTAGATAAATACTCCACCCCGCTGCTCTACCTGAAAGGTTTCCATGCCCTGCAGGCCTATCGCATCGGACACTGGCTGTGGGCAGAGGGCCGCCGCGCGCTGGCTATCTTCCTGCAAAATCAGGTCTCGGTCTCGTTCCAGGTCGATATTCACCCAGCGGCGCGGATTGGTCGCGGCATCATGCTTGACCATGCAACCGGCATCGTCGTCGGTGAAACGGCGGTGATTGAAAACGACGTCTCGATTCTGCAATCCGTTACTCTTGGCGGGACCGGCAAAACCAGCGGCGATCGTCACCCGAAAATTCGTGAAGGGGTGATGATTGGCGCGGGGGCAAAAATCCTCGGCAATATCGAAGTCGGACGCGGAGCGAAAATTGGCGCGGGCTCGGTGGTGCTGCAGCCTGTTCCGCCCCATACCACCGCCGCAGGCGTCCCGGCTCGCATTGTTGGTAAGCCAGAGTCGGACAAGCCCGCGATGGATATGGATCAGCACTTTGCTGCCCATCACGGCTTCGAGTACGGCGACGGGATTTAATCCGCGCACGTCATGTAGGCCGGGTAAGCGTAGCGCCACCCGGCGAAACCTTAGCTGCGCAGCACCGCTCCGGCGTACCCCAGCTGACGCCAGGCCTCATACACCACTACCGACACCGCGTTAGACAGATTCATGCTGCGGCTGTCCGGCATCATCGGGATGCGGATCTTCTGCTCAGGTGGCAGCGCATCCAGAATCGTCGCGGGCAGGCCGCGGGTCTCGGGACCAAACATCAGATAGTCGCCCTCCTGATAGCTCACCGCGCTGTGCGCAGGCGTGCCCTTGGTGGTGAGCGCAAACAGGCGCTGCGGGTTTTCCGCCGCCATAAACGCCGCGTAGTCAGCGTGACGCTGCACGGCGGTGAACTCATGGTAATCCAGCCCCGCACGGCGCAGGCGCTTATCGTCCCAGGTAAAACCCATCGGTTCGATAATATGCAGGCGGAAGCCGGTATTGGCGCAAAGACGAATGATATTCCCGGTGTTCGGCGGGATCTCCGGTTCAAATAAGACGATGTTCAGCATGGTGCCCCCTCAATAACGCGGGGCAGCATAGCAGAATTACGCTTAAATTACGCCGCGTCGCCGGTCTTCACCGGTTCAAATACCGACTCGTGCTCGACGTTCTGCACCAGCAGGTCGCGGGTGATCTCCTTAATGGATTTCGCCCCGGTCAGGGTCATCGCCACACGCATCTCTTTCTCGATCAGGTTCAGCAAGTTCGCTACCCCTGCCTGGCCGTGGGTCGCCAGCGCGTAGAGGTAGGCCCGGCCCAGCAGCACGCTGTCCGCCCCGAGGGCTATCATTCGCACCACGTCGAGGCCGTTACGGATCCCGCTGTCGGCCAGAATAGTGATGTCGCCCTTCACCGCGTCGGCAATTGCTGGCAGTGCCCGGGCTGAGGAGAGCACCCCATCCAGCTGGCGGCCGCCGTGGTTCGACACCACGATGCCGTCCGCGCCAAAGCGCACCGCATCGCGGGCATCTTCGGCATCAAGGATCCCTTTGATCACCATCGGGCCGTCCCAGAATTCGCGGATCCACTCCAGGTCCTTCCACGAGATAGAGGGATCGAAGTTGTTCGCCAGCCAGCCAATGTAATCTTCAAGCCCGGTTGGTTTGCCAAGATAGGTGGAGATATTTCCCAGATCGTGCGGACGGCCGTGCAGGCCCACGTCCCAGGCCCAGCGGGGATGGGTTACCGACTGCCAGTAGCGGCGCATGGCGGCGTTGGCACCGCTCATGCCGGAGTGGGCATCGCGGTAGCGTGCCCCCGGCGTCGGCATATCAACGGTAAAGACCAGCGTCGAGCAGCCCGCCGCCTTGGCTCGCTCCAGGGCGTTGCGCATAAAGCCGCGATCGCGCAGAACATAGAGCTGGAACCACATCGGGCGCTTCAGCGTGGGGGCCACCTCTTCAATCGGGCAGACCGAGACGGTAGAGAGAGTAAACGGAATACCTTTCGCATCGGCAGCGGCAGCGGCCTGCACCTCGCCCCGGCGGGCGTACATTCCACAGAGTCCCACCGGTGCAAGAGCGACCGGCATAGAGAGCTTTTCATTAAACAGCGTGGTCTCCAGGCTCAGGTCGGCCATGTTCTTCAGCACGCGCTGGCGCAGAGCAACCTGGGCGAGATCCTCAACGTTGCGGCGCAGGGTATATTCCGCGTACGCGCCGCCGTCGATGTAGTGAAACAGGAAAGGAGGCAGGATGCGCTGAGCCGCTGCGCGGTAATCACTGGCTGCAGAAATAATCATGTGTTGTTCTCCCTGGTAGGGTCGGGATCGCCCGGCAGGCGGGTGATGCGCGCCTGCCGGGCCTGATCTTCATCAAATTGTTTGATAGTGGTATGGACAAATCCCAGATGCGCCATCATCGCCTTGCGCGCGGCCTCGGCGTTGCCGGCCAGGATAGCGTCGAGCACCGCCTGGTGCTGTTCGGTAAGCTGGGCGAACACAGGCGGAACCTGATACATGCGCTGGCGACTCTGCTTAACCGACGACTGCAGTAGATCGAAGAAGCCGCGCATGGTCTGCAACAGCACCACATTGTGTGAGGCTTCGGCGATCGCCAGATGAAAACGCACGTCCGCCTGCGAGGCGATGTCCGGATCCTTGCTCTGGGTAGCCTCGTAGCAAGCACGAAGCTTCTCTTTATCGGCATCGGTGGCGCGCATCGCCGCGTGCCAGGCGGTGCTGGCCTCGATGGCATGGCGGGCTTCGAGTATATCGAAGCTGTAGTCGGGATCGTGCTCCAGCAGGGTTTTCAGCGGCTGGACAATATTTTGCTCAGACCAGTCGTCGTGCTGCCAGCGCACAAAGGTGCCGCCGCCGCGACGGCTCAGCAGTACCCCTTCGTTGACCAGCGTAGCCAGCGCTTCACGCAGCGAGTTGCGCGACACGCCAAGCTGCGCCGCCAGCTGGCGCTCGGCAGGCAGCTTCATGCCCGCCTCCAGCTGCTGCTCTTTTATCAGCGCCCGCACGCGAGAGGCTATCTCATCGGAGAGGCGTTTAGGCATGACGATCACGGGATCATCCAGGTTAAGACATAGGCCTGAAGGGTGGTAATAATCCCCACCATGCAGGTGAAAATCAGGCTGTGCTTCACGGTGAAGCGGAACAGATCCGACTCTTTACCCACCAGCCCCACCGCCGCGCAGGCAATGGCAATGGACTGCGGAGAGATCATCTTCCCGGTCACGCCGCCGGTGGTATTGGCCGCAACCAGCAGCACGTCCGAGACGCCAATTTGCTGCGCGGCCGTCGCCTGCAGGGCGGCGAACAGGGCGTTTGACGACGTATCGGAGCCGGTAAGGAACACCCCCAGCCAGCCGAGGAATGGCGAGAAGAAGGTAAAGGCGTTGCCGGTATGGGCCAGCGCCAGCGCCAGCGTCGAGGAGAGACCGGAGTAGTTCGAGATAAAGGCGAACGCCAGCACCATGCCGATGGAGTAGATAGGCAGGGCCAGCTCCTTCAGCGTGCTGGCGAAGGTCTGCACCGCCGCCGCGGGCTTCATACGCAGCCAGACGATGGAGAGCAGGGCGGCAAACAGGATCGCCGTACCGGTCGCCGAGAACCAGTCGAATTTATAGACCGCCGCATAGGGCGTTGCCGCGTTGACCACCGGCGGCATACGGGCCACCAGCTTATCCAGGTACGGTACCGAAATGTTGATCACCATGTCGTACAGCGCCCCGCCCGGTGCAAACAGCGCTTTGAACGGCGGCACGCTCCACAGCGTCACCGTCGCGGTGAGGAACAGGAAGGGCGACCACGCCTTGATAATCTGCCCGGCGCTATAGCGGGTACGCGTCAGGGACTCATCGACCTGCGACGCGCCCATATCGCCGAAGCGGAAGATGCGCACCGGCTGCCAGCGTTTCAGGAACAGCGTCAGGCAGACCAGCGACACCAGCGAGGAGATGATATCTGGTAGTTCGGGACCAATAAAGTTAGAGCTCAGGTACTGGGCGATGGCGAAGGAGCCGCCCGCTACCATGACTGCTGGCCAGGTCTCTTTAATGCCGCGCCAGCCGTCCATAATCGCCATGATCCAGAACAGCACGATAATGGTTAAAAACGGCAGCTGACGACCCACCATCTGGCCGATCGCGAAGCTGTCCAGTCCCGTGACCTGCCCGGCCACCAGAATCGGGATCCCCATCGCGCCAAAGGCCACCGGCGCGGTATTGACGATCAGACACAGTCCGGCGGCATAGAGAGGGTTAAAGCCCAGCCCCACCAGCAGTGCAGCAGTGATCGCCACCGGCGCGCCAAAGCCCGCCGCCCCTTCAAGAAACGCGCCGAAGGAGAAGCCAACGATCAGCATCTGCAGGCGCTGGTCTGGCGTAATAGAGAGGATGGACGAGCGGATAATGTCAAACTGCCCGGTCTTGACCGAGATTTTGTAGACGAACACCGCGGCAATAATAATCCATGCAATTGGCCACAGGCCGTAGAAGAAGCCATACACCACCGACGCGATCGCGCGATCGACCGGCATCTTATAGAAAAAGAGCGCTACCAGCAGAGCGATAGCAACGGTGTACGTTGCAGCAAGGTAGCCCTTCAGCTTGAGCTTTATCAGCGCAAAGAAGAAGAACAGGATGGGCAGGGATGCGATCAGGCTCGACAGCCAGATGTTACCAGCCGGATCGTAGTTTTGTTGCCACAGGCTCATTGCGTCTCTCCTGGGACCCTTCAGGCCGATCGGCGGTGAGTCTGCGCTCATCTCTGCGTCACAGTCAGTGTAAAAGTGGTCCAGCCAATTGGGTTGTGTAGGGTTTATGACAACAAATGGTTAACCAGATGTTATGTTTCAGCAATGAGTTTGTAAGTGGAAATCGTGGAAGTGTGAAGCGCAGGGCGGTTGGTTCAGGGATTGGTAGGGCCAATTAGAGGATATGCCGGGCAGGCGTGGCGCTACCCGGCAAAAAAATCAGAACTCGGTCTTGGCGAAGCCGGTCATCTCTTTCAGGCCCATCTCGCGGCCCAGCGCAGTCATCGGGTGCACCACCACCAGTCCACGGACGCTCTTCTTCAGCTTGCCCATGTCGGCCTGCTCTTTTTTGGTAATCG
Source organism: Escherichia sp. ESNIH1 (assembly GCA_002918705.1). GTDB lineage: Bacteria > Pseudomonadota > Gammaproteobacteria > Enterobacterales > Enterobacteriaceae > Pseudescherichia. Next base: position 254,704 of record PQKR01000005.1, on the reverse strand, counting down.
CCCGACGGTACGGCAGATCCATCAGCTTCTGCGCCTCTTTGCTCAGCTTCTGGCCGTGTACTTCGCGCAGGCGAGTAATCTCCGCTTCCAGCGTCTCTTTCTCTTTTTCCAGCTCGGCGTACTTGTCGGCAGATTCAACCAGCGACAGCGCAGCCTGCTGGTGGCGGATGGCATCAAGGCGATCGCTCAGGCGTTTAATTTCGTTCTTTTCGATTTCTTTCATAACAGATGACTCTAAAAACAGGGGAATTACTGCAAAGGATACACTAATGTGCGCAACGTTACTTCTGAAAGGCTTTTTTCAGGCTGATGCGAGAGATCAGCCCGGTCAGGGAGAGGACCATCGTGGAGCGTACCACCTGCTGGTAACGCTGTCTCTGCATGGCGTAGAGGTTAGCGTCGCTGGTATCAAACTGGGGCAGAGGGGGCAGGGCAGAGACGCAGTGCAGCTCGCCAAAGGGACCGAGGATCTCGTCATCGGTAAACCCATACTCGTTGCCGTCGTGGTTCAGCTCTTCACGCAGGGCCATCAGCAGCTCGGCGTCCTCATACTCGTGACGACTGATCACGCCGAGGCCGTAGATCAGCTTTAAGCGCACGGAGAGATCGCCCAGCGGGCCATCGCCCTCCAGCAGCGGCTCCACGGCGTATTTCACCGCATAGTCGTCTTTGCGGAACACCTGAAGTACCAGAATATTCACCGCTTCCGTGAGTAGCTCAACGGCGGCGATGAGGAAACTTCGGACGGTTTTGCCAGCATTCAGACGCTCAAGCACACGGTTTTCAAAGGCCTGGGTTTCTTCCATTATTGCCTGCATATCCGACAATCTTATATTCGGGCGCGGAGGTTCACCCCGCGCCGGGTAGGGCATCATGCCTGAGCGTTATAAACGTTAACCGCTTCGGCGACAACGTCGCTTGTGCTTTCCAGGCCGGAGATCTGCGCCAGCGCAGCCTGCGGGCCTTTTTCGTCAATCAGCGCGGCCAGCTCAAGCGCCTGCGGATCCTGCTCGCTGCGGTAATGCATGGCAGCGGCGATCCCTTTGACCAGGTTCTCGTGCGGCAGGCCGTACTCCAGGGTGCCGAGCAGCGGTTTAATTAGACGGTCGCCGATGCTCAGCTTACGCAGCGGCTGACGGCCTACACGCTCAACGTCATCCTTCAGGTACGGGTTCTCAAAGCGGCCGAGGATCTTCTCGATATAGGCAGCGTGCTTGGCTTCATCAAACTGGTAACGCTTGATCAGCACCGCGCCGCTCTCCTCCATCGCTCCCTTCACCACCGCACGGATCTTCTCATCAAGAATAGCGTCGCGAATGGTCTGGTGGCCCGCCTGGCGGCCAAGGTACGCGGTTATAGCATGACCGGTGTTCAGGGTGAAGAGCTTACGCTCTACAAACGCCATTAAATTATCTGTCGGTTCCATGCCTGGAATATTCGGCAGCGCGCCCTTGAACTGGGTCTTGTCGACAATCCACTCGCTAAAGGTCTCAACGGTGACCTCCAGCGGATCGTGGGTGGCAGAGGCCGACGGCGGAACGATGCGGTCTACGGCCGAGTCGACAAAGCCAACGTGCGCTTCAACCCACGCTTTGTCTTCATCGGCCAGGATGTCAAAAACGTGGCCCTTCAGCTGCATGGTGCCGCGCACCATGTTCTCACAGGCGATAATGTTCAGCGGGGTCTCTACGCCCTGGGCTTTACGCTTCGCCAGCCCTTTAGCAATGGTCGGGGCGATGCGCTCCAGCACAACCGGGCCGACCGCCGTGGTCACCAGATCCACGTCGGCGATCAGATCGACCACCTCATTACCGATGCTGCTTACCGCGTTGACGCCGGAGACGGTATCAACCTGCTCCTTTTCACCCACTACATGAACCTGATAGCTATGACGGGCATTCAGGGCGTCGAGCACCGTCTGATTCACATCGGCGAACGTCAGGGTAATGCCAGCGTCCGCCAGCAGTTTGCCGATGAAGCCACGTCCGATATTGCCTGCGCCAAAATGTAATGCTTTCATAGTATTAACCTTCATTAAGTTTTTACCCGAGAGGGCTGGGGTGAGGCTCTGACCTCACCCAAACCCTCTCCGCAAAGGGAGAGGGGAGGAGGGCTTACTTGTTCAGCAGCGCCAGCACTTCTTCAACGCTATCGGTATGCGCCAGGCGCTCGATAATGGACTCATCGTCCAGAGCGTTGGTCAGGCTGGTAATCACCTGAATGTGCTCATTATTACGTGCAGCGATACCGATGACCAGACGGGCAATGTCATCTTCCTCTTCGCCAAAGCGCACGCCCTGCGGGTACTGGCAGAACACGACGCCGGTTTTCAGCACGCGATCTTTCGCTTCAACCGTACCGTGCGGAACCGCGATAGACTCACCCAGGTAGGTTGGGGTCAGTTTTTCACGCTCCAGCATGGCGTCGATATACTCCGGCTGCACGTAGCCGCCTTTTACCAGCTGCTCACCGGCAAAGCGAATCGCCTCTTCTTTATGGCTCGCGGTACGGCCCAGGAAGATGTTCTCCGCGCCCAGCTTGAACAGATGGCTGTTGCTCTCGTCAATGCTGTCCTGCAGGCTGGTGCGCACTTTCGCTTCGTTGTCCGTATGACGCTGGGCCGCAACCAGACGCTCGGTCAGGTTGGTATAGAGGCCGCTGTCAAGGAAGTTAGTCAGCGAAATGTGCTGCGCCTGCGGAACCTGGCGCATTGCACGCTCGGTCAGGTCGCGGTGGGTAATGACTACGTCTACATCTGCCGGCAGGCTGTTGATCGCGCTGTTGGTGACGGAGATGTTGGTCAGACCCGCATCCTGCACTTTCTTACGCAGCACGCCCGCACCCATTGCGCTTGAACCCATCCCGGCGTCGCAGGCCACGATGATTTTGCGCACGTGGCTCAGGTCGTTAGAGACCGCGCCTGCCGCCAGCGGCGTTCCAGCAGCGGCAGTGGTCGCGCCTTTGGATTCCGCTTTCATATCCTGCATACGACGGGTTGCCGCTTCGATATCGTCCTCTTCTTTCACCTTGCTGGTTTTCAGCAGAATGGCGGAGATCACGAAAGAAACAGCCATCGCAGCAACGATAGCAGCGATGTTAGCGAAGTAGGCACCTTTCGGCGTCATCGCCAGCACGGCGAGGATAGAGCCAGGAGAAGCCGGAGAGACCAGGCCACCGTTCAGCACGCTCAGGGTAAACACGCCGGTCATACCGCCAAGGATAACGGCAATCAGCAGGCGCGGATTCATCAGCACATACGGGAAGTAGATTTCGTGGATACCGCCCAGGAAGTGGATGATAGCTGCACCGCCCGCAGACTGTTTCGCGCTGCCACGACCGAAGAACATATACGCCAGCAGGACGCCCATCCCCGGACCCGGGTTTGCTTCAATCAGGAAGAAGATAGACTTGCCGATGTCATGGGACTGTTGGATACCCAGCGGCGAGAAGATACCGTGGTTGATGGCGTTATTGAGGAACAGGATTTTTGCCGGTTCAACAAAGATAGAGGCCAGCGGCAGCATGTCATGGACAACCATGAAGTTAACGCCAGCGGCCAGGGCTTTAGAGAGCACCTCTACCGCCGGGCCAATGCCGAGGAACGCCAGAATCGCGAGGATCATACCGATGATGCCCGCGGAGAAGTTGTTCACCAGCATTTCGAAGCCGGATTTGATCTTGCCATCAACCCAGACGTCAAAGCGTTTAATCGCCCAGCCACCCAGCGGACCGGCAATCATTGCGCCGAGGAACATCGGCATATCCGCACCGACGATAACACCCATCGTAGTGATGGCACCGACCACGCCGCCGCGATCGCCACCGACCAGGCGACCACCGGTATAACCGATCAGCAGCGGCAGCAAATAGGTAATCATTGGGCCGACAAGTTTTGCCAGCGTTTCGTTAGGCAACCACCCTGTTGGAATAAACAACGCGGTGATAATACCCCAGGCGATAAATGCGCCAATGTTGGGCATTACCATGTTGCTGAGAAAACGACCAAAGCTTTGCACTCTGATCTTGATATCGGATGACATAAAACACCCCTTCTTATGTTTGCTGTCGCGCAGGGCGGAAGCCCAACTTTTTTTGTTAACGAGGCGGCAGAGGTAGCCGAACCCATGTTCTGTGTGGCGAATCTGGCACTGAATCGAGGAACTGTCCAGATGACGCCCTATAGTGTGATGAATATCACACTAATGTGGGGATCACGCCCTACTTAGGTGTGATTCAGATCACAAATCATAGGTGTAAAAAAAGAACAGCGGCTAAAAAAAAGACGACAGGTAGCTGTTAATGTGATGTTAATCACAGTTATATGTCGTTACTTTGTTATTCATTTGTGATTTAGATCACAAGAAATTTTCACCTGGACTTTTCTTAACGTGAGCGGCAGCAACTTCTTATTACGGGGCTCGGCAATACTGTAAGTCAGCAACATCTTCTCAGCGTAAATTCGAGGTCAACACTATGTTCCTGAATTATTTTGCGCTCGGCATCCTGATTTTCGTCTTCCTGATGCTCTTCTACGGCATCATTATTATTCATGACATTCCCTACCGGATTGCCAAAGCCCGCAACCATCCTCATGCCGATGCGATTCATATTGCAGGCTGGGTGAGCCTCTTTACCCTGCACGTGCTGTGGCCCTTTCTCTGGATCTGGGCCACGCTCTACCGCCCGGAGCGCGGGTGGGGGATGCAGTCCCACGTTAGCGGCGGCAGTGAGCTACAGCTGCACCAGCGCGTCGAGGCGCTGGAAAGAGAGCTGAAGCGAATGCAAACCCGAGCGGGGGAGTAGCGTATGGATCTGCTGATCGTCTTAACCTATGTCGCTCTTGCCTGGGCGATATTTAAAATATTCCGCATTCCGGTGAATCAGTGGACGCTCTCCACGGCGGCGCTGGGAGGCATATTTCTCGTCAGCGCCCTGATCCTGCTCATGAACTACAACCACCCCTATACCTTTACAGCGCAGAAGGCAGTGATCTCGATTCCGATTACGCCGCAGGTCACCGGTATCGTCAGTGAGGTAACGGATAAATCAAACCAGCTGATTAAAAAGGGCGACGTGCTTTTTAAGCTCGATCCTGTGCGGTATCAGGCCAGGGTCGACAGGCTTAACGCTGACCTGGTGACGGCTACCCATAATATCCACGTGCTCAAGGCGCAGCTGGCGGGCGCCCAGGCCAATACTATGCGCGTCTCGGCCGAACGCGACCGCCTCTATAAAGACTACCAGCGCTACGTGCGCGGCAGCCGGGCAAGGGTGAATCCGTTCTCTGAAAGCGATATCGACAATGCGCGGCAGAACTACCTCGCCCAGGATGCGATGGTAAAAACCTCTGTGGCTGACCAGGTGCAGATCCAGAGCCAGCTGGACAGCATGGTCAACGGCGAACAGTCGCAGATCGTTAGCCTGCGGGCGCAGCTGACCGAGGCAAAATATAACCTTGAGCAGACGGTGATCCGCGCCCCGAGCGATGGCTATGTTACTCAGATGCTGATCCGCCCGGGAACCTACGCCGCCGCGCTGCCTCTGCGTCCGGTAATGGTCTTTATTCCCCAGCAGAAGCGGCAGATTGTGGCCCAGTTCCGCCAGAACTCCCTGCTGCGCCTTGAACCTGGCGACGAAGCGGAGGTGGTGTTCAACGCCCTGCCTGGCCAGGTGTTTAAGGGCAAGCTAACCACTATCCTGCCCGTGGTGCCGGGCGGCTCCTATCAGGCGCAGGGCGTCTTGCAGTCGCTGACGGTGGTGCCCGGTACCGACGGCGTGCTGGGCACCATTGAGCTGGAACCCAATGCCGAGGTGGACGCCCTGCCGGACGGCATCTATGCCCAGGTCGCGGTCTACTCCGATCACTTTCACCACGTCTCGGTGATGCGCAAAGTGCTGCTGCGGATGACCAGCTGGATGCACTACCTCTACCTTGACCATTAATCTCAAAAGGCAGGAATGTGCCAGGCATCACCTGCCTTTTTTTCATCGCTGATCCATAATTACTTTTTTGTGGGTAGACAGGATCAGATAATGAAACTTATCGGCAGCTACACCAGCCCCTACGTACGCAAAATCTCCGTTATCCTGCTGGAAAAGGGGATCACCTTTGAATTTGTAAATGAGTTCCCCTACAACGGCGAAAATGGCGTTGCGAACTATAACCCGCTAGGCAAAGTCCCGGCGCTGGTTACCGACGAGGGGGAGGTCTGGTACGACTCGCCAATTATTGCCGCCTGGCTGGAGCTGTTAGACGCTGCGCCCGCTATGCTGCCGAAGGAGCCGAAAGCCGCCCTGAAGCTGCGCCAGATAGAGGCCCTGGCCGATGGGGTGATGGACGCCGCGCTGGTCTCGGTGCGCGAGCAGGCTCGACCGGCAGCCCAGCAGTCGGAAACCGAGCTGCTGCGCCAGCGGGAGAAAATTAGCCGGGCGCTGGACATGCTGGAAAAGCACGTCAGCGAGGGCGATATTCAGCCGGATAGCCTTAACGTTGCCACTATCGCCGTGGCCTGCGCCATCGGCTATATCAACTTCCGCCGCGTCTCGCCCGGCTGGTGCGTGGACAGGCCGCAGCTGGTGAAACTGGTGGAGACCCTGTTCCAGCGAGAAAGCTTTGCCCGCACCGAACCGCCAAAGTCCTAACTCACGATACTGACAGCCTGCGCCGGTACGCTGTACAATCCCCCTTCACGTCGAATCCTCTCCGACGGGAGGGGTAATCTACTGCAGGCTTTGTCATGACCCTTGAATCACGCTCACTTTTCAGCCAGATCCCGGCAACCGATCGTCTGCTGCGTGCCGACGCGTTTGCTGCCTTAGTCGACACCTTCGGTCACCGCCGCGTCGTAGATACCTTGCGCCAGCTTCAGGATGAGGCCCGTCTTGCAGTGCGTGAAACCCAGGCGCTGCCCGCCTGGTGCGCAGACTGGGCGACGGCAACCGAGAGCCGACTGGCGCAGCATGAAACCCGCGCCCTACGGCCGGTATTTAACCTCACCGGCACGGTGCTGCATACCAATCTTGGGCGCGCCCTGCAGGCGGAGGTCGCCATCGACGCGGTTGCCGAGGCGATGCGTACCCCGGTGACCCTGGAGTACGCCCTTGATGAGGCCGGGCGCGGCCATCGCGATCGCGGCGTGGCGGATCTACTCTGCCGCCTGACCGGCGCAGAAGATGCCTGCATCGTCAATAACAACGCGGCGGCGGTGCTGCTGATGCTGGCCGCGCTGGCGAACGGCAAAGAGGTCGTGGTGTCGCGCGGCGAGCTGGTGGAGATTGGCGGAGCGTTCCGCATTCCAGACGTAATGCGTCAGGCGGGCTGTATGCTGCATGAGGTAGGAACCACCAACCGCACCCATGCCAAAGATTATCGTGAGGCGGTGAACGAGAATACGGCGCTGCTGATGAAGGTCCATACCAGCAACTATGCCGTCACCGGCTTCACCAAGGCGGTGGAGGAGGCGGAGCTGGTGCAGCTCGGCCTGCCGCTGAACGTACCGGTAGTGGCCGACCTGGGCAGCGGCTCGCTGATCGATCTCAGCCAGTACGGCCTGCCGAAAGAGCCGATGCCGCAGGAGATGATTGCCGCAGGCGTCAGCCTGGTAAGCTTCTCTGGCGATAAGCTGCCCGGTGGCCCGCAGGCGGGGATCATCATCGGCAAGCGCGAGCTGATTGCGAAGCTCCAGCAGCACCCGCTTAAGCGCGCCCTGCGGGTGGATAAGATGACCCTCGCCGCGCTGGAAGCAACGCTCAGGCTCTATCTGCATCCGGAGAAGCTGGCCGAACGGCTGCCGACGCTGCGCCTGCTGACCCGCAGCGCGGACGATATCCGCCAGCAGGCCGAGCGGCTGCAGCCCGCGCTGGAGAGCCGCTACGCTGAGTTTTTGGTTCAGGTTGAAGCCTGCCAGTCGCAAATCGGCAGCGGCTCGCTGCCGGTTGACAGGCTACCCAGCGCGGCGCTGACCTTTACCCCCCGCGACGGACGCGGCAGCCGCCTCGAGGCGCTGGCAGCCCAGTGGCGCACGCTACCGCAGCCGGTGATTGGCCGCATCTCCGACGGTCGTCTGTGGCTCGATCTGCGCTGCCTTGACGATGAATCCCGCTTTTTGAACAGGTTACTGAAATGATTATTGCAACGGCCGGGCACGTCGACCACGGCAAAACGACGCTGCTGGAGGCGCTCACCGGTATCAACGCCGACCGGCTGCCGGAAGAGAAGAAGCGTAGCATGACCATCGACCTCGGCTACGCCTACTGGCCGCAGCCGGACGGGCGCGTGCCGGGGTTTATCGACGTGCCGGGCCACGAGAAATTTCTCGCCAATATGCTGGCAGGCGTCGGCGGCATCGACGGGGCGCTGCTGGTGGTCGCCTGCGACGACGGCGTGATGGCCCAAACCCGGGAGCACCTGGCGATTTTACAGCTCACCGGCAACCCGGCGCTGACCGTGGCACTGACCAAGGCCGATCGCGTGGACGCGGCGCGGATAGCTGAAGTCGAGGCCGAGGTGCGCAGCGTGCTGGCGGAGTTTGGCTATCCGCAGGCCACGCTGTTTACTACCGCCGCGACGCAGGGGGTGGGCATTGAGGCGTTGCGCACGCATCTGCTGGCGCTGCCCGAGCGCGAGCAGACGGCTGAGCACCGTTTCCGCCTCGCTATCGATCGTGCGTTTAGCGTCAAGGGGGCAGGGCTGGTAGTGACCGGCACGGCGCTCTCCGGCAGCGTAAGGGTAGGTGATACTCTGTGGCTCACCGGGGTAAACAGGCCGATGCGCGTGCGTGGCCTGCACGCCCAAAACCAGCCGGTAGAGCAGGCCCACGCCGGGCAGCGTATTGCCCTGAACATTGCGGGCGATGCTGAAAAAGAGGCTATCAGCCGCGGCGACTGGCTGCTTGCCGAGGCGCCGCCCGAGCCTGTGACACGGCTGATCGTGGCGCTGCACACCCACGCGCCGCTGGGCCAGTGGCAGCCGCTGCACATTCACCATGCCGCCAGCCACGTGACGGGCCGCGTCTCGCTGCTCGAAGATAACCTGGCCGAGCTGGTGCTGGATACGCCGCTGTGGCTGGCGGATAACGATCGGCTGGTGCTGCGGGATATTTCTGCCCGCGCGACGCTGGCCGGCGCGCGGGTGGTCACGCTCAATCCGCCGCGCCGGGGCAAACGTAAGCCGGAGTACCTGGCGTGGATCGCCGCGCTGGCAGCAGCAGGTGACGATGCCAGCGTGCTGGCGGTGCACCTGACCCGCGGCGCGGTAGATCTGCCGTCGTTCGCGTGGGAGAGACAGCTTAACGCTCAGGGACTAGCGACGCTGACCGAGAGCCCAGAGCTGATCCAGGCCGGAGACAGCCTGATTAGCGTCGCAGTCGCCGCCCGCTGGCAGCGCAAGATCCTTGATACCCTGGCGACCTACCATGCGCAGCACCGGGACGAGCCGGGGCCAGGCCGCGAGCGTTTGCGCCGCATGGCCCTGCCGATGGAGAACGAGGCGTTAGTACTGACGCTCATCGAGCGGATGCGGGAGAACGGAGATATCCACAGCCATCACGGCTGGCTGCACCTGCCGGATCATAAAGCGGGCTTCACTCCTGAGCAGGAGGCTGTCTGGCAGAAAGCCGCCACGCTGTTTGCGGATGAACCCTGGTGGGTGCGTGACCTGGCGCGGGAGGTAGGGGCAGACGAGCAGGCTATGCGCGGTGTTCTGCATCAGGCGGCACAGCAGGGGATGATCGTGGCGATCGTAAAAGATCGCTACTACCGTAACGATCGTATTGTGGCCTTTGCGAACCTGATCCGTGAGCTGGACGGCGAGCGCGGATCAACCTGTGCCGCCGATTTCCGCGACCGGCTCAACGTCGGACGCAAGCTGGCCATTCAGATCCTCGAATATTTCGACCGCATCGGCTTTACCCGCCGACGCGGCAACGATCACCTGCTGCGCGACGCCCTGCTGTTCCCGGCTGGCCCGGCCGTTATTGCCTGAATGCCGTGCGGCGCTACGCTTGCCCAGCCTACAAAAAACGCCAGACCGTAGGCCCGTGCAAGCGTAGCGCCGCCGGGCAACAGCCTAACTGGCAAGTGTTACTTACTCATCTGGGGTGATTTTCTGCTTTGCCAGCCACACTGCGCCTAATCTGCCCGCCTGATTTCCCAGCTTGCAGGGGTGGATCGGCACGCGCAGCGCCTCCCACATCTCGAAGGTTTCCAGGTGACGATCGAGTAGCTGGTAGACCTTCTCCTGCTCGCTCAGCCCGCCGCCAATCAGCACCGCCTCGGGGTCGAACATGGAGATGACGCTATAGACGCCACGCGCCAGGAAGAGCGCCCACTGGTTAATGGCCTCGCGCAGATGGACATCGCTATCCATCCGCTCGAAGAGCTCTTTACCGTGCGGCAGCTCGTCGGCGGAGACCGCCAGCGCCTGGCGGCAGGCTTTCATCAGACCGCTGCCGGAGGCGACCTCGTGCATACATTCGCCGTTGTTGCCGACCGGGATCACGCCAAACTCACCGGCGTGGAAGTGCACACCCCGGAACAGCTCACCGTTGACGATGATCCCGCCGCCGATGCCGGTTCCCACGGTGATGCAGACGAAGTTCTCAAATTCCTGCCCGGCACCGCGCCAGCGCTCGCCGAGCGCCGCACAGTTGGCATCGTTTTCCACCACTACGGGCAGATCGGTGAGGGTCGAGAAGAGATCGTGCAGATTTGCGCCATCCATAAAGTCCAGCGCGCCCGCTTTCTTCGCCTTGCCGGTATGCACGTTGATATGGCCGGGAAAACTGACGCCGATACCGGCAATCTCATGATCCTTCTGATAGGTTTCAACGACCTCTTTCCACGCTTTTTTAAACGACGCTTCGTCCTCAGGCGTGTCGAACTCCTCCGAAGAGAGCTCTTTACCATGCTCGTCGATCAGGCCATGCTTGATGTGGGTTCCCCCGACATCAAAACCAATAAAATAGTGCATAGGTATTTCCCTTTTCCGGTTCCATACGCTTAATTATGGCTCAGGCCAGGCGGGAGAATGTAAAGTAAGGTAATACGTGAACAGCGTCGAAAAGCGGCAATCTGATTGCTTCTTTTTTATCCACCGCGGCTACCCTTGAAGGACACCCCTGCAAGGAGACGGCCATGACAAACAATCCCCCCGCCAACCGCATCCAGCCTGGCGAATACGGTTATCCTCTTACCTTAAAAGCGCGCTATGAAAACTTTATCGGCGGCGACTGGGTTCCCCCTGCCGACGGCGAGTACTACCAGAACCTGACCCCGGTCACCGGCCAGCCGCTGTGTGAAATTGCCAGCTCCAGCAAGCGTGATATCGATCTGGCGCTGGACGCTGCCCATAAGGCGAAAGATAAGTGGGCGCATACCTCCGTGCAGGATCGGGCGGCCATTTTGCTGAAGATAGCCGATCGCATGGAGCAGAACCTGGAGCTGCTGGCGACCGCCGAGACCTGGGATAACGGCAAGCCGATCCGTGAAACCAGCGGGGCCGACGTGCCGCTGGCGATCGACCATTTCCGTTACTTTGCCTCCTGTATTCGTGCCCAGGAGGGCGGCATCAGCGAGGTAGACAGCGAGACGGTGGCCTACCACTTCCGCGAGCCGCTGGGCGTGGTTGGGCAGATTATCCCGTGGAACTTCCCGCTGCTGATGGCAAGCTGGAAGATGGCGCCTGCGCTCGCCGCCGGGAACTGCATCGTTTTGAAACCTGCGCGCCTGACGCCGCTCTCGGTGCTGCTGCTGATGGAGATTGTGGGCGATCTGCTGCCGCCGGGCGTAGTGAACGTGGTCAACGGCGCCGGGGGTGAAATTGGTGAGTATCTTGCCACCTCGAAGCGCATCGCCAAGGTGGCCTTTACCGGCTCCACCGAAGTGGGCCAGCAGATCATGCAGTACGCGACCCAGAACATTATTCCGGTCACCCTCGAGCTGGGCGGCAAGTCGCCAAACATCTTCTTTGCTGACGTGATGGACGAAGAGGATGCATTCTTTGATAAGGCGCTGGAGGGCTTTGCCCTGTTTGCCTTTAACCAGGGAGAGGTCTGTACCTGCCCGAGCCGGGCGCTGGTGCAGGAGTCGATCTACGAGCGCTTTATGGAGCGCGCCATCCGTCGGGTAGAGAGCATCCGCAGCGGCAACCCGCTGGATACCGTCACCCAGATGGGCGCCCAGGTCTCCCAGGGGCAGCTGGAGACCATCCTGAACTACATCGATATCGGTAAAAACGAGGGGGCGGACGTGCTCACCGGCGGGCGGCGCAAGCTGCTGGAGGGCGAGCTGAAAGAGGGTTACTACCTTGAGCCGACCATTCTTTTTGGGCAGAACAACATGCGTGTTTTTCAGGAGGAGATCTTTGGCCCGGTGCTCGCTGTGACCACCTTTAAAACCGTGGAGGAGGCGCTGGAGCTAGCCAACGATACCCAGTACGGACTGGGCGCGGGCGTCTGGAGCCGCAACGGCAGCCTGGCCTATAAGATGGGTCGCGGCATCCAGGCCGGACGCGTCTGGACCAACTGTTACCACGCCTATCCCGCCCACGCGGCGTTCGGCGGCTACAAGCAGTCCGGCATCGGGCGCGAAACCCATAAGATGATGCTGGATCACTACCAGCAGACCAAGTGCCTGCTGGTGAGCTACTCGGATAAACCGCTCGGGCTGTTCTGAGTCCCTACCTATAGCCGGGCGGCGCAAGCTTGCCCGGCCTACAACGGTGTTAATTAGCAAGCGTAGCGCCGCCGGGCTATTTTACTAGTTGTATAACGAAGCCGTTGCTCTCAAAATATCGGCAAATGAAAAAATATCGTCTACAGAACCTATTGCATGACGAGTTTCATTTTTTTCAAGATCAAACAGACCGATGTACTTTTGGCTTCTGTTAAAATGGAGGCGGCAAAGCGGCTTTCTATTATTATCGTCAACTAATACGCCAAAATAACTTTTTGTATCCCGATGGTTGATCCTATGCGGGTCAATAACCGTTCTCACTATTGCTTTAACAATATGATATCCTTCAAGTTCCTCAACTGTTGTAATGACATCGGGTTCATTTTTATTGTCTTTAATGTTGTCTGGATCTTCATCCATATTTGAAAGGTCTTGCAGCGGAGCCTGACTTCCGCTCATAGCAGACTTCAATCTTTCATTTATTTGTGCATTAACGTACTGGCTGGCCGCTTTTTTTGTTAGCGAAGCAAAGTTGTCTCGTACTTTTTGGGTCAGGATGCCATCATAAACCCGAGAGGCAAAAAATTTAACAAAGTCATCCTCAGGGTTGCTCATTTGGGCGTGCAGAATTTTCTTTATCAGACTGACATATTTGAGCTCACCAGCAGCACTAATTATTGAATCAATGTCAAATGCCGATTTGGTTAGCTTTTTAAGCTCAGGGATGACAGTTTCATCAATATCAAGCAAGTCGACCTCAAGGAAAGGCTTTTCATCCATTTTGTTGGGTGCTTCGAGGTCAGTAAAGAATTTGTAGCATTGTCCGTTCGTGAGGATAGAGATCCTCGCATTCGTTACATGGAAGTAACGAAAAAGCTGCGACGCGTGGTTCACATTGAGAGGCTCACCGATTTTTTTGCATTCGATGAGGATTTGAATTTCACCGTTCTTTAATATCGCATAGTCGATTTTCTCGCCCTTTTTTGTGCCGATATCGCAGACAAATTCTGGGATAACTTCGGTAGGATCAAAGACGTCATATCCTAAGACATTGTTAATGAATGGCATGACAAATGCGTTTTTTGTTGCCTCTTCTGTTACAATTGCACTTGATTGCTGTTTGATTTTTGCTGCCATTGCGCTTAGCTTGTCGAAAAACTCTACCGTCATAACCACTCCTGGATATAATCGAGATTACAGGTTATTCATAATTGATTAATTCATTTAACAATAAGCTTGAGCAGCTATTTTCTTGTTAAGAATAGATATTGGATATCTTGCAATAAGAAGAACGTCTTGATTTGAATATAAATCACAAATTTGAAAAAATATAAAACGCCGGGTGGCGCTGCGCTTACCCGGCCTACGGCTCGCAGGCTTTGTAGGCCCGGCAAGCTTAGCGCCGCCGGGCATTACCATGACTGTACATTACCCCTCGTTCACCCAAATACGCATTTCACCCTCGCCGCGATTGGCCCAGCTAAACCACGGAATAAAGGTTAGGGTCTGCGGCTCTCGCGTGGTAAGTGGCGTGTCAAAGTGCCACAGCGGCTGCTGCTCCGGATGTGCGGCGCTCTGTTTCTCACCTTCAGCCTGGATAAGCACCTTATGGGCGAAAACCCCTTTTCCTTCAATAAGTTTAAATTGGCTCTCCTTAGGTAGCCAGACGTTATGCAGCGCCTCGCCGTTATCAGCCTCTTCGAGGCAGTAGACCAGCGGCCCGCGCTGAATCGCCACCCTGCCAGCGACGCTGCGCACCAGCGGGTTGCCATAGACACGACGGACCGGCATCGGCAGGGTGAGCGATAGGGTATCACCTTCACGCCAGAGCCGAGTGAGGCGCATGTAGCCTTTGCTTACCTCACCCTGTACCGCTTCGCCGTTGAGTAAAATGTGCGGATCGTTACACCACTCCGGCAGGCGCAGGGCCAGCGTATGCTGCACCGGCTTGGGTGAATCGATGCGAATATCAACGCTCTCCTGCCACGGGTAGTTGCCGCTGATACCCACCCGCAGCGTCTCACTACCCACGGGGATCTCTACGCTATTGCCTATATAGAGATTGATAAACAGCGCATCGGGGCGCGGGGTATAGATGTAATGGCCGATAGAGGTCAGCAGGCGGGCGATATTGGGTGGACAGCAGGCGCAGCCGAACCAACGCTGGCGGACCGGCTGGATATGGTCGTAAATATGATTAAATTTCAGTGATTTTGGAGCGATCTCCAGCGGGTTTACATAGAAGAAGTGTTTACCGTCGAGCGCCATCCCGCCCAGCACGGTGTTATAGAGCGCACGCTCCATCACGTCGGCATACTGGCCGTCGCCTTCCAGCTCCAGCATCCGGCGAGCAAACATCATCAGCCCGATCGAGGCGCAGCTCTCGGCGTAGACGGTATCGTTCGGCAGGTCGTAATCGCTGCTGAACGCCTCTCCCCGGCTTTGTGAGCCGATGCCGCCGGTGATATAGAGCTGGCGCTGGGCCATGTTTTGCCACAGCCGCAGGCAATCCTGGCGCAGGCGCTCATTGCCGGAGAGCCGCGCCAGGTGGGCGACGCCGGTCATCAGATAGACAAAGCGCACCGCATGGCCAATAGCGCTCTGCTGCTCTGAAAGCGGCAGGTGCGCCTGGCTATATGCCTTATCGTTCACCATCCACGCCGTGCCATGATTAGGCCAGAACCAGGTGCCGCCGCGCTGCGCAAACTCCCTATCGTAAAAGTGCGGCTGTGTGCCGCGCTGCTCGACGAAGAAATTCACCAGATCGCGATAGCGGGTCTCCTGGGTTACCTCAAACAGGCGCATCAGGGCCAGCTCAATTTCCGGGTGGCCATCGTAACCCTGAAGCTGGTTAACGCCAGGACCAAACACGCTGTCGATATGGTCCGCCAGACGGCAGGCCACCTCCAGCAGGCTGCGCTTGCCGGTGGCCTGAAAGTACGCCACCGCCGCCTCGATCATATGTCCGGCGCTGTATAGCTCATGGCATTCGGCGAGGTTGGTCCAGCGCTCGGCGGGCGCTTTTACCGTGAAGTACGTGTTCAGATAGCCATCGTCACACTGCGCTGCCGCAACGAGCGCAATCACCTCATCAGCCGTTTTCTCAAGTTCGGCATCGGGTTTCTGGCACAGCGACCAGGCCACGGCTTCCAGCCACTTCGCGACGTCGCTGTCCTGGAAAACCATGCCGTAGAACTCGCCCTCAGAGAGGCCAGCGGCAATGCGGAAGTTTTCAATGGCATGGCTGGGATCGGCTTCGGGAATACGGTCGTTCAGTGCATCCCACTGATAGGGGATCACCACGTCGCGCACCAGTCGCTGGTACTGGCCTAAAAACGGATCGGTGACGTTAAGCTTATGCAGGTCGGTTTCCATGATAGTCATCATCTTCTCCTCAGGACTGGACATGACGCTGGCGCAGGTCGGTTGAAATACGCGCCATCATTGGATTATTGAGTTTGCAGACGCGAACCGTCAGCGCCAGCAGCAGATGGAACAGGGCAGGCAGCAGGGTTTCCATAGTGGTGATCCCCTGCAGCGAGGCGGTGGTCTGATTGCCTGTGCCGGGCTGATAGGCCACGGCAATAAACACCAGGCTGATAATTCCCGCGCTTGAGGCCCAGGCGAGCTTGATAAAGAACAGGTTGAATGCGAAGTTCATGCCCGACGAGCGTACGCCGGTTTTCCACTCGCCGTAGTCATCGGAGAACGCCATCAGAGAGAAGTGCAGCGGCAGCGTAAAGCCAAGGATAATTCCGTTGCCGAGGATGACCGCCAGCCACAGCGTCTGATACTGCGGGCCGCCCGGCAAAAACCACATGCCGACGGCCAGCGCGGCCAGCACCAGGTTGGTGTAGTAGTAGAGCTTAACGGCATCGATACGGCGGGTGAGCGGGTTGACGATAACGGATCCAAGGATCGAGGCGAAGGTCACCATCGTAAAGAACAGCGAGGTGTAGGCCGTACTGCCCTCCAGCACGTAGGTGATGAAGTACATGTAGCCCCCGCCACGAATGTTGAAGACGTTGATCAGCAGGAAGGACATCACCAGCATTAAAAGCAGCTGATCGTTTTTACGCAGTCCGGCCAGGTGCTCACGCAGGGTAAATCTGCCCATCAGCGCCAGCGGCACCCGCTCGCGGACCCAGAAGAAGCAGCACAGGAACATCACAACGGCAATTGCACACAGCACGCCGACGCCCAGCTGGTAGCCTCTGGCGGCGCTGCCCTGGCCGAAGAGATCGACCATCCACGGCAGGCCGACCGAAACCAGAAAACCCGCAACGCCGCACAGCACGAAGCGCCATGACTGGCAGGAGATGACCTCGCTATGGCGCGTGGTCATGGTATTAATCAGCGCGCAGTAGGGGACGTTAATCGCGGTGTAGCCGACGGAGAGCAGCAGATAGGTGCCAAACGCCCAGACGATTTTTACCCCCATGCTGGCGTCCGGCACGGTAAAGGTCAGTACGCCAATGATGCCGATAGGGATCGCCACCCACAGCTGCCAGGGACGAAAGCGGCCCCAGCGGCTTTGGGTGCGGTCGGCAATCACCCCCATGATCGGATCGGAAACGGCATCAAAGACGCGCAGGGCAATAAACAGCGTGCCCACCAGCGCCGGGGTCAGGCCAAAAACGTCGGTATAGAAAAAGGTGAGAAAATTCATGATCAGGCAGGTGATAACCGTGCCGCCTGCGTCGCCCAGGCCGTAGCCTACCTTTTCGCGAATCGACAGTTTATCGTCAACCGCACCCTGAGCAATGCCTGTATGGGTAATCGGTGTAGAGGTCATAGATAACTCCTCGTAGGGTGGAGATCTCTTTTTTCAGCTATCTGCCCGAAGGGGCAGGCCTGTTATTGGAAATGACCTGTCCAATTTTGCCCACAAAACAGAGGGTAACAAGGCAACAAAGAAGTATAAAAAGATGACGATTCCGACCTCGTTTTGAAAATGTGAAGCCGATCGGGCAAAGTCGCATTAATTCATTAATAATCAATAACAAAGATGTTAATTAGCGGTTTAAAAAGCGAGAATTGACATATCTATGCTCAAATTATCCATAGCGCTTCCGGTCAAAGTACAAAATGGCGGACTGTTTATCTCTCGAGGTATTGGTAGGCACCCTTCACGCAGGCTTAACTCCTGGGAGGTTATTTTTGTTGAGAAGGGAACGCTGGCGATCCGCGAAGAGGAGAGGCTGTTTCAGGTTAATGCCGGAGAGAGCCTGCTGCTCTGGCCGCAGCGCAGGCACGTCGGCGTTGAGGATTTCCCGGCGGATCTGAAATTTTACTGGCTGCATTTTGAGGTAAAAGCAGAGGCAAATGGTTCATCGTGGATAAGTACGCTATCTATTCCGCAGCATATGCGGATCCGCGATCCGCAGTACATGATCTCGCTGTTTCGGCAGTTTTTAAGCGAGCAGGAGAAGCTGGAGCGAACGGCAGCGCTTGAATTTATCCTGCTGATGATTTTGCAGCAGATGACCCCTGGCGAACAGATCAGGGAGGAGAGCAACGACAGCGGCGTCGCCCTTGCATGGAAAGCACAGCAGCTTATTCGCACCCGCTTCCATCTCCCGCTCTCCACCAGCACGCTTGCCAAAGAGCTTCGCTGCAACGCAGATTACCTGGGACGGGTCTATCGCCGCGTTTTTCACCTGACTCTCACCGAAGCCATCCACCGCCAGCGCGTGCGGGCAGCGGAAAAGCTTCTGATTAGCGACGCGCGCTCCCTTAAAGAGGTGGCTGGCCTGTGCGGCTTTAGCGACGTAGGTTATTTCCGGCAAATCTTCCGCAAGCATACCGGCCTGACGCCCGCTATCTGGAAACGACGATACTGTAAGGAGCATATTAACTCCTGAACGCCAACACGCCGGGTGGCGCTGCGCTTACCCGGCCTACGGTCCATAACCTTTGCCTGGTCGCTCACAATAAAATGCAATGCTGTGTCCTCTAAACAATCTCTTTTCGTGTCGCTTTCCTGCTTTGAGATCCTGCGGCAGACCACAATTTTGTCATGCGCTATTGTGATCCTGTAGCCATTAACTGTGTGTATGATGCGTATAATCCAGTGAAGGATAGGGATGTGAAGAGCCAGGATGTCATTACGATTTTGAAAAGGCATGGCTGGATGCTGGTCAGGGTCAGAGGAAGCCATCATCAGTTTTGTCATCCAACGCGTACCGGACTTGTGACGGTTCCGCATCCGCGAAAAGACATTAAACCCGGTACGCTGGCGCAGATTTGGCGTCAGGCTGGTTTAAAACTTTAATATGCAGGAGTCTCTATGTTTTATCCGGCTTATATTCATGCCGATCCTGACGGCAGCGCCAGTGGTTTCTTTCCGGATGTGCCGGGCTGTTTCTTTGCTGGCGATACGCTAGATGATGCCTTTCAGGATGCGAAAGAGGCCTTAACGGCACACTTTGAATTACTTTGTGAAACCCAGGAGACGCTCCCGGGCCCCGGATCGATAGAAGCGCATCTGAAAAATAATCCTGCTGATTTTACAGACGGGCAATGGTTACTGGTTGATATTAATATCAACCAGTTTGATGGCCGTGCAGAACGAATCAATATTACGTTGCCGAAGCGATTGCTAACGAAAATTGATCATTTTGTTCGTGAGCATCCCGACTACAGCAACCGAAGCGCCTTTCTGGCTGAGGCGGCCAGACGCGTTCTACCCAGTCGCTGAATCCTATGCTTTACCGGGTGGCGCTGCGCTTACCCGGCCTACAACGGTGTTAATTCGTCCGCTCCTGCCACGCAATCTCCACCTCTTCCGCAAGGATTTTCACCCCAGCCTCAATTTTATCTGGATCCGGCACATAGTTCATGCGCATGCACTGGTGGGTATGCGGCCAGGGCTTGTCGAGACCCGGGAAGAAGAAGTCGCCGGGCACCATCAGCACGCCGCGCTTTTTCAGACGCTGGTAGAGCAACTCGGTGGTGATCGGCAGATCTTTAAACCATAGCCAGAGGAAGATGGCTCCTTCAGGCTTATGGATAAGACAGCGCTCTTCCGGCAGGTAGCGGCGCAGCGTGGCCATTGTCTCCTGCACCCGCTGGTAGTAGAACGGCTTGATCACCGTCTCCGACAGGCGCAGCAGGTCGTTGCGTTTAATCATCTCGCACATCATTGCCGGGCCAATCCCGCCGGGGGCAAGGCTGATAATGCCGTTCATGTTACGGATCGCCGAGATGGTCTGCTCATTAGCGATAATAATACCGCAGCGGCTGCCGGGCAGGCCCAGCTTGGAAAGGCTCATACAGAGAATGGTGTTTGGGTTCCACAGCGGGCGCGCCTCGCTGAAGATAATGCCTGGGAACGGCACGCCGTAGGCGTTATCGATCACCAGCGGGATGCCGTGCTGGTTGGCGAGGGCATCCAGCTTGATCAGCTCCTCGTCGGTAATGACGTTGCCGGTTGGGTTCGTCGGGCGGGAGACGCAGATCATACCGGTCTCTTCGCCAATGTGCAGATGCTCAAAGTCGACGTGATACTTAAACTGGCCGCCCGGCAGCAGTTCAATATTAGGACGGGCAGAGACAAAGAGATCCTCTTCCAGCCCTGAATCCGCGTAGCCGATGTACTCCGGTGCCAGCGGGAACAGCACCTTCCTGGTGGTTCCATCGGCACGGCGGCCAGCAAACAGATTGAACAAGTAGAAAAATGCGCTCTGACTGCCGTTAGTCAGTGCAATATTCTGTGGCGCAATATCCCAACCCAGCGTGGTACGCAGCATATCGGCGAGTGCCACCAGCAGCTCGGATTTCCCCTGCGGGCCATCATAATTGCACAGCGCATCAGTGGCTTTGCCAGAGGCAAGCATCTCCGCCAGCAGCTTCTGGAAATAGTCAGTCATCTCCGGGATCTGCGCCGGGTTGCCGCCACCTAACATAATAGCGCCGGGGGTACGCAGGCCGTCGTTAAGATCCTCCATCAGGCGCGTGATGCCTGAATGGCGGGTAAATTTGTCGCCGAAAAGTGAGAATGTCATAGCAGGTGATCTGTCGGTCTGATTTTAAAATTGGCACACCTTAACGCTAGCGCAGGCCCGGTGCAAATCGCTGGCCTGGCTGCGCTTCGTGTTTTTATGCTAAAGACAGTCTCACCGTTAGACGTTAATTCTGTTTTCCTGCCCACACCACCATGATCTTATCTGTGCCGTTTTCACGCATAAATCCGCTGCCCTGGGCCAGGTCCAGCGGCGACTGTTTACCTGCCCCCACGGCGGGGTGACGAGCGCGGAACTGCCCAAGCTTCTGCCAGTGTGCGACGGTGGCCGCTGACTGGCCGCTTACGTCCTGCCAGTTCATGTCGGACCGCGTACCCTGCAGCGGGTCAGAGCCGGTGGGGCCGAAGGGGCGCGCCGATTCATCACCATAGAAAATCTGTACCGCGCCGGGGGCCAGCAGCAAAAGCTCAGCGGCCCGCTGCCCGCCCTCACGGAACAGGCGGGTATCGTGGGAGGAGAGGTAGCTCAGGACGTTAAAATCCTGCAGTTTATCCGCCATCTGCTGCCAGATCGGCACCATATTTGCCAGACACTCGGTAGCTTTCGCCGCCTGCTCCTGATAATCAAAGTTGATCATCGCATCAAAGCCGTGGCGATAGTATTCGCTCTGCATCACGCCGTGACCCCAGGCCTCGCCGGTCATCCAGAATGGCGCATCGTCACGCTTTTTCTCCGGGTTCGCCTGCTTCCACTCTGCCAGCGCCGCCGTTGCCTGCGTCTTGAGCTGCTGCCACGCGGCCATCTCAACATGCTTGGCAGTATCCACCCGGAAACCGTCGATGCCATATTCGCCTACCCACTGGCTTAGCCAGTGGGTCAGGTAGTCGCGCGGCGTATAGCCTGCGATCTCTTTGGCGCGCGTGTCGGGCTTATGCTGATAGAAGACTGGCAGCCCAGACGGGGTGGTGGATTCGGTTTTGATATCCGGCAGGAACGCGAGGGACATGGTGAGATCGTCAAAGCCAGGACTGTCGTAGTCGCCAATATCGGTGCGGATCCAGCTTTTTCCCCACCACTTCTCCCACGCCGCTTTATCGCTAAAGTTGATGTAGTCATTAAAGCTGTGCCAGTTCTGCCCGGTGGCGGGCCGCCAGTCCGTCCACCTGTCGCCAAGGCTCTTCTGCCGCTCCTCGCCCTGCAAATAGAGCGCGCCGAACTGGTAAGTCTGCATATCCGCCAGCGTGGCATAGCCGGTGTGATTCATGACGACATCCAGCAGCACGCGGATGCCGTGCTGGTGCGCGCCGTCGACCAGCGCCTGCAGATCCGCCTCGCTGCCCATATTGGCATCCAATTTTGTCCAGTCCAGGGTGTAGTAGCCGTGGTAGGCATAGTGCGGGAAGTCGCCCTTGGTACCGCCGCCTACCCAGCCGTGGATCTGCTCAAAGGGTGCGCTGACCCACAGCGCATTAACCCCCAGCCCGGCGAGATAGTCCAGCTTGCTGGTCAGCCCCTTCAGATCGCCGCCGTGAAAGGTGGCGATCTCCTGCATGCCATCTTGATGGCGACCATAGCTGTTGTCGTTAGCCGGATCGCCGTTGACGAAGCGGTCGGTAAGGACAAAGTAGACGGTAGCGTTGTGCCAGCTAAAGGGAACATCCGCAGGCGTATCGGCCTGCTCAAGCAGCAGCAGGCCGCCGCTTTTGGCATCGGGCTGGAGCGTAATTTTTCCTCCGCTCACCGTGGCAACCTGCTGGCTATAGAAGTCACGTACCTGGCTACCTTCGGCAAAGGTTTTACTCACGTCCACCGTCAGCGGTTTGCCGTCCCATACCGGACACTGGCGCAGGGCGGCAGTGCTGGCCTCCGCTTCCGGTGGAGCGGCAACCGTCAGCATCAGCGTTGGCGTCCCCGAGCGGGTATCTATCTGTAGCGCATAGTCGCCGTCGCGAAAGATTCGCCACTGCGGCGCGTCACCGGCGCAGGGCTGAAGCGACAGCATCTGATTAAGCTTGGGCGCGCTGGCGGGCTGCCAGCACGCATTGTCACTTTTTAAGGTAAGAGGAGTGGTACCCTTTTTGAACGTGGCCTCACTGTGGTAAACCCCACTGCCGTTAGCGGTGAACGCAGGAAAACCGGGCGCGGTCCACTCGGACCAGGCGGTGATGGGAAGCAGTAAAAGCGCAAGGGCACAGCGTTGCATAGTGGCATCCTCTCCAGGGTTTCCATTAGTGTGCCACCCGTTGTGCTGGGCAAACTCATCCCTGCCGGGCGTTTGCCGGGGCGGAGGTCAAAGGCTGAGCGATCTGCTTCACATTTAAGCGGAAATTTGCGAGAGGCCACACAGTTTTTGACTATTTTTGCCTCTATAGACCCGTTTGGCTGATGACACCAATTAGGAAATGGACTATTTCTTAGGGTGCTCCCGAGGGGTATTTTTGATACAATTTGAGATTCCGCTCTCAAAATCTTGTAAAAATAAGGTGTTGGAATGCATCAATCCGACCAGGAGACCTAATGATATCGACTCCCATTCGACGATATGGGGCTGCGATACTCATGTTACTCACCGCGGCATTTTCAGGTGAGGCGATTGCGAAAACGCACGCAGAGACAACGAGTTATAAAGCCCACACAAGCAGTCATAAGCACAGTAAAACGTTAAGCAGTAGTAAAAAGGTTAGCAGTAAAACAGTTAGTAGTAAGCTGGCAAGCAGTAAACAAGAGTATTCTCGCAATAGTGCAAAGAGCAGTTCACTTCCTGATTTGCGAAAATACCCTTCCGGAACACCAAGGAAAAAGGCGTTTCTCCGGACGGTTATGCCCTACATCACTAGCCAAAATGCTGCGATTACCGCTGAGCGCAACTGGCTGATCTCTAAACAGTACGACAATCGTTGGTCGCCGACCGAGCGTGCGCGTCTGAAAGATATTGCTACGCGCTACAAGGTGAGCTGGTCGGGTAACACCCGCCGCATTCCGTGGAATACGCTGCTGGATCGCGTCGACATTATCCCTGCCAGCATGGTTGCCACTATGGCGGCGGCCGAGAGCGGCTGGGGAACGTCAAAGCTGGCGCGCAGCAACAACAACCTGTTCGGCATGAAGTGTGCAAAAGGTCGCTGTAACAACGGCCCGGGCAAGGTGAAAGGCTACTCCCAGTTTGACTCGGTAAAAGAGTCGGTGGGTGCCTACGCGGCTAACCTCAACACCCACCCGGCGTACGCGTCGTTCCGTAAATCCCGTGCGCAGCTGCGTAAAGCGGATCAGGAAGTGACCGCCAGTAACATGATCCACAAACTCAGCGGCTATTCGACGCAGGGTCAGCGCTATAACAGCTACCTGTTTGCCATGTATCAGGACAATCAGCGGTTAATTGCAGCGCATATGTAATCGTATAGTCCGCCATCCACGTGACTGTCCGTCATGTCGGGTGGCGCTCTGCTTACCCGACCTACGCCGTTTCAGGTAGGCCCGGCAAGCAGAGCGCCGCCGGGCGTTTTGTTTGCTTACATCACTATCTCGCTATAGCGATCCCGATAATCTTTTGGCGTACTGCCGTACTCCTTCTTAAATACCGAATAGAAGTATTGCAGCGACGGGTAGCCGCACATCTGCGAGATCTCGTTAATCGACAGTGAGGTCGAGATGAGCAGGCTGCGCGCCTTCTCCAGCTTCTCGGCGTGGATCATCGCGTGAATGGTCTCGCCCACCTCCTCTTTAAAACGCTTCTCGAGGTTCGAACGGGAGATTCCTACCGCATCCAGCACCTGATCGACCTTAATCCCTTTGCAGGCGTGATTGCGGATGTAGTGCATGGCCTGGATCACCGCCGGGTCGTTGAGCGACCGATAGTCCGTCGAGCGACGGGCTACCACCCGCACCGGCGGCACCAGCAGCCGCTGAAGCGGCATTGCTTCGTTATCCAGCAGGCGGTGCAGCAGCTTCGCCGCCTGATAGCCCATCTGCCGCGTGCCCTGCACCACTGAGGAAAGCGCCACCCGTGACAGATAACGGGTCAGCTCTTCATTATCGATACCAATGACGCACAGCTTCTCCGGAACCGGGATATGCAGATGCTCGCACACCTGCAGCACGTGGCGAGCACGGGCGTCGGTTACGGCGATAATGCCGGTCTGCGGCGGCAGGGTTTGCAGCCAGTCGGCGAGGCGGTTTTGGGCATGCTGCCAGTTCTCAGGGGCCGTCTGTAGCCCCTGGTAGACCACGCCGCGATACTTCTCCTGCGCGACCAGCTGGCGAAAGGCGTGCTCCCGCTCCGCCGCCCAGCCTTTTCCGCTGGCAGCGGGCAGGCCATAGAAGGCGAAGCGGTGTACCCCTTTCTCTTTTAGATGCAGAAAGGCGCTCTCGACCAGAGCGTAGTTATCGGTGGCGATGTAGTGCACCGCCGGGTAGTCCTCTGGGCGATGGTAGGAGCCGCCTACCCCGACGACTGGCACGCCAACCTCGGCCAGCACGCGCTCGATCTCGCCGTCGTCGAAGTCGGCAATTACCCCGTCCCCCAGCCACTCTTTAATATTGTCGAGGCGGGTACGGAAATCTTCCTCAATAAAGATGTCCCACTCTGACTGGGAAGCCTGAAGATATTCGCCAACGCCTTCAACGACCTGGCGATCGTAGGCTTTATTGGCGTTAAACAGCAGCGTGATCCGGTGGCGCTTGGCAAACATGTTGATCTCTTCCTGAAAAATCACCGTTTCTGATTATCACATTCAGCACAAAGCCGGAGAGATTTTCCCCGGCAGTGTGATCATCCCTGTAATTTGTGCGCTATGTGCGGCGTTTTGTGGCAGAGTCCATCCACACCGCCAACAGCAGGATCGCCCCCTTGACGATGTACTGCCAGAAGGTTGGGACGTCCATCATGCTCATGCCGTTGTCCAGCGAAGCCATAATAAACGCCCCCATTACCGCGCCCGCCACGCTGCCGACCCCGCCCGCAAGGCTGGTGCCGCCGATAACGCAGGCGGCGATGGCGTCCAGCTCGGCAATGTTCCCCGCCGACGGCGAGCCTGCGCCGAGACGCGAGCTGAGGATCAGCCCGGCGATAGCCACCATCAGGCCGTTGATGGCGAACACGGCCAGCTTGGTGCGCTCGACATTAATTCCCGACAGGCGCGCTGCCTCAATGTTGCCGCCGATGGCGTAGATCCGCCGCCCGAAGGCAGTGCGGGTAGCCATAAACATCCCCGCCAGCAGCAGGAAGACCAGCAGCAGCACCGGCGTCGGCACGCCACGGTAGTCGTTGAGCAGCCAGATCGCACCCAACACCACCACCGCTATCAGCGCCTGTCTGCCGACCACCATCGTGGAAGCCGATGTGGCCAGCCCCATCGACTGACGGCGCAGACGTCCGCGCCACTGCCAGAGTACAAACAGCACCAGCCCCAGCGCGCCGACGCCAAAGCCAACGCCATCCGGCAGGTAGCTCTGGCCAATCTGCGACATTGCCGCGCTGGTGGGCGAGACGGTGGTGCCGTTGGTGATGCCAATCAGCACGCCGCGAAACGCCAGCATCCCCGCGAGGGTGACGATAAACGACGGTACCTTGCGGTACGCCACCCACCAGCCGTTCCAGGTGCCCAGCAGCAGCCCCAGCACCAGCGTCACCGCCACGGTCAGCGGCAGCGGCCAGCCCAGCCAGACGTCAAAGATTGCCGCCGCGCCACCCAGCAGGCCCATCATCGACCCCACGGAGAGGTCGATCTCGGCAGAGATGATGACAAAGACCATCCCCACCGCCAGGATGCCGGTGATGGCGGTCTGGCGCAGCAGGTTAGAGATGTTACGCGCGCTCAGGTACGAGCCGTCGGTCATCCAGGTAAAGAAGAGCATAATTGCCACGATGGCGGCAATCATGACAAAGACCTGGAGATTGAGAGATTTTAGCCCGCTAAACGCCCCGGGAGCCGGGGAGGAGAGCTTCAGTTCAGACGGATTGCTTTTCGACATGATGTTCGCTCCTCAGCGCCGCTTCCATAACCTGTTCCTGGGTCAGATGGTGATTGATGAGATTGGCCTTGAGTCGGCCTTCATGCATCACCAGCACCCGATCGCTCAGCCCCAGCACCTCTGGCAGCTCCGATGAGATCACGATAACGGCAATGCCCTGTTGTACCAGCTGGTTAATCAGTTTGTAGATTTCGTACTTCGCGCCGATATCGATCCCGCGGGTAGGCTCGTCGAGGATCAGAATGCGTGGGTTGAGCAGCAGGCAACGCGCCAGAATCGCCTTCTGCTGGTTGCCGCCGCTAAGACGGCCAATCGCCAGCTCCGGCGAAGAGGTTTTGACTTTCAACCGTTGCAGCGAATTTAAAATGCACTGCTGCTCGGCGGCGTCGTCAAGGGTGCTGAGCGTGCCGGAAAATTGATCCAGCGCCGCCAGAGTGATGTTTTTGCCGACGGCCATCACCGGCACGATGCCATCTTTTTTCCGATCCTCCGGCACCATAGCGATCCCGTGGGCGATAGCCTGCTGGCAGTTGCTTATCTTCACCGGCTGGCCGTCGATAAATACGCTGCCTTCATGGCGACCAGGCCAGACGCCGAACAGGCACTGTACGGCCTCGGTGCGCCCGGCCCCCACCAGCCCGGCGATACCTAAGATCTCCCCGCGCCGCAGGGAGAAGGAGACGTCGTTAACCCGCTTGATGTGCCGGTTAACCGGATGCCAGGCGGTGAGGTGCTCCACGCGCAGGATCTCATCCCCCGCCGTATGTGGCTCACTCGGGTAGAGCGCGGTCAGCTCCCGGCCCACCATCATGGTGATAATGTCATCCTCGCTCATGCCCGCCGCGTCGCGCATCCCCACCGGCTTGCCGTCGCGGATCACGCAGATGAGATCCGCAATGGCCTTCACCTCATTCAGCTTGTGTGAAATGTAGATGCAGGCGATATCGTGGTTTTGCAGGTCGCGAATGATATCCAGCAGCACCGCCGTCTCCTGCTCGGTCAGGGAGGCGGTAGGCTCGTCGAGGATCAGCAGCCGCACCTGCTTGTTGAGCGCCTTAGCAATCTCAACCAGCTGCTGCTGGCCTAACCCCAGATCGCCAACCCGGGTATCCGGCGAGATGGACAGGCTGACCTGCTTGAGCAGCTTGTCGCAGCGCAGCGTCATGGCCTCATAATCCATAATCCCGTGGCGGGTCAGCTCCGCGCCCAGGAAGATGTTCTCCAGCACCGTCAGGTGTTTAACCAGCGCCAGCTCCTGGTGAATAATGGCAATACCCCGGCGTTCAGTGTCGCGGATATGGCTGGCGATGAGCGGCTCACCGGCAAAGAGGATCTCGCCATCGTAGCTGTCGTGCGGGTAGATGCCGCACAGCACCTTCATTAAGGTAGATTTGCCCGAGCCGTTTTCACCGCACAGGGCCAGCACCTCGCCGGCATTAAGCGCCAGGCTCACGTTATCGACGGCTTTTACCGTCCCAAACGCTTTGGTGATGTTTTTCATTTCCAGTAAATAAGGCATACCTGCTCCGCGTGAATCGTTGGAATAACAGTGCCTGAGGGCGCTCCCCCGTTGTGCCGGGGGAGGATGTGATGCTTACAGCTCGCTTTTCTTATGGAATCCGTCTTTCACCACGGTGGCGTCGATATTCTCTTTATTCACTTCGATAGGCGTCAGCAGGCGGGCAGGGACATCCTTCAGGCCATTATTTAACGAGGTGTCCGCTTTCGGCTGCTGGCCATTTCCCAGCTCGACGGCGATTTCGGCCGCGGTATTGGCCAGCTCGGTGATGGGCTTATAGACGGTCATGGTTTGGCTGCCGTTCATAATACGTTTAATCCCGGCAAGGTCGGCATCCTGACCGGAGATAGCCACCTTACCTGCCAGCCCCTGGGCGCTAAGCGCCTGGATTGCGCCGCCTGCGGTGGCGTCGTTCGAGGCGACAACCGCATCGATTTTGTTATTGTTGGCGGTCAGGGCGTTTTCCATAATTTTCAATGCGTTTTCCGGCAGCCAGCCGTCGGCCCACTGATCGCCAACCACTTTAATTTTGCCGCTGTCGATATAGGGTTTTAATACTTTCATCTGACCCGCCCGGAACAGCTTAGCGTTATTATCCACCGGCGAGCCGCCCATCAGGAAATAGTTGCCTTCAGGCACTTTTTTGACCAGGCTTTGCGCCTGCATTTCACCTACTTTTTCATTATCGAAGGAGATATAAAAATCGATATCAGCATTATTGATCATACGGTCGTAGGCTAATACTTTAATACCCTCTTGCTTGGCCTCTTTTACGACATTACTTAATACCTGGCCGTTGTAGGGAATAATCACCAGCACGTCAACGCCGCGGTTGATCATATTTTCAATTTGCGACATCTGGGTCTCTTCGTTACCGTTGGCCGACTGGACAAAGACTTCCGCCCCCAGCGATTCGGCTTTTTTAACAAAAATATCGCGATCTTTTTGCCAGCGTTCGAGGCGCAGATCGTCAATGGCCATCCCAATCTTGACCTCTTTAGCATGGCTCGCGGCGCTGGCGAGCAGCAGCGAGGCGCAAAGCGTAAGGCAAAGGTTCTTTATCTTCATAATATTAATACCTTTTGTAGGGTTATCGGGCTTGAGATAAAAGAAACATGCACAGCGACAGACGTAGCAAATTTTTAACATCTTATTGCGGGCTGGCAATTACAGATTTTTATCTTCTGATTACGTTTTTTGGTTTATTTTCTAATTTATGACCGCGATCTTATTTTAAGCCGCCAGAGGGATATTTGAGAGCCAGCGCACGTTTGTGCATTCTCTCAATAGCAGTGTGAAATAACGTAATTGAGCAACGCCCGTCGAATATCCACTATTAATGCCACTGATACCCCCTGCCGCAGAAATTGATTATGGAGCTGAATATGCAAGCCTATTTCGACCAACTTGACCGCGTTCGCTATGAAGGCCCGAAAACCGCCAACCCGTTAGCCTTTCGCCACTACAACCCGGACGAACTCGTGCTGGGCAAGCGCATGGAAGATCATCTGCGTTTTGCCGCCTGCTACTGGCACACCTTCTGCTGGACCGGCGCGGATATGTTTGGCGTCGGCGCGTTCGAGCGCCCGTGGCAGCAGGCTGGCGATGCGCTGGCGTTGGCAAAACGCAAAGCCGACGTGGCCTTTGAGTTTTTCCACAAGCTCAACGTTCCCTACTACTGCTTCCACGATGTGGATGTCTCCCCAGAGGGCGCATCGCTGAAGGAGTATCTCAATAACTTTGCCACCATGACCGACATTCTGGCCGAAAAGCAGCAGCAGAGCGGCGTGAAGCTGCTGTGGGGTACGGCGAACTGCTTCACTCACCCACGCTACGGCGCGGGCGCAGCGACCAACCCGGACCCGGAGGTCTTTAGCTGGGCGGCAACGCAGGTGGTGACCGCCATGAACGCTACCCATAAGCTGGGCGGTGAAAACTACGTGCTGTGGGGCGGCCGGGAAGGGTACGAAACGCTGCTCAATACCGATCTGCGCCAGGAGCGGGAGCAGATTGGCCGCTTTATGCAGATGGTGGTCGAGCACAAACACAAAATTGGCTTCCAGGGCACGCTGCTGATCGAGCCGAAGCCGCAGGAGCCAACCAAACACCAGTACGACTATGACGTGGCCACGGTCTACGGCTTCCTCAAGCAGTTTGGCCTTGAGAAAGAGATCAAGGTCAATATCGAGGCTAACCACGCCACGCTGGCCGGACACTCCTTCCATCACGAAATCGCCTCCGCCATTGCGCTGGGCATTTTTGGCTCCGTTGACGCCAACCGCGGCGACATGCAGCTGGGCTGGGATACGGACCAGTTCCCGAACAGCGTCGAAGAGAACGCGCTGGTGATGTATGAGATCGTGAAGGCAGGGGGCTTTATCACCGGCGGCCTGAATTTTGACGCCAAGGTGCGCCGCCAGAGCACCGACAAATACGATCTGTTCTACGGCCATATTGGCGCGATGGATACGATGGCGCTGGCGCTGAAGGTGGCGGCACGCATGATTGAGGATGGCGAGCTGGATAAGCGCGTGGCGAAACGCTATGCGGGCTGGAATGGTGAGCTGGGCCAGCAGATCCTGAAAGGGCAGCTTACGCTGACCGAGCTGGCGAAGTACGCTGAACAGCAAAACCTGGCTCCGCAGCACCAGAGCGGTCATCAGGAGCTGCTGGAGAACCTGGTTAACCACTATATTTTTGATAAATAGTCAGCAATGCCCGGTGGCGCTGCGCTTACCGGGCCTACGATCCTGTAGGCCGGGCAAACGCAGTGCCGCCCGGCGTTTTCAAGGGAGTCACTGCTATGTATATCGGCATCGATCTGGGCA
This sequence comes from Escherichia sp. ESNIH1, assembly GCA_002918705.1. GTDB lineage: Bacteria > Pseudomonadota > Gammaproteobacteria > Enterobacterales > Enterobacteriaceae > Pseudescherichia. The sequence goes on along the minus strand of PQKR01000005.1, from coordinate 223,751 downwards.
CGTCGGGTGTAAAAGCCATTCTGCTGAACGAGCAGGGCGAGATGCTGGCTTCGCACACCGAGAAGCTTTCCGTCTCACGCCCGCATCCGCTCTGGTCAGAACAGGATCCCGAGCAGTGGTGGCTGGCGACGGATCGCGCGTTAACGGCGCTGGCACAGCAGCAGCCGCTGTCCGGCGTAAAGGCCATCGGCATTGCCGGGCAGATGCACGGCGCAACGCTGCTGGACCGCGACGACCGCATTTTGCGTCCGGCCATTCTGTGGAATGACGGTCGCTGTGCAGAGGAGTGTGCCCTGCTGGAAGCGGCGGTGCCTGGCTCACGGCAGATCACCGGCAACCTGATGATGCCTGGCTTTACCGCACCCAAGCTGCTGTGGGTCAAGCGCCACGAGCCGGAGGTGTTTGCCCGGGTAGCGAAGGTGCTGCTGCCGAAAGATTATCTGCGTCTGCGCATGACCGGGGAGTACGCCAGCGATATGTCCGACGCGGCGGGAACCCTATGGCTGGACGTGGGCAAACGCGACTGGAGTGATGAGATGCTGGCCGCCTGCGGTCTCTCTCGGGATAACATGCCCGCCCTGTTTGAGGGCAGTGAGATCACCGGTCACCTGCTGCCGGAGGTGGCTGCCGGATGGGGGATGCCTGCCGTGCCGGTTGTGGCCGGAGGCGGAGATAACGCCGCGGGCGCGGTCGGCGTCGGCATGGCAGACGCCGGGCAGGCGATGCTCTCCCTGGGCACCTCAGGCGTCTATTTCGCGGTCAGCAATGGTTTCCTTAGCAAGCCCGAGAGCGCCGTGCACAGCTTCTGTCATGCGCTGCCCGATCGCTGGCACCTAATGTCGGTGATGCTCAGCGCGGCCTCCTGCCTCGACTGGGCGGCAGCGCTCACCGGGCTGGGTTCGGTCTCTGAGCTAATTACAGCGGCGGAGCAGGCGGACGAGCGCGCAGGCGATCTCTGGTTTTTACCCTACCTCTCCGGAGAGCGCACTCCGCACAACAATCCGCAGGCGAAGGGCGTTTTCTTTGGCCTGACGCATCAGCATGGACAGCGCGAGCTGGCCCGGGCGGTGCTGGAGGGGGTTGGCTACGCGCTGGCGGACGGGATGGATGCGGTGCATGCCTGCGGCGTCACGCCGAAGAGCATCACCCTGATCGGCGGCGGAGCGCGAAGCGCTTACTGGCGGCAAATGCTGGCGGATATTAGCGGCCAGCAGCTCGACTACCGCACCGGAGGGGACGTCGGTCCGGCACTGGGCGCGGCCCGGCTAGCGCAGATTGCCGTTAACCCCGAGACGCCGCTGGCCGATCTTCTCCCACAGCTGCCGCTGGAGCAGGCCCATCGTCCGGATGCAGCACGCCATCGGGACTATGCGCCCCGGCGCGAGATCTTCCGTAAAATTTATCAGCAGTTATTACCGTTGATGTCATGATCCGTAGGCCCGGCAAGCGCACGCGCCGCCGGGCGTTATCAACTCACAAACCGACGCGTATCAACGCGTTGCAGGGCCATCGACAACAGCAGGCTAATCACCACCGTCACGCTGAAAATCCACACGATATCCGGTACTGGCCAGGGCAGCTCGATGCCGCGGGTGCGCAGGGCGTGGATCACCAGCGCGTGGAAGCCGTAGATCCCCAGCGAATGCCGTGAAATCAGTCCCAGCCCCGGCAGCGGGCGTGTGTTGAGCCTGTTTTTCACCAGCGTTAGCAGCGAGACCGCGCAGATAAAGACCATTGGCCCGCAGTAGACATACCAGGTATCGGCGAAGTCGCCGCGCCACCGTAGCTCATAGAGAGTGCCGCGCGAGATGATCGTTACCGCGATGACAAACAGCGCCCCGCAGATCCAGCTGAGGTATTTTTTATCGGTATCCATCGTGCCGATGGCGCGACCGAGCAGGCCGTAGAGCACGTAGTAGAAGGTATCTCCGGCGATATAGAGATTCACCGGTAGCCACTCCACGCCGCCCGCTTTCAGCGGCACGGTATTGGGGTTCGCCACAATCCCCAGCACGACCATCAGCGCCAGTAGCATCTTGCCGCTGACGTTTTTCACCTGAATCAGCGGTGAGACCAGGTAGATCACCACAATCGCGAAGAAAAACCACAGGTGGTAGAAGACCGGCTTCTGCAGCAGGTTGCGCAGGCTCAGTTCGACGTTCATCGAGGTAAACAGCGTGATGTAGAGCAGGGCGACGGTGCTGTAGAAGAGCAGGCAGAGCGCAATGCGCAGAAAATTGCGCGGCTGGGCGCTGCGTTCGCCAAAGAAGAGGTAGCCGGAGATCATAAAGAACAGCGGGACGCTGACCCGCGAGGCCGAGTTGAGAACGTTAGCAATATCCCAGTTGAGCAGGCTGATGCTCTGTGCATCCGTAATGTATCCGCTGGTGGTGTGGATCATCACCACCATTAAGCAGGCGATCCCGCGTAGGTTATCAATCCAGCTGATTTTTGCCGCCATCCGACTCTCTTTCTCCCGCTAACAATGACAGAGCGATAACCATGTGTTATCTAATAAATAACATAACAGCCAGCTCATCCGGCGGGGATTAAAATGATGACAAAGTGTTGCATAACGGCGCTAATTTTTCTGCTTGTAGGCTGCGGATCGACGCAGCAGGCCGCCGTGCAACCTGCTCATAAGCCGAAGGTGAGCCCGGCGACGACCCTGAGCATGGAGCAGCTCTGCCGGGAGACCGCGGCGCAGCGCTACAATACGCGCGAGCAGAGTATCGCAGTTACCGGGCTGGTGCAGTTTCAGGCCAGCTACGAGATGCGCGGTTTGACGCCACGAGAAGAGCGCTTCGTCTGCGCCTTCGATCCTGATGGGCAATTTTTACACCTTTCCATGCGTTAGCAGGCCAATTTTCCCAAACAACCCCCGTTTCGTACTGTATATCTTGCGGTCAATGGGTATACTGGCTGCTTCCTTTAAATCCACACGTATCCAGCACGAAATAATATGCAAAAGTTTGATACCCGGACCTTCCAGGGCCTGATCCTGACCTTACAGGATTACTGGGCTCGCCAGGGCTGCACCATTGTTCAACCGTTGGACATGGAAGTTGGCGCAGGCACCTCCCATCCTATGACCTGCCTGCGTGCGCTCGGCCCGGAGCCGATGGCCGCTGCCTACGTGCAGCCGTCACGCCGTCCGACCGATGGCCGCTATGGTGAAAACCCGAACCGCTTACAGCACTACTATCAGTTCCAGGTGGTCATCAAGCCGTCGCCGGACAATATCCAGGAGCTGTATCTCGGATCGCTGAAAGAGCTGGGTATGGATCCGACCATTCATGACATTCGCTTCGTCGAAGATAACTGGGAAAACCCGACTCTGGGTGCCTGGGGTCTCGGCTGGGAAGTGTGGCTGAACGGCATGGAAGTGACGCAGTTCACCTACTTCCAGCAGGTTGGCGGCCTGGAGTGTAAGCCGGTGACCGGTGAGATCACCTACGGTCTCGAGCGCCTGGCGATGTACATTCAGGGCGTGGACAGCGTTTATGACCTGGTGTGGAGCGACGGCCCGCTGGGGAAAACCACCTACGGCGACGTGTTCCACCAGAACGAAGTGGAGCAGTCCACCTATAACTTCGAACATGCCGACGTCGACTTCCTCTTCACCTGCTTCGAGCAGTATGAGAAAGAGGCGCAGCAGCTGCTGGCGCTGGAAAATCCGCTCCCGCTGCCTGCCTACGAACGTATTCTGAAGGCCGCCCACAGCTTCAACCTGCTGGACGCGCGTAAGGCCATCTCCGTGACGGAGCGTCAGCGCTATATTCTGCGCATCCGCACGCTGACCAAGGCTGTTGCCGAGGCTTACTACGCGTCCCGTGAAGCCCTTGGCTTCCCGATGTGCAACCGAAACAAATAAGAGGCGGCCATGTCTGAGAAAACTTTTCTGGTGGAGATTGGCACTGAAGAGCTGCCACCAAAAGCCCTGCGCAGCCTGGCAGAGTCCTTTGCTGCAAACGTTACTGCCGAGCTGGATGCAGCCGGCCTCGCCCACGGCAGCGTAGAGTGGTTTGCCGCTCCGCGTCGCCTGGCGCTGAAAGTGGCTAACCTTGCCGCCGCCCAGCCGGATCGCGAAGTTGAAAAACGCGGCCCGGCGATCTCCCAGGCGTTTGACGCCGAGGGTAAACCAAGCAAAGCGGCGGAGGGCTGGGCACGCGGCTGCGGTATCACCGTAGACCAGGCCGAGCGTCTGACCACCGATAAAGGCGAGTGGCTGCTCTATCGCGCCCATGTGAAAGGCGAAAGCGCGCAGGCGCTGCTGCCGAACATGATCGCCACCGCGCTGACCAAGCTGCCGATCCCGAAACTGATGCGCTGGGGCGCGAACGACGTGCAGTTTGTCCGTCCGGTGCACACCGTGACCCTGCTGCTGGGCAGCGACGTCATTCCGGCGACTATTCTGGGCATCGACTCCGATCGCGTGATCCGCGGCCATCGCTTTATGGGCGAGCCGGAGTTCACCATCGACAATGCCGACCAGTATCCGCAGATCCTGCTGGAGCGCGGCAAGGTAATGGCCGACTACGAGCAGCGTAAAGCGAAAATCAAAGCGGACGCCGAAGCGGCGGCGCGCCAGATTGGCGGCAACGCTGACCTGAGCGAAAGCCTGCTGGAAGAGGTTGCCTCGCTGGTAGAGTGGCCGGTGGTGCTGACCGCCACCTTCGAAGAGAAGTTCCTCGCCGTGCCGGCTGAGGCGCTGGTCTACACCATGAAGGGCGACCAGAAGTACTTCCCGGTCTACGCCAACGACGGCAAGCTGCTGCCGAACTTTATCTTCGTCTCCAACATTGAGTCGAAGGATCCGCAGCAGATCATCTCCGGTAACGAGAAGGTGGTGCGTCCGCGTCTGGCAGATGCCGAGTTCTTCTTCAATACCGACCGTAAGAAACGCCTGGAAGACAATCTCCCGCGTCTGCAGACCGTGCTGTTCCAGCAGCAGCTGGGCACCCTGCGTGACAAAACCGATCGCATCATGGCGCTCTCCGGCTGGATTGCTACCCAGATTGGCGCCGACGTGGCTCACGCCGAGCGGGCGGGCCTGCTCTCTAAGTGCGACCTGATGACCAATATGGTGTTTGAGTTTACCGACACCCAGGGCGTGATGGGGATGCACTACGCGCGTCATGACGGCGAAGCCGAAGAGGTGGCCATCGCGCTGAACGAGCAGTACCAGCCGCGCTTTGCCGGTGACGCACTGCCGTCTAACCTGGTGGCCTGTGCGGTCGCCATCGCCGATAAGATGGATACCCTGGCGGGCATCTTTGGCATCGGCCAGCATCCGAAAGGCGACAAAGATCCGTTTGCGCTGCGTCGTGCCGCGCTGGGCGTGCTGCGTATCATCGTTGAGAAGAACCTCAACCTCGATCTGCAAACCCTCACTGAGGAAGCGGTGCGTCTGTACGGCGACAAGCTGACCAACGCCAGGGTCGTGGATGACGTCATCGACTTTATGCTGGGCCGCTTCCGCGCCTGGTATCAGGACGAAGGCTACACCGTGGATACCATCCAGGCGGTATTGGCGCGTCGTCCGACTCGTCCGGCCGACTTTGACGCCCGCATGAAGGCGGTCTCGCACTTCCGCTCTCTGCCGGAAGCAGCGGCGCTGGCGGCGGCGAACAAGCGCGTCTCCAACATCCTGGCCAAGTCCAGCGAGCCGCTGAACGATATTGTTCACGCGTCGGTTCTGAAAGAGGCGGCGGAGATCCGTCTGGCAGGCCATCTGGTGGTACTGCGCGATAAGCTTCAGCCGTTCTTCGCCGAAGGGCGCTATCAGGAAGCGCTGATCGAGCTGGCGGCGCTGCGTGAGCCGGTCGATGAGTTCTTCGAGCAGGTGATGGTTAACGCGGAAGATAAAGACGTGCGTATCAACCGCCTGACGCTGCTGTCGAAGCTGCGGGAGCTATTCCTGCAGGTAGCGGATATTTCGCTGCTGCAGTAATTCGGTTTGGCTACAAAAACCAAAAACCCGCCTCTGGCGGGTTTATTTTTTTCAAACAGGTAAAGCGGGCAAAAAATCACTCCATCAGCTGTCGGCTGAGGCGTGGGTTTGCCTGAATCAATCGCATCAGTTTTAGCTCGGTGGTAGAAGGTTTTACTCGTTTAGATTCCCACTCATGCACCATCGCTACGCTAACGCCCATTACACGTGCAAAATCATCAATTTTCAGGCCCGTACCCTTGCGCAGCTTTTCAAATTCGCTAAACGGATTGGGTTTTTGGATCTGACTTACTTTCCGGGATTCATCTTTAAAAACAATTTGTTCCAGGCTGCTTAGCAGCTCAATCATTGGATCTTTATATTCCATTGAAAACTCCTCATACATCACATCACGAGGCCGTGAACAGCACAGAGAGATTTAAGAATAGTCGCTAAAAAATAACATGGTGGCGGGGCGCGATAATTATTTGCCATACAAATCAGTTTTACGCGTTTGGCCTGCATAGTTATGTGACTTTTTACAACCTAACAGGTTGATTTAGCTGGCTGCATTGCCAGACGAAAATTTTCGTCAATCCTTTGCAAAAAAATCGCTAATCACCCCGTCGCGTCATTTTTCTACCTGCTGATTTTCCGCACAAGAATGCAACGAAAGGGGTATCTTGCGCGGCTCACCTGGACTATCCTTGTCAGCGTCAGGCACACGTGTGCCGGTGTGCGCTTTTTTTGGGTGAAAGGAGTAATAAAATGGCGACAGGAAAGTCCTGCTCTCGCTGGTTCGCGCCTCTTGCGGCGTTATTAATGGTAGTTAGCCTGAGTGGGTGTTTTGATAAAGAGGGCGATCAGCGCAAGGCGTTTATCGATTTTCTGCAAAATACAGCGATGCGTAGCGGTGAGCGACTGCCGACGTTGACTGCCGATCAGAAAAAGCAGTTCGGCCCCTTCGTGTCGGACTATGCCATTCTGTATGGCTACTCCCAGCAGGTTAATCAGGCGATGGACGCCGGTCTGCGCCCGGTAGTGGACAGCGTGAATGCCATCCGCGTCCCGCAGGATTATATGACCCAGCGCGAGCCGCTGCGTCAGGCTAACGGCTCTCTCGGCGTGCTAAGCCAGCAGCTGCAGAATGCCAAAGTTCAGGCGGATGCCTCTCGCTCCGCGTTAAAGCTGAACGACGACCTGAAGCCGGTCTACGATCAGGTCTATGAGAAAGTGGTAACCCAGCCAGCTAATGCGCTACAGCCGCTGATCCCGGCGGCGCAGGTCTTTACCCAGCAGCTGGTTCAGGTAGGTGACTTTATCGCCCAGCAGGAGGCGCAGGTGAGCTTTGTGGCTAACGGTATTCAGTTCCCGACCTCTCAGCAGGCCAGCCAGTATAATTCACTGATTGGGCCGCTGGCCTCTCAGCATCAGGCGTTTACGCAGGCCTGGAGCGCGGCGGTAAACGCGACGCAGTAATACGCGAGCGTCTCTATGTCCCCGTCTACGGGCGGGGGCATTGTAATGAAAGGTAAGTAAAACAATTAGTGCTTGCCATGATGCCTGTAAAATGAGTTAATGCGTCATCGGTTTGATATACAGACCTTAAAGCAGTTTAGTAAAGCAGTCCCCTTCAAGAGTTATCATAGATACTCCTCGTAGTGAGCTCTCCTTTATCGCTTAAAAAATCTGTAAAGCACGCCATAGCGCCGGAAGGCAAACTTAATTAAAAAGGTAATATCTATGTCTAACAAAATGACTGGTTTAGTAAAATGGTTTAACGCTGACAAAGGTTTCGGCTTCATCACTCCTGACGATGGCTCTAAAGATGTGTTCGTACACTTCTCTGCTATCCAGAACGATGGCTACAAATCTCTTGATGAAGGCCAGAAAGTATCCTTCACCATCGAAAGCGGCGCTAAAGGCCCGTCTGCTGGTAACGTTGTAAGCCTGTAAGCTTAACGTTTAAAGCACGATGTTAAAAAAACCCGCCTCGGCGGGTTTTTTGTTTTCTGCGTTTTACTTCGCTATCTGCGGATTCACGCAGTTCTTCTCTACCTTGCCGTTAAGGGCGTCGATCAGGTTATCGACGGCGCAGGCGGCCATGTTGTAGCGCGTCTCGTGCGTTGCCGAGCCGATATGGGGCAGGGCGACGACGTTCGGCAGGCTCAACAGCGGCGAGTCCACCGGCAGCGGCTCCTGCTCGAAGACGTCCAGCCCGGCGGCGTGGATCTCACCGCTTTTCAGCGCCGCAATCAGCGCCTGCTCGTCGACCACCGGGCCACGACCGGCGTTGATAAAGATGGCTGATGACTTCATCTTCTTGAACTGCTCCGCGCCAATCATGTGGTACGTCTCGTCGGTCAGCGGCAGCACTACGCAGACATAGTCTGACTCCTGCAGCAGGGTATCGATATCACAGTAACGGGCCTGGAAATGCTCTTCCGCCTCGCTGTGATGGCGGCGGGCGTTATAGAGGATCGGCATACCGAAACCAAAGTGCGCCCGCTGCGCCAGCGCCAGCCCAATGCGGCCCATGCCGATAATCCCCAGCGTTTTGTGGTGCACGTCGATGCCGAACCAGTCCGGACCAATGCCCTGTTTCCATTCGCCTGCTTTTACTCGCTCCGCCACTTCTACTACGCGGCGGGCGGTGCTGAGCACCAGCGCCATCATGGTATCGGCGACCGTCTCCGTCAGCACGGTAGGAGTATGCATCAGGAAAATGCCCCGCGCGTTCAGCGCATCGACATCAAACTGATCGTAGCCAACCGATACGGTAGAGGCGGCACGCAGCTTCGGCATCTTTTCCAGCAGCGCCGCGTCCACTTTCTCACTTGAACCCAGCAAGCCCTCTGCATTTGCAAACGCCTCCGTGTTTTTTTGCACCGTCTCCGGGTCAAGGTTATCAACCCGGGTGACGGTAAAGTGGTCTTCCAGACGCTGGTGCAGATCGTCAGGCAGTGCTTTGTACAGGATGATGGACGGCTTCATGCGTATCTCCGTAATCAATGGGTTGAGGGGCGTCCGGCGCGCATCATGCGGGCAGGAGCCTGTTGATTATTCGCAGGCTTAACAATCAAAGTAAGCCATACCGAAACAAAAAGCGCCACCCCCATAAAAATGTACGATGCGGACGGGCTGCCGGTCGATCCGTTGAGATAACCCACAAACCACGAGCCAAAGAAGGAGCCGAGCGCGCCCATGCTGTTGATCAACGCCATCGCACCACCCGCCACGTTACGCGGCAGCATCTCGGGAATGATGGCGAAGAACGGGCCGTACGGGGCATACATCGCCGCACCGGCAATCACCAGCAGGGTATAGGAGACCCAGAAGTGATCCGCACCCACCGCCCAGGAGCCAATAAAGGCGAAGGCGGCGATCAGCAGCAGCGGCCAGACGAACAGCTTACGATTTTGCAGCTTATCAGAGGCCCAGGAGGCGAGGATCATCGCGATAGTCGCGGCCAGGTAAGGGACAGAGGAGAGCCAGCCCACTTCGACCATGCCTAAGTTCGCGCCGCCGCTGCGGATAATCGACGGCAGCCACAGTACGAAACCGTACACGCCAATGCTCCAGGCAAAGTACTGCATGCAGAGCAGGATAACGTTGCGCGAGCGGAAGGCTTCGCCGTAGTTACGTACCGCTTTAATACCCTCCTGCTCTTTCTCCAGCTGTGCTTTCAAGGCAGACTTTTCATCTTCCGCCAGCCACTTAACCTGCTCAGGTTTATCTTTTACCAGCACCCACCAGCAGAAGGCCCAGATGATGGCCGGAACGCCTTCAATAATGAACATTTCACGCCAGCCGAAGGACTGGATCAGGTAGCCGGAGACCACCGACATCCACAGCACCGTGACCGGGTTGCCGAGGATCAGGAAAGTATTGGCCCGCGAGCGTTCAGATTTGGTAAACCAGTTGCTGATATAGATCAGCATCGCCGGCATTACTGCCGCCTCCACCACGCCCAAAATAAAGCGGATGGCGGCGAGCATTGGGATATTAGTGACCACGCCGGTCAGCGAGGCACATGCGCCCCACAGGATCAGACAGATGAAGATCAGCTTGCGGACGCTGCGGCGTTCGGCATACAGCGCGCCGGGGATCTGGAAGAAGAAGTAGCCGAGGAAGAAGAGCGCCCCCAGCAGCGATGAGATGCCTTTGGTGATCCCCAGATCCTCGTTAATCCCTGCAGCGGATGCGAAGCTGAAGTTGGCCCGGTCGAGATAGGCCAGGCTGTAAGTGATAAATATAATCGGCATAATGTACAGCCAGCGTTTAGCTGCATTGGTCGAACTTTTCATAGGCTTGCCTCGAATGTTGAGGTTTATGCTGCCTCTGTTGTGTAGGGTACAGAGGATCTGTAATTAGAACGATTCTGCTAACTGCGCACGCGTCGGTAAGCCTTCGCTGTCGCCGGGAACCTGGATCGCCAGCGAGCCGATCTTATTCCCGCGAGCGACCGCCTGCGGGAAGGTTTTCCCCTCAAGCAGGGCGCTGATCACCCCAACGGCGAAGCCATCCCCTGCGCCAACGGTATCGACAACGTTATCCACCCGGACGGCAGCCACTGCACCCTGCTCACCCGCGGCGGTTTTGAACCATGCTCCGTCGGCACCGGTTTTAATGACTACTGCTTTGACGCCCTGGGCAAGGTAGAAATCTGCCATCCCCTCCGGCGTGCTTTGACCCGTAAGAGTGGCCGCTTCCTTTAAGCCTGGCAGCACCCAGTCGGCCTGGAAGGCGAGGCGGTTCAGCTTCTCAACCATCTCCGCTTCGCTTTTCCACAGCACCGGACGCAGGTTGGGATCGAAAGAGATCGTTTTCCCCTGCGCCTTCATCGTACTTGCCGCGTGATCCAGAAGATCGTAAGCGCTGGGGGAGAGCGCCGCTGCCACGCCGCTCAGGTGCAGATGTCGGGCGCGGGTAAAGGTCGCTGCATCAAAGTCATCACGAGAGAGATGGCTGGCCGCAGAGCCTTTGCGGAAGTACTCCACAATGGGATCGGTTCCATTTTCCGCCCGCGATTTCAGCTGAAAACCAGTAGGATAGCGATCGTCAACGGTGACGCTCTCGCTATTAATACGCTCCTTTTCCAGCGAGCTCAGTACGAAGCGGCCAAAGCTATCGGACCCGACGCGGCTGACCCAGCTAACGTTTAAACCCAGGCGGGCGAGACCGGTGGCGACGTTAAGCTCCGCGCCCGCGACGCGTTTGATAAAGGCATCGGCCTCGGCCAGCTCACCCGGTTCGGTGGCAACAAACATCGCCATCGCTTCGCCGATAGTGATGACATCCAGGGCGTTATGCATGATGAAACTCCTCACGTAACCAGGTGACGTAGCGGCGCGTGACGGCGGTCAAATCGCGCCCTTCAAGAGGGAATTCGATACCGCGCGGCGCGTCGGCGGGCAGCACGTCAAGCAGCGCCTGCCAGCGCGGATCGTCATGGTCTGGCGGCACGGCACGCCAGTGAAAATGGTGGGCCTGGGCAGCCTTCACGTGGACATAGCTCACGGCAGGTGCCAGCAGGCGCGCGGCCTCTTCCGGGGACTCATCCACCCACAGCCAGTTGCCCATATCAAAGGTCAGCGTCACGGGGAGATTCATTACCCTGCAGGCGGCGCTGAAACGCTGCATGGGGGCCAGCTTGCCGCATTCGGTCTGGTCGTTCTCGACCACCAGCGCCATACCGCTCTCCGCCAGCATGGCGCGCAGCGGTTCAAGGGAGGATTTGTGCTGGAAGTGGCCAAGGGAGACCTTTAACCACAGGGCGTTAAGGGCGTGAGCTTCCTGCAGCAGCAAAGGCAGCAGCGGGTTCAGCGTGCCGTCGGACAGACAGAGCGGCTCCGGCGCGGAGTAGCAGGCCAGCAGATTGTGCCCAGCAATGGCGGCGGCCAGCTTGGGGAGGTTCTCCAGTTCCTGCGGGCTAAACAGCTCTCGGCGGATCTCGACACCGTCCGCACCGCCGTTAGCGATAAACGGGAGTACCGCCGCCTGGCCGCCCAACTGGTTTAGGCGATCGTGGCCGTAGGCGGCAGTGACAACAATAATTTTTCTTTCCATCTGGCAGCTCCAGCGTTAACTCTTGTCTTAACGCTAGATGGAACCGGTTCCAAAGAAAAGAACACCATCTCTAAAGCATGATCGTCGTCACGAAGGTTAGTAAAGAGACGTTGAGCCGCGCACAATCAGCTCGCCGGAGAAGAGCTGTTCGCGGACGGTATCGTCAGTGCCGTCGATACGGCGTACCACCTGCTCGACGGCGGCATAGCCAATCTGCCAGGTGGGCTGCTTGAGGGTAGTGATGCCAACGCCAGCCAGCTCGGCCCACTCCAGCTCGTCAAAGCCAAGCAGGCCAATGTCGCTGCCCCAGTGGAGGCCAATGCGTTTGAGCGAACGGGCTACCTGAAGGGTTAACGCGCCGTTGGCAGAGATCACCGCCTTACGCATGCCGCGATGCCGGGCGTGGAACTGCCGCAGGGCGTTATCGATCTGCGCCGTCTCGTGCAGCACCGTCTCGGCGTTCTCGGCCACCACGCCGGGGTAGCGGGCAAGGGTAGCGCGGAAGGCGCTCAGGCGCTCGCGGCGGGTATTGACCGTGCCGAGCGGCTCGCTGAGAAACAGCAGCGCCTCAAAGCCCTGCTGGATCAGGTGTTCGGTAGCGGTGGTGGCGGCCTGGGTGTTATCCAGCCCCACCACGTCGCAGGCGAAATCAGGAATTTTGCGATCGATAAGCACCATCGGCAGGGCCGACTGCTGCAGGCGGTTCAGCGCCTCCTCCCGCATCCCGACGGCGTTGACCACGATCCCCTCGACCTGATAGCTGCGGAGCAGATCCAGGTAGTGCTGCTCCCGATCCAGCTCGTTATTGGTATTACAGACCAGCGGCGTAAAACCCTTCTCCCGGCAGGCCGCCTCAATGCCGCTGAGCACGTTAACGGAGTAGGGGTTGGTGATATCGGCGATGATAAGGCCAATCAGGCGGGTACGTCCGCGCTTGAGGCCCTGCGCCATCAGGCTGGGGCGGTAGTCGAGAGCGGCAATGGCGTGCTCTATGCGCAGGCGCAGATCCTCAGAGAGCAGGTTTTGCTCGCCGTTTAGATAGCGCGATACGCTGGTTTTACCGGTTTTTGCCGCTTTTGCGACATCGCTGATGGTGGGGCGCGCGGCCTTTGCGTTCATGTCCGTCTCCGAGGGGTAACCTTCTGGAGAGTAACATATTTTACGCAAGGTAGGATTTGATGTGAAATGCCGGGCGGCGACTCCGCCTTGCCCGGCCTACAGGAGCGAGCGTCTCTGTTTACTGCGTTGGGCTAAGCGTGATCTCGACGCGGCGGTTCTGCGCCTTGCCCTCTTCGGTGCTGTTGCTGGCGATCGGGTTCGCCGGACCCATGCCGCTGGTGCGCAGGCGGCTGGCATCCACGCCCTGGGTAATCAGCGAGCTGGCAACCGAGTCGGCGCGCTGTTGTGACAGGCGCATGTTGAGATCCTGGCCGCCGGTGCTGTCGGTGTAGCCCACCACGTTCACCGCCGTTTTCGGGTACTCTTTCAGCACCATCGCCACGCCGGTCAGGGTGTTAGCGCCCGCCGGTTTCAGAGTGGCGCTGCTGCTGTCGAAGGTCACATTGTTCGGCATGTTAAGCACGATGTTGTCGCCGTTTCGCGTCACGCTGACGCCGGTTCCCTGCATTTTCTCGCGCAGTTTGGCTTCCTGCACGTCCATGTAGTAGCCTGCACCGCCGCCGAGCGCCGCGCCTGCCGCTGCGCCAATCAGCGCGCCTTTACCACGATCTTTCTTCGAGGAGGAGAGGACGCCTACGCCTGCGCCGACCAGCGAGCCAATGCCCGCGCCGATGCCAGATTTTCCTGCTTCACGTTCGCCGGTGTAGGGGTTAGTCGTACAGCCAGAAATTGCCAGGGCACCGCATACCGCGGCGGCAATCATAATGACGCGTTTTTTCATCGTTTATCCTTAAATGCGTTTTCGTTCTAAGCCACTGCAAGGTGGTGGTTGATTATGACGCCTGAATAGGGTGAAAATTTCCGGAAAGAATCCGAATTTTGTAAATAACATTGAATGGTCTGTATAAAGGACCATCACACCTGCATCTACGACCGGAGAGCACGCGCTTTGGCAAACACAACGATTAAAACGGTTCTGACCGCGGCCCACTGGGGGCCCATGCTGGTTGAAACCGATGGCGTACAGGTTCTGAACTCACGCGGCGCGCTGCCGACCTCCCATCCGAACTCGCTCCAGACGGCGGTACGCGACCAGGTTCACAGCAAGACCCGGGTGCGTTTTCCAATGGTGCGCAAAGGCTTTCTCGCTTCGCCGGATAGCCCACAGGGCGTTCGCGGTCAGGATGAGTTTGTACGCGTCAGCTGGAACGAGGCGCTGGATCTGATCCACGCCCAGCATAAGCGCATTCGCGACAGCTACGGTCCGTCATCTATCTTTGCTGGCTCCTACGGCTGGCGATCTAACGGCGTGCTGCACAAGGCGGCGACGCTGCTGCAGCGCTATATGAGCCTTGCAGGCGGCTATACCGGTCACCTGGGGGACTACTCCACCGGCGCGGCGCAGGCGATCATGCCCTACGTGGTGGGTGGCAACGAGGTTTATCAGCAGCAGACCAGCTGGCCGCTGGTGCTGGAGCACAGTGAAGTGGTAGTGCTCTGGAGTGCCAACCCGCTCAATACCTTGAAAATTGCCTGGAACGCCTCGGATGAACAGGGCATCGCCTTTTTTGATCGGCTACGGCGCAGCGGCAAGCGGCTGATCTGCATCGATCCTATGCGATCGGAGACGGTCGACTTCTTTGGCGATAGCATGGAGTGGATCGCCCCGCATATGGGGACCGACGTCGCGCTGATGCTCGGCATCGCCCATACCCTGCTGGAGAACGGCTGGCAGGACAGCGACTTCCTGGCGCGCTGCACCGAGGGCTATGAGGTCTTCGCCGCCTACCTGAGCGGCGAGAGCGACGGCGTAGCGAAAACCGCCGAGTGGGCGGCAGCGATTTGCGGCATTGAGGCGGAGAAAATCCGCGAGCTCGCGCAGCTGTTCCATGAAAATACCACCATGCTGATGTCCGGCTGGGGGATGCAGCGTCAGCAGTATGGCGAGCAGAAGCACTGGATGCTGGTGACTCTGGCGGCGATGCTGGGGCAGATCGGCACCCCTGGCGGCGGCTTTGGTCTCTCCTACCACTTTGCCAACGGCGGCAACCCGACGCGGCGGGCGGCGGTGCTGGCGTCGATGCAGGGCAGCGTTCAGGGCGGCGTGGATGCGGTCGATAAGATCCCGGTGGCGCGCATCGTCGAGGCGCTGGAAAATCCTGGCGGCGCGTACCAGCACAACGGCATGGACAGGCACTTCCCGGACATTCGCTTTATCTGGTGGGCGGGCGGGGCAAACTTTACCCATCACCAGGATACCAATCGCCTGATCCGCGCCTGGCAGAAGCCGGAGCTGGTGGTGATCTCCGAGTGCTACTGGACCGCCGCCGCGAAACACGCGGATATCGTCCTGCCTGCCACCACCTCCTTTGAACGTAACGATCTCACCATGACCGGCGACTACAGCAACCAGCATCTGGTGCCGATGAAGCAGGTTGTTGCTCCGCAGGACGAAGCCCGGGACGATCTTGAGATCTTTGCTGACCTGAGCGAGCGCTGGGAAGAGGGGGGCCGGGTGCGCTTTACCGAGGGCAAAACCGATCTGCAGTGGCTGCAAACTTTCTATGAGATCGCTGGCCAGCGCGGCGCCAGCCAGGGCGTGACCCTGCCGCCGTTTGCGGCATTCTGGGAAGCGAACCAGCTGATTGAGATGCCGGAGAGCGAACAGAATGCGCGCTTCATACGCTTTGCCGACTTCCGCCGCGATCCGCAGGCGAATCCGCTGAAAACCGACAGCGGTAAAATTGAGATCTACTCAAAGCGCATTGCCGGATATGGTTATGCCGACTGTCCGCCGCACCCGATGTGGCTTGCGCCGGTGGAGTGGCACGGCAACGCAGAGTCCGGACAGCTGCAGGTACTCTCGGCGCATCCGGCACACCGTCTGCACAGCCAGCTAAGCTACAGCGAACTGCGCGAGCGGTACGCGGTAGCCGGGCGTGAGCCCATTACCCTGCATCCCCAGGATGCGCAGGCGCGTGGGATTGTTGCAGGTGACGTGGTGCGCGTATGGAACGAACGCGGGCAGGTCCTGGCGGGCGCGGTCGTGACCGAGGGGATCCGACCTGGGGTGATCTGTATTCATGAAGGCGGCTGGCCGGATCTCGACCCAGCGGCGGGAGGCATCTGTAAAAACGGTGCGGTCAACGTGCTGACCAGGGATCTTCCCACCTCACGGCTGGGCAACGGCTGCGCAGGCAATACCGCCCTGGCATGGGTAGAGAAATATACCGGACCGGCGCTGACGCTTACGGCGTTTGATCCGCCTGCCAGCTCATAATCCACGTCGGGTGCTGCGTTTCATCCTGCCATGCGCAATCCTCAATGCGGAACCCGCAGGCATGGTAGAAGTGCACCGCCCGGGTGTTCTTCTGGTACACCTCCAGGCTAAGCTGGGGGTGGCGCTGCATAACGTACTCCAGCAGCCCTCGACCTATGCCCCTGCCGATGGCGGCGGGGCGTACAAAGAGCGCGCCGACAAAGCGCGCATCCATCACGCTGATAAATCCTTGTAGCGCCTCTTTGTCCTCCCACACCCAGGTGGTGGCGTTGGCGAGATAGACATCCCGCACCATAGCGATGCTCTCCTGCCAGTAGCTCTCCCGGATAAAGGGGTGGGCAAAGGTGGTGCTCTCCAGCCACAGCCGCAGCAGCGGAGCGCTATCTTTACGATGCCATTCGTGGATCATCCTCGCCTCCTGGATGGCAGAAACAGCCGATAATATGATCGTTGACCAGCCCGCAGGCCTGCATAAACGAGTAGCAGATGGTGGTGCCGACAAACTTAAAGCCGCGCTTCTTCAAGGCTTTTGACAGGGCGTCCGACTCCGGGGTAGAGGTAGGGATCTCGCTCAGGGTGGCCGCCTGGGTCACGCGCGGTGGGTTCCCGGCAAAGGACCAGACAAACTCGCTAAAGGACTCGCCCTTCTCCGCCATCGCCAGGTAGGCGCGGGCGTTGCCGATAATGGCCTGGATCTTCCCCCGGTGACGAATAATGCCCGCGTCCAGCATCAGGCGCTCAACGTCCTCCTCCTGCATCGCCGCCACCCGCTGCGGATCGAAATGATGGAAGCAGCGGCGGTAGTTTTCCCGCTTTTTCAGCACCGTGATCCATGACAGCCCGGCCTGCTGGCCTTCAAGGCAGATCATCTCGAACAGCTTCTGGCCGTCGGTCTGCGCAACGCCCCACTCCCTATCGTGATAGTCGATGTACAACGGGTCCTGACTGACCCAGCCACAACGTTGCATTTTCTTCTCCCTTTGTTGCTATGAATCACAAAAGAAATCACTGCCGCTGGCTTGACGTGCCTGGTAAAGAGACAATATTTAATACAGGGTTTTAAGCCCACCAAGAACGATAACAATAATGCCGAATTCGGCTCTCTCCTGGAGTCGCATTGATGAACACGAAAAAATTCAGTGGCCGCCGCCTGGCGTTAGTGTCTGTTTGCGTGTTTTTCTGCCACACGGCGAATGCCTGGCAGCAGGAATATATCGTGACCGACCCGCAAAGTAATATGACCGATCGCTATACATGGGATAGCGATCACCAACCACGCTATGACGATATTCTGGAGGAGCGCATCCGGTCGGGGCAGAACCTGCCTGGCGCAACCTTTAACCTGCCCGATGATAACCCACTCGACGCAACAAGTACGATGAGCATGGGGTGGAATTTTCCACTGGCTCACAGTGTGACTACCGGGCCGGTGGCCGTCTGGCATTACGACAGCTCAACCTCAACCATGTTTAATGAGTTTGGTGATAGCCCAGCCAACCTGCAGTTTAGCGATCCGCTGTGGCATGCCAGCGTCAGCTCCGTGGGCTGGCGGGTAGACAGCCACTTTGGTGACCTCCGCTCGTGGGCGCAGATTAGCTACAACCAGCAGTTTGGCGAGAATCAGTGGAAAAGCCAGTCGGGCCTCAATCGCCTCTCTGCCTCCAGCCAGTATGGCAACTGGATGGACGTCACCTTTGGCGCGGATATGCTGCTCAATCCGCACCTCGCCGCCTATGCCTCTATGTCGCAGTCGGAGAACGATGTGACCGGGCAGAACTATCTCTACAGCATGGGCGTAAGTGCGCGTTTCTGATACCCATTTTAAACAGCTGAGTAACATTTAAACTACATAGCTGGCGCGCCTGGCGCTGATAGTACGCACTAACTTATAGGGTAAAAAACGCAGCGGCCGAAAAAGACGCTGCCATTCATTCCCTCTCCAAGGCATTTCATTCCCTTCTCGCTGCATTTCATGCCTTTTTTCACCCGGCATGAAATGCGCTTCGCTATCGTTGACGGCAGAGAATTTCTTAATTTCCTTATGCAGGAAGACTGCCATGAAAACATCAACCGCAAATCGCACCCGCTGGCTAACCCTGGTCGGCACTATCATCACTCAGTTTGCCTTAGGATCGGTCTATACATGGAGCCTGTTCAACAGCGCGCTGGCAGAAAAGCTCGATGAGCCTGTAAGCCAGGTCGCCTTCTCCTTCGGCTTGCTCAGCCTGGGGCTCGCGATCTCCTCCTCGGTCGCCGGGAAGCTGCAGGAGCGTTTTGGCGTTAAGCGCGTCACGATGGCTTCCGGCATCCTGCTTGGCGTTGGCTTAATGCTCACCGCCCATGCAAACAACCTGATGATGCTCTGGCTCAGCGCTGGCGTGCTGGTTGGCCTGGCCGATGGCGCAGGCTACCTGCTGACCCTCTCCAACTGCGTTAAATATTTCCCGGAGCGTAAAGGGCTGATCTCAGCGTTCGCCATTGGCTCGTACGGTCTTGGCAGCCTCGGCTTTAAGTTTATCGACAGCCATCTGCTGGCGACCGTTGGCCTTGAAAGCACCTTTATGATCTGGGGGGCGATTGTGATGGGCATGATCCTGTTCGGCGCGATGCTGATGAAAGACGCTCCGCAGCAGAAAGTGACGATGACCAACGGCGTGATCGAAAACGACTTCACTCTTGCACAGTCGATGCGGAAACCGCAGTACTGGATGCTGGCGGTGATGTTCCTGACCGCCTGCATGAGCGGCCTGTACGTGATTGGCGTGGCGAAAGATATCGCCCAGGGCATGGTACATCTGGATATGGCCACCGCAGCCAACGCAGTCACGGTGATTGCTATCGCTAACCTGACGGGCCGCCTGGTACTGGGCATCCTCTCTGATAAGATCGCTCGCATTCGGGTGATTACCCTCGGCCAGATGGTTTCGCTGGTGGGGATGGCCGCGCTGCTGTTTGCTCCGCTCAACGCGGTGACCTTCTTCGCGGCCATTGCCTGCGTCGCCTTTAACTTCGGCGGTACCATCACCGTCTTCCCGTCGCTGGTGAGCGAGTTCTTCGGCCTGAACAATCTGGCGAAAAACTACGGCGTAATCTACCTGGGCTTTGGTATCGGCAGCATCTGCGGCTCGATCATCGCCTCGCTGTTCGGCGGCTTCTACATCACCTTCTGCGTGATTTTCGCCCTGCTTATCCTCTCCCTGGCGCTCTCCACCACCATTCGCCAGCCGCAGAGCAAAGTATACAAACAGGCACACGCCTAACGGCTTTTCGTGCGGTAAACCTGCCAGGACGGGTGACAGCGACTATCTTTAGTGATTAGCGCTTCCAACAAAAAGGAGTCACCCTATGTCTTTAGAAAAAGTGGTTTACCGCGCGAAAGCAAAAGCAACCGGCGGCCGTGATGGCCGCGCTGTCTCTTCTGATGGCGTGCTGGATATCAAACTTGGCGTACCCAAAGAGATGGGCGGGGCAGGTGGTGAAGCGACCAACCCGGAGCAGCTGTTTGCCGCAGGCTACTCGGCCTGCTTCCTGGGCGCGCTGAAGCACGTCGCCTCGCAAGAGCAGAAGAAAATTCCCCAGGATGCCTATATAGAAGGGCAGGTAGGTATCGGCCCGATCCCCACTGGCTTTGGCATTGAAGCCCAGCTGGATATTCACCTGCCGGGGATGGATCGCCAGGAAGCAGAAGAGCTGGTGCAAAAAGCGCATGTCGTCTGCCCTTACTCTAACGCCACCCGCGACAACATCGACGTTACCCTGAACGTCATCACCTCTTAATCTTTTTTCTGCCTGTCTCGATCCGGTCATATTTTTGTAAATATCTGACCGGATCACATTCCCCATGACACTTTTTCCTGGCCTTGTGGTCTACTATGCCGCGCTTTAAGAAGTTACCTGGTTTGACTTCCAACGCACTCTATTAACCTGCCTGCTGGTGAAAGACACAGTATGCGGGTGCTTTTATTGATTCCCTTTTCACAGGGCAGCTTGCATGAGATATATCAAAGTCATGACGCAGCAGAGGCTTAGCTTCTTGCTGGCGTTATACATCGGCCTGTTTATGAACTGTGCCGTCTTCTTCCGCCGCTTCGACAGCTATGCGCAGGATTTTACCTTTTCAAAAGCCTGCGCCGTGGCCATTGAGCTGTTCGGCACGGTACTGATTACTTTCTTTTTACTGCGGGTGCTTTCTCTCTTTGGCCGCCGCGTCTGGCGCGTGCTGGCCACCCTGCTGGTGCTCTTCTCCGCCGGGGCCAGCTACTACATGACCTTCCTGAACGTGGTGATTGGCTATGGCATCGTTGCCTCGGTGATGACCACGGATATCGACCTCTCGAAAGAGGTAGTGGGCCTGCACTTCGTGCTCTGGCTGGTGGCCGTCAGCGCGCTGCCGCTGCTGTTTATCTGGAGCAACCGCTGCCGCTACACCTTGCTGCGCCAGCTGCGTACGCCGGGGCAGCGCCTGCGCAGCGTGACGCTGGTGGTGCTGGCGGGGCTGATGGTGTGGGGGCCGATCCGCCTGATGGATATGCAGCAGAAGAAAGTCGAGCGCAGCACCGGGATTGATATGCCGAGCTACGGCGGCGTGGTGGCGAACTCCTATCTGCCCTCCAACTGGCTGTCGGCGCTGGGGCTTTACGCCTGGGCGCAGGTGGATGAGTCTTCGGACAATAAGTCGCTGATGAACCCGGCGACGAAGTTCACCTACGTACCGCCTAAAGACCTGGAGGATACCACCGTGATCTTTATCATTGGTGAGACCACCCGCTGGGATCATATGGGCATCTTCGGCTACGAGCGTAATACCACGCCTAAGCTGGCTCAGGAGAAGAACCTGGCGGCGTTCCGCGGCTACTCCTGCGATACGGCGACCAAGCTCTCACTGCGCTGTATGTTTGTGCGCCAGGGCGGGGCAGATGAGAATCCGCAGCGTACTCTGAAAGAGCAGAATATCTTTGCAGTACTTAAGCAGCTCGGCTTTGCCTCGGATCTCTATGCGATGCAGAGCGAGATGTGGTTCTACAGCAACACGATGGCGGATAACATCAGCTATCGCGAGCAGATTGGCGCTGAGCCACGCAACCGGGGCAAGCACGTCGACGACATGCTGCTGCTGGATGAGACTAACATTGCGTTGCAGAACAACCCGACCGGTAAGCATCTGATTGTGCTGCATACCAAAGGGTCGCACTATAACTATGTGCAGCGCTATCCGCGCAGCTATGCGCAGTGGACGCCGGAGTGCGTGGGTATCGATAAGGAGTGCAGCAAGCAGGAGCTGATTAACGCCTATGACAACTCAGTGACCTACGTCGACAGCTTTATTACGAAGGTTATCGATCAGGTGCGGGATAAGAAGGCGATAGTCTTCTATGCGGCTGACCACGGTGAGTCGATCAATGAGCATGAGCACCTGCACGGTACGCCGCGCAACATGGCGCCGCCGGAGCAGTTCCGCGTGCCGATGATGGTATGGATGTCTGACAAATATCTGGAGAACCCGGAGAAAGCGAAGATGTTTGCCCAGCTCAAGCGGGAAGCGGATATGAAGGTACCGCGCCGCCACGTTGAGCTGTATGACACCATTATGGGCTGTCTGGGCTACACCTCGCCGGACGGTGGGATCAACCAGAATAACAACTGGTGTCGTCTGCCGGACAAGGTTGCAAAAGCGAATTAAGCCCGGTGGTGAGTTTCTCACCGATCGAATGGCTTTTTTACAATAAGGGATTGACGGTTGGGGTTGCCAGCAGTAAGATGCGCCCCGCATTCGGTGATTGGCGCAGCCTGGTAGCGCACTTCGTTCGGGACGAAGGGGTCGGAGGTTCGAATCCTCTATCACCGACCAAATTTGAAAAGCCTGACCTTACGGTCAGGCTTTTTGCATTTATGCCTGGCTGAACTCTCTGCCCGGGTCTGCACCTCTTTCGCCGGGTGGCGGCTTCGCCTTACCCGGCCTACAAAGGCAAAATTGTGCACCATGTAGGCCCGGCAAGTTTGCGCCGCCGGGCGTTGTGCCTGGCAGAATTCCCTGCTCTGGTCTGCACCTCTTTCGCCGGGTGGCGGCTCCGCCTTACCCGGCCTACAAAGGCAAAATTGTGCACCATGTAGGCCCGGCAAGTTTGCGCCGCCGGGCGTTTTGCCTGGCTGAATTCCCTGCTCTGGTCTGCATTGATTCGCCGGGTGGCGGCTCCGCCTTACCCGGCCTACAAAGGCGAAATTGTGCACTCGGTAGGCCTGGCAAGCTTGCGCCGCCGGGCATTATTATCCCACCGACTTTTCACCTCGTTTGTTAACCGTTTTGTGACATATTCCATTGTATTTATTTATATATAGATGAATCTTTTTTCGCGTTGCTTATGGCTAACTCAGCATTTTCCGCTGTGCGTTTTAACGTTCGCGGTATTAATCGCTCAGATATTCATCATCCTGTCAGAAATTTTTCACAATATTTGCTAATGTAAAACGCTGGTTCAAGTGGTCTGCGGAGTTAATCGTCCTGCCCTGTAGGCCATAGCACAAATTTCTCTGCTGGAAATAGCGGATTGCGCTTTTTTTACGCTTTGTTTGTTAATTCTCACCTTCGGTGTAAAACCCGGTTACCTGTATTGACGTTTTGACATTCTATTGACAGATTGTAGGGCATGAGGGGCATTTCACGGAGAATCTGCACTGCAACTCAGTCAACCTTTTGAAAGGAATCACCTCCCCTTACGCTGCCTTTGGGCACCGCCGACCAGACCGGTAAAAAATAAATAAAGGTTTGTCGGTTATACCCGCTGCAACGGGTAAACAACACATATCACATTGGAGCAGAATAATGAGTATTTCCTTGAAGAAGTCAGGGATGCTGAAGCTTGGTCTCAGCCTGGTGGCTCTGACCGTCGCAGCAAGTGTGCAGGCCAAAACCCTGGTTTACTGTTCTGAAGGTTCGCCGGAGGGTTTTAACCCGCAGCTCTTTACTTCTGGTACCACCTATGACGCCAGCTCTGTACCGATCTACAACCGTCTGGTTGAGTTCAAAACAGGCACCACAGAAGTCATTCCGGGCCTGGCTGAAAAGTGGGACGTTAGCGAAGACGGTAAAACCTACACCTTCCACCTGCGCCAGGGCGTGAAGTGGCAGGATAATAAAGAGTTCAAACCGACGCGTGAATTTAACGCCGACGACGTGGTGTTCTCCTTCGATCGCCAGAAAAACGCGAATAACCCGTACCATAAAGTCTCTGGCGGTAGCTACGAATACTTTGAAGGGATGGGCCTGCCCAACCTGATTAGCGAAGTGAAAAAAGTGGACGATCATACCGTTCAGTTTATCCTTTCGCGTCCGGAAGCACCGTTCCTGGCCGACCTGGCAATGGACTTCGCGTCTATCATGTCCAAAGAGTACGCCGATAATATGCTGAAAGCCGGCACGCCGGAAAAAATCGACCTGAATCCAATCGGTACCGGTCCGTTCCAGCTGCTGCAGTACCAGAAAGACTCCCGTATTCTGTACAAAGCGTTTGAAGGCTTCTGGGGCACCAAGCCGCAGATTGATCGTCTGGTCTTCTCCATCACGCCTGACGCCTCTGTACGCTATGCAAAACTGCAGAAAAACGAGTGCCAGGTGATGCCGTATCCAAATCCGGCTGACATTGCACGTATGAAGCAGGATAAAAACCTGAACCTGATGGAGCAGGCGGGCCTGAACGTGGGCTATCTCTCTTTCAACACCGAGAAAAAACCGTTTGATGACGTGAAAGTACGCCAGGCGCTGACCTACGCGGTCAACAAAGACGCGATCATCAAGGCCGTTTACCAGGGCGCGGGCACCGCGGCGAAAAACCTGATCCCACCGACCATGTGGGGCTATAACGACGACGTTAAGGATTATACTTACGACGTAGAGAAGGCGAAGCAGCTGCTGAAAGAAGCGGGTCAGGATAAAGGTCTCACCGTTGAGCTGTGGGCGATGCCGGTACAGCGTCCGTACAACCCGAACGCTCGCCGTATGGCTGAGATGATTCAGGCTGACTGGGCGAAGATTGGCGTGCAGGCCAAAATCGTGACCTACGAGTGGGGCGAGTACCTGAAGCGTGCTAAAGCAGGTGAGCACCAGGCAGTGATGATGGGCTGGACCGGGGACAATGGGGATCCGGACAACTTCTTCGCTACTCTGTTCAGCTGCGATGCGGCAAAACAAGGTTCTAACTACTCTCGCTGGTGCTACAAGCCGTTTGAAGATCTGATTCAGCCGGCGCGCGCCACCGACGATCACAACAAGCGTATCGAGCTCTACAAACAGGCTCAGGTGGTGATGCACGATCAGGCTCCGGCACTGATCATCGCTCACTCCACCGTGTACGAGCCTGTGCGTAAAGAGGTGAAAGGCTACGTTGTTGATCCATTAGGCAAACACCACTTCGAAAACGTGTCTGTCGAATAATAAAAGCGTAAGGGGTGCGACTGCACCCCATGCCCGGCGGCGCGACGCTTGCGTGGGCCTACGAGTGTAGGCCGGGTAAGCGAAGCGCCACCCGGCGTTAGATTTGTGAGCAATACAGACGTCACGTCACTGGGCGTGCGTCATCAGAGAGAATCCGGGTTATGTTGCAGTTCATCCTCCGACGTCTGGGATTAGTTATCCCCACGTTTATCGGTATCACCCTTCTCACCTTTGCCTTTGTCCATATGATCCCCGGTGACCCGGTGATGATCATGGCAGGTGAGCGTGGTATCTCCCCTGAGCGCCATGCGCAGCTGTTGGCTGAGCTGGGCCTCAACAAGCCGCTGTGGCAGCAGTACGTCAACTACGTTTGGGGCGTTCTGCACGGCGACTTAGGCATCTCCCTGAAAAGCCGTCTTCCGGTGTGGGAAGAGTTCGTGCCGCGTTTTCAAGCGACGCTGGAGCTCGGCGTCTGCGCCATGATTTTTGCCGTGGCCGTCGGCATTCCGGTGGGCGTTCTTGCCGCCGTGAAGCGCGGCTCTATTTTTGACCATACTGCGGTAGGCCTTGCCCTGACCGGCTACTCCATGCCGATCTTCTGGTGGGGCATGATGCTGATCATGCTGGTCTCGGTGCAGCTCAACCTGACCCCCGTTTCCGGGCGCGTCAGCGATATGGTCTTCCTCGACGACAGCAATCCGCTCACCGGCTTTATGCTGATCGACACCGCCATCTGGGGTGAAGAGGGCAACTTTATCGATGCGCTGGCGCATATGATCCTGCCTGCGGTGGTGCTGGGCACTATCCCGCTGGCGGTGATCGTGCGTATGACCCGTTCGGCAATGCTGGAGGTGCTGGGTGAGGATTACATCCGTACCGCCCGCGCCAAGGGCCTGACCCGCATGCGCGTGATTATCGTTCACGCCCTGCGTAACGCTATGCTGCCGGTGGTGACCGTAATCGGTCTGCAGGTGGGGACGATGCTGGCCGGGGCGATCCTGACCGAAACCATCTTCTCCTGGCCGGGGCTGGGACGCTGGCTGATTGATGCGCTGCAGCGCCGCGATTATCCGGTGGTGCAGGGTGGGGTACTGCTGGTAGCGACGATGATTATCCTCGTCAACCTGCTGGTCGATCTGCTCTATGGCGTGGTGAACCCGCGTATTCGGCACAAGAAGTAAGGGGCCATCATGTCACAAGTAACTCAAGATAAAGCTGTCTCTGCACCGGTACCGATGACGCCGCTGCAGGAGTTCTGGCACTACTTCAAACGCAACAAAGGCGCGGTAGTCGGCCTGGTGTACGTTATCGTCGTGCTGATTATTGCTATTTTTGCCAACTGGATTGCGCCCTATAACCCGGCGGATCAGTTCCGTGACGCGCTGCTGGCCCCGCCTGCATGGCAGGACGGCGGTAGCCTGGCGCATATTCTCGGCACCGACGACGTTGGCCGCGATGTAATGTCGCGTCTGATGTACGGCGCACGCCTGTCGCTGCTGGTGGGCTGTCTGGTGGTGGTGCTGTCGCTGATCATGGGCGTCGTGCTCGGGCTGGTGGCAGGCTACTTCGGCGGCATCGTCGATAACATCATCATGCGCATAGTCGATATTATGCTGGCACTGCCAAGCCTGCTGCTGGCGCTGGTGCTGGTGGCTATCTTCGGCCCGTCGATCGTCAACGCCTCGCTGGCGTTGACCTTCGTGGCGCTGCCGCACTATGTGCGCTTAACGCGTGCCGCCGTGCTGGTAGAGGTTAACCGCGACTACGTTACCGCCTCGCGCGTGGCGGGTGCGGGTGCCATGCGTCAGATGTTCGTCAATATTTTACCCAACTGTCTTGCGCCGCTGATCGTTCAGGCGTCGCTCGGCTTCTCTAACGCCATTCTCGATATGGCCGCCCTTGGCTTCCTTGGCATGGGTGCGCAGCCGCCAACGCCGGAGTGGGGCACCATGCTCTCCGACGTATTGCAGTTCGCACAGAGTGCCTGGTGGGTCGTGACCTTCCCGGGTCTGGCGATCCTGCTGACGGTGCTGGCATTTAACCTGATGGGTGACGGTCTGCGTGATGCGCTCGATCCCAAACTGAAGCAGTAAGAGGCACGAGAATGGCGTTATTGAATATTGATCAACTGTCGGTGCACTTCGGCGACGAAGGGACACCGTTCCGTGCCGTAGACCGCGTAAGCTACAGCGTTGAGCAGGGCGAAGTGGTGGGCATTGTTGGGGAGTCCGGCTCCGGTAAATCCGTCAGCTCGCTGGCGATTATGGGCTTGATTGACTTCCCTGGCCGGGTGATGGCAGAGAAGCTGGAGTTTAACGGGCAGGATCTGAAGCGCATCTCGGAAAAAGAGCGGCGTAACCTTGTGGGTGCCGACGTCGCGATGATCTTCCAGGACCCGATGACCAGCCTTAACCCGTGCTATACGGTTGGCTTCCAGATTATGGAAGCCATTAAGGTGCATCAGGGCGGCAGCAAGCGCACCCGCCGCCAGCGGGCTATCGATCTGCTGACCCAGGTCGGCATTCCGGATCCGGCATCGCGGCTTGACGTCTATCCGCACCAGCTCTCCGGCGGGATGAGCCAGCGCGTGATGATCGCGATGGCCATCGCCTGCCAGCCGAAGCTGCTGATTGCCGACGAACCGACCACCGCGCTGGACGTGACCATCCAGGCGCAGATTATCGAACTGCTGCTGGAGCTACAGCAGAAAGAGAACATGGCGCTGATCCTGATCACTCACGATCTGGCGCTGGTGGCCGAAGCCGCACACAAAATCATCGTGATGTATGCGGGCCAGGTAGTAGAGACCGGGCAGGCGAACGATATCTTCCGTGCGCCACGCCACCCCTATACCCAGGCGCTGCTGCGCGCGCTGCCTGAGTTTGCTCAGGACAAAGCCCGTCTGGCCTCGCTGCCGGGCGTGGTGCCGGGTAAATACGATCGCCCGACCGGCTGCCTGCTCAATCCGCGCTGCCCGTATGCTACGGATAAATGCCGCGTCGAAGAGCCAGGCTTAAACCTGGTGGACAACGGACGTCGCTCAAAATGTCACTATCCACTCGATGATGCCGGGAGGCCTAACTATGAGTACGCATGAGGCCACAACCCCTGTGCTGTTGCAGGCTATTGACCTGAAAAAACACTATCCGGTGAAGAAAGGGCTGTTTGCCCCGGAGCGCCTGGTAAAAGCGCTGGACGGCGTATCGTTCTCTCTTGAACGTGGGAAAACCCTCGCGGTGGTGGGCGAGTCCGGCTGTGGTAAATCCACGCTCGGCCGTCTGTTGACCATGATTGAGACGCCCACCGGCGGTGAGCTCTACTATCAGGGCCAGGATCTGCTTAAGCACGATCCGCAGGCGCAGAAGCTGCGCCGACAGAAGATTCAGATCGTCTTCCAGAACCCTTACGGCTCGCTGAACCCGCGTAAAAAAGTGGGCCAGATCCTGGAAGAGCCGCTGCAGATTAACAGCAACCTCAGTAAAGCAGAGCTGCGTGAAAAAGCGCTGTCGATGATGGCGAAGGTGGGGCTGAAGACCGAGCATTACGATCGCTACCCGCACATGTTCTCCGGCGGCCAGCGTCAGCGTATTGCTATCGCCCGCGGCCTGATGCTCGATCCGGACGTGGTGATTGCCGATGAGCCGGTATCGGCGCTCGACGTCTCCGTGCGTGCGCAGGTGCTGAACCTGATGATGGATCTGCAGCAGGACCTGGGGCTCTCCTATGTCTTTATCTCCCACGACCTGTCGGTGGTAGAGCACATTGCCGATGAAGTGATGGTGATGTATCTGGGCCGCTGCGTAGAGAAGGGCACCAAGGAGCAGATTTTCAGCAATCCGCGTCATCCGTATACCCAGGCACTGCTCTCCGCGACGCCGCGCCTGAATCCGGACGATCGTCGGGAGCGTATCAAGCTGACCGGCGAGTTGCCTAGCCCGCTGAATCCGCCGCCGGGCTGCGCCTTCAGCGCTCGCTGCCGTCGTCGCTTTGGTCCCTGCACCCAGCTTCAGCCGCAGCTGAAATCGTACGGCGGTCAGCTGGTGGCCTGCTTTGCAGTGGATCAGGATGAGAACGGCGAGAAGCCAATCAACCCTGTTTGAGCCGTCTGATTTACCCATCCTTAAAACCGGAGCATTGCCTCCGGTTTTTTTATTCCTGCAAACAAAGGTATGACGAATAACAACTGCTGACATAATAGGGATTTAAGGG
Source organism: Escherichia sp. ESNIH1 (assembly GCA_002918705.1). GTDB lineage: Bacteria > Pseudomonadota > Gammaproteobacteria > Enterobacterales > Enterobacteriaceae > Pseudescherichia. The sequence goes on along the minus strand of PQKR01000005.1, from coordinate 194,714 downwards.
AATTAACAAAATTTATGCTTATAAAAGTATTTCTAAATATTTCAGAGAGTAAATATATATTAAATTAAGAACTATCTTATTCAGGCGGTTACCCTGAAAAGTCACCGCAAACATATCACATGAAATGGCGCATTTAGCTTAAATTAGTTTTATATTCCAAATATTTGCCGCAGATGCGTTATTTAGCGCTTTGGTGTTTTTTGCCGCAAAAACAGATAGCATGTGTCCCGCTAATCCTTATATTACTGCTGTAAATAGGTTGAAAGTCGTAGAGCAGTAACATAACGACGTAATAATTAAGTATGCGGAAGCCAGCTAACGGCTCCCGGACTCACACGATAATAAAATTCGAGACCCTTTCCTGTGAATAGCCACGTTGGTCAACACGGTGGTAGGGCTATTTTTATTTGTAAATCATGAGTATAGATATGAATAATTATGATGATTTGCAGAGGTTTAAAGAGAAGACTCACACACAGCAACACGATTTTAAAGATTTCTCGTCGCAAAACCTCGCGCATGACCACGGCAACTGGGCCATTATTAACCAGCTCTCTCCGGCGACCGAAGAGTCAGTGCTGGCGATGGGCGGGCACGTCTCGCTGCCCGTTCCGCAGTCCGTCGAGCCGGATACGTTTGCTCTTACAGAGCAGACTTTTGCCGCGCCAGCGGCGCTCGCCCCGACTCCGCTCCCTGACGCTGCACCGCCTATTTTTCAGAGCGTCGCGGCCCAGCTTGCGACGCCACCAGCAGCCCCGGCACTCGCGCCTGCGGCGCTGATGGCGTCGCCTGCACCGATGCCTGAGCCACGCCCTGCGCCAGCACCTGCAGCGCCTGTGAACTTCTCCCAGCTCTTTGCGCCAAAAACCGCAGAGGCGAAGCCCGCCGTGGAAAAAAATCAGCCGTTGAAATCGCTGTTAGAAAGGATTGCTTCATGCCGTTGATCTGTGTCTGTTCGCCGAAGGGTGGAGTAGGGAAAACAACCCTCACGGCAAACCTGGCCTATGCGCTGTCGCGTGCGGGCAACAAGGTGCTGGCGATTGATTTCGACGTGCAGAATGCGCTGCGCCTGCACTTTGGCGTTCCGCTCTCCGACGGCCGCGGTTTTGCCGCCAAAGCCGCCGAATCACCTGACTGGAGCCAGTTTGTCCTTTCGGCAGGCGGAAATATCTTTGTTCTGCCCTATGGCGATGCGACAGAGCCGCAGCGCGAAGCCTTTGAAGCACGTCTTGTACAGGATGAGCACTTTTTGCTGCGCGGTCTGAGTACCCTGCTTAACTACCCTGGGCTGATTATCATCGCCGACTTCCCACCCGGCCCCTCACCTGCGCTGAAGGCGCTGTCGCGGCTGGCCGATCTGCATCTGGTCTCGCTGCTGGCCGATACCGCCTCCCTCTCCCTGCTGCCGCAGGTGGAGAACCACCGTCTGACCGGCGACGTGCTTAACCGCAAAGCGGGCTACTACGTGGTGCTGAACCAGAGCGATAACCGCCGCCAGATCAGCCGTGACGTCACTGCCTTTATGGAGCAGCGGCTGGGCGAGCGCCTGATGGGCGTAGTCCATCGCGATGAGAGCGTGATAGAAGCCAACGCCTCCCAGCAGTCGATTTTCGATTTTAGCCCGGCCTCGGCGGCGGCGTTTGATATCGAGCTGATTGCCAGAAAGGTGACCAATATTCTGGGCGTGAGGGTCGGTGACGGCACCGTTCACAGCCAGCCAAAGATGTCTGGATTCTAATCTTCGCCAGGGCGAACAATGAAAAAGTTCCTGTTTTATCTCTTGATCCTGGCGCTGGCGCCTGCCGCCGTGCTGGTGGTCATTACGCCAATGGATAGCCAGAAGCAGTATCTCTTTGGCCTGATCAGCATCGGCATTCTCTTCTTAATGGGCTACAGCAAAAAGCGCAGCATCTCCGTGATCATGGTGGTGATGTCGTTCCTGATGTCGACGCGTTACATCTACTTTCGCGCCACCCAAACCCTGCACTTTAACTCTGAGATAGAGACCATTCTGGGCATCGGCCTGTTCCTCGCCGATCTCTACGTCTGGGTGATGCTGCTGCTGAACTACCTGCAAACCATCTGGCCGCTGAAGCGGGAGATCGTGCCCCTGCCGGACGACATGAGCCTGTGGCCGACCGTTGACGTCTATGTGCCCACCTATAACGAATCGCTGGATGTGGTGCGCGATACCGTGCTGGCGGCGCAGTGCATCGACTACCCCAGGGATAAAATGAAAATTTATATCCTCGACGACGGCAAGCGCAGCGAGTTTGCTATGTTTGCCGCCGACGTTGGGGTGGGATACATCACCCGTAACGATAACTCACACGCCAAAGCGGGCAACCTTAACCACGCCATGAAGCTCACCAATGGGGAGCTGATCTGCGTCTTTGACTGCGACCATGTCGCAACGCGTATCTTCCTGCAGGCCACCGTCGGCGGCTTCCTGAAGGATCCGAAGCTGGCCCTGGTCCAGACCCCGCACTTCTTCTACTCGCCGGATCCCTTTGAGCGCAACCTCTCCGTGGGCCGCAATATCCCTAACGAAGGGATGCTGTTCTACGGCCCGATCCAGCGTGGCAACGATAACTGGAACGCCACCTTCTTCTGCGGCTCCTGTGCGGTGATCCGCCGCAGCGCGCTGGAAGAGATTGGCGGCTTTGCGGTAGAGACGGTAACCGAAGATGCCCATACCGCGCTGAAGATGCAGCGTCTGGGCTGGGGCTCGGCGTTTATCGATATTCCGCTGGCCGCCGGCCTTGCCACCGAGCGCCTGGTTCTGCACATCATCCAGCGTACCCGCTGGGCGCGGGGTATGACGCAGATCTTCCGCCTCGATAACCCGCTGTTTGGTCGTGGCCTGACCTTCCAGCAACGCCTGTGCTACCTCAGCGCGATGCTCTACTATCAGTTCGCCATCCCGCGCATCATCTTCCTGACCGCGCCGCTGGCCTACCTGCTGTTTAACCTCAACATTATCTACTCCTCGGCGAGCCTGGTATTTGCCTACGCGCTGCCGCACCTGTTCCTGTCGATCTACCTCAACTCGCGGCTGAACGGGCGCTACCGCTACAGCTTCTGGGGCGAGATCTACGACCTGGTGCTGGCGTTCCATATCGTGCTGCCCACCGTAGTAACCATGCTCTTCCCAAAACGCGGCAAGTTTAACGTGACCGATAAGGGCGGCCTGCTCAACGTCGGCTACTTTGACTTCAGCGTCGTGCGCCCGCACCTGGTGATCGCCTTCCTGCTGATTGTGGCGGTGGTTTGGGGGATCGTGCGCGCCTTCGCCTGGGACCACTTTGCTGTCGATCCGAAGGTTATCGCGCTTAACGTCGGGTGGGGACTCTACAGCCTGATCTTCCTGCTGGCGGCCATCGCCGTTGCTCGGGAAACGCGCCAGACGCGGAAAACGATCCGTATCGATGTAAAAATCCCGGCGCTGATCCACTACGCCAGCGGCATCTCGTCCCGCAGCGAGACCGCTGACCTGTCGATGGGCGGCTGCCGCGTCGCCGTGCCGGACAGCCGTCACCTGACCGATGAGATCGAAGAGATTGAGCTGCTGCTCCAGTCGGGAGCGATCAGCATCCCGGTGAAAACCATCGCTGCTGACGACGCGTATGTGCGGCTGATGTTTGAAGATATTCCGCTCTCCCGCCGCCGCGAGCTGGTGCGGGTGGTGCTCTCCCGCGCCGATGCGTGGATCCAGCCTCAACGACCGCAGGACAACCCGTTCCGCTCGATGCTGACCATTATGCGCTGCGTGTTTGACCTCTTCTGGCTGACGTGGAAGTCACGCCGTGAAAACCGTCGCCAGCGTGCGGTGCTCAAGGCTGCGCAGGAGAAGGGGAGCGTATGAGACGTTTAACCGCCCTGGCGCTGCTGGTCAGCGCACTGTTCATTACGCCGCTCTACGGCGAGGAGACCACGCCAGCCGATCTGCTGCCGCTGGATCTCCCTCCGCCAGTCGCGAGCCCGGCGCCTGCACCGACGCCGTTCATTCCGACGGTAGCGGGCGATATCACTCTGGCGCAGATGGGCCAGCCGCAGGGCATCATCCTGAGCGGCGGTCAGCTGCAGGGCGGGGTGGCCTTTACGCTGCCGGTCAGCCAGGTGATCACTAACGCCCAGCTGGCGCTGAACCTGAAGGTCTCCCCGGCAATGGCGACCCGCAATGCCACCATGCAGCTGATGCTTAACGGCCAGCCGCTGGGCACCGTGCCGCTGGGGGCCGCCGACAGCGACGTCTCCCGCTTCCAGCTTGACGTGCCGGCGGCGCTGCTGGTCTCCAGCAACACCATCAGCTTCAAGATCAACGACGGCGACGCGATGATGTGCCAGCGCGATCTCACGGATAAGTACCGCGTGACGATCCTGCCGGATTCGAAGTTTAGCCTTGAGGGGCAGCAGCTGGATATCGGCTCCGATCTCAGCCACTTCCCGCGCCCCTTCTTTGATAGCATGCAGATGACGCCTGCCACCATCGCTTTTGCCTTCCCGGCGAAGCTGACGGCAGACACCATCAGCGCGGCGGCGTTGATCTCCTCGTGGATGGGTATCCAGGCGGACTACCGCGGCGTCTCTTTCGCCGCCCTTAGCGACCGCCTGCCGGAGAAAAACGGCATTCTGGTTGGCCATCCCGGCGAGCGCATCGGCGGCCTGACCCTACCCCAGAGCGGCGGGCCGACGCTGAGCATTATCGATAACCCGGCAAATCCTACCTACAAGCTGCTGCTGGTGGTAGGCAACGACGATCGTGCCCTGCGGGCGGCAGCCTGGCGTTTGACCCGCGGCAACTTTGCCCTGCAAACGCCGAGCGTAACGGTGGACGGCGAGTCGATCCCGGTAAGTAAACCCTACGACGCGCCGCGCTGGATCCCCACGGATCGTCCGGTGAAGCTCTCCGAGCTGATCCGCAAGGATCAAAGCATGACCGTGAACGGGATCTGGCACGATGCGCTGCGGGTGGCCTTCCGCGCCGCGCCGGATCTCTTCCTCTGGGATGGGGAAACCATTCCGCTGCGCATCGGCTACCGCTTCCCATCGGAGAGCTGGATTGATGAGGATCGCTCATGGCTGAGTATGACCATGAACGACACCTTCCTGCACAACCTGCCGGTCAACAAGCAGGGCGCGCTGGAGACGCTGTGGCACAAAATGGGCGGTGACGCGCGCCAGGAGCAGTTCGACATGCCGCTGGAGCCGTACATGATCTACGGCGACAACCAGCTGTCGCTCTACTTCAACATCGTACCGAAGGAGAGCGCGCCGTGCAGCGTGCTGCTGAACAACAACATCAAGAGCCGGGTGGATGACGACTCGTGGATCGATCTGAGCCATACCCGCCACTTTGCGCTGCTGCCCAATCTCTCCTACTTCGTGGGGGCCGCCTTCCCCTTCACCCGGCTGGCAGACTACTCGCAAGCCGTGCTGCTGCTGCCGGAGAAACCCACCGAGACCCAGATAGGAACGCTGCTTGATATGGCGGCCCGCTCCGGTAACGCCACCGGGACGGCGCTGAGCCACAACCGCGTGGTGCTGGGTATACCTACGGCGGGGTCAAACCTCGAGCTGCTGCGCGACCGCGATGTGCTGGCAGTGACCGGGCTGGATCAGCACGACTTCAACCGCGAGCTGTTAAAAACCTCGCCCTTCGTGGCCCACGACAATCTGCTGAGCGTGCGCGAGCCGACCCAGTGGCAGAAGATCCAGCGCTGGATGGCCGGAGACTGGAACGCAGACGGTCTTGAGGCCGATCGCTACTTCTCCTCGAACGAGTCCTGGCGCGGCTTCGTCAGCTTTCGCTCGCCGTGGAGCAGCGAGCGCACGGTGGTCACCGCTATCGGCAGCAGCGATGACCAGCTCTCGCGGCTGCACAGCGATCTCACCTCGCCGAAGATCAACGCCGGTATTCGCGGCGACGCGGCCATCATCACCAACGAGAACGGCGTACGCAGCTTCCGCGTTGGTGCGCAGTACCCGCGCGGCGAGATGCCGATGCACCTGATGGTGATCTGGTATGCCAACCAGCACTCGGGTCTGCTGGCGGTGCTGGGGCTGTGCTTCAGCATCATTGTCGGGCTGGCGCTGTATGCCCTACTGAAAAAACGTGCGCGTAAGCGGCTGGATCCGCAGGATGGAGAGTGAACAGGGTGACAACAATGACAATTAAAACCGCCCGCCGGTTAACAACCCTCTGCCTGTCGGGGGCGCTGACGCTCGGCGCAGTGAGCCAGGCGCAGGCCGCGTCAAACGATGCGGCGCTGAAGGCGCTGTTTGACCAGGCTAACTACTGGCATGAGAAATCGCACGACGATCTGGCGAGCGAGTCGCTGAAAAAAGTGCTGATGGTGGATGCCAATAATACGCAGGCGCTCTACCTGATGGCGCTCTGGGCGCAGCAAAACGGCGATCTGCAGACCGCCGCCCAGTGGCGCGCCCGGCTGGCGGCCGTGGCGCCCGCTGACGCCGGATTACAGGCGCTGGATAATGCCAAACAGCTGGCGCAGGTGCCCCAGGGGCAGCTGACTCTGGCCCGCCAGCAGGCGCGCAGCGGCAACGTTCCGGCGGCGCTGGCTACCTGGCGCAGCATGTTTAATGGTGAGACACCGCCGCCAAGCCTGGCCCCGGAGTACTACCTGACTATGGGCAGCGACAAGTCGCTCTACCCGCAGGCGGTAGGCGAGCTGCAGCGTTTTGTTGCCCAGCATCCGCAGGACAACGCGGCGCGGGTGGCGCTGGGTAAAATGCTGACGTGGCGGGAAGAGACGCGACGCGACGGGATCGCCCTGCTGGAGCCGATGGCCAGCGGCAGCCGTGAGGCCGATGACGGTCTGCGCCAGGCCCTGCTGTGGCTGGGGCCGCAGGCAGGAGACGAGCGTTTCTACGATAACTTCCTTCAGCGCCACCCTCAGGACGGCGACGTGCAGGCCTACTACCGGAAAAACGTCGGCGGCGCGGCGAAGGGCGAGGGGTTCACTGCCCTTAACAGCGGTGATACCGGCTCGGCGAAGCGCCAGTTTGAGCAGGTGCTGCAAACCAACCCGGAAGATGCCGACGCCCTGGCCGGGCTGGGCTATATCGCTCAGCGCAACGGCGACTACAAAGCCGCCTCCCAGTACCTGAGCCGGGCAGCGAGCCAGGGGGGCGAGGCTTCAACGGAGCGCAAAACCCAGGCGGAGGATGCGGCGTTTTACGGTCAGCTGGCCGAGGCGCAGCAGGCGCTCAAAGAGGGCAACGTTAGCCAGGCGCTGGCCCTCTCCGCCCCGCTGGCCCAGCAGAGCGGCGAGCGCGGCACGGCAGCAAAGCTGTTCCGTGCCGACGTCCTGCGTCATAACAAAGACTATCCCCAGGCAGAGCAGGCCCTGCGCGCGGTGTTAAACGACCAGCCGCAAAATGCCGCCGCCAGGGAGAACCTCTTCTATGTCCTGCGGGAGCAGAACAAGTCTGACGAGGCCCAGGCGATGCTGCGCACGCTGCCCGCCAGCCTACAGGCGAAGCTCCAGCCGCGCATCGTCACCGGGCTACCGGGGGATCCCCTCCGTCGCCAGGCCCAGCAGGCCGCCACAGCGGGCAATACCCAGCAGGCTATCGCTATCCTTCAGCAGGGCGTCAGCCGCCTGCCGGACGATCCGTGGCTGCGTCTCGACCTTGCCCGCCTGCTGCAAAAGAGCGGCCGCAGCGATGAAGCCAGCTCGGTAATGGCACCGGCGGCGCGCAACGGCGCGGGGGCCAGCTCGCTCTACGCGGCGGCTCTCTTTGCCAGCGAGAACGGCGCATGGCAGCAGTCGCAAACCCTGCTGTCACGCATTTCCCCTGCCAGCCAGAACGGACAGATGCGCGATCTGGCCCAGCGGGTGAACTACAACCTGCAGCTGGCTACCGCCGAGCGCTACCTTGCCCAGGGTAACAGTGTTGCTGCGGCCAACACCCTGAAAACCTTGACCAGCCGGCCTCCGGAAAGCCCGGTGGATGCGGGTAAGCTGGCGAAGCTGCTGGCCCAGAGCGGCGATCTCAACGGCGCGGTGGCGCTGGTGCGGGAAAACCTGCGCCAGGGCGTGCAGGGCAACGCCGGGGACTATGCCGATCAGGTTACGGTCCTGAACAAAGCCGGATTAGACAACGAGGCGCAGGCCTTTCTTGCCAATCCCGAGCTGCAGGCGCGCAGCACGCCCACGCAGCTGGCCGGGATCCGTAACGGCTACGTGATCAACGAGGCCGACCAGCTGCGCGAGCAGGGTAACTACGCTGCCGCCTATGACAAACTGATGCGGGCGATGCAGAGCGATCCGCAGAACACCGATCTGATGTTCGCTATGGCCCGCCTCTACCAGACCGGCAAGATGAACAAAGAGGCCGGGGTGGTTTATGACTACCTGATGACCCGGGATACCGACGATCAGTCCGCTCGTGTCGGGGCGATTGACGTGGCGCTGGCAGAGAACAACGTCGAGAAAGCCCAGACGCTTGCCAGCGGTCTACGCAACGACAGCTCGGCGGACCGGATGCTGCTGCTGGCCAGGCTAGAGGAGGCGAAAGGTAACCACCAGCAGGCGATGACCTGGCTGCGCAGCGCCCGAGGCAAGCTGCTGGGAATGACGTCCAGCAATGCCGCCGCCACGCCGACCATCGGCGGCGTGCTGCTGGCGGACAACCCGTTCGTGGGTAACAGCAAGATGGCGTCGCGCTCAACCTACAGCGAGGGTAATAGCATGCCGTGGCAGGTGGCGCAGACCGCGCGCGAGCCGGGCAGCACGCTGCCGGGGACGATGCGCACCGATCTGCCGATGGAAACCGTGCAGAGCCGTACCCTGCGTCAGGTCGACGAGATGATGCAGGATCTGCAGCAGAAGACCGGGATGTGGGTGCAGGGTGGCGTAGAGATCCGCGGTCGCGACGGCGAATCCGGTACCAGCAAGCTGACCGAAGCCAAAGCGCCGCTGACGTGGTCCAGCTCGCCATTTGGCGAATCGCGCTTCGAGTTTACCGCCACGCCGATTAACCTTAGCGCCGGCAGCGCCTCGGGGGACGCCTGGCGTCGCTACGGCACCAACCCGCTATCGAATGCTGCCAGCAGCCTGGTTGCTACCGCGACGAATGAACAAAACGCCATTGCACGGATGAACGCTACCGAACGGGAGGCCTACTTTGCTGCTAACCCAGGGGCTGAGGCGCTGTTTAACGAAGATAAGCTCAACGTTAACGACTTTAACCTGACCAGCGCCGACGGCATTCTCAACCTGGCGAAACTGGCTCAGGGAGATGACGGTAACGTCAGGAACTTTATCGACGCCTCTAATCTCAAAGCCAATGTTAATCAGCCCGGTAACGTCTCAACCGATTCGCAAAAGGCCAACGGCGTTGAGCTGGCGATGGCGCTTAGCGGCGAGCAGTACCGAATTGATATCGGCACTACGCCGCTTGGGCAGGATCTCAGCACCTTAGTGGGCGGCGTGCAGTGGTCGCCGAAGCTGACGGACTACCTGACGCTGATCCTTAAAGGCGAACGCCGGGCGATGACCGATAGCCTGCTGGCTTACGTCGGCATGAAAGATGCCTACTCCGGGAAAAGCTGGGGCCGGGTAACGAAAAACGGCGGCAGCGTGCAGCTGGGCTACGACGACGGCGACGCGGGCTTCTACGTCGGCGGCGGCGGTTACAGCTATATCGGGGAGAACGTCGCCAGCAACAGCAGCATGAATGCCAGCGCCGGAGTCTACCTGCGTCCATATCATGATGACTTCCGGGCGTTACAGACCGGCCTGAACGTCAGCTGGATGGATTTCTCGAAAAACCTCAGCTACTACACCTACGGCCAGGGCGGCTACTTCAGCCCGCAAAACTACATCAGCGTAGCCTTGCCCGTTGATTTGACCCAAAAAATCGACAACTGGAAACTGAATGTTGGCGGCTCGGTTGGCTATCAATCCTATACCCAGGACAGCAGCGCCTACTTCCCTAACGATCCTGGCTACCAGCGTCTGCTGGAGGCGCTAGCTGAGCAGGGTTACACCAAAGAAGCGTTTTACTCAGGCCGCTCGGAAAGCGGCGTCGGCTACACCGTGCGTGCGGGTGTGGACTACAACGTCAATAAAGAGATGACGATAGGCGGCAAGGTCGGCTATGACACGTTTGGCAACTATAACGAAAGCACCGCCGGGCTTTACTTCCGCTACATGTTAGGAGGCAACTGATGACCCAGAATGGTCAATATTCACCGCTCATGAGCTATTTTCAGCAGCAGCAGACGCCAGCAGGCTGGTTCGATCTGCTGACCATTATGATCGACAATATGGTGCGTAACGTGGGCCAGACGGACAGTCAGCCTTTCCTGCGCCAGATGGGGGAGGCGATGGCCGAGCGTTTTCCGCTGCCCGACTCGGAAACGGTGGGGGAGCTGGAGGCAAATATCAACGCCCTGCTGCGCCAGTTCAACTGGGGCTTTATCGATATTGTAGCCAACGAAAACGGCATGCTGCTGCGCCATGAGGGGCTACCGCTGGGACGCGATGACGACCGTCAGCGCTGGTGCCACGCCTTTTGTGCGATACTTGAAGGCCTTTACGCCCGCTGGCTGCAGGCGCAGGGCGGCGCAGCACACGTCACCGTTCAGCGCGAACGTCTGTTTTCCCATAGCGACGTTCAGTTCCGTTACCATAATCCACAGTGAGTCTAGCCATAATGAGTTTAACCAGGGTCAAGCGCGTCGTTGCCGCAACGGTTGTTCTGATGGGCCTGCTGTCGGCCTCTTTTGCTCAGGCGAGCAGCGCCTGGGATACCTATAAATCCCGTTTTCTGATGCCGGACGGACGCATCGTTGATACCGGCAACAAAAACGTCTCCCACACGGAAGGGCAGGGCTTCGCCATGCTGATGGCAGTGGCGAATGACGATCGCGCCAGCTTCGATAAAATGTGGAGCTGGACAGAGAAGACGCTAAAAAACAAAGAGAACGGACTGTTCTACTGGCGCTACAACCCGGTCGAACCGGATCCAATCCCCGATAAAAATGACGCCTCCGACGGCGACGCGCTGATCGCCTGGGCGCTACTGAAGGCCGATGCGCGCTGGCACGACGGGCGTTACGGCGCCGCCTCTGACGCCATCACCAAAGCGCTGGTGAGCCACACGGTGATTAACTTTGCGGGCTATCGGGTCATGCTGCCGGGTGCCAACGGGTTCAACCTCAACAGCTACGTGAACCTTAACCCCTCCTATTTCATCTTCCCGGCGTGGCAGGCCTTCGCCGATCGCAGCCACCTGACGGTGTGGCGCGATCTGATTCGTGACGCGAAGACGCTGACGGGCAAGATGGGCTGGGGCGAGGCGAATTTGCCTACCGACTGGGTGGCGCTGGCCGCCGATGGCAAGATGCAGCCAGCCAAAGAGTGGCCGCCGCGCATGAGCTACGACGCGATACGTATTCCGCTCTACATCGCCTGGCAGGATCCAACTAGCCCGCTGCTGACGCCGTGGCGCAGCTGGTGGCAGAAATATAGCCGCAGCCAGACGCCGGCCTGGGTGAACGTCACCACCAACGAAGGCGCGCCCTACAATATGAACGAGGGACAGCTGGCGGTGCGGGATCTGACTCTTGGCACGAAAAACGGCGAGCCGCAGATTACCGCCCAGGATGACTACTACTCTGCGAGCCTGAAAATGCTCTCCTGGCTGGCGGAACAGCGGTAGCAGGCAATAAAAAAGCCGGGTGGCGCGCTAGCGCTTACCCGGCCTACAACGACATAACCTGCCGTTAATTACTGCGGATACGGTACCCAGTCCCCGCCGTTGAGGCGCACGTACGGTTTGTTCTGGTACTGGATCACAATGGCGTTGGCGTTCTCCGACACCGGAGCCGTCTGCGGCAGATTGCTGGTCAGGCTGTCCCAGTTGACGCTATCTTCGGTAAACAGCTTGCCGTCTACTGAACGGGCAACCAGCTCCGATATCGCCAGGAAGCTGCTCGGCTGATCGATCTCAATCGGTGCGCCCTGGTGCGGCGCCTTCATACCGAAGAACTTGATCCCTGCCGGGACGTTGGTAATGGACGGGCTAGGGATATCGCGCAGGCCAGAAACCTGCATTTTATCGCCCTGCAGCGCGCCACCGTGCTCCGGCACCATCACGACCATCACCTTACGGCCAGATTTCTCCAGCGTATTAAAGAACGCATCCAGCTCGTCAAACAGCTTCTGAGCGCGCACTTTATAGTCCGCCGTTTTGCTCACGCCAGGGAAGTGGTTCCCGTCGTGCAGCGGCAGCAGGTTATAGAAGGTTGCCGTGCGCTGATTCTCTTTCCCGTCCTGGGACTGCATCCAGCGGTTGAGTACGGCGGTATCGTCGTAGACTGCCGAGCCGTCAAACGCCAGCAGGGCAGTGGGCAGACCGGTCTGATCCATCAGCGGCGCCTGCATGCCGCCGTTATCGCGTACCTCTTTCAGGAAGCCGCCGAAAATGCCGTTGTGGTCGAGCATAAACTGCTGCGAGAAGCCGAGCTGGGCCAGGTTATCAAACAGGTAGCACTGGTTACCCGCCTGCTGATAGAGGTTTTTATGCGACGGCTGGCCGCAGCTGGCGCGCAGCAGGCGAATCGCCGCCGGACCGCTGTAGGAGGTCGCCGAGTTGAAGTGCTTAAACTGAATATCAAAGTGCGACCACAGCGGATGGGACATCAGGCCCGCTGCCTCTACATCCGCCCACGACAAGGAGCAGATGTTAATCACCAGCAGCTCAAACGGCTGCGCATCGGCGGGCAGCTGCGTCGGGAAGCGGGTCTGGCGCTTCTCTTCCGCGGTATAGAAGCTGTTCAGCCACGCGTCGAGGTTTGCCGTGGTCGGGGGGGCGGTCTGCGCTGGGATATCGCCAACGACCGGTTTGTCCCCCGCCGCGGCGATGGTAGCCGCCGCGTTGCCGCCGGTGGTGGTCACGGTATTGGTAGGCTGACCGGCTGGCCACAGGGAGAAGGTCGGTCCGGTCAGGGTCAGCACGTTCAGCCAGACCATAATCGCCACCACAAAGACGGTGACGCGGATCCACTGCGATAAGAAGAGCCAGGCCACCAGCAGAACAAAAATCCCCCCGATCATCTGCCAGTTAATAAAACGTGTCACCAGATCCAGCAGATAGTCAGCGCTAAATCCGGCCACCTGCGATCCCTGGCTGAGCATACTCTGCGGGCCGGGGAGCCAGGTGTCGTGCCAGAAGAGGGCAAGGCCAATGGGAATGGCGATCCAGTGGCGCAGGCGGTGCACGCTACGTCGCGGGAGCGGAAGCAGCAGGAACGCCATAAACACCAGGTTTAACAGCGCATGAAAGTTGAGGTAGCCTGCCCACAGCAAACCAAATTTCACCAGGAAATAGAAGTTCCAGCCGGCAAGGCCGCGCCAGTATTGCCACAGCGGTGAGGGCGTAGAGGCGGTAAGGGTTTGATTAGTCATCTTTTCGTTTTGCCTTGACGGTCGAAGCACTGCGCCATGTGCCAACGGGTTTTACATAGCGCGGTTTAATAAACAGCATGCGCAGCACGGTCCTGATGCGCCGGATGTAGTGGCGCGTAATATAACCGAGAGGAAAAAAGATCAGGGCGCAGAGCACCACCAGCTGAATGATATCGCTTAACTGCATCATGATGTCTGCTCCGACGCCCCGCCTGGCAGCCGGTGCGGCTGCGGAATGCGCCGCCAGCTCTGGCCGTTGTGTTCAGCATTGAGAATGGGGTTTGGCCCATCGATCACCGGCAGTGGCTTACCCCACTTCTCCGGCACCAGGGCGCGCATCTGCACCAGCTCGGCGGCGATCTGGTTATCTTCAAACCATACCACCCGGTTTGAGAAAATATCGGGGATCGGCAGCGGGAAGATATGGTTCAGAGCCGTATCGAGATCGTTGATGCGGCAGAAAGAGAGAAACAGCATCAGCCGGTTATCGCCGATGGTCATAATATCGCCCACGCGGTTAGGGCGGCACAGCGTCAGGGCCTGCTCCACGCGGATGCCGGGCACCGGACGCAGGGCAACGAGTACGCCTTTACCGTCCGTCGGCAGCAGCGTATTGCTGAGCATATTGTTTACCGCATCGCAGAAGGCATCCCACGTCTGGTATCCGCGCAGCTTCAGCGGCTGGGTCATGGTCAGCAGAGCGGCGATATCCTCCGGCACCGGACGGTTAAACTGCTGCCCCTGCACGCTCTCGATCAGCGTCAGACAGCGGGAGAGGGGCGCGTTCCAGGGAATAACCATATTCGCCCCGCAGCCCAGCAGCAGACGTTCATCGGTGGCGCGCAGGCTGGCGTTCTTCTCCCGGACGATGATTTTTAGCGCGCTGCCGCGCTGGCGGCGCAGGGTATGGATATGGCGGGCCAGCCCCTCAATCTGGTTATTCTGCATGAGCGAAAAAATAATGGTGGCCGCCTGAGTGGTTCGCGCCTCGCTAAATAGGGCTTCATTATTATCAAACAGGGCCCAGTGCTCGGAAAGCGGCGGTGCGCCCTCTAATACCATTACGTTACTTAAAATACGCTTTTCATCGCTGCGCGGCTGCACCGATGCCTGCTCCTGCTGCGCTATTTTCCAGCGGCCGTTGTTTTGCTCAACAATAAGCTGCTGGCGGGCGCTGACGCCTTTTTCATTAAACCAGAAGGCGACGTCATAAAGGTGGATATCGGCCTGGGTACGCAGGCTGGAAAGGCCAAAAAGTGAGCGATATTCGCCCATCAAAAATGAGTATTGCTTATCATTATTGTTGCCGGGGTTAACTATCAGCAGCGTGCAGTCGTGGTATTTCGCCCAGGCGTGTATTTTTTCTAGCCAGCCGCGCAAATTATCGGCGGATATATTTTGCCATGCGTTATTGGCGCAGAGTAAAACCAGAAAATAGTGTTGCGGCTCAATAGCGCTGAGGAGATCGCGGGTGAAAAAGGATAGCCCGTTCTCATGATTAGGCATGCTAAAAAGATGGATTTTATCGGGACCGTGACCGGCCTCTAAATTAATAATTTTATTCGGATCGCTACCCATAGTAATCAGTGCCGCCCGGCTTTTTTTATCCTGGGCAGCAAGGGTATGATTCACTAGATTTATGGCATCCGTTTCGCGATCGACGTTGACCCACCAGACGCCGCCAGCCGGCATGTGGCTCAACTCATCCCATAATGACTGGATGCCAAGGGTAAATATGGGCTTCACGGTGTCTCTCTTAATCAAATTCGTCTGCACCTTAGTTTACTAGCGAAAGCCGAGAAATAAACCTAACATTGAAATTAAAGAACATCACATTTAGCATGTAAATGAATTTTCAACGGCACTCTGCGTTGCTATCTGTTCGTCTGTTTTTCATCAATGAGATGCAGTAAAAATGTCTAACAAAGAGTTTACAAGCCAGACTGATTCAACCCTGGGTTATACCTTTCAAAATGACTTTCTGGCCTTAAGTCGGGTGTTTTCACTGCCAGAAATTGATTACACCGATATATCCCAACGTGAACAGCTAGCTACAGCGATAAAACGCTGGCCGCTGCTCGCTGAGTTTGCCCGTCAACAATAATTAATAAGGAAGACGTGGATGGCAATTCTGGGTCTGCAAGGCATTCGCGGCGGGGTGGGGACCACATCGGTAACCGCAGCGCTGGGCTGGGCGTTACAGCTGCTGGGCGAGTCGGTGCTGATGATCGACGCTTCCCCGGACAATATGCTGCGTCTCTCGTTCAACGTTGAGTTTACCCACTCAGCGGGCTGGGCACGGGCGCTGCTGGACAATAAAGAGTGGCGCGATGCGGGCCAACGCTACACCTCAAATCTCGATCTGCTGCCGTTTGGCCAACTGGCCGCTGGCGAGCGGGAAAATATCTATGCTCTGCACGATCGCCTCGTCCCGATCGCCGCTGCGCTCCAGGCGCTAAAGTCCCAGGGACACTACCGGTGGATCCTGCTCGACCTGCCGGCAGATTTTACGCCGCTTACCCGGGAGCTGCTGGACCAGTGCGACCATACGCTAACCGTCGTCAAGCCTGATACTAACTGCCACGTTCGCCTGCACCAGCAGGCGCTGCCGTCCGGCACGCATCTGCTTATTAATGACCTGCGGATCGGCAGCCAGCTGCAGGACGATCTTTATCAGGTCTGGCTCCAAAGCCAGCCTCGCCTGCTGTCGACCGTCATTCACCGCGATGAGGCGATGGTGGAGTGCCTGGCGGCGAAGCAGCCCCTGGGCGAATATCGCAGTGACTCGCTGGCGGCCGAAGAGATCCTGACCTTGGCCAACTGGTGCCTGCTGCACTGCGCCGGGTCGGACCGCATCGCCCACGATCGCAACATTGAGCATGAGCTATGAGCCGCCTTGCCGCCTTGCTGTTGATCCCCCCGGTGAACGCCCGCCTGAGCGAGCGTTACCGCCTTTACCGCAGCCACGGCGCACCGGCGTTCAGCGCCGCGCTGGGCTGCCTGTGGACTATTCTTGCCTGGCTGTTTATTCCGCTGGAGCACCCGCGCTGGCAGCAGCTCCGCGCCCGGCACGCTGAGTTTTATCCTCACATTCGCGCCGAGCGGCCGCGGCCGCTCGATCCGGCCCGCTACCTGCTGCAAACTCTCTGGCTGCTGGTCGGGGCGCATAACGCGCCGTCCATCCGGCCGCGCAAGAGCAAGCGCGCACGCTTTATCCATTTCCGCCGCCGCTATCTCAACTGGCTGGACGCGCTGCCAACGAAAGTGAGTAGCCGGACAAGCCATATGGAAGGGGAGAAAGAGCTGGCGCACCTCAAGCCGGGCTTACGCCGCTTTATCATTGGCGTGATTGTCTTCTTCTCGCTGGTCCTCGCCCTGCTCTGCATTACCCAGCCGTTTAACCCCTGGTCGCAGTTTATCTTCCTGCTGCTGCTGTGGGGCGTGGCGCTGCTGGTACGCCGCATTCCAGGACGCTTCTCGGCCTTGGTGCTGATTGTGCTGTCGCTCACCGTCTCCTGTCGCTACATCTGGTGGCGTTACACCTCGACGCTCAACTGGAACGATCCGGTCAGCCTGGTGTGCGGTCTGGTGCTGCTGTTTGCCGAAACCTATGCGTGGATCGTGCTGGTGCTGGGCTACTTCCAGGTCGTGTGGCCGCTTAACCGTCAGCCGGTGTCGCTGCCGAAGGATATGTCGCTGTGGCCGTCGGTGGATATCTTCGTGCCGACCTACAACGAAGATCTCAACGTAGTGAAGAACACGATCTACGCCGCGCTGGGTATCGACTGGCCGAAGGATAAGCTGAAAATCTGGATCCTCGACGACGGCGGCCGCGAGTCGTTCCGTCAGTTTGCCGAGACGGTAGGGGTAGAGTACGTCGCCCGTACCACCCACGAGCACGCTAAGGCGGGCAACATCAACAACGCGTTGCAGTATGCGAAAGGCGACTTTGTCTCGATTTTCGACTGCGACCACGTGCCGACACGCTCGTTCCTGCAGCTGACGATGGGCTGGTTTATTAAAGATAAGAAGCTGGCGATGATGCAGACCCCGCACCACTTCTTCTCGCCGGATCCGTTCGAGCGTAACCTGGGCCGCTTCCGCCAGACGCCGAACGAAGGCACCCTGTTCTACGGCCTGGTGCAGGACGGCAACGATATGTGGGATGCCACCTTCTTCTGCGGCTCCTGTGCGGTGATCCGTCGCGGCCCGCTGGATGAAATTGGCGGCATTGCGGTAGAGACCGTGACCGAGGATGCGCACACCTCCCTGCGTCTGCATCGTCGCGGACATACTTCTGCCTATATGCGTATTCCGCAGGCGGCTGGGCTGGCGACCGAGAGTCTGTCGTCCCACATTGGGCAGCGTATCCGCTGGGCGCGAGGCATGGTGCAGATCTTCCGTCTCGATAACCCACTGTTTGGTAAAGGGCTAAAGCTGGCGCAGCGGCTCTGCTACGTCAACGCCATGTTCCACTTCCTCTCCGGCGTGCCGCGGCTGATCTTCCTGACCGCGCCGCTGGCGTTCCTGCTGCTGCACGCCTACATCATCTACGCCCCGGCGCTGATGATCGCTCTGTTCGTGCTGCCGCACATGATCCACGCCAGCCTGACCAACTCCAAGATTCAGGGGAAATACCGCCACTCGTTCTGGAGTGAGATCTACGAAACGGTGCTGGCCTGGTATATCGCCAGACCGACGATGGTGGCGCTGTTTAACCCGCACAAGGGCAAGTTTAACGTGACCTCGAAGGGCGGCCTTGTGGAGGAGGAGTATGTCGACTGGGTGATCTCCCGGCCCTACATCTTCCTTGTGCTGCTGAACATTGTCGGCGTGCTGGTGGGCATCTGGCGCTACTTCTACGGTCCGGAGACCGAGATGCTCACCGTGGTTGTCAGTATCGTCTGGGTCTTCTACAACCTGATCGTGCTGGGTGGTGCGGTGGCGGTGTCAGTGGAGAGCAAGCAGGTGCGCCGGGCGCACCGCGTTGAGATCTCCATGCCAGCGGCTATTGCCCGCGACGATGGTCATCTCTTCTCCTGTACGGTGCACGACTTCTCTGACGGCGGGGTAGGGATCAAGATCAACGGCCAGTCGCAGGTGCTGGAGGGGCAGAAGGTCAATCTGCTGCTCAAGCGCGGCCAGCAGGAGTACGTCTTCCCGGCGCAGGTAGCGCGGGTTAACGGCAGGGAGGTGGGCCTGCAGCTGATGCCGCTCACCACTCGCCAGCATATCGACTTTGTTCAGTGTACCTTCGCCCGTGCGGATACCTGGGCGCTTTGGCAGGACAGCTTCCCGGAGGATAAACCGCTGGAGAGCCTGCTGGATATTCTCAAGCTTGGCTTCCGTGGCTATCGCCACCTTGCTGAATTTGCTCCACCTTCTGTGAAAATGATTTTCCGGTCTCTTACTTCCCTGATCTCCTGGGTTGTGTCGTTCATTCCCCGCCGCCCTGCGCGGGGCGTGGTGGTGCAGCAGCCGGATCCGGTTATGGCTCAACAATGATGATAATGCGATGAAAAGAAAACTTTCCTGGATTTGTGCAGTGGCGGTTGGGATGAGTGCTTTCCCGTCGCTGGTCACCCACGCGGCCCCGGCCACCTCAATGGTTACCGTGCCTGCCGCACCCGAGACGCCTGAGGCGCAGGCCGCTGCGCCCGCTGCCGATCCGCAGGCCGTCGGCCAGGTGATGCCCGGCGTAACCGGCGCCAATGCGCCTATCGTTGCGGAAAATGCGCCGTCGCGGGAGGTTAAGCTCTCTTTCGCCCAGATCGCGCCGCCGCCGGGCAGCATGGTGCTGCGCGGGGTGAGACCCGACGGCCAGATTGAGTTCGGGATGCGCAGCGACGAAGTCGTCTCGAAGGCGATGCTGAACCTGGAGTACACCCCGTCACCCTCGCTGCTGCCGGTGCAGTCGCAGCTGAAGGTCTACCTTAACGATGAGCTGATGGGCGTCCTGCCGGTCACTAAAGAGCAGCTGGGCAAAAAGACACTCGCCCAGCTTCCGATCGACCCGCTCTATATCACCGACTACAACCGGGTGCGGCTGGAGTTTGTGGGACACTACCGTGACGTCTGCGAAAACCCGGCCAGCAGCACGCTGTGGATGGACGTTGGGCGCAGCAGCTCCCTGGAGATGACCTACCAGACCCTGCCGCTGAAAAACGACCTGTCACACTTCCCGGTGCCGTTCTATGACGCCCGTGATAACCGTCCGCTGGTGCTGCCGATGGTCTTTGCCGGTGCACCCGCGCTGGCGCAGCAGCAGGCCGCGGGCATTGTTGCCTCCTTCTTTGGCTCCCGCATGGGCTGGCGCGGCCAGAGCTTCCCGGTGATCTACAACGGCCTGCCGGATCGCAATGCCATTGTGTTTGCCACCAACGACAAACGTCCGGATTTCCTGCGCGACGCGCCGCCGGTGAACGCCCCGACGGTGGTGATGATGGATCATCCCCAGAACCCTTACGTGAAGCTGCTGGTGGTCTTTGGTCGCGATGATAAAGATCTGCTCCAGGCGGCGAAGGGGATTGCCCAGGGCAACGTTCTGTTCCGGGGCGATCGCGTGGAGATAAACGACGTTAAGCCGCTGCTGGCCCGTAAGCCGTACGACGCGCCGAACTGGGTACGCACCGACCGGGCGATCTCTTTTGGCGAGCTGAAATCCTACGAGGAGCAGCTCCAGTCGGTAGGCCTTGAGCCGAACCCAATTAGCGTGGCGCTGAACCTGCCGCCGGATCTCTATCTGCTGCGCAGCACCGGCATCGATATGGATCTCAACTATCGCTATACCGCGCCGCCGACCAAAGATAGCTCGCGGATGGATATCAGCCTCAACAACCAGTTCCTGCAATCCTTCAGCCTCACCAGCAACCAGGATACCAACCGCCTGCTGCTGCGCCTGCCGGTTCTGCAGGGGCTGCTGGATGGCAAAACTGCCGTCACCATCCCGGCGCTGCAGCTGGGGGCGCTTAACCAGCTGCGTTTTGACTTCCAGTACATGAACCCGATGCCGGGCGGCACCGTCGACAACTGCGTCTCCTTCCAGCCGGTGCAGAACCGGGTGGTGATTGGCGATGACTCGACCATCGACTTCTCGAAGTACTACCACTTTATTGCGATGCCAGACCTGCGCGCCTTTGCCAACGCGGGCTTCCCGTTCAGCCGGATGGCGGACCTTGCGGACACCATCGTGGTGCTGCCCGCTAACCCGACCCAGGGCCAGCTGGCGACGCTGCTGGACTCCATCGGCCAGCTCGGGGCGCAAACCGGTCTTCCGGCGGTTAACCTGACCCTGACCAACGACGGCAGCCAGATCCAGAACAAAGATGCCGACGTGCTGGTCATCGGCACCATTCCGGATAGTCTGAAGGATGACAAGCGCATCGACCTGCTGGTGCAGGCGACGCAGAGCTGGGTGAAGACCCCGCAGCGCCAGACTCCTTTCCCCTCTATCGTCCCGGATAACACCGATCGCCAGGCGGATGCCCAGACGGCGGTGACCTCCAGCGGACCGATGGCGGCCATTGTCGGCTTCCAGTCGCCGTATAACGATCAGCGCAGCGTGATTGCCCTGCTGGCGGACAGCCCGCGCGGCTACGAGCTGCTGAACGAGGCGATGAACGACAGCGGTAAGCGTGCGGCGATGTATGGTTCCGTCACGGTGATCCGCGAGTCCGGCGTGAATGGTCTGCGGGTAGGGGATGTCTACTACGTTGGCCATCTGCCGTGGTTCGAGCGTATCTGGTATGCGCTCTCTAACCACCCGGTGCTGCTGGCGGTGCTGGCGGCGGTGAGCGTTGTGCTGCTGGCCTGGGTACTGTGGCGTCTGCTGCGTATTATCAGCCGCCGTCGTCTCGATCCGCATGATGAGTAAGCCATGAAAACCTTACTGCGTGGAGCAATTGCGGCCACCCTGCTGCTGGCGGCGGCGAGTACGCACGCCGCCTGTAGCTGGCCGGCCTGGCTGCAGTTTAAAAAAGATTACCTCAGCGACGGCGGCCGGGTGATCGATCCCAGCGATGCCCGCAAGATCACCACCTCAGAGGGGCAGAGCTACGGGCTGTTTTTTGCCCTCGCCGCCAACGACCGGCCCGGCTTTGACAAGATCTTAGCCTGGACCGAGGATAACCTCGCCGAGGGCGATCTGGCGGCCCATCTTCCCGCCTGGCTGTGGGGCAAGAAGGGGGAGGAGGAGTGGGCCGTACTGGACACCAACTCCGCCTCCGATGCCGATATCTGGATCGTCTGGTCGCTGTTTGAAGCCGGACGCCTGTGGAAAGAGCCGCGTTATACCGCGCTGGCCCAGGGGCTGCTTAAGCATATCGTCAGCGAAGAGGTGGTCAACGTGCCGGGGCTGGGCTCTATGCTGCTGCCGGGGAAAATTGGCTTCGCCGAGAAAGAGAGCTGGCGCTTTAATCCCAGCTATCTGCCGCCGCAGGTAGCGCAGTATCTCACCCGCTTTGGCGCGCCCTGGACCACGCTGCGGGAGACCAACCTGCGGCTGCTGCTGGAGACGGCCCCTAAAGGCTTCTCTCCGGACTGGGTGAGCTATGAGAAAAATCGCGGCTGGAACCTGAAGCCCGAGAGCAAGCTGGTCTCCAGCTACGACGCCATCCGTGTCTATCTGTGGGTCGGCATGATGCACGACAGCGATTTGCAAAAAAATCGCCTGCTGGCGCGCTTTAAGCCGATGGCAACGTTAACGGCGAAAAACGGCGTGCCGCCGGAGAAGGTCAACGTAGTCACCGGCGCGGCCCAGGGCAGCGGCGCGACGGGCTTCTCTGCCGCCATGCTGCCGTTTATGCAAAACCGCGACGCACAAGCGGTGCTGCGCCAGCGCGTTGCCGATAACCCGCCCGGCAGCGACGCCTATTACAGCTACGTGCTCACCCTCTTTGGACAGGGCTGGGATGAGCACCGTTTTCGTTTCACCTCCCAAGGTGAGTTACAACCTGACTGGGGCCAGGAATGCGCACGCTAACCCTACGCTTACTTGCTTTATCGCTGGGCATCGCGCTGATGCCAAAGACGTATGCGGCCCCGACAGCCCAGCAGCAACAGCTGCTGGAGCAGGTGCGGCTCGGAGAGTCTACCCATCGTGAGGATCTGGTACGCCAGTCCCTCTACCGGCTGGAGCTTATCGATCCCAATAACCCCGAGGTGATTGCCGCCCGTCAGCGCTATCTGCTGCGCCAGGGTGACACCGCAGGCGCGCAGAAGCAGCTCGATCGGCTGGCCCAGCTTGCCCCTGACTCGGCGGCGTACCGGGAAGCCAAAAGCACTATGACGCTCTCTACCGCCCAGGGGCGGCAGGGGTTGCAGGAGGCGCGGCTGCTGGCGACGACCGGCCACACGGCAGAGGCCATCGCGGCCTATGACAAGCTGTTGCAGGGTAATCCCCCGGATAGCGATCTCGCTGCCGAGTACTGGACGCTAGTGGCAAAGGTGCCCGAGCGTCGCAGCCAGGCCATTACCCAGCTTAAAAGCGCTAACGCCCGCTACCCAGGCAACCCTCAGCTGCAAAACTCGCTGGCGCAGCTGCTGTTTGCTAACGGACGCAGCGACGAAGGCTATACTGTGCTGCGCCAGATGGCGAAGTCAGGCACCACTCGCGAAGCAGCGGCGGCCATCTGGTATCAACAGGTTCAAAATATGCCGGTGAGCGATGCCAGCGTGCAGGCGTTGCAACAGTTTTTAAATGAGTTTAGCAGCGGCGATACGGTGGATACGGCTCGGGCGACGCTGGCGAAACAGCAGCAGCAGCTGGCCGATCCGGCGTTCCGCGCCCGTTCCCGCGGGCTGGCCGCGGTCGACGCTGGCCAAGGCGGGCAGGCTATCGCCTCGCTGCAGCAGGCGCTGAGCGCCGATCAGAACGACGGTGAGACCACCGGCGCGCTCGGCCAGGCTTATTCGCAAAAGGGCGATCGCGCCCGGGCGGTTCCCCTGCTAGAGAGAGCCATTGCCCTTGCGCCGCAGAGCAGCAACCGCAGCAAGTGGGATAGCCTCCTGCAAACCAACCGCTACTGGCTGCTGATCCAGCAAGGTGACGCTGCGCTGAAGGC
Source organism: Escherichia sp. ESNIH1 (assembly GCA_002918705.1). GTDB lineage: Bacteria > Pseudomonadota > Gammaproteobacteria > Enterobacterales > Enterobacteriaceae > Pseudescherichia. The sequence goes on along the minus strand of PQKR01000005.1, from coordinate 171,211 downwards.
CAATAACCCTGCCCAGGCAGAGCGACTTTACCAGCAGGCCCGGGCAGTAGATAACACCGACAGCTATGCGGTGCTGGGGCTGGGGGATGCTGCCGTTGCCCGCAAGGAGAGCGCCGCCGCCGAGCGCTACTACCAGCAGGCGCTGCGCATGGACAGCGGCAATAGCAACGCGATTCGCGGCCTGGCCAATCTCTACCGCGAGCAGTCGCCTGAGAAAGCCTCCGCCTGGATTGCCTCGCTCTCTGCCAGCCAGCGTCGCAGCGTAGATGATATTGAGCGTAGCCTTGCTAACGATCGGCTGGCGCAGCAGGCTGAAGCTCTGGAGAACCAGGGGCGCTGGGCGCAGGCGGCTGAAGTTCAGCGCCGTCGCCTGGCGAGCGATCCGGACAGCGTCTGGATCGCCTACCGTCTCTCCCGTGACCTCTGGAGCGCCGGACGGCACGCCGAGGCCGATGCACAGATGCGCGATCTGGTTCGTCGCCAGCCCAACGATCCTACCCAGGTTTACGCTTACAGCCTCTACCTGTCAGGTAACGATCAGGATCGTGCCGCGCTGGCGCATCTTAATACCCTGCCGCGCAGCAAATGGGACAGTAATATGCAGGCGCTGGCGAGCCGCCTTGAGGGCAACCAGCTGCTCGAGACCGCCAACCGCCTGCGCGACAGTGGCAAGGAGCAGGAGGCTGAAGCCCTGCTCAGGCAGCAGCCTGCCTCCACGCGCATCGATTTAACCCTCGCGGACTGGGCGCAGCAGCGCGGTGATTACGCTACGGCCCAGGCCGGATATGAAGCCGTGCTGGCGCGTGAACCGGCTAACGCCGACGCCCGCCTGAGCCTGATAGAGGTGGCCATTGCCGAAGGCAATCCGCTTGCAGCGCGTCAGCAGCTGGCGGCGCTGAACGAGATACCGCAGACTGAGCAACCCTCTATCAATATGCAGCGCCGAATGGCGCTGGTGCGGTCGCAGCTGGGGGACCGGGTTCTGGCCCAGCGCACCTATGACACCATCGTGCCCGAGGCGAAAGCGCTGCCGCCGTCGCAGGACAGCGCTCTGGTGCTGCGTGACTATGCCCGCTTCCAGCAGGCTAACGGCCAGCCGCAGCCCGCGCTGGAGAGCTATAAACAGGCGATGGTCGCGGCAGGCATTGCGGCCACCCCCGCCCAGGATAACGACACCTTTACCCGCCAGACGCGTAACGATGCCAGCGATGACTGGCTGAAGCGCGGCCTGCGCAGCGATGCCGCCGATCTCTATCGCCAGCAGGATCTCAACGTCACGCTTGAGCATGACTACTGGGGCTCCAGCGGCACCGGCGGCTACTCCGATCTGAAAGCCAACACCACCATGCTGCAGGCCGATGCGCCGCTGGCCGACGGTCGGATGTTCTTCCGTACCGACTACGTCAATATGAACGCGGGCTCCTTCGCCACCGATGAGAACGGGCTGTACGATCCCAACTGGGGGACCTGCGGCCAGCTCAACTGCGTCAACGGCGATAAGAGCCAGTCCGATGGTGGGGCGAGCATTGCGGTTGGCTGGCGCAACGATACCTGGGAAGGGGATATTGGCACTACGCCAATGGGCTTCCGGGTGGTGGATATCGTCGGCGGGCTGAGCTACAGCAACGATCTGGGTCCGGTAGGCTATACGCTGGACGTGCATCGTCGGCCGATCTCCAGCTCCCTGCTGGCCTTCGGCGGTCAGAAAGATGCCTCCAGCTACTATCATGACCCGGAAGATCCAAATAACGAAAACGGTAACGATCGCGGCGGCACCGGTAAGACCTGGGGCGGCGTTCGATCTACCGGCGGCGGCCTTAGTCTGAGCTATGATCAGGGCGAAGCGCATGGCGTCTGGGCGAGCCTGAGCGCCGACGCGCTTACCGGTAAGAACGTAGATGACAACTGGCGCGTGCGCTGGATGACGGGCTACTACTACAAGCTGGTCAACGAAGATAACCGCCGCGTCACCGTCGGCCTGAATAACATGCTCTGGCACTACGATAAGGATCTGAGCGGCTATACCCTGGGCCAGGGGGGCTACTACAGCCCGCAGAAATATCTCTCGTTTGCCGTGCCGGTAACGTGGCGTGAACGAACCGAGAACTGGTCGTGGGAGCTGGGCGGCTCGGTCTCCTGGTCGCACTCGGCAACCCGTACCCAGGCTACCTATCCGCTGCTTAACCTAATCCCTGACACCTATCGCGCTCGGGCAGCGGATGAGAAAGAGTTCGGATCGAAAAGCAACGGCTTTGGCTATACGGCGCGCGCCCTGATTGAGCGTCGCATCACCTCCAACTGGTCCATCGGTGCCGCCATCGATATTCAGCAGGCGGAGGATTATACCCCGAGCCACGGCATGCTCTACGTTCGCTATTCGCAGGCGGGCTGGCAGGGCGATATGGACTCGCCGCCGCAGGTGCTGACGCCTTACGCCGACTGGTAACGCACAAGGCTCTCTATCCCGGTCTTATTCTGCTGTCAGAATCGAGTATACTCTGACAGCAGGCAGGTAGCCGTCGGTTACTTTTGCGGACACGGAGTATTTGGAGAGTCAATTTGCGCGTTAGCCGTTCGTTAACCATTAAACAGATGGCGATGGTCTCGATCGTCGCTATGGTGTTTATTTTCCTTTTTTGCGTGATTTTGCTGTTCCATTTTGTGCAGCAGAATCGCTACAACACCGGTACGCAGATGGAGAGCATTGCGCGCTCGGTGCGTGAGCCGCTCTCCGCCGCTATTCTGAAGGGCGACATTGCCGACGCGGAAGCTATCCTTAAACGCATCCAGCCCGCTGGCGTGGTCAGCCGGGCGGACGTCGTCCTGCCGAATCAGTTCCAGGCTCTGCGCATGAGCTTCATCCCCGAGCGTCCGGTTCCCGTGACCATTACCCGGCTCTTTGAGCTACCGGTACAGATTTCATTGCCGATCTACTCCCTGGAGCGTCCGGCTAACCCACAGCCGCTGGCCTATCTGGTGCTGCAGGCGGACTCATTCCGCATGTATAAGTTCGTTATGAGCACCGTTTCAACGTTAGTTACTACTTACTTACTGTTAGTCCTGATCATGACGGTGGCGCTCACCTGGTGCATCAGCCGGCTGATTATCCGCCCGCTGCGCAAGATCGCCCGTGAGCTGAACGACCTGTCGCTACAGGACCACCCTGGACACCAGCTGCCGCTGCCCCGCCACCATCATGACGATGAGATTGGCATGCTGGTTCGTAGCTATAACCGTAATCAGCAGATGGTGCTGCGCCAGCATGAAGAGCTGAATAGCCAGGTGACGCGCTTTCCGGTATCAGAGCTACCGAACAAAGCCTTTATGATGGCCCTGCTGGAGCAGACCGTTGCCCGGCAAAAAACGACCGCGCTCATGGTGATTGCCTGTGAAACCTTGCAGGACACCGCGGGGGTGCTGAAAGAGAGCCAGCGCGAAATGCTGCTCCTGACGCTGGTGGAGAAGATGAAGTCGGTGCTTGCCCCACGCATGGTGCTGGCCCAGGCGAGTACCGACACCTTTGTTATTATTGGTAACGGCGCCAGCGAGCCGTGGCATGCCATTACGCTGGGTCAGCAGATACTCGCGGTCATTAATGAGCGTCTGCCGGTGCAGGGTATCCAGCTGCGCCCGAGCGCCAGCATTGGCATCGCCATGTTCTATGGCGATGTAACGGCAGAGCAGCTCTACCGTCGGGCTATCTCAGCAGCGCTCTCTGCCCGTCGCAAGGGTAAAAACCAGATCCAGTTCTTTGACCCGGAACAGATGGTCACGGCGCAGAAACGGCTGACGGAAGAGAGCGATATCTTAAACGCGCTGGATAACCATCAGTTTGCCATCTGGCTGCAGCCGCAGGTCAACCTGGCCACTGGCGAGGTGGTCAGCGCCGAGGCCCTGCTGCGCCAGCAGCAGCCGGACGGCAGCTGGGAGCTGCCAGAGGGACTAATCGACAGCATTGAGTCCTGCGGGCTGATGATTGTTGTCGGCCACTGGGTGCTGGAGGAGTCCTGCCGCCAGCTCGCGGCCTGGCAGGCGCGAGGCATTATGCTGCCGCTGTCGGTGAACCTCTCGGCGCTGCAGCTGATGCACCAGGATATGGTGCGGGATCTGCTTGAGCTGCTGGAACGCTACCGTATTGCGCCCGGCACGCTGATCCTCGAGGTGACCGAGAGCCGCCGCATTGACGATCCGCATGCGGCGGTGGCGATCCTGCGTCCGCTGCGCAATGCCGGGGTGCGTATTGCGCTGGATGATTTCGGCATGGGCTATGCAGGCCTGCGCCAGCTTCAGCACATGAAATCGTTGCCGGTCGACGTGCTGAAAATCGACAAGATTTTTGTTGAAGGTCTGCCGCAAGACAGCAGCATGGTCTCATCGATAATCCATATGGCCCGCAGCCTCGATCTGAATATTATCGCTGAGGGGGTCGAGACCGAGGCGCAGCGTGCATGGCTGCAGGCGGCAGGGGTTGAGATGGCTCAGGGTTATCTCTTTGGCCGCGCGGTGGCCCCGGAGGCATTTGAGCAGCATAACCTTCCTCAGCTGGTTGACGGAAGCGCGTAGCGGCCGTGCTCACTTGTGCGAGCTGGCTCAAATTTCTTAACATTTATGTTTCAAATTTGAGGTAAGTTTATATCTGCGATGTTGTTGGGGTGTTATTTTAAGACCGCAGGCGAGCAAACCTTACAATGCCTGTGGTTTTTAATTCAAGGACACCCTATGAAAACCTCACTCTTCAAAAGCCTCTACTTCCAGGTGTTAACCGCCATCGCTATCGGGATCCTGCTCGGTCACTTCTACCCTGATATCGGCGCACAGATGAAGCCGCTTGGCGACGCCTTCGTGAAGCTGATTAAAATGATCATCGCCCCCGTAATCTTCTGTACCGTTGTGACCGGTATCGCTGGCATGGAAAGCATGAAAGCGGTAGGCCGCACCGGCGCGGTGGCGCTGCTCTACTTTGAAGTGGTCAGCACCCTCGCGCTGATCATCGGCCTGATTATCGTCAACGTGGTACAGCCGGGCGCGGGTATGAACGTCGACCCCTCCACGCTGGATGCCAAAGCCGTGGCGGTCTACGCGGCCCAGGCCGAGCAGCAGGGCATTGTTGCCTTCCTGATGGATGTGATCCCCGCCAGCGTCATCGGCGCGTTTGCCAGCGGCAATATTTTGCAGGTGCTGCTGTTCGCCGTGCTGTTCGGCTTTGCCCTCCATCGCCTTGGCCACAAAGGCCAGCTGATCTTTAACGTTATTGAGAGCTTCTCCCAGGTCATCTTTGGCATCATCAATATGATTATGCGCCTCGCGCCTATCGGTGCGTTTGGGGCAATGGCCTTTACTATCGGGAAATATGGCGTGGGCACCCTGGTGCAGCTCGGTCAGCTGATCATCTGCTTCTATGCTACCTGTATCCTGTTTATCGTGGTGGTGCTCGGCAGCATCGCCCGCGCTACCGGCTTCAGCATCTTCAAATTTATCCGCTACATTCGTGAAGAGTTGCTGATCGTGCTTGGCACCTCGTCGTCCGAGTCGGCGCTGCCGCGCATGCTCGATAAGATGGAGAAGCTCGGCTGCCGTAAGTCCGTGGTCGGGCTGGTTATTCCCACCGGCTACTCCTTTAACCTCGACGGCACCTCCATCTACCTGACAATGGCAGCCGTGTTTATCGCTCAGGCCACCAACAGCCATATGGACATTTTTCATCAGATTACGCTGCTGGTCGTGCTGCTGCTCTCCTCGAAAGGGGCGGCGGGCGTCACCGGCAGCGGCTTCATCGTGCTGGCGGCAACCCTCTCTGCGGTGGGGCACCTGCCGGTCGCCGGGCTGGCGCTGATCCTTGGCATTGACCGCTTCATGTCCGAGGCACGGGCGCTAACTAACCTGATCGGCAACGGCGTGGCGACCATCGTGGTGGCGAAATGGGTGAAGGAGCTGGACCACAAACAGCTGAAAAATACCCTGAATAACCGTGCGTCAGACGGCAAAACGGGCGAAATCTCCTCATAATCTGCCTACTTATGCCCGTTGTCCATTGTAGGGGCACGGGCACCTGCGCATAATTACCCCCTATTTTTTTACTTCCCGGTGTGACGTTTTGCTTTTTTGGCTGTCTAACACGGAGTGTTAAAACTTCATTTTAGGCGGCCTGGCTTGCAGGCGGTCTTTTAACCAGGAATGTTGATCAGGGGTTCACATGCAGGGCACAAAAATTCGACTCATAGCTGGTGGTTTGCTGATGATGGCAGCCAGTTACGTGCAGGCAGATGCGCTCCAGCCCGACCCGGCATGGCAACAGGGGACACTGACAAACGGTTTTCAGTGGCAGGTGTTAAGTACGCCGCAGCGCCCCAGCGATCGGGTTGAGATCCGCCTGCTGGTGAATACCGGCTCGCTGACGGAGAGCACCCAGCAGAGCGGCTTTAGCCACTTTATTCCACGTATCGCGCTGACCCATAGCGGCAGCCTTCAGCCCGCGCAGGTGCGCTCGCTCTGGCAGCAGGGCATCGATCCCAAGCGCCCTCTGCCCCCGGCGCTGGTCTCCTACGACTACACGCTGTTTAGTCTCAGCTTACCCAATAATCGCAGCGACCTGCTAAAAGAGGCGCTGGTCTATCTCTCTGATATTACTGGCAAGCTTACCGTGACGCCGGAGACGGTCAACCACGCTCTGGGCAGCGATGATATGGTAGCAACCTGGCCGCCAGAGACTAAAGATAACTGGTGGCGCTACCGCCTGAAAGGGTCGAGCTTGCTGGGACACGATCCCGCGGCACCGCTAAAGAAACCGGTGGATGCGGCCCAGCTGAAGGCCTTTTATCAGAAGTGGTATACCCCGGACGCGATGACGCTGATTGTGGTGGGTAATATCGACAGCCGCGCCGTTGGCGAGCAGATCAATAAAACCTTTGGCGATCTAAAGGGAAAACGGGAGACGCCAGCCCCGGTGCCAACGCTCTCTCCGCTACCGCGCGAGCCGGTGAGCATCATGACCGACTCCGTACGCCAGGACAGGCTCTCGCTGATGTGGGACGTGCCGTGGCAGCCGATTCGTGAATCCGCCGCGCTGGAGCGCTACTGGCGGGCAGATGTCGCCCGCGAGGCGCTGTTCTGGCATCTCCAGCAGACCCTGACTAAAAACAACGCTAAAGATATTGGCCTCGGCTTCGACTGCCGGGTGCTGTTCCAGCGTGCGCAGTGCGCCATTAACGTCGATTCTGCGCCCGATAAGCTCAACGCCAATCTGGCGATGATTGCCCGCGAGCTGAAAAAGGTGCGCGACAGCGGTCTGTCAGAGGATGAGTTTAACGCCCTGATTGCCCAGAAGAAGCTGGAGCTGCAGAGGCTTTTCACGACCTATGCCCGCACCGATACCGACGTGCTGATCAGCCAGCGTATGCGCTCTCTGCAAAATCAGGTGGTAGATATTGCCCCTGAGCAGTACCAGAGGCTGCGCCAGGACTTCCTGAACGGCCTGACGACCGAGATGCTGAACCAGAGCCTGCGTCAGCAGCTGACCCAGGATCAGTCGCTGGTGCTGCTGCAGCCGAAAGGCGAGCCGGAGTTTAATATGAAGGAGCTGCAGGCCACCTGGGATCAGGTGATGAGTGCCGAAACGTCAGCCCTTGTGCCTGCCAGTGATGATGTGCATCAGGACGTGACGGATATTCCGCCCGTTCAGCAGTAGCCGTGCGGTTCACCCGGCCCGCTGCCAGCGGCAGGGGCCGGAAAGCCGGACGATCAGTTCGGCATTGCCTCGCGGGGAATAATCGCCCCACGATACTGGATCACGGTACTGGCGGTCAGGTGACCGCGCTGCGCCGCCGCCTCGGCATCGCCGCCGGTCAGACGTACGGCCAGGTAGCCCGCGCTGAAAGAGTCACCCGCCGCGGTGGTATCGATCACCTTCTCTTTCGGCAGCTTCACCGCCGGCACGTCAATCACCGCGTCGCCAGCAATCGCCACCAGGCAGGAGTCCGCCCCGCGCTTCACCACTACTTCGCTCACGCCAGCGGCCTGGGTACGAGCAATCACCTCTTCTACCGGCTTCTCGCCCCACAACGCATCCTCGTCGTCCAGGGTCAGGAAGGCGATATCGGTGCAGGCCAGCATCTGCTGGTAGACCTGCTGGGTCTCCTCTTTGCTGGCCCACAGGCGTGGACGGTAGTTGTTATCGAAAATCACCTTGCCGCCGTTGGCGCGGCACTCGCGCAGCAGGGAGAGCAGCTTGTCGCGGCTGGCCGGGCTTAAGATCGCCAGGCTGATACCGCTCAGGTAGAGATAGTCAAAGGTAGCCAGCTCCTCGCAGATGGCGGCGGCCTGCTCGCTCTCCAGCCAGAATTTGGCTGCGGCCTCGTTACGCCAGTAGTAGAAGGTGCGCTCGCCGGTGCTATCGGTTTCGATGTAGTAGAGCCCCGGCAGGCGGTTCTCCATGCGTTGGGTAAGGGAGGTATCGACACTTTCGTTCTGCCAGGCATCCAGCATCTGCTGGCTAAAATTATCCGTCCCCAGCGCCGTAACATAGTGTACCGTCAGCGCAGCCGGATCGACCTGGCGGGCAACATAAACGGAGGTATTTAAGGTATCGCCACCAAAGCCACGGTTTACCTCTGTGCCTTTCTGTGACAGCTCAATCATGCATTCGCCAATGACGGCAATTTTCCTGGACATAGTCATCAACCTGAGTCGGATAAATATTGGGAGTAGTGTGCGTTGCGCGTGCTGCGTGGTCAATCATATTAAAACAACGTTCCAATATTTTTTTGAGCTAACGCGTGTTAAGTGCAGATTCCCTTAGCAGAATTTAATTTTGCTCTCTGTTTGAACATAAAGTTCTCACCCGCCGCGCCGATAACTCCTAGACGAGTTCCGCCAGGTCACTCACTCTATTACAGGACATCTGACAATGAAGTTGAAGCAGGTTATCCAGCGGCTAAGCATTCCGGAGGCGAGCATCGAAAGCCTGGAAGAGCGACGCTACTGGCTGCAATGTGAACGTGCCTACACTTACCAGCCCATCTATCGCGTAGATGGCAGCCTGATGGCAATCGAAGTATTAACGATCGTTACGCACCCGGATAATCCCTCGCAGCGTATTGCGCCCGACCGCTACTTTGCAGAGGTGGCGGTCCGTCAGCGTCTGGACGTCATGCTGGAGCAGATTAACCTGCTTGCCCTGCAAAGTGACTTCTTTGTGAAGAATAACGTGCTCGCGTCGGTTAACGTTGATGGCCCGACGCTGCTATCGATGCGGCAAAACCCAAAAATGATGGCGCTGGTCGAGACGCTGTCGTGGCTGCGCTTCGAGCTGGTTGAGCATATTCGCCTGCCGGAGGACTCCTCCTTCGCCTCGATCTGTGAAATTGGCCCGCTGTGGCTGGACGACTTCGGGACCGGGATGGCGAACTTCTCTGCGCTGAGCGAAGTACGCTACGACTACATCAAAGTGGCCCGTGAGCTGTTTATCATGCTGCGCAAAACGCCGGAAGGGCGCAACCTCTTCACGCTGCTGCTGCAGCTGATGAACCGTTACTGCCAGGGCGTCATTGTTGAGGGTGTGGAGACGGTGGAGGAGTGGCGCGATGTGCAGGCGTCACCGGCCTTTGCCGCACAGGGTTATTTCCTCTCTCGTCCCGCACCGCTGGCAAACCTCGAAAGCGTTATTCTCGCTCTATAACATCAGGTTGCACTCCTTTCCCTCAGGCTCAGCTATCTTTATGACAGGCAAGGCAAGAATGGAAGGATGCAAGCATGACAAGAACAAGCAAGGCAATCATTGCCGTCTTGGGAACGCTTTTGTTGCTGATCGTGGTGGCTATCATCATTATCGCGACGTTTGACTGGAACCGGCTTAAACCCACTATCAATGAGAAGGTCTCCACCGAGCTGAATCGTCCCTTTGCGATACGCGGCGATTTAGGCGTTGTCTGGGAGCGACAGAAGCAGGAGACCGGCTGGCGCAGCTGGGTGCCGTGGCCGCACGTGCATGCCGAGGATGTAGTCCTTGGCAACCCGCCTGATATCCCTGAGATCACGATGGTACACCTGCCACGGGTAGAGGCGACGCTGGCACCGCTGGCGCTGCTGACCAAAACCGTGTACCTACCGTGGGTGAAATTTGAGAAGCCGGACGCCCGCCTGATCCGCCTGTCGGAAAAAACCAACAACTGGACCTTCAACCTGGCGGGCAGCGATGAACCGAAAGATGAGGATGCGCGGCCTTCGGCCTGGTCCTTCCGCCTCGACAATATACTTTTCGATCAGGGCCGTGTAGCGGTCGATGATAAGGTCAGCAAGGCCGACGTTGAGATCCTGATCGACCCGCTTGGCAAGCCGCTGCCGTTTAGCGAAGTGACCGGCAGCAGCAAAGAGAAGAGTGCCAAGGTTGGTGACTACGTGTTTGGCCTCAAGGCGCAGGGGCGCTACAACGGCCAGCAGGTGACCGGCACGGGTAAAATTGGCGGCATGCTGGCGCTGCGCAGTGAAGGCACGCCGTTCCCGGTGCAGGCTGATTTCCGCTCCGGTAATACCCGCGTGGCCTTCTCCGGCACGGTGAGCGACCCGATGAAAATGGGCGGGGTCGACCTTAAGCTGAAGTTTGCCGGTAACTCACTGGGCGAGCTGTACGATCTGACCGGCGTACTGCTGCCGGATACGCCACCGTTTGAGACCGACGGACGGCTGGTGGCAAAAATCGACGCTGAAAAAAGCTCTGTCTATGACTACCGTGGCTTTAACGGCCGCATCGGCGACAGCGATATTCATGGCTCCCTGACCTATACCACCGGTAAGCCTCGGCCCAAATTGGAAGGCGATCTCGAGTCGCGCCAGCTGCGTCTGGCGGATTTAGGCCCGCTGATCGGTGTCGACTCTGGAAAAGGGGCTGAAAAGTCGAAGCGTTCTGAAGAGAAGAAGGGCGAGAAGACCAATCAGCCCGCAGGCAAAGTGCTGCCCTACGATCGTTTCGAAACCGATAAGTGGGATACGATGGATGCTGACGTGCGCTTTAAGGGGCGGCGTATTGAGCACGGCAGCTCTCTGCCGATCAGCGACCTCTCGACCCATATCATCCTGAAAAACGCCGACCTGCGCCTCCAGCCGCTGAAGTTTGGCCTGGCGGGGGGCACCATCTCTTCCAATATCCACCTTGAAGGGGATAAGAAGCCGATGCAGGGGCGGGCGGACATCCAGGCCCGTCGTCTGAAGCTGAAAGAGCTGATGCCGGACGTGGAGCTGATGCAGAAAACCATCGGTGAGATGAACGGCGATGCGGATTTCCGCGGCACGGGTAACTCCATAGCCGCGCTGCTCGGCACAAGCAACGGCAATTTGAAACTGCTGATGAACGATGGCGTGGTCAGCCGTAACCTGATGGAGATCCTCGGTCTTAACGTCGGGAACTTTATCGTCGGACAGATTTTCGGTGACGATGAGGTGCGGGTAAACTGCGCCGCCGCCAACCTGAACCTGGTCAACGGTGTGGCACGTCCGCAGATCTTCGCCTTCGATACCGAGAACGCGATCATTAACGTCACCGGGACCGCCAGCTTTGCCTCGGAGCAGCTCGATCTCACCATCAACCCGGAGAGCAAGGGGATCCGTATCGTGACCCTGCGCTCGCCGCTCTACGTGCGTGGTAGCTTCAAGGATCCACAGGCGGGCGTGAAGGCCGGCCCGCTGATCGCCCGCGGTGCGGTAGCGGCAGCGCTGGCGACGCTGGTGACCCCGGCCGCAGCGCTGCTGGCGCTCATCTCTCCGTCGGAAGGACAGGAGAATCAGTGCCGGAACATCTTGTCTCAAATGAAGAAGTAAGCAGGAAAGCAGGATAAAAAAGCCCGGTGGCGCTCGCGCGCACCGGGCTGGATTGGATAACTCTATATCTGCTACGCTAATACAGTATTACATCACTTCAGATATTGCGTCACAATGCCTTCACGCCTTAGCTATTTTAACATTTCTGCAGCGACTTTCCTGTTGGCCACTACTTGCACGCAGGCCGACCATACCATCTCTTTTAACACTGGCTCATTTGTCTACCATCTGCTTGGGAATCATGGTCAATACACGGAGAAGTTTGATAATGAATTTTATTCGGTTGAAAAAAAACTCCCTGACCATCCTGATTACAGTTTGCTCGTCGGGACAATGAGAAACAGCTACGGGGATCGTTGCCTCTCTCTTGGCGTCAGAAAAGACTGGGCGGAAAAGGGTAACATTGTTTTTAAGGGTATTTACGGTTATACCGGCGAATTCTTTTTTGATGAGTTCAGCAAATGCGGTGATGAGGGCATCTATCACTCCTTTAAAAATATCACCGGAGTGGGTTTTGCACCCTATATCTATCATGCGGTTCAGTATAATTTTACCAATCATTTTGGTGTGGAATCAGGGATCATTTTCCCTTCGGTATTTGTGGTGAGCCTGAACTGGCGGTTCTGAGAAACTGCACCGCACTCCACGTAGGCCGGGTAAGGCGTAGCCGCCACCCGGCGATTCCGGAACGTATGATGCTACGCCCGGCGGCGCTTACGCTACCGGGCTTTTTTATGCTTAAAGAGACTGGTTTTTGGTTTCGTGGGTCAGCACCAGGGCGATCAGCGTCAGGGCTGCCATCGCCGCCAGGTAGACGCCGACGTAGAACAGGCCGTAGTTGGCGGTCAGCCAGGCGGCAATGTACGGCGCCACCGATGCACCCAGAATGGATGAGACGTTATAGGAGAACGATGCGCCGGTGTAGCGTACTTCGGTCGGGAACAGCTCCGGCAGCAGCGCACCCATCGGACCAAAGGTCAGCCCCATCAGGCTCAGACCAATCAGCAGATAGGCCATTACCATCGCCGGGCTACCTGAGCCCAGCAGCGGCGGGAAGACAAACAGCGCAAAGATAATGATCAGCGAGGTGATCACGATCATGCTCTTGCGACGGCCGTAGGCGTCCGCCAGCAGGCCAGCAATCGGCACCATCACGCCAAAGCCAATGACCGCCAGCATCAGCATCCACAGCACTTCATTACGCGGTAATCCAAGGCCCACCGGCGCAGGTGCCGTGCTGTAGGTCATGGAGTAGACGGTCATAATGTAGAACAGCGTGTAGGTCGCCAGCATGATAAAGGTCCCGAGCACGGTGACGCGCATGTGCTTGGTCAGCAGCGTCCCCAGCGGGATCTTCACCTGCTTCTTGGCGGCGGCGACTTTGGCAAATACCGGCGACTCATGCAGAGAGACGCGAACGTAGAGGCCGATCAGCACCAGTACGGCGGAGAAGATAAACGGCACGCGCCAGCCCCACGCCATAAACTGCTCGTCGGTCAGCAGCCAGGAGAGCAGCAGGAAGGTACCGTTGGCAAAGAAGAAGCCGATCGGCGCGCCGAGCTGCGGGAAGGAGCCGTAGAGCGCACGCTTGCGGGCCGGGGCGTTTTCGGTGGCCAGCAGCGCCGCGCCGCCCCACTCACCGCCAAGGCCCAGACCCTGGCCAAAGCGCGCCAGCGCCAGCAGCAGGGGAGCAAAGATACCGATGGTAGCGTAGCTCGGCAGCAGGCCGATCAGCACGGTAGAGATCCCCATCGTCAGCAGGGATGCCACCAGCGTGGCTTTACGCCCGACGCGATCGCCAAAGTGACCAAACACCGCAGAGCCGATCGGACGCGCCACAAAGGCGATGGCGAAGGTCGCCAGCGACTGTAGCGTAGCAGCCGTCGGATCCCCTTGCGGGAAGAAGATGTGCGGAAAGACGATGACCGCTGCGGTGGCGTAAATATAGAAGTCGAAAAACTCAATCGCCGTACCAATGAGCGAGGCGATGACAACTTTATTACGCGAGTTGACCGGAGGGCTTTCCTGTTCGTGATTGAGCGTTGTGGCGGTAGCTTGCATAGAATTTTCTTATTTTGGGCGAACGAAGGGCCATATTACGCACAGCAAAAGCGACATTTCAATCTGTAACAAGACGGGCAGGTGGCGATAAAAACGGCAAAAAGTGAATAATTTTCGTGCCTGAGTTTTCGCATCTATGAAATGCTTCACAGAAATTGAATATCAGCATTAAAAACCAGTTTTTGGTTAAATAAAAGTTACGGTCTGGTTTTTAATGCTGAAATGAGGAATTGGGCCGAAACTTTGCTTTTTGATTCAGCCCAGTAGTGTGGTTAAAGGGTCTCTTTGCCTGGCATTTTCACGTCGTCTTTATACTGCGCGGTGGCGATCCACGCTGCGCAGAACAGTGTCAGTCGGGCGAAGAAGTAGAAGAAGGCCATAATACCGAGCACCGAGCCAAACGCCGCACCTGACGGGGAGGTTACCAGCGAAGGCAGGGTCCAGGTCATGATGAGCTTAATCACCTCAAAACCGACGGCGGCAATCAGCGTGCCGCGAATCAATGCCTTCTTGCGTGGGCGGTGGCGCGGCAGGCGCCAGAAGATCCAGAAGAAGAGCAGGAAGTTAGCGCAGATAGAGATCGCCAGGCCAATCAGATGCCAGACCGGTTTAAGCCAGCCGATGTAGTCCAGATAGAGTGCAGAGATAATCATCTCCTGCGCCGCACCGGCGATAGAGGTGATGGAGAGGGTGATCACCAGCGCCACCAGCAGGCCAATCAGGGAGATAAAGTCGCGGAAATATTTTACCCAGATCTTCTCACTGTCCTGGGGCGTACGCTCCCACTCGTCCCGGGACTGGGCGCGGATCGCCTCGCGCAGGTTGCCCATCCAGTTAATACCCGAGTAGAGCGCGACGGCCAGACCGACAATACCTACGGTAGTACGCTGCTCTACGGCGGTTTTTATCGTATTGCGCAGGGTATCGGCCAGGGTGCGGTCGCTGACGTTAAGCAGGATCTTATTGAAGATATCCTGCAGCAGGGTGGGGTGGGAGACCAGCACAAAACCCGCTGCGGCAAACGACACCATCAGAATGGGGATCATCGACAGGAACGAGAAGTAGGTGATGGCTGCCCCAAACTGGTTGCCCATCCGGTCATTGAAGCGCTCCGTCGCGCGGATCAGATGCGCAATCATCGGCCGGCGCTGGATCTTCTCCGCCGCTTCGGTGACCGTCCCCACCACGCCCTCTGCCTTACCGCTCAGCAGCGGCTCTGACTCAGACTCAGGCTTATCGGTAGTATCGACCTTTTTAACAGGCTCGTAGTCCAGGTGCGGGACAGGTCGCTTGGCGCTATTTTCCGGGGTCATCAGTACGGCTTCCTTCTCTGCTTAGCGTGATGTACCGCAAATTATAGACCCTCATCACCTAAGCGGGTGAATCGACGTAATCCTTCATCACGCTTGCCAGCCACTCCATAAACAGGTGTACCCGCCGGGAGAGGTTGCGGCGATGGGGATAGATCAGCGAGACCGGCATCGGCTCGGCGCGGTACTGGGGCAGGATCTCCACCAGCGTGCCCTGGCGCAGGGCGTCACGTACGCCGGTGCGCGGCACCTGGATAATCCCCAGCCCCGCCAGGCACGCTGCATGATAGGTCTCGGTGCTGTTGACCGTCAGAATGCCACCGGTCTTGATCCAGCGCGTGGTGTTATCCTGGTAAAGCTCAAAGCCCTGCGGCCGCGTGCCAAGGTGAACAGCGTAATGCACCACTGCGTGAGAGGAGAGATCCTCCAGCGTCTCCGGGTAGCCAAAACGTTCGAGATAGCCGGGGCTGGCGCAGTTGACCACCGCCAGTTTACCCAGCGAGCGGGCGATCAGCCCGGAATCTTTCAGCGTGCCAACGCGTACCACGCAGTCAAAGCCTTCGCGGATCACATCCACCAGCCGGTCGCTGCTGCTGAGTTCTATCTCAATGCCGGGATACTGCTGCACAAAGGCGGGCAGGCGTGGGATGACCAGATTGCGCGCCACGCCCACGGGCATGTCCACCCGCAGCTTGCCGCTGATGCTGGCGGGATCGTGGATAAACAGGCCGTCCAGCTCGTCAAGATTAGAGAGCAGATCTTTAGCGCGCTCGTAATAAACCATACCGTCCTGGGTGAGCTGAACCCGGCGCGTGGTCCGGTGCAGCAGTTGCGTACCGAGGTGGTTCTCCAGACTCTGAACCTGGCGCGATACGCTCCCTTTCGGCACGCCAAGGGAGTCGGCGGCGCGAGAAAAGCTTGCCAGCTCTGCGACGCGGACGAAAAGCTGCATTGCGTAAATTTTATCCATCCCTGCCACCTATTGTTGTTATGAATGAAACAGTGAAGCGTATTCGCCAGGCTTTATTGTTTATCTACCACCTAATAAGCTCTTTCTCAATCACCCACCATCAGAAATGAGGTTTCTTATGACGCATCGTATTGCATTAGTGACTGGCGGCAGCCGTGGATTGGGAAAAAATGCCGCATTGAAGCTGGCTGAAAAAGGCGTGGACATTATTCTGACGTGGAATAGTCGTCAGGAAGATGCTCTGGACGTGGTACGTGAAATTGAGCTGAAAGGCGCGAAGGCTGTGGCGTTGCAGCTCGACGTCGGCGATAGCGCTAGCTTCGAAAACGTTGCCAGACAGGTGCAGGATTGCCTGAAACAGACCTGGCAGCGCGACACCTTTGATTATTTAATAAACAATGCCGGAATCGGCCTGAACGCATCCTTTGCTGAGACCACCGAGGCCCAGTTTGACCAGCTGGTGAACATCCATTTTAAGGGACCGTTCTTTCTTACCCAACATCTGCTGCCGCTGATTAAAAATGGCGGACGGATCCTGAACGTCTCAAGTGGGCTGGCACGCTTTGCTCTGCCAGGCTATGCGGCCTATGCGGCGATGAAAGGGGCAATGGAGGTGTTAACCCGCTATCAGGCAAAAGAGCTGGGCGCGCGGGGTATCTCGGTAAATATCATTGCACCCGGCGCTATTGAAACCGATTTTGGCGGCGGACGGGTACGTGATGACGCGCAGCTCAACCAGTTTGTCGCCTCGCAAACGGCGCTGGGACGCACCGGCCTACCGGATGATATCGGTAACGCGATAGCGGCGCTGCTGAGCGATGAGCTGGCATGGATGAATGCCCAGCGCGTTGAGGTTTCGGGCGGGATGTTCTTATAGAGATAAAAACGCCGGGCGGCGCTAGCGCTGGCCCGGCCTACAAAGCGGGTTACTCTTTCTGGAAATGGTGTACTTTGATCCGCGGCGGCTTCTGTTTCTTGTCCAGCGAGCCGCTGATGCCTACCAGCTGATCCGGGCTAACATCGCGCTCGGCAAAAACCGCCATCGGAATATAGACGTCAATCTCACCCGTTTTGTCGCGGAAGGTGTAGATATCGTTACCTTTTTTAGCGATCAGGTTCCCGCGTAGCGAGACGGAACCACCGTCGTGCAGCTCCAGCGCCTGTTTAATGTTCATGGTCCGGGCATCTTCAATGCCGCGATAGCCATCGTCGAGCTTATGTGGCGGCGGTGGTGCTTTATCCGTATTCAGCCCTGGGGAGTCTTCGGCCAGTGCCGGGAGGGTGAATAGGGCGGCCACCGTGGCGGCAAGTAACATTTTCTTCATAGATACTCCTTTCGCATGTGCCTCAGATACCTCTGTACTAAGCCTGGCATAGGAAATTCCGCTGTGGATAAGGAATGCTCTGTTTTATTTCACTTCGTCTTTTATTACCTGCATCACTGATATTTAATTTAAAGTGGCCTATTATCTAACTAACTGGAATGTAAGATAAAATAAGCTGCGTAGACGGCTGGCATTAACTTTCGTTAATTGTGGTTAAGGGAAAATAATGACATACAGCACATCGCTCAGGAACCGCGAACAATTCGAAACCTGCATCGGAATTATTCGCCAGGCGTCTATTGAAATTTTGTTACTGCTGGACGTTCGCGTTAGCGAAGGTAAAGATCCGCGCTGGTTTCTGGAGCAGTTGGAAAACGCCCGTCTGGGCCTCGGCGGCTGGGGTGCGGTAGCACAGCGACTAAAGCTCAACGACGCCGAGCTTACGCAGTTCACCATGCAGCTGCGCCACCTTCAGCAGCTGGTTCCGCAGTATGAAAGCGGCCAGGACGTTAGCGAAAACCAGCTGATTGCCGCGCTGCGCTTTGTCGCTGCCCTGGAGCATCTCCGCCTGCAGCAGCCTCTGCTGACCTATCCTACCTCAACGGAGACGGTAAACGGCGAAGCGCAGCTCAAGGGGCTGGCTCAGCTTCGCGCCCTGGAGCAGATGATGAGCGGGCTGGTCTATGCTGCCTGGCCGGACGGCATCAAGCTGCGTAACCATCTAAAAACCCAGTTTGGCCAGGATCGCGTGCGCCGTTGGTTAAAGCTAGGAGAGCGTAACGACGTGCTCAGCGGAATGCTGTTTAGCGAGCTGGCGCTGATGCTGGTGGATAAAAAAGAGTTCTCTCGCCACTACGCTCCGCTGTTTAACGACAGTTCGCTACTGACGCTGTTTGCTGATCCGCGCAAGACCTTGCAAACCTTTCTTGATGATATTCGCCAGATCCGCAACACCCTTACCGCACAGAAACCCCTCTCTGCCATCCAGCTTACTCTGCTGGACACCTACTATCCGCAGCTCGCCACACCGGTGCAACGCGCCTTCAATGAGGGCCGCACCACCGTTAACCCGGCCAGCTTGTTGACTACCGACGTGGACGAACTGAATGCGTTTAAAGCGCGAACGGTTAAAAAGGCCGGGGCGGGAGGGGATATTTTCGAAGTAGGTGAAGACATTGAGCGACCCGAGCGCCGTGCCGTCCGCACGCCGGAGCAGCGTATTCGCCTGGTCTCAGGCATTCTCTGGGGTGCGGTTGGCGTGATGGTGCTGATGATGATGGGCGGCGGCTTCATAATGATAAACAGCACCCCACCCGCACGGGCGGTAAGCGAGCCTCCGGCCCAGACGCAGATATTAACCGATACGGAAAACGAACATACTACGCCGACCTCACGCATGCAGCTCACGCGAATGGGCATCACCTGGGATGAGAGCAACCTTCGCTCGGCGATTGATCGTAACGATACCCGTGTCGCACAGCTGTTCCTGAAAGGGGGAATGGACTGGAAGCTCTCCTGGACCGAGCAGGCGCTTTCGGTGGGGAATGACGAGGTGCTGACTCTGCTGCTGCGATATAAGCTACAGATGGATGAACCACGGCCCTGCCGTCGCTTTACGACTACGCTCGGTCACGCCATGTTAAACGGGGAAAAGCTTACCGGGCAGCGGAAAGATTACCTGCACGCCTTCTGCACCAGTCCACCCGTGGTAGAGCGACAGCGCTATGAAACCGAGCAGGCAAAAATACGGCATAAAGCGCAGCCTGATGAGAGCACCCGCCAGTGGCTGGCGATCCAGACTGCGATCTATAACGTTATCCGCTAACGGGCTATGCGTTGATAAACAGGGGGGCGCTACGGCTCCCCGTAAAGCCCGATCAGGCGACGTGCTACACCGTTGGTCCAGCCAAAACCGTCCTGCAACGGATACTCACCGCCGCCACCCTCGCGCGGCGTACCGCCTGCGATATGGTACTTCTCAATCAGCTTGTAGTGCTGCTGATAGAAAACGTTAACGGTATGAAGCCAGCTATGGGCAATTTCATCCCCCAGCGCATCGTTACCATAGAGCTTAAAGCCCTGGATAGCCATCCACTGCAGCGGTGCCCAGCCGTTAGGTTTATCCCACTGCTCACCGGTCTCATACTCGGTGGCCATCATGCCGCCCGGCGTCAACAGGCGTTCACGTACCGCCACGGCTATCCGATCGGCCTGCTCATGGGTGACCATACCAACGTAGAGCGGCACGATGCTCGCTGCTGAGAAGAGAGCCTGCTCGCCGCGCCGCCAGTCATAGTCGCGGTAGCAGCCTTTCTCCTCATCCCACAGGTAGCGGTTCACCGCTGCCCGGCGATCGCTGGCGCGCTGGCGGAACATCGCCTCGCCTTCGCGGTCGCCCTTCAGGCCAGAGAGATTAGCGATGGTGCTCTCGAGCTTGAACAGGAAAGCGTTCAGATCGATAGGGATAAACTGCGTCGTCCGGATACTGGCCAGACGCTGCGTGTCCCGCAGCCAGCGGGAAGAGTAGTCCCAGCCGGACTCCGCCCCGGCGCGCAGATCGCGGTAGACCTCGTTTGGTGGACGGCCCGAATGCTTCGCAGTTTCCACGTCTTCGATCCATGACTCATCTCGGGGCGTATCGCGATCGTCCCAGTAGCGGTTGAGTAGAGAGCCATCAGGCATACGCACGGCATGACGATAGGCCTGGTTAAGGTTCAGCGATTCAGCGCCATCCATCCAGAAGGCGTACTCCATCAGCAGGTGCTCATAGTAGCGCCGCGCACCGCGCACGCCGTCCTCTTCGAACAGCTCCACCATCAGCGCGAACACCGGCGGCTGGGAGCGGCTCAGATAGTAGGTTCGGTTGCCGTTTGGGATGTGCCCATATTTTTCAATCATCCATGCAAAGTTATCCGCCATACACTTCAGCAGATCGTTACGGCCGCTTTCGGCCAGCCCCAGCATGGTAAAGTAGGAGTCCCAGTAGTAGGTCTCACTGAATCGTCCGCCGGGCACAATATAGGCCTGCGGCAGCGCCAGCAGCGACGACCAGGGAATATGATCCTGCGGCTCGCGGGTCAGCACCGGCCACAGCTGGTCGATATGCTCCTTCAGCGAGTTTTCTGGATTAGAGACATACTGACTGTCTATTTGCTGCGGGAGCCAGAAATGCCGTGAGACAAACTGGCGCAGGTCAAAGTCAGGTCTGCGTTTGATACGACGATAGCGGATAAGGATATCGAGCGGATCCATTCTCGGCGCACAGTCAGGAAAGGTCTTGCTGTCGGCAAAGAGGCCCGACGACTGTACCTGCTCGAAGAGTTCCAGATAACGATCGGCGGGGGTCAGCGCGTCAGATGCGGGCAGCCCCTCGATCATCTCCGGTTCCGGTTCCGCCTCGATCATTTCATCCAGTTTTAATTCGCAAGGATCGGTCTCGTAGCGGATCTTCTCCTCGATCTCGAATTCGACAGAATCAGCAAGCTGTAGTTTCTGGTTGAACATAGAGTGGCGACCTCCGGATGGCGTCGTAAAAAGAGTCGGGTGTTTTCCCGGTTGTTTTATAAGATTAAAGTTTAGTCATTTGGCATTGGGAATGAAGTACAAACTGTGCGCAAGATCACAATTATAAGCACTAATTTGTAAAGGAAATCGGTTTAACTTTTTGTTTTTTATTACAAAATCGTGACATTGCAGCCTGCCTAAACAAACTGCATTTTCAGAGCAATCAAGATAATTTTTTAACCGCTAAAAGGCTTAACCACCGCTAAAGCCACCACGATGATAACGGCCACGACGGTGAGCCATGCGGCATTACGCGCCAGCGGTGGGGCTGAGGATGTCTCGCCCGTCGCTAACCTGCGCAGCGAGGCCGACAGCATGCCGTGAACCGCCGAAAGGAATACCAGTACCGCCAGCTTAATACCTAACCAGAGCGGCAGCAGCCAGTCGCCCTTTACAATCAGCGCGATACCAAAGGCCCATAACAAAATCATTGCCGGTGAAGTGACGAACCGGTTCCAGCGGCGCGCATACTCCAGCAAGGGATCGTTAGCCCCTTTTGCTACCGCGCTGCGGCTCTGCGACCAGGCCACGACAATCACTGCCATCACAAAAATGCCGCCCAGCCAAATCACGCCCGCCATAATATGCAGAGCGTTTAACCAACGGTAGTCCATCGCTTTCCCCTGAGCTGTAACCCTATTGTTGTAACTGAGATCATACTCCGGGCCTCGGGAGCAAGAAAGAGGTTTCAGCAGGTTATGTACTGAAACAGGGTAGGCCGGGTAAGGCTTTAGCCGCCACCCGGCAATACGATCGAGGCCTGATAGCGCTATGCTTATCAGGCCTCGATCTCTTACCCTTTAACTCTTAACGCATCGTCACAAACTCTTCTGCCGCCGTAGGGTGGATCGCCACGGTGTTATCAAAGTCTTTCTTGGTTGCGCCCATCTTCAGCGCGACGGCGAAGCCTTGCAGGATCTCATCCATGCCCTGGCCGATGCCGTGGATGCCGACAATCTTCTCTTCCGGACCGACGCAGACCAGCTTCATTCGGCACGCCTGGCGATGCAGGGTAACGGCGGTGTACATGGCGGTGAAGGAGGAGGTGTAGACCTTCACCTGGTCGTCGCCGTACTGCTCGCGGGCCTGCGGCTCGGTCAGGCCGACGGTGCCGATAGGCGGATGGCTAAAGACCACGGTAGGAATATTGCTGTAGTCCAGATGCTCGTCCGGCTTGTTGTTGAACAGACGCTCTGAAAGACGACGGCCTGCCGCCACCGCAACCGGCGTCAGCTCAACCGCACCAGTGTTATCACCGACCGCATAAATTCCTGGAACGTTAGTGTTCTGGAACTTATCGACGATGATGTGGCCTTTATCGTTGGTTTTCACCCCGGTAACCGCCAGGTTGAAGGTGTCGTTAGCCGGTTCGCGGCCAATCGCCCAGATCAGGCAGTCAACGGTCTCGCTACGGCCATCCTCCAGCTCCAGCGTCAGGCTACCGTCGCTGTTTTTCACCACGGCTTTCGGCGTGGCGTTGGTATGCAGCGACGGACCGTCGGCCATGATTGTCTCAACCAGCGTCTCGACGATCAGCGGATCGAAGCTGCGCAGCGGGGCATGCTTACGCACAAACAGGTGCGTCTCTGCCCCCAGGCCGTGCAGCACGCCTGCCAGCTCAACGGCGATATAGCCTGCCCCAACAACCGCAACGCGTTTCGGCAGGGCGGTAAGCTCAAAGAAGCCGTCGGAGTCGATGCCGTGCTCAACGCCGGGGATATCCGGGTAGCTCGGACGCCCGCCGGTGGCGATCAGAATATGGTCGGCGGTGAGGGTCTCGCCGTTGACCTCAACGGTCTTAGCATCGACAAAACGGGCAAAGCCGCGGATCACATCCACGTTATTTTTACCCAGCACGTTCTCATAGGAGCTGTGGATGCGGTCAATGTACGCCGTGCGGCTGGCGACCAGGCGCTGCCAGTCAAAGTTGTTGATGGTGGCGTCAAAGCCGTAGTCCGGGCCGTAGAGGTTTACCGCCTCGGCAATCTGCGAGGCATGCCACATCACTTTTTTCGGCACGCAGCCCACGTTCACGCAGGTTCCGCCCAGCTCTTTCGCTTCAATCAGGGCGCATTTCTGGCCGTACATGGCCGCACGGTTAATAGACGCAATACCGCCGCTGCCGCCGCCAATGGCGATGTAGTCGTAGTGCTTAGTCATAACGTTTCCTTAGTGAATTTTTGCTTTGAGTGTAACGCGATGCCCTTAAGGTTCCACCGATGGCTGTGATTACTCTGGTACGACCCAGTTTACCAGCGTATGGCCGGTGCCGGCCGGAACCAGCTTGCTGTGCAGCCACGGCAGGACGCTGTTCATCTGCTGCTCCAGCTTCCACGGTGGGTTGATAACAATCATGCCGGATGCGGTCATGCCGCGCTGGTCGCTATCCGGGCGCACCGCCAGCTCAATCTGCAAAATACGGCGGATGCCGGTGGCTTCCAGCTCTTTTAACATGCGTTTGATCTGCGCGCGCATCACCACCGGATACCACAGCGCGTAGGTGCCGGTTGCAAAGCGTTTATAGCCTTCGCTGATACCCTGAACCACCGCCTGGTAGTCGCTTTTAATCTCGTAGGGCGGGTCGATCAGGATCAGGCCGCGGCGTGACACCGGGGGCAGCTTGGACTTCAGCTGCTGGTAGCCGTCGGCGCGCTCGACGCGGGTGCGGCTATCTTTCTGGAACTCTGAGCGCAGCAGCGGAAAGTCGCTCGGGTGCAGCTCGGTCAGCTGCAGGCTGTCTTGCTCGCGCAGCAGCTGGCGGGCGATCAGCGGCGAGCCAGGGTAGTAGCGCAGCTGGCCGCTACGGTTAAAGTGATTTACCACGCTGATGTACGGCTCCAGCTCGGCAGGTAGATCGTCCTGCTGCCAGATACGGGCGATGCCTTCCAGGTACTCGCCGGTGCGCTCGGCATGTTCGCTGCTCAGCTGATAACGGCCCGCGCCTGCGTGGGTATCCAGATAGAGAAAGGGTTTCTCCTTCTCTTTCAGTGATTCAATGATCAGGCTCTGAACGGTGTGTTTTAAAACGTCGGCATGGTTGCCGGCGTGGAAGCTGTGGCGATAACTGAGCATGGAAGGAACAATCCTGGGAAGTAAAAACAGATAGCCGATAGTTTACCGCAGATTGCGGCAAATTACCGCAGCGGCGCTGTTGCCGGGGCGCAAAAGCGCAACGTACGGCATTGAAATTAACTACACTAAACCCCATGCTAGACCTTACAGGAACGAGCGCCGCCCGAGCGCTTGCGATTATTTTTACAGGACAGCGCTTATGACCAATCCATTACTGACGCCCTTCGACTTGCCGCCGTTTTCCCAGATTAAACCTGAGCATGTGGTTCCCGCCGTGACGAAAGCGCTTGAGGATTGCCGCGAAGCGGTAGAGCGCGTGGTAGCTCAAGGGGCACCCTACACCTGGGACAACCTCTGCCAGCCGCTGGCAGAGGTGGACGATCGCCTGGGCCGTATCTTCTCGCCGGTCAGCCACCTGAACTCGGTGCAGAACAGCCCGGAGCTGCGTGAAGCCTACGAGCAGACGCTGCCGCTGCTCTCTGAATACAGCACCTGGGTGGGCCAGCATGAGGGGCTCTACCAGGCCTATCGCAACCTGCGCGACGGCGAGGCCTATACCGTGCTGGATCTGGCGCAGATGAAAGCGGTGGATAACGCCCTGCGTGATTTTGAACTGTCCGGTATCGGCCTGCCGAAAGAGAAACAGAAACGCTACGGCGAAATCGCCGCTCGCCTCTCCGAGCTGGGTTCGACCTACAGCAACAACGTGCTCGATGCCACTATGGGCTGGAGCAAACTGATCACCGATGAGTCCGAGCTGTCTGGCATGCCGGAGAGCGCCCTGGCACAGGCCCAGGCTCAGGCGCAGGCCAAAGAGCAAGAGGGCTGGCTGTTGACCCTCGATATCCCAAGCTATCTGCCGGTGATGACCTACTGCGATAACCAGGCCCTGCGTGAAGAGCTTTATCGTGCCTACAGCACTCGCGCCTCCGACCAGGGACCGAACGCCGGCAAGTGGGACAACAGCCCGGTGATGGCGGAGATCCTTGCCCTGCGTCACGAGCTGGCGCAGCTGCTGGGCTTTGACAATTATGCCCACAAATCTCTCGCCACCAAGATGGCCGAGCATCCGCAGCAGGTGCTGGACTTCCTGATGGATCTGGCAAAACGTGCGCGTCCGCAGGGTGAAAAAGAGCTGGAGCAGCTGCGCGCCTTTGCTCGCGCCGAGTTTGGCGTAGAAGAGCTGCAGCCGTGGGATATCGCTTACTACAGTGAAAAACAGAAGCAGCATCTCTACAGCATCAGCGATGAGCAGCTGCGCCCCTATTTTCCGGAGAACAAAGCTGTTAACGGCCTGTTCGAAGTGGTTAAGCGCATCTACGGCATCACGGCGAAAGAGCGCAAGGATATCGACGTCTGGCATCCGGACGTGCGCTTCTTCGAGCTGTATGACGAAAGCAACGATCTGCGCGGCAGCTTCTATCTCGATCTCTACGCCCGCGAGAACAAGCGCGGCGGAGCATGGATGGATGACTGCGTTGGGCAGATGCTGAGAGCCGACGGCTCGCTGCAGAAGCCGGTCGCCTACCTGACCTGTAACTTCAACCGTCCGGTCAGCGGCAAACCGGCGCTGTTCACCCACGATGAGGTGATCACCCTGTTCCACGAGTTCGGTCACGGCCTGCACCATATGCTGACCCTGATCGCCGTGCCGGGCGTGGCAGGCATCAGCGGTGTACCGTGGGATGCCGTCGAGCTGCCGAGCCAATTTATGGAGAACTGGTGCTGGGAGCCGGACGCGCTAGCGTTTATCTCCGGCCACTACGAGACCGGCGAGCCGCTGCCGAAAACCCTGCTGGATAAGATGCTGGCGGCGAAGAACTACCAGGCCGCGCTGTTTATCCTGCGCCAGCTGGAGTTTGGCCTGTTCGACTTCCGTCTGCACGCCGAGTTCAGCCCGGAGCAGGGGGCGAAAATCCTCGAAACCCTGGCCGAAATCAAGACGCAGGTGGCGGTCATCCCGGGTCCAAACTGGGGACGCTTCCCGCACGCCTTCAGCCATATCTTTGCTGGCGGCTATGCGGCAGGCTACTACAGCTACCTGTGGGCCGACGTGCTGGCGGCGGATGCTTACTCTCGCTTTGAAGAGGAAGGGATTTTCAACCGCGAAACCGGGCAGGACTTCCTCGATCACATTCTGACCCGTGGTGGTTCAGAAGAGCCGATGGAGCTGTTCAAACGCTTCCGTGGTCGTGAGCCGCAACTGGACGCGATGCTGGCGCATTACGGCATCAAGGGCTAAGCACGGCGTGAAAATCTGCTTAATAGATGAAACAGGCACCGGAGACGGTGCCTTATTGCGTCTTGCGTCCCGCTTTGGCTTGCAGCATGACGAAGATAGTCCGATGGCGCTGGCACTGACGACGGAGCACCTTGAGCTGCGCAAGCGTGATGAGCCGAAGCTTGGCGGTATCTTCGTTGATTTTGTCTCTGGCGCGATGGCGCACCGGCGCAAATTTGGCGGGGGTCGCGGCGAGGCGGTGGCGAAGGCGGTAGGCGTGAAAGGCAGCTATTTGCCGGATGTGGTCGATGCTACAGCAGGATTAGGCCGGGATGCCTTCGTGCTGGCCGCCATCGGCTGTCGGGTGCGGATGCTGGAGCGCAACCCGGTGGTGGCGGCGCTGCTGGAAGATGGTCTCGCGCGCGGCTATGCCGATGCGGAAATCGGTGCCTGGCTGCGGGAGCGCCTGCAGCTGATCCACGCCTCAAGCCTGACGTCGCTGACGGATATCTCTCCGCGTCCACAGGTGGTTTATCTCGATCCGATGTTTCCGCACAAGCAGAAGAGTGCGCTGGTGAAAAAGGAGATGCGGGTCTTTCAGTCGCTGGTAGGACCGGACCTGGACGCCGATGGTCTGTTAATGCCTGCCTGCGCGCTGGCAACGAAGCGCGTGGTCGTTAAGCGCCCTGATTACGCGCCGCCGCTGGCAGACGTTGCCACGCAAAACGCGGTGGTCACCAAAGGGCACCGGTTTGATATCTACCCCGGCACGCCGGCGTAATTTACCTTCACCCTGGCCGGAAAGCGGGCCAGGGTGAGCGCCACCTCAAACAAACGGCGCCAGCGGATCGGCAATGTTAAACGCCGTTGCCTTTTCAGCCAGCGGTGGATAAATCAGTTCGCTGACAATCGACATCTTCAGCTTCTTTGCCTCTTCACGCGTCAGCTTCACCCGTTGATCCCACCCTTCGGTATACACCGCGCCCCATGCGCCCAGATCCAGGCAGGTAACGTACGTCTCCTGACGATACGGCAGCGGTGCCACATTCAACAGGCTCGCCGCGGCGTTGTTCCCCGCGAATTTCCCCAGCAGAATGGCGTGCTGGCAGGTCATCAGCGCGTGGTTGCCTTTATCATCAGTCGCAGCGTAGGCCACATCGCCGGTAGCATATATATCGTCGTGCCCTACAACCTGAAGTTCACTATTCACATGCAGGCGTCCCAGACGATCGCGTGGCGCATCAATCTGTGTAGTCAGACCGTTAGCCTGTACGCCAACCGTCCAGATAACCGTCTGTGACGCGAGAGTCCGGCCATCTTTCAGCGTCACGCCAGAGGCGTCCACGCTCTCTACTTCTGCATTAACGAGCCACTCTACACCCAGCTCGGTAGAGGCTTCGCTAATCACGTCACGCAGCTCTTTGCTCCAGCGCCCGCCCGGCTGTGTCCCGCGCTCAACTACGACAACTCTGGTCTTAGCATCACTGCCCAGGATCTCTCGCAGGCGACCCGGAAGCTCTAACGCCATCTCAATCCCTGTGAAACCACCGCCGCATACAATGACTGTGTTGCGCGTTTCGCTCTCTGGCTGTTGAGCGAGCGCTTTCAGGTGCAGTTCCAGCTCAGCTGCGCTCTCCAGCCGATCAAGGTCGAATGCGTGCTCTACGGCGCCCGGTACGCTATCGCGGTTAACGTGACTACCGCTGGCAAGAACCAGACGATCGTAGCCGATAAGATGGCTTTCGCCATTCGCATCTTGCCAGCTAACTTCTTTAGAACCCGGTAGGATCCGTTCAACGGTACCGCGCAGAAATTTCACCCCGGTGACGTCAAATAACGGCTGCAGCGGTGCAACCAGCGTCTGGACATGCTTCTCATAAAAGCGTGGCCGTACGCGTAGCTCTGGCTGCGGTGCAATGACAGTAATATCAACGGTCTGCTGATGTATATCTGCCAGACGCGCAGCACTCAGCGCTGCCCACATACCGGCAAAGCCGGCACCCACAATCACAATTTGTTTACGCATTGGGTTTATCTCATTGGTAACTACGATGTATTTACTCGGATTTTATTTGTCGTAGTTAGAGATTGCAATGTGATTCGATGTTCTCATCCGGTTTTGGGCGGAATTTCTTTGTTATCTATTTGATATTAAATTAATTAAAATTTATAAAGAGGGAAGATAATGCTGTCTGTCTGGCGCGAGAGAGGCGAAAAAGCTAAAATAACTCAGATTGATTTTAGCTGAGATAAGAGAATGGCATTCTACAGTTCCGGGGTTGAGTACGGCATCCATAGCCTGATGTGTATGGTGGACAGCAAAGGCGATGCCCGCGATATGAGCGTGCGTGAAATCGCCGATCTACAAAGCGTACCTTATGACTATCTCGCCAAAATCTTTACCCGACTTTCAAAAGCCGGTCTTGTGCGCAGTAGTGAAGGCAAGGGGGGCGGCTTCCAGCTGGCAAAGCCTGCCGAGCACATTACGGTACTGGATATCGTAAACGCGATTGATGGCGATAAACGCCTTTTCGACTGCCGTGAAATTCGCCAGCGGTTGGTCATTTTTGACGAACAGCCGCCAGCGTGGGCCTGCGAGGGGATTTGCGGCGTACGTTCGGTGATGGATATGGCGCAGCAGCGTATGGAAGAGGCATTAAGCCAGCATACGATTCTGGATTTGGCGCGCAAGATGTACCGCAAAGCACCGGATACCTTCGTAGTAGAGGTGCAGGCGTGGATCGCCGGACGAAAGGGCGAGAAATAAAAACGCCTGCACAGGCAGGCGTTTTAACGTGCCTGACGCAGACTACTCGTCGTCTTCGTCGCGCAGCGGAACAATCAGCATATCAACGTGAACGGTGTTGATAAGCTGACGCGCAGAGGACATCAGCTTGCTCCAGAAATCCTGATGGTGGCCGCAGACCACCAGATCCATATCGTATTTCTTGATGGCATCGACCAGCACCTGGCCCAGATCGCCGCTGCCGCTCAGGGTTTCGGTAATCGGATAGCCCGCGTTAGTCGAGAGTTCAGCCAGCGCATTGTGGGTCTCTTCCGAGATACGCTTTTGCATATCGCCCAGGTTAACGTCGATCAGTCCGGTATAGAGATCGGAATAGTTTACATCGACATGAATCAGCGAGATTTTTGCATTGTAGGGGCGTGCCATAGATACGGCTTTATCTACCAGTACCTTGCTCTCAGGAGAGAGATCGACCGCGATAAGGATATGTTTGTAAGCCATGAAGTTACTCCTTCCATAAGTTGTCGATGACCGTTGGATTTAGCCGCCACGTTCGCGCTACGGCCTATCCCGCGTCCTGCGTACCATTGCGCGGGGGATGCCCGGCCTTAAGGATCTAATTGTAGAAGATATTTCTACCTTATAACGCGCTAAACCCGTCGTCAATTGTGCTGGGTCACGGTTTAGATCATCAAAAAATGTCGGTAACGACATTGATATAGATCGATGATGTGGCGAAAAAATTAACAGATCTCCTACACTATTAAATAAGCCGCTCGGATGTAGAATTGTGATCCACGTCGGCTTCTGGTACACACTTCAAAGAACTCATTGGCCGGAAATCGAGGAGCGCCAGCCCTGGAGTCTATTTTCCGTGGGCAGTCGCCGGGGAGGGGATATGGTCAGCACTGTCGCGCTGTTTTGGGCTTTGTGCATCGTTTGTGTGGTTAACATGGCGCGTTACTTCTCATCGCTACGCGCACTGTTGGTTGTCCTGCGTGGTTGCGATCCGTTGCTCTATCAGTACGTGGATGGCGGTGGCTTTTTTACCTCGCACGGCCAGCCCAGTAAGCAGATGCGTCTGGTGTGGTATATCTACGCCCAACGCTATCGCGATCATCATGACGATGAGTTTATTCGTCGCTGTGAGCGGGTCCGCCGCCACTTTGTTTTAACCAGCGCCCTCTGCGGCCTGGTGGTGGTCAGCCTGATCGCCCTGATGATTTGGCACTGACATTCAGGCATAAAAAAGCGGGCACTGGTGCCCGCTTTTTGTTTGTTTTGCCCGGCGCCGCTCTGCTTGCCGGGCCTACAGGAAGGTGCGATTCGTAGGCCGGGTTAGCGTAGCGCCACCCGACATGACGCAGCCGATTAAATCAGGTGCAGCGCCACCCAGTACAGCGCACCGGAGAGGAAAATCGCAGCGGGCAGGGTCAGCACCCAGGCCATCAGGATGTTGGTCACGGTTTTACGCTGCAGGCCGCCGCCGTCCACGATCATCGTTCCCGCCACTGACGAAGAGAGAACGTGAGTGGTCGACACCGGCATTCCGGTATAGCTCGCCAGGCCGATAGAGACGGCGGAGGTAAGCTGAGCCGACATCCCCTGCGCGTAGGTCATGCCTTTCTTGCCGATCTTCTCGCCGATAGTGGTAGCGACACGGCGCCAGCCAATCATCGTACCCAGACCCAGCGCCAGCGCCACCGCCATAATGATCCACACCGGAGCATACTCAATGGTGCTCAGCATATCGCCTTTCAGCTTCTTCAGCAGACGCTGATCGTCAGCGCTCACTTCCGGCTGCTTAGCCACCTTATCGGTGATATCAGAGATGCAGAGCATGATGCGGCGCAGCTGGCTGCGCTGCTCAATCGGCAGCTTGTCATAGCTTTCGATATTGGTCAGCATCGCTTTAGCGCGATCCAGCGCCACGACGGCGCGGCCTGCATGGCAGTGGAACTCGCCGTTAGGGCCTACGGTCTGCTCTGGCGTCGGGATAACCGGATCGGCTCCGGTTGCCTTGAGCAGCAGGTCAGGATGCTGTTGGAACCAGGTCTCAACGTTGTTTACCGCGTCGCGGGTACGGGTGATGTCGTAGCCGGAGGCATTCATGTTCACCACGAAGCCTGCCGGCGCAACGCCAATCAAGACCAGCATAATCAGACCGATGCCTTTCTGGCCGTCGTTCGCGCCGTGCGAGAAGGCTACGCCGATTGCAGAGAGGATCAGGGCGATACGCGTCCAGAACGGCGGCTTTTTCTTGCCGTCCTGCTTTTCACGCTCGGCTGGAGTGAGGTGAATACGGGCGCGTTTCTTGGTGTTGCTCCAGTAGCGACGGAGGATAAACACCAGGCCGCCCGCAAAGACCAGGCCGACAATCGGCGACAGGATCAGCGAGGCGAAGATGTTGATGACCTTCGGCACGTTCAGCGCATCCACCAGCGAGGTACCGGTCATCAGCGCGTTGGTTAAACCAATCCCGATAATGGCACCGATCAGCGTGTGTGAACTGGAGGCCGGAAGACCAAAGTACCAGGTACCCAGGTTCCAGATGATGGCGGCCAGCAGCATGGAGAAGACCATCGCAAGGCCGTGAGCGGAGCCAACGTTCAGCAGCAGATCCGTCGGTAGCATATGCACGATGGCATAGGCTACGCTCAGGCCGCCAAGCAGAACGCCAAAGAAGTTGAAGAGTGCCGCCATGACGACCGCTATCTGCGAGCGTAATGCGCGAGTATAGATCACGGTTGCCACTGCGTTTGCTGTGTCATGGAAGCCGTTAATCGCTTCGTAGAACAGCACAAAACCCAGAGCAAGTAGTAATAACAACCCGGTATGAAGATCCAGGCCAGCAAACAAATGTAACATAGGACGTTACGCCATTTTTGAGGTCATGAACGCCGCGCATTATCATGGACATTCGCAGCGGGGGCAAAGTGAAATATAGCTTTTTTTTGATATTTATCCTGCTCCTGTAACGGGCAGTAAATAATTATGTCATAAATTTCAAAGAAATGACCATTTTCACTACCATTTACGCTGGTGCGACCACCGCATAAAATTTACAATCCGCGCCGGATTAGCGAAGAGGAATGCAGTGTGGAAAGGTTTGATGCCGTTATCATTGGGGCCGGCGCGGCGGGGATGTTCTGTGCGGCGATGGCCGGACAGGCGGGCTGCCGGGTGCTGTTGCTGGACAATGGTAAAAAACCCGGGCGTAAAATTCTTATGTCTGGCGGCGGTCGCTGCAACTTTACTAACCTTTATGTCGAACCTGCGGCCTATCTGAGCCAAAACCCGCATTTTTGCAAATCCGCGCTGGCGCGCTATACCCAGTGGGATTTCATCGATCTCGTTGGCAAGCACGGTATCGCCTGGCATGAGAAGACGCTGGGTCAACTTTTCTGTGATGACTCCGCGCAGCAGATTGTTGATCTGCTGGTGGCGGAATGCACAAAGGGTAATGTGACCACCCGCCTGCGCAGCGAGGTGCTCGACGTCACCCGCGACGATGCAGGCTATACGCTACAGCTCAACGGCGAAAGCGTGGTCACCAACAAGCTGGTGATTGCCAGCGGCGGCCTGTCTATGCCTGGCCTGGGTGCATCGCCGTTTGGCTATAAAATTGCCGAGCAGTTTGGCCTGAAGGTGCTGCCAACACGGGCGGGTCTGGTGCCGTTCACCCTGCACAAGCCGCTGCTGGAGCAGCTGTCGCTCCTCTCCGGCGTATCGGTGCCTTCGGTCATCACCGCAGAGGACGGGACGGTGTTCCGCGAAAGCCTGCTCTTCACCCACCGCGGCCTCTCGGGTCCGGCGGTGCTGCAAATCTCCAGCTACTGGCAGCCCGGTGAGTTTGTCACCATCAACATGCTGCCGGAGTGCGATCTGGATGCGTTCCTGAGCGACCAGCGCGCTGCCCATCCGAACCAGAGCCTGAAGAATACGCTGGCGATGCAGCTACCGAAACGGCTTATCGAGTGCTTACAGCAGCTGGGGCAGATCCCGGACGTGACCCTAAAGCAGCTTAACGGTCGTGAACAGCAGACGCTGGTGGATAACCTTACCCGCTGGCGCGTGCAGCCCAACGGCACCGAGGGCTACCGTACGGCGGAGGTGACGCTCGGCGGCGTCGATACGCATGCGCTGTCATCGCGTACGATGGAGGCACGCAACGTACCGGGACTCTACTTTATCGGCGAGGTGATGGACGTCACCGGCTGGCTGGGGGGATATAACTTCCAGTGGGCATGGTCAAGCGCCTGGGCCTGTGCGCAGGCGCTTGCAGAGCAGAAGTGACGCTATGGTTACTCCAGCAGGCTGCGGTGTAACGCTTTAACCGCGCTGTCTGCGGATGCTGCCGGCAGCAGGAAGCAGAGGCTTTGACTGGAAGCACCGTGACAAATCATACGCACGGCGTGCGTCTCCAGCTCGGCAAAGACCTCTTTACACACTGCAGCCTCCTGAGGGAGCGCGTTGCCAATCAACGAAACGAGCGCCAGCCCGGTCTCGATCTCAACATGGCAGTGTGACGACAGCTCGGTAAGCAGGGCGGTAGTCAGCGTATCGGCCTCGCCTGAGGTAGAGCCGGTGGAGTTGAGGATCAGCGCGATACTCGTCTCCGAGGTGGTCACCAGATCGATCGCCATTTCGTGACGCGATAAAATCGCAAACGTCTCCGCTAAGAAGCGGTGTGCTGGCTGCGCGTTAAGGCTGGATAACGTCAATAGCGTCTGCTGACGGCGCACGGCCAGGGCGCGATAACGCGTCGGCTCCAGCACATCGCGGCGAACCAGCGTTCCGCCCGCTGACGGATTATTGCTGGCCCCAACGAAAACCGGAATATTTTTGCGCATGGCGGGTAGCAGCGTAGCCGGGTGCAGCACTTTGGCGCCAAAGGTTGCCATCTCCCGGGCTTCGGAGAACGACAGGCTATCAATACGTTTCGCCTGCGCCACGATCCGGGGATCGGTGGTATAGATCCCAGCGACATCTGTCCAGATATCCACACGTGAGGCATTAAGCGCCTCGGCCAGCAGAGATGCGGTATAGTCACTGCCGCCACGACCCAGCGTAGTGGTTTGCCCCGTTGCGTCGCTGCCAATAAAGCCCTGGGTCACTACCAGCGCCTGTTCGATACGCGGACGTAGACACTTTTCCGCCAGCTCGGCAATGGCGTCGATAGCCGGTACAGCGCAGCCAAATGTATCATCGGTGCGAATGACTTTGCGGGCATCAAACCACTGCGTTTCTACTTCACGTTCACGCAAGATTTCCACAAACAGCAGGGAGGACATCATCTCCCCGTGGCTTACCAGCTCATCGCACAGCGTGGCGGAAGGGGAGTCGACAGCCTGTTCAGCCAGGCGGCTAATATTGTCCAGCAGACGATCGATCTCCTGACCAATGGCGTCTGGCTGTTTCAGGCGTGAAATAATGTTGTATTGCAGGGCGCGCAGGGTCGCAATTTTGTCCAGCCGAACAGGGCTCTCCAGACCGGAAGCGAGTTCGACTAACAGGTTGGTCACGCCTGCGGAGGCAGACAACACAACCAGACGAACGTTTTTATCAGCAAGAACGAGGGTGGCACTACGGCTCATCGCGTCAAAGTCAGCAACGCTGGTTCCGCCAAATTTGGCGACGATGATGTGTGGATAAGTGTGAGTCATAACAATCTCATATCAGGGCGCCATATCGATATGGCATGAAAATTTTCATTTCGGCATAAGGGAAGTGCTCTTCACCTTACGAAATGTCCGCCCGCGAACATTTCTACTTAAAACTCAGGAACCTGCTCTCATTGCCTTTCACAGGTTGCCGGGGGGGATCGCATGAATAGTTAAATAAGTGCTTCCTTATAGGTTTGGAATTTTAAACGCGGGCATAGTAAGTGATTTAACCCGTTGAATCGATATTTTCTTTAACGTTT
Organism: Escherichia sp. ESNIH1; assembly: GCA_002918705.1. Taxonomy (GTDB): domain Bacteria; phylum Pseudomonadota; class Gammaproteobacteria; order Enterobacterales; family Enterobacteriaceae; genus Pseudescherichia. The sequence goes on along the minus strand of PQKR01000005.1, from coordinate 136,208 downwards.
ATGTCAAACCGATGTGAAAACATTTTTTGTCATTGATTTTTAAACAAATTTACACAAAATGCTGCAAAAAATAAAAGATTGAGTCCGCTGCTGAAAACACATATATTAGCCGCGATTTTTACCCCCCCTTAAACCCTTATTCAACTCGGTGTTAAAACAACGCCAGGTTGTAGGAGAGATATGATGACGGATAAAGTCCGTATTGATTCTTTGAGTGCTGATTCATTCCCGCAAAGCAATGAGACCCTTCTCGCCCGACAGGCTGAGTTCGAATCCAACGTCAGAAGCTATCCGCGTAAATTGCCGTTAGCAATTACCAAAGCGCAGGGCGTCTGGATCACCGATGCAGATAATAAACAATACCTTGACTGTCTTGCAGGCGCGGGAACGCTGGCGCTGGGCCATAATCACCCTGAGGTGATCCAAAGCATTCAAAGCGTCCTTACCAGTGGCTTACCGTTACATACGCTTGACCTGACCACGCCATTAAAAGATGAGTTCTCTGCTTATCTGCTCTCGCTGCTGCCGGGCCAGGGCAAAGAGTACTGCCTGCAGTTCACCGGGCCTTCCGGCGCGGATGCCGTTGAAGCGGCGTTGAAGCTGGCGAAAAAAGTGACCGGACGTTCCGGCGTAATCAGCTTCTCCGGCGGTTATCACGGAATGACGCATGGCGCGCTCTCCGTAACCGGTAACCTGTCGCCGAAAGAAGCGGTCAACGGCATGATGCCGGAAGTGCAGTTTATGCCTTACCCGCATCAGTACCGCTGCCCGCTGGGCATCGGTGGCGAAGCCGGTGTGAAAGCGCTGACCTACTACTTCGAAAACCTGATTAACGACGTCGAGAGCGGCGTGCGTAAACCTGCTGCCGTGATCCTTGAAGCCGTACAGGGCGAGGGCGGCGTGAACCCGGCCCCGGCCGAGTGGCTGCAGCGTATCCGTAAAGTGACTCAGGAGCACGGCATTCTGCTGATCCTTGACGAAGTCCAGGCGGGCTTTGCCCGTACCGGTAAATTCTTCGCCTTCGAGCACGCCGGTATCGAGCCGGACATCATCGTGATGTCGAAAGCGGTAGGCGGCGGTTTACCGTTGGCCGTGCTGGGTATTAAAAAGCAGTTCGACGCCTGGGCGCCGGGCCACCATACCGGTACGTTCCGTGGTAACCAGCTGGCGATGGCTACCGGTCTCACCACGCTTAAGATCCTGAAAGAAGAAGGCATTGCCGATCAGGTTGCTGAAAAAGGTGAATGGCTGAAAGGCCAGCTGGCTGAGATGCAGAAGCGTTACCCGGTTATCGGCCACGTGCGCGGTCTGGGCTTAATGATCGGGATTGAGATCGTTAAACCGCAGGAAGCGCAGGACCACATGGGTTGCTACCCGGCGGACGGCGATCTCTCTGCGCTGCTGCAGAAAAAATGCTTCGAAGCGGGCCTGATCCTCGAGCGCGGCGGCCGTGGCGGTTGCGTACTGCGTCTGCTGCCGTCCCTGCTGATCAGCAAAGAAGAGCTGGGGATCTTCCTCGATAAATTTGAAAACGCGCTGCTGAGCGCTGGCGTGAAGCCTGTTTAATCGGAGCAAATGAGCACATGTCTGATCTAAATCCGATTCTCTCTGGTTCCGCGCAGAGCATTGCTGCCTATCAGGAAGCGATTGAGCAGAGCACGCAAGCGGTTATTGAGTGGCTTAAGCAGCCTGAGATGTATCAGGGCAAAACCGTTGCGGAACTCCGTGAGCGCATCAATTTAGAGTTTAGCGCTGAGGGCCTGGGCAACCAGGCCGCCATTGAGCGCGCGGTGGAGTATTTCCTCAAGGACAGCCTCTCTGTGCACCATCCGCAGTGTGTGGCGCATCTGCACTGCCCGAGCCTGGTGATTAGCCAGGCGGCGGAAGTGCTGATCAACGCCACTAACCAGAGCATGGACTCCTGGGATCAGAGCCCGTCGGCGACCATCATCGAGGTCAAGCTGATTGAGTGGCTGCGTGAGCAGGTCGGTTACACAGCGGGCGACGCCGGGGTCTTCACCAGCGGCGGTACGCAGAGCAACCTGATGGGCCTGATGCTGGCACGCGATGCCTTTTTCGCTCGCCAGGGTCACTCCGTTCAGCTGCACGGCCTGACCGGTAATCTCAGCAAAGTTAAAGTGTTATGCTCTGAAAATGCACACTTCTCTGTGCAGAAGAACATGGCGCTGATGGGGCTGGGTTACCAGGCCGTGACGCTGGTGAAAACCGATCAATTCTCGCGTATGGATCTCAACGATCTGAAAGAGAAGCTGGCCCAGGCAAAAGCCAACGGTGAGCAGGTGATGGCCATTGTCGCCACTGCCGGGACTACCGATGCGGGCGCGATCGATCCGTTAGCTGACATCGCCGCGCTGGCGGCTGAAGAGCAGATCTGGGTGCACGTGGATGCGGCCTGGGGCGGCGCGCTGCTGCTCTCTGAGAAGTATCGTCACTTCCTCAATGGCCTGGAGCTCGCGGACTCCGTCACGCTGGACTTCCACAAGCAGTACTTCCAGACCATCAGCTGTGGTGCGTTCCTGCTGAAAGATGCGCGTCACTATCAGCTGATGCGTTACCAGGCGGCGTACCTGAACTCTGATTTCGACGAAGAGCAGGGCGTGCCGAACCTGGTATCCAAATCGCTGCAAACCACCCGCCGTTTCGATGCGCTGAAGCTGTGGATGGGCCTGGAAGCGCTGGGTAAAAAGCAGTATGCCGAAATCATTGATAACGGCGTAACCCTGGCACAGCAGGTAGCGCAGTTTGTGGCTGAACAGCCGCAGCTGGAGCTGGTTATGCAGCCTCAGCTGGCCAGCGTGCTGTTCCGTTTCCGTCCGGAAAACGGCGAGGCCGCAGGCGTTGCGCTGCTGAACCAGCGTATCGGCGATGCGTTGCTGGCCTCCGGGGCGGCGAACGTGGGCGTAACGGAAGCTGACGGTGTGACCTGCCTGAAGCTGACCCTGCTCAACCCGGTTGTTTGTCTGGAGGACGTAAAAGTTCTGCTGGCAAGCGTGATAGCCTGCGGACAGCAGCTGCACAACGCCTGATTGCAACAGACGTAAAAAAAGCCGACGGCAGCGATGCCGTCGGCTTTTTGCTTTTCTAGCTGCCGATCAGCCCGCCGTCGGCTTTCACGATCACCACCGTCGAGGAGCGTGGGCGACCGTTCGGATCGGCATCTGGCCAGTTCGACACCGCACGCGGATTTGCCGGATCGGTAATGCCGTCGCCGACTTCGCCAGGGTGCTGGATATTAATAAACAGCGTCCGGTTATCCGGGGTAAAGGCGATGCCGGTGATCTCGCAGCCGCGCGGCCCGGTGAGGAAGCGGCGATACTCGTTGGTACCCGGAATGGTCGCTACCATCTGGTTGTTACCCATATCGGCATACGCTTTCTGGTTGATGGTGCTGGAGGAGACGTCGGTCTGGATCCACAGCACGCCGCGATGGTCGAACGAAAGGCCATCCGGGCTGCCAAACGCGGCCCCCTGCATGGAGCCTTTCGCCTGCGGATCGGCGCCGTCGGTGCGGCCCGCCATCACCAGGATATCCCACTGGAAACGCCCTGACGCCGGATCGTTGTTCTCTTCCAGCCAGTGCATGATGTGGCCAAACTGGTTGTTGGCGCGCGGGTTGGCAGCGTCGACCGGCGCCTTGCCCTCTTTGCCGCGATCGCTGTTGTTGGTCAGGGTACAGTAGACGCTGCCGGGGGTATTCGGATCGACGGTGATCCACTCCGGGCGATCCATCTTGGTCGCGCCTACAACGTCGGCGGCAAGACGGGTTTTAATCAGCAGATCGCCCTGGCTTTCGAAGCCGTGGCGCTGATCGAGACCGTTCTCGCCAAACACCAGCGGGAGCCAGCTACCGCTGCCATCCTCGTTAAATTTCGCCACGTAGAGCGTGCCGGAGGTAAGCAGGTCCATGCTGGACTGGCGGTTGGCCGGATCGTACTTTTTGTCCGAGACAAATTTATAGATGTACTCGAACTTCTGGTCATCGCCCATATAGACGACGACGCGGCTGTCTGCGGCGAGGGTGACCATCGCCCCTTCGTGCTTGAAGCGGCCCAGCGCCGTGTGCTTGCGCGGCGTGGAGGTTGGATCATAGGGGTCGATCTCTACTACCCAGCCAAAGCGGTTCGGCTCGTTCGGGGTTTTATCTACGCTAAAGCGCTCGTCCACCTCGTTCCAGCGGTAGGAGTCGTCGCTGTCGGCGATGCCGTAGCGCTTCTCCAGCGCGTTGCGATCGGCCTTCTTTACAAAAATATCGGACCAGTTCTCTTCGCAGGTGAGGTAAGTTCCCCACGGCGTATGGCCGTTGGCGCAGTTCTGCATGGTGCCCAGCACCTGCTCGCCCTGCGGATCGGCGGCGGTTTTCATCAGCGGCTGATGGCGCGCCGGGCCGGTGAGCTGCATCGGGGTGTTAACGGTGATGCGACGAGCGAATGAGGAGGGGCGCACCACCTGCCAGTCACCGCCGCGCTTCTGCACTTCAATAACCGAGATGCCCATCGCGTTCTGCCCCTTGCGGGCTTTGTCGAGATCCCAGTTGGCGTCGCCATCCTTAAACAGCATGCCGTTATCAATATACTCATGGTTCATCGCCAGCAGGCCATGCTCAGCGCTGTCTCCGCCCTGCGGCAGGCTAAACCACGCCATGCCATCATGGTGCATGCCCGCCTGGGCCGCCTGCTCGTCGGTGGTGTTGCTGCCGTCAGTCTTGAACGCGGGCATCGCCTCCTTCAGACCCACCGGCTCGCCCCAGCGATAGAACGGCCGCGCGATATAGCCCTCCGGCACCCTCACCGTATCTTCAGAAGAGACCGGAATACTGGTGAACCCCAGCGAGACCGCCTTAGCCAGGGCAGAAGGACGGCCAACGGCGGCAAAGGCCGCCTCCGGTTTCACCAGCAGCGGGAAAGAGACCGCCGCGCCCGCCACCACGCCCATCTGTAACAGACGGCGACGGGAGAGGAAGACGTTCGCGACGTCGGAAAACACCGGGTTGGCGCTGCGGTTACTGATCTCTTCGCTATGTTCTTTTTTGAATAGGGATTTTAACGGTCTGCTCACGACGGCGTCCTTTGGTTAACCAGAGAGTAAAGTGACGCCGATAGACTAAGTAATCATTGTTACAGTTTTATAACAATTAACCGCAGATTACGACTGTAAATCCTTTAGCAGCGCCTCGTGGAAGCGCGCCGGATCTTCCATCTGCGGGGCGTGGCCCATGCCGTCAAACTCCACCAGCGTCGCGCCAGGGATCTGCTTCGCGGCCTCTTTACCCAGCACGCTATAGTTACCCACGGCCTTTTTCACCTCCGGCGGGGCGGTATCGCTGCCAGGGGCGGTCGTATCCCCGGTGCCGATAAACAGCGTCGTCGGTATCCGCAGATCTTTAAACTCATAGACCACCGGCTGGGTGGCGATCATGTCGTAGAGCAGGGCAGAGTTCCACGCCACGCGCTCTTTACCCGGCCCGTTGCTCAATCCGGCCAGCATATCGACCCACTTGTCATACTCCGGCTTCCAGTTGCCCATGTAGTAGGTCTTCTGCTCATAGGCTTTGATACTCTGGGCGCTGGTTTTCAGCTCGCGTTGATACCACTCGTCGACGCTGCGGTAGGGCACGCCTTTGGCTTTCCAGTCCTCAAGGCCGATGGGGTTAACCATCACCAGCTTCTCGGTCTGTTGGGGGTACATCAGGGCATAGCGCGTGGCCAGCATCCCGCCGGTGGAGTGGCCTACAATGATGGTCTTCTCAATCCCCAGCGAGTCGAGCAGCTGGTGGGTATTGCTTGCGAGCTGCTGGAAGCTGTACTGATAGCTGGCGGGCTTGGTAGAGGTGCAGAAACCAATCTGATCCGGGGCAACGACGCGATACCCCGCATCATGCAGGACGCGGATTGTCTCCTCCCAGGTGGCGGCGCAGAAGTTTTTGCCGTGCAGCAGCACCACCGTGTGACCGTTGGGCTTATCCGCCTGAAGATCCATATAGCCCATGCTGAGCGGCTGTTTCTGCGACTGAAAATCAAACTTTTTGAGTTCCCAGGGGTAGTTAAAACCTTCCAGCTGTTCACCGTACTCTGCTGCCGTTGCCGCACCGCTAAAGAGCAGGGCGGCCAGCATACAGCGTGAGATTTGCATAGGCATAACGCTTCTCCACGCGGGGTTATACGATATCGTCTACCACGCCACCGTCGACGCGCAGCGCCGCGCCAGAGGTCGCCGAGGCCTGGGTTGAGCAGACGTAGACCACCATATTGGCAACTTCATCCACCGTGGCGGCACGCTGGATCACCGAGGTGGGACGGTTGGCTTTCACAAACTCGGTGGCGACCGTCTCCAGTGATTTGCCGGTTTTATCGATCTCGCTCTGCATCATGGCGGCAAAGCCGTCGGAAAGCGTCGGGCCTGGCAGCACGCTGTTGACCGTCACGCCGCTGCCCGCGACGTATTTTGCCAGCCCGCGCGCCAGTGACAGCTGCGCCGTTTTGGTTACGCCGTAGTGGATCATATCCGCCGGGATGTTAAGGGCCGATTCAGAAGAGATAAAGACCACCCGGCCCCAGCCTTTCTTCACCATCCCCGGCAGCAGCGCACGCGCCAGGCGAACGCCGGACATGACATTGGTTTGCCAGTACGTATCCCAGGTGGCGTCGTCAGTGGTATTGAAATCTGACGGACCGTAGATGCCCGCGTTGTTGACCAAAATATCCACGGACGCGGCAGTTTTCAGTACCGATTCAACGCCCTCGGGGGTGCTAAGATCGGCGATGGTGGCCCGCACCTCTACGCCCGGTACCGCCTGCTGCAGCTGCTGAATGCCCTGGTTCACGCTCTCCTGGCTGCGACCGTTGAGGATCACTTCCGCACCGCTCTCCGCCAGCCCGCGCGCAATTGCCAAACCAATCCCGCCGGTAGAGGCCGTCACCAGCGCAACTTTTCCCGTCAAATCAATTTTCATCGTTTGCTCCCGTAGATGTCATTACTGAACGTTAAGCATAGACGCTACTTTGCGGAGGTCAGGAGTTTCAGTAGTGTCTTAACCTGTTCATCCAGGGGCATTAAGTCTTTCTTTACAATCAGGTGCAGGGGGGTGGCGCGGCGCACGCCGTGGCTCAGAGGCAGCGTTTTTAAGATACCCGCCTCCAGCTGCTCGCGGATCCGCTCTTCCGGTAGCCAGCCGTATCCCACCTGGTACATCACCGCTTCAATCGCAGCATCAATAGTAGAAAAGGTCCAGGCTTCGCTGGTGGACTGCTGAGTACTGTCGCTCTCGGCGATACGGATCAGTGGCCAGGCAGAGAGCGCTTCGTCATTGAGTGTACTCAACGCAAAGAGCGGATGGTCTCGATGGGCCACGGCGATGAAATCAACGTTCATCAGCCACTCTCCGCGTCCGGTCATATCCTGCCGGCGCGGCAGGATCATCACGTCAGCTTCCGTATGCGCTGGCAGGGCCACGTTTTCCTGGGCTTCGGTGAGGTGAACCTGGGTCTGGGGATAACAGTGCTGAAACTGGCGCAAAGCAGCGAAAAGATGGCTGCGGGGAAAAATGCTGTCGACCACTAAATCAAGGCGGGTGCGCATACCGTTCCGCATTGTAGACGCACGCGTTTCGACATAGGCAAACGCCTTCAGCAGGGGCTTAACCTGTTTCAACAGCAGCTCCCCGGCAGGCGTAAGTACGGCCCGTCGGCCTTCCGGCACTAAAAGCGCAATACCCAGACGCTCTTGCAGAAGCGCCAGGTTGTAGCTAACCGATGACTGGCTGCGATGCGTCTCTTCGGCGGCTTTGGCAAAGCTGCCCAGCTCAATCACTTTTTCCAGCAGTGACCACTGCTCAAGCGTTGTCTTGTGCATAATTTATCTAAAAATCTGATGAATATTATCCAAAATCAACGTTATTAATTCATAATTTGCAGCGGTACGCTATCTCTATCAGATGAAGGAGGTAAAAAATGAGCAGCTTTGATAAACACGATCTACGTGGTTTTGTGGGTAAACATCTGGTCTATACCTATGACAACGGCTGGAATTACGAAATTTATGTGAAAAATGAGTCGACGCTGGACTACCGTATCCATAGTGGGATTGTCGGCAATCGCTGGGTGAAAGATCAGCATGCCTATATTGTGCGGGTTGGCGAGAGCATCTATAAAATTTCATGGACCGAGCCAACCGGTACCGACGTTAGCCTGATTGTTAACCTTGGCGACCGCCTGTTCCACGGGACTATCTTCTTCCCGCGTTGGGTCATAAACAATCCGGAAAAAACCGTCTGCTTCCAGAACGAGCACATTCCTCTTATGGAATCCTACCGCGAGGCGGGACCAGCCTACCCAACGGAAGTGATCGATGAGTTCGCGACGATTACCTTTGTGCGCGACTGCGGGGCAAATAACGACAGCGTTATCGCCTGTGCAGCCAGCGAACTGCCAGAGAACTTCCCGGAAAACCTGAATTAAGCGCACCGGGTGCAGGCAGCCGCTGGCGAGAGAGCTCTACCCTGGCAGCTTACTTTTTGGTCGGCCAGGGCCGAGCAGGATAGCCAGCTTGCTGCCGCCTTTGGTGGTCTCCATCCAGATTTTGCACACGCTGGTGAGCGGCACCGAGAGCAGCATGCCCACCGGCCCCAGCAGCCAACCCCACACCAGCAGCGAGAGGAACACCACCAGCGTGGACATCCCCAGCCGGTGGCCCATCATCCGCGGCTCAAGGATGTTGCCCAGCAGCATATGCACGACCAGGAAGAGTGCGCCGACCATGAAAAACTCATAGTAGCCGTTGAACAGCAGCGCCTGGATCATTGGCGGAATGGCCGACAGCACGGAGCCGATATTGGGCACGTAGTTCAGCAGAAACGCTAGCACGCCCCACATCAGGGCGAACTGTACATCCAGCAGCAGTAGCCCCAGCCAGATTATGACTCCTGTCCACAGGCTGATAAGCGTCTTCAGCGCCAGATAGTGCGACACCCCTTTCAATGCCCGGTGCAGGCCCGCGATATGGATCTGCGGATTATTCAGCGCGAAGCGCAGCTTGTAGGGCACGTGACGTACCTCAAACAGCATAAATACGACCGTCATCACCAGCAGAACAATGCTGGCCATCGCGTTAGAGAGCTGTGCCATCAGCGTAGTGGCGAAGGTCATCATCTTATCGGAGTCCATGCGCTGCAGCATGCGCTCCGGCGAGATATGCAGATTCAAAAAAGGCAGCGCCTGCTGGAGGGCGACAATTTTGCGCGTTAGCTCCCGGTTATATTTGGGGAGCAGATTAATAAAATCGGTTGTCGAGGCGGCGAGTACGCCAAACAGGGCGGTAAGCACGATCAGCATCACCACCACTACAATCGTAATGGCGATAGGGCGTTTAATGCCGCGGCGTAAAAACCAGGTGACCAGAGGATTAAGGACGATGGCAAAGAAGAGCGCCAGCAGAAGCTGGACAATAATATCGGCCGCCGCATGAATGCCCGCCAGGATGATGACCAGCGCGGCCAGTTTAACCAGTATGTGCAGTCCTGCTCTATCACCAGATTTTTCAGGCAATACGTTAAGCATGTTGAATTCCTTTTATCGCTGTGCACGTTAATTGTAGTGCTTTGTTTAGGCTTCGCTTAAGACGGATAATCTTATTATTACTGCTGATTTTCACGCCGCGTCGTGATAATAGTGAAATACTCCTGTAAAGAACCGTTGTAAAACTGGTGAGCTTCATGCCTGAACCCGTCGCCGACCCGGCGCTAAGCGGAGTGCGTCTCAACCTGCGCATTGTCTCCGTAGTGATATTTAACTTCGCAAGCTACCTCACGATTGGCCTACCGCTGGCCGTTTTACCTGGCTATGTTCATGACGTCATGGGCTTTAGCGCCTTCTGGGCGGGACTGGTTATTAGCTTGCAATATTTCGCCACCCTTCTGAGTCGCCCCCATGCCGGGCGCTACGCCGATGCGTTGGGGCCAAAAAAGATCGTACTCTTTGGCCTGTGCGGCTGCTTTCTCAGCGGCGTCGGCTACCTGTTGGCAAGCGTTAGCAGCGGCTGGCCCTTCATCAGCCTTGTACTGCTCGGCGTTGGAAGGGTGATCCTCGGAATTGGCCAGAGCTTTGCCGGTACCGGCTCGACGCTCTGGGGCGTGGGTACGGTGGGGTCGCTGCACATCGGCAAGGTGATCTCCTGGAACGGCATCGCCTCCTATGGTGCGATGGCGCTTGGCGCGCCGCTGGGGGTGCTCTGCTTCCACTACGTTGGCCTCACCGGGCTGGCCCTCACCGTTATGGCCGTGGCGCTGGTGGCGTTTCTCTTTGCTCTGACCCGTCCGGCGGTGAAGGTGAGCAAAGGCAAGCCGCTGCCGTTTCGCGACGTGCTGGGGCGCATCTGGCTCTATGGGATGGCGCTGGCGCTGGGCTCGGCCGGGTTCGGCGTTATCGCCACTTTTATTACCCTTTTCTACGATGCCAAAGGCTGGGATGGCGCGGCCTTTGCTTTGACCCTCTTTAGCTGTGCCTTTATCGGTGCGCGGCTCTTTTTCCCGAACGGCATCAGCCGGTTAGGCGGCCTCAACGTAGCGCTGATCTGCTTTGCGGTTGAGACGCTGGGATTGATACTTACCGGCCTCGCCTCTGCGCCGTGGATGGCGAAAGTGGGTGTGCTGCTGGCGGGGGCGGGATTCTCGCTGGTCTTCCCGGCGCTGGGTGTCGTGGCGGTCAAAGCGGTGCCGCAGCAGAACCAGGGTGCGGCGCTGGCGACCTATACGGTATTCATGGATCTGGCCCTGGGCATAACCGGACCGGCGGCCGGGCTGGTGGCGGTGGCACTACTTCTGACGCTGAAGTTAAAAAAACGGCCTCCGCTGGAGACCGTTTCAGAATCGTAGGCCCGGCACGCAGCGCGCCGCCGGGCGTTATACACAATTAGTTAATCACGATGGTGTTGATAATATTCTCTGCTGCGCTCTGCGCCTGCTGCTGGTTTTCCGCCGGCAGCGTCACCTGGATAGTCAGCAGCTTACCATCAACCTTACCCAGCACCACGGAGGACCAGGCGGTCTGGCCTTTCGCGGAGATGATGCTGTCCAGCTGCTGCAGCGTGTGGCCCTTAACCTCGATAGATTTATTGGTCACCACCTGCAGCTGCGGATCGCGGCTACGCTGCTGCTCTTCCAGGCGTTTCGCCAGCACCGGCAGCTCTTCATTGGTGTTATCCCCAGCAATCACGATCACCGCTTTCTGGCCGGTGGCGTCAGAGTAGACGTGCATGTTGTTCGCCTGGGTACCCAGCTTGCCGCTCTGATCGCTCATGTCGGCAGGCAGGGAGAAGGTGACCTTACCGTCCAGCAGGGTTACCGGTTGGCCGGTTGCATTGCTTTCCGACGCAGCGCCCTGCGCAGGCGTTTTCGTGTCGTTGTTATCACAGGCCGCCAGCCCCAACACCAGCAGGCCAATCCCGACGTACTTAACCAGATTGCGCATTGACTTCTTCCTTTCGATAAACGGCCAAAACGGCTCATAGGCCCATCTTATCACAAGTTGAGAAGCGTACCTTTAACTGGCCTGCAACGCGGAAATTTCAGATTTATCCGCCAGTCTTTTCAGGCACATATTCAGCAATACGCCATACATCGGCAGGAAGAATAGAATGCTGATAAGCACCTTAAAGCTGTAGTCCACCAGCGCGATTTCGGCCCAGTGCTGGGCCATAAACGCGTCCGGACTACGCCAGAAGGCAATAAAGAAGAAGGCGACGGTATCGCTGGCGTTACCGAATACGGTAGAGACGGTTGGGGCGAGCCACCAGCGGCGATTCTGACGCAGGCGGTTGAAGACGCGCACGTCGAGGATCTGCCCCAGGGTGTAGGCCATAAAGCTGGCAGCGGCGATGCGAGCGACGAACAGGTTAAAATGTGCCAGCGCGCCAAAGCCCTGCCAACTGCCCATATAAAACAGCGACGAGACGATATAGGAGATAATCAGCGCCGGGATCATGACGGCAAAGATGATCCGCCGGGCGAGCGGTGCGCCAAAAATACGCACGGTCAGGTCGGTGGCGAGAAAAATAAACGGAAAGCTAAACGCGCCCCAGGTGGTATGGAAACCAAACACCGAGATCGGCAGCTGTACCAGGTAGTTGCTGGAGGTGATCACCAGCAGATGAAAAAGCGATAGCCAGAACAGCGCCTTCGTGCGCTGCGATTGCGAGAACTGCGTCATATTGTGACCTTTTTAGGAGTTGGGGTGAGGGAACCCAATTTGAACCGCCGCATCATACTGCTTTCACTACGCTTTGCAATGGTTAAAATGCACGCAATCGTTAACCTGGTTTGCTTTGCGATAATCGCGGCGTAAACTACAGCGGTTTTTGACTGTGTGAGATGAAAATGACCGATCTTTTCTCCAGCCCTGACCATACTCTTGATGCGCAGGGGCTGCGCTGCCCGGAACCCGTGATGATGGTGCGCAAAACCGTACGCACCATGCAGGCCGGGGAAACCCTGTTAATTATCGCCGACGATCCCGCCACTACGCGTGATATTCCCGGCTTTTGTCGCTTTATGGAGCATGAGCTAGTAGCCCAGCAGGTAGAGACGCTGCCCTACCATTACCTGTTACGTAAAGGGCAGTTATAACGCCCGGTGGCGCTACGCTTACCGGGCCTGGATACCACATCGTAGGCCGGGCAAACGCAGTGCTGCCCGGCGTTGAGATTACTCCGCCAGAAAGACCTCGACGCCAAAGGCGGGCAGCGCGTACCGCTGCTCCTGCCGCTCGCCAGTATTTAGCAGCGCCTCAAGCGGCCCGGCTTCCTGGGCCAGATCCAGCGTTACAGGCCGCTCGCTAAAGTTCTGCACAAAGATATACCGCTTGCCATCCTGCTCTCTGACGGTTGCTACCGCCCCGTGCGGCAGGCGCAGCGTCGTGCAGGCTGATAGCTCGTGTGTGCCCGCGATCGTCTGGTAGAAGTCCGTCAGAAAATCGCTTCCGGTTCTGGCTGCCAAATAGTATGCCTCTCCTTTGCCGTAGCGATTACGGGTGACGGCCGGCCTGCCCTGGTAGAAGTCCTGCTGATAAACGCCCAGCACCTCTGCTCCTTCGGTATGGATCAGATCGCACAGTTCAAGACAGGTATAGTCGCGAGTTGCGTCACCCCACGATGCAGCCGTCATCTTGATCTGGTTCGTTTCACCGTCGTACAGGCTGTCGATCTCTTCTGACCAGATGCCTAAAACGTCCCGCAGCGGACCAGGGAAGCCGGTGGTGTAACAGAGATCGTCCTCGTTAACGATCCCTGACCAGTAGGTGGCAATAAAGATGCCGCCTGCGGCAACGAATTGGTTCACCCGGTCGGCAAACGCCGCGTTGACCATATAGAGCATAGGGGCAACAATCACGCGATACCGGCTGATGTCGGCGCGCTGAGAGACAATATCTACCTGAATATTTTGCTGCCACAGCGCTTGGTAGTGCTTATGCACGGTCTCTTCGAATTTGATTCCGCTGTTGCGCGGCCCCGCCGCATCGTTCACCGCCCAGCGGTTATCCCAGTCGTAAACAATGGCTACCTCGGCCCGGTAATCGCTCCCTGCCGCATCGGCTAGTTTCTCAAGCGCAGCGCCAACCTGTTTAACATCCTGCCCCACCCGCGTGTTGAGGTGCCCGACATGATCGACCACCGCGCCGTGCAGCTTCTCGCTGGAGCCACGGCTTTTACGCCACTGAAAATATTGCACCGAGCCAGAGCCGTGCGCCACCGCCTGCAGGGCCGAGAGCAGATGCATTCCCGGTTTTTTCAACTTGCTGATCGGCTGCCAGTTGGTTGCGCCAGGCGTCGACTCCATTAGCAGAAACGGTAAGCCGGGCTTCAGGCTACGCATCAGATCAAACGTAAAGGCGGTGTAAGAGGCAAGCGCCTGCTGATCCCGACGCTGATGCCACTCCGGGTAGCTGTCCCAGGAGACAAAATCGATCTCCTGGGCCAGACGCCAGTAATCGTAATCATAAAACGCGCCGTGAAAATTCGTTGTCGCCGGCAGCGCCGGGTTAAAGGATTTTACGGCCTCTATCTCATGGCGACAGAATAGCGCCACCTGTTCAGTGACGAAGCGTCGCCAGTCAAGGTTCAGGGCATGCACCGACTGCTCTCCCAGCGGCCCCGGGGAGTAGATCTGGCTCCAGCTGCTATATTCGTGGCTCCAGAAGGTGCTCCACCAGCGCCGGTTCAGGTTTTCCAGGCTCTGATATTTCTCCTTCAGCCAGCCGCGAAAGCTTTCCTGGCAGATCTCGCAGTGGCACTCCCCGCCATATTCATTGGAGATATGCCAGGCCAGCACCGCCGGGTGATTCGCGTAGCGCCTCGCCAGCTGCGCGTTTATCTTTCCCGTCAGCCGTAGGTAGGCAGGTGAGGAGTAGCAGTGATTATGCCGCTCGCCGTGCAGGTTCCGGGTGCGATCGCTATTGGTTCTTAATACCTCCGGATATTTTTCCGATACCCAGGCAGGCCTTGCGCCACTGGGCGTCGCCAGAAAAACAGAGATACCATTGGCATAAAGTTTATCGAGCACCTCATCCAGCCAGGCGAACTGATAGCGGCCCTCTTCAGGCTCCAGGGTTGACCAGCTAAATATACCCACCGACATCACGTTGCAGCGCGCCTCTTTCATCATCGCAATGTCCTGCTCGATAATGCCTGGCTGATGCAACCACTGATCGGGGTTGTAATCTGCACCGTGTAAAAAGCCTGGTACTGAAAATACGTTGCGCATGACCGCCTCCGTTAAGCTAAAGACTCTCTCTCCTGAGAAAGATTGATGGCCTGGCCTTTCCGGTTATGTAAAGAGAACACGGAGAAGAGCGTGAAGAGGCCGGAAATAAGGCCGAGAATGATATAGGCGTTGGCGAAACCAATGGTGTCGTACAGATAGCCGACGATGGGCGAGTAGACCGTGGTCGCAATGGATGCGGCGAACAGCACCAGCAGATAGATGGTCGATGACAGCTTATGGTCAAAATTCTGCGCAATAAATTTAAACACGGCGATTAAAATCAGCGGCTTCTCGATGGCATGCATCATTTTTACCGCGGCAATCCACACCGGGCCGAGAGGTACGGCGGAGCCAAGAATACGTACCGACATAATCGTACCGGCAATCACCAGCGCCCATTTCGCCCCCACGCGGTTTACAAACCACGGCATCAGCCCCAGGAATAGCGTCTCAAAACAGACCTGTACCGAGGCGAGGGTGCCGTACCACTTATTCCCCACGTCCACACTGGAGAATTGCAGGGAGAAATACTGGGCGAACTGCTGGTCATAGGTATCGTAGATTTGCGTGACAAACAGCGTGAAGATAATCAGCATCCAGAACTGACGATTTTTTGCCAGTTCAAAGACATGTCCCGCCTTCAGGGAGGAGGTCATTCTCTCCTCTTCAACCGTGACCTCTATTTTGGTCAGCATAAAGCAGACAGCGGCTAATACGATGGCCGCGCTGGCCAGCCAGAAAGAGAGGTTGGGGTTGTCATTGATATTGCGGCCCACAATATAGGCCGCTGCGGCCCAACCCAGCGAGCCCCACATTCTGACCCGGCCATATTCAAAGGCGTAGCGACGAGAAATTTTATCGATATAGGAGTCAATAACGCCGCAGCCGGAGTTAAAGATAATCCCCAGATAGATCCCGCCAAGGATAGCGCCTAGCCAGAAGGTGCTCATCAGCAGCGGGGCATAGACGTAGATGAAGAATGGCCCAATCGGCAGCAAGAGGGCAACGATCAGGAAAATAAGCGATTTCTTCGTGCCGAATTTGTCAGAAATATAGCCAAAGAACGGCTGCATGGTTAGGGCAATAAAGGCGTTGATAGCGTAAAGCCAGCCGGTTTTAGTTGCGCTAATACCTAAGTGTTGCGTGGTCCAGATTACAAAAAAAGCCATCGTTGCCGACCAGGCAAACAGATAGAGAAAGTCGAAAATACTTAAAAGTATGTAGTTCCTTTTGCCGGTAACCATCTCTTTTTTCCTTATCAAGGAACAGAAGTCGGTGCTTCGCCTGCATTGCAGCGAATAGCGTTCTTTGGGTGTAACGGACGGGTGTGAACCGCACGATCGCGAAATGTATGACGTTCACATCCGTAGATTACATACAATACCTGACAAATCTTTTGCACAACGTTCACCGCTGTGAAATGTAACCGTTATCACACAACGTATTTTTTTCTGACTGTAAACAGTGAACAAGATCGCAAAAAACTACCCTGTGAACGTAAGACATTTTGCTATCATAGAGGGGCGATTTTGAGAGGCAACAGAGTAAGGAGACAGGGTGAACAAGAGCAAAAATGCGACTTTGGAAGATGTTGCCCGCCACGCTGGCGTCTCTTACCAGACTGTCTCCAGAGTTTTAAATAAGTCAGTGAACGTTGCAGAAAAAACGCGTATCCGCGTTGAAAAAGCGATTGAAGAGCTACGCTATGTGCCTAACCGCCTTGCTCAGCAGCTGGTGGGCAAACAGACGCATACCCTTGGGTTGGTTACCACTTCGCTTGCGCTTCATGCCCCTTCGCAAATTGCCGCTTCGGTAAAAAAACATGCCCGCGATGCGGGTTATCACGTGCTTATCTCAATGATCGATGAAAGCGATACCACCGCTATTCAGCACTCAATTAATGATTTTAAGTCCCAGCTGGTCGACAGGATCATTATTAACGTGCCGCTGGAGAGCGCTATCGCAGAAGCGTTAGCGCAGCAGAATGAAGATGTCACCTGTCTATTCCTCGACGTTGCACCTGATAGCAACGTTTTTCACGTTATTTTCGATCCGACAAACGGCACGCGGGAGAGCGTCAAACGGCTTTATGAGCTGGGACATCGGCATATTGCGCTGATGCCTGGCCCACAGCATGCCGTATCGGCTCAGCTGCGTTTAGCCAGCTGGCTGGATAGCCTTAACGTGTACGGTCTGACGCCCAGCTCGGTGATCTATGGCTCATGGGATGCGCCGAGCGGCTTCGCTGGTGTGCAGACGCTGCTTAATGAGAAAAAAAGCTTTACCGCTCTGCTGGCAGGCAACGACCAGATGGCATTAGGCGCGTTGAGCGCGCTACACCAGGCCAATGTTGCCGTACCGGAGCAGGTATCGGTGGTGGGCTACGATGACAGCTATGAAAGTGCGTTCTTCATTCCCTCGCTGACCACGGTGCGTCTGGATCTGGATGCCCAGGGAAAAGAGGCGGTAGCAAAGGTGCTGGCAGCTGCGCCGGGCAGGTTATCGGAGAGCCGCATCCTTTCGGCAGAGTTTGTCGAGCGCCGTTCAACGGCTATTCGGACTACTGTTGTCACATAATTGAACCATCGTTTCACAATGTTGTTACTTTTGTGAGGCGCTTCACCTTGGTTTTTCCAGGCGTGGTGTAGTTTTTAAGCGGTTCGATACAACAACGCTAACACTACCTCTCTACCCTGGAGCTGACCCGATGAAAACGACCCTCAAGCCGTTAGTGGCTTCTCTGTGCCTGTCCACCGCGTCACTACTTTTTGCCCCGGGCGTTCTCGCTCAGGTTATCAAAGCTGCCGATGTTCACCCGCAGGGTTACCCTAACGTGGTGGCCGTAGAGCAGATGGGCGAAAAACTGAAACAGCAAACCGATGGCAAGCTGGAGATTAAAGTCTTCCCTGGCGGCGTGCTCGGGGACGAAAAGCAGATGATTGAGCAGGCGCAGATGGGCGCCATCGATATGATCCGCGTCTCTATGGCACCGGTTGCAGCGATCCTGCCGGACATTGAGGTCTTTACGCTGCCCTACGTCTTCCGCGATGAAGACCACATGCACAAAATCATCGACGGCGATATCGGTAAGCAGATCGGTGACAAGCTCACCGCCAACCCGAAATCCCGGCTGGTATTCCTCGGCTGGATGGACTCCGGTACCCGCAACCTGATCACCAAGGATCCGATCGTCAAACCGGAGGATCTGAAAGGCAAGAAGATCCGCGTTCAGGGTAGCCCGGTAGCGCTGGCGACGCTGAAAGATATGGGTGCTAACTCCGTAGCAATGGGCGTTAGCGAGGTCTATAGCGGGATGCAAACCGGCGTCATCGACGGCGCAGAGAACAATCCGCCGACCTTCGTTGCCCACAACTATATGCCGGTGGCGAAAAACTACACCCTTAGCGGTCACTTTATTACCCCAGAGATGCTGCTCTACTCCAAAGTGAAGTGGGACAAGCTCAGCGCTGACGAGCAGAAGAAGATCCTCACCCTGGCCCGCGAAGCGCAGTTTGAACAGCGCAAATTGTGGAATGCCTATAACCAGCAGGCGCTCGACAAGATGAAGGCGGGCGGCGTCCAGTTCCACGACATCGACAAAACGGTCTTTATCAAAGCGACGGAGCCGGTGCGCGCCCAGTATGGCGATAAGCATCAGGATCTGATGAAAGCCATCGCTGACGTCCAGTAAACCTGACCTGTTGTGGAGGACGTATGTCCGAAATCTACCTGAAGTGGATGGACCGTCTCTACCTGCTCGCTATGGCCGTGGCGGGCCTGTCGCTGCTGGTGATGACCATCGTGATCCCTATTGGCATCTTCTCGCGCTACGTGCTTAACCGCGGCGAGTCCTGGCCAGAGCCGATCGCCATCATCTGCATGGTGACCTTTACCTTTATCGGGGCCGCGGTGAGCTATCGCGCCGGGTCTCATATCGCGGTCAACATGCTCACCGATCGGCTGCCCGACTCGCTCAAAAGCCTGTGCGCCAGAGTGGTGGATCTGCTGATGCTGGGGATCTCGCTGCTGATGTTCTGGTACAGCTACTGGCTGTGCGTTGAGCTGTGGGAGCAGCCCGTGGCCGAGTTTCCTATCCTGACCTCCGGAGAGAGCTATCTGCCGCTGCCGCTGGGGTCGGCAATTCTGATCCTGTTCGTGCTGGAGCGCCTGCTGTTTGGATCGCAGGAAAACCGTCCGGTCGTGCTGATCGGCAACCACAGTTAAGGGGTGAAAAATGGATGCGTTTGTTTTGTTATTCACCCTCGCCATTCTATTGGCGCTGGGGATGCCGGTGGCCTTCGCCGTTGGGTTGAGTGCCGTAGCGGGTGCGCTGTGGATCGATCTGCCGCTGGAAGCATTAATGATTCAAATCACCAGCGGGGTGAACAAGTTTACCCTGCTGGCGATCCCGTTCTTTATCCTGGCGGGCGCGATCATGGCGGAAGGGGGTATCGCCCGGCGTTTGGTTAACTTCGCCTACATCTTCGTCGGCTTTATTCGCGGCGGCCTGTCGCTGGTAAATATCGTCGCCTCAACCTTTTTCGGCGCGATTTCTGGCTCGTCGGTGGCGGACACGGCCTCTATCGGCAGCGTGATGATCCCGGAGATGGAGAAGAAGGGCTACCCGCGCGAGTACGCGGCGGCGGTAACCGCCAGCGGCTCGGTGCAGGCCATTCTCATCCCCCCCAGCCACAACTCGGTGATCTACTCTCTGGCGGCGGGGGGCACGGTCTCTATCGCCACCCTGTTTATCGCTGGCGTGCTGCCGGGCCTGCTGCTCGGGGTGAGCCTGATGGTGCTCTGCCTGGGGTTTGCCCGCAAGCGTGGCTATCCGAAAGGCGAGCGGGTGCCGTTTAAGCAGGCGCTAAAAATCCTGCTGGATGCCCTGTGGGGGCTGATGACGGTGGTGATTATTCTCGGCGGCATTTTGTCGGGCATCTTTACTGCCACCGAGTCGGCGGCGGTCGCCTGCCTGTGGGCGTTCTTTGTGACCATGTTTATCTACCGCGACTATAAGTGGAGCGAGCTGCCGAAGCTGATGTGCCGCACGGTAAAGACCGTCACCATTGTGATGATCCTGATTGGTTTTGCGGCGGCGTTCGGGGCGGTAATGACCTACATGCAGCTGCCGATGCGCATCACCGAGTTCTTCACCTCGCTGTCGGATAACAAGTACGTCATTCTGATGTACCTCAACATCATGCTGCTGCTGATTGGTACTCTGATGGATATGGCACCGATCATCCTGATCCTGACGCCGGTGCTGCTGCCGGTGACCAACTCATTAGGGATCGATCCGGTGCACTTCGGCATGATCATGATGGTTAACCTCGGGATCGGGCTGATCACACCGCCGGTAGGATCGGTACTGTTCGTTGCCAGCGCGGTGAGCAAGCAGAAGATCGAGACCGTGGTACGTGCCATGCTGCCGTTCTACGCCATGCTGCTGGTGGTGTTGGGGATGGTGACCTATATCCCGGCGATTTCGCTGTGGCTACCCGGAATTTTGGGGATGCAGTAATATTTAAGAGGGTTCGTGTCGTTGTAGGCCCGGCAAGCATAGCGCCGCCGGGCGTTAAATCGGCTCCGCTACGCCGGGTGGCGGCTAACGCCTGACCCGGCCTACGGTTCGTGCCCTATAATTTTTATCTTCTTCTATGTAATAACCGTAATGCGTTCGCCGTCACCAGCACCGTTGCGCCGGTGTCGGCGAGCACCGCCAGCCAGAGTCCGGTGATCCCCAGCAGGGTAGTCACCAAAAACACCGCCTTCAGCCCCAGCGCAATGGCAATATTCTGTCGGATATTGGCGTGCGTTGCCCGTGCCAGGGCTATCATCTCTGCCAGCCCGCTTAGCCTGCTGTGGGTTAACGCCGCGTCGGCAGTCTCCAGCGCCACGTCGGTGCCGCTGCCCATTGCGATACCGAGGGTGGCCGCCTTCATTGCGGGCGCATCGTTAATACCATCCCCAACCATCGCCAGCGGCGTATGAGCGTTCAATGCCGTTACGGCTTTAACCTTATCGGCTGGCAACAATCCGGCCTTAAACTCCAGCCCCAGCTCGCCGGCAATCGCCGCCGCCGCACGAGGGTTATCGCCGGTCAAAATGACGCCCTGTACGCCCAGCTTGTGCAGCGCAGCGACGGCCTCTTTTGCATCATCACGCAGGGTATCGCGCAGGGCGAGGAGCCCTTTCGCCACGCCGTCCTGCATTACGGCAACGACGGTCTGACCGGCCTGTTCTAATGCCTCGATCTGTGGCGTAGGGGAGTGCCCCGCCGCGACAATCAGCACCTTTTTACCCTCGACGTCGGCCTCAATACCCGATCCCATTAGCGCCCGCTGGGCCGAGGCGGAGGGTATCACCAGCCCCCGAGACCGGGCTTCACGCACAATCGCCTGTGCCAGCGGGTGGGTCGAACCCTGCTCAACCGCAGCGGCCAGCGCAAGCAGTTCCTCCTCGCTGATTTGTTGAGGATATATTCCCGTGACCTGCGGCTTACCCAACGTCAGGGTGCCCGTTTTATCGAAGGCGATATGCCGCACGTGTCCGAGCTGCTCCAGCGCCGCGCCGCCTTTAATCAGCGCGCCCCGGCGTGCCGCTGCCGCCAGCCCGGAAGCGATCGCCGCTGGCGTGGAGATCACCAGCGCGCACGGGCAGCCGATGAGCAGCAGCGTCAATCCTTTGTAGATCCAGCCTTCCCACGGTGCGCTAAAGAGCAGCGGTGGCACAACCGCAACCAGCAGGGCGATGAGCATAATGATGGGGGTGTAGATCCGGCTGAAGCGATCGATAAAACGCTCGACGGGCGCTCGGCGCTCCTCGGCCTCCTCAATCAGCCTGAGTATACGGTCGATGGCGCTGTCGCCTGGCTCTGACAGCACGCTGAGCTGGACCAGACGATCGACGCTGGTGGCCCCGGCTGGCACCTTTTCCCCGGCGGCGCGCGCCACAGGGATGGATTCGCCGGTGAGGGCGCTTTCATCAAAACTGGCGTCAGCGCTAAGCAGTGCGCCATCGGCGGGCAGACGCCCTCCGGCCGCCACCTCAATCACATCGCCCGGTCGCAGCCTCTCTATCGCCACCGTTTTACGTTCGCCGTTAACAACCACCGTTGCGGTCTCTGGTTTAAGCGCTATCAGGGCGCTAACCCCTTGCCGGGCCCGGCTGGCGGCCCAACCCTCAAGACGCTCGCCCACCAGAAACAGCAGCAGCACCATCGCCGCCTCTGCCGTTGCGCCGAGAAACAGCGCGCCGATAGCTGCCACGCTCATCAGCGTCTCAATGGCAAACCAGCTGCCGCTTCTCATCAGACGCAGCGCCTGGCGAGCGATAGGGTAGAGGCCGACAAGGGTGGTCGCGATAAAGGCCAGGTTACCGAGCGGGTGGTTGACCTGCTCCAGCGCCCAGCTTAGCGCCATCATGATGATCAGGGTGATGAGCGGCAGGTTTTCCTGCAGAAAGGAGGTTTTCTCTGCCGGGGCCGTCTCGCTACGCAGGGTGTAACCGGCATTTTTGACCGCGGCCTCTACCTGAGCGCTGACGTTGCCCGAGGCGTTAACCAGCAGTTTCTCGGTGGCGAAAAGCACCTGAACATGTTCAACACCGGCAACCTGTTTAACCGCGTTTTCCACTTTACGCGCGCAGGCGGCGCAGTCCATACCGTTAACTACCCAGCTGTAACGATCGCCGCTAGCGGCCAGGGGAGCGGCATCTGGTGCCTCGCACACGCCTTCGGCGCAGCAATCCTCTTTGACCGGCGCAGGGGCAGGCTTAAAGGCCATAAACTGCGGCGCTTTTTTGGGCTTTTCAGGAACAGACATAACGGCCTCCGGTCAATGATAATTTTCTCATTAACCGGAGGATACACTCTGGAGTCGACTCCAGAGTCAAGCGTTAAATGTAGAGGGAGCGAACAATCAGGAAGTGCCCGGCAAAATAGCAGGCGCTCACAATAGCGCTATCTGCCTTGAAGCGGCGGCGGTAGTGGCTGCCCAGCCAGACAATATTGCTCAACAGCAGCAGGGCGGCACCGACAAATGCCGACAGCGCCGGGCTGGTGGGACGGAAGAACCATAGCTCACCGGCCAGCCAGACCATCACCAGCGTCATAGCGATGAAGGTGCAGATGGGCCAGCGCAGCTCCTCAAGCCGTGTCCAGATGGTGGCAATCAGCAGAACGCCAATGACCAGCAGCGCCAGCGGCAGCGGCCAGAAGAAGCTGAGCGTCATCTGGCTGGCAAAATAGATGGTGTAGAGCAGATGCGCGAGGAAGAACGCCCCGATGGCGTAGAGCAGCTGCTGACGCGGCAGCAGGGTTAGCGCATCACCCACCAGGGTCGCACAGAGACCGGCCAGCACCAGATAGCTGACGGCGTTGAACATCGGCGCTTGCCACGCCAGCAGCAACAGCAGCAGCAGCGTAACGGGTTTAAAGACCCAGCGTTGCCAGGCGGGCCCGCGATAGGACGCGTCCACGTAGAGCCAGGCGGAAAAACATACGGCGATAAACGACCAAAGCATCTTAATTCCTTGAATTCGTTACTGTCTCGTGGACGTCACGCCCACACCCTTGCTATTCAGTGTAGTGGCCGTTGCGGGCAGATGACAACGCTGGCCCGTGCGATTACTTCTTCTGCTTAAGTCTCTTCTGCCACACCAGTAGCTCAAAGACACCGAACAGAAAGATGCGCCACTGCTCGGCGGCGGTCATCTGCGGGCCGTCTTTTGGCAGAGCGGTTTTCATCATCACCATCTGCAAGGCATGCATAAAGGCGGTGAAAACCAGCGCCACGTTGACGAAGATATTCAGCGGACGCGGGAAGGGGTGAACCAGGTTGAGGATCAGAAAGGCCCAGACGCACAGCATCATGAGGCGACCCAAGTTAATCAGCATGTTACGCTCCTTGTATGTGTCGGTGATAGAGGCGGTAGGCAACCTGACCGGCTATCTTTTCACGGTGCAGATCCCAGTGCGTCGGCACGGGCGGCAGCCCGTTTTCCACTTCGCTCTCTACATAGATTAGCGCGTCATCTGCCAGCCAGCCGTTATTTTCCAGTAGCCGCAGTGTCTCATCGAGCAGGCCTTTACGAAACGGCGGATCGACAAAAACAATATCATGCGGGGTCCCGCTCTGGGTAAGGAACGTGAGGGTGTTGTCGTTAACAACCTTGCCCTGGGTGGCGTTCAACGTCGTCAGGTTCTGTTGCAGCTGGCGGGCTACGCCGCGCTCCATCTCTATCAGCGTTGCAGACGCCGCGTAGCGCGACAGCGCCTCCAGGCCCAACGCGCCGCTGCCGGCGAAGCAGTCGAGGCAGCGTGCGTCTACCATTGAGGGTGCCAGCCAGTTAAACAGGGTCTCTCTGACGCGATCCGTCGTCGGCCGCAGACCCGGGCTGTCAGGCACCGGCAGTTTCCGGCCGCGCCACTGGCCGCCAATAATGCGTATCTGGCCGCTGACGGCTCGGTTAGGTTTTTTCATAATACTGGCTCTGGTCACAATTTTAGGCCGCCATTTTAGCGGCGGGCGACGCCAGACGAAACCTTAATCCGCAGGCGGTGCTGTAGAATCAGGAAAGTGTTAGACTAACGAATTACTTACACATTTTTCAGTCCCTGTTTGCGACTAGGTTTAGGACAATACGGGCTGTGCCATGAATTAACCGCGAGGAGTGTAGTCGCAAATGGCAAAAGAGAAAAAACGGGGTTTCCTCTCCTGGCTGGGCTTAGGCCCAAAAGAGGAGCCGCAGCAGGCAGAGCCAGAGCAGCAGGTTGAACAGCAGCCGGAAGAGCAGATCCAGCAGCAGGCGGCGGCGGTAACTGAAACAGAAAAAGAAGCCGAGGCGAAAGCGGAGCATGCCCCGCATAGCGAAGCCGAATCGGAAGCCTTTGCTGCCGACGTCGTCGAGGTGACAGAGCAGGTGGTCGCCCGGGAAGAGGTTCAGGAGACCGTTGCGGAAGAGGTTCCAGAAGAAATTCAAGAGGAGCCAGCGGCACCTCTACATGCTCAGCCGCCGGTGTACATTGAACCGGAAGCGCTGCCGCAGGCGGAAGAGGTTGTACCGGTCGAGCCGGAGGCAGAGGAGTGGTTAACCGAAGACGATGAGCGTGAACTCACCGACGAGGAGCTGGAGGCCGCCGCGCTCTCTGCGCCTGCGGAGGAGGAGATCGCCCTTGAGGAGGAGCCTGTTGAGGTTGCTCCTCTGGAGCAGGAGAAGCCGACCAAAGAGGGTTTCTTTGCACGCCTGAAACGCAGCCTGCTGAAAACGAAAGAGAATCTCGGTTCCGGATTTATCACTCTTTTCCGCGGCAAAAAAATCGATGATGATCTGTTCGAGGAGCTGGAAGAGCAGCTGCTGGTAGCGGATGTTGGCGTTGAGACGACGCGTAAAATCATCGCCACGCTGACCGAGAGCGCTAGCCGCAAACAGCTGCACGATGCCGAAGCGCTCTACGGCCTGCTGAAGGCAGAGATGGGCGATATTCTCGCAAAAGTTGACGCGCCGCTTAATATTGAAGGCAAAACGCCGTTTGTTATTCTGATGGTGGGCGTCAACGGCGTGGGGAAAACCACGACCATCGGCAAGCTGGCACGTCAGTTTGAACAGCAGGGGAAATCGGTGATGCTGGCCGCGGGGGATACTTTCCGTGCGGCGGCGGTTGAGCAGCTCCAGGTGTGGGGCCAGCGCAACAACATTCCGGTTATTGCCCAGCACACCGGTGCGGACTCCGCCTCGGTTATCTTCGACGCTATCCAGGCGGCGAAATCACGTGGCATTGACGTGCTGATCGCCGATACTGCCGGACGCTTGCAGAATAAAGCGCATTTGATGGAAGAGCTGAAAAAGATCGTCCGCGTGATGAAAAAGCTGGACGTTGATGCGCCGCACGAAGTGATGCTGACTATTGACGCCAGCACCGGGCAGAATGCAGTAAGCCAGACCCGCCTGTTTAACGAGGCGGTAGGCCTGACGGGGATCACCCTGACCAAGCTGGATGGTACGGCGAAGGGTGGGGTGATCTTCTCCGTCGCCGACCAGTTCGGGATCCCTATTCGGTATATCGGGACTGGCGAGCGTATAGAGGACTTGCGTCCGTTTAATGCGGGCGATTTTATAGAGGCACTTTTTGCCCGAGAGGATTAACAATGATTCGCTTTGAACACGTCAGCAAGGCCTATCTCGGTGGGAGACAAGCGCTGCAGGGGGTGACTTTCCACCTGCAGCCGGGCGAGATGGCATTTCTGACCGGCCACTCTGGCGCAGGGAAAAGTACGCTGCTCAAGCTGATCTGTGGTATTGAGCGGCCAAGCGCCGGGAAAATCTTCTTCAGCGGTCATGACATTAGCCGCCTGAAGAACCGCGAAGTGCCGTTTCTGCGTCGGCAGATCGGCATGATTTTCCAGGATCACCATCTGTTGATGGACCGAACGGTTTACGACAATGTGGCTATCCCGCTGATTATTGCCGGCGCCAGCGGCGAAGATATTCGCCGCCGCGTCTCTGCGGCCCTGGATAAGGTCGGGCTGCTGGACAAAGCGAAAAATTTCCCGATCCAACTCTCCGGTGGTGAGCAGCAGCGCGTGGGCATCGCCCGCGCCGTGGTCAACAAGCCTGCGGTGCTGCTGGCGGACGAACCGACCGGTAACCTTGATGAGGCGCTTTCGGAAGGCATCCTGCGCCTGTTCGAGGAGTTCAACCGTGTCGGGGTTACCGTTCTGATGGCGACGCACGACATCGGACTGATTTCCCGTCGCTCATATCGAACGCTGAGCCTGAGCGACGGCCATATGCATGGAGGCCTGACGGGTGAATAAACGCGACGCAGTAAATCAAATCCGCCAGTTTGGCGGCAGATTCGATCGCTTTCGTAAGCCTGGCGCAGGTGCAGGCGGCAGCCGTCCGCCTTCAGGACGCAGCAAGACGCCACCCAAGCCCGGCTCGCGCAAGACCAACGTCTTTAATGAGCAGATGCGCTATGCCTTTAGCGGCGCGCTGCAGGATCTTAAAAGCAAGCCGCTGGCGACCTTCCTGACGGTAATGGTGATTGCCATCTCCCTCACGCTGCCTAGCGTCTGCTATATGGTCTATAAAAACGTCAACCAGGCGGCGACCCAGTACTATCCGTCGCCGCAGATCACCGTCTACTTCGATAAGGCGCTGGATGATAACGCCGCCCAGCAGGTAGTGGGCCAGCTGCAGTCGGAGCAGGGGGTTGAGAAGGTCAACTATCTCTCCCGCGAGGATGCCCTCGGCGAGTTCCGTAACTGGTCTGGTTTTGGCGGCGCGCTGGATATGCTGGAAGAGAACCCGCTTCCAGCCGTTGCGGTAGTGGTACCCAAGCTCGATTTTCAGAGCACCGAGGCGTTGAATACCCTGCGGGATCGTATTACCCGTATCAACGGCATCGATGAGGTACGCATGGATGACAGCTGGTTTGCCCGCCTGACGGCGCTGACCGGACTGGTAGGTCGGGTATCGGCGATGATCGGCGTTCTGATGGTGGCCGCCGTCTTCCTGGTGATCGGCAACAGCGTGCGTCTGAGCATCTTCTCGCGCCGCGACACCATCAACGTGCAGAAGCTGATTGGCGCGACTGACGGTTTTATCCTCCGTCCGTTCCTCTACGGCGGCGCGCTGCTGGGCTTTAGCGGGGCGTTGATGTCGCTGATCCTGTCCGAGGTACTGGTGATGCGGCTCTCCTCCGCCGTCACCGATGTGGCAAAGGTGTTTGGCACCCAATTTAACCTCGACGGCCTGTCGTTCGATGAGTGCCTGCTGCTGCTGCTGGTCTGCTCGATGATCGGCTGGCTGGCCGCCTGGCTGGCAACGGTACAACATTTACGTCACTTTACGCCTGACTAAGCAATTTTTTGATATACTCTTTTCCTGCACCTGATGTCTTGCAGGGAAAGAGTCCCTGTTATCTCTTCTCCCCTGCGTCTATTTTTATCAACGTTGTGTCACAATTTGTGCGTAATCTATTCACACGACGGCATTGAACTTGTGGATAAAATCACTGTCTGATAAAAATGTGGATGATATTCTCGTTGCTCACAATCGCTGGCATGTTTGTTGCCTCTTTTCTCTTGACGAGATGGAAGGAACAGACCGCCGCCAGTAAGAAGTTCATTGAGAGGATTTGAATGACCAAAGAAATGCAAACTTTAGCTTTAGCCCCTGTTGGTAACCTGGAGTCTTACATCCGGGCTGCTAACGCTTGGCCGATGTTAACGGCTGATGAAGAGCGGGCGCTGGCTGAAAAGCTGCATTACCAGGGCGATCTGGAAGCAGCTAAAACGCTGATCCTGTCTCACCTGCGCTTTGTTGTTCATATTGCTCGTAACTACTCGGGCTATGGCCTGCCGCAGGCGGACCTGATCCAGGAAGGTAACATCGGTCTGATGAAGGCCGTGCGCCGTTTTAACCCAGAAGTGGGTGTGCGCCTGGTCTCGTTCGCGGTGCACTGGATCAAAGCCGAAATTCATGAATACGTGCTGCGTAACTGGCGTATCGTGAAGGTCGCCACCACGAAAGCGCAGCGTAAGCTGTTCTTTAACCTGCGTAAAACCAAGCAGCGTCTGGGCTGGTTTAACCAGGACGAAGTCGAAATGGTTGCACGCGAGCTGGGCGTCTCCAGCAAAGACGTGCGCGAGATGGAGTCCCGCATGGCCGCGCAGGACATGACTTTCGATATGTCCTCCGACGACGAATCCGACAGCCAGCCGATGGCGCCGGTGCTCTACCTTCAGGATAAATCGTCCAACTTTGCCGACGGCATTGAAGACGACAACTGGGAAGAGCAGGCGGCAAATCGCCTGACCGATGCGATGCAGGGTCTCGACGAGCGTAGCCAGGCGATTATCCGCGCCCGCTGGCTGGACGAAGATAACAAGTCCACGCTGCAGGAGCTGGCCGACCAGTACGGCGTCTCCGCCGAGCGCGTGCGTCAGCTGGAAAAGAACGCGATGAAAAAGCTGCGCGCGGCGATCGAAGCGTAATTTCTGCGAAGCAGTCTGCTTATACCCCTGGATGAAAGTCCGGGGGTTTTGTTTTTTTAGCGCCCGCTCTGGCGAATTTTTAGCCTCTGGCAAACACTTACAGATGCGCTACGCATAGGTATTTCTCAGGGGGACAGGGTGAAAAATAACGAACTAAACGAACGGCGTTTACAGGCAACGCCGCGCGGCATCGGCGTCATGTGTAACTTCTTCGCCGAGAGAGCAGAAAACGCCACGCTGTGGGATACAGAGGGCAACGAAGTAATTGACTTCGCCGCGGGGATCGCGGTGCTGAATACTGGCCATCGCCACCCGAATGTCGTGGCGGCAATAGAGAAGCAGCTTCAGGCCTTTACCCATACGGCCTATCAGGTTGTGCCCTATGAGAGCTACGTCACGCTGGCAGAGAAGATCAACGCCCGCGTGCCGGTCGAGGGGCCAGCAAAAACCGCCTTTTTCTCTACCGGTGCTGAAGCGGTAGAGAACGCGATCAAAATCGCCCGCGCCTACACCAAACGCCCCGGCGTTATCGCCTTTGGCGGCGGCTTTCATGGCCGGACCTCAATGACAATGGCGCTGACCGGTAAAGTCGCCCCCTACAAAATCGGCTTTGGCCCTTTCCCCGGTTCGATCTTTCATGCTCAGTACCCGAATGCGGTGCACGACGTCTCAACCCAGGATGCGCTGAAGAGTCTGGATCGCCTCTTTAAAGCCGATATCGCCCCGGATCAGGTGGCGGCTATTCTGCTGGAGCCGGTGCAGGGCGAGGGTGGCTTCGTCATCGCTCCCGACGATTTTATGCAGGGCGTACGTAAGCTGTGCGACCAGCACGGTATCCTGCTTATCGCTGACGAGGTTCAGAGCGGCTATGCCCGCACCGGCAAGCTTTTTGCGATGGAGCACTACAGCGTCAAGCCGGATCTGATCACAATGGCGAAGAGCCTCGCGGGTGGTATGCCGCTGTCGGCGGTCTCCGGTCGTGCCGAGGTGATGGATGCTCCTGCACCGGGCGGGCTGGGCGGCACCTACGCCGGTAATCCGCTGGCGATCGCCTCGGCGCTGGCGGTGCTGGAGGTTATTGAAGAGGAGCAGCTTTGCGATCGCTCCCGCATGCTCGGGGAGGCGCTGGTCGCGGAGCTGAACAACGCCAGGGCTAACTGCCCGTATATCGCTGACGTGCGTGCTCTGGGTTCGATGGTCGCCGTCGAGTTTATCGATCCGCAAACCGGCGAGCCGTCGCCAGCCTTTACCCAGAAGGTACTGGCCCACGCGCTGGAGGCGGGTCTGCTGCTGCTCAGCTGCGGCGTTTACGGCAACGTCATCCGTTTCCTCTATCCGCTCACCATTCCCGATGCGCAGTTCCGCCGTGCACTGGATATCCTCTCTCGCTCGCTAACGCAGTGATCCCCCGCCCGGTAGCATACGACTGCCGGGCATACACGATTAACATTTCAAAATAGCTATTCCCAAAAGATAAAAATGGGGTATGTTTTAGCAGAGTGTGCTGAAAAGGCGCGCACAGCAGACGCATATATGAAATAAAGCGCCATAAAACAACATCACAACAAACGTTACAACCAGAACAATGGGGAATCTCAGGATGAAAATGAAGGGTAAAGCGTTACTGGCAGGATGTATCGCGCTGGCATTCAGTACTATGGCTCAGGCAGACATTAAAGTGGCCGTGGTGGGCGCGATGTCCGGTCCGGTTGCGCAGTATGGCGATCAGGAGTTTACCGGTGCGGAACAGGCCGTTGCAGACATTAATGCGAAGGGTGGTATCAAAGGCGAAAAACTGCAAATTGTAAAATACGATGATGCCTGCGACCCGAAACAGGCCGTTGCGGTGGCGAACAAAGTGATTAACGACGGCATTAAATATGTTATCGGCCACCTTTGCTCCTCCTCCACGCAGCCGGCTTCTGATATCTATGAAGACGAAGGCATTCTGATGATCACCCCAGCGGCAACCGCACCGGAGCTGACCGCGCGTGGTTACAAGCTGGTACTGCGCACCACCGGACTTGACTCTGACCAGGGCCCGACCGCTGCGAAATATATTCTGGAGAAGGTGAAACCGCAGCGTATCGCCATTGTTCACGACAAACAGCAGTACGGTGAGGGCCTGGCCCGCGCCGTGCAGGATAATCTGAAGAAAGGCAACGCGAACGTGGTGTTCTTTGACGGTATCACCGCCGGTGAGAAAGACTTCTCCACGCTGGTGGCACGCCTGAAGAAAGAGAACATTGATTTTGTTTACTACGGCGGTTATCACCCGGAGATGGGCCAGATCCTGCGCCAGGCCCGCGCTGCTGGCCTGAAAACCCAGTTTATGGGCCCGGAAGGGGTAGCGAACGTATCGCTCTCTAACATCGCGGGTGAATCCGCAGAAGGCATGCTGGTGACCAAGCCGAAGAACTACGATCAGGTTCCAGCGAACAAACCGATTGTAGATGCGATCAAGGCCAAGAAGCAGGATCCGAGCGGCGCGTTCGTGTGGACCACCTATGCCGCGCTGCAGTCGCTGCAGGCAGGCCTGAACCAGTCCGACGATCCGGCGGAAATCGCGACCTGGCTGAAAGGCAACTCCGTGGAAACCGTAATGGGGCCGCTGTCATGGGATGAGAAGGGCGACCTGAAAGGCTTCGAGTTCGGCGTGTTTACCTGGCATGCCAACGGTACAGCCACCGACGCTAAATAATTTTCTCGTCGCCTTTCGCGCCGCAGGTGTGTTGGCTGCGTTCCTCAACCCCGGTCACTTACTCATGTAAGCTCCCGGGGATTTCCGAACTTGCCGCCTTCCTGCAACACGAAATGCTGGAGAAAATGGGATATGCAAATGCGCTGGGCGGCGGTTAACTCCTTGCCCGGCCTACGGCACTCAGACCATGTAGGCCCGGTAAGCGCTAGCGCCACCGGGCTTTTTCATTGCCGCTACAGCCGCTTTTCCCAGCCGTCCTGCCGCGGGCTAAAGCCCAGCGCCTGGGTAAAGGCCGCCATGACGCTGCGGTCCTCGACGCCAACGTCCGCTATCCACCAGCGGGTCACCTGCGGATTATGCGCCATCGCCTCTTCAATCAGGTACTGCCCCACGCCACGGCGGCGCGTTATGTCGCGTACGCGCAGAGAGTCCAGCGCCCCCTCGCTGCCGCTGAGGGTTACGCGCACTGCCGCCAGCAGTCGCTCATTAAAGCGGGCGGCGTAGATCGGGTGCGTATCGTCAACGTTTAACGACGATGCGGAGTACTCCGGCCAAATTTTAGCTAAATCAATGCGATCCTGGTCGCTAAACGTGTCTAAACGGATGATGGTCAGTTTCATTCACTGCGGGTCCAAATCTCAAAAGATGGCAGCAGTGTACTCAATTTCATTAGCCAGATGCTTTCACTTTTTCGCTGTCTGGATCAGGTGAATACTTTTAGCGCAGCCGCCGAAGCAGTTTTAAACATCACGGATCGAAAAACAGGCAGTTTTTTTCTCTAATGAGTAGTGATTTATTCCGCTCTTTGTCCCATTATTTTATGCTGGAAAGCGCGCTTTTTTTTGTTTATCTCTGTATCAATACAGAATATTATCTCTGCTTAATAGCCTGAAAAATAGAGTATTTACTCAGGTTTTACGGTAAAAACTGCGCTAAACCATTAAGCAAGCTGGTAAAAATAGCGTTGTTTAATAAAAGTACAGAATGCTTTTTAACCATAATAAAACAAAATATATACACATCACGACGGTAATGGGGATTTCAGGTTATGAGAAGGAACGCGAAGACATTGATCGCGGGCGCGATTGCACTGGCGGTGTCTTATAGCGCATCGGCTGCCGATATTAAAATCGCCGTGGTCGGCGCGATGTCTGGACCGGTCGCTCAGTGGGGAGACATGGAGTTCAACGGTGCGCGTCAGGCCATCAAAGATATCAACGCGAAGGGCGGCATTAAGGGCGACAAGCTGGTTGCCGTTGAGTATGACGACGCCTGCGATCCGAAACAGGCCGTGGCGGTAGCGAACAAAATCGTTAACGACGGCATTCAGTATGTCATTGGCCACCTCTGTTCATCATCAACCCAGCCCGCATCCGATATTTATGAAGATGAAGGCATCCTGATGATCTCCCCAGGTGCTACTAACCCGGAGCTGACCGCACGCGGCTACAAATACATCATGCGTACCGCCGGGCTGGACTCATCGCAGGGGCCAACCGCGGCAAAATACATTCTGGATAAGGTGAAACCGCAGCGTATCGCCATTATTCATGATAAGCAGCAGTACGGCGAAGGCCTGGCCCGCTCCGTGCAGGACGGCCTGAAGAAGGGCGGTGCGAACGTCGTCTTCTTCGACGGCATTACCGCCGGGGAGAAAGACTTCTCGGCGCTGATCGCCCGTCTGCAGAAAGAGAATATCGACTTCGTCTACTACGGCGGCTACTACCCGGAGATGGGCAGATGCTGCGCCAGGCGCGGGCCACCGGCCTGAAGACCCAGTTTATGGGGCCGGAAGGGGTCGGCAATGCCTCACTCTCCAACATTGCGGGGAGTGCAGGCGAGGGGATGCTGGTTACGATGCCAAAACGCTATGACCAGGATCCGGCCAACGGCGCTATCGTTGCGGCGCTGAAGGCTGAAAAGAGAGATCCGTCAGGGCCTTACGTCTGGATCACCTACGCCGCCGTGCAGTCGCTGGCGACGGCGCTTGAGCGGTCCGGCAGCGCCGAGCCGCTGGCACTCGCCACAGATTTAAAATCTCACGGGGCAAATACCGTGATTGGGCCGCTGAACTGGGATGAAAAAGGCGATCTGAAGGGATTTGAGTTCGGTGTCTTTGAATGGCATGCCGATGGTTCGTCTTCGGTAGCTAAGTAAATCTCAATCGCCCGCTCAGCCGGGCGAGTTTAGAAAGGTTACGTTATGTCCGAGCAGTTTCTCTACTTCCTGCAGCAGATGTTTAACGGCGTGACGCTGGGAAGCACCTATGCACTCATCGCCATCGGCTATACGATGGTCTACGGCATTATCGGCATGATCAACTTCGCCCACGGCGAGGTCTACATGATCGGTAGCTATGTCTCCTTTATGATCATCGCCGCCCTGATGATGATGGGCATCGACAGCAGCTGGCTGCTGGTCGCGGCCGGATTCGTTGGCGCGATTGTGATCGCCAGCGCCTACGGCTGGAGTATCGAACGGGTAGCCTATCGCCCGGTGCGTAACTCCAAGCGCCTGATCGCGCTGATCTCCGCCATCGGGATGTCTATCTTCCTGCAAAACTACGTCAGCCTGACCGAAGGTTCGCGTGACGTGGCGCTGCCAAGCCTGTTCAACGGCCAGTGGACTATCGGCAGCAGCGAGAACTTCGCCGCCTCGATCACCACCATGCAGCTGGTGATCTGGATCGTCACCTTCGTTGCTATGCTGGCGCTGACCCTGTTCATTCGCTACTCCCGCATGGGCCGCGCCTGCCGCGCCTGCGCGGAAGATCTGAAGATGGCCAGCTTGCTGGGGATTAACACCGATCGCGTTATCGCGCTCACCTTTGTGATTGGTGCGGCAATGGCCGCCGTGGCGGGCGTTCTGCTCGGCCAGTTCTACGGCGTGATTAACCCCTACATCGGCTTTATGGCCGGGATGAAGGCCTTTACCGCCGCGGTGCTGGGTGGGATCGGCAGTATTCCTGGCGCGATGATTGGCGGCCTGATCCTCGGCGTGGCCGAATCGCTCTCCTCCGCGTACCTGAGTACCGAATATAAAGATGTGGTGTCGTTTGCTCTGCTGATCCTGGTGCTGTTGGTGATGCCAACCGGTATCCTGGGCCGCCCGGAGGTTGAAAAAGTATGAAACCGATGCATTTTGCAATGGCGCTGCTCTCCGCCGCGCTCTTCTTTGTGCTGGCCGGCGTCTTTATGGGCGTCCAGCTCAGCCTTGACGGCACCAGGCTGGTCGTCGGCAGCGCGGCAGATATCCGCTGGCAGTGGGTCTTTATCGGCACCGCCGTGGTCTTTCTGTTCCAGCTTCTGCGGCCACTGATGCAAAAAGGGTTGAAGAACGTCTCCGGGCCG
The DNA here is from genome assembly GCA_002918705.1 of Escherichia sp. ESNIH1. Lineage (GTDB taxonomy): Bacteria > Pseudomonadota > Gammaproteobacteria > Enterobacterales > Enterobacteriaceae > Pseudescherichia. The sequence continues at coordinate 101,390 of PQKR01000005.1, read as the reverse complement.
AAGTTCATCCTGCCCGCCATTGACGGTTCGACGGTGAAGCAGAAGCTGTTCCTCGTTGCCCTGCTGGTCGCCGCCGTGGCGTGGCCGTTTGTGGTCTCACGCGGCACGGTGGATATCGCCACCCTGACCATGATCTACATTATCCTCGGCCTTGGGTTGAACGTGGTGGTGGGCCTATCAGGCCTGCTGGTGCTGGGCTACGGCGGCTTCTACGCCATCGGGGCCTATACCTTTGCGCTGCTGAACCACTACTACGGCCTCGGCTTCTGGACCTGCCTGCCGCTGGCGGGGCTGGTCTCGGCCGCGGCGGGCTTCCTGCTGGGCTTCCCGGTGCTGCGCCTGCGCGGGGACTATCTGGCGATCGTAACCCTCGGCTTCGGTGAGATCGTGCGTATTCTGCTGCTCAACAACACCGAAGTGACCGGCGGCCCGAACGGCATCAGCCAGATCCCGAAACCCACGCTGTTTGGCCTTGAGTTTAGCCGTACCGCCCGCGAAGGCGGCTGGGATACCTTCAGCAACTTCTTCGGCGTGAAATACGATCCCAGCGACCGGGTGGTATTCCTCTATCTGGTGGCGCTGCTGCTGGTAGTGTTAACCCTGTTCGTGATCAACCGCCTGCTGCGCATGCCGCTGGGTCGGGCGTGGGAAGCGCTGCGTGAGGATGAGATCGCCTGCCGCTCGCTGGGCCTCAATCCGACCCGCATCAAGCTGACCGCCTTTACCATCAGCGCCGGGTTTGCTGGCTTTGCCGGGACGCTGTTTGCCGCTCGTCAGGGCTTCGTCAGCCCGGAATCTTTTACCTTTGCCGAGTCCGCCTTTGTGCTGGCGATTGTGGTGCTGGGCGGGATGGGCTCGCAGTTCGCGGTTATCCTCGCGGCGATCCTGCTGGTGGTCTCCCGTGAGCTGATGCGTGATTTCAATGAGTACAGCATGTTAATGCTGGGTGGTCTGATGGTACTGATGATGATTTGGCGTCCTGAAGGCTTGCTGCCGATGACCCGCCCGCAGTTAAAACTGAAAAGCGGGCAAGTGAAAGGAGAGCAGGCATGAGTGAGCCATTACTGTCCGTTAACGGCCTGATGATGCGCTTCGGCGGGCTGCTGGCGGTAAACAACGTTGCACTGGATCTGCATCCGCAGGAGATTGTCTCTCTGATTGGGCCGAACGGCGCGGGGAAAACCACGGTGTTCAACTGCCTGACCGGCTTCTATAAGCCTACCGGCGGCACCATCATGCTACGCGACCAGCACCTGGAAGGGCTGCCGGGGCAGCAGATCGCCCGCATGGGCGTAGTGCGTACTTTCCAGCACGTGCGTCTGTTCCGTGAGATGACGGTGATTGAGAACCTGCTGGTCGCTCAGCATCAGCAGCTTAAGACCGGCCTCTTCTCCGGCCTGCTGAAAACCCCGGCCTTCCGTCGCGCCCAGAGCGAGGCCCTGGATCGCGCGGCAACCTGGCTGGACCGTATCGGCCTGTTGGCCCACGCTAACCGCCAGGCCAGCAACCTGGCCTACGGCGACCAGCGTCGTCTGGAGATCGCCCGCTGCATGGTGACCCAGCCGGAGATCCTGATGCTGGACGAACCGGCGGCCGGGCTGAACCCGAAAGAGACCAAAGAGCTGGATGAGCTGATCGTTGAGCTGCGTAACCATCACAACACCACCATCCTGCTGATTGAGCACGATATGAAGCTGGTGATGGGCATCTCCGACCGTATCTACGTGGTAAACCAGGGCACGCCGCTGGCAAACGGCACGCCGGAGCAGATTCGTAATAACCCGGACGTGATCCGCGCCTATTTAGGTGAAGCATAATGGTGGTGACGCGTAAGATGGAAAACGTGATGTTATCTTTTGACCAGGTCAGCGCCCACTACGGCAAAATCCAGGCGCTGCATGACGTCAGCCTGCATATCAACCAGGGGGAAATTGTCACCCTGATCGGGGCCAACGGCGCGGGTAAAACCACGCTGCTCGGTACCCTGTGCGGCGATCCGCGCGCCAGCAGCGGGCGTATTGTCTTTGATGGTAAAGACATTACCGACTGGCAGACAGCAAAAATCATGCGCGAAGCGGTGGCGATTGTGCCGGAAGGGCGACGCGTCTTCTCCCGCATGACGGTAGAAGAGAACCTGGCGATGGGCGGCTTCTTTGCCGATCGCGACCAGTTTCATACCCGCATGAAGTGGGTCTACGAACTGTTCCCGCGTCTGCACGAGCGCCGCATTCAGCGTGCCGGGACCATGTCCGGCGGCGAGCAGCAGATGCTGGCCATTGGCCGGGCGCTGATGAGCCAGCCGCGTCTGCTGCTGCTCGACGAGCCCTCCCTTGGCCTTGCGCCAATTATTATCCAGCAGATCTTCGATACCATCGAGCAGCTGCGCAAAGAGGGGATGACCATCTTCCTCGTGGAGCAGAACGCCAACCAGGCGCTGAAGCTCGCCGATCGCGGCTACGTGCTGGAGAACGGTCGCGTGGTGCTGTCCGATACCGGCGACGCGCTGCTGGCCAACGAAGCGGTGCGCAGCGCCTACCTCGGCGGTTAAGTTCTTTCCCAGGCCCGGCGATGAACTCGTCGGGCCTGAAACCTTACGCTTCTGTACGGGTTTGTTGTACAATTGACTTGTACTTAAGCGGAGGTTTTATGCGTACAATGACCTACAGTGAAGTCCGGCAAAATCTTGCTGCGGCGCTGGATTCGGCGGCGGCTGGCACACCGGTAACCATTACACGTCGCGGGCACAAGCCAGCGGTGATCATCAGTACTGAAGAGTTTGAGCGTTACCAGGCGGCAAAGCTGGATGCAGAATTTGACGCCATCATGAGCGTACATGGTAACGAAATCAGGGAATTGGCCGACAAATGACGCTTCAGTTCATCTCAGCGGAAGAGATAATACGCTTTCACGATAAGCTCCTGAGCGTAACGCCAGGCGTAGCGGGCATGCCGGATCCAGGACGAGCTGAAGCCTTGCTCTATCGCGTCTTAAACAAATATGAATACGAAGGGGTATCCGATATCTGGATCCTTGCCGCCATGCACCTGCTTGCCATCGCCCGCGGACATATCTTTAACGATGGTAATAAACGCACGGCTCTGTTTATAACGCTGCTGTTCCTCAAACGTAACGGCATCTCTCTGGCAGCTAATGCCGATTACGTCGAGCTAACGGTTGCCGCCGCCGCAGGTCAGCTGTCGCTTGAGGAGATTGCCCTTCGTCTGCGCGGGTAAGACCTACCCGCCATTGGATCGTCACCGTTTCATCATCCCTCTGCCGCCTTCCTGTCATCTTTCTGTAAACAAAAGGTTATTTTTCTGTCATTTGGGCGTGTCATGTTACTTCGCGAGCACGAAAAGCGTGATATCGCGCATCCGGCACAACAAGAGAGATAACCGAATGACATCGTTACGACATACAGCTTTAGGATTAGCGTTAGGTCTGGCGTTTGCAGGTCAGGCTATGGCAGTGACCACCATTCCGTTCTGGCATTCAATGGAAGGGGAGCTGGGTAAAGAAGTGGACTCCCTGGCGCAGCGTTTTAATGACACCCATCCGGATTACAAAATTGTGCCGGTCTACAAAGGCAACTACGAGCAGAGCCTGAGCGCCGGGATCGCCGCCTTCCGTACCGGTAACGCCCCTGCGATTTTGCAGGTCTATGAGGTCGGGACCGCAACCATGATGGCATCGAAGGCCATCAAGCCGGTGTATGAAGTCTTCAGCGATGCGGGTATCACGTTTGACGAGTCGCAGTTCGTGCCAACCGTCTCCGGCTACTATACCGATGCAAAATCTGGTCATCTGCTCTCCCAGCCGTTTAACAGCTCTACCCCGGTGCTCTACTACAACAAAGACGCCTTCAAAAAAGCGGGCCTCGATCCAGAGCAGCCGCCGAAAACCTGGCAGGACCTTGCCGCCTATACCGCGAAGCTGAAAGCCGCCGGCATGAAGTGCGGCTACGCCAGCGGCTGGCAGGGCTGGATCCAGATCGAAAACTTCAGCGCCTGGCACGGCCTGCCGGTCGCCAGCAAAAACAACGGCTTTGACGGCACTGACGCCGTTCTGGAGTTCAACAAGCCGGAGCAGGTCAAGCACATTGCGATGCTGGCCGACCTGAACAAGAAGGGCGACTTCAGCTACTTCGGGCGCAAGGACGAGTCCACCGAGAAGTTCTATAACGGCGACTGTGCTATCACCACCGCCTCCTCTGGTTCGCTGGCGGATATCCGTCAGTACGCCAAGTTTAACTACGGCGTAGGCATGATGCCGTACGACGCCGACGTGAAGGGTGCGCCGCAGAACGCCATCATCGGCGGGGCCAGCCTGTGGGTGATGCAGGGCAAAGATAAGCCAACCTATACCGGCGTCGCCCAGTTCCTTGAGTTCCTGGCGAAGCCTGAGAATGCCGCCGAGTGGCACCAGAAGACCGGCTACCTGCCGATCACTACCGCCGCTTACGATCTGACCCGCGAGCAGGGCTTCTACAATAAGAACCCAGGCGCGGATATCGCCACCCGTCAGATGCTGAACAAGCCGCCGTTGCCGTTCACCAAAGGGCTGCGTCTGGGCAACATGCCGCAGATCCGCACCATTGTGGATGAAGAGCTGGAGTCGGTCTGGACCGGCAAGAAAACCCCGCAGCAGGCGCTGGATAGCGCGGTAGAGCGTGGTAATCAGCTGCTCCGCCGCTTCGAGCAGTCCACCAAATCGTAATGTGTTAAATTGCCGGATGGCGCTACGCTTATCCGGCCTACAGGGTGCACGTCGTAGGCCGGGTAAGGCGAAGCCGCCACCCGGCGCCGTTCAGGAAACAAATCTCAATGTCATCATCCCGTCCGGTATTCCGCTCACGCTGGCTTCCCTATGCGCTGGTCGCGCCGCAGCTGATTATTACCGTTATCTTTTTTATCTGGCCCGCGGCTGAAGCGCTGTGGTACTCGGTGCAGAGCGTCGATCCGTTCGGTCTCTCCAGCCAGTTCGTCGGGCTGGACAACTTTATGGCGCTGCTGCATGACAGCTACTATCTGGACTCCTTCTGGACGACGATAAAGTTCAGCGCGCTGGTGACCTTCTCTGGCCTGCTGGCGTCGCTCTTTTTTGCCGCGCTGGTGGATTACGTGGTGCGCGGCAGCCGCTTCTATCAGACCCTGATGCTGCTGCCCTACGCGGTAGCTCCCGCTATCGCCGCCGTGCTGTGGATCTTTCTCTTTAACCCGGGGCGCGGGCTGATTACCCACGCCCTGGAGCAGATGGGCTATAGCTGGAACCACGCCCAGAACAGCGGCCAGGCGATGTTTTTGGTGGTCTTCGCCTCGGTGTGGAAGCAGATCAGCTACAACTTCCTCTTCTTCTTCGCCGCGCTGCAGTCGATTCCCCGCTCGCTGGTAGAGGCCGCCGCCATTGACGGTGCCGGACCGGTGCGCCGCTTCTTCCAGCTCTCGCTGCCGCTGATCGCTCCCGTTAGCTTCTTCCTGCTGGTGGTTAACCTGGTCTACGCCTTCTTCGATACCTTCCCGGTGATCGACGCCGCTACCGCCGGTGGGCCGGTGCAGGCAACTACCACGCTGATCTACAAAATCTACCGGGAAGGCTTTGCCGGGCTGGATCTCTCCGCCTCTGCCGCCCAGTCGGTGGTGCTGATGCTGCTGGTCATTATCCTGACGGTGGTCCAGTTCCGTTACGTCGAGAGTAAGGTGCGCTATCAATGATTGAAAACCGACGCGGGCTGACCATTTTCAGCCATGTGATGCTGATCCTTGGCATCGCCGCCATTCTCTTCCCGCTCTACGTCGCCTTTGTGGCGGCCACGCTGGACAACCGGGCGGTGTTTGAGACGCCGATGACCCTTCTCCCTGGCACTCATCTGCTGGAAAACATGAAGACCATCTGGCTTCAGGGCGTCGGAGCCAACAGCGCGCCGTTCTGGCTGATGCTGCTCAACAGCTTCATCATGGCCTTCAGCATCACGGTGGGGAAGATTACCGTGTCGATGCTCTCCGCCTTTGCCATCGTCTGGTTCCGTTTCCCGCTGCGCAATCTCTTCTTTTGGATGATCTTTATCACCCTGATGCTGCCGGTGGAGGTGCGTATCTTCCCGACGGTAGAGGTGATCGCCAACCTGAAGATGCTCGACAGCTACACCGGCCTGACGCTACCCCTGATGGCCTCGGCGACCGCGACTTTCCTGTTCCGTCAGTTCTTTATGACCCTGCCGGACGAGCTGATCGAGGCCGCGCGCATTGATGGCGCATCGCCGATGCGCTTTTTCCGCGACATCGTGCTGCCGCTCTCAAAAACCAACCTTGCGGCGCTGTTTGTCATCACCTTTATCTACGGCTGGAACCAGTATCTGTGGCCGCTGCTGATCGTCAGCGACGTCAACCTGGGTACCGCTGTGGCGGGGATCAAAGGGATGATTGCTACCGGGGAGGGGACTACCCAGTGGAACCAGGTGATGGCGGCGATGCTGCTCACCCTTATTCCCCCCGTCGTTATCGTATTAGCCATGCAGCGTGCCTTCGTGCGTGGTTTAGTGGACAGTGAGAAATAAGATGTCAGGACTCAAACTACAGGCAGTAAGCAAAAGCTGGGACGGCGGCAAGACCCAGGTGATCCAACCCCTGACGCTGGACGTGTCGGACGGGGAATTTATTGTGATGGTCGGCCCCTCCGGCTGCGGCAAATCGACCCTGCTGCGTATGGTGGCCGGGCTTGAGCGGGTCACCAGCGGCGATGTCTGGATCGATCGCCAGCGGGTAACCGAGATGGAGCCGAAGGAGCGCGGCATCGCCATGGTGTTCCAGAACTATGCCCTCTATCCACACATGAGCGTGGAGGAGAATATGGCGTGGGGTTTAAAAATTCGCGGCATGGGCAAAGCGCACATCGCCGAGCGGGTAAAAGAGGCAGCGCGCATTCTGGAGCTGGAGAACTTGCTCAAACGCCGCCCGCGCGAGCTCTCCGGCGGCCAGCGCCAGCGGGTGGCGATGGGCCGGGCGATTGTCCGCGATCCCGCCGTCTTTCTGTTTGATGAGCCGCTCTCCAACCTCGATGCCAAGCTGCGCGTCCAGATGCGTCTCGAACTCCAGCAGCTGCACCGCCGCCTGAAGACCACCTCGCTCTACGTCACCCACGATCAGGTGGAGGCGATGACCCTGGCGCAGCGGGTGATGGTGATGAACAAGGGCGTGGCGGAGCAGATTGGCACGCCGGTGGAAGTGTATGAGAAACCGGCCAGCCGTTTTGTGGCAAGCTTTATCGGCAGCCCGGCGATGAACCTGCTGGACGGGCGCATCAGCATCTCTGGCGACCACTTTGAGCTGGAGAGCGGTATGGCGCTGCCCATCAACTGGTACTACCGTGGCTACGCCGGGCGTAAGATGACGCTGGGTATCCGCCCGGAGCATATTACGCTAAGCTCACAATCCGCAGGGGGCATCCCGCTGGTGATGGATACCCTGGAGATGCTGGGTGCGGATAACCTGGCCCACGGCCGCTGGGGCGAGCAGAAGCTGGTGGTGCGGCTGCCGCATCACGATCGCCCGGCGCCGGGCAGCACGCTGTGGCTGAACATGCCCGAGAGCCACCTGCACCTTTTTGACGGTGAAACAGGACAACGCATATGAGTCACTGGCCTTATCCCGCAGTCGTCGCCCATCGCGGCGGCGGCAAGCTGGCCCCGGAGAATACCCTCGCGGGCATCGATACCGGCGCACGCCTCGGTCATACCATGATCGAGTTTGACGTCAAGCTCTCCCGTGACGGAGAGATCTTTCTGCTGCACGACGATAACCTTGAGCGCACCAGCAACGGCTGGGGCGTAGCGGGCGATCTGCCGTGGAGCGATCTGCTGAAGGTGGATGCGGGGAGCTGGTTTAGCGGTGAGTTTAAGGGCGAGCCGCTGCCGCTGCTGTCGCAGGTGGCGGAGCGCTGCCGCCAGCATGGCATGATGGCTAATATTGAGATCAAGCCGACCACCGGCACCGGGCCGCTAACGGGAAAAACGGTGGCGCTGGCGGCGCGAGCGCTTTGGCAGGGCATGACGCCGCCGCTGCTCTCCTCATTTGACATTGATGCCCTGGAGGCGGCGCAGCAGGCCGCACCGGCGCTGCCGCGGGGCCTGCTGCTGGACGCGTGGCGTAACGACTGGCGCGAGCTGACGGCGCGTCTGGGCTGCGTCTCGCTACACCTTAACCACAAGCTGCTTGACGCGCAACGGACGGCAGAGATCAAAGCCGCCGGGCTGCGTATTCTGGTCTACACCGTCAACCAGCCCCAGCGGGCGGCAGAGCTGCTACGCTGGGGCGTCGACTGCATCTGTACCGATCGCATCGACACTATTGGTCCGGATTTTCAGCCCTAGGGACTCATTGTCTTCAGGGGAATAGTGGGCTGTGGCGTGCTGGACGGGTGCAGCATGCTGCCGCTATTGTTAGGCAGCATCTGTTCACGGCTGTTATCCAGCATACCCGGCTGCGGATCCAGCATGCGCTGGGAGTTGTTATTGATCTGCGACTCCAGGTGCTGCTGCTGCATGCGCGTCTGGGTCTGAAGCTGCTGGTTCAGCATGCCTTTCCGCTGGCTTTGCTGATTCAGCATTTGGGTCTGCATCCGCTGCTGGCTGGGGATTTGATACCCCGGCTGGTTCGGGTTATTGATGGTATTAATCGGCTGCGCGAAAGCGCTAAGCGGCAGCAGTAAAGCCAGAGATAAGAGGCGTTTCATCGTTATTTCCTCCTGTAGGTGGATCATTTAAGTTTACTTGCTCAGCGCTAAGACTGTGCGTTTTTTAGCGTTGTGAACCAGGATTAAGCAGCAATATCAGCCATTTTTCCTGGAGAATAGTGATGAGTAAGCCTAACTTTGCGCGCTGGGCCGCTATCGCGGCGCTGGTCGCCGGAAGCTGTTTTGGCGTGGCTGCCGCGCCGCAGCCGGAAGCGCCCCCCGTCTCCTACGGCGTTGAAGCCGATACCTTCCATCCGGTGCGTGAGCAGCAGGGGATGGTGGCGTCGGTGGATGCCGCCGCGACACGCGTGGGTGTTGATATTCTAAAGCAGGGCGGTAACGCGGTAGATGCCGCCGTAGCGGTGGGCTACGCGCTGGCGGTGACCCATCCGCAGGCCGGAAACCTCGGCGGCGGCGGATTTATGCTGCTGCGAACCAAAGACGGTACCACCACCGCCATCGATTTTCGCGAGATGGCACCCGCCCAGGCCAGCCGGGATATGTTCCTCGACGAGCAGGGTAATCCGGACAGTAAAAAATCTCTCACCTCTCATCTGGCAACCGGTACTCCCGGCACGGTGGCGGGTTTCTCATTAGCGCTGGAGAAGTACGGTACGCTGCCGCTGAATAAGGTAGTGCAGCCCGCCATCAAGCTGGCTCGACAAGGCTTTACGGTTAACGACGGCCTGGCGGAGGATCTGAAAACCTACGGCAGCGAAGTTTTGCCCAATCACGACAACAGCAAGGCGATCTTCTGGAAAAATGGCGAGCCGCTGAAGAAGGGCGACAAGCTGGTGCAGGCTAATCTGGCGAAGAGCCTGGAGATGATTGCCGAGCTGGGGCCGGACGCTTTCTATAAGGGGGCAATTGCCGATCAGATCGCCCAGGAGATGAGCAAGAACGGCGGCCTGATTACCAAAGAGGATCTGGCAGCCTACCGGGCGGTAGAGCGTACGCCGATCAGCGGCGACTACCGTGGCTATCAGGTCTTCTCTATGCCGCCGCCCTCCTCAGGGGGGATCCACATCGTGCAGATCCTCAATATTCTTGAAAACTTCGACCTGGCGAAATATGGCTTTGGCAGCGCGGACGCCATGCAGGTGATGGCCGAGGCAGAGAAGTACGCCTACGCCGATCGCTCGGAGTACCTGGGCGATCCGGACTTTGTCAAAGTGCCGTGGCAGGCGTTGACCAGTAAAGAGTATGCCAAATCCATTGCCCAGCAGATCGACGTCAACAAGGCGAAGCCGTCGAGCCAGATCCGCCCCGGTAAGCTAGAGCCGTACGAGAGTAATCAGACCACCCACTTCTCCGTGGTGGATAAAGAGGGCAATGCGGTAGCGGTGACCTACACGCTGAACACCACCTTTGGCTCAGGGATCGTGGCGGGCAACACTGGCATTCTGCTTAACAATGAGATGGATGACTTCTCAGCCAAGCCGGGCGTGCCGAACGTCTACGGGCTGGTGGGTGGCGATGCCAACGCCGTGGGTCCAAACAAGCGTCCGCTTTCGTCGATGTCGCCAACCATCGTCGCGAAAGATGGTAAGACCTGGCTGGTGACCGGCAGCCCGGGCGGCAGCCGTATTATCACAACCGTGCTGCAAATGGTCGTTAACAGCATCGATTTTAAAATGAACGTCGCCGAAGCGACTAACGCTCCGCGCTTCCATCATCAGTGGCTGCCGGACGAGCTGCGCGTGGAGAAGGGCTTTAGCCCGGATACGCTGAAAATGCTGGAGCAGAAGGGACAGAAAGTGGCGCTGAAGGAGGCGATGGGCAGTACCCAGAGCATTATGGTGGGCGAGGACGGGGCGCTGTATGGCGCGTCGGATCCGCGTTCGGTGGATGACTTAACGGCAGGGTATTGATCTGTAGGCCGGGTGGCGGCTTCGCCTGACCCGGCCTACAACGGCACGAAACGTAGGCCCGGTAAGCGCAGCGCCACCGGGCAATGGTTTATTTCATCCGTGCCATAAAGTAGGAGTCCACCAGCTCGCCGTTGCGCAGAGCGTACTTCCTGGCGGTGCCTTCGATCTCAAAGCCATGCTTACGGTAGAGCGCAATAGCGGCTTCGTTGTCGGCATACACCGATAGCTCAATCCGCTCGATGCGCAGCCAGTTCTCGCAAACATCAATCATCGCTTTCATCAGGGCGCTGGCGACGCCCCGCTGACGAAAGGCGGGTGAGACGGCAAGGCCAAACTCTGCCGCGTGGCTGCGGCGCGGGTTCTGCTCAACGTGGATGCCAATATGCCCGGCCACTTCCCCATCAATGGTGGCCACCAGCATGCGGCGCCCGGGCTGGGGCTTAACCCGCTCCTGCCAAAGCTCTTGTGAAGGGTAGGGTAGCTGTAGTAGATGGTGATACATCTCCGGCTGCGCTGACATCAGGCGTAATGGCTCGGCATCGCGGGCTTCGACGTGGCGTATCACTATCTCACTCATTTTCCTCTATCCTCAGTTAGTTAAGACTCCTCTCCACCATCCGGGAATTCAAAATTTTCGTCAACTGCCATTTTTTGCAAAAAGTATTAGACAAGTGCGAATGATAATGATTATTATTGCTATGCGTTCAGGGGATGCTACGGTGAACCTGAAAGCACGACATTGCTCACATTGCTTCCAGTATTATCTTAGCCAGCCTATGCTGGCTTTTTTTTTGGCTATGTATCAACCTGGCTTACTTGCCATTTTGTCCTCGGGAAGTGCTCACAATCCTCACGTACATTAAGTACGCTCCGGTTGTTGCGCGCTTGCCGTGAACAAACTGGCTGCGACGCCGACGGTTGAGGGTTCATTGCGGGTGTTGTAGGCCCGATAAGCGCAGCGCCATCGGGCGTGTTGCCGCACGCAACTTTGCGCTATGGTTATGGACAGTGATTTAACAAAAGGACTGATCCATGACTCTGCACTGCGCATTTATTGGCTTTGGTAAAAGCACCACCCGCTACCATCTTCCCTACGTTCTCAACCGCAAAGCGAGCTGGCACGTGGCGCATATCTTCCGCCGCCATCCCAAGCCGGAAGAGCAGTATCCTCAGTATCAGCACATCCATTTCACCAGCGATCTCGATGAGGTGCTCAACGATCCGCAGGTGAAGCTGGTGATCGTCTGTACCCACGCCGACAGCCACTTTGAGTACGCTAAACGCGCCCTGGAAGCGGGTAAAAACGTACTGGTAGAGAAACCCTTTACTCCTTCGATGGCTGAGGCCATTACTCTGTTCGAGCTGGCAAAAAGCAAAGGCCTCACCGTTACCCCATACCAGAACCGTCGCTTTGACAGCTGCTTCCTGACGGCGAAAAAAGCCATTGAGAGCGGCAAGCTGGGTGAGATTGTCGAAATTGAGAGCCATATCGACTACTTCCGCCCGGTAGCGGAGACCAAACCGGGCCTGCCGCAGGACGGCATGTTTTTTGGCCTCGGCGTACATACCCTGGATCAGATCATCTCTCTGTTTGGCCGCCCGGACCATGTCTCCTATGACATCCGCAGCCTGCGCAACAAGGCCAACCCGGACGACACCTTTGAAGCGCAGCTCTTCTACGGCGACCTGAAGGCGATTGTGAAGACCAGCCACTATGTCAAAATCGACTACCCGAAATTTATTATCCACGGTACCCGCGGCTCGTTTATCAAGTACGGGATTGACCAGCAGGAGACCAGCCTGAAGGCCAATATCATGCCGGGTGAGCCAGGGTTTGCTGCCGACGACACGCTGGCGACGCTGGCGTACCTTAACGACGCCGGAGAGACGGTGCGCGAAGAGTGGCAGCCGGAGCCAGGCGACTATGGCCGCGTCTACGATGCCCTCTATGCCACCCTGACAGAAGGGGCAGAAAACTACATCAAGGAATCTGAGGTGTTAACCAATCTTGAGATCCTCGAACGCGGGTTTGAGCAGGCCGCACCTGCCACGGTAACCCTCGCAAAATAAGGATTTTTGCTGGTTAACAAGTTGTTCATAATTTTTGAACAGAGGAGTCAATTTTCACCCTCTATCATCCTGGGTCGATCGGGTACACACTTACTCCATCGAAAACAGACGGGGGTGAAAAAATGATTTTCTTACGCAAAGCAAATGAACGTGGTCATGCAAATCATGGTTGGCTGGACTCATGGCATACCTTCTCTTTTGCCAACTACTACGATGCGAACTTTATGGGTTTCTCTGCGCTGCGCGTCATTAACGACGACGTGATCGACGCAGGCCAGGGCTTCGGTACCCATCCCCATAAAGATATGGAGATCCTGACCTACGTGCTGGAAGGGACGGTTGAGCATCAGGACAGCATGGGCAACAAAGAGCAGGTGCCTGCCGGTGAGTTCCAGATCATGAGCGCCGGGACCGGGGTTCGCCACTCGGAGTACAACCCGAGCGAAACCGAACGTCTGCACCTGTATCAAATCTGGATCATTCCAGAAAAAACCGGTATCACGCCGCGCTACGAGCAGCGCCGCTTTGACGCCGCTCAGGGCCGCCAGCTGGTGCTCTCTCCGGATGCCCGCGACGGTTCGCTGAAGGTGAACCAGGATATGGAGCTCTCCCGCTGGGCGCTGTTGAAAGATGAGCAGGGGGATTATCAGATTGCCGCCGGACGCAAAGTCTGGGTCCAGGTCGTGAAGGGTAGCGTCTCTGTCAACGGAACCACCGCCGTCACCGCCGACGGACTGGCTATCTGGGACGAGCAGGCGCTGTCGATTCACGCTGACAGCGACAGTGAAATCCTGCTGTTCGACCTGCCGCCGGTATAATGTGTTAAATAAAGTGCGCAACCTCTCCTTATCAGCGGCGAGGTTGCGCCTGCGTCGTGGTAAACTAAAAAAATGTTTTCCCGTTTACCCCGCTCAGGACGATGAAAAAGAAAAGACCCGTACTTCAGGACGTTGCAGATCGCGTTGGCGTAACCAAAATGACCGTCAGCCGTTTTTTACGCAACCCGGAGCAAGTCTCCGTAGCGCTGCGTGGCAAAATCGCAGCGGTGCTGGACGAGCTGGGCTACATTCCTAATCGCGCACCTGACATTCTCTCTAACGCTACCAGTCGCGCTATCGGCGTGCTGCTGCCCTCTCTGACCAACCAGGTATTCGCCGAAGTGCTGCGCGGAATTGAAAGCGTCACCGATGCTTATGGCTACCAGACCATGCTGGCCCACTACGGCTACAAGCCGGAGATGGAGGAGGAGCGGCTGGAGTCGATGCTGTCGTGGAACATTGATGGCCTGATCCTCACCGAGCGCAGCCACACTCCGCGCACGCTAAAGATGATCGAGGTGGCGGGGATCCCGGTGGTGGAGCTGATGGACAGCCGCTCGCCGTGCCTCGACATCGCCGTGGGCTTTGATAACTTTGAGGCCGCCCGCCAGATGACCGCCGCGATCGTTGCCCGCGGCCATCGCCACGTCGCCTATCTCGGTGCACGTCTCGACGAACGTACTATTATCAAACAGCAGGGGTATGAGCAGGCGATGCGTGATGCAGGCCTGACGCCGTACAGCGTCATGATGGAGCAGTCCTCCTCGTACTCATCCGGTATTGAACTGATGCGCCAGGCGCGCCGCGAGTATCCGCAGCTCAACGGTATTTTTTGTACCAACGATGATCTTGCGGTGGGCGCGGCCTTTGAGTGCCAGCGCTTAGGGCTGAAGATCCCGGATGATATGGCGATTGCCGGTTTTCACGGCCATGATATCGGCCAGGTGATGGAGCCTCAGTTGGCAAGTGTGCTGACGCCGCGTGAACGCATGGGGCGTATTGGTGCCGAGCGCCTGCTGGCGCGCATTCGTGGTGAAGTCGTGACGCCGAAAATGTTAGATTTAGGTTTCACTTTGTCACCAGGTGGATCTATTTAGTCTGACAAATTTGAAGTAGCTCACACTTATTCACTTCTGAGGCCGCCGGTTATTGCTTCTCACTAGCCCCGGCAGGAAAATGTTACCGATAACTGTTACCCGTAACAATCTACCTTTTGTCTCTGTGGGAGCGACCTTTGAGCACGACTAATCACGATCACCACGTCTATGTCCTGATGGGCGTATCCGGCAGTGGTAAATCCGCCGTTGCCAGCGAAGTAGCCTATCAGCTTCACGCCGCCTTCCTGGATGGCGACTTTCTGCATCCGCGCAGCAACATCACCAAAATGGCCGCTGGCGAGCCGCTGAACGATGATGACCGCAAACCCTGGTTGCAGGCGCTGAACGATGCCGCTTTCGCTATGCAGCGCACTAACAAAGTGTCGCTGATCGTCTGCTCCGCACTGAAAAAACGCTACCGTGATCTGCTGCGCGACGGCAACCCAAACCTCTCCTTTATCTACCTGAAGGGTGATTTCGACGTGATCGAAGCCCGTCTGAAGGCGCGTAAAGGCCACTTCTTTAAAACGCAGATGCTGGTGACCCAGTTTGAAGCGCTGGAAGAGCCGGGCGCGGACGAGGCTGACGTATTAATTGTGGATATCGACCAGCCGCTCAACGGCGTGGTGGCCAGCACTATTGATGTGATTAATAAATAAAAGACTAAGGCAGTACAGTGGGTACTTTAACGCTTGTTTTGACAGCGGTCGGCTCGGTTTTGCTGCTGCTGTTTTTAGTGATGAAGGCACGTCTTCACGCCTTCATTGCTTTGATGGTGGTTTCTATTGGCGCTGGGTTGTTTTCTGGGATGCCGCTCGATGCGATTGCCAAAACGATGGAAAAAGGCATGGGCGGCACGCTGGGCTTCCTCGCGATAGTGGTCGCGCTGGGGGCGATGTTCGGCAAGATTCTGCATGAGACCGGCGCGGTGGATCAGATCGCGGTCAAGATGCTGAAATCCTTCGGCCACAGCCGGGCGCACTATGCCATCGGCCTTGCCGGGCTGATCTGCGCACTGCCGCTCTTCTTTGAGGTCGCGATTGTGCTGCTGATCAGCGTCGCGTTCTCGATGGCGCGCCACACCGGCACGAACCTGGTGAAGCTGGTGATTCCGCTCTTCGCCGGGGTTGCGGCGGCGGCGGCCTTCCTGTTGCCGGGACCCGCGCCGATGCTGCTGGCGTCCCAGATGCATGCCGACTTTGGCTGGATGATCCTCATCGGCCTCTGCGCGGCGATCCCTGGCATGCTGGTTGCCGGTCCGCTATGGGGCAACTTTATCAGCCGCTACGTTGAGCTGCATATTCCGGATGACATCAGCGAGCCGCATCTCGGCGAGGGTAAGATGCCGTCGTTTGGCTTCAGCCTGGCGCTGATCCTGCTGCCGCTGGTGCTGGTCGGCCTGAAAACCATCGCCGCCCGTTTCGTTGAGCAGGGCTCCACGCTCTACGAGTGGCTGGAGTTTATCGGCCATCCGTTTACCGCCATCCTGGTGGCGTGCCTGGTGGCCATCTACGGTCTGGCGTACCGTCAGGGGATGGCGAAAGACAAAGTGATGGCGATCTGCGGCACGGCGTTGCAGCCGGCAGGCATTATCCTGCTGGTGATCGGTGCGGGCGGCGTCTTTAAGCAGGTGCTGGTGGATTCCGGCGTGGGTCCGGCCCTGGGCGAAGCGTTGACCGGCATGGGCCTGCCCATCGCGATTACCTGCTTCGTGCTGGCTGCGGCGGTGCGTATTATTCAGGGATCGGCAACGGTGGCCTGTCTGACCGCGGTGGGTCTGGTGATGCCGGTCATTGAGCAGCTGCACTTCTCCGGCGCACAGATGGCTGCGCTGTCGATCTGCATCGCGGGCGGCTCTATCGTGGTCAGCCACGTCAACGACGCGGGCTTCTGGCTGTTTGGTAAGTTTACCGGCGCAACCGAAGCACAGACGCTGAAGACGTGGACGATGATGGAGACCATCCTCGGCACCACGGGCGCCATTGTCGGAATGATTGCCTTCTCGCTGCTGAGCTAATGGTTGATAGGCCCGGTGGCGCTGCGCTGACCGGGCCTACAGCTTGAATGCACGCTTAAATGACTACCCCTTCATCCACACCCGAATACCGTCCAGGAACATCTGGGTTGCCAGCATTACCAGCACTAGCCCCATCAGGCGCTCCAGCGCGTTAACCCCTTTCGCGCCGAGCAGGCGTAAAAACAGCGTCGACTGCAGAAGGATCGCCACCGTGCCGCCCCACGCCAGCATCAGGGCGATCACCAGATGGCCCATCTGGTTAGGGTACTGATGCGACAGCAGCATGAGCGTGGCGAGCAGGGTGGGGCCCGCCACCAGCGGGATGGCCAGCGGCACGATAAACGGCTCTTCACCGGCGGGCATGCCGTAGCTACCCCCCTCTGGGCTGGGGAAGATCATCTTAATAGCAATTAAAAACAGGATGATGCCGCCGGAAATAGAGACGGTCTCGGCGCGCAGGTTAAGGAATGAAAGGATCTTCTCGCCAGCAAAAAGGAAAATGAGCATCAGCAGCAGAGCGATCAGCAGCTCGCGGATCATAATCGCCCGGCGGCGCTTCGGCTCGGTATGCTTCAGCACCGACATAAAGATAGGCAGGTTGCCAAGCGGATCCATAATCAGGATCAACAGCACCGCGATGGAGAGGATATCATTCATTGCTTCGTTTCCCTGAGGCACGCCCTAAACGGCCGCTGATAAGCGCTATTTCTGACGGCGACACTATCATTGATTAATTTCACTTGCGACTTTAGCTGCATTTTGTAATGTGTGAGGTATACCAGTAAAAAGATCTGGATTGCTCAAACAGCACACACCTCTGCAGGAAATACGCTATGAAAAATGTTGGTTTTATCGGCTGGCGCGGAATGGTCGGCTCTGTACTCATGCAACGCATGGTAGAAGAGCGCGATTTCGATGCCATTCGCCCTGTCTTCTTCTCTACCTCCCAGCTTGGCCAGCCGGCACCGACCTTCGGTACAGGCACAGCGGGCACGCTGCAGGACGCATTTGATCTGGAGGCGCTGAAGGCACTCGACATTATTGTCACCTGCCAGGGCGGCGATTATACCAATGAAATCTATCCAAAGCTTCGTGAAAGCGGCTGGCAGGGTTACTGGATCGACGCAGCCTCTTCGCTGCGTATGAAAGATGACGCCATCATCATTCTCGATCCGGTCAACCAGGACGTCATTACCCAGGGCCTGAACAGCGGCGTGAAAACCTTTGTCGGCGGCAACTGTACCGTCAGCCTGATGTTGATGTCGCTGGGCGGCCTGTTTGCCGAGAATCTGGTGGATTGGGTTTCGGTTGCTACTTACCAGGCAGCCTCCGGCGGCGGCGCGCGCCACATGCGTGAACTGCTGGCGCAGATGGGCCAGCTTCACAGCCACGTTGCAGGCGAGCTGGCGGATCCGGCCTCGGCTATCCTCGATATCGAGCGTAAGGTCACCACCCTCTCCCGCAGCGGCGAGCTGCCGGTAGACAACTTCGGTGTACCGCTGGCGGGCAGCCTGATCCCGTGGATTGATAAACAGCTCGATAACGGCCAGAGCCGTGAAGAGTGGAAGGGTCAGGCGGAGACCAACAAGATCCTCAATACCGACCTGGTGATCCCGGTGGATGGCCTCTGCGTGCGCGTGGGCGCGCTGCGCTGCCATAGCCAGGCCTTCACCATCAAGCTGAAGAAAGATGTCTCTATCCCGACCGTTGAGTCTCTGCTGGCGGCCCACAATCAGTGGGCGAAAGTGGTGCCCAACGACCGTGAGATCACCATGCGGGAGCTGACGCCGGCAGCGGTAACCGGCACCCTGACCACCCCGGTTGGCCGTCTACGCAAGCTCAACATGGGACCGGAGTACCTCTCCGCCTTCACCGTTGGCGACCAGCTGCTTTGGGGTGCCGCCGAGCCGCTGCGGCGGATGCTGCGTCAGCTGGCGTAACGATAACTGTTTAAGAGGGGGTGCAATGTCACCCCCTTTTTTTTGCACATTTTTTGTGAACAAACACAACGATAATTTTGCTAAATACATAATGTAGTCGCAATTCAGCCAAATTTATCAGGAGACCGGGGAACCCTTGTCTATGCTTTAGGTTGGAGCAGCTTCAGGCCAGCTGGATGTGGCTGGCGAAAAAATGTGGCACATATAAAACAGGATAAAAAAACCATGTCCAGTCTTGTCGATAGAGACGTGATCAACGCGCTAATAGCAGGCCATTTTGCGGATCCCTTTTCCGTACTCGGTATGCATCGCACCAATGCCGGACTGGAAGTCCGCGCGTTGCTACCTGACGCCACCGAAGTGTGGGTTATCGAAACGAAAACCGGACGTAAACTGGCCAGACTAGAGTGCCTTGATTCACGCGGCTTCTTTGCCGGTATCATTCAACGCCGTAAAAATCCTTTCCGCTATCAGCTTGCCGTTCACTGGCACGATCACGCTAACCTGATAGACGATCCTTACCGCTTCGGCCCTCTGCTGCAGGACTTAGATGCCTGGCTACTGTCAGAGGGGACGCACCTGCGTCCGTATGAAACCTTAGGTGCACATGCCGATACAATGGATGGGGTCACCGGTACCAAATTCTCCGTCTGGGCGCCCAACGCCCGACGCGTCTCGGTAGTAGGCGAATTTAACTACTGGGATGGTCGTCGCCATCCGATGCGCCTGCGTAAAGAGTCCGGCATCTGGGAGCTGTTTATCCCCGGCGCGCAGCATGGGCAGATCTACAAATTTGAGATGATTGATGCCCACGGCAACTTACGCATCAAAGCCGACCCCTATGCCTTCGAGGCGCAGATGCGTCCGGAGACCGCCTCCATGATCTGCGGCCTGCCGGAGAAGGTTGAGCAGACCGAAGAGCGCAGGCGCGCCAATGAGTTTGATCAGCCCATCTCTATCTATGAGGTGCACCTCGGCTCCTGGCGTCGCCATACCGACAATAACTTCTGGCTGAGCTACCGCGAGCTGGCAGAGCAGCTGGTTCCCTATGCGAAGTGGATGGGCTTCACCCACTTAGAGCTGATGCCGGTCAACGAGCATCCGTTTGACGGTAGCTGGGGCTACCAGCCCACGGGCCTCTATGCGCCGACCCGCCGCTTCGGCACACGGGATGATTTCCGCTACTTTATTAAGGCTGCCCACGCGGCGGGCCTGAATGTGATCCTCGACTGGGTCCCCGGCCACTTCCCCTCCGACGAGTTTGGCCTCGCCGAGTTCGACGGCACCGATCTCTATGAGCATAGCGATCCGCGCGAGGGCTACCATCAGGACTGGAACACGCTGATCTACAACTACGGTCGCCGTGAGGTTAGCAACTATCTGGTGGGCAACGCCCTTTACTGGGTTGAGCGCTTTGGTATTGACGCCCTGCGCGTCGATGCGGTGGCTTCCATGATCTACCGTGACTACAGCCGCAAAGAGGGGGAGTGGATCCCCAACGAGTTTGGCGGTCGCGAGAACCTGGAAGCTATCGAGTTCCTGCGCAGCACCAACCGTAAGCTAGGAGAGCAGGTGCCAGGGGCGGTGAGCATGGCCGAAGAGTCTACCGATTTTCCGGGCGTATCGCGGCCACCGGCTAACGGTGGGCTGGGCTTCTGGTACAAGTGGAACCTGGGCTGGATGCATGACACCCTCGACTACTTTAAGCTCGATCCCATCTATCGTCAGTACCATCACGATAAGCTGACGTTCGGGATGCTCTACAACTACACCGAGAACTTCGTTCTGCCGCTGTCGCACGATGAAGTTGTGCACGGTAAAAAGTCCATTCTTGACCGGATGCCGGGTGATGCATGGCAGAAGTTTGCCAACCTGCGCGCTTACTACGGCTGGATGTGGGGCTTCCCGGGTAAAAAGCTGCTCTTTATGGGCAATGAGTTTGCCCAGGGGCGCGAGTGGAACCATGACAGCAGCCTTGACTGGCATCTGCTGGAGGGCGGCGATAACTGGCACCACGGCGTCCAGCGGCTGGTACGCGATCTCAATTCCACCTACCGTCACCATAAAGCGCTGCACGAGCTGGATTTCGATCGCTATGGTTTCGAGTGGCTGGTGGTCGACGATAACCAACGCTCGGTGTTTATCTTTGTACGTCGGGATAAAGCCGGCAATGAAATTATCGTGGCCAGCAACTTTACGCCGGAGCCGCGCCATGAATACCGCTTTGGCGTTAATCAGCCGGGCCGCTGGCGTGAGGCGCTGAACACCGATTCAGTACACTATCACGGCAGCAATATGGGGAATTACGGCACCGTGCACAGTGATGCGATCCCAAGCCACGGTCGCGATAACTCGCTCTGTCTGACGCTGCCGCCGCTCTCCACCATCTGGCTGGTCAGGGAGGGTGAATGACGAAGCTGGCGGCAGGCAAGCCTGCGCCACTTGGCGCGCATTATGAAGGCAACGGCGTGAATTTCACGCTCTTCTCGGCAAACGCAGAGCGGGTTGAGCTCTGCATCTTTGACGATGAGGAGAATGAACAGCGTTACGACCTGCCTGACCGCACTGGCGACGTCTGGCACGGTTTTCTGGAGAAGGCGCGTCCCGGCATACGCTATGGCTTCCGGGTGCACGGCCCGTGGGATCCGGCTGCGGGCCACCGCTTCAATCCGACCAAACTGCTGATCGACCCCTGCGCCCGCCGTGTCGACGGCGATGCTATCGATCATGATCTCTTCCACGGCGGTTTTGATATTGCCGACCCTCATAATAACGCGGCTATTGCGCCCAAAAGCGTGGTCGTTAATGAGGCGTTTGACTGGGAAGACGACGCGCCACCGCGTACGCCCTGGGGCAAGACGGTGATCTATGAGGCGCATGTCAAAGGTCTAACGTATTTGCATCCGGCTATTCCGGAAAAGATACGCGGCACCTACAGAGCCCTCGGTCATCCGGTGATGATCGCTTACTTTAAACGGCTGGGGATCACCGCTCTGGAGCTGCTGCCGGTGGCGCATTTTGCCAGCGAGCCGCGCCTGCAGCGGCTGGGCTTAAGCAACTACTGGGGCTACAACCCGCTGGCGATGTTTGCCCTCGATCCGCGCTACGCCAGCGATCCTGACCGCGCCCTGCAGGAGTTTTGCGAGGCGGTCAAAGCGCTGCACAAAGCCGGTATTGAGGTGATCCTCGATATCGTCTTGAACCACAGCGCCGAGGTCGATATTGAAGGCCCCACCTTCTCCCTGCGCGGAATCGATAACCGTAGCTATTATTGGATCAGGGAGAACGGCGACTACGTTAACTGGACCGGCTGCGGCAACACGCTGAACCTGAGCCATCCTGGCGTGGTGGAGTATGCCCACCAGTGCCTACGGCATTGGGTAGACACCTACCACATCGACGGCTTCCGCTTTGATTTAGCGACGGTGATGGGGCGCACGCCGCATTTTGACCCCTGTGCGCCGCTGTTTGAGGCGATAAAAAACGATCCGGTGCTCTCGGCGGTCAAGCTGATTGCCGAGCCGTGGGACGTGGGCGAAGGCGGTTACCAGGTCGGCAATTTTCCGCCGCTGTTTGCCGAGTGGAACGATCAGTTTCGCGATGCCTCGCGCCGCTTCTGGCTGGCGAAGGATATCTCTTTGGGCCGCTTTGCCACGCGCTTTGCCGGCTCGGGGGATGTGTTCAGGCGCAGCGGGCGTCTTCCCGCCGCGTCGATCAACCTGGTGACGGCGCACGACGGGTTTACGCTACGCGACTGCGTCTGTTTTAACCATAAACACAACGAGGCCAACGGCGAAGAGAATCGCGATGGCTCTAACAATAATCACAGCAATAATCATGGTACAGAAGGACTAGGCGGTTCGTTGTATGTGATTGAGCGGCGACGAGACAGTGTCCATGCCCTACTGGTCACGCTGCTGCTGTCACAAGGTACGCCGATGCTGCTGGCGGGTGATGAACAGGGACACAGCCAGCATGGTAACAATAATGCCTATTGCCAGGACAACGCGCTGACCTGGCTTGATTGGGAAAAGGCAAATGACGGGCTGACCACCTTTGTGGCCACCTTAATCCATCTTCGCCAGCAGGTACCGGCGTTAACCAATAATGCCTGGTGGGAAGAGGGTGACGGCAACGTCAGCTGGCTGAACAAGGATGCCCAGCCTTTAAGCGTGCGGGAGTGGGAGCATGGGGTAGGCCGTCTGCAAATCCTGCTTTCAGACCGTTTCCTGATTACGCTGAACAATACGGATAAGGTTACAGAAATTGTATTACCCGACGGGGAATGGCGCGCCGTTCCTCCATTTGCCGGTGAGGATAATCCGGTGGTAGTGGCTGTCTGGCATGGGCCCGCGCATGGAGTATGCGTTTTTCGAAGGTCATAAAAAAGGAGTTCATCATGGTTAGATTTGATAAAAACGATCCGCTAATGTTAGCGCGCCAGCTCCCATTAAAATCTGTAGCCCTGATCCTGGCGGGAGGGCGCGGCACGCGTCTCAAAGACTTGACCACCACACGCGCCAAGCCTGCGGTACACTTTGGCGGCAAGTTCCGTATCATTGATTTTGCGCTCTCCAACTGTCTTAACTCCGGTATCCGTCGTATCGGCGTAATCACTCAGTATCAGTCACACACCCTGGTGCAGCATATCCAGCGCGGCTGGTCCTTCTTTAGCGAAGAGATGAACGAGTTTGTCGATCTCCTCCCCGCCCAGCAGCGCGTGCACGGTGAAAACTGGTATCGCGGCACGGCGGATGCGGTCACCCAGAACCTCGACATCATTCGCCGCTATAACGCGGAGTATGTCGTGATCCTCGCGGGCGATCACATCTATAAGCAGGACTACTCGCGCATGCTGATCGACCACGTTGAGAAGGGCGCACGCTGCACCGTCGCCTGCCTGCCGGTGCCTAAAGCAGAAGCAACGGCGTTCGGCGTCATGGCAGTAGATGAAAACGAAAAAGTAATCGATTTCGTTGAGAAGCCAGCCAACCCGCCTACCATGCCGGGGGATGACACTAAATCGCTCGCCAGCATGGGGATCTACATTTTCGATGCAGACTATCTCTATGAGCTGCTTGAGGAGGATGACAAGGATGAAACCTCTAATCACGATTTCGGTAAAGATATTATCCCGAAAGTAACGAGAGCGGGTGAGGCCTTTGCCCATGCGTTCCCGCACTCCTGCGTGCAGTCGGATCCGGACGCAGAGCCCTACTGGCGCGACGTAGGAACCCTGGAGGCATACTGGAAGGCTAACCTCGATCTTGCCTCCGTCACCCCTGAACTGGATATGTACGATCAAAATTGGCCTATCCGAACCCACATGGAATCGCTACCGCCTGCTAAATTTGTACAGGATAGATCCGGTAGTCACGGCATGACGCTTAATTCGCTGGTGTCGGGGGGCTGCATTATCTCCGGTTCGGTGGTGGTGCAGTCGGTGCTGTTCCCGCGCGTGCGCGTTAACTCATTCTGCAATATCGACTCGTCGGTTCTGCTGCCGGATGTCTGGGTAGGACGTTCGTGCCGCCTGCGCCGCTGCGTCATCGACCGCGCCTGTAAAATTCCTGAGGGCATGGTGATCGGTGAAAATGCAGAAGAGGATGCCCGTCGGTTCTACCGTTCAGAGGAAGGCATTGTGCTGGTCACGCGTGAGATGTTAAGCAAATTAAAAGAGTGACGGCATCAAATCATAACCTTGCGCGGAAGGGGTCCGCGTGCTGGTTTACCGCTACCGCTTGCATGCGGTAGCGGTTTTTAACAGGAGCGAGAATGCAGGTTTTACATGTATGTTCTGAGATGTTCCCGTTGCTCAAGACCGGTGGTCTGGCAGATGTACTTGGTGCACTCCCTGCGGCGCAAATAGCCGGTGGTGTTGATACTCGCGTACTGCTGCCGGCTTTTCCTGATATTCGGCGCGGTATTACCGATGCGAAAGTGGTGTCCCGGCGAGAGACCTTTGCTGGCCACATCACACTGCTCTACGGTCACTATAACGGCGTTGGCATCTATCTGATTGATGCCCCACACCTTTACGATCGTCCCGGCAGCCCGTATCACGACACTAACCTGTTTGCCTACACCGATAACGTGCTGCGCTTTGCCTTGCTCGGCTGGGTGGGCAGCGAGATGGCCTGCGGTCTCGATCCGTTCTGGCGTCCGGACATTGTCCATGCCCACGACTGGCATGCCGGGCTGGCGCCTGCCTACCTCGCCGCCCGTGGCCATCCGGCGAAGTCGGTATTTACCGTGCATAATTTAGCCTACCAGGGTATGTTTTATGCTCATCATATGGATGAAATTGAACTGCCGTGGTCATTCTTTAATGTTAATGGCGTAGAGTTCAACGGTCAGATCTCGTTTCTGAAGGCCGGGCTCTACTTTGCCGACCATATTACGGCGGTTAGCCCGACCTACGCGCGGGAGATCACCGAGCCGCAGTTTGCGTATGGCATGGAAGGGCTGCTGCGCCAGCGCCATGCAGAGGGTCGTCTCTCTGGGATCCTCAACGGCGTTGATGAACAGATCTGGGATCCGGAAACCGACCTGCTGCTGGCGTCGCGCTTTACCCGTGACTCGCTGGAGGATAAGGCGGAGAACAAGCGCCAGCTGCAAATCGCGATGGGGCTGAAGGTGGATGAAAAGATCCCGCTCTTCGCCGTGGTCAGCCGCCTGACTAGCCAGAAAGGGCTGGATCTGGTGCTGGAGGCGCTGCCGGGCCTGCTGGAGCAGGGCGGACAGCTGGCCCTGCTGGGCGCGGGCGATCCGGTTCTGCAGGAGGGCTTCCTGGCCGCTGCCGCCGAGCATCCGGGGCAGGTTGGGGTCCAGATTGGCTATCACGAAGCCTTCTCGCACCGCATCATGGGCGGCGCGGATGTGATTCTGGTGCCAAGCCGATTTGAACCGTGCGGGCTGACGCAGCTCTACGGATTGAAGTACGGCACGCTGCCGCTGGTGCGGCGTACCGGCGGGCTGGCTGACACCGTATCAGACAGCTCATTAGAGAACCTGGCGGACGGTATCGCCAGCGGTTTTGTCTTTGAAGACAGTAATGCCTGGTCGCTGCTGAGGGCGATAAGGCGTGCGTTTGTGCTGTGGTCCCGGCCTTCGCTGTGGCGCTTTGTTCAGCGTCAGGCGATGAATATGGATTTTAGCTGGCAGGTTGCCGCTCAGTCCTACCGGGATCTCTATTATCGGTTGAAGTAGAGCACCAGGAATCACGTTTATGAATGCACCCTTTACCTATACATCACCGACGCTCAGCGTCGAGGCGTTAAAGCACTCCATTGCCTATAAACTGATGTTTACCATTGGTAAAGATCCGGCTATCGCCAATAAACACGAGTGGTTGAACGCCACGCTGTTCGCCGTACGTGACCGCCTGGTTGAGCGTTGGCTGCGCTCAAATCGTGCGCAGCTCTCGCAGGAGACGCGCCAGGTCTATTATTTGTCGATGGAATTTCTGATTGGCCGCACCCTCTCTAATGCCCTGCTTGCGCTGGGCATCTATGGCGATGTTAAAAACGCGCTGGAAGAGATGGGGCTGGATCTCGAAGAGCTGATCGATGAAGAGAACGACCCTGGCCTCGGCAACGGCGGTTTGGGTCGTCTGGCTGCCTGCTTCCTCGACTCGCTGGCTACGCTTGGCCTGCCGGGACGCGGCTATGGCATCCGCTATGACTACGGCATGTTCAAACAGAACATCGTTGAGGGCCGCCAGAAAGAGTCCCCGGACTACTGGCTGGAATACGGTAACCCGTGGGAGTTCAAGCGTCACAACACCCGCTACAAGGTACGGTTCGGCGGCCGTATCCAGCAGGAGGGGAAGAAGACCCGCTGGCTGGAGACCGAAGAGATTCTGGCGGTGGCCTACGATCAGATCATCCCCGGTTTTGATACCGACGCCACCAATACGCTGCGGCTGTGGAATGCCCAGGCCAGTAGCGCGATCAACCTCGGTAAATTTAATCAGGGCGACTATTTTGCCGCGGTGGAAGATAAAAACCACTCGGAAAACGTCTCCCGCGTGCTCTACCCGGACGACTCGACCTACTCCGGTCGCGAGCTGCGCCTGCGCCAGGAGTATTTCCTCGTCTCCGCGACGGTGCAGGATATCCTGAACCGCCACTTCCTGCTGCATAAGACCTACGCTAACCTCGCCGATAAGGTCGCCATCCACCTCAACGATACCCATCCGGTACTCGGTATTCCTGAGCTGATGCGTCTTTTGATCGACGAGCATAAGTTTTCGTGGGATGACGCCTTTGAGGCGACCTGCCAGATCTTCTCCTATACCAACCATACGCTGATGAGCGAAGCGCTGGAGACCTGGCCGGTAGACATGCTGGGTAAAATTCTGCCGCGTCATCTGCAAATTATTTTTGAGATCAACGACTACTTCCTGAAGACCGTGCAGGAGCAGTATCCGAACGACACCGGGCTGCTGAGCCGTGTCTCGATCATCGACGAGTCTAACGGTCGCCGGGTACGCATGGCCTGGCTGGCAGTAGTGGCCAGCCACAAGGTCAATGGCGTCTCCGAGCTGCACTCAAACCTGATGGTGCAGTCGCTATTCGCTGACTTTGCCAAAATCTTCCCGACGCGCTTTACCAACGTCACCAACGGCGTGACGCCGCGGCGCTGGCTGGCGTTAGCTAACCCCTCGCTGTCAGATGTGCTCGACGAGCATATCGGGCGTACGTGGCGAACCGATCTCAGCCAGCTTAGCGAGCTGGAGCAGCATATCGACTTCCCGATAGTGAACCAGGCCGTGCGCCAGGCGAAGCTGGATAATAAAAAGCGCCTGGCGCTCTATATTGGTCAGCAGCTTAACGTAGTGGTGAACCCGAAGGCGCTGTTCGACGTGCAGATCAAGCGTATCCATGAGTACAAGCGTCAGCTGATGAATGTTCTGCACGTGATCGCCCGCTATAACCGCATCAAGGCCGATCCGGAAGCGAACTGGGTGCCACGCGTCAATATCTTTGCCGGTAAGGCGGCCTCGGCCTACTACATGGCGAAGCATATTATTCACCTGATCAACGACGTGGCGAAGGTCATCAATAACGATCCACAGATTGGCGACAAGCTGAAGGTTGTGTTTATTCCGAACTACAGCGTCAGCCTGGCGCAGCTAATCATTCCGGCAGCGGATCTCTCTGAGCAGATTTCGCTGGCGGGAACGGAGGCCTCCGGCACCAGTAACATGAAGTTTGCCCTCAACGGCGCGCTGACTATCGGCACGCTGGATGGTGCAAACGTCGAGATGCTGGAGCATGTGGGCGACGACAATATCTTTATCTTTGGTAATACGGCGGATGAGGTTGAGACGCTGCGTCGTCAGGGCTATAAGCCGCGCGACTACTACGATAAAGACGAGGAGCTGCACACTGTCCTGACGCAGATCGCTACCGGCGTGTTTAATCGTGACGAGCCGGGGCGCTACCGCGATCTGGTGGATTCCCTGCTTAACTTCGGCGACCACTACCAGGTGCTGGCAGATTTCCGCAGCTACGTTGACTGCCAGGATCGGGTGGATGAGCTTTATCGCCAGCCGGAAGAGTGGACAATTAAAGCGATGCACAACATCGCCAATATGGGCTACTTCTCATCCGACAGGACGATCAAGGAGTACGCGGATAAAATCTGGAATATCAAGCCGATACGCCTGTAAAAAACGCCCGGTGGCGCTATGCTTACCGGGCCTGGGCGTAGGCCGGGCAAACGCAGTGCCGCCCGGCGTTTCTATCTCAATCACGATGCCAATGACAATTCACGCTTAGCCCAGCTGGCCAGCCACTGGGCCACCCGCGACTGCTGCTCCGCGTTCAGCCACATGCCTGCTTTCGTCCGACGCCAGATAGCATCATCGAGGCGGCGTACCCACTCATGCTCTGCAAGATAGCGCAGCTCGGCCTCGTAGAACTCATGGCCGAAGTTCTCCCCCAGCGCTTCAATCGACGTCATACCGGCAAGGATCAGCTCGCTGTTGCTGCCGTAGGTACGGGCGTAGTGGCGCGCCAGCGGCTCGCTGATAAACGGATAGCGACGGCGCAGCTTCGCCGCGTAGTCGTCCCGGTCACCGGCAATATCGCCCCCGGGCAGCACGCACTCCCTGGTCCACGCCGGGCCGATGCCGCTATAGTACGGCGTCAGCTTCTCCAGCGCGTGCTCGGCCAGCTTGCGATAGGTGGTCAGCTTGCCGCCGAAGACGGAGAGCAGGGGTGCTTTGCCCTCGTCATCGCGAATATCCAGGGTATAGTCGCGGGTGATCGCCTGCGGTGAGTCGGACTCGTCGTCGCAGAGCGGACGTACGCCGGAGTAGGTCCAGACGATATCGTTCCGGGTTAGCGGCTTTTTAAAGTGCGCGTTATAGACCTTCAGCAGGTAGTTAATCTCACTCTCGTCGATCTCAACGTGCTTCGCATCGCCCTTATACTCCACGTCGGTAGTGCCAATAATGGAGAACTCGTCCATCCACGGGATCACAAACACGATCCGCTTATCTTCGTTCTGTAGAATATAGGCCTGCTTCTGCGAGTGGACGCGCGGCACCACGATATGGCTGCCTTTGATCAGGCGGATACCATACGGAGACGGCAGCTGCATCCCCTCGTCAAAGAACTGTTTTACCCACGGACCGGTAGCATTCACCAGGCCGCGCGCCTGCCAGCGGTACTTCTCGCCGGTATCGACGTCTTCGGCTTCGACGATCCACAGACCGTTCTCCCGACGTGCCGCGGTCGCCCGGGTACGCGTTAACACTTCGCCGCCTTTACGCACCACCATCTGCGCATTCGCCACGACCAGCCGCGCATCGTCTACCCAGCAGTCAGAATATTCGAATCCGCGCACGATCTCCGGCTTCAGCACCGACTCTGAGCCAAAACGCAAGCCGGTAGAGCCGGGCAGGCTGGTGCGTTTGCCCAGGTGATCGTACATAAACAGGCCGATGCGGATCATCCACGCCGGACGCAGATGCGGACGGTGCGGCAGGCGAAAACGCATTGGGAAGGCGATATGCGGCGCCATCTGCAGCAGCACCTCACGCTCCGCCAGCGCTTCGCTCACCAGACGAAACTCATAGTGCTCAAGGTAGCGCAGACCGCCGTGGATCAGCTTGGAGCTGGCCGAAGAGGTGGCACAGGCCAGATCGTTTGCCTCCAGCATGAGCACGGAGAGGCCACGCCCGGCGGCGTCTGCCGCGATACCGGCACCGTTGATGCCCCCGCCTATCACAATCAGATCTTTGGTTTCCATGCTCACCTCATGCACTTTCGTAAAAGCTCAAAAATGTTCGATATCGCTCATAATAGCAAACGAACGCGCTTTTGGTAACATCAAAAAAACAATTTAAAGTGATATGCATAACATAATGGCGTTTAGCTGGCGGAACGACGTAAAATTAGAGGATGAGTGTAGTTGTAGGCCCGGCAAGCTAGCGCCGCCGGGCAGAGCATTGGTAAGCACGCCCCAGGGCCTGCAAATGGGAAAATAATGGATCAGTTTGAGTGTATTAATGTAGAAGAGGCCCACCAGAAGATGCATCAGAAGCTGGCGGTGCTGGTCGATATTCGCGATCCGCAAAGCTATGCGATGGGCCATACCCCCGGCGCATTTCATCTGACCAACGATACGCTGGGTACCTTTATGCAGCAGAACGACTTTGATACGCCGGTGATGGTGATGTGCTACCACGGCAACAGTAGCAAAGGCGCGGCTCAGTACCTGTTGCAGCAGGGTTTTGACCAGGTCTACAGCGTCGACGGCGGCTTTGACGCCTGGCATCGCCATTTTCCAGCGGAAGTGGCTCACGGGACGCTTTAGTCAGCGGAGCAATAACCCGCTATACTGCCCTCTTTTGTGTGGAAAAAGCGACCGCCAGCATGTTGATGATCACCTCCTTTGCTAACCCGCGCGTCGCCCAGGCGTTTGTTGACTATATGCAGACCCAGGGCGTTGTTTTGACTATTCAACACCACGAGACCAGCGACGTCTGGCTGGCGGACGAGAGCCAGGCCGGGCGCGTACGCGAAGAGCTGGCGCGCTTCCAGCAGAATCCGGAAGATCCGCGCTACCTGGCCGCCAGCTGGCAGTCAGGGCAGGTTAATAGCGGCCTGCACTACCGCCGTTACCCCTTCTTCGCCACCCTGCGCGAGCGGGCCGGGCCGGTAACGCTGATCGTGGCGCTGCTCTGCGTGCTGGTGTTTATCCTGATGAGCACGCTCGGTGACCAGATGGTTATGGTCTGGCTGGCGTGGCCTTTTGATCCTTCGCTGCAGTTCGATCTCTGGCGCTACTTCAGCCATGCGTTGATGCATTTCTCCGTGATGCATATCCTCTTCAACCTGCTCTGGTGGTGGTACATCGGCGGGGCGGTGGAGAAGCGCCTCGGTAGCGGCAAGCTCATTGTCATCACGCTTATCAGCGCGCTGCTCAGCGGTTATGTGCAGCACAAATTTAGCGGCCCGTGGTTTGGTGGCCTCTCCGGCGTGGTCTATGCGCTGATGGGCTACGCCTGGCTGCGGGGCGAGCGCGATCCGCAAAGCGGTGTCTATTTGCCGCGAGGCCTGATAGCCTTCTCATTAATATGGTTAATTGCCGGCTGGTTTGATCTGTTTGGCATGTCTATCGCCAACGGCGCGCACGTCACCGGCCTGGCCGTGGGGCTGGCAATGGCGTTTGTTGATACGCGAAAACGAACATAAAAGCTCAGGAACATTGCAATGAAACAGACACAGCGCCACGATGCCATTATCGAGCTGGTAAAAAAGCAGGGCTACGTCAGTACCGAGGAGCTGGTGGAGCAGTTTGCCGTCAGTCCGCAAACCATTCGCCGCGATTTGAACGATCTGGCCGATCAGAACATGATCCTGCGCCACCACGGCGGCGCAGCGCTTCCATCAAGCTCGGTAAACACCTCGTGGCACGATCGTAAAGCCACCCAGACGGCGGAGAAGGAGCGGATTGCCCGCAAGGTCGCCAGCCAGATCCCTGACGGGGCAACGCTGTTTATCGATATCGGCACCACGCCGGAAGCGGTAGCGCATGCGCTGCTGGATCACAATCACCTGCGCATCGTGACCAATAACCTTAACGTCGCTAACACGCTGATGGTGAAAGAGGATTTCCGCATCATTCTGGCCGGGGGCGAGCTGCGCAGCCGTGACGGCGGGATTATCGGCGAGGCGACGCTCGACTTTATCTCTCAGTTCCGCCTCGACTTCGGCATTCTCGGCATCAGCGGCATCGACGCCGACGGCTCGCTGCTGGAGTTTGACTACCACGAGGTGCGCACCAAGCGGGCAATCATCGACAACTCACGCCACGTGATGCTGGTGGTGGATCACTCTAAGTATGGCCGTAACGCGATGGTTAACATGGGCAGCATCAGCATGGTAGATGCGGTCTATACCGACGTGATGCCGCCAGCAGGCGTGCTGGACGTGATTAAAAGCCACAATATTCAGCTGGAACTCTGCTAAACATCACGCCGGGCGGCACTGCGTTTGCCCGGCCTACGGTAGCACGCTGCGGGTTTGTAGGCCCGCGTAAGCGCAGCGCCACCGGGCGTTACTCTGCTGATGCAGTCACTACAATTTAGACCCCGTAGCCCATCATCTGTAATAGCTGCTGCGCGTGCTGCACCGCATCCTGGCGGTGGGCGACGCCCAGCTTCTGGTAGAGGTTACGGATGTGGGTTTTGATGGTGGTCGCCGCCACCGCCAGCTCGCCGGCGATCTGCTCGTTGCTGTAGCCAGAGTAGATCAGCCCCAGCACCTGCCACTCCCGCTGGGTCAGCGGGCTGGTGCGGATCAGCTCCGGCACCTCCGGGTGGGTCAGCAGGCGCTCAACAAAGCGCTCATCAAAATGGGCATATTTGTGGCGATGATGCTGGTTAATGTCGCGCAGAATGCGCTGGGCGCGGTGGCCCTCCAGCTCCGGCAGAGCGTTAAGCTGGATCAGCTGCCGCAGCTGCTGTGCCATCGCCTCGCCTTCAATCACGAAATGGCTAACGAAGCCGGTGCGATTTGCCAGCGTCAGGGCCTCCATCAGCACCCGCTGGGCATCATTCTTGCGTCCAGCCTGCCAGTAAAGCTGGTTCAGCAGCAGCAGGTTACGGTTCAGATCGCTCATCAGCCGCAGGCTGCGCGCGTTCTCGTTCAGCTCTTCCAGCACCATCTCTGCGGACTCAACGTCTCCCAGCAGGATCTGCGCCCGGGCAACGTTACGCCACTGGCTCTGGTGGAAGTGGTTATTGGCAAACTCTGATTTCGGCGTCTGGCGCAGCCACTGGGCGGCGGCCTGCTTATCGCCGGTCATCTGCCAGTAGATCACCCGCACCTTGTCGGCATTGGACACCCAGTCGCTATGGTACTGCCCGTTGCCGAGCAGGTTCTCCAGCCGGTTAAGGTGGCTGCGAGCGTTATCCAGATCGCCACGCGCCAGCGAGTTTTGCACCACCAGGGCCAGACACTGCAGCTGCTGCTGAGGCTGATAGGCAGAGAGCACGGTCATACCTTCTCGGGCCGCCGCTTCGGACTCATCAAGACGTCCCCAGGCCCAGAGCAGCTGAGCGCGGATGCGCAGCAAAAATTCATGCAGCGGCAGCTGCTCAAGATGCTGCTCGCGGATAAGCGTAAACGCCTTCTCCTGGCACTCCCAGGCGGCCTGCAGGAAGCCCTGAGCAAACAGGATCTCGCACTGCTGGATCAGGCTCCACAGCGCGTAGTGCCAGACGTCGTGGCGGCGTGCCATCTGCTCGGTTTGCTGCATCACGGTGAGGGAGTGGCTGAGCAGCCCCTTGCAGTGCAGCACCTCGCCGTGCACCGAGGTGGCTACGATGCGGCTATAGAAGTTAGCCAGCGGCAGCTCCTCAAGCGCGATCATCGCCAGCCGCTCGGCCTCCACCGGATCGCCATCGTTAATCGCCACCTGGGCGCGCAGCGCGTTAAAGTCACCTTGCAGGGCGTGATCCGCTGTCATATCCATCTCCTGCTCGGCGCGGGCCAGCAGGGTGTTCACTTCGCTATAGCGGTGCTGGCTCTGCATCAGCCAGGCTTGCAGCAGCACCAGACGCGGGTTCTCCAGCAGGCTCTCCCACGGCAGCGCCTTTAACGACGCCTCCAGCAGGGTCAGCTCGCTGTGGTTAAACAGCCCCCACGCATGGTGCAGCAGAATATCGCGCAGCATCGTGCCGTCGCCCGCCGCTAACGCATGGTGGATAGCTTCGCTCGGGAAGCCCTGCGCCATCCAGCTCTCTGCCGCCGCGCGGTGGATATCCGGCAGCTCGGTGGCCAGCTCCCACTGACAGCGCTGGCGTAAAAAGCTGCCGAACAGCGGGTGATAGCTAAACCACTCGCCGGAGTCATCCATACGCTGTAAAAATAGCCCCTGCCGCTCGATCTCTTCCAGCCGCATCTGGCCGTTCTCTTCACCGGTAACCCGGACGATCAGCGCATCGTTCATCGAGCGCAGCAGGGAGCTTTTCAGCAGGAACTGGCGGGTAGTGACATCAATATTGTCCAGTACCTCATCGACCAGATAGTCCGACAGATGGCTGGCGTTGATCCCCGCCAGGCGCCGGGCAGAGTGCTGGGTTGAGCTGTTATTCTGCCGCGCCGAGAGGGCAATCAGCTGCAGGGCGGTGGCCCATCCGGCCACGTCGTCGCACAGACGGCTGCTCTCTGCCGCTTCAATCGGGGCGTTCAGGCGGCAATCAAAAAACTGCTTGGCCTCCTGATGGGTAAAGGCCAGCTGCTGGCTGCTGACTTCCAGCAGCTGATCGCGCACGCGCAGGTTGGCAATGCCCAGCTGCGGCAGGTTGCGCGACAGCACCACCAGCGTCAGATTTTCCGGCTGATGACGCAGAAAGAAACGCATCGCATCGTGGATCACCGGGTTGGTCACCAGGTGATAGTCGTCGATAACGATATAGAGCGGGCGCTGCCACTCAGCCAGCTCAATAAAGAGCTGGGAGAAGAGCGAGGGGAGGCTAGCGTACTGACGCTTTTGCGCCATCGCTTCGCTGGAGACACAGTGCCCACCGGTCGCCTGCTGCACGGCGGCGACAAGATAGCTGGCGAATCGCTCCGGCTGGTTGTCCCCCTCATCGAGCGAGAACCAGCCCAGATCGGCTTGACTGGCGGCCCACTGTGAAATAAGCGTCGTTTTGCCGTAGCCAGCCGGGCTGGTAACCAGAGCTAAACGAAAATTGTTCGCGCCGGAAAGTTTAGCCAGCAGGCGTTCGCGGACCACAGTATGGTCAAGACGAACCGGGCGACTTAATTTAGACGGAATCAACATAGTTATCACTTCACTGTGAGGGAACGAAGAAAAAGGAATTTTTTTGAGCTTCGTAATTAATGACTAATAAGGTCGGTCAGAATGGATTCTATTGCAAGTTATGTCCGAATTTTACGACGCTGAATTTGCACCGTGTCACATTTCTATAACCTGGCTGAATAAAACGCCCGACAGGCAGCGAGGGCACGTGGTAACTAGCCTGCGGGCAAATGGAGCAGAATGTAATATTCACTTTTGGCAGAGTAAGGTTAGGCCGTTGATATTCAGAATCCATAGGTCGAAAGTGGTAATTAATAGGGGAAGAGGAAGGGGTTGTTAATATTTGTATCCACGTTTCGCAGCGGTAAACTTAAATTCATGTATGTATATATGAAACGGCATTTCATTTTCTTGAGCGCCCTCCCGGTTAACTGTCGATAATTTCCTCATACTTTTGCATGTGTTTTTGTGCCGTCTGGCCGTTGAATTTTTGAGTAATTCGCCTTTTTGCAGCTAACTTTAAGTGGCAGCGATCACACTTTTGGCTCATCCCTGCGGCTCCTCCTGGGCTTTTCCCTGGCAGGATGAGGAAGTCGCCGTATGGGCCAGGCAAACTAGCGTTAACGTTGTTTTTACTTACAGGATCCCCGTTTGCTATGTCACAGCCAACCTTTAATAAAGCTCAGTTTGCCGCTGCCCTGACGCGTCAGTGGCAGCGTTTTGGTCTCCGTTCCGCCGAAGAGATGACCCCCCACCAGTGGTGGCACGCGGTGAGCGGCGCGCTGGCGGAGCAGCTTGCTGCCCAGGCGGTAGCCAAACCCGCAGAGGATCAGCGCCACGTAAACTACATCTCAATGGAGTTTCTGATTGGCCGCCTGACTGGCAACAACCTGCTTAACATGGGCTGGTATCAGGAGGTGAGCGATCTGCTGGAAACGCATAACGTCAACCTGACCGACCTGCTGGAGGAGGAGATCGATCCGGCGCTGGGCAACGGCGGGCTGGGACGGCTGGCGGCCTGCTTCCTCGACTCGATGGCGACGGTAGGTCAGCCCGCTATCGGCTACGGTCTGAATTATCAGTACGGTCTGTTCCGCCAGTCCTTTGTCGACGGGCAGCAGCAGGAGGCCCCGGACGACTGGCATCGCGGCAGCTACCCCTGGTTCCAGCACAACGCCGCGCTGGACGTTAAGGTCAACCTTGGCGGCAAGGTGAGCCGGGACGGACGCTGGGAGCCCGCATTTTCCCTGGTCGGCGAGGCGTGGGATCTGCCGGTGCTGGGCTATCGTAACGGCGTAGCGCAGCCTCTGCGACTGTGGCAGGCTAAGCACGCTCACCCGTTCGATCTGACTAAATTTAACGACGGCGATTTCCTGCGTGCCGAACAGCAGGGTATCGACGCCGAAAAGCTGACTAAGGTTCTCTATCCTAACGACAACCACACCGCGGGTAAAAAGCTGCGCCTGATGCAGCAGTACTTCCAGTGCGCCTGCTCGGTAGCGGATATTCTGCGCCGTCACCATCTGGCCGGGCGCAAGCTGGCGGAGCTGCCCGACTACGAAGTCATCCAGCTCAACGATACCCACCCGACCATCGCCATTCCGGAGATGCTGCGCGTGCTGATCGACGAGCATCAGCTGAGCTGGGACGAGGCGTGGTCGATTACCAGCCGCCTGTTTGCCTATACCAACCATACGCTGATGCCGGAGGCGCTGGAGAACTGGCATGAGCGGCTGCTGAAGCCGCTGCTGCCGCGCCATATGCAGATCATCAAAGAGATCAACGATCGCTTTAAAAAGCAGGTGGTGAAAACCTGGCCGGGCAACGAGGCGGTATGGGCGAAGCTGGCGGTGGTGTATGACGGCCAGGTGCGCATGGCTAACCTCTGTGTAGTGAGCGGTTTCGCGGTTAACGGCGTGGCGGCGCTACACTCGGACCTGGTGGTGAAGGATCTCTTCCCGGAGTATCACCAGCTGTGGCCGAACAAGTTCCATAACGTCACTAACGGCATCACCCCGCGCCGCTGGATCAAGCAGTGCAACCCGGCGCTGGCTTCCCTCATCGACAGCACCCTGAAGAAAGAGTGGGTCAACGATCTTGACCAGCTGCTGGCCCTGGAGAAGTACGCCGACGACGCGAGCTTCCGTCAGCAGTATCGCGCTATCAAGCAGGAGAACAAGACGCGGCTGGTGGAGTTTGTGAAAGCGCGTACCGGTATCGTCATTAATCCTGACGCTATTTTTGATATTCAGATCAAGCGCCTGCATGAGTACAAGCGTCAGCATCTGAACCTGCTGCACATCCTCGCTCTCTACAAAGAGATCCGCGAGAACCCGGAGGCGGATCGCGTGCCGCGCGTCTTCCTGTTCGGGGCCAAAGCCGCGCCGGGCTACTACCTGGCGAAAAACATTATCTTTGCTATCAATAAGGTGGCGGAGGCGATCAACAACGACCCACGCGTGGGCGACAAGCTGAAGGTGGTCTTCCTGCCGGACTACTGCGTCTCGGCGGCCGAGAAGCTGATCCCGGCGGCGGATGTCTCCGAGCAGATCTCTACCGCCGGGAAGGAGGCCTCCGGTACCGGCAACATGAAGCTGGCGCTAAACGGCGCGCTCACCGTGGGCACGCTGGATGGGGCAAACGTCGAGATTGCCGAGAAGGTCGGCGAAGAGAATATCTTCATCTTCGGCCATACTGTGGAAGAGGTGAAGGCCCTGAAGGCGAAGGGCTACGATCCTGTTAAATGGCGCAAGAAAGACAAGCTGTTGAATGCGATCCTCAAAGAGCTGGAGAGCGGTAAATACAGCGACGGCGACAAGCATGCTTTCGACCTGATGCTGCACAGCATTGGCAAAGAGGGGGGCGATCCCTATCTGGTTGCCGCTGACTTTGCCGCCTACGTTGAGGCGCAAAAACAGGTCGACGTGCTCTATCGTGACCAGGAGGCGTGGACCCGCGCGGCGATCCTCAATACCGCCCGCTGCGGCATGTTCAGCTCCGATCGCTCAATTCGTGACTATCAAAACCTGATCTGGCAGGCCAAACGCTAAGGAGCGCCATGGAAAGTAAACGTCTGGCTGACGCCGCGCTGGCGGCGGGCATTAGCCCTAACTATATCAACGCCCACGGCAAACCCCAGTCAATTGGTGCCGACACCAAGCGGCGTTTGCTTAACGCGATGCACCCCGCTGCGGCCAAAAAGGCGGCAGCGGCTCCCATACCTCAGGTTAAGGTGCTTATTCACGGTAAAAGGCTGTCGTTGCCCGTTGAGGGCAGCGGCGAATTTAGCTGGACGCTCACGACCGAAACCGGCGAGCAGCACCAGGGGACGTTCCGCGACAAGAAGCGGATGACGCTGCCCGCCTCGCTGGCAGAGGGGTATCACACCCTGATCCTGCGTCAGGGTAAAAAGCAGTGGCAGTGCCGGGTGATTGTCGCCCCGCCGCGCTGCTATGAGCCCGAGGCGCTGCTGGCGGGCAAAAAGCTGTGGGGTGCCACCGTGCAGCTCTACACCCTGCGCTCGGAGAAAAACTGGGGTATCGGCGACTTCGGCGATCTGAAGGCCATGCTGGTCGAGGTCGGGAAGCGGGGCGGGGCGTTTATCGGCCTCAATCCGGTTCATGCGCTCTACCCGGCGATGCCGGAGAGCGCCAGCCCCTATAGCCCCTCCTCACGGCGCTGGCTTAACGTGCTCTATATCGACGTCAACGCCATAGAGGATTACCAGCGCAGCGACGAGGCGCAGGCGTGGTGGAAGATGGACTCCACCCAGAAAGCGCTCAATGCGGCGCGCGACAGCGAGTGGGTCGATTATGCCAGCGTCACCGCCCTGAAGCTGGCGGCGCTCAAAATGGCGTGGCGTCTCTTTGCCGATCGGGCGGACGACGACGCGCAGATGGCGGCGTTTCGCGGTTTTGTGCAGCAGCAGGGCGAGGGCCTCTACTGGCAGGCGGCGTTTGACGCTCTGCATGAATACCAGGTGAAAGAGGATGAGATGCGCTGGGGCTGGCCGGTATGGCCGGAAGCCTATCGGCGCACCGACAGCCCGCAGGTAAAAGCCTTCTGTCAGGAGCACGCCGACGAGGTGGATTTCTACCTCTGGCTCCAGTGGCTGGCCGCCGTTCAGCTGGCGGAGTGCTGGGAGACCAGCCAGGGGTTTGCGATGCCGATTGGCCTCTACCGCGATCTGGCGGTAGGCGTTGCCGAGGGCGGGTCGGAGACCTGGTGCGACCGGGAGCTTTACTGCCTGGAAGCCTCCGTGGGGGCGCCGCCGGATATTCTCGGGCCGCTGGGGCAAAACTGGGGCCTGCCGCCGATGGATCCGCATATCATCACCGCCCGCGGCTATGAGCCCTTTGTTCAGCTGCTGCGGGCCAACATGAAGAGCTGCGGCGCGCTGCGTATTGACCACGTGATGTCGCTCCTGCGTCTGTGGTGGATCCCCTACGGCGAGACGGCGGATCAGGGCGCGTATGTTCACTACCCGGTGGATGACATGCTGGCGATCCTTGCCCTGGAGAGCCAACGCCACCGCTGCATGGTCATCGGCGAAGATCTTGGCACCGTGCCGAAGGAGATCGTCAGCAAGCTGCGCGACAGCGGGGTCTACTCCTACAAGGTGCTCTATTTCGAAAGCGACGATAAAAAGCGGGTGCGCGCGCCAGAGGCATGGCCTGCCCAGTCAATGGCGGTCGCCACGACCCACGACCTGCCGACTCTGCGCGGCTACTGGGAGGCGGACGATCTGACCCTTGGCAAGACGCTTGGGCTCTATCCGGATGAAGAGGTATTGCGTGGCCTGTACGCGGATCGCGAGCGGGCGAAACAGGGCCTGCTGGACGCCTTGCACCAGCACGGCTGTCTGCCGAAGAGTACCGGACGCAAAGCGGCTCGCATGGCGATGAACGCCACCCTCAACCGAGGCCTGCAACGCTATATTGCCGACAGCAGCAGCGCGCTGCTTGGGCTACAGCCGGAAGACTGGCTGGATATGGCGGATCCGGTCAACGTGCCGGGCACCAGCTACCAGTACAAAAACTGGCGGCGCAAGCTGTCGACGTCGCTGGAGGAGATGTTTGCCGATGAGAAGGTGAACAGGCTGGTGAAGGATCTGGATAAGCGTCGTAGAGCGACCGTGAAGAAGTAAATAATCACCCGGCGGCGCAGCGCCGCCGGGCACATCAACTAAATCACCATTCCCAGCAGCAGACAGCCGATCAGGCCGCACACCGCGATAATGGTCTCCAGCGCCGACCATGATTTCATGGTCTCACCGATGCTCAGGTTGAAGTACTCCTTGAACAGCCAGAAGCCTGGATCGTTTACGTGGGAGAAGATCACGCTGCCGGAGCCGACGGCGATAACCATCAGCTCAGGGCTGACGCCGGTAGTGGCAATCAGCGGAGCCGCGATACCGCCCGCGGTGATGGCTGCCACGGTAGCAGAGCCGAGGGCGATACGCAGCACGGCGGCAATGGACCACGCCATAAAGAGCGGCGACAGGTTGGTGGAGTGCATCATCGCCGCGATGTATTTATCTACGCCGCTGTCCACCAGCACCTGCTTGAACGCGCCGCCGCCG
Source organism: Escherichia sp. ESNIH1 (assembly GCA_002918705.1). Lineage (GTDB taxonomy): Bacteria > Pseudomonadota > Gammaproteobacteria > Enterobacterales > Enterobacteriaceae > Pseudescherichia. The sequence continues at coordinate 60,982 of PQKR01000005.1, read as the reverse complement.
CCGATAATCAGCAGCATCATGGCGATAATTTTAATTGAGGAGGTGATGGTATCGGTGATCTGATCCATCGAGCGGCCACGGTTAAGGCCAAAGGTGAAGATCGCGATCAGCACAGCAATCAGCGTCGCCATCACCGGATCGCCAAAGAACTCGGCATAAGAGAGTACCGGGTGGCCTTTTGGCAGCACCATCTCCGCCACGGCGCGACCGGCCATCAGGATCACCGGCACCAGCGAGGTCCAGACGCTGACGGCAAAGCTCGGCATCTCCGCTTCGGTAAAGGTTTTTGCGTTATAGAGGCCTTCCGGGATCGGCTTATCAATTTTCTTCAGGAAGCGCGCATAGACCGGGCCGGCCAGGATCACGGTTGGGATAGCCAGCAGCGTACCGTAGAGCAGGGTTTTGCCCATATCCGCGTGGAAGATGGTGGCGATAGCGGTTGGGCCTGGGTGCGGCGGCAGGAAGCCGTGGGTCACGGAGAGCGAGGCGGCCATCGGGACACCTACGTAGAGCAGCGGCACGCGCGCTTTCGCAGCGATAGTGAACACCAGCGGCAGCAGCAGGACAAAGCCCACCTCATAGAACAGGGCAAAGCCGACGGTAAAGCCGGTTAATACGACCGCCCACTGAATATATTTCTGACCAAATTTGGCAATCAAGGTGGTAGCGATCCGCTGGGCACCGCCGCAGTCCGCCAGCATCTTACCCAGCATCGCACCGAAGCCCATGATCAGGGCGAGGCTGCCGAGGGTACCGCCGACGCCTGCCTTAATGGAGGCAACAACTTTATCCACGGGCATTCCCTGCATCAGCCCGACGGCAAGCGCCACCAGGATCAATGCAATGAAGCCGTTTAATTTAAAGCGGATCATTAACAGAAGTAATAGAACAACACCGAGAGCAACGATGATAAGTGGCATGGTTTACCTGGCCTTTATGATGTTATGGGTAACGCTTATCTACAAAGTAACTGGCTTGTTAAGTAGTTTTAACTGCACAAAGGGATGATACGGGTAACATACAGGCGAATAGAATCACTTCAGGCCGGTAAATTTTAGAAGTGCGACGTGGGTCATATTATAAAGCGGGGTGGAGAAGCCCGGCCAGCGGAGCGCCGCCGGGCAGAACAGCAGAAGGCAGGTCGATCAGTAGTAGGAGTGTTCGCCGCGCTGGTGCTCGGTGAGATCGCGCACGCCTTTCAGCTCAGGGAACTCGTTCAGCAGCTGCTTCTCGATCCCCTCTTTCAGCGTGACGTCGACCATTGAGCAGCCATTACAGCCGCCGCCAAACTGTAGAATGGCGTAGCCTTCGTCGGTGATCTCCATCAGCGTGACGCGGCCACCGTGGCCAGCCAGCTGCGGGTTAATCTGCGACTGCAGCAGATACTCAACGCGCTCCATCAGCGGGGCATCGTCATTCACCTTACGCATCTTGGCGTTAGGGGCCTTCAGCGTCAGCTGCGAACCCAGCTGGTCAGTCACGAAGTCGATCTCCGCATCTTCCAGATACGGGGCGCTCAGCTCGTCGACATAGGCGGTCAGCAGCGAAAAGGTTAACGCGGTATCAGTTGCTTCCACTGCATCCGGCGGGCAGTAAGAGACGCCGCACTCGGCATTTGGCGTGCCTGGATTGATCACAAATACGCGGATTTGTGTTCCTTCTTCCTGATTTGCCAGCAGTTTGGCAAAGTGCGCCTGAGCTGCGTCGGAAATATGGATCATAGCAATGGCCTAAATAGTTGACTGTTTTACTTGGTTATAATACGCCCATCATCGCGTCTCTACAAGGTGCGACACAGGCACCATACCTGAACAGTCGCCGCGCCGCCCTGCAACAGCAGACGGGTGATCTCCGCAACGGTGCTGCCGGTAGTGACGACATCATCCACGATAGCGATATGGAGGCCGTCGAGAGGCAATTCAAGGCGAAAGGCATTTTTCAGATTGCTTTTTCGCTGTCGAGCGCTGAGAAAGTGCTGGGTCAGGGCCGGGCGGACACGGGTCAGGGTATGGCTGGCGTAGCGGCAGCTCAGCCAGCGTGCCAGCGGGCGGCTGAGAAGCTCGCTCTGGTTAAAGCCCCGCAGCCACTGACGGCGCGAGTAGAGCGGCACGCTGACGATGCGGTCCGGCAGCGCAAGCCGCGTGGTACGGCGGGCATCAAGAATGGCGAGCAATTGCAGTCGAGCCAGCGCCGCGGCCAGCTCCGGCCGACGGGAAAATTTCAGCTGGTGGATCAGCGCGCTAAGCGGCGGCGCGTAGGCGCTGACCGCCACCAGCCTCTGCCAGGGAGGCGGCTTTTGCAGGCAGCGTCCGCAGAGTAGCGTCGTGCTGGCGGCGGGCAGGCCGCACCGCGGGCAGACCCTATCCGGAAGGCGAATCGTCCGCTGGCAGACGGAGCAGATCCCTGAGCGGGGCAGGGCGAGCGGCATTCGGCATAGCCAGCACAAGCCTGGCGCTGTTAGCATACGTACCCTCCTGGACATGAGAAGAGAACAATAGCGGATGAACGACATCTGGTGGCAAACCAAAGGCGAAGGAAATTGTCATCTTGTGCTGCTGCACGGATGGGGACTGAATGCAGAGGTGTGGGATTGCATTACGGCGGATCTGGCCCCGCATTTTACGCTGCATCTGGTGGATCTGCCGGGCTATGGTCGCAGCACCGGCTTCGGCGCGCTGACCCTGTCCGAGATGACGGAGATTGTGCTGGCCCATGCGCCAAAGGAGGCGGTCTGGCTTGGCTGGAGCCTTGGCGGACTGGTGGCAAGCCAGGCGGCATTAAGCGCGCCCGATCGCGTTAGCGCCCTGGTGACGGTCGCCTCCTCCCCCTGCTTCAGCGCCGAAGATGACTGGCCGGGCATCAAACCCGAGGTGCTGTCCGGCTTCCAGCAGCAGCTGAGCGATAACTTTCAACGCACGGTGGAGCGTTTTCTGGCCCTGCAAACCCTGGGCACGGAGACCGCCCGGGACGATGCCCGCAAGCTGAAGCACGCCGTGCTGGCGCTACCGATGCCGTCGGTAGAGGTGCTCAACGGCGGGCTGGAGATCCTGAAAACCGCCGATCTGCGCGAACCGCTCGCGCAGCTGACGCAGCCGTTCCTGCGCCTCTATGGGCGTCTTGACGGGCTTGTGCCGCGCAATATCGTGCCGTGGCTGGACGCGCAGTGGCCACAGAGCGAGTCACAGGTGTTTGCTAAGGCGGCACACGCACCCTTCATTTCGCATCCTGAGGCGTTTTGCCAGATCCTGGTGGCGTTTACGCAGCAGCTGGCGAAACGGCTGGAACAGACTAAAATTTAAACGTATTTATTGATTTGGCGTTCCAACAAAAAGCGTAATGGCATCCACTACCGTATGGAGTAAAGGCTATGAAACGTACAGCAGGTATTGTCGTATCTCTGGTTATTGGCGCACTCTCGTTTAGCGTGATGGCGGCGGAAGAGGTACAGAAAGATAAGATTAAAGAGATGAATCTGACCAAAGTGGGCACCATCAGCACCTCGGATACGTCAGCACCGATGGATGCCCGGGCAGAGCTGGAGAAGAAAGCCGATGAGCTGGGCGGCAAGTACTATGTGATCACCAGCGGCGACAAAATCAGTAAAGATATTCGCGCCACGGCGGACGTCTACAAGTAATTGCAGCCAGGCGGGCAGTGCGCCCGCCGCTGTTATCTAGCGCAGCATCCACCATTCGCGCAGGCACGCTTTGCCCTGCGGACAGCTTTTACAGCTACCGGTCAGGCACCCCTCGGCCTCCTCCTGAACGCGTACGGCTCTGCCCATCGCTTCCATCCGGCTAAGCATCGCCTCAATCAGCGGGCGCGGGGTATGCAACGCCGCGCTGAGCTGGCTGGCCTCCATACGCCCCTGCAGCGCCAGCAGATTGCGAACCTCGATTAACGATGCCATCGTGTTTTATCCTCAATGACAGTCGCTGGCCGGGCTGTCGCAGCAGCTGGCCGCCGTTTTACGCGCCGCCAGCAGGTTGACGTCGACCCGGCTTCTGGCGCGGCGCAGGCCACCCAGCAGCAGAACGTTAAACAGCACCACCGCCAGTATGCAGGTCAGGCTGTATCGTGGGTGGGCGCTAAAGCTGGCGGTCTGGTAGAAGAGCGTAGCCAGCGAATAAGCGATATTCAGCCCCCAGAGGATCGAGAAGCCCATCCAGCCACGGCTGGCTTCACGGGCGATCGCCCCCATCACCGAGATGCAGGGGATATAGAGCAGAACGAAGATCAGGTAGCTGTACGCGGCGGCGGGGCTGCCAAATTTATCGCCCATCACGCCCATCGTGCCGGTCGCCATCTCGCCATCGCCTTTGCTCGCCTCAATGGGGTTAGCCAGCACGCTCAGGCTAAAGGTATCGGCCAGGCTCTGCCAGGTCTCCTGCAGTGCGCCGGTAAGCTCATCCGTCAGGCTGAAGGTGGCGGGATCAAATGCCTCCTGCTCAATGTTCTCGGCGGTATAGAGGGTGTTCAGCGTGCCGACGACCACTTCTTTCGCCATTGCGCCGGTGAAGAGGCCGACGGTGGCCTGCCAGTTATCCTCGTGGACGCCGATGGGCTTAAGCAGTGGAGTAAAGACCCGGCTGACGGCGGCCAGCGCCGAGTCGTTGATGGTGGTGGCCGCCGTCCCGCTCAGCGTAAAGCTGTTCAGGGCGCTCAGGAAGATGCTGACCACCACAATCACCTTCCCGGCGCGCAGCACAAAGCCCTTCAGCCGCTGCCAGGTCTGGATCGCCAGGCTCTTCAGATGGGGAACATGGTAGACCGGTAGCTCCATTACAAAGGGCGATGCTTCCCCGCGCATAATGGTGTGCTTGAGCATCAGCCCGGTAAGGATCGCCATCACGATGCCGAGCAGGTAGAGGGAGAAGACCGCCAGCGCCCCCTCCTGGCCGAAAAAGGCGGCGGCAAATACGGCGAAGATAGCCAGCCGTGCCCCGCAGGACATAAACGGCGCCATCATAATGGTCATCAGGCGCTCGCGCGGTGCGTCAAGGGTACGCGCCCCCATCACTGAGGGTACGTTGCAGCCGAAGCCGACGATCAGCGGAACAAAGGATTTTCCGGGCAGGCCAAGGGACTGCATCAGGCGATCCATTACAAAGGCCGCCCGTGCCATGTAGCCTGAGTCCTCAAGGAAGGAGAGGAACAGGTACATCATGCCGATCTGCGGTACCAGCGGCAGGACGGTGTTGATGCCGCCCCCGATCCCCTGGGCCAGGAAGATGGTCAGCCACTGCGGGAAGTGCAGGGTATAGCCCAGCCACTGCGTACCATGAATAAAGATAGCCACCGAGCCGGCGTCGAAAACAGGCGATAGCGCGCCGCCGATGTTAATGGCGAGCACGAACATAACGTACATCACCAGCAGGAAGATGGGCAGGCCCAGCACGCGGTTGATGATGATCCGGTCCATCGCGGCGGTAAAGCGGCTCGGTTCGGCGGTAAGGGTGTTGCTGACCGTGTCGCAAATGGCGGCGATGGTCTGGTAGCGGGCGTCGGCAATGTGCAAGGCCGGATCGTCCATCTCCTCGCCGAGGCGTGCCAGCGACGCATCGAGCCTGTGGGCGGCATCCCCGGCATAGGCGCGGCTGTAAATATCCCCCTCCAGCATCTGCAGGCCCAGCCAGCGGCGCTGCTGAAGGGGCATATCGGCGGCCATTGCCTGCGCCAGCGTTTCGGCTTCGTGTAACAGAGGCTGGGCGTAGTGAACCCGCTCGATATCGCTGTTGCGCTGATGGCGATCGATGGCCATCTTCAGCGCCTCAATGCCGCGCCCACGCGTCGAGACCAGCGGCACCACCGGACAGCCAAGGCGTGCGGCGAGGGCATCGATATCGATACGAATCTGCTGCTTCTCGGCAATATCCAGCATGTTCAGCGCGACGATGCAGGGAATGCCCAGCTCAAGCAGTTGCAGCGTCAGGTAGAGGTTACGCTCCAGGTTCGAGGCATCGACGACGTTGATCAGCATATCGGCGTCGCCGCTGAGAATATAGTGACAGGCGATCTGCTCATCGAGGGAGGTTTGCGACGAAATGGTGGTCAGCGAGTAGGTGCCAGGCAGATCGACCAGCGTTACCTGGGCATCGGTAGTGGTAAAGGAGCCCTCTTTGCGCTCGACGGTGACCCCCGCCCAGTTGCCCACGCGCTGGCGTGCGCCCGTGAGCTGGTTAAAAAGGGTCGTCTTGCCGGAATTAGGATTACCAATAAGGCCAAGGGTTAATTTTTTCATAATAGCAGACTCATTGCGTGGAGCGCCGTTATTGCGGCAGGGCTTCCACCTCTAATAACGCGAGATCTTTTTTACGTAATACCAGGCTGACGCGCCGGGTTTCAATATGAATGGGATCGCCTAAGGGGGCGACACGCACCACGTTAAAGGATGACCCGGGGAGCATGCCCAGAGAGAGCAATTTTTGCCGATAGGCCGGGCTAATTTCACGGGAAAACCCCACGATTTTCCACGCGCTGGCTGGCGAGAAGGACATAGGACCTACTAGATTAATGGTTAAATAATCAACAGGACAATGGTAATGATAATAGTTTTTATCAGCAATCATTAAAATGTGTGGGAGTGTTGAATTGGGTAAGAATGACTATTAGTTTTGATTTAGCGCAATATTCGCCGCTACTCTTTTAACAGCGAGAATTAATTAATATACGTTGTAGCAACATATAAAATTATATTTATTCACTTTGGAAATGGCGTAGGCCGGGCAAACGCAGTGCCGCCCGGCATTACAAGGTCAGTATGATAATGCCCGGTGGCGCTACGCTTACCGGGCCTACATCGTGAGCAGGAAAAGCGTTACCGTTTTTTACCCATCGCCGCTGCCAGCGCATCCATCATCGCGCTGTTGCCAGCTGGCTGTGCCTCGCGACCACGCGGCTTCGCCGGGCGTGATGCGGGTTCACGCTGCGCGCCGTTACCGTTACCGTTGCCGCCGCCGCGACGGGCGTTGCCTTCGCCAGGCTGCTCGTCCAGACGCATGGTCAGGGCGATACGCTTGCGGGGCAGATCAACCTCCAGCACCTTCACTTTGACAATATCGCCCGCCTTCACCACCGTATGGGGATCCTCAACGAACTTATTAGCCAGAGAAGAGATGTGGACCAGGCCGTCCTGATGGACGCCGATATCCACAAACGCACCGAAGTTGGTCACGTTGGTGACCGCGCCTTCGAGGATCATCCCCGGCTGCAGGTCGTTCATGGTCTCAACGCCATCGGCAAAGGTGGCGGTTTTAAACTCGGGGCGTGGGTCGCGGCCGGGTTTCTCCAGCTCTTTGATGATGTCGGTCACCGTCGGCACGCCAAAGCGCTCGTCGGTAAAGTCGGACGCTTTCAGGCCGCGTAGATTACTGCTGTTGCCCATCAGGTCGCGCAGCGAGTGCTCGGTCGCGGCCAGGATACGCTCGACCACCGGGTAGGCTTCCGGGTGAACGGTGGAGGCATCCAGCGGGTTATCGCCGTGGTTGATACGCAGGAAGCCTGCGCACTGCTCAAAGGCTTTTGGCCCAAGACGGCTCACCTTCAGCAGCTGCTGACGGTTGTGGAACTGGCCGTTCTCGTCGCGCCACGCCACGATATTCTGCGCCATCATCCGCGTCAGGCCCGCCACGCGGGTCAGCAGCGGTACGGAGGCGGTGTTAAGGTCGACACCCACGGCGTTCACGCAGTCTTCCACTACCGCATCCAGCTTGCGGGCCAGCTGGGTCTGGCTCACATCGTGCTGATACTGGCCGACGCCGATGGATTTCGGATCGATCTTCACCAGCTCCGCCAGCGGATCCTGCAGGCGACGGGCGATGGAGACCGCGCCGCGCAGCGAAACGTCGAGGCCGGGGAACTCCTGCGCTGCCAGCTCGGAGGCGGAGTAAACCGACGCCCCCGCTTCGCTGACGATCACTTTCTGGCCTTTCACGTGTGGGAACTGCTTCTGTACGTCGAGATAGAAACGCTCGGTTTCGCGAGAGGCGGTACCGTTACCGATTGCCACCAGCTCCACGTTATGTTTTTCGCACAGCGCAGCCACGACGGCGGCGGCTTTCGCAGCCTGACCGGTGTGGGGGTAAATAGTATCGGTCGCCACCAGCTTGCCGGTGCCGTCGACAACGGCCACCTTCACGCCGGTACGCAGGCCGGGATCGAGACCCATCGTCGCGCGTAGCCCGGCGGGGGCCGCCATCAGCAGATCGTGCAGGTTGCGGGCAAATACGTTAATGGCTTCATCTTCGGCGCGTTCGCGCACCGTGCCCATCAGCTCGGTCTCAAGATGCATCAGCACCTTGATGCGCCAGGTCCAGCTCACTACGCCTTTCCGCCAGCTGTCCGCCGGGGCGTTGTTCAGGCGCAGGCCCAGATGGTCGATAATAATCTGCTCGCAGTGGCTCTCTTTCGGCGGCTCGTCAAACTGCGGATCGGCATTCAGCGCCAGCTGCAGCACGCCCTCGTTGCGGCCGCGGAACATCGCCAGCGCACGGTGGGACGGCACGCCAGAGATTGGCTCATGGTGATCGAAGTAGTCGCGGAATTTCGCTCCCTCTTCCTCTTTGCCAGCGACGACGGTCGACGTCAGATGGGCATTTTTCCACAGGTAGTCGCGCACCTTCGCCAGCAGGGCAGCATCCTCGGCAAAACGCTCCATCAGGATGTAGCGCGCGCCGTCTAACGCGGCTTTGCTGTCGGCCACGCCTTTATCGGCGTCAATGAACTTCTCTGCTTCGGTTTGCGGATCGTGCGACGGCGTGTTCCACAGCAGCTCCGCCAGCGGCTCGAGGCCCGCTTCGATGGCGATCTGCCCGCGGGTGCGGCGTTTTTGTTTGTACGGCAGGTAGAGGTCTTCGAGTTCGGTTTTATTCAGGGTGCCGTTGATGGCCTTCGCCAGATCGTCGGTCAGCTTCCCCTGTTCACCGATGGATTTCAGGATCGCCTGACGTCTGTCTTCCAGTTCACGCAGATAGCCAAGGCGGGTCTCCAGGTTACGCAGCTGCGTATCATCCAGACCGCCAGTCACTTCCTTACGATAACGTGCAATAAACGGCACGGTGTTCCCTTCATCAAGCAGGCGAACGGCAGCTTCTACCTGTTCAGCTCTGGCCTGAAGTTCACCCGCAATAATGCGGCAGAGCGAATCATTCATCATGGCTATTTCATCTAGTGGATCGAGTGGTGGATCGAAAATCAGGGGGATAGTTATACGGACTGGCTGGCAAAAATGCCAGCCGGGGAGGATGCTCCAGGACTATTTAACGTACTCGATTTCGTTGACGTACCAGCTTGCTTCACCGCCCGGCGTCTGCACAATCGCCAGGTCACCGACCTCTTTCTTCAGCAGCGCGCGAGCCATCGGGGAGTCTATGGAGATATAGTCCTTGCGGCCAAAAATTTCGTCGTAGCCCACGATGCGAAACCGTTTGGTGTCGCCGTCATCGTTCTCGATCTCTACCCACGCGCCAAAGAAGACTTTGCCCTCCTGCTGCGGGGAGTAATCGACAATTTTCAGGTTTTCCAGACATTTCGTCAGGTATCTGACACGGCGGTCAATTTCCCGCAGGCGTTTTTTATTATACTGATAGTCAGCATTCTCACTGCGGTCACCGAGGCTTGCGGCCCAGGTCACCTTTTTAGTGACCTCCGGGCGCTCCTGACGCCAGAGATAGTCCAGCTCCTGTTTAAGCTTGTCGTAACCTTCTCGGGTGATAAGTGGCGTTTTCATCCGGTTTCTGCCTTTAAGCTGCTGTTAAATATGCTTTGTAACAATTTCGACTAGAATGTATACCAGATTTAGCTGGTGGTCGGCGCACACTTTTTTAGAATACGCACTTATATTGTCCGAACCTTTGGGAGTACAAACAATGCAAGAGAATTATAAGATTCTGGTCGTCGACGACGATATGCGCCTGCGCGCACTGCTGGAACGTTATCTCACCGAGCAAGGCTTCCAGGTTCGCAGCGTGGCCAACGCAGAACAGATGGATCGCCTGCTTACCCGTGAATCTTTCCACCTGATGGTACTCGACCTGATGCTTCCCGGCGAGGATGGTTTGTCCATCTGCCGCCGCCTGCGTAGCCAGAGCAACCCTATGCCGATCATTATGGTGACGGCGAAAGGGGAAGAGGTTGATCGTATCGTAGGGCTGGAGATCGGCGCAGACGACTATATTCCGAAGCCGTTTAACCCTCGCGAACTGCTGGCCCGCATCCGTGCGGTGCTGCGCCGCCAGGCCAACGAACTGCCCGGCGCGCCGTCGCAGGATGAGGCCGTTATTCAGTTTGGTAAGTTCAAGCTCAACCTCGGCACCCGTGAAATGTTCCGCGAAGATGAGCCGATGCCGCTCACCAGCGGTGAGTTTGCGGTACTGAAGGCGCTGGTCAGCCATCCGCGTGAGCCGCTCTCCCGCGATAAGCTGATGAACCTGGCGCGCGGCCGTGAATACTCGGCGATGGAGCGCTCCATTGACGTGCAGATCTCCCGCCTGCGCCGCATGGTGGAAGAGGATCCGGCGCACCCGCGCTATATTCAGACCGTCTGGGGTCTGGGCTACGTCTTTGTGCCGGACGGCTCTAAAGCATGAGGCGACTGCGCTTCTCGCCGCGAAGTTCATTTGCCCGCACGCTGCTGCTGATTGTCACCCTGCTGTTTGTCAGCCTGGTGACAACCTATCTGGTGGTGCTGAACTTTGCGATCCTGCCCAGCCTGCAGCAGTTTAATAAGGTGCTGGCGTACGAAGTCCGTATGCTGATGACCGATAAGCTGCAGCTGGAGGATGGCACGCAGCTGGTGGTGCCCCCGGCTTTTCGCCGGGAGATCTATCGCGAGCTGGGGATTTCGCTCTACTCGAACGAGGCGGCTGAAGATGCCGGTCTGCGCTGGGCGCAGCACTATGGTTTTTTAAGCCAGCAGATGGCCCAGCAGCTGGGTGGTCCGACGGAAGTGCGCGTCGAGGTAAACAAAAGCTCGCCGGTGGTGTGGCTGAAGACCTGGCTGTCGCCCAATATCTGGGTGCGCGTGCCGCTCACTGAGATCCATCAGGGCGACTTCTCACCGCTGTTCCGCTATACCCTGGCGATTATGCTGCTGGCGATAGGCGGGGCGTGGCTCTTTATACGTATTCAGAACCGACCGCTGGTGGATCTTGAACATGCGGCGCTGAAGGTGGGGAAAGGGCAGATCCCACCCCCGCTGCGCGAGTACGGCGCGTCGGAGGTGCGCTCCGTGACCCGGGCCTTCAACCAGATGGCGGCAGGGGTCAAGCAGCTTGCCGACGATCGTACCCTGCTGATGGCTGGCGTCAGTCACGATCTGCGTACGCCGCTGACCCGCATTCGGCTGGCGACGGAGATGATGGGCGAGCAGGATGGCTACCTGTCGGAGTCGATCAACAAAGATATCGAAGAGTGCAACGCCATCATCGAACAGTTTATCGACTATCTGCGTACCGGGCAGGAGATGCCGATGGAGATAGCCGAGCTGAACGCGGTGCTGGGGGAAGTCATTGCGGCAGAGAGCGGCTACGAGCGTGAAATTGACACTGCGCTCTATCCAGAAGAGATCTACCTGCGGATGCATCCACTGTCGATTAAGCGCGCCATCGCCAATATGGTGGTGAACGCCGCCCGCTACGGTAACGGCTGGATCCGGGTCAGCAGCGGCAGCGAGGCGAACCGCGCCTGGTTCCAGGTCGAGGACGACGGTCCGGGCATCAAGCCGGAGCAGCGCAAACACCTGTTCCAGCCCTTTGTGCGCGGCGACAGCGCCCGCAGTACCAGCGGCACCGGACTAGGGCTGGCCATCGTACAGCGTATCGTTGATAACCATAACGGTATGCTGGAGCTCAGCACCAGCGAGCGCGGCGGTCTTGCCATTCGCGCCTGGTTCCCCGTACCGGTCACCCGTGTACAAAGTTAAGCCTATTAAAAATGCCCGGTGGCGGCTTCTCCTTACCGGGCCTACGGCTGTGGTTTTGTAGCCCCGGCAAGCAAAGCGCCGCCGGGGAGAGGTTATAACTTCGGTCCCGCGCTAACCAACGCCGCACCCGCTGGCGTATCGGTATACTTCTCAAAGTTCTCAATAAACAGCTTCGCCAGCGCGGTGGCCTTCTCCTGCCACTGCTCGGGAGAGGCGTAGGTATTACGCGGGTCGAGGATCTGCGGATCGACGCCCGGCAGGCTGGTGGGGATCGCCAGATCAAATATTGGTAGCGTAAAGGTGTCAGCCTCATCAATGGATCCGTCGAGGATGGCATCAATAATGGCCCGCGTATCCTTAATAGAGATCCGTTTCCCCGTGCCGTTCCAGCCAGTATTCACCAGATAGGCCTGCGCGCCGGAGGCCTGCATCCGTTTAACCAGCACCTCAGCATACTGCGTCGGATGCAGAGAGAGGAACGCTGCGCCGAAGCAGGCAGAGAAGGTGGGGGTAGGCTCCGTTACGCCGCGCTCGGTACCGGCCAACTTGGCGGTAAAGCCGGAGAGAAAGTGGTACTGCGTCTGGTTAGCGGTCAGGCGTGAAACCGGCGGCAGCACGCCAAAGGCGTCGGCGGTGAGGAAAATAACCTTTGTCGCATGGCCCGCTTTTGACACCGGCTTGACGATATTATCGATATGGTAGATGGGATAAGAGACGCGGGTGTTTTCGGTCTTGCTGCCGTCATCAAAATCGATAGTGCCGTCGTCGCGTACGGTCACGTTCTCCAGCAGCGCGTCGCGGCGGATCGCGTTATAGATGTCCGGCTCCGCCTCGCGGGAGAGTTTGATGGTCTTGGCGTAGCAGCCGCCCTCAAAGTTAAACACGCCGTCGTCATCCCAGCCGTGCTCGTCATCGCCAATCAGGCGGCGCTTGGGATCGGTGGAGAGCGTGGTTTTGCCGGTGCCGGAGAGGCCAAAGAACACCGCGACGTCGCCCGCTTCGCCGACGTTCGCCGAGCAGTGCATAGAGGCAACGCCCTTGAGCGGCAGCAGGTAGTTCATAATCGAGAACATCCCTTTTTTCATCTCGCCGCCGTACCAGGTTCCGCCGATAAGCTGAATACGCTCGGTCAGATTAAAGGCGACAAAATTCTCAGAGTGGAGACCCTGCGCCTTCCACTGCGGGTTCGTGCATTTTGCGCCGTTCATGACGATAAAGTCCGGCGTAAAGTCAGCCAGCTCCTCCTCTGTCGGGCGGATAAACATGTTTTTCACAAAGTGCGCCTGCCAGGGCACTTCGGTAATAAAGCGCACGGCGAGGCGGGTATCAGCATTCGCACCGCAAAAAGCGTCGATAATAAACAGCCGCTTGCCGGAGAGCTGCTCGGTCACCAGCCCTTTCAGCTGCTGCCATACCGCGGGAGAGAGCGGTTTGTTGTCGTTTTTGCCTTTGCCTTTATCGGCCCACCACACGGTATCGCGGGTGGTGTCATCGCGGACAATGTACTTATCTTTCGGCGAACGCCCGGTAAACACGCCGGTATCGACGGCGACGGCGCCCGAATTCGTCAGTATGCCCCGCTCAAATCCCTCCAGGTCTGGACGGAGCTCCTCCTGATACAGCGTATCGTAGTCGGGGTTATAGACGATATCCTGAACATCATTGATACCATAAGCCTTGAGATCCTGCGGGGTTAAACGTTTAACGCGCATGTCACTGCTCCTTAGCCAATATGTATTGCCTGCGATTGTAGGGTTATTCTGAGGGGGGTAACCGCGACGAGGCTCATAGATTTACGCATCCAGACACGCCTTCGCTGGTGAAAACGCTATTACATGTACCCGCAAGCGAGACAAATTATGGCAGGATTCATCAGATGCATAGTGAAAATGCTCCATAAAGGCAAAACGCAGGTCATTTTATCGGTAAGATTGTGAGTGTAATCGCTTTCCGGTAATAAAATTACGTAACGGTTTCAGGAAAGTGATGATCAGCGCGGTAGTGTGATAGGGAAGGGGGGAGCAGCGCGCCGTCGGGCGACGCGCTGGGGGAGCAAGTAATCAGTGTACTTGTGGATCGGCAGGAGAAGCGTTGTTGCGGATCTCGGCAATATCCATCGCGTTAAACAGATAGTGATTGCCACAGTAGTCGCAATGCATATCGATTTCGCCATCTTCCTCCAGAATGCTGTCGATCTCCTCATCCGGCAGGGTTTTTAATGCCCCGGCACAGCGTTCACGGGAGCAGGTACACTTGAACTCCACGTCCTGCGGATCGTAGAGCGTCACCTCTTCTTCGTGATACAGACGCCACAGCACTTCGTTCGCCGGCAGGGTCAGCAGCTCTTCCGTTTTGATGGTATCGGTCAGCGTCGCCAGATGTTCAAAGTCGTTAGCGTCGGTATCCTGGGCTGGCAGCACCTGTAACAGCATACCGCCTGCGGCAGGCAGGCCATCGACCTCGCCGGTGCGGATATAGAGGCGCGTCGGCAGCTGCTCTGAGCGCATGAAGTAGTCCTCCAGGCATGCCGCCAGCGTATCGCCTTCCAGACCCACCACGCCCTGATAGCGTTCGCCCTCTTCCGGGGAAATGGTGATCACCAGATAGCCGTTGCCGACCAGGGTTTTCAGATCGGCATCGTCTGCGATATCGCCCTGCACACGGGCCACACCGCGCAGCTGCTGCTGGTTGTTGCCGTTGATCACCGCCAGGCTCATCGGGCCATCGCCCTGCAGCTGGACGGTAATATCACCGGCAAACTTCAGCGTGGCGGTCAACAGGCTGGTGGCCACCAGCAGCTCCGCGAGGATGTTTTTCACCGGCTGCGGGTAGCTGTGGTTTTCAAGGATCTGCCGCAGGCTTTCGGATACCGTTACCAGTTCGCCACGAACAGCGTAGTTTTCAAACAGATAGCGGTGTAATTGGTCGTGTTGGGCCATAATTATCTCTCTGGAGGGCGACGACTATTCGTCATCACCGTATTTAAATTTCATCAGGTCGCGGCGCTCTTTTTTATCCGGGCGGCGCTCCGGATGCGGCATCGTTAACGCGTTCATCTTGCGGGCTAGCGCCATCTTCTCGCGTTTTTCAATACTCTCCGCCGTCTCTTCATACAGCGCCACCGCCTCGCTTGCCGGACGGCGCTGATCGGTGATGGCTTTTATCACCACCGTACGTTCATCGTTTCCCTGGCGCAGGGTCAGCGTGGCATTCAGCTCGACGGCTTTCCCCGGTTTGCTGCGTTGCCCGTTGTAGTGCACTTTACCGCCCTCAATCATCTCGCGGGCAAGAGCACGGGTTTTGTAAAAGCGCGCCGCCCAGAGCCATTTGTCTAAGCGGACTTCTTGCGCGGGCTTCTCTTTCATCGCATCTCCTTCATTTGAGGGAGGGGATCAGGCGGCGATAGTCGTTGAGTCCAGGATGGCGCTGATAACGCTTCTCCGCCAGCCCGGAGTCAGGATTGGTGACGCCGAGGCAGTAACGAATACCGAATGTCGCCGCTGCATCCAGAATCGGCTCGCTGTCATCAATAAACAGCGTCTTCTCCGGATTCAGGCCGGTAGCCTCAACGACGGCCTGCCACAATCGTTGATCCTCTTTCGGATAACCAAATGTGTGGGTAGAAAGCAATAAATCAAGGTGTGCGCCAAGTCCGGTATGCTCAAGCTTCACCGCCAGGTTGTGCGGATGCGCATTGGTTAGCAGGATCCGACGCTTGCCGCAGGCTTTCAGCGCGTCCAGAAAAGGCACGGTATCCTCACGCAGGATGGCACGCGGCCCTTGGGCGGTGGTCATGGCACAGATATCGAGGCCGAGACGTTCGCTCCAGTAATCCAGACAGTACCAGTTTAGCGTATGCTGCACGGCATGGTACTCCGCCTGTATGTGCGCCTGCGCTTGTGACGGCGTCAGGCCGCGCGTGGAACCAAAGGTTTCCGGTACCAGCGTCTGCCAGAAGTAGTTATCGAACGCCAGATCCAGCAGCGTGCCGTCCATATCCAGCAGCACGGTCTCCACGTCCTGCCAGTTGATATCAATATGCATGAGGAACTCCTGCGAACGGTTAAGCGCGACAGGGTAGCATACCCCGACGCGCACCGCTTTTATCAGATCAGGCTATCAGATGAGGCTGTCGGAGGCCTGCAGCAGCTGCGGGTTCAGGCAGCTGTCGTAATACTCCTGAATATCGGCAAGACGTGAGCGATGGCGCTGGTAGCGGCGAATCGCCTGAACGGCGTTATAGAGGGTGCAGACGATCATCGCCAGCAGCAGCAGCGCGGTACCAATATAGCGCCACAGCCCGGCGCTGGATGGCATCCGGTGCAGGCTGACATGCTTCGTTCCGTTGGCATCGGTATAGATATTCGTGACGATACCCTCGGCGCTAAACGGGGTCTGCATCAGCATTTGGGCCAGCCGCTGGAACTCGTTCCACTGCTCCTGTGGCGGATAGTCATAGAGCGCGATGGGCGGCCAGGGCTGATCCACCAGCTCGCTGCCTTCATCGCTGGCAATCACAAACCCGCCCGGCGCCGGGCTATTCAGCGCCTGGGCGGCACGGGACGTCTCGCGCAGCAGGAAGGGGGCGGTCGAGGTAGTGACCAGATTATCGAGGGATTCGGCGCTGACCGGACGCAGCAGGACGTTTACGCCGCTGAGCCTGCCAGCGCTGGCGCGTTTGGTCAGCGTCTCCCAATCTTTGGTGTTGCCGAGGTTTACCAGCGCATTTTTAAGCCTTACGCACTCATCTTCGGCAGAGCAGAGATCCTGGGTTTTCAGCACGATCTCGGCAAAATCATCCAGCAGCACCATACCCGACTTCTGAATCGCCGAGCGCAGCGCGGCGCTGACGTGGGAATCCTCCTCGCTGGAGGGGTGCAGCTGGCGGTTAACCGCCTGGATCAGCGCGTTCGCTTTATTGACGATATCGGATTCCGGCAGCGGCAGCGGCGGCGCGTCGTTCCAGATAATCTGCGAGCAGTCGAACGGTGAGAAGGGGGAGTTTTGCCGCCCGCGCCAGTTCTCCTGCATATGGATATTGCACATGCCGGTCCCCTGGATACTCAGGGTATCGCCTACCCGCAGCCCGGCCTGCTCCAGCTGGCTGACGCTGGTGGCCTCAACGGTCTGCGCGCCTTTCATCCACGACAGGGTAAATTTAACCGGCATATCCAGCGGCACCCAGATCAGCAGCAGCACCAGCACCACCAGCGCGCCGAGAGAGATAATTGCGCTGCGCAGCCAGTGCTGTAAGGGGAAGTTGATTGCTTCATCATGCAGGGATAAAAACCGTCCCTGGCGCACCACGTGGCGGTCGAGATAGATATCAATATCGGTCTGCTGGCCCAGATCCTGGGTGATATAGGGCTGCCAGTGGCGGGGGTAGATCAGATCGATAATTCCTAACGAGATGTTATTGATCTGCTCCTGGTTGTTTTCACCAAACAGCCCCCAGCGCCGGGGCGTGCCGCGCAGACAGTGGATCTCCCGCAGGGTATTTTTAGCCGGCGGGGCGAAGATCCCCCACAGTCCGGCGGCGAGCAGCATGACCGCACCGCCAGCCATCCACGGTACAAAGACGTCCGGCGTCGCGAGACAGAAATAGAACAGCAGGAATGAGGTAACGATCAAGAGCGCTTCGCGCAGGCCGTCCGGGCGACTGAGAGCATACTCCTCTCGCGTCTCCTGACGAATATTCAGCAACTCAATCTGTTCGCTCTCTTCCCCACGGATAGAGGTCTGGGTGGACGAGGGCAGCTCCAGCGCATAGCCGCGCGCTTCCTGGATTGAGTCGCTTAGCGTATGGCCGTTAAGAGAGATCACCAGCGGCAGCGTATCGGTGCGGATAAGCTCAACCACGTTCTCGTCGGTAATATACTGCTCCCAGAACGGCGGCAAATGGACTTCGACCGAGTCGAGGAAGTAGCGCCACTTATTCAGATCGTCGTTGTTAATGCCGTAGCGGGTGATCGAGTGGGTAACGGAGAGTACCGTATTGCTTTGTGCATTCAGGGAGAGCGAGATCGGTGCCGCGGTGGCGCCCGTCAGGCCAGGCGCCTGCTGGGTACGGGATAGCGTCTCGATATAGGCTTCTACCGCGCTACGCTCTTCCGGCGTGAGCTTACGGTTCGCCGCGCCGGCAAAATCCGGCAGGTACGGCAGACGGAAGCGACGGTGTGAACGTCGTCTGAAGAACCACCCTGCAAGGAGTGCGCAGGCCAGCATAGCAGCGATAAAAATCAAAATGGTGCTCATGCTTTTCCCATCTTACTTTTCTTACAGAGGTGTAGTCGGTGCACCTTGTTGGCGAAGCGAATAGTAGCAGCGCGCGATGGTAACAAAGCCGTGTCGTGGACCATATCAGCAAATTCTTAGTTTTATTTCAATCTCTTGACTTTTTTAGTGAAATGATTAATGCCTTACCTCTAAGTTGCATAAATGTAAATAAAAGGCAATTGCCGTTGCCGAAACCGTGCGGTTTGCCGCACAATGACAAAAGTTTTCACTCTAAAGACCCATCAGAATGAGCAAATCATTGCAAAAACCCACCATTCTTAACGTAGAGACGGTGGCTAAATCTCGCCTGTTTAACGTCGAAAGCGTGGATCTGGAATTTAGCAACGGCGTTCGCCGCGTATATGAGCGTATGCGCCCTTCGACCCGCGAAGCCGTTATGATTGTCGCCATTGTCGATGAGCACGTGATGCTGATCCGCGAATATGCCGTCGGCATTGAATCCTATGAGCTGGGGTTCCCGAAAGGGCTCATAGACGCTGGCGAGAACGTCTATGAGGCGGCGAACCGTGAGCTAAAAGAGGAGATTGGCTTTGGTGCTAACCAGCTGACTTTCCTGAAGAAGCTCAGCATGGCGCCCTCCTACTTCTCCAGCAAGATGAATATCGTGGTCGCGGAAGATCTCTATCCGGAGTCGCTTGAGGGGGATGAGCCGGAGCCGCTGCCGCAGGTGCGCTGGCCGCTGGCGCATCTGATGGATCTGCTGGAGGACCCCGATTTTAACGAGGCCCGCAACGTGAGCGCGCTGTTTTTAGTGCGTGAATGGCTGAAAGGGCAAGGACGACTATAAATTCAGTAACGCCCGGCGGCGCTAACGCTTGCCGGGCCTACCGCGACAAAATGTAGGCCGGGTCAGGCGAAGCCGCCACCCGGCATTTTACACGCTAGAAGAGCTCGTGCGTCTCGCCATTATCAATAAGCGTTGTTCCCACCTCATGCACCGCCTGCTGGGTTGGCTGCGTGCCTTCAATGAAATACTCCTGACGGCTGTTACCGCCGTTGGCCAGCTGCCCGGTGCTGCGATCGATATTCACCGTCACAATACCCGGCGGCGGCGTGAGCGGTGCCTCCGGTACGCCGTCCAGCACGCTCTTCATAAAGGCATCCCATGCCGGCTGGGCGCTCTTCGCACCCCCTTCATAGCCTGAGATCTGATCTTTAATCGCGCCGGAGGCAGTGGTGCGGCCAAGATCGCGGCGGTGATCGTCAAAGCCAATCCATACCGAGGTCACGACGCCCGGACCGTAGCCGGAGAACCAGGCATCTTTCGAGCTGTTGGTGGTGCCGGTTTTGCCGCCGATATCGTTACGCTTCAAATCGCGACCGGCACGCCAGCCGGTACCCTGCCAGCCCGGCTCGCCAAAGATATTGCTGTTCAGCGCGCTTTTAATCAGGAAGGAGAGCGGCGTGTTAATCACATGCGGCGCATACTGCGGCGCACCGGTCTGCGCCACCAGCGCCTGGTTGGCCTGCTCGAGCTGCGGCATAGGCACGGTAAGGTTCTGCTGCTCTTGCGACACGGCCACATCTTCCACGTTGCTGTTCTCCAGCACGTTGGACTTCTGCGTCTCACCGTAGATCACCGGAATATCACACTCCGCGCAGGCTACCTTCGGCTGCGCTTCAAACAGCACCTTACCCTGGTCGTTTTCGATCTTGCTGATAAACCACGGGTCGATCAGGAAGCCACCGTTCGCCATTACCGAATAGCCGCGCGCGACCTGCAGCGGGGTGAAGGAGGCGGAGCCGAGCGCCAGCGATTCAGTGTGGACAATGTTCTGCGCCGGGAAGCCGAAGCGCTGCAGATACTCAGCGGCGTAGTCAACGCCCATCGCCCGCATGGCCCGCACCATGACCACGTTTTTCGACTGGCCTAACCCCTGGCGTAGACGGATAGGACCTGCATACTCCGGCGGCGAGTTTTTCGGTCGCCAGTCAGAGCCTGCGCCCGCATCCCAGCGTGAAATAGGCACGTCGTTAAGAATGCTCGCCAGCGTTAGCCCTTTGTCCATCGCCGCGGTATAGAGGAACGGTTTAATGTTCGAGCCGACCTGGCGCAGCGCCTGGGTGGCGCGGTTAAACTTGCTCTGGTTGAAATCGAAGCCGCCTACCAGCGCGATGATCGCCCCGTTCTGCGGGTTGATGGAGACCAGGGCAGAGTTTACCTCGGGGACCTGCGCCAGCCACCAGGCGTCGTTCACCTGGCGGACCCAGATCTGCTGTCCAGCCTGCACCGCATCGGTCACTCTACGCGGCGTCGCGCCCTGGGCAGTATCAGAGCGGAAAGGACGCGCCCAACGCACCCCGTCCATACGCAGCGACACCGAGGTGCCGTCGGCCAGCATTGCCGTCGCCTCCTGGGCATTGGCCTGCATAACCACGGCAGGCAGCAGCGGCCCGTAGGTCGGCAACGCTTTTAAAGAGTCGGTAATTTTTTTGCTATCCCAGGGGCTTTCGCCCAGCTTCCACAGCACGTTTGCCGGTCCGCGATAGCCGTGGCGCATATCGTAATCCATCACGTTGTCGCGCACCGCCTGCTGGGCCGCCTCCTGTGTCTTGCGCGTGATAGTGGTGTAGACCCGATAGCCATCTTCATAGGCCTTCTCACCGTAGCGCGACACCATATCCTGGCGCACCATCTCCGAGAGATAAGGGGAGGAGAAGGCGATCTTCGGCGCGTGGTAGTTGGCATCAATGGCTTCACTGCGGGCGCTGTCGTACTGCGACTGGCTGATATAGCCTTCGCTTAACATCCGCGCCAGCACCACGTTACGCCGCGAGGTGGCTCGGTCGAGGGAGTAGAGCGGGTTGAAGGTGGACGGCGCCTTTGGTAGCCCGGCGATCACCGCAATTTCGCTGAGGGTAAGCTGATCGACAGACTTGCCAAAATAGACCTGCGCCGCCGCGCCGACGCCATAGGCGCGATAGCCGAGGTAGATCTTGTTCAGATAGAGCTCAAGGATCTCATCCTTGGTCATCATCTGTT
The DNA here is from genome assembly GCA_002918705.1 of Escherichia sp. ESNIH1. GTDB lineage: Bacteria > Pseudomonadota > Gammaproteobacteria > Enterobacterales > Enterobacteriaceae > Pseudescherichia. The sequence continues at coordinate 39,782 of PQKR01000005.1, read as the reverse complement.
CGATACGGATGGCGAGGAAAACCTCTTTCAGCTTACGCATCAGGGTCTTTTCCGGGCTCAGGAAGAAGTTACGCGCCAGCTGCTGCGTAATGGTACTTGCCCCCTGGGAAGCGTGGCCGGAGAAGAGCGCGACGCTGGCGGCGCGGAAAATACCCACCGGATCGACGCCGTGATGCTCATAAAAACGGCTGTCTTCGGTAGCAATGAAGGCTTTGACCATAACAGGCGGGATCTGATCCAGGGTCAGCGGAATGCGGCGCTTTTCGCCGTACTGCGCAATTAACTCGCCGTCGGCGGTATAAACCTGCATCGGAATTTGCAGCCGCACATCTTTCAGCGTGGCGACGTCAGGCAGCTGTGGCTCAATAAATTTGTAGAGGCCATAAACCGAGCCTGCTCCCAGCAGAATGCAACAGACTGCAAGGATAAATAGATACTTTACGAACTTCACCGGAGATTTCCCATTTAGTTTTCTTTGGGCAGTTTATAAACAATCGCGCGGTAGTATAAAGGCAAGCCAGATGCATTGATATAGCCGTCACCCTGACGAACGATAAGGAGATCGCGATTTATGGCAATCAGTCGCTGGCAAATTGGCCTTCATATTCAGCAGGATGGCGTCTACGCCATCGCACTAACGCAGGAAAAATCACACTCAGCGCTGCGCCGTTGGTGGCTGCTGCCGCTGGAGGCGGGGACGATTATTGATGGGCAGATTAGGCAACCTGAACACCTCCGCACGGCGCTGCAGGCGTGGAGTAAAACGCTGCCGCGCAGGCACCAGATTAGCCTCGCCTTTCCCGCCGGGCGTACGCTGCAAAAGAGGTTGGCTCGTCCCGCCGTAAGGCTAGGCGAAAGTGCCCAGCTGCAGTGGGTAGCAAATAGCCTTGCCCGCGAGCTAGGGATGCCCGCGGATGACCTGCGCTTCGATTATACCGACGACAGCGTACAGCGCGCTTACAGCGTGACGGCGGCACAGAGCAGTGACGTTGCCGAGCTGTTGACGCTGGCGGATAACCTTAGCCTCCACCTCTCGGCCATTACCCCTGACGCCTGTGCGCTACAGCGCTTTATCCCGCTGCTCACCCCACCACAGCGCTGGCTGGCCTGGCGCGATGCGGCCCAGTGGCTCTGGGCAACGCGCAACGGCTGGGGACGGCGCGCGCGTGAAGATGCTAAGACCCTCGATGAACTGGCCCAGGTGCTGGGTCTGCCGCAGGAGGAAGCCGCGCTGTGTGATGCTGGGCCTGCTGGTTTCGATCCCTGGAGCGCCATTGCACGGCTTTCTGCGCCGCTGCCGAAAAACGGCGCGGCCTGGGCGGTGGCCATTGGCCTGGCGCTGGGAGATGCGTAGTGGCGCAGGCGGTTAATTTTCTCCCCTGGCGCGCCCAGCGGCATCGGCGCACTCTGCGCGTCTGGCTGACGATCTTCTCTGCCACCCTGCTGCTGATTGTGCTGCTGACGGTGATGCTGCGCATGCGCGTCCTTCAGGAGAACCAGCGGCTAAGCGTGGTGCAGCAGGCGGGCGTCACGTTGCACGCAGGGCTGGCGGAGCGCCAGGCGCGTCTGCTTGCTCAGCAGGTGATGCAGCAGGCACAGCAGCAGCGTCACCTGCGATTACAGGCCACGCGAGAGTGGCAGCGGATATTAACTCGCCTTGCTGAAACGCTGCCGGAGCAGGCGTGGCTGAGCGAGCTGCGCTATCAGCAGGGCATGCTGTCGTTGGCAGGCTATGCGGTAAGCTTTGCAGCCCTGGGCCAGCTTGAAACAGCGCTTAATGCGCTTCCTGGCCTGCGTATGGGTAAACCCGGCGCCACCTCGCGGGATGCGCAGGGGCGCTGGCAATTTCATTACGCTCTGCGTCCGGACGTGTCCCATGCCCTTTAACCCTGAGCGCTGGATTTCGTTCTCGGCCCGTAGCCGGGGCATCATCTGGCTGATTATCACGCTGGGCTGCGCCGCGCTGGCCTGGCTGCTGGTGGTGCGGCCAGGCGTGCGCCAACAGGCGCAGCGGTTAGTCGAGCTGCACGCTCAGCAGCAGAGCCGCAGCCAGCTATGGGCAAGCGCCATGCCGCTGCGCCAGGCAGGGGAGCAGACGATAACGGCGCGCCAGCCCGAGCACGCCTTCTCCGCACTGGCTTTTCAGACCGGCAGCGCCCGGCTGCTGAGCTGGCATCCAGACGAGCGTGGCGGTGAGCTGGTGCTGCAAACCGGGTGGCAGGATGTACCCCAGACCTTTGTCCGCCTCGCCGAACAGCGTATGCAGGCCACCGCCTTTTCATTGACGTTAAAAGAGGGCGTACTGCATCTGTGCCTTGAGCTGGAGAGTGCTGATGATCCCTGACACGCGCCGGGTACTACTGCTGGCGCTGCCGCTGCTGCTGGGCATGCGCGATCCTTTTCAGCCACCGCCGGACCGCTGTCAGACAGCAGCGCTGGCCCAGTGGCGCTACCAGGGTTTTATTAACGTTAACGGCCATCGCCGGGGCGTGCTGCGTAATCCAGAGGGGAGATGGTACAGAACGTCGGCGGGGGAGAGTATGGCGACCGGCTGGCGCGTCGTCTCGGTCACGGAGCAGATGTTGCAGATTGCCACCGCTGCGGGCTGCGAACCGGCGCAGTGGCAGTGGCAGCGACAAGGAGTTGAGGATGAAAAAATGGATAACGGCAGCAGGGCTGATCCTCGGCGCGCTGCCGACGTGGGCAAAAAGCCCCGTACCGGTGACGCTGGTCGTTGATGATGTTCCCGTGGGGCAAGTATTGCAGACCCTGGCTGAGCTGGGCCGGTACAACCTTATCGTTGCGCCAGAGGTCAGCGGCACGCTCTCCCTGCATCTGGTAGACGTTCCGTGGAAGCAGGCTCTGCAAACGGTGATCGCCAGCGCTGGGCTGATCCTGCAGAAAGAGGGCAGCATTCTTCAGGTGCATACCCAGGCGTGGGGGCAACAGCAGCAGGAGAGGCGTGGGGCTGATAAAACCCAGCGGCAGAGCACGCTACCGCTGGTAGGGAAGAGCGTTACGCTACGCTATGCCGAAGCGGAAGAGCTGGCCAAGGCGGGAGGGAAGCTGCTGAGCCCGCAGGGTACAATGATGGTTGATAAACGGTTGAACCGCCTGCTGCTGCGCGACAACGCAGCGGCGCTACAGGCTATGGAGCACTGGATCGCACAGATGGATCTGCCCGTCGCCCAGGTCGAGCTGGCGGCCCATATTGTAACTATTAATGAAAAGAGCCTGCGCGAACTGGGAATTAAATGGACGCTGGCCGAAGCGCAGGCGGCAGGGAAGATCGGCGATATCACCACCCTGAGCAGCGATCTTTCGGTGAGCGAGGCCACAACGCGCGTGGGATTCAATATTGGACGCATCGATGGCCGCCTGCTGGACGTCGAGCTGTCGGCCCTTGAGCAGGCGCAGCAGCTGGAGATTATAGCCAGCCCGCGCCTGCTGGCCTCGCACCAGCAGCCTGCCAGTATTAAGCAGGGCAGTGAAATACCCTATCAGGTCTCCAGCGGCGAAAGCGGCGCGACTTCGGTGGAGTTCAAGGAGGCGGTACTGGGGATGGAGGTGACGCCAACGGTGCTGCAGGGCGGCAGGGTGCGCCTGAAGCTGCATATCAGCCAGAATATGCCCGGCCAGGTGCTCCAGCAGGCGGACGGTGAGGTACTGGCTATCGATAAGCAGGAGATCGAAACCCAGGTGGAAGTAGGCAGCGGTGATACGCTGGCGCTGGGCGGCATCTTTCAACAACAGAATAAATCCGGCAGCGAGAGCGTGCCCGGGCTTGGCAGCCTGCCCTGGTTTGGTCGCCTTTTTCGCCACGATGGTAACGATAACGAGCGCCGCGAGCTGGTGGTTTTCATCACACCACGTCTCATGCCGCTGCATTAACGCGCTAATGGTGCCGTTCAAATATGATGATTTTTGCCATGAACTGAACTCAGGTGTTTGACGTGAGGGGTGAATTAGCTTACAAGGAGTACCGATTTTGAGCGTCAGCTACTCCCGTCTTACCTCAATTGGCCTCTTCGCAAGGTTGGTGATTTATTCAGTTGCCAAAACAGCGCGAGTATTGAGATAATTTTCAGTCTGATTCTCGAACTTACGCATATGAGGTTTCAGTTCATGTCCTGCTCCGCCAGGTGTCTGCGAAGTGGGTTTACCATTAACGAATAGTCTTATAGTAGTACCGAAAAAATGGCAGAGAAACGCAATATCTTTCTGGTTGGGCCTATGGGTGCCGGCAAAAGCACTATTGGGCGTCAGTTAGCTCAACAACTCAATATGGAATTTTACGATTCTGATCAAGAGATTGAGAAACGAACCGGAGCTGATGTGGGCTGGGTCTTCGATGTAGAAGGTGAAGAAGGTTTCCGCGATCGCGAAGAAAAGGTCATTAACGAACTGACCGAGAAGCAGGGCATTGTGCTGGCGACAGGCGGCGGCTCTGTGAAATCCCGCGAAACCCGTAATCGTCTCTCCGCCCGTGGCGTAGTGGTGTATCTGGAAACCACTATTGAAAAGCAGCTGGCTCGTACTCAACGTGATAAAAAACGCCCACTGTTACAGGTGGAGACGCCGCCGCGGGAAGTTCTCGAAGCGCTGGCTGACGAACGGAACCCTCTCTATGAAGAGATTGCCGACGTCACCATCCGCACCGACGATCAGAGCGCAAAAGTGGTCGCAAACCAGATTATTCATATGCTGGAAAGCAACTGATTCTGGCTTACTATAACGCCTGCAGGTTTACGCAATTAAGGTGGATGTCGCGTCATGGAGAGGATTACCGTCACTCTTGGGGAACGTAGTTACCCAATCACCATCGCGGCTGGTTTGTTTAACGATCCAGCTTCCTTCTTGCCGTTGAAGTCAGGCGACCAGGTGATGCTGGTCACTAACGAAACGCTGGCTCCGCTCTATCTTGAAAAAATCCGCCATGTTCTTGAACTGGCGGGCATGCGGGTAGACAGCGTTGTGCTGCCGGACGGCGAGCAGTACAAAAGCCTGGCGGTTCTGGATACGGTCTTCACCGCGCTGTTGCAGAAACCTCACGGGCGCGACACGACGCTGATCGCCCTTGGCGGCGGCGTGGTCGGCGATCTTACCGGCTTCGCGGCAGCGAGCTATCAACGTGGCGTACGCTTTATTCAGGTGCCCACCACGCTCCTTTCTCAGGTCGATTCTTCCGTTGGCGGCAAGACGGCGGTGAATCACCCTCTCGGCAAAAATATGATCGGCGCGTTCTACCAGCCCGCCTCGGTAGTCGTCGATCTCGACTGCCTGGCGACGCTTCCGGCGCGCGAACTCTCCTCTGGTCTGGCTGAAGTCATCAAGTACGGCATCATTCTTGACGCCGCGTTCTTTAGCTGGCTCGAAGAGAATCTTGATGCGCTTCTGCGTCTCGACGGCCCGGCCCTGGCCTACTGCATTCGCCGCTGTTGTGAACTGAAAGCTGAAGTTGTCGCCGCGGACGAGCGTGAGACAGGCTTACGTGCTTTACTCAACTTAGGCCACACGTTTGGTCACGCTATCGAAGCCGAAATGGGCTACGGTAACTGGCTGCACGGTGAAGCGGTGGCGGCGGGAATTGTTATGGCAGCACGCGCAGCCGAACGCCTCGGCCAGTTTAGCCGGGACGATACGCAGCGAATTATTACCTTACTCACGCGCGCTGGCCTACCGGTCAACGGTCCGCAGGAGATGTCCGCAGAGGCCTACATTCCTCACATGCTGCGTGACAAAAAGGTGCTGGCGGGCGAGATGCGTTTAGTCCTGCCGCTGGCGATAGGGAAGAGTGAAGTACGTGGCGGAGTGCCACACGATGTTGTTCTTGGCGCTATTGCTGATTGCCAGCAGGCGTGAAAACTAGAAAGGTCTGGCCACGCCAGTCGTGGTGTTTAACTTCGGGCAATGCGCACTAGTGGTTGGCATTAGCCTTTGAGTGGGGTGTTAAATGGATGAATTCAAACCAGAAGACGAGCTGAAAACCGATCCCAGCGATCGTCGCCCTGGTCGCACGCGCCAGTCTTCTGAACGCGACAGCGATCCGCAGATCAACTTCGATGATGTCGATCTGGACGCTGACGATCGTCGCCCTTCACGGACGCGCAAAGCACGTGAAGAGGTAGACGAAAGCTATGAGGAAGAGGAGGAGCTGGAAGAGAGCGCCGTGGATGAGGAGCGCGTAGAGCGTCGTCCCCGCAAGCGTAAAAAAGCCCCTGCCGCCAAACCCGCCTCCCGCCAGTACCTGATGATGGGGCTGGGGATCCTGGTTCTGCTGCTGCTGATCGTCGGCATTGGCTCTGCATTGAAATCGCCTGCCGATAATTCCGGCAGCGAACAGGCATCGGCTGAGAAGAGCGTCAACCTGTCAGATAACGCCGCCGATCAGGCCAATGGCACGCAGCCTGCGCCAGGCGCTACCTCGGCTGAGCAGACGGCGGGTAATCCGCAGGATGTCTCCCTGCCGCCAATCGCTTCCACCCCAACCGAGGGGCAGACAGCTGCCGCGCCGGAAGGGCAGCAGCGCGTAGAAGTGCAGGGCGACCTGAACAACGCGCTGGCGCAGCCGCAGAATCAAAACCAGATAAACAGCGTGGCGGTGAACTCCACTCTGCCAACCGAGCCTGCTACCGTCGCGCCGGTGCATAACGCTAAAGCAGCGGAATCGCGCCAGGCTGCCGCGTCTGAGCGTCAGGCATCCGCAACCGAGCATCGTGCTGCGCCGCGCACCGAGCGCCAGCAGACCACCATTGAGCCGAAGCCAGCTCAGAGTGCGCCGAAAGCGGCTACCCAGCCGAAGCGTACCGAGACGGCGGCCACGACCGCGCCGGCGGCCAGCGCTACCCAGCCAAAAGCAACGGCCAGCGCAGCGCCTGCGGCAAAACCGTCTGCAGCGGTCACGGCAACGGCACCGACCCAGTCGGCTAAACCTGCTACGACGACCCCTGCGCCAGCCGCCGCCGCACCGGCAGCAGCAGCGCCTGCGGCCACGGCCAACGCCTCTACCGGCAACGTGGGTTCTCTGAAGTCAGCGCCGGGCAGCCACTACACGCTGCAGCTGAGCAGCTCGTCGAACTACAACAACCTGAACGCGTGGGCGAAGAAAGAGAATCTGAAAAACTTCGTGGTTTATCAGACTTCGCGTAACGGTCAGCCGTGGTATGTGCTGGTGAGCGGCGTCTATGCATCGAAAGATGAAGCGAAACGCGCCGTCTCTACGCTGCCAGCCGACGTGCAGGCGAAAAACCCGTGGGCGAAGCCGCTGCATCAGGTGCAGGCCGATCTCAAGTAATGAGTAAAGCGCAAATGCTGTCGGGCTTCCGCCCCAGCTGCAAAGGGTGTCATTAGTTAGTCAGCATGAAAAAAAATCGCGCTTTTCTGAAATGGGCAGGGGGGAAGTACCCCCTGCTCGACGACATTAAAAAACATTTACCGCCGGGTGAGTGTCTCATTGAACCCTTCGTCGGGGCCGGGTCGGTATTTCTGAATACCGACTTTTCGCGCTATATCCTTGCGGATATCAACAGCGATCTGATCGGTCTCTACAATATCGTTAAAACCCGCACCGATGAGTACGTTCTCAGCGCCCGCGAGCTGTTTACGCCGCAGCATAACCAGGCTGAGATCTACTACCAACTGCGTAGCGAGTTCAACCAGTGCCAGGATCCCTTGCGGCGTGCGGTGCTGTTTTTATATCTTAACCGCCACGGCTATAACGGCCTGTGCCGCTATAACCTGCGCGGCGAGTTTAACGTGCCTTTTGGCCGATATAAAAAGCCCTACTTCCCGGAAGCCGAGCTGTACCATTTTGCTGAAAAGGCGCAGAGCGCAGAGTTTCGTTGCCTCTCGTATGAGGAGTGCATGGAGCTCGCCGACGTTAACTCCGTGGTCTATTGCGATCCGCCCTATGCGCCTCTCTCCGCAACGGCGAACTTTACCGCCTACCATACCAACAGCTTTAGCCCGCTAGAGCAGGCGCGTCTGGCAGAGATGGCGGAAATGCTGGTCAGCAAGCAAATCCCGGTGTTAATTTCGAATCACGATACGCCGGACACCCGTGAGTGGTACAAAGCCGCGACGCATTTTCAGGTTAAAGTGCGCCGCAGCATTAGCAGCAACGGTGGCACACGCAAAAAGGTGGACGAACTGCTGGCGCTCTATCGCCCGGCAGACAAAAAATAGTTCTCAAGGAGATGCGGATGAAACAGTATTTGATTGCCCCTTCAATTCTGTCGGCTGACTTTGCCCGCCTGGGTGAGGACACCGCGAACGCGCTGGCGGCCGGTGGTGACGTGGTGCATTTTGACGTCATGGATAACCACTACGTCCCCAACCTGACGATGGGGCCGATGGTATTGAAAGCCCTGCGCGACTATGGCATCACCGCCCCGATTGACGTCCACCTGATGGTGAAACCGGTTGATCGTCTGATCCCGGATTTCGCTGCCGCAGGCGCGAGCATTATTACTTTCCATCCGGAAGCTACCGAGCACGTCGACCGCTCGCTGCAGCTGATTAAAGAGCATGGCTGCAAAGCGGGGCTGGTATTCAACCCGGCGACCTCCCTGAGCTGGCTTGACTACGTTATGGACAAGCTGGACGTCATCCTGCTGATGTCGGTCAACCCTGGCTTCGGTGGCCAATCTTTTATTCCTCATACGCTCGATAAGCTGCGCGAAGTGCGCCGTCGTATTGATGCCTCTGGCTACGATATTCGCCTTGAAGTTGATGGCGGCGTGAAGGCGGATAACATCGGTGAGATTGCCGCTGCGGGTGCAGATATGTTTGTCGCGGGCTCGGCTATTTTTAACCAGCCGGACTATCGCAAGGTGATCGATAAAATGCGCAGCGAGCTGGCAAAGGTTCATCATGGTTAAAAAAATCGATGGGATCCGTGCGGTTGCCTTCGATCTCGACGGCACGCTGGTGGATAGCGCCCCTGGCCTGACCCAGGCGGTAGACCAGGCGCTTTATGCTCTGGAGCTGCCTGCCGCCGGTGAGGCGCGAGTAGTCACGTGGATCGGCAACGGCGCAGATGTACTGATGCAGCGGGCGCTGGCCTGGTCTCGTCAGGAGCACGCCAGCCAGCGTGCGATGGCGGGCAAACCGGCTATCGATCATGCTGCCATTCCCGAAGAGGAGCAGGCCCGCATCCTGCGCAAGCTGTTTGACCGCTACTATGCCGAGGCCGTCGAAGAGGGCAGCTTCCTCTTCCCGGACGTGGCTGGCACCCTGGCCGCGCTGCATGAAGAGGGCTATCCGCTGGCGCTGGTAACCAACAAGCCGACGCCGTTTGTTGCGCCGCTGCTGGAGGCGCTGGATATCGCCCGCTATTTCACGCTGGTGATCGGCGGTGACGACGTCAAAAACAAAAAGCCGCACCCGGAGCCGCTGCTGCTGGTAGCCGAGAAGCTAGGGGTGGCGCCGCAGGCGTTGCTGTTTGTTGGCGATTCGCGGAATGATATTCAGGCGGCGAAGGCGGCTGGCTGCGCCGCCGTGGGCCTCACCTACGGCTACAACTACGGCGAAGCCATCGCGCTGAGCGAACCGGATCATATCTTCGACCATTTCAAAGAGTTACTGCCCGCGCTTGGGCTTCCATATAGTGAACATCAGGAACAGAAAAATGACTAAGCCCATCGTCTTTAGTGGCGCACAGCCCTCAGGTGAACTGACCATCGGCAACTATATGGGTGCGCTGCGCCAGTGGGTAACCATGCAGGATGACTACGACTGCATCTACTGCATCGTCGATCTCCACGCCATTACCGCCCGTCAGGATCCAGAGAAGCTGCGCAAGGCCACCCTGGATACGCTGGCGCTCTACCTGGCCTGCGGGATCGATCCCGAGAAGAGCACCATTTTCGTTCAGTCCCACGTGACGGAGCACGCGCAGCTGGGCTGGGCGCTGAACTGCTACACCTATTTCGGCGAGCTGAGCCGCATGACCCAGTTTAAAGACAAGTCAGCGCGCTACTCCGAGAACATCAACGCCGGCCTGTTTGACTACCCGGTGCTGATGGCGGCAGACATTCTGCTCTATCAGACCAACCAGGTCCCGGTTGGTGAGGATCAGAAGCAGCATCTGGAGCTGAGCCGCGATATCGCCCAGCGCTTTAACGCTATCTACGGCGACGTGTTCAAAGTACCGGAGCCGTTCATTCCGAAATCCGGTGCCCGCGTGATGTCGCTGCTGGAGCCGACCAAGAAGATGTCCAAGTCTGACGATAACCGCAACAACGTTATCGGCCTGCTGGAAGATCCGAAGTCGGTGGTGAAGAAGATCAAGCGTGCGGTAACCGACTCCGAAGAGCCGCCGGTCGTGCGCTACGACGTGAAGGAGAAGGCGGGCGTCTCTAACCTGCTGGATATCCTCTCTGGCGTGACCGGGCAGAGCATTGCCGAGCTGGAGCAGCACTTCGAAGGCAAAATGTATGGCCACCTGAAGGGTGAAGTCGCGGAAGCGGTTTCCGGCATGCTGACCGAGCTTCAGGAGCGCTACCACCGCTATCGTAACGATGAAGCCTTCCTGCAGCGCATTATGAAAGAGGGTGCCGAGAAAGCCAGCGCTCGCGCCGCAGAGACGCTGAAAGCGGTATACCAAGCCATTGGCTTTGTCGCCAAGCCGTAAAGACGAGTGTAGGCCCGGTAAGCGCAGCGCCACCGGGCGTTGCTCGTTGTGCCGGGCGGCGGCGTTGCCTTGCCCGGCCTACGATGATAATTAGTGGTTCGAGAACCAGTTCAGCTTGTCGCGCAGGGCCACGACGCGGCCCACGATAATCAGCGCCGGGCTCTCAACCTGCTGCGCCAGCGTACCCAGCTCGCTTAATACACCGCTCACGACCCGCTGCTGTACCGCCGTACCGTTCTCCACCAGCGCAACCGGCATATCCGCCTGCATCCCGTGCTCGATCAGCTTCTGCTGGATCGTTACGGCCTGGTTTAGCCCCATATAGAACACCAGAGTCTGCTTCTCTGCGGCCAGGTTCTCCCAGTCCAGCTCGCCGCCGGTCTTCAGGTGGCCGGTGATCAGCCGCACGCTCTGGGCGTAGTCGCGGTGGGTCAGCGGAATACCGGAGTAGGCGGAGCAGCCCGAGGCGGCGGTAATCCCCGGCACCACGGAGAAAGGAATACCCGCATGGCACAGCGTCTCCAGCTCTTCGCCGCCGCGGCCAAAGATAAAGGGATCGCCCCCTTTCAGGCGCACCACGCGCTTGCCGGATTGCGCCTGACGCAGCAGGATCTGGTTGATCTCCTCCTGCGGCACGCAGTGGTAGCCCGCGCGTTTACCGACAAAAATACGGTCGGCGTCGCGGCGCACCAGATTCATAATGTCGTCCGAGACCAGACGGTCATAGACCACCACGTCTGCCTGCTGGATCTGCTGGAGGCCCTTGAGCGTCAGCAGCCCGGCATCGCCTGGCCCCGCACCAACCAGCACCACTTCTCCCCGGTTATCAAGCGGCGTGTTAAACAGCGACTCCGTCTCGTTGTCGATAGCAAGGCTATCGCTGTTGGCCAGATACTGAGCAAGACGGTCGTTGGTGATAAACTTCTCCCAGAAGCGACGGCGCTCGGCCATAGTGGCAAAGGTGGCTTTGACTCGCCCGCGCAGGGTGCCGGCGTAGCCAGCAATTTTTCCCAGGTGCAGCGGCAGCAGCGACTCCAGCTTTTCCCGCAGCAGGCGCGCCAGCACCGGAGAGGTGCCGCCGGAGGAGATCGCCACCATCAGCGGTGAGCGGTCGATAATCGACGGCATGATAAAGCTCGCCTCTTTCGGCGCATCAACCACGTTGCAGAAGATGCGGCGCGCTTCCGCCGCATCGCTGACCTGCTGATTCACCGCATCGTCGTCGGTAGCGGCAATCACCAGCCAGCAGGGATCGAGCAGCGCCTCATCAAAGTGGCCCTCCACCAGGGTGACCATGCCTTCGTCCGCCCACACGGTAAACTGCGGATCGAAGTGCAGCGCATTGACGGTAAGCCGCGCACCGGCTTCCAGAAGCAAGCGGGCTTTACGCTCTGCGACATCGCCACCGCCGACGAGCAGGCAGTCGCGATCGCGTAACTGGCAAAAAATAGGAAGATGGTGCACGACATAACCTCGTTGTAGTTTTAAGCGCTAACTCGCTTTAAGGGCTAACGGTTTCCTGCGCGGCGTTTTTAGCAGGAGTGGGACGCTCTGCGCGAGGGGTAGCATACCAATATCCCAGCCCCATAAATATGGCTCCGGATAAAGTATTCCCCAGGGTTACCCACAAAAGGTTATGCCCGATACCTGCAAGCGTATACGCATCGCTGTGGTGGCCGAACCACGATAGAGCGAACAGGGTCATGTTGGCAACCGAGTGCTCGTAGCCGGAGGCGATAAACGCCAGCAGGCACCACCAGATAGCAAGAAACTTCGCCGCGCCCTCGGTGCGGATCGCCATCCAGATTGCCAGGCAAACCAGCCAGTTGCAGAGCACGCCCTTGAAAAACAGCACGCTGGCAGGGGCGCTGGTTTTCGCCAGCGCGACGGTGTGTACCAGGCTGGTATCTACCGACAGCAGGCTGCCGCCACCCCAGAAGTAGAGCAGGGCTACAAGCACCGAACCCACCAGGTTGCCCAGCCAGGTCTGCGGCAGAATTGCCCACATTTGGCCGTGGCTGATGGTGCCCGCTTTCACGCCCAGGGTCAGGAACATGGTGTGGCCGGTAAACAGCTCGGAGCCAGCAATGATCACCAGCGTCAGCGCGATGCCGAAGGTCGCGCCCATCACCAGCGGACGTACCGCCGGGTCGAGCAGGTTGCCAAGGGTAAAAATCAGGATAATCGCCAGGCCCACGTAGGCCCCGGCCATCGCGGAGCTGATCCAGAAGCCCAGTGGATTATGTGTAGAGAGGCGTGCAATGCGCGCAGCGTTAGCCGCACACTTGTTGATGGTGTCGGTAAACATGGTATTGATCATCCAAAGTTAAAAAAGAAAAAAGTTAAAAAGAAAAAGTTTAAAAAGAGAAAGTTAACGGGCGGGAGCATTGCACCCCCGCCGGGGTATTACGCTTTGATCTGTACTTCGCCGTCTTTGACCCGCGCATCGAAGCGCGCCACGGAGTGGTCGGCATCCTCCATGCACAGGCCGTCGCGCAGGCGGAAGCGCTGTTTCTTCAGCGGGCTGGCAACCCACAGTTCGCCGTCGTGCTCGGCGATGATGCCGCGCGACAGCACGCTGGCCTCAAAGAAGGGATCGATGTTGCTGATGGCATAGATCTGCTCATCGGCCCGCGGGCGGAAAATCGCGATCTGCTGGTTATTCAGCAGGGCGCAGACGCCGGTTGCCGGCACGATGTCAGCGAGCTGACAGACGGTGTTCCACTGGCTCATACGGTTTCCTCCACCAGAGTGACCGGGATACGCTCATACGGCGTGGCCGGACGATGCTGCTGACGTTCCGGTACAATCTGTACCGCCGGATCGCGGCGATCGCTGTTGATAAAGTGTTTGAAGCGCACCTGCGCCTGCGGATCGTTGACGGTGGCGGTCCACTCACAGATAACGGCGTCGCGAAGGCGGGCCATCTCCGCCTCCAGCTGGCTGTTCAGGCCAAGCTTGTCGTCGATAATCACGCTCTTCAGGTAGTCAATGCCGCCTTCAAAGTTATCCAGCCAGGATGCGGTACGGGTCAGCTTGTCGGCGGTGCGGATGTAGAACATCATAAAGCGGTCGAGGTAGCGTACCAGGGTGTCGCGGTCGAGATCCGCCGCCAGCAGGTCCGCATGGCGTGGTTTCATCCCGCCGTTACCGCAGACATAGAGGTTCCAGCCTTTTTCAGTGGCGATGATGCCCACGTCTTTACCCTGCGCTTCCGCACATTCGCGGGTGCAGCCAGAGACGCCAAACTTCATTTTGTGCGGGGTACGAATGCCTTTGTAGCGGTTCTCCAGCTCAACGCCGAAGCCCACGCTGTCGCCCACGCCGTAGCGGCACCAGGTCGAGCCGACGCAGGTTTTCGCCATGCGTAGCGCTTTGGCATAGGCATGGCCGGTTTCGAATCCAGCTTCAATCAGCTGACGCCAGATCTCCGGCAGGTCATCTTTCTGTGCGCCGAAGAGGCCGATACGCTGGGAGCCGGTGATTTTGGTGTAGAGGTTAAATTCGCGGGCGATACGACCCACCTCCATCAGCCCCTCTGGGGTGATTTCACCGCCGGCAGAGCGCGGGATCACCGAGTAGGTACCATCTTTCTGAATGTTGGCGAGGAAGTTATCGTTGGTATCCTGCAGCGGCGTGTGCTGTGGCTTCAGAATGTATTCGTTCCAGCAGGAGGCCAGCAGGGAGCCAACGGTAGGTTTACACACTTCACAGCCGTAGCCTTTACCATGTTTCGCCAGCAGCTCGTCAAAGGTTTTAATCCCTTCCACGCGGATCAGGTGATACAGCTCCTGACGGGAGTAGGCAAAGTGTTCACACAGGCTGTGGTTCACTTCGATACCCTGTTTCGCCAGCTCGGCGTTCAGCACCTGAGTCACCAGCGGGATACAGCCGCCGCAGCCGGTACCGGCTTTGGTTTCCGCCTTCAGCGCTGCCACCGTATGGCAGCCCTTGTTGATGGCGGAGATCAGCATGCCTTTGGTCACGTCGAAGCAGGAGCAGATCTGCGCGCTGTCCGGCAGCTTATCGACGCCGATAGAGGGTTTGCCGCTGCCCGCGTGGGCAGGCAGGATCAGCGCGTCCGGATTCTCCGGCAGCTCGATGGCGTTCAGCACCAGCTGCTGCAGGTTGCCGAAATCGCTGGTGTCGCCCACCAGCACCGCACCGAGCAGGGTTTTGTTATCCGGACTGACGATCAGACGTTTGTAGACCTCTTTGCTCTCGTCCAGGTAGACATAGCTGCGAGAGTTTGGCGTGCGGCCATGCGCATCGCCAATGCCGCCGACGTCCACGCCCAGCAGCTTCAGCTTGGCGCTAAGGTCCGCGCCTTCAAAGGCGTTCGGGGTACCGAGAATATGGTCCACGGCCACCTGTGCCATTTTGTAGCCGGGGGCGACCAGGCCATAGACGCGGTTGTTCCAGCTGGCGCATTCGCCGATGGCGTAGATATCCGGGTCGGAGGTCTGGCAGGTGTCATTCACCATGATCCCACCGCGCTGGGCCGTTGCCAGCCCGCACTGGGTCGCCAGCTTGTCGCGCGGGCGAATACCGGTGGAGAAGACGATGAAGTCGATCTCCAGGCTGCTGCCATCGGCAAAGCGCATGGTCTTACGACCCTCAACGCCCTCCTGGACAATCTCCTGGGTATTTTTGCTGGTGTGCACGCGCACGCCCATGCTCTCAATTTTGCGTTTCAGCTGCTCGCCGCCCATCTGGTCAAGCTGCTCGGCCATCAGCATCGGCGCGAACTCAATGACGTGGGTCTCTACGCCGAGGTTTTTCAGTGCCCCGGCGGCTTCCAGCCCGAGCAGGCCGCCGCCCACCACCGCGCCCCGGCGGCTACGGCGCGCGCAGGCTTCGATGGCGTTTAAATCTTCAATGGTGCGGTAAACAAAGCAATCCTGAGTTTCGGAGCCTTTAATCGGTGGGATCCACGGATAGGAGCCGGTGGCCATAATCAGCTTATCGTAATAGACCGTGCGGCCCGCGCTGGAGTGGATCACCTTCTCCTGACGGTTGATGGTGATAGCCCGCTCACCTACCAGCACCTTGACGCCGTGCTTCTCATAGAAGCCTTCCCGCACCAGAGAGAGCTCTTCGGCGGTGTGGTGAGAGAAGTAAGAAGAGAGATGTACGCGATCGTAGGCTTTCCGCGGCTCTTCACAAAACACGGTAATGTCGAAACGGGCAGCGTCAGCTTTATCGAGGAGATCCTCGATAAAACGGTGGCCGACCATGCCGTTACCGATAATAGCGATTTTGACTTTGCTCATTTTTGCCTCGATTTCTTTTCTATTACTGCCTACCTTAACGATTCAGCCGGGGCGTTTATTGATGCAAATCAAGTTCACCTTTACCTACTCCCTAAGGAGTATATTACTGATTTAGCAGCATTTTTCTAAGTCACGGAATTAGCTGGCTTTTCGGGATAGCACAAATAACATACAAAAAAGAGGGTTTTTACTGGCGTCGGTTTACTACTAAAGATTAACGGGGCTAAACCATTGGGAGGGGAGAGCGCTAGCCCCTTTTCAGGACGAAAAGGGGCTGGAATAGCTTAGTGGGCAGAAGCCGTATTGTTGTGTTGACGATGGCGAGTAACGAAGCCAAGCGCAAAGCACATCACAAATACCACGGCATAGAGGCCGTTAGCCGTCATCAGCGCCGCCTGGGGGCCGCTGTTGGCAACGATAGGACCGGTGACCACAAAGGTCAGCATAGTGCCAATGGTGCCGCAGGTAAGAACAAAGTTAACCAGCTTCGGCGAGGCCACTTTGGTCTGCTGGGAGCCAAGGGTAATGATAGTGGTGTAGATGGCGCTGGAGAAGAAGCCCAGGGCCAGAATAAACCACGCCATATGCTCCGGGCTGCTGGTGATGAAGAGATACATCAGCACGGTCGCCATTCCCGCCAGCACGGTCAGAATACGCTGCAGGTCGAAGAAGCGCAGGATAAAGCTAAACGCCCACATGCCGATCATGTAGGACATCCAGAAGTCGCTAACCAGTTTGCCCTGACCGCTGACGTCCATGCCCAGACCTTTGGCATACTCCGGCACCCAGGAGATAAAGCCCAGCTGGCCGAGGATATAGCAGAGCGCGGCAACAGAGAGGAACAGAACGCCAACGCCCCACTTCTCTTTTACCACTGGCTTATCGCTTGGAGCAGCATGTTTGCCCAGCGCCGGGAACTCACAGCCGATGGTCAGCACGAAGATGGCGACATAGACCAGGCCGATGCAGGCGTAGACCCAGTACCACTCAATGCTGCGCGCCAGCAGGAAAGCGGCCACCATCGGGAAGATCATCCCGGCCATGCTGAAGAAGGAGTCGGTGAACAGCAGGCGAGAGCCACGCTGACGGCCTTCATACATCTGGGTCACCAGGAAGGTGCCGATGGACATAGTAATACCGCTCACCAGACCCAGTACAAACATGGCGGCGGAGAAGAGCGCCAGGCTGTGGCTCAGCATCAGCGCCGCCACGGCCAGCACCATCAGCACAAAGCCAAAACGCAGCTGGGTTTTTAACGGCACGATCTCCATCAGCCAGGCATTCAGGAAGATAGAGATCAGGATCCCGGCGTTCAGGAAGGTGAAGGTGTTGCTCATGCTGGAAACCGGAAGATTAAAGTACTTCGCGATATCGCCCATCACCATTCCGGTGACGATCACCAACGCACCGGTAAGGGCGTAGGAGAAGAAGCTGATCCATGTGAGCTTAATTCTGTTGCTGTTAGTCATGACTGGCCTGTGAATAGAAGTGTAAAGCGCGTTGACGGCGCCGTGAACGGGCAGATTTTATGCGTTCAGGTGACACATTTAAATCTTTAAAAGTGAAAATTGGTCACGTTGCACATTTTATTTTGAAATGTGTCACACATTTTCATTCTATTACCGCGTCGTGAGGTGCTGACACATCTGTTTCAAATTCGTAAAATTGAGTAAAGCGCTGGCCTGGGGACAGCATGCTCTTTAGAATCAAGCGACTCGCTCTCTTCTCTGTTCACTGTTAGGAATTCACATGGTTAAAACGACTCTGGCGGCTGTGGCGGCTATCTTTGCTCTCTCTGCAATTTCACCCGCAGCCCTCGCGGCAAAAGGCGATCCTCACGTTCTGTTAACCACGTCTGCCGGAAACATTGAGCTGGAGCTGAACAGTCAGAAAGCCCCGGTCTCGGTAAAAAACTTTGTCGACTATGTGAACAGCGGCTTCTACAACAACACCACCTTCCACCGGGTGATCCCGGGCTTTATGGTGCAGGGTGGCGGCTTTAACGAGCAGATGCAGCAGAAACAGCCGAACCCGCCGATTAAGAACGAAGCGGACAACGGCCTGCGCAACACGCGTGGCACCATCTCTATGGCCCGTACCGCGGATAAAGACAGCGCCACCAGCCAGTTTTTCATCAACGTGGCGGATAACGCTTTCCTCGATCATGGCCAGCGTGACTTCGGCTATGCGGTCTTTGGTAAAGTTGTGAAAGGTATGGATATCGCGGATAAGATCTCTCAGGTACAGACCCACGACGTCGGCCCGTATCAGAATGTGCCGTCAAAACCGGTGGTTATTCTCTCCGCAAAAGTTCTACCCTGACCCTTTTCTGCACGGGCATCTCCTGCCCGTGCACCGCCTGCTTCCCTGCGTAACGTGAAAATGCCGCTTATACTTGTGGCAAATGACGCACATCATCAGGGAGACACAATGGCGAAAAAACTCACCGAACGGCAAAAATCCCGTCTCTGGGAGCAGCAGCGTAACGTCAATTTCCAGGCCAGCAGGCTGCTGGAAGGGGTGGAGTGCGCCCTGGTAACGCTTAATGCAGAAGAAGCAGAGGCGCGCCTTGAGGCGCTGCGGAGGCAGCATGAGCGATAAGTTTGGCGACGGGCGCGACCCGTACTTCTACGCCGGCCGCAACGTGATGAGCAACCGGCTGGGCATCCATCAGGCGAAACAGCTGGAGCAGGCGGCATATGAGTTTACCGCGCTGCGTGCCGCAACCCTTGAGCTGGGTCCCGTTGCCCGGGGCCTACCGCATCTCTGCGCCATCCATCGCCATCTCTATCAGGATATCTTCGAGTGGGCCGGTGAGATCCGTGAGGTCAATATCTACCAGGGCGATACGCGCTTCTGTAATTTTGACTATATCGAGAACGAGGGCAACGCCCTGATGCAGTCGCTGGAAGAGGAGGAGTGGTTGCAGGGGCTGGAGAAGAACGCGTTTGTCGAGCGACTTGCGCACTACTACTGCGAAATTAACGTCCTGCACCCCTTCCGCATCGGCAACGGTATCGCCGAGCGGATCTTCTTTGAACAGCTGGCGATCCACGCAGGCTACCTGTTGGACTGGCGCGGCATTGAGCCAGAGGCCTGGAGTGCAGCCAACCAGAGCGGCGCAATGGGCGACCTCTCGGCACTGATCGCTATCTTTACCCACGTGGTGAGCGAAGCGGAGTAGAACGCTGCCGGATGGCGCTGCGCTTATCCGGCCTACGCAGGGCTGGACATATCTATATCAATATGTCCAGCCCATGCTTTTGTATAACACTTAACAGCTTTAGCGATAATCCATTCGGCCTTTTAGCCCCGCTTTCCCATTTTTGTACGGTTGAAACGCTGGTATTTAAATAGTGGGCAAAAACAGGCTGGCTAACGTTAAACTTCTCCCGCAGCTTTTTGATTTCATCCGGCTGGATGTCATCTACCTGGCCAATACAGGCTTTATCAAAGCTACGCATTGTTTCCTGAGAGATAGCATCTACGCTGTGTAATCCCGCAGCAGCGCTATGAATCGCTTCAAAAGCGGTACTTTTAAATTTCTCTTTTGCGGTCATGACAAATCTCCAGCAACTCTTTAGCGTCAATTAACAAGCTCAGTTTTTCAGTTTTCAGGCCCGCGTAATGCTTTGCGAGCGTTCGAAAGCCTGTGAGTTCTTCATGAGTGATATTTGCCATATCCTGTTTGGCATACAGGAAAGTGTAAAACCAATTCCTCCCACCTTTAGCCAGGATAATGGCGCGATCGCGATTGTGGTTCAGGCGCTTTTTATAGACGCCGCCGCCAAGGTCATCGGCTTTTCCTTCACATACAGCGTTGATAGCCAGACATAACTCATCGTCCTTGATGGCATGGTTTTTTGCCGTTTTACTGAACCATTTTGTTTTAAAAACCCGCATTTGATTCACATCCTTGTTCATTTTACTGTAGCACTTAGTGCAATAGTAAGCACTTCTTTCAGTAGGTCATAGTCAGAATTTCTCAGGCTGCGTACAATGTCGCAAAGATAGTTATCAAGTGACTTACCATGATCCTGCTTATCGACAACTACGACTCCTTCACTTGGAACCTCTATCAGTACTTCTGCGAGCTTGGGGCAGAGGTCGTGGTGAAGCGCAACGACGAGATAACCCTCGCCGATATCGCGGCGCTGGCACCCGAGAAGATCGTGATCTCGCCCGGCCCCTGCACGCCGGATGAGTCAGGCATATCACTGGAGGTCATCCGTCACTACGCCGGTAAGCTGCCGATCCTCGGCGTCTGCCTGGGTCACCAGGCGATTGCTCAGGTTTTTGGCGCGACCATCGTTCGGGCGCAAAAGGTAATGCACGGCAAAACCTCCGCCATTACCCACAGCGGCCGGGGCGTGTTCCACGGCCTCAACAATCCGCTTACCGTCACCCGCTACCATTCGCTGCTCATCGATCCCGCGACGCTGCCCGACTGCTTCGACGTGACCGCCTGGAGCGACACCCAAGAGATTATGGCGATTCGTCATCGGGAGTGGGATCTAGAGGGCGTGCAGTTCCACCCGGAGAGTATCCTGAGCGAGCAGGGGCACGCGCTGCTGGCAAACTTTCTTAACCAGACCGATTTTTAGTTGCCATGCACTGATTTTTTATGCATATTTTATGATTATATTTTCATAATCATTGCTGCATATAATCACTGCATATAACGGATGGGCATGACATGGCAACTGAACAGAACGCAGTTACGCGCGCAACATTTGACGAAGTAATTCTGCCCGTTTATGCACCGGCAGAGTTTATCCCGATGAAGGGTAAAGGCAGTCGAGTGTGGGATCAGCAGGGCAAGGAGTATGTTGATTTCGCGGGCGGGATTGCCGTTACGGCGCTGGGCCACTGCCATCCTGCGCTGGTGGAAGCGCTGAAAAGCCAGGGCGAAACGCTGTGGCATACCAGCAACGTCTTTACCAACGAACCGGCGTTGCGCCTGGCGCGCAAGATTATTGCTACCACCTTTGCCGAGCGCGTGCTGTTCATGAACTCCGGCACCGAGGCCAACGAAACCGCCTTTAAGCTGGCGCGCTACTACGCCTCTACGCGCTACAGCCCCTATAAAACCAAAATCATCGCCTTCCACAACGCTTTTCACGGACGCTCGCTGTTTACCGTCTCGGTCGGCGGCCAGCCAAAGTACTCCGACGGCTTTGGGCCGAAACCCGCCGATATCATTCACGTGCCGTTTAACGATCTTCATGCGGTGAAAGCGGTGATGGACGATCACACCTGTGCAGTGGTCGTTGAGCCGGTGCAGGGGGAAGGGGGCGTGACTGCCGCAACGCCAGCGTTCTTACAGGGCCTGCGCGAGCTGTGCGACCAGCACCAGGCGCTGCTGGTATTTGATGAAGTGCAGTGCGGAATGGGACGCAGCGGCGATCTCTTTGCCTACATGCACTACGGCGTGACGCCGGATATCCTCACCAGCGCCAAGGCGCTGGGCGGCGGCTTCCCCATCAGCGCGGTGCTGACCACCGAGGCAATCGCCAGCGCCTTCCACGTGGGCTCTCACGGCTCGACCTACGGCGGCAACCCGCTGGCCTGCGCGGTGGCGGGGGCGGCCTTTGACATCATCAGCTCGCCTGAGGTGCTGCAGGGCGTCAGCGAGAAGCGTCAACGCTTCGTGAAGCATTTGCAGCAGATCGATGAACAGTTCAACGTATTCAGCGATATTCGCGGCATGGGACTGCTGATTGGTGCAGAGTTAAAACCGCAGTACAAGGGGCGCGCCCGCGATCTGCTTTACGCGGCCGCCGATGAGGGGGTGATGGTGCTGAATGCCGGGCCGGACGTGATGCGCTTTGCGCCGTCGCTGGTGGTCAGCGAGCAGGATATTGACGAAGGCATGCAGCGTTTTGCCGCTGCGGTAGCCAACATCGTCCGGGCTTAATCTTTACTCCACCTGCGGTTAAGCCAGATGCCATGATGCGGGCGCTGACGCCATGCCACCGATGAGATAGTGTGCATGCTGTTCAGGTGCCCGATAATGCGCTGGAGATGCATCTCCATCGGGCTCATCGGGCCGTGGGTGAGCGTCTCCGGCGCTTCAAGAATATTCGCGTCTCCGGATGCCCCGGCCCCGTCATAGTCCAGCCGCTGCTGGCAGCGCTGAAGCGCAATCTCACAGGACTCCAGATAGCGCTGGGCCAGGTCCGGCGTCAGCATCGCGTGTTCCCGAGCCAGGGTTGTCAGGGCGTTAATATGCTCGACAATAAACTGGCTATGGGTCACCCAGAGCTTCATATCTTCCAGATAGTGGGTATTGAACCCCGGCTCCTGCATTGCCTGATTGAGGGAGTTGAAGAGCGCGTTATGCGCCTGGTTAACCCGTATCCGCTGATAGGCCAGCGGCGTGGGCTGCGGATCGTCACTGAGGATCAGGCGAATCGCATCCTGATCCTTCTCAATCGCATCATGGGCATTTTTCCGCAGCAGCCCGCTCTGCCACTGCGGCCAGAGCCAGACCATCCCGCCGAAGGCGATCAGGCAGCCAATCAGGGTATCGATCAGGCGGGCGACGATAAAGTTCTCGCCGCTCAGGGTCAGGATCTGAATCGAATAAACCGCCGTAATGGTGAAGCCCACCGTCGCCCAGCCGTAGCTCTTACGAATTATCAGGTAGCTTACCAGCGTAATAAACAGCATGCCCAGCAGCGTGTACCCCTCCGGAACATGAAAGTGCAGGGCGAACCCGGCGATGGTCAACCCCGCTAACGTCCCTGCCGCCCGGTGTAAAATACGCACCCGCGTGGCACCGTAGCCGTTCTGCGTGACCAGCAGCACCGTCATCAGGATCCAGTAGGGCTTCGGCAGATGCAGCGCGCTGCCCATCAGGCTGGCGACGCTCAGCATGACGCTGATGCGGGCGGCATTGCGCAGCGCCGGAGATTTCAGCGACAGGTAGCTCTTGAGCGCCTCCCACAGCGGCTGGCGGCGCTGCTGGTCGGCCATCAGATCGCGCGTATAGAGCGGACGCTGGGTGCGCAGCACGCGGGCAATACGGCTAAAGTGCCAGGCGCAGAACTGCCCGACCGGGTTTTGCGGATGCTGGCGGGCGATCTTCTCCAGCGCGCCAATCTGCTTCTCCATAGTGAAGCGGGTCGGGTAGCGATGGTAGAGAATGTCGTCCGCCAGCACCCGGAGCCGTGCGGCGACCACCTGTGCATTCCAGCGGATCACCGCTTCGGCGTGGCTGCGCTCCACCAGCTTCTGCACCTCTTCCGGCTGGTGCAGGCTAACCGAGATGTGCTCCTGCAGATCCAGCGCCACCTGAAACGCCCGCAGCAGACGTTCGTAGTCGTTATGCTGGTTGGCGGCGAGCATATGCAGCTGCTGATAGCACTGGCTGATGAGATCCACCGCCTTTTGCTGGCGCGTCAGCAGCGGTGGCAAGGCCTTCTCCGGGTCGGCGTGCTGCGTTAGCAGGCTGTACTTCGCCTCGCAGTAGTCGGCAAGCTGGCGATAGAGCAGGCTTAACGACTCACGCAGCGGCTGCTCGCGCCACAGCCAGAACCACAACCAGTTAAATGCGCCATACCAGAGCGTGCCCAGGGCGTAGATGAGCAGCGGCTCCCAGACCGGCATATTGCCCGCCAGGCTCAGGGTAAAGATAGCGGCGATGAGCGAGGCAGGCAGCAGGCGAGCGTGTAGAGGACTGATTTCCGCCGTGACGCCCAGCAGCATTGCCAGTCCGGCAAGGATCAGCGGGAGCGCAACGTTGGCCCCCAGCAGCAGCTGCACCGCCAGGCTACAGCCGGCAAACAGCGAACCGCCGATAATCAGGCGCTTAAAGAAGCGTTTGTGTGGGGTATCAAGACCGGCAATGTTACAGCAGGCGGGCACCAGCGAGAACAGTAGCCCCTGCTGCAGGTGGCCTAACGCCAGGCCGATGGCCACGGGAAGGCACAGCACCAGCGTTTGCCGCAGTGCGTAGTTAACTTCAGGGTGGTAGATTAACCGGCGCCACATGGGGGAGAGCAAAAACGGCGTGCGCAGAGGCGACACGCCGTTCTTAAAGCTTAACGCGTTCCGTAGACGACGATGGTTTTACCATGCGCAGAGATCAGGTTCTGATCTTCCAGCATCTTCAGAATACGGCCCACGGTTTCGCGGGAGCAGCCCACGATCTGGCCAATCTCCTGGCGGGTGATTTTGATCTGCATCCCGTCCGGATGGGTCATGGCGTCTGGCTGTTTAGCCAGGTTCAGCAGCGTCTGCGCGATGCGGCCGGTAACGTCGAGGAAGGCAAGGTTGCCCACTTTCTCAGAGGTGACCTGCAGGCGACGTGCCATCTGCGACGAGAGGCGCATCAGGATATCCGGGTTGACCTGGATAAGCTGACGGAATTTTTTATAGGAAATTTCGGCCACTTCACAGGCGGTTTTCGCCCGTACCCATGCGCTGCGCTCCTGGCCCTCTTCAAACAGGCCCAGTTCACCGATAAAGTCTCCCTGGTTCAGGTAAGAGAGGATCATCTCTTTCCCTTCTTCATCCTTGATGAGCACTGCCACCGAGCCTTTGACGATGTAATACAACGTTTCCGCTTTTTCACCCTGGTGAATCAGCGTGCTCTTCGACGGGTACTTATGAATGTGGCAATGAGACAAGAACCATTCGAGAGTCGGGTCTGTTTGTGGTTTGCCAAGCACCATGCGCGGTTATCCTCTGTTATAAGCTGGCGCCAGTCGCGGGACGGGTCCGGCGGCTGGGGTTGCAATCATATGCTTCCCGAATCCTGGGAAGGGGGCCGTCAATATAGGCATGCGGCCTGTAATGGTTGAAGTCCTCTGCATACCTGCATAATGTCAATACATTACTGGAGCATCCCGACTGTTTTAGCATAGCTTTTGCCGTGTGTCTCCTGGTGTCTCGCTTCAGCTTGATGCAGGTCGCCTTCCGTTGCGCGTTTTGCTCTGCACGCGTAATCTGTCGGGAAAATTGCCACTCTGGAGTGATGAAAATGCAAGCACGCGTAAAATGGGTTGAAGGTTTAACGTTTCTCGGCGAGTCCGCCTCTGGCCATCAGGTCTTAATGGACGGCAACTCCGGGGACAAAGCCCCCAGCCCGATGGAGATGGTACTGATGGCGGCAGGCGGATGCAGCGCCATTGACGTGGTGTCGATCCTGCAGAAAGGGCGTCATAGCGTGACCGATTGCGAAGTGAAGCTGACCTCCGAGCGTCGGGAAGAGGCGCCGCGTCTCTTCACCCACATCAACCTGCACTTTATCGTTACCGGCAAAGAGCTGAAGGAGGCGGCGGTATCCCGCGCGGTGGATCTCTCAGCGGAGAAGTACTGCTCCGTAGCGCTGATGCTGGAGAAAGCGGTTAACATCACCCACTCCTACGAGGTGGTTGAGGGATGATTTTACGCCCGGTGGCGCTGCGCTTACCGGGCCTGCATGTCGCGCATTACCCTATTCAATCTTCTTGCCTTCCATCAGCCGCTGTACCAGCGGCAGCATGATCAGCTCCATCGCCAGTCCCATTTTGCCCCCCGGCACCACCAGGGTGTTGATGTGGGAGATAAACGATCCCTGCAGCATCGCCAGCAGCCAGGGGTAGTCGATACCCTCCAGATCGCGAAAGTGGATCACCACAAAGCTCTCGTCCAGCGAGGGAATATTTTTGGCTGCAAAGGGATTTGAGGTGTCAACCGTGGGGACGCGCTGGAAGTTGATGTGGGTGCGGGAGAACTGCGGCGTAATGAAGTTGATGTAGTCATCCATCGAGCGCACCACCGAGTCCATCACCGTCTCCCGGGAGTGGCCGCGCTCGCTGGTGTCGCGGATCATCTTCTGGATCCATTCGAGGTTAATAATCGGCACCACCCCTACCAGCAGATCCACATGGCGCGCCACGTCGTGCTGGGGCGTCACCACGCCGCCGTGCAATCCTTCGTAAAAAAGAATGTCGGTGGGTTCCGGCAGCGGCTGCCACGGCGTAAAGGTGCCCGGCACCTGGTTCCACGGCACGGCTTCGTCGTAGGTGTGCAGATACTTGCGTGCCTGTCCGGTGCCGTTGTGACCATATTCGATAAAGGTCTGCTCCAGCAGGCCAAAGTCGTTGGCGTCCGGACCAAAGTAGCTGATATGCCGCCCGGCATCGCGCGCCTTGCGGATCGCCATATCCATCTCCGGACGGGTATAGCGGTGGAAGCTATCGCCCTCCACCTCGGCGGCGCGTAGACCCAGCTGGGAAAATATTTTACGAAAGGCGAGGCTGGTGGTGGTGGTACCTGCACCGCTGGAACCTGTGACAGCAATCACCGGATGTTTGGCTGACATAGCGAACGACTCCCTGATTAACAGCAGAAGAGGGCGGATCGCCTGACGCAGCGTTATTCGCGAAACTGTTTCCGGGGCATAATATTGACCGTCTCGTGCAGCTCTGACCACACCAGCACGGCCTCACCCGTTTCCAGCTGACGCTTTACGTCGGCAACCTTTTGCTCAAGCGAACGCTCATGTTCACCATAATCGGTGCCTTCGCGCAAGACAAAGCTCTCAATCAGGCTGTAGAGCGTCTCGGGTGCAACCTCTTGCCAGGGAATAATCATCTATGCCTCCAGATAGGGTGCCAGCCAGTCGGGGATGCGCTTTTCAAGCCACATCTCAGGGCGGCGCAGCGTGCCGCCAACGAAGCCAACGTGGCCGCCATGTTCGGTCAACTGATATTCAATATTAGCGGGTAAATGGCCCGCCGCCGGAATGACGTGGTGATCCATAAAGGGATCGTCTTTGGCATGGATAATCAGCGTTGGCTTGCGGATCTGCGGCAGGACCGGCATGGCGCTGCTTCGGCGGTAGTAGTCGATGGCGTCATCGAATCCGTGCGCCTTTGCGGTAATCAGGTCATCAAACTCACGGATGCGGCGCACGCGCTTGAGCTGGGCAAGATCGATCGGCAGGGTACCGGGATAGACCTTGAGCTTGCGTCTGGCGTTGGCTTTTAGCAGGTTGAGCAGGTAACGCTGATAGAAACGTGAGAAACCCTTATCCATATGGAGGCTGCAGGCCTCCAGCACCAGCGGAGCCGAGACGATCACCGCCGCGTTGAGCGGCAGGCTATCGTCAGCTTTAGCCAGCAGACAGCCGAGCATATTGCCGCCGAGAGAGTAACCCACCGCAGCGGTAGGCGCGGCGCCAAAGGTGTTGCGTAGCCAATGCAAGAACCACGTGCCGTCTTCGGTTTCACCGGAGTGGTAGATGCGGTTCAGGCGGTTAGGCTCGCCGCTGCAGCCGCGAAAGTGCATCACCACTCCGAGCCAGCCGCGCTGCTTTGCCGCGTGAATTAATCCGTGGGCGTAGGGGCTGTGCAGGCTACCCTCCAGGCCGTGAAACACCACCAACCGGGGCTTATCTTTCGCCTGCTGCGGATCCTCGCTCCATGCCAGATCGACAAAGTCGCCGTCGGGCAGCTCAAGACGCTGCCACTGCGCGGTAAACTGCAGACGACGGCGCAAAATACGCGGCAGCATCGTCTGTAAATGCGGGTTGCTTGCCCCCGGCATCGGACGGAATTCAACGTTATCTTCCGCCGCAGCGGGAAGCAGTAAGGGAGTTATTTGGGCCATGTCGTGCGAGTTATTTTTCAGTGATCTGCTGAATACTATACCTGTGCAGATAAATTATGTTTATGAAAATGGGGCAATACCCTCTCGCCCCCTCGCGTTACTCGCTTTGCAGCATGCCTTCAAGCTGCTCCTGCGCCTCAAGCCACGCCATCTCACACTCCTCAAGCCCTGACTTCGCGCTCGCCTGGGCCTGCAGGCACTCGGTGAGCTCAGCCTTGCGGCTCTGATCGTACAGGCCGCTGTCGCCAAGCTTCTCTTCGGCCTTCGCCAGCTGGGCGTTGAGCTTCTCCATCTCTTTCTCCAGACGGGCGATCTCTTTGCGCAGCGGCTGGGTCTGGGTGCGCAGCTCGGCTTCCCGGCGCTTCTGGTCTTTACGCGCCTGGGCGCTGTTACCGTTCTCCTTCGCCGCCTCGGCAGGCTGATTCTCCTGCTTCTGCACGTCGCTCAGCCACTGCTGGTAATCCTCCAGATCGCCGTCGAACGGCTCGACTTTGCCGTCGTGGACCAGGTAGAGATCGTCGGTGGTAGAGCGGATCAGGTGGCGATCGTGCGACACCACCACCAGCGCGCCTTCGAACTCAATCAGCGCTTCAGTCAGGGCCTGGCGCATATCGAGATCGAGGTGGTTGGTTGGCTCATCGAGCAGCAGCAGGTTAGGACGCTGCCAGACGATCAGGGCCAGTACCAGCCGCGCTTTCTCACCGCCGGAGAAGCGTTCGGTGTTCTCGGTAACCTTATCGCCCTGGAAGCCAAAGCCGCCAAGGTAGTCCCGCAGCTTCTGCTCCGCTTCCTGAGGGGCAAGGCGGGCCAGGTGCTGCAGCGGCGACTCATCCGCCCGCAAGAACTCCAGCTGGTGCTGGGCGAAATAGCCAAGCTTGATGCCCTTCGCAAGACCAATATCACCGCCGGTGGGGGCAAGCTCGCCCGCCAGCAGCTTGATCAGCGTCGATTTACCCGCGCCGTTGCGACCCAGCAGGCCAATGCGCGAGCCAGGGACGAGGTTAAGCTTGATCGAGTTAAGAATGGTGCGATCGCCGTAGCCCGCACTCACTTTCTCCATCTTCAGCAGCGGATTGGGCAGGCTCTCCGGCGCGCGGAAGCTAAAGTGGAAGGGGTTATCCACGTGCGCCGGGGCGATCAGCTCCATGCGCTCCAGCATCTTCACCCGGCTCTGGGCCTGTTTGGCCTTGCTGGCTTTGGCTTTAAAGCGGTCGATAAAGCTTTGCAGATGCGCCACGCGCTGCTGCTGGCTCTCATAGGTGGCCTGCTGCTGCGCCAGACGGGTTGCGCGCTGGCGCTCAAACGAGCTGTAGTTGCCGGTATACTCGAACATATTTTGCTGTTCGATATGGATGATTTTATCTACAACCGGATCGAGGAAGTCACGGTCGTGGGAGATGAGGATCAGCGTCCCCTGGTAGCTCTTCAGCCAGCGCTCGAGCCAGATCACCGCGTCGAGATCGAGGTGGTTGGTCGGCTCATCGAGCAGGAGCAGATCCGAGCGGCAGACCAGCGCCTGGGCAAGGTTGAGACGCATACGCCAGCCGCCGGAGAAGTCGCTTACCGGGCGCTCCAACTGCTCGGTAGAGAAACCCAGCCCGTGCAGCAGGCTGGCGGCGCGGGAGCGAATGGTCCAGGCGTCAATGGCGTCGAGCTTGCCGTGAACGGTGGCGATGGCGTGGCCGTCGTTACGCTCGTTGGCGTCGCTAAGCTGGGCCTCCAGCTGGCGATACTCACGATCGCCATCAATAACATAGTCGATGGCGGGCTCGCTGAGGGCCGGGGTCTCCTGATTCACCCACGCCAGCTGCCAGTTGGCAGGGTAGGTAAAGCTGCCGCCGTCGGCGGTAAGCTCGTTTTTCAGCAGCGCCAGCAGGGTCGATTTCCCGCAGCCGTTTTTACCCACCAGCCCGACTTTCTGGCCGGGGTTGATGGTGGCGGTGGCGTTATCCAGCAGGACACGCACGCCGCGACGAATTTGTAGTGAGGAGAAAACAATCATAGAGCGCCGTATGTTCAGACTATGTTAATTTGTCATTATGATAATGTGGGGTGCGCCTATAATGCCGCACTGGGGCGCAATGGTAGCCCGAAACGACAACGATATACAAAAATAGAACCGGGAGGGGAGTGATGTCCCAGACAGCCAGAGTGCTGCTGCTGTATGCCCATCCGGAATCCCAGGACTCAATAGCCAACCGGGTCCTGCTTAAGCCGGCGATGCAGTTGCACAACGTGACCGTGCACGATCTCTATGCGCACTACCCAGACTTTTTTATCGATATTCCCCGGGAGCAGGCGCTGCTGCGCGAGCACGACGTGATCGTCTTTCAGTTTCCTCTCTACACCTACAGCTGTCCAGCGCTGCTCAAAGAGTGGCTCGATCGCGTCCTGACCCGCGGCTTCGCCAGCGGGCCGGGAGGCAACCAGCTGGCGGGCAAGCGCTGGCGCTGCGTGATCACCACCGGCGAGCCAGAGAGCGCCTACCGCTACGACGGTCTCAACCGCTATCCGCTTAGCGATATCCTGCGCCCTTTTGAGCTGACGGCGGCCATGTGCCGCATGCAGTGGATGACGCCGTATATTGTTTACTGGGCGCGCCGCCAGCCGAAAGAGGAGCTGGCAAGCCATGCCCGGGCCTACGGCGAATGGCTTGCCTCACCCACCGCGACGGGAGGCCGCTGATGGAGGGAACCGATCTGCTGCTGGCAGGCGTACTGTTTCTGTTTGCCGCCGTGGTCGCCGTGCCGCTGGCTGCCCGGCTGGGTATCGGCGCGGTGCTGGGCTACCTGCTGGCAGGCATTGCCATCGGCCCGTGGGGGCTTGGATTTATCAGCGACGTCGATGAGATCCTCCACTTCTCTGAGATGGGCGTCGTGTTCCTGATGTTTATCATCGGCCTGGAGCTAAACCCGTCGAAGCTATGGCAGCTGCGGCAGTCGATCTTTGGCGTTGGGGCAGCGCAGGTGCTGCTTAGCGCGGCGATCCTCGCCGGACTGCTGATGCTGACCGACTTCGCCTGGCAGGCGGCCGTGATTGGCGGCATTGGCCTTGCGATGTCCTCTACCGCGATGGCGCTTCAGCTGATGCGCGACAAGGGGATGAACCGCAGCGAGGCGGGACAGCTGGGGTTCTCGGTGCTGCTGTTCCAGGATCTGGCGGTGATCCCGGCTCTGGCGCTGGTGCCGCTGCTGGCGGGCAGCGGCGATGACCACTTCGACTGGATCAAGATCGGCATGAAAGTGGTCGCCTTCGGCGGGATGCTGGTGGGGGGCCGCTATCTGCTGCGCCCGGTGTTCCGCTTTATTGCCGGCTCCGGCGTGCGCGAGGTCTTTACCGCCGCCACGCTGCTGCTGGTGCTCGGCTCGGCGCTGTTTATGGATGCGCTGGGGCTGTCGATGGCGCTCGGTACCTTTATCGCCGGCGTATTGCTGGCGGAAAGTGAGTACCGTCACGAGCTGGAATCGGCCATCGATCCGTTCAAAGGCCTGCTGCTGGGGCTATTCTTTATCTCAGTAGGGATGGCGCTGAATCTGGGCGTGCTTTATACCCATATACTGTGGGTGGTGGCAGCGGTAGCGATTCTGGTGGCGGTAAAAACCACGGTGCTCTATCTGCTGGCGCGCCTGTACGGCCTGAGAAGCTCAGAGCGGATGCAGTTCGCCGGCGTGCTCAGCCAGGGTGGCGAGTTTGCCTTTGTGCTCTTCTCTACCGCCTCCTCGCAGCGGCTGTTCCATAACGATCAGATGGCGCTGCTGCTGGTCACGGTGACGCTGTCAATGATGACCACGCCGCTGCTGATGAAAGGCATCGATAAGGGACTCTCCCGGCGCTTCAACAGCCCGGAAGAGGAGGGGGAGACCCCGTGGGTTGAAGATGACAAGCCGCAGGTGATCGTCGTGGGTTTTGGTCGCTTCGGTCAGGTGATTGGCCGCCTGCTGATGGCCAACAAAATGCGCATCACCGTGCTGGAGCGGGATATCAGCGCGGTTAACCTGATGCGGAAATATGGCTATAAAGTCTACTACGGCGACGCGACCCAGGTCGAGCTGCTGCGCTCGGCGGGCGCGGAGGCGGCGGAGTCGATCGTGATCACCTGCAACGAGCCGGAAGACACCATGAAACTGGTAGCGATTTGCCAGCAGCACTTTCCGCACCTGGCCATTCTTGCCCGGGCGCGGGGACGTTTTGAGGCGCACGAACTGCTCCAGTCGGGCGTCACGCAGTTCTCCCGCGAGACCTTCTCCAGCGCGCTGGAGCTGGGGCGCAAGGCGCTGGTCTCTCTGGGCATGCATCCTCATCAGGCGCTGCGGGCGCAGCTGCACTTCCGTCGTCTCGATATGCGGATGCTGCGCGAGCTGATGCCGGTAGTGCATACCGATACGCAGCAGATCTCCCGCGTTCGCGAGGCGCGGCGCGAGCTGGAAGAGATTTTCCAGCGCGAAATGCAACAGGAGCGCCGGCAGCTGGACGGCTGGGACGAGTTTGAATAGAGGGTAAAAAGTATGGCGATACGTAAACGTTTTATCGCGGGCGCCAAGTGCCCGGCCTGTCAGGCCCAGGATACGCTGGCGATGTGGCGCGAAAATAATGTTGATATTGTTGAGTGCGTTAAGTGCGGCCACCAGATGCGCGAGGCGGATAAAGAGGCCCGCGAGCATGTTCGCAAAGAAGAGCAAGTGATCGGGATTTTTCATCCGGACTAGCGATATAGCCCAGCTTTTTTTAAGCTTAAGGGTACACGGGGGCAGAATTCCGTTACAATCTGCGCCAGCAATTTTCCCACGCTCAGGAGATATCATGAAAGTAGCAAAAGACCTGGTGGTCAGCCTGGCCTATCAGGTACGTACAGAAGACGGTGTGTTGGTTGATGAGTCTCCGGTAAGTGCGCCGCTGGACTACCTGCACGGTCACGGCTCCCTGATCTCTGGTCTGGAGTCCGCGCTGGAAGGTCACGAACCTGGCGACAAATTTGACGTGGCGGTGGGCGCAAACGACGCTTACGGTCAGTACGACGAAAACCTGGTGCAGCGCGTACCGAAAGACGTCTTCATGGGCGTTGATGAACTGCAGGTAGGCATGCGCTTCCTGGCTGAAACCGACCAGGGTCCGGTACCGGTTGAGATCACCGAAGTGGAAGATGACCACGTTGTGGTTGATGGTAACCACATGCTGGCTGGCCAGAACCTGAAGTTCAACGTTGAAGTTGTGGCGATTCGTGAAGCGACCGAAGAAGAGCTGGCCCACGGCCACGTTCACGGCCCGCACGGTCATGACCACGGCCACGACCATGAACATGGCGACGGCTGCTGCGGCGGTCACGGCCACGATCATGACCACGGTCATGGTAAAGGCGGTTGTGGCAACGGCGGCTGCGGCTGCCACTAATCGTCTAAGCTAACCACGCCCGGCGGGTAAACTTGCCGGGCCTACGGTTTAGCATTGGCGTGTAGGCCCGGTAAGCGAAGCGCCACCGGGCACAAAAAAGCGGGAATATTCTCCCGCTTTTTTTACGTCTCGCGTTTTAAAAATCAATAGTGGGGCGGTGGCGTCTCTTCTGACTGAGAGGCCATATGGGAAGGCTGGCTGGCTTTCAGTTTCTCGGTCACCAGACGCATAAGGTCCCGCAGCTTTGCCATCTCCAGCTCGTGGGCGGTAACCGTCTGGTTAAGCTCCTCGATCGTAATCTCCTGAAAGGCCAGACGGCTCTCCAGCTCTGCCAGCCGCGCTTCCAGCGTCATATTCTGCATGTTTCACCTCATCTGTTTTAGCCCGGATTCTACGCAACTTTACGCGGCTGCGCAGCCCACCTGACATCCTTAAGAAACTAATTTAAACAAAAATAGTCACAAAAGAGGCAACAATCGGGAATGTCGTTATATAGATTTCTCCCACAACGATTTATAGTACGTTTTTCAAATACGCAAACCCTGGGGCAACGTGCCCCCGGCCCTGGAGATATGGATGAAATCACTGTTTAAAGTCACGCTGCTGGCGACCACGATGGCCGTTGCGCTGAATGCACCTCTCTCTTTTGCTGCTGACGCTCCGGCGAAAGCCCCGGCGACCACCGACAGCAAAGCGGCATTCAAAAACGACGACCAAAAATCAGCCTATGCGCTGGGCGCGTCACTGGGTCGTTATATGGAAAACTCCCTGAAAGAACAGGAAAAACTGGGCATCAAGCTGGACCAGGCCCAGCTGATTGCCGGCGTTCAGGATGCCTTCGCCAATAAGAGCAAGCTCTCCGACCAGGAGATCGAGCAGACCCTGCAGGCCTTCGAGGCACGCGTGAAGGGCGCCGCTCAGGAGAAGATGGAGAAGGACGCGGCTGAGAACGAAACGAAGGGCAAAGCCTTCCGTGACACCTTTGCTAAAGAGAAGGACGTGAAAACCTCCTCTACCGGCCTGCTCTACAAAGTAGAGAAAGAGGGGACCGGCGACGCACCGAAAGATAGCGATACCGTGGTCGTAAACTACAAGGGCACGCTGATCGACGGTAAAGAGTTCGATAACTCCTATACCCGTGGCGAACCGCTCTCCTTCCGTCTTGATGGCGTGATCCCAGGCTGGACTGAAGGCCTGAAAAACATCAAGAAAGGCGGCAAGATCAAGCTGGTGATCCCACCGGCGCTGGCCTACGGTAAAACCGGCGTTCCGGGTATCCCGGCTAACTCTACGCTGGTCTTCGACGTAGAGCTGCTGGATATCAAACCGGCACCGAAAGCGGATGCGCAGCCGAAGCCGGAAGCGGCAGCACCGGCAGAACAACCTGCCGCTGCGGATAAAAAGTAATACGCTGAGAGCCGCCGCCTAACCAGGCGGCGGTTTTTTATCACAGGGCAGGTATAATTAACACTGGAAGCGCTATGTCCGCTGTATTAATTTAGATGTCCCTGTAAATGATGAGCCTGCCCTGAAAACATAACGACAGGCTCCTGAAAAGGAGTGTTTTTTTTCATGTCCAGGTCGCTATTAACCAACGAAACCAGCGAGCTCGATCTGCTGGATCAACGGCCTTTTGATCAGACCGACTTCGATATCCTGAAATCCTACGAAGCGGTGGTCGATGGGTTAGCGATGCTCATTGGTGCCCACTGTGAAATCGTCTTGCACTCCTTGCAGGATCTCAAATGCTCCGCCATCCGTATTGCCAACGGTGAACACACCGGGCGTAAGATTGGCTCGCCCATCACCGATCTTGCCCTGCGCATGCTGCACGACATGACGGGGGCCGACAGCAGCGTCTCGAAGTGCTACTTCACCCGCGCCAAAAGCGGCGTGCTGATGAAATCGGTGACGATTGCTATCCGCAACCGCGAGCACCGGGTGATCGGCCTGCTGTGCATCAACATGAACCTTGATGTTCCCTTCTCGCAGATAATGAGCACCTTTATTCCGCCGGAGACGCCGGACGTTGGCTCCGCCGTGAACTTTGCCTCCTCGGTAGACGACCTGGTGATGCAGACTCTGGAGTTCACTATCGAAGAGGTGAACGCCGATCGGAACGTGTCTAACAATGCGAAAAATCGTCAGATTGTGCTGAACCTCTACGAGAAGGGCATTTTCGATATCAAAGACGCCATTAATCAGGTAGCGGATCGCCTGAATATCTCCAAGCACACGGTCTACCTGTACATTCGCCAGTTCAAGAGCGGTGACTTCCAGGGGCAGGATAAGTAATGCGTTTTGCCTTAATGGTGACGGGGCCTGCCTACGGCACGCAGCAGGCCAGCAGCGCGTGGCAGTTTTCCCAGGCCTTGTTGGCTGCGGGCCACGAGCTGGCGAGCGTCTTTTTCTATCGCGAAGGGGTCTATAACGCTAACCAGCTTACCGCCCCCGCCAGCGACGAGTTCGATCTGGTCCGTGCCTGGCAGACGCTGCACCTTGAGCACCAGGTTGAGCTGCATATCTGCGTTGCGGCAGCGCTGCGGCGTGGCGTAACCGATGAGAGCGAGGCCCAGCGTGCCGGACTGGCTGGCGCCAACCTTCAACCGGGCTTTAACCTCAGCGGCTTAGGTGCGTTGGCCGAGGCGGCCTTAACCTGCGATCGCGTGGTGCAGTTCTGATGAAAAGCGTGGCATTTGTTTTTAACTCCGCACCGCACGGCTCCTCTGCCGGACGGGAAGGGCTGGACGCGCTGCTGGCAATGTCGGCCCTGACCGAGGAGATTGGCGTCTTTTTCCTTGGCGACGGCGTTTTTCAGCTGCTGGCCAACCAGCGCCCCGGTGATATCCTTGCACGGGACTACATCGCCACCTTCAAGGTGCTGCCGCTCTATGATATTGAGCAGCTCTGGCTGTGCGCAGCCTCGCTGCGCGAGCGCGGGCTAAGCGCTTCAACTTCTTTTATTCTCGATGCCCAGCCGCTGGAACCCGACGCGCTGCGCGAGTGTCTACATCGCTATGACGTCGTCATGACGTTTTGAGGCTGTTATGCTGCATACTCTTCGCCACTCTCCCTGGCAATGCGACATGGCCGCGCTGCTGCGCACGGTGCAGGAGGGGGATGACCTTTTGCTGCTCTCTGATGGCGTAACGGCGGCGGTTGTGGGGAGTCGCTACCTTGATTTACTGCTGGCCGCCCCCATAACTGTTCATGCTCTACAGGAAGACGTTGATGCCCGCGGTCTTTCTGGTCAAATTTCGAACAGAATCGTCCGGGTTAGCTATACTGATTTCGTTAGCCTGACGGTTAAACACGCTGCGCAGATCGCCTGGTAGTGTGAGATCCGCTGTATATTTCTTGACACCTTTTGAGCACAGCCCTAAAATTCCGCGTCCTCATATTGTATGAGGGCGTTTTATTACGTGTTTACGAAGCAAAAGCTAAAACCAGGAGCTATTTAATGGCAACAGTTAACCAGCTGGTACGCAAACCACGTGCACGCAAAGTTGCGAAAAGCAACGTGCCTGCGCTGGAAGCCTGCCCGCAGAAACGTGGTGTATGTACTCGCGTATATACCACCACTCCTAAGAAACCGAACTCCGCACTGCGTAAAGTTTGCCGTGTGCGTCTGACTAACGGTTTCGAAGTTACCTCCTACATCGGTGGTGAAGGTCACAACCTGCAGGAGCACTCCGTGATCCTGATCCGTGGCGGTCGTGTTAAAGACCTTCCGGGTGTTCGTTACCACACCGTTCGTGGTGCACTTGACTGCTCAGGCGTTAAAGACCGTAAGCAGGCTCGCTCCAAGTACGGCGTGAAGCGTCCTAAGGCTTAATGGTTCTCCGTTAAGTAAGGCCAAACGTTTTAAATTAATGTCAAACTAAACTCTTTGAGTTTTGGACAATCCTGAATTAACAACGGAGTATTTCCATGCCACGTCGTCGCGTCATTGGTCAGCGTAAAATTCTGCCGGATCCTAAGTTCGGATCAGAACTGCTGGCTAAATTTGTAAATATCCTGATGGTAGATGGTAAAAAATCTACTGCAGAAGCAATCGTATACAGTGCTCTTGAGACCCTGGCTCAGCGCTCTGGTAAAAATGAACTGGAAGCCTTCGAAGTCGCTCTCGACAACGTGCGCCCGACTGTAGAAGTTAAGTCTCGCCGCGTTGGTGGTTCTACTTATCAGGTTCCAGTTGAAGTTCGTCCGGTTCGTCGTAATGCTCTGGCAATGCGTTGGATCGTTGAAGCTGCTCGTAAACGCGGTGATAAATCCATGGCTCTGCGCCTGGCGAACGAACTTTCTGATGCTGCAGACAACAAAGGTACTGCAGTTAAGAAACGTGAAGACGTTCACCGTATGGCAGAAGCCAACAAAGCGTTCGCCCACTACCGTTGGTAATCCCTTCGGAGTAATAGTCACCAAGCGGGCGCTTTATGTAAGCTGCCCGCTTTGGGCTACATAACTTGAACGCTAAGGCAATAGAGGAATCAAATGGCTCGTACAACACCCATTGCACGCTACCGTAACATCGGTATCAGTGCGCACATCGACGCCGGTAAAACCACTACTACCGAACGTATCCTGTTCTACACCGGTGTAAACCACAAAATCGGTGAAGTTCACGACGGCGCGGCAACTATGGACTGGATGGAGCAGGAGCAGGAGCGTGGTATTACCATCACCTCCGCAGCGACCACTGCATTCTGGTCTGGTATGGCGAAGCAGTATGAACCGCATCGCGTAAACATCATCGACACCCCGGGCCACGTTGACTTCACCATCGAAGTAGAACGTTCCATGCGTGTTCTTGACGGTGCGGTAATGGTTTACTGCGCAGTTGGTGGTGTTCAGCCGCAGTCTGAAACCGTATGGCGTCAGGCAAACAAATATAAAGTTCCACGTATCGCGTTCGTTAACAAAATGGACCGTATGGGTGCGAACTTCCTGAAAGTTGTTGGTCAGATCAAATCCCGTCTGGGCGCGAACCCGGTTCCGCTGCAGCTGGCGATTGGTGCTGAAGAAGGTTTCACCGGTGTTGTTGACCTGGTGAAAATGAAAGCCATCAACTGGAACGATGCCGACCAGGGCGTTACCTTCGAATACGAAGATATCCCGGCTGACATGCAGGATCTGGCTGAAGAATGGCACCAGAACCTGATCGAATCCGCTGCTGAAGCTTCTGAAGAGCTGATGGAGAAATACCTGGGCGGTGAAGAACTGACTGAAGAAGAGATCAAAACTGCTCTGCGTCAGCGCGTTCTGAACAACGAAATCATCCTGGTAACCTGTGGTTCTGCATTTAAGAACAAAGGTGTTCAGGCGATGCTGGATGCGGTAATTGATTACCTGCCATCTCCGGTTGACGTACCGGCGATCAACGGCATCCTGGACGACGGTAAAGATACGCCGGCTGAGCGTCACGCAAGTGATGAAGAGCCGTTCGCTGCTCTGGCGTTCAAAATCGCTACCGACCCGTTCGTAGGTAACCTGACCTTCTTCCGTGTGTACTCCGGTGTGGTTAACTCTGGTGATACCGTACTGAACTCCGTGAAAACTGCACGTGAGCGTTTCGGTCGTATCGTTCAGATGCACGCTAACAAACGTGAAGAGATCAAAGAAGTTCGCGCAGGCGACATCGCGGCAGCTATCGGTCTGAAAGACGTGACCACTGGTGACACTCTGTGTAACCCGGATCACCCGATCATTCTGGAGCGTATGGAGTTCCCTGAGCCGGTAATCTCCATCGCCGTTGAGCCGAAAACCAAAGCTGACCAGGAAAAAATGGGTCTGGCTCTGGGCCGTCTGGCTAAAGAAGACCCGTCATTCCGCGTATGGACTGACGAAGAGTCTAACCAGACTATCATCGCGGGCATGGGTGAGCTGCACCTCGACATCATCGTTGACCGTATGAAGCGTGAATTCAACGTTGAAGCGAACGTCGGTAAACCTCAGGTTGCTTACCGTGAAGCGATTCGCGCGAAAGTTACCGATATCGAAGGTAAACACGCCAAGCAGTCTGGTGGTCGTGGTCAGTACGGTCATGTTGTTATCGACATGTACCCGCTGGAGCCGGGCTCTAACCCGAAAGGTTACGAGTTCATCAACGACATCAAGGGTGGTGTAATTCCTGGCGAATACATCCCTGCCGTTGATAAAGGCATCCAGGAGCAGCTGAAAGCGGGCCCGCTGGCGGGTTACCCGGTAGTGGATCTGGGCGTGCGTCTGCACTTCGGTTCTTACCATGACGTTGACTCCTCTGAGCTGGCGTTTAAACTGGCTGCGTCTATCGCCTTTAAAGATGGCTTTAAGAAAGCAAAACCAGTTCTGCTTGAGCCGATCATGAAGGTTGAAGTAGAGACGCCGGAAGAGAACACCGGTGACGTTATCGGTGACCTTAGCCGTCGTCGCGGCATGCTGCGCGGT
Organism: Escherichia sp. ESNIH1; assembly: GCA_002918705.1. Classification (GTDB taxonomy): domain Bacteria; phylum Pseudomonadota; class Gammaproteobacteria; order Enterobacterales; family Enterobacteriaceae; genus Pseudescherichia. Next base: position 461 of record PQKR01000005.1, on the reverse strand, counting down.
CAGGAATCTGAAGTGACTGGCGTTAAGATCCACGCTGAAGTTCCGCTGTCTGAAATGTTCGGATATGCAACTCAGCTGCGTTCTCTGACCAAAGGTCGTGCATCATACACTATGGAATTCCTGAAGTATGATGATGCACCGAACAACGTTGCTCAGGCCGTAATTGAAGCCCGTGGTAAATAAGCCGCAGGGTTAAAACCTAAGTCCCGTGCTCTCTCCAGAAGGGGAGAGCACTATAGTAAGGAATATAGCCGTGTCTAAAGAAAAATTTGAACGTACAAAACCGCACGTTAACGTTGGTACTATCGGCCACGTTGACCACGGTAAAACTACTCTGACCGCTGCCATCACTACCGTTCTGGCTAAAACCTACGGTGGTTCTGCTCGTGCATTCGACCAGATCGATAACGCGCCGGAAGAGAAAGCTCGTGGTATCACCATCAACACCTCTCACGTTGAGT
>PQKR01000049.1 GCA_002918705.1 Escherichia sp. ESNIH1 | reverse complement strand
GGTAATGACTCCAACTTATTGATAGTGTTTTATGTTCAGATAATGCCCGATGACTTTGTCATGCAGCTCCACCGATTTTGAGAACGACAGCGACTTCCGTCCCAGCCGTGCCAGGTGCTGCCTCAGATTCAGGTTATGCCGCTCAATTCGCTGCGTATATCGCTTGCTGATTACGTGCAGCTTTCCCTTCAGGCGGGATTCATACAGCGGCCAGCCATCCGTCATCCATATCACCACGTCAAAGGGTGACAGCAGGCTCATAAGACGCCCCAGCGTCGCCATAGTGCGTTCACCGAATACGTGCGCAACAACCGTCTTCCGGAGCCTGTCATACGCGTAAAACAGCCAGCGCTGGCGCGATTTAGCCCCGACATAGCCCCACTGTTCGTCCATTTCCGCGCAGACGATGACGTCACTGCCCGGCTGTATGCGCGAGGTTACCGACTGCGGCCTGAGTTTTTTAAGTGACGTAAAATCGTGTTGAGGCCAACGCCCATAATGCGGGCGGTTGCCCGGCATCCAACGCCATTCATGGCCATATCAATGATTTTCTGGTGCGTACCGGGTTGAGAAGCGGTGTAAGTGAACTGCAGTTGCCATGTTTTACGGCAGTGAGAGCAGAGATAGCGCTGATGTCCGGC
>PQKR01000048.1 GCA_002918705.1 Escherichia sp. ESNIH1 | reverse complement strand
GTGGCTGATTTAGTGTATGATGGTGATTTTGAGGTGCTCCAGTGGCTTCCATTTCCATCAGATGTCCTTCCTGCTCCGCTACTGAAGGCGTGGTGCGTAACGGCAAAAGCACTGCCGGACATCAGCGCTATCTCTGCTCTCATTGCCGTAAAACATGGCAACTACAGTTCACTTACACCGCCTCTCAGCCCGGTACGCACCAGAAAATCATTGATATGGCCATGAATGGCGTCGGATGTCGCGCCAGTGCACGCATTATGGGCGTTGGCCTCAACACGGTTTTACGTCACTTAAAAAACTCAGGCCGCAGTCGGTAACCTGGCGCATACAACCGGGCAGTGATGTGATTGTCTGCGCTGAAATGGACGAACAGTGGGGCTACGTCGGTGCTAAATCACGTCAGCGCTGGCTGTTTTACGCGTATGACAGGATACGGAGGACGGTTGTGGCGCACGTCTTCGGTGAACGCACTCTGGCCACACTGGAGCGTCTTCTGAGCCTGCTGTCGGCCTTTGAGGTCGTGGTATGGATGACGGATGGCTGGCCGCTGTATGAATCACGCCTGAAGGGAAAGCTGCACGTTATCAGCAAGCGTTACACTCAGCGCATTGAGCGACATAACCTGAATCTGAGACAACATCTGGCAAGGCTGGGACGGAAGTCACTGTCGTTCTCAAAATCGGTGGAGCTGCATGACAAGGTCATCGGGCATTATCTGAACATAAAACACTATCAGTAAGTTGGAGTCATTACC
>PQKR01000047.1 GCA_002918705.1 Escherichia sp. ESNIH1 | reverse complement strand
TGAAGTGGTTTACTGAATTTGGCCACCTGAACAGAGGTGATATGCTCACCTCAGAACAACACAGGTGCCATAATGAAAAAAAGAAATTTCAGCGCAGAGTTTAAACGCGAATCCGCTCAACTGGTCGTTGACCAGAATTACACCGTGGCAGATGCAGCCAGCGCTATGGATGTCGGCCTTTCCACAATGACGCGATGGGTGAAACAATTACGTGATGAGCGGCAGGGAAAAACACCAAAAGCCTCCCCCATTACCCCGGAACAAATTGAAATCCGTGAGCTCAGGAAAAAGCTACAACGTATTGAAATGGAAAATGAAATATTAAAAAAGGCTACCGCGCTCTTGATGTCAGACTCCCTGAACAGTTCTCGATAATCGGGAAACTCAGGGCGCGTTATCCTGTGGCCACTCTCTGCCATGTGTTCGGGGTCCATCGCAGCAGCTACAAATACTGGAAAAACCGTCCTGAAAAGCCAGACGGCAGACGGGCTGTATTACGCAGCCAGGTACTTGAACTGCATGGCATCAGCCACGGCTCTGCCGGAGCAAGAAGCATCGCCACAATGGCAACCCAGAGAGGCTACCAGATGGGGCGCTGGCTTGCTGGCAGACTCATGAAAGAGCTGGGGCTGGTCAGTTGCCAGCAGCCGACTCACCGGTATAAGCGTGGCGGTCATGAGCACGTTGCTATCCCGAATCATCTTGAGCGACAGTTCGCCGTA
>PQKR01000046.1 GCA_002918705.1 Escherichia sp. ESNIH1 | reverse complement strand
GGCACTGTTGCAAAGTTAGCGATGAGGCAGCCTTTTGTCTTATTCAAAGGCCTTACATTTCAAAAACTCTGCTTACCAGGCGCATTTCGCCCAGGGGATCACCATAATAAAATGCTGAGGCCTGGCCTTTGCGTAGTGCACGCATCACCTCAATACCTTTGATGGTGGCGTAAGCCGTCTTCATGGATTTAAATCCCAGCGTGGCGCCGATTATCCGTTTCAGTTTGCCATGATCGCATTCAATCACGTTGTTCCGGTACTTAATCTGTCGGTGTTCAACGTCAGACGGGCACCGGCCTTCGCGTTTGAGCAGAGCAAGCGCGCGACCATAGGCGGGCGCTTTATCCGTGTTGATGAATCGCGGGATCTGCCACTTCTTCACGTTGTTGAGGATTTTACCCAGAAACCGGTATGCAGCTTTGCTGTTACGACGGGAGGAGAGATAAAAATCGACAGTGCGGCCCCGGCTGTCGACGGCCCGGTACAGATACGCCCAGCGGCCATTGACCTTCACGTAGGTTTCATCCATGTGCCACGGGCAAAGATCGGAAGGGTTACGCCAGTACCAGCGCAGCCGTTTTTCCATTTCAGGCGCATAACGCTGAACCCAGCGGTAAATCGTGGAGTGATCGACATTCACTCCGCGTTCAGCCAGCATCTCCTGCAGCTCACGGTAACTGATGCCGTATTTGCAGTACCAGCGTACGGCCCACAGAATGATGTCACGCTGAAAATGCCGGCCTTTGAATGGGTTCATGTGCAGCTCCATCAGCAAAAGGGGATGATAAGTTTATCACCACCGACTATTTGCAACAGTGCCC
>PQKR01000045.1 GCA_002918705.1 Escherichia sp. ESNIH1 | reverse complement strand
CCTGTTGCTGGCCTGTTCGCCTGCTCTGTCGGGTGCTGGATGTTCATCCCAGTGGTTTTTACGCCTGGCTTCAGCAGCCGCATTCACAACGCCATCAGGCAGACCTGAGACTGACAGGACAGATTAAACAGTTCTGGCTGGAATCGGGATGCGTCTATGGTTATCGCAAAATCCATCTGGATCTGCGTGACAGCGGGCAACAGTGCGGAGTGAACAGAGTCTGGCGACTGATGAAACGTGTCGGGATAAAGGCTCAGGTCGGATACCGGAGCCCGCGGGCACGTAAAGGCGAGGCCAGTATCGTGTCGCCCAACAGGCTCCAGCGACAGTTCAATCCGGATGCTCCGGATAAGCGTTGGGTAACGGACATAACCTACATCAGGACCCACGAAGGCTGGCTGTATCTTGCCGTGGTTGTTGATCTGTTCTCACGCAAAATTATCGGCTGGTCCATGCAATCCCGGATGACAAAGGACATTGTCCTGAACGCACTGCTGATGGCTGTATGGCGCCGTAATCCCCAAAAACAGGTGCTGGTTCATTCGGATCAGGGCAGTCAGTACACAAGCCATGAGTGGCAGTCGTTCCTGAAATCACACGGCCTGGAGGGCAGCATGAGCCGTCACGGTAACTGCCATGATAATGCGGTTGCAGAAAGCTTTTTCCAGTTGTTGAAACGCGAACGGATAAAGAAAAAGAGCTACGGAACGCGGGAAGAAGCCCGCAGTGATATTTTTGATTACATCGAAATGTTTTATAACAGTAAGCGTCGGCATGGTTCCAGCGATCAGATGTCACCGACAGAATATGAAAACCAGTATTATCAACGGCT
>PQKR01000044.1 GCA_002918705.1 Escherichia sp. ESNIH1 | reverse complement strand
ATTAGCCGAGAACTTTAGCAACAACGCCCGCGCCAACGGTACGGCCGCCTTCACGGATTGCGAAACGCAGACCGTCGTCCATCGCGATCGGGTGGATCAGGGTAACAACCATTTTGATGTTGTCGCCCGGCATTACCATCTCAACGCCTTCCGGCAGTTCGATGGTGCCAGTCACGTCAGTTGTACGGAAGTAGAACTGCGGACGGTAGCCTTTGAAGAACGGAGTGTGACGGCCGCCTTCGTCTTTGGACAGGATGTACACTTCGGATTCGAACTTGGTGTGCGGCTTGATGGAGCCCGGCTTAGCCAGTACCTGGCCACGCTCGATCTCCTCACGTTTGATACCACGCAGCAGAACGCCCACGTTCTCGCCCGCACGGCCTTCGTCCAGCAGTTTGCGGAACATTTCAACGCCGGTACAGGTGGATTTCGCAGTATCTTTGATACCAACGATCTCAACTTCTTCACCCACCTTGATGATACCGCGCTCTACACGACCGGTAACAACGGTACCACGACCGGAGATGGAGAATACGTCTTCGATCGGCAGCAGGAACGGCTTGTCAATCGCACGCTCTGGTTCCGGGATGTAGGAGTCCAGGTAGCCAGCCAGTTCGATGATCTTCTCTTCCCACTCAGCTTCGCCTTCCAGCGCTTTCAGAGCAGAACCACGAACGATCGGGGTGTCGTCGCCCGGGAAGTCGTACTGGGACAGAAGTTCACGCACTTCCATCTCAACCAGCTCCAGCAGCTCTTCGTCATCAACCATGTCGCATTTGTTCAGGAACACGATGATGAACGGAACGCCTACCTGACGACCCAGCAGGATGTGCTCACGGGTCTGCGGCATCGGGCCGTCAGTCGCAGCAACAACCAGGATCGCGCCGTCCATCTGCGCAGCACCGGTGATCATGTTTTTAACATAGTCGGCGTGGCCCGGGCAGTCTACGTGTGCGTAGTGGCGAGTCGGGGTGTCATACTCAACGTGAGAGGTGTTGATGGTGATACCACGAGCTTTCTCTTCCGGCGCGTTATCGATCTGGTCGAATGCACGAGCAGAACCACCGTAGGTTTTAGCCAGAACGGTAGTGATGGCAGCGGTCAG
>PQKR01000043.1 GCA_002918705.1 Escherichia sp. ESNIH1 | reverse complement strand
CTAAATAGCTGCGCCTAATACCGCTACACTTTTGCCTGACCATGTTTTCCTCCGGGGAATGGGCTGGCGGTTTCCATAAAATGGCGGACCTTTTTCAGTAACTGCCACATTGAGCGGCACTGATGATTACGGGTTATCGTGTCATGAAGTGCCTGCCATAGCCGTTCCACATGATTCACCCACGGCGAGTAAACCGGCTGGTAAATTACCCTGAACTTGGGATTTGCTTTCAACCAGCGCTGTGTTTCGCGGCTTTTATGGATAATGTAGTTATCAACGATCAGCGTGATTGTTTTCGCCCGCCGGTAAGTGGCTTTCAGGTGCTTCAGCAGAGCGATAAACAGCGCTGAACTTTTGCTGTTGCCGCCCACGTAGCTGACTTTACCCGTGCCACTGTGCAGTGCGCCGGCCAGATAGTATTTTTCGTTCTGCCCCGGCGTCACTACCCGTTTCTGCTGTCCGCGCAACTGCCAGTCCGCACCGATTTTAGGATTAAGGTGGATATCCACTTCATCTTCATAAAATACCGGATGCTCTGCGCTGCATTCATCCAGCGCTTTGTGGATTACCGCCATCTTTTCATCTTTATGTGGGTCACGGATACGCAGAGTTGGCGCGGCCCTGCGCCATACAAGCCCCGCAGATGGCAACCAGCGGCGAACGGTTCCTGCATGTAACTGGCAACCGGTTATCTCATTGATTTTTAATGCCAGTAATTCGGTGCTCCAGCGTGAACGTTGATAACCAAAATCGCCGGGAGAATGCTTTATCAGCTCACGTAACAGGGTGCAGATATGTTCAAAAGGCCAGCGTCGGGAGCGCCCTGCGGGTAAGGATTTCAGGCCTTCAATACCTGAGTGCGTAAACCAGTTAATCCAGCGACCAACGGATGAACGAGCACAACAGAGAGTTCTGGCAACATCGCTGACCCGTTCACCCCGATGAAGCATCAGCATGGCCGTGAGTCTGCGGGCATGATTTTTATCGCGCGTTTTATGAATAGCTTTCTGCATCAGGCGTCGTTCGCCACGGGGTATTGGTGCTATGATCGGCATCGCTCAGTCCGGTTGGTGGTTTTGGTTGGTTTGGCGATTGATCAGATCGCACAATCCGGGCTGAGTTCCCTTTCAGTGATCTACTATTCCGCGCATCTATTTAG
>PQKR01000042.1 GCA_002918705.1 Escherichia sp. ESNIH1 | reverse complement strand
CTAACGCCAATTTTGAGATGACCGGGATCCTGTTAGGGCAAGAAGTCCGTAAACGTAAAACTCCTCAGGAGAAGATCGCCATTATCCAGCAGACGATGGAGCCGGGCATGAATGTCTCCCATGTCGCCCGCCTGCATGGCATCCAGCCCAGCCTGCTGTTTAAGTGGAAGAAGCAATATCAGGAAGGCAGCCTCACCGCCGTTGCGGCCGGAGAAGAAGTTGTTCCAGCTTCTGAGCTTACTGCTGCTCTGAAGCAGGTCCGGGAGCTTCAGCGCCTGCTGGGCAAGAAGACGATGGAAGTTGAGATCCTGAAAGAAGCCGTGGAGTACGCTCAGTCGCGAAAATGGATAGCGCACGCGCCCTTGTTGCCAAAGGACGGGGAATAGCCCTGGTCAGCCGCACCATGGGCGTGTCGCGTGCGCAGCTGTCACTGCGAATTAACCGTTCTGCCGACTGGCAGGACAGGCGCTGTAACCGGCGTGATGACGAAGCAGACGCTGAAATACTGTCAGAGATCCTCGATATCATCAGCGATATGCCCAGTTACGGCTATCGCCGTGTGTGGGGCATCCTGCGTACGCAACGTCGTACAGAGGGACTGCCCCCCGTGAACGCCAAACGGCTTTACCGGCTTATGAGCGAGCATAATCTGCTGTTACTGCATGACAAACCAGAGCGGTCGAAGCGTGAACATAAGGGCAAAATCGCGGTGGCAGAAAGCGATATGCGCTGGTGTTCAGATGGCTTCGAGTTCGGCTGCGACAACGGTGAGAAGCTGCGGGTCACGTTCGCGCTGGACTGCTGCGACAGAGAAGCCATAGACTGGGCAGCGAGCACAGGAGGCTACGACAGTTCGACGGTGCAGGATGTGATGCTGAGGTCGGTGGAAAAGCGCTTCGGCGACGGGCTGCCGACCACACCGGTTCAATGGCTGACGGATAACGGTTCAGCATATACCGCGCATGAAACGCGGAGGTTCGCCAGAGAGCTGAATCTGGAGCCGTGTACAACAGCGGTGAGCAGCCCGCAGAGCAATGGCATGGCCGAACGGTTCGTGAAGACGATGAAGGAAGACTATATCGCGTTCATGGCAAAACCAGATGTGAGAACAGCCCTGCGAAACCTTGCAGCAGCGTTCACACATTACAATGAAAACCACCCGCACAGCGCGCTGGG
>PQKR01000040.1 GCA_002918705.1 Escherichia sp. ESNIH1 | reverse complement strand
CCGTAGTAGTACAGCCCGGTGCCGTCCCGCTCCTTGCCCGAGTAGCGCACGGTCTTGTAACTGGCCTCCACCTCGCTGCGCGCCGCCCACACCGCCGTGCCGCCGAAGGGATAGTACTCTTCCCGGCTGATAATCCCGCCTCCGGCGTCCAGCTCCAGCATCAGCGAGCCGGTGTTGTCATCCACGCTCCAGCGCACCTGATTATTGTCGGTGCCGGCGGGGGGCTTCGTCTCCCAGTGCAGCACCCGGATACCTGCCCGCCCCGCCTGGCCGGTGATGACGTGCAGCTCCTCTGTCGGCTCCGCAGGCGGCGCCTCCCCCGCGGTCTCCTGCCAGCATCTGCGCAGCTCCAGCCCCGGCAGGTAGCGGACATCGGCCACATTCCACAGCCCGCTGCTGCCGTTCGCCAGGGTCCGGGTCTGTTTGCGCACCCGCCGGCTGCCGCTGTACTGGTACAGCTCCCGGTCGTTCTGCGTGACGTCCGTGTCGCGGCTCACCAGGGTCACCGACTGCAGGTTGTTGCTGCCGTCCCAGGCCAGCGGGTCAGTCTGGGACGCTCCCGCCTGCAGTTTCTGCAGGTTGCCGTTGCTGTCAAACCACTTCGCCACCTCATCCGGGCTCTGCGCGCCGCCGTCGTTCCGCTGCACGCTGCGGTTCGAGGTCTCCTCTGTGGTCATGGTGCGCGTGTAGCTTCCCGCCCCGCTGTGCGTCATCGTTTTCAGGTTACCGCTGTCGTCATACTCATAGCTGCGGGCGTAGCTGACATACTGGCTGCCGTCCGGCATTACCGGCAGGCCGCTGTACTGCATGCCGGTGTTGCCCGCGTTCTCGCGCCCCTCTGCGCTCAGCAGCTGGTACAGCGCGTCATAGGTATAATTACGCACGCCGTCCGTGGCCTGGTTACGCCAGTAGCCTGTCGCCACGGTCCCGTCGGTCAGCAGGGTGACGTTGCCGGTGAAGTCATACTTCCAGCTCAGGTCCTGCAGGCGGCGGCCATCCGCATCCTTTGCCAGAATACCGGACAGCCACTGCGTCTGCGGGTCATAGCTGTACCCGGTGGTCACGCCGTTGCCGGCGGACTCTGTCAGCACCTGACCCGCCGCGCTCCATGTCACGTCCGCCAGCAGGGTCTGCGTCTCCCCGCCTGCCGGGGTCACCGTCTGATAACCGATATTGCCGCTGATGTCATACCGCCAGGCCTGCACATGGTTCATGGCATCCGTCTGGTTCAGCACCATGCCCCGGGCATCGGCGGCAGTGGCCGTGGTATACACATCTGCCTCCAGCAGCGCTGCTGTATCCGCCTGCCAGTCCGGTAACGCCTCTGCCGAAGACAAAAAGCGCTGCGTCTGGCTGAGCACCGCCCCGCTCAGCGCCACCGCGTTCACCTGCGCCAGGCCGCCATCGTCATACTGCGCCACGCAGACACCCCGCAGGTTGTCCTCCTGCGAGCCGTCATCCGCCGGACCGGCGTCGCCGTACCCGCTGCGCCAGCTGACCCGGATGTCACCGCTCCCGCTCAGCTGCTCGCTGCCGTATGAAGGGCGGCCCAGCGCATCGTACGCCACGGTCTGCACCGTGCCGCGTCCGTCCC
>PQKR01000004.1 GCA_002918705.1 Escherichia sp. ESNIH1 | reverse complement strand
CCGGCGTCGCCGTACCCGCTGCGCCAGCTGACCCGGATGTCACCGCTCCCGCTCAGCTGCTCGCTGCCGTATGAAGGGCGGCCCAGCGCATCGTACGCCACGGTCTGCACCGTGCCGCGTCCGTCCCTGTGCCACACCGGACGGCCTGCCGCGTCAAACAGTGTCACCAGATCCCCACTGTCGCTGCTTTCACGGTGCAAAACCTGACCTGTCAGTGAGGGGGTGCTCCGCAGATTTGCTGGCGTCGCGTCGTTAGCAGACCAGGCGGTAAAGAGACGCGGATCGCGACTTTCAAAAACTCGGCTGTCATCATTAATAAGGTGGTGGTTAATCAGCAATCGAAGCGGGTCGTTTACCTGCTCATGATTCCAGTTTAGACCACGAATTATTGCGCCACGGTTATCATTGACGCTGACCACCGGCGTACCGGTGGCGAGAGTAGTGCTACTCATGATTTACTCCTTTAGATAGTTAGCTGTTATTAAGCTATTGATTTGTAAGAAATTTATAATAAATCTGATTAAATGAAAGAGATAGGCGATAAATGCATAACAATGATTTTTTATCGTTATATTTGGCACATTAGGATGTGATATAGGCAGGTTCAATATAGAAGGATAATGACAAAGAGATAAAAAGGATATGTGCCCTTTTTATCCGCTACATAATAAAAAGAGCATGGTTTCATTAGCTGAAGCCATTAATATTTAAGAGACGCCGCGCATAGCCGTGCGTGCTTTTCTAACCCGTACGGTAACGCTTATAATCGATAGCGCAGCAATCGCCATTAAAACTACACCAACCGCCGACATGGCTGTAAAACCAAACAATCTGAACAGGAACAGTCCCGCAATGCCGCCGGTTAAAAACGAGAAAATCGTTGTGAGATGGGTCTTAAGCTGACTTTTCTGCGCGGCGCTATCTTTGGAAAAATCCCGGCGCAGCATAGCTGCCAGCACGGACGCCAGCGAGATCCCCGCATCGGTTAACGTACCGGTAATATGTGTCGATCTGACCCGGCCACCGGAGAGCTGCGTGGATGTCGAGTTATGCAGACCCATCAGCCCGCAAAGAACGACAATAATTTCCCGGTTCGATGAGAATGTATGAAAGTAGATTTCATACAGCGATATTCCTGTCAGAAAAAGGCCTTCTGCAAAAAGGATCTGACAGAAAATCAGCCGACAGTTATGCACGATCCCCCACAGCACGATGATGCGGGCCAGCACCGCCCCGCAGACAAAGGCAGTGATAATGGCGCTAAAGAATAGAACGTCCCGCAAATCTGTATTGGAGACTTCGCTGGAGAGCTGTGAAGTGTTACCGGTCATATGGGACGGGAAGAAACCGAAAGCGCCAAGGGCGATGGCGTTTAACAGCCCTGCCGCAGTGGCCAGCCACAGTGCCAGCTTGCGGTCCTCATTGTGCGAGCGTGTTCTTTTCAGTTTAATCAGCAAAGATAACCTCCGGTTACCAACTTCAGCTAAATCATTAAGCTAGCAGAACACGGCACGCTCACTATTAAGACATGCCTGAATTCAAAGTGATCTGTTCCGCGAGGATCTTCTTCAGCTCTGGAATACAGGAGCCGCAGTTGGTGCCGCATTTGAGCTTTGCGCCGAGCTGCTGCACGCTGCTGCATCCCTGTCGCGCGGCGTCAGCAATGGTTATTTCGCCTACCCCAAAGCAGCTGCAAATGGTTGCCCCGGCTGAAGCGTTGCCGTGTTCAGCCCTACCGGCCAGCAGAGCCAGACGCTGCTGCGCGGTCTGTGGCGGCTGGCTGAACGCAGCTACGATTGCCGGTCTTTCCAGCTCGGGACGGTCGCGATGTACGTAAAACGCCAGCTGTAACTTGCCGTCTGACCACGCCAGCAGGTTGAAACCGGTATCGCCCAGGGTGGCTGACTGACAAGTCCATTGTTCGGTAGGGATGTATTCGTTGAGCCATGCCAGCCACTCCGCAGGCGTAGAGGCGTCTGCCAGGGCGTAGTGCGTGACACCAGGCTGTGCGATCCGGCTCCAGTATGCTGTGACGGGCGGCGTCAGGTGGCTGCCGCGAATAAACAGTTCGCCCTGCCATGCGGTATGCCAACGACGCAGGTTGACCGGCATATGTTTGCTTTCCGGCTGGCCGGAGAGCGGATCGGTATGCGCCTCAACCAGCGCATCCACCCTTGCCTGCTGGCTAAACTGACTGTTCCAGTGCATCGGCACAAATACCCTGCCACGCGGTTGCAGGAGATCGGGCTGCGCCCGGAGCAGCAGCCAACCGTGGGATGATGAGACGCGCACCAGATCGCCAGCATGAATATGTGGCGCATCCTCAGGATGAAACTGACAAAACGGTTCGCTGATATGCTGCATCAGGCGTGCCGCTTTACCGGTGCGGGTCATGGTATGCCACTGATCGCGGATCCTGCCGGTGTTCATAATCAAGGGATAAGTGACCGTCGCCTGGTTGACCGGCAGCCGTGGCGTAATGGCGATCAGCCTTGCTTTGCTATCAGGATGAAAGAAACGTCCGTCGGTAAACAGCCGCTCCCTGCCTTGCGGAGTGGCCGCGTTAACCGGCCACTGCACCGGACGGAGTTCATCCCACTCCCGGTCGGAGAGCTGCGCCAGACCGCTAATATCAAATGCCCGTGAGCCGTTGTTTTCAAAGCCGGACAGCGCCGCATGCTCGCGAAAAATCTCTGCCGGATGCTGATACGTAAATGCCTCGTCATACCCTAACCGTTGGGCAACCTGGCTTACGATCCACCAGTCCGGTTTCGCCTCACCCGGTGCAGGAAGAAAAGCGCGCTGGCGCGAGATACAGCGCTCTGAGTTAGTGACGGTGCCATTTTTCTCCCCCCACGCCTGAGCTGGAAGGCGAATATGGGCCGCTCGGGTGGTGTCGGTATCGCGCATGACATCGGAGACAATGACCAGCGGGCAGCGGGCCAGCCCAGCGCGTACCCGATCCGCATCCGGCAGCGAGACCAGCGGATTGGTACCCATAATCCAGACCGCTTTTATCTCTCCATTCTCAATAGCGCGGAACAGCTCAACGGTGTTGAGTCCCGCGCTTTTTGTGACGTTGTCACTATTCCAGAAGCGCCCCACGCGCTCGATATCGTCGGCAGTAAATCCCATATGTGCCGCCAGCTGGTTCGCCAGCCCGCCTACCTCCCGACCGCCCATCGCATTTGGCTGACCGGTTATCGAAAATGGACCGCAGCCTTCGCGCCCTATTTTACCCGTCGCCAGATGCAGGTTAATGATAGCATTACACTTATCCACGCCAGAGCTGGACTGGTTAATGCCCATCGAATAGAGCGTGACCAGACGGTCGCTATCGGCAATCATCTGATAGAACGTCCGCAGCTGGGGGAGCGGCAGTCCGCAGAGTGCAGCGGTCTTTTCTTCTGGCCAGTCACGCGCCGCAGCCAGGGTTTCATCGCTACCCTCGGTATGATGAGAAAGAAATCCACTATCCAGCCGACCACGCTCGGCCATTGCATTAAGCGCCCCGCAAAACAGGGCTGCGTCGCTGCCGGGACGCAGCGACAAATGCAGATCGGCGATGTCACAGGTGGCGGTCTGCCGCGGATCGATGACGATAATGCGCATCTCCGGCCGTGCTTTTTTGGCCTGGACCAATCGCTGATACGCTACCGGGTGCGCCCAGGCGGTATTCGACCCGGTGAGGATCACGCAGTCGGCCAGTTCGAGATCCCGATAGCTGCACGGTACTACATCGGCTCCAAACGCACGTTTGTAGCCCACTACCGCCGAGGCCATACACAGCCGCGAGTTGGTATCCATGTTTCCCGCGCCGATAAAGCCCTTCATCAGCTTGTTGGCGACGTAATAGTCCTCTGTCAGCAGCTGGCCGGAGCCGTAAAACGCCACCGCCTGCGGACCATGATCGCGAATGATAGCCTGCAATCTCTGCGCGACGGTGTCTAAGGCCTGCGACCAGCTTACCGGCTGGCGGTCAATCTCCGGATACAGCAGACGCCCGTCCAGATCCAGCGTCTCACCCAGGGCACTGCCTTTCACACATAGCCGTCCGAAATTAGCTGGGTGTGACGCGTCGCCGCTGACGGTACACCCCTCTTGCTGTGGCTGTATCTTTACGCCACAGCCCACACCGCAGTAGGCGCAGGTGGTAGAGATCGTTGCGCTATTCATAGGCTCACCGTCTCGATAATCTCGGCAGGCCGGGCCGTGTGGCTCTCGGGATACGCCTGCACCCAGACGCGTCCGTTCTCCACTTTTACCGGCCAGACGCTCAGTGTGCTTTGCCCATCGTCTACGCTGCGGCCATCCCGCAAACGGAACCGCTGCTTATACAGAGGGGAAATCACTATCGGTTCACCTTTCACGTCGCCCAGCAGGCCGCGAGCCAGCACGTTGGCATCGCTATTTGGCTCGTGGTTGCTCAGCGCGAACACCTGCTGGGGGTGATCCGGCAGATGAAAGAGTGCAATCTGCTGGTGGGTTAGCCGGGCCGCCATACCGGCATTGGCCGGGATCTCACTCAGGTCACAGATCTCCACCCAGCCCTGCACCGCTCGTACTGGCTCATCGCTGTTAACAAAGGGTCTGAACAGCGCGATACGATCGGGAGCCGCCAGCGTGGTCTGCCATTCGCACTGGTAGGTCGCTACCACGGCGTTCATCTCACTTTCAAGCTCGGCGGCAATATTCAGGCTATCCTCCAGTACCACCTGGCGCAGATACGCCATGCCACCTTCAAGATTATCCATCCACGTGCTGGTGCGTTGCAGGCGGTCGGCGGTGCGGATATAGAACATCAGGAAGCGATCCACGGTACGGATCAGCGCCTCGGTACTGAGATCCTGGGCCAGCAGATCCGCGTGCCGGGGTTTCATGCCGCCGTTTCCGCAGACGTAGAGATTCCAGCCTTTGTCGGTGGCGATGACGCCGACATCTTTGCTTTGCGCTTCAGCGCATTCGCGGGTGCAGCCCGAGACGGCCATTTTAATTTTGTGCGGCGACCGCAGCCCCTTGTAGCGGTTCTCCAGCCGCAGCGCCAGATCGGTAGAGTCCTGTACGCCATAGCGGCACCAGTTGGAGCCGACGCAGGACTTCACCGTCCTCAGCGACTTGCCGTAGGCGTGACCTGTTTCGAACCCCGCATCCACGAGCTGCTGCCAAATCTCCGGTAGCTGCTCCACCCGGGCACCAAAGAGATCAACCCGCTGCCCGCCGGTGATTTTGGTATAGAGGTTGTAGCGTTTTGCGACCTGGCCGATAGCGATCAGCCCGTCAGGGGTGATCTCCCCGGCGGGAATGCGCGGCACCACCGAGTAGGTGCCATCCTTCTGGATATTGGCAAAGAAGCGATCGTTAGTATCCTGTAATGGCAGATGCTGCGGCTTAAGCAGATACTCATTCCAGCACGACGCCAGTACCGAACCCACCAGCGGTTTACAGATCTCACACCCGTGGCCGTGACCGTGTTTACCGATCAGCTCATCAAAGCTACGGATGTTGCCTACGCGAACCAGGTGATAGATCTCCTGACGTGAGTAAGCGAAGTGCTCACAAATATCCTTTTTCACCTCGACGCCCATTTCACTCAGCGCAAACTCCATCACCTGTTTGGTGAGCGCCGCACAGCCGCCGCATCCCGTGGCCGCTTTGGTGCAGGATTTAATCGCGGCCATGTCACCGCTGCCCTCCTTCACGGCGTTGCAGATGTCGGATTTGCTGACGTTATGGCAGGAGCAGATCTGCGCCCCGTCCGGCAACGCCGCGACGCCCAGCGCCTGCGGTGCACTGCCCGCGCTGGCGGGCAGAATGAGCCCTTCCGGACTGGCGGGCAGCGGCATATCGTTGAGCATCATCTGCAGCAGCGTGCTGTATTCACTGCTGTCACCCACCAGCACCGCGCCCAGCAGACGCTTGCGATCCGCTGATACCACTATCTTTTTATAGATCTCTGCCGGGCCGTCCACCCAGCTATAGCTTTCGCTGCCCGGCGTGCGGGCATGCGCATCGCCCACCGATGCTACCTCAACGCCAAGCAGTTTCAGCTTGGTACTCATATCCGCACCTTTAAAGGCCGCCTCGTTGCCGGCAAGCGTCTCCGCCAGGGTACGCGCCATCTGGTAACCGGGCGCTACCAGCCCGAATATCTGCCCGTTCCACAGGGCGCACTCTCCGACGGCAAAGATAGCCGGATCGGAGGTAGAGCAGATATCGTCGATCACAATCCCGCCGCGCGGGCCAATTTCGAGGCCGCACTCTCGGGCCAGCTGGTCTCGCGGACGGATCCCGGCAGAAAAGAGCACCAGATCGGTCTCCAGATGGCTGCCGTCGGCGAAAACCATCCGGTAATGGCTACTCTCTCCCGAAACAATCTCCCGGGTCTCTTTACCGGTATGCACCTGCACGCCGAGGGCTTCAATCTTACGGCGCAGCATCGCCGCCCCGCCTTCATCAAGCTGCACGCCCATCAGCCGCGGCGCGAACTCCACGACGTGCGTTTGCAGACCAAGTTGCTTCAGCGCGTTAGCGGCTTCCAGGCCCAGCAGGCCGCCGCCGACAACCACGCCAACACGCCCCTGCTGCGCACAGGCCTTAATCGCCTCAAGATCGTCGATAGTGCGATAGACCAAACAGCCAGGCATATCGTTGCCGGGGATCGGCGGCACAAACGGATAGGATCCGGTTGCCAGAACCAGCACATCATAGGCGGTCTGCCGCCCCTGCGTATCAATCACAAAACGGCGATGGCGATCGATATGTTCAATGCCGTGCCCGAGACGCAGTTCAATCCCGGTTAACGCAAAGAAATCACTCTCTACCATCGACAGCGACTCAGCGCTGCGCCCTGAGAAGTATTCCGAGAGATGTACCCGGTCGTAGGCCGGTCTCTTCTCCTCGGCGAAGACGATAATTTGATAGTGAAGGTGCTGTTCGCGCTCGACCAGCTGTTGCAGAAGATGGTGGCCGACCATGCCGTGTCCGGCCATCACTAAAACGGGTTTTGACATAACGTTGCTCCTCGCTATCTCACGCGATAACGGCTCTTTCAGGGAAATGGGATGTAGCGCGTCAGGCATAAACAGGCTGGGTTGAGAGTGACCGAGACGGGCGACGTAGTCCGGCCCGTCGCTGATGTCTCCCCACAGCAGCACGCCCTGCAGCTGGTTATTCTGGATAAGCAGACGACGATAGTGGCCGTCAAAGGGATCGAAGGTGGAATGGATCTCCGCGTCATGTTCGCCATGCAGCGTTCCGGCGCAGAAAAGATGGATACCGGTGACCTTAAGCCGCAGCGGTACCTCATGGACGCGCATCGGCGGTGTGCTTACCCCGGCCAGCTTTGCCGCGAGTCTCTCTGCCTGCTGCCAGCACGGCGCCACCAGTCCAAAGGTCTGCTCACCTATCTGGCAGCATTCGCCAATCGCGGAGATATACGGATCGGAGGTTTGCAGACAATCGTCGACCAGGATTCCACGGGCGCAATCCAGCCCGGTAGCCTGCGCCAGGCTGATATTAGGCCGCACGCCAGCGGCAACGATGACCCGGCGGGCAGGAATGACCCGCCCATCGCGGAGCGTTACAAACTGAACATGTCCGCTTTCATCGGCGCTATAGGCTATCGTCTCCGCCTCCAGCACCGTTTCAATACCGCGCGCCATTAATTCATTGCGCAGGAGATCTGCCGCATGGCGATCCAGATGCTGATCCATCAGATACGGTCCACGGTGCAGCAGCGTAACCTGCATACCGCGCAGCGCCAGCGCCGCCGCGGCCTCGATGCCGAGCACGCCGCCGCCAATCACCACCGTCGGTTGCCCCGGTGTAAGCGCATGCAGAATGCTCTCGACGTCTTGCTGATTGCGAAAACCATAGATACCCGACAGATCCGCTCCTGGCAGCGACGGCATAAAGGGCAGCGATCCGGTCGCGATCACCAGCCGATCGTAACCCAGCTTCTGCTCATTGACGCTTAGGATGCGCGCCTCGCGGTCAATGGCCGTCACTGGGGAACCGGCGATTAACGTGACGTTGTAACGTTCGTACCACGCGCTGTCGTGGGTAGTGATGTCAGCAAAGCGCTTTTCGCCCGCCAGCACCGGCGTAAGCATGATCCGGTTATAGGCAGGCTGCGCTTCGTCGCCAATGACCACGATCCGATAACGCGTCGGGGCCAGCTCGCACAGCCTCTCCACCAGCCGTACGCCCGCCATACCGTTGCCAATAACCACCAGGAGAGGTTTATCCATTCTGCTTACCTCGCCCGCGGTCTCAGGCCACGGCCCGGTGTTTTTCATGCAGGAAGTGCAGCACCTGCTGACGGTAGTGATGGAACCGCGGATCGTTCGCCAGGGTTAGCCGCGAGCGCGGTCGTTCCAGCTCGACATGCAGTACCTCGCCAACCTTGGCCGCAGGACCGTTTGTCATCATCATTACCCGGTCAGAGAGCAGCACCGCTTCGTCAACGTCATGGGTAATGAGCAGAATGGTGGTGTTCAGGCGGGACTGGATCTCCATCACCGCATCCTGCAGATGGGCGCGGGTTAAGGCATCCAGCGCGCCAAAGGGTTCGTCCATCAGCAGCACCTTCGGCTTCATTGCCAATGCCCGGGCAATACCTACCCGCTGCTTCATACCGCCGGAGATCTCCCCGGGGCGTTTGTGCATGGCATGCCCCATATGCACCAGCTCAAGGTTGTGTTCAATCCACGCCTGCATCTCGCTCTTGCTCATCCTGCCTTTGAAGACCTGCTCTACCGCCAGGGCCACGTTGTCAAACGCCGTCAGCCACGGCAGCAGGGAGTGGTTTTGAAACACCACGCCGCGATCCGGGCCAGGCCCGCTAATCTCCTGGTTATCGCACAGCAGCACGCCTTCGGTGGGATGACTCAGTCCGGCGATCAGGTTCAGCAGCGTTGACTTCCCGCACCCCGAGTGGCCAATAAGGCTGACGGTTTCGCCGCGGGCAAGCTCAAAGCTGACGTTGTCGAGCGCCAAAAACGGCCCCTGGGCGGTGTGAAAGCGCTGGGTAACGTTTTCTATACGGATAATGGCTTTCTCATGTTTCATATCTGGCTCCTGACGTGCTTGTGACTAATTGGCATAGCTAAAGCGGCGGGCAATGGCCATCAGCCCCTGCTCGAGCAGCATTCCCACCACGCCAATCAGCAGGATGGCGATGATGATGTTTTCCACGTTGAGGTTGTTCCACTCGTTCCAGATCCAGAAGCCGATCCCGACGCCGCCGGTCAGCATCTCTGCCGCCACAATCACCAGCCACGCGATGCCAATCGACAGGCGAACTCCGGTCAGAATGTGCGGCAGCACGGCGGGAAAGAGGATTTTGCGCATGACGGTGAACTCACTGAGCTTCAGGACGCGTGCCACGTTGAGATAGTCCTGCGGAATGCGCATCACCCCTTCGGCGGTGTTGAGGATCATCGGCCAGATTGAGCAGATGAAGATGGTCCACGCCGAGGCAGGCTCTGCCCGCTGGAACAGCAGCAGGCCAATCGGCAGCCAGGCCAGCGGGCTAACCGGACGCAGCAAGGCGATGACCGGGTTAAGCATGTTGGCGATAAAGCTAAAGCGGCCAATCAGAAAGCCAAGGGGGATCCCTACCAGCGCCGCCAGCCCGAAACCCAGCGCTACGCGTTTGAGCGAGGCCAGCACGTTCCAGCCGATACCCATATCGTTCGGCCCGGCGATATAAAACGGCTCGGCGAAGATGATTTTGGCCGCGTCCCAGGTTTTCAGCGGCGTCGGAAAGCCATTGCTGCTCAGGGCGGCGATCTGCCAGAGGACGATCAGCACAACGGCTCCCAGCACTCCGGGCACCGCTTTCTTCACTGCACCCTGGATGCCTTTACGCAGGCGGCTGGCAGGTACTGGTTTTGTCACCTCTGACGGCGGCGTCGGTATAGCCGTTTTCAGGGGCAGGATCTCCGCGCTCTCCGGCTCGGCGGCCAGCGTAACCACATTCGTTTTGGTGTTGATAGACATGTCGGCCTCACTTAGCGTTTCATAGCAAAACTGTTGGCATATTCAGCGGGGTTGCTGCCGTCCCATACCTTGCCGTCGAACAGGGTGCTGCTGCGCATCTCGCTGGCGGGCAGGTTGATGCCGCCTACCGCGTTGGCCGCCTGCCTGTAGATGTCGATGCGGTTGATCTTTTTAGCGACCGCCAGATAGTCCGGGTCGGCGTCGATAAGCCCCCAGCGCCTGTGCTGGGTCAGGAACCACATACCGTCCGAGAGATACGGATAGTTCACCGCGCCATCGTTGAAGAAGCGCATGCTGTGGGCGTCTTTCCACTTTCTGCCCAGCCCGTTGTCATAGTCGCCGAGCATCCGTCCCTGAATGGTCTCTGGCGAGGTGTTGACATAGGCGCGTCCCGCTATGGTTTTCGCCGTTTCAATCCGATTGGCGTCGGAGGTGTCGATCCAGCGGGACGCGTCCAGCACCGCCGCAGTCAGCGCGCGGGCCGTATTGGGGTTAGCGGCCACCCACGCGGAGGTAGTGCCGAGGATTTTTTCCGGATGATCGGGCCAGATCTCTTGTGTCGTCGCGGCGGTAAAACCAATCCCATCCAGAATGGCGCGCTGGTTCCAGGGCTCGCCGACGCAGTAGCCGCTCATGTTGCCGATTTTCATATTCATCACCATCTGCGGCGGCGGCACGACCACGTTGCGCACGTCGTTAAAGGGATGGATCCCGGCGTTGGCCAGCCAGTAATAGAGCCACATGGCGTGGGTGCCGGTGGGGAACGTCTGGGCAAAGGTGTAGGTCCCCTTTGGGCTGCCCTCAACGGTTTTTTTCAGCGAGGCCGCATCGGTCACGCCCGCCGCTTTCAGCTGGTTCGAGAGCGTGATCGCCTGGCCGTTATTGTTGAGGGTCATCAGCATGGCCATATCATGCTGCGGGCCGGAGACGCCCAGCTGGAGGCCATACACCAGTCCATACAGTACATGGGCGGCATCCAGCTCGCCGGAGACCAGCTTGTCGCGCACCGACGCCCAGCTGGACTCTTTGCTGAGGATGATTTTGATCCCGTACTTCTCATCAAACTTTTTCACCGCTGCCATCACCACCGAGGCGCAGTCCGTTAGCGGGATAAAGCCTACGCGGATCTCTTTTTTCTCTGGCGCATCGGAACCCGCTGCCCAGACGCTGTTGATAAAGCCCGGTAGCAGCATGCTGCCGCCCAGCAGCGCGCTGTTTGCCAGAAATCGGCGGCGGGAGAGGCTTACCCCGGTGTTGTTATCGTCTTGCTTCATTGCGGCTTCCTGTATGGTGAAAAATGCGCAAAAAAAAGCGTCCAGTTAGCGCTCAGTCTCATGAACGCTAACGGACGCCTTTATCCGAAACGCTACCTAAGCCGCCGTTGGCTTAGTCGCTATGTGCTTTTTACTCATTTACAAATTAACTAATGCAGCTTATGTGCCAACTCAGTATGTCGCTGTAAAACAGCAGGTTATAATCGGAAAGACAGGAAAGGAGATGCTGTCTGCACTACAGCGGGCGATAATTTGCACACTGTCGGTGCAGCTACTCCTTTAGGATTACGGCGCTGATTTACCCATCACCGCCGCCACGGAGAGCATGGCTTCCGCAATCTCCGCCAGCTTCTTATTCTGCTTCATTGCCATGTCCCGCAGGATCTTATGCGCCTGCGGCTCGCTCATGCCGTGGTGCTGGATCAATAAGCCTTTGGCACGCTCCACCAGCTTACGGTCGGCAAGCGTGGCGCGCAGCGCGGCCAGCTCAGCATCCTGGGCCTGCAGCTGGCGAGACTGCTGCTCAATAAGCTCAAGTATGGAGCGGCTGAGCTGGGGCGGGATCAGCGCCGCATAGTGGTTATCCCGCTGTGGCAGCTGCGCATTCTCCTGCTGTTGCCGCGCGCCGCAACGTTGCGCATCGTGGATCCGCTGCTCACAGCACGCCATGAGTCTCTCCTCCAGCCGGTCCTCAATGATTTTCATACCATCAATGCGTGCCGTGGCGATGTCAAACCAGCGCAGCGCGACGTCGTGGGGTTCTCCTGCAGGGGTTGCGCAGGTGCAGGCTATGCGCCGGAAGCGTTCCAGCTCGCTGCTGTCGGTGCGCTGCTGTTGCTGCCATAGCGTCAGAGCGCATTCGTCGGCAAACTCCATAAAGGTGTGAAAGCAGCGCTCCTGTCCCTCAATGAGTTCCAGCAGCTGCTGATGCGCTTGGTCATCAAAGTGTCGCGAGGTAAAGCCCGCCGCCGCCAGGGCGCGCTCCTGCCCGGCCAGCTCTTTACCCTGCATAAAGCTGAACATAGCCAGCAGCGCCCGTGACACCGTGGGATCGCCGGAGGTATCGGCGGCTTCGAATATTAGCGCCAGATGGGTGCGTATTACCTCGCTATAGCAGCTCATCGCCTCGGGCTGCTGAATACTCAGCGCCGCAACCTGCTCCCGTAGCGCCGGCAAACTGCTCAGACTGTTGAGCGCGATGGCGATACGGCTGAAGAGTCGCGATGCGTTAGCCATTGGCTGTCCGGCGAGATCCAACGCCAGCAGCTGCGTGTCCATAGCGAGCACGGCCTGCTGAACCTGACGCGACCGCTCGCTGAGCCGATCGCCCCAGAGAGTTCCCTGCGAGCAGAGATAGATATTTACCGTGCCCCGCTCGCGCTGCAGGAGATGGATAAGCTGGCTGACCGCGCCCACCAGCTTGCTCATTTGCAGTAGCTGTTGTAGACCGGTTATTTCACTTCGTCGGGCGGCCAGTACGAAATCGAGAGCGGAAAGAGGCATGTTGGTACCTGAGCTAAAGAAACATACCGGAGATAAAGCAAGATATATGCCTGTTTTGTGCTTCAGCTACTGATGCCAGAGAGCAAGCCGACATAAACTGTTTTTTGGTCGTTTGCTCTCTTCTCAAGCGCAAACCCTTCCCTAACTACTGCCCGCAGATCGTTTCGTGCCGTGTTATCCGATACCCCCAACAGTTCGCTGACGTCAGCGGCGGTATAGGCTTTTCTCGGCGTCGATAGCATGACGTTTAAAAGCGTCACCTGGCGTGACGTCAAACGTCTCAGCGCGCCAGACTCAAACAGCCGACGGTCGATCATTGCGCTTCTGTTGGTAATCGTTTCGATATGCTCAAGATATACCCGTAGTGCACGCCCAATGGTACTGGCCTGATATTCAAGAAAGTAAGTGAGATCCATACCGTCGGTCTCAGTATACTGGTAGCTATGGGCATATTTCACCGGTGCAGCGTGCAAGAGCTGGCTGATTGAAATGTATTTAAAGGCGTCATAGCCGCTTTTTAACATGTACCAGTAAAATAGCGCCCGGCTGGTCCGTCCGTTTCCATCCCTGAAGGGATGCTCGTGAGCAATCATAAAATGCAGAATGCATGCTCTTATCAGAGGATGGATATACGCATCTTTCCTGTTTAACCAGTCACAGATGTTTTGCAGCCGAGCCGCAAGCGCCGCTGCCCGCGGTGGCTGATGAACAATATTGCCGTCATAATCGGCAATGACGACATCATCGGTCTCCCTGAACTCGCCTGGCCGGTACTTTTTGTCATTAATGCCGCCCATACCGATAGCGTGCAGCTTACGAATAAGACCCAACGTAAGCCCTTCCTCTGTCAACTCGGGAATTTCCGCCATTAAACGCGCATTGCCTGCGATCATCTGCTCATCCTCGGTACGCGGCGCTCGTCCGGATTCAAGCATGTTTCTCGCCACCAGCGTGGTGGTATTTGCACCTTCAAGCTGGGAACTGGTAATGGGCTCTTCAAAACGCAACTGACTTAACTCGGCTCCGGCGCCACGTAGCCGCTCGATCTGTTCACTCAGTGCCAATGCTGTCGCATGTTTATCCGCTAACTCGCATACTTCATATATGGCAGGGGTGATATTGAATCCAGCCGGCTCGCCAGCCTCGTTGTGATAATCAATGCGCTGAAGAGCGGCGTTACGCGCCAGACGCGTCAACGTCCAGGCTATCGTGACATCCTCGCCTTTTTTAATTCGATACTGAAACTCTTCAAAGGGGAGATAGCGTCCTTTACCGTCAGTTACCCGGTTATAGTGCTGATACGCTTCTAACTCCCTGCCGCTTAGCTGAGAAAACGGAACGGGGGCTGGAACCTTTTTAATTGCCATAAAACTATCTCAATTTTGGGCTATTTTGAGATAGTTATAGCACCTGCAGCAATCTATCTCAATATTTTACTATTTTGCGATAGTGAGTAGCCCTTTCTTTTTATTACCAGCCCGCTATCCTAATCACCAAATCCTAAACCATCGGACTGGTCATGACTGCACACGTATCCAAAGACCCTTTGCACGGCGTAACCCTTGAGATGCAGCTGAATGCCCTTGTTGCGCGCTATGGCTGGAGCGAGCTGGGCAAGCTTATCAATATTAACTGCTTTAAAAACGATCCCAGCGTAAAATCGAGCCTCAAATTTTTGCGCCGTACGCCCTGGGCGCGCGCGGAGGTCGAAGCCCTCTACGTAGATTCACTGGACAGGGATCCACTGGATAATGCCGTCCCGGAAAAACAGGACGAACCCGCCTTTAACCCTTGGGCTACTAGCCGCCTGAATAAGAGCTGAAACAGAGATGGCGCGATACATTATACGGTTAGGCGCACTGGTTGGCTGCGCGCTTTTACTTGCCAGCTGCTCTTCTAAACCACCGAAGTCAATGGTGACTCCTCTTCCTCCTGTAACCAGGCAGCCCCTGCCAGACAGCGCTGCGCGCAGTAATGAGCCGGTGCGCGGCGTCTGGCTGACGACGGTCTCTCGTCTCGACTGGCCGCCGGCGTCGTCGGTTACCGCCAGCCCTGCGCTGCGCATCAGCCTGCAGCAGAAGGCGTTAACGGATAAATTGGACAACCTGAAACGTCTGGGGATCAACACCGTGTTTTTCCAGGTGAAGCCTGACGGGACTGCCTTATGGCCGTCGAAGATCCTCCCCTGGTCAGATATGCTCACCGGCACTATCGGCGCTGATCCCGGCTATGATCCGCTACAGTTTATGCTTGATGAGGCCCACAAGCGCGGCATGAAGGTGCACGCCTGGTTTAATCCCTATCGTGTCTCCACTAACACCAAGCCCAGCACCGTTGCCGAGCTGAACCGTACCCTGCCGCTCAATCCGGCCAGCGTCTTTGTGCTGCACCGGGACTGGATCCGCACTGCCAGCGATCGCTATGTGCTTGACCCCGGTATTCCGGAAGCCCGGGACTGGATCACCAGCATCGTGGCGGAGGTCGTTGCCCACTATCCGGTTGACGGTGTGCAGTTCGATGATTACTTCTACGCTGAGTCGCCTGGCTCGGCCCTTAATGACAATCAGACCTTCCAGAAATATGGCAGCGGGTTTGCCTCGAAAGCGGACTGGCGACGTAACAACACGCTGCAGCTGATTGAGCAGGTGTCGCGTACCATTAAGCAGCTGAATCCTAACGTAGAGTTTGGTGTGAGTCCCTGCGGCGTCTGGCGCAACCGCTCCCACGATCCTGCCGGATCCGACACGCGTGGAGCGGCGGCTTACGATGAGTCCTATGCTGATACACGTCTGTGGGTGCAAAAAGGACTCGTGGATTATATCGCCCCGCAGATCTACTGGCCCTTCTCCAGAGACGCGGCACGCTATGATGTGCTGGCAAAATGGTGGGCAAACGTAGTGAAACCGACCCATACGCGGCTCTATATCGGCGTGGCCTTATATAAGGTGGGTGAACCGTCGAAAACCGAGCCGGACTGGACGGTCAACGGTGGCGTGCCAGAGCTGAAAAAGCAGCTCGACCTTAACGATGCGGTGCCGGGGATCGACGGCACCATTCTATTTCGGGAGAACAACCTTAATCAGCCCCAGGCTCAGCAGGCGGTGAACTACCTGCGGAGCCGCTGGGGCAGTTGATTAACGAGCGCTGATTAGCGGAGCGCGCCGGAGGTGGCCACCGCCTCTACGCGCTCCATCGCTATCGGGATGCTCTTATAGGCCGGAATACCGCTTTTAGTGTCGTGACTGTCGAGCGGCACCATGACGTTGGCTTCAGGATAGTAGGCCCCTACCGAACCTGGCGCCATGTCAATCACCACCACGGTCAGGTTGTGCATGCGCCGCTCGGTGGCGTTACCTTCGCTATCCAACGCCACAATGTTGACCTGATCGCCCACCCGCAGGTTGCGCTTCTCGGCCTCATCAGCATTGATAAACAGCACGTCCCGCCTGCCGGTCACGCCGCGATAGCGGTCGTTCAGACCGTACAGCGTGGTGTTGTACTGGTCATGGCTGCGCAGCGTGGTTAGCACCAGATCGTGACACTTCAGCGAGCGCGGATCCTCATTGATGCCCTGCATGATTTTGAACTCGGCTTTGCCAGAGGGGGTATTCCAGACCCGCTCCGACGCGGTATTGCGCAGGCGGAAACCACCCGGTTTTTTCACCCGTTCATTGAAGTTTTCGAAGCCCGGAATGGTGGCCTCAATGGCGTCACGAATAAAGCTATAGTCGCCTACCATTTTGTCCCAGTTGACGACGGTATGAGGTAGCGTGGCCTTTGCCAGCGCGGCAACCAGGGCTGGCTCGGACTTCAGATGGGGAGAGGCTGGCTCCAGCGATCCGTGAGAGGCGTGCACCATCGACATGGAGTCCTCAACGGTAATACTCTGCTCACCAGAGGCCTGAACATCCCGTTCGGTACGGCCCAGCACCGGAAGAAGATAGTTATGCTTACCCAGCAACAGGTGGGAACGATTAAGCTTGGTCGCCATGTGCACGACAAGATCGAGTTTGCGCATCGCCGGGAAGGTCACCTGTGGATCGGAGATCGCCTCCGCCAGGTTTCCCCCCAGACAGAGCAGCGCTTTTGCCTGGCCGTCGCGCATCGCCTGAATCGCCGCTACGGCGCCGTGGCCGTGCTTTTGCGGCGGCGTGAAGCCGAAGACCTTTTCGATACTGTCCAGCAGCGACTGGGGTGGGATCTCGGTAATACCCACGGTGCGATCGCCCTGCACGTTAGAGTGGCCGCGCAGCGGGCAGACGCCAGCCCCTTTTTTGCCAATGTTGCCACGCATCAGCAGCAGGTTAGCAATCTGCTGAACGTTCTGCGTGCCGTACTGGTGCTGGGTGATACCCATGCCGTAGCAGATAATAGTCCGTTCGGCGTTGGCATACAGACGGGCAACGTGCTGGATCTCCTTGCGCTCCATACCGGAAACCTTGAGGATATGCGGCCAGTCGGTGGCATCGAGGTCGGCTTTCAGCGCTTCAAACCCCTGGGTATGCTCGCTAATAAAGGCTTCGTCAATGACGCCGGGCTCGCCTTTGGCTTTCGCCTCTTCGTGCATCGACAGCAAAATTTTCATCACCCCTTTTAGCATCGCCGCATCGCCGCCGACCCGCACTTTGTAGTAAGTCGAGGCGAGCTCGGTCGAGCTAAGAGAGAGCATCTCGATCGGGCTTTGCGGGGAGGTAAAGCGCTCAAGGCCACGCTCGCGCAGCGGGTTAATGGCAACGATGGTGGCGCCGCGTTTTGAGACCTCCCGCAGCGTGCCGAGCATGCGCGGATGGTTGGTACCGGGGTTATGCCCAATGCAGAGCACCAGATCGCAATGGTCAAAATCCTCCAGCTCAACGGTGCCCTTGCCTACACCAATCGACTCCGGCAGGCCGACGCTGGTGGGTTCATGACACATATTTGAACAGTCAGGGAAGTTATTGGTACCGTACTCGCGTGCGAAGAGCTGCCAGAGAAAGGCGGCTTCGTTAGAGGCGCGGCCGGAGGTGTAAAACTCGACGCTGTCGGGATCGTCATAGCTGCGCAGATGCTCGCCAATCTCTCTAAAAGCGGTCTCCCACTCGATGGGCTGATAGGTATCGCTGGCGGGATCGTATTTCATTGGATGGGTGAGTCTCCCCTCGCCCTCCAATTCAAAGGCGTTTCGCTCCCACAGCTCGCTGACGGTATGGGCGGCAAAAAATTCGGGGGTAGTACGTTTGCTGGTGGCTTCCCAGGAGACGGCTTTCGCGCCGTTTTCACAAAATTCAAACGAGGAGGCGTGCTGCGGATCGGGCCAGGCGCACCCAGGACAGTCGAAGCCTTGTGGCTGGTTAACTTTGAACAGGGCAATGACGTCCTGCTTCACCGACATCTGGCCGCGTATCGCGTCGGCGACGGCTTTTAGTGCTCCCCAACCGCCTGCTGAACCACCATAGGGTTTGATACCGATAGTACGATTTTGCTCTTTCATAATGCTCCACAATTGCTATGACCTTTTCTGTAAGCCTGGTACAGGAATTGTGGGTAGGTGAACTAATAGAAATAAAAAATAATTAGCAGGATCAGTTATGGCTCATGAAACGCAACGGTAAAACCCTGCTCCTGCCAGTGCTCGAGCTGCTCCTGCTGGCGACGCGTGAGCGCTTTGCCGGTCCATAAAAAGATATGCTGGCCGGGGAAAAGCTCCGGACGCGGAACCTCCAGCGGCTCTGCCAGCAGATCGATATGCCATCCTCTTTGTGACAGCCGCCACGCCTCCAGCCATAGCCGGGTGCGATCCTCGCTGCCCCAGCCAATGAGCAGCGCTTCCCTGCCCGCTTTTTTACGCGCGTTGATTACGCATGAGACAGCATGCTCGGTAATGACGCCGTCCAGCAGGCTGGACATGACGCGGGCCGTATATTGATCGTGGGTCAGACGCTGGCGCACGGGCGTGAGTATATGGTCGATAAGGTCATCCACCGAATGGTCGCGTCCGAGCGCTGTGATAGCCGTGCGCAGCTTAGCCGGACGGGCCTGGCGCAGCACGCCCATCATCTCTTCCTGCAGGGTTGCCCAGTCATCATGGGCTACCACCCTGTTGTCTTCCAGCAGCGCCTTAACTTTACTGACGGGGACGCCGCTCTCGATCCAGCGTTTGATCTCTTTGATGCGTTGAATATCTTCCTCGTCGAACTGACGATGACCACCTTCGCTGCGTTGGGGTTTAAGCAAGCCATAGCGACGCTGCCAGGCACGGAGCGTGACCGGGTTAATACCGCATCTTTCTGCTACATCGCCAATACTATAAAAGGCCATCAACTCCCCTAAACTCAACGCCGCTATGCTCATATTCAAACGCTATCATTATCTCATAAACCCGCCCGCTTTTCAGGCCATGCCACGGCAGGAATGCCGGCAAAATCAGGACGGGCAAACAGGTAGCCCTGGAACTGTGATATGCCAGCCGACTCCAGCCACATCCACTCCTCAGGCCGCTCAACGCCTACCGCGGAGACCAGGATCTCCAGCGAACTACAACACTTAATAATGGCCTGGATTATTGCCTGCCGCGGGCCACTTTTATGCACATCTTTGATCAGGTCGCGGTTAATTTTAATCCTGTCCGGCTGAAACTGCGCCAGCAGCAGCAGACCGGCAAAGCCCGCGCCAAAGTGATCGATGGCGACACGAATACCTGCTGACTTTAACTGCCTCACCGCGTCAGTGAACTCGTCGAGACGTGAAATAACTTCGCTCTCGGTAAACTCAACGATGATCTGCTCTGGGATCAGCCCGTTGGCCTGGATCTCCTGCAGAAGAAAATCAACCGCGCCAGAGACCTTCACCAGCGTCATCGGCAGCAGGTTAACCGACAGCGTCTGCTCGCCTATATTCAGCCCGCGAGCCATAGCAAAAGCCACTTTTTTGCTGCGCAGGTCAGCCTCGTACACCTCATCTCCCGTTAGCCCTGCAAACCACGCCTCTGGCAGATCGCCACCTGGCGTACGCAGCAAGGCTTCAATCGAGACCACCTCACGGGCAAAAGGATCGATCATCGGTTGAAAAGCAAAGCTGCACTCTGCCGTTTCATCCACCGCCAGCGTCTCAGCGCGGCTGGCATTGTCATCCGTGATGAAATCCCAGGCATCCGCGGGTGGGATCTCAAAATAGTTCTCTTTTTCCCGCTCCTCGACGAAGGTGCGGAAGAACTGTAGCGCACGGTCGTCATAGGTAAGCTGGTACTTTGAGGTACCTTTATCCAGCACGCGCTGCAGCACATCGTCCCGGTCATACTCCCTTAAATCGAAGAGCTCCATCCCCGCCTTACCAAACCGGCGTGAAGGGGCATAGTCACATAGCAGCTCAACGAGGTTGTAGTGACGGGTATCCTGACAAATAGCGCGGTAGATTTTGAACACGCTCTCTTCCGGCCCCTCAAGCAGCTGGAAGAAGTGGGTCCCGTTAAAAAGCAGGATACCTGTCACCTCAGAGTGACCATTTTTTTGGTTTGCTGCAGCAACCATCTCTTCCAGCATTTTAACCGGTACGTCGTCGCAGAGATGGCTGCGGTAAATAATGGTTGTGAGCATAGTTATTCCGGGGATCAGTGTGTGAAAGGCCACCTTAACAAATGTCAGCACGCAGATCCTGTAATGATTGTGCCTGATTTTAAAGACAATCTTTCCCGTGTATAAGTATGCTGCGCTATAAAGAGTACAGCTTTTTGCTATACCTGTACAAGTTTTCTCAAAACCTGACAGCCATTTTATGTAACCTATTGATAATAAGCATATATCAAAAATATCTAACATAAATTACGAAAATTTGTACAGTTTCTATGTACAAGTTTGCGTGATTTGTATAACTTTGTACTCGTTATCACAAATTACTGAATTTTACAGGAGTGACATATGCAGCAGAACGGTTATGTTCCGAACACAGCTAATGCCATTACCCGCTATTTCAATAAAGCTGCACTGCCAAGCCAGCAGGAGACGCTGGGTCAGATCGTGGTAGAGATCCTGAGTAGCGGACAGAGCCTGAACCGTAAGGCTATCTGCACGAAGCTGCTTAGCCGCCTGGAAATGGCGTCCGATGCAGAAGAGGAAAGCCATTACCACACGCTGATTGGCCTGCTGTTTGATCGTTAAGGACATGCATATATACAGCAACTGATAGTTAGGTTTTAAGTCGCTTTTGGTGGGCGGGTATTCATGGAAGATGACACCTTCTCCACCAAGCGCTGACTCATGTTACGTCTCCCTTTGGGAATAGCGTGGCAACAGAGACACAGTTATGAGCAGAAGTGAAAATGAACAACTTACAGATGAGCTAATTGGAGAAGCCGTCTTATCTCTCCTCAGTGAGAATGGGCCTGTCAATACCAGGGCGCTTATCACGAGGCTGCGGTCTATGGAAGCGAAAGAGACGGATATCCGACGTAGAGAGACGCTTGGGCGCGTCATCGCGGAAATCACTAAAACGACAAAAGTATCAATGCGGCACAAGGCCGGGCGGGAACAGAAGGACTCTCAGAGCGAGCATAAGGATAATGTGATTCAACTGTTCGGTAATAGCCAACAGCAGAGCACCAGTAAAAAACACTGACTGCATCCACTTTTCTAACTTTTTAACGGTATATTCCTATGCTTCAGGCTATGCTCCAGCAATCATCAGACCCTTTTGAAGCGCTGCCAGATACGGCCCTCTCCGCCTACTTCCGCAATGCGGGTGAGATTTTGGCCGATGAGTCAACGGTGTTAGGGGCAGTAGTCAGATCGATCCTTGCATCCGGCGGTCAGCTCACCAACAAAGCGATTATCCTGCATCTCATTCAGGCTATTGAATCCACTCATGATGTGGTGAAGAGCGACATTATTCGCAAGACGCTGGAGATCGTCGTCGACCATACGATGGATGATATTTGATTAATGCTGAAGTGATGTAGGCCTGATAAGCGCAGTGCCATCAGGCGTTGCGGCCTCAGCCGGGTGAGGACTCCGCTTTACCCGGCCGACCGGAGCCGCGCGGGTCTAGTCCAAATCGTACCAGGACCTCTCTTATCTCCTCACGCTGAGGCTCTCTTCCCAACGTCGCCGTAAGCCTTGCCTCGACCGCCGCGATTTTGTCTGCAGTTGTAAGGGTAATCTTGGTTAGGGTTATCCTCTCCTGCCCCTCAGCGTCAACGCTGCTGATATACGTGACGCTGTCACTGTTTGCGATAGCCAGATAGTAGGAGACATCCGCCACGGCATCGGACTTATCAGGCACATTACCGTTGTGTCGCTCCTGCTGCCAAAGCGGATCCCTGGCATAGCATTGCTGGTTGAGCTGAATTGCCGAGGCCACATCTCCCTGCTCTTTCAGTAAGCTCGCCTGCGTCTTTTCGTAATTTTTGCGGGCCACTTCATGATCAAAAATCGCGGCAAGTGAGGTCTCTGGAGGGCAGTTAACCTTCCTTAGCGGCTGACCTTTAAAATTATAGATGCGCACATTCTCATCCTGCTCATGATAATAAAAATTGAGAACGTCATGTAACGCGGTATCGGCAGCAATAGGCAGCGATTGTGAATGTTTTTTCTTATCGATAATAAGCCAGCGGGTGCCCGTATGACGCATATGACGACGCTGGTTTTCAAAATAGGTTAACGCAGTATGGGCTACCACACCGTTGACTTTCGCAACAAACTGAGCGGCCATTGTGTTCTGCCCGCTGTAGTGCAGCACCAGCGTCTCCTGCGGAATAATGTGCTCCCAATTATTATCGCAATCTGCAAACCAGGCGTTTACAGCGGCATGATACGCGGTAATCTCACGGATCTGCTGTCGCGCGATCTCGCCGAGCTCTCTCCCGGTCAACGCTCTTTTCTTCAGGGCTAACGCCTTTGCCTCGTTCACAGAAACAGGAGGAAGATGGCCGGTCAAATGCTGATAGATCGCCCTCTTCTTCTCTTCCTGATTCAATGCATCATAATAGCCGCAAAAGCGTTCAACCTTTTTTAACTGTTCGTTGGTGTCAGGATTACCCGCAAGCGAAATCTCACAGGTGTCAATTTCACGCCCGGCATGATAATTAATTTCTGTTAAATGCGGCATAGCAGCGGACATAGTGCATAAATTTACCCATGAATGTTCCTGCAAAGACGCCGCCGGAGACAACTGCGAACCCACTTAATCCCGGCTGCGCCATCGCGGCGGGTGAAATAGCGGTAAGTACGGCGAACACATACTTGGTGAGAAACGCGATCATCATCAGCGGTAAGACGCTGTAGTCCCCGGGCCGTTGCAGGCTTCGGGGTTCGCTGCCTGGCTGAATGCGTTTTGGATTAATAAGCTTATAGCCTATCGCTGCCCCGGCCAGCACTCCTGTCACCCACATCGTCCATGTCCCCACCGTCGGGGGGCGAAAGGCGATTAAATCGTAGATATCCCATATCAGGAAGATCGCAGGCACAATCAGCAGCTTTTCAAGCTGCACCGTTGCGGGCTGACGCGCCTTGATGCCGCGTACCAGTAGATAGATAAACAACGCCCACACCCAGAGCGGCGTATGAACGATAATTCCAGAGAGGTAATCCATCGTTATGCATGCTCCAGGACAGTAATGAGATCTTCGCTTTACTCTACCCTTATTGAGGCCAGGGACGATACGCCCTTCTTACGACTCTGCGTAATAACCCACACTCTTTTTCTCTCGCTTTCCTCTGTGATTCAGCCCACATTTTAGCCATGAAACCGGTTGCAAGGGGGCTGTTCACTGCTAGCATGAAACCGGTTTCAAATAAAAGTCACACACTCATAACCTATAAAAAAGGTACATCAGAATGGCCGTTATTAGGGATTACAATAAGTTAGCCAGTGACATTCTTCATGAGGTGGGTGGAGAAGCGAATATCAGTAGCTTTACCCGCTGCGCCACCCGTTTACGTCTGGTTTTAAACAATACTCCTGCCGAGGCGAAAAGTCGGATCCAGAACCTGCCCGGCGTGATTGCCGTGGTAGAGAGCGGCGGCCAGTTCCAGGTTGTTATTGGTACCCACGTCGCCGATGTGTTTAACGCGCTTTCGGCGCTCATCGGCGAAGACCACACCGGCACCGCTAACAAACCGAAAACCCGCTGGCTGGATGCGGTGATCGCCACCATGTCCGCCGTGTTCGCGCCTATTGTCTATATCCTTGCCGCCGCCGGGATTTTACAGGGCCTGCTGATCGTCGTTGGCCTAATCGATGCCGATCTTAAAACTACCGGCACTTTTGCTATTCTCAACTTTATGTCGTGGACGCCGTTTGCTTTCCTGCCGGTCTTTATCGCCATTACCGCCGCGCGCCACTTCAAATGTAACCCGTTTATCGCCGTGCTCTGCTGCTGTGCGCTGATCAATCCCGAATGGTCGGCGATGGCGGGCCGCATTGCTAATGGGGAGACCATTACCTTCCTGTTTATTCCACTGGCAAAAACAGTCTACACCTCATCGGTGCTGCCGCCGCTGTTCCTGGTCTGGGCGCTCTCGTGGCTTGAGAAGCGTGTCGAGAAGGCCCTGCCGGAGGTCGTCAGCGCCCTGTTCACCCCGCTGATCTGCTTTGTGATCATCGTTCCACTGACGCTTATCGTCATTGGGCCGATTACAACCTGGGCTGCAATGGGTATTGCCAGCGGCTACAACGCCCTGTTTGCCGCCGCGCCTGCGGTGGCCGCTGCCCTCATCGGCGGCATATGGCAGATCATTGTTATTTTCGGCGTGCATTGGGGCATTACCCCAGTGATCATGGCCAACTTTGACACGCAGGGATATGACTCCTTCCAGGCCTATCAAACCATCGCCGTGATCGGCCAGATGGCCGCCGTGTTTGGCGTGTTCCTGAAGAGCCGTAACCGCGAGCTGAAGACGACTTCCCTGTCAGCGGGCGTAACGGCCATCTTTGGCATTACTGAGCCAGCCATCTACGGCGTGACGCTGCGCTTTAAAAAACCATTTATCTGCGGCTGCATCGGTGGTGCGGTGGGTGCAGTGGTTGCCAGTCTGTTTGGCTCTCTCTACTATGCCTACGCGGCGCTGCCGGGCCTGTTTACCCTGGTAAACGCCATTAGCCCGGATGCGCCGATGTCTTTCATCGGTGAACTTGCCGGTAGCGCAACGGCTATCGTCCTGACTATTATACTGGTGCAGTTTGTTGGCTTTGACGATCCGGTAGCGAAAGAGACGCTTACCGACGCACCAGAGTCCGCCCCGGTCAGCACCCCCTCAACCGCAGCGGCGAAGAGCAGCCTGGCGCTGCATAGCCCGCTCAGTGGCGATGTCATCGCCCTGGAAGAGGTCGCAGATGAGGCATTTTCGCAAAAGGTGCTGGGCGACGGCGTTGCTATTCGTCCTCATGAAGGTAAAGTGGTTGCGCCCTGCGACGCCCGGGTGGAGACAGTGATCGACTCACGCCACGCCATTGGCCTGGCCTGCGAGAACGGGGCTGAGCTACTGATCCACGTTGGATTAAACACCGTGAATTTACAGGGCGAGCACTTCCGCCCGCTGGTGAAGGAAGGCGATATCGTCAAAGCCGGTACGCCGCTGCTGGAGTTTGATAAAGAGGCCATCGAGCGTGCCGGATACGATCTGACCACGCCGGTGCTGGTGATCAACAGCGATGAGTTTCAGCTGACGAAGCTCCAGTCCGGGGGTACCATTCGTCAGGAGATGCCGTTGATGACCGTCTCCTGATACGCTGTTAACTAACTGGGGAGTGTTATGGTCACGATACTGGATGTCGCCAGGCGGGCGGGCGTCTCAAAAGCTACGGTCTCCCGTGCGCTGAACGGTAAGGTAGTGGTCAGCGAAGAGGTTAAAGCGCGCATCTTTAAGGCCATTGAGGAGACGGGATATCGCCCTAACCTGCTGGCGCGCACGCTGGCGACCAGCCGCTCCAACTCGGTAGGATTGGTGATCACCAACGGCCTGTATAACGGGCCGTTCTTCTCAGCGATGATCTACCAGGCGGCGACCTGCAGCGAAGATCTCCAGCGTCAGCTGGTGCTGGCTGACGGCAAGCACAGCCGGGAGGATGAGCGTAACGCTATCAACTTCCTGGTGCAGCTGCGCTGTGAGGCGATCATGATCTACCCCAAATATCTCAGCGTGGATGAGCTGGATGACATCATTGATGCGAGCAGCGTGCCTATCGTTGTGATCAACCGCGAGCTAAAGCGCAACCGCAGCAGCTCGGTATTTGTCGATCACTACCAGGGCAGCATGCGCATGGTGGAGTATCTGCTTGACCAGGGGCATCGCGATATTGCTTTTGTTGCTGGCGGCGAGGGTTCGCCCACGGGTGACAGCCGCCTTGCTGGCTACCGCGATGCGTTTAGTGCTGCCGGATTGACCCCTGATGAAACGCTTATCGTACGCGGCAGCTGGAGCACTGAAAGCGGCTACGAGGCGGGCTGTGCCCTGCTGAAAAAAGACCGGCCGATGAGCTGTATTCTGGCCGCTAACGATGACATGGCCATCGGGGTGACCAAGGCGATGATCGACAATGGCCTGCGGGTGCCAAACGACATCTCCGTTGCCGGGTTCGATGACTCCATCATCGGCCGCTACTTCACCCCGACCTTGACCACCGTCCATATTCCGATGGATGAGATGATCCGCGATGCGGTGCGCATTTTGCTCTCTCCTGAAAGCGACGATAACAGCGCCCCGCACTCCCTGCACGAAGGCTCGCTGATCGTCAGAGACTCCGTGGCTAAGCGAAAGCGTTAAAAAAGGCTGCCCTCTGGCAGCCTTTTTACTTCTCCTCTACTTTTCCGCTATTGGGCGGCGCTGACCCGCCAGACGGCGTTGCCAGCATCGTCGGCAATAATCAGTCCGCCCTGGGCATCCATCCCCAGCCCGACCGGCAGGCCGCGTACCTGCTTCTGGTCGTCGGTTAAGAAGCCCGTAACTACCGGCTGCGGTAACCCTACCGGCTGCCCATTTTCAAATTTGACCCACATCACCTGGTAGCCGTTGAGCGGCTTGCGGTTCCAGCTGCCGTGTTCGCTGACGAACGCACCGCCGCGATACTGCGGCATATTATCTCCGGTATAGAACAGGAGACCGAGCGGCGCGACGTGTGAGCTAATGGCGTAGTCGGGCTTGATAGCCTTCTCGACCAGATCTGGCCGCTGCGGCTGAGCGCGTTCATCAACGTGCTGGCCAAAGTAGCTGTAGGGCCAGCCGTAGAAACCGTTCTCCTGTACCGAAGTCATGTAGTCCGGCACCAGATCGGAGCCGATCTCATCTCGTTCATTGACGATAGCCCACAGCTTGCCGCTCTGCGGCTCCCACCCCAGTCCGGTGGGATTGCGCAGGCCGCTGGCGTAGATGCGGCTTGCCCCGCTGGCGGCGTCGACTTCGAGAATAGCTGCCCGGCGATACTCCGCCCCGATACCGTTCTCCGTAATATTACTGTTGGATCCGACGCCAACGTACAGCTTGCTGCCGTCAGGGCTGGCGAGCAGAGATTTGGTCCAGTGGTGGTTGATCGGGCCGCCGGGCAGTTCGGTGACCTCCTGTGCGGGCACGCTGATGGAGGTTTGTCCCGTTTCATAGGGGAACTTAACCAGGCTGTCAGCATTGGCCACCCACAGCATATTGCCGATCAGCTGAATGCCAAACGGCGAATGCAGATCCTCAATAAAGGTGTGCTTCTCCCATTTGCCGTTGACGTTGCGCAGCAGGGTAATGCTGTCGCCGCCTTTTCCTGCCTTACCGGAGGCACTCTGTACCAGGCCCATAATCAGCTGCTTGGGTCGCGTAGTGGGTTTCGGTGTGCTGTTTGACTCCGCCACCAGTACATCATTATTCGGTAAAACGTAGATTTGGCGCGGATGCTTCAGGCCATCGGCAATTTTTTCAATCTGGAGCCCAGCGGGAACGGTTGGCTTCTCGCCCTCTTTCCACGGCACGCCTTCCGGTACCTGCATCGGCGGCAGCAGGAAATTTTGCGCCTGCGGCAGCTCCGGGTTCGGTCCCATCTGCTTCTGCGGATCGACAGCTGCGCCGTTATCACAGGCGCTGAGTAGCGCAACAATCGCCACGCTGAGTAACGCTCGGTTATGTTTTTTCATACGAGCTTCTCCTTAAGCGTTACGCTGACGCAGCGCGAGTTGAACATTCGCCAGCAGCAGCAGGATCACCACTAACGTTGACAGGATCACACCCAGCGGGACCACGGCATACGCGTCGCGGCTGTGGATGAAGGCGTTAACTATCGCCAGCAAGATGGCAAGCAGGCTAAGCCAGAAGTGCAGCTTAATGGGCGAGCTAAAGGCGTAGCGATGCCCTATCCAGACCTGCACCAGATTAATGACCCGCGGAATAATGGCAATCACCAGCCCGATAACAATCAGCCAGCTGGCGGCGTCGGTCCACATGATCTGCATACTTTTGATATAGAGAATGTCAAAGATCCAGGCGGCGGTAAAAAAGCCGAGTGGGATGGGATTAAGTAGCTCATACAGCGCTACAGCAAAGCGCGAACGTCCTGAAGCGTTAGGGGTGTGCATGTCCATCTCCTGAGCCTGTCCAGCGATTAACGTTACGAGTAAAGGTTAGATTATTTTTGCGATATAGCACGATACCCTTTCTATTTGCGTTAAGGTTTTGCCGAGCGCTGAGGTATTAACAACTCCCTATTTATCTATTTTCATTTTTATAACCGACACCGTAAATATTATTTTGCTGCAATTAAAAATATTTCTTTTAGCTACTTTCCGTTATTGCTTTCATAGTGGAGAATGCGCGAGCTATAAAAACAATATCCATTTCTTTTTTGTTTGCTGCACGATGCTTGATTGTGGAGTTATTCATGAAGCGTAACACTCCCGTTACACAGAAAGAGTATTTACTTAACGATGGCACGACGCTTATGTCGACAACGAATACGCAGAGTCATATTTCCTATGCTAACTCTGCTTTTATTACTGCCAGCGGGTTTGATGAAAGTGAGCTGGTTGGCGAGCCGCACAATATTATTCGCCACCCTGACATGCCTCCGGCCGCCTTTGCCGATATGTGGTTTACCATCCAGCAGGGAGAGAGCTGGACGGGGCTGGTGAAGAATCGGCGTCACAACGGCGATCACTACTGGGTGCGCGCTAACGTCACTCCGGTTTATCAGCAGCAAAAGCTGACCGGTTACATCTCGGTGAGGAATATTCCAACAAGGGACGAGATTAGCGCAAGTGAAAATCTTTATGCGCAGATAAACGCCAATAAACTTAAAGGCTATCGCTTCTATAAAGGCGTGTTGATTCGCCGGGGCCCTCTCTCTTTTTTATCGCTTTTTAAGTGGCTCACTATTTCCCGGCGAATTAATCTGGCTTTAGGCACTGCCGCCTTGTTGATAGCTGTCTTGCCATTTATTCCTCTCCCTGCGCTGATAATGTCTGGCACAACGGTGATACTGTTTTTACTCGTCGCGCTGTTTTTACAGCTGCAGATTTCACGCCCATTAAAATTAATCTTAACGCAAATGCAAAACGTAGTGTCTGGAAGACGCGCCGACTATATTCAACTGAACCGCGTCGATGAGATCGGCATGCTGCTGCGCCTTGTGAATCAGTCTGGATTGAACCTCAACTCTCTGGTTGGGGACGTCACCACGCAGCTGAATGGGATCCGTAAAATCAGCCATCGCATCTCTGAAGAGGGGGAGTCGCTACAGCAGCGTAGCGAAGAGACCTCGGCGGATCTCCACCAGACGGCGGCGGCAGTAGAGGAGATTGCCAGCGCGGTGAAACAGACGGCGGAGACAGCCGCTGATGCGATGATACGGGCAGATGAGACCAGCCGCAATGCAATGAACAGCGGCAATATTATGAAGCAAACCATCACCATGATGCAGTCTGTCTCCCGGGATAACCGGCAGATCGTGGATATTATCAGCGTGATCGACAGCATCGCCTTTCAGACCAACATTCTGGCGCTTAACGCTGCCGTAGAAGCCGCCCGCGCCGGGGAAGCGGGTCGCGGTTTTGCCGTGGTCGCCGCCGAGGTGCGTCACCTGGCCCAGCACTCCGCCTCTGCCGCGAAGGAGATCAAAACCCTGATTGAACAGAACGTTGCTAACGTTAGCAGCGGGGTGAAGAGGGTGGAAAACACCGAGACGCACCTGACAGCGATGATCGATAAC
The DNA here is from genome assembly GCA_002918705.1 of Escherichia sp. ESNIH1. Lineage (GTDB taxonomy): Bacteria > Pseudomonadota > Gammaproteobacteria > Enterobacterales > Enterobacteriaceae > Pseudescherichia. Next base: position 380,285 of record PQKR01000004.1, on the reverse strand, counting down.
GTAATCCAGATGTCGACCATGATTAAAGAGATTGGCACCGCCACTCAGGAGCAGACGCAGGCGCTGACGCTAATTAACGAATCCGTATCGCGTATTGGCGTCATGACCCACAACAATACCGGCATGGTTGAGCGGGTCACCGACGCCGCCTGCGACCTCTCCTCCCGCTCCGCACGCCTGCAGCGCGCCGTGCAGGTTTTTGGCGGAGGAAATTAACGTAATCAACCGTGCAGCACATTTTTCGTTCACTGCACGCGGTATACTGCCTGAGCTATGGGATTACGCTTTGCCCGGCCTGCAACTGCGGGCTGGTCCTTGAAACTATTTACAGAATTAAGGAGTTAGCATGAGAACGAATCGTCAGGCACGTCATATTTTAGGTCTGGACTACAAGCTGTCGAACCAGCGCAAAGTCGTGCGTAGCGACGACGGCAGCGAAAAAGTGGTCACGCATCGCCACGGGCGCCATCGCCGCGCCCAGTAAGGCACGCCTGAACCCTTCCCGCGCCACCGTTCCGGTGGCGCTTTTATTTATGAATATGTTTCAGCGAAGTAACAAGTAATTGCAATACGCATGCTTTATACTTCCCTCCGCCGTACTACCTACCCCGTTCGCACGCAGGTAACCGTGCCATCGCCGGGATTTGTTTACCCAGGAGTTTTAGAGATGTTGCTGAAGTACAAGAAAAACCGTTCGCTTTACATCCCCTATGCTGGCCCTTTACTGCTGGAGTTCCCCCTGCTGAATAAAGGCAGCGCCTTTAGCCTTGAAGAGAGACGCAACTTTAACCTGCTCGGCCTGCTTCCTGAAGTGGTGGAAACCATCGAAGAGCAAGCTGAACGCGCCTGGCTGCAGTATCAGGGGTTCAAAACGGATATCGATAAGCACATCTATCTACGTAACATTCAGGACACTAACGAAACGCTCTTCTATCGGCTGGTGGAAAACCATCTCGATGAGATGATGCCGGTGATCTACACCCCGACGGTCGGCTCTGCTTGCGAACGCTTCTCCGAGATCTACCGCCGCGCACGCGGGGTGTTTATCTCCTACGAAAATCGCCACATGATGGATGACATTTTACAGAACGTTCCGGCGCACAATATTAAAGTGATCGTCGTGACCGACGGCGAACGTATTCTGGGTCTCGGCGATCAGGGCATCGGCGGCATGGGCATTCCTATCGGCAAGCTGTCGCTCTATACCGCCTGCGGCGGCATCAGCCCGGCATATACCCTGCCGGTAGTGCTGGATGTGGGTACCAACAACCAGCAGCTGCTTAACGATCCACTTTATATGGGCTGGCGTCATCCGCGCATCAGCGGTGACGAATACTACGAGTTTGTCGATGAGTTTATCCAGGCCGTGAAGCAGCGCTGGCCGGACGTGCTGCTGCAGTTTGAAGACTTCGCCCAGAAAAATGCCATGCCGCTGCTCAACCGTTACCGCAACGAGATCTGCTCGTTTAACGACGATATTCAGGGTACGGCGGCCGTTACGGTCGGCACGCTGATTGCGGCAAGCCGTGCTGCAGGCAGCCAGCTGAGCAATCAAAAAATTGTTTTCCTTGGCGCCGGTTCCGCCGGGTGCGGTATTGCCGAGCAGATCGTGGCCCAAACTCAGCGCGAGGGGCTGAGCGAAGCGGCGGCGCGGCAAAAAGTCTATATGGTCGATCGCTTTGGCCTGCTGACCGACCAGATGCCGAACCTGCTGCCCTTCCAGAGCAAGCTGGTGCAGAAGCAGGAGAATATTCAGAACTGGGAGACCAGCGGCGACGCCATCTCCCTGCTGGACGTGGTACGCAACGTTAAGCCGGATATCCTGATCGGCGTTTCGGGTCAGACGGGGCTCTTTACGGAAGAAATTATCCGTGAGATGCATAAGTACTGCCCGCGCCCGATCGTCATGCCGCTCTCGAACCCCACCTCCCGCGTAGAGGCGACCCCGCAGGATATCATCACCTGGACCGACGGCAACGCGCTGGTAGCGACCGGCAGTCCGTTCCCGCCGGTGCAGTGGAAAGATAAGCTCTACCCCATTGCCCAGTGCAACAACGCCTATATCTTCCCGGGCGTCGGGCTGGGTGTCATCGCCGCTGGCGCGTCGCGCATTACTGACGAGATGCTGATGGCGGCAAGTGAAACGCTGGCGGAGCACTCCCCGCTGCGCACCAACGACAACGGCATGGTGCTGCCGGGTCTCGATGAGATCCAGCACGTCTCCCGGGCCATCGCCTTTGCGGTAGGTAAAGTAGCCCAACAGGAGGGCGTGGCGGTGAAAACCTCCGCCGAGGCGCTGCAGCAGGCGATTGATGATAACTTCTGGCGGCCTGAGTACCGCAGCTATCGTCGAACTTCTATTTAATCAGTTGCCCGGCGGCGCTACGCTTGCCGGGCCTCCCTCTCCTCGCTGGCATTTGCGAATTATTCTCATAAATCATTGCAGAATGTGTCTGCGCGGTTGCAACTTCTCCAGAAGTCATTAATCCTAAAGGAGTAATTTCGTTCACTTATCACGCGTTACGTTATGCATTAACCGACTGCATACCTTAAGGAGATAAAAATGAAAGCTGCTGTTGTCACTCACGATCATCAAGTCGAAATTAAAGAAAAAACCTTACGCCCACTTCGCCACGGCGAGGCGCGGCTAAAGATGGAGTGCTGTGGGGTTTGTCATACCGATCTTCACGTTAAAAACGGCGATTTCGGTGATAAGACCGGGGTGATCCTGGGCCATGAAGGCATCGGCGTTGTTGAAGAGGTAGGCCCGGGCGTAACGTCGTTGAAGCCTGGCGATCGCGCCAGCGTGGCCTGGTTCTATGAGGGATGCGGGCACTGTGAATACTGTAACAGCGGTAATGAAACCCTCTGTCGCGAGGTGAAAAACGCGGGCTACAGCGTCGATGGCGGCATGGCCGAAGGGTGCATCGTGGTGGCGGACTACGCGGTTAAAGTTCCGGATGGTCTGGATCCTGCCGCCGCCAGCAGTATTACCTGCGCAGGCGTGACGACCTATAAATCAATCAAGATCTCCCATATTAAACCCGGGCAGTGGATTGCGATCTACGGTCTTGGTGGCCTTGGTAACCTGGCGATGCAGTATGCGAAGAACGTTTTTAACGCCAAAGTCATTGCCATTGATGTGAATGATGAGCAGCTCAGCCTGGCGTCAGAGATGGGGGCCGATCTGACCATTAACTCCCGGAATGAAGATGCAGCGCAGATTATTCAGCAGAAAACCGGCGGTGCGCATGCGGCGGTAGTCACGGCCGTCGCTAAAGCGGCGTTTAACTCCGCCGTAGATGCGGTACGCGCCGGTGGACGCGTGGTTGCCGTTGGCCTGCCGCCAGAGTCAATGAGCCTCGATATCCCTCGCCTCGTGCTGGACGGCATTCAGGTTGTGGGTTCGCTGGTGGGCACGCGCCAGGATCTGGCCGAAGCCTTCCAGTTTGCCGCCGAAGGTAAAGTGGTGCCAAAAGTCGCCTCGCGCCCGCTGGAAGATATCAACGCTATTTTCCATGAGATGGAGCAAGGTAAAATCCGTGGCCGTATGGTGATCGATTTCCGTCGTTAAGGCATAGATCCAGAAGCAAAAACGGCTCTGCTGAGTGTAAAAGCAGAGCCGTTTATTATCGATATGCGCCTGGGTAAGCGCTGCTAACGATCATCTTCTGATTAGGGTCTTCTGAACAGCGCGATGCTGCGCCCTTCCAGAGTGAAATCCGTTTCGCTATCAATGACAATACCGCGGGATTCCGTATCAAAAGTGGTCAGCTCCAGCACCCAGCCGCTCTCGCCAGGCTGCGGAATACGGAACTGCATGCTCTCCTCAAACGGATTGAGCAGCATCAGTATATCGTGCCAGATCCCCTCCTCCGGCTTCAAATCTGGCCGACTAATATAGACCACCAGAGCCGAACCTTCATGCCAGTGCTCAGGCTGCTGGATCCCCCCCTCGGCGTTGAACCACTCGATAAGCAGGCCGTCGCGCCAGCTTTCACGGCGCAGCAGCGGTTGCTCAGTACGCAGCTTAATAACCTGGCGGGTAAACTCGCGCAGCGCCTCACTGGAGGCTGGCAGATCGTCCCAGTGAATCCAGGAGATCTCGCTATCCTGGCAGTAGCCGTTGTTGTTACCCATCTGGCTGCGGCCAAACTCGTCCCCGGCCAGCAGCATCGGCGTGCCGTGCGAGAAGAACAGCGTGGCGAGGAAGTTCCGTTTTTGCCGCTCGCGGATCGCATTGATATTTTCGTCGTCGGTGGGACCTTCCGCGCCGTAGTTATAGGAGCGGTTGTCGTTATGACCGTCGTTGTTCTCTTCGCCATTCTCTTCGTTGTGCTTCTCGTTGTACGACACCAGATCGTTCAGCGTAAAGCCGTCGTGAGCGGTAATAAAGTTAACGCTGGCCCAGGGGCGACGGCCGCGAATGTCGTAGAGGTCGCCAGAGCCCAGCAGGCGTGAGGCGAAATCAGGGGCGACGTTGTCGCCTTTCCAGTACTCACGCACCGTGTCACGATATTTATCGTTCCACTCCGCCCAGCCCGGCGGGAATCCACCTACCTGATAGCCGCCCGGACCGATATCCCAGGGCTCACCAATCAGCTTGAGTTTAGAGAGCACCGGATCCTGGGTCATGGCATCAAAGAAGCCGCCGCGCTGGTCAAAGCCTTCCGGCTCACGGCCAAGAATAGTCCCGAGGTCGAAACGGAAGCCGTCAATATGCATCGACTCGGCCCAGTAGCGCAGGGAGTCCATAACCATCTGCAGTACGCGCGGATGGGAGGTGTTAACGGTGTTCCCGGTGCCGGTATCGTTAATGTAGTAGCGGTGCTGATCGGGCATGGTGCGATAGTAAGAGAAGTTATCGATACCCTTAAACGACAGCGTTGGACCCAGTTCGTTACCTTCCGCGGTGTGGTTATAGACCACGTCGAGGATCACTTCGATACCCGCATCGTGGAAGGCGCGCACCATATCACGGAAGCCCTGAATGCCTTTCGGTCCGAAGTAACGAGAGGCTGGCGCAAAGAAGCCAAGCGTATTGTAGCCCCAGAAGTTTTTCAGGCCGCGATCGAGCAGATGCTGGTCGTCCGGGAACCAGTGGACCGGCAGCAGTTCGACAGAGGTGATACCCAGACTTTTGATGTAGTCCACGGTCGCTTTGTGCCCCATCCCCTCAAAGTTACCGCGCAATTCCTGCGGCAGCGCCGAATTGAGCTGGGTAAAGCCCTTCACATGGGTTTCGTAGATGATGGCCTGCGACCACGGGATATTGGGACGATTGTTATCCTGCCAGTCAAACTCATGGGGGTTAACGACCCGGCACTTCGGCATAAACGGCGCGCTGTCCCGTTTATCAAAGGTCAGATCCTTATCCTCATGCAGCATGTCATAGGCAAAATGCGCTTCGTTCCACTCCACGTCGCCGACCAGTTCACGGGCGTAGGGATCGATGACCAGCTTGTTCGGGTTAAAGCGGTGGCCGTTTTCTGGATCGAACGGACCGTGCACGCGAAAACCGTACAGCGCGCCCGGCTTCAGGCCGGGTACGTAACCATGCCAGACTTCATGGGTGTTTTCTGGCAGATCCATACGTGCGATTTCATTCTTGCCGCTCGGATCATAGAGGCAAAGCTCAACGCGCTCTGCATGCGCCGAGAAAAGGGCAAAGTTAACGCCCTCGCCATCGTAGTTAGCGCCGAGAAGGTGATAATCCCCCGGCAGGATGTGATAGGTATTACGGTGTTTCATTCATTCTTCTCCATAGAATGTGGACTTCAAAGGGCACATTCCTTTAGGCAATAAGCAACCAGGCGCGATTAAGCGCTGCAAAAAATCAGGCGAATAGTCATTCAGCGATCAATATTTGCGGTACATCTCCAGTGGTATTGTTTAAATCAATTCTTTCTTCCAGGGCGATAATTTCTCCGCTGAGAATATTGCGGTAGCGGCGGCCTGCGAGTGCTTCAGGCAGCGCAATCGTGGTATCGGTAAACCATGCTGCGTCAGCATCGTCAGGTAGCCGCAGGGCGAGGCGCGGCGCAATCACGATCAGCGCATCACCGCCTCTGATCCGGGGAGTCATTCGTGCGTAGGCGATAACGTGATCCGCCCGCTCCCCCGTTACCGTCAGCGGCAGATAGTCGCCATGCCGGAACAGCGCGGGTTTCTGCTGACGAAGGCGCAGGCTCTTCGCAATAACCTGCTGTTTAAGGAGGCCACTCTGCCAGCTCTCTTCGGTGGTGACCACGGGGCGATCATCCTCGGTCAGCTGCTTAGTCAGCGTGGCAAAATCGGGCTCGCGACGGTTATCGGGATCGACAAGGCTGAAATTAAGCGCCTCGCTGCCCTGATAGATATCCGGTACGCCCGGCGCGGTGAGCTTAATCACCGTCTGAGTCAGGCTGTTGACCAGACCTGCCCGGATAAACGGCTGTAGGGAGCTAACAAAATCCTGCAGGAAGGCCTGGTTATCCGGCGAAAGCAGGTGCCGGGCGTAATCAAGCATCGCTTTTTCAAAAGGATCGTTGCTGTCGACCCAGTCGGTACGCAGCTTCGCTTCCCGCAGCGCCTTTTCGACAAAGTCCAGGAAGCGCTCCTCTAATGCCTTCAGGCCTTCCACGTCGTCGGGCTGAAGCGTAACGGGCCAGACGCCCGCCAGGGCCTGATAGAGCATCCACGCCCCCGCGGGTTTCGGTGCCGGACCATCCTCAAGTTCGACCACCTTATGCTGGTTGAGCTCCTGCCAGCGGGCAACGCAGACCGCCCAGCGCGCCGGGGCTTCCGTCAGGGTATAGAGCCGCGCGCGGGTATCCTCGCCGCGCTTGGTGTCGTGGGTCGAGGTGCCGGAGAGCGCATCAGGCTGTTTCTCAAGCCGGGTTTTCATCTCGGCGTGGAAACGATCAAGGGAGAAAATACGTGGCAGCGGCTCGGCCCCCACCTCATTAAGCGCCAGTCCCATGTTCTGGCGGAAGAAAAGCGTATCCTCCACGGATTTTGCCATCAGCGGCCCGGTAAGCTGCTGAAAACGGGTGCGGAAAAGCGATGCTTTCTCAGAGGCAGCGTCAGAAAGCGCGCCCGCAAGGATCCGGGTGATAAAGTCGAGCGAATCGGGGTCCGGGGCGGTAGCGCTGGCTCTGACCTTGTCAGCCACTTTTTGCAGGAGCTGAGCATCAGCAGCTGGAAGCCCCTGCGCGGTGCCATAGGTACGGTAAACCGGGAAAGCAACCAGAAGCTCCCGCAACGCACTGCGAATACTACTCTCTTGCGCCGCGATCCCCTCTGACTCAGCAATGCCAAGCGCCAGCTTCAGCAAGGTAGTAAATTCACCTTCAAAATTTCTGTCAGCCATCAGCAGCTTCGCCGCACGCAGCTCGGCTTTCATATCGACCTGCTTTTCCATCGCCTTATCGTAGGCCTTGCGCAGCGCGGCAAGCCTGTCGTCGTCTACCAGAGCGTCAGAGAGCGCGGCTATGAATTCGTAGCCTGTGGTGCCGGACACCGGCCAGTCATCCGGCAGATGTTCACCCTTGCCGAGGATCTTCTCAACGGTGAGGTAGCAGTCGGCTCCGGCCTCCTGGCGCAGGCGCTGGAGATATCCTTTAGGATCGGCAAGGCCATCTACGTGATCTACACGCAGCCCGTCTACCGCCCCGCTGCGGACCAGGTCGAGGATCAGCCGGTGGCTATCGTCAAAGACCGCATCGTCTTCAACCCGAACACCCACCAAACCAGTAATTTCAAAAAAACGACGATAGGAGAGATCGCGCGGCGCGTCTCGCCACGTCATTAACCGATAGGGCTGACGCTCATGGAGTGCAATAAGCTCTGCGTTATCGGTGAGCTTCAGCACCTCCTCTTCGCGGCCCTGATAGCTCTCCGGGCAAAGCGGATAGAAGCTCTCAAAATAGGCAAAAGCAGGTTTGCCCGTCTGCGGATCGGCCTGAACGGTGATATCCCCCTTCTCCAGCTCGGCTTCAAAAGTATCTCCGAGGAACGGCAGAGTCAGACGACGCGACCAGTCGATATCAAAATAGCGGGCGTAACGGCTTTTTTCGCCGTGTTCAATGACGTCGCGCCACCAGGGATTCTCCAGCGACGCCGCCATATGGTTCGGAACGATATCCAGAATCAGGCCGAGGCCCGCCTCTTTCAACGCGTTTACCATCCGATCAAAGCCTTCGCGCCCACCAATAGCAGGCTCGATCTCGTTGGCATCCGTGACGTCGTAGCCATGCGTGGAGCCTGAGGTGGCGGTAAAGATCGGTGAGGCGTAGAGATGGCTGATGCCAAGCTGCTGCATGTAGGGCACGAGGCCAGCGGCACGGTCAAAAGTCATGCCGTTACGAAATTGAATCCGATAAGTCGCGGTTGGGATCTTCACTTTGCTTCTCCTGATGCAAGGCGAACAACAATTGAGTTCTGCGGCAGTTCATCTGCCGCATTCGGCCAGGCAAAAACGGTTTCGCCGGGTAGATCCGGCAGGGTCTGATTACGCTCACCAATATTTAGCGCCAGCGAGAGTGTGCCTTGCGGGAAGGTCCAGGTCACAGCAAGGAAACCTTCAGCCGTGTTGACTACTCGCCCTGAATGACCTCCGGCTGTAGCCAAAAGCGGCACGATATGCTGCTGGCGCAGCCGCAGCAGTGCCCGGGTTAGCGCCTGCCAGGCGCGCCCTTCGTCTCCTTCCAGCTTTTTCCAGTCCAGCTTTGACTGCATAAAGGTGCTCTCAGCGTTGGGATCGGGCACGCTGTCGCCTTCGTAGCCATCGTGACCTTCAAACTCTTTGGCCCGCCCTTCGCGCACGGCTTTGGCGAGATCGCCATGAAAATCGGTAAAGAACAGGAAAGGATTACTCTCACCGTACTCCTCTCCCATAAACAGCAGCGGGATATGCGGGGAGAGAAGCAGCGCAGCCAGCAGCACCTTAGTGCGCTCGACGCCCGCCAGGGTAACCAATCGCTCACCCTGGGCACGGTTGCCCGTCTGGTCATGGTTCTGGATGAAGTCGACGAAAGCCACCGGCGGCTGCGCGGTGCTGTTCACACCACGTGCTTCGCCAGACTGAGGTGATACCTCTCCCTGATAGGCAAACCCTTCAGCCAGCGCTCGCGCTACGTGTTTTTCCGGCGCGTCAGCAAAGTCCTGATAGTAGGCATGCGTTTCGCCGGTAGCAAAAACGTGTACGGCGTTGTGGAAGTCGTCATTCCATTCGCCGCTGAACAGCGGCGCTGAACCGTTTTCATCTCGCGGATGGAGGAAGATGACATTCCGGCAATCTTCGGTGGTGAGGTGGGCAGGCCGGTCGGTAATCTCAGCGCGAATGCGCTCGGCAATCTCAATCAGAACGTGCTTCTCAGCGCTATCTTCGATCTGATCGATCGCATCGAAGCGCAGACCGTCCAGGTTGAACTCTTTCAGCCAGTAGAGCGGCGCTTCGGCAATATAACGGCGCACGGCGTCAACGTCATAGGCAATACCGGGTCCCCAGGGGGTCATTCGTTCTTTGTGGAAGAAATCTGGCGACAGTAGCGGCAGATAGTTACCCTCCGGGCCGAAATGATTCAGCACAATATCGAGCACAACCGATATGCCGTAGCCGTGAGCGGCATCAACGAAGGCTTTAACGTCATCCGGCGTACCATAGGCAGAGTGCGGCGCATAGAGCAGCACGCCATCGTAGCCCCAACCCCGATTGCCGCCAAACTGTGACACGGGCAGGATCTCTATAGCGGTGATACCCATGTCTGCCAGATAAGGCAGTTTTTCAATTGCGGCCCTAAACGTCCCCTCTGGGGTAAAGGTTCCGACATGTAGCTCATAAAAAACGGTCTCTTCCCAAGGGCGCCCACGCCACTGGGTATTTTGCCACCGATAGCTATCCGGGTTTACAACCAGCGATGGACCGTTTACATCGGCCTTTTGTCCGCGGGACGCAGGATCCGGCACGACGGTACCGTCGGCCAGAACATAGTTATATTCCGCGTCTGGCGCGATATCGGTTGTAGAAAATTCGAACCAGCCATCTCCGGCCGGGTTCATCTTAAATTCCTTGCCTGAGAGCCTGAGCGTGACGCTCTCCTGACCGCTTGCCCAAACACGAAAACGCACTGTGTCAGCGGCCACGAACTCGGCCCCCCAGCTTTTAAGAAAAGATCTGGACTCCATGCAGATACCTCAATAAACGCAGACGTGATGAAAGGGTGTAAAACGGTGTTCGGCTAGTTACCTCTCCTGACCGCATGTACATAAAATCATAGTCTATGATGCAGAGAGTGATATGCAGTTCTACTTAAGGAAGGTTTATGTACAATGTTTAATAGGATATATCGTATTTAAATAAAGGGCTTACCCTTAAATCCTTGCAGAGGCGAGGTAAAAAAATATCACTTTTCTTTTCATTTGCCGTTTCTTCCCGATATTATTAGGCATCAAAATAAAATGGCTGAGGCGGCTAACCCCACTCCTCCTCTGCAAGCACAAGATCGACTCGGACCGGAAACGCAGATATGTGTGATAAAGATGTAAAACATGCACATGATTACAATGTAAGTGCTGATGTGCGTGCAGTAATGCAGAGCGTTCCCTCACGTGAGGAGATGCTGGGAGATATCGTCATAGCTCTGTTACGTGCTGGTCAAATTATCAGCAGGCGCACTATCTGTTTAAAACTGGTTTCCCGAATCGAATCTGAAACCGATCCGATCGTTGCGGCTCATCTTAGCGACTTGATGCGTTTAATTTTACGAAACAATCGCTCATAACATTCATGCATGTATAATATACCTGTCAATCTCAAGCATAAGCGGGCATACTGCTAGTTTGATATGCAGTCCAGCGCCATATAATTACTGAGAGGCTCAATGAGCAAAAATGATAAGGAAAGGCTGGTAGATAAAGTTATGGGAGAGGCAGTCATGTCGCTTCTTGAATCTGACGACAGTGTCTCTTTTGATGCCCTTATAGGCCAGTTGCAGGAGAGTCTCCATGATGAATGCGATCATGGCAGACGTGAAGCTTTTCGCACGGCTATCAACGGGGTACATCAGTTCAGAACGCTTCCCGACAGTGGCACCCGTTCCTCTCGCTCTTTGAAGCTTCATAAGCGTGACGCTGTTTTTAATCACCCCACCACCGTCTACAAACACTAGCATCAAGCAGTGACACCTGTTTAATCCGTATGATTAACAGGTTTTCTGCTATTTTTCGTCCTTCTAATCAGACTTGCTTTAAGCATGTTCCCCTAAATGCTCTCTGTGAATTTGATCTTGGCTAACACGCCTGGAAGACAAACCCCTTTCAGCATTGAGAGTGCAATTGAACGAAGATGAACAAGTTGGACTTGAAAAGATTCAAGAGGTCATTGGTGAGGCGGCAACCTGGCTAATGAATTCACGTCTGCCGGTTAATGCGGACAATCTTATGATGGTACTTCGTGCCCGTAGAGTGATGGTAAAAGAGAAGCAGCTACAGCGCACACTCGAAACCTGTATCCGTTATCTCAGAGCTCGTTTGGTAAAACCTTTATAAGCGAACGCCCTGTATCCTGACAAAGCGATACGGGGCGTTTCAAATAACGTTACAGATCGTCCGGTGTTTTTTGCACGATCAGCTCAAGCGCGTTGCGGTAGACATCAAGCTTGACCACGTCATCTTCAGTTTCGAGCAGTCTGATCAATGCCAGGATCAGATTCTTGTTATTTACCTCAATTCGGTTACTTTTGAGATTCTGAGCAAGTTCTTTGATGAGAACACGTTCGGCCTCAAAAGCCTGAATACCCTGGTCGAACAAGGTGTTTAATTGTTCTTCGGTTGTTGCGCTGTGCATCAATATGCCTTCAGTTTTAAGTTATTCGTCTCTCCAGATAGCGAGAGAAAATTATTACCGGAATAAACGTAGACAGCAATTTTCACCCGCGCAATAGTCCCCGTTTCAACTGTCTACTATTTGAGCATGTCTGCGCAAATTATTATCAGCTTCGTGCTTTACGCTGCATTATCGCCAACGCGGTAAGCATGAGAACCAGCCCGGTGAGCAGCGTTAAGGTAGCCATCGCCATCCCCTGCCCGACCGATCCCTGTTCAAACTGCCGCCAGATAAAGACCGCTACGGTTTGTGTTCCGGCTGGTGAGAGCAGCAGCGAGGTGACCAGCTCGCGTGAGGCGATAGCAAACACCATCAGCATCGCGGCCAGCATGGCAGGAAAGACCAGCGGCATGACGATAAAGCGCAGCGCCTGTAGCGCGCTTGCACCGTGGACGCGGGCGGCTGGCTCCAGATTGCCGCCCAGCTGGCGCAGCGCGCTGGTGATATAACGCACTGGCCACGGCATCAGCAGGCAGCAGTAAGAGAGCAGAAGTATCGCCCAGGTATTGTAGGGCGAAACGGGCCAGAAGGTGCGGTTCCACAATAGAATAAGACCGACACCAACGACAATGCCCGGCAGTGCTGCTGGCAATAACGACAGCGCGTCCAGCACACCTCGGCCATTAATCTGTCTGACGACAACCAGCCACGAGACAAGCAGTCCAAGCAGACCGGTAATGAGCGACGCGGCCAGCGCCAGCGACAGGCTGGTGCCCAACGCCGACAGCGCATCGCCCTGCTGGGAGAAAAGCGCCTGATAGTGCTGAGGCGTCAGGTTACTCCACGCCACTCCGCCAGAGAGCGTAGACATTACGCCCGTGATGGCCATCGACAAACCGGGTAATCCCACCGCCAGAAAGCCGGTTAGTGCCATCACCATGACCACCGGAACGGCGGCGATGCCGAGCGTGGCCCCCTGGTTCTCAGTAGGTTTTCCGGTTACGCTGGTGACCTCTTTATCCCCAACCAGACGACGCTGTAGCCACCACCCCGCTAAGGCAATAACGATCAGCATCATGGAGAGCAGAGACGCGCCGGGCAGATCGATTGGCCAGTCGGCAAGCTTCTTCTCTATGCCCACCGTCATCATCACTACCCCTGAGCGCGAACCTAACGCAGCCGGGACGCCGTACTCCTCAATGGCCAGAGTAAAGGCTAACAGCATGCCTGCCGCCAGTGCGGGAGCGACCATCGGCAGCGTAATATGCCAGAACGCCCGCCAGGCCGTGGCGCCGTGCACCCGTGCAACCAGTGCCAGCCTTTGTCCACTGGCGAGCAGGCTGCGCGAAACGGCAAAATAGACCACTGGAAAGATATTCAGGGTCATGACTAGCACAATGCCGCTGCGGCTAAAAAGCAGATCGTTAAGGTCGATGCCCGTCAGCTGATCCAGGTAGCCGTTGGTCTGTAAAACCAGCATCCAGGAGAGCGCGGCAATATAGGGCGGCGTGAGAAACGGGATCAAAAAGATAAGATCCCACAGCCTCGGAGCCGGAAGATTAAACAGCCCGCGCATGACGCCGAGCGGCAGACCAATCAGAGCGCTGAACAGCGCAACCCCAGCGGCGATCCACAGCGTACCGCCCAGCATGGCTGGTAGCTGCGGGTCTAGAAACTGCGGCGCGATGCCGCTAAATGCGCCACTCAAAGAGCCCGCGCTAAACTGCGGGAAGATGGCCTGCAGGACGATAAACAGCAACGGCAGCGCGACCAGGATCGCCAGCAGCGCCACGGTAGTGAGCGTAATAAATTTCTGTTTCACAACGGCTATCCTGAAAGCGGGGTTGCCCCCGCGAGATAATTATTGCGCGAAAAGCGTATTAAAGCGTTTCAGCACGTCGCTGCGCTCGCTGTTGCCATCGTTGGTAGTCGGCAGAATTTTTAGCTCATTAAGCAGCGGACGCTTAGCCGCGACGTCGGTGCGGGACGGCATCAGCCAGGCATCGGCTACAAGCGCCTGCCCTTCAGGTGAGAGTACGTAATCCACAAAAGCTTTAGCGTCATCAGGGTGCTGGGTCGTTTTCAGGATCATCATCGGGCGTGGGGCGATCACCGTACCGCTGGTCGGGAAGATCACTTTCAGGGATTCACCCTGAGCGATATTGCCGTAGGAGACATAGTCTACCGCGCCAAACACGGCAGCTTTTGCCCCCTGCATAACCGGTGTTACCGCCTGGGCATTAGGCCCGCTGACCACCATGCCGTTCTGCTTCAGCTGTTCAAACAGCTTCCACGCCTCGTCACCCATCCCGTTTTGCAGACCGATCAGCAGATCGAGCGATGCGCCGGAGAGCGCAGGGTCAGGCGTGGTGACCTTATCTTTGAAATCCGCAGAGGTGAGATCCTGCCACTCTTTTGGCTCAGGCGTTCCGCTCTTACTGTTCCAGACGATACCCAGCGCCGAGATGCCCTGGGCAACATAGTCGTTGGTTTTCAGATTAGCCGGCACCTTTTCAGCGTTCCCGCTTTGGTATGGCAGCAGCCAGCCACGGTTGTGCAGATCTTCCGCCGTATCCCAGGAGGCGGAGATAAGAATATCCGCCTGCGGATTGGCCTGCTCGGCCTCCAGACGCGCCATCACCTTCCCTGTTGTTGCCTGGAAGATATTAACCTTGACGCCGGTTTTCTTCTCGTAACCTGCTGCCAGCCCTTTTGCCAGCGATCCCGGCCCTGCGGTGTAGACGGTTAGCGCCTGCGCGCTGGCGAGGCTTATTGCAGATAATGCCATAGCTAATGCAACTCCTTTTATTACAGACGGCACTGCTTTCATCATGAAACTCCATTGTATGTTGTAACTAAATCAGACGTAACGATATCGGACGCGGCAACGCGACCCGCTGAGAGATGCACAATGCGATCGGCAATGAGTTCGGCCTCCTGGCGATCGTGGGTAACGTAGACCGCCGTCGTGCCGGACTGGCGCAGGATGCGCGACATCTCCAGGCACAGCGACTCACGCAACTCGCTGTCGAGATTGGAGAGCGGTTCATCAAACAGCAGCACCCGCGGTTGAGCCACAATGGCCCGGGCCAGTGCCACCCTCTGCTGCTGCCCGCCGGAGAGTCCGGAGGGTTTACGATCGGCAAAGTCAGACAGCCCTACCCGCGCCAGCGCCTCGGCGACGCGAACGTCGCGTTCATTACGCGGTAGGTTGCGCATTTTGAGCGGAAAAGCCACGTTTTGCGCCACGGACATATGCGGCCAGAGAGCATAGTCCTGAAAGACCATGCCGATATCGCGCGCTTCGGGCGGCAGCGCCCAGCCAGCCTTAGCCACACGGCGATCGCCAAACCAGATCTCCCCTTCCCCAGGCTGCGTCAGCCCGGCGAGCAGGCGCAGCAGCGTACTTTTCCCGCAGCCGGACGGCCCGAGCAGAGCCACAATGCTACCGGGTTCGATATGCAGATCGATCTGATGAAGAACGGTATGGGTGGCAAAGGCGTACGAGACACCTTCGAGACGGATACGAGTGAGTGCGTGCATCATCGCCCTCCTGCAGCAGGAAGCCGACAACGTCCCGTCGCCAGAAAATGACGGAACGCACTCACCTGTACAAAAGACAGGGGAGCAAACATATTGTTATCCTCTTTGGGACTTGGTTGCTGGCGACTATAGGCAGGCTTTATTACGGCGCGATGACGCTAATGTTGCGACTTGATTTAATCCGCCATGCAGCCTTTAATGCAGCAAGGTCACTTTAAGGAGTCACAATGAGTTATTTCCGCCCCGTTGCGCTGGAGCACGCCAGCCGCCTGCTTAACCACGGTCCAACCGTACTGATCACCAGCCGGGACGAACAGATCGATCGCCGCAATATCATGGCGGCAGCATGGTCAATGCCGGTGGAGTTCTCCCCGCCGCGCATCGCCATCGTGATCGACAAGAGCGCCTGGTCGCGGGAGCTGATTGAGCGCAGCGGCATGTTTGGCATCGTGGTTCCCGGCGTGGCCGCCAGGAACTGGACCTACGCGGTGGGGAGCGTCACCGGACGCGATGAGGATAAATTTAACTGCTACGGTATTCCGGTCATCTCTGGCCCGGTATTAGGTCTGCCGGTGGTTGAGGAGCGCTGTCTGGCGTGGATGGAGTGTCGCCTGCTGCCGGCTACCGCCGCGCAGGAGAAGTACGATACGCTGTTTGGCGAAGTGGTCGCCGCCGCGGCCGACGAGCGCGCGTTTATCAACGGTCGCTGGCAGTTTGATGATGACAAGCTCAATACCCTGCACCACCTGGGCGGCGGAACCTTTGTCACCAGCGGCAAGCAGATGAGCGTTAATGATAAGTAGCCGTGTTCCCTGCCGCTAACGGCAGGGAGAGCAAACTACATGTCGTAGCCCGGCTTTTTGATCAGCGCTTCCCTCTGCGGGGCAATCTCCGTATCCCACACCTTCGCCTTCCAGTCCTCAGGCTGAACCTGGCTCAGCGCAACGCTCACCGAGCTCTCTTTGCTATTGAGATGGCGGACAATCGCGGCGGTAATATCGTCTGACAGAGCGGTTTTCTGCTCGTCGGTCAGGTCGCGGGGGAAACATTTAATATCGATATGCGGCATAGCAAACTCCTCGTTGTATTAGCATCTGGCCGGGTTGTTATCCCAACACTTTATTCATATTGATACCGGTTACGTTAAAACCATTATTCTCATAGACCCGTCTGGCCTGGGCGTTACCGGCAGCTACCCGCAGTTTAACCTGCTTATAGCCCTCTTCCACAAGGCGCTGCTCAAGCAGCTTCATGGCTTCGCTACCTAAACCTTGCCCCCGGTACGCGGGGAAGAGGTAGAAGTCATTGATCCAGGCTGAATGCAGCTGCGGATCTGGCTTGTACCAGAGGTAGCCAATATGGTTTTCTTTATCAGACTCGCTCAGAATAATGCACAGGAGTACTTGTCCGGAACTGTTCGCACCGTCGGGAAAGCTGGCTTCCAGCTCACGCCGCGCCTGCTCAACGGCATCCACCTCTGAGAGACGATAGTTACTGACGATCTCGGCGGCATAATCCGGGATAAAATAGTCAACAAAAGCCGAAAACTCACGACTGGTTGGGGATCTGAACGTTACCACCTACCCTCCTGCATGTTGTTTAAGCCGACTCGCGCTCAATAAGCGTAAAGCCGACGTCCTGAATAGCGTTTTCAGGGTCGATTCCCTCAATGCGATCGGCGAGCAGCGTCGCGGCGCGCAGGCCTATCTCATGCCGGTCGACGCTGACGGTAGTAATGGCTGGCCGGTTTGAGGCGGCAAAGTCGAGATCGCCGAAGCCGACCACGGCCAGATCCTGCGGCACACGCAGTCCACGGCTCTCCGCTTCCATGATTGCCCCCTGGGCCAGGGTATCGGAGCTGCAAACCACCACGTCACACTCTCCCTGAGCCAACAGCGCTCCCACTCCTTCCCTGCCCAGCGCCAGCCTGGCGGGGAGCGGCACGTCTACCTGTAACGGCGCAGAAAAACCGCACAATGTTAGCGCCTCACACAACCCTGCTCTCCTCTGCTGAGCGCGACGGTCTTCAGCCCAAATTAGCCCAGGACGCTTGTAGCCTTTACGCTGTAAAAAATGCCCCAGTGCCTGGCCTACCTTCTCATGGGAGAAACCGACCAGCATATCGAGCGGGGTTGGGGTTGAATCCCAGATCTCTACCACCGGCACGCTGGCGTTAAGCACAATCTTTTTTAGCTCCGTTGAGTGGTGAATACCGGTCAACACGATGCCATCCGGACGGCGCGAAAGCAGCGCCGCTACCAGCTCGGCTTCCGTCTGCGGCGTATAGCCCGACATGCAGAGCAGCATATGGTAACCCCGAGCTGCCAGGGCATCGTTAAGCGACTGGATAGTATCCACGAACATGCTGTTATTGATCTGCGGGACGACCACGGCAACCAGCCTGCTGCGTCGGGTGGCCAGCCCGCCCGCCAGCGCGTTGGGAATATAGCCGGTAGACTTAACGGCACTCATTACCCGCTCAACTGTTTCAGGCCGCACCCGCTCAGGCGTATTGATCGCCCGGCTGACGGTCATCGACGACAACCCGGCGACGCGGGCCACATCATCAAGAGTGGGCGCTCTGGGCGGCTGCGGGCGGGAGATTTTAGGCGTGGTCACACAGTATCAACCTGTTCTCAAAAGCATTTCATCCATTATTCATCATGCCGCCCTCTTAATCCACACGCTAATGTATCCTGGCCGGGGTGAAACTGTGATCGGTCGTACACATTCTCCTTAGGACTGTAGCGACTCATCGCGCGGTGAACTATAAATGTTAGCGCAAACATTTTATCACCAACGGAGAGTGAGATGACCTCTAGCGCAAATTCTGATTCAGTCACCTATGCCAAAGCAGAAGGTGTTAAAACGGCAGCGGAAACCGGGGATCGTATTGAGTGGGTAAAGCTCTCCCTCGCCTTCCTGCCGCTGGCTACGCCGGTTAGCGATGCCAAAGTGTTAACCGGTAGGCAGAAACCTCTGACCGAAGTGGCGATTATCGTGGCGGAGATCCGCTCCCGTGACGGCGTCGAGGGCGTAGGTTTTAGCTACTCCAAGCGCGCCGGCGGCCAGGGTATCTACGCCCATGCCAAAGAGATTGCCGATAATCTACTGGGGGAAGATCCTAATGATATCGACAAGATCTACAGCAAGCTGCTGTGGGCAGGCGCATCCGTAGGGCGCAGCGGCATGGCGGTACAGGCTATCTCCCCTTTCGATATCGCCCTGTGGGATATGAAAGCTAAACGCGCTGGCCTGCCGCTGGCGAAGCTGCTGGGCTCCCATCGCGACTCGGTTCAGTGCTATAACACCTCCGGCGGCTTCCTGCATACGCCACTGGACCAGGTGTTGAAAAACGTCACCATCTCCCGGGAGAACGGCATTGGCGGCATCAAGCTAAAGGTTGGCCAACCCAATACCGCTGAGGATATGCGCCGCCTGACCGCCGTACGCGAGGCGCTGGGAGATGATTTCCCGCTGATGGTAGACGCTAACCAGCAGTGGGATCGCGAAACCGCAATTCGCATGGGGCGTAAAATGGAGCAGTTCAACCTGATCTGGATCGAGGAGCCGCTCGACGCCTATGACGTAGAGGGCCACGCCCAGCTCGCCGCCGCGCTGGACACGCCGATCGCGACCGGCGAAATGCTGACCAGCTTCCGCGAGCATGAGCAGTTGATCCTCGGTAACGCCAGCGATTTCGTCCAGCCGGATGCGCCACGGGTCGGCGGCATCTCACCGTTCCTGAAGATTATGGATCTGGCGGCAAAGCATGGACGCAAGCTGGCTCCGCATTTTGCAATGGAGGTGCATCTGCATCTGGCGGCGGCCTACCCGCTGGAGCCGTGGCTGGAGCACTTTGAGTGGCTAAACCCGCTATTTAACGAGCAGCTCGAGCTGCGCGATGGTCGGATGTACGTCTCCGAGCGCCACGGACTCGGCTTTACGCTGAGCGAACAGGCGCGGCGCTGGACGCAGCTGACCGTTGAATTTGGCAAACGGCCATAGCGCCTTGCGCCGGAGAGCTTTTCATCAGTAAACGATCCCCGGCGGGTTTACGACGGAGGCGGTAACCGCCTCCCCCTCTTCGCCCCAGCGGGCCAGCACTTTCTGATACTCGCCGCGGGCTATCGCCCCGTTAAGCGCCGCCTGAAGCGCCAGGGCCAGGCCGTTGCCCTTTTTGGTTGTTGTCGCGACATAGGCTTTTTTAGGGCCGAGACCGACCACTTTCGTATTGCCGTTTAGCGCTGCTTTATAAGAGGCCACCGACTGCGGACCAAAGAAGACGTCGGCCCGGCCCGACTGGATAAACAGGTTGGCCGAGGCATCGTCGGTAAGATAGACCGGCAGCGCCGGTTGGCGTCCGGCCGCCCGGTTCTCTTCATTCCAGCCGAGCAGGATCTTCTCCTGATTGGTGCCGGAACCGACAATCACCTTTAACCCGGCCAGATCCGCCGCCTTGTTTACCGCCGCAATCTTGCTGGTGGACTTCACTGAAAAAGCCAGAGAGTCGACGCGGTAGGTCGCGAAATCGAACTTCTCTTTACGCTGCTCGGTAACGGCAATATTGACCAGCGCCACGTCGTAACGCCCGGACGAGATACCGAGCGGCCAGTCCTCCCAGGCGGTGGGAATGATTTTAACCTTTAGCCCAAGGCTGTCGGCCAGCAGCCTGGCGATATCCGGATCGCTCCCTACCCGCGTGCGGTTGTCGCTGGCCAACAGCGCCAGCGGCGGCGAGTTAAGCGCAGAGACAGCTACCGTCAGCGTCCCTGGCTGGACAAACCGATAGTCAGCGGGGAGCTTCGCTATCGCCGCCTCATCACGCGCGGCGTGAAGCGGTTTTTCATTTGCCGCAAGATCGATGGTTCCCTGAGCATAGCTCCCGGCGCTAACCAGCAGCAGCACCAATAGTCCCTGTTTCATACCGGCTCCTTAAAGCACTTTTGATAAGAACTGCTGGGTGCGGGGGTGCTGCGGGCGGTTTAGCACCTCTTCACTGCTCCCCTGCTCGACAATCTTCCCATCCACCATAAACACCACCTTGTCTGCCACTTCCCGGGCAAAGCCAATCTCATGGGTGACCACCACCAGAGTGGTACCGGAGCGGGCCAGGGTTTTGATAACGTCAAGCACCTCGCCCACCAGTTCGGGATCAAGGGCCGAGGTTGGCTCATCGAACAGCATGACCCGCGGACGCAGGGCCAGCGCCCGGGCAATGGCGATACGCTGCTGCTGGCCGCCGGAGAGATGGCGCGACCAGGCATCGGCCTTATTGCGCAGGCCTACCACGTCGAGTAGCTCGTAGGCCCGCTCGACGGCGGCCTTGCGGCTGAGTTGCTTATGGGCGACAGGCGCTTCAATCAGATTCTCCAGCACCGTCAGATGCGGAAAGAGATTGAAGTTTTGGAAAACGTAACCGACGTTGATGCGCTGGCGCAGGATCTCTTTCTCCTTCAGCTCATAAAGCCTGTCACCTTCCCGGCGATAGCCGATGTAATCGCCGTCGATCTGAATAAAGCCCTCATCCACCCGCTCCAGATGGTTGATCGCCCGCAGCAACGTCGATTTACCTGAACCTGAGGGGCCAAGGATCACCGTCACCGAGCCGGGGGGCAGCTCCAGCGAGACGCCGTCCAGCGCCTTATGGCGACCAAAGTATTTGCTGACGCCGGTAATTGAGATATGACCATTATGAGAGGTGGGCATGGACAGGCTCCTGGGCGTTAACGTGGGTGGCTGGGGAAGCCACACGGGAGGCACGCGGCGCGGCGTTGATAGCCGAACGGCGCTCGCTGCGGGCCAGGGCGCGCTCCACGAGG
This sequence comes from Escherichia sp. ESNIH1, assembly GCA_002918705.1. Lineage (GTDB taxonomy): Bacteria > Pseudomonadota > Gammaproteobacteria > Enterobacterales > Enterobacteriaceae > Pseudescherichia. The sequence continues at coordinate 359,114 of PQKR01000004.1, read as the reverse complement.
TGCTGAATAATCGACAGCACGCTGGTGATCGCCAGATACCATACCGCGCCGACCATCAGGAGGGGGATCACCTCCTGGGTACGGTTGTAGATCATCTGAATGGTGTAGAACAGCTCCGGCATTGCCAGCACGTAGACCATCGCCGTTCCCTTGGCGAGGCTGATGATCTCGTTAAAGCCCGACGGCAGGATGGTGCGCAGCGCCTGGGGCAAAATAATGCGCAGGGTGCGACGCCACGCCGGTAAGCCGAGGGCGGCAGCGGCCTCGTACTGGCCGTGATCGACGCCTAAAAATCCGCCGCGGATAATCTCGGCGGTATAGGCGCTCTGGACCAGCGTCAGCCCCACCACCGCCGTTGAGAACTGCCCCAGCACGTTGATAGTTTCGAACTTTCCCCAGCTAATCGCGGTAAAGGGAATACCGATGGTCAACGTGTCGTAGAGGTAGGAGAAGTTGTAGAGAATGATCAGCACCACAATCAGCGGCAGGGAGCGAAACAGCCAGATGTAGCCCCAGGCGAGGCTGCTCAGTAGCCAGGAGGATGAGAGGCGCGCCAGCGCCAGCAGCCCACCGATTATGATGCTCAATACTGTTCCCAGCAGGGTCAGCAGCAGCGTCTGACCCACGCCATAGAGGATCGCCGGATCGAAGAACCAGCGTGCAAATACGCTCCACTCCCAGCGCGGGTTAAAGGCAACGGACTGGACCACCACCGCCAGCACGAACAGGGCCACGAACGCGCCCAGGGTGCGCAGCGGATAGCGGGCGGGGATCACTTTAATGGTTTCCGGTGTGGTCATCTTTTTTCCTCAGGCAGAGTGGCGCAGGGCAACGTCCAGCGTTTTGGTAAAGCGCAGCCGTCCATCATAGGGCGGCAGGCTGTACTCCTCGGGATCGCGATGGAGATCGAAGTGGGCTTCATACCCCAGGCTCAGGTAGAGCTTTACCGCCTCCGGCTGGCGAAAGCCGGTGGTAAGAAAGATCCGCCGATAGCCCACAAGGGACGCCCGCTGCTCCAGAGCCTGCATCATGCGCCCCGCCAGACCCTGCTGACGCAGGGTGCGCTGGGTCCAGATACGCTTGATCTCCGCCGTCTGCGCGTCGAATGGCTTATAGGCTCCAGTGGCGATAATCTCTCCGTCGCGCTCCAGGACCAGAAACAGCCCCTGCGGCGGCAGATACCACTCGTTCAGCTCTACCTCCGCGTCTTTGGCAAAGTAGTCTCCATAGCGGGCGGCGTACTCGCCAAATAGCCCCTCGATAATGGGTTGCAGTTCGGGGGCATCCATTGGGACATCACGAAAACGTTCGCGCATGGCTCTCTCCTTAGTCGCCCAATCCTTCCGGGTTAATTTCTGAGGCGGAGATGCGCTCCACTCCCTCACCCCAGCGGGCCAGCACTTTGTCATAGTCGCCGTTCTTGATCGCGCCGTTAAGCGCGGTCTGTATCGGCTCCACCAGCCCGCTGCCCTTCTTCAACGTCACCGCTATGTGCGCCGCTTTCGGCCAGCCGCCGTCGACGCTCCCTACCAGCTTCGTCTTATTAGTCAGCGCCGCCTTCCATGCGCCAATCACGTTCGGACCGAAAAAGGCGTCGGCACGGCCGGACTGGATCGCCAGCGTCTGGGCGGCATCGTCCTTGGTATAGACCGGGGTAAACGGCTTCAGCCCCTTCTGCTGGTTAGCCTTGTCCCACGCCAGCAGGATCGCCTCCTGGTTAGTTCCCGATCCCACAATGATCCGCAGCCCGGCAATATCTTCGGCTTTCTCAATGGATTTGATCGGGCTGGTCGACTTCACATAGAAGCCCAGTGAATCCTTGCGGTAGGTGGCGAAGTCGAACTTCTCTTTACGCTCTTTAGTGACGGTAATATTGCTGATGGCGGCGTCATACTTGCCGGACGAGACGCCCAGAGGCCAGTCCTCCCACGAGGTCGGCACGACGTTCAGCTCAAGGCCAAGGCTGTCCGCCACCAGCCGGGCAATATCTACCTCGCTGCCCAGCAGCGTTTTATTGTCATCGGAGAAGACCGTCAGCGGAGGCGAGTTCAACGCGGCCACCGCCACGGTAAACTTGCCCGGCTGAGCGAAGCGGTAGCCCTGTGGCAGCTCCGCCACCGCCTGAGCATTTTTAGCGGTATGCACAGGCGCTTTGTTGGCGTCAAGGCTCACGCCGGTGCCGTTAATGGTGACGCTGTCAGCCCACGCCAGCGGCGTCAAGGCGAGCGACATGGCCAGAAGTAGCGTTGATTTCTGCATAGCGGATCCCTTTATGAAATTATTATTTTATGAATTGATTATCAGGATTAGATAAACCCAGCGTTTCGCGCAGCGTAGTGCCGGGATAGTCGGTGCGGAACAGGCCCCGCGCCTGAAGAATGGGCACGACCCGATCCACAACGTGGGCAAAGCTCTCTGGCGTACCGCCCTGGATGATAAATCCGTCGGCGGCCCGCTCGTCAAACCAGTGCTGGAGGCCGTCGGCTACCTGCTCCGGCGTGCCGGCAAAGCGCGGCCGCGGCGAGGCGCTCTCCAGGGCCACCTGGCGCAGGGTCAGGTTCCGCTCCCGGGCGTTACGCTTGATCTCATCGGTGGTGCTGCGAAAGCTGTTCTGGCCCAAATCACCAATATCCGGGAACGGCTCGTCGAGGGGATACTGGCTAAAATCATGGTGCTCAAAGTAGCGGCCAAGGTAGTTGAGGGCATCGTTTATTGAGACCAGCGCGGCGGTGGTCTGGTACTGCGCCTCGACATCGGCGTCGTTGTCACCCACGATGATGCTGACGCCCTGGAATATCTTGAGATCCTCAGGCTGACGATGGTTAGCCTCTAATTGCTGCTTTACGTCGCGATAGAAGGCTTTGGCCTCCTCGAGGGTGTCGTGGTGGGTAAAAATGGCGTCGGCGTGGCGGGCGGCGAGCTTTTTGCCATCCTCTGAGGCTCCGGCCTGGAAAATAATGGGACGATGCTGCGGCGTACGGCCAATATTGAGCGGCCCGGCCACCTGGAAAAACTCCCCGCTGTGATTGAGGGTGTGCAGCTTTTGCGGATCGAAAAACTGCCCGCTCTCTTTGTTACGCACAAAGGCGTCCTCCTCCCAGGAGTCCCATAGCCCTTTCACCACCGCCAGGTACTCATCGGCAATGCGGTAGCGCAGCGCGTGCTCGGGGTGTTTGTCACGGGAGAAGTTCTTCGCCGAGCCCTCCAGTGGTGAGGTCACAACGTTCCACCCCGCCCGGCCATTGCTCAGATGATCGAGGCTGGCAAACTGGCGCGCTACGGTAAAGGGCTCGCTATAGGAGGTAGAGAGCGTCCCCACCAGCCCAAGATGGGTAGTCAGGCTGGCCAGCGCAGAGAGCACAGTCAACGGCTCGAAGCGATTAAGGAAGTGCGGAATCGATTTCTCATTAATGTACAGGCCGTCGGCCACGAACAGGAAATCCAGCTTCCCCTGTTCAGCTTTACGGGCGGTCTCTTTGACAAATTCAAAGTTGATGCTGGCATCGGCCACCGCTGCCGGATGACGCCAGGCAGACATATTTCCCGATGCGCCCTGCAAAATCGTGCCCAGCCGTAACTGTCGTGTAGTCGCCATAGATCATCCTTTTAGGGTTGCAGTAACGCTTCTTCAGCCAGCAGCGCAAAGTAGCGTGCCGCACCTTCAATTGACTCTTCGTCGGGGTTAAATGCCGGATGGTGCAGGCCAAACTCGCTGGCGCTGCCAATGCTGACAAAGGCACCGGGAATGTGCTGTAGATAGACAGCAAAATCTTCTCCGCCCATATGCAGCCCGGCGTGCTGGGTTTCATAACCGTAGCGGTCGGCGACGTCGTGGGCAAAGGCGGCCCAGCGCGCGTCGTTAACCAGCGCGGTGGGGCCGTCGAACCAGCTAACGACAATCTCCGCCCCGAACGCCTGCCCCAGCCCAGCGGCAATCTCATTGACGCGCGTCTTTACCTGCTGCTGAACCTCAACGTCGTGGGTACGCAGGGTGCCCTCTAACTCCACCGTCTCCGGCAGCACGTTCCAGGTATTGCCGCCAGCTATGCGCGTCACGCTCAGCACCACTGAGTCAAGGGTGTTAACGTTGCGGCTGGCGACGCTCTGCAAAGCATTGACCAGCTGGCTCGCCAGCAGAATGGCGTCATTGCCCTCGTGTGGACGAGCGGCGTGCGCCCCCTTGCCTTTAACATGAATGACAAAGCGATCGACGTTGGCATAAAACGGACCACCGCGAGTGGCAAAGACGCCCACCGGCAGCCCAGGTTCGTTATGCATGCCGAAGATGGCGCTAACGCCGTTCAGTACGCCTGCATTAATCAGCCGTTTCGCACCGCCAAAATTCTCTTCGGCGGGCTGGAACAGGATGCGCACCCTGCCCGCCAGTCGGTGCTCATTCTCCTTGAGCAGCAGCGCCGCGCCAAGCATCACGGTGGTATGTACGTCATGGCCGCAGGCATGCATGATGCCGGCATTTTTCGAGCTGAACGGCACGCCGCTGGCCTCGTCGATGGGCAGAGCATCGATGTCGCCGCGCAGGGCTATGACCTTCTCACCGCTACCGATCTCCACTACCACGCCGGTGGGTAGATCGTAAGGGAGCAGCCGCAGCCCGGCATTTTCCAACCACTGGCGGATCCGTCGGGTCGTCTCAAACTCCTGAAGCGACAGCTCCGGGTATTCATGCAGCTCGCGTCGCCACTCAATTAGCTGTTGTGCAAAATGCATTCTGCCTCCTCCGTAACATGCTTCTCCTGCGACCACGCCTCAGCCAGCAGGCGAAGGGAGTTGATCCGCGCTGCCGCCCCGGTAATCGGCGTATCGATAATAAATTCGTTAATGCCCCACGCATGGTGTAGGGCGTTCAGCCCGGCCAGCACCGTCTCTGCCGTGCCTACCAGCGCCGAGGAGTCCCGACGCACAATCTGCTTCGCCGGGCTGCCTGCCTGACGGGCAAACGCCTGAGCCTGCTCCTGGCTGGCTACCGTGACGCGCTGACCGTTCTCCAGCTCCACGCCCCACAGCTCAATCTCCTGCGCCAGCGCCTGCGCGTCGGCATCGCTTTCGGCAACGATTGCCTGCACCGCCACTATCGTGTTGCGCTGGCTGTGGGCCTGCCATGTGGTGAGCACCTCGCGCAGCAGGGCTTTGTCTCCGTTCAGGTGAGCGGCAAAGACAAAGTTCCAGTCAAGGGTGGCCGCCAGACGGGCGCTCTCAACGCTCGCCCCCAGTAGAAAACCGTCGGCACGGTGAGGTGGTACCGGCGTTGCCAGCAGACTCTCCTGCTGACGATCGTTAACGGAGAGGGAGAGCCAGTTGTCGAGCTGGGCCAGCTTGTCGGCAAAGGTGCCCACTCGCTCCGGATCCAATCCCTGCTGAAGCGCGCGGGTGGAGAGCGGCAGGCCGCCAGGCGCTTTGCCTACCCCGAGATCGATACGTCCCGGTGCCAGCGTGGCGAGAAGATTAAAGTTTTCCGCAACTTTGTAGGGGCTGTAGTGTTGCAGCATCACGCCGCCAGAGCCGACGCGGATCTGGCGGGTCTGGCCGATGATCCAGGCGATGACCAGCTCCGGCGACGGGCTGGCCAGCTGGGGCGTATTATGGTGTTCAGCGATCCAGAAGCGGTGATAGCCCCACTCTTCGGCCAGCTTCGCCAGCTGCAGGGTGCGGGCCAGCGCCTCCGTTGCCGTTTCGCCATCGGCGATGGGGCTTTTATCCAGCAGACTAATTCGATATGACATGCGTACGCTCAGATGAGGAAACATGCCCTATTAGTAAAAGGTCAGGAAACGTCTGTGAAACAATTAATTTACATTTAATTAGCTAAAAAGTGGCTAAGTCGCGGCCTCCCTGTGCGCTTCCTGACAGCATCAATCCTCTGGCGCTGAATCGTATCGACAGGACCCTCTCCTCTGACCACACAAATTCACGCGACAGCGCTCAATTTTCGCTGGGTATCTTTTGCGTCGCTTATCAATTGCAGGTAGGATGCTGCGCCATGTTTCGTCTTATCTATCCGCAAAATAGCGGGAAAGACAGCATATTTATTCGCCAGGGCAAACGTTTGTTTCGCACTGGTCGGATGAAAACATCCTCGATGATTCAGACAGGTCAACAGGTAACGCAATGAAAAACAGCAACAACAGCGCAGCAGAGCATCAGGCTGCAAAACGCCGCTGGCTTAACTCGCACGAAGAGGGGTATAAGCAAGCGATGGGTAACCGCCAGGTGCAGATGATCGCTATTGGCGGCGCGATTGGTACAGGGTTATTTCTCGGTGCGGGCGCACGCCTGCAGATGGCAGGCCCCTCTCTTGCCATCGTCTATCTGGTATGTGGCATCTTCTCTTTCTTTATTCTCCGCGCGCTGGGCGAGCTGGTACTGCATCGCCCCTCCAGCGGTAGCTTTGTCTCCTATGCCCGTGAGTTCCTCGGTGAGAAAGCAGCGTTCGTTGCCGGCTGGATGTACTTTATCAACTGGGCGATGACCGGCATCGTGGATATCACCGCCGTTGCGCTCTATATGCACTACTGGGGCGCGTTTGGCGACGTGCCGCAGTGGGTCTTCGCCCTTGGCGCGCTGGCTATCGTCGGCACCATGAACATGATCGGCGTGAAGTGGTTCGCCGAGATGGAGTTCTGGTTTGCGCTGGTGAAGGTGCTGGCTATCGTGGTTTTCCTGGTCGTGGGCACCATCTTCCTCGGCACCGGTAAACCGCTGGATGGTGGCACTACCGGTTTCCACCTGATTACCGATAATGGCGGCTTCTTCCCGCACGGCCTGCTGCCTGCGCTCGTGCTGGTGCAGGGTGTGGTCTTCGCCTTCGCCTCTATCGAGCTGGTCGGTACGGCGGCGGGCGAGTGTAAAGATCCACAGACGATGGTGCCGAAGGCGATCAACAGCGTGATCTGGCGTATCGGCCTGTTCTACGTTGGCTCCGTGGTTCTGCTGGTGCTGCTGCTGCCGTGGAATGCCTATCAGGCCGGACAGAGCCCGTTTGTGACCTTCTTCAGCAAGCTGGGCGTGCCTTACATTGGCGACGTAATGAACATGGTGGTGCTGACCGCCGCGCTCTCCAGCCTCAACTCAGGTCTCTACTCCACGGGCCGTATTCTGCGCTCCATGTCGATGGGTGGCTCAGCGCCGAAGTTTATGTCGAAAATGAGCAAGCAGCATGTTCCCTATGCGGGCATCCTGGCAACGCTGGCGATCTACGTCTTCGGCGTGGTGCTGAACTATCTGGTTCCGGCCAGCGTGTTTGAGATTGTGCTGAACGTCGCCGCGCTGGGCATTATCGCCTCGTGGGCCTTTATCGTGGTGTGCCAGATGCGCCTGCGTAAAGCCATCAAAGAGGGCAAAGCCGCGGACGTGAGCTTCAAGCTGCCGGGCGCACCGGTGACCTCATGGCTGACGCTGCTGTTCCTGCTGAGCGTGCTGGTGCTGATGGCGTTTGACTATCCGAACGGGACCTACACCATTGCATCGCTTCCCGTGATTGCGGTCCTGCTGGTCGTGGGCTGGTATGCCGTGCGTAAGCGGGTACATGAAATCCACAGCACCGCGCCGGTGCATGTGGAAGAGACGGCAGAAAGCGCCGTGCTGGTTGAGAAAACGTCCAGCTAATCCTTTCTGAAGAACTTATTAAAAACAATGCCCGGCAATCCTGTCGGGCATTTTTTATCAAACCTTACAGCGCAATGCGGATCACATCATCCGGATCGGTGGCCTCTTTCTCGCGGGTAGAGGCCTGCTTCACGCTCACGTACAGCGTTTTGCCATCGGCGGAGAGCGCCAGGCTGTTCGGGTAGGTCGGTGTATCAAACGTCTTCACCACCTTGTAGCTCTTCGCATCGATCACGCTCACCTTGCCCGCCTTGCGGTGGGTTACGTAGGCTTCGTTGCGGGCCGGGTTAAACAGCACCGCCAGCGACTCCGGCGCGGCGACCTTCGCCAGCACCTTGCCATCGCGCAGATTCACCACCAGCACCTCCGCCTGCTTCGAGTCGGTAATGAATGCCCGCTGTCCGGCGGTGTCGAGGCTCAGGTTGAGATAGAAGTGCTCTTTGCCATCGTCGAGCACCTTCTGGCGGGAGAGGATCTTATTGCTGACGGTATCGATAGCGATCAGCTCGCCGTCGCCGTTAGTGGTATAGAGGCGTTTCGCCGCCGCATCAATCGCCAGTCCGGTGCTGAACGTGCCCGTGCCGGTAATCGTATTTTTCAGCTTCAGCGTTTCGCCATCAACGGCCCAGATCACGCTCTCCTTGCCGATGCCGGTGATGTACACGGTATTGGTGGTTTCATCTACCGCCAGCTCGCGCGGCTGCAGCGGACGCACCGTCTCGGAGCGTTTGCGATCGTCGAGCACCAGACGGCCTTTCACCTCGCCTGTTTTCGCGTCGACGGCGGTCACCGCGCTATTGGTCGTGTTGCCGAACCACAGCGTCTGGGTTTGATTATTGATGGTTGCACCAAACGGCTTGAGATCGTTGTGGATGGCCTGGGTGATATTCAGCGTAGCGGGATCGAGACGGTAGATCACCCCGCCCTTATCCATCTTGCGGCTCTGGGTGGTAGCGACCCACAGCGCATTCTCCTGCTGGCTGAACGCCATTTCGTATGCGCCCTTACCCACTGGCTTACGCAGCATCTCCTCCGCCGCGCTGGCGTTAAACGTACCCGCCAGCAGCAGTGAGCCGAGGAACAGTGAACCACGCAGGCGTGGCGAGCTTAATTGACGTAAAAACATGACGACTCCCTTTGATTAACTAACCCATTCGTATGTTACAAATGCGAATAATAATCATTAATTTGTAAAATGTAGAGTCTTTCTTGCCAGCTGGGCCATGATCTCCATAATTTCTTCATACACACCTGGATACACCAATTAACACTACGTGCCGTTAACGTTTTCATAATTTTTACAAAAACAGTAACATGTGCACACATGTTCCATTTGGTTCGTTTTATTTAACCGGTTCCTCTAATGAAAATCATTGCTATCACGCACGCCACCCTCCCCTTTTTGCTGCTACCAGCCGCCTGCGGCTATGCTTTTGCCGCCGATGAGCAGACCCTGATCGTCAGCGCCACGCCGCAGACCGTGTCCGAACTGGATACGCCCGCCGCCGTCAGCGTGGTCAACAGGGAAGAGATGCGTCATGCCGCCCCGCGCGTTAACCTCTCCGAGTCGCTGACCGGCGTGCCGGGGTTGCAGATCCAGAACCGTCAGAACTACGCTCAGGATCTCCAGCTCTCTATGCGTGGCTTCGGCTCCCGCTCTACCTACGGCGTGCGCGGCATTCGCATGTATGTCGATGGGATCCCGGCAACCATGCCGGACGGCCAGGGACAGACCTCCAATATCGATCTCAATAGCGTCGAGAGCGTAGAGGTGCTGCGCGGTCCCTTCTCTGCCCTGTACGGCAACGCCTCTGGCGGCGTAGTTAACGTCACCACGGAAACTGGCCAGCAGCCGACGACCATCGAAGCCAGCAGTTACTACGGCAGCTACGGTAGCTGGCGCTACGGCCTGAAGGCCACCGGTGCGATGGGAGACGGGACTCAGGCAGGCGACGTGGACTATACCGTCTCCTCTACCCGTTTCATCACCAGCGGCTACCGCGACCACAGCGGCGCGCGTAAAAACCTGGCTAACGCCAAACTCGGCGTGCGCATCGATGACGTCAGCAAGCTGAGCCTGATCTTTAACAGCGTCGATATCAAAGCGGACGATCCGGGCGGCCTGACCGAGCAGGAGTGGAAGCAGGATCCGCACCAGGCCCCGCGCGCCGATCAGTACAACACCCGCAAGACCATCAAGCAGACCCAGGCTGGCCTGCGCTACGAGCGCCAGCTGAGCGAGCAGGATGACTTAAGCGTGATGATGTACGCAGGCGAGCGTGAAACCACCCAGTACCAGTCGATTCCGCGCGCACCGCAGCTTAATCCCACCCATGCGGGCGGGGTGATTGACCTAAGCCGCCACTACCAGGGGATCGATACCCGCTGGACCCACCGTGGCGAACTGCTGGTGCCGGTGACCATCACTACCGGTCTGAACTACGAAAACATGAGCGAAGATCGTAAAGGTTTCGAGAACTTCGTGATGAATAACGGCACGCCGGACTATGGTCAGAAAGGTAACCTGCGCCGCAACGAGCGTAACCTGATGTGGAACGCGGATCCCTATATGCAGTCTCGCTGGCAGCTGACCGACAAGCTCTCGCTGGATGCCGGGGTGCGCTACAGCTCGGTCTGGTTTGACTCTAACGACCACTACGTGACCGCCGCCAACGGCGACGACAGCGGCGAAGCGAGCTACCACGAATGGCTCCCGGCCGGTGCGCTGAAGTATGCAGTGACCGATGCCTGGAACGTCTACGCCGCCGCAGGCCGTGGCTTCGAGACGCCAACCATTAACGAGCTCTCCTACCGTGCCAATAATCAGAGCGGCCTGAACTTTAATCTTCAGCCGTCAACTAACGACACCTATGAGATCGGCAGCAAGACCCGCGTCGGCAACGGTCTGTTTACCGCAGCGCTGTTCCAGACCATGACCGATAACGAAATCGTGACCGATACCAGCAGCGGCGGCCGTACCACCTACAAAAACGCCGGGAAAACCCGCCGTCAGGGTGCTGAGCTCTCTCTTGATCAGCAGTTTGCCGGCGACTGGCGACTGAAGATGGCATGGACCTATCTGGATGCGACCTACCGCACCAACGTCTGCAGCGATGACAACTGCAACGGTAACCGGATGCCTGGTATCGCGCGCAACATGGGCTTCGCCTCCCTTGGCTATGTGCCGGAGAGCGGCTGGTACGCGGGGGCTGATATGCGCTACATGAGCGACATTGAAGCCAACGATGAGAATACGGCAAAAGCGCCTTCTTACACCACCGTAGGGCTGAATACCGGCTACAAGTTCAACTACAACAACTGGATGCTGGATGTGTTTGGCCGCGTCGATAACCTGTTCGATAAAGAGTATGTCGGATCGGTGATCGTTAATGAGTCCAACGGTCGCTACTACGAACCGGCCCCGGGCCGTAACTATGGCGTAGGCCTCTCCGTGGCGTACCGTTTCGAATAACGTGTAATAGCCTCTGCTAATGCCCGGTAGCCAAAACGCTACCGGGCATTTTTTTATTGCAGGCTATTATCGGCGTGAAGAGGAGTGAAAATAGAGTGGAGGTGCCTCCCTGAGGCAAACTCATCAGGGATGCACGGACTAAAGGGTGCAAAAGAGTGGCTAAGGCGCGCTTTTATATTGCTGCTGAACGATGTTCACGCCCATATCAATAACGCAGAGGATAGAGTTTTGGCAGGCCTCACTGTCGCCTCTTTCCAGCGCCTCTAAGAGATCGGCATAGTCATGGTGACCCTTTGCCAGATCGTCTGAAATCGGATAGAGATAGTTAAAGCATGGCCCAATACGTACCCACAGCTGCTCGATCAATGAGAACAGCGTTGGCATTTCAGCACATTCGTAAAGGCGAAACCGGAAGGTGCGGTTGGCCTGCAGAGCCTGCTCCACGTTCCCGCCCCCCCTGGATTCGTTAAAGGTATTCGCCAACAGCCGCAGCTGGCGCAGCTTATCCTCAGTCATTTTGCTACAGGCTGCGCTGACGGCCATTGATTCAAGCCGCTTACGAATTTCTGTAATTTCGATAAAGGTCTGCTGGCTGACTTCCGGAACCAGAAAAGCCTGGGCCGGGGTAGCATGCAACGCGCCCGCTGAAACTAAACGCAATAATGCCTCGCGCACGGGCGTAATGCTGGTGCCGAGCTGATCGGCAATCTCTTTCGTAATCAGGCGTGCGCCAGGCTTCAGTGCCCCGACGATTAACGCATTTTTTAAACTAACTTCAACCTGCTGAGTGAGGCTCAGACGCTGCGCCTTTTCCAAATCAAGCATATTCATGTCCTGTCGAATACTTATTACTTTTCACCTATTCGTGTGATTATTCGCACACGAACCATAAGATATAGTAGGTAGAGAGTTGCCTGGTATTGGATTAACGCAAAACGTTAGAACTAAAAGTTATTTATTATGCAGATTAATATACACCAACGGAACATACCGCCCCGCTGGTGTAGCTATGCTTAATTAAAGACAATAATTAATAAAATTGCATGATTTTTTTTAACACTATTTATTGCTGCTTAACTCTATTTTTCATTGGCTACACGAATAACAAGTTTGCCAAAGTTCTTACCTTCGAGCAGGCCAATAAATGCTTCCGGTGCATTTTCCAGGCCATCAACAATCTGCTCGCGGTAGTGAATTTTGCCCTCCTGCACCCATTTCCCCATCTCCTGCTGAAACTCATCGATGCGGTGACCGTAATCCTGGGTAATGATAAATCCCTGCATCCGAATACGCTTTTTCAATATCGTGCCCATTAGCAGCGGCAGGCGATCCGGACCCGGCGGCAGATCGGTGGCATTGTAGCCGCTGATCAGGCCACACACCGGCACGCGGGCGGCGGTATTGAGCAGCGGCAGCACGGCATCAAATACCTTGCCCCCGACGTTTTCGTAATAGACATCAATCCCTTGTGGGCAGGCATTTTTAAGCTGCTCGGCAAAGTCATCGGCATGGTGATCGATACAGGCGTCAAAGCCCAGCGTCTCAACGGCGTGGCGGCACTTCTCTGCGCCCCCAGCTACGCCAACCACCCGCAGGCCTTTAAGCTTGCCAATCTGCCCGACCGTCGCCCCCACCGGACCGGTTGCCGCCGCGACGACCAGCGTCTCGCCTGCTTTCGGCTGACCGATGTCCAGCAGTCCCATATAGGCGGTAAATCCAGGCATCCCCAGCACGCCCAGCGCCCAGGAGGGGTGCGCCAGGCTCTTGTCCAGCTTAACCAACCCTTCACCACTGGAGAGAGCATATGCCTGCCAGCCGTCGTAGCCCAGCACCCAGTCGCCTTCGGCATAGTCCGGATGCTGGGAGGTGACCACCTGGCTCACCGTGCCGCCACACATGACGTCGCCGATATTCACCGGATCGGCATAGGAGGGTTCATCGCTCATCCGACCGCGCATGTAGGGATCGAGTGAGAGATAGACGGTGCGCAGCAGAAGCTGGCCAGATTTTGGTGTCGGGATATCGCTCTCTTCAAGGCGAAAGTTGTCTGCAACCGGCGCGCCTTTTGGGCGGGAAGCCAGCAGCCACTGGCGGTTACGCTGTTGTTCTTGACTCACGGTAGTCTCCTTCGACGGTTAAACATCCTTTCAGCGTAGCGTCTTAACCCTCTCTTTGCTTTGACATTCTGCGTCATACTCTCCCGCAGCGAAACAGCATCGGCAAAGCGTTGATTTATCGCCTCTGTAATAGTATTCATAACAGACTATCCAGTGCATATTCTCTGAGGTTTTAAGCATGACTATCCGTTACGCGGGCAAAGACGACTGCGCCGCCATTGCCACGATCTACAACCACGCCGTATTGCACACCGCCGCTATCTGGAACGATCAGACCGTTGACGCAGATAACCGTATCGCCTGGTTTGAGGCCCGCACGCTCATGGGCTACCCGGTGCTGGTCAGCGAGGAGAACGGGGAGATCACCGGTTACGCAGCCTTCGGCGACTGGCGCGCCTTCGATGGCTTCCGTCACACGGTGGAGCATTCGGTCTATGTTCATCCGGAGCATCAGGGAAAAGGTCTGGGCCAGGCGCTGATGGTCCGCCTGATTGAGGAGGCAAAACGCATCGGCAAGCACGTGATGGTCGCTGGAATCGAGTCGCAGAATGCGGCCTCTATTCATCTGCATGAGAAGCTGGGCTTTGTGACCACCGCCCAGATGCCTCAGGTCGGCACCAAGTTTGGCCGCTGGCTTGACCTTACTTTTATGCAGCTGCAGCTGGATAACCGCAGCGAACCGGACGCGATTGCATGAATCCGTCGTTGACCCTGCTGTTTCTGGCGGCGGCGGGTATTGGCCTTGTGGTGCAGAATACGCTGATGGTGCGCATCACCCACTCCTCCTCCACCGTGTTGATTGCCATGCTGCTCAACTCGCTGGTGGGGATTGTGCTGTTTGTCTCGATTCTACTGATAAAGTATGGCCTGGCCGGTTTTAGCGAGCTGGCGGCAACGGTGCGCTGGTGGACGCTGATCCCCGGCCTGCTGGGATCGTTTTTTGTTTTTGCCAGCATCAGCGGCTATCAGTACGTGGGGGCGGCCACCACCATTGCGGTGCTGGTAGCGAGCCAGCTGATCGGCGGGCTGGTGATGGATCTGGTAAAAAGCCACGGCGTACCGCTACGGGCGCTGGTCGGCCCGGTATGTGGCGCGGTGCTGCTGGTGATTGGCGCATGGTTAGTCGCCAGACGCCAGTGGTAGATGAATTGCCCGGTGGCGCTACGCTTACCGGGCCTACAAACTACACCGTGCTTACGTAGGCCGGGCAAGCGTTAGCGCCGCCCGGCGTTTATAATGACTAGAGGATAGTCCCGTTTTTGGTCAGCTGTTCGCGACGCGCCTCCACCTCTTCCTTATGGTGTCGTCCGTGTTGAGCAATCGCGTTACGCAGGCGCTGCTGCTGGGTATAACGATCCTCCCGGCTCAGCTCTGCGTCATTGCTGAGCGCTACCAGTAGCTCATTCATATGCGCAATCACGCTCTCCCTGATAACGGCATCTACGCGCGCAACCACCTCTTCCAAATGCGACATATCCTCTCCTGTGTCTCTTAGTTCAGTTTAGCTTTTGAGAAATCACTGCCCATCAGGCTAACGCTATACCCGGTCACATTGCTGCGGGTGGCATAGAAGGTTTTGCCGTTAGCCAGCGCGATCCACGGTGCCTGCTGATAAAACACCTCCTGCGCCTGAGAGTAGAGCGTCGCGCGATCCTCCGGCATGGAGGTCAGCTTCGCTTTTTTCACCAGCCCGTCATAGGTTTTATCACACCAGCGCGCAGCGTTCGACCCGGTTTCAATGCTGTCGCAGCCCAGCAGCACATCGGCAAAGTTGTCCGGATCGCCGTTATCGGACATCCAGCCAAACAGCGCGCTGTCATGCTCGCCTTTACGCATTCCGGAGAGGTATTCGCCCCACTCGTAGGAGACAATCTTCGCTTTCACGCCCACCTTCGCCCAGTCGCTCTGGATCATCTCGGCGATACGCTTCGAGTTCGGGTTGTAAGGACGCTGCACCGGCATTGACCACAGTGTGACTTCTGCCCCCTGCTCCAGACCGGCCTGCTTCAGCAGCGCCTTCGCTTTTTCCGGATCGTAAGGGTAATCTTTGAGGTCTTTATTAAAGCCAAGCATGTTCGGCGGCAGCGGCGATTTTGCGACCGTACCGGAGCCCAGGAAGACGGCGTTAACAATGGCGTTTTTATCGGTGGCATAGTTCAGCGCCTGGCGCACCAGGACGTTATCGAACGGTTTTTTCTCGGTATTAAACGCCAGATAGCCAACGTTTAACGCATCCACCGAGTGCAGGGCCAGATCCTTATTCTTTTTGATCACGTCAAACTGAACCGGAGACGGCGCGGGAATGATCTGGCACTCGTTGGTTTGCAGCTTCGCCAGCCGCGTCTCAACGTTTGGCGTGATAGAGAAGATCAGGTGCTTAGTCGGCACCTCGCCGTCCCAGTAGTTCGGGTTAGCGATATAGCGAATCAAGGCATCACGATTGTATTGCTGGAGGGCATACGGCCCGGTACCGATTGGCCAGGTATCGACGTACTCTGGCGTGCCCTTTTTCAGCATCGCGTCAGCGTATTCCGCAGAGAGGATCGAGGCAAAGTCCATACCCCAGTCGGCGAGGAACGCGGCATTCGGTTCATTCAGCACAAACTGGACATGGTAATCATCAACCTTCTTCACCTCTTTAATCAGCTTATCGAGGCCGACGTCGTTGAAGTATTCATAGTTACCCTGAGAGACGTTGTGATACGGGTGATTAGCATCTTTCTGACGCAGCACCGAGAAAATAACGTCATCGGCATTAAAGTCGCGGGTCGGCTTAAAGAATTTATTGCTGTTAAATTTAACGCCCTGGCGCAGGGTAAACGTATAGGTTTTACCGTCTGGAGAGATAGTCCAGCTGGTCGCCAGCGACGGCACCGGCGTATTCTTGACCGGGTCGAAGTTAATCAGGCGGTTATAGAGCGTCTGGGAGCTGGCAACAAAGCTGGGGCCAGAGCTGGCGATCTGCGGGTTAAAGGATTCCGGAGAGGCTTCGGAGCAGTAAATGAGGGTATCTTTTGCCGCCGCCCAAGCCGCGCTTGTGGGTAGAAGCGTGCTGAGCGCCAGCGCGAGCAGCGTTTTGCCGGTAGACAGTTTTCCTGAAAACATAATTAAAACCTTATTATTTTATTAAAACGTGATCTCAGCATAGCAGCCGAAATGAGGCAAATAACGAATCACTATCAGGTTATGCCAAAGCAGCTGATTTTGCTGATTTCTTCACCTTTCGCCACCGTTTAGTTTGCCTTAAGTTATTCCTGAAACGTCAAGCGAAAAGCGCTCGCGCAATGCCACGAGAATTCACCGCTTTTTGCCTCTCTTCTCCCGTTTGCTTGCTATTACATCTCGTAAAGTAGAGGCGTGAAGAAGTCTATGGGATGAAAACGTGGCAAAAACTCTCTTGCGCAGCGGCGATCTGGATGATTTTCAGGCCGTTGGCGGCGGCGGCCAGGCCGTCTTTGATTCGGCACTGCAAATTCGTGAAGCGTTGCGCCTGCGTAAGCAGCAGGCGATGGTGGACTGCCTCGCGATACCGCAGATTAACGACGACGGCGATCGCGTGGACTGGTACTCACCGGTAGAAGGCCGGGCGGTAAGCTGGAAGGCAGCGGACGACGAGTCCCGCTTCCGTGCCCTGCGTTTTCTGGAGAGCACGCTCGACAGCGCGGCGGCCCTGAGCCGGAAAAGCCTGCAGTCGCCGAAAACCGCCCAGCAGCTCTTTGGCTCATTGTTAGAGAAAGCGCTGCAGTTTCCTGGCGTGAATCACGTATTCCTGGTGGATGGCAAACCGGTTATTACCTTCTGGGGCTTTGTTGATCTTAACGAAAGCGCCCGCGAGGACGTGCTCGCCTGCCTGCGGGAAGAGGAGCCGCCTGCCCCAACCATCGTGATGCCGGAGGAGAGCGAAGAAGAAGAGGAGACGCCTGCTGTGGCGACCTTCAGCCGAGCCGATGAGCCGCTGCTGGCCGCCGTACCGGAGATGACGACTCAACAGCCTCCCGAACCGCCGCAGCCTGAACCTCAGCCCGCGCCGGTTGCGCCACCCGCCGCCACTGAAGCGGCCCCGGCCTCTCCTAAACGCCGCTACGGCCTGTGGGCTTTACCGGTAGCCGCCGTGGTAGTAGCTGCCGTTGCCGCCCCGCTGCTCTGGCCGCAGCAGCCTGCGGTGAGTGAACCGACTTCTGCCGCAACAACAGCCGCTGCGAAACCCGCTGCTCCGCAGACCATCGCGCCTGCTCCAGTCGCGTCTGAGCCTGCGCCGGTGCTCACGGCCTCGCTGCCGCTCCACCAGGCCGAAGTTGTTGCAGCTAAAGCACCGCCTGCGCCGGAGAAACCCAGCGAGCCGACTATCACTGCCATTCCTAAAGATGCGCTGGTGATGGATGCTAACCAGGTCAAAGCAGGCAGCACCCGTTTTCTCAACGGCAGCTGGCGCGTAATGTTGGATATCAAAGACGAAGTGACCGGCAAGCCGCCTACGCTGCGCTTCCAGATCCAGAATAACAAAGGCACCGCCCGCCTGGTGCAGGGTAATAATATTGTCTGCCGGTCCGAGATCTTCTCTGGCCTGCACGACACCGGCGTCCTGATGATCAAGAGCCGCGGTCATGCGCGCTGCAGCGACGGTTCTCGCTACCCGATGCCGGAGATCTCCTGCACCGCAGGCACCAGCGACGTTGCCCAGTGCACCGCCCGGTATGATGCCAAAACCACTGTTCCGTTGACGTTCAGAAAAACAGGTTCCTGATTTTATGCTGGTTAATCTTTGCGATTACAAACAGAGCGTCACGCTGATTGCCAACAGCGGCGTACAGTTTCTCGACTTTGGCCTGACGCCGCAGGCTTCCTTGCAGAGCGGACGCTTTGTACGAAAAACCGCTAACGGGCCGCTGCTGCGTCTCGATTACGATCTGATCAATAACCGCTACACGCTGCCCAGCCGCGACGGCGGCCAGCCCGAGGTGGTGAAGCCGGAGAGCACGCTGCCGCTGCTTGAGTCGCTGGCGGTGC
Source organism: Escherichia sp. ESNIH1 (assembly GCA_002918705.1). Lineage (GTDB taxonomy): Bacteria > Pseudomonadota > Gammaproteobacteria > Enterobacterales > Enterobacteriaceae > Pseudescherichia. The sequence continues at coordinate 340,895 of PQKR01000004.1, read as the reverse complement.
TGGACGGCGTCTGGCTACCTATACCTTTCTTGCGCTTTAACCCACCGCGTACCTTCGTGGAGGGTCCGGACAACTGGGCCAGGGTGCAGATCCGCAAGCTGGCCGAGCCGGACAGCGCAGGCAACACCCACCGCGTGACCCTTGCGCTGGACAGCCAGATCAACGATCTCTCCCCTGGGGCACTGGCCCCGGCCACCAATGACATTCTGAACGGCACCCGCTTTGCGCTGGCGTGGCGCGACGACGAGGTGTTTGATTTTCTCGACCAGACCTGGATTGATGGTTGGCTGCGCGAGGCGTTTCTGCACTACGCCAGCAGCGTCGAGAACCGCAGCGAACGAGAGATTGCCCAGGCTCTGCGCGGCTTTGAGTACCAGGCCCACTGGCTCAACCTGCTCACCCTGCTGGGCGAACAGCTGACCGTGCCAGAAGTCAAAATTGTTACGCATACCCTGAGCACCCCGGCTATTCCGGTGGATCTGATCCTCGACGTCGGTAACACCCACACCTGTGGCGTCATCATTGAGGATCAGGGCGACGCCAACGTCGGTCTACGTCAGACGGCGGAGCTACAGGTGCGCTCCCTGAGCGAGCCGCAGTTTTTGAATGAGCCGATGTTCACCAGCCGACTCGAGTTCTCCGAAGCCCGCTTCGGCAAACAGCACTTCTCGGTGGAGAGCGGGCGCGAAGACGCCTTCGTCTGGCCCTCAATCGTCCGCGTCGGCGACGAGGCACGCAAGCTGGCAATGCAGCGTCTGGGGACCGAAGGCAACAGTGGTATCTCCAGCCCGCGCCGCTACCTGTGGGATGAGACTCCGGTATTACAGGACTGGCGCTTCAGCCAGATGAACAGCAAGTCGCAGCGCGAGCCGTTAGCTACCGCTTTTCCGCTGATGAACCTGATGAACGACGACGGCCAGCCGCTCTACACCCTGCCGCTGGATGAACGCCTGCCGGTGTTCTCGCCGCAGTACAGCCGCAGCACCTTGATGACACACATGCTGTGCGAACTGCTGGCCCAGGCCCTGGGACAGGTCAACAGCGTGGCGACCCGCCTGCGTCTGGGCTTCCCGGCCTCGCCGCGCCAGCTGCGCACGATTATCCTGACCCTGCCCTCAGCGATGCCGAAGCAGGAGCGGGAGATCTTCCGTCGCCGCATGTATGAAGCTATCGCCCTGGTATGGAAAGCGATGGGCTGGCATCCGCAGGATGAGGATTTCTCCAGCAGCAAACAGCGCGAGAAGAGCGTGGTGCCCGTCCCGCAGATCCAGATGGAGTGGGACGAGGCCAGCTGCGGCCAGCTGGTCTGGCTCTATAACGAAGCCATCTCCCACTACGCCGGACAGACAGAGACCTTTTTTGCCTCCCTCGCCCGCCCTGACCGCACCGGCGCGCCGGACGAAAAACCAGGCCGTGCCTTGCGGGTCGCGTCGATCGATATTGGCGGCGGCACCACCGACATGGCTATCGTCCACTACCAGCTGGATGACGGCACCGGCAGCAACGTCAAAATCACCCCGCACCTGCTATTCCGGGAAGGGTTTAAAGTCGCTGGCGACGATATTCTGCTGGATATTATCCAACGCTGCGTGCTGCCCGCCCTGCAGGCCCAGCTGCAAAAAGCAGGCATTACCGATGCCGCCGCGCTGATGGCGACGCTGTTCGGCGACTCCGGTCGCATCGACACCCAGGCGGTGCTGCGTCAGCAAACGACGCTGCAGCTCTTTATGCCAATAGGCCATGCGATCCTCTCTGCCTGGGAGCGAAGCGATATCAACGATCCGCTGGCGGGGCTGCATGCGACCTTTGGCGAGCTGCTCACTCAACAGCCGACGCGCAACGTGATGAACTATCTGAAGCAGGCGATCGATCACGCTCTGCCAGCCAGCGCCCCCGCGTTCGATCTCTTTGCCGTGCCGTTGCAGGTTAACTTTAGCGATCTGCAGGCGGCGATGCTTGGCGGGCAGTTCACCCTGACCGCCCCGATCCATGCGGTGTGTGAAGCCATCTCCCACTACGCCTGCGACGTGCTGCTGGTCACCGGACGTCCTGGCTGCCTGCCGGGCGTGCAGGCGCTGATTCGCCATCTACAGCCCGTGCCGGTTAACCGTATGGTGTGGCTGGACAAGTATCGGGTGCACGAGTGGTATCCTTTCAACCAGCAGGGGCGGATCGGCAACCCGAAATCCACCGCCGCCGTCGGGGCGATGCTGTGCAGCCTGGCGCTGGATCTGCGCCTGCCGCGCTTCAACTTTAAAGCGGCAGATATCGGGGCCTACTCCACCGTGCGCTATCTTGGCGTGCTGGATAACGTGGTGAATACCCTGCGCGAGGAGAACGTCTGGTACGAAGATATCGACCTGGACAAGCCAGGCGCGAAACTGGATGCCCGCCTGCACTTCCCGCTGCGCGGCAACGTAACGCTGGGCTTCCGCCAGCTGGCCAATGCCCGCTGGCCCGCAACGCCGCTCTACACCCTGAGCATCAACTCGCCGGAGCTGGCGAAAGCCATTGCCGGAGACGGCGTGCTTAACGTGCGGCTGGCGCTGACCGGCGGCAGCAAAGCGCTGGGGCCGGAAGCGTTCACCCTAAGCGAGGCCTGGCTGCAGGACGGGACGCCGGTCGCCGCCGATGCGTTGACGTTTAAACTGAATACCCTGGCCGATCGCCGCCACAGCGGCAGCCACTACTGGATTGACAGCGGGAGCGTATACCTGAAATGAGAGATCTAAGCCAAACCTCACAGGCATTAATGGCATGGATAGACGAAACCCGTCAGCATGCTCCGCTGCTTGACGATGATGCCGACGCCCTGCTGCTGCGTCTGACCGCCGCGGCCGCGCATGAGAGCGTGCTGGCCCGCGCCACTAGCCAGCCCCGCACGGTAGGTCTCTATGGCCACGCGCAGGCGGCGAAGGCGCATCTGCTCACCGCCCTGTGTAACAGCGGCAACGGCCGGGTGAATGTCAAAGCGGGCGAGAAGAGTTTCGACTACCTGAGCCATATCAACCCAGGCCATGCCCTGACCGGTATGGCGCTGCGCTTCACGACCCACGTCCAGAACGTTGACGACGCATTTCCTCTGCGCCTGCGTCTGATCAGCGAGGCGGAGCTGGTGCAGGTGTTTATCGCCCATGCCGCCCGACAGCAGGAGCGACCTCTCGTCGACCGGGCGGTGATTGAGGATCGCCTTAACCGCTGGCGCGGGCTGCGTCAGCCGCACCCGGTGGCGGGCATCACGGCTGAGGAGGTGGGTGCTATCGCCACGTTTTGGCGCACCACCGTGCCTGCTGCCCAGCAGCAAATTGACGACGGGCTGTGGTATCAGCTCGCTACCCTGATCCCCTCGCTGGATCTGCGCGCTCGGGCCAGCGCCTGGTCGCTGCTGTGGGGTGAGCAGCAGGCGCTGACCCAGCAGTGGCTCGCCCTGGCGCACGTGCTGCATCAAACCGGAAACGCCTCCGAGCTGGCTGCGCCGCTGAGCCTGCTGGTCGATAACTTTGCCCTGCCGACGGAGGGCTTTTTAAATCCGCTGGCAGCAGAGAGCATTGAAGCTCAGGCGGAGGTGGTCGTTCATCCTCTGTCGAAAGATGAGCTGCAAAATGCGGTAAGCATTCCTCTCGCTACCCTGTCCCTGCTGGCCTATGAGCTGGTGCTGTGCGTCGAAAACGGCGTGCTCGACGGCGTTGATATTGTCGATATCCCCTCTCCGCCAGCGCTGCCTGAGTGCCCGCTCTGGCACAGCAAGTGCCGCTGGCTGCTGGAGCGCTATCGTCAGCAGCTGCAGCCGGATGTGCTCATGATCTGCAACGCCACCCCGCAGCGCAGCGAAACCGCAGCCACCGCCAGAGCCCTGCTGAACTGGGTGCAGGATACGCAGTCGGGCCAGGAGACGGCGCTGCCGGGGCTGGTATGGGCGATTACGCCCCAGGATGCGCGGTTTACCACCTCGCTGAATCTCGATGAAACCGTGCAGCAGCTGTTGGGCAAGCCCGGTCAACGTTGGGGTACCCTGCAAGCGCTGGACGCCAGCAGCCTGCAGCGGCTGATTGAGTGGCTTTCTCAAGCCACCACGCCGTCACTACGCACCAGCCGACTGAATGCCCTGCGCGAGCGTCACTATCAGTCGCTGCGCGATCTGGTGCAGCCCCTGCTCTCGCCGCTAACGGAGGATGCTGACACGCGTCGCGCCCGTGCCGAATCGGCAATTCGTGAGCTACAGGGCCAGGCGGGACGTCATGGTGAACTGCTGGAGGGCCTGCTGCCGGAGATGAAGCAGTTTGATGCCCTGTGGAAGGTGCAGCTGCCGCGTGAGGAGAAGGTGAGCGGCCTGTTCAACGAGGCGATCGATCTCTTTGCCGATGCCCAGGAGACGCCGGAGCGCGCCAGCGCCGCACGCGATGCTGGCCAGCAGGCGCACGTCATGTGGGTGAACCATCTGCGCCAGTGGAGTCGCAGCGTAGAGAGCGCAGCACGGCTGGGCATCACCCCCGCTACGCTGCGCCAGGTGGCAGACACGATTATCACCACCAGCTACCGGCTGGATCTTGCCGGCCAGCTGCAAACCCTGATGCAGCGAGATAACGCCTGCGCGGCGCAGCTACACGTGGCGATTGGTAATCTGATTGCCTGGCTTGGCTACGCCGACGTTGCGACAGGCCAGCGTCCGGCCAGCCGTATTCAGAAAGGTAGCGCGATCTTCAGCACCGACGCGCCAGCCCACACCGCAGGCAGGCTGACCAGACTGGGAGATCAGCCGGTGCATGCCGCGTCACGCTACGTTTATGACTGGCTGGTGGCGCTCTATACCCGCAGCAACGAGAATATTGGCTATCAGCACCCATCAGACGTGACGGATGCCCAGCGCAAAACGTTATTAACGCTTCTGCCCTAATCAATGCCCCCCCGGTGACACAGCGCGCGCCGGGGAACCTCGTGAACGCCCCGCTCTTAGAACAGTGAAATCAGCAGCGCCACCGGAAAGCTCATTGGCCAGGTAGAACCGATCAGAAACGCGCACAGAAAGCGGATGCGCTTGCGATCCTTTGACAGGAACCAGGTGATGAGTGCACAGATCGTCGCCATCACGGCGTAGAAGACCAGCATTTTTTGGTATAGGGTCATAGCTGACATTTGCTCAAATAGAATAAAACGCGCGCAATATGCATTTTTTATTGATGTAAATCAAGCTTTATCCCTGCGGAAGCGAGGGAAAAAGCCCTTTGATTATCTGCAGTGAGCGTAATAAAGAGAAGAGCAAAAAAAGGAGGTGAAGGTACAGTTGTGTATCAACAGTGGTTACGCCGGGCGACGCTACGCTTGCCCAACCTACAAACAGCGCCAGACCGTAGGCCCGGTAAGCGCAGCGCCACCGGGCTCATACGCTAGTGCTTAATCATGACATGCCGAATGACGGTATAGTCTTCGATGCCGTAGACCGACATATCCTTGCCGTACCCAGACATCTTCTGCCCGCCGTGCGGCATCTCGCTGACCAGCATAAAGTGGGTATTGACCCAGGTGCAGCCATACTGCAGGCGGGCGCTTAACCGGTGCGCCCGGCCCACGTCGCGGGTCCAGACCGAGGAGGCCAGCCCGTATCGCGAGTCGTTGGCCCAGCTCAAGACCTGCTCTTCATCGTCAAACGCGGTCACGCTCACCACCGGGCCAAACACTTCGTTCTGAACGATATCGTCCTCCTGCTTCGCCCCGGCCAGCAGCGTCGGCTGGAAATAGTAACCCGCGCCGTCACGCTTCGCGCCCCCGGTGACTACGCTGATATGCCCCAGCGCTTTCGCTGCCTCAACGGCTTTAGTTACCCGCTCCAGGTGTGCTTCAGAGCTGAGCGGTCCCAGCTCGGTGCTTTCGTCGTCCGGCGCGCCCATCTTCAGACTCGCCACCGCCGCGCCCAGCTTCTCTACCAGCGCATCGTAAATCCCTTTCTGGGCATAGATGCGGCAGGCGGCGGTACAGTCCTGTCCGGCGTTGTAGTAGCCAAAGGTGCGTACACCCTCCACTACCGCGTCGAGATCGGCGTCGTCAAAGACAATGACCGGCGCTTTGCCCCCCAGCTCCATATGGGTGCGCTTCACCGATGAGGCGGTGTGGCCGATGATATGCTCCCCGGTGGCAATCGAGCCGGTCAGAGAGACCATCCGCACCTTCTCGTGTCCCGTGAGCGGATCGCCCACGGTTTTACCCCGGCCAAACAGCACGTTGAGTACCCCGGCCGGGAAGATATCCTTCGCCAGCTCCGCCAGCTTCAGGGCGGTGAGCGGCGTGATCTCCGACGGCTTGATCACCACGCAGTTGCCTGCCGCCAGCGCCGGGGCCAGCTTCCAGGCGGCCATCATCAGCGGATAGTTCCAGGGCGCAATCGATGCCACCACGCCCACCGGATCGCGGCGGATCATTGAGGTATGCCCTTCAAGATATTCGCCCGCCGCCAGCCCGTTGAGGGTGCGCGCCGCCCCGGCAAAGAAGCGGAAGACGTCAACCACGGCGGGGATCTCATCATTCATTACGCAGTGCAGCGGTTTGCCGCAGTTGAGGGACTCCAGCTGAGCCAGCGCCTCGGCGTTATCCTCAATCGCCTGGGCCAGATCGAGCAGCGCCTGGGCACGGACTTTTGGTGTGGCAAAGCCCCACTCGGCAAAGGCGCGATCGGCGGCCTGCACCGCAGCGTCTACCTGAGCGACAGAGGCTTCGGCAATTTCCAGCAGCACCTCACCGGTAGCGGGATTATAAACTGCCTGCTTCTCCCCTTCGCCGCTGACCAGTTGGCCATTAATTAACAGTTGATCTTGCATAATCATATCCTGGTTGAGGGTCAGTTATTTCTCGTTGCCAAAGGCGTTCTCGCCCCTGCGGGTCAGCCACCATGCGCCTAAAATCGGCAGTGTCGTCACCAGCATCACCAGCAGCGCCACCACGTTAGTGATCGGCACCTCGCGCGGCCTGCCCAGCTGATTCAGCAGCCACAGCGGCAGCGTACGCTCGTGTCCGGCGGTGAAGGTGGTCACGATGATTTCGTCAAACGACAGGGCAAACGCCAGCATGCCGCCCGCCAGCAGCGCCGAGCCAAGATTGGGCAGCACCACGTAGCGAAAGGTCTGCCAGCCGTTGGCCCCCAGATCCATTGAGGCCTCCACCATGCTCCAGGCGGTACGCCTGAAACGGGCGATGACGTTGTTAAAGACCACCACCACGCAGAAGGTCGCATGGCCAATCACGATGGTCAGAAACCCCGGTTCCAGTCCCACCGTTTTAAACGCCGTCAGCAGCGCCAGACCAGTGACGATGCCCGGTAGCGCGATGGGCAACAGCAGCAGCAGCGAGATAGCACTCTTGCCAAAGAACTGGCTGCGCCAGAGAGCACAAGCAGCAAGCGTGCCAAGTATCAGCGCCACCAGTGTCGCCAGCGCCGCCACTTTAAGTGACAGTGTCACCGCATCAAGAATATCATCCCGCGACGCGGCAACCGTAAACCAGCGCAGCGTCAGGCCCTGCGGAGGAAAGCTAAAGGCAGCGTCTTCGGTATTAAAGGCGTAGATGGCAATAATCAGCAGCGGGAAGTGCAGAAAAATCACCCCGCCCCAGGCAGCCAGTTTTAACAGCAGCGGTGCGCGATCAGAGTGCATCGAACGCTCCCAGGCGCTTCACAAACGCCAGATAGAGGGCAATCAGGATAATGGGAACCAGGGTAAAGGCCGCCGCCATCGGCATGTTGCCAATCGCGCCTTGCTGGGAGTAGACCATGTTGCCGATGAAGAAGCCGGGTGGGCCCACCAGCTGGGGGACGATAAAGTCTCCCAGCGTCAGGGAGAAGGTAAAGATCGACCCTGCCGCTATGCCGGGGATGGCCAACGGAAGCACTACATAGCGGAAGGTTTGCGCAGGCCGCGCGCCGAGATCCGCCGAGGCCTGCAGCAGCGACGGCGGGAGCCGCTCCAGCGCCGCCTGCACCGGCAGGATCATGAACGGTAGCCAGATGTAGACAAAGACCAGGAAGCGCCCGAGACCCGAGGTCGACAGCGTGCTGCCGCCTACCGCTGGCAGGGTCAGTACGCTCTCCAGCAGCGGCTGCAAACCCAGATGCTGCAAAAACCACTGCGCCACGCCGTCCCGCGCCAGCAGCAGCGTCCAGGCGTAGGCCTTGACGATATAGCTCGCCCACATCGGCAGCATCACCGCAATATAGAAAAAGGCCTTCATCTTGCCCTGGGTATAGCGGGCCATAAACCAGGCCAGCGGGAAAGCGAGTAACGCGCTGGCGAGAGTGACCGCAATCGCCATCGTCAGCGTGCGCAGTATAATGTCGTAGTTGGCGGGCTGAAACAGCGCCTGCAGATTCGCCAGGGTCAAATCCGGCGTCACCGACATGGTGAAGTCATCGAAGGTGTAAAGCCCCTGCCACAGCAGCGTCAGCAGCGACCCGAGATAGACAATGCCGAACCACATCAGCGGCGCAATCAGCAGCAGGAAGAGGCCCAGCGTCGGCCTGCGCCAGAACATCCCACTCAGGCGACCATGCGCAGACGCGCGCGGGGCAGGCATAACGCTCATCGCCATCTACTCCTCCTGCAGCGGGACCATTGCCGCACGGGACCACGAGAGCTGTACGGCCTGTCCAGGCTGGAGCGAGGCAGGCTGACGGGCATCAAGCAGATTTGCCTGGCTGACCAGCAACCGTTCCCCATCTGCCAGCTTCAGCTCAACGCGGGTGGCCGCCCCCTGATACTGTACGGTCTGCACCACACCGTCGGTTTGCACTTCATTCGACCAGTCGAGGCGAATATGCTCTGGTCGCAGGGAGTAGCTTCCGGCCATACCGCACAGCGCCTGCGCCCTCGCGGCACTAAAAACGTTGGAGGTCCCCACAAAGCCCGCCACGAAAGGGGTGCGCGGACGCAGATAGAGATCGCGCGGGGCATCGACCTGCTCGATCTTACCGTTGTTAAATACCGCCACCCGATCGGACATCGATAGCGCCTCGCCCTGATCGTGAGTAACGAAAATAAAGGTGATCCCCAGATCCTGCTGGAGCTTTTTCAGCTCGAACTGCATCTGCTCCCGTAGCTTGAGATCCAGCGCGCCGAGCGGCTCGTCCAGCAGCAGCACGCGCGGCTGGTTAACCAGCGCCCGGGCGATGGCCACCCGCTGCCGCTGGCCCCCGGAGAGCTGAGAGGGTTTACGCGCATGGGCAAAGCCCAGCGCCACTCGCTCCAGCGCCTCGTGGGCCTGAGCATGACGCGCTTTTTTACCGATGCCTTTGACCATCAGCCCGTAGGCGACGTTATCCAGAATCGACATGTGCGGAAAGAGCGCATAGTCCTGAAACACGGTATTGACGTCGCGCTCCCACGGCGGCAGCTCGCTGGCCTCTTTGCCAAAGATGCGCACCGCACCGCCGGAGAGCTGTTCAAACCCGGCTATCAGCCGCAGGCAGGTCGTTTTACCGGAGCCGGACGGCCCCAGCATAGAGAAAAACTCTCCGTCATTGACGGCCAGGCTGACGCCGTCAACCGCCCGAACGTCACCGTAGATCCGCGAGACATCATTAAACTCAACGGCATAAGTCATGCGTCACCCCTGACGATCAGCGGCCGCCCATAATGGCGATGTAATCCTGGGTCCAGCGGCTGTAGGGCACGAACTTGCCCCCTTCGGCAACCGGCGTTTTCCAGAAGGCAATCTTGTCGAAGAAGCCGTAGCCGTTGGTTTCGCAGCCCTTCTCGCCCAGCAGCGTGCTGGCCTTGCAGCCCTCCGCCACCACCGGCAGGGAGCCAAACCAGGCGGCCACGTCACCCTGCACCTTCGGCGTCAGCGACCAGTCCATCCATTTGTAGGCGCAGTTGGGGTGTTTCGCATCGGTGTGGAGCATGGTGGTATCCGCCCAGCCGGTCACCCCCTCCTTCGGAAAGACCGTGGCGATGGGTTGACCTTCAGCTTTCAGGGCGTTGGCCTGATAGGGCCAGGCGCTGGAGGCCACCACGCCTTCGTTTTTGAAATCGCTCATCTGCACGGTAGTGTCGTGCCAGTAGCGATGGATCAGTCCGTGCTGGTCGCGCAGCACCTTCAGCACCGCCTGATACTGCTCCTCGGTGAGCTGATAGGGATCGTTGATGCCCAGCTGCGGCTGAGTGGCTTTCACAAACAGCGCGGCATCGGCAATGTAGATGGGGCCGTCGTAGGCCTGCACGCGGCCCTGGTTACTCTTACTATCCGGTAGGTTCTGCTTAACGAAGATAACCGCCCAGCTGTCCGGCGGCGTAGGGAAAGTTTTCGTATTGTACATCAGCAGGTTAGGCCCCCACTGATAGGGAGCGCCGTAGACTTTGCCGCCGACGTTAAACCAGTCGCCCTTCGCCACGCGCGGATCGACGTTTTTCCAGTTGGGGATCAGCGCGGTATTGATGGGCTGGACGCGCTTGCCCATGATCAGCCGCAGGGAGGCATCGCCGGAAGCGGTGACCAGGTCGTAACCGCCCTTCGCCATCAGGCTCACCATCTCGTCCGAAGTGGCGGCGGTCTTCACGTTTACCTGGCAGCCGGAGGCTTTTTCGAACTCGCTGACCCAGTCATACTGCTTATCGGTCTGGCCGCGCTCAATGTATCCTGGCCAGGCGATGATATCGAGACGCCCTTCTCCTTTACCGACTTCCGTTGGCTCGGCTGCCTGCGCGGTGACGATAGTCAGACCGAGCGCGTACAGCGTGCTGCGGGCAAATGTCTTACTCATAAGCCATTACTCCTGTCGCAATCAAAGGTGCGGCAGCCGTGCCGTAAAAATATCTCCCACAGTAAAGGTAGACGGCGCGCTGCGGCCCTACATAAGGCGCAAAAGAAATTTGCTTAGGTTGTGACAGATGACGCACTCCGCCATCTTCTGAAGCAGAGACAACGAGTTAATACCGGTGCGTTAGGCCATCGCGTGGCGGATTATCATCCCCAGCATTTTAGCCGCCTCCTCCTCCCGCTCGCCCCAGGCCCAGGAGGTGTTAAAGCGGAAAAAAGGTGTCCAGGTGTCCGAGGTAGAGAACATTTTGCCTGGCGCAATGCTGATACGGTGCGCCAGCGCCTGCTCGCTTAGCCACCCGGCGTCCAGAGGCGCAGGCAGCTCGAGCCAGAGAAAGTAGCCGCTGTCGCTGGGATGGATCTTCACCTCTGCCGGGAGGTGGCGCAGCAGCGCCTGTCTGGCCAGCTGCTTGCGCTCCGCCAGCGTGCGGCGCAGCCGACGCAGATGGGCGTCGTAGCGTTTGGTGGAGAGATAGTCCACCAGCGCCAGCTGCATCGGCGAGCTGGTCGAGAGGGTGCTCATCAGCTGCAGCTGCTGGATGCGCCGGGCGTGTTTCCCCGCAGCCACCCAGCCGATGCGAAATCCGGCGACCAGGCACTTCGAGAATGATGAGCAGTGGAGGGTCATCTCCTGGGTATCCCAGGCTTTCGCCGGAAGCGGCTTCTCACGGCCAAAGTAGAGCTCGCTATAGACGTCGTCCTCAATCAGGGTGACGTTATGCTCCGCCAGCAGCGCCACCAGCCGGGCCTTTTTCTCGTTGCTCAGGGTAAAACCCAGCGGATTTTGACTGTTGGTCATCAGCCAGCAGGCCTTCACCGGATAGTCGCTCAGCGCCTGGGCCAGCGCATCGAGATCGATCCCCTCCTCAACGTCGGTAGCCACCGCCAGCGCCTTGAGCTTGAGCCGCTCCAGCGCCTGCAACGCCCCGTAAAAGCAGGGGTTCTCGACGATCACCCAGTCGCCCGGTTCGGTAACCGCCTGCAAACTAAGGTTGAGCGCCTCCAGCGCACCAGCTGTGATCACTATCTCATCAGGTGAGATGTTCATTCCCTGCTGAGCATAGCGGCGGGCAATGGCATGGCGCAGATCGGCATTGCCTGGGGGAAGGTTCTCGATCACGCTCATAGCGTTGGCGGTTTTGCTGACATTCGCCAGAGAGCGGTTCAGTTGCTGGAGTGGGAACAGGCGCGGATCGGGAAATGCCGAGCCAAAGGGCAGCACCGAGGCGTCGCAGCTCGCCTGCAGGACTTCAAAAATGTAGGTATTGATGTCCACGGCCTCATCCTGCATCACCTGAGCGGGCGGCATGGGCGGCTTGCGGGAGGGAGGAGATGCAACATAGTAACCGGACTGCGGCCGGGCAACGATCCGTCCCTGGCTCTCCAGCATCTGATAGGCGTGGCTGACGGTCATAAAGCTGACGTGGCTGATGGTGACCTGTTCGCGCAGGGACGGCAGCCGATCGCCGGGCTGCCAGACGCCAAGATTGATCTGCTCAATAATCTGCTGCGCCAGCTGCTGATACTTTTTCATTGCTCGATCCTGTGAGTTCCTCTCTGCCTATTCTATAACAGAAAGCGCTTTCCGCGGTTAATGGTTTAGCCGAGGGGCAACTGTTATGCTTTTATGTTCGGGTGCTGTTTCTGCCCGCATTCATTGACATCACCTATACTTTCGCTGACATAACTTAAATTATGCGCGGAGTCCTGCATGCTTGATCTAGACGCGTTCCATCTGGCGCGAATTCAATTCGCCTTTACCGTCTCATTCCATATTTTATTTCCTGCTATCACTATCGGGCTGGCCAGCTATTTGGCGGTGCTTGAGGCCCTGTGGCTCAAGACGCAAAATCAGGTCTGGCGTACGCTCTATCTCTTCTGGGTGAAAATTTTCGCCGTCAACTTTGGGATGGGCGTCGTTTCAGGGCTGGTGATGGCCTACCAGTTCGGTACTAACTGGAGCGGCTTCTCGCAGTTTGCCGGGAGTATAACCGGGCCGCTGCTCACCTATGAGGTGCTGACGGCCTTCTTCCTTGAGGCTGGCTTCCTCGGGGTAATGCTCTTTGGTTGGAACAAGGTCGGCCCCAGCCTGCACTTTTTCTCTACCTGCATGGTGGCTCTCGGCACGCTGATGTCCACCTTCTGGATCCTGGCTTCCAACAGCTGGATGCATACCCCGCAGGGCCATGAGATTGTCAACGGCCAGGTGATCCCGGTTGACTGGTTCAAGGTCATCTTTAACCCGTCGTTCCCCTACCGCCTGATCCATATGTCGATCGCCGCCTTCCTGAGCAGCGCGCTGTTTGTCGGGGCCTCGGGTGCCTGGCACCTTCTCAAAGGCAACAATACGCCCGCTATCCGCAAAATGTTCTCAATGGCGCTGTGGATGGCGCTGGTGGTGGCCCCAATCCAGGCCGTGGTCGGTGATATGCATGGTCTGAACACCCTGGAGCATCAGCCAGCGAAGATTGCCGCCATCGAAGGCCACTGGGAGAACCCGCCCGGCGAACCTACCCCGCTGCTGCTGTTTGGCTGGCCGGATATGGAGCAGGAGCGTACCCGCTACGGGCTCGAGATCCCGGCGCTGGGCAGCCTGATCCTGACCCATAGCTTGGATAAGCAGGTGCCAGCGCTCAAGTCGTTCCCGAAAGAGGATCGCCCCAACTCCACCATTGTCTTCTGGTCGTTCCGCATAATGGTGGCGATGGGCCTGCTGATGCTGCTGCTGGGCGTCGTCGGACTGTGGCTGCGTTATAAAGGGCGTCTCTATACCTCGCGTCCGTTCCACCACTTTGCGCTGTGGATGGGGCCAGCAGGGCTTATCGCGCTATTAGCGGGCTGGGTGACCACCGAGGTGGGACGCCAGCCGTGGGTGGTCTACGGCCAGCTGCGCACCATTGATGCCGTCTCGCAACACAGTACGCTCCAGATGAGTCTCACCCTGCTGGGATTCTTTGTGGTCTACTCCGCCGTCTTTGGCGTGGGGTATGTCTATATCGGCAGGCTGATCAAGGCCGGTCCGCAGCCCGAAGATCGTCACCCGACAGAGGGCCGTCCTGCGCGTCCGCTCTCTGCGGCCGGTGAGTCATTAGAGGCAGAGGAGAATAAGTAATGGGTATCGATCTGTCAGTTATCTGGTTTGTGATAATCGTCTTCGCCACGCTGATGTATATCGTGATGGACGGCTTCGATCTCGGGATCGGTATTCTGTTTCCCCTTATTCGCAACGGTGAAGACCGTGACGTAATGGTCAACAGCGTCGCGCCGGTGTGGGATGGCAACGAAACCTGGTTAGTCATGGGGGGCGCCGGGCTGTTCGGCGCTTTCCCGCTGGCCTACGCGGTGATTGCCGACGCGCTGACCATTCCGCTGACTATCATGCTGGCGGGACTGATCTTCCGCGGAGTGGCGTTCGAGTTCCGCTTCAAGGCGACGCCCGCCCACCGTCCGTTCTGGGATAAGTCGTTTATCTTCGGGTCGATCGTCGCCACCTTCGCCCAGGGCGTGGTGGTTGGCGCGGTACTGAACGGCTTTGAGGTGACCGGTCGTCGCTTTAGCGGCGGCGCGCTGGACTGGCTCACGGCGTTTAACCTCTTCTGCGGTCTGGGGTTAACCATCGCCTACGCCCTGCTCGGTGCCACCTGGATGGTGATGAAGAGCGGCGGCGCATTGCAGGAGACGATGCGAAGCAAGGCTAAACATCTGCTGCTGGCGCTGTTGGTGACCATTGGCGTAATCAGCCTCTGGACGCCGCTGACCCACCAGGGCATTGCCGATCGTTGGTTTAGCCTGCCGAATCTGTTCTTCTTCCTGCCGGTGCCGCTGCTGGTGCTTCTGCTCAGTTTCTGGCAGTGGCGCAGCCTGAGTAACCATGCTCATCACACCTTGCCGTTTGTACTGACCCTGGGGCTGGTATTCCTTGGCTTTAGCGGCCTCGGGATCAGCATCTGGCCGAATATCATCCCGCCCACTATCTCCCTGTGGGATGCCGCCTCGCCGCCGCAAAGCCAGGGCTTTATGCTGGTGGGCGCGCTGCTGATTATTCCGCTGATCCTGGTCTATACCGCGTGGAGCTACTACGTGTTCCGGGGCAAAGTTCAGCCTGGGGAGGGGTATCACTGATGGCAGCACCGCGTTTTGTCAAACGCCTGTTCTGGCTAATTGCTATCTGGGTCGCCAGCGTGCTGGCCCTTACCGCCGTTAGCATGGCGTTTCGCCTGCTGATGTCGGCGGCAGGCTTTAAATCTCACTGACCGATCTGCCCGGCGGCGCTTACGCTTGCACGGGCCTACAAGCAGGTGCGATATGTAGGCCGGGTAAGCGCAGCGCCACCCGGCGTGTCGGGTTTACGGTTTAGCGCGCTTTGGCATGGTCTTCATCAGCTCGTCCGGGCTGATGGAGGCCACAACGCTGCCCGGCTGGGGCATCTTCAGAATGTGGTTTTTCATTTTGCCGATCACGTGCATCTCGCACGGACGGCAGTCAAACTTCAGCGTCAGCACTTCGTCGCCATGTACCAGCTGCATTGGCGTCGCCTTCCAGCTCTTGATCGAGCCTTTAGCCTGCTTCGGACAGAGGTTAAACGCGAAGCGCAGGCAGTGCTTGGTGATCATTACCGGAACGTCGCCTTTCTCCTCATGCGCCTCATAGGCGGCATCAATCAGCTGCACGCCGTAACGGTGATAGAAGGTACGCGCTTTCTCGTTGTAGACGTTCGCCAGGAACGAGAGATGGGTATCCGGGTAGACCGGCGCTGGCGTCGCTACGGCTTTGCGGCTGCCGCGCGGATAGTTTGCCAGACGGGCGCTATCGAGCATCTCCACGGCCTCGCGGCGTAGCTGGTTTAGCTGGCTGGCGGGAACAAACAGCGCACCCGGCAGGTTGACGCGAATATCGCGAGCGTAATAGATAGTCTGCCCCAGCTTTGCCAGGCCATCGTGCAGCTGGCTGAGCGCTTTTTCGGCGTTAGTAGCCTCGGCAAACTCGCCCTCCAGGGTATGGGTAATGCTTACCCCCTCCTCGCTGGTCATGGTGAGGATCAGCTGCTCCTGCCAGCCACCCAACTCAATATCTACGCCGACGCGGCGTTCGCTGGAGGTTTTGGTCAGCGCCTGCTGCCAGTTATGGTCGAGGTTACGGTTCAGGGGGTGATTCGGACGCACCTTGTAAAGATCGGCAGGCATCTCGTTCGGCCAGACACGGTAGCGGTTTTCCCCGGTCTTCTCCACCGTATTAGCGCGAAAGCCAACAATCTCACGCTTAATCAGTACGTTTAACCCATCGCCGTTGGCTAACGTCTCGCTGGCGTCAACGTCGAGGTAATCTTTGCCCACCTTCAGCACTTCACCCACCGGCAAGCCGATAAACTTAGGTGAATCAAATGCGCCGATATCGATCTTACGGGCGTTAACGAAGTAGTCGGTGCTGCCGCGATGGAACGTCTTATCCGTCGAGGGGATAAAGAAGTGCTCAGTGCGCCCTGCCGACGAGCGGGCCAGATCGCCCCGCTCTTCAATGATGGCGTCCAGCATCTGCCGGTAGTGAGCGGTGATGTTCTTCACGTAGCTCATATCCTTGTAGCGCCCCTCAATCTTAAAGGAGCGCACCCCGGCGTCGATCAGCGCGCCCAGGTTGGCGGTCTGGTCGTTGTCCTTCATCGACAGGAGATGCTTCTCAAACGACACCACCCGGCCCTGATCGTCTTTCAGCGTATAAGGGAGACGGCAGGCCTGAGAGCAGTCGCCGCGGTTAGCGCTGCGGCCGGTCTGGGCGTGAGAGATGTTGCACTGTCCGGAGTAGGCTACGCACAGCGCGCCGTGGATAAAGAACTCGATGGTGGCGTCGGTGCTCTCATGAATGGCACGGATCTGCTGTAAATTAAGCTCACGGGCCAGCACGATCTGCGAGAAACCGACGTCGGAGAGAAACTTCGCTTTCTCTACGCTGCGGATATCGCACTGGGTACTGGCGTGCAGCTCGATGGGCGGAATATCCAGCTCCAGCACGCCCATATCCTGCACGATCAGCGCATCTACGCCGGTCTCATAGAGGTCGGTGATCAGGCGCTGGGCCGGCTCCAGCTCATCATCATGCAGAATGGTGTTCAGAGTGATAAAGATTTTTGCCCCGTAGCGATGGGCAAACGGCACCAGCTCGGCGATATCGCGCAGGCTATTGCTGGCGTTGTGGCGCGCGCCAAAGCCAGGACCGCCGATATAGACAGCATCGGCCCCGTGGAGGATAGCCTCGCGGGCGATAGCGGTGTCGCGGGCCGGGCTTAACAGTTCAAGATGATGAGTGGGCAGGCGCATACGGTCGTTATTATCCATGATCAACAAAATGGCCGCTATTGTAGTGAGAAGCTGGCCCGGACGAAAACATTTTCGCTATGCCTGCGACGCCCTTAATACATTAATTAGCAATGCATTGAAATAATGCGCATTTCTCCAGGCGTGCCAAACGCGATAGAGTGGCTGCGTATTCCGGACATTCCTCGTCATGTGTGCGTTATTGTTAATTCGTCGTTATTCGTCGTCGTATTTAGCCGCAGGCTCGCCTGCGGCTTTTTCTTTTGGATAGTGGATCAAGGAGTGAAAATGCGTCGTCTGTCCGCTGCTGTTGCGATAGGCATGGGTTTTATCCCCGGCAAACCTGACTCCGCTTCCCGCCTGTAATATCTGCCACTCGCCGTCAATCTGCATCTCCAGCGTGCCGGAGATCACCACCACGTGTTCAATAACGCCACGCTCGTGCGGGGTGGATTCGCTAAACGCGCCGGGAGCCAGCGTCACCGAGAAGTGGTCAAAACGCAGTTCGTTATCCCACGGGAAAATCGGCGTAATGGTCATCGCCTGCTGATCAGGATCGTAGGCCTGCGGCGCGCTGGCGTCCGTCGTGGTGATAAAGGTAGAGAGCGGTACATTGAGCCCGGTAGCAATTTTCCATAGCGTCGCCACCGTGGGGCTGGATTCATTGCGCTCGATCTGGCCGAGCATCGCTTTCGATACGCCGGTTTCAGTGGCGAGGCGCGAAAGGCTCCAGCCCCGCGTCTGGCGCAGCGTTTTCAGTGTCGCAGACAGATACTGTGGCAGATCCATACTTCCCCTCCCTTGTAGCGTGAATGGCTTGTTGTGCGCTATAACGCACAATGCTATTTTTATCTACCGTGATAACGTACATGGAGTCATTATGCCCCTGCGTCCCTTTCCCTTTTCCTCTGTGCTGGCTGGCTTTGTCGCGGTACTGGTAGGTTACGCCAGTTCAGCGGCCATTATCTGGCAGGCCGCCCGCGTCGCCGGCGCCAGCAATGCGCAAATCGCGGGCTGGATGACGGCGCTGGGGCTGGCGATGGGCATCAGCACCCTTGTGCTCACCCTCCGCTACCGTGTTCCGGTGCTCACCGCGTGGTCGACTCCCGGCGCGGCGCTGCTCGCCACCAGCCTGGAGGGTGCTACCCTCAACGAGGCCGTCGGCGTCTTTATCTTTGCTAACGCCCTGATCCTGCTTTGTGGCCTTACCGGTCTGTTTGCCCGCCTGATGAAGATTGTGCCGCACTCGCTGGCAGCAGCCATGCTGGGAGGTATCTTACTGCGTTTTGGATTACAGGCCTTTACTAATTTACAAGGTGATTTCAGTTTATGTGTCAGCATGTTGCTGGCCTGGCTACTCTGCAAAGCCCTGGCGCCGCGCTATGCCATTATTGCTACCCTTGTTGCGGGCGGGATCGTGGCCTGGCTAAAAGGTGACGTTGTCACCCATTCGCTGCAATTTTCCGTGGTGATGCCCGAAATAATTACCCCGCACTTCACGCTGACTACCCTTATCAGCGTCGGATTGCCCTTCTTCCTGGCGACAATGGCCTCGCAAAATGCCCCTGGCTTCGCCACCCTGCAGGCCGCTGGCTATCAGGTCCCCGCCTCGCCGCTCATGATCTTTACCGGCGGGCTGGCGCTGCTGGGCAGCGTGTTTGGCGTCTACTCCGTCTGTATCGCCGCCATTACCGCCGCCATTTGCCAAAGCCCGGAGGCGCACCCGGATCCGCATAAACGCTGGCAGGCTGCGGCGGCGGCGGGCGTTTTTTATCTGCTGGCGGGCCTATTTGGCGGCTCGATAACCGGGCTGATGGCCGCCCTGCCGCTGAGTTGGATCCAGACCCTGGCAGGCCTGGCGCTGCTGGGCATCATTGGCGGCAGCCTGCATCAGGCGCTGGTCAATGAGCGCGAGCGAGATGCAGCGGTGGTCACCTTTCTTGTTACCGCCAGCGGCATGACGCTGCTGGGCATCGGGTCGGCATTCTGGGGTCTGCTGGTGGGTGGGATCTGCTATGCGGTGCTGTCAGGCATGCGCCGCACGCATCTGTGACGGCGTGATACCAAATACGCTTTTAAAACGGTTGCTGAAGTGGCTGGCGGAGTTGAACCCGCACCCGAGCGCGATCTCTGTTAGCGGTAGCAAGGTATGGCATACCCGATCCCGGGCCTGATGCATCCGCCGCTGCATCACGTATTGGTGCGGCGCGAGCCCGGATGAGTGGCGAAACATACGGGCAAAGTGGTATTCGCTCAGCGACGCCTGGCTGGCAAGATCGGCAAGAGTCAGCGGCTCGGCAAGGTGGGCGTCGATATACTCCAGCACGTTACGCAGCACCGAGGGGGCCAGCCCGCCGGTGACGCTCGGCATGCGCCACTGCACGCTGCTGTAGCGCTGAATGATATGGGTTAGCAGCAACGTTGACGCCGTGCTTAGCGTAAGCTGATTAGCCTGCTGCTGCCAGTCGCAGTCGAGTAAGAACTGGCGGTAGAGGGCGGTGATCTGCGCATCCTGGCCAAAGGTCTTCTCATCCAGCGTTAGCGAGGCCGGGCTGCGATCCCAGATCTGCTCTCCAACGGTGCGCAGGTGCGCATCGGTGCAGTAGAGATGCACGAAGGAGAGATCGTCGCGAATGTCCCAGCTCGACTCGCTCTCTTTCGGCAAGAGACAAAACCGATCCGGCCCACCGCCGTTTTGCCAGCCGCTGCGGGTCTTGTGGTAGCTCTCATAGCCGTCGGCTACGTAGAGGCTCAGGGTATGGTGATCGCAATACTGGGTGATCCGGTCGCGCTTGTTGGACCAGGCGGCCAACTGCATGCCGTTATTCAGCGCAACGGAATTATGCAGCACCGCGCTATGCCTGCGCAGGTTTTCAAAAGCACCGTAGGTTTCAGCCATAGTCACATTAACAAGTGATTAACCAGACGCTTAGTGTATGTAGAGTGCGCCCGGGATGAAAGCGTTGCGGCTCTCTGTAACAAAAAAAACCGCAAGATTTTGCAAGTCTCCCGCAACCCCTTGCAAGCGTCGCCGCTCGTCACGCTTAACAATAGGATTTTAGTGATGGAGAGCAGCGCACGATGAACGCATTAATGTATGGCCTGGTGGTGGTGATTTGGGGAACGACGTGGATTGCAATCCATCTGCAGCAGGGGCCGGTCTCTGCGCCGGTCTCTATTTTTTGGCGCTTTGCACTGGCCTCGGCAATCATGATGCTGATCCTGCTGGCCTTTAAGCGGCTGCGTGCCCTGACGCTCAGGGATCACCTGATGTGTATCGTGCAGGGCGGCTGCGTGTTTGGCTTCAACTTCCTCTGCTTTTACACCGCCGCTGCGTGGATCAACACCGGACTGGAATCGGTTATCTTCTCAATGGCGGTGCTGTTCAACGCGGTTAACAGCTTTATCTTCTTTGGTCAGCGTCCTCCCGCCCGTTTCTTTCTGGCCGCCGCGCTGGGTTTGACCGGCATCGTCGCCCTCTTCTGGCACGATCTGCTCGCCAAAGATCTCAACGTCAATCTGCTGCTGGGCATCGGCCTGTCGGCGCTGGGCACCCTGGGCTTCTCGCTGGGTAATATGATCAGTCTACGTCACCAGCGTAAAGGGCTGGAGACCATGACCACCAACGGCTGGGCAATGCTCTACGGCACGCTGATTATGGGCTGTATTGCTCTGGTGCGTGGCGACAGCTTTGTCCCTGAGTGGACGGTGAGCTACCTGGGCGCGCTGGTCTATCTGGCGCTGTTTGGCTCGGTCATTGGCTTTGGGGTCTACTTCTCGCTGGTTGGTCGCATTGGACCCAGCAATGCGGCCTACAGCACCCTGCTCTTTCCGCTGGTGGCACTGACTATCTCCACCCTCTTCGAGGGCTACCGCTGGGAGATCAATGCCGTGGTTGGCCTTGTTCTGATTCTGGTGGGTAATATGGTGATGTTTACCCGCCCGGAGAGCCTGCTGAAGAGTCGGCTGTGGCGGCAGCGCTCGGCCTAAGAGATGAAAAGCGCCATCGCGATGATGGCGCTTTGCTGATTACTGTTTTTTAACCTGGAACAGCGCCGCGTCGCTGGCCATATCGTCAATTACCCGCTTCAGGGTGTCGACGGTAAGCGGCGTATTCTGGTTGTTGAGGTCTTTACCCTCGCCTTTACGCACCACTTTAACTACCGGCTTGTTAGTGGCGGCATCAATTAACTCACCTTCAAAGTAGAGCGCGGTATCCATAGTACGGTGACCGGTGACGGCCTGGGTTCCCGCTACGACCATCGCAATCGGGATCACCTCATAGAACTGTAATCCCTCTTTGCTGGCGTCGACCCCGGTGATCGCGCCGCGGAAGATCAGGCTATGCGGGCCGGGTGTCGCTACCAGCGGTTTGCGCTGGGCAGCGGCGGCTTTCAGCTTGGTATTGGTATAGGTCAGCAGGCCATTAAGGGTCTCCTGGCCAATCTGAGTCGTCGGTCTGGGCTGCGGATAGTAGGTGACGGGGTTGTAGACAATAGAGTCATACTTGCTGTCATCAAACGACGGGTCAACCCAACGCAGCACCGGTTTCCCCGACGCCGAGGTGGCCTGCTGCAGATTTGAATAGTCTTTTAAGAAACCTGAATACTTTTCTGGCTGGGTAACTTTTGACGCACAGCCTGTCAGCGCCAGCAGACCCGACAGTACCGCAACCTGAATTAATGAGTGAGTACGCATGAATTTATTCCTGGAATTATGACTATGCATAGGGAGTTATAGCAAAACTCAGTTACGGCTGTTGTGACCAAAAGAGTGTTGGATCACCCTTTTACCAAAAATCATGCCTGCGCATCACCGCAGGCATGGATAGATTATTTTTTCAAATCGACCTGATAAAAAATGTGTTTACCAAAGGGATCGATCTCATACC
Organism: Escherichia sp. ESNIH1; assembly: GCA_002918705.1. Lineage (GTDB taxonomy): Bacteria > Pseudomonadota > Gammaproteobacteria > Enterobacterales > Enterobacteriaceae > Pseudescherichia. The sequence goes on along the minus strand of PQKR01000004.1, from coordinate 318,899 downwards.
CCTGCACCTCTTTACGCACCGGTTCGAAAATCGTCGAGTGGGCAATCATCACGGCGGGCATCTGATCGTGCATCATCTGCTGCGCCTGCTGATAAAGGGCAGTACGCTGGGTCTGATCGGTAATGCCTTTCGCTTCGGCAATCAGCTTATCGAATGGCTGGTAGCACCACTTCGCCGAGTTAGAGCCGCCGTCCGCCGACTGGCAGGTAAAGAGCGGGCCGAAGAAGTTATCTGGATCGCCGGTGGCGGTGGTCCAGCCCATCAGCGCCGCCTGGTGCTCGCCGCTCTTCACGCGCTTTAGGTACTCGCCCCACTCATAGGTTACAACCTTCGCCTGGACACCAATCTTCGCCCAGTCGGCCTGGATCATCTCCGCCATGCGCTTTGCATTCGGGTTGTAGGGACGCTGAACCGGCATCGCCCACAGGTCAATGCTTAAGCCCTTGGCGAAGCCCGCCTCGGCCAGCAGCGCTTTGGCCTGCTCGGGGTTGTAGTCGTAATCCTTCAGCCCGCTGTCGGCGCTCCATACCCCCGGCGGCAGCAGGTTTTTCGCCGCCGTGCCGGTACCCTGGAAGACCGCATCAATAATTGCCGGCTTGTTGATGGCCATCGCCAGCGCCTGACGCACTTTGACGTTATCCGTCGGCGCTTTCTGCGTGTTAAGGGCGAGGAAGCCGGTATTCAGCCCTGCTTTGCTCATCAGGTTGATATTGGGGTTTTCACGCATCCGCGGCAGATCCGCCGGGTTCGGGAAGGCCATCACCTGACACTCATTCTTCTCCAGCTTGGCGTAGCGCACCGAGGCGTCTGGGGTGATGCTAAACACCAGCCGGTCCAGCTTCGCCTTGCCCTGCCAATACGCCGGGAAGGCGGTAAAGAGAATGCGTGAGTCCTTCTGATACTGCGCCAGTTTGAACGGACCGGTGCCAATGGGGTCCATATCGACCCGCGTCGGCGTGCCCGCCTTCAGCATGGCGTCGGCATACTCTGCCGAGAGGATAGAGGCAAAATACCATGCCAGATCGGCCACGAACGGCGCTTCCGGATGCGCAAGGGTAAAGCGCACGGTATGGTCATCGACCTTATCAATGCTGGTGATCAGCTTGCCAAACTCCAGGCTCTCGAAGTTGGAGTAGTTCCCGTTAGAGACGTTGTGATAGGGATGATTCGGATCCTTCTGCCGCATAAACGAGAAGATCACGTCGTCGGCGTTGAAGTCCCGCGTCGGGGTAAAGTATTTATTGCTCTGGAACTTCACCCCTTTGCGCAGATGGAAGGTATAGGTTTTGCCATCTTCGCTGACGTCCCAGCTCTCGGCCAGGCTCGGCTCCAGCTCGGTGGTGCCGACTTTAAACTCTACCAGCCGGTTATAGACCGGCACGGCGCTGGCATCGACGCTGGTGCCTGAGGTGTAAAGCTGAGGGTTAAAGTTTTCAGGCGATCCTTCCGAACAGTAAACCAGCGTCTTCGCCGCCACGGTGGAACTGACCGTGAGCGCGGCTAATGCCAGTGCGAGTGTTGTGGGTTTGCTTATCATCTTTATCCTGTCTTTTATCCGGCTATCTTAGCGTGCTATCAATAAGTGCTTGTTGTTTGCCTGTTAATACATAACATTAAAGACACACCGTAAGCACCTGATAAAACAAATAAAGAAGGATCCACTATGTCATCGCCACTCGCCAGACAATTAACCCAACGCTTCTTTAGCTACCTTTCTATCACTAGCCAGAGCGATGCCGCCGCGACCACGCTGCCCACCACGGCGGGTCAGTATGAGATGGCCCGCATGCTGGCCGATGAGCTAAAAACGCTGGGATTAGAAGAGATTGTGATCGACGAGCACGCCACCGTGACGGCGGTTAAAAAGGGCAACGTAGCGGGCGCGCCGCGCATCGGTTTTATCACCCATATCGATACCGTGGACGTCGGACTGTCGCCGGATATTCATCCACAGATCCTGCGGTTTACCGGCACAGATCTCTGCCTGAACGCCGAGCAGGATATTTGGCTGCGCACCGCCGAGCATCCAGAAATTTTAGCTTACCCGGAAGAGGAGATTATCTTCAGCGACGGCACCAGCGTGCTGGGTGCGGATAACAAGGCCGCGGTAACCGTGGTGATGACCCTGCTGGAGAACCTGACCGCAGAGCACCAGCATGGTGATATCGTGGTGGCCTTTGTGCCGGATGAGGAGGTGGGCCTGCGCGGGGCAAAGGCGCTGGATCTCAAGCGCTTTGACGTCGAGTTTGCCTGGACCATCGACTGCTGCGAACTGGGAGAGATTGTGTATGAAAACTTTAACGCCGCTCAGGCAAAAATCCGCTTTACCGGCGTGACGGCGCACCCGATGTCGGCCAAGGGCGTGCTGGTGAACCCCCTGCTGATGGCGACGGACTACATCAGCCATTTCGATCGTCAGCAGACGCCGGAGCATACCGCAGGCCGCGAGGGTTACACCTGGTTCAACGGTATGGAGGCGGTTCAGGGCCACGCCGTGCTCAGCGCCAGCATCCGTGATTTCGATAAAGATCGCTTCGAGCAGCGTAAAGAGCAGATTGGCGAAGTGGCGCAGATCATCGCCAATCAGCACCCCACCGCGAAGGTGGAGTATGAGATTGAGGACGTCTACAGCAACATCAGCAACGCCGTGGGCGAAGATCGTCGCGCCATCGACCTGATGTTTGAGGCGATGGAGTCCCTGGGCATCACACCGAAGCCAACCCCGATGCGCGGCGGCACCGACGGCGCGGCGCTCTCGGCGAAGGGGCTGTTAACCCCGAACTTCTTCACCGGTGCGCACAACTTCCATTCGCGCTTTGAGTTCCTGCCGCTGAAATCCTTCGAGGCGTCTTATAACGTCGCGCTTCAGCTCTGTCTGCTGGCGGCTCGCTAAGCGGGTTTACGAGCCAGCAGCGTGGCAAAGCGCAGTTTGATGCGGTTGCCATTGGCGTCGGTGCGGTGAAGCTCACCGACGTCTTCATTGTATTTCACCACTTCCCAGCCGGTGTAGTACTCCGCCAGCTCCCCGGTCTTAAAGGCAAACGGGAAGCCAACCGTGCAGGGAAAATCGTCCGTGTCCATTGCGGCAACAATCAGGTTATAGCCCCCCGGCACGGTGGTGCGCTGCATATTGGCAATCAGGCCAGGTATGGTTTGCGGCTCAAGAAACATCATCACCACGGTAGAGAGGATAAAATCATACTCTCCTTCAAAGCTCAGCGCGTTGAGATCGACGGTGGCGATCTCAAGATGAGTTAGTCCCTCGGCGGCCTTAATACGCTCAATATTAGCGATGCTCATGGGATTCTTGTCCCATGCCGTGACACTGTAACCGTTCGCCGCCAGATAGAGACTGTTACGACCGTTGCCGCAGCCGAGATCGAGGGTGTTGCCCGGTGGGATCAGGGTCGCTGCGGCCAGCACCTCAGAGTGGGTGCGGGTCAAACCATATTTTTCAGTGAAGTAATTCTCATCAACCTGGGCCATGATCCATCCTTACTTAAGCGGTAAATTTAAAATGATATTTTAAATACATTTTATTGAAATTGCTTAGTAATAGCCAGAGCGGCAAAGTTTGCTACGTTTATCTAAGGCCATCAGTGGAAAACCAACAATGAATAAGTATCGCCTGAGCGATGCCAGCCGCTCATTTAGCTATCAGGATAACGGTGAAAAGCGGCACGTTACCCTGCGCCAGATCGTGGCCCTGCAAGATTTCCATGACGTCCAGGCCGGCACGCTGGGCGGCTGGGTAGAGGATGAGCAGGTGCTGAGCCAGCAGGGCAGCTGCTGGATCTACGATGAAAATAGCATGGTGTTTGGCGGCAGCCGGATAGCCGACAGTGCGCGCATCAGCCAGCCCTGCACGATTTACGACGGGGTGGACATTAGCGGTCACGCCTGGGTTGATGGGGCGGAGATCTGCCGGGGGGCGCGTCTGAGCGGCAACGTGCTGGTGCAGCGGTCGCGGGTCAGCGGCGAGTGCCTGCTCGGCGACGACGCCCGGATCCTCAACGGTAGCGAGATTATTGCTGCCCGAGGGCTTACCCTTGATAACGATGCCACCCTGCGCATCTACGACCGGGCCACGGTGAACCACTCGCGCATCCTGCATCAGGCGCAGATTTACGGCGATGCCATCGTTAATTATGCCTTCGTAGAGCATCGGGCAGAGGTCTTCGACTTCGCGCTGCTGGAGGGTAACGAGGAGAACGACGTCTGGGTCTGCGACTGCGCCAAGGTCTACGATCGCGCCCGCCTTGTCGCCGGTCGCGGTGAGGATGCCATTCCCACCCTACGCTACAGCGCTCAGCTGGCGGAGAGTGCGGTGGTTGAGGGCAACTGCGTGCTGAAGCACCACGTGCGCGTCGGGGGTGAAGCGCAGCTCCGCGGCGGACCGCTGGTGCTGGATGACTTTGTTCTCGTTCATGGTCGCGCGCAGCTCAGCGGCAACCTGCTGATCGAGGGGCATGTTGAGATTGGCGGCGACGCGGCGGTGATCGCCCGGGAAGAGGCGTATATTCACCTGCGCGGTCCGAAGGTGATAAGCGGCGCGGAGCGTATTACCCGCACGCCGCTGCTGGGTGCGCTCTAGGCGTCGATAATCCGCGCGTAGAGATGTTGATCGTCATAGCGGCCGTTGAGGAACTCCGCCTCTTTCAGACAGCCCTCCAGCACGAAACCCGCGCGCTGGGCCACCCGGTTGCTGGCGGCGTTCTCTACCCGGCACTTGATCACAAAGCGCCGGATCTCGCCGCTGCGGGCGTAGTGCTGAATAAACGCCTCCAGCGACTGAGAGAGAATGCCCTGCCCCTGATGCCCTTCATCCAGCCAGTAGCCGATATAGGCGGTTTTGTTCAGCGGCTCGATGGCGTTAAACGACAGCACGCCAACAATCGCCTCATGCTGCATGATCAGGAACATTTTGGCGTAGCCGCGCTGGTGCAGCATGATGTTGCTCTGGGCGTTCTTCAACGAATCCTCTTCGCTGGCGACATACTGCGGCCAGTTTAGCGACTGCTGGAGCCACGCCCGGTTCTTCACCACCAGCTGGTGCAGCTCGCTGACATAACGCTCATCGATAGCGCACAGCCTCAGGGTGTCGCTAACGGGGATCAACTCATCCGTACTGGTCTGCATCTCTCTCCTTACCTTAGCGCATCACGCGGTCATCAACGTAGGTCCGCTTGTCCGGCGCGGGCGGGAAGTACTGATAGAGCCAGGTTTCGCTGACCGCCTCGCCCTGACAGCGCAGGAACATGCGCATCTCCACCGGATCGGTAGAATCATTAGTCGGATACCAGTCGAACTGGATGCGATAGCCGTCGAACGGCTCCACGTAGAGGATCTCAACCTGCTTCGCCTCGCCGTTAGAGAGGGTGATCACTGGCTCAATGCCTCGTGGCGCGGCCTCTTTGATGTTGCCCCCGGCAAAGTCGATGGCGAAACGACGGGCCCACACCTGCGGATAGTGCTCGCCAGGTGCCCACCCCTCCGGGAAGCCGCCCATGCCGGTACGGGTTGCCAGCACGCGGGCCAGCGGGGAGTGCACCGGCGGCTGCGCGCTCCAGTAGAGACGGTACTGGAAGGCGAGACTGTCCCCGGCTTTGACCGATTTTTCCGGCTGCCAGAAGCAGACGATGTTATCCAGCGTCTCGCCGGTGGTAGGGATCTCCATCAGGCTAACGCTCCCCTTGCCCCAACTATTGCGCGGCTCAACCCACAGGCTGGGGCGTTTGTTGTACCAGCCCATCACGTCCTGGTAGTGGGAGAAGTCGCGATCCAGCTGTAGCAGGCCAAAGCCTTTCGGGTTGTTATCCTCGAAGGCGTTAAACTGGAGCTTCTGCGGATTATTGAGCGGACGGCAGATCCACTCCCCATTGCCCCGCCACATCGCCAGGCGATCGGAGTCATGGATCTGCGGATGGATGGTGTCGCACATGCGCCGCTCGTTGTTGCCGCAGCTGAACATGCTGGTCATCGGTGAGATCCCGAGCTGCTTAATGTCCTTGCGTGCGTAGAGGTGGTTATCCACCTCCATGATCACCTGGTTCTGCTCGCAGTGGATCACGAACTTATAGGCGCCGGTCAGGCTTGGGCTATCCAGCAGAGCGTAAACGGTAAAGGTGGTGTCCGACGGTTTGGCCGTCTCAAACCAGAACGAGGTGAAGTCCGGGAACTCCTCCGGGGTATCGGTAAAGGTATCGATCGCCACGCCGCGCGCGGAGAGGCCGTACTGGTAGGTGCTGTCCACGGCGCGGAAGTAGCTTGCGCCGAGGAAGGAGACGATATCCCGGCGGGCCAGCTCTGGCTTCTTAAACACGCGGAATCCGGCGAAGCCGAGATCGCTCTGCCCCTCCAGCTGTTTGGTATCGACGCCCGCGTCGTGATAGTTAAACAGCTCCGGACGGAAGTGGATCTCACGGGCCTGATGGCTGGCCGGATCCAACGAGAACATGCGCACCCGGCGGCGGAAGCCCATGCCAACGTGGAAGAACTGCACGTCAAGCTGACGGCCCTCAACGTTGTTCCACAGCGACTGCTTTGCATCGTACTGAATGCTGTTGTAGGCCTGCGGCGTCAGGGTGGCGAGCGTCTCCGGCAGCGCACGCGGCGCGCCTCCCCACGGGGTTTGGGCCAGATCGTGCGCCGTCGCCTGCAGGCTGGAGAAATCAAAACGATGGCGTTGACCATCGGCAATGCCGGGTTCCGCTGCAAAGGCAGCGCGGGAAAAGAGCGAGGCGAGGCCAGAGGTCCCGCTCGCAGCGGCCAGTATCATAGAAGATTTTAAAAAACGTCTGCGGTTCATGCCAGAGAAAACGTCCTTTTGGTCGTGTGAAAGCGCTCCGCCCGCAAGCGAAACAGCGGCAATAAAAGCACGCCCACTCTAGACAACTTTGTCGCAGAATCCAATGAGAGTTTTACACCAGTCCGCAGCGCCGCAGGCTGCGCACCTCCGCCGCCTGATAAAGGGCGAACTCGTCCAGCACCGAACAGCCCAGCGCCTGCTCAAACGCCTCACGGCTGGCGTTGCCATGCTGGCGCTGCTGGGTTTCATTGCCGAGATTGGACTGGAAGATCCCCGCCGCGCTGACCGGCAGAAAATCTTCATAGGTGATGGGCTGCGCTACCACCCAGCCGCGCTCGATCAGCGGCTGCGGATCGTCGCCCGGACCAAAGGCGTGACGATGCCCCTCCCCGGTGGGCGTCAGGCGATAGCGGAAGTAGGCTAGCCCCTGACGACGCAGCAGCAGCTCGCTGTCGGGAAAGGCCTGAAACTTCTCCTGCAGATGGCGCTGATGGGTCAGGTTATCTTTCCCGGTGCCCGCCTCGGCCAGCAGCCGATCGTAAAGCGCCCGCCCTTTTGGCGTGAGGGCTACGCCACGCTGCTCGATCTCGCCAAAGCGTGCGCTGTGGGTGCCCCGATGCTCGCCGGCAAACAGCACCGGCTCCTCCAGCGCCTTGAAACTGGTCTGGCGCAGCAGGAGGGGAACCTCCCGCCGGGGCGGCCCTTCGATAAGCACTTTAGGTTCAATACCGTACTCCGGCATCAGGGCCTGAACCTGGTCAATATCGAGCGTGCGCGGCGTCAGGTGGTTAATGTGACAGCCGGGAAAGCAGACGACGTCAGCAATGAGTCGATGCTCGCTGTGCAGTGCGTGATAGGTGTCGTAGTCAACGGTGGCGTGCTGATGCCAGCGAAAGGTCTCCAGCGCCTGCTGAACAAACTCGCTGGCCTGGGCCGCCGTGAATCCCCCCTGCTGCTCGAAGCAATCCAGCAGCGCCAGACAGCGCGGCGTAAAAATCGAACGTTTGGCCAGGATCGCTTTAGCGCGCTGGCGTAGCGACTCGCTCTCGATCAGTTCGGGACGCAGCAGCGAGGTAAAGACACGAAACGGATTGCGGCACAGCGCCTCGTCATCAACCGGGCGAAACGCGGTGGAGTGCACCGGTACTCCCGCCTCAGAGAGATCGTAGTAGCCCACCGGCTGCATGCCCATAACCGCAAAGAGTCGTCGCAGCGTGGAGAGCTCCAGCGGCGTACCTACGCGAATGGCCCCGTGGCGCTCGACGTTGAGGCGCGCCAGCTCGTCGGCATTGGCTAGCTGCTCATGCAGCTTAGGGTTGTTCTCAAGAACCGCCAGATTGACATCGGCGACCAGCTCCAGCAGCGTGCCATATTGAGGAACTTCCTGCTGGTACATGGCCGACATGGCCTGTGAAAATTCTTCCCGGATCTCATCAGCCGTGATGGTATACGCCATAATCTCATTTCTCCCCTTCATCTACCTGGAGTGTAGAGAAGGTCCTCTCCCGGAGCGGAAAATAATTACAAAATGTGATCGGGGCAAAGCGTGTAAGCGTAAGTTACATAACAAAAAATTATAGCATTGCGATTGGCCAACCCGGGATGGGCAGGCAAAGCGATTAAATGTTAATAATATTTTGCTAGCAGGTTATCAAATTTAGATAACTTTTCTTGTCAGCGGTTACGCTCTGTTTTTAACATGCGCTATGGAAAAAAATGGTCTCTTCAGTCAGCGCATCCGCCTGCGCCACTTACATACCTTTGTCGCCGTCGCTCAACAGGGAACGCTGGGGCGCGCGGCAGAAACGCTCAACCTTAGCCAGCCCGCGCTGTCAAAAACCCTCAACGAGCTGGAGCAGCTAACCGGCACGCGGCTGTTCGATCGCGGCCGGATGGGTGCGCACCTGACCGTCGTCGGCGAACAGTTCCTGACCCATGCGGTACGGGTGCTGGACGCGCTGAATACCGCCGGACAGGCGCTGTACCATAAAGAGGGCGTGAACAGTGACGTGGTGCGCGTTGGCGCGCTGCCTACCGCCGCGCTGGGCATTATGCCCCCGGCGATTGGCGAATTTCATCGCCACCTGCCGCATATCACCCTTCAGGTCGCCACGATGAATAACCCGATGCTGCTGGCCGGATTGAAAACCGGCGAGCTGGATATCGGTATTGGCCGTATGTCAGACCCGGAGATGATGAGCGGTTTAAACTACGAGCTGCTGTTTTTAGAGTCTCTGAAGCTGGTGGTCCATCCTCGTCACCCCTTGTTGCAGGATACGGTGACGCTCAGTCGGGTAATGGAGTGGCCGGTCGTGGTGGCTCCGCAGGGCACCGCGCCGCGCCAGCATACCGAGGCGCTGCTCGCAGCCCAGGGATGCACCCTGCCCTCCGGCTGTATCGAAACGCTATCGGCCTCCCTCTCCCGCCAGCTTACCGTGGAGTATAACTACGTCTGGTTTGTTCCCTCCGGCGCGGTAAAGGACGATCTTAAACAGGGGGCGCTAACGGCGCTGCCGATCCCAGCCCTGGGTGCGGGTGAGCCGATTGGCATCATTACCCGCATCGATGCCCCGCTGTCGGCGGGTGCGCAAACGCTGCTTAGCGCTATCCGCAAATCGATGCCGGTTTAACGCAGCGTGCGCTTTAGCGCTCTTCCGGCGGCTGTTATTGCGCAAATGGTAAACATGACGTTAATTGTGTGATAAAACCGCGTTGTTGATTATGGGTTGTTGTTAAAGGTTATAGCCTTACCCGCAGCAACCCGCCGTCTGGAAGAACGCATGAAATTTAAATCCGCCATCAAGCCATACCACGCCGCTGCCGGCGGGCTTGGCTCACTGGAAGCGACCACTCGCTTCGTCATCGACAGCAAAAACGCCCTGAAGAATATGCGCAATCTGTTGCGCATGAATAAGGCCCGCGGCTTTGACTGCCCTGGCTGCGCCTGGGGCGACGACAACAAAAGCACCTTCAGCTTCTGTGAGAACGGCGCAAAAGCCGTGACCTGGGAGGCCACCCGTCGCCAGGTTGACGCCGACTTCTTTGCCAAACACACCGTTAGCGCGCTCAACCAGCAGTCTGACTACTTCCTTGAGTATCAGGGACGCCTGACGGAACCGCTGAGCTATAACGCCACCAGCGATCGCTATGAGCCAATTAGCTGGGATGCGGTCTGGGCGCTGATTGCGCAACATATCCAGGCGATGGATAACCCGGACCAGATGGAGCTCTATACCTCCGGTCGCGCCAGCAACGAAGCGGCCTATATTTATCAGCTGTTTGGCCGTATGGTCGGGACCAACAATTTCCCTGACTGCTCCAATATGTGCCATGAGGCCAGCGGTGCCGGACTGAAGCGCAGTATCGGGGTGGGCAAAGGCACCATCCACCTGAACGATTTTGACCTGGCCGACGCGATCTTTGTCTTTGGTCAGAACCCGGGCACCAACCATCCGCGCATGCTCCACAGCCTGCGCCACGCCGCCGATCGCGGCGCCAGCATTGTCACCTTCAACACCCTGCGCGAGCGTGGGCTGGAGCGATTTGCCGATCCGCAGAAGCCGCTGGAGGTGATCACCCCTAAGGCGGGCACCATCAGCTCCTCCTACTATCAGCCTAACCTTGGCGGCGACATGGCGGCGGTGCGCGGCATGGCGAAAGCGCTGCTGGAGACTCAGCGCCAGCGACAGGCTGACGGACAGCCCGGTATTTTCGACGAGGCGTTTATTGCCGAGCATACCCAGGGGCTTGAGGCGTGGTTTGCGCAAATCGATGCTATTTCATGGGCAACGCTGGTTGAGCAGTCCGGCCTGACGGAGAAGCAGCTGCGTGAGGCGGCGGGCATCTGGCAGAGCGCCGAACGGGTGATCTGCACCTGGGCGATGGGTATTACCCAGCACAAACACTCTCTTGATACCGTACGGGAGATTACCAACCTGCAGCTGCTCGGCGGCCATCTCGGTAAACCCGGGGCGGGTCTCTGCCCGGTGCGCGGTCACAGCAACGTGCAGGGTAACCGCACGGTGGGCATCGATGAAAAACCGCCTGCCGCGCTGCTGGATAGCCTCGCCCATCACTTCAACTTTACCCCGCCGCGCAGGCCCGGGCATCACACCGTTGATGCCATCAACGCCATGCTGCGTGATGAGGTTAAGGTTTTGATCGCTCTCGGTGGCAACCTCGCCGCCGCCGCGCCGGATACGCCGCGCACCTGCGAAGCCCTGCGCCGCTGCGGGTTGACGGTCTACATCAGCACCAAGCTCAACCGCAGCCATCTGATGCCGGGTAAAGCCTCGCTGATCCTGCCGACGCTGGGCCGTACGGAAGAGGATATGCAGGCCAGCGGCCGGCAGTTTATCACCGTGGAAGACTCCTTTAGCATGGTTCACGCTTCCGAGGGGATCGGCAAACCGCTGGCAAACACCCAGCGCTCGGAGACGGCCATTATCGCCAATATCGCCCACGCTACGCTTGGGGATACCGCCGTTAACTGGCTGGCGCTGGCGGATGACTACAGCCTGATCCGCGATCATATTGCCGCCACCATTCCGGGCTTTGACAACTTTAACGCCCGCTGCGATCTGCCTGGCGGCTTCTGGCTGGGCAATGCCGCTGCCGCACTGACCTTTAATACGCCATCCGGCAAGGCGGAGTTTAGCGCCGCGCCGCTGCCGGTGTCCGTGCGTGAAGAGGCGCCCTTTATTCTGCAAACCCTGCGCTCTCACGATCAGTACAACACCACCATCTACGGGCTGGATGACCGTTACCGTGGCGTTTACGGCCAGCGGGAGGTGCTGTTTATGCATGCCGACGATATCGCGGCGCTGGGTTTACAGGATGGCGATCGGGTCGATATCACCACCGAGGCGGATGACGGCATTGTGCGTCAGGTGAAGGATTTCAAGCTGGTCGCCTACGCTATCCCGCGCGGTAATCTGGCGGCCTACTACCCTGAGACGAACCCGCTGGTTCCCCTGTCGCGCATCGGCGAAGGAACAGGAACGCCAACCTCTAAATCGATTCCGGTCCGCGTTACCAGAGCGCAAGCCCAGCCAACATTGCGCATCGCTTAACCCTTACTTTCCCCTTCTTACGCCCGTCTTTGTGACGGGCGTTTTGTTTGCCGCTCACAAAACGTGCCAAATTATTTTTTAACAATTGCGTAAAACAATTTAACAGATCTATCATGTTGCGGAATTCACCATATGGTTCGTATATTTTCGATTTGGTGGATTGATAACCCTATTTTACAAGGCAAACCCTGTTTAAATTACCTTTTTGGTTCACCCATGCGGATCAGGGAGGTTTTTAGGAGAGTGACATGGCAACTGGCAGCACGCCGCGCGGGATCGGACGGATCCTGAAGTGGCTTCTGGCCGGGCTTCTGATAATTATCGGCCTGGCTATTGGTATTCCTGGTATCAAACTCGTCTCGCTGGGAGGTAGCGCCTACTTCCTGGTGATGGGCGTCGCGATGCTGATCTCTGCACTATTAATCATTAAAAACCGCACGAGCGGCATCGTGCTCTACGCGCTGGCATTTATCGCCTCGGCGATCTGGGCCGTCAGCGATGCAGGCTGGGACTTCTGGCCGCTCTTCTCGCGGCTCTTTACCTTTGGCGTGCTGGCCTTCCTCGCCGCCCTGCTCTGGCCGTTCCTGACCGCCACCACCAACAAAAAGCCCGCCTTTGGTCTTGCAGCAGCTATTGCCCTCGCGCTGCTGGTCAGCGCAGGCTGGATGTTTAAGCCGCAGACGCTGGTCACCGCTAATGAAGACGTCCCGGTACAGCCGGTGGCGAAAGGTAGCCAGCAAACCGACTGGAAGCACTGGGGTAACACCACCCACGGCGACCGCTTTGCCGCGCTGGATCAGATCAACAAGCAGAACGTGAACCAGCTGGAAGTGGCCTGGACGGCGCATACTGGTGACATCCCGCAGAGCAACGGCTCCGGTGCGGAAGATCAGAACACGCCGCTGCAGGTTGGCGATACGCTGTTCGTCTGTACGCCATACAGCAAGGTGCTGGCGCTGGACGTCGACTCCGGTAAAGAGAAGTGGCGCTATGACAGCAAAGCCACTGCGCCAAACTGGCAGCGCTGCCGTGGTCTCGGCTATTACGAGGATGCGCAGGGCGTGCCCGTTCCCGCTGCGCAGCCTGCAGCCTGCGCCCGTCGTCTGTTCCTGCCGACCACCGATGCCCGCCTGATTGCCATCAATGCCGATAACGGCCAGCCGTGCGCGGACTTTGGCGACAACGGCGCGGTCGATCTCAGCATCGGCATGGGTGAGGTGAAGCCTGGTTACTATCAGCAGACCTCCACCCCGCTGGTTGCCGGTAACGTCGTCGTTGTTGGCGGACGCGTGGCGGATAACTACTCCACGGGCGAGCCGCCGGGCGTGGTACGTGCCTATGACGTGCACACCGGCAAGCTGGCGTGGGCGTGGGATCCAGGCAACCCGGCGATAACCGGCCTGCCGCCGGAGGGTCAGACCTACACCCGCGGGACGCCTAACGTCTGGTCGGCGATGTCATACGACGCCAGGCTGAACCTGGTCTACCTCCCGACCGGCAACGCCACCCCGGACTTCTTCGCCGGAGAGCGTACCGCGCTGGATGACAAATACAGCTCATCTATCGTCGCCGTCGATGCCACCACCGGTCAGGTGCGCTGGCACTATCAGACCACCCATCACGACCTGTGGGACTTTGACCTGCCTGCACAGCCGCTGCTCTACGATCTGCCAGATGGCAAAGGCGGTACAACGCCAGTGCTGGTGCAGACCAGCAAGCAGGGCATGATCTTTATGCTCAACCGCGAAACCGGCGAGCCGGTGGCGAAGGTAGAGGAGCGTCCGGTTCCGGCAGGCAACGTTGAGGGCGAGCGCTACTCTCCGACCCAGCCATACTCCGTCGGGATGCCCATGATCGGCAACCAGACGCTGACTGAGTCGGATATGTGGGGTGCCACCCCAATCGATCTGCTGATCTGCCGTATCGAATTTAAAGCGATGCGTCACGAAGGCGTCTTCACCCCGCCGGGCCTCGACCGCTCCCTGCAGTTCCCGGGATCGCTTGGCGGCATGAACTGGGGCAGCGTCTCGGTGGATCCGAACAATGGCCTGATGTTTGTTAACGACATGCGTCTGGGCCTGGCAAACTACATGGTGCCGCGTGCCAAGGTAGCGAAAAATGCCAGCGGTATCGAGATGGGGATTGTGCCGATGGAGGGCACGCCATACGGTGCAATGCGCGAACGTTTCCTCTCGCCGCTGGGCATTCCGTGCCAGAAGCCACCGTTTGGCACCATGTCCGCTGTCGATCTGAAGTCTGGCAAGCTGGTGTGGCAGGTACCGGTAGGTACGGTGCAGGATACCGGCCCGCTGGGGATCCGCATGCACATGCCAATCCCGATCGGCATGCCGACCCTGGGCGCGTCCCTCTCCACCCAGTCCGGCCTGCTCTTCTTTGCCGGTACCCAGGATTTCTATCTGCGCGCGTTTGACACCGCGACGGGGAACGAGATCTGGAAGGCGCGTCTGCCGGTAGGCAGCCAGTCTGGCCCGATGACTTATGTGTCTCCGAAAACCGGTAAGCAGTACATTGTGATCAATGCGGGGGGCGCACGTCAGTCCCCGGATCGCGGAGATTACATCATTGCCTATGCGCTGCCTGACAGTAAATAAGCAGTAAAAAAAGGGGGCCTTGCGGCCCCCAAAGGTTGGTGAAATTAGAACGTTTCCCAGTTATCGCCGCTGGCCAGCGCCGGACGCGATGGCGTAAAGGGTTTTGCCGCAGCAGGTTTCTCCTCCCGCGCCTGGCTGCCCTGCTTGAGTCGGAAGGTGCCTACCGCCTCGGTCAGACGTGCCGCCTGCTCTTCCAGCGACGCTGCCGCCGCTGATGCTTCTTCCACCAGCGAGGCGTTCTGCTGGGTAACGTTATCCATCTCGGTGATGGCCTGGCTAACCTGTTCAATGCCGCGACTCTGCTCGTCAGACGCTGCGGCAATTTCCTGCATGATATCGGTAACGCGTTTTACCGCCGCAACGATATCGCCCATTGTATCCCCTGCAGCAACTACCTCGCCGGAACCGCGCTCGATCAGGGTCACCGACTCACTGATCAGCCCCTCGATCTCTTTTGCCGCCTGGGCGCTGCGGCTGGCCAGAGTACGGACTTCGCTGGCGACGACCGCAAAGCCACGGCCCTGCTCGCCCGCGCGTGCCGCTTCAACCGCCGCGTTCAACGCCAGGATATTGGTCTGGAAGGCAATGCTGTTGATGACGGCGGTAATTTCCGAGATCTTCTTCGAGCTGGCAGAGATGTTGCCCATCGTCTGCACAACGCCGGAGACAATCTGTCCGCCTTTGGTGGCCTTACCGGACGCGTCCCCGGCCAGCTTGCTGGCGTGGTGGGCGTTATCGGCGTTCTGTTTCACGGTGGCGGTCAGCTGCTCCATGCTGGCCGCAGTCTCTTCAATGGCCGCCGCCTGCTGTTCGGTACGCGATGAGAGATCGGTATTGCCCGCCGAGATTTCGCTGGTCCCGCGATAGATCTCCTCGGCGCCCTGGCGCACCGTGCCCACGGTCTTCACCAGCGAGCGCTGCATTTTTTGCAGGTCGCGGCTCAGAATACCAATTTCACTGCGTCCGGTTGCCTCGTCGGCATGGGTCAGATCGCCGGATGCAATCAGCTCGATACGATGCGCCGCGCGCTGGAGAGGATTAATCACGATGCGACGCAGCACGACAAAGGTAATCAAGGTAAGCAGCAGCGCCAGCACAAACGCGCCCGCCATAAACATCAGCCCAAGCTGCGCACGCTGATGCGCCAGCTCGCTGAGTTTATTCGCCCGCTCGGTGCGGATCTGAATGGCTTTCAGCAGCACATCGTTATAGGCGCTGTCCAGCCCTCGGGCCTGCTCGTTTTCATGGTTGATGATCGCCTCGAACATACCGTTTTTGGCATACTTCAGCATCGGCTGAAGTCCGGCGATATAGGCATCAAACCGCGCCTTGAGATCGCCATCCAGCGCCTCGTCGGCCGGCGTTTTCACGCTGCGGTTCATGTAGGCATTGAAGCCCTCCTGCGACTGACCAATACGCTTCTCCGCCTCGGCGATATTGAGTTTCATGTCATCCATCTCCGCGATGCGGCTGGCCGCCCCGGCATGGATCATGTTGATACGGGCAGTGCGCAGGTGATTCGAGCTATTCGACAGTCCCATACGGATCTGAATTTCGGCGGTGACGTCCTGCTGGTCGCTATCGGCCTGCATCAGGAAGTAACCTGCCAGCCCTGAGCTCAAGGCAAAAAGCAGAAGGATACCGCCGAGGATGGCGGAGAAAAGGGGTACTAAGCGGATATGATGTAAAAAGCCAACTGTCTGCGGTTTGTGCATCGCTGCTGTTTTATCCATGGCTATCGACTCTCTTATTGTAAGATGCGTAATTACACGCCTGTCAGATAGTCATCGGCAGCCATAAGATTTATCTTATGTCTAAAAGCGCCAACTCGGTCACAGATTCGCACATTAATTATGCTGCCGGCGGCTAAACCGCCGGCAGTGGGATCAGTTATCGCCGAAGTGGATAACGGTACGGATGGATTTGCCCTCGTGCATCAGATCAAAGGCCTCGTTGATCTGTTCCAACGGCAGACGGTGGGTAATGAACGGATCGAGGTTGATCTTACCTGCCATCGCATCTTCAACCATGCCCGGCAGCTGGGTACGGCCCTTCACGCCGCCAAAGGCGGAGCCGCGCCAGACGCGCCCGGTCACCAGCTGGAACGGACGGGTGCGGATCTCCTGACCTGCGCCAGCGACGCCGATGATCACGCTCTCACCCCAGCCCTTGTGGCAGCACTCCAGCGCCGCGCGCATGACGTTAACGTTGCCGATACATTCGAAGCTGAACTCTACGCCGCCGTCGGTCAGCTCGACGATGACATCCTGAACCGGCTTATCGTAGTCGTTCGGGTTGATAAAGTCGGTTGCGCCCATCTCGCCTGCCAGCTTGAACTTCTCCGGGTTGGTATCCACGGCAATAATGCGTCCGGCTTTCGCCTGCACGGCACCCTGGATCACCGCCAGACCGATACCGCCGAGGCCGAAGACCGCCACGTTATCGCCCTCTTTTACCTTCGCCGTGTTGTGCACCGCGCCGATACCGGTGGTAACGCCGCAGCCCAGCAGACAGACTTTATCCAGCGGTGCCTGCGGGTTGACCTTCGCCAGCGAGATCTCCGCGCAGACGGTATATTCGCTGAAGGTGCTGGTGCCCATGTAGTGATAGATCGGCTCGCCGTTGTAGGAGAAACGGGTGGTGCCGTCCGGCATCAGGCCTTTGCCCTGGGTGGCGCGCACGGCCTGGCAGAGGTTGGTCTTGCCGGATTTACAGAACTTACACTCGCCGCATTCGGCGGTATAGAGAGGAATGACGTGGTCGCCAGGCTTCAGGCTGGTCACGCCCTCGCCCACTTCCACTACTACGCCGCCGCCTTCATGGCCAAGCACCGCCGGAAAGACGCCTTCCGGATCGTCCCCTGAGAGGGTGAACGCATCGGTGTGGCAGACGCCGGTGTGGGTGATCTTAACCAGCACCTCACCTTTTTTCGGTGGCGCTACGTCGATTTCAACAATTTTCAGTGGTTGACCCGGCCCAAAGGCAACAGCCGCACGTGATTTCATAGACTCTCTTCCCTTATGTGAACAGTACTGTTTTATTTTAGATAAGAGCGCAGAAGATGGCCGACTTCTGCCATTCTTACCGCGCGCTGGTCGGGCGTTGTCTCGCCGCTGACCAGTTCATCTTTGAGGTGAATTTCGACCATCTCGCCCATCAAGCCGTTAGCAGCCCCGCGCACGGCGGCGATCTGTTGCAGTATTGCGATGCAAGGTTCGCCCGACTCCAGCGCCCGCTCAAGGGCGTCGACCTGGCCACGAATGCGGCGAACACGGGTAAGGATGCGCTTTTTATCTTCAGGTGAGTGTGGCATACGCCCTCCTATACTGTAGGGGGGTATAGTAGCAGCATCTCTATATTATTGTAAAATAAATATTTAATTTCTAATCAGCAGTTTACGGGATAGTATCTAGGGACATATGGGGACATATACAGACATTTTAACGCCCCCAAATACGCCCCCAAATGCATTTTAGACCCTAAAACGCCCCCATTACGCCCCCAAAATGAGCGCTCTAGATGCATGGGTTTGGTATGATCTCTGTCATTAACACGTCAACTAAATTTTCCCTCTCGTCCGCGCTCAGTTGCAGTCCAAATGCAAACAGATAGGCATTGTCCTCGGTTCTCGGTAGATTTTTAGACTCCAAAAATTCGCGGAACTGCCGCCGAAAATCTACACGTTCTGCTGTTTGCCTCGCTAGGGCGATCTGTTTTTCATATTTTGATTTACGCATATGTCATCCTCATTGTTTGTGGGAATTTTACACCCAAACATCAGGTACACACCGCACAGTTTTATGAAAAACGGCATAACTATTCCAGCTCCATTTTTACAGTGAACCCCTGCGCGTCCAGCGAAAAATCGATCTGCATCGCCTCGCCGTCACTGTCACAGCGCAGGGATGTTTTAATGTTATAGCGGTCAATGAGCCAGCTCTCCATGCTGGCCATACCCGATAACCTGAACGACAAAACGTCGTTTTTTACCGCCCTGGACGTCCACAGCCGCGACGAGAAAACGCACCTGCGGCGGCACCAGGCATTTGCCATACTGCTCAGCACGCGCCATCAGCTCCTCGCCCTGCCGCTGATCCATTGCCGCGCGCGGCCGATACGGCTGCCCCCAGTCGGTATTGGTGATAGCCCTGAGCGTCTCCTCGCTACCAGTGGCCTCGTATTCCTGCTCAGCCGTCAGGCGTTTATATACCAGCTGCGCCAGCGTCTGGTATGCAGCGGCGGGGCCCTCCATCCAGAACGACGCGATGCGCGAACGCCGTGGCTCACCACCTCGCACGCCAGCGGCGGTCATCAATAACGGTTTGCACCCTGGCTACTGCAGCGGGCTGTAATCCGCAGTCGCGCTCCAGAATATCCGGCAGCGTCTCTAGCACCTGGACCACGGCTTTTGCCATAGCTGAAAATTCGCGGTCTACGTCGCTAGACGGGATAAGCTGGGCGGTTTCCTGCTCGAATTTCAGTCGTTCCCGCTCGGACTGGAACCAAGCCTTGCGGTCAGGCGGCAGCAGTTTATTAACGTCTGTCTGCTCTGGATCGTCGGCCCTCACTAATAACGTGGTGAGGATATCGAGAACCGAATACAGCTTTAATTTCTGGTTGCTACCCGGAGCTAGCGGAACATTGCTGAGCCTGCTGGCGACCGTTTGCCGGTGCAAATCCGTCATTGCTGCAAGCTGGTTTATGTTCAGCCGGAAATTTTTGAGTTCGTTATCCATGATGATGAATAAAAAATGTACGTTTCGACATCATTGAAAAGTAAATTTCAATGAAAACAGAATATTAATCGGATGATGATGCCAATAAAATGCGAAAAACTAGCCGTTGACCGCGATCCGTCGCCCCCGTGGTGATCCGACCCCATCAGGAGTACCTTGGAAATTTTCTTGGGCGGAAAGAAATTAGAGGTCATTAGTACTTAAGGACTGAACATTTCATTTTGAGGAACAGTCCATGAAAAAAATAACGACTCTGATTATCGACCTGACCATCGTAGTTGTGCTAAGCCATACCATTACGGTATGCGCTTCACCGGCCGCATTCATTTCTATGATGGTTTTCCTTTGCCTCTTGGTTTTGTCCCAACAATCGAGTAGCAAGGTAAAATCAATAACTGAGTTAGCAAGACAAATAGTAAAGGCGGTCATCCCATAACCACTATCCCGTAGTGATTACTGGCAACAAAAAGGGCTGCCTCGGCAGCCCGTTTAATGCATTTACGTTACTTACTTTGACTTCGATAGCGCAGCCTGAATAGCATCCGCAGCTTTATCCAATGAATCATCAATACCATTCAGGGCGGCAAGTAAACTACCCCCAGGTGCGGCCGCTTTTGCAATCTCTAATGCAGCCTGAACCGCCAGCAGGCGCCTCTTTTGCTCAGGGGTAGATTTATCAGATATGCCAGCACCGTAATAATTTTCTAACATTTGTCGTTCTCTTCATAAACGCGGAAAATTCCGCGCACGTATATTCACACAATAAAAACATTGATACTGGATTATTAGTGCTCACTATCGAGCGCCATCGCAATGACGCTCTGTAGTGATTGCCACTTCCCGGAGTGGCCACGCTCATGCCCGAGAGGTGCTGTCGCTTCATCGCCGCTGATGACCGGTGCGCGTCTGGCGGTTCGCGCTGCTTTACCGGAGCTTGTTTTAGTCTATGACCCTTACCCATCACTACACAGGCTCGCTCGATGGCGACTCGGGGCAGCATCATGACTGCTGCACTGCCGTGCGGCTACGGTCTATCCGCGTTGCCGCTTCATTTTTTAAACCTCCTAGATACGTGACGGGTTAGCGGAGCAGCGGAAATTACTCTGCCGCCGGGGCAGTCTGTTGATCACACGTACCACCGGCTGAATTAATGCAGCCATTCGACGTGGTAATGCTCGTGCCTAGCGCGATTGCGATGTGTTTCACCGCACCGCCGTTCGGACCGTTAGCCTCGGTATACGTAGAACATGCAGAGAGCACGCACAGAGACGCACCCGCGATTACAGCGAGAACAATTTTGTTCATTGGGATTCCTCAATCAGAGTTTTATGCTGGGTTGTGAAATATAACCCGGTGAGATAGCGAGACCCCGGGGTCTAGAAAAAGATCGTTTATGCTAGTTAGCACTGCTGGCCAACCGCATTTTGCAGAATTTTATAAAATTAACGCTCGGCGATTCCGGTCATCACCCGGCGCTCCAGTTGCAGCGCACAGCGATGAGAATCGCCAGCAGGCTAGCGAACGACGCAACGAGCATCTGCAACACGACACCAATAACCGTTACGTCATCACCGCACAGCGCACGAAACGCCGAATGCGCTATAGATCCTAGCCAGATACAGCCGACCCACAGATAGGCCACGATAGGCCACGATAGGCCACGATAGGCCAGTTTAACTCCGGTAATTTCATGACTACCTCACAAATAGATAGCGCCACGCCCACAGCTACAGGGTATGTAATGAGTGCGGGTGATTGGGCGGGCGCGTATTCGAATAAAAAGCCCCGGCGAATGCCAGGGCTTAGAGAAATTTAGAATTATTGTTTTTTCAGGTTTCAACCTAAGAACTAATCTCCGCGAATGGCCTTTGCTGTTGCACGGATAAATGCAAGCCAGCCTATAAATAATAAGCGGATGCACAACCACGCGACAGCACATCCCCCAAACCCTATAGAAGCGAGATGTAAATTTTCAGAAGCCTTCGTCCATTTAGTCGACATTGCTTCCGCATTTTCACGAATTTTCTCACGGTCCAACTCCTGACGATCAAGCATGGCGCGAGTTTTTTCGCATGACGCTTTATCAGTAAAACCCGTAATTTCCTTGTCAGACACGCCTTTCTTGGACAAGCTGCTATCGGAGAAATCATCGGAAAGATAATCACTCTTTTCAAAATATAAGCAAACACTTGCTGGCTGATCCTTACCAGGATGAAGTAATGGAAAGTTTGTATCGGTGAATTCTTCCTTTATCGGGGTCAGTATAGTCATCGACCACAATCCTCCATGCTTAGATGCAAATTTATGGTCAGCCGAATTTACTTCGCTTTCCCAGCGGGAAGAGTCTGGTGTATTGAGAGAGGTCAGAAAATAATTATCTGCTTTTTTTTCTGCCAATGATGCTGCACCTACACAAAGAAGTGCTACAACCGCAGCAAAGGCGATTATCTTGCAATGACGAGTCATATGCTTTCCAAATTGCTTCGAGATTTAAGAAGTAGCCTGACCTCGCGGATAGCTCCAAAATTCCGCCGTCCGCTGGCGACCATGCCAGTGGCGCGAGATCTTATAGAAACAACCGGTTCAGTTATTAGCTCATAGTGCTGGCTCAGACGTCTTTATGTTCTTTACCTCACCGTAGCTTTGGAAAGCAAAAAACCCCGTCGAGGCGAGGTTTTGAATTGTGATACTCAACGTATAAATAACCTGAGTATGCCTGAATCGTATCTATTAATTGTCTCGACGTATTAACAAAAAGTGCTGCTGGGCTCTTTTTGCATTTCGCGCCTGATTGCGTAATAGAGCGTCTCCTCCAGTATTTTTTCACACCACGAAATACGTTTGCGGGCGGCCTGTAGGTCACATCCGGTTTCATGTATCAGCGTTTTAGCAACCTGATGGGCATTCATGCGAGCGCAGTGGCGGAGAATACCAACGGTGCGCATCGGGCTATTTTTATTGATAGCGCCGATCATCACGCGCTCAATAAATTTGGCGTCATCCTCGGCCTGAGCTATTTCGAGCCAGTATTTTGCAGTAGATTGCGGAATAGCCAGTTCACGCGCCCGCTCGAACAGAGAATCTCCGCGCACGCCCATTTCGTACAGCGTGTTCACTGCGTGGATAATTCTGTCTGCGCTGGCCTGGTCCCAGTCGCCCCTAATCATCAGACGTCCAATCACGCTCGCGCCTCCGCAGTTCTCCGGCGCAGTGCTGCCACCCATAACCGATCCCCAAGTGCTGAGGATATAGCGAACCCACACGTGCTGGCCTGCCGAGATTGTTCGTTTACCCCGACACCATACACGACGCAATTCCGCCTCGCTCGTTATCCACGGCAACGTTTTGAATGCGGAATTCATAAAAAACCCTCTCGTTTCCAGATATTTAATGTGCGCATGACACCCTCGGCGTGCATCAGCCGTAGATCGTCGTGTGAGTATTCGGTGGTTTTAACTCTACCGTCGATGACGTCGTGACAACCGCTGCAGGCGATAGCGCCCTGCAGATCGTCTGGTTTGCAGCCAGTGCCGCAGGTTCCGGCGAGGCGGTAGTGTGCCAGTACGCTCGTCTCGGGATTGAAATTGAAGTGGCCAGGGATGCGGACGGTACACTCGCGACCCCGAGCCTGTTTGCGGAGATCTATTTTTTTCACGCCGCTATCTCCGCAGCCATTCGAACTGCCTCTCGACGAACCTGGGCCATAAACGCCTCGCCGGCGGCCTCCAGATCGCTGCGATAGACATAGCTCATCGCAGTGTTTGATTTGATATCAGTGAAACATCATGGTGTGTTAATCATTAGCGGGCAATGTTAACGTAAAACGATTCTGGTCTGAGGATGTCGATATGAGCACCTTTCATCAACTTACAGCCACCAGTCTGCGGGGTCAGCCCATCTCGATGGCCGACTACGCTGGCAAAGTGGTTCTGGTGGTAAATACCGCCAGCCATTGTGGCTTCACCCCACAGTACGCTGGCCTTGAAGCGCTCTACAAAAAGTATGCCGCCCAGGGACTGATGGTGCTTGGCTTCCCCTGCAACCAGTTTGGTTCCCAGGAACCTGGCGGCCCTGATGAAATCGCCCGGACCTGCCACAGCAACTACGGTGTGAGCTTCCCGATGTTCGAGAAAGTGGAGGTCAACGGCGCCGCTACCCATCCGGTGTTTCGTTACCTGAAAGACCAATTGCCCGGCGTGCTGGGTCGACGGATCAAGTGGAACTTCACTAAATTTCTGATTGGGCGCGACGGCAAACCGCTCAAGCGTTTTGCACCGTTCACCACGCCAGAGAAAATGGAAACTGTCATTCGTGATGCACTTGGGATCTAAGTATTCCTGCTGTTAACCCTACCTGCTCCGTTCATTATTTTGCAGCCCCCATTGGGTTTTGGTGTCGCGGCGTCATCCAGCTCTCATGATGACGACGACCTACACGCCTCACCAAAAACCCTATTTATATCATGTCTTTATAGAAACATTTTTTAACATTATCTGTTTACAATGTAATGATAATTCATATCATTTTGATAATCACTCTCAAACCAGAGGGCGATGACGTTGCGATTAATGGCCTTAAGGCCACCGATACCTCGAAAAATCAGGATGATCATAATAATGAAACCGCGTTGTTCTTGGGCGCTAAGCCCATGTTTATTAATGATGCTAGCCACTCATGCCTCGGCTGAGGGACAAAAAGAAGAGTCGATGGTTGTGGCCGCCAGCCGTACAAACCACAGCATTACCGATATGGCACAGACGACCTGGGTCGTAGAGCAGGCTGAAATTGAACAGCAGGTTCAGGGCGGTAAAGAGCTCAAGGAGGTGCTGGCGCAGTTGATTCCCGGTATGGATGTCAGCAGTCAGGGGCGTACCAACTACGGTATGAATATGCGTGGTCGCTCAATGATGGTAATGGTCGACGGCGTGCGTTTAAACTCCTCGCGCAGCGATAGCCGCCAGCTCGATTCTATCGATCCGTTTAATATTACCCGTATTGAAGTTATCTCCGGCGCAACCTCCCTCTACGGCGGCGGCAGTACCGGCGGCTTAATCAATATTGTCACTAAAAAGGGCCAACCGGAAACGGAAGTCGAATTTCAGACCGGCATGAAATCGGGCTTCAACAGCCATAACGATAATGATGAGAACATCGCGGCGGCGGTCAGCGGCGGCAATGACAATGCGTCAGGGCGGCTGTCGGTCGCTTATCAGCGCTTTGGTGGCTGGTACGATGGCAAAGGCAACGAGGTGAACATTGATAACACCCAGACCGGTTTGCAATATTCTGACCGTCTGGACGTGATGGGCACCGGCACGCTAAATATCGACGACCACCAGCAGCTGCAGCTCACCACCCAGTATTACAATAGTGAATCCGACGGTAAGCACGGCCTCTATCTTGGTGAGAACTTTTCGGCGGTAACCGGTTCTGGTAATGCTTACAACAAGAACAATCTCGACTCCGACCGTATTCCCGGTACCGAACGCCACCTGATCAACCTGCAATACTCCAACACCGATTTCTGGGGTCAGGATCTGGTCGCTCAAATTTATTACCGTGATGAAAGCCTGACCTTCTACCCCTTCCCTACCCTTTCAGGCGGCCGGGTAACCAGCATTGGAGCCTCACAGCAGAAAACCGACTTCTACGGCGGTAAACTCACTCTCAACAGCACACCACTGGATGCTTTGTCCCTGACGTGGGGTGTTGATGCCGAGCATGAAGTCTTTGACGCCAAACAGCAATTTTTCGACCTCAGCAAAGCAGCTGCCAGCGGTGGCATGAAGCTGGATGACGCGTATAACGTTGGCCGCTATCCGGGCTATAGCATCACCAACCTCGCCCCCTTCCTGCAAACCAGCTATGACTTCTCCGCTATCACCCTCAGCGGCGGCGTGCGCTATCAGTACACGGAGAACCGGGTCGATGATTTTGTTGGCTATGCCCAACAACAGGCCATTGCCACGGGAAGAGCCACCTCCGCTGACGCTGTACCAGGCGGAAAAACCGACTACAACAATCTGCTCTTTAACGCCGGCATTTTGGGTCATCTGACCGAGCGTCAGCAGCTATGGTTCAACTTCTCCCAGGGGTTTGAGATCCCGGATCTGGCAAAATATTATGGCTCCGGCACCTATCAGCTGGTGAACGGCCATTATCGCCTGGTCAACAGCGTTAACGTTAACGACTCAAAACTCGACGGTATTAAAGTTGATGCTTATGAGCTGGGCTGGCGCTACACCGGGGACAACCTGCGCACGCAAATTGCCGGTTACTACTCGCTCTCCGACAAAACCATCAACATCAACAAAAACGACATGACCATCAACGTTGAAGACGACAAGCGTCGCATCTACGGCGTTGAAGGCCAGGTCGACTATTTCTTTACCGACAGCGCGTGGAGCACGGGCACAAACTTTAACGTCATCAAATCGCAAACTCGCGTCGACGGGAAATGGGAAAAGCTGACGGTAGACAGCGCCAGCCCATCCAAAATGAGCGCATGGGTTACCTGGGCGCCGGGCGACTGGACGCTGCGTCTGCAAAGTACGCAGACGTTTGATTTGTCCGATGATGCCGGTAAGCACATTGACGGTTATAATACTGTTGATCTATTAGGCAGTTACCTTCTGCCGGTGGGCAAGCTGAGCTTTAGCGTAGAAAACCTGTTTGATGAAGATTACACCACCGCATGGGGACAGCGCGCACCGGGTCTGTACAGCCCAACCTACGGCGCTGAGAATCTCTATACCTATAAAGGTCGCGGTCGTACCTTCGGCCTGAACTACTCGGTCTTGTTCTGATAGTCTCTGCCGCCTGCAACGCGGGCGGCAGTGCGATACGCCTCGGCATACGCCGGTTTGAAACACGGGGAAGATGTTGCAAGGGCATTTACCGTCAGTTTTGACCTCACATTACTCAGCAAAAATACCCATTCGCCCTATTAACTTCATATCAGCATGACCGCTCTTATCGACAAATTAACGGCATAATGAGATGTAAAATCAGAGTGATTTTCAAAATTCAATTACGCCCCGTCGGCAGGAGATCTCTGGATGTTTACTCACATGCGTATTGCCAGACCCGTATCAAACCTTGAAAGATCGTTTCTGATGTACAGCCAAGGCCTGAATTTGCAAAAGATCGCTGAATTCAACGATCATGATGGTTTCAATGGAATGATGTTGGGGCGTGATGAGATATCCTGGCACATCGAGTTCACCGTTTGTCAGTACCATCCCGTTCAACCTTCGCAAACGGAAGAGGATCTGCTTGTTCTCTATTATCCTCATAAAGAAGAGTGGGAAAGCACCTGCGCAAGAATGGTTGAAGCCGGATTCAACGTGGTAAATTCCTTTAATCCCTACTGGGATGTTAACGGCAGGACATTTGTTGATCCAGACGGATACAGAGTGGTTATCCAAAACAAGGCGTGGTCATAGCGACTGGGTGACACCTTATCATTGTGGTCATTCAGACAAGGAGGCGAAACATGCACATCAATACCAGGTACAGGATATGGGCACTTATCTATCTCATGGCGGCCTATGCCATTGCGCTACCTCTTCTTGCTCTGTTCCTGGATCTGGTGATAAACGCAAGCATTATCGACATATGGAAAGGCGTATACTCCTTTACAGATCTTCTTAGGGTGCGTAAAAATCTGATGGTGACCTATGCCGGGCTCGGTGCAGTCATTGGTTTTGTCTACTGGCTCTTTTTTGTCAGAAAATACAGGCACCACGATCCACTGGACAAATATTTCAAGTAGTTAATCTTAGTGTGGGCCAACGTTGACAGCGCAGTAACCATCTGTGACTATTACCATGAGTTAATTTAGGAGACAGTACATGCAGGAAGCAATCAATATTTTACTGATAATTCTGCCCATCGTTGTGTTGTTTACTCTGATAACGCTTTTCACCCGCACCCTTCGCCAGCCAAAACGCATCATTTCAGATGAAAATGGAATGAAAAAAATATCCTCCAACCCTTCGTATTTTGGCGGGTCCTCCAGGGCAGAATACTATTATGACGACACGTTTTTATATGAGATCAACAACAACATCACGCATAAAATTGAACTCTCTAAAATAACTCAGGTTAAACCAGGCTATACAACGATAAACAACAGGCGTAAGTGGTGCGTCATATATCTTACTGAGGGGGGAGAGAGCCAAATGCAATTCTACCACAATCTAACCCTGTTCAATCAAAACTTTGCTGGCTTTTTGGCAGCGGTAGAGCGCGAAAACCCTGATGCAGAAGTTAGGAAACTCTCTTTCTTCAACATGTAACGCACTATAGCTTTATAAACACGATCCCGCTCCCCCGATATTGGGAGAGCTTTTCCAGACTGATGTTTCTGATCTACAGGCAGGGGTTCTCTCTTATAGTAAACTCCAGCGCCCGGGCTACTTCCCTGAACGCCACTACACTCTGCGCATCAGGCAGTGCGGCTAAGGCTCCTTTCGCTGTGGTGGCCAGCGCGCCACAGGCGCTGGCTTGCGTCACCGCCTGTTTGAGCTGGGCCAGATCGTCTAACGTATTGCCTTGCGCCACACTTGCCAGTAGCCCCGCGATAAACGCATCGCCCGCACCGGTGGTGTCCAAACTTTCTACCTGGAACGCGCTTACCTGAACCAGCCGATCCTGCCAGAGCACAATCGCCCCGTTGGACCCGCATGTCACTACCTTCAGTCGTGACGGATAGCCACGTAAGATCTCCAGCGCTTTTTCATGTTGCGTAGTGCCAGCCAACCAGTACAGCTCCTCCTGCGAAAGCTTGAGAATATCGGCCTGCAGGGCAAAATGACGCACGGTGTCTAACATCTCCTGCGCATCGGGCCACATCTGCGCGCGCAGATTAATATCAAAACTTAACAGGCCATCACGCTGCTTGATGTAGCTGATAGCCCTGACCAGCGTTTCACGACATCGCGTAGCCACCAGCGCCAGCGAACAAAAATGCAGAATATCGTTACCAAACGCCGGAAGATTTTCTGCCGTCAAAAATTGGTCAGCAGAGGGATCGACCAGAAAGGTAAAGCTGCGATCGCCTTCATCACCGAGCGAAACCAGCACCGTGCTGGTACGGTGCTGTGGATCAAGCTGTACATGCTGCGCGTCAACGCCCTGCTCTACCAGCGTATTCCTTAGAAAATGGCCAAAGGGATCGTCGCCCACCCTGCCGATAAATCCGCTGTCACATCCCAGACGTGCAGCCCCGACGGCAACGTTAACTGGCGCGCCGCCTGCACAGGCGGTGTACGACATCTCTCCCTGCGGCAGCAGATCAATGACCGCATCACCTAATGCCCAGACCTTCATAAATTCTCCTTAGCAATATTTTTATCAGAACAGATATTTAAAGCGAACCCGTGCACCGTAGCGTTGGTCGTCGCTGCCGGTTTGCGCTGCTGATGATTCGAGCCAGGAAGCGTAAGCCCCGAGATAGATGTTGAAATTGGGCATATCCATAATGTTCGGCAATTGCCAGGATGTATGGATTGTGTGAATGTCGTAGCGGCCCGGCGCAAGGATGGCGCAGTCGCTGTCGCAATCCGCGCTGACGCCTGCCATATTGAAGCGATCTATTTTATTGTGAGCAAAGATGTAGCCCAGCTCGACGCGGTGCCATAACGCATTGATCCCGGCGCTGAAGTCTTTCTCGTCTGCCGCATCAAGGTATGCGGTGCTCAGGTTAACCACCGCGCCGTTTTCCGCATCAGCCTTAAGCGTGTTCCAGCTCATCGTCATGCCATAGCCGGTGCGGGCGGACTGATCCTGGAAACGTCCATCCTGCTGATAGCCGTAGGCGTTATTCACCAGATTGCTCTCCAGCGCAGCGGCCACCGTCCACGGGCCGGACTGCCAGGCGGCAACCGGACGCACATACACCACGTTTTTACGGTTATCCAGCGCGTTGCCGTGGTAGTTCTGATCGACGAACAGAGAACTGCCATCCTCAACCAGCGTATTAACCTCGAAATACCAGTTATCCAGGGTTTTGCTGAGCAGGAAATTGCCGCCGCTGTTGCTGCGCCCGCGCCCCTCTTTCATCATGTAGATATAGCCGTAACCGTCGCTATAGAGATCGTTAGCGGTATTACCGGAGTATTGAATAAAAGTATCCTGATTCAGCGGGAACATATCCCAGGCTTCGAAGCGGCCAATTTTAATTTTCCAGTCATCCTGCTGACCGAAGAAAAAAGCCGCATCGTCAAGATTCATTTTACCGTTCATATCCGCCAGCGGCTGTACGCTGAAACCGGCATATTTGCCGTTATCCCCCTTTCGCATACCATCAAAACCGAGAAGAATACGCCCGTTAATATCCCAGCGCTCCTTTTCACCTGGCGTCCAATTTTTATTGGCGCTGGTTTTAAGCGATGTCAGTCCGCCGGTGCGGCTGGCGCCGTCTATATTAAACTCAACGTCGCCATAGAATTTCAAATCACCGGTATCGTTTATCTGGAGCGTTGGTTTCGCCGGTGCGGCGCTGGCAACCGTCTGGGGAGCCTCCTGCTGCTTTAATGCACGGATCTCCGCTTCCGCGCTGGCGGCACGTGCCTCGGTGGCCTTCAGCCGCTTTTCCATTTGCGCTAGCCGCTCTTCAAGAGAAAGGCTATCCTGCGCACAGACCACGCCGCTGAATACAGACGTCACCATACAACCGACCCAGATTATTTTCATTGAGGATCCTTTTTTATTATTACGTAACCAGTCATTTATTAAGTAGGGGTATATTTGGCAATGAGGGCAGCAATAACCCGCCCATCGCCTGGGACGGGTTATTAACTATGCATATTTTATTTATTCAAGCTGCCAGGCTCCGCCATCGGACAGCGATGCACTGCCGCTCCAGGCGAATAAACGTAAATCCCGGTGTCCGGCATCAGGATAGATACGGCTGCTAAGACAAGCCTCGCCATCGTTAACAAAGACTTCAACAGATGAGCTGTCGATAAATACGCGGAGCTGGAGATCGCGGTCGAGGCGTAACGGCACGCTTCGCGTCCCGCATAAACCGTGCTGCGGATAGTGACGTTCAAGCACCAGGCGCTGCATCTGGGCATCAACATACACCCGTAGGCCATCCCCGAGACTCAGCCCATACTGTTCGGCGGTGCTATCCGCGCCTTTCCAGTTCAGCACCACCTCCATCGCCTCGGCGTTTTCTGCCACGCCAATCTGTTGATTGTTCAGCGTGCTAACCGGCCAGGGGTACCAGCCCTGACGCAGGCTTTCCACCTCTTTAGCCGGGCGCATCTGCACATGACTGTCGGGGCTGAGGCTCAGCTCACGCGGCAGCGACAGCATCCCGGCCCAGCCGTCCTGCTGCTCCGGCAGCGACGACTCCCACATATCCAGCCAGCCAATCACAATGCGTCGCCCATCAGGCGTCAGGAAGCTCTGCGGCGCGTAAAAGTCATGTCCATGATCCATTTCGACAAACTCACCGGCGCGGACAAATGGTTGCCCGGGCTGCCAATCGCCAAGCAGATAGCCGCTCTGAAAGAGATTGCGATTTTTGAAACCGTGCGCCGCCATGCCTTGCGGAGAGAACATCAGCACGCGCTTGTCGCCAAGCGTGAAGAAGTCCGGGCACTCCCACATAAAGCCCATTCCGGCCTCGGCTTCATCAAGCACCCCTTCCTCCTGCCACTGTCGCAGATCCCTTGAACGATACAGCCGCACCTGACCGGTCTCGCCCGCGCGGGCGCCGACGATCATGTACCAGCTCTCTCCTTCACGCCAAACCTTCGGATCGCGGAAGTGGTGCACCCCTGGTGGCGTATCGACCACAATGCCCTGCCGTTCAAAGTGGATGCCGTCACGACTGGTAGCCAGGCACTGCACCTGATAGAGATTATCTTCGTTACCTGCATCGCCGTGAAATTTATGTCCGGTATAGATCAGCGCCAGCGTGTCGCCGTCCACAACCGCCGAGCCGGAAAAGCAGCCGTCTTTGTCTTCCGGCCCTTCCGGGGCAATCGCCACTGGCAAATGCTCCCAGTGGACCAGATCCTGACTGCGCGCATGCCCCCAGTGCATCGGCCCCCATTGGGTGGAGTAGGGATGATGCTGATAGAAGGCGTGATACCAGCCATCGAACCATACCAGCCCGTTGGGATCGTTTATCCAGCCCGCTCTGGCGGCCAGATGATAGCGCGGATACCAGCGCAGGTTGAGCGCCTCGTGCTTTACCTTAAGTTCCTGTTCAGCGTCAGCAATTGAGTAGGTCATCGTCTTCACTCTTGTCAGTCAGATAGCGGAAAGTTGGGGTACCTGCGGATCCGCCGAAGCGTTGCCGGATCGCAGTAAAAACATGGAGATAAAGGTAATACCGAACACCAGCAGTCCCATAAAGAGATAGGATTCGGCGAAGCCATATTTTTCGTAGCTGTAGCCTGCCAGCGGCGACAGCACCGAGGCGATCACCGAGCTGGTGCAGGCGAAGCCAACCAGATAGAGCGTCGATGAGAGGCGCTTATCGAAATTCAGGCTGTTGTATTTGAAGATCGCCACCAGCAGCACCGGCAGCTCGACGGCGTGCAGCAGTTTGGTAATGGAGATCAGCAGCGGCCCCTCCACCAGTCCGGAGGCGATCATGCGCATCGCCATCACCATACCGGCGAATATCAGACCATTTTTAGCCCCGACGCGATTCACCAGCCACGGGGCGCAGAACATCCCGGCGGCTTCGAGGAACACCTGAAACGAATTCAGATAGCCATACATCGCATTGCCTTCCTGCGGCGTGGCAAACTGTGACGAGAAATAGACCGGAAACTGCTGGTCGTAAACACCGTAAATGCAGGTGCCAACGACGAAGAATACCAGCGCCCAGAAGCGCGGCAGGGTAAGCAGACGCAGCGCGTCCTGGAGCGTCACTTTGCCCCCTGCCACCGCTTCCTGCATGGCATGGGGTGCAGAGGAGACCCGCAGCCGTGCCAGCAGCAGCAGAAACACCACCCCGGAGCAGCTGGCAACTGCAAAGTTCAGCTTCGGATCGATGTTAAACAGCAGTCCGGCGAAAAATGTCGCCACCGCCCAGCCCAGCGAGCCCCACATCCGTGCTTTGCCGAACTCAAACTGACTCTGACGCGCCACGCGCTCGGTATAGGACTCCAGCACGCCGATCCCGCCGTTAAAGGTCAGGCCGATAAAGATGCCGCCAAACACGCTACCGAGCAGGATGTTGATCTTTAGCAAATGCCCGAACAGCAGATACGCCGGGCCGGAGAGGATCAGCATCGTCGTGAGATACCACAGGAGATGCTTACGCAGGCCAAGCTTGTCCTGAATAAAGCCGTAACAGATTTGTGCGCAGAGTGCCGAGACTGACAGCACCGCAAAGATAATCCCTGTATCCCCTGCTTTCAGTCCGACCTCCTGATGTAGCCAGATAGAAAGCAGTGAGCCTGAGGAGGACCAGGTGACGAAAAAGAAGAACAGCAAGGCACTGAGTAATGGATAACTGTGAGAATGATGGGCTTTCATCATGGCGATCTCATGTTGGAGTAATGCTTTAATGGTAACGTTAACAAAAGTCATCACTCACGCCATTTTGCTGAGATTCATGATGTTAATCACAAAAGTTAACGTTAACATAGTTAAGATGAGATCGCGATCAACATTTCTCCTTTATCGTCTGTAACACGCGGAGAAAAGAGTAGCGTATGATCCTTTTACATCAGCAACTTAGTTATACTGCCTTAGGCAACACGGCAATGATGGAGTAAGACACATGGCGTCCCTGAAAGATGTGGCAAAACTGGCAAACGTATCGCTGATGACCGTATCACGGGCACTGAACAGCCCGGAACGGCTAAAACCTGACACCCTGGCCCGCGTGCAGCAGGCCATTGAACAGACTAACTACGTGCCGGATCTGTCAGCCAAAAAGATCCGCGGCGCTCATGCCTCGCCGAGCACCATTGGCGTGCTGGCGCTGGATACCGTTACGACCCCCTTTTCGGTGGAGATCACACTCTCTATTGAAGAGACCGCTCGCGCTCACGGCTGGAATAGTTTTGTGGTCAATATGTTTTCTGACGACAGCCCGGAGACTATGGTCGATCTTCTACTCTCTCACCGTCCGGACGGCATTATTTTTACCACTATGGGCCTACGCCAGGTCCCGCTGCCCGCCAAACTGCTGACCCTGCCCTGCGTATTGGCTAACTGTGAAAGCCTGCACCAGCCGGTGGCGAGCTACATTCCGGATGACGAACAGGGTCAGTACAGCGCGGTCAAGGCGCTGCTGGCCGCGGGCTATTCCCGGCCACTCTGCCTGCACCTTCCCGCCACTCATCTGGCAACCATACGCCGCCGTCATGGGCTGGAGCGTGCCTGCCGTGAAGCCAATATCGATCCCGATACGCTCGACCATGTTTATATGAAATTTGGCGATGAGCACTATCGCGATATGCCCGCCCATCTGCTGGAGTATATCCGTCACGGCAAGCCGCTGTTTGACTCCGTGATCTGCGGTAACGATCGTATTGCGTTTATGGTGTACCAGACGCTGCTGGCACAAGGACTGCGTATTCCGCAGGACGTCGCGGTGCTGGGCTACGACAATATGGTGGGCATTGGCGATCTGTTCTTTCCGCCGCTGTCGACGGTACAGCTGCCGCACTATGATATTGGCCGTCTGAGTGCCCTGCATATCATTAATCAGAAAACGCACAGCGATACCATTCGCGTCGAAAGTCCACTGCTGCTGCGCGAATCGCTGTAGCTGTACGCCCCCGGTGGAAAAATCCGGGAGCGCACTCCAGGCTGCTTACTCTTTCGCTATCGGCGTAGCGTTCTCGTCAATTTTTGTTTCGCCCTGAATAGCGGCGATTTTCTTCTCCACGTCCGCTACCTGTTTGCTGCTGTGCAGTAAGGTATAGGTCAAATCAAACTGCGTGCTCGCCCCCGGCTGCAGCTGCTTGACGCGTTTCTGCTCTCTCTCAATGGTGACCGGATAGGCATAGTTAGTTCCTGGCTCAATCCCGGTCACGTAGCCCTGTTTAACGGTATCGGTGTTTTTCCATAACGTCAGCACCGGCAGCTGGCGGGTGTCGAACTGGATAGACGCGCCCTTGTCGCCCGCTTTGTTTACCACTGCCGCCAGGGTCTGGTGATCCTCACCGGAGAGCGGCTGGATGTTGAATACCATCTCATCAAAGCCTTGGGTCGGGCCAGCAAAGGTCTGCCATGTTTTCAATCCCTCTTTGGCATAGTCGTTAAAGGGACTGATGCTGGACATCGGGGCGAGGAAGCGCGCGCCCTCTTCGAGGATCGGCATGCCAAAGTTGCTGTGGTAGATGATTTGATAATCATGCGGATAGTCTGCGTGGTTTGTCAGCACATCATGCAGGCTAAAGCTGTTGCTGCCTGGCACATAGCGCAGTTCGGTCAGAGTCTGCAGATCGGCCTTTTTGAAGGTGCTCTCTTTGACCAGACCGCGAATGCGGATCTCATGCGGCGCGGCGTCAGCCACCTCGACCTCAACCAGCGAGGCTGGTGTATTCCCTGCTTTCCCGTGCAGGGTATAAATTTGCCCGTCAGCGGTGACCGGATGCCCGGTCCACTCGTAGCCGCAGCGTACCATCATTTCATTGAAACCTTCCAGCCAGCCTAGTCCGTTGCGGCTTTCCAGATTGATAAAGGCTGGATTGACCACCTCTTTCACTGGCGAATCCCAACCCATTTTTGCACCAAAGCCTTCGATGCGCAGCAGGTTCATGCCGCGCGTGGGGCTCAGGGTGATAGTTAATCCATCCTTGCTGGTAATCACGAGGATTTTACTGCCCTCCTGCTTACCGCCGTGCAGCACCGTTTGCGCGATGCTGAACGGCTTGTCTTTAATGTTCAGCTCATCGCTGGAAATTTTCCAATTTCCTTTATCCATGCCTTGTTCAGCGCTGGTCAGCACCCAGGTTTTAGCTGCTGCCTGTCCAGAAACCAGGAGTGCAAGTACCGTTAAAGCCAGATTGATTTTCATTGTTCTTCCTTTTTGCTGAATCGATTATTAGCTATCGCCGAAAAATCTACTGATTCGCAGGTTAAAGAAATGTGACGAAGTTCACCTGGCGGGAAAAGAGGCATTTTAAGCAGAAGTATTGTGGTTTAGATCTCACACGAGGTGAAAATTTCCTGAACCGTTGCGTAAATAATGTTGGTTATAACAATTTTAGATTTATCGTTTCAGCTAAAAAAGTTAACCCCGGACAGCCTGACCGGGGCAGAGAAATTAATCAGTCAGCTCTGAATCTTTAATATCGGCAATGGGCCCAAGAATGGCGCTATCAAATTCACGGATCGCTTGGTTAACAGCCACACGTTCAGGCCAGTCATGATTTGCCAGGGCGCCACGGCCAAGGGCGATAAAATCGGCCCCCATCTCCATAACCTGTTGTGCCCGAGAGGGATCATGCAGGCTACCATTGGCCATAATAGTAAGCTGGGGTGCGTATTTACGTGCCAGTTCAACCAGCGAAAGTGGGTTGTCAGGGAAGGCCGGCTGCCAGGCTTCAAACTCGGTTAGGTGCAGATAATCGATACCGGATTCGGCAAGGAGCATAAATACCACCTGGGCATCCTCTTCACCGTTTGCCCATTTATGGAAAAAGTCATTTACTTTCCCCTGAGAGATACGAATACCCACCGGAATAGCCGGGCCTACACGTTGTTTAACGGACTTAATGACTTCAAGGCTCAACTGCAGACGGCCAGCAATATCACCCCCCCAGCGGTCGGTTCGCAGATTGGTATAATCCGTGAAGAACTGATCGAGCAGGTAGCCATTTGCACCGTGGATCTCCACGCCGTCAAAGCCTGCGTCAAAAACAGCATACGACGCGGCATCGCCAAAGCTGCTGATGATGTCCTGAATTTCATCTTCACTCAGTTCTCGTGGAACAGGATAGTCACCCTCACCGCGATAAAATGTCATCTGCTTACCGACGGGACGAACGGCACTGGGTGCAACGGTTCCGGCTAAGAAATGGTTGCCTTGTGAAAGCGCGCCTGAATGCTGGATTTGGGCAAAAATACGGCCCTTATGTTGATGTACAGCATCCGTAATCCTACGCCATCCGGCAACCTGCTCCGCACTGGTTAACCCCGCCTGAAAAGCATAGGTTTGTGACCATGCGCGATCGATATAGATGCCTTCTGAGATCACCAGCCCGAAACCACCTCGCGCAAAATCCGCGTAGTATGCCTTCATACGATCGCTGGCTATCCCCTCTTCCGAAGCCGTAACGCGGGTCATTGGCGCGACAACCAGACGGTTTTTTAAGGCAACCTTCCCGATATGACCGGGAGCCAAAAGAGGCAATGTTTTCATCTGTTTTCCTGCTCAGTTTTACTCGTAAACACAATATAATCATTGTCGTTTAACGCATAAACAGACCATAATGATAAGGCTGTATAATGAATTTTGTTATAATCGCGTAGGTGCTTTTCCCGCAGAAAACGACTTATGCGATAATTGGACGCCGGAGCCATTATGAATCTGCAAGAGGTATCACTCTTTCTTGTCATAACCGAAACACGCAGCCTGACTCAGGCGGCAAAAAGGCAGAATATTTCAGCAATGGCGGTTTCAAGGCGCCTGGCATCGCTCGAGCGTGAGCTTGGCGTGCGTCTTGTGCAAAGAACGACGCGATCGGTATCGTTGACACAGGAGGGCCTGGAGTTTCTACCCTATGCCCGGGCGCTGGTTGATGCAGAGACCGGGGCCAGAGCGCTGTTCTCTCCTTCAACACAGGACGCTGCAGGTTTACTGAGAATTACAGCCCCCTCCGGGTTCGGGCGCCGTAATATCTTGCCTCTGATACCTGAGCTACTGGCAGATAATCCCAGGCTCAGTATCGACCTGCAGTTAAGCGAAGATGTGGTTGATATCGTCGGGAGGGGAATCGATGTGGCCATCCGTATCGCACCGTTAAAAGACTCCACGCTTATTGCCCGCAAAATTACCGATAACCCACGCGTAATCTGTGCTTCTCCTGCCTATCTAAATGCTCAGGGAACACCCCGGTCTGTTGCAGATTTAATTCAGCATAACTGCCTGAGGCTCAGTAGCGTACCGCAATGGATTTTCGAACGAGAGGGTGAAATTCTTCGGGTTAGCGTTGAGGGGCGTTTCAGCTCAGATAACGTCGAAGGCGTACGGGAGCTGTGTGTTCAGGGGCTAGGGATTGCCCAGCTTACCCGCTGGGATGTCACGAAAGAGATCCAGCAAGGCGACCTGATTGAGCTCGTATTAACAGATGTCGAACCGCAGGCTTTATCCGTCTGGGCGCTGCTCCCATCAACGCGTTACCTTCCCCTTCGGGTCAGCACTTTTATCGATAAATTAAAGTCCTCGCTGACCTCAGGAATTAATGCTGCAGGCGAATAGTACCGAGATAATTCCTCTACTATATTATTGAGGTCAGTGACTGTAACGCCACTCGCGTAAACGGTATTATCTTTCTCCATAAAAAAGCCATCAAATATAGGTACTTAATCCCTTACCTACGCCTCCAAAATGCCACTGTCGCCGCAATCATAATCCACCTACAGACTAAGATGATGCGCAGAGGTAAAAGTGTAAAACACATCAATTCTCTGTGATTATTATATTTCCACCATAAATTGTTTTATATCAAAAAAAACCGATACATTTTGTAAATTACTATAAAGTAAGGAAATTTTCTTAAAGAAATTTAAGGTATAACAAAAAACATTGACACCCTAACTCAAACTGCTACATTTTTAGTCACATGAAGTGACTATTGTTTTTTGCAGTTGTAAGCGTTTTTATTATTGCAATTCAGTGTTGTCAAAAGGAGAATACATGGAATGGAAAATCATCGACTCGCTGGCTAGCCCTACTACCGGGACGTTCTTTGCCGCTACTTCCTCACCACGCAACGTGAAATTAATAATATGGTACAGGAGTGATTTCTTCCTACGTTCGGGACATCGCATCTCAACAAATAATATCGGTTTAGTGGTCAATGGACGACTTTATAAGATTGATATTATTCATGCCTTTCCTTTTAGCGCTGAATTATGGGCTAACTTTATTAAAACAACAAACTGCCCGGGAAACTCACCCAACTTCAATGGTCCATGTTTAAATACAACGATATGCCAGTTCAAACAGTGCCCGTATGGCATTAAGAAAGGATCTCTCATGAGAATAAAAAATTCATTTTAATCTCCAGAACGTCGTGGTAATCAACCCACCCCAGTGTGGGTTGATTAACCTATGTTTCATACATTAATGGCTCGACGGATAGATACCAAAGTCACCATCTGTCGCGTAGCCGATACGGAACGTTAATGTACTGCCTGCATCGACATCGGCAGATTGTGCGCTCATTCCCCCCACGCAGAAATCCTTCGGCAAGGTGCTAATGACATATTCCCCCGGCGATGGATAGACAATCACTTCCTGTGACGTATCTAAATCTGCTATGGGTTTACCATTAATGTACACGCGGCTTAAGCACGTATTTCCAGTAAAGCTTCCATCGCGCTTAATGACAACTGCGCCACTGTCCCTTTTTTTCACCAGAAGTTGTGGATCAAGGATCTGTTTCTGCGGCGCTATCTTCGCCTGTTGATTAGACTCAGATTTGGACGTACAGCCAATGAGTCCAACAGTCACTGCCACTATAAGCATGGTTTTCATCTGTTAGCAGCCTTATATTTACAAGAGATGACCTTATCGTGATGTGTGGTCACGTACGATAGCGACGTTTCCCCTTTATAGACAGGCAGGGTTTATTCCACACGATGCGTATTATTGAAGCTTCGCGACAGCGAGGCTCGGCACTGATGATAAAAAAGCCGCATCGAGGCGGCTATCATGCTTTTATGTTATCCCTGATGCCAACGATCGCCTGTTTGTTGAAACTAAAGTGCCTGACTTCAGGCTCTGCATTGCAGAAGGTCTTAGATCTGTTAAGTTTAAAGAGTCACCCTCTGAGCAACCCTTTTATGTGTAGGAGGTCATATGATTCATGCTAACAGCTTAACCGTCACCCATAAGAAGAACTCATCCCATAGCGGCCACATTGGCTATGTTTTTAAAAGCGAAAAAGGGAAATTTATTTATGGCGTCCTTGATGGCTATGGTGAACTCAACGTGGGCGATGTACTCAAGCATGATACAGGCGACGCCTGGACCACGCCCGACGGCTCAGAGCTAGATTTTGGTAAGGAACTGGTCGAAACGACCGAAGCGGAAGCCTTGAGACGGCTGGAGAAGGGTTGATGTCCAGTGCCTTCGAGCACTGCCCGTCGGTTATTCATGGATTCACAATCAAAGCCGGTTTTGCCGCTGCCATATAGATTGTCATTGGCAACGCTTTAACAGCCTCTTTCTGTTCAACGTAGTAGCTACCTACCCTTAATAAGAGTTTCCACAGCGGCAAACCAGAGCTAATCTGATAGCACCTATCTACAAGGAGGCGCTATGTCTGGATTAATAAACCCTAAAAGTTCCCCGGAAGAGTCCGCTTACGCACTTTTAATTGAGTTAGTCAGGGCGCAAAGGGTGCCGGTCTGTTCAGCTGACAATATTGACGAACTGCTATCGATTTACGATCGGGCAGTGCAGCATTTCAAACCTGAAGAGCGCGCAGATACCAAACGGCAGCCGACATGAACACATTTACTCTCATATCCATTCCTTTTTTTATCACTGCCACGATCTTTCTTTTTCTGGCGGCACGGTTAAAACAATCCGTCTGGCTTATTGCCGGTGGCGTCTTCATGTGCTCATCGGTGGTGAATGCGGTCATTGGCATGACCCTTTGAAGCGATCCAGCCTAAAACAGGGTTAGAATTTTCTGGTTTCCGCTGCAAAAATAGACAGCTCCAGTACACTTAAGGGCGTTATGCAACCCATGAGAGGAGACGTCTGATGGCCACAGCTAAAGCGTACGACCTTGATCAGGCATACGAGCTGCTAAATTCCGGTAAGCACCGGGAGGTCGAGCTGGATTTCGATATTGATACCGATGCTTTTTTCCAGATTGCCGATGAGTATGGCGATAAGGGTGCAGAGATAAAGCGGTCTAATAACCACTTCGTTATCAAGTTAGAGCCTTTATCTATCCCCTCTTTGAACTAAGCATTCGCATCCTTAACAGCAGGCTCTGTCGGGCCTGCTCTCTTTACGCCGCTGGCAATTACGCGCAGCCTTCAGGCTTAAAAATCCGTGCCGTTGAGGCAGGGTTGTTGATTAGCTTCTCTGCCGCCCTGCGCGGTCTTTTCACCAGCTCGCCACCGCAGTTTGGGCAGCGCATCGCCATATTTTCCGCACAGCTGGCACAAAACGTACACTCAAATGAGCAGATCAGCGCCTCTGTAGAGTCCGGAAGCAGATCGCTATTGCAACACTCGCAGTTTGGTCTTAGCTCAAGCATAGGGCGATCCTCAATCAGCAGGTTGAAAATGTAGTCCGGGTAAGACGGAGCCGCTAACCGGCATAACCTCTATTTATATACCAGGCAATGCCCTTGCGCATCCCCCTCTATACTTTCAGTAACGAAACAGGAGGCTTCTATGTGTGGACGATTTGCCCAGTCGCAGGCGCGTGAAGAGTATCTGACTCTCTTTGCTGATGACACAGAGCGCGACATCCCTTTCGATCCCGAGCCCATCGGGCGTTACAACGTTGCGCCCGGAACGAAGGTGCTTTTGTTAAACGAACGTGACGACAGGCTGGCGCTGGATCCGGTCCACTGGGGCTATGCGCCGGGCTGGTGGGATAAGCCAGCGCTAATTAACGCCCGCGTCGAGACCGCCGCCAGCAGCAGGATGTTTAAGCCTCTGTGGCAACACGGCCGCGCCATCTGCTTTGCCGACGGCTGGTTTGAGTGGAAAAAAGAGGGAGACAAAAAGCAGCCTTACTTTATCCACCGTAGCGACGGCCAGCCGATCCTGATGGCGGCCATCGGCAGCGCGCCGTTTGAACGCGGTGACGAAAACGAAGGCTTTCTGATTGTTACGGCAGCAGCGGATAAGGGTCTGGTCGATATCCACGATCGACGGCCGCTGGTGCTGACGCCGGAGGCTGCCCGGGAGTGGATGCGACAGGACGTCAGCGGTAAGGAGGCAGAAGATATCGCCAAACGCGGCGCGGTTCCGGCGGAGATGTTCACCTGGCATCCGGTTACGCGCGCAGTAGGTAATATCAAAAACCAGGGGCCAGAAATGATCGAGCCTGTAGAGTAGTGTCTGTCGCTAAGATAACGCTTATCGCCGCTTGCCTGGCATCATGCGCAGCAGCGTATCGTCTTTCCAGAGATAGTGATGCGCTAATGCGGCGGCGGCGTGCAGGCCAATAACATAGTAGCCCAGCGTTGCCAGGATGACGTGCCAGCTTTTCAGGGTATCAACCAGATCGAAGTTTGATTCGCTGGCGTGCGGCATCATGATGCCAAAGGCAAACCAGTTATTGCCACGGTTCCACATCATTAACAGGCCGATAATCGGCAGGGCGATAAACAGAATATAGATGACCAGATGACCGAGATGCGCCAGGCCAGTCATCATCGCTTTTGGTTTGGGCGTAATTAGCGGCGAGGGGTATTTCAGGCGCACCAGCAGACGCGCCACCATCAACACCAGAATAGAGATGCCACAGGAGACGTGGACCATATTGATCAGCGGACGGGCGCTGCGGGGAAAATATCCGCGAAATTCCATCGCGCAGTAGGCCACCACGACGAGTAAAAATACCAGCCAGTGAAGGGTTATTTGTAACCCGGAATATTTGCTGCGCATCAGATTTTCCTTATCTAAAACAGTAAAAAAGCAAACATACCGGGCTTTGATTAAAACTTCATTAATTATTCTCAGGCCTGATCCATCAGGATTGCAGATAGACCACCTGGGTTTGCAGATACTCGTTCAGGCCATGACGCCCGTCGGCGCCGCCGATACCGGATTTACGCCAGCCAGCGTGGAAGCCCTGCATGGCCTCAAAGTTCTCGCGGTTGACGTAGGTTTCGCCAAACTTAAGCCCCTTGATCGCTTTCATGGCGGTATTGAGATTTTGCGTGTAAATCGACGAGGTCAGGCCGTAGTCGCTGTCGTTGGCCATCTCCAGCGCCTCTTCCAGGGTATCAAATACCACTACCGGCAGCACCGGGCCGAAGGTCTCTTCATGCATAATGGTCATATCCTGACGCACGTCCAGCAGCAGCGTCGGCGGATAGAAATAGCCGTTGCCCTCCACCGCTTTGCCACCGAGCGCAATCTTCGCCCCCTGCTCTACGGCCCCGGCCACCTTCTGCTCGACGCGGGCTAGCGCGGCATCATTGATCAACGGCCCCATCGCAATGTCGTTCCGGGCAGCAGGATCGCCGTACTCAACGGCGTTCATCGCCTCGCCCAGTCGGTTAACGAAACGATCGTAGATGCCCTTCTGGACGTAGACGCGCTCAGCACAGTTACAGACCTGCCCGGTATTGATCACCCTGGAGTCGACGATGGCCTTCACCGCCAGCTCCAGATCGGCATCGTCCATCACGATGGCTGGCGCTTTGCCACCCAGCTCCAGGC
Organism: Escherichia sp. ESNIH1; assembly: GCA_002918705.1. Taxonomy (GTDB): domain Bacteria; phylum Pseudomonadota; class Gammaproteobacteria; order Enterobacterales; family Enterobacteriaceae; genus Pseudescherichia. Next base: position 276,094 of record PQKR01000004.1, on the reverse strand, counting down.
ATACCTTGGTGATATTTTTCGCTGCCGCCGCCATGATCTTCTCGCCAGCCCCCACGCTGCCGGTCATGCTGACCATCGCCACTTTCGGGTTGCCCGCCAGCTCCTGGCCGACGGTCTCGCCACGTCCAAGCACCAGGTTAAACACGCCGCGCGGCAGGCCGATGCTATCGACAATTTTGGCAAAGGCGATGGCGTTGTTAGGCGTAAACTCGCTGGGCTTAATAACGATGGTATTGCCCGTCACCAGCGCCGGAGCCAGCTTGCGGGCAATCAGAAAGAACGGGAAGTTCCACGGCAGGATACCGGTAGTGACCCCCAGCGCACGCTTGAAGACAAGAATGTTCTCTCCGGGACGGTCGCTCTGTAGGATCTCACCTTCGTAGCGACGGGCCCACTCGGCCATGTACTCAATATAATCGGCGGTAAAGGCCACCTCGACTTCGGCCAGCTGCTGAATTTTGCCACCCTCTTCAACAATCAGAGCGCTGATTTCACTGGCCTGCTCGCGAATGCCCGCCGCAATTTTCCGTAACCACCCGGCGCGCTCGATGGCTGGCAGCGCCTCCCAGGCAGGCTGGGCTCGGGCGGCGGCATCGATGGCCTTACGCGCATCGTCCGCCGTACCGTCAGGAATACGCGAGATAAGCGCTTCGGTTGCCGGGTTGACAACGTCAATCCAGGCATCGCCCTGCCAGGTGACAAACTGACCATCAATATACATCGGGTGCTGTACGGGTGCTGTCATGTCCTGCTCCTGTAATGGTATTGTTTTTAACAAGTAAACGCGTTGTTAAAGATTTACAGGGGTGTCGGATAATTCCCAGAGCAACAGACGGAATTTGTGAGTGAACTCATAATAAACAGCACAGTACATCAGCCATTTATATTAGGGCGCGCGCGCGTAGGGTTGGGATCAGCGTCTCATCGGCCTGCATAACCTGCCATGCACGAGCAATCTCATCAGGCATATCGACATGAACGATAAAACCGCGCCCGTTTGGGCCATAGCCCTCGCTATCATCCCGCAGCCTTACCAGCTCACCGGGGATCAGCGAAAGGTAACGTTCAACCGGCCAGAGTCCCTCTTTTTTCGGCAGGAAGGTCAATGTATTGCCGTCGTTGACGAGTCTCGGCGTAAAACCCGGATAGCTGACGCAGCACACATCATCGTGAGTATCTGCCTGCACGCGGGCAAAGGTGGCCATCGTCCGGCGCTGCATGGTGGGATCCTGCACAACCACCAGCGTTTTTACATCCAGGCTACGCTCGCGGATCAGCGCCCAGGAGAAGCGCGCATTTTCGCCGCAGTTGGTTGACCGCTCCTCCAGAATCAGTTTCTCTGCGGGAATTTTCCAGAACTGGCGGGCAATATCACCAATGATTGCCGCCTCGGTACGCCCGGTGGTGCGCACTTTGTTATAGCGCGGGTGGCGGGCGATGGCCGAGTAGAGGAAAGGCGTGGAGTGGCCGATGCCGCCGCTGATGACTAGCGGTATCTTGTATGACGCCGCCAACTCGCAGGCAGCATCAATCGTTGGGATCACGGCGTTGCCTGCCAGAACGATACAGTCGGCCTGAGCGGGCAGCGGCTTACCCTCGAACGCATTCTGTGCTAGCCAGTGTCCCAGCACGTTTACTGCCGCCAGCGTGTTTTCTGGCAGCGTTGGAAAGCGGGTCATAAACATCGTCACCTCCTGTAGGATATATCGTTACAGGGTAACAAAGCCCAAGGTAAAGAAAAGGCGATCTCTCCTAATCGCTGATTTCGCTTTATTGATTATTCTGCTAAATATTCAATATCACGAGTACACTTACCTAATGCAGAACGCTTGATGTTAACAATCTATGGATGACCAACGGCCAACGAAACGCGACCCCTATGCTCCGCGTGAATGGGCTCCGCATGAAAAACCGATGCTGCTGGGGTCCCCCTCAACGCCGCTTCACCCCATTCCTAAACGTATTGCCTATGGCATCGTGGGCCTGCTGGTATGCCTGACCGGCGCGCTGGGCAATGCGATGGTTTCGGCTAATCTGCAAAATTTGCAGGGCACCTTTGCCGCATGGTCAACAGAGATCGCCTGGCTACCGGCGGTCTACGTCATGACCAACGTCTCGATCAACCTCCTGCTGGTAAAGTTCCGCCAGCAGTATGGCCTGCGCGCCTTTACCGAAGGGTTTCTGGTGCTCTATGTGCTGGTGACCTTTTTTCACCTCTTCGTCAACGATCTCAGTTCGGCGATAATGGTGCGGGCGGCGCACGGCATGGTCGCGGCGGCCCTAAGCTCGCTGGGGATCTACTATCAGATACAGGCCTGGCCCGCCCGCCACCGCCTCAAGGCGTTAACCATCGGCATTACCGGCTCGTCGCTGGCTATCCCAATGGCAAGGCTCTTCTCTACAGAGCTGCTGCAAACCGATGAGTGGCGCGGGCTGTATCTGTTTGAGCTCGGGCTGGCGCTGGTCTCTCTTGCCTGTGTAGTGATGCTTAAGCTCCCGCCGGGCGATCGCAAAAAAGTGTTTGAGAAGAAGGATTTCATCACTTTTATTCTTTTTGCTCCGGGCATGGCCCTGCTCTGTGCCGTACTGTCACTGGGGCGGCTGGAGTGGTGGTTCGAAACACCGTGGCTCGGCTGGGCGCTGGCGGGGGCGCTGGTGCTTATCGTTAGCGCCATTGTCTTTGAGCACAATCGCAGCAACCCACTGCTCAATACCCGCTGGCTCTCCAGCGGCAGTATCGTGCGTCTGGGGCTGATCATGATCCTGATCCGCATCGTGCTGGCAGAGCAGAACAGCGGTGCCATCGGCTGGCTGCAATATATCGGTCTGCAAAATGAACAGATGACGAACCTGGCCTGGGCCATTTTTGCTGGCATCGTCTGCGGCATTGTCGCCAGCTGCCTGACTATTAAGCCGCAGCGCCTGGCCTGGCCGATCGTGACCTCGCTGGCGGTGATGATCGTTGCCTCCCTGCTCGACAGCCAGTCAACGAGCCTTACCCGTCCCGATCAGTTTATGGTAAGCCAGTTCCTGCTCGGCTTTGGCAGCGCCTTCTTCCTTGCTCCGGCAATGCTGGCGGGCATCGGCAGCGTAGTGACCGAGCCGCGCAATCTGGTGAGCTTCTCGGTGCTGTTTGGTATGAGCCAAAACCTCGGCGGCCTGCTGGGCTCGGCGGTGCTGGGCACCTTCCAGGTGTGGCGGGAGAAGTATCACTCCAGCCTGCTGGCGGATCAGCTTACCTCCCTCGATCCGCTGGTGACCGAGCGCATTCAGATCTACACCCGGCTGTACCAAAATCTGATTGGCGACACCACGCTACTCAACGCTCAGGCTATCGCCCAGCTACAAAACGTCAGCTCTATCGAAGCAAATATTCTCGCTTATAACGATACTTATATGCTGACCGCTACCGTTGCCGCCGCCACCCTGCTGTGGATCCTATGGCGACTGCTGCGGCTGCGTATTACCGCCCGTTTAGCCCTAAAAAAAGCAGTGAACACCCCGAAATAGAATTGGAAGCGCATTAATGAGAGCAGTGTTACAACAGGAGTGGTTATGAGTCAGCAGGATGCCGCTAAAGAGCAGGCACATACTCGCAGCAACCTGCGGGTGGTTTCGATTTTTGCCGCCGCCGCCATTGGCATTGTGGGCGTACTGGTGATCCTCTACGCCTGGCAACTACCGCCGTTTACCCGCCATACCCAGTTTACCGATAACGCCTACGTGCGCGGCCAGACCACCTTTATCAGCCCACAGGTTAATGGCTATATCACCGAGGTGAAGGTGCAGGATTTTACCGTGGTAAAGCGCGGCGATCTGCTGGTGCAGATTGACGATCGCATCTACAACCAGCGTGTGCATCAGGCCGAAGCCCAGCTGGCGATGAAGGTGGCGGCACTGAATAATAACCTGCAGCAGCGCAAAAGCGCCGAAGCGGTGATCACGCGTAACGAGGCCGCGCTGCAAAACGCCCAGGCACAAAACCAGAAGTCGCAGGCGGATTTACGCCGGGTGAAAAATCTCACGGCAGATGGTTCCCTGTCGATTCGTGAACGCGATGCGGCGCTGGCGAGCGCGGCGCAGGGCAGCGCCGATATCGCGCAGGCCCGGGCCACGCTTGAGACGTCACGCCAGGATCTGCAAACGGTTATCGTCAACCGCGCGGCGCTGCAGGCCGACGTGGAGAATGCGCAGGCGGCGCTGGAGCTGGCGCAGATCGATTTGCAAAACACCCGTATCGTCGCCCCGCGCGACGGACAGCTTGGGCAGATGGCGGTGCGTCTTGGTGCCTACGTAACGGCAGGCACGCACCTCACCTCGCTGGTGCCCTCTCAACGCTGGGTTATCGCTAACCTGAAAGAGACGCAGCTCGCCAACGTGCATACCGGCCTGCCCGTGCGCTTTACCGTAGATGCGCTGAATAACCAGGCCTTCTCAGGCCATGTGGAATCTATCTCGCCCGCCACCGGGGTCGAGTTCAGCGCTATTTCGCCGGATAACGCCACCGGCAACTTTGTGAAGATTGCCCAGCGTATTCCGGTTCGTATTGCGGTAGAAGGAAACGCGGAGCAGATCCAGCGTTTGCGTCCCGGCATGTCGGTGCAGGTGCATATTGATACCCGGGAGGCGAAATGAGGCCGTTTCGTCCCGCTCTTTTAGCGTTATGCGTTACCTTAGCGGCCTGCCAGTCGGTTGATGTAGAGCCCGCCAAACCCAGCCTGAAGATCCCTGCGCAATGGCGCAGCAGCGTGGGACCAGCCAGTCAGGCCGAGGCGGTCTGGTGGCGCAGCTTCCACGATAGCCAGCTTAACCAGTACGTGGATCAGGCGCTGCGTTATAACAGCGATATCTTGATCGCCCGCGAGCGGGTAAACGAGTACCAGGCGCGAGTATACGCCGCCGAGGGTAGTCTCTTCCCGACCCTGGACGCCGGCCTCAGCGGTACGCGAGCACGGGCGCAATCTGCGGCCACCGGCCTGCCGGTGTATAGCACGCTCTATCGGGGTAACCTCTCTGCCAGTTATGATGTGGATCTATGGGGGGCCAACCGCAGCACGGCCAGAGCTGCGCAGGCCTCGCTTGAGGCGCAGCAGGCCGCCGCTGCGGCAGCAAACCTGACCGTAGCCTCGTCAGTGGCGACGGGCTACGTCACGCTGCTTTCGCTCGATGAACAGCTGCGTGTTACTCAGTCGACGCTGAAGGCACGTGAAGAGGCGTTTACCCTCGCTCAGCGCCAGTACGAGGCGGGCTACAGTTCACGGCTGGAGCTAATGCAGTCGGACTCTGAGCTGCGCGCTACCCGGGCGCAGATCCCGCAGATCCAGCATCAGATTACCGAGCAGGAGAACGCCCTGAGCGTGCTGATTGGCGATAATCCCGGCGGCATCCGGCGCAGCGACGAGTTTGATAAACTGACTCCGCTGCGCATTCCCGGCCAGCTCCCCTCCACGCTGCTTAATCGCCGGCCGGATATCGTCCAGGCGCAGCGGGAGCTGATTGCCGCAGACGCCACCCTTGCCGTTTCGCAGGCACAGCTGCTACCGTCGCTGAACTTAACCGCAGGCGGTTCGGTTCAGGACGATACCCTGGCGGGTTTATTAGATAATCCGCTGCGGCTGTGGAGCGTTGGCGGCAGCATTCTCGCCCCGCTGCTTAATCGCCAGGCGCTGAATGCGCAGGTAGATGTTTCACAGTCACAGCGCAACCAGGCGCTTTATAGCTATGAGCGTACGGTGCGCAACGCCTTCAAAGAGGTAAACGATAGCCTGGACGCCATTGCGCGCCTGCAGGAGCAGCTGACCGAGCTTCAGGCGCAGGTAGAAGTGGCAGACGAGACGCTGCGCATTGCGCAGAATCGTTACCAGAACGGCTACTCCTCCTATCTGGACGTGTTAGACGCCCAGCGCACCCTCTTCTCGGCCCAGCTCAACGTGGTGCAGGTGAAGAACAGCGTGCTGCTGGCGCAGATCGACCTTTATCGGGCACTGGGCGGCGGATGGTCGGGACAACTCTGAACCTCTGCTCTATCGCCGCACCGGTAACAGGGTTAATGCCCGGCGGCGGCAAGCCTTGCCGGGCCTACACGGTATGCAGGCTTTCGTAGGCCCGGTAAGCGCAGCGCCACCGGGCACACTGTTAGCCGGAGATCTGCTCCATAGCGACCACTCGAAACCGGGTCAACGCCCGGTGGCGGCAGGCTTGCCGGGCCTACCCGGTATGCAGACTCCTGTAGGCCCGGTAAGCGCAGCGCCACCGGGCACACTGTTAGCCAGTGATCTGCTCCATCGCCTGTAGGATACGCTTGTCCGATATCGGGTACGGCGTCCCCAGCTGCTGAGCAAAGAAGCTCACCCGTAGCTCCTCGATCATCCAGCGGATCGCCTGCACGTCCTCATCGTTGCGGCGGGCGGGCGGCAGCTTGTTCAACCACTGCTGCCACGCCTGCTGAACCTGCTCCACCTTCAGCATCTGAGCACGGTCGCGATGCGGATCCACTGCCAGCTTCTCCAGCCGTTTTTCGATGGCCTGCAGATAACGCAGGGTATCGCCCAGGCGGGTAAAACCGTTGCCGGTGACAAAGCCGCGATAGACCAGGCCTGACATCTGAGCTTTCACATCCGACAGCCCCAGCGCCATAGTCATATCCACGCGCCCCTTCAGACGCTTATTGATATTGAACACTGCGGTCAGGATCTGCTCTACCTGTTTGGCAATTTCCACCACCGTCTCGTTAAGCTCGGCGCGCACCTTCTCGTGCAGAGCGGCGAAACCCTCCTCCGTCCATACCGGGCCGCCCGCCTCGTGGATCAGCTTATCCACGCCGCAGGCGATACAGTCGTCGATCAGATCCAGCACCTTGCCATAGGGGTTAAAGTAGAGCCCCAGCTTGGCTTTGTTGGGTAGCTTCTCGTGCAGATACTTAATCGGCGACGGGATGTTCAGCAGCAGCAGACGGCGCAGGCCGCGCCACATGGCCTGCTCCTGCTCCAGCGGGTTATCAAACAGCTTGATCGCCACGCTGTCGCGCTCGTCCACCAGCGCTGGCCAGGCCTTCACCTTATAGTTGCCGCGCTTCTGCTCATAGCTCTGGGCGAGGGTGCCGAAGCTCCAGATATGCAGCCCGCTCTGCTCGATGCCGTCATCGGCCACCGCCGAGAGCGTCTCCTGCACTTTGCCCTTCAGGCTCTCCTTCAGCGCCGTCAGGTCACGCCCCTCTTGCAGCTTGCGGTTTTTGTCATCCACCACCCGGAAGCTGATCTTCAGGTGATCGGGCACCTGCTCCCACTGCCACGCCTCGCGATCGACGGTGACGCCGGTCATGCGACGCAGTTCGCGCTCCAGGGCATCCAGAAGCGGCAGCTCAAGCGGTGTGACGCGGCCCAGAAACGCCTCGGCATAGTTGGGCGCGGGGACAAAGTTACGGCGGATCGGTTTCGGCAGCGACTTGATCAGGGCGATAATCAGCTCCCGGCGCAGGCCAGGGATCTGCCACTCAAACCCGCTCTCCTCCACCTGGTTCAGCAGCGGCAGCGGAATGTGCACCGTTACGCCGTCGGCGTCCGCGCCCGGCTCAAACTGGTAGCTCAGACGCAGCTTCAGATTGCCCTGATGCCAGAAGTTGGGGTAATCCAGCTTGCTGACCTGTTCTGCGCCCTCTTTAATCAGCATGCTCTTTTCAAAGTTGAGCAGATCCGGCGTCTCGCGGCTGGCCTTCTTCCACCAGCTGTCAAAATGACGGGCGGAGATGGCATCGACGCTGATGCGCTGATCGTAAAATTCAAACAGCGTATCGTCATCCACCAGAATGTCGCGGCGGCGCGATTTATGCTCCAGCTCTTCAATTTCGGTGCGCAACTTCAGGTTTTCGCGGAAGAAGGCGTGCCGGGTCTGCCAGTCGCCCTCTACCAACGCATGGCGGATAAACAGCTCGCGGCTAAGCGCCGGATCGATCTGGCTGTAGTTAACCTTACGCGCGGCCACCACCGGCAGGCCGTAAACGGTGACCTTCTCCGTCGCCATCACCGCCCCCTGGGCCCGCTCCCAGTGCGGCTCGCTGTACGAGCGCTTGAGCAGATGCTGGGCTACCGGCTCCACCCACTCCGGATCGATGCGGGCGGCGATACGCCCCCACAGGCGGCTGGTCTCTACCAGCTCGGCGACCATCGTCCACTTCGGCGGCTTTTTAAACAGGCCGGAGCCGGGGAAGATGGAGAAGCGAGCGTTGCGTGCGCCGGTAAACTCCTGCTTGTCGGCATCCTTCATACCGATATGCGACAGCAGGCCAGTAAGCAGCGCGATATGGATCTCGCGGTACTCTGCCGGCTCGCTGTTGACCGCAATACCCAGCTCTTTCACCACCTGGCGCAGCTGGGTGTAGATATCCTGCCACTCGCGTACCCGCAGATAGTTGAGGTAGTCGGTACGGCAGAGACGGCGGAACTGGTTCGACGACAGCGCTTTCTGCTGTTCGCCAAGGTAGTTCCACAGGTTAACAAAGGCGAGAAAGTCAGACTCTTTGTCGTGGAAGCGGCGATGTTTCTCATCGGACGCCTGCTGCTTGTCCATCGGCCGCTCACGCGGATCCTGAATAGAGAGCGCGGAGGTGATGATCATCGCTTCGCGCACGCAGCCCAGCTTCTGCGCCTCAAGCACCATACGGGCAAGACGCGGATCCACCGGCAGCTGCGACAGCTGGCGCCCCTGGGCGGTAAGCCTGTAGGCGGTCTGGTTCTCATCGGTGGTGATGGCTCCCAGCTCCTCCAGCAGGCGCACGCCGTCCTGGATGTTACGCCGGTCCGGCGCCTCCACAAACGGGAATGCCGCGATGTCGCCCAGCCCGAGGGCGGTCATCTGCAAAATGACCGACGCGAGGTTAGTGCGCAGGATCTCCGGATCGGTGAACTCCGGACGCGAGAGGAAATCGTCCTCGGAGTAGAGACGAATACAGATCCCCTCTGATACGCGTCCGCAGCGGCCTTTACGCTGGTTGGCCGACGCCTGTGAGACCGGCTCAATCGGCAGACGCTGTACCTTCGTGCGGTAGCTGTAGCGACTAATACGCGCCGTGCCTGGATCGATTACATACTTGATGCCCGGCACGGTAAGCGAGGTTTCCGCCACGTTGGTGGCCAGCACAATGCGCCGTCCGCCGTGGGGCTGGAAGACGCGGTTCTGCTCGCTGTTCGACAGACGCGCATAGAGCGGCAGCACCTCGGTATGGCGCAGGTTAAGCTTGTTAAGCGCGTCGGCGGTGTCACGAATTTCGCGCTCGCCGCTCATAAAGATCAGGATATCACCAGGGCTTTCACGTCCCAGCTCGTCTACGGCGTCAAAAATAGCCTGCAGCTGATCGCGCTCGGTATCATCCGCCTCCTCGACGATGGGGCGATAGCGCACCTCCACCGGGTAGGTGCGACCCGAGACTTCAATAATCGGCGCGTTGTTAAAGTGGCGCGAGAAGCGTTCCGGATCGATGGTTGCCGAGGTGATGATGATCTTCAGATCCGGTCGCTTCGGCAGCAGCTCTTTAAAGTAACCCAGCAGAAAATCGATGTTGAGGCTGCGCTCGTGTGCCTCATCGATGATGATAGTATCGTACTGCATCAGCAGGCGGTCCTGCTGGATCTCGGCCAGCAGAATACCATCGGTCATCAGCTTGACCATCGTGTTCTCGCTGACATGATCGCTGAAGCGCACCTTATAACCGATAGCGCCGCCTGGCTCGCTTTTCAGCTCCTCGGCAATACGATTCGCCACCGTTCGCGCCGCCAGACGTCGCGGCTGGGTATGGCCGATCAGCCCCTTAACGCCGCGCCCCAGCTCCATACAGATTTTTGGTAGCTGGGTGGTTTTACCCGAACCGGTCTCACCGGCGACAATCGTCACCTGGTTGTCGCGGATTGCTTCCAGAATATCCTGCTTCTTCTGACTAACCGGAAGATTATCCGGATAGCTAATCTCCGGGCGTGCCGCCGCCCGCCGCTCAACAATAGTCGCAGCCTGGGCAATCTCCTGCGCCATCTCCTGCAGGATGGCCTGCTGAGCGTCAGGATTTTTAACCTTCTTCACGCCGTGCAGACGACGGGCAAAGCGTTGCCGGTCGCGGAGCATAAGATTGTCGAGGTGAGTATTGAGGTCGGCGAAGGACAATTTCTGTTGTTCTGTCATAGTGTTATCGGGCAATAGGCTGCCGGAAGAATCTCGCTTTTACGTTGTGTGTAGAGTACCACATCCGCTCTTGCTTTGACTTATTCAAAAAATTCGAATGTAGGCTTCGATATATTGCGCTATTCAAGCCGCTGATTTGTGAATAAAGTGACAAGCAATTATTTGGGGGCGAACCTCATCAAATACAACAAAGGAAACACCCATGAGCAAAGTATTAGTTCTTAAATCCAGTATTCTGGCAGGGTACTCGCAATCTGGCCAACTGGCTGACTATCTGGTTGAACAGTGGCGTGAAAAGAACGGCGCGGATGAGATCACCGTGCGCGATCTGGCGGCTAACCCGATCCCGGTCCTGGACGGTGAGCTGGTTGGCGCGCTGCGCCCAAGCGATGCGCCGCTGACCCCGCGTCAGCAGGAAGCGCTGGCGCTCTCCGATGAGCTGATTGCCGAGCTGAAAGCCCATGATGTGATTGTGCTGGCGGCCCCGATGTATAACTTCAACATCCCGACCCAGCTGAAAAACTACTTTGACCTGGTTGCCCGTGCGGGCGTGACCTTCCGCTACACCGAAAACGGTCCGGAAGGCCTGGTGACGGGCAAACGTGCGGTTGTGCTCTCCAGCCGTGGCGGCATCCATAAGGATACCCCATCCGACCTGATCGCCCCGTACCTGAAGCTGTTCCTCGGCTTCATCGGTATCACCGACGTGAACTTCGTGTTCGCCGAAGGCATTGCCTACGGCCCGGAAGTGGCGACCAAAGCCCAGGCCGACGCGAAAGCGGCCATCGACAGTATCGTTACCGCCTAAGCATTTTCCCCTTCTGCTGCGGCAGAGGGGGCTTCTCTGCCCTTCCTGCTCTCTTTATTCCGAGCCGCGCCGCAAATCCCTTACGCTGTTATACCGACTGCGCCACCCGCCGTTAGAATGCCGTTGGGTGCTTGAGGCTTTTTGCGGCTTCAGGCATGTTGGGAGTCCAAAAAGTTGAAAGCCCCAGGCGATATTTCTATCAACCTGAGGCTAACGACCAAACCCAACAATTTGGATGTTAGCCCCTTCTTTGCATGGAGGCAATAACATGCCGACGAAATATGCCCTTGTGGCAATCATGGTGCTATGCGGTACGGCACTGGGATTTACGCTGATGGTGCGCGGCTCGCTCTGTGAGCTGAGCTTTAAGCAGCGTAGTATGGAGTTTAAAGCTGTTCTCGCTTACGAATCGAAGAAGTAGCTTTCATGCGGGGAGCAATCCCCGCAACAGCCACATCGGGTTTGACCTCAATGCGCCCTTTCCACTCCCGGTATGCCAGCCATGCGGCAATCGCCGAACCGAGCAGCAGCAGCAGGCCGAAGGCAAACGGACTCCACCAGCCAACGGCGTCAAACAGCATGCCGCCAATGCCTGCGCCAAGGGTTATTGCCAGCTGGATGACCGCCACCATCAATCCTCCACCCGCCTCTGCGTTGTCCGGCACGGCGCGGCTCAACCATAACCCCCATGCTACCGGTGCTGGCGTGGCAATCAGCCCCCAGAGCGCAAGTAGCGTTACCGCTGCCGGAAACGTGCTTCCCAGTACGATCAGCAATCCTGCCAACAGCGCCATCATTAGCGGAATCGATATCAGCCAGGCGTACAGGCGGGTCTGCAGCAGATGCCCGATTGCCCAGGTGCCCAGCAGGCCAAACAGGCCTAGCGCCAGCAGCGTCAGCGACAGCTGCGTCACTGAAACCTGGGTGATCTCCTCAAGGAAAGGACGGAGATAGGTAAAGATCGCAAACTGTCCCATAAACAGAAATACGATCCCGGTCATGCCGAGGGCCACCTGCGGTACACGCAGCAGCACAAAAGGATTCGCGGAGCCTGCCTGCTTTTTATTGCCCGGCATCGAAGGAATACTCCGCCACTGCCAGATAAACGCCATCACCGCCAGCGGTACCACCACAAAAAAGGAGCCGCGCCAGCCAATATATTGGCCAAGGAAACTCCCCAGCGGTGCAGCCACCGTCGCCGCCAGCGCGTTTCCGCCGTTAATTAACGCCAGCCCCTTAGCAACAGCGTAGGTCGGAACCAGCCGCATCACGGTGGCGGTCGACATAGACCAGAACCCACCGATCGCTACACCCAACAGCGCCCGGCCAGCCATAAACATGATGCCGTTAATAGCAAACGTCACCATCAGTCCCGAAACCGTCAGCAGCAGCGTGAACGCCAGCAGGATTTTTTTGCGGTCAAGGTGCCCGGTGAGAGGGGTATTGAGCAAGCTGGTCAGTACGGCAAACAGTCCCGAGACGGAGATCGCCTGCCCCGCCTGGCCCTGACTTAGCGTGAGATCATGGGCGATAGGGGTAAGCAGGCTTACCGGCATAAACTCGGATGCAATCAGGACGACCACACCCAGTGCCATAGAGAAGATAGCGCCCCACGTGGGCGGCGTGTGAGCATGATTTTGCTGCTGATGGATCATATTCATTTCCTGCGTTGAATGAGATAGCGATCCTAAATCAGCTAGTGTCTTTTAATTAGATAGGGTAATTTTTATGTACTTGTGAATTATGCTCAGCAATAACGATGGATACTACGATGAATGACATCCAGGCCTTCCTGGCGGTGGCCAAAGAGAAGAGCTTTACCCGGGCAGCGGCGCGCCTCCGCGTCAGCCCGTCGGCCCTGAGCCACACCCTGCGCAACCTGGAAGCGCGCCTGGGGGTGAGGCTACTGACGCGAACCACCCGTAACGTTTCTCCCACCGAGGCGGGAGAGCGGCTGATGCAGTCGGTAGGGCCGCTGTTTGAGCAGATCAACGCTGAAATTGATAAGATTGGCGAGCTGCGGGACAAACCCGCGGGAACGATCAGGATAACCTGCTCGGATGATGCTGCTGAACAACTTCTCCGCCCGGCGCTGCCCGCCTTTTTCAAAGCCTACCCCGATATTAACGTTGAAATCGCTATCGACTACGGGTTTACCAATATTGTTGAGCAGCGCTTTGATGCCGGGATCCGGCTGGGTGAGTCCATCAGCCAGGATATGATCGCCGTCCGGCTCGGCCCCGACTGGCGTCTCTCGGTGGTCGCCGCCCCCGCCTATTTTGCCGAGCATCCCGTGCCCGTTCATCCGCAAGAGCTGACCCAGCATCAGTGTATCAATATCCGCCACTCCATCGGCGGGAGCGTATACGCCTGGGAGTTTGAGAAAGCGGGCCGCAGCATGAGCGTTAAGGTCAACGGTCAGCTGACGGTTAACAGCAATATCCATATTCTTAACGGTGCGCTGGATGGGATAGGCCTGGCCTGCCTGCCCGATTTTATGGCGCAGCCCTATATTGAAAGCGGGCAGCTGCAGGAGGTTCTGGTCGACTGGTGCCCCTACTTTTCCGGGTTTCACCTCTACTACCCTAACCGCAGCGATACCTCGCCCGCTTTTGCCGCCTTTGTTAACGCTGTGCGCTATACAGGAAAATAGAGACGTTTGGGCCCGCTACTTCTGCTCTTTCAGCAGGGCCTCCACCTCTTTGTCCGCTTTGATGTTGATATCATGCTCGATCTTTACGTTCATATTGATGGTGATCGGCTCCTTTGGGGCCGCCACCTCGATGCGCGGCGTGCAGCCGTTCAGCATCAGCAGAAGCAGCAGGCCTACAGAGGCATTGAGGGTTCTCATTATTTTTCCTTACATCCCCGATCGGGCGAACAGCCCGGCAGCGCCGCATGCTGTTCAAGCCGTGTCTCTACGTTGTCGCCATAGCGCAGGCTGCGCCACAGGGTGAATACGTTTTCTTCATGATGGTAGTTGAGATCCACGGTGTTGCGCTTCCCCTCAACGTAGCTGGTGCCGTGCAGCGTGGCCTGAAGCGTCAGCTCCCCCTGGTTATCCAGGTTGAGCGTGGTCCAGGATCGCGAGATCTCCATATAGCGCAGCCAGTTAATAGCCGCCCCCGCCGCGATATTCTTCTTCGCCAGCGCGTCGGCAGTATCGTTATCAAGACGCAGCGTCAGCGCAGCGGGACTGTTAAGCCAGCCATCTTTAATCAGCCACTTCTCATGCTCCAGCCACAGCGGCAGCGCGCCGTTGATCGGCCCCGAGAGCGCAATCTGCTTCGGATGCAGGGCAGTGATCAATTCGCTTGAGGAGATATTTTGCAGGCGCAGCAGGGCCGCATCGTGCTGGGGCATTCGCAGCTGCTGCATGGTCACTTTGCCACCCAGCAGATCGACGCTGACGTCGCTAAGCAGCAGCGGATTATCCTCGCGCCACGGATATGCGCCCTGCAGATTGGCGGTGAAGTTGCGGGCGGTAACCTGATTGCTGATCTTGGCAATGCGCAGCGACACAGGCCCGCGCGTGCCAAACTGCCAGCCTGTCTCGCTAAAGCGGAAAGGTAAGATAAAGTCGACGCCGTTGAACTTATTATCGGGCAACCAGGCGCTGCCCTGACGGATCACCCCGTGTCCACCCGCTTCAAATCCCTGATCCGCCGCGGCGGAGAAAGCAACCTGGGCGTAGAGTTCGCCGTCGCGCAGATCCATCTTCCAGTCAGGCGGCACCAGTGGCTGAAAAACGCTTAGCGGCTGGCGAGGCCACCAGGCCAGGCCCCGCAGGCGCTCCCCGTCCCAGCGCCCGTTGACCCGTACCGGTCCGATCGCTGCCGCATGGAGATCGCCCTTAAACTGAAACAGCGTCGGATCGCTACCCTCAACGCTGAACTTAAGCGTCGAGGGCGGCAGCCCGCCACCACCGTTAATAGCGGTCTCCTGCGCGTCCAGCGACAGCGCCCCGCTAAAGTGTGGATGCTGCGGATCCCGCGACCAGCGAATCGGCGCGTCAAGCACCAGCCGGGGCTGGCGTACCTGCAAACTGCCGTACTGTAACTTATCGAAACCGGTAGAGAGATCCGTCAGGTTGATATCGCTGTTGCGCCACTCGCCCCGGCCCCTGACGTCCCAGCGCGCCTGCATCGGCGTAAAATTGCCCTCTCCCCAGTAGGCCCACTGCCACAGTCCGTTATCCGGCAAAAAATCCTGCGCCCGGCCATCGAGATGCAGAACAAAATCTCCCAGCTGCGCCTCGTGGGCTCGCAGGATCGCCTGTAGCCGCCCGTCCACGCCCTGCCGGGTCAGCGTGACGCCCGCCAACGGCCAGCGGATCTCATCGATATTCAAGGAATCAATGACTCGCCCTCGGGAGCGCAGCAGCGCGCCGGGGGAAAAACGCAGCTGCGGTTCGGCCAGGGACCCAGTTAGCTGGGCAGGCAGCACCGCGTAGAAGATCAGATCCCCCTGCTTTGCCTCGCCGGTGAGCTGGAGCGGCATCGCGCTCTCTTTAGTGCTCAAGCGTCCAGGTCCAAAGCTCAGCACCGCGTTGCCCTTGCCGGCCTGCCCCTGGGTTAACACGTTCAGCCGACCGCTAATTTCACTCTTTTCCAGCCCCTGCTGCCAGTTTTTCACCCGCACTCCAATGCGACCGCTCAGCGGCACGCCCGCCTGATACGGCCACTGCCAGCGGCCATCGCTGATCGTTAGCTGCTGTCGGGTCACCTGCCACGGCAGATCGAGAAGCGGATCCGGGTTATCCCGTGCCATAACGATCAGCTGGCCCGCGTTATCCCGCCACTCTACTTCGGCATCGACCCCGGACGGTACCTGCGGCAGGCTAAGCGTCGCGGTGGCCCGCCCGTTCACTGGCGCACCGGCGGGCAGACGCGGCAGCGTAAACTCTCCCGACAGCGCGATCGGCGGTTGCCCATCAAGCAGGGAGAGCGCCAGCTCGTTAACCGTTAACGCCTGCCCGCGCAGCGTTCCAGCAAGCGTAAGCCGGTCGCCGTGATAGCGCAGCTGTTGCACCTTTGGCGTTAATGAGAGAGATAAGGTCCCCTCCCAGGCCTGGAAAGGTGACACTGTCACTCGATTTACAGTGACCCATGCGTAGGGCAGCATGGCCTGCCATTCGGCCAGAGTGCGCGGCGCGGCGGCAGAGGATTCGGTGTCGGGGAGTTTTTCCAGGCAAGCTTGATTGAGATCGAGCGAGTCAATTGTCAGCTGCCAGCGGCTGGGATGGGTGATCTCTGCGTTTTGGATCCAGGCCAGCGGGCAATCGCCTACCAGATAACGCAGGTCGGGGATTTGCAGGGCGTGTCGGGTCAGGCGCGGGCTGGCCTCCAGCATGATACGGGTACCTGCAGGCAGCCAGATACCCGCAAGTCCCGGCAGCCACTGGGCAAGCGTAAGCAGCAGCGTCAGCGGCAGCAGTATTAACAGCAGGAGAAGCGCAATGGCGGCTTTGTATTTACCCCTCATGGGCAAGTCAGCATCCCGAAAAGTAACCCATACTGACGCCATTGTGCCACGTTAAGCTGTTGATTACATACTACTGCCGCCCCTTACTTTTAGTGATGGAGCATCTCGTCGACTACCTGCTCCTTGCTGAGCTGATACGGATAGTAGGTCGGCCAGTTATCCATCTCCTTCAGCAGCGCCTCCTGAGAGGTGTTGCCCATAAAGATATGGAAATGCGCTGACTTGCGCGGAGCAATAGTGTGATCGCTGAACTGCACGAACTTTGGCGCGCTGCTGCTGGCATCTTTACACTCAAACAGATAGCGCACGCCTTTTTTACCCGAGGCGTAGGTGAGGATCTTATAGCCCGCCGATTCATACTTACAGCTGCTCACCTTGTCTCCGGTATGAAACTCCATCACGCCGTTCTCAATACCCAGCGTATCGACATTCGTGATGTACCCCTTACGGTAGTACGCTTTGATCTCCTCGGCGGTTTTACCCTTCTCTTTCTCAGCCTTCTTTTTGAAAACAGGATCGAGGTCGCCGCTAAGCAGGTAGGGATAGATAGATTGCCACATGCCGTCCCAGTCGCTTAGATCGCGCGCTTTAACGTCTTTATCATCGAACTCACCTTCGGCAGCTTTTTGCTCCAGCGCCGTCAGCGGTTTACCGTGCGCGTGGTGACCATGCGCCAGCGCCTCTCCCCCCATCAATAACGCTCCCAGAGCTACTGCAAATTTTCCAAAATGGTTAGCCAAAATTTTACCCTCAGTCCATGTCAAGATAGGTGATGTTATATTATAACGTAATCTACATCAATTCTTATGTTAAGACCTAACGTAACTGGCTATAATTACTCCTAAATCACTGGAGAAAAGCTTATGAAACTCGCGGTATACAGCACCAAGCAGTACGATAAAAAGTACTTGCAGCAGGTTAACGAGAGCTATCAATACGACCTTGAATTCTTTGACTTCCTGTTGACGGAAAAAACGGCGAAGACGGCCCACGGCTGCGACGGTGTGTGCATTTTTGTTAACGATGACGGTAGCCGTCCGGTGCTGGAGGAGCTAAAAAAGCATGGGGTTAAGTTTATCGCCCTGCGCTGCGCCGGGTTTAACAATGTCGACCTCGAGGCGGCAAAAGAGCTGGGGCTGCGCGTGGTTCGCGTCCCGGCCTACTCACCGGAAGCGGTAGCCGAGCACGCCATCGGCATGATGATGACCCTTAACCGTCGTATTCACCGCGCCTACCAGCGTACCCGCGACGCTAATTTCTCCCTTGAGGGGCTGACCGGCTTCACCATGCACGGTAAAACCGCCGGGGTGATCGGCACAGGAAAAATCGGCGTTGCCGCCCTGCGTATCTTAAAAGGTTTTGGTATGCGCCTGCTGGCGTCCGATCCCTACCCGAGCGCGGCCGCGCTGGAGCTGGGCGTTGAGTATGTCGATCTGCCGACGCTGTTTGCCAACGCCGAGGTTATCACCCTGCACTGCCCGCTAACCGCCGACAATTACCATCTTCTCAACCGCGACGCTTTCGCGCAGATGAAGGATGGCGTGATGATCATCAACACCAGCCGCGGCGGGCTGATTGACTCTCAGGCAGCCATTGAGGCGCTGAAGACGCAGAAAATTGGTGCGCTGGGTATGGACGTGTACGAGAACGAGCGCGATCTCTTCTTTGAAGATAAGTCGAACGATGTTATTCAGGATGATGTCTTCCGCCGCCTCTCCGCCTGCCATAATGTGCTGTTTACCGGGCACCAGGCGTTTTTAACCGCTGAAGCGCTGATCAGCATCTCACAGACCACGCTGGAGAACCTGCGCCAGCTGGAAAATGACGATCGCTGCCCTAACGAGCTAGTTTAAGCGTTATTCAACGTGTCTCCCTCCGCCTGCGGGGGGAGTTTCAGACTATCCCGCAAGACTTCCCGCACCGTACTGATAAAATAGAACTTACCACGGAGGATCTTCAGGGAGTCATTATGAAAAGAGTTATTGCCTTAACCGCGATGTGTGTTCTGCTGGCGGGCTGCGTGCGGGATGGAAAGGTCTCCGTGACCAGCGAGCAGCTTGCCGGACACCGCTTTGTGCTGGAGAACGTTAACGGCAAGGCGATTACCCCCGGCGAGAATCCGCCCGAGTTAAGCTTCGGCGAGAAAATGGCGATCTCCGGCAGCATGTGCAACCGTTTCTCTGGCCAGGGGAAACTCTCGAGCGGCGAGCTGTCGGCAAAAGCGCTGGTGATGACCCGCATGGCCTGTGCCGATCCGCAGCGTAGCGAACTGGATACCGTGATTGGCACCCTGCTCAAAGAGGGCGCGCAGGTAGACCTTACCGATAGCCAACTGACGCTGACCACGGCGGATCAAACGCTAATCTATAAGCTGGCTGACGCGGCGCAGTAATCAGTAGCTGCCGCAGGTGCCGGTGGCAAGAGATTGCTCGCTACAGCGTTTACCGTTAGGCAGTGCGCACATGCCCGTGGCGGAGCCATCCAGCTGACGGGCAATCGACAGCGAACCGCCAATCATGGCGCAGTTGGCTTGACCCGTGCTTGACATAGCCGCCTTCAGCCCTGGCGCGACATGCGCCGCCGTGGCCTGCTGTACCGGCTCGCTGCTACATGCCGAAAGTAACCAGATAGCACACCCTACCCATAACGCTGTACGCATTTCTTCTCCCCCTCTGAGTTAGCAAAACCTATGCATAATAGGCAGCGTAGCGCCTGACGTCGAGAGGAGGATGCGGGTTTTCTGTCCGGCATAGCGTTTTTTGTCACTCTGCGCTATGCCACAGGCCTGACGGCCCCGTTTACGCTAGGTGCGTAGATCCAGCGCTACGTGCGCAGCGGAGAGGGGTGCTGAGAGGTTATTCAACATAATCATGGAAGACTTACAAAAAATGCATTTTGCGCCGAAGGGATTCGCTTCGCTAACGTCAAAATGTGAAGTTCTGTACTGCGAGCCATGACAGCGTGGGCATCGGAAATGAATGTGATTAGTAATAATAGTGTCCTTTTTTCATAGTTATTTTCAACGAGGGCTGCCGTTCAGGCCTGCCTTAACCCGCTGTTCCCATTAGAAGTATAGCGGTCGTTGCTGCATTTGCAGAAAATAGTTGCAGAGAAAATTACTGGCTGAATAAAATTTTTATCAGCGGGGAAAACATCTACAGGGAAATATCAGAAGATACAAACAGTGAGAGGGTTTCGTGGAGTACAAAGATAATTTCAGTGCTACATCGTTACGCTATTAACGCATGATTAACCGCACAGTGCAAGGGGTAAATTGAAATAGTTTGCCAGTGCTACAGACGGGAAAATGCAGCGCGCTATTTTGCGATATCTTCACTTTTAGATCAAAAACCGCTCCGGGCTGGCTGTCTATACTGGAGTGAGAAGTGAACATTTACGCAATGAGAGCAAACCTATGATCACAGTTGATGGTAATGGCGCGGTCGCCTCGGTGGCGTTCCGCGCCAGCGAAGTTATCGCCATATACCCGATAACGCCCAGTTCAACGATGGCCGAGCAGGCGGATGCCTGGGCCGGCAACGGGCTAAAAAACGTGTGGGGCGATACGCCTCGGGTGGTAGAGATGCAGTCCGAGGCTGGGGCGATTGCCGCCGTGCACGGCGCGTTGCAAACGGGGGCGCTCTCCACCTCCTTCACCTCGTCGCAGGGCCTGCTGCTGATGATCCCGACCCTCTACAAGCTGGCGGGTCAGCTGACACCTTTCGTCCTGCACGTTGCCGCCCGCACCGTGGCCACCCATGCACTCTCTATCTTTGGCGATCACTCTGACGTAATGGCCGTGCGTCAGACCGGCTGCGCTATGCTCTGTGCAGGCAGCGTTCAGGAGGCGCAGGATTTTGCGCTGATCTCCCACGTTGCCACCCTGAAGAGCCGGGTGCCCTTTATTCACTTCTTTGACGGCTTCCGTACCTCGCATGAGATCAACAAAATCGTCCCGCTGGCTGATGAGACGATCCGTAGCCTGCTTCCCGCCGATGAGATTGCCGCCCACCGCGCTCGCGCCCTGAATCCCGACCATCCGGTGATCCGCGGTACCTCTGCTAACCCGGATACCTATTTCCAGTCTCGCGAAGCAACCAACCCGTGGTACAACGCGGTGTATGATCACGTTGAACAGGCAATGGATGCGTTCGCCGAGGCCACCGGTCGCCGCTATCAGCCGTTTGAGTACTACGGCCACCCGCAGGCGGAACGGGTCATTGTTATTATGGGATCGGCAATCGGCACCTGCGAAGAGGTCGTTGATGAGCTGCTGACCCGCCATGAGAAGGTTGGCGTGCTGAAGGTGCGCCTCTATCGTCCCTTCTCGGCGCAGCATCTACTGGCGGTGCTGCCCCAGAGCGCGCAGCGGATTGCCGTGCTGGATCGCACCAAAGAGCCAGGCGCACAGGCAGAGCCGCTCTATCTCGATATCATGACCGCGCTGGCGGAGGCCTTTAACCAGGGCGAGCGCGATACCCTGCCGCGCGTCATCGGCGGGCGCTACGGTCTCTCCTCGAAAGAGTTTGGCCCGGAGTGCGTGCTGGCTATCTTTAACGAGCTGCGAGCGGAGAAGCCCAGACCGCGCTTTACCGTCGGCATCTATGATGATGTCACCAACCTCTCCCTGCCGCTGCCGGAGAACACCCTGCCCTCCGGCGCGAAGCTTGAGGCGCTCTTCTATGGCCTGGGCAGCGACGGCAGCGTCTCGGCGACCAAAAACAACATCAAAATTATCGGTAACGCCACGCCGTGGTATGCCCAGGGCTACTTTGTCTACGACTCGAAGAAAGCGGGCGGCCTGACGGTCTCCCATCTGCGCGTCAGCGAGCAGCCGATTCGCTCTGCCTATCTGATCTCCCAGGCGGATTTTGTTGGCTGCCACCAGCTGCAGTTTATCGATAAGTACCAGATGGCCGAGCGCCTGAAGCCTGGCGGTATTTTCTTGCTCAACACCCCCTACAGCGCCGACGAGGTCTGGGCGCGACTGCCGCAGGAGGTGCAGGCGGTACTGAACCAGAAACAGGCCCGCTTCTATATTATCAATGCGGCGAAGATCGCCCGCGAGTGTGGTCTGGCGGCACGAATCAACACCGTTATGCAGATGGCATTTTTCCATCTGACGCAGATTTTACCCGGCGATACCGCGCTGGCCGCATTGCAGGGAGCCATTGCTAAAAGCTATAGCAGCAAAGGCCAGGAGCTGGTCGAGCGTAACTGGCAGGCGCTGGCTCTGGCCCGCGAATCGCTATTTGAAGTGCCGCTGGAGCAGGTTAACGCCGCCAGCCCGTATCGTCCGCCGGTAGTTAGCGACGCCGCGCCGGACTTTGTGAAAACCGTCACCGCCGCGATGCTGGCCGGGCTGGGCGATGCGCTACCGGTCTCCGCCCTGCCGCCGGACGGAACCTGGCCGCTGGGCACCACCCGCTGGGAAAAACGCAATATTGCCGAAGCGATCCCTATCTGGAAGCCGGAGATCTGTACCCAGTGTAACCACTGCGTCGCTGCCTGCCCGCACTCCGCCATTCGCGCAAAAGTGGTCTCTCCTGACGCGCTGGAGAACGCCCCGGCGTCGTTGCAGTCGCTGGATGTTAAATCCCGCGATATGCGTGGCCAGAAGTATGTCCTGCAGGTCGCGCCGGAGGACTGCACCGGCTGTAACCTCTGCGTAGAGGTGTGCCCGGCCAAGGATCGCCAGAACCCGGAGATCAAGGCCATCAACATGATGTCGCGCCTTGAGCACGTGGAGGAGGAGAAGGTTAACTACGACGCCTTCCTCGATCTGCCAGAGATTGACCGCAGCACACTGGAGCGTATCGATATTCGCACCTCGCAGCTCATCACCCCGCTGTTTGAGTACTCCGGGGCCTGCTCCGGCTGCGGTGAAACACCGTATATTAAGCTGCTGACCCAGCTCTACGGCGACCGGATGCTGATTGCCAACGCCACCGGCTGCTCCTCAATCTACGGCGGCAATCTGCCCTCGACCCCCTACACTACCGATGCCAACGGACGCGGTCCGGCGTGGGCTAACTCACTGTTTGAAGATAACGCCGAGTTCGGGCTGGGCTTCCGTCTCACCGTTGACCAGCATCGTCAGCGGGTGATGCGCCTGCTGGAGACCTTCGCCGAGGCGATCCCGGCCGAGCTTAACGCGGCGCTGCATGCGGAAGCGACGCCGGAAGTCCGGCGGGAACAGGTTGCCGCTCTGCGCCAGCACCTGACCGGCGTGGCGGGAGCCGAAGAGCTGCTGACGGATGCCGATGCGCTGGTGGAGAAATCCATCTGGCTGATCGGCGGCGACGGCTGGGCCTATGACATTGGCTTTGGTGGGCTGGATCATGTCCTGAGCCTGACGGAGAACGTCAACATTCTGGTGCTGGATACCCAGTGCTACTCCAATACCGGCGGCCAGGCCTCGAAGGCGACGCCGCTCGGGGCAGTGACCAAGTTTGGCGAGCACGGCAAGCGCAAGGCGCGTAAGGATCTGGGCGTCAGCATGATGATGTACGGCCATGTCTACGTGGCGCAGATATCACTTGGCGCGCAGCTCAACCAGACGGTGAAGGCGATTCAGGAGGCGGAGGCCTATCCAGGGCCGTCGTTGATTATCGCCTACAGCCCCTGCGAAGAGCACGGCTACGATCTGGCCCTCAGCCACGATCAGATGCGCCAGCTCACGGCAACCGGTTTCTGGCCGCTCTACCGCTTCGACCCGCGCCGCGCCGACGAGGGCAAGCTGCCGCTGGCGCTGGACTCTCGTCCGCCGTCAGACGCGCTGGCCGATACGCTGCTGAAGGAGCAGCGCTTCCGTCGCCTCAATGCCCAGCAGCCGGAGGTGGCAGAGCAGCTGTGGAAGGATGCCACCGCCGATCTGCAAAAACGCTACGACTTCCTGGCGCAGCTGGCAGGAAAAGCGGAGAAGAGCGCCGCGGATTAACACCCTGTTTTTGCCCGGCATTGCCGGGCAAAACGTGTAATACTCTCTCCTGTGCCAGCCTGCCAGGAGTCCCGCCATGCGCCATCAACCTGTCGTATCATCACGTATCGCCTCCGTTGGCTATGACGAAGCCTCCTGCACGCTGGAAGTTTTATTTCACGACCGCAGCTGCTATCAGTATCGTGGGGTGCCGCTGCGGATATTTACCGTGTTTTTGACCGTGGTGTCGAAAGGCCGCTTTTATGATGGCGTGGTAAAGGGGAAATTTCCCGAGCGGAAGGTAATACGTTAAACCAGGCCGCTCTTCTGGCCTGGTGATGATTACTTAATTGTTACCGTGATGAGATTGCTTGATACAATATTTTCGTAATTATCAAGGTAGTCATACCATACCGTATGCTGGCCAATTGCCGTCAACTCATCCGGGATCAGAAAAACCACGGGAAAATCCAGATTAGCATCGATAATGACTTTTGCTGCTCTACGTCCGTTGTCCCAATAAATGCAAACAAGATCGCCTGGGCGAGAATCCATATTGGTAAGAATAGAGACCGCCACGCCGCCCACCAGCGCAATATCCGCAGATTGAATCACGTTATCCGTTGCCTGGGGTAAAATCAGATCAGGTAGTGTCATAATGTTTTCCTCGGTTAAAAACAACCTTTAGGATAAGCTTATGTCCGCCTTAGACTGAGCCGTTAAGAGTCAGTGCGGCGTTAAAAAACCTGTTTCAGCGGAACGAGGCAAGCGCGGGGCGCATGAGCGTTAAAATGATTGAAATAGTTACATTAAGTCGAGTAACTTCAATAGCTGGATGTCCGCTTTGTGCCAAAAGCGGACATAGCTATAAGTGCCGTGGTAAAAGAAAGCAGAATAACTTCTAGCATCCCCACATCAGAGCCATACCTTCGCTTTCAGGACGAACGTTCTTAAAACCGAATTTTTCATATAGCGCGGGAACATCGGCTACCAGGGTTATATAGGCACCAGCTGTCACATGCTGTTTAAACCATAACATTAAATTTTGCATGATTTCTCGCCCCAGGCCTTTTCCCTGATGCTCCGGGTCAACAGCAATATCAACAATCTCAAAGTTCAGTGCACCATCACCAATAATGCGCCCCATCCCTACAACATGTCCGGCACACACTATGTGCACTCCGTAACAGCTTGCGGGAAGTGCGCGTTTCGCAGATTCAAGAGGTCTAGGCGTTAAGCCGGCGATAATACGTAAACGGCAAAAATCGTCTGGAAGAGGCACAGTGTCTATGACTTCGTAGTGTGATTGCATATGTTAACTCAGGTATAGTGGTTATTATTAAAATTAACAATACATTAACATAAATAACACCCATTTAAAGCCTTCTGGTCGGGTTAATGACAACATATCGCAAGTTTCACGGTATAGTTCCTGAACCTTGGCTGTGCAAAAATCCGTCTCGCCTTATGGTCCGCTTTTCGCTCAAAGCGGACGTTCCTCATATCCCACTACCAAGCATATTGCTTTCTGCTAATCATCGAGTCAACGCTGCTGTCGGAGAACCGTTATCAGTTGGAGGCGAGATCGGAACGATCGCCTCGCGTTGTCGGATGCGAAATAACGATAAATTCTACGGGTAATTGGCTGTCGTTCCTGGCCTGATGTTTTGCCCCCAGGGGAATTTCAATTCCCTGCTGAGCCTTGATTTCATGTTTAACCCCTTCCAGTTCCATCGTCAGGTTCCCCTCAAGAACATAAAAAAACTGTCTGGAAATGGAGTGAAAGTGCCGCTTTTCGTGCGTCCCCGGAGGCATTTTTTCATGAATAATCAACATATCCTGCCGATTTACCAGATACCAGCCGTCGCAATTATCACCCCAGATATAGTGTTCAGCATTGTCTTTTGAAATCATTGTCCCTCTCCTGTTCACATCCTTCGTTCAAATCTCGCCAAAGTGATTATTTATTGAGCAAATGTACGGTTCGTATATCAACTGTTTATATAGAGAAACATATTATTTTTTAAACGCATAGAAATTGTCGACACATGATCGTTAGGCATTTCCATTTCCCATAGGGTAAGAGTCAAAAACTATCATGAAGCAAGCGCTTGTATTGACCGATGAAAATTTACTGACAAGAGGTAACGATCGCTACGTCTTCCAGCATCCGCACGATAGCCAGTTGCTGATCAAAATCGTTATTCCCGACATTGTGAAGTACAAAAGCAAACTGCGTGAAGTCTACCGCGAGCTTAAAGAGTGTAAGCCGAATAACCAAACGGACTCGCTTTATATGCAAAGGATTGAAGGCCTTGTTGAAACCAACAGGGGCATAGGACAAGTCATTGTGAAGGAGTGCGATGAGCATAACCGCATCGCGCAAAATCTTTATCAGCTTGCGCTGAACAAAGAGCTTGATGCCAATAAACTGCAGAAGCTAAACGTGTTTTTAGCATGGTTTGTCACTACCAGTGTCATTATTAACTCCCTGCATTGTAAAAATATCGTCTACGCCTGGGACAATGCGCGTCAGGAATATCGTTTCAAGGTCATTGATGGTTTCGGTGACAAAACGCTTTTTCAACTCAGCAAGCTTTCAGGGGTCATCCGCGATAAAAATAAGCTCAAATGCCTTAAGCGGATGCTCAGGGATTTGAACAGGCTGCAACAGGCCTAATGTTCCCAACGTAATCTTTTAAATTTTCAGTGTATCAATGACGGCTCGCAGAGCCGGTGACACATTACGATGCGGGTAATATAAAAACGATCCTTCCAGGCGGAGGCTGTAACGTTGCAGCACTCTGACAAGGGTGCCCTGCTCCAAATCGCCGGCAATCAGCTCTTCGGGGACATAGGCCAACCCCAGGCCCAACCTGGCGGCTTTGGCTTCCATATAGCTGTCAGCAAAAGCCCACTGCCCCTGCGGCTGGTGCGTAATTTTTTTACCCTCGTTATCAAGCTCCCATGCGTATACGCTTCCGTCGCCAAGCTGGTAAGCAATGCAGGGGTGCCTCACGAGATCGGCAGGCGTTTGCGGGAAGCCGTAGCGACGAAAATGTTCAGGCGTAGCGACAAGGGCCATCTCCATGTCGGGCGTAATGCGCACAGCGACCATACCGTTGCTGACCTCCGGCCCCAGGCGTACGCCAGCATCGAATCGTTCAGCAATAATATCGACAAACCGGCTTTCACTGATGAGTTCAAGCCGGATGTCAGGATAGTGCTGTTTGAAGATCGCCAGCTTTGGCAGCAGCACTTTATCAATGGTGTGCTGGCTGGCATTGATGCGTACCGTTCCTGATGGGGTATGACGATAATGGGCAACGGTAGCAAGCCCCGTATCGAGCGTATCGAATCCGGACTGCACCGTGCGGTAGAGTTGCTCTCCTGCCTGCGTCAGTGACAATTTGCGCGTAGTGCGCACCAGAAGTTGCAAACCCAGGCGCTGCTCCAGTTCGCGGACAGAACGGCTGATACCCGACTGCGCCAATCCGAGTCGTTGCGCCGCAGCAGTAAAGCTTCCCTCCTGCACAACCAGCATAAACAGATAGAGATCGTTATAGTTTTCCCGTTTCGCCATTTATAGACCTCACTATTCTCTTCCTTATTTATAACAATATTATATTAATCTTAGCGTTTTTCACCCTCTAATCAGCATGGAGAGTGCTAATTATAATGAGCGCATTGCAACAAAGCACAGCAGCGTTGTCCGTATGAGGCCTGTCCCAGTCACGTGTTTTCGAGGAGCGCTTAGTGAAAACCCTTACTAAAAAACTGCAAGTCACCCTGCCCGCCATGCTGCTATGCGCATCATTAAGTGGAGTAACAACCATGAGCTATGCCGATACAACGAATCCGAATGCACCCGTTTCAATGATTGAAAAATGGGATAAAACCTTTGCCGAAAGCAACAAGGTCGATCACCGCAAGGTGAGCTTCCAGAATCGCTACGGGATCACCTTAGTGGGGGATCTCTATATTCCTAAAGATCGCGGCGAACGTAAGCTGGCGGCCATCGCCGTCAGTGGCCCTTTTGGCGCGGTCAAAGAGCAATCCAGCGGTCTGTATGCGCAGACGCTGGCTGAGCAGGGGTTTGTAACCCTGGCGTTTGATCCCTCTTATACTGGCGAAAGCGGCGGCTCCCCGCGTAATGTCGCTTCTCCGGATATCAATACCGAAGACTTTAGCGCGGCGGTTGATTTCCTCGGCCTGCAGAAAGAGGTGGATCGCAACCGTATCGGTTTACTCGGTATCTGTGGCTGGGGTGGCATGGCATTAAATGACGCCGCGATGGATACCCGCGTAAAAGCGGTCGCCACCAGCGTGATGTACGACATGAGTCGTGCGATGGGTCACGGCGTGGGTGAGGGTAGAGATCGCTATACCACCGCCGATCGTCGCGCCATTCTGCACTATCTGAACGAGCAGCGCTGGAAGGATGCTGAGAAAGGCACTTTCGCTCCTGGTGGTCATGACATTAATGTCGATAAGGAAGGCAATGTCAGCGCCTCGGATCGCATTCTGCCGGAAACGTTACCTGCGGATCCGCATCCGGTGCTGAAAGAGTTCTATGACTATTACCGGATGCCGCGTGGTTACCACGTGCGTTCCGTAAACTCAACCGGCGCATGGAATGCGACAATGCCCCTGTCCTTTATGAATATGCCGCTGCTGAGCTATGCCAATGAAATCACCATACCTACGCTGATTGTCACCGGTGAAAAAGCCCATTCACGCTATTTTGCGGAAGATGCCTTTAAAGCCGTCGGCAGCAAAGAAAAAGAGCTGGTGATTGTACCGGGCGCAAATCACGTCGATTTATATGACAATGCTGCCGCTAAAATTCCGTTTGCTAAATTTGAGCAGTTTTTCAAAACCAATTTAAGATAAATTACTGCGTCAGAATCCCTGCACGCTACCGGTCAATGACAGGTGGCGTGCAGGTGGTTTCAGTAAAGCTGGATTGCCTCTAGTTGTTTGCAAGGTCAACCGTTTACTGAATGCTTTTTGAGAGCGTGGCTTCTGTTTATGCAGAACATGAGTAAAGCAGCACAACACACTGACAATAACGGCACAAGCAGCGTTATTCTGAAGCCAGCCAGTTGCGCCATTACACCGGCAATTCCGTTACCAGCCATCATTCCTGTGCGCATAGCATTAGAATGGAATGCGGATGCGAAGCCACTGCGCTCTGGCAAAGCATCCTGAATAAGAGATATGCCCAGCCCGACAAAAATGCCAAAAAACAATCCGTTTAACAGCTGCAACACAATCAGTTCAGTCATGTTACTGGCCAGTTGAAGCAGGCTGTAATAGATGGCAGCAAAGATAAATGCGACCATAA
Organism: Escherichia sp. ESNIH1; assembly: GCA_002918705.1. Classification (GTDB taxonomy): domain Bacteria; phylum Pseudomonadota; class Gammaproteobacteria; order Enterobacterales; family Enterobacteriaceae; genus Pseudescherichia. The sequence continues at coordinate 247,369 of PQKR01000004.1, read as the reverse complement.
TCAGCGGCTCTTTACCTGTTTTTTCTGCCAGATGTGCAGCGGCAAGCATAACGGGAATTTCCATTATGGCGGTTGCTCCCAACAGAAAACCGGGAAACGAGGCGGGTAAATTAAGCTCCTTTACCAGATACAGTGGCATGATGGTCAGGTATGTATTATTTGATAAATTTGCCAGCATCATGACTGCACCCAATACCCAAATGCCACCAGCGATAGGGACGTTCCCGGCACTCTCTTTTTTTGTGCTGCCTTTGCCGATTGTTTTTTTATCCTTCGCAAGCAGCAGCTGACTGACAAGTATGGTCATGCCTGAAAGTGCAGCTGAAGCCAGAAAATTAAACGTGAATCCAAATTTGTCGGCGAAGACAAATGCCAGAGCGGGTCCCGCAATCCATACAATAGACACACCTGAACGCATTTGCGTATTCAGTCGCGTAGAGTTAAGTCCTGCCGTCATTGAATGTTTACGGATCATCGAAAGGAGTAATGGAATAGAAGCATTCCCTGGCCCCATAAGAAAAATGCCAACGATCAGTGCCTCGACAGGATGACGGCAGAAAGTGAACGCTATCCCCGCCAGAAAAAGCGCCAGAACAGAGAAAATGAAGAGACGCTTTGCGGGATATCCCTTGTCTGCAAGTCCTCCCATAAGCTGGCTAAAAAACAGTCCTGACAACGCGAAGCCCAGGCTGTAAAAGGTGATAAAAATCGGACTTGCGTGTAATCCATTAATTAAAAACAGACTCATTACAGGCAAAATAAATGCATATGAAACGGCAGTCATTACGTTTACCAGGAACAGCCGCCCGGTATTACCGGAAAAAAAACCCATAAACAACACGCTCTCCGTATAAGGTAATTCTATGTTCTAACACGGATAACGTCTCACGGCGCAGGAAAATAGAACTTCTAACTTCCGCGCTGCCTCTTTTACGCCTGTTTAGCGATCGCTTACAATCGGCAGATCTGCCCACCGGGTCGTGTAGCGCGGCGAGAGCATCTCGCGCTTCATCTGCCATGCCTGCTGGATCCCCTGCCCGGCAAAATAGAGCGTCCCCTGCCCGCGTTTTTTGTTCAGCTCGTCCAGCACCGCCATCAGCGCCTCGCTGCCCGGACGCGGCGCATTAGCGTCAAAGAGATCGAGCTGCGCCACGCCCTGGCTATAGAAATCCCCGAGCATAACACCCGCCTTCTGATAACGATGGCCTTCGCGCCAGATGGTGTCCAGACAGCGCGTCGCGGCGTGGATAATATCCCGGCTGTCCTGGGTCGGCGTCAGCAGCTTCACCATCGCGCTGTTGCCGTAGTAAGGTTCGCCTGCGGCAAAGGGTGAAGTTTTCACAAAGGCCGAGATGCAGCGGCAGTACTGATGCTGACCGCGCAGTCTGGCCGCTGCCCGCGAGGCGTAGGTGCAGATGGCCTGCCTGACCGACTCATAGTCCGCGGTACGCTCGCCAAAGCTGCGGCTGCAAACAATCTCCTGCTTCGCCGGCACAAACTCATCGAACGCCAGGCAGGACTCGCCCCGCAGCTCCCGCACCGTCCGCTCCAGGACAACGCTAAACTGCTTGCGGATAAAGCGAATATCGCTATCGGCGAGCTGTAGCACGGTTTTGATCCCCAGCGCATCCAGCGCTTTCGCGAGGCGTCGCCCAACGCCCCATACCTCTTCAACCGGCAGCTGCGCCATCAGTCGCCGCTGGCGATCGACGTTCGAGAGATCCACCACGCCGCCGGTCTGCGGCCAGCGCTTGGCGGCATAGTTAGCCAGCTTGGCCAGCGTCTTGGTCTGCGCAATCCCTACCCCCACGGTCAGGTGGGTATCACGCAGCAGCGTCGCGCGGATCTCGCGGCCAAACTCCTCCAGCACGCGGCAGTTACGCACCCCAGTGAGATCGCAGAACGCCTCGTCAATCGAGTAGACGTCCACGCGCGGGCAGAGTATCTCCAGCGTGCCCATGACGCGACGGCTCATATCGGCGTTTATGTGGAATACAATTTCAACAGCTTAATTAGTAACCGACTCAAAGCACGCGCGCTTTAGGTATGTCAGACCAGCGCGTGGTCCAAGCAGGGCTTAGCATTTCACGTTTCATTTTCCATTCGGTATTAATGCCCTGGCCCGCAAACCATACATTTCCCATTCCGGACTGGTTGATATCATCCAGTACCTTCATCAGCTGTGCGCTATTGGCCCGCGGCTGGTTATCTTCAAACAGATTGAGCTGGCTTACACCGTTTGGAGTGAAGTTATCAAGCATGATACCTGCTTTCATGTACCTTCGACCCTCAAGCCAGATACGGTCAAGTGATCGCATCGCAGATTCAATAATGTCACGCGTGTCCTGTGTTGGCAGCGTCAGTTTCTCACCAGCGCTGTTCCCGTAAAAAACCTCACCGTTTGCGTGTGGCGACGTCCGGATAAACACACCGATGTTGCGACAGTACTGACGTTCCCCGCGCAGTTTTTCCGCTGCGCGCGCAGCGTACTGACACAGCGCCTGCTGCATAGCGACTTTTGAGGTAATTCGCTCGCCGAAGCTGCGGCTACAGACAATCTGCTGTTTTGCCGGTGGCAGCTCTTCGAGCGGAATACATGATTCACCGTTCAGCTCGCGTACGGTGCGCTCCAGCACCACGGAAAAGTTATCGCGAATGAACTTCGGACGCGCGCGTGATAGCTGCAGAGCAGTTTCGATGCCCATAAGGTTGAGTCGTTTACCGATACGCCGTCCCACGCCCCATATTTCCTCAACGGGCTGGTTAGCCAGCAGGGTTTCAGTACGTTTCGGATTACCTGGCGTAAGCGCCAGTACGCCGCGAAACTGCTTCCACTCCTTGCCCGCCCACTGGGCCGATTTTGCCAGTGTTTTGGTCGGCCCCATGCCGATACCGACGGTGAGACCCGTTGTGGTAAAGACATGCGCACGCAGGCGACGGCCAAAAGTTTCGAAGTTCTCACAGCCGTCAATACCGGTGAGATCCAGAAACATCTCATCAATGCTGTACTGCTCGACGCGTGGCGTTATCTCTTCAAGCGCGGTCATTACTCTCTGGCTGAGGCTGTGATAAAGCGCGTAATTGGAGCTGAACACGTGCACCTTTTCCGGATAATCCTGTGTTTTTACCTCAAACCATGGCGCACCCATTTTGATGCCAAGCGCTTTTGCGCCAGCGGAGCGTGCAATGACGCATCCGTCGTTGTTGCTGAGCACTAGCACAGGTCTGCCACGCAGGTCCGGGCGGAACAGCGTCTCGCAGCTGGCATAGAATGAATTAACGTCAGCCAGGCCGAACATGGACATCATGATCTCCGCCGTGTGTAGATAACCCGCACATATCAGTTTCTCCGGCGCGGAGTGTGCACGAAGTGCGCCACTACGCCGAAAATTTCCAGGGTATCCGGGTCTGGGATAATAACAGGATAGGCGGGATTCATCGGCTGCAATACCGGCCCTTTCTGGGTAATAAGAAGGCGCTTGACCGTAAATTCGCCGTACAGTACAGCGATAACCACGTCGCCGTGCTCAGGCCTGAGTGCCCGATCGACTATCAGCAGATCGCCGTCGTAAAGTCCTATATCCTGCATGCTGTTGCCCTGTGCGCGCAGGAAAAAGGTGCTTGCCCTGTGGGCTATTAGATATTCGTTTAAGTCGAGTTCCTGCTCCGCATAGTCCTGGCAAGGAGAGGGAAAACCGCAGGGTACGCGTTCCAGGAAAAGGGGCCTGTAGCTGGGCGGCGGATTATCCGCCGGGTGCATCAACTCAAAGGCGTGAAACATAGCAAAAATCCCTGTCAAAATGCTGTACGTATTTACAGTAGTATTGTCTGACTTTACGGACGAAGCAAGAAGCGTGGGGCGACACAAATATCATTAAAATAATGGACTATTGATTTATTTGAATTTATAGCGGAACGACAGCTCGTAAAACAAGCAGCTATCAGGACTTTCTGTGTCAGGGCATGTTAAAAATTTATTTTGATTCAGGAAAGATCTTACTTAGTCTGTTCAGTACTTCACTTATGCCCCTGCTGACAATCCGATCCTCCCGCATCACTGTCCCCAGAGTCCGGTGAAGCGATGGCGTTACTGAGTAAAGACTGAGACCCTGCCTTTCTTCATGACTTGCAACGGACATACGGGGAACGATGCTGTAACCCAGGCCGGAACGAACCATCCTTTTAATGGCTTCAATACTGCCAAGCTCCATAACCGGGCTGACAGTATGCCCTGCATCGCTGAACCATCCGTCAATCAGATCGCGTGTGGCACTTCCGGGTTCAAATACAATCAGCGGCAGTGGCAAAAGGGTATCAGGAGACAGCGGTTTTGCACTCTGCTCCGAGGTGTCCTTTTCCATGATTACAACAAACTCATCCGTACCCAGCGGGCTGACACTCAGGCATTTACCGGCTGCCGGCAGCGTTACCAGACCAATATCTATACGGTTTTCCTCCACTCCCCGTACAATATCTGAAGTATTGCCTGTGCGTACATCCACCTTCAGCAGGGGATGGGTCTGTCGAAGTTGCTGCAGTAAGTGAGGTAGCAGATGGATACAGGCTGTTGCGCCTGTGCCGACAGTAACGGTGCCGGTTATTTCGTCTGAATGCAGGGAAACCGCTTCAACCGCTCCGCTTACCACCGCATCAATTTTCATGCAGTGTTCAGCGAGAGTCAAACCGGCAGTCGTTGGTCTTACTCCCCGGCTGGTTCGCTCAATAAGCCTGACCTTAAGCGTCTGCTCCAGCTGTCTTATCTGCAGGCTCACTGCCGGTTGCGACAAGCCAAGTACTTCTGCCGCCCCCGAGAAACTGCCCCGGCTGATGACCAGCCTGAAGGTAGCCAGATGATCGAGGTTCAGTGTTGCCATGCCAAAGTTTTCCTCATAACGCTGATAAGCCCTGCTGCCTGTCTGAAATGATTCATCCGGGTTAGTCTCTGTTTCTGATCTGAAAGGGAGCTGTACTGATGGAAATAACCGAAGCAGATGAACGACATATTCCCGCTATACAACAGATTTATGCTTATCACGTATTACACGGCACCGCCACTTTTGAAACCGAACCGCCGGGTGAGGCTGAAATGGCAGCCCGGCTGAAAAAGGTACATGCAGCAGGACTGCCCTGGTTGGTGGCGGTTGACGGAGGAATTGTTCGAGGATACTGCTATTTGTCTCTATACCGGGAACGGTGCGCCTATCGCTTTACTCTGGAAGACTCTGTATATGTTGATGCCACGTATCAGGGGCGGGGCATTGGAAAAATGCTGCTATCCCGTGCAGTAGGATGGGCAGAAGCCCGTGGTTTTCGGCAACTTGTAGCGGTGGTGGGGAACAGTGAAAATACTGCCTCCCTTGCTCTTCACCGCGCTGCAGGCTTCAGCATCACTGGCACCCTCAGGTCTGTAGGATTCAAGCATGGGCGCTGGCTCGATACGGTTATCCTGCAGCGTACGCTCGGGCATGGCGACGCTACGCTTCCGGAAAGTACAGAATGACACAAGGATATCTGACAGGCCGCACCATTTTCTGCATCGGCATGACGCAGCTTATCAACTGGGGTATTACGTTCTACATGCCGGGTGTCTTCGGAGCCGCCATCATGGCGGAAACAGGCTGGTCTTCCGGTGAGACATTCTCCGGCCTGAGCGTTGCCATGCTCGTTATGGGGCTGGTTTCACCGCTTATCGGTCCCGTAATGGCCCGTACCGGTGGACGCACCCTGATGATGGCGGGAACTTTGGCTATAACCATCGGGTGTTTTCTGATGGCGTTTACCTATTCAACATTAGCGTGGGATGCCGTCTGGATCCTGACAGGCGCGGGCATGCGGCTTGCTCTGTATGACGCCGCTTTTGCCATGCTTGTGGAAACCGCAGGCGCAGAGGCTCGCAAGGCAATCTCTCTGGTCACCCTGCTGGGCGGTCTCGCGTCGGCCGCTTTCTGGCCTGCTGGCGCAGCGCTTCTTCACGTCACCGACTGGCGGCATGCCGTCATCATTTATGGCTGTGCGGGCCTGCTGAGCCTGTTTTTTTTAACTGCCGTTCCGGCAGGCAGTCGGGTAAAACTTCCCGTAACAGGGCGATCCGGCCATTCGGCTGACGCAACAGCAACATCAGAGGACACAAAAGCACTCATCAGCGGCCTGTGGTATGCCACTCTGATAGCGTTGATAAGCTTTGTCTCCACCGGCGTGTCCACACATTTTCCCCGGATACTGGCCTCTTATGGCGTGCCTGCTCTGGCTGGCATGCTGTGGGGAGTGGGGCAGTTAGGTGCCCGTCTGCTGGGTGTAGTTTCAGGTGCACGAATCTCCGCGATACGCCTGAACCTTATAACCGGTATCCTGCTTCCCCTCTGTTTTCTGACCGGCCTTGCAGGCAGCATTACTCCTGTGGCTACAGCCTTTTTCGTTCTGGGCTATGGGGCCGTAAACGGACTGAATACGATCGTGAAGGCCGTACTTCCTCTTGTGCTGTTTGATCCGCAGCAGTACGCCCGCAAAACAGGAATACTGATGTCGCCGGCATTTTTTCTCGCGGCACTGGCTCCGTCTGCGTATGCCATACTGCTGGAGCGCTACGGTATACCCGGCACGCTGCTTTTTTCCTTCATCCTGACCCTGATCATTACGGCGATTTCTGTGGTCCTCTGGCAGCGTCATTCTGGCTCTGTTGTGCAGAACCGGGACCATGGAGCATCTACCCTTCACGAAAAAAATGTTTGACGGCTTCCATATTTCTATTATTCTGGAAATATAGTTAAAGGAGGCCGCATGGATTTACACACCGCAGCAAACGCACTTCGAGAACTGGGCCACCCGACACGTCTCCGCATATACCGGGAGCTGGTCAGGGCTGGTCATGAAGGCCTGCCGGTTGGCGAACTGCAGAAGCACCTTGAGATTCCTGCCTCCACGCTCAGCCATCATCTTTCAGCGCTGATGTCCGCTGGACTCATAAGCCAGGAACGGCAGAGTCGTACCTTGTTCTGCAGACCTTGCTATGCGCAGCTTGAGCAGCTGATGGCTTTTCTCACTGAAGAGTGCTGCGCCGGTGGCAGTAGCTGCAGCCTGTCTACCGAGATTTCCCATAAAGAGACTCCATTGTGAATAACGTGAATGATGCCCTGAACAATATCGATCTGACACTCCTGGATACGCCCCTTTCGGAAGAGAAATTAAAGGCCGAAGAGGTGGCGCATCCGCCCCGCATACTGATGCTCTACGGTTCGCTTCGGGAGCGCTCTTACAGCCGACTCACCACGGAAGAGGCCGCACGGCTGCTGACGGCCATAGGCGCGGAGGTGAAGTTATTCAATCCGTCCGGCCTGCCGCTGCCGGATGATGTACCTGAGACGCATCCGAAGGTCGCAGAGCTGCGCCAGCTAGTGCTCTGGTCTGAAGGGATGGTCTGGTGCTCTCCTGAGCGTCACGGTGCCATGACCGGCATCATGAAGACGCAGATTGACTGGATACCGCTGACGTCCGGGGCGGTCCGGCCCTCGCAGGGGAAAACCCTTGCTGTCATGCAGGTCAGCGGAGGCTCACAGTCTTTCAACGCCGTAAACCAGATGCGTATTCTTGGGCGCTGGATGCGGATGATCACTATCCCGAACCAGTCATCCGTTGCAAAAGCCTGGGCCGAGTTTGATGAGGACGGCCGCATGAAGCCTTCTCCGTATTATGACCGCATAGTGGACGTCATGGAGGAACTGATGAAGTTCACCCTGCTGACGCGCGGTCGTAGTGGTTATCTCACCGACCGCTACAGCGAAAGGAAGGAGAGTGCTGCGCAGCTCTCTGAGCGGGTAAACCAGCGCAGCATATAAAAAAGCCGGCATCTGCCGGCTTTTTCACATTTTCCCTGTCACAGCCAAGGGAAACATCAGTGGCTGACGCGATTCCCTTGCTCATCAATGACTGCTTCGCCGTCCTCTTTGGTAAACGCTCCCTTCTGCGGGTCCGGCAGTATGCCCAGAACCACTTCGGAGGGGCGGCAGAGCTTCGTTCCCAGCGGCGTCACCACCACCGGACGATTAATGAGGATCGGATGAGCCAGCATCGCATCGAGCAGTTCTTCATCGCTGAACCGGTCTTCAGCCAGGCCGAGCTGCTCGTAGGGATCGGTATTTTTACGCAGCAGGGCACGCACGCTAATGTCCATGTCCGTAATCAGCTTTTTCAGCTCGTCGCGCGACGGCGGTGTTTCCAGATACAGAATCACCGTGGGCTCGGTGCCGCTGTTGCGGATAAGCGCCAGGGTATTGCGGGACGTCCCGCAGGCCGGATTGTGATAAATGGTAATGTCAGTCATGAGCGTTACTCCATAAAGGCGCTGCACAGGCACAGCTCCGGGGTTAAGGTTAAACAGACAGGCGCAGGGCCAGCGCAGCCAGCGTCACAAACAGTACCGGCAGGGTCATCACGATGCCCACGCGGAAGTAGTAGCCCCAGCTGACGGTTATGTTTTTCTGTGCCAGGACGTGCAGCCACAGCAGGGTAGCGAGGCTACCGATAGGGGTGATTTTCGGACCGAGGTCGCAGCCGATGATGTTGGCGTAAATCATCGCCTCCTTCACCACGCCCTGAGCGGTGCTGCCGTCAATGGAGAGCGCGCCAACCAGCACGGTAGGCATGTTGTTCATGACTGATGAAAGCGCCGCCGTCAGAAAGCCGGTGCCGAGCGTTGCGCCCCAGACGCCATGCTCGGCAAACCGGTTCAGGGCGGCAGAAAGGTAATCAGTTAGCCCGGCATTGCGTAGTCCGTATACCACCAGGTACATGCCCAGCGAGAAGATAACGATCTGCCAGGGCGCACCTTTCAGTACCTTTCCGGTATCAATCACATTGCCTTTCCGGGCTACCAGCCAGAGAATAAACGCCGCCACCGCGGCCACAAGGCTGACCGGCACGCCGAGTGGTTCGAGGGCAAAGAAGCCGATCAGCAGCAGGATGAGAACAATCCAGCCGGTTTTAAAGGTACGCGCATCGCGAATGGCCTCACGCGGCGCCTTCAGCTTCGCCAGGTCGTAAGTGTCCGGGATGTCCCTGCGGAAAAACAGGTGCAGCATCACCAGCGTGGCGGCCACGGACGCGATATTCACCGGCACCATCACCGAGGCATACTCGCTGAAACCCAGTTTAAAGAAGTCTGCCGTGACGATGTTGACCAGGTTTGACACGATGAGCGGCAGGCTGGAGGTATCGGCGATAAACCCGGCCGCCATCACAAACGCCAGCGTGGCCCCGGGGCTGAAGCCCAGCGCCAGCAGCATGGCGATAACGATCGGCGTCAGAATTAGCGCGGCTCCGTCATTGGCAAACAGCGCCGCCACTGCCGCACCCAGCAGAACGATATACGTGAACAGCAGCCGGCCCCTGCCGCCTCCCCAGCGGGAAACGTGCAGCGCGGCCCATTCAAAAAAGCCGGACTCATCGAGCAGCAGGCTGATAATGATGACCGCAATAAACGTGGCCGTGGCGTTCCAGACAATCTGCCAGACCACCGGAATATCCCCGATTTGTACTACGCCGGTCAGCAGCGCCAGCGCGGCGCCGATAACGGCACTCCAGCCAATACTGAGTCCTTTCGGCTGCCAGATAACCAGTACCAGCGTCAGAATAAAAATCGCACCCGCCAGAAACATACCCTCTCCTTCTTAATTATAACTGCCCGTTGAAGCGGGCTGCTAACTGTACCCTGTAAATATATGCGTTTAATCGAATGTGTTTAGATAAAATTTTTACATGCAGACAGCTTTGCCGTTGGTGGTTGCGTTATCACGCTCAGCCTGCTGACTGAGATGAAGAATTTCATCCCGCTGACACAGATATGCCTGCTCAATGACCGCTGCTGCCCACGCAGGCATGTGTGGCGATAACCGGTAATGGATCCACTTGCCGTCGCGCCTGTCGATAAGCAGTCCACTCTCTCTGAGCAGGGCCAGGTGCCGCGATATTTTTGGCTGTGTTTCTTTCAGGATAGATACAAGCTCGCAGACGCAAAGCTCCCCTTTTTCGCGCAACAACAGCACCAGGCTGAGCCGGGTTTCGTCAGAAAGATTCTTAAAAAGTTGCAGGGGCAGCAGTGACGGCATAATTTCTCCTTCGTGGCGGACAGCAACAAGTCTCGTCTGCTGCAGACGAAAGGTCAACTTTATATTTATAAATTCATATATGTTTTGACGTGCTTACAGGCTTTTCAGTACAGCTTAATGAGGGAATAGCGGTTAAACGATATCACACAGATTTTAACGGCAGCACACTTTCAGCTGCCTTAATGGTCGGGCATGACGAAGTAACATCACAAAAAAAGCCTGTTTCTTTAGTGAACCGTTCTACTTATGGCAGAAAGCAGCATCAGTAAGAGTGGCTTCCGGCCAGATGACCTGCAGTGATAACCGGCACGATATCCTCAGGCTCTTCTGCCTGCTCCAGTTCGCGCAGAATACCGCAGTCCCGTGTTGCCCGGTTGGCATTGCAGTGGCTGTGGAGCTCAAATAGTTGTTTTTCCAGCATATTTAGTTCACGAATACGGGCCTGAACGTGGTTCAGATGTTCATTTATCAGGGCATTAACCGTACCGCAGTCTGCGTCTGGCTGGCTGCGCGCCTGCAGCAACACCCGGATTTCTTCATGGGTCATATCGAGCGCCCGGCAGCGCCGGATAAACATAAGCCTTTCGAGATGTGCGCTATCGTAATGGCGGTAGTTATTAGTCTGGTCCCGCAATGCGGCCTGCAGAAGCCCCTCTCGCTCATAATAACGTACCGTCTCTACAGGACATCCCGCCTGGCGGGCCAGTTCACCAATTTTCATATCACACCTCTTCTGAGCTTGACCCTGTAGTTACATCAGGGTCTTTAATGCCAGTATACGTTATGAACGGGATAAAAAAATGAGTGACTGCTGCAGTAATAAAAAATGTGGATCAGCCGCAACCGGAGAGGAGGCGTCTGTTAAAAATACCGCCACTGCCCCGACTGAGGCTTCAGGGAAAATGCCACCAAAAACGACTCAGACCACACCGGCCTGTTGCAGCACCGGGAGCTGCTGCTCAACGGACGGCCTGAGCCAGATGTCCGAACCGGTTGCAGAGCTTCCCCGCAACGATGACGTTCAGACGCGTCTGCGCATCATGCAGATGGACTGCCCGACGGAGGAGACGCTCCTCCGAAAAAAACTGGCAAAATTACCTGCCGTCAGCAATCTTGAATTCAATCTGATACAGAGGGTGCTTACCGTGACCCATACACCGCAGGCGCTGGAACCGGTTCTGCAGGCGGTGCGCTCGCTGGGTTTTGACCCGGAACCGATTGATAAAGCAATGCAGCCTGAAGGCAGCTGCTGCTCAGGCCGTGAGGCGGAAAATACCGGCGGTTCCTGCTGCTCGCCTGCCCCTGTCACATTCGGTGAGCTGCAGACGCAGCAGGTGACCGCTGACGGGGTGCGTACCAGTATCAGGATCATGCAGATGGACTGCCCGGTTGAAGAGGGCATGATCCGTAAAAAGCTGGACGGCATGTCAGCCGTCAAGGAACTGGATTTCAATCTTATGCAGCGTGTACTGACGGTGGTTCACGCACCGGATACGCTGGAGCCGGTTCTGGCCGCCATTCGTTCTCTGGGCTTTGAACCTGAACTTCCTGACAGTAATGGCCGGCACGCGGTCACTGAGGAAAAGAAAAAACACTGGTGGCCGCTCGCGCTTGCCGGTGTGGCGGCAATCGCCGCCGAAGCCATGCACTGGGCGGGCATGCCGGAATGGCTGGAAGCGGCTCTTGCTCTGGCTGCCGTTGCGGCCTGTGGCCTGTCCACGTACAAAAAAGGCTGGATTGCTCTTCGCAACGGCAACCTGAATATCAACGCCCTGATGAGTATTGCCGTCACCGGGGCGCTGGCGCTCGGACAGTGGCCTGAAGCCGCCATGGTAATGGTGCTGTTCACGATTGCGGAACTGATTGAAGCGAAATCTCTTGATCGCGCCCGCAATGCCATCGGCTCTCTGATGAAGCTGACGCCTGAAACGGCCACGGTTCAGCAACCGGACGGCTCCTGGAAAGAAACTGAGGCCAGGTCTGTATCCCTTAACAGCGTGGTCAGGGTAAAACCGGGCGAGCGTATCGCTCTCGACGGCACGGTGGTCCGGGGCAGGACCGCCATTAATCAGGCACCTATTACCGGCGAAAGTCTGCCGGTGGATAAAGGGGAAGGTGACCCGGTCTTCGCCGGGACGGTCAACGGCTCCGGTGGCTTTGAGTACCGTGTAACGGCCGCTGCCGGAAATACCACGCTGGCGCGTATCATTCATGCCGTGGAGGAAGCGCAGGGGGCAAAAGCCCCTACGCAGCGCTTTGTTGATCGCTTTGCACAAATTTATACCCCTGTGGTGTTTGCTATTGCCGTCGCAGTTGCCGTTCTCCCACCGCTGATTGCAGGTGAAAGCTGGCAGGAGTGGATTTACAAGGCGCTGGTGATGCTGGTTATCGCCTGCCCCTGTGCGCTGGTCATTTCCACGCCAGTGACCATTGTCAGTGGCCTGACGGCAGCAGCCCGCCGGGGGATATTGATCAAGGGCGGCGTTTATCTTGAAGAAGGCCGAAAGCTGAAGTGGCTGGCGCTCGACAAGACCGGCACCCTGACGCACGGTAAGCCGGTACAGACGGATGCGATTATCTATACCGGGGTGGCAGAAGATGAGGGGCGCAGTCTGGCTGTGAGCCTGGCAGGTTACTCCGATCATCCGGTTTCGCAGGCTGTATCGGCGGCATCAGATGGCATTCAGCGTTATGAAGTGGAAAACTTTGAGGCTCTGCCAGGCCGCGGCGTGCGCGGCGTCATCAACGGTCAAACCTACAGTCTGGGCAATCTGAGGCTGGCTGAAGAAACGGTGCGCTGTCCGGAAGCGGTCAGGGCTGCACTAACGGAACTGGAGACCGGGGGTAAAACGGTCATCATGCTCTGTGACACTCATCAGGTGCTAGGGCTGTTTGCGGTGGCTGATACGGTGAAGGAAAGCAGCCGCGAGGCGATAAGTCAGTTGCATAGTCTGGGTGTTAAAACGCTCATGCTGACCGGAGACAATGCGCACACTGCGCAGGCCATTGCCGGTCAGGTTGGTATCGATGAGGCGCGGGGGGATCAACTGCCGGAAGATAAACTGCGTGCTGTAGAAACATTTACGGCGCAGGGCACGACCGGCATGGTGGGCGACGGCATCAATGATGCACCGGCGCTGGCCCGCGCCGATATCGGCTTTGCCATGGGTGCAATGGGCACGGATACCGCCATCGAGACTGCCGATGTGGCCCTCATGGATGATGATTTGCGTAAAATTCCGGCTTTTGTCCGACTCTCCCGGCAGACGTATAACATTCTGGTTCAGAATATCGTTATGGCTATTGGGATCAAGGCAGTGTTCCTGGCCCTGACCATTGCAGGTATGGGGACCATGTGGATGGCCGTATTCGCGGATGTGGGGGCAAGCCTGCTTGTCGTGGCAAACGGTCTGCGCCTGTTGCGTAAGTAACCTGTCTGGCTGCTCTTCCGGTAAAGACAGGCACCTGAAAATAGCCGCTAATCTGCACTCCGATAAAGGAAGAGAGTATGAAACCGCGTAACATGATTTTATTGCTGATGCTCGCAGTCGTGTTTCCGGCAACGGCTGCGCAGGCAGTACACGGAAACCATGCCGGAATGTCACCGTCTTCTGAGGCCTATATGGACGGCATGAATAATATGCACGAAGGAATGATAAAGGCCGTACAGGACCCGGATGCAGACAGGGCATTTGCCAGGAGCATGATTGAACATCACAAAGGAGCCATTGCCATGGCCGAAACGGAACTCCGTTATGGTAAATCACCGGCAATGCGGAAGATGGCTGAAAGCATTATCAGCGCCTAGAAAGAAGAAATACGGCAGATGGAAGTATGGCTCAGTAAATAAGCTCTTTTTTATTACTTTCGTTACGGCGTAGCAGCTCCTTACTACGCCGTCCTTCACACACATAAAGTGAATTCCGGTCAGGGCCTGCTACAGAATACGTGGGATATCTGTTTTCATAAGAGCGGCGTTCAGTTTTTCCACATCACCTTCTATTACTTCTTTCTCATCGGGCGTCAGTGGCACTTCTTCAAGATAATGTTTTACCGATGCCTTACTTTCCAGTAACAGTCCTCTTGCACTTCTCTTTGGCAGATTAAAATCACATCCGATGCATGCCATACGGTGCGGGCAACTGCTCCAGAAGGGATTAGTACAGAAAGAGTCGCCCAGATCATAATATGTCGCAGGTCCCGTGAGGCTGGTTGCTGCGGGGTCATGATCAATCAGCACGCTTATCATGTGCGCTACCCGGTCAGCTTTAACAAAAGAGGCAGCAAGCTGCGTCGGGCGTATTCGAATATAATGCATGGTGGATTGCGGCGAAGAGTGTCCTGACCACTGCATCAGCTCGTATAAAGACATGCCCTGAGGAACACTGGCCAGGGCAGTTACGGCCGATGCGCGTCCCCTGTGGCTGGTAATGGGGCCCCGGCTGTCTTCCTCAGGCACTCCTGCCCGGGCACAGAGAACCGGAATAACGGTGCGGTTTATTATGTCTCTTCCCACCGGTTTGCCCCGGTACTGAAACAGAAAACGGACTTTTTCACCGGTGCGTTCATCCGTCAGAGCTGCCTGTTCTTCTGGTCGTTCTGCCAGCCAGATATCGACATACTTTTTCACCACTGCAGAAACCGGCTTAACAAAGGCTTTAGATGTCTTGCCGGCCGGCACGTTCAGATAGCAAAGAGTCCCGGCAGGAATGGTACTGCCGTCGTCCCGGTTAATATCTTCCGATTGTGGAATGATGCAGCCAGCGGTCAGGCGCATCAGCTCATTCTGACGCAGCCCTGCATGCGTCCAGATGACTGCCATAGCCTGCAGCATAGAGAGGGGGTAGTGAATTTCACTGAGCAAATCTTCCTGACGCAGATTCAGGCTTGCCCAGACCAGTTTCAGCCATACAGGATCATCAATAACACGCGGATTGACGCCCTGACGAAAGAGCGGTGTATCAGGTGTGGAGAGATGGCGGGCCGGACTGAATTTCAGACGTCCCCATTCCCAGAGTTCGTAGTCAAACATAAAACGACGAACGGCATACACGAAACCGGCACGGGAATTTGGCAGCATGGGCTCTCCGGAACGTGGAGAGCGGCGCACCCCACGTTCTGTACCCAGTGAAAGTTCATCAACCTTCATTCTTCCGATTGCAGCAATGAAGCTGGCGCAGATCTCCATTGTCCAGTCGGACGGCGAGCGAATTTCCGGATGCTCGCGGGCGAGCCACAGACCGCAGCGGAGGATAAAGCTGTACTGGCTCTCTCTGGACCGGGGCCGAAGCACCGACGTTTCTCTCCAGCGCCGGCACCACGTTACCCACTCTGTGGCAATATTTTCTGTGGGTTTTTCGTGCCACTCACGGTAATTGCGCATACGTACGGCACTTTTGAGGATGCCCATTGCGGCCAGCGCATGTGAAACTCTGCCTACTGTTCGTGCGATTCCCCGATCGTGATAATTCTGCGCGCGCCACAGGAGTTCAGTTGTGAAGCTTTCAAGCTCAGGATTATTGTTCATCATCATCAGTATGCCCAGCAGGGCTGACAGGGCGTTTTTCTGGTTCTGTCGTTTGTATCCCAGCGAGACAAGCGTATCAGTCAGCCGGTTGAGTTCCTGAATGAAAATGTCCCGGCCATAGATGGCACAGGCGTACAACGACGGAGCACCATGATGCGGCAGGTCGAACGGTGAGGGAAACGGGCCAAGATGGAAGGCAAATGCCGCAATAAGGGGCCTGCCGGAACGGTGCTGCAGGCACAACGTCAGCCACTTTTCCGAATCCCACAGCCAGCAGGGTTTCCTTGTCCGGTGTATTTCCGCCAGCACGACAGGAATGATAATCCTGACGAGTCTGTCACTCGTACCGCTGCGGGCGGCAATATCCTGAAGTGGCCGCAGTAAAGATGACAGCGGACCTTGCTTGCTCAAAGCAGAGATACGTTTGTGCCCTGTGCTTAATGCCTCAAGCTCTTCAATGCTTAACACATTATTCAGCTGATAATCTGAACGCCTGAAGGGGACATAAATTTTATGAATTCCTGTTTCTGCTTTCATCACACGGCTCCCGCCTGAAAGATAAGCCCTGCAATCTTACGGTCGGTTTCAGCGACGGCAGCAGCCATGCGGGCAGCCATATCCGTTCCCGACAGATGAATATAAATTTGTGTTGTACGTGGGTCCCTGTGCCCTGCATAAGTAGCCAGTTCATGCAGTTTCCATCCGGCCCGTGCCAGATGCGTCAGCCGGAGGTGACGAAAAGTATGCGTGGTGATGTCTGGCTGATCAGTCTCTGCCGCCCATTTCCGTACGGTTTTACTCCAGCTCCAGAAAGAGAGAGGAGCGCCGTAATTACGGTCAGAGACGGAACGGAACAAAGCACCGCCTGACCAGCCTTCCAGCCGTAGCTTTTGAAAATGGTTTGCCAGTACCGGCGCAACGTCGGCGCTATAGCAGACCATTCTTTCCCGTCTGTTTTTCGTCGTTTCTGCCCGGATGCGTATCAGGCGATGAGCCAGGTCAATGTCCTCAAGCCTCAGAGCCGTCACTTCAGTACGTCGGAGCGCCCCATAATAAGCCAGAGCAAGCATCAGTCGGTCACGCAGAGGCGCTGCAGAAACGTGTTTCAGGAACCTGAGCCACTCCCCGTCATCGGGAATAACGGGGAGTCGGTTGATACGTGGGATCAGGCCGCGTCCGGTATAAATGGCACCAGGCAAACCCGAACGGGGTAACGGGTTGAGACTGCAAATATCCTGATAAACCAGAAAGTCATACCAGAGACGAAGAGCTGAAAGGCGCAACTGGAGCGTGGCGCTTGCAACGGACGACGGCATATCAGGGAGCTGAGGTCGGATATATCCTGCAATGTCTTCAAAGGAAGCTCTTTCAGGAGCAATGTCGTGTATTTCACAGAAGGCAAAAAAATGCGTCAGGGCACTTCGATAGGCTTTAATAGTTGCGCTGGCTCTTCCTAAATTCGAAAGAATTGTAAGCCACTGCTCAGTCAGCAGAAGAGCAGATGCGGAATGCATGGAAGTGTTCACGGCCTTCCCCTTTCAGTTCATAACAACTGATTAAAGTTTATACCGAAGATGTTGCATTCCATTTAACTTACTACAGCTCGTAGTTGCTGCTAAAACAGGTGACGCGGTGGGCGCGAAACAGATCGCGCTGCTTAAAGAACGGTGCCCCCATCGTAATGCCTAGCTTTTTCGCTTCCGCGCTGAGGGCGATGACACACCCGTCGTTATTACTGAGCACCACTACGGGTTTGCCTTTCAGATCGGGCCTGAAGACCGTTTCACAGCTGGCATAGAATGCGTTCACATCCACCAGGGCAAACATGAGTCAGCACGTGAATTTAATTATATGGGTGACGACGCCGAAGATTTCGAGCGCCTCTTCACTGCCGATGCGGATGGGCGTATAGCGGGGATTGCGGGGATTAAGCTGGATAACAGGGCGAAGTTGAAGCTCTTTAACGGTAAATTCACCGTCAACGGCGGCGATGACAATATCACCGTGGGCGGCGGTACGGGAGCAGTCTACCACCAGCAGATCGCCATCATTGATGCCGCCGTCGATCATCGAGTCCCCCGCCGCCTTCACGAAATAGGTCGCATTCGGGTGGTGGATCATTAATTCGTTTAGGTCGAGACTCTGCTCCACATAGTCCTGCGCCGGCGAGGGAAAGCCGCACGGCACCAGATCGCCAAAGAGAGGAAACGCGAGAACTTCGCGCAGCTCAGCGGGCTTATAAAATGTTAAACTCACGAAAGTCACCTTATTATAATAGTTACTGTGTATTTATACAGTAGATTTATATGAAGTCGTGATCAAGTGGCTTAAGTAAAGGCTTATCGCCACCTGTCTAATTATGGATAATTAAAACTGTTTTTTATCAAATACTTAAACCATATGTAAATTTTTGGCTTTTGTATTCAATCGCTTATTTTATACACGCAGCATATTTAAAACCCTACCGCCTGGCCGTCGCGGCGGCTGTCGCTGGCGATAACGTAACCGTCGCTGCCTTCCGTCGTCAGCTTCCAGATAAACTGGCCTGAACCAAAATCCATGTACGGATCGTTAAGCGAGGTAAAGCGATGCCCGCGCTGACCCAGCTTTTCCGCCACGCCCTGATGAAAACCGACCTCCAGGTCGAGCGAGAAATCGCGGTTTACCTTCCAGCGCGGTGCATCGCAGGCGGCCTGCGGCTGCTGCTGGTAATCCAGCATGCGTACCAGCGTCTGGACATGTCCCTGCGGCTGCATATCCCCGCCCATGACACCAAAGCTCATCTGCGGCTGGCCATCTTTGGTGAGGAAGCCGGGAATGATGGTATGGAACGGCCGTTTGCCCGGTGCGATGACGTTGGCGGAGCGCGGATCGCTTGAGAACCCCGCCCCCCGGTTCTGCAGGCTGATGCCGTACTCCGGCACCACCACGCCCGAGCCAAAGCCCATGTAGTTCGACTGAATAAATGACACCATCATGCCGCTTTCGTCGGCGGTGGTGAGATAGACGGTGCCGCCGCTGGCGGGCATTCCTGGCAGCGGCTGGCTGGCCCGCGCCGGATCGATAAGCCTTGCGCGCTCGGCCAGATAGCTGTCATCCAGCATCTGCTCAGGGGTGATATCCATAGAGCGCGGATCGCCAACGTATTTATAGATATCGGCAAAGGCCAGCTTCATCGCCTCAATCTGCAGGTGCTGGGACGCGATGCCGTCCAGCGGCAGGCTCGCAAGGTCGAAATGCTCAAGGATCCCCAGCGCGATCAGGGCGGCAATGCCCTGGCCGTTAGGCGGCAGCTCGTGAACGTCGTAGCCGCGATAGCGACGGCTGACCGGCGTGACCCACTCGGGGCGATACCCGGCGAGATCGGCAAGCGTCAGCGGCACGTCGCTTTGGGCAGCAAAGCGCACAATCGCTTCTGCCGCCTCACCTTCATAAAAGGCGCGTGCGCCCTGATCGGCGAGCAGACGCAGCGTGCGGGCGGCGGCGGGCATCACAAACTTTTCGCCAATCTCCGGCGCGCGGCCGTTGGGCATAAAGGTGGCGGCAAATCCCGGCTGTTCCTGAAGCAGCGGCACGGCGGCCTGCCACTTGCGCGCTACCATTGGCGCAACGGTCACGCCACGTTCGGCAAGATCGATGGCAGTCTCCAGCAGTTGGGAAAACGGCAGCTTGCCGAAGCGCTGGTGCAGCGCCTCCCAGGCAGCGACGGCGCCTGGAATAGTCACGCTGTCCCAGCCACGTACGGGCCGTTTAGCGTGACCCTGTGCATCTACGCCGTAGCGCCGGGCAAACCAGCTGGTATCCCAGTGGGAGGGCGCGGTGCCGGAGGCGTTCAAACCGTGTAGCTGCTGGCCGTCCCAAATCATGGCAAACGCATCGCTGCCCAGCCCGTTGGAGACCGGCTCGACGATGGTCAGCGTCGCCGCTGCCGCAATCGCCGCATCCACCGCATTGCCGCCGCTCAACAGGGCCTGATTGCCAGCGTGCGCCGCCAGCGGGTGCGACGTTGCTACCGCGTTACGGGCAAACAGCGGCGTACGCGTAGTAAGGTAAGGGTTGTGCCAGTTAAATTTCATGCCCGTATCTCCGTGTCGATTGCCGTCGCCAGATAGCGTTCTGCCTCTGCGCGTAGCGCCTGTTTGTCTACTTTGTTAGTGCCTGCTAACGGAAAACTGTCGGTGAGCCAGATATGGCGGGGATGCAGATAGGCGGGGCCGTGCGCCAGCGTCCAGGCCTTTATCTCTTCCGGACTGGCGACGCTGCCCTGACGGGGAATTATCCAGGCCACCGGCTTGCTGCCTTTAATCTCATCGTTTACCGCCACCACGCAGGCCTGCTGCACGGCGGGGTGCTGCTCCAGCAGCTTTTCCACTTCGCCGGGATAGATATTCTCACCGCCGCAGACAAACATATCGTCGCGTCGTCCGATAAAGGTGTAGAAGCCATGCTCATCGCGCATGAACACGTCGCCGGTGATGTAGTAGCCATCATGGGTGAACGGCACGGAGACATCCGGACGCTGGTGATACCCCTGCATCAACGCCGGGCTTTTCATCTCCAGCACGCCGTGGTCGCTAAGCTCTCCCTGCTCGTCACGTAGCCGCAGCGAGACTGCTGAATGGGCGTAGCCGTTGGACTGTAACGGCGCGGCATGCCCCTGCGGGTGAGGACCAAAGACAATCGGGCCGCCTTCCGTGGTGCCGTAGGCGTTGATGATCCGCGCATTCGGCCAGATCTGACGGATCTGATTAAATAACCCTTCGTTAACCGGCGCAGATCCCATGCGCACTACCCGCACGGACGAGAGATCGCTTTCGGCAAGCAGGGCCTGCTCTTTCATCATCATGGCGATCATCGGCGGCACGGCGGTGATCCAGGTGCAGCGGTAGCGGGCAATGGCGGCGATATACTCTCGCACCTGGAACTGGGGCAGCAGGATAGTGGTGACGCCGCTGGCCAGCGTTAGCAGGGCCAGCGCCAGGGCATTCATATGGTAAAAGGGTGCGGCGATCAGCACCCGTTGATCCGCCAGCTCGTTGGCCGCCAGCCGCGTCTCCACCACCCAGCGATGGCTGGCATGGGTGAGACGTACCCCTTTTGGCATGCCGGTGGAGCCGGAGGTATAGAGCAGCATCGCAAGGGCATCAGCCTGCGGCACAAAGGCGTCATAGTCGGTCACCGGTGCCAGCGTCACCAGCTCGCTAAAGCTCCACCGGCTGCGCGTAACTGTCAGGCTGGCCAGCAGCGCATCATCGCCCATCACCAGCCGCGCGTCGCAGTCGTCGAGAATTTTCTCCAGCGTCGCAGGCGGAAATTTGATGCTAATCGGTACGGCGACCAGCCCCGCCCGCAGGATGCCTAAAAATGCGGTAATAAACGCGATGGAGTTACGTCCGAGCAGCGCAATACGTTCGCCCGGCAAATAGCCGCGGGCCTGAAGCGCCGTGCCTACCGCGTTGGCCTGAGCGTCCAGTTCGCCAAAGGTTATGGCAATCTCCCCCTCCCCCTGCGGCATGATAAAGGCGGGCAGCGGGTTGTGGCGGGCCGACGGGGGCAGCGCGCCCAGATTAGTGACAGTCATAGCCTGAACTCAAGTAGGGTGTGAATGGCGGGTATGGCGATCAGCAGCCGTCCCGGTTGTTGAAGCAGCGGCAGCCCGGCGTCACGCGCGGCCTGAATCAGCATCGAGGCATTGCCGCCGCGAAAGTGGATAGCCGCAAACTGGCTGGCGCGGCTCTCGTCTACGCTGACCAGACCGGCGGAACCATCACGCCAGGCGGAAGGGGTCAACAACTGCAGCCGAAAAGTGGGATCGGGCACGCCGAGCTGCTGCCACGCCTGCGTCTCCTGGTCAATGTCCTGAGTCACAACGGTTACCGCCTCGATCCCCGTAACGCCATTGGCGTGGGAGAGCCAGGGGGTGCGCCACACCCACTCTGGGGTGTGGTGCTGGCAAAAATAGACTCTTCCCGCCGCAAAGCTGCCGGGTGCGAGGCGTACCGTGCTGAAACGTGCCTCGCCCCGTTCACCGTCGGCTGTGACCTCGCGGGAAAAGTGCTGGACCGGCTGCACCGTGAAGCCCTGCTCGCGCAGCTGTTGCTCCGTTGCAGCGGCATCCGTGCTGCGAAACACCAGCCCATCAATGCCGCGCGGGCTGTCCAGCAGCTCCTGACGGATCCGCTCCCCGTGACGCGGGAGTCCGATAAGCTCCAGGTAGTGGCCGTTAAACATCACCAGCTGATTCATCGATCCGAGCGAGTGATAGCTCTCCGGCGTCAGGGTAAAGCCCAGCGCGGCAAAGAGATCCCGCGTGATCTCCAGTTTAAAATGGTTATTGATCACCAGATGATCGAATACCAGTGGCATGGGCAGCTCCTCAGACAGCAGGCATGGCGTAGAGGCCGCGGCCGCTCGCCACCAGCCGGTCTTCACTGTCGTAAACCCAGGCCTCTGCGCTGGAGACCTGCTTGCCCACTTTGATAACTTTGCCTGTGATCCGCAGGTCGCCGCGCGCCGGGCGGTGATAGTCGACCCGAATATCCAGCGTCGGCACGCCTTTACCGGTGTAGGCCACCAGCGCCCAGTCGGCGGTCAGATCGACCAGCGCCGCCAGAATGCCGCCGTGAATATAGCCTCCCGCCGGATTCACCACCCACTCGTCGCGAAAACGCGCTGTCAGGGTGATTTCGCCCTTTGCCACCTCCTGCACCTCAAGACCCAGCCACTGGTGATAGGGACCTTTCAGCAATTTTTCTTGCACGTCCTGCGTGCTTAATTCAACAATTTCGCTCATCTGCCTCTCCTTATGGGGTCACAATCACTTTGCCCAGCACTTCACGGTCGCGGATCAGCCGCAGCCCTTCCGCCGCCTGCTCCAGCGACAGCTCACGATCGATTAGCGGTTTAATGTCGCCCTGCGCCACCAGCGTCAGCAGCGCCTCCAGATCCTCGGTGTAGAAGCTGTTCGAGCCTTTGATATTCAGCTCAAAACTCCAGACGTAGCGCAGATCTTCTGCCGGGTCGTAGCCCGCCGTCGCGCCGCATACCAGCAGCGTACCGCCCCGTTTTAAGCATTTGAGCGAGGGACGCCAGGTGTCACCGCCGGTGAAGTTAATCACTACGTCCACGCCACCCTCATAGTTACGGCGCTGGGGTTTGCCGTAGCGGCCAATCGCCCAGCGGGAGAAATCCTCTTCGCGGTAGTTAACGACATGATCGGCACCCAGCGCGGTCAGCGCCTCGCCCTTCTCCACGCTGCCGACGCAGGCGATAACTTCTGCGCCAAGCTTTTTCGCCAGCACCACGCAGGCTGTGCCCACGCCGCCGCTGGCACCGAGGATCAGCACCCGGTCGCCCTGTTTAATGGTGTTATGGGTGACCAGCATGCGGTGCGCCGTACCGTAGGCCACCGGCAGCGCCGCCGCCTGGGCGAAGGTGACCGCCTCGGGCAGTGCGATAAGCTGAGCGGCATCCACCAGGGCGTATTCCGCCATGCCGCCGTCGGTCATTTCGCCCATCAGCCCCACGCCGGGCTTCAGCGGGTTGATCAGCACGCGGTCACCCACCTTCCAACTCGTCACGTCGTCGGCGATCTCGTCGATAACGCCGGCAAGATCGAGACCCGGCACCACCGGCAGCGGGACCTTAATGCCCGGCATGCCGTTGACGGTAAACACGTCGTGATAGTTAAACGAGGAGGCTTTCACCCGTACGATGACGTGGCCTGGCTGCAACGTCGGGCGCGGTTTATCGGTAACGACGGACAGGTTGTCCAGGCTGCCGTGCTGGTTAAGCACCAGCGCTTTCATGGTCTGACTCACGGTTATCTCCTGTTATTTTAATGATGCCGATGCCTTGTACGCCGCGTCGTCGTAGAGACTCTCCGGCACGTCGCCTTTCACGGTGCCGCTGGCGACAAAGACCTGGTGTTGACGCTTAAGGGTGGCGATATCCGCCGGTTCAAAGGTGACGCGGTTCATGCTGTCCCAGCGGCTGAAATAGACTTCAGCATCGCGCTGCGGCAGGTTGGCGTTTTTTTGCAGCAGCGAAACCACCTCCTGCTGGTGGGTTTTGCCCCACGCCAGAGTGTCGCGCAGCGCGGCAATAACCCGCGCTACCGTTTCCGGGTGCTGTTCAATCAGCTCGCTGCGCACCGCGCCGACGCCGATATAGGGCACGGCGTCGCTGTGGGTCAGCTTTTTCCACTCATCGGCAAAGCTGCCGAGCGGGGTGACTTTCAGCTCGTCCAGCTGCTCAATAGTCAGCGAGCGCAGTGCGGCGGCATCCACCTGCTTTTGCACCAGGTACTGGGCGAGGCGCGATTCGTTGCCGCCGATAAGCTGGAAGTCGTTGGGATTGATCTGGTTGTTACCCTGTAACAGCGTGGCGGCGATCACCGCCACCGACGATCCGGCCGGTGACATGCCAATTTTTTTGCCCTTGAGCTGGTCCAGTGAGGTGATGGTTGAACCCTGCGGCACAACAAACTGCACGTCGGCAGGCTGCGTGGCGGCGAAGATTTTGATTGGCACCCCTTCGGCCGCGCTGCTGAAGACACCCGCCAGCGGCGCGCCAAACGCTAAATCAATGGAGCCTGACGCCAGCGCCTTGATAGGTGCATTGACGTCCGGGAAGTGAACAAACTCGGCGTCGATACCGCGTTTAGCCAAAAAGTCCTTATTTTCCAGCACAGTGCCATAGCCGAGGCTAACGCCGCTGCTCCAGTAGCCGATACGCACTTTTTCAGCCGCAGCCGAATTCAGGGCAAAGAGAGCCCCGGCAGCCAGGGTGGCCACCTTTAACCAGTTTTTCATCTGTTATTCCTGTGTGTGAGATTTCCAACGAAAGAGGCGGCGCTCGATCGGCTTAAGCAAACCGCCTTCCAGCAGCAGCATTAGCGAGACCAGCAGCAGCGTCCAGGCGAAGACCTGATCCGTCTGCACCAGATCGCCCGCCTGACGCAGTCGGTAGCCAATCCCATCCGATGCGCCCAGCGTTTCTGCCACCAGCGATACGCGCCAGCCAAAACCAAAGGCCAGCCGTGCGCCCGAGAAAAAGTAAGGCAGGATGGTGGGTAAATAGATTTTGAGCAGCGTCTGCACGCGACTCATGCGGAAGCTGCGCGCCAGCTCCACGTACTGCCGCTCGACGGTTTGCGCCCCCTGCCAGACGTTGGTCAGGATCAGCGGCATCGAGGTCATAAACACCACGAAGACAGTAGTAGCGTTAGAGATACCGAACCAGATAATGGCGAAAATCGCCCAGATGGCCGACGAGACCGTGTTAAACACCGCCAGCAGCGGCTCAAAAAACTGCGCCAGCCTGCGGCTCGCCCCGAGCGCCAGCCCGGCCAGCGTTCCCACGACCGTAGCCAGTAAAAAGCCGCTGAACACCCGCGAGAAGGTGACGCCAATGTCATGCAGCAGCGTATCGTTGCGCCACAGCATCAGCAGCGCGTTAAAAGTTTTCTCCGGCCCGGGGAGCACAAAGGCAGGCATGTTGCGTGCCGCCAGCAGCCACAGTACGACAAAGGCAGCCAGCAGGATCAGGCGCTGGGCGATGAGCGACAGCGTTCGCCTGGACTTATTCATCTATACCTCCATCCGCAGCAGACGAACCTTCTCCGCCACGTCGCGGCCGGTCGGCAGTCGGGGTCGCGGCAGCGTCACGGTCACAAACTGCTTAATGCGCCCCGGACTGGGTTGCAGAATGACAATCCGATCCGCGAGGATCACCGCCTCCTCTACGTCGTGGGTGACCATCACCACCGTCATGTTCTTAAGCTCGCGAATACGCAGCAGCTCCTCATGCATGGCGCTGCGGGTCTGCGGATCGAGCTTGGAGAACGGCTCATCCATCAGCAAAATCTGCGGCTCCGCCACCAGGCTTCGCGCCAGCGCGATGCGGCTGCGCATGCCGCCGGAGAGCTGGTGCGGCCACTTATGCCCGACCTGCCCCATCCCCACCAGCTGCAGAGCAGCCTCGACACGCCGCTGACGCTCGGCGCGCGGCAGCGGGCTGTTTTCCAGCGCGAAGTTGACGTTCTGGCGCACTGTGCGCCACGGCAGCAGCCGATCCTCCTGGAAGAGATAGGCCACTTGCCGCCACTGGCTGAACTGGGCTACCGGCTCACCCTGCAGCGCGATGTCGCCGCCGTCGGCGGGCAGCAGGCCAGAGATGATATTCAGCAGCGTGCTTTTGCCACAGCCGGAGGCCCCGAGCAGGGCGACGATCTCTCCCGGATAGACGCTGAGCGAAATCGCCTTCAGCACCTCTTGCGTGTCGAAATGTTTGCCGACCTGGCGAAGCTTAATAACGGGCGCAGCGGCAGCGGGCAACGCTTCAAGAATGGCGCTCATGAAAACACTCTCCTTTCCTGGACAGGCAGCAACGTACCGTCAGAGGTTAACGTGGCGTAGATTTTTTCCAGCGTCATTGCCTGGAACGTCTCAATATGCCTGCGGGCGATAAACTCCACCCGCTTGCGGTCGCCCTCGATAAAGGCCTCAATCATGGCGTTATGGTCGTGGCGGATTTCCGGCTTGGTACGCTGAACGTTGAACCCCAGCGCTACCAGCCGCGCCATCTCATCCATCAGGGTTGAGAGCGTGCGCAGCAGATGCTGGTTGCCCGCCGCCTCGGCGATAGCCAGGTGAAAGCGCTTGTTGGCATTCATAAACACATCGATGCGCGTAGAGAGCGGCGCGGCGACCTCTACCCGACAGTCCGCCTCGAGCTGTTTGAGCAGGTCGATATCCACTTTGCCGACGGCGAGACGCGCGGCAAGCGGCTCAAGCTGCACGCGCAGGGTGAAGATCTCCTCCACATCCTGAAGGGTGATGGGTGCGATGCGATAGCCCTTCCGCGGACGAGATTCGATGAGGTAGTCATGGCTAAGCCGCGCCAGCGCCAGCCGGCAGGTGCTTTTGCCCAGCTGGTAACGCTCCATCAGTTCGGATTCAGTCACCAGCGATCCCGGCATCATGCGACAGGTCAGAATGTCGCGACGAATCGCATGGTAAGCACGATCGCCTAAAGATAAAGATTCCGTCACAGCACTCCCCTTAGCCGCTTATCTCATCGCGGTGAGCATCTCACAGCGCCGCATTGACGCTCTTAGTGGGGCCATTCTGGGGCAGGTTTATGCCGGGTTCTAATAATTAAAACAGCAATATAAAGCAGGAAAAAGCATCAACTGGGCTGCTCAGTGGGCGGATAAGGGCGTATCAGCGGCCTGCTGCGCGATCGGCGTTCAACTCTGCTGCTGAGCTGCCCAGATTAGCACGCCCATTCATATCGTTAGCGCAATATGTTCGTTTTGCATGGGGATGGCCTGCTCTACCTTGAGCGCCTCTGTTTCGCCATCACTCAGGAAGCCCTATGCGAGTAAAGTATCTGTTGCTGTCACTCACTTTCGCCGGCGTCGCTCAGGCCCAGGCCCTTGACGAAGTGACCGTAGCCTTGGCCATTCCTCCCGCCGTCCACGACGGTGCGCCCTATGCGGCAGCACAAGAGCTGGGGTTGTTCAAAGAACAAAACCTTGACGTTAAGCTGCTTGTTTTTCAGGGGGCGGGCGCGCTCCTGCCCCAGGTCGCCAGCAAGCGCGTGACCTTCGGCTATCCGGTCTCGGAGCCGGTGATCTCCAGCTACTTCAGCGGTAAAAATCCGCTGCCGCTGCGCTACTTCTATAACGGCACGCCAAACCAGACGCTGGAGTATACGGTGCTGGCGGATTCGCCAATTAAAACCCTCGCCGATCTCAAAGATAAGAAGATCGGCGTCGGCGCGCTGACGTGGGGCACACTGCCCAACAGCCGGGCCGCGCTGCGCGTCGCCGGGCTGGAGCCGGGCAAAAATGTCGAATTTGTGGCGGTCGGCGCGCTGGGCTCTGGCTTCCAGGCGCTGCGCAGCGGCAAAGTGGATGCACTTAACTACAACAGCAGCTGGGGCGATATTTTTGAGTTTACCGGCACCAAAATCCGCCGCATCGCCTACCCAGCGGTGTTCCAGGAGAACCCCGGCAACGGTTTTATCGCCCATCAGGATACCTTCAAAAAGAACCCGGATTTAATCCGCCGCTTTGGCCGGGCCTATACCGAGGCCCAATACGTCTGTGAAATCAATCCGACCTTCTGCGTGCAGGCCTTCTGGCGACAGCATCCGGAAAGCAAACCCGCTGACGCCGATGGCAAGGGTCTGACCGAGGCGACGACTCTGCTCACCCGCCGCCTGCAGCGCACGCTTTACCGGCAAGACGGCACGCGCCGCCAGCCGGGCGAGTACGATCTGGCAGTGATCCAGCAGGCCATTGGCGCGATGGCGAAAGAGGGCGAGTTCCCCAGCGCAGATGTGCCGGTAGCGAAGATCTTCTCTAACGAGTTCGTCACGGCGTTCGACGATTTTGATAAAGATGCCCTGCGTAAGCGGGCGGAGGCGGCAAAATGAGCATTACCCTGCATATTGATACGCCTGACGGGCCGATCGATCTGCCGCGAAGCATATCGGCCCGCGGGCTGGCGAGCGGCGTAGCCCGGCTTTCAGCGTCGTTTACGCACCCGGACGGCAGCGTCTGGCAAAGCCATGCTGAATTTGCCGTTGCCGCCGACGGCGAGCTCGATGTGGCTACCGCCCTACCGCTGGAGGGTGACTGGCATGACGCAGAACCTATGGCCCCGGTCTGGGCGCTGCGTCAGGTTTCTCCGCCTGTTAACCTTGATCTGTCGGACAGCACCGAACCCCGACGCATTGCGCTGCGCCTTGTGGATGCCGCGGGTGAAGAAGCGCAGGCTGATTTCGTTCAGCGTCTTGTTACCCCCGGCGTCACACGCCGCGAGGTGCGCGAGGGCGATCTTTCCGGCACCATCTTTACCCCGCCGGGAGAGGGCCCGCATCCGCTGATTGTGCTGCTGAACGGCTCCGGCGGCGGAACGCCTGAGCAGCGTGCTGCGCTGTTTGCCTCTCGCGGCTACGCGGCGTTTGCCCTGGCTTACTTTAAAGCGCCTGGACGCCCGGAGTACATTTCCGGCACGCCGCTGGAGTATTTTGAGCAGGCGCTGGTGTGGGCCGCCCGTGAGCTTCAGCCGCGCGCCGGGTTTATCGCGGTCGCCGGGCACTCTCGCGGGGGCGAACTGGCCCTGCTGCTGGGCTCAACCTTCCCCGAGCGCGTCAGCGCGGTGATTGGCTATGTGCCGAGTGCCGTGATCCACGGCACGCTGCGTGCTGGCTATCCAGACGAGCCGCGCGATGCCACTGCCTGGACGTGGTGCGGCGAGCCGCTGCGTAATATCTGGCGGGAGAACCCTCAGGCCGATTGGCATGCATTTGACCATCCTCCCAAGCCAAACGCTCCCCTCCGCCAGGCTCCGGCCTTTCTGACGGTAGAGCGCAATGGCGTATTCACCGCGGCGGCGCGAATACCGGTGGAGCGCATCGCCGGGCCCGTGCTGTTAATTTCCGGTTCCGACGATGGTTTCTGGCCGTCGGAAGCGTACTGCGATCGCATTAAGGCCGACCTGGTCGCGCGGGAGCACCCCTGGCCAGTTGAGCACGTCCATAACGCGGGTGCCGGGCATGCCATCGGCTTTCCGTTTGTGCCGACAACCGACATCGCTAAAGTGCATCCGGTCGCAGGCGTGGCGATCGACGGCGGCGGAACACCGGTTGCTAACGCCCGGGCCAACCGCAGAAGCTGGGAGCGCGTCCTCGCATTTCTTGCCGCCGCGCTGGCGGAACACGAGGCGCAAACATGAGCGCTGCGCTGGAGTTGCGCGGCGCGGGCCTGACCTACGCCACGCGTCGTGGACAGATTGAAGCGCTGGGCAGCGTCGACCTGCAGGTTAAAGACGGCGAGTTTGTAGCGCTGCTGGGGCCGTCCGGCTGCGGTAAATCGACCATTCTTAAGCTCGCCGCCGGGCTGATGCCGCCCTCATCGGGCCAGGTACTGCTGGCGTCTGAAGCGGTAAACGGTCCGGGCCGTCAGGCCGGGGTGGTCTTCCAGAAACCCAACCTGCTGCCGTGGAAAAGCGTGCTCAATAACGTGCTGCTGCCGGCCCGTACGCTGGGGTTGCCCAAAGACCCGGCCCGGCAGCGCGCCCGCGAACTGCTTGAGCTGGTGGGTCTTGCGCCGTTTGCCAACGACTATCCGTTTGAGCTTTCCGGCGGAATGCAGCAGCGCGTCGGCATTGCCCGAATGCTGCTGCCCGATCCGCAGCTGCTGTTGATGGATGAGCCGTTTGCGGCGCTGGACGCGCTGTCGCGCGAGACGCTGATGCTGGAGCTACAGCGTATCTGGGAGCAGCAGCGCAAGTCGGTACTGTTTATCACCCACTCTATTCAGGAGGCGGTATTTCTCGCCGACCGGGTGCTGGTAATGTCACCGAGGCCGGGGCGCATTGTCGAAGAGCTGGCGATCCCCCTGTTGCGCCCGCGTACGCTGGAGACGCTAGGCGATGAAACCTTTATGGCCCTGTGCCAGCATTTACGGAGGTACTTTACCCATGCGTAGATTTCAACCGTTGATCTACCCGCTGATTAGCCTGGCGGTGCTGGTGTTTATCTGGGATATGGCCGTGCGGCTGTTTGCTATTCCCGACTACCTGCTGCCCTCGCCCGCTGCGGTATTCGGCGCGCTGGCTAGCGGCTTTCAGGATAACAGCCTGTGGCCGCACATCGCGGTCACGCTGGGCGAGACGTTCAGCGGCTTTGCCGTCGGCAGCGTGCTGGCGATTACGCTGGGCGTGGCGCTGGCGGAGTCACGCACCTTTGAGCGGTTCGTCTATCCCTTGCTGGTAGCGCTGCAGGCCACGCCCAAGGTAGCGCTGGGGCCGATCATTCTGGTGTGGTTTGGTTTTGGCACACTTTCGAAGGTGGTGCTGGTCACCCTGGTCTGCTTTTTTCCACTGTTTGTGAATACCGTGAACGGCATTCGCCGCGCCGACCCGGAGCTGCTGGACGCCTGCCGCGCTTTTTCCGCTTCCCGTTGGTATCTCCTGTTTCACGTAAAACTCCCCTCGGCAGCGGGTGAAATTTTTGCCGGGTTGCAGATTGGCGTCGCGCTGGCGCTGATTGGCGCGGTGGTGGCGGAGTTCCTCTCGGCGCAGAGCGGGCTTGGCTATCTGATCGCTGCCAGCTCGGTCAGCATGAGCATGTCGACCATGTTCGCAGGCGTGATTTTGCTGGCCCTGATTGGGCTGTGCGGCGCAGAGCTGGTGCGCTGGCTACAGCGGCGACTCCTCTTCTGGGAAGCGGATGCCGTGCATCGTCGCAGGCGGTAGATAAGGTGCGCCAGCCAATAACGCCCGGTGGCGCAAAGCTTACCGGGCCTACGGTGAGCACGGTACACTGCGTTTGCCCGGCCTACGTTAGGCATGGTTTGATTAGTAGGCCCGGCACATAAAAACAGTTGCAGGCGATAACATTATCTACAAAACGCTCCGCACTCACAGGAGCGCTAGAACAGCGTATCGAGCTCGTCGACGACGCGGTAGTCGTCATCGATTAGCAGCAGCGTTTTGTATTTATCAAAGGTCAGGCACGGATGTGACGTGCCAAACACCAGGATGTCCCCAACGCGGACATCGCTTTCGGCTGCCAGCTTCACCATACAGTGCTGATCCATAATCCCGACGCTGACGATGGCCTGCGGCGAGAACGACAGCGCCTGACCGTTGCGGTAGTGGGCAATGGGCTGCGGTAGTCCGGCGTCAAAGGCGCAGTCGCGCTTGCCGAAGTTTACCACCGCGCGGTCAGCTTCCGGCACCGACTGCACCATCGCCACCAGTTCAAGGGCAGAGGCGAGATCGCCGCCCAGATCGCAGGCGACACGGTCGCGCTCAATCAGCGTCTGCTGCGCATCGGCATAAATCCCCCGGTCATGGGTGATATAGCAGCCCGGACGGATCACGATCCGGCACTGCGCCGGTTTCTTTGCGTTGAGCCAGATATTACACACTACGTCATACCAGACGGTGCCGGCCCCGGTGAGAATAAACTCGCCGTCCACCAGATGCTCCATGCCACAGGCAAGCTCGGCGGCGTCGCGCAGCAGGGCTTCAACCTGCGGCTGCGGATCGTCACCGTGCAGCACGCCCTCATATAGCTCCAGCCCGCGCAGCCGCAGTCCCGGCAGATCGTGGATCTTCTGCGCCAGCGCCAGCGCGGCGTCGGTACTGCGACAGCCGCAGCGCCCGCCGGGCACGCCCAGCTCTACCAGCACATCCAGCGTCTGGTTTTGCCCAGCAAAAAAGTCCGAAAGCGCAGCGGCATTGTCAACGCTGTCCACGCAGCAGGCAAAATCCACCTCATGGTAATGCTGCTTAAGCTGAGCGATCAGCTGCATGTTGGCCTTCCCCACCAGCTGGTTCACCATCAGCACGCGCTTGATACCGCTCGCCATCGCCGCCCCGGCCTGCCAGGCGCTGCCGACGCCAATCGCCCACGCGCCCGCCTGCTGCTGCGCCTGAAAGATCCACGGCGTCATGGTGGTTTTGCCGTGCGGTGCCAGCGAGACGCCGCGCGCGTCGGCATAGCGTTGCATCCAGTCGATGTTATTCCGCAGCGCCGACTGTTTAAGCACCGCCGCTGGCAGGCAGATGTCTTCCGCCAGCACGTTTGCCGGGGTGCGCATTATCGCAGATTTATGGGGTACTAACGTATCGGAATGGTATTTCATAACATAATCCTTAACGGGCCATTGTGTTTTAACGTTAAAATAACATATTTATCTATATGAAAATAAAGATATAAATATAGTATCGTTATAATTATTGAATAAAAGTATCACAAAACTATCTGACTTTTGCGTAGTTTTCCACTGTTTTTTCAGCTTGTAAATGGTTAACTTGGCAGCAGAACAAAAAGGGAGTGAGGGGTTATGAAGCATGACTGGCTTTTCAAAAATGCCACCGTCATCGACGGCAGCGGCGGCCCCGAATACCGCGCCGACGTGGCGGTCAGCGGCGATCGTATCGTGGAGATCGCGCCAGCGATCCACGCGCAGGCCGAGCACGTTATTGATGCCGCGGGCAAGGTGCTGTCGCCCGGCTTTATCGACGTGCATACCCATGACGATACCAACGTCATCCGCATGCCCGATTACCTGCCAAAAATCAGCCAGGGGATCACCACGGTCATTGTCGGCAACTGCGGCATTAGTGCCGCTACCGCCACGGTCCGCAGCGACGTACCGGATCCGATGAACCTGCTGGGCGAGAAAGAGCACTTTATCTACCCGACGGTAGACGCCTACGCCCACGCGCTGGAAGCCGCGCGGCCCGCCATCAACGTCGGGACGCTGATAGGCCACACAACCCTGCGCAATAACCACATGGACGATCTGTTCCGCGCGGCAACCGCAGACGAAATCGCCGCTATGCGCCAGCAGCTGCGCGCGGCGCTGCAGCAGGGGGCGTTGGGCATGAGCTCCGGGCTGGCCTACGCCACGGCATTCCACTCATCCACCGAGGAAGTGATGGCCCTGGCGGAAGAGCTGGCGGCAGAAAAAAGTATCTATACCACGCACCTGCGCTCTGAGTTTGAACCTATTCTGGAAGCGCTCGACGAAGCGTTCAGGATTGGCCGCCACGGCAAGGTGCCGGTGGTGGTGTCACACCATAAGTGCGCCGGCGCGAAAAACTGGGGTCGCACGCGGGAGACGTTGGCATTTTTCGACAAGATGCGCCAGCACCAGGAGATCGCCTGCGATTGTTACCCCTACTCTGCCAGCTCCTCGACGCTGGATCTCAAGCAGGTGACCGACGAGTTCGACATCGTCATCACCTGGTCTGAGCCGCACCCGGAGCAGGCAGGCAAAACGCTACAGCAGATAGCGGACGGCTGGCAGATGAGCCTGCACAGCGCGGCGGAGCAGCTGATGCCCGCCGGGGCCATTTACTACAACATGGACGAGCAGGACGTGCGCCGGGTGCTGCGCTATCCGGTCACCATGATCGGCTCGGACGGGCTGCCGAACGACCCGATGCCCCACCCGCGCCTGTGGGGCGCGTTCCCGCGCGTGCTGGGCCATTACTGCCGCGATGAGAAGCTTTTCCCGCTGACGATGGCGGTGCATAAGATGACGGGCATGTCGGCGGCGCGCTTCCAGCTGCCGCAGCGGGGCCTCATCAAAACCGGCTACTATGCGGATCTGGTGCTGTTTGATCCGCAGACGGTGCGCGACGTCGCCAGCTTCTCGGATCCCAAACGGCCCGCAGAGGGTATCGACGCCGTGATGGTGAATGGCGTCATGAGCTACGACCAAAATAAGCACATTACAGGACGCGCAGGGCGTTTCCTGCGTCGGCAGACCACATAATAAGGAGCAACGATGAGCATTAAACGTTATGGCACCGAAGGCGGGACCGGCACCGGCGGGCAGCACCTGCCGTTTGCCAGGGCGGTAGAGGCAGGCGGCTGGCTGTATGTCTCCGGCCAGACCCCAATGAAAAATGGCGAAGTGGTGGAGGGCGGCATTGTCGATCAGTCCCGACTGGCGATCCAGAACTGCGTGGATATCATGACCGAAGCGGGCTATACCCTGGCGGACGTGGTTCACGTGAAGGTGATCCTGACCGACGCCCGCTACTTCCAGTCGTTCAACAAGGTCTTCCGGGAGTTTTTTGGCGATCATCCCCCTGCCCGCATCTGCTGCGTCGCAGACCTGGTCGTGGATTGCAAAGTTGAAGTCGATGTGACCTGCTACAACGCCGCTCGCATCAACTAATCTCCTCTCCCTTGCGCGCAAGGGAGATCGCATATTTATAAAAAAGCTATCGCGGTACCCTGGCAAAATTTATTTTGCCTGTACTCTCGGATCCCCTGCGCCTTTTTTCAGGTGACCGGTCCTGTTAACACATCCGTTTCGCGCAGACGAAATAGATTAACGATATCTGGACGTGAGCAATGAATAATATCTCTTTTCTGGTCTGGTTTACCCTTTATGCCTGCGCCATGATTACGCTCGGCTGGTATGTTTCGCGGCATCAAAAAAATGGCGATGACTTTCTGCTGGGCGGCCGCTCGTTGCCGATGATATTAACCCTGGGATCAACGGTCGGCACGATGGTCGGCACCGGCTCAAGCGTCGGCGCAGTAGGCTTTGGCTATACCAACGGCTGGGCCGGGATGCTGTATGGCCTCGGCGGCGCGGTGGGCATCTTACTGGTCGCCTGGCTATTTGCCCCGGTGCGTAAATTACGCTTTATGACCATGAGCGAAGAGATCTCTTATTACACCGGCGGCAGCAAAATTGTTAAAAACGTGGTCGCCGTGCTGATATTTATTGCCTCTATTGGCTGGCTGGGTGCGCATATTTTAGGGGGTGGTTTATATCTCGCCTGGGCCAGCGGAATAGACATTAACATCGCCAAAATTATTATTGCCCTGGCGTTTGTCGTGTATGTCGGGATTGGGGGCTATTCCGCCGTAGTGTGGATCGATACCGTTCAGTCTATCATCCTGTTTGTCGGCTTTATTTTAATGGCCGTGCTGGCGGTGAACCACGTCGGCGGCTGGGAGAATATTAAGCATGCCGTCGATCCTGCGGCACAGAGCCTGTTTGCGGTGGATAAGCTTGGCGTTCTGCCCGCCTTCTCGCTGGCGATGGTGATCGGCGTCGGCGTGCTGGCGACCCCCTCTTATCGTCAGCGCATCTATTCGGCAAAAACGGTGTCGTCGGTGCGACAGTCGTTTACTATCACCGGCCTGCTGTACCTGCTCTTCTCTTTCCTGCCCGCGATTATCGGCATGGCGGTCTGGACGATGAACTCGCAGCTGGACAATAGCGGCTTCGCCTTCCTGTTCGCAACCCAGGTCCTGCCGCCGGTGCTGGCGATGGCGGTGCTGATTGCCGGTATGTCCGCCAATATGTCCTCTGGCAGCTCGGATGCCATCGCCGGGGTATCGATCATCCTGCGCGATCTCTACACCCTGGTGACCGGCCATATGCCCGCGCCGGAGAAGGCCATTCGCCTGTCGCGCATCTTCCTGGTGCTGGTTATCGCCCTTGCCCTGCTGTTCGCCCTGACCTCTAACGACATCATCAGCTATATCACCAAAATGATCTCAATGATCATGTCAGGCATGTTTATCTGCTCGATTCTGGGCCGCTTCTGGAACCGCTTTAACTGGCAGGGGGCGCTGGCCGCGCTGGCGGGCGGTGCGGGTGCCTCGGTCGCCGTATTGATGGACAGCGACTGGCTCGCCTTCTGGGGCAACCCTTGCGTACCGTCGGTGCTGACCAGCCTGGGTTGCGCGGTAGTGGTGACGCTAGTCACGCCTGCCAGCGCGCTCAGCCGGGAAGAGGCGCTGGCGCTGATTACCCGTGAACGCGAAAGCCAGCCGGAAGCGCCGCCGCTGCCAATCGGCAAACGCAAACCGTCGGAGGGCTAGCGAAGCACGTCGGCGTGGATCAGTCCCCCAGCGGCTGGCGATCCACGCCGCCGCGGTGGCTGTCCAGCGCCAGCTTGATACGGCGCAGCCGGTCTTTGGTCTGCGCCTTGTTCGCCATCGCCAGTTCAGTCGCCAGCACGTCAACCATCGCCAGCATGGCGTAGCGGGAGGTACTGGGCTTAAAGATGTAGTCGTTTTCCCGCACCAGCAGAGGCAGCACCAGATCGGCCTGCTCCGCCAGGGGCGTCTCCAGCGGCGTAATGGCAATCACTTTCGCCCCGTACTGCCTGGCAATCGCCGCACTCTCAATCATCTCCGGGGTATAGCCGCCCAGCGACAGCACCAGCACCACATCCTGCGGGGCAACGGCGGAACACATCATCCGCACCAGCAGGCCGTCGCTCTGGCTGACCACCGGCAGGCCGAGGCGGAAAAAGCGGTATTGCAGCTCCTGGGCGCAGATGGTAGAGCCTCCGCCCATGCCGATGGCAAGAATTTGCCGCGCCTGGCTGAGCCAGCTAACCGCCCTGTTCAGCGCCTCGCCGTTAAGCGCCCGGCGGTTGGTCTCCAGCACGCTGATGATCGACTCGTAAATCCCCTGTACCCCTTCAAGATCCGGTACATCGAGAATAAAGCGCTGTCCTACCGCCAGGGACTGCGCCAGCTTCATTTTTAATTCGCGCACGTCTTTGCAGCCCAACGCACGCGCAAAGCGGGTGACGGAGGCCTGGCTGGTATGGGTCAGACGCGCCAGCTCGGCAATCGGCAAGTCCGCCGCCGTGGCGACGTCATCAAGAATGAACTGGGCAATGCGCTTTTCAGTCGCGGTCAGCTCCATGAAGCGGTCGGTGATGCAGGAGATAATATCGATCGTATAAGCCATGCGTAGCGTCAGCGGTCAGAAGAGTGTTGGTACTTTGTATCATAATTTGCCACTCAACGGTGAGCCACTGTAAGCTGATAATTCTCCCTAATTCTTACCGATGTTCAAATATTAATCTTTACTCGTCAATAAGTTACCTAATTTCCTCCGTTCGGCCTATTTTCAAGATGATAATGAGAATTATTGTGTTACTATCCGGTTATTATTTGGTAAACACGTGGTGTATGTCTCTGTTATATAAGACAACAAAATGGTTATATGCTTTCTTAATAACCGGTGCAGAGGCATGCATACCCGTTGATGGCAAGGACTACTCATGGAACCTATTGTTTATGTAGTAGATGATGATAATTCGGTAAGGCAATCCCTGGTCAGGTTGTTAATGGCTGAAGATTATCGGGTTGCAGACTTTCCTTCAGCGAAAGCCTTTCTCTCTCATGCGTTCAGGCCAGAGCCTGGCTGCCTTATCCTCGATATGAACATGCCGGAAGCCGATGGCTTTGACGTAACCGAATCGCTGACCAAGCTTGGCTATCTTATTCCCGTGATCTTTCTCACCGGGTTCGGCACCATTCCGCTCTCCGTTAAGGCGATGAAGGCCGGTGCCTATGAGTTTATGACCAAGCCCGCCGTGCCGGGACTGCTGCTCAAAGCCGTGGCGGATGCGCTGGCGCTGGCGGAAAAGAACATGGGGGCGTCGCAGGAGATCCAGACGCTCACCAGCCGCTACGAGTCGCTGACCCCGCGCGAGAAAGAGGTCTTCCAGCTGGCGATTGGCGGCCTGCTGAATAAGCAGATCGCTACGGCAATGGGCGTGAGTGAAATTACCGCCAAAGTGCATAAGAAGCGGGTAATGGAAAAGATGGAAGTGCGCTCGCTGGCGGATCTGGTCCGCTGTGCGGAGCGTCTTAATATCGTGAAATCGCAAAGCCGCTAGCGGTTATGCTGCGGTCTTTTATTAATACTGAAGCCCCGAGGAGAAACCGATGACCAGCCAACCCGCGACTGAACCCCGCACCCAGCTAAAGACGCTTTCATCCACGCTGAGAAAACTGCATAAAACGCTGGTAGATGTTGAAACCAAACGTTTTGGCGAGCCCGGCAACGCGTTTGAGCATTTACAGCTGCTGACCAGCCACCCGCAGTTTGCCTGGTTGCGGCAGATCTCCGAGGTACTGGTAGACATTGACGAACGTCTGGACGACAAAGAGCAGCCGGTAGATAGCGCGGCGGTGGAAAGCGTGCGTAAAACGCTCGACGGCCTGCTGAGCGCGGAAAACAGCAGTGAGTTTCGCCAGAAGTACCTTGAGGCCCTTCAGGCGTCGACCGACGTGGCCATCGCGCATGGCGAACTGCGTAACCGTTTAACGCAGCTCGCCCCCGCGTCCTGAAGGCTATTCGCCCTGCTCGCCATGCACCGGCAGGGTAAACCAGAATCGGCTGCCGTGGCGCTCGCCTGGGGCAGCCTGAAGCCGTCCGGCATGACGTTCAATGATGTTACGACTGATGCTCAGTCCCATCCCCATCCCCTGCTCTTTCGTGGTGTAGAACGAGTCAAACAGTCGCTCCTGCACTGCTGGGCTCAAACCAACCCCGGTATCGGTAATCTCAAGGTGAATTTTGCCCGGCTCCGGGTTCAGCGAGCTAACGGTTAAGGTTAGCTGGCGGTCATGGATATCCGCCATAGCATCAATCGCGTTGACGATCAGGTTGAGCAACACCTGTTGAATTTGCACGCTGTCGCCGTAGATAAACGCCTCCTGGGCCTTGAGCTGATAGTGGAGGGCAATTTGCTGCCGCTCCAGCTCGCTGCGTGAGAGCGCAACAATGTGATAGACCAGATGGTGCAGATTCACCCGCGAGCGGCTTGCCGTCTGGTTGCGCGTCAGCGCCTGCAATCCGCGAATAATGTTCCCGGCGCGCTCCCCCTCGCTGATGATCTCCTCCAGGCTGGTGCGTGCATGGCTGAGCATTGCGGGCTCCCGGCTAAGCCAGCGCAGGCTGGCACCCGCATTGGCGACAATCGACATCAGCGGCTGGTTAATCTCATGGGCGATCGAGGCCGTCAGCTGTCCAACCGTCGTAGCGCGGGAGACGCGGGCGAGATCCGCCTGCGCCACGCGCACGGCGTCCTCCGACTGGCGGCGGGCGGTAATGTCGGTGATAACACCGAAATACTCCGCAACGCTGGGTTCATCGCCCACCGGATTGCCCACCCCCAAAATGTAACGGCACTCGCCGTCCGGGCGAAACACACGGAACTCCGCGCGCATGGAGACGCTGTTACGCACGCTATCGGTCACGAGCTGGCTGATGCGCTGATAATCCTCCGGATGCACCAGCGTCAGGAAATCCGCCATCGAGATCGTGCGCTGCCGGTCCGGCAGGCCGAGGATGCGGGCGTATTCATCGGAGACAAACATCAGGTCCTGGTCGATATCCCAGCGCCAGGTGCCGGTATTGCTGATACGCTCCCCGAGCATCAGCGAGGTCTGGCTGGCGCGCAGCTCTTTCTCAACCCGACGCCGCTGGACGTTCTCCTCCAGCAGCTCGGCATAGAGGCGCGCCGTTTCCAGCGATACCGCCGCCTGCGACGCCAGCATTCTGACGATGCGCGAATGCTCGGCGGTGAAGATCTCCGGCATGACGCGGTTTTCCAGGTAGAGCACGCCGACCATTTTGGCCTGTTTATACATCGGGACGCACATTACGGCCGCGCCGGAGGTGACCAGATAGGCGTCCTGGCTGAACGGACTGAAGATCTCCGGCTTGCCGGTGCGGATCTCCTGGCCGGTACGCATGACCGCCGAGAGAATCGACAGCGGCATATCGGTCGCGGAAGGCCGCTCTTTAACCCGCCGCACCTTCACGCCGTCCGACGAGGTCTCCGCGCAGGCCTGGGTTTCCAGCACGTTGTTATCAAGAATGCGAATCAGCAGACCGCGCTGGGCCCCTGCCCGCTCAAGCAGCAGGGTCATCAGCGTCTGGATCAGCCGGTCGAGGTCGATCTCCTCCGTCATGGCGCGCACCGCTCTGAGCATGCTTTCCAGATCGTGAACCACCTCATTCTGTGCAAAGGCGATGGTGTCGTAGGGGGTGCTCTGTCCGGATGGCGAGAGGTGCGGATAGTGGCGCTCCAGCTGGCGCACTTTTGCCATTGCGCCCCACCGCCGCCAGGCAGAGAACGCCCCGCGGAAATAGGCTTCGGAGGCAACCTGAAAACCCGCCGCCCTGGCAAAGCCCCCGGCCAGCTCGCAGGCAAGGCCGTGGATGTGATGAAACTCCGCATCGCCTGAAAGTTTTATCGCCTTCTCATACAGGGCGATGGCGATATCACTCTTCTGCTCCAGTCGCGCCAGCTCTGCGCCAATCAGCGCCTCTTTATCAGCAAAGGTCGCTGGATTGTGGCGCGCCCACAGCGCGATCCGATCGTGATGGGCTTTTACCGTGCCTCGCTGCGCGGCGGTCGCTGTTTCCGGCGTCAGGGAGAGGGTCAGCGAAAGCGCGCTATAGAAATGGTAATCAAGCAGATGGATATACCCCGGCACGCTGTCGACCACCGGCGCGGCTCGCTCCAGGCACCGGGACGCCTCGGCGTACTCCCCCGCCATAAAATGTGCCATGCCGCGATAGAGCCAGAACCAGAATAGCGTCAGAGGGATATGCTGATGGCCGCGCGCGGCCTCGTCGGCAATCAGCGACTCGGGGAAGACGTCCGCGCCGGTGAAGTTCCCCGACGCGTTACGCAGATGATTGACATACAGCCGCTGGAGCAGGAGCAGGATCTCCACGTCCGGGAAGCGCAGTTTGCGAATAAAACCCAGCCCGCGCTCGATGGTGGTCAACACGCCGTCCAGGTGATCGCCCCGGGTGAGGAAATTCATGGTCTGATGACGAATGATAAAACAGGCAGCGGTGAGATCGCCGTGGTCAACCGAGGCCGTAAAGCAGGCTTTCGCGCGCTCTATCGCCGCGCCAATCGGTTTCACCCAGGAGGTGGCAAGGTCAACCGCCAGCAGCGTTCGTCCTTTGAAATTGTTAAAGCCGTGCTGCATCACCAGCGCATGCGCTAGCTCGCTCCAGATAAACCCATGCTGATATTCGTTGTAGCGTCGACCGATCAGCACGCCATACCAGGCAAACGCCGCCGTTGAGGCGCCGCATAGTCCCCGGTCCAGGGTCATATGGATGATTTTGCAGAGCAGCAAAAAGTGCAGCCGCGGACAGGCGAAAGCGGCAAACATACCGGCGCTGATCATCAGGCTCATGATCGCCTCCGCCTCCCGGTCTTCCGTTGGGGCAAGGGTCTGGAAAGCCGCGACCGGATCGCCGCCGACCCGGGACTCAACTGAGCGCCACGCCTCGTCGCAGTCGTGCGCGTCCGGGTGACGGCTGAGGTCAACGTCAAAGGCGGCCAGGCCGGACAGCGCCGTCTCTAACGCCAGCGGCATATTGGACTGGCGCATATGAATTTCCGCCATCATGCAGGCGGCTACCGCTTTTTGCTGCGGACGCGGCGCCTGCATCAAACGCTGGCACAGCGCCAGCGCAGACGGCAGGTTACCTTGCAGAAACTCACACTCCGCTTCGTCGAAATCAAGCTGGAAAGCGTCATCCGGCTCGGCATGCAGCGCATCCTCATGTAGCAGCTTTGCCGTCCGCAGATAGCGCACGGCTGAGGCGTAGTCCCCGGTGCTTTTCGCCCGCTGGGCGGCGAGATGACAGACCGTACGGTAGCTGTCGCGCTCCGGCGAACAACGAATGTCACTAAGCGCGGAGGTGATATGGTGGACCGCCAAAAACAGCCGATCGCTGTCGTCGCTCTGGCGCGCCGCCTCGGTGAACAGGCGCGCGGCT
This sequence comes from Escherichia sp. ESNIH1, assembly GCA_002918705.1. Lineage (GTDB taxonomy): Bacteria > Pseudomonadota > Gammaproteobacteria > Enterobacterales > Enterobacteriaceae > Pseudescherichia. Next base: position 205,617 of record PQKR01000004.1, on the reverse strand, counting down.
GAGACATTAAGCTGGCTGACTTCGTCAGCTTTTAGCAGCGCCCGCGCCGCCTTGTGCACGCGATCGTGCGTAAAGGTATACTCATCGCCGGCAAGGCTAATCAGCCGGGCGGAAACCGCAGGTTGCAGCTGCTCGTGAAGATGCTCGGGGGCGATCGCCTGCATCTGGCTCAGCAGTGCGGGCTTGCCGGTTCCGCCCACACACGCAAGGCAGCCGAGCAGCCTGCGCGCCTGCTGGGGCATCTCTGCCAGCTGCAGCAGCACCAGGCTGGCCACGTTTTCAGTGTAATTTCGCGCCCGGATGGCAGGCAGATCGTAATACCACTTCCCCTGCTTTTTGTTATGGGTGATTAGGCCATCTTTGACGATGCGCTGGAAAAACTCATGGGTAAACAGCGGATTGCCGCCGGTTTTTTCATGAATAAGCGTCGCCAGCTCGTGTAGGCCCGACGCCCGGGTCTGGAAAATCTCCGCCAGCCAACGCGACACGGCCTTCACGCTGAGCGGCTCCGGTCGGATGTCGACAAGATGACGGGCGTCGGCGCGCAGGGTTTTCAGCAGCGTCTGCGCGCTACCGTCGGGAAAGGCGTCGGTATCGGAGTGGGCAACCACCATAAGCAGCGGCAGCGCGCCGCTGGCGTGGGTCAGGTACTCCAGCAGCTGCAGGCTGGCCTGGTCTATCCAGTGAATATCATCAATCAGCAATACCAGCGGGCAATCCGCCGTGGCGAACGCCTCCACCAGCCGGGACGCCATCTGGTTGAAACGCGCCCGGGCGTCGGTGGAGTCCATATCGCCCACGGTAAGGGCGCGGTTGTCCAGCAGCAGGCCCAGCTCCGGCACCAGCTTGACGGCCAGCACCGCATAGCTGCCCAGCGCCCGAGTCAGCCGCCGCTTCCAGTTCGCGACGTCGTCTGCGCCCAGCCCCAGCAGGTAAAGCGTTAAAGAGCGAAAGGCCGAGGCGATAACGGTATAGGGTACCACTGCCGAGTACTGGTCAGCCTTGCTGACGGCAAGCAGCACCCGCCGATGCTGGAGCGTTTTTAGCGCCGAGGCAATAAGCGACGACTTGCCGCTGCCGAGCGGTCCGCTAATAACCACCAGCGAATGCGTGCCGCTCTCCGTGACCCGGTCAAACGCCGCCAGCAGTTGCTGCTGCTGGGGATGGGCCAGATAGAGATTGTCCGGCAAAAAGCGGGCGGGCAGGCGATCCTGCAAGCCCGGCGTAAACGGCGTGATATCCCCATTTTCTGCCAGATTCGCCTGACAGCGACGCAGGTCGGCGATCAGGCCCTCCACCGTCTGGTATCGGTTAGCCGGGGATTTTTCCAGCAGGCGCAGAACGATCGCCGAGAGCATGTCGGGTACAGAGGGACGAACCTGGTGCAGCGGCCGGGGCACGGAGGCGATATGGTGATGCGCCCACTCCGCCTGCCCGCCTTCGCTGGGCTCAAAAGGCAGCGCGCCGGTCAGCAGCTCATAGAGCACGATACCCAGGCTGTAGAGATCGCTGCGGCTGTCTACCCTGTCGCGGGTGCGGGCGGTGTGTTCCGGCGACATATAGGCCAACGTGCCGCCGGGCACCGTCAGACTCGCCTGGCTGGCGGCCTCCGATGAACCGGTAGTCAATCCAAATCCGGCCAGCCGGTAAGCGCCGCCGGGATCGATGAAAAAGTTGCCGGGTTTGATATCGCTGTGAACCAGCCCCTGGGCATGCATCTGCCGCAGCGGCGTGCAGAGACCTAACGCTATCGCCAGAAAGTCAGCGATATTGCCTATTCGCAGGCGGGTCGATTGCGCCAGGGTGCGGAAAGGGAACGGCGCATAGACCAGCGCATAGCGGCCATGATGGCTGGTGGAGCTTATCGGTTTAATCGCCCAAACGCCGGAGAGTTGCATACGCAGGGCGAACTCATTTTTGAGCAGCTGGGTCGCCTGAAACTCTGCGTCGTCGCTGGCGGCGCTGGCCAGGATAAAGCTCTCACCTGAATGCAGCGGATGGCATAGCGTCCAGGCGATGCAGCCCTCCTGGGCCAGCGGCGTGAAGATAATGTCATCGGTGAAGGTAAAAACGTCCCCATTCATTAACTTTCCGGCAGCAGAGAGTTTCTCGCTCATCAGTGCTCCTCGCGTAAAGAGAGTTCACGGCGGATATGTTCCAGCAGCGTATCAATATTGATGGGCTTACGTAAAAGCGTGACGGCGTCGTCTCCGGTGAAATACCACTGGCTATTTTCATCTTCATGCCCGGAGATAAAGATAACCGGCGGCGGATCGGATTGCGCTACTACGGCAGCATAAAGTTCCAGGCCGCTCATGCCCTTTAGTTTAACGTCGAGGATTAACAGATCGGCGCTTGCCAGCGCCGTGTCGTCATTGAGAAATGCCTCTGCGGATTCGAAGGTGCAGGTATCGTACCCCTCCGACAGCAGTAAATTACTTAACCCGCTGCGAACGGAACGTTCATCGTCAACAATGACAATGTGCGGAGAGAACGCCATGCCGTGATCCTCTGACTAAGCTCACGCAAAGGTGAGTGGCGCTCCCTACGGTAGGTTTTTGCCTTCGGGGGGAGGAGTGCCGCTGATTTTGGGCACGCATTCATGACGAAACCATGCCAGGGTGACCGGCTGGCGGCGTAGAAGACGTCGGCATACCGGAATAAGCTGCTCGCCCACCAGCATACCGAAAAGCCCCAGCAGGGCGATGACCGGTGGTGCAGGCGAATGAACCTGTAATGCGCCATAGATAGCGCCAGCCAACAGGCCGGTTGCCAGCGAAACAACGTATGATTTCAACATAGTTAGCCTGCCCAGGTAAAGGCGTTAACGAGCTGCTCGCCTGCCAGCATCCCCAGCAAGCCAACCAGCGCGATAGCGGGCGGCGCGGGCGAGCGCACCTTCAACAAGGCGTAAACCAGACCAATCAGCACGCCTGCGCCAAGGGAAATAATTTCTGCGCTCATGGCAGTTCTCCCGTCACTCAATAAAAATAGGGGCCGGCACGCTGGTCCGGCCCGCATGGCTTTATTTATTCGCTGGCACCGGCGCCAGGGTTTGATGCGCGCCCTTAGCACGAGCGGGTGCCTTGTGCACCATAGTGTAAGCGTAATCAACGCCCATACCGTAGGCACCGGAGTGCTCTTTCACGATATCCATCACGGCGTTGTAGGTCTCTTTATGTGCCCAGTCGCGCTGCCACTCCAGCAGAACCTGCTGCCAGGTCACCGGGATCACGCCCGCCTGGATCATGCGCTGCATGGCGTAGTCATGCGCCTCTTTGGAGGTACCGCCGGAAGCGTCAGCCACCATATAGATTTCATATCCCCCTTCCAGCATGGCGCACAGGGCGAAAGTGTTGTTGCACACTTCGGTCCACAGGCCCGAGACCACAACCTTCTTCTTGCCGTTTTTTGCCAGCGCGTCGCGTACTTTCTGGTCGTCCCAGGAGTTCATGGAGGTACGCTCAAGAATGTCGTGCTCCGGGAAGACGTCCAGCAGCTCCGGGAAGGTGTTACCCGAGAAGCTTTCAGTTTCAACGGTGGTGATAGTGGTGGGAATGTTGAAAACCTTAGCCGCTTTTGCCAGGCCAACCACGTTGTTCTTCAGTACCTGACGGTCGATAGACTGTACGCCAAAGGCCATCTGCGGCTGCTGATCGATAAAGATCATCTGGCAATTTTCCGGAGTCAGTACTTCAAGCTTAGAGTTGGTCATGTGAGTTCCCATTGTCATTGTCGTTTAAGTAGCAGGTGTCCGTGCCGTCCCGGACGTCGATGTTGGGACGGATAGTAAAACCACTTATCCGGCATAACTATTATCTCTGTGTATAACTATACGTTCGTATAGGTATACCTTCGTATAACTAGACGTCCGATCCCCGTGCTGAAGATAATCCCCCCACTTTTATAGTCCGGCGCATCACGCTTCGGACCCTTCAGCAGGAGAACCCTATGGTCTCGCTTGGCAAGGCAGAGCTCATTTTACTCAACGGTAAATTTCATACGGTAGATCGGGAAAATCCGGTCGCCGATGCGGTGGCTATTCGCGACGGCAAATTTCTGGAGGTCGGCACGGCGGCGGAGGTGATGCAGCATCAGGCGGAAGGCACCCGCGTCATCGATCTGAAAGGTAGCACCGCAATCCCAGGCCTGAACGACTCCCACCTGCACCTGATCCGCGGCGGTCTGAACTACAACCTCGAACTGCGCTGGGAAGGCGTACCGTCGCTGGCGGACGCGCTGCGGATGCTAAAAGAGCAGGCGCTGCGCACCCCTTCTCCGCAGTGGGTGCGCGTGGTCGGCGGCTGGTCGGAGTTTCAGTTTGCCGAGCGCCGGATGCCCACGCTGGATGAGATCAACGAGGCCGCGCCGGATACGCCGGTGTTTATTCTGCATCTCTATGACCGCGCCCTGCTCAACCGCGCCGCGCTGAAGGTGGTGGGCTACACCAAAGATACCCCGAACCCGCCGGGCGGCGAGATCCAGCGCGACAGCAACGGCAACCCAACCGGGATGCTGATTGCGCGCCCGAACGCCATGATCCTGTACGCCACCCTGGCGAAAGGGCCGAAGCTGCCGCTGGAGCAGCAGGTCAACTCCACCCGCCAGTTTATGCGTGAGCTGAATCGCCTGGGGCTGACCAGCGCTATCGACGCCGGCGGCGGCTTCCAGAACTACCCGGAAGATTATGAGGTGATCGCCGAGCTGCATGCCAAAGAGCAGATGACCATCCGCATCGCCTATAACCTGTTTACCCAGCGTCCCGGCCATGAGCTGGAAGATTTTGAGAAGTGGACCGACATGCTGACGCCAGGCCAGGGCAGCGACTTCTTCCGCCACAACGGCGCAGGCGAAATGCTGGTCTTCTCCGCCGCCGACTTCGAAGATTTCCTCGAACCGCGCCCGGATCTCGCGCCGGGTATGGAAGACGAGCTGGAGCGCGTGGTCCGTCATCTGGTTGAACACCGCTGGCCGTTCCGCCTGCACGCCACCTATAACGAATCCATCAGCCGCATGCTGGATGTGTTCGAAAGAGTGAACCGGGAGATCCCCTTCAACGGCCTGCACTGGTTCTTTGATCACGCCGAAACGGTCACCCAGCACAACATCGACCGCATCAAGGCGCTGGGCGGCGGCATTGCGGTGCAGCACCGGATGGCCTTCCAGGGTGAATACTTCGCCGAGCGCTATGGCATGGAGGCGGTTCGCCACACCCCGCCGGTTGCAAAGATGCTGGAAACCGGCGTGCCGGTGGGCCTGGGGACCGACGCCACCCGCGTCGCCAGCTACAACCCGTGGACAGCGCTCTACTGGCTGGTCTCTGGCCGCACCGTGGGCGGCATGCAGATGTATGACGTGAACGCGCGCCTCGACCGCGATACCGCCCTGATGCTCTGGACCCAGGGCAGCGCCTGGTTCTCCAGCGAGCAGGGCAAAAAAGGCCAGATTAAAGTGGGCCAGCTGGCGGATCTGGCGGTGCTGAGCAAAGACTACTTCCGCGTGCCGGAGGAGGAGATCAAAGGTATCGAGTCCGTGCTGACCGTCGTGGATGGCAACATCGTCTACGCCGCCGGGGCTTTTACTTCGGAAGCGCCGCCGTCGATTCCCGTGCTGCCAGAGTGGTCGCCGGTAGTCAACGTGCCGGGCCACTACCGCAGCGCCCCGCCGCAGCAAACCCGCGTAGGCCTGATGCCTGCCGTGCACCACTGCAGCGGCCCGTGCGGCGTACACAGCCACCAGCACGACGTGGCGCGCCGCTCCTCGGTTCCGGTTTCAGACGATAGCGCCTTCTGGGGCGCACTCGGCTGCAGCTGCTTCGCCTTCTGATGCCTATGAAAAGCGCATCGGCTTTTTCGCCCCGTATTGATGCGGGGCTGTTCTTCCTGCGCCTCACCGGTAGTCTGCTGCTGCTCTACGTGCACGGCTTGCCAAAGGTGATGCACTTTAGTGAAGAGCTGACGCGGATCGAGGATCCGTTTGGACTGGGCCCGTGGACCAGCCTCTTACCGGCTATCTTCGCCGAAGCGGTTTGCCCACTCTTCATCATCCTGGGGGTCGGTACACGGCTGGCCTGCCTGCCGATTATCGGCGTGCTGCTGGTGGCGATGCTGGTGGTTCATCCTGGATGGAGTATGGCGGAAGGCCAGTTTGGCTGGCTGCTGCTGATTATCTTCACCACGCTGGCGATAACCGGGCCGGGCAGCTGGCGGCCCTTCACGAGTCGCGTAGAGGAGTTTCGCTATGGCGCAGGTAAATGATATCCGCACGGCAACGGCGCAAGCAGCGTCTGTGACAGCGCAGCCTGCCGCCGCATCATCCTGGCAGCCGCTGCGTAACCCCATTTTTCGCATGCTGTGGATAGCGACGGTGGTCTCCAACATCGGTTCATGGATGAACGATGTCGGGGTGAACTGGACCATGCTGACGCTGAGCGCGGATCCGCTCTCCGTCGCGCTGGTGCAGGCGGCAAGCAGCCTGCCGATGTTTCTCTTCGCTCTGCCCTCCGGGGTGATGGCGGATATCGTCGACCGCCGGAAGTACCTGCTCTTTTCCCAGGTATGGGTCTTTATCGCGGCGGCGGGCCTGACCCTGCTGTCGCTCGCCGGTTACGTGACCCCGACGGTGCTGCTTATCGCCGCCTTCCTGCTCAGCGCGGGTGCGGCAATGAGCTCGCCGCCGTTTCAGGCTATCGTGCCGGATCTGGTGGAGAAAAATGAGCTGGCCCCGGCTATCGCCCTGAACTCGCTGGGCATCAATATCAGCCGCGCGATTGGCCCGGCGCTGGGAGGACTGGTGCTGTCCTTTGCCGGTCCGTGGGTGGTGTTCTTGCTGAATGCGCTGTCGGTGCTGGGGGTAGCCTGGGTGCTCTATCGCTGGAAAGCGGAGCCCTCTATTCAGCGCCTGCCGCCGGAGCACTTCTTTCCCGCTGTGCGGGCAGGATTACGTTACGTGCATGCCGCGCCGGTACTGCGCAACGTGCTGGTGCGCACCGTGGCGTTTTTCCTCTTCGGCAGCGCCGCCTGGGCTTTACTGCCGCTGGTCGCGCGCCGTGAACTGGGGCTCGGCCCCGGCGGCTACGGTATTATGCTGGCCTGTATCGGCATCGGGGCGATTTTTGGCGCAGTAGTGCTGCCTGGGCTGCGCAAACGGCTCAACCCGGACCGCCTGATGGTGCTGACCAGTCTGTTTTATGCCGCCGCCATGCTGGCCCTGGCCTTTGTCCGCCACTTCTGGTTGCTGAACGCGTTTCTGTTTATCACCGGCTTTGCCTGGATAGCGGTGCTCTCGACGCTCAACATGGGCGCGCAGCGCAGCGCGGCAAAATGGGTTAAAGCACGGGCGCTGGCGGTCTATCTCACGGTCTTCTTCGGCTCAATGACCCTGGGCAGCGCCATCTGGGGCCAGCTGGCGTCGCATTTCACCCTCCCCGTCTCGCTCTGTGTCGCAACGGTGGGCATGGTGCTGGCCAGCCTGACCGTTTTCCGCTGGCGGTTGGATGAGAACCCCGATCTCAACCTGGATCTGCGTGAAATCGACAATCTCGCCCGAACGTTGGATGTTTCCCACGAGCGCGGCCCGATTATGGTCATCTATGAGTATCAGATAGACGCCGACGACGTGTATGACTTTGTCGTTGGGATTCAGGAGATGCGCCGGGTCCGTCAGCGCGGCGGCGCGCTAAGCTGGTCGGTATATGAAGATATCCAGCGGCCCGGGATTTTTCTGGAGACCTTTGTTATTGGAACCTGGATTGAGCATTTGCGTCAGCAGGAGCGCCATACGGTGAACGATCTGCTGATCCAAAGCAAAGTCTATGCTTTTCATCGCGGTGGTGAACTTCCCGAGGTTCGCTACCTGGTAGCGCCCATCACTTAAACAACACAACCCATAACCCGTTATCACTACTGAGGATCGAGTATGAGCACAATCAAAACGCAGGATGGCACGCAGATTTATTACAAAGACTGGGGTTCAGGCAAGCCGGTGCTGTTCAGTCACGGCTGGCCGCTGGATGCCGATATGTGGGACAGCCAGCTGAACTTCCTGGCCGAGCGTGGCTATCGCGTTATCGCCTTCGATCGCCGTGGCTTTGGTCGTTCGGATCAGCCGTGGGAAGGCTATGACTACGACACCTTCGCCTCTGACATCAACGATCTGATTACCAGCCTCGATCTGCGTGACGTGACCCTGGTCGGTTTCTCGATGGGCGGCGGCGACGTGACCCGCTATATCGGCCGTTACGGTAGCGATCGTGTGAAAGCGCTGGTGCTGCTGGGCGCAGTGACGCCTATTTTCGGCAAAGCCGCCGACTACCCGCAGGGCGTGGATCAAAGCGTATTTGAAGGCATTCGCGCTGGGTTACGTAAAGATCGCGCCCAGTTTATCAGCGACTTCGCTGCTCCGTTCTACGGCACCAACGCCGGGCAGAACGTCTCTGAGGGCATATTGACCCAGACGCTGAACATCGCCCTACTCGCCTCCCTCAAAGGGACCATTGACTGCGTTACCGCCTTCGCAGAGACCGATTTCCGCCCGGACGTGGCGAAAGTGGATGTCCCTACCCTGGTGATCCACGGCAGCAACGACCAGGTTGTGCCGTTCGAAACTACCGGTAAAGTCGCAGCGGAAACCATCCGTGGCGCGCAGCTGAAAGTCTACGATAACGCGCCGCACGGCTTCGCCGTTACGCACCAGGATCAGCTTAACAACGACCTGCTGGCATTTTTGCAGTCGCTGTAACAGTAGCTTAAAAGGAGGCGCACCCGCGCCTCCTCCGCTTTATTGATAGTTTACAGCTATCGTTCTTCATATCTTACCCGCCCGCTATTTTTGATCCATACTTAAACTAAATATGCATATTTCCTTTGAGCTTTTGTTCAACTATAGAGGAGGAAGTCATGCAGTTAGTGAGTGAAAAGTGTGTAGTATCTTCTCAGGATTTTGAATTTCTTGCTTTCAGCTTCGCTCAGATGCGTTCGCAAGGTAGACATCTCTGCACGGAGGCTATCACAGGCAATATGGATGACGATTGTAAGATGTTGTTCCTGCAACGCTACGATCACCATCTTGAGCAGCTACAGGAAGGTTTAGTGACAGTGTAGTTCAATGCCGGGCGGTGGCCGCCGCCCGGCGTTCGCGTTACGCGACTAATAGAAAAGGATAGTAAGCGCAGCGGGTTTTTGGTTTTATAAATGCTGTCTCTTATTCTACTTCTACAGGCCGATCGTTATGGACAGTAAAATTCAAACAGCAATCGCGTTGCGATCGTCAGGCGAGTATACAAAAAGCCGGGCGCTTCTTAGAGAACTCGCAGTCAATCCCCATTTAAAAGCAGAAGCACTGCTCCATATCGCCTGGTCCTACGACAATGAGGGGCTGGAAGATAGTGCCGCTAAATATTATCTCGCTGCGCTCGAGGAGGGACTGGAGGGCGATAACCAGTTTGAAGCTAAGTTCGGTCTCGCTTGCACCTGGCGCTGTCTGGGAAAATATGCGCTCGCTAAAGAAGCGTTTAAAGAGATTATCAGAGACTATCCCAATGCCAGCGAAGCCATCCCCTTTTATGCTCTGTGCCTGCACAATCTCGGTGAACACGATCGCGCGATGGCGGTGATGCTTGAGCTGATGTCAAACCACCCGCCGACGCCGGGCATTCAGCGGTATGCAAAAGCATTGGCTTGTTACTCTCACAATGTGAATTAAGTTGGACGCTATGCAAGAAATTGATTTTTATATGGTAGATGCCTTTGCCGCCACCACGTTTGCTGGTAACGCCGCCGCAGTGTGCCCGCTCACGGAATGGTTGCCTGATGAGACATTATTGAAGATGTCTAAGCAGCACAACCAGTCAGAGACAGCGTTCTTTATCGCTAATAATAATGGCTTTGAGCTGCGCTGGTTTACCACTCAGGGTGAAATTGACCTGTGTGGACATGCCACCCTTGCCGCAGCACACGTCATTTTTGAACATCTTAATTATCCGGATACAACTATCCAGTTTGCTACTCGCTTTGTGGGTCCCCTGACGGTAACGCGCAGTGATGAGTGGCTGACGCTGGATTTCCCTGCCTGGCAAACGGATCCCGTCATGCCGCTGCCTTTACTGCTGGAGACGTTGGGCATCACCGAGTGCAAAGAGGTGCGCGTGGCACGTGATTACCTTGTGGTGTTGGAGAACCAACGTCAGGTAGAAGCAGTACGACCTGATATTAATGCCATGCTCCCTCTCGGGAAAATGGTTTGCATTACCGCGCCTGGCGAAGGAGAGTACGATTTTGTCAGCCGCTTCTTCTGTCCAGGAGAAGCCGTCGCGGAAGATCCTGTCACCGGATCTGCACATAGCATGCTCATTCCTTACTGGGCCGAAAAACTGAACAAAACCGAGATGCTGGCGCATCAGTGTTCGGCACGCGGCGGAGATTTACGCTGCCAGCTCATGGGCGACCGGGTCCATATCGGCGGCAAGGCAATTACCTATCTGATTGGTAAGGTGTTGCTACGTTAGAAGGCCGGGACTAAAGAGGTCAGTATTTGCATGTCCGCTTCGTGCCAGAAGCGGACTTTAGCGATGCTGAGTCGTTTGCAGGTCATTTACACATCTTGCCAGTCAGGCAGTTTATTGACCTTTTTACGCCATCCGTGAAACGCTGCCATCATTACGCCGAACAGAACTCCACTTGCGAGACTCCATAATATCGCCCACAAAGGTTGAAGGCCCATACCTTGCCATCTGGAAAACCACATCATGAGGCCCCATATAAGACCAAACATAAGTCCCATCATTAGTGTGATTTGCCAGAATGAAAGGAAAGGTAAGGGTGGTATTTTTAGTCCTAACTTCCATAAGCCACGTAACAGAGGCGGAGCATAGTTACTGCGCCACATGTTTTTACTTTCCATAATGGCAAGTGCACGTTCCTTTTTTCGCTCAAAGCTCATCTTTTTCTCCCTGAATGACACTTAGTTTGTTTGCAGAACCTCTGTTATGGTTGCTCTCGTTCACTTCTGAACTGAACCATGCAGACTTAGCTTGGTATCATAACTCAAAAGATAATGTTTAAGCCCGCTTTTCGCTCATATGGGACAACCATAATCACATCACCTAACCCAATGGAGATTGAACATGACAACATCGGTTCTTCACGACACATTTCAACCAGACAATATAATCGTATTTTTCATGCATGGAAACAGAACATCAATGCTTGCAGGAGAGACAGAGAGATTATAATCTTTTAATATATCTACGTTTTATAGTTAGTTTTCCTAAGATTTTTTGAGAGGCCTGTGAGTGAGTATTACTTTATCATTAGATGACCTTGGTTCACGCATTTGCATCATGGGGCCATCAAATAGTGGTAAATCCACATTGGCAAAAGCTATAGCTTCTAAAACGGCTTTACCTTTAATCCATCTTGATCAATTGCACCATCTGCCTGGTACAAAATGGATCCCTCGTGAACCAGAAGATTTTTATCGCCTGCATGCAGAGGCAGTATGTGAAGAAAGATGGGTAATGGATGGTAATTACACAAAATGCATATCTTCCCGACTTGAACGTGCCACAGGACTGATATTGCTTGATGTGCCAGTGGTGACAGCGTTGCAGCGCTATATATGCCGATGTTATTCGTCAAAACCCAGAATTGGCGGGCTCAATACCCGAAGGGAGAACGTGACATTGGAAATGCTTAAATACATTGTGCATATTGCGCCTAAAAATCACCTTCGGCACAGGAAAATTTTCGAGCAGGTAACCATCCCCAAGCTGATGTTGACATTACCTCGAGATATCAACGCCTGCTATCAAAGTTGGGATCTAAATAAGGATTTCAAAAAAAGTTAATAGTCCCCCGATAAGTGCCAATCAATCGTTAGAGGCTGTAGCTCACTTAGTGCACATGGATGTCAGCATATCTGCTTCTCGCTCTAAGGTGACATCATCCAACTACATCCTGCCGACCACATGTTGGCTAGTTGAATCTTAAAACGAGGTGTACAATCCATATATCTCATTATCCAAATATGAAGAATAATGATAAATAAAATTCTTGTAAGCGCTTGTCTGATGGGGTTCCAGGTTCGTTATAACGGAACTGAGAAAGCAAAGGTCTCAACTCAACTAGCTCAGTGGCAGCAGCAAAAACGATTAGTGATCCATTGCCCGGAGTTGGCTGCTGGGATGTCAGTGCCTCGTCCCCCCGCTGAAATTATGTTTGCTGACGGTACCGATGTGTTGCATGACCGCGCCCGGATAGTTGAGAAAACTGGACAAGATGTTACCGAACATTATCAACTTGCTGCCTGGTTAGCTCTACGAGCGGCTCAGGAATCGGGTTGTCGTGCTGCGTTGTTAACTGACGGAAGTCCTACGTGTGGTAGTCAGCATATTTATGATGGTTCTTTTAACAATATCCGCAAAGCTGGAACAGGCGTAGCAGCGTCATTACTCTCCGAGCATGGGATCGCCGTCTTCTCAGAAGCACAGCTCCCAGAACTCATTCTTTGGATTGAAGAAAGAGAAGGGAAATCGACATGTAGGTGAGAGCATAAAGATACGGTCCGCTTCGAGCCAGAAGCGGAACATCGTGTTATGTTGTTAAGTGAGAACAATTTATAAGATGTACAGTTTCCGCAATGAGGGAACGGGCTGACATATAGCAATGATGGAGATGATGAATGGCAAGTGATTTAATAGCGCTTTCTGCTATTGGTATAGCTATCTTGTTTGGCGCAATGAGCCCGGGAGTCAGCTTTCTTCTTGTTGCCCGCACGGCCATGTCCAGTTCGAGACGAGCGGCATTAGCTGTTGCGGCAGGTATGGGTTTTGGTGCACTTATCTTTGCTGCCATAGCGTTAGCGGGTCTGCACACCCTGCTAACTCTGATTCCATCCCTCTACACAGGTCTGAAAGTTGCCGGTGGTTGTTATCTTTTATGGCTGGCGTTGAAAATGTTTCGTCGTCCTGCAAATCGGTTTAATGATTCTGCTGCTACAGAGGACGTAAGCTTCTCAAAAGCTTTTTTGACTGGCGTATTAACGCAAATCAGCAATCCTCATACTGCCCTGGTATTTGCCAGTATCTTTTCCGCAGCGCTGAGTAAAAATATCCAGCCTGCTATGTACATTGTCCTGCCCTCAATGGCATTCGTTATTGATGTGTTGTGGTATGCAGTCGTAGCATGTTTACTATCTACTGACGGTCCGCGCCTGGCTTATATTAAATACCGTAAGTTTTTAGATAAGCTAAGCGGAGGCGTTATGGCCTTTCTGGGAATACGCCTGTTGTTAAAATGAGTCAGCCGAGTAGAGTTTAGTCTGTGGCTATGAAGTTTAAGGTCCGCTTTTCGCTCTAAGCGGAACTATCTTACGCACCCGTCTGCTCCGTGCCAGAAGCGGACGTTACTCTTTTGTTAGACAAAGATGTTGAAACGAAACCGTTTCATGGTAAATCTATAAAGATAATAAGACGAAAAGGAAGAAAAAAATGAAAATCAGACTTGCTGTACCTGAAGAGGCAGAGGCGTGTTGGAATATAAGAAATCTTTCTATTCGAGAGGGGTGTAAGCCCAGTTATAGCGCCAGGGTGCTTGAGGCCTGGACACCTGAAGCTATGCCAGAACATTACAGGGTGGTTATAACGGAAAACCCTTTCTTTGTTGTCGAGACACCTGATGCAGGATTAGCTGCAACGGGATATCTGGATCTGGCATCAGGAAGCGTAGAGGCTATTTTTACATTGCCGGATTACTTTGGTAAGGGTTTGGCCAGCCTGATTATTGAAACGATCAAGGACGAGGCAATTGAACGAGGACTGAAACATTTGACCCTGTCCTCAACACCAAATGCACAAACATTTTATGAAAAGCATGGCTTTGTCTTTATCAAGGAAAGTACATCCCCTTCAAGACTTGCCCAAACAGATCTACGCTGCATGGATATGTCCATCGAACTCTAAACCTGAATTTTCTATTTCTCTTAGCAGGAAAGTTCGCCAACGGACAGATAACGCCCTTACCTTACCACTCCTCATTCCCTATGAGGACCAGATGCGCCTCCAGCATAAATCGTGCTGGCATTCGTCGCCGTAATCCGTACCATACGCGACATAGAATGAATGACGACCCGGTCAACCGAGACAGCACACTATGCAAGAGCATCAAGACGTTAACAAGAAAGAGCAGTACAACTTAAATAAATTGCAGAAGCGCCTGCGCCGTAACGTGGGCGAAGCCATTGCCGACTTCAATATGATTGAGGAAGGCGATCGCATTATGGTGTGCCTCTCCGGCGGTAAGGACAGCTACACCATGCTGGAGATCCTGCGCAACCTGCAGCAGAGCGCGCCGGTTAACTTCTCGCTGGTGGCGGTGAACCTCGACCAGAAGCAGCCGGGCTTCCCGGAGCATATTCTGCCTGCCTACCTTGAGCAGCTGGGCGTCGAGTATAAGATTGTCGAAGAGAATACCTACGGTATCGTGAAAGAGAAGATCCCCGAGGGGAAAACGACCTGTTCACTCTGCTCACGCCTGCGCCGCGGCATTCTCTACCGCACCGCCACGGAGCTGGGCGCGACTAAGATCGCCCTCGGCCACCATCGCGACGACATCTTGCAGACGCTGTTCCTGAATATGTTCTACGGCGGAAAAATGAAAGGCATGCCGCCGAAACTGATGAGCGATGACGGCAAGCACATTGTTATCCGTCCCCTGGCCTACTGCCGGGAGAAGGACATCGAGCGTTTTGCCCAGGCTAAAGCCTACCCGATCATCCCCTGCAACCTGTGCGGCTCCCAGCCGAACCTTCAGCGCCAGGTGATCGCCGACATGCTGCGCGACTGGGATAAACGCTACCCGGGCCGCATCGAGACCATGTTCAGTGCCATGCAGAACGTGGTGCCGTCGCACCTGAGCGATATCTCGCTGTTTGACTTTAAGGGTATTACTCACGGTTCAGAAGTGGTAGACGGCGGCGATCTGGCGTTTGACCGTGAATCTATTCCTGTGCAGCCTGCTGGCTGGCAGCCGGAAGAGGACGAGACGCCGCTGGATCCTCTGCGCCTCAACGTGCTGGAAGTGAAATAACCTGAAGGCTCTCCGGCAGATTACCGTCGGAGAGCCTGATTCCTGCCCTTCTGCCTTACTTCAGCAGCATCACCCGGCAGCTCTTGCCTTTGATCTTGCCGCTCTGTAACTGCTTCCACGCCTGGCGAGCAACGCTCTGCCGCACCGCCACGTAGACATGCGCCGGATGCACGGTGATCTTGCCGATATCCGCCCCGTTTAGTCCCATATCACCGGTCATCGCACCCAGTACGTCTCCCGGACGCATCTTGGCTTTTTTACCCCCATCGATCACCAGCGTTGCCATCTCCGCTTCCAGCGGCAGCACCTTGACGTTGGCGGGCGCGTTCAGCCAGTTCAGCTTGATCTGTAGCATCTCTGCCAGAATATTAGCGCGCTGCGCCTCTTCCGGTGCACAGAAGCTAATGGCCAGGCCGCTGTTACCGGCACGAGCGGTACGCCCGATGCGATGGACGTGCACTTCCGGATCCCACGCCAGCTCGTAGTTCACCACCAGCTCAAGGGATTTGATATCCAGGCCGCGGGCCGCCACGTCGGTTGCTACCAGCACGCGCGCGCTGCCGTTGGCAAAACGTACCAGCGTCCGGTCACGATCGCGCTGTTCCAGATCGCCATGCAGGGCCAGCGCGTCCTGACCAGCATCGTTCAGGGCGTCGCATACCTCCTGACAATCTTTTTTAGTATTGCAGAAGACCACACACGAGGCAGGCTGATGCTGACTAAGCAGCTTTTGCAGCAGGCCGATTTTACCCTGGCGCGAGATCTCAAAGAACTGCTGCTCGACGGCAGGCAGCGCATCCACGGTGTCGATCTCGATGGTCTGCGGCGAACGCTGAACGCGGCCGCTGATCGCCGCGATGGCGTCAGGCCAGGTGGCGGAAAAGAGCAGCGTCTGGCGCGACGCGGGTGCAAAGCGGATCACCTCATCAATGGCGTCGCTGAAGCCCATATCCAGCATCCGGTCCGCTTCATCCATCACCAGGGTTTGCAGAGCGTCGAGATTAACGGTGCCCTTCTGCAGGTGATCGAGCAGACGGCCCGGCGTGGCGACAATAATATGCGGCGCATGCTGTAACGAGTCGCGTTGCGCGCCAAAAGGCTGGCCGCCGCAGAGGGTCAGAATTTTGATATTCGGCATATAGCGCGCCAGCCGGCGCAGCTCATTGGCTACCTGATCCGCCAGCTCGCGGGTTGGGCAGAGGATCAGGGACTGGGTCTGGAAGCGACTGGCATCGATATGCTGCAGCAGGCCCAGGCCAAACGCCGCCGTTTTACCGCTGCCGGTTTTTGCCTGCACGCGCACATCCTGACCAGCAAGGATCGCGGGCAGCGCCGCAGCCTGCACGGGCGTCATGGTGTGATAACCCAGCTCATTAAGGTTATCGAGCTGGGCTGTGGGCAGAGTATTCAGTGTTGAAAAAGCGGTCACAATATTTTCTCGCGGTAAAAGGCTACGTCAGCAGGCGCGTATCCTCTCAGATCTGCCTCTTTAACGCGACATTTTAATCGGCTCCTCGTTGGGCGGCGGATCGGGCAGCGGCTGCGGCCGGGGAATTGGTTCAGGAACCGGAACTGGATCGGTGGGTACCGGATCGGCGGGCAGAGAGTCTGTGGGATTCAATAAGGTAAGGCCGGACATGTTTTACCTCCTGGTGATGGCATCGCTCCCTTTAAGGGTAGAAGCTGATGAACAAGAGACAAAAAAAAGCCGACTATTATAAGTCGGCGTCGTACGAATCAATTGTGCTATGCAGTAATTCAAAAAAGGAAGTAAGACAATATGGAGCGCAACGCCCATCGCTTGACGTTGCATTCACCTGCGAGATAGATATTGCCCTGATTCGCCCTTTTGTTTATTGATTTCGCGCAAGTAAAACGGCGTTTCCATGTTCATATTTTGTTAAAAATGTGAAATTTTACAGCCATTTACTGCGATGTAGCCACCAGGTTACTCCGCCAATCAGCACCACCAGCATCAGGCAGAACAGCGGGAAACCCATATGCCACTCGCCGCCAGGGATCCCGCCCAGGTTGACGCCAAACAGACCGGTTAAAAAGGTGCTGGGCAAAAAGACCATCGCCATCAGCGACATAGTGTAACTTCTACGCGTCAGCGACTCTTGCATCACCTGAGTGATCTCATCGGTCATGACCGCCGTGCGGGCAATACACGCATCAATTTCATCAAGACCGCGGCCCAGCCTGTCGGCGATATCCTGCATCCGACGGCGCTGATCGTCATTCATCCACGGAAAACGCTCGCTGGCCAGCCGGGCATAGACGTCGCGCTGGGGAGCCATATAGCGGCGCATCACGATAAGCTGCTTGCGCAGCAGAGCCAGAAAACCGCGCGGCGGGATCTGCTGGTCGAGCAGATTATCTTCCAGGTCGATGATCTTGTCATGCAGCTCTTCGATAAACTCGCTGGCGTGATCGGTTAGCGCATCGCAGACATCCACCAGCCAGCCGCCACAGTCCACCGGCCCGGTTCCCTCTTCCAGATCCTTGACCACGTCGTCCAGCGCCAGCACCTTCCGCTGGCGGGTAGAGACAATGAGACGCTCATCCATATAGAGACGCATTGCGACAAGCTGATCGGGACGCTCATCGGTGCTGCCGTTGATACAGCGCAGCGTGATTAATGTCCCTTCGCCCATACGCGTAACGCGTGGGCGCAAGCTTTCGCCGGCCAGCGCATCGCGTATGTTATTTGGCAGCAGCGGCGTGGATGCCAGCCACTGCGCGCTCTCCGGTTGGGTATAGTTGAGATGCAGCCAGCACGGGTGTGCGCTGTCAATCACGTCGTCATCGCCCAGCGGCTTTACGCCTCCCTTGCCATCCAGCATCCAGGCAAACACCGCATCCGGCACGTTAACGTCCGATCCCTTAATCGCCTCCACGGCTCCTCCACATTCAGCACGCTAATAGTGACAGTCTAGCCGGGCGGTGAGAGTAAGCAATCAGATAATTAGCCATCGCACTGAATTTGCAAGGGAAACGGCTGGGCTCCAGCGGGGGCCGAGGGCGCTAAGCGGAAGTTACGCGTTCTGCCTTGCAGTTCAATTACCTGACGTTTAAGCACGTCGGACGATCCCGCCAGTTCATCCACCATCGTGGCATTACTCTGCGTGACGCGCTCCAGCTCGGAAAGCGCCTGGGTGATCTGCGCAATGCCCTTCTCCTGCTGAAGCGTGGCAACCGACACTTCATCCATCAGTTTGCTTAATAGCCCGGAGCCAGAGACGATCTCCAGCATGTTTTTTTCCGCCTCGCCAACGATAGTGACGCCCTGGGAGACGTTTTGCGCGGTGACGTCGATTAATGATTTGATGCTTTTCGCCGCCTCGGCGCTGCGGTGGGCAAGATGGCGCACCTCACCGGCCACCACCGAGAAGCCTTTACCATGCTCCCCTGCCCGCGCGGCCTCCACCGCCGCATTCAGTGCCAGAATATTGGTCTGGAAAGCAATGCCGTCGATCAGAGAGATAATCTCCGTCATCTGGCGTGCGCAGTCGGTAATTGACTGCATATTGGCCGCTACCTTCGTCATCAACTCGCCGCCCTGGCGTGCGCAGCGGGTCGCCTCACCCGCCTGCTGGCTGGCAAGCTGGGTATTGCCCGCATTATTTTTGGTGCTGGCCGCCATCTGCTCCATGCTGGACGCCGTCTCGATAAGCGCCGCCGACTGCTCCTCTGTTTTTACCGACAGCTCGGTGCTGCGTGCGGCGAGCTGTTCGGAGAGATCCATAGCGGACTGCGAGGAAGCACGAATTTCGCGAACCAAGATGGCAATGTTGCTGGCGAGGCCGTTAATGCCGGGAATCAACCGTCCTGCACAGTTGTTACCGAACTCAGGGATCGTCACAGACAGGTTTCCGGCCGTGACCTCATCGATACTTTTTTTAACCGTATTAATGGGAGAAACCAAATAGTAGGTCATGTAAAACCACATAAAAAGCAAGGTTAAAACAGATATCGTACAAACAAGCAGCGCAAGGGTGCTATTTTTCGTGAGAAAGATCACTAATATATTCATTAGCCCAAATGATGCAAACAGGGATACCATTATAAATGTGCGCACGCTTGTATTTCGGAACATAAAAAAACCCTGTTGTACATCGGTAATTGATATCAGTTTTATATCATCGGAAAATGGCTTTTTCATCTCTATTTTTCATTCATAACGTGTTTGCCGTTATGTAATATCAATTTGCCGCACGTCAGATAGATCATCCTGGAAAACAGCATGCCTTAGCTTTATATAGCAACAAATGCTGTTATCGCCCTCTATTTACAGCAAAATATATCATACATAGCAACCTTAATTTTTCTTAATAATAGGTGGAGATCGCGTATCTGAAATAGATTTAAGCCACACTTAAATGATCTGCGCTATGAATATATATAGGGTGACAAGTGGTGAAAATTAACCCACATCCAAAGCAGCACGACAAATCGTTGAAAAAATGACTTTTTAATATTTTATTTATCGGCAGAATGGTAAACAGGAAAACTTACGTTGAGTCATACACACAGCAAAAAATAAAAACAGGAAGCATACCGTGGCATGTCATCTTGATTCTTTGAATATGTTAGCGACCCCCATATGGATTGTTGCCCCGGAAAGCGAAGATCTCATCTTTGCAAATCACCAGGCACAAACTTTATCCGGCGGAGCCTCTCTGAACACCATGCGCCACGGCGAATTTTCTGCCGTGGCGCACCGATACCTCTCCGAGTATGCCACCAGTCTGAAAAACGGTGACGATATCGTTGAGGTCTGGTCGCTGCCCATAGGCGATGAAACCCATACGTTAAGCTGCAGACTGTCTACAGTGGATCTTGAGGAAGTTGGCGAGGTCATTGTCATTGAAGGCCTGACGCCGCGAGGTAATGCAGGACTCAAGGCGAGCCGCTCGGCCGCCTATCGCCCCCGTAAAAACGGATTTTATGCCCGTTTTTTTTACACTACCTCAGCGCCAATTGTTTTGGTCGATCCCGCCCGAGAGGGACAGATCGTTGATGCCAACCTCGCGGCGATACGCTTTTATGGCTACACCTATGAAACGCTCTGCACGATGTTCATATGGCAGATCAATACGCTTGGTCGTAATATTTTACCGATCGTCGGGGAAATTGCTCATCTGCCAGGTGGCCATAAACCCCTCTCTTTTACCCACCGTCTCGCCGACGGTTCGACCCGTGACGTGCAGGTCGCGGTCGGCCCCATCGAAATCTATGGCGAACGGCTGATACTCTGTGTCGTCCATGATATGAGCGAGCAACGGAGCCTTGAGCAGGCCCTAGAAAACGCCGAGCGCCGGGATCCGCTTACCCGCTTATTCAATCGACGCGAGGCATTTCAGCAGCTTGAGAAACAGCTTCCAGCATCTAACGATGTCAGCATGTTACTGGTGAATATCGATCGCTTCAGAAATATTAACCAGCGTTATGGGCACAAAAAAGGCGACGAAGTGTTAATTCATCTTGCTCAGGCGCTCAGCGCTTCAGACCGCAGCGTTGTCTTTCGCTGGGATGGGGATGAATTCTTGCTGCTGCTTCCCGACACGACCCTGGCGGCGGCGTTGACGGCAGCTGAGGATCTGCGCATCGAGGTTGAGAACATAGCGATACCGGATATCCCTCCGCTGACTATTAGCGTAGGCATAGCGCAGTATCAGGCCGGTGAGAGCCTGGACTCCCTCTTTCAACGCGTGGATGAGGCGTTATATCAGGCAAAAAACAGAGGCCGCAACAAGGTGTTTACGGCCTGAGAGTTTCTGAGGCACTGATAGACGACTATTTTCAGGAAAGTTGGCGGTATGCCGCGGCGCTGACCGGCTCCAGCCATTCGTTCGATGCCCCTTCAGCCGGGATCGCCACGGCAATGTGCGCAAACCAGCTGTCGTGCGCCGCGCCGTGCCAGTGTTTTACGCCCGCCGGGATATTTACTACATCGCCGGTCTTAAGCGCACGCGCTGGCTCGCCCCACGCCTGATACCAGCCTCTGCCCCCGGTTACCAGCAGGATCTGACCGCCTTTATGGTGGATATGCCAGTTGTTACGGCAGCCAGGTTCAAACACCACGTTGCCAATATTCACTCCGTCGGTAGTGAGCATCGTCAGATAGCTGGTTCCGGTGAAATACCGGGCGTAGGCTTCGTTCTTTTCCCCGCGTGGGAAGACGCTGTTACCGTCAAATGTCTCGCTCATGTGTGCTCCATTCGTTATCAACGTGATGTATGAAGTGAGTATAATGAGGTACGCCAGGCGCGATTAGAGGGCAAATCAGGGACGGGCTTATGAGTAGTGCTCATAGATAAGGCCCCGCCTTGTGACGTATTACATCTCTTCCCGCAGCTTCATGGTTTTATTGAGCACGGCGCTGAGCAGCAGATAACCTACCAGCAGCATGAGCAAGCCGGCGTTAAAAAATCAGGCAGAAACCCGCAACCGGCATTGCCGAATTAATACATAGACGCCCGGTGGCGCTGCGCTTACCGGGCCTACAGTCTGCGTCGTTATTTCAGGCCGCTATCAGCGGCCTTTCTCATACACCGTCATGGTGAATTCAATCGCGTCGCTGGTTTCATTGCGATAGGCATGGGGCCTATCGGTTCTGGCAACCGCCGAGCAGCCTTCGTTAATGACGTAATCACGATCATCGACCCGGAGCGTTAGCTGGCCCCGGGTAACAAACAGCAGCTCGCAGGTATCAGCCGGATGGCCAGAGGAGGCAAACGCTTCGCCGGGGTGCATCACCCACTGCCAAAGCTCCAGCATATCTGGCCCTCGGGTACCGGCCAGCAGCTTCGCACTTCCGCCCCTCTCGCCTTGCCACAGCACCGGAATAGCCTCCCGGTCGATAAGATGAACCGCTGGCTCGCTGGCAACGTTCACGACGTCAGCAACGGAGACGTTCATTGCCGCAGCGATTTTGCACAGTAATGCAATGCTGGGGTTGGCCTTACAGCCTTCAATATCTACCAGCATCCCCTTACTGACGCCGGAGAGGCGAGAAAGCTCGTCGAGCGACAGCTTTTTTTGGCTGCGAAAGAGCTTGATGCGTTGGGAGACCGCTTCATTGATGGCGCTGACGTCGGTTCCACCCGTGGTCGTTATATTGACTTTTTTGGTCATCGGTCGATATCATAGAATAAATCAGTCATTACAGGATTATGCGATGTCTTCTCTGTTACCGTCAATCAGCCAGGCGCTGGCGGGTATCGCGCCCGGCTTTCGTGCGCTGAGTATTTATGTGAAAGCCGCTCCATTGCGTAACGCCCAGATCGGCGAAACGGCGTTGAAAGAGGCGTGTCGGGCGGTGCTTGACGGCCAACCCGTCTGGGCCGAAAACCATCTGAACGCCTGGAGTGAGGTGTTTAAAGCCTTTGGCGCCAAGCCCAAGCGTACCCCCTGCTCTGCCGAAGCGCTGCGTAAGCGGGTACTGCGAGACGGCACGATGGCGGCGCTGGATCCAGTGGTCGATCTCTATAACGCGGTCAGTTTGCGCTATGCCGTGCCGGTGGGTGGAGAGAATTTCGCTGCCTACAGTGGATTACCGCGATTGGTCATTGCCGACGGTACGGAAGCGTTCGATACCATGAAGGAGGGGCTGCCCGCCGTCGAGTCGCCGGAGCCGGGGGAAGTAATCTGGCGCGATGATGTAGGCGTAACCTGCCGCCGCTGGAACTGGCGCCAGGGTGTTCGCACCCGTCTGAGCGCATCTGACCAACAGATGTGGTTTATTCTGGAAAGCCTGCCGGAAATGCCCCTTGATGAGTTGCATGCCGCAGGAAAGATGCTCACCGACGGCCTTACGCAGATGATGCCTGGCCTGGAGTACGAGACCACGCTGATTAGTCTTTAATGGCTGTCGCCTTAAGCCCCTCCAGAGTGCGCCTGCGTTTAGCATCTGCTCTACGCTATTGGCAGGCGCAATACGTGTCCTATTCCGGCTTGATGTTCTGATTCATCCGGAAGAGGTTCGTCGGGTCGTACTTATTCTTCAGCTCTACCAGTCGATTCCAGGTCGTGCCGTAGGCGAAGGCGATGCGGTCGGTCTCATCATGGGTAAGGAAGTTAATGTAGGCCCCGCTGCTGGCAAAGGGTTGTGATGTAGCGAAGAATTCTCGCGCCCAGGCGATGCAGCGCTCATCTTCGGCCGCGGTCTCCCAGCGACCGTGCACATTCATCACGTAGTTGGCATCCCGATTTGAGTAGGCCATTGCCTCGGGCGCTACGCTGGCCGTCTGCCCGCCGATCGTCCCGATAAATATTTCACAGTGAGGCGACGGCAATTTTGCCGCAAATTCGACGATGGCATCGATAACGCCGTCATTAAGCTGCGAGAAGTTGTGCGATTTCCAATAGTTGCGTGCCCCTTTTGCGAGAAGCGGATCGAATGCCTGCTGCCACGCAACGTAGGGCTGCACGCCAATGTGCTCGCCGAGCACCGTGCCGAACCCGCGCAGCGGCGCGATCAGCCTTTCGCCTTCATTGGGATCGCCCGCATAGCATAGCGCGAGCGCCACCATCTCTTTCCCGTGAACGTCCGCGCTCAGGAAAGGTAGTGGAGGCGCCTTGCGGGTTACCAGCCAGACATTGAGCTCATCCGGCATCGTCTCGGTAAATCGGGCGAACTGCGTGATCACCTGCTTTGCCTGATCAAACGGAAAGACGATGAGTCCACTCAGCACGTCCGGCCCGACGGGATGGAGCTGAAATTCGAAGCGCGTCACCACCCCGAAGTTACCCCCGCCACCCCGCAGCCCCCAAAAGAGATCTGCATTTTCAGCTTCGCTGGCGTGCAATTGGCGGCCATCTGCCGTGACCACCTCAACGGAGAGCAGATTGTCTATAGTCATACCGTATTTCCGGCTCAGCCAGCCGAACCCACCCCCTAGCGTCAAGCCGGCCACCCCCGTGGTCGAATTAATCCCCAGGGGGGTGGCAAGCCCATGAACCTGCGCCGCCTCATCAACGTCATTAAGCGTACAGCCTGGCTCGACGCTGGCCCTGCGGGTATTCAGATCCACCAGCACTTCCTTCATTAACGCGAGGTCGATCATCAGACCGTCATCGCACACCGCATTGCCTGCGATGTTGTGTCCGCCCCCGCGAATCGAAATGAGGAGATTGTGCTTACGGCCGAATTCGATGGCCTGGACGACATCCTCAGCCGACGTGCAGCGGGCTATCATCGCGGGTTTGCGGTCGATCATGGCGTTCCAGATCTGGCGCACCTCGTTATACTCTTCATCGTCAGGAAGGATCACTTTCCCCTGGAAGTGCATTTTGAACTCGTCGATATTGTTCTTCGGTAACTCGTTCATGATTGTCTCCTGGATGTATGTATCCCTACTAATTATGGTGGGTTCCTTCCAGAGTCATGAGAGTTTGCAGAGGACTTATTGAGGAGTTTGTTAAGCTGGTCATAATCAGCTTTGGCACCGGGCGAGCCTCTGTCCAGGGTTGTGTCTCACTAAGTTCAATGCGGATCGGAATTACGTAAGCCACCCGCCAGCTGCGTAAATACCTCAATGACTTTCGGCAGTGCCTTCTCCGGCTCGTTGCTGGCCGCTATCCAGAGCGCGGCATTCATCGCCGCGCTGTTTAACATATGCGCAGCGGCATCGGCATCTACGGCTTTAAGAACGCCGCGTTCACGCATTTTTTCAACCGTCTGGCGGGTGGCATCAAGGCAGCTGATCTGCCCAGGCCACTGGGCGGGATCGCCAAGAAACGCCGGGCCATCAAGCAGCACGATGCGCCGCACCTCGGGATCCAGCGCCATTCTGATATAGGCGACGCCTTCAGCCAGCAGCCTCTCCCAGTCGTCGCTGGCATGAGAGGCGTCAGCCTTTGCACGCTCTGCCATTTCACTATCAATTTGGGCGACAACAGCGGCCAGTAACCCCTTTTTATCGCCAAAATTGTGGTAGAGCGCACCACGGGTAAGCCCAACGCTGGCGGTTAATTCATCCATTGATGAGGCGGCAAAACCTTTGTCAGCAAAGGCTTTTCGCGCGGCCGCTATCAGTTTTGCGCGATTCTCTTCCATCGTTTCGCTGCGTCGTTTGGCAACCATACCTTCTCCACCTCTATTTGACATACGCGGCGTATGTGTGATTAATTTGACATACGCCACGTATATTAAATGATATATCCGTGCTGTGCTTTACGTTTTTCACCTTGAACAAAGTAAAGGATACCCTATGATTCAGCGCGAACCGATTTTCCCCGCCAGCCGCCATGCGCTCTATGAGGAGCACGGCTATTCTGCCGCGATCCGTTCTGGCGATTTGCTGTTTGTGTCCGGTCAGGTCGGAAGCCGCGCCGATGGCACCCCGGAGCCGGATTTTGCCGCTCAGGTGCAGCTGGCGTTTGATAACCTGAAAGCGACGCTGGCAGCGGCGGGTTGCACATTTGAAGACCTGATAGATGTCACCACCTTCCATACCGACCCGCAAAATCAGTTTCCCACGATCATGGAGGTGAAACAGGCTATCTTCCCGCATCCCCCCTATCCAAACTGGACAGCCGTTGGCGTTACCTGGCTCGCAGGATTTGACTTCGAGATCAAGGTAATAGCCCGCATCCCTGACCGTTCGTAGTTTCTCACGTTACCGAGGAGACACGCTTATGTCATTCGATCCCATCCTGTTAATGGGCGGTTCTGGAGCAATTGGCCACCAGACCGCTCGGGCGATCCATGCTATTTATCCTGATGTCCCGCTGCTCATAGGGGGTCGCGACCTTGCCCGGGCGCAGAGCGCTGCGGCAGAAATGGGTGATGCGCAAGGCGTCGAAATCGATACCGCCTCTGCCGATCTGGGACTAGGCGAGCAAAAGGTCAGCGCGGTGGTTGTTCTTTATAAGGATCACACACTCGCCAGCCTCCGCTTTGCCCAGTCGCGCGGCGTACCGCATCTGAGTATCTCGTCGGGGATCTTCGAGATCGCCCCGGAAATCGCCAGCTTTATGAATGCACCGGCCGCCTCGGCGATCGTGCTGGGCTATGAGTGGCTGGTGGGCGCTACCACGGTGCCTGCGCGCCAGCTGGCGACATCATTCAGCCAGGTAGAAGAAATTCGCATTGGCGCTCTGGTTGATGAGCAGGATACCGGCGGCCCGGCGGTGGCCGCTGATTTTGAGCACCTCAACCACCTGCTGCCTGCAGCGCTCACGCTCCGGGATGGCATCTGGCTCTGGCGGGAGGGCGAGGATGCCAAAGCCACTTTCTCCGCGCTGGACGGCACTGAAATCAACGCCACCGGCTTTTCCTCAATCGACGTAACGGGTCTGGCTGCCTCTACCGGCGCACGCAGCGTTCAGTTCGACCTGGGTCAGGGCGTCAGTTCGAGCCGCCGTAAAGGTGGGACATTATCAACGGAGATCGTGCTGGATATCTCTGGTCGGGACCACGCCGGGCAGGCGCTTCACACGCGACACGCGGTAGTGCATCCGGGCGGCGCGGCACCGTTGACAGGAATGGGGATAGCCTTACTCCTTGAACGGCTGATCGGACTGGATGGCAAACCACCGGTTACACCCGGTCTATATTTCCCCTGGCAGATTCTGGATGCATCGCGCTACTTAGCGCATCTGGCACAGGAAGGCGGACAGGTGGTGGCGCTTTCGTCGTCATAAAAGTTACGTCTGGATCAATCACCGGCGAGCGGGTCATACGCCCGCCGGAGCCCTTTTTTATCGCTGTTGCTGGTTTTCCCCAAATACCTTGTTGATGGCTTCGGCACCACACCGATCGTCAGACTCAGCGCCACCGGTTCCCGCCATGCCAACGGCACCAATCACCTGGCCGCGATAGTTAACCGGTACGCCGCCGCCAAGGAGCAATAATTCATTAACGGTATTAAGGTTAACGGAGTCCGGCGATGATTGAGCCTTAATGGCTAACTGTTTAGTTGGTGTTTTCGTCGATAGCGCGGTGAAAGCCTTACGCCATGCCGCCTGCGTATTATGCGGCCCTACGTTATCATCCCGCATCAGCGCAACCAGGTTTCCACCACGATCCACTACCGCCACCACACCCTGACGATGCATACCATGACAGACAGAGAGTGCCTCCGTGACCAGCTTACTGCCAAGCTCCTGCGTCATGTCATAGACAGCTGCTGGCTGGGCAGAGAGGGCCATGCCTGGTGCAGCAAGCAGCATGGTGAGGGACAACGCAGCGATCGGCTTTTTCATCTTTAATTCTCCTGAGTTAATTACCCTGCTGTTATACCCGCCCGGCTGTCCCGATTACCTGACAGGCGCATGACAATATTGTCATCTGGCGCTGAACAGACGCTCACTATTCCAATACTTCGCGCAGAAAGGGATGTTTGTCCTAACATGATTAAGTAGGCCATCACACATAAGCGAGAGGAAAATATGAAAGTTCATCATCTTAACTGTGGGTGTATGTGCCCGGTAGGCGGCGCATTATTCGATGGTTTCAGTAAAGGTATCTTTGCCCATCTGGTATGCCACTGTCTGCTTATAGAAACTGACCGGGATGGGTTGGTACTGGTCGATACAGGGTTTGGCCGGGAGGATGTCCGTCAGCCAGAAAAACGGCTGTCGGGCTTTTTCCGCGTGATGAATAATATTCAAAGACGGGAAGCGTTGACGGCGCGTTCACGTATAGAGGCGCTGGGGTTCAGGGCAGAAGATGTCAGGCATATCATTCTTACCCATCTTGATTTTGACCATGCGGGTGGGCTGACTGACTTTCCGGGTGCGCGCATACATCTTTTGCAAACAGAAATCGATACCGCACAGCAGCGGCACAGCTGGCTTGCTCGCGAGCGCTATCGGCCTGGCCAGTGGAGCGGCATCTCTGGCTGGACAGGTTACAAACCCCAGGGAGAAAAATGGTACGGCTTCGAGGCAGTCACGGCGCTGCAAGGGCTGCCGCCGGACATCCTGCTGGTACCGCTGGCAGGTCATACCCAGGGGCATGCGGGTATTGCAGTAAGCCAGCCAAACGGATGGTTACTGCATGGCGGTGACGCCTGGTTCTACCGGGGCGAAATGGACCGGCAAAAACCTCACTGCACGCCCGGCCTGCGTTTTTACCAGTGGATGATGGCGATGGATAATGGCACCAGACACCGTACGCAACAGCAATTACGCGAGCTGTTTGGCCGCTATCATCAAGAGATCACCTTTTTTTGCAGTCATGATGCTAAAGAGTTACAGGCCTACAACGCCGATAAAACGCTGTAAGGCGCTGGCGCTTAAGCTGCGCCAGCCCACGCTATTATTGATTCTGCTGGTTCAGCGCTAAGCGATCGCCGACAGCACGATTTTTCCACGAATATGCCCGCGGGCCGCTCGCTCATGGGCCTGTCGCGCCTCCGCCAGTGGGAAGGTACTGTCAATGACGACCTGAACCACCCCCTTATCAAGCAGGTCGGCAAGCTGCGCGAGTTGCGCCCCGCTTGATCGCACCTGGGTTGCCGAGACAATCACACCCAGCTTGCTGGCCTCTTCCGCGCCGGAAAAACCCAGGGGGAATATGGGAAACAGCGCGCCACCCGGCCTGAGAGTGCGTAAGAAACGGCCCGTGGCGGGACCGCCAACGGCATCAATAACCAGATCGACATTGCGTACCTCCTCCTCAGCCGCGTGCGTCGTGTAGTCAATGAACTCATCAGCGCCGAGGCTATGCAGGAACGCCTCATGCTTGCCGGAGGCCACCGCAATGACGTGCGCCCCCTGCCATTTCGCCAGCTGCACGGCGAAATGGCCGACCCCGCCCGCCGCGCCGTTGATCAGCACGGTTTTCCCCGCCAGCGGCACCGGTTCATGCCGGTTCGCCTGAAGGGGGTTCTCTACATCATGTCCTTGTTCAATCAAAAATTGCCATGCGGTCAACAGCGACATCGGCGCGGCGGCAGCATGAAGATGATCCAGGCGGCGGGGCTTATGCGCGACCTCCGTTGCTGCAACGCTGACATATTCGGCATAGGCCCGGCTACCGCCAGCAGCTCCCTCGGGAAAGCGTACCATCGCGTACACGTCATCCCCAATCGCGAAATCCCTGACACTAGCGCCCACCGCGACAATAACGCCCGAAATATCCGTTCCCAGGATCACCGGAAAAGAGACTTTTGGTTGCCATTCTGGCGGCAGCATCCTGTAGCCATCACGCAGATACCAGTCAGGTGGATTGACGCCAACCGCATGCACTCGGACAAGCACCTCACCAGGCAGAATGTCTGGCATAGGGGCGTCTTCGTAGCGAAGCACCTCAGGCCCGCCAAAGGCGTACTGTTGAACTGCCTTCATCACTTTAATCGACACAGCTTTCTCCTCGAACAGAAATGCGTTATCTTTAACGGAGCACTGTTCCGAATATATGGAGCACTGCTCCGTTTGTCAAGGAGGCCTTATGCGAGCCGATGCCAGAAAAAACTACGAGCACCTGCTTACCGTTGCGCGCGACGTCTTCATCGAGCAAGGCGCCGATGCGTCATTGCGCGATATTGCCCGTAGAGCCGGAGTGGGATTGGGTACGCTGTATCGTCACTTTCCGAACCGGGAAGCGTTGCTTGACGTTCTGTTGCGTTCAAGTTTCGATACGCTAACGGCCAGAGCCAAAGAACTTCAGGCTTCAACCGATCCCGCTGAAGCCTTGATGCTGTGGTTACAGGAGACCATTGCGTTCACCTATGCGCATCGCGGCATTATTACGCCGATGATGAGCGCCATCGAAGATCCTGATTCTGCGCTCCACACCTCGTGTATCACGCTACGCGCCGCCGGAGCGTTGCTCCTTGCCCGCGCTCAGGACGATGGCAAAGCGCGACCCGATCTTGATGGGCCAGAACTGTTTGATCTGATTGCTGCCCTGGCCTGGCTTCGGGAACAGCCTTCTCATGCCCCTCGAGCCGATCGGCTTTTCAGCGTGATTGCAGATGCTATCCTGCTGTAGACGCGGCATTATGGCGGTCTGATTCGCCGCCGTTAAACAGGGATTGTTTAACCTGCTCATCAATTTTACGGCGACTCGCTTCATTCGCCGGATTAAAAACGATCATATTCAGATCCGGTCGACCATCTACCAAAAATGTTGAGAACTCGAGATCTATCGCCCCAGCCTGCGGGTGATAAATGCGTTTTGCCCCCTCGCCGTGGCTGGTGACATCGTTATCGCGCCACCAGGCGTCAAACTCCGGGCTCCGTTGCGAAAGCTCGGCGACCAGATTATCGGTCTCCACGGAACTACCCGCCCGTGCCACATCGGCGCGAAACGCGTTGACCACCAGTCGCGCCATTGCCTGCCAGTCACCCTGTGCGCGACGAACCTCGGGATCGGTGAACATACGGCGCATAACGTTACGCTCCGTCAGCGGCAGCCGCGCGTAGTCGGTTAACACACAGGCAGCGGCGCGGTTCCATGCAATCACATCCCAGGTCACGGTTTTGATAATCGCCGGGATAATAAACGCATCCAAAACCCGCTGTAGGCGCGGCGTGACATCGGCAGAAATGGTGAATTGCGCCTCGGGCGGATGACCAAAAGCCAGAATAAACAGGTGTTCGCGTTCAGTAGATGTCAGGCGCAGCCCGCTGGCGATGCGGTTAAGCACCTCTCGTGATGGCGCACCGCCGCGCCCCTGTTCGAGCCAGGTGTACCAGGTGGGGCTAATATTGGCGAGTTGCGCCACCTCTTCACGACGCAAGCCAGGCGTGCGCCGTCTGCCCGCGATAA
This sequence comes from Escherichia sp. ESNIH1, assembly GCA_002918705.1. GTDB lineage: Bacteria > Pseudomonadota > Gammaproteobacteria > Enterobacterales > Enterobacteriaceae > Pseudescherichia. The sequence continues at coordinate 174,807 of PQKR01000004.1, read as the reverse complement.
ATCCAAACGCGGCGGGATCGAGGCGCAACCGTCGCGCCCGCAGGAAGTTCCCCAGTGACTGTATTGCCGTCTGCATCCTCGTCGTCCTGTTAATATTTATACCCTGATAAGGTCCCTACTTTTATCGTCTGAATATAGCGCTACTCTGGTCAGGAACCCTAATCTGGAGGTGTGTTATGCGTGTATTTCTTACCGGAGCCAGCGGCTTCATCGGCTCCCGTATCCTGACGGAACTGCTGGCAACGGGACATCAGGTGCTCGGCCTTGCCCGATCGGATAGCAGTGCCCAGAAAATAAGCGCCGCGGGGGCCGATGTGTATCGCGGTACGCTTGATGCGCCGGAAACATTGGTAAAGGCCGTTGAGCACGTCGATGCCGTCATCCATACCGCATTTGACCATGATTTTCATCATTTTGCTGAAAATTGCCAAAAGGATCGGCGGGTTATTCACGCTATCGGCCAGGCTTTAAAAGGCAGTGAACGACCGTTTATCATCACCTCCGGCACCGGTATAGGTGATGAAGGCGACACGGCCGTTGCCCGGGAAGATCAGTTTAAGCCTGCTAACACCAATCCCCGCGTGGCTTCAGAGAATGAAGGCAATGCGCTGCTTGCAGAGGGTATAAATATACGGGTAGTGCGCCTGCCGCAGGTGCATGACACCACGCGCCAGGGACTCGTTACCCTGTACATTCAGCAAGCAATTGAAAAAGGCACGGTGGCCTGCGTTGATGAGGGCGCGAACCGCTGGTCGGCGGCGCACGTCACCGACGTCGCCCGACTGTACCGGCTGGTGCTGGAACAGGGTGAACGCGGCCAGCGCTACCATGCCGTGGCAGAGGAAGGTGTCCCCTTCCGGGATATTGCTGAAGTCGTTGCCCGCAAGCTCGATCTGCCGCTGATGTTGCTCTCGTCGGCCGAAGCTGAGGCGCATTTTGGCTGGTTCACCCTGTTTGCCACTATGAATCTCCGCGCCAGCTCCGAATGGACGCGCCAGCAGCTGGACTGGCACCCCACCGGCCCCAGCCTGATCGAGGATTTGCAGAACATGGATTACGCATCGCTATTATTGTCTTCCGCCTCGGTCAAGGCATAGTTCACATGCCTGTCGACAGTTAGCCAGCCGCAGGACTCTCCGGGGAAATGCGCGCTACACCACAGGGCATGGTGCTCCTCGCACCATGCCATTGCCCATCGCCGTGATTTTTCTGCCTGCTGATGGTCGCTGCAAAACACTGAATTCCATTCAGGGTGGCTGAACTGCAACGGTGAATGCGCGATGTCACCAGCAAAAAAGGCATATTTACCGCCGGAAGATAATATCAGTGCTGCATGATCGGGGCTGTGACCTGGCGTTGGCACGTAGTGTATTCTGCCGCCGAACACCGGCTGCTCAGCAACATTAATCGTTTCCAGCAACCCTGCCTCAATAACCGGCAACAGGCTGTCGAGCCATAAATTTCGATAGCGCTCGCTATTTTTTACCCGCGAAAGTTCCTTCTCAGAACAGATATAGCGCGCGTTAGGAAACAGCGGCACCCAACGGTTTTCATGCCAGAAAGTATTCCAGCCGACATGATCGGTATGCAGATGTGTCATCAAGACCAGCGTCACCGCTTCGGGTTCAATGCCTGATGCTCGCAAATTTTCCAGATAAGACGTATGGAGCTGGTGATATAGCGGATTATTACCGCGATCCCGGCCGTTACCGATCCCGGTATCAATCACAATAATATCGTCAGGGGTGCGTACCACCCAGCTATGTACAGACAACGAAACCGGTTGATGGGCCTCACCAGTCTCCACCGCAGTAGAATCAGGGTATAAGTCGACGACGGGAATGTGCATTTCACATTCAGAAATTTTAAAAATTATGCTGTCGCCTATCTGATAATGTTTCATCACGCCCTCCGCGCAGGTCGCGCCTGGTTGATTTTTCCTGGTGATGCTCACTATCCTTCTATGCTTACCAACATTCAAATTGATTATCATGATGAAGAAAATCATTGAAAATGATTTCAGCCGGATAGATTTGAATCTGCTGACGGTCTTTCTTGTGCTCTATCGGGAGGCCAGCGTTACCCGTACCGCAGAGGTTCTTCATCTGGGGCAGCCTGCCATCAGCGGGGCGCTAAAACGGCTGCGCGAGATGTTCAACGATCCACTGTTTGTGCGTAGCGCCAAAGGGATGCTGCCGACGCCGCGCGCCGACGCGTTGATGTCCAGTAGGTAGGCTCTGACGTAAAATCGTAACATGGTGCTGTTTAGGCCAACGCACTCTTCTCCCCCACCGGCAATGCACACCTGTCTGCTGCAGAACTGTCACTGGATCAAATGCTGGCTGATGCCAGAGCTATTGCCCGCTATCACCCGTGACGCACCGGGCGTAGGTCTACACGTTGTCGCCGCCGATCCCTTCCAGGTTCGCCAGCTACTGGAAGATGATGTCATTGATATTGCTGTTTCGATTAATAAGCAAAGCGCCGGTGACGTTATCAGCGAGCCAGTGATGACGATGGGCGTGTCTACTCTCTGGTCGCCACAGCAGATCTCTTTCGCCGGGCCATTATCGATCCACGATTATATTGGCTATGAGCACGTCATGGTTTCGTATCGCGAGTCAAACAACAGTGAAATTGACCGGCAGCTTGCCCGTCAGGGGTTACAACGACGTGTACGTTACGTCACGCCGAATTTTTCGACGTTCCCGCTCATGCTAAAGGCGATGCCAGTGTTCGCCACGGTGCCACAGGGGCTAGCCCAGCGCTGGCAGCAGCATTTTGATTTACGTTCCAGCGTGACGCCCGTGAATTTTCCCACGTTTACGCTGTGCATATTACGCCACAAGCGTCGGGCGCAGGGTCCTGCGCTGAACTGGTTGATGACGCAGCTAAAAGCCGCCATCCAGCGCGCCTAATGCTGCCTCGCTGGGTTGATGTAAAACCGCCCGGCTCCAGGTATAAAACGCGCGTACCGAAGGCGGAAGATAGCGGTTTTGCGGATAGACCAGCGACAGCGGTAAATCGAAAGAGAGGTTTCCCATGCAGGGAACAAGCGCGCCACTCTTCAGATACGGCGCAGCCAGATAGCTGGCAACACGAATAAGGCCGAGACCTTCTACTCCCGCCTGGATGTAGGCATCAGTATCATCGACGGCCAGGGTCTCTTTCATCCGAATCGCGCAATCGCCGTCATCAAGCGTAAAAAACCACTCGATGGTACGTCCGGTACGGTGGTTCAGATAGCCGACTGCGTGATGTCTCTCCAGATCGTTAACCGTCTCTGGCTTGCCATGCCGCGCAATATATGTCGGGGAGGCCAGGATCACCCACGTAAAATTTGCGAGCGGCCGCGCGACCAGCGTCGTTGAATCGTCGATCCTGCCGGTACGGATCGCACAGTCATATCCTTCCTGAATGATGTCCTCGACGTTATCGCTTGAACACAGTATCAACTCCAGGTCGGGATAGTGGCGCAGAAAGTCCGGGAGCCGGGGAAGAATGCAGTGTCGAGCCAGAGACTGCGGCATCCCAACCTTAAAACGGCCTTTGGGCTGGGCGGCTCTGCCAGGAAATGAAGATTCCATTGCGGCGATATTCGCCAGGAGATTTTTGCACTCGTCGTAGTAACGACGGCCATCTGCGGTCACGCTGAGTTTGCGGGTGGTACGCTGTAAAAGCTGAATACCCAGGTAAGCCTCCAGCGCCTTAATGACCCGGGATACTGTTGAACGCGGCAGTCCAAGCACTTCCGCTGCCCTGGCGAAGCTATGTGTGTCCACTACGCAGACATAGACCTGCATTGATTCCAGTTTATCCATACACCTACCTGGTCTAAATAAATAGCGAGCAAGGCAACGCGAAGAGTGAGATATCGATATCCCTTTATCTCATTTTATTAAAAATATGTTTATATGCGCATACCTCCTGAGACTTCAATACGCTGAGCATTGACCCAACGATGGTCTTCAGAAAGCAACGAGGCAATCATTGGGCCTATGTCCTCTGGTTGGCCAGGACGCCCCAGCGCCGTCATACCCGAAATGGCCAGTGCAACCTCTGGGTTATCGCGGACCACCCCGCCACTGAAATCGGTGGCAATGGCACCCGGAGCTACACAGTTTACCGCAATTCCCCGACTGCCTAATTCATATGCCATGTATTTGGTCATGGTTTCGACGGCTGACTTCATGATTGCATAAGGCGCGCGGTTCGCCATGACGATACGAGTAAGGCCGGATGAAATATTGACAATACGCCCACCGCTTACCATCAACGGAACCAGTTTTTGCGTGAGAAAAAAGACACCTTTAACATGAATGTTGTACAACGCGTCAAATTCACTTTCAGTGGCATTGAGAAAGCTCATGTTGCTGGAATTACCTGCGTTACTGACAAGATAATTAAAATTATTAGCACCCAGTTCCGTCAGGGCTGCCTTAAATTTATCGATGAAAGCATCGAAAGAATCCGTATCACCGACGTTGAGTTGCAATGCAATAGACGTCACGCCAATTGCCTTCACCCGTTCCACAACCTTTTTTGCTTCAACGTCATTCTCTTTATAAGTAAAGATTGAGCTTACGCCCCGAGAAGCAAGCGCCTCAACCGTAGAACGGCCCAGACCACGGCTACCGCCGGTAACCAGTGCTATCGTTGTTTGATCATTCATACTACCTCCCGCTTTTTTCAGCTAAATATAGATGATAGCTCTCCGATGCTGCTACGCTATTTCTGAGAACAGACAGGGAGAGAGCGATGAAAATTCTGAATATACTGACCCGGCGATGCATTATGATTGCCCGCTTTGCAGAAACGGTTTCATTTTATGAAAGCCTTATCGGTCAACAAGCAAGGCTGCGATTTGACTACCCGGAATACGATCTAAAACTGGCCCAGGTAGGTTCACTACTTTTTATTGGCGGAACCGATAAAAGCCTTGCCCCTTTTCGTGCCACTCATGCCACTTTTTTGGTCAGTGATATTGCTGCCTGGGAGAAACATCTGCCGTCAACCGGAGCGATAATCATCAACCCGGTAAAGATTGTGCCCACCGGCTGGAATATGCTAGTTCAGCACCCTGACGGCATGATTGCCGAATATGTTGAACATCAGGCCAAAAATCCGGCAGATGAGATTTTCTGATCCTCACTGTTGCACTCAACGAACCCACAGACTGCTCACTACCCTTCAGTACATACTTTATCCAGATCCTGCTACAAGACGTTATGCTTTGCACTCAGTCGTTTGTTGATAAACTGCATCGGCAATCATAACGGTTTTCATATTGACTCCAGACGGTGGACAGTAAGAGCGCTCGCTGACCTGCCCGGCATAAGCCCGACGCCGATAGGCTCGTTGACGACAGATATCCCGTACAGCTGACGGCTCTGTCTACATTGATTATCCCATTTTCACGAACAGTCTAACCTGTATCTGCTCTCTTATCGAACCAGGAGCGCTGCCATAAACTTGCTATTACCGTAGCAAATATGCTGCTTATCAACGTGAGGGCTTAATATGAAAAAACAGAACGTCAATATCAATGACAATGTATTGGTGCTGGGAGCAGGACAGCTGGGGGCCGCCGTATTGGGCTCCCTGATCCCAGCCGTCAGACAGCGAAATGGCAGCGTCTCGGTTATTGTGTCGCCAGGCGCCCGGGATAACCTGGGTAACCTACACTCTGCGAGTCATCAAAAGCTGGCTGATGCGGGGGCAGAATTTATCTCTGTCGACGTCGCAAACAGTTCGATCGAGGCGTTGAAAACTCACTTTGCGAACTTTACCACCGTTATCAACTGTATGGGCTTTGTCGCCGGCGCAGGTACACAACTAAAAATTACCCACGCGGTGCTTGAAGCAGGCGTTAACCGCTATTTCCCCTGGCAGTTTGGCGTGAATTACGATGTCGTCGGCAAAGGCAGTGGCCAACCGGTCTGGGACGAACAGTATGACGTCAGGACATTGCTACGGGAGCAGAGCGCGACGGAATGGGTAATTGTATCAACCGGCATGTTCACCAGTTTTCTCTTTGAGCCAGCATTTGATGTAGTGAATTTATCCAAAAGGACTATTAATGCGCTCGGAGGATGGGAAACGCAGGTCACCGTCACCTCCCCTGCGGATATTGGTCGGCTGACCACCGAGATCTATTTACATCAGCCGCGTATCGCCAATGAAGTCATATTTGTCGCAGGGGAAACCACCTCATATGGAAAACTGGCGGAAACCGTTGAACGGGTAACCAAACAGCCCTTTGCCAAAAACGTACTTACCCTACCCGCGCTGCGGGATGCGCTGCGTTTACATCCGGATGATCCGATGCTTCGCTATCGCGTGGCCTTCGCCCTGGGAGACGGTATGTGGTGGCCGATGAGTCAAACCTGGAATGCACAGCATACTATTCCGACTCAGAATATTGCGTCCTGGTTGTCATGCGTTTATCACGCCCCGGCGGCGTGCCAAACATACGGGCATATTCCCGGGTAAATTGCGAAACGCTGGCATAGCCGACCGTATATGCTGCTTGCGAAATTCCTGTACCATCAGCCAGCATCAGACGACGAGCGTGAATCAGGCGCAACTGCTTCTGGAATTGCAGGGGCGAAATGGTGGTAATCGCCCGAAAATGTTGGTGGAAAACGGACACGCTCATGCCTGCCACGCCAGCAAGCGCCTCAACGCTTATCGGATGCATAAAATCTTTACGTAAAATAGCGACCGCACGGCTAATGCGTTCGGAATGGCTGTCCATCGCCCCCAGGGCGCGAATTGCCCGTCCATGCACGCTGCAAAGCAGCCAATAGTGCAGCTCTCGCCGTAGGCCATCCCCCAGAATGGCCATCGCCTCCGGCTGTTCGAACAGCCTTGCCAGCCGGTAAGCCGCATCCGTCACTTCAACACTCATCGGCTCAATACCGATGGAAGACGTTTTCCCCTGATCCGCTGGCACAACATCCTGTAGCTCACGCAGGATTGCAGTATCCAGTTCCAATACAAGGGAGTAGTAGGGGTGACGAAGGCTGGCTTGGGTAATCTGACTGATAGTCGGCACATCGGCGGCAATGACCATCGCCTCGCCGGGGCCATATTCAAAACTTTCACTCCCGGTAGTGACGCGTTTGCGCCCCTGCAGCAGCATTGCAATCAGCGGTCTGTTGATCGCCGCCTGCAATTCGCCATGATGTAAAGCCCGGATAATCGTTAACCCAGGAACCGGCGTAACGGCAACCCCGCTCCGGTCGACGTGAGCATCAGCATAACGGCGGCAAAGCTCAAACAGGATATCGCGCATAGGAACTCTTTCAGGCAAGTTTTTAAAGACGAGTATGCGTTAATTCGCGTCAGAAGGAATTATGAAAAGAGAAACAGGCAAAAAATAACAAGAATTGGGCAATGTAGGCTGGCGGGCTTCTCCTATTGTAGAGGCTCCAACAACCAGAGAGGATACATCATGAGTAAAATTGCACTCATCACCGGCGCCAACCGCGGTCTTGGTCGTAACACCGCGCTTTCCATTGCCCGTCAAGGGGGCGATATCATCGTCGCCTACAGAGGAAACACCACTCAGGCTGAGGCGGTTGTAGCGGAAATCCGCACTCTTGGCCGCAAAGCCATCGCACTGCAGCTTGATATGGCGCAGACAGCGAGCTTTCCGACTGTTGCCGAAACGCTGCATCGACAACTCGCTGAAGTTTGGGAACGCGATACCTTCGACTACCTGATAAATAACGCGGGCCAGGGCGAATTTGCCAGGGTAGCCGATACCACCGAAGCGCAGTTCGACGGGCTATTCAATGTCCATGTCAAAGGGATGTTTTTCCTGGTCCAGACGCTTCTCCCCCTGTTGGCAGACGGCGGACGCATCATCAATTTTTCATCCGGCCTGACTCGGGTATCGTATCCCGGATTTTCCGCTTACGCTGCGGCAAAAGCGGCCGTGGAAATGCTCAGCGTTTATATGGCACGTGAACTGGGTCCGCGCGGCATTACCGTTAATACTATAGCGCCAGGCGCCATTGAAACCGATTTTGGCGGCGGCCTGGTCCGCGATAACGCCGAGGTCAACGCACAGTTTGCCGCTATGACCGCGCTCGGGCGGGTCGGCGTTCCCGACGATATCGGACCAATGGTCGCCAGCCTGCTGCGTGATGATAATCGGTGGGTGACCGCGCAACGTATTGAGGTGTCGGGCGGGCAGACCATCTGACGAAGATAGACAGGGTTCTTCACTTTCATAAGGTTAAGTGTCGCATAAGAAAGCATGGCGGTATCCTCCACTGTTTACGATACCGTCCGGAAAGTGAAAACCCCTATTGATCAATGCGCCACGATATACATGGTGCGGGTGTAGGCGACGTCCTCAGGGTTATTGATGGGATAACCCTTCAGCCACGGCTTGATCAGCCGCCCGTTGGTATACTGGTAGATTGGCGCGATAGGTGCCTCGCGCGCCAGTATCTTCTCGGCCGCATTGTAGTCCGCGTTACGCGCTTTGGCGGTTGGCTCCATCGCCGCCTGTTTCATTACCTTATCGTAGGCCGGATCGTTAAAGCGGGAGATGTTGCCGCTGTGGGTAGAGGTCAGTAGCGAAAGGAAGGTGGATGGCTCGTTATAATCCCCTACCCAAGAGGCGCGGATCACGTCGAAGTTGCCGGTGTTGCGGCTGTCGATGTAGGTCTTCCACTCCTGGTTTTGCAGCTTCACGTCCACGCCGAGATTTTTCCGCCACATCGACGCCACGGCAATGGCGATCTTTTGATGGTTCTCAGAGGTGTTGTACAGCAGGGTGAGCTTCAACGGACGGCCAGGCCCGTAGCCTGCCGCCTGCAGCAGCGTTTTAGCCTGTACGTTCAGCTCGGCCTGGCTCAGGTGCTCCGCATCGGAAGGATCGGGGGTAAAGCCCGCCGTTACGTCGGGGGTAAAGCGCCAGGCGGGTTGCTCTCCGGTTCCCAGCACCTTATCTGCCACGAGCCTGCGATCGATGGTCATGCTCAGGGCCAGACGCACGCGGGCATCGGCCGTTGGTCCCTTCTGGGTGTTAAACGCATAGTAGTAGGTGCCCAGCTGCGGCGGAGTATAGACCTGGCCGGGGATATCCTTGAGCAGCTTCTGATAGAGGTTTTTCGGGAAGGACTCGGTAATATCGATATCCCCCGCCAGATAGCGCTTGGTTGCCGCCGACTCCTGGTTAATGGGAATAAAGGTAACGGATTTAATCACCGTTTTGCCGTTATCCCAGTAGTGGGCGTTAGGCTCCAGCACCAGCTTCTCGTTGACCACGCGATCCTTAAGCACGTAGGCCCCGTTCCCCACCAGCGTGCCCGGCTGGGTCCACGCCTTGCCGCTCTCCACGTTGGCCTTTTGTACCGGATAAAAAGCAACGCTGGCGGCCAGGTTAGCAAACCAGGGTAGCGGATTATCGAGCTGCACGCGCAGGGTATGGGCATCCACCGCCGTCACCGCCAGCGTGTCCGGCGCGGCTTTGCCATCGATGATGTTCTGGGCATTGCCGATGCCTGCCAGCGCAGCAAACCAGGCAAAGGGCGAGGTAGTTTTTGGATCGACTAGCCGCTGCCAGCTGTAGACAAAGTCCTGGGCGGTGACCGGCGAGCCGTCTGACCAGCGGGCGTCGTTGCGCAGGGTAAAGGTCCAGCTGCGGTTATCGCTGGTACTCCATTTGGTTGCCACGCCAGGGATAATCTCCCCCTTCTCATTCTGGTTCACCAGCCCCTCATAGAGATCGCGCATCACCTGAATCTCTGGCAGCCCCACGGCTTTCGCAGGGTCGAGGGTAGCAGGCTCATCTTTAATGTGGCGCACCAGCGTCTGCTGCGCCGCCAGCCTGGTTCCGGGAGGCACGTCCGCAGCCAAAGAGGGTGAAGAGAGACCGCAAAACCACAGCGCAGCGCAGAGGAGGGAGACGGGATGTTTCATGAGATGACCCTATAGCAAAATGCCCGGCGAAAAGATGGGATAATTATTTGTTTTCGCATGGGGAAATGCAAACGGCTTAGCAAGATTAGGTGATATTTACTGCCCCGCTCGCATCCTGAATGAAACAATTTGAAAAGCGCTGCGCTTTGCCTAACACTTTGTTTATCCCTCTGTCTGAAAGGATTGCTATGACCGCCTCACGCCCACGCGCCGAACGGGGCGCTTTTGCCACCGGCATGGAGCACTATGGCCGCTCACGGCTCGGCGCGCCGCTCATTTGGTTTCCGGCTCCTGTGGCATCCCGGGAGAGCGGCCTGATCCTCGCCGGCACCCACGGGGATGAGAGCGCAGCGATGGTCACCCTCTCCTGCGCGCTGCGTACCCTTGAGCCTGCCCTGCGCCATCATCACGTCGTGCTGGCGGTCAACCCTGACGGCTGCCAGCTTGGTCTGCGCGCTAACGCCCAGGGGGTCGATCTCAACCGCAACTTTCCTGCCGCCAACTGGCGGGCCGGGGAGACGGTCTATCGCTGGAACAGCGCCGCCAGCGCCCGGGACGTGGTGCTGCTGGCTGGCGACGCGCCGGGCTCTGAACCGGAAACCCAAAGCCTGTGCCAGCTTATCCATCGTCTGCACCCGGCATGGGTCGTATCGTTTCACGATCCGCTGGCCTGCATTGAGGATCCCACGCAAAGCCCGCTAGGCCACTGGCTCGCCGAGGCGTTTGCCTTGCCGCTGGTGCGCAGCGTCGGCTACGAAACGCCCGGCTCGTTCGGCAGCTGGTGCGCCGACATTGGTCTGCACTGCATCACCGCCGAACTGCCGCCGATATCAAACGATGAAGCCAGCGAGCGCTATCTGCAGGCGATGACCCGCCTGCTGCGCTGGACGGATCAGAGGTGAAGCTGACCGGTGCTGAAACGCAGCGCCGGTTCAACGTCCACCGCTAGCCAGGTCGGGCCATCGAGATCGGCAAAGCGCGCCTTTGACGCCAGCGGCAGCGCCGCCGCGATCGCCCGGGAAGTGCAGAGCATACAGCCCAGCATCAGCGCAAACCCTTGCGCCTGCGCCTCGCTGGCCAGCGCCAGCGCCTCGGTCAACCCGCCGGTTTTATCCAGCTTGATGTTGATCATCTCATAGCGTCCGGCAAGGGTTTTCAGACTGCTGCGGGCATGACAGCTCTCATCGGCACAGATAGGCAGCGGATGGATGAAGTTCTCCAGCGCGGCGTCATTATTAGCGGGAAGCGGCTGCTCCAGCATCGCCACACCGAGATCCGCCAGCAGCTGACAGCGCGCCGCCAGCCCTTCGCTGTGCCAGGACTCATTGGCATCGACAATTAGCGTGGCCTCCGGCACGGCGGTGCGCACTGCCACCAGCCGCTCGCTGATAAGACGGTCGTCGAGCTTGATCTTCAGCAGACGCGCGCCCTTCTCCCATAGCGCGGCCGCGCTGGCCGCCATCTGCTCCGGGGTACCAATCACCACCGTCTGCGCCGTGGTGAGATCCTCCGGCAGCGCCACGCCCAGATGCTGCTCAAGGCTGACGCCCAAGCGACGGGCTTCAAGATCCCAGAGGGCGCTATCAACGGCGTTGCGCGCTGCCCCCGGCGGCAGCAGGGACTGTAGCTGCTGGCGGCTAAGGCCCTTCTCCAGCTGCGGCACGATGGTCATGATCTGGGCCATCACCGAGGCGTCGCTCTCGCCGTAACGTGGATAGGGCGTGCACTCTCCACTCGCTTTGATCCCCTCCTCTTCCAGCTCAACGACCACGACTCTGGCCTCGCTGCGGCTGCCCCGGGAGATGACAAACGGCGAATGCAGCGGCCAGCTCTCTTCATAGACCTTAACTGTTCTCATTCCTTGCTCCTTTAACGGAATGTTAAAAGTATAGTGATGAAAAGCGGGACAAAAATAGGTTTGCCGTGATTATGGCCGATCACGTACACTAGCGGCGACGTTAACTATATGTAAACAGGAAGATATTCATGTCACAAACCGTTCATTTCCAGGGTAATCCAGTCTCTGTTGCGGGTACCATTCCGGCAGTTGGCAGCAAAGCACACCCTTTCACTCTGGTAGCGAAGGATCTGACCGACGTTACGCTGTCACAGTTTGTGGGTAAGCGTAAAGTTCTCAACGTATTCCCTAGCATCGACACCGGTGTTTGCGCCGCCTCCGTGCGTAAATTCAACCAGCTTGCCACCGAAATGAAAGATACCGTGGTGCTGTGCATCTCCGCCGACCTGCCGTTTGCCCAGTCCCGCTTCTGCGGCGCGGAAGGCCTGAGCAACGTTATCACCCTGTCGACCCTGCGTAACGCCGACTTCCTCGAAAACTACGGCGTAGGCATTGCCGACGGCGCGCTGAAAGGCCTGGCCGCGCGTGCGGTTGTGGTTATCGACGAAAACGACACCGTTGTATTCAGCGAGCTGGTGAACGAGATCACCAACGAGCCGGACTACGAGGCTGCCCTGCAAGCGCTGGCCCAGTAAGCGTAGCTGTATTAAAAAAGAGCCTTCATCACTGAAGGCTCTCTTGTTTTACTCCTCGCCCTTCTTCTGGCTCAGGCCATACTCCCGCAGCTTATTGGCAATAGCGGTATGCGACACGCCCAACCGTTTCGCCAGCTTGCGTGTGCTCGGGTAGCTGCGATAGAGCTGAATCAAGACCGACCGCTCGAAGCGGCTGGTGATATCGTCCAGCGATCCCTCCATTGCCTCTTCCCCGACCGCAACGGTTCCCGCATCGTAGTCCGGCAGCAGAATGTCCTGCGGGCGCAGCTCGTAGCCCTCCAGCTGCGTCAGCGCACGGTAGACCGCGTTTTTCAGCTGGCGCACGTTGCCCGGCCAGCTGTAGCGGGTCAGAACGTTACTGAGATCGGCAGAGAGCTTCGGACGCGGCACGCCCTGCTCATCGGCAAAGCGGGCCACAAAGAGCTCGGTCAGCGGCATGATGTCCTGAGGACGATCGCGCAACGGAGGCAGATCCAGGGTGAGCACGTTCAAGCGGTAGTAGAGATCCTCCCGGAAAATGCCCTTCTGCACCAGCTCCACCAGGTTCCGCTGGGTGGCGCAGATCACGCGCACGTCTACGTGAACTTCATGATCCTCACCGACGCGGCGGAAGGTACCATCGTTCAGAAAGCGCAGGAGCTTCACCTGCATGCGCGGCGACATCTCGCCGATCTCGTCGAGCAGCACCGAGCCGCCGTTGGCCTGCTCGAAGAACCCTTTTTTACCCTCTGGCGCGTGGCCAAACAGCTCGCTCTCTACCGCATCCTCAGGGATGGAGGCGCAGTTCAGGGCCAGATAGGGCTTCGCCGCACGCGGGCTGGCAAGGTGACAGGCATGGGCCAGCAGATCTTTGCCGGTGCCGGTATCGCCCACAATGAGCAGCGGCGCGCTGAGCATAGCCAGCTTGCGCGCCTGGTCGATGACGTGGCGCATTTTCGGGCTGGCGGCCACGATCTGATTAAAGGCGCTGGCGTCCTGGCTGACCAGATCCTGCAGCTGGCGGCCCATGCGGATGGTTGAGCGCAGCATCACTACCGCACCGGTCAGCAGCGGATCGCCAGCCTCGCCTTCGAGGTGTACCGGGGTGATCTCCATTAAGAAGTTCTGCCCATTGATGACCACATGCTCGTGATGCGACGCCTGCGGATTGCCCTCCAGCCAGCGCTGGAAGTTGAAGCCGTTAATCAGCTGCGGCGCGGTATGGTTGCGCAGCCGGGCCTGGCTCTGGGCAAAGAGCTGGCAGCTGGCCTGGTTCGCCAGCTCCACTTTACTCTTCATATCCAGAGAGAGCACCGGCTCAGGCAGTGCCTCCAGCAGAGCGCTCATGGCGCGGTGCTCACGCTCCGAGGGCATCCATAAGACAGTGCGCACGTCAGTCACGCCAGAGATACGGCGGATTTCGGCCATCAGGCTGCTGAAGTCATTAAATTCCAGTTCAGCAAAATTGAGGTAGATCCGGCCGATAGGATCGATCTCAATGCCGCGTAAATCGATACCCCTGAGCACCAGCAGATCCAGTAGCTCACGGGTCAGACCAAGACGGTCCTCACAAAAGACTTCAAGACGCATGGGAGTTGCCACCCTTAAACAGTCAACGTATCTAAGAATGATAAGACACTTATCCGCAGCCAGGAAGCTATCTGTCAACAATTATTGACAGAGCGGTGGAAAACCCACCGCTATGGCGTAAAGCCAGGCGTTCAGTCACGCTTTTGCGTGCTGCTGCGCTGCATATTGGCTTTCAGTTCGCCAATAAGCTGACGACGAAAATCGGCCAGGCGGGGTTTGTCATCTTCCAGCCAGGGTAGCGGGCGGCATAGCTCCATCGCCTTGATGCCGAGACGGGCGGTAAGCAGCCCGGCACCGATGCCCTGCGCAGCACGGGCGGAAAGCCGGGCGGCGAGATCCTGCGATAGCCAGTCCATTCCTACCTCACGTACCACCTCGCTGGCCCCGGCAAAGGCGATATTGAGCAGCACCAGGCGAAACAGCCGCAGCCGGCTAAAATAGCCCAGCTCGATGCCGTAGAGCCTGGCGATGCGGTTAATCAGCCGTAGGTTGCGCCAGGCAATAAACGCCATATCCACCAGCGCCAGCGGGCTCACGGCGATCATCAGCGTTGAACCTGCCGCCGAGAGGCTGATTTCGCGCCGGGCCTGGGCATCTACCACCGGCTGCACCAGCCGGGCGTAGAGCGTGACGCTCTCCCGGTCGCTCTGCGTCTCGTGAATGGCGGCGTACCAGCGTTGCAGAGCAGGATGCGCCTGATCGATACCCGCCTGACGGGCCAGCCTCTCGCAGAAATCACGCCCCTTGCCCGTGCCGTGGCTATGCAGCAGCAGGCTCGCCTCGTCCCGGGCCTCAGCGCGCTGGCGCAGCCGCCACAGCCGCCGCCACTCACCGACCACCGAACCTACCCCCGCGCCGACGATAAGCGCCCCCGCAGCACAGCCGCCCAACGCTACCCAGTCGTGGGTTTGCCAGGCGTCCATTGCCCACTGAACGCCCTGACCGACCACGCTAACGCCAAACAGCGCCAGCCCGGCCAGCACCATTGTACGCCACAGGCTGCGCCGGGGCCGCAGGGCCGCCTCGACGCTGGCTTCCGGCTGCGGCGTGTCGGCCAGAATCTCGTCCGGCTGAAGCGGCGTGAACTCTCCCGCCTCGGCTTCGCTAAACGCCTGCGCGGCTTTGAATGCTTCACGCACCTCTGTTGCAGGCTGTTCGGTAAAATCAACGCGTGGTTTGATGGGCTCGTTCATCGCAGCTTATCTCCCAGTAAAAATTCCAGCGCCGCATCAAGACGAATGTGCGGCATCGGGGTATCCACGTCCATTACCCGCGGACGAAAGGCCTCAAACTGAAAGCCCTGCTTCTCCCAGAACGCCTGCCCCGGCAGCCGGGCGGGAACATCGCCTGGATAGACCGTCAGCGGTTTGCCATCGCTGAGACGATCCCCGCGCAGGGCCGGGATTTTGTCACCGTTGATGTCAACCAGGCCGCTCTCTGTGGCCTGCACCGCTGCGAGGCCGAGGCAGTCGATATCGATCCCCTCAAAGGCGGCATTTTGCCAGGCGTCGGTAACCAGCTGCTGGAGTAGAGAGACCATATTGGCATGCTGATCGACGGTGACGTGGTCAGCTTTGGTGGCGGCAAACAGCAGCTTGTCGATAACCGGTGAGAAGAGGCGGCGAAATAGCGTCCGCTGCCCATAGTGAAAGCTCTGCATTAGCTGGGTCAGGGCAAGGCGCATATCGTTAAACGCCTGCGGTCCGCTGTTGAGCGGCTGCAGGCAGTCCACCAGCACGATCTGGCGATCGAAACGCAGGAAGTAGTTTTTATAGAACCCTTTGACCACGTTTTCGCAGTAGTAGTTGAAGCGCTCGCGCAGCATCCCGGCGTTGCTGCTCTTATCCGCCTGGGCTAACTTTGCCTCACCCGTTTCATCAACGTCCGGCCAGGGGAAGAATTGTAGCGCAGGCGCACCGGCCATCTCGCCGGGCAAAATGAAGCGCCCAGGCTGGATAAAGTGCAGCCCCTCGGTCTTGCACTGGTGCAGATACTCTGTCCAGGCGTCGGCAATCTCTGCCAGCCGGTTCTCATCGGCCGGAGCCAGCGGATCCAGCCCTTCGCAGAGCTGACGCCAGCGGGCAGACCACTCTTTTCTGTGACCCTGTAACATACCGGTCATCTGTCGGGACCAGCTGGTATAGTCCTGCGCCAGCATGGGTAGATCCAGCAACCATTCGCCGGGGTAGTCAACGATCTCTACGTAGAGGGTGGCGCTGTCGGTAAAATGACGCAGCAGGGAGTCATTCGAGCGGTAGCGAAGAGCCAGACGCATCTCGCTGACGCCGCGCGTCGGCGTTGGCCACGCCGGTGGCGTACCGTAAAGTTGGGCGATACCTTCATCCCAGGTAAAGCGCGGGGTACCAAAATCGCGCTGCGGCACCCGCTTTACGCCCAGCAGGCGCTCCTCGCGAACCGCGCTGAAGAGCGGCAGGCGTGCGCCGTTATGAATATTTAATAGCTGGTGCACCATCGCGGTGATAAACGCCGTTTTGCCGCTGCGGCTCAGGCCAGTGACGGCGAGGCGCAGATGCCGGTCGACGCCGCGGTTAACGAGGGCGTTAAGCTCAGATTTAAATCGCTTCATAGCCATCCTGTTTTGCCCTGAAGTGAAAGATTCGATAAGAGAAGGAGTATAAGGCGGCAGGCGCAGTGGGATCTATGCCCAACAAAAGCAAGCGGCGCAGAGGTTGCGCCGCCAGAGAATCATTTCATATTGCGCGATACGCGCGTCGCGAGGCGTTTAAGCATCGGCTCCAGCGCCAGCGCCAGCAGCATTTTCACCGGACGGCGTGCCACGGATTTGATTGCCCAGCCCGCTACGCCCGCCGGGCCGTAGCGCAGCGCGGTCAGCAGCACCAGCTTGCCTGCAATTTTCAGTGCCGGTTTCGCTTTTTTGCCGGTCTGTTGCCATTTGCTATTCATCATTTACCTCGTTAGGTCGTTATATCAGAGCTGACGGAAGCGGCTGCGCAGCGAAAACGTATCGGAGGTGACGTAGCGCTCCATCTCGCGTAGACGCTTCTCGCCTGATGCCAGCTCCGCGTCCACCGCGTTCAGTAGTTCGCTGCTGGTCGGCGCAGCTTCGCCATCCATTTCCCCCTCCGGCATCGGATCGAGCACAAAGGTGAGGATGATATAGGCGAGCACCACAAAGAAGAACAGGCCAAAAAGCATCGCCAGGACCGTAATCAGGCGTACCAGCTTCACCGGTACGTCAAGATAGTGGGCAATCCCCGCGCAAACGCCTTTCACCATCCCCTGCTGGGGAATTCGCCACAGTTTTTTATTAAAAAAGTCGTTCATTAGCGATCCCTCCAGTTCGGGTGCTCTGCATCAAGAATAGCTTCCAGAGAGGCTATTCGCTCGCGCATCCGTTTTGCCTCGTCGTTGAGCTGGGCCAGGCGCTGCTGCTCGCTTTGCGAAAGCGCATCGCGACCGCCGCGGTT
This sequence comes from Escherichia sp. ESNIH1, assembly GCA_002918705.1. GTDB lineage: Bacteria > Pseudomonadota > Gammaproteobacteria > Enterobacterales > Enterobacteriaceae > Pseudescherichia. Next base: position 157,336 of record PQKR01000004.1, on the reverse strand, counting down.
GTTGTAGTGCAGCCATAGCCAGACCGGCAGGACAAACAGGACAAACAGGGTCAGAGGAATAGCCAAAAATAGCGCGCTCATGTGTACTCCTTACAGATGAGGGGCGGCATAAACCAACGCCGCCCGTTAGTATTCATCGTTTGTTATTATTGAATATCTTGTTTCATTTTGGCTTTCAGCTGCGCCAGCTGCTCGCTGATTTCATCGCTCGCTTTCAGCTCGGCAAACTCCTGATCCAGCGACTTCTGCTTGCCAAAACCGTGGCTCTCCGCTTCGGCTTCCATCTGGTCGATACGACGCTCGAAGGATTCAAAACGTGCCATCGCTTCGTCCAGCTTGCCGCTGTCCAGCTGACGGCGTACGTCGCGGGAAGAGCTGGCCGCCTGGTGACGCAGGGTCAGCGCCTGCTGACGGGCACGGGTCTCGCTGAGTTTGTTCTCCAGCTCACCAATCTCTTTTTTCATGCGCACCAGGGTCTCATCAACCAGGACCACTTCCTGCTCAAGGGTGGTGATGATGTCGGTCAGCTTCTGTTTTTCAATCAGGGCAGCGCGGGCGAGATCTTCTTTCTCTTTACGCAGCGCCAGCTCGGCCTTCTCCTGCCACTCTGCCTGCTGGGCGGTCGCCTGCTCAATACGACGCGACAGCTGTTTCTTTTCTGCCAGCGCACGTGCAGAGGTAGAGCGCACTTCAACCAGCGTATCCTCCATCTCCTGAATCATCAGGCGCACCAGTTTCTGCGGATCTTCGGCCTTCTCCAGCAGCGAGTTGATGTTGGCGTTCACGATGTCGGCAAAACGAGAAAAAATACCCATAATGTAATCCTCATATTTTATGTAATCGGGCTAAGCCCTGCTGCTAAGTTAATACAAGACCCGTGCCAACTTTTTATCTTATTGATTGTAAAAGAGTTGATTAATTTTACCGCTGCGGCAATTTAGTCTACAGTGGTGAATAACACTAACTAATAGCGAATTTCATCATGGCGGAATACAAGGATAATCTTCTTGGGGAGGCTAATAGCTTTCTGGAAGTGCTGGAGCAGGTTTCACGCCTCGCCCCGCTGGATAAGCCAGTATTGATTATTGGTGAGCGCGGAACGGGTAAGGAGCTGATCGCCAACCGCCTGCACTTTCTCTCCGGACGCTGGGACGGGCCCTTTATCTCGCTGAACTGCGCCGCTCTCAACGAGAACCTGCTGGACACCGAGCTGTTTGGTCATGAAGCCGGGGCTTTTACCGGGGCACAGCGGCGCCATCCCGGCCGCTTCGAGCGCGCCGACGGTGGGACACTTTTTCTCGACGAGCTGGCTACGGCCCCGATGCTGGTTCAGGAGAAGCTGCTGCGGGTGATTGAGTACGGCGAGCTGGAGCGCGTCGGCGGCAGCCAGCCGCTGCAGGTTAATGTCCGGCTGGTGTGCGCCACCAATGCCGATCTGCCTGAAATGGTACGCAACGGTACGTTCCGCGCCGATCTTCTCGACCGGCTGGCCTTTGACGTGGTGCAGCTTCCACCGCTGCGCGAGCGTCGGAGCGATATCATGCTGATGGCAGAGCACTTCGCGATCCAGATGTGCCGCGAGCTGCGGCTGCCGCTGTTTCCGGGCTTTACCGAACGCGCCCGGGAGGCGCTGCTGCACTACCGCTGGCCGGGTAATATTCGCGAGCTAAAGAACGTAGTAGAGCGCTCGGTCTACCGGCACGGCACTAGCGAGGTGGCGCTGGATGAGATTATTATCGATCCTTTCCAGCGAACTGCCTCTCCCGAGCCGGTGACAGAAACGTTGCCTGGCACGCCAGGCCTGCCGCTGGATCTGCGTGAGTTTCAGAATCAGCAGGAGAAGACCCTGCTGGAGGCTGCGCTACAGCAGGCCAAATTTAACCAGAAGCGTGCGGCGGCGCTGCTCGGCCTGACCTACCACCAGCTCAGGGCGCTGTTAAAAAAGCATGGACTGTGAGGCAATGCCCGGCGGCGCTACGCTTGCACGGGCCTACGTGAGAGTTGCCTGTCAACACAAAGCAGAAGTGGCAAACTTGTCCTGTTCCGGGTAGAAATTCACTCCGTCCACGAAACATTTCATTCTCAGGATTGAAGCAGAAAATAGGCTTAAAATGACAAGAAAATTATGGAGTCGTGAAACCATAGCCAGTACCGCCCATGTCATTCAGGTCGAACGCCTGCTCACAAAAAAGATTTTCATTGATGAAACACTGCTGGTTATGGTGCGTCAGGGGCAAAAAAGCATTGCGTGGCGGGATAAGAATATGCTTGTGTCTGCTGGCGAGGCGATATTGGTTAGTGCCGGATGCTCACTCGATGTGACAAATATTCCTCAATCCAGCCACGCGCCTTTTGAAGCAGAGTGGCTAAGCTTTCCTTTATTAAGGATATATGACCCTGCTGGCCCAAACGAAGCCAATATGCCGCGCGTGCTCCACGATGTGAGCGTCGTCTTTCGCCAGGCTTTCGATCACACAGTCGTCTCTATCAAGGACACCGCAGGCATTCCCGACAGAGTGGCAGTGAAGCGGGTGGAGGAGATGTGCGAATGGTTAGAAAGTTTCGGTCTGATGTTGAAGCCAGCAGCAAACGTGATGCTGAGTCAGCGCATCAGAAAGCTAGTGTTAACAGATCTTCTGAAAAACTGGAGAGCATCAGAGGTTGCCCGTCACTTTGCTATGTCAGAGGCGACATTACGCCGCAGGCTTAATGCTGAGGAGACTTCATTCAGGAGTGTTGTCACCGAAGCCAGAATGGGCCATGCCCTGGCGCTATTACAGGTTACAGATCAGGCCGTTTCCCAGATAGCGCTGGGCGTTGGTTATGAAAACCCCTCGAAGTTTACTGCCCGCTTTCGCGCCCGCTTTGGTTTTAACCCAGGGCAAGTTCGCGCGCAGGAAATGCCCGCTGCCCTGACGTGATCTGAGAACATTACCTTCTCTGCACCACTTCCAGACGGGCTGTTGCAAGGGTATTCATATTAGCCAGATAGCCAACCAGCGCCGGAGTCGCATCGGCCATAACATGAGGCAGCGTGGCAACAGATAGAGCCTTTAGGGTAATCACATAGTGGTGTGTCTGTCCCACAGGCGGACATGGCCCGCCATAACCCGGCACCCCGAAATCAGTACGTGTCTGGAAGGCAGGGGATGGCAATCCTTTATTATCTGGAGTGATACCTGCAGCAAGCGCCCGGCTGCTGGCAGGTATATTGACCACCGCCCAGTGTACCCATCCGTGCCCCGTTGGGGCATCTTTATCAAAAATCTCCAGCACGAAACTTTGCGTGCCTGCAGGCACGTTTTCCCATTTCAGGGCGGGTGAATGATTGTCCCCTCTACATCCCAGACCAAATTCGGCGCTACTCAAATGGTCATTTTCAAAGTGGCCCTTTTTGATTTCCGGGCTGGTCAGTCTGAAATAAACAGGAGTATTTGCCTGAGCCGCACCGCTCAGAATGGATAAAAGACCGGCGACAATGATTTTTTTTACTGAGTTCATAATATTAACCCATTGAAACTAGACAGAGCCCCATCCTAGCAAATGCGTTCTCTGTAACCCGCTCCCGCTCCGCTCAAGTTCTAATCCAAAACGCTCAATTGTACTCCCTTTATTCTCTGCCTGTTGGGGCGTGTCCCGCGTAATGTATCGTCCGCTTTATCCGCTTCGTACAGAAAGCGGATATCATCAGCAGCGCGTCATTGAGCTGCATTTTGACCCGCATGCCTCCCTCAGCCAGAAACAGGCGACTTTACGTCCCAGATAAAAATCCTTCTTCTATACTGATTTACGTTAAGTGAACTCTGTCGCGGTTGTTGCCTGCGCGATAACTGCCGCATTGACCCACTATTACGCCATATTGGTCACTATTTATTTTTGATAGGGGATTTCCTGGTATGTTGCATTCTCAACCCTCACGCCTCGGCAGTATATTGCTGCTGCTATCAGCCGTGGTTGGCTTCGCGGTAGCGTTATACGCGTGGCTGACGCCGCTCACCGGCGTTACCGGCACTATTGGTGCTCTTGGCGTAGCCATCGACTGCGTAGTGCTGGCGCTACTGACCTTTTTACTGCGTCGTGCATCCCGTCGTGGAACGCGTATCTTCCTGATTATTGTCACCTTTATCATGCTGTTCGGTATTGCTTTTGCTGGCGCGCTGCTGCATCAGTACATCATTACTGCAGCAATGGTGGTCGGCCTGATTGGTCTGATTGCACTCTGCAGCAATTCCGCTCGCCCCAATCATCGCGCCCACGTCTGAGGAGCCGCCCGTGCAACACGATAAACACTCTCCATTACTGAAAGTCAGCATGACGGCGCTGGCACTACTGGTTACCCCTCTGACGCTGCATGCACAGGATAAAGCCCCTGAAGCCACAATGGGCGCCCGGGACAAGGTCAATGTAGATGCGGCCAATCAACAAGCGCCGGGCACCACTAAAACCACTGATGATGCCTCTTCGGGTACAGATGACGGGCAGAAAGTGGAATCAGCCTCGCAGCCAGCGACGCCACTGGTCCCCTCTACCGCCACCTGGGATAGCTTTCATGGCCAGCTTAACGCCCAGAAATACAGTCCACTGACGCAGATCACCGCGGAAAACGTGAGTAAATTAACCAAGGTTTGGGAATTTCATACCGGCGACGTCTCGGACGGAAAAGGCGATACCCCTGCCACCGTCTGGTCAGCGACCCCTGTTTTTGCTAACGAGACGATCTACATTGGCACCCCGTTCGATCGTCTGATTGCGCTCGATCCCGGCACCGGGAAGGAGAAGTGGCATTACGATACCAAATCCTCGCGCAAAGCCCTGACCCAGCCGGTGCTGAAAAACCGTGGCGTCTCCTACTGGCAGGCTAAAAATCCGGTGGCCGGAGAGGCGTGCCAGAAGATCGTCTATATGGGCACCGTGGATGGCAAGCTCTATGCGTTGGATGCCGACTCAGGCAAGCCGTGTAGCGGTTTTGCTGACAATGGCGTACTGAACATCAATCAGTGGAACACGGTTAACGCCAAATACCCGCTCTCTATCCTGCAACCGCCCACCGTTGTTGGCAACCATCTGCTGGTTGGCTGGGCCGGAAAGGACTGGGCGTATGCCGAAGCGCCTCCGGGCTCTGTGTTCGCAATCAATGCGCAGACCGGCGAGCGTGAGTGGACCTTCGATGCGATTCCGGCAGAAATCCGGCAACGCACCGGGACGGCCAACGTCTGGACCCATATGTCCGCCGATGAGGCAAACGGTCTGGTCTATCTGCCTGTCTCTTCCCCGTCACCTAACTACTGGGGCGGTAACCGCACCAAACCGATCCCGCTTGGCACCTCCACAACCGCGCTGGATATCAACACCGGTAAAGTGGTCTGGTCCCGTCAGTGGGTGCATCACGATGTGTGGGATTACGACATTAACTCTGCGCCGACGCTGATGGATATCACGGTTGACGGCAAGCAGATCCCCGCGCTGATTCAGGCGACCAAGCAGGGCTTCCTGTTTGTTGTGAACCGCCTGACGGGCGAGGATGTTTGGCCTATTGAGGAGCGACCTGTACCACAAGGCGATGGTTCAGTGCAGGGTGAAGTGCTCTCGCCAACGCAGCCCTTCCCGACTAAACCCGCCCCGCTGCTCGATCAATCGAAAAAGCCAGAGATCTGGAAACTGGCGGATATGGTCGGTGCCGGGCAGTGTTCTCGCCTGTGGGATAATCTGACCTATGAGGGGATGTACACCCCGCCCACCACCAAGGGAGAAGGTACCCTGACCTATCCGGACAGTGCCGGTGGCGTTCAGTGGGGCGGCGTGGCGTTCGATCCCAAAAAACAGATTGCCATCGTTAATACCTCACATATTGTGCAGTATGTGAAGCTCTACGGCCGTGAAGATTATGATAAAGCGGATAAAGGTTCCGGCAACGAGAGCGGCTTTGCTCCTCAGGAAGGCGCCCCTTACGGCATGCGTCTGATGGTCGCAAACAACTGGCTCGGTATGCCGTGCTGGCAGCCGCCGTTTGGTGAAATCGTGGCGCTGGATATGCACACGGGCGATGTGAAGTGGCGCCGCCCAATTGGCGCATCGCAGCAGTATGGTTTCTTTATGCCGGAAAGTTGGGGCTCGCCGACCATCGGTGGCCCGGCCGTGACGGCGGGTGGCGTGATCTTCATCGGTGCGTCAATGGATGCCAAAGTGCGCGCCTATTCCGTAGATACCGGTGAAGAGCTGTGGTCCGATCAAGCTGAAGCGCCTGCGGTAGCGAACCCGTCGATCTATGAGTACAAGGGGCGTCAGTATGTCGCGTTCGTCGCCGGTGGGAATACTATTCTGAAGGATCAGGTGGGCGATCAGGTTGTGGTCTACGCGCTTCCTGAATAATCGTCTGCCATCATATCAATGCAAACAGCGTGGGGCCTCAGTGCCCCACTTTTTTATGCAGAGTGGAGACGCATTACTTCTTGTTAAGCATCGCTTTCAGATCGGCAAACGGATTGTAGGTTGCCGCCCCCACGTCCTTCTGCGCATCCTCTCCGGCCACGACGGTTGTGCCGTACTGATCGGCCTCGGTATATTTTGAGTGTTCATGATCGTGGCAGTAGAGGCACAGCAGCTCCCAGTTGCTGCCGTCCGGCGGGTTATTGGTGTGATCGTGATCGATATGGTGCACCGTTAACTCGCGCAGGTTCGAGTAGACAAACTCACGCGAACAGCGTCCGCATACCCACGGATAGATCTTTAACGCTCTTTCACGGTAGTCTGATTCAAGACGGGCGTAATTCTTAGGGATGATAGCCATAGCAGGCAATCCTTACGGTAACAAAAGTATCTTCCTATAGTATGCCAATGTATGACGCTCGCCAATCACTGATGGGAAGCAGGGGCGTGCTGGCGACAGACCTCCAGCACAAACTGCCGTAGCCAACGGTGCGCGGGATCAGCCTCTGCTCGCGGATGCCACATCTGGGAGAGCGTGATACCCCGCACCTTTACCGGCAGTTCAAACATACAATACGTCGCGGCAGGCTGATGGATAAGAAACGAGGCGGGGATCAGCCCCACCAGATCGGAGGCCTGAGCCACCGCCAGCGCAGCGGGAAAGCCCGGTACGACAGCAGCGATATTACGCTCAAGACCCTGTTTAGCGAGGGCCTCATCTACCGGTCCGGCGGTGTGGCACCTGCGAGAGGCGGCCACGTGCGCATGCGCAAGGTAGTCGCTGATCCCCACTTCCGGCAGCGCCGCCAGTGGATGCCCGGGTCGTACCACGCCGACAAAGCGATCGCGAAACAGCGTCTGAATGCGGATCTCCGGCCCCATCTCCCCCAGCACGCCAACCTCAAGATCGACCAGCCCTTCACGTAGCGCCTTCGCGCTCTTTTCCGCCCGGGCAACAAAGCGCAGACGCACCCGTGGCGCGCACTTCGCAGCCGCCACAATCAGCGTTGGGCCAAAGGCCTCGATAAAACCGTCGTTAGTACGCAGCACAAAGGTGCGATCGAGCGTCGCCAGGTCCAATCCCATTGGAGAGGGTCGCAGCAGCGCCAGCCCCGCAAACAGCGTCTGCTGCGTACGATCACGAATGGCCTCAGCATGCGGCGTTAACACCATGTGGCGCCCGGCGCGCACCAGCAACGGATCGCCGGTAGCCGCACGCAAGCGGCTAAGCGTTCGGCTCATTGCCGATGCGCTCAACCCTAAACGACGCGCAGCACCCGCCACGCTGGCTTCCGCCAGCAGCGCGTCGAGGGCAATGAGCAGGTTCATATCGGGTACGTTCATCCGCTTATCTTACTCTCACCGTTCGGTTTGAGGAAAGGCGTCTGGTGCAGGTTATAACTGCAAAGGCTGCGTCTTCCGCCCTGCCGCCACCCGAATTACGCTGTAGAGAGTCGATAACGCACATAACGAGGTGAATAGCGTGGAACTTTTTTCTACCAGACCCGGAGATGAGGGCTTAGTGGGACGCGAACGGATGCTGGCGATGGCCGCAGTCATGACCAGTACCACAATGGCCGTGTTTGACGGTGCCATCATCAACGTTGCGCTGCCATCCATTGCCCATGCGCTGGCGGTGCCCGCCCAGTCTGCCGTGTGGGTCGCCAATGGCTATCTGCTGTCGGCCGCCATGACGCTGGCAATTTTTGCCGCGCTTGCTCGCCGCATTGGTTTTCGTGCTCTGTTTGCTTTTGGCCTGTGTCTCTTTACGCTGGCCTCGCTGGGCTGCGCCCTCTCCTCTTCACTCTCGATGCTGACAGGCTGGCGTATCGTGCAGGGTGTGGGCGGTGCCGCTACCTTGAGTATTGCTCCGGCGATCCTGCGTTCTGTTTTCCCTACCCGCCTGCTGGGGCGCATTCTCGGCCTGCATGCCCTGCTGATCGCTGCCAGTACGGCTGTCGCGCCGGTGCTGGGTGGTACGCTGCTGGCTGCCCTGAGCTGGCAGTGGCTGTTTGCCATCAACATCCCGTTGGGAACGCTCGCCTTAACGCTGACGCTTCAGGCGATCCCCGATAACCGCACGCGCGAACGCGCACCCTTTGATATCGCCGGTGCGGCGCTGTCAGCGCTGATGCTGGGCGGGCTGATTATGGCGGCAAACGCCTTCTCCCGCCCCGGTCTGGCGCAAACGCAGCTCTGGACAGCGGCAGGCTACGGAGGCGTGGCGATGGTCGCCGGGCTGGCGTTTATCTGGCGTCAGCGCCGTGCGCCACAGCCGCTCATGCCGCTACAACTCTTCTCCTCGGCGCGCTTCTCACTGGCGGCGCTCACCTCGCTGGCCTCCTTCGTTAGCCAGGGAATGACGTTTATTGCTCTGCCGTTCCTGTTTCAAAGCGTCTACGGGTATAGCGTCTTTGCCTCGGCGCTGCTGTTCACGCCGTGGCCGCTGGGTATCATGCTGGCGGCGCCCCATGCAGGGCGGCTGGCCGATCGCTATCCGGCAGCGATAATTTCCACCGCGGGGTTAGGCCTTTTTGCACTGGGGCTTGTGCTGCTGGCGCTGCTTCCTGAACAGGCCCAGGCCTGGGATATCGGCGTTCGCAGCCTGGTCTGCGGAATAGGCTTTGGCTTTTTCCAAAGCCCCAACAACCGTGAGATGATGGCGAACGCCTCGCGAGAGCACAGCGGCTACGCCTCCGGCGTGCTGGCCATTATGCGTACCTTCGGCCAGTGTCTGGGCGGTGCTTTAGTGGGGATCGTCCTGTCGATCTTTGCGCCAGCGGGCACCCAGGCGGCAAAGGCGGTTCACCTGAGCCTGTGGATTGCCGTGCTGGCCACCGTCCTGGCTCTCCTGTTTAGCCTAAGCCGTATACGAAACCGACCTGATTGACGACTTTTACGCCGCTTATCCCCCAGACATTTTTACGTAGCCGTGCTAAGTGCGATACACTTTGTAAATCGGTCTTACAGTTAAAGAAATTATGCGCCTGATTATATCTTCCCTGCTCATGGCAGTCGGCCTGTTAAGCGGACACGTCCAGGCCGCGCCTGCGCGTCCCGCTACGGCTGACATTCGTGAGAGTGGTTTTGTCTACTGCGTGAACGGCCAGGTCAACACCTTCAATCCGCAAAAAGCGAGCAGCGGCCTGATTGTAGATACCCTGGCGGCCCAGATTTACGACCGTCTGCTGGACGTAGATCCCTACACCTATCGTCTGGTACCCGAGCTGGCAGAGAGCTGGGAGGTGCTGGATAACGGCGCGACCTACCGTTTCCACCTGCGCAACAACGTCGCGTTCCAGAAAACGCCGTGGTTTACGCCGGGCCGGACGCTTAATGCCGACGACGTCGTCTTTAGCTTTCAGCGTATTTTCGATCGCCACCACCCGTGGCATAACGTCAACGGTAGCAGCTTCCCCTATTTTGATAGCTTACAGTTCGCCGACTCTGTTGAAAGCGTGCGCAAGCTGGACAGCCGCACGGTGGAGTTCCGCCTGAAAAAGCCGGACGCCTCATTTTTATGGCATCTGGCGACCCACTACGCCTCGGTGATGTCCGCCGAGTATGCTGACCAGCTGGCTAAGCGCGATCGCCAGGAGCTGCTGGATCGCCAGCCAGTGGGCACCGGCCCGTTCCAGCTTGCCGAGTACCGCACCGGCCAGTATATCCGCCTGCAGCGCCACGCGCAGTTTTGGCGCGGGCAGCCGCTCATGCCCCAGGTGGTGGTCGATCTCGGCTCCGGGGGAACCGGCAGGCTATCGAAGCTGTTGACCGGCGAGTGCGATGTCCTGGCCTGGCCTGCCGCCAGCCAGCTGACGATTTTACGCGACGATCCGCGCCTGCGCCTGACCCTGCGTCCCGGGATGAACATCGCCTACCTGGCGTTTAACACCGACAAAGCGCCGCTGAATAACCCCGCCGTGCGCCATGCGCTGGCGCTGGCGATCAACAACCAACGTCTGATGCAGTCGATCTATTACGGCACGGCAGAGACCGCCGCCTCGATTTTGCCCCGCGCCTCCTGGGCCTACGACAGCGAAGCAAAGATCACCGAGTACAACCCGGAAAAAGCTAAACAGCAGCTGGCCGCGCTGGGCCTTGAGAACATGACGCTGCAGCTGTGGGTGCCCACCAGTTCGCAGGCGTGGAACCCCAGCCCGCTGAAGACCGCCGAACTTATTCAGGCAGATATGGCCCAGGTTGGCGTTAAGGTGATGATTGTTCCCGTTGAGGGGCGCTTTCAGGAAGCCAGACTGATGGATATGAATCACGATCTGACGCTCTCCGGCTGGTCAACGGACAGCAACGATCCGGACAGTTTCTTCCGCCCGCTGCTTAGCTGTGCCGCCATTGAGTCGCAAACGAACTTTGCCCACTGGTGCCACCGGGAGTTTGATACCCTCTTACAGAAGGCGCTGACCTCCCAGCAGCTGGCGTCGCGCATCGAAGCCTACGATGAGGCCCAGACGATCCTCGCCCGGGAATTGCCGGTACTGCCGCTGGCCTCCTCCCTGCGACTGCAGGCCTACCGCTACGATATTAAAGGCCTTGTCCTGAGTCCGTTTGGCAATGCCTCGTTTGCCGGCGTCTCGCGCGAGCCTGAAAAAGAAGAGGTGAAGCAACCATGATCATCTTTACGCTGCGCCGTCTGCTTCTGCTGCTGGTTACGCTCTTTCTGTTGACCTTTGTGGGCTTCAGCCTGAGCTACTTTACCCCGCATGCGCCGTTGCAGGGGGCATCGCTGTGGAACGCCTGGTTCTTCTGGTTCAAGGGGGTGCTGCACTGGGACTTTGGCGTCTCCAGCATCAACGGGCAACTGATCTCCGAGCAGCTCAAGGAGGTCTTCCCGGCTACGATGGAGCTCTGTATTCTTGCCTTCGGCTTTGCGCTGGTAGTGGGTATTCCGGTTGGCATGATGGCCGGTATTATGCGCGGCAAATGGCAGGATAAGCTCATTAGCGCCCTGGCTCTGATTGGCTTCTCGATCCCTATCTTCTGGCTGGCCCTGCTGCTTACGCTTTTCTTCTCCCTGACGCTGGGCTGGCTGCCGGTATCGGGCCGCTTCGATCTCCTCTATGAGGTGAAATCAATCACCGGCTTCGCGCTGATTGACGCCTGGCTCTCGGAGTCAATATGGCGTGAAGAGATGATTGTGAGCGCGCTACGGCATATGGTGTTACCGGTGCTAACCCTGGCCGTTGCACCGACGACCGAGGTTATCCGCCTGATGCGCATCAGTACGATTGATGTATTTGAGCAGAACTACATCAAGGCCGCCGCCACGCGCGGACTATCGCGTCTGACCATTCTGCGCCGCCACGTGCTGCACAACGCCCTGCCGCCGGTGATCCCCCGTCTTGGGCTGCAGTTTTCCACGATGCTGACGCTGGCGATGATCACCGAAATGGTGTTTAGCTGGCCGGGGCTGGGGCGCTGGGTAATCAATGCCATTCGTCAGCAGGACTATGCGGCCATCTCTGCCGGGGTCATGGTGATTGGTGCGCTGGTGATTATTGTTAACGTTCTCTCTGACATTCTGGGCGCGCTGGCGAACCCTTTGAAACATAAGGAGTGGTATGCCCTCCGATAACGTCTATAACGAGAAGCAAACCCCCGGCGCGCTGCGTACGGTATGGCGCAAGTTTTATGGCGATACCACCGCCATGATTGGCCTGTACGGCTGCGCCGGGCTAATGCTGCTCTCTATTTTTGGCCGCTGGTTTGCGCCCTACGGCATCGATCAGCAGTTCCTCGGCTATCAGCTGCTGCCGCCCTCGTGGTCGCGCTACGGCGATGTCTCCTTTTTCCTCGGTACCGACGACCTGGGACGCGACGTACTCAGCCGCCTGCTTAGCGGCGCGGCACCAACGGTTGGCGGTGCATTTGTGGTCACCCTGGCGGCAACGATCTGCGGTCTGGTGCTGGGCGTCGTGGCCGGGGCAACACACGGCCTGCGATCGGCAGTGCTGAACCATGTGCTTGATACGCTGCTGTCGATCCCCTCTCTGCTGCTGGCGATTATCGTGGTGGCCTTTGCCGGGCCGCATCTCTCCCATGCTATGTTTGCCGTCTGGCTGGCGCTGCTGCCGAGGATGGTACGCTCGGTCTACAGCATGGTGCACGACGAGCTGGAGAAAGAGTACGTCGTCGCCGCGCGGCTGGACGGTGCTACGACGCTCAATATTTTGTGGTTTGCGGTACTGCCGAACATGACCGCAGGCCTGGTGACCGAGATCACCCGTGCGCTCTCTATGGCGATCCTCGATATTGCCGCGCTGGGCTTTCTCGATCTCGGCGCGCAGCTGCCCTCCCCGGAGTGGGGAGCGATGCTGGGCGATGCGCTGGAGCTGATCTACGTCGCGCCCTGGACGGTGATGCTGCCGGGGGCAGCGATCATGGTAAGCGTTTTACTGGTTAACCTGCTGGGCGACGGGATACGCCGTGCGGTCAATGCGGGGGTGGAATAAGTGCCACTACTTGATATTCGTAACTTGACCATTGAGGTCAAGACCGGTGAAGGCTGGGTCAGGGCCGTCGATCGCGTTACGCTGACCCTTGCCGAAGGTGAAATCCGCGGTCTGGTAGGCGAATCGGGCTCGGGCAAGAGCCTGATAGCCAAGGCGATCTGCGGCGTGACCAAAGACAACTGGCGCGTGACCGCCGACCGAATGCGCTTCGACGACGTCGATCTGATGCGCCTCTCGGCGCGCGAGCGGCGGAAAATTCTCGGCCACAACGTGTCGATGATTTTCCAGGAGCCCCAGTCCTGTCTCGATCCTTCAGAACGCATCGGCAAACAGCTGATGCAGAACATCCCGGCCTGGACCTACAAGGGCCGCTGGTGGCAGCGGATCGGCTGGCGGAAGCGGCGCGCCATCGAGCTGTTGCACCGGGTTGGCATTCGCGATCATAAAGATGCAATGCGCAGCTTCCCTTACGAGCTGACGGAAGGTGAGTGCCAGAAGGTGATGATTGCCATTGCGCTGGCAAACCAGCCGCGCCTGTTGATCGCTGATGAGCCGACCAACGCGATGGAGCCGACCACCCAGGCGCAGATTTTCCGTCTGCTGACCCGGCTCAATCAAAACAACAACACCACCATTATCCTGATCAGCCACGATCTGCAGATGCTGAGCCAGTGGGCGGACAGGATCAACGTGATGTACTGCGGCCAGACCGTAGAGACCGCGCCAAGCGAGGAGCTGATCGCCACGCCCCATCACCCTTATACCCAGGCGCTGATCCGTGCCATCCCTGATTTTGGCAGCGCCATGCCGCATAAGAGCCGCCTGAACACGCTGCCGGGGGCGATCCCACTGCTGGAGCATCTGCCGATTGGCTGCCGGCTGGGGCCGCGCTGCCCCTATGCCCAGCGTAAATGCATCGAGCGTCCCCTGCTGGCCGGACCCAAAAATCACCTCTTTGCCTGTCATTTTCCACTGAATATGGAGAAGGAGTGAGATGGTCGACACTCTGCTGGAAGTACGCAACCTGAGTAAAACGTTCCGCTACCGCACCGGCTGGTTCCATCGCCAGACGGTGGAGGCGGTCAAGCCGCTGAGCTTTACCCTGCGAGAGAAGCAGACCCTGGCGATCATCGGTGAGAACGGCTCCGGTAAATCAACCCTGGCGAAGATGCTGGCAGGCATGATCGAGCCGACCACCGGCGAGCTGCTGATTGACGACAGCCCGCTGCGCTACGGCGACTACTCGTTTCGTAGCCAGCGCATCCGCATGATTTTTCAGGATCCCTCCACGTCGCTGAACCCGCGCCAGCGCATCTCGCAGATCCTCGACTTTCCACTGCGTCTGAATACCGATCTGGATCCTGAGGCGCGGCGGCAGCGGGTGATTGAGACCCTGCGCATGGTCGGGCTGCTGCCGGATCATGTTAGCTACTATCCGCACATGCTCGCCCCCGGCCAGAAACAGCGTCTGGGGCTGGCCCGGGCCCTGATCCTGCGCCCGAAGGTGATCGTCGCGGATGAAGCCCTTGCCTCGCTGGATATGTCGATGCGTTCGCAATTAATTAACCTGATGCTGGAATTGCAGGAGAAACAGGGTATCTCTTATATCTATGTCACCCAGCATATTGGGATGATGAAACACATCAGCGACCAGGTCATCGTGATGCACCAGGGCGAAGTGGTCGAACGCGGCAGCACCGCCGAGGTGCTGGCTGCCCCGCTGCATGAGCTGACCCGACGGCTGATTGCCAGCCATTTTGGCGAGGCGCTGACGGCAGATGCCTGGCGAAAAGACCGCTAACGCCACTCTTTAAGGTGGTCGGATTAACACATATGGCGACACGTGCTATTATCGCCGCGTTTTAACGACGCTCGCGGCACGACCTGACGAGCGCCACAACAATGAATATAAGGATTAAGCTATGGGTTTTCTTTCCGGTAAGCGCATTCTGGTGACTGGCGTTGCCAGCAAACTCTCCATCGCATACGGCATCGCACAGGCTATGCATCGCGAAGGCGCTGAGCTGGCATTCACCTACCAGAACGACAAGCTGAAAGGCCGTGTTGAAGAGTTTGCCGCGCAGCTGGGTTCAAGCATCGTTCTGGAATGTGACGTTGCTAAAGACGAAAGCATTGACGGCCTGTTCGCTGAGCTGGCGAAAAGCTGGCCGAAGTTTGACGGCTTCGTGCACTCTATCGGTTTCGCACCGGGCGACCAGCTGGACGGCGACTACGTTAACGCCGTTACCCGTGAAGGCTTTAAAATTGCCCACGACATCAGCTCCTACAGCTTCGTTGCGCTGGCCAAAGCGTGCCGCTCCATGCTGAATCCGGACTCTGCTCTGCTGACCCTCTCCTACCTGGGTGCCGAGCGCGCTATTCCGAACTACAACGTGATGGGTCTGGCGAAAGCCTCTCTGGAAGCCAACGTGCGCTATATGGCGAACGCAATGGGTCCGGAAGGCGTGCGCGTGAACGGCATCTCTGCCGGTCCGATCCGTACCCTGGCCGCATCCGGGATCAAAGACTTCCGTAAAATGCTGGCCCACTGCGAAGCGGTCACCCCGATCCGTCGCACCGTTACTATCGAAGACGTGGGTAACACCGCGGCATTCCTCTGCTCTAACCTCTCCGGCGGTATCTCCGGTGAAGTGGTTCACGTTGACGGCGGCTTTAGCATCGCTGCAATGAACGAGCTGGAACTCAAATAAGCGTTCCCGTCCCCTCCCGTTCGGGAGGGGTCTCCCCCGCTGTTTATGCTTTTCTGCTATTTATTATCACCTAACAATATTTTTCCCTCCGTTAGCGTTACGCCAGGATATTGATCGCCATTTTGAGATCAAGGAAAGCCCATGGAACAACGCCGTTTTTCCGGCAAAGGCCACTGGTATCATGAGACCCAGTCGAGTACCGGCCAGGCACAAGCGCTACCGTTAGTTCCCGAAGCCGCCATCGTCCCTGACCGTTTTTTACTGGATCTGGTGTTACCTGAGGATGTCACTGCCCCCTGTCAAGGCTGGCTGGATCCTGCCCGTGCGCTCTACGACCGCCTCTTTCCCCGCAGCGTCAGCATTAGCCGCCTGCGCACCTTTAGCGCTTACGACCGTTTAAGCACGGCGCTAACGGTAGCCCAGGTGTATGGCGTTCAGCGCCTGTGCAATCACTACGCCGCCCGCCTCGCGCCGCTGCCCGGTCCGGACTCCTCGCGTGAAAGTAATCATCGGCTGGCGCAGATCACTCAGTATGCCAGACAGCTCGCCAGCTCCCCGGAGGTGATTGGTGCCCGAGCGCGGGAGCAGCTTGACGAGGTGGGACTGACCACCTGGGACATCGTGCTGATGGATCAGATTATCGGTTTTATCGGCTTTCAGGCGCGGGTTATCGCAGCGTTTCAGGCGCTGCTCTGCCAGCCCGTACGCTGGCTTCCTGGCATGGAGACGCAGCAGGACGCCGCCGCTGAACCTTTTACCCGCCAGGAGAGCCGTTGGGCACCGGGCCTCGAGAGCGTTGAGCTACGCCTCGCCAGCGCGGCCCAGCTGGAGGCGTTGGCTCAGTGGCAGCCGCTGCCGGCCCTGCAGGCACTGACGCCGGTGCTGGCCCATGAGCATCATCTGCTTAACGCGCTGGGGGAGATTTTACAAAGCGATCTGTGCGACTCGCTTGATGCCTCGCTGGTCGACCTCGTAGCCCTGCTGACGGCGCGGATTAACGGTAGCCTGGACTGCTTTAACACCCTGGCCACCCCTTCCGTTTCCAGGACGCTGATCGCGGCGTTGCGTAGCGGCGAGCAGGCGTTAAACAGCTGGAGCCAGGCGGATCCGCAGGCACGGGCGATTATCCAGGCCGTACAGCTTTTGACCCGGGCGGCAGACAGGTTTAGCGCCGCCCAGTTTACTCCCCTCGTTGAGCAGGGGCTCTCTCCGCAGCAGGCGGTGAATCTGCTGGCGTGGAGCGGCCTGTGCGGCTGGTTGAATCGTCTTAAAATCGCGCTGGGCGACACGCATTAGCGCGAAACAGCGCTTGATGCGCCACCCAGAATCGCGTAAAACTGTCAGCCGCTCTTATGGCCACGAAAATATAAAATTATGTTCCAGGACAACCCGCTGCTAGCGCAGCTTAAACAGCAACTGCATTCCCAAACGCCGCGTGCGGAAGGCGTCGTAAAAGGCACCGAAAAAGGCTTTGGCTTCCTTGAAGTCGACGGACAGAAAAGCTATTTCATTCCGCCGCCGCAGATGAAGAAGGTAATGCATGGCGACCGCGTGATCGCCGTGATCCACAGTGACAAAGATCGTGAATCCGCCGAGCCGGAAGAGCTTGTCGAGCCGTTTCTGTCGCGCTTTGTAGGTAAAGTACACAGAAAAGACGATCGTCTGTCTATTGTACCGGATCATCCGTTGCTGAAAGAGGCCATTCCCTGCCGGGCCATGCGCGGCGTGGAGCATGATTTTAAAGATGGCGACTGGGCGGTAGCCGAAATGCGTCGCCATCCGCTGAAGGGCGATCGCGGCTTCTACGCCGAACTGACGCAGTTTATTACCTTTGGTGATGACCACTTTGTGCCGTGGTGGGTAACCCTTGCCCGTCACAATCTGGAAAAAGAGGCGCCTAACGGTGTGGCAACCGAGATGCTGGATGAGGGGCTGGAGCGTGTCGACCTGACCGCGCTGGACTTTGTCACCATCGACAGCGCCAGCACCGAAGATATGGATGATGCCCTGTTTGTCGAGGCGCTGGCTGACGATAAGCTGCAGCTGACCGTGGCCATTGCCGATCCCACCGCGTGGATCGCTGAGGGCAGCAAGCTGGACAATATCGCCAAAGTGCGCGCTTTCACCAACTATCTGCCGGGCTTTAATATCCCGATGCTGCCGCGCGAGCTGTCAGACGACCTCTGCTCGCTGCGAGCGCAGGAAGTCCGGCCCGTGCTGGCCTGCCGCATGATCATTGCCGCCGACGGCACCATTGAAGAGGATATTACCTTCTTCGCGGCGACCATTGAATCCAAAGCCAAGCTGGTCTATGACGAGGTCTCCGACTGGCTGGAAGGCAAAGCGGGCTGGCAGCCGCCGTCAGAGGCGATTGCTAACCAGATCCGCCTTCTGCACCGCGTCTGCCTGAGCCGCAGCGAGTGGCGTACCCAGCACGCGCTGGTGTTTAAGGATCGCCCGGACTACCGCTTCGTGCTGGGTGAAAAAGGCGAGGTGCTGGATATCGTGGCTGAACCACGCCGCATTGCTAACCGCATCGTGGAGGAGTCGATGATCTCCGCCAACATCTGTGCGGCACGCGTCCTGCGCGATAAGCTTGGGTTTGGTATCTACAATATTCATCTGGGGATCGATCCGGCGAATGGCGAAGCGCTGGCCGCGCTGCTGAAGACGCACGGCATGCATGTTGATGCAGAAGAGGTGCTGACCCTCGAAGGCTTCTGCAAGCTGCGTCGCGAGCTTGACGCCCAGCCGTCAGGTTTCCTCGACAGCCGTATCCGCCGCTTCCAGTCCTTTGCCGAGATTAGCACCGAGCCGGGCCCGCACTTCGGTCTTGGCCTGGATGCCTATGCGACCTGGACCTCACCGATTCGTAAGTATGGCGATATGATCAACCATCGCCTGCTGAAAGCGATTATCAAGAACGAAACCATCGCCCGCCCGCAGGATGATGCGACGGTACAAATGGCTGAACGTCGTCGACTCAACCGTATGGCGGAGCGTGACGTTGGCGACTGGCTGTATGCACGCTTCCTGAAAGATAAAGCCGCAATGGATGCCCGTTTTGCCGCTGAAATTATCGATATCAGCCGCGGCGGTATGCGCGTACGTCTGGTGGATAACGGTGCGGTAGCCTTTATTCCGGCGCCGTTCCTGCATGCCGTACGCAATGAGATGGTCTGTAGCCAGGAGAGCGGCACGGTAACAATTAAAGGCGAAACCGTGTATAAAGTTAGCGATGTCATTGACGTGACTATCGCTGAAGTACGCATGGAGACGCGCAGCGTTATTGCCCGCCCGCTGGCTTAATTATCTCCCTGCCCTGTCGGCCTCGTGATATACGAGGCCGACAGCGTTTTGCCCTTCCCTTCATGTAATAAATATTCACTAATTCTGGTTTTTAGCTGAAGCAGAAATATTATAAGATCGCCTGAAAAAACAGCGTGTTCCAGCATTAACCGTGCGGCTTTGTCGAGCTTAAAATGTGTAACCGTAGCGCGTTAAGTAGGACAGGAGGAAGCATGAAAGAGGATTTGGATCAGAAGGGACTGTTTCGCTATGTGGGCTCAAACAGCCCATTCTGGCGACTCTCTGCCGACAATAATACGCTGCACCTTGCCACCGGTGAAAATGCTGAAGCCAGCCAGACGATAACGCTTACCGATGAGCAGGCCGAGCAGGTTCGGGCGATGACGGTAATTACCTCCAGCGTGACGACTACCGTGCCACTCTTAGACAGAGAGGTAACGTTGCACCTGGTGGGGCGTAAAATCGGTAAAACAGAGTGGGCAGGCACCGCCTCCTCCTGCAATGATACCTCCTCTATAGCTCAGGATTTAGTTCAGGGGCTCTCCTTTGCCGAACAAGTGGTTTCTGAAGCCCATTCGGCGATCGTTATTCTCGATCGCCACGGCAATATTCAGCGCTTTAACCGGCTTTGCGAAGAATATACCGGGCTGCGTGAAACCGAGGTTATTGGCCAGAACGTTTTTAAACTATTTATGAGCCGTAAAGAGGCGGTCGCCTCGCGCCGTAACATTGCTAATTTTTTCCTTAGCGGTAGCTCTTACGAAGTTGAACGCTGGATTAAAACCCGGAAAGGGCAGCGGCTGTTTCTTTTCCGCAATAAATTTGTCCACAGCGGTAGCGGTAAAAACGAAATATATCTTATCTGTTCCGGAACCGATATTACCGAAGAGCGCCGCGCCCAGGAGCGCCTGCGCGTGCTGGCAAATACCGACACCGTTACCGGCCTGCCTAACCGGAATGCTATCAATGAGCTGACGAGTGACGCCATTGCGAAACGTGGCGATACCCAGGTAGGCATCGTCTATCTCGATCTCGATAATTTCAAAAAGGTAAACGACGCCTACGGCCATATGTTTGGCGACCAGCTATTGCAGGCGGTTGCGCTGGCTATTTTAAGCTGTCTGGATGAAGGCCAGGTGCTGGCAAGGCTTGGCGGTGACGAGTTTATCGTACTGGCCACGAAAACCTCGCAAAGCGCGCTAGAGGCGATGGCATCCAGAATTTTGACCCGGCTACGCCAGCCCTTCCGCATCGGGCTTATAGAGGTCTACTCAGGATGCTCGTTGGGCATTTCATTGGCGCCCCAGCACGGCAAGGACCGGGAGACCGTGATCCGCAACGCCGATACCGCCATGTACACCGCGAAAGAGAGCGGCCGCGGAAAGTTTTGTGTCTTTACCCCTGAGATGAACCAGCGCGTCTTTGAGTATCTGTGGCTGGATACCAACCTGCGCAAAGCGCTGGATGATAACCAGCTGGTGATCTACTACCAGCCCAAGGTGACCTGGCGGGGAGAGATCCGCAGCCTGGAGGCGCTGGTGCGCTGGCAGTCGCCGGAGCGCGGGCTTCTCGCCCCGACGGAGTTTATCTCTTATGCCGAGGAGTCTGGCCTGATCGTGCCCCTGGGGCGTTGGGTTATGCTGGACGTGCTGCAGCAGATTGCCAAATGGCGCGACAAGGGTCTGAACATGCGCGTGGCGGTGAACCTCTCCGCGCGCCAGCTGGCAGACCAGACCCTGTTCAGCGATCTCAGACAGGCGCTTAACGACCTCCATTTTGAGTACAGCCCGATTGACGTTGAGCTAACCGAAAGCTGCCTGATTGAAAACGAAGAGGTGGCCCTGGCGGTGATTGAGCAGTTTAGCTCTCTGGGCGCGCAGGTGCATCTGGACGATTTTGGTACCGGCTACTCATCCCTGTCGCAGCTGGCACGTATTCCCATAGATGCTATTAAGCTCGATCAGTCTTTTGTCCGCGACGTACACAAGCAGTCGGTCTCCCAGTCGCTGGTGCGCGCCATCGTCGCCGTGGCGCAGGCGCTAAATTTGCAGGTGATTGCCGAGGGCGTGGAGAGCGCCAAAGAGGATGCGTTTCTGACGAAAAACGGCGTCAACGAACGGCAGGGATTTCTATTTGCTAAGCCTATGCCCGCCGCCGCCTTTGAGCGTTGGTACAAGCGCTACCAGACGCGAATAATGCGTTAGCCATCAATTAATATCGTTTGCTTATGCTTTTTTGAGATTTATTTTTTTCTCCTTCTCTTTTTACACTATTTTTAGCATCATTGAATTTATTACTATTTCAATCAGGAGTGACATGATGGCTGACATCGACGCAAAGCAACTGGCAGCACGTATTGATACCGTGCTCGATATTCTGGTTGCAGGTGATTACCACTCTGCCATTCATAATCTTGAAATTCTCAAGGCAGAGCTTCTGGCACAGAACGATGCCGAGCAGGCGCAGGGGCAAAATTCGCCTAAAACGCCGTGGGAAATTTAACCGCGATGAATTCCCGACAACAAACTATTTTACAGATGGTGATTGATAAGGGCCGGGTCAGCGTGACCGAACTGGCTAAAACCACCGGCGTGTCTGAAGTCACTATCCGCCAGGATCTGAATACGCTAGAGAAGCAGAGCTATTTACGCCGCACCCACGGCTATGCCGTACCGCTGGAAAGCGATGACGTTGAAACTCGCATGCTCAATAATTTTGCCTTAAAGCGCGAGCTGGCGGAATTTGCCGCCTCCACGGTCGAGCCGGGTGAAACCGTATTTATTGAAAACGGCAGCAGCAATGCACTACTGGCCCGTACGCTGGCAGAACAGAAAGATATCACCATTATTACCGTAAGCAGCTATATTGCCCATCTGCTAAAAGAGACCCCGTGTGAAGTGATCCTGCTCGGCGGTATCTACCAGAAGAAAAGCGAAAGCATGGTGGGCCCGCTGACCCGCCAGTATATTGCTCAGGTGCACTTCAGCAAGGCGTTTATCGGTATTGATGGCTGGCAGCCTGATACTGGCTTTACCGGCCGGGATATGATGCGCGCCGACGTGGTTAACGCCGTGCTTGAAAAGGGCTGCGAGGCGATCATTCTTACCGATAGCTCAAAGTTTGGTGTGGTTCACCCCTACCCGCTTGGACAGCACCACCCTTTTAACAGGGTGATCACCGATGACAAGCTTCAAGCGGCCACGCAGCAGCAGTTAGAGCAGGCTGGCGTGCATGTCGATATTGTTAAATCTCCCCGCACGCGCTAATGCTTTTTAGCCCATGAAAGTGGGCTATCTCCCTCATCTATGAGACTTTTCTGACGATTCAATTAAGACTTTTTACCTGTCTGTTCAACAGGCAAGAAGTAAAATTATGTTCAGCGATATAACAGGATGTAACTACCGCCCCGCTTGATGTGAGCGTGGATATCAGTAACAACTGTGTAACATAATTTACGGAAAAAGACTTTAGTGTGTCATAACCGCACTATACTTAAAGAGATTTCTTTCCGTGAATCGAAATTTCAGGAGAAAGTATTATGATGTTATCAAGCAAAAAAGCAGCAACTGTCGTACTGGCTGTTACCCTGGCAATGTCTCTGAGCGCATGTTCTAACTGGTCAAAACGCGACCGTAACACCGCTATCGGTGCGGGTGCAGGTGCGATCGGTGGCTCTGTTCTGACTGACGGCAGCGCTCTGGGTACCCTGGGTGGCGCAGCGGTTGGTGGTATTATCGGTCATCAGGTCGACTAATAATACGACGTAGCAGGTCTTTCAAGGATCGAAAACGCGTTCTGATAACGCCGTAATACTTTCTTGCAGATCTGAATGACGCAGTACGCATTATAAGGCCACGGTATATGCCGTGGCTTATTTATTTAGGCATTAGCCGCCCGCCAGTTTTACCTTCATGCCTTTGGCTTCCAGCAGCGTTTTAAGCAGATCGCGTTTATCGCCCTGAATTTCGATGACGCCCTCTTTCACCGATCCGCCGCATCCGCACTTCTTCTTCAGTTCGGCAGCCAGCTTAGTTAGCGCTTCATCATCACCCTCAACGCCGGTAATCAGGCAGACGCCCTTCCCTTTACGCCCGCTAGTTTGCTTTTGAATACGCACAATGCCATCACCTTTCGGCCGCTCGGGAGCAGCTTTAGGTTCATCGATACGTCCGCTTTCGGTGGAGTAGACCAGGCGGCTGTTACTGTCCTTCATTATGCCTCCAGCTTCAGCGACGCATTGATTGCGCTCAGGGTGCGGGCAGGATCGGCAGACTGGGTGACCGGACGACCAATCACCATGTAGTCCACCCCCGCTACCAGCGCCTGCTGCGGGGTCATGATTCGGCGCTGATCGCCTACCTCGCTGCCTTCAGGGCGTATCCCTGGGGTCACCAGCTTAAACGCGTGTCCCAGCTCGCTCTTGAAACGGACCGCCTCCTGCGCAGAGCAGACAACGCCATCCAGGCCACACTGCTGCGTCAGGCGCGCCAGACGCTCAGCGTGCTCGGCAGGCGTGCTGGTGATGCCCAGGTCAAGCAGATCGCTGGCTTCCATGCTGGTCAACACCGTCACGGCAATAAGCAGCGGCGCATCTTTGCCAAACGGCACCAGCGCCTCGCGGGCTGCGCTCATCATTCGCGCCCCGCCGGAAGCGTGCACGTTCACCATCCAGACGCCGAGATCGGCCGCGGCGGCTACCGCATGCGCAGCGGTATTGGGAATGTCATGAAACTTCAGATCGAGAAACACGTCGAAACCGCGCTGGTGAAGCTCGCGCACAAACTGCGGGCCAAAACGGGTAAACATCTCTTTGCCTACTTTCAGGCGGCAGTCGCTGGGATTGATGCGATCGACAAACTCCAGGGCAAGATCGCGGCTGGCATAGTCCAGGGCGACAACAACGGGAGAGTGGCACAGGGATGGGGAAGACGATGAAGCAGTAGACGTCATGACCAGACCTTCTTGTTGATGAGCACGCGCGGCGCAAAAGGATAAACGGGCAGCATTCTAACTGCGAGCGGGGAAAATTGACAGGGCCTATTTTTCACTGCCTGGCCTGGTCGGCACCGTGCCGTCAATGAGAGGACCGCTATAAGCATGTTGTAACTAAAGAGGGATTTTTTTTAAATTACTGACCGTCGAGACCGCGAATTGGCTTCACCGTTGACCAGGCCCGACAGGAAGGACAGTGCCAGTACATGGTGTAGGCGGTAAAACCACACTTCTGACAGCGGTAGCGCGGTTTGCTGCGGATCTGCTCCCCTACCATGTCACGCAGCGCCATCAGGCTCTCTTTCGCCCGTCCCTCTTCGGCATCGTGCAGATGGTAATCCATCAGCTTATGGAAAACGCGCATCGTCGGGTGACGCTGGAGCTGGCGAGTGACGGTCACCTGGGCCTGATCCTGCCCTTCACGTTGGTCGATAATCTCTGCCAGCATCAGATCGGCAGTCGCACCCACGTTCTCCTCAACGCAGCGGGTAAGAAATTCTGCCCACTCCTCGGTTTTGCCGAGCTGCAGATAGCAGGTTTGCAGCATCTCCAGCGTTTCACTGACCAGCTCTTTATCCTGATCGATGACCCGCAGCAGGCTCTCTACCGCTTTTGCGTAGTCGCCTTTAGCCATAAATACGCGGCCCATCATGATGGAGACGCGCGGGCTGGCACGGTCGGCAGCGGCGCCCTTTTTCAGCAGGGCCATTGCACGGTCCATGTCGTCATTGCCCATCTGCTGCAGCGCAAGCTCGCAGTAAAAATGGGCAATTTCACCGCGCTGTTTATCTTTACCCAGCTTGACCAGCCGCTCGGCAACGTCGATTGCCTTTTGCCACTCGCTGGTTGCCTGGTAAATCTGCAGAAGCTGCTGTAACGCACCGATGCGAAAATCAGTTTCATCCACCAGCTGATTGAACATATCTTCGGCGCGATCGTACATGCCGGCCGCCATGTAGTCGCGGCCCAGCTGTTGAACCGCCAGCAGGCGCTGGTCATAAGAGAGGGAGGCACTCTCCATCAGCGTCTGGTGGATGCGGATGGCACGATCAACCTCGCCCCGGGAGCGGAACAGATTCCCCAGGGTAAGATGCGCCTCAACGGTACCGGTATCCTCTTTTAGCATATCGAGGAACAGGTCCACCGCTTTGTCCTGTTGGTTACTGAGCAGGAAGTTGACCCCGGCTACGTAATCACGCGACAGCCGGTTGGCTTCATCCTGCTTTGTTTGTTGCGCACTTCTGCGTCCCATATACCAGCCGTAGGCGGCTGCTACGGGTAACAGCAGAAACAACAGCTCCAGCATAGCCTGTTATTCCTTGACGGCCGGAGCCGTAGCGGTTGTTACCGGAGCGCTATTCGTGGCAGGGGCCGTCGATGCAGGGGCGATTTGCTGTTCGAGGCGTTTGATCTTACGCTCTGCTCGCGCCAGGGAGACCCGCGTGCGCAGCCAGAAAAGAGCGCAAATCAGCCAGCCAATAGCAAAGCCCGCGGCGAACAGAACCGCCAGCAGCGTAGAGATACGATACTCCCCCTGCGCCAGCAGGAAATTGAACGTCACCTGTTGATCGTTTTGCGCACCCAGCGTGACGGAAACGACAAAGATTGCTAACACCAGTAAGAAAATGAGTAGATATTTCACATTACTTCCCGTTATGTGGCTTAGGGCGAATAAATTCTGTTCAACCTGCTGCATCCAGCTTTATAAACTACCATTTTCGCGCAGCGGACGAAATGGAAAACCGTGATATCCAGATGATGTAAGGCCAAAAAGCGGAAATTCAACGCCTGGCAGCCTTACTCATTTTTCTCTTCACGCTGGGCTATTTCTCTGTCTTCTTTTACCGGCGGCGTGAGCGGACCACAGAGACGTTGCGCAAGCCAGGTCGCCAGAGTGACCAGAACACCTGAGATAAGCGTGGCTACGGCCAGATCCTGCGGCCAGTGCATGCCTAGCAGCAGCCGGCTCCCCATGACCAATACCGCCCAGACCAGCAGTACGACGATGGTAACCGTCCGGCGACGAGGCCACAGCAGGCCGACAGCAAGCAGCGCCCAGCTGGCGGCGAACATCGTGTGACCCGAGGGGAAGGCAAAGCCGGTCTCTTTCTGCCAGTGCTGGCGTAAAAACTCAGGCACGTTGTCCTGCTCGGTAAGCTGCGCCTGCACCAGCGCGCCGCGCTCCTTACGCTTTAAAGTGTAGAACTCATCTACCGGAATTTGGTGAGTTTTTTCAAGCCAGACCACAAAGGGACGTGGCTCCTGAACCTGCGTTTTGACAAAGGATTTAAGCCCCTGGCCAATGACGATTGATGCGCCAAGGATCGCAAATAGCATTAGCGCCGCCTTCAGGCGAAAGCGTAAACACCATAGAAACCAGCCGCACAATATGACGTGAGTAATGATGCCCCACGGCTGGGTGACCGTTTCGGTGATCCAGTAGAGCACTTTAAGCCAGCCGCTGTGGCCGCCGGGCTGCCAATGCCAGCCAAAGAGCCACACCAGCAGCGGCATAATCAGCAGAAGTCCTGTTCCGGCGGCAATTCGCCTTGCGATTGAGAGCATTTTCTTTCCCTTTCAATTAAGTGACACAATAATAACTGAAAAATAACAAGTTCGGCGGATTTGACGAATTTGTGCGTTTAATCTTTGTAAGCCACGGCAGCGATTAGTGAAGTGACGCGCCTTGTGGCAAAATGGAGACAGAGAGAAAGCCTGAAGGCTACGGGCACAGAAAGTGCCAGCTTAATCTGGAGAATCACATGCAGCTTAAACGTGTGGCAGAAGCCAAACTGCCAACCCCCTGGGGCGATTTCCTGATGGTGGGATTTGAAGAACTGGCAACCGGACAGGATCATGTTGCCCTGGTTTATGGCGATATCTCAGGACAGACGCCAGTGCTTGCCCGCGTCCATTCAGAGTGTTTGACCGGCGACGCCCTGTTCAGCCTGCGCTGCGACTGCGGTTTTCAGCTTGAGGCCGCCCTCTCCCA
The DNA here is from genome assembly GCA_002918705.1 of Escherichia sp. ESNIH1. Taxonomy (GTDB): domain Bacteria; phylum Pseudomonadota; class Gammaproteobacteria; order Enterobacterales; family Enterobacteriaceae; genus Pseudescherichia. The sequence continues at coordinate 130,439 of PQKR01000004.1, read as the reverse complement.
CATCGCTGAAGAGGGACGCGGGATCCTCCTGTATCATCGTCAGGAGGGGCGTAACATTGGTCTGCTGAATAAAATTCGCGCTTACGCGCTCCAGGACCAGGGCTTTGATACCGTAGAAGCCAACCATCAGCTGGGCTTTGCCGCCGACGAACGTGACTTTACGCTGTGCGCGGACATGTTCAAGCTGCTGGGTGTGGATGAGGTTCGGCTGTTAACCAATAACCCGCGCAAGGTAGAGATCCTTACCGAGGCCGGGATTAACATCGTTGAGCGCGTGGCGCTGATCGTTGGGCGTAACCCTAATAACGCGCACTACCTTGATACCAAGGCGGCCAAGATGGGCCATCTGCTGGGTTAACGGGTGCGAGAAACGCCGGATGGCGGCATACGCCTTATCCGGCCTACATAATCCTGTAGGCCGGGCAAGCGCAGCGCCGCCCGGCATGGCTGATTTACAGCATATTGCGGATCACGTAGTGCAGGATCCCATCGTTCTGGTAGTAGGTTAACTCGGTACCGGTGTCGATACGGCAGCGGCAGTCAATTGTCTCCTGACTGCCATCTGCACGCGTCAGCCGCACCGGAATGGTAGCGCCCGGCTTAAGCTGAGTCAGATCCTCAACGTCGATCTTCTCCTCCCCCGTCAGCCCCAGCGTTTTACGCGTCACGCCCTGCGGAAACTCCAGCGGCAGGATCCCCATACCAATCAAATTCGAGCGGTGAATACGCTCAAACGACTCGGCAATGACGACGCGGATGCCCAGCAGTCGCGGCCCCTTGGCAGCCCAGTCGCGGCTGGAGCCTGAGCCATACTCTTTCCCGGCAACGACCGCCAGCGGCGTCCCCTCTTTCTGGTAACGCATAGCCGCATCGTAAATTGAGATCGCTTCGCTATCCGGCAGATGACGGGTCATCCCCCCCTCAATACCGGGAACCATCTCGTTACGAATGCGGATGTTGGCGAAGGTGCCGCGCATCATCACCTCGTGGTTACCCCGGCGTGAACCGTAAGAGTTGAAATCCCCGCGCTCGACCCCGTGGCTTTGCAGGTAGCGTCCGGCCGGGCTGTCCGGTTTGATGCTGCCCGCCGGTGAGATATGGTCGGTGGTGACAGAGTCCCCGAGCATCGCCAGGATCCGCGCTCCGCGAATATCTTCCACCTGCTTCGGCGTCGCCAGCATCTCATCAAAGAACGGTGACAGTCGGATATAGGTCGAGTCATCTTGCCAGCTGTAGGTGTCTGAATGATCGACTTCGATCGCCTTCCACTCATCTGAACCTTCAAATACTTCGGCATACTCTTTACGGAACATGTCGGTTGAGACCTGCTCGACGGCGCGGGCAATTTCATTGCCTGAGGGCCAGATATCCTTCAGGTAGACCGGATCGCCCTTCCTGTCGTGGCCGAGAGGATCGGTCGCCAGGTTGATATTCATATTCCCCGCCAGAGCATAGGCCACCACCAGCGGCGGCGACGCCAGCCAGTTGGTCTTCACTAGCGGATGAATACGTCCCTCGAAGTTTCGGTTACCCGAGAGCACCGCCCCGACGGTCAAATCCCCTTTCTTAATTGCCTGCTCGATGGGATCCGGCAGCGGGCCGGAGTTACCGATACAGGTGGTGCAGCCGTAGCCTACCAGGTTGAAGCCTAGCTCATCCAGCCAGGGGGTAAGCCTGGCCTGGGCCAGATAGTCAGAAACCACCTTCGAGCCGGGCGCCAGCGAGGCTTTTACCCACGGCTGTCGTTTCAGCCCAAGCTCCACGGCTTTTTTCGCCAGCAGCCCCGCCGCCATCAGCACGCTCGGATTGGAGGTGTTTGTGCAGGAGGTGATCGCCGCGATGACCACCGCCCCGTCCGGCAGCTCATATTGATGCCCGTTCAGCGTATACTCTACCGCCTGGCGATCTTTCTGGGCGTGGTTCAGTTCAAGCTCCGAGCTGGCGGCAAAGGCCTTTGGAACTTCACTCAGCAGAACGCGGTCCTGAGGGCGTTTCGGCCCCGCCACGCTGGCCGCTACCGTAGCCATATCCAGCTCAAGCGTGCTGGTAAAGACCGGTTCATCGCCCGGGTTGCGCCACATCCCCTGCGCTTTGGTATAGGCCTCCACCAGCGCCACCTGCTCTTCGCTGCGACCGCTCAAGCGCATGTAGTTGAGGGTGACGTCATCGATAGGGAAGAAGCCGCAGGTAGCACCGTACTCCGGGGCCATATTAGCGATAGTCGCGCGATCCGCCAGCGGGAGGTGATCGAGTCCGTCGCCGTAAAACTCAACAAATTTACCTACCACACCGTGCTTACGCAGCATCTGCGTCACGGTCAGCACCAGGTCGGTGGCGGTGATGCCTTCGTTAAGCTTGCCGGTCAGCTTGAAGCCAACCACGTCGGGGATCAGCATTGATACCGGCTGGCCCAGCATCGCTGCCTCCGCTTCAATGCCGCCGACGCCCCAGCCCAGCACGCCGAGACCGTTGATCATGGTCGTGTGCGAGTCAGTGCCTACCAGCGTATCCGGATAGGCCACCCACTCTTTATCCTGCAGTTCACTCCAGACCGCTTTCCCCAGATATTCGAGGTTTACCTGGTGACAGATGCCGGTTCCCGGCGGGACTACGCTGAAGCGGCTGAATGCCTGCTGACCCCAGCGCAGAAACTGGTAGCGCTCGTGGTTACGCTCCATCTCCAGACGGACGTTCTCTTCAAAAGCGTCATCATCGCCAAAGTGATCCACGGTAACGGAGTGGTCGATCACCAGCTCGACGGGAGAGAGAGGGTTAACTTTGGCGGTATCGCCGCCGAGGCGTTTTACCGCTTCGCGCATGGCGGCCAGGTCAACCACCGCAGGCACGCCGGTGAAGTCCTGCATCAGCACCCTTGCCGGGCGGTAGGCGATCTCTCGGTCGGCATGAGCAGACTGGAGCCATCCGGCCAGAGCACGTATATCCTCTTCGGTGACGGAATCCTCATCCTGCCAGCGCAGGAGGTTTTCCAGTAATACTTTCAGTGACTTGGGTAAACGAGAAATATCCCCAAGCGCCTTTGCGGCCAGCGGCAGGCTGTAATAGTGCCAGGTTTTGTTCTCTGCCTGCAATGTATCCTTACTGGCTTCGCGTAGGGTAGACGACATAAGCTCCTCCTAATACAGAGTATCGATACCCTGACTGGTATCAGGGTCTGTATTAAAGATAACACAAACATGCCGTAACGTTTTGATAACAACCCAAATCGCTAAATCGCGTGTTTTTCAGGGTGTCAGAGCGTAAAAAACCCCGCCGGAGCGAGGTTTTGTGTAGAGGGGATGACCGCTATTTTTTGGCCTTATCGTCAGCAAAAGAGTCGATAAACGCCTTCTGCGCCGCCGTAAGCTGCCAGCTGGCCGGGATTTGCACCGCCGTCTGGCTTTCACTCACATGAGGATGTTTAGGGGACCGACAGCGGTCCTGAACCGGATTTAACCGCTCGGTAATTGCCATAGGCTTAACCCCAGAATCTCCAGATAACCAGCGCCACAACTGCCCAGAAGAAAGCCGAACCGAGAAATACCGCTAACCACGCTTTACGCTTAAGCGCGAGATCCCGTTGCGGTTCTTCACTTCCTGCTGGCATTGCTAACCTCACACAATCGACATCGCTTATCATATTGACACCGAACAATAGGTTTAAGTAATCATCACATAGGACAAATCCTAAAGAAACTTTAGCCTAAAATCCAGCGAATTTACGAATCATTTCGAGTGAAATATTCGATGTTATGATCGCGAAGAGAGTATTGTAGAAGGTAATTTGCGCTGCGCCACGTTTGCGACTACTTTTGTCGCCCCTCTGTTATTTCTCCGGCAGCTTGATGTCGTGGAACATCGCTTCGATATCCTCGTTCGAACGCAATGCGACGGCGGTGTCGACAACGTCACGGGTAAGATGCGGCGCGAAACGCTGGATAAAGTCATACATGTAGCTGCGTAGGAAGGTGCTGCGACGGAAACCGATTTTTGTCGTGCTATGGCTGAACACGCCCTGCGCGTCCAGCTTGACGAGGTCGGGATCGGAGATGGGATCTACCGCCATGCTGGCAATCACCCCGACGCCCAGCCCAAGACGAACGTAGGTTTTGATTACGTCGGCATCGGTGGCGGTAAAGACAATACGCGGCGACAGCCCGGCACGGTTAAACGCGGTATCCAATTCGGAGCGACCGGTAAAGCCAAAGGTATAGGTCACCAGCGGATACTGCGCCAGCTCTTCAATGCTTACCGACTGCTTGCCTGCCAGCGGATGGTCAGGGGTAACCACGATAGAACGATTCCAGTGGTAGCACGGCAGCATCACCAGATCGTCATAGAGATGCAGCGCTTCGGTGGCGATGGCAAAGTCCGCGTTACCCTTTGATACCGCTTCAGCAATCTGCGTTGGCGAGCCCTGATGCATATGCAGCGACACGCGCGGGTAGCGCTCAATAAAGCCCTTGATCACGTTAGGCAGCGCGTAGCGGGCCTGCGTATGGGTGGTCGCCACGTAGAGCGACCCTTTATCCGGCCAGGTATGCTCGCCAGCAACCGATTTTATGGCCTCTACCTTGGAGAGTACCTCCCGGGCAATGCGGATGATCTCCTGTCCGGCAGGGGTGACCTGAGTAAGATGCTTACCGCTGCGGGCAAAAATCTGGATCCCCAGTTCGTCCTCCAGCATACGTACCTGCTTACTGATCCCGGGCTGAGAGGTGTAAAGCCCTTCGGCAGTAGATGAGACGTTAAGGTTATGGTTGACCACCTCAACAATATAGCGAAGCTGCTGTAGTTTCATGACGGACCATCCGATTTTGCGCACACGACATCGTCTAAGACGATTTAATAATAAGAGAGGAATTAGCTATAACCACTATATCATTTATATCTACAGTGTATAGATATGAACAAAAAATAATAATGTCGTTATAAGAAAGGGCCGGATATCCGGCCCTTCAGAAGGTAACAGCAGGCTTATTTTTTAGCTTCTACCCATTTGCCATCAATAAAGAAGGCTGACCAGCCGGTGGCCTTACCCTCTTTCTCTGAAGCAACGTACTGCTGCTTGGTCTTGCGGCTAAAGCGGACCATTGTCTTGTTGCCGGCAGGATCCTGCTGCGGCGCATCGGCCAGATAGCGCAGCTTCTCCGGCAGGCGATCGCGGAAGCGGTACAGCTCTTCCACCAGCGGCGCACGGGTTTCGCGCGATTTCGGGAAGGTATTAGCTGCCAGGAAGACACCGGCCGCACCGTCACGCAGCACAAAGTAGGCGTCTGACTTCTCGCACGGCAGCTCCGGCAGCGGAACCGGATCTTCCTTCGGCGGCGCAACTTCGCCGTTACGCAGGATCTTACGCGTGTTTTTACAGTCGTCGTTGGTGCAGGCCATGTATTTACCGAAACGCCCCATCTTCAGGTGCATTTCAGAACCACACTTCTCACACTCCACGATCGGGCCATCGTAGCCTTTGATGCGGAACTCGCCCTCTTCGATCTCGTACCCGTCGCAGGTGGGGTTGTTACCGCACACGTGCAGCTTGCGTTTCGGATCGATCAGGTAGCTGTCCATCGCCGTGCCGCACTTCACGCAGCGGCGTTTGGCCCGCAGAGCGTTGGTTTCGGCATCGTCACCCTCCAGCACGTTGAGAACTTCGTTCTCAGGCACCAGGTTGATGGTGGTTTTGCAGCGCTCTTTCGGCGGCAGGGCGTAGCCAGAGCAGCCCAGGAAGACGCCGGTGCTCGCCGTGCGGATCCCCATTTTCCGTCCGCAGGTCGGGCAGTCGATGCTGGTCAGCACCATCTGGTTCGGGCGCATGCCGCCCTCTTCCGGATCCTGCTCGGCTCTCTCCAGCTGCTTGGTAAAGTCGCTGAAGAAGTTGTCCAGCACGCCTTTCCATTCGGTTTCGTGGTTCGCCACCTGATCGAGGCTGTCCTCCATCTGGGCGGTGAAGTCGTAGTTCATCAGCTCACGGAAGTTCTCTTCCAGGCGATCGGTAACGATCTCCCCCATCTTCTCCGCGTAGAAACGGCGGTTTTCCACCCGCACGTAGCCGCGATCCTGGATGGTCGAAATGATCGACGCATAGGTAGACGGGCGACCAATGCCGCGTTTTTCCAGCTCTTTTACCAGCGAAGCCTCGCTAAAGCGCGCAGGCGGCTTGGTAAAGTGCTGCGCCGGCGTCAGCTCAATCAGCGATACCACGTCACCTTTGTTCACCGGTGGCAGAGTGCGATCTTCATCGCCTTTACGCAGCGCAGGCATCACTTTCGTCCAGCCGTCAAAACGCAGCGTGCGGCCGCGGGCCTTCAGGCGGAATTCGCTCGCTTCCACGGTCAGCGTTGTAGAGTCGTACTGGGCTGGCGTCATCTGGCAGGCAACGAACTGCCGCCAGATCAGCTGATAGAGCTTCTGGGCGTCGTTTTCCATATCCTTCAGCGACTCGGCCACTACCGCGACGTCAGAAGGACGAATCGCTTCGTGCGCCTCCTGCGAGTTCTCTTTGCTGGTGTACTGGATCGCGCTCTCCGGCAGGTATTTCTTGCCAAAGTTTTCAGTGATATAGCCGCGGGCCATGTTCACCGCGTCCTGGCTCAGATTGGTTGAGTCGGTACGCATATAGGTGATGTGTCCCGCTTCGTACAGACGCTGGGCCATCATCATGGTTTTCTTCACGCCGAAGCCGAGACGGGTGCTGGCCGCCTGCTGTAGCGTCGAGGTGATGAACGGCGCGCCCGGCTTGCTGCTGGTGGGCTTATCTTCGCGATCCACAACGGTATAGCGGGCTTTTTCCAGCAGGCTAACCGCCGACATGGTCTGCTCACGGTTAACCGGGCGGAACGGCTTGTCCTGCTGGTGGGTCACCTGCAGCGCCAAAGAGTCACCGGCCGGGGTCGCCACGTTGGCGTCCACTTCCCAGTACTCTTCCGGTACAAAGGCTTTGATTTCGCGCTCGCGCTCGACCACCAGCCGCACGGCAACGGACTGCACGCGTCCGGCAGAGAGACCGCGGGCGATCTTTTTCCACAGCAGCGGCGAGACCATATAGCCAACGACGCGGTCCATAAAGCGACGCGCCTGCTGGGCATTAACGCGATCGATATTCAGCTCGCCCGGCTTTTCAAAGGCCTGACGGATCGCATTTTTGGTAATTTCGTTAAATACGACGCGGCTGTAGCGCGTCTCATCGCCCCCGATCACTTCCCGCAGGTGCCAGGCAATGGCTTCCCCTTCGCGGTCAAGGTCGGTTGCGAGATAGATATGATCGGCTTTTTCGGCCAGCGATTTTAGCTCAGAGACCACTTTCTCTTTGCCGGGGAGCACTTCATAGCGCGCATCCCAGCCGTGCCACGGGTCAACGCCCATACGGTTGACAAGCGCGCCACGTTCATCCTTTTTGGGCTTTTTAGCCGTTTTGGTGGAGGCAGAGTCAGCGCTCTTTTTGGCGGCTGAGCCACTGGTCGGCAAATCGCGGATATGACCGACGCTGGACTTAACCACGTAGTCACTACCCAGATACTTATTGATCGTTTTGGCTTTTGCCGGGGACTCAACGATAACGAGAGCTTTACCCATATTCACCTTTACCTAATTTGATTCTTCCAGGAATACGCCGCACGTTGACTCACCATCCCCTGGCGACGTGCCTCAGATATAGCGGCGACGTCACGGGATATCAACCCCTTTTCATAACCAGACGCTGAAATTCAGACTTCCAGGTGACTGAGTTAACAGGTTTTTCCGCGTCTGGTGGGATGAGAACGACGAACTTAAGGTCGAATGTCAAGCAAATCTGTTGCCAGATTGACGAAAGCGCACACTCTACCTGATAAAATTTGTTACGCAACTTTATTAGCATGCAAAAATGGATCGCGCCAACGAACGGATGGGGTAAAAGCCCTCTTGATAACAGGGAAAATTTGCCCCATTTGTCCCCCTGGACGTAGAATATCGGCAATGTTTAAGGAGGCAACTATGCAAGAGTCCGTTTTACCCATCGATCGCCAAACGCTGCTGGCGAAAGCGAATGAGATCATCCGCGAGCATGAGGATTATGTGCAGGGCATCGAAGCCACAAACGTCACTGAACGTAATGGCGTTCTGATCTTCAGCGGCGACTATTTTCTTGATGAGCAGGGGCTGCCCACGGCGAAGGGTACGGCGGTATTTAACATGTTTAAACACCTTGCCCACGTACTGTCAGAGAAATATACGCTGGCAGAATAAACAGAGCGAGGCATGACGCCTCGCTCCACTGTTACGTTGTTACAGCAGCGGCTTTTCACCCCGCTGCCACCAGCGCAGCAGCAGCCTGTCGGCACTCTCTGCCGCGCTGCTGGTGAAGCGATCCATTAATTTTTTGCGGCGTGTGTAGCGAATGCCGATCACCTCGAACTCCTTGATAAGATCAAGCAGCAGCTCATCGCTGGTTCCTACCTCATCGACCAGCCCCTTCTCCTGAGCCTGTACGCCATACCAGTGTTCACCGGTGGCCACAGACTCAATATCTAATGAAGGACGCATCTGCTTAACAAAGGATTTAAAGAGATCGTGGGTCTCGTTCAGGCTTTCGCGGAACTTCTGCCGCCCCTCTTCGGTATTCTCCCCAAGCAGGGTCAATGTGCGTTTATATTGGCCAGCGGTATGTAATTCAATATCGATATCTTTGCTTTTCAGAAAGCGGTTCAGGTTGGGGATCTGCGCTACAACGCCGATGGAACCAACAATCGCAAAGGGTGCGGCCACGATCTTATCCGCCACGCAGGCCATCATATAGCCCCCGCTGGCAGCCACCTTATCGACGGCGACGGTGAGCGGAATGTTCTTATCGCGCAGGCGCTGCAGCTGGGACGATGCCAGGCCGTAGCCATGAACGACGCCGCCAGGGCTTTCGAGACGTAGCACCACGCGATCTTCTGGCTTAGCGACGGTGAGCACAGCAGTGATCTCTTCCCGCAGGCTGCTGACCTCGTGCGCATCCATACTGCCTTTAAAGTCCAGCACGTACGCACGCGCTTTGTTGGAGACCGCCGGTACGCCAAGCTTCGCGCTGGCCTTCGCCTCTTTGGCCTCCTGCTTCAGGCGCTTTTTCTGCGCCTTGTGCCACAGCTTCTGCCGGTGCGTATCGAGCAGAGAGGCGGAGAGATCCTCCTGCATCTCTTTATACTGCTCGCTCAGGTTTGTGACGCGCAGCTCCCCGCGCTGGCGTTTGCGCTGCGTCAGGTTAACGATAAGTATCGCCACGACGGCAATGGCAATCACCACCGTCACAATCTTGGCTAAAAACAACCCGTACTCAGATAGTAATTCCACGCGTACCACCTTGGTTAAACCACTCAACGTAAAGGCCAGTGTACATGACCCCGCCCGCATCGTCTTCTGCCGTCGTATGATGTTACGTGCCATCCCTCTGATTTTTTTACTCTGTAAGAACTTGAAAAGGTTCAAACCACGATTGCGGGAGGTTGACGATTGAATTAAGCGGCAGATTAAGGCATAAAGCCCACAAGACCCGATCCTGTGAAACGACGCCTGGATGAACGAGAGCGCAAAGGAGAAACCGTGCACTACCAGCCAAAACGAGATTTATTAGAGAACCGTATTATTCTGGTGACCGGTGCCAGCGACGGTATTGGCCAGGAGGCCGCCCTGACCTACGCCCGCTACGGCGCAAAAGTGATCCTGCTTGGCAGAAGTGAAGAGAAGCTGCGCAACGTGGCCCAGCGCATTGAGCAGCTGGGCGGCAAAACTGCCCGCTGGTATACGCTGGACTTAGCCACCTGTACGCCGGAGCAGTGCCAGCAGCTGGCAGCACAGATCGATGCTGCGGTGCCGCGCCTGGATGGCGTACTGCATAACGCCGGCATGCTAGGCGATATTTGCCCGATGGATGAGCAGAAGCCTGAAGTTTGGGATCAGGTGATGCAGATCAACGTCAACGCCACCTTCTATTTGACCCAGGCCCTTCTTCCTTTATTACTCAAGTCAGAAGCTGGCTCGCTGGTGTTCACCTCCTCAAGCGTAGGCCGTCAGGGACGCGCCGGCTGGGGGGCTTACGCGGTCTCCAAATTTGCCACCGAAGGCATGATGCAGGTGCTGGCCGAAGAGTATCAGAGCAAGCACTTGCGGGTTAACTGTATCAATCCTGGCGGCACGCGGACAAAAATGCGTGCCAGTGCATTTCCGTCGGAAGACCCACAAAAATTAAAGACCCCGGCTGATATCATGCCGCTCTACCTATGGCTGATGGGTGATGACAGCCGACGCAAAACCGGCATGAGCTTTGATGCTCAGCCTGGACGCAAACCGGGGATCGCACAATGAGTGAAGAGCGTTACCAGCAACGACAGCAGAAAGTGAAGGATCGCGTGGATGCGCGCGTTGCCGCCGCGCAGGACGAGCGCGGCATTCTTATCGTCTTTACCGGCAACGGCAAAGGCAAAACGACCGCCGCCTTTGGCACCGTGACCCGTGCGGTGGGCCACGGCAAAAAAGTCGGCGTGATCCAGTTTATTAAAGGCACCTGGCCCAACGGCGAGCGTAACCTGCTGGAGCCGCACGGCGTGGAGTTTCAGGTGATGGCTACAGGCTTCACCTGGGACACGCAGAACCGCGACTCCGATACCGCTGCCTGTCTGGCGGTGTGGGAGCATGCCCAGCGGATGCTGGCCGATGAGTCGCTGGATATGGTAGTTCTGGACGAGCTGACCTATATGGTGGCCTATGACTATCTGCCGCTGGCGACGGTGCTCAACGCCCTGCGCGCGCGTCCGGCCCAGCAGACGGTTATCATTACCGGCCGCGGCTGCCATCGGGATATTCTGGAGCTGGCCGATACGGTGAGCGAGCTGCGCCCGGTCAAGCACGCCTTCGACGCGGGCGTGAAGGCGCAGATCGGGATAGACTATTAATCGTTCGTAGGCCGGGTAAGGCAGAGCCGCCGCCCGGCATGACAGATCGAAAAAGGGGCCGAGGCCCCTTCTTTTATGCTTTGCTGTTACGGGTGCTGGAGCGGCGGTTGCCGCTTGCAGGACGTCCGCTGGCGGGACGCGCGCTGCCGGTCTGGCTGTGGCGTTTCACCGCCCGGCGGATCTGATTCGCCTTCATGCGACGCCGATCTTTCTCCACCGCCACTTTGGATTCGGTTTCCGGGGTTAACTCCACCAGCTCGCGCAGATAGTTAGTCTGGGCCAGATCCAGCTCGGTATAGCCACCGCGCGGCAGCCCTTTCGGCAGCAGGATGTCACCGTAACGTACGCGAATCAGACGGCTAACCTGCACGCCAACGGCTTCCCACAGGCGACGAACCTCGCGGTTGCGCCCTTCGGTCAGCGTGACGTTGTACCACTGGTTGATACCCTCGCCGCCGCTGAACTTAATGGTTTTAAACGCCGCCGGACCATCTTCCAGCTGCACGCCACGGGAGAGATCGCGGATCTTGTTCTCTTCAACCTGACCAAACACGCGCACGGCGTATTCACGCTCCACTTCACGGCTCGGGTGCATCAGGCGGTTGGCCAGCTCACCGTCAGTGGTGAACAGCAGCAGGCCGCAGGTGTTCACATCCAGACGGCCAACGGCAATCCAGCGCGCGCCGCGCAGCTTCGGCAGGCGATCGAAAACCGTCGGACGTCCTTCCGGATCGTTACGGGTGCAGAGTTCACCTTCTGGTTTGTAGTAGGCCAGCACGCGGCAGATCTGCTCAACGGACTCTTTGACAGAGATAAGATGGCCGTCGATACGGATTTTCAGGCCCGGGATCACCTCAACGCGGTCGCCGAGGGTCGCGATTTTACCGTCGACGCTGACGCGCCCGGCTGCAATGATCGCTTCGATTTCACGGCGGGAGCCGTGGCCAGCGCGGGCCAGCACTTTTTGTAATTTCTCGCTCATGGCGCTTCCTTCAGGTGTCGCCTTCACAGGCGTCTGGATAGGTGCAAAGCACACTCTATTTCTTGGGCGCACATACTACACGAATTTTAAAGGAAATACTGTAGCGCCCCAGGTTAATTTTTAAACACCGGGGCACGTTACTCAGACGCAGGGACCTTTGGCGCAGCCGTAGGCCATGATAAAGGGAAATGCCGGGATAATAAGCGGGATCAAGAGCGGGTTGATGCCCCTGGTTTTATCGTTAATGCTGACGGTTATCGGCGGATCGAGCTTAACGTAGCCGTCATCCATTATGTAGTTGCGTGAAAGGCCAGAGTAGCCGCTGGCCTGGAACGTCACCACCAGCTCCTGCGGATTGGCGGTCGACTGGGCGCTATAGTCATGCTGCAGCACCTCTTTTTGACCCGGTTTAAGCCTGTCTACGCGGATAAAGGTATTGTACTGAGCGTTGACCTTGTCGCCATTGGCTTCAAAGTTAACCGTCATACCACGCACTGCGTCACCGTAGTCGCGCTTAAGCGTCAGCCAGCGATCGTACAGGCTGCGGGTACTCGCCCCGCTAAAGGAGTAGGTGTACTCCTCGCCACGGGCTAGCAGCACATTCTCCCCGGCCTTGAAGTAGCCGATTTTCTCCGTTTTAGGCAGCCGCGGCGAACTTACGCTACAGCCGATCAGCATAAACAGCGCCAAAAGCAGCCCCGCGGGCAGGGCAAGCCTGCCGTTGCCTTTTATCATCGTGCTAACTCCTACAGGAACGGCTTCACATCACCTACGCCTTCACGGATCACTTCCGGCGAGTCGTCGGTCAGATCGACCACGGTCGTAGGCTGCTGTCCGAGATAGCCGCCATGAATGATAAGATCCACCTGCTTCTCCAGACGATCTTTGATCTCTTCCGGGTCGGACTCGGTGAATTCGCTGCCGGGGAGCATCAGCGAGGTCGAGAGCATCGGCTCGCCCAGCGTCTCCAACAGCGCCAGCGCGATTGGGTTAGAGGGCACGCGCAGGCCGATGGTTTTACGCTTCTCCTGCAGCAGGCGGCGCGGCACCTCTTTCGTCCCCTTAAGAATAAAGGTGTAGTTGCCTGGCGTATTGTTCTTAATCAGACGAAACGCAACGTTGTCGACAAAGGAGTAAGTCGACAGCTCAGAGAGATCCCGACACATCAGCGTAAAGTTGTGGCCGTCCGGCAGCTGACGAATACGGGAGATACGCTCCATCGCTCCTTTGTCTTCAATTTTACACCCCAGCGCGTAGCCGGAGTCGGTGGGATAGACGATCACCCCACCCTTACGCACAATCTCCACCGCCTGGTTAATCAGACGCGGCTGGGGATTATCCGGATGGATATAAAAAAACTGACTCATACTTCCCTCTCATTATGTTGAGGCTGTTCCCACAGCTGCCATACCGCTTCCACGCCTGCGGGTAGCCACAGTTTGCGGCCCAGTTCGATCCACGGGCAGGGCTGATGAAAATCCGACCCTTGCGACGCCATAAGACTAAACTGTTGCGCATACGCAGCAAGCTGGGTGCGCTCATTGGGAGCCTGCTGGCATTGCGCGACTTCCATCGCATCACCGCCCTGTTCAGCAAAGTGTGCCAGCAGCCTTTTCAGCCATTTAGCGCTCAGGTCGTAGCGCCCAGGATGGGCTACTACCGCCTTGCCGCCAGAATGATGAATCACATCAATAGCTTGTTTTATTGTACACCACTGGGGCGGAACGTATCCGGTTTTACCGCGCGCAAGATACTTTTTAAATACCCCCGCTACGTCATTGGCTTTGCCGCTCTCAACGAGGAAGCGGGCAAAGTGGCTGCGGGTTACCGCTCCGCCGTTGGCGAGGCGCAGCGCTCCTTCCCATGCGCCGGGTACATTGGCCTTCTCAAGGCGCTCGCCAATCTGCATGGCGCGCTGCTGACGTCGCGCCTTCTGCTCCTCAAGCAGGGTCACCATCGCCGGATGCGCAATGTCTATATTGAGGCCCACAATATGGATCTCATGGTTCTCCCAGAGGGTGGAGATCTCCACGCCGTTAATCAGCGTCAGATCCAGGCCTGCGCGCTGGATCTCCGCCCGGGCCGCAGGAATGGCCGAGGTAGAGTCGTGATCGGTGATAGCCAGCGTGCCCACGCGCATCGCGACTGCGCGATGAACTAATTCTTCCGGGGAGAGCAAACCGTCTGAGGCCTGAGTATGAGAGTGAAGGTCGTAAATAATGGCGTAGTTCGTGTCGCTCAAAGCGGCTCCAGTAGGGTAGATCTCATTTAGGACGCTATCATAACGGTTACGCAGCGAATTCTGAAATCAGGGGTTGACTTTATTCTTCTGAACCAGTTAACTAGTACGCAAGTTCACACAACGAGGTATCTGAAAATGTTCAAACACTCTACGCTTATCCGCTGGTGGCACTCTTCCTGAAACGGGCGGTGAGCGAGCGTTTGCCTTACGCAGACAGATACCCCGGCCCGCCCACTGAGCGGGCTTTTTTTTGAACAGAATAATGACCGGATGAGAATGACTATGCCAATGCCAAAACCTGCACTACAGCTTCTCACAGACCACGCCGCGTACCGGGAGAACCCGACCGCCCTGTTTCATCAGCTGTGTGCGGATCGCCCGGCAACGCTGCTGCTGGAATCCGCCGATATCGACAGCAAGGATGACCTCAAGAGCCTGCTGCTGGTCGACAGCGCGCTGCGCATTACCGCTTTAGGTGACACTGTCACTATTCAGGCCTTGACGGCCAACGGCGCGTCGCTCCTGCCGCTGCTGGATGCCGCCCTGCCCGCGGGCGTAGAAAACATCGTCCGCCCGGATGGCCGCGTTCTGCATTTTCCGCCGGTCAGCAATCTGCTCGACGAGGACGCCCGCCTCTGCTCCCTGTCGGTGTTTGACGCCTTTCGCCTGCTGCAGGAGCTGGTGACCGTCCCGGCCGAAGAGCGGGAAGCAATGTTCTTTGGCGGCCTTTTCGCTTACGACCTGGTCGCGGGCTTCGAGGAGCTGCCCGCGCTGGCACAGGAGAATGGCTGCCCGGACTACTGTTTTTACCTGGCCGAAACGCTGCTGGTCATCGATCATCAGCAGCAGCAGACCCGCATCCAGGCCAGTCTTTTCACCCCGTCCGCCGCCGAACAGCAGCGTCTGACCCAGCGCATCGCCGAGCTGCGCCAGCAGCTTAGCCTGCCTCCTGCGCCGCTGCCGGTAGAGACGGTGGCCTCCATGCGCTGCGAATGCAACCAGAGCGACGAGGAGTTTGGCGCGGTAGTACGCGAGATGCAAAAAGCCATCCGCGCCGGGGAGATCTTCCAGGTAGTGCCCTCCCGTCGCTTCTCATTACCCTGCCCGTCGCCGCTGGCGGCTTACGACGTGCTGAAGAAGAGTAACCCCAGCCCCTACATGTTCTTTATGCAGGATAACGACTTTACCCTGTTCGGCGCGTCGCCGGAGAGCTCGCTGAAATATGATGCGCAGTCGCGCCAGATTGAGATCTACCCCATCGCCGGGACGCGCCCCCGCGGTCGTCGGGCCGACGGCTCGCTGGATCGCGATCTCGACAGCCGCATCGAGCTGGAGATGCGTACCGACCATAAAGAGCTTTCCGAACACCTGATGCTGGTCGATCTCGCCCGCAACGATCTGGCCCGCATCTGTACGCCGGGCAGCCGCTACGTTGCCGACCTGACCAAGGTCGATCGCTACTCGTTTGTGATGCACCTGGTCTCCCGCGTGGTGGGCGAGCTGCGCAACGATCTCGACGTCCTCCACGCCTACCGGGCGTGCATGAACATGGGCACCCTGAGCGGCGCGCCGAAGGTTCGCGCCATGCAGCTTATCGCCCAGGCAGAGGGCACCCGTCGCGGCAGCTACGGCGGCGCGGTGGGCTACTTCACCGCCCACGGCGATCTCGATACCTGCATCGTGATCCGCTCCGCCTACGTTGAAAACGGTGTCGCCACCGTTCAGGCAGGCGCTGGCGTGGTGCTGGACTCTGTTCCGCAGTCTGAAGCCGATGAAACCCGCAACAAAGCCCGCGCGGTCCTGCGCGCCATTGCCACCGCACACCACGCTCAGGAGACGTTCTGATGGCTGACATTCTGCTGCTCGATAATATTGATTCGTTTACCTACAACCTTGCCGATCAGCTGCGCGCCAGCGGCCACAACGTGGTGATCTACCGCAACCATGTGCCAGCCCAGACCCTGATCGACCGCCTGGCTACGATGGAGAACCCGGTCCTGATGCTCTCTCCGGGTCCCGGCGCACCTTCCGAGGCGGGCTGTATGCCAGAGCTGTTAACCCGTATGCGTGGCAAGCTACCGATTATAGGAATCTGTCTCGGCCATCAGGCGATTGTTGAAGCCTATGGCGGCTACGTCGGTCAGGCGGGAGAGATCCTGCACGGCAAAGCGTCAAACATCGAACACGACGGCCAGGCGATGTTCGCCGGGCTGAGCAACCCGCTGCCGGTGGCGCGCTATCACTCGCTGGTGGGCAGCAACGTGCCGGCCGGGCTGACCATCAACGCTCACTTCAACGGCATGGTGATGGCGGTGCGTCATGACGCCGATCGCGTCTGCGGCTTCCAGTTCCATCCGGAGTCCATTCTGACCACCCAGGGCGCGCGCCTGCTGGAGCAGACCCTGGCCTGGGCGCAGCAGAAGCTGGAGCAGAGCAACACCCTGCAGCCGATCCTGGAGAAACTCTACCAGGCCCAGACCCTGAGCCAGCAGGAGAGCCACCAGCTCTTCTCGGCGGTCGTGCGCGGCGAACTGAAGCCGGAGCAGCTGGCGGCGGCGCTGGTGAGCATGAAAATTCGCGGCGAGCATCCCAACGAGATCGCCGGGGCGGCCACCGCGCTGCTGGAGAACGCGGCACCCTTCCCGCGTCCGGACTATGCCTTTGCCGATATCGTTGGCACCGGCGGCGACGGCAGCAACAGCATCAATATCTCTACCGCCAGCGCCTTTGTCGCCGCCGCCTGCGGCCTGAAGGTGGCCAAGCACGGTAACCGCAGCGTCTCAAGCCGCTCGGGTTCGTCGGATCTGCTGGCGGCGTTCGGTATCAATCTCGATATGAACGCGGACCGATCCCGTACCGCGCTGGACGAGCTGGGCGTCTGCTTCCTCTTTGCGCCGAAGTACCACACCGGGTTCCGCCACGCAATGCCCGTGCGCCAGCAGCTCAAGACTCGCACCCTGTTCAACGTGCTGGGGCCGCTGATTAACCCGGCCCACCCGCCGCTGGCGCTGATTGGCGTCTATAGCCCGGAGCTGG
This sequence comes from Escherichia sp. ESNIH1, assembly GCA_002918705.1. Lineage (GTDB taxonomy): Bacteria > Pseudomonadota > Gammaproteobacteria > Enterobacterales > Enterobacteriaceae > Pseudescherichia. The sequence goes on along the minus strand of PQKR01000004.1, from coordinate 113,272 downwards.
TGCTGCCGATTGCCGAGACGCTGCGCGTGCTGGGCTACCGGCGGGCGGCGGTGGTGCACAGCGGCGGTATGGATGAAGTCTCTCTGCATGCCCCAACGCTGGTGGCCGAGCTGAACAACGGCGATATCAGCAGCTACCAGCTGGAGGCCGCCGACTTTGGCCTGACGCCGTATCGCCAGGAGGCACTGGCGGGCGGCACGCCGGAAGAAAACCGTGACATTTTAACGCGCTTACTACAAGGTAAAGGTGAAGCCGCCCACGAGGCCGCCGTCGCGGCAAACGTGGCGATGCTGATGCGTCTGCATGGGGAAGAGAATTTGCAGGCCAATGCGCAAAGGGTTCTGGACGTACTGCGCAGCGGTGCTGCCTATGACAAAGTCACCGCACTTGCGGCAAGAGGATAAGTAATGGAAACCGTTTTAGCAAAAATCGTCGCGGACAAGGCGATTTGGGTCGCCGCCCGTAAACAGCAGCAGCCGCTGGCCAGTTTTCAGAGCGATATTGTGCCTGCTACGCGCAGCTTTTACGACGCTCTGCAGGGCGCGCGCACGGCATTTATTCTCGAATGTAAAAAAGCCTCGCCGTCAAAAGGGGTGATCCGCGATGATTTCGATCCGGTGCGGATCGCCGGCATCTATAAACACCATGCGTCAGCCATCTCCGTGCTGACGGATGAGAAGTACTTTCAGGGCAGCTTCGATTTTCTGCCGCAGGTGAGCGCCGCCGCGCCGCAGCCGATCCTGTGTAAGGATTTTATTATCGAGGCCTACCAGATTTATCTGGCGCGCTACTATCAGGCAGACGCCTGCCTGCTGATGCTCTCGGTGCTCGATGACGATCAATATCGCCAGCTCGCCGCCGTGGCCCACAGCCTGAAGATGGGCGTGCTGACCGAAGTCAGTAATGAAGAGGAGCTGGAACGCGCTATCGCCCTCGGAGCCAAAGTGGTCGGTATCAACAACCGCGACCTGCGCGACCTCTCTATCGATCTGAACCGCACCCGCCAGCTGGCCCCTCGCCTCGGCGCGGGCGTCACGGTGATCAGCGAGTCGGGGATTAACACCTATGCCCAGGTGCGCGATCTGAGCCATTTCGCTAACGGATTTTTAATCGGCTCGGCGCTGATGGAGCAGGACGATCTCGCCGCCGCTATCAAGCGCGTGCTGCTGGGCGAGAACAAAGTGTGCGGGCTGACGCGCCCTCAGGATGCACAGGCCGCGTTTGAAGCCGGGGCCCTCTTCGGTGGGCTGATCTTCGTGCCTGAATCCCCGCGCTTCGTAACCGATGCCCAGGCCGATACGGTGATTGCCGCCGCCCCCCTGCGCTACGTGGGCGTTTTCCGCAACGCAACCGTCGAAGCGGTGGTTGAGAAGGCAGAACGTTTTCAACTCGCGGCCGTCCAGCTGCACGGTGCTGAAGACCAGGCCTATATTGATGCGCTGCGCGCTGCGCTACCGAGCAGAGTAGCGATCTGGAAGGCGCTCAGCGTTGGCGATACGCTTCCGGCCCGTAATCTCAACCACGTCGACCGGTACATTTTTGATAATGGCCAGGGCGGCACCGGGCAGCATTTTGACTGGTCTCTGCTGGCCGGACAGACGCTGGACAACGTGATGCTGGCCGGTGGCCTCGGCGCAGATAACTGTGTGACGGCGGCGCAGATGGGCTGTGTCGGACTCGATTTTAATTCAGGTGTGGAATCTGAACCGGGTATTAAAGATGCCAGCAAGCTGGCCTCGGTTTTCCGTACCCTGCGTGCCTATTAAGGAATCTGTAATGACAACTTTGCTTAATCCCTACTTCGGTGAGTTTGGCGGCATGTACGTTCCGCAAATTTTGATGCCTGCCCTGCGCCAGCTGGAAGAGGCCTTTGTCAGCGCCCAGAAAGATCCGGCGTTTCAGGCCCAGTTCAGCGATCTGCTGAAAAACTATGCCGGTCGTCCGACCGCGCTCACCAAATGCCAGAATCTGACCGCTGGAACCAAAACCACGCTCTACCTCAAGCGTGAAGATCTGCTTCACGGCGGCGCGCATAAAACCAACCAGGTGCTGGGCCAGGCCCTGCTTGCCAAGCGCATGGGTAAAACGGAGATCATTGCCGAGACCGGCGCGGGCCAGCACGGCGTCGCCTCGGCGCTTGCCAGCGCCCTGCTCGGTCTTAAGTGCCGCATCTATATGGGGGCGAAAGACGTTGAGCGCCAGTCGCCGAACGTCTTCCGCATGCGCCTGATGGGCGCAGAGGTGATCCCGGTCTACAGCGGCTCCGCCACGCTGAAAGACGCCTGTAACGAAGCGCTGCGCGACTGGTCCGGCAGCTACGACAAGGCCCACTATATGCTCGGCACGGCGGCAGGCCCGCATCCGTTCCCGACCATCGTGCGTGAGTTCCAGCGCATGATTGGCGAAGAGACCAAAGCGCAGATCCTCGAAAAGGAGGGTCGTCTGCCGGATGCGGTGATCGCCTGCGTCGGCGGCGGCTCAAACGCCATCGGCATGTTTGCTGACTTTATTGAAGAGAGCAGCGTCGGCCTGATCGGCGTCGAGCCAGCGGGCCACGGGATTGAGACCGGCGAACACGGCGCGCCGCTGAAGCATGGCCGGGTGGGTATCTACTTTGGCATGAAGTCGCCGATGATGCAGACCGATGACGGACAGATTGAAGAGTCCTACTCCATCTCCGCCGGGCTGGACTTCCCCTCCGTCGGGCCGCAGCACGCACATCTCAACAGCATCGGACGCGCGGACTACGTGTCGATTACCGATGATGAAGCGCTGGCGGCGTTCAAGCTGCTGTGCCGTAGCGAAGGGATCATTCCGGCGCTGGAGTCCTCTCACGCGCTAGCCCATGCGCTGAAGATGATGCGCGCGGATCCGGAAAAAGAGCAGCTGCTGGTGGTTAACCTCTCCGGCCGCGGCGATAAAGACATCTTTACGGTTCACGATATTTTAAAAGCACGAGGGGAGATGTGATGGAACGTTATGAGCAGCTGTTTAAGCGCCTGCAGGATCGCAAAGAGGGTGCCTTTGTTCCCTTTGTTACCCTGGGCGATCCCTCTCCCGAGCAGTCGCTGAAGATTATCGATGCGCTGATTGAGGGCGGTGCCGACGCGCTGGAGCTGGGGATCCCTTTCTCCGATCCGCTGGCGGACGGCCCTACTATCCAGAATGCCACCCTACGTGCTTTTGCCGCAGGTACCACTCCGGCCCAGTGCTTTGAGATGCTGGCCGCCGTACGCCAGAAGCACCCGACCATCCCTATCGGCCTGCTGATGTATGCGAACCTGGTGTTCAGCCAGGGCATTGATGAGTTCTATGCGAAGTGTGAAAAAGCGGGCGTTGACTCAGTGCTGGTGGCGGACGTGCCGGTGGAGGAGTCGGCACCGTTCCGTCAGGCGGCGATGCGCCATAACGTGGCTCCAATCTTTATCTGCCCGCCGAACGCCGATGACGATCTGCTGCGCCAGATCGCCTCTTACGGACGCGGCTACACCTACCTGCTCTCTCGCGCCGGGGTCACGGGGGCGGAGAACAGCGTCGCCCTGCCGCTACAGCATCTGGTAGAGAAGCTGGCTGAGTACCATGCTGCACCGCCGCTGCAGGGCTTTGGTATCTCTACGCCGGAGCAGGTGAAAACTTCGCTGGAAGCTGGCGCAGCCGGGGCAATTTCCGGCTCCGCCATCGTTAAGATTATTGAAAATAACCTTGATAAGCCCGTTAAGATGCTGACCGAGCTGCAGGCGTTTGTGCAGAGCCTGAAAGCGGCGACGCGAGTAAGTTGATTAGGCAGGGTGAGAAACAGGCTTTATCGGCCCGTTTCTCACCTGAATCCCAGGCTCAGAAACGATAGCCTGCAGAGAACATAAACACCCACGGATCGAGACGCGTATCGACCGTCTGCTGTACCCCTCCCGCCTTGAATTTCACGTCGGTATCGATATCCATGTACCAAACTGAGGCGTTAATCAGCCAGTCGCGGTTGATGAGATAGTCCAGCCCTACGACGCCCGCTGCGCCCCAGGAGTCACTCAGGTTCAGGTCAGAGAGGCCCGCCGCTTTACCGGTATCGTTAAATTTCTCATCAAAGAAGGTGGTGTAGTTCACACCGGCGCCAATATAGGGGCGAACCTTGCTGCTGCTATCCCCGAAGTACCACTCGGCCATCAGGGTTGGCGGCAGATGCTCTACGGTCGCAATATTGCCCGTCGGGCCGGTTCCCACATGATGGCGGAACGGCGTAGCGGCCAGCAGCTCGATGCCGACGTTCTCCGTTGCCATATAGGTGAAGGTCAGGCCAAGCTGGGTATTGTTGCTAACGTTAAATCCACCCAGACTGCCCAGCACGTTGTCGGATCCTTCGGTCGGTCTTACCGTCGCTGAACCGGCACGCACAAAAAACTCGCCCGCGTCATGGGCATAGGTCCCAGCTGAAAATGCGCTTAACACCAACGCTACCACCGCTAATTTTTTCATTCTTTTTCCGCTCCATTGATATGGTTATTTTTTATGGCGCGGTGAATATACCTACATTGAAGTACAAAGTGATCTAACGCAGATCACATTTAACCCTGTAAAGTAACATTCATTGATCTGGATTAATTTTCCTTAATAATCAGCAAAATCCTCGTTTCTGATGTAGATCAACTTTCGCAAAATCTTTCAATACGTAATTTCGGTTACAAATTACTCAATGTGGGTGGGCAAAGGAGGCCGCTTTACAAAGCTATGCTTTTCCATACATGGCAGAGTGCTGCCACTCCGCCGCTAACCAGGTTACAATTGCCAGCAAATCAACACCGGTTTACTCAAGGAGAGTGCATGTCTATCACGGCGAAGTCCGTTTACCGTGACACGGGAAATTTTGTTCGCAATCAGTTCGTCACCATTTTACTGATTGCCTTATTGTGTGCGTTTATCACGGTAATGCTTGGCCATGTTTTTTCACCCAGCGACGAGCAGCTTGCCGTTCTGCGCGAGGGTGATAACCTGTCCGGCAGCGCGGGGCTGTTTGAACTGGTGCAAAACATGACGCCGGAACAGCAGCAGGTGCTGCTGCGCGCTTCTGCCGCCTCCACCTTTTCCGGACTGTTTGGCAACGCCATTCTGGCGGGCGGCATGCTGCTGATGATCCAGCTGATCTCGGCGGGCCATCGGGTTAGCGCCCTGCGGGCCATTGGGGCCAGCGCCCCGGTGCTGCCAAAGCTGTTTATCCTGATCTTCCTGACTACTTTTATGGTGCAGATCGGTATCATGTTTATCGTGGTTCCCGGCGTTATCCTTGCGATCCTCCTCGCCTTTGCGCCAGTGATGATGGTGCAGGATAAAATGGGCGTATTTCAGTCGATCCGTAACAGCATGCGTATGGGTTGGGCCAACATGCGCCTGGTTGCCCCGGCGGTAATAGGCTGGCTACTGGCAAAAACCCTGCTGCTGATGTTCGCCCCTAACTTTGCCGTCCTGACACCAACGGTGGGCGCTATCGTTGCTAATACCCTCAGCAATTTGATCTCGGCGGCGCTGCTTGTTTATCTTTATCGTCTTTATATGCTGATCCGCCCTTAACATCCCGCAGCCTGCCGAACGTGCAGGCTGCGCCTATAACGGAATCGAAGAATGAAGCAGTTTCTTGATTTTTTACCGCTGATTGTGTTTTTTGCCTTTTATAAGCTCTATGACATCTATGCCGGTACGGCCGCACTGATCGTCGCGACGGCGGTCGTGCTGATTTATAGCTGGGTACGTTACCGCAAAGTTGAAAAAATGGCGCTGGTGACCTTCGTGCTGGTCGCGGTGTTTGGTGGCCTGACGCTCTTTTTCCATAACGATGAATTTATTAAGTGGAAAGTGACCGTAATCTACGCCCTGTTCGCTGGTGCGCTGCTCTTTAGCCAGTGGGTGATGAAAAAGCCGCTGATCCAGAGCATGCTGGGTAAAGAGATCGCCCTGCCGGAAGCGGTATGGTCAAAGCTGAATATCGCCTGGGCGCTCTTTTTCATTGTCTGCGGGCTGGCCAATATCTATATCGCGTTTTGGCTGCCGCAAAACATCTGGGTCAACTTTAAGGTGTTTGGTTTAACTGCCCTGACGCTACTCTTTACTCTGCTGAGTGGCATCTATATCTATCGCCACCTGCCACAGGAAGATAAGTCCTGATGACCAACGTAAACGAAGCCGCTCAGGGCGAGCTGGTATTACGCACCCTGGCGATGCCAGCGGATACCAACGCCAACGGTGATATTTTTGGTGGCTGGCTGATGTCCCAGATGGACATGGGGGGGGCGATCATGGCGAAAGAGATCGCTCATGGTCGCGTGGTCACCGTGCGGGTCGACGGCATGACCTTCTTGCGTCCAGTTGCGGTGGGTGACGTGGTATGCTGCTATGCGCGCTGCGTCAAACGCGGTAATACCTCGGTGACCATCAACGTTGAGGTTTGGGTGAAGAAGGTCTCTTCCGAGCCCATCGGCCAGCGCTATAAGGCTACCGAGGCGCTGTTTATCTATGTGGCGGTAGACAGCGAAGGCAAGCCCCGCGCCCTTCCCCCGCAAGCATAAAAAAAGCCTCCGTATGGAGGCTTTTTTGTCGCGTTCAACGGTTGGCCCTTAGTCCACCGACGCCCCACCGTTAAGACGGAAGACGATATTCACAATCAAACCATTGCCCGGTTTGCCTGCCTCGTAGCGCCATTTACGCATCGCCGATTTCACCTCGCGCTCAAACATATTCGACGGCTGGGCAGAGAGGATCTGCACGTTCTCCACGCGACCGTCGGCGGTGACATCAAACTTCACGCGCACCCGGCCCTCAATGCGCAGCGCCTGGGCGCGGGCTGGATACTGCGGCTGGTTACGCGCCAGCGCGCGTGGGCCTGTCGGCGCGGAAGTCACCGGCTTGCTGGTAGCGGGTGCTGAACTGGTCAGCGGACGCGACGGCGCAGTATTGGTCAGCGGTGCGGTCGGACGCGTCTCGACCGGGCGGACCTCACGCTTCGGCTGCTCGATCTTCTTCTCAACCTTTTTCTCCGGCTTGGGTTTCGGCTTCGGCTTAGGTTTGGGTTTCGGCTTCTCAATGACCACCGGCGCCTCTTTTGGCGGCTCGGGGATGGGCTCCGGCTCCGGCTCAGGTTCCGGCTCTACCACCGGCTCGGGCGGGGGCTGTACAACCTGAGGCGGCTCAAGCTCGGCAGGCGTGACCATAGTGACGGCAATGGGCTGCGCGGGAGCGGGCAGTTCAATAACCTGATGTACTGACGTGTAGAGCAGGCCCGCCACAACAGCACCGTGAATACCAACAGACAGCAGCGTCGGCCAGGGAAAGCGGCGAGGTAGATCAAGGGTCATTGCAGTCATAATCGTTTCAGTTGAAAAGCCAGGCCCTGATTTTAAATGCAAATAGCAATCATATTCAATAAGCCATGACATCTATCGCTCATTTTCAGGGGGGCAGGCAAGCTTATCCGGTCCGGCTTTAGCATTTTAGGCCGCATAAAATCATGATGGTAGCGTGCAGCCTGCGAGGTATGTTAGCGTCCAGGAGTCATTTTATAATTTAAGGAGCTATGCCCGTGCTTTATGTGATCTACGCTGAAGATATTGCCGACTCACTCGAAAAACGCCTCTCCGTGCGTCCTGCACACCTTGCACGCCTTCAGTTGCTAAGCGACGAGGGTCGCCTGCTGACGGCAGGCCCGATGCCTGCGGTTGACAGTAACGATCCCGGCGCGGCAGGTTTTAGTGGGTCAACGGTGATTGCTGAGTTTGAATCGCTGGAGGAGGCAAAAGCCTGGGCGGAAGCCGATCCTTACGTCGCGGCGGGCGTTTACCAGACCGTGTCGGTTAAACCCTATAAGAAAGTATTCTAGGCTTTAATTCTGAGGGCACCCGCGTGTGCCCTCAGACGATCTCAATACGTGTTAATAGCGAACAGCAACGCGTTGCGTTGACGGTTCAGCACGCACTTCCTGATTGAGTGGATGCGCATATTACGACGCGACTGGCCTTCCAGCCAGCGAGCTTTGCGGCGATTCGCCTGGCGAAGCATCCGCCAGCGCCCCACTTCCGTTCTACTACGCTTCATGACTGCAACTCTGCTAATAACGAAGGTTTCATTATAGACCCTTGCAGACGCCGCACCAGCGCTTTCTCCGCCGTTTTTATTTGCCAGATGGATGCTTATGCGTACACTCAGTGTATGGCGCACTGAAAAGGATTTTTTTAACTATGACAACCTTCTACACCGTTGTGAGTTGGCTGGTCATTTTAGGATACTGGCTGCTGATCGCCGGGGTGACATTACGCATCCTGATGAAGCGCCGCGCCGTCCCTTCGGCTATGGCCTGGCTATTGATCATCTATATCCTGCCGCTGGTGGGGATCATCGCCTATCTCTCTTTTGGTGAGCTGCATCTCGGCAAGCGGCGAGCAGAGCGCGCGCGCGCCATGTGGCCCTCCACCGCGAAGTGGCTCCACGATCTTAAAGCCTGCAAGCATATCTTTGCCGAAGAGAACAGCCAGGTGGCCGCCTCGCTTTTTCAGCTCTGCGAGCGTCGCCAGGGTATCGGCGGCGTGAAGGGTAACCAGCTGCAGCTCCTGACCTCCTCTGATGATGTGATGCAGGCGCTGATCCGCGATATCCAGCTTGCCCGGCACAATATTGAGATGGTGTTCTATATCTGGCACCCCGGAGGGATGGCTGATCAGGTCGCCGAGTCGCTGATGGCGGCGGCTCGCCGCGGCGTTCACTGCCGTCTCATGCTCGACTCTGCAGGTAGCGTGACCTACTTCCGCAGTCCGTGGGTAGCAATGATGCGCAATGCGGGTATAGAGGTAGTCGAGGCGCTGAAGGTCAATCTGATGCGTGTCTTCCTGCGCCGGATGGATCTGCGTCAGCACCGCAAGATGGTGATGATTGATAACTACATCGCCTATACCGGCAGCATGAACCTGGTGGATCCGCGCTTTTTCAAGCAGGAGGCGGGCGTTGGCCAGTGGGTAGACCTGATGGCGCGCATGGAGGGACCTATCGCCACCTCGATGGGCGTGGTTTACTCCTGCGACTGGGAGATTGAGACCGGCAAGCGTATTCTTCCTCCCCCGCCGGACGCCAATATCATGCCGTTCGAACAGGCCAGCGGGCATACGATCCATACCATTGCCTCCGGCCCGGGCTTTCCGGAAGATCTGATCCACCAGGCGCTGCTGACCGCGGTCTACGCTTCGCGGGAGTATCTGATCATGACGACGCCCTACTTTGTACCCAGTGACGATCTGCTGCATGCCATCTGCACCGCCGCCCAGCGCGGCGTGGACGTGAGCATTATTCTGCCGCGTAAGAACGACTCCCTGCTCGTAGGCTGGGCCAGTCGGGCCTTTTTCAGCGAGCTGCTGGCGGCGGGTGTAAAAATATATCAGTTCGAAGGCGGCCTGCTGCATACTAAAAGCGTGCTGGTAGACGGCGAGCTGAGCCTCGTCGGCACGGTCAACCTCGATATGCGCAGTCTGTGGCTCAATTTTGAAATAACATTAGTGATCGACGACGCCGGTTTTGGCAGCGATCTGGCGGCGGTGCAGGATGACTATATCTCTCGCTCCCGCCTGCTGGACGTCAGGCGCTGGTTGAAACGTCCGCTATGGCAGCGGATTGTCGAGCGACTGTTTTACTTCTTTAGTCCGTTGCTGTAAAACGTGCCCATTAGCGGTTAAACCAGGGTGTAACTATGGAAATGGATCTGAACAATCGCCTGACTGAAGATGAAACGCTTGAGCAGGCCTACGATATTTTTCTTGAGCTGGCGGTGGATAATCTCGATCCGGCAGACGTTATTCTTTTTAATTTGCAGTTTGAAGAGCGCGGCGGCGCGGAGCTGTTCGATCCGGCCGAAGACTGGCAGGAGCATGTCGATTACGATCTCAACCCTGACTTCTTCTCAGAAGTGGTTATCGGCCTGGCGGATACCGACGGCGGTGAAATTAACGACATTTTCGCTCGCGTGCTGCTCTGCCGCGAGAAAGATCATAAAATTTGCCACATCCTGTGGCGTGAGTAATCCCCTGGCGCGGTAAAGACCGCGCTACGCCTCTTCTGCCTTCGGCAGTCGTTCGCCGCAGCGCATGCAGTAGTGCGCTTCCGCGTTGTGGTCATGCAGATGGCAGCGCGGACAGCTGCGGGCACGCTTTCTCTGCTGAAGCTCACTGCTCATCTGCGCCGTCAGGATCCCTGTCGGGATCGCTATCACCGAGTAGCCAATTAAAATCAGCACCGAGGCCACAAACCGCCCGGCCACCGTGTGCGGAGTAATATCGCCGTAGCCAACCGTGGTGACCGTCACTACCGCCCAATAGACCGCTACGCCCAGGCTGGTAAAGCCGCTCGCTTCCCCTTCAATGGCGTACATCAGCGCGCCGGCTGACACCATGACAATACCGACAAACGCATAGAAGAGAATAAGCTGGTGTCGGGCATTAATGACCGCGCGCCAGAGGCTATGCAACGCCGGCATATAGCGCAGCAGCTTGAGGATGCGCAGCACGCGTATCGCCCGCATTGCCCGCCAGGCAAAGAAGTAGTGAATAGCCAGTTCCGGCCAGAGCCACAGGACGTAGAGCGGCAGAATGGTTGCCAGGTCGATAACGCCCCAGAAGCTAAAGACGTACTGCACAGGATTAGGCCATGCGAAGACCCGCAAAATGTATTCAAGGGTAAATATGAAGGTAAAACCGACCTCTATCCAGATAAAGAGCCGCCACTCCTGAGGCGTAAAGGTCAACTGGCTACCCATGCTGGATTCAATAAAAATAGTGATGACGCTCAGCAGGGCCAGCAGGCCGCATAACGCTTCAAAACGACGACCGGAGCGCGTTTGCTGATCGAACAGGCGACGATAGAGCGTTTGGCGTAGCGAAAAAGAGCGGTTGGACACGGTTAATCCTCGCAACGAAAAAGGGCTGGCTTCATGCCAGCCCTGCGGGATTATAGCGGGTCAACCTTAAGACAGGAAACGGCGTGGCGGAAACTGCCCTCCAGCACCGGACGTGTCTGAGCGCACTCCGGTCCAGCAATCGGGCAGCGGGTGCGGAACACGCAGCCTGACGGCGGATTAATTGGCGACGGCAGCTCCCCCTCCAGCAGCTGGATCTGCTTGTTTTTCTCCAGATCGGGATCGGGCACCGGCACGGCCGACATCAGCGCTTTGGTGTAGGGGTGCAGCGGATTGTTGTAAACTTCATCGTAGGTTCCCAACTCCACCGCATGGCCCAGATACATCACCAGCACGCGATCGGAGATGTGCTTCACCACCGCCAGGTCATGGGCGATAAAGATCAGCGACAGGCCCATCTCGCGCTGCAGCTTCTGCAGCAGGTTGACCACCTGTGCCTGAATCGACACGTCCAGCGCGGAGACCGGCTCGTCGCAGATGATCAGCTTCGGCTCAAGGATCAGCGCCCGGGCGATGCCGATACGCTGGCACTGGCCGCCGGAGAACTCGTGCGGATAACGGTTGATCAAGTTGGGCAGCAGGCCGACCTTCATCATCATCGCTTTTACGCGGTCACGCACTTCCTGACGCGGCATCGTCGGATGGTAGGTGCGCAGCGGCTCGGCAATGATATCGCCAATATTCATGCGCGGGTTAAGCGACGCCAGCGGATCCTGGAAGATCATCTGGATATCGCTGCGCACATCGCGCCACTCGTCAGGCTTCATCCCGAGCAGATCTTTGCCCAGCCAGGCGACCTTACCGTCGGTGGCCTTCACCAGGCCAATGATGGCGCGGGCAAAGGTCGATTTACCGCAGCCGGACTCGCCCACCACGCCGAGGGTCTCCCCTTCGTAGAGGCGCAGCGTCACGCCGTCCACCGCCTTCAGGGTTTTGGCTGGCTGCCAGAACCACTGCTTGCCATCTTTAATGTCGAAATGCACTTTCAGATCGGCAATTTCGAGCAGAACTTTTCTCTCTTCGGTCTGGGTAGTCATACTAGCTCCTCCACCGGCTTAAAGCAGGCTCGCAGGCGGCCCGGGGCAAACTCCTCCAGCGGCGGAGCCGTATTACAAATTTCCATCGCGTGCGGACAGCGCGGCTGGAACGGGCAGCCTTTCGGCAAGCGCAGCAGGTTCGGCGGGTTACCCGGAATAGTAAGCAGGGACTCCCCCTCCGCATCCAGACGCGGTACGGCGTTCAGCAGGCCGATCGAGTACGGGTGCGCAGGCTGATAGAAGACGTTACGCGCGGCACCATACTCCATTGTGCGGCCCGCATACATTACCAGCACCTTGTCGCAGATACCCGCCACCACCCCGAGGTCATGGGTGATCATAATGATGGCGGTATTAAACTCACGCTTCAGCTCGTTGAGCAGGGTCATAATCTGCGCCTGCACGGTGACGTCCAGCGCCGTGGTCGGCTCATCGGCGATCAGCAGCTTCGGACGGCACAGCAGCGCCATCGCGATCATTACACGCTGGCGCATCCCGCCGGAGAACTCGTGGGGATACATGCGCATGCGCTTACGCGCTTCTGGCATTTTAACCGCGTCGAGCATTTTGACCGACTCTTCAAACGCCTCGGCTTTACCCATGCCTTTATGCAGCATCAGCACTTCCATCAGCTGCTCGCCGACGCGCATGTAGGGGTTCAGCGAGGTCATCGGATCCTGGAATATCATGGAGATCTGCTCGGCACGCAGCCGGTTAAGCTCGCGCTCCGGCAGGTTGAGGATCTCTCTGCCGTTGAACTTTGCCGAGCCGCCGATGACGCCGTTGGCGGCCAGCAGGCCCATTAGCGCAAACGCCGTTTGCGATTTGCCAGAGCCGGACTCACCCACGATACCGAGGGTCTCTCCCGCGCTCAGGCTAAAGTTCAGGTCATTTACCGCCGTTACGTCACCGTCCGGCGTTTTAAAGGTGACCCGCAGGTCGTTGACATCCAGCAGAATGTTAGATTGCTGCTGCGCCATCGTCGACGCTGAGGTTTCAATGATACTCATTCACAGCACTCCTTAACGATCTTTCGGGTCGAGGGCATCACGCAGGCCATCGCCGATAAAGTTAAAACAGAACAGGGTCACGACTAAGAACACCGCCGGGAAGAGCAGCAGCCACGGTGACACCTCCATCGAGTTTGCGCCATCGCTGAGCAGCGCGCCCCAGCTGCTGAGCGGCTCCTGGGTACCGAGGCCGAGGAAGCTCAGGAAGGATTCAAACAGGATCATGCTCGGGACCAGCAGCGAGGCGTAAACCACCACCACGCCCAGCACGTTCGGCACGATGTGGCGCACCACAATGCTGGCCGTCGATACGCCGCCGACCTGCGCCGCTTCGATAAACTCTTTGCGCTTCAGGCTCAGCGTCTGGCCGCGCACGATACGCGCCATATCGAGCCAGGAGACCATGCCGATAGCGACAAAGATCAGCAGGATATTTTGTCCGAAGAAGGTCACCAGCAGGATCACAAAGAACATGAACGGGAAGGAGTTGAGGATCTCCAGCAGGCGCATCATCACCGAGTCGACTTTGCCACCAAGATAGCCCGAGAGCGAGCCGTAGAGCGTGCCGACCACGACCGCAACCAGCGCGGCGGCAATGCCGACCATCAGGGAGATGCGTCCACCGATAGCGACACGCACCAGCAGATCACGCCCCGAGGAGTCGGTGCCGAAGTAGTGGCCGGAGGCCATATCCGGCGCGTTGGACATCATGCCCCAGTCGGTATCGAAATAGGTAAACTGCGACAGCAGCGGTGCAAAGGCGACGAACAGCGCGATCAGCACCAGTACGACAAGGCTGGTAACGGCGGCGCGGTTATGCATAAAGCGACGACGCGCATCCTGCCACAGGCTACGCCCTTCAACTTCCAGTTTCTCACTGAAGTTTTCCAGCGCCTCGCTGTTTTTCTTACTTAACATCATGGCGTACCCCAGCGTTAGTAACGGATTTTCGGATCGATAACGGCATAGAGCACGTCCACGATCGCATTGAACAAAATAGTCAGCGTGCCGACCAGAATGGTCAGGCTCAGCACCAGGGAGTAGTCGCGGTTCAGCGCGCCGTTAACAAACAGCTGACCGATGCCCGGCAGACCGTAGATGGTTTCGATAACCATCGAGCCGGTGATGATGCCAACAAACGCGGGGCCCATATAGGAGAGCACCGGCAGCAGCGCAGGCTTCAGGGCGTGACGCAGGATGATGCGGCGCAGGGGCAAACCTTTAGCGCGGGCGGTACGGATGAAGTTAGAGTGCAGCACTTCAATCATCGACCCACGGGTGATACGCGCAATACTGGCGATGTAGGCCAAAGAGAGCGCCACCATCGGCAGGATCATAAATTTCGGCGCCCCGCCGTTCCAGCCGCCGCCCGGCAACCACTTCAGCGTAATAGCGAAAATAAGCACCAGCAGTGGCGCAACCACGAAGCTGGGAATAACCACCCCGGTCATGGCAAAGCCCATGACCGTATAGTCCCACTTCGTATTCTGGTTAAGCGCCGCAATAACGCCCGCCGCCACGCCCAGCACTACGGCGAGGAAAAAGGCGGCCGCGCCTAATTTCGCCGACACCGGGAAGCTGGAGGCCACCAGATCGTTGACCGAATAGTCTTTATATTTAAATGACGGCCCGAAATCACCGTGCGCCAGCTGTTTCAGGTAGCTGAAATACTGGGTCATGATCGGATCGTTTAAGTGATATTTCGCTTCGATGTTCGCCATCACTTCCGGCGGCAGCGCGCGCTCGCTGGTAAAAGGACTACCCGGCGCAAGGCGCATCATAAAGAAGGAGATGGTAATAAGAATCAGGAGCGTCGGAATAGCTTCCAGACAGCGACGTAAAATAAATTTCAACATTGCCCGTACCTTCTGGCCTGTGCCTTATACACGTGGCGTAAACACGCCGGTGTATGCAGTGCGATAAAATAAGACACGATGGGGCAGTGCGACGCCGCGTCTTAGCACGGTTACGCCCTGCCCCACATATTGCCATTAATGTTTGATAACGTAGAGATCTTTACCGTAGACGTTATCCATTGGGTCTTTACCGGTATAACCACCCACCCACGGTTTCACCAGACGCGCGTTTACATAGTAGTAAACCGGTACGATCGCCGAGTCTTTACCCAGCTGCTGTTCAGCCTGATCGTACAGCTCGCTGCGTTTCGCTTCGTCGCTGGCTTTCACGGCATCGGCCATGATGCGGTCAAACGCCTCGCTCTTATAGTGCGCGGTGTTCATTGAGCTGCCGGAGAGCATGGTGTTCAGGAACGAGGTCGGCTCGTTATAGTCCGCACACCAGCCAGCACGGGCCACGTCGAAGTTACCCTGGTGACGGGTATCGAGGAAGGTTTTCCACTCCTGGTTCACCAGCTTGACGTTCACCCCGAGGTTTTTCTGCCAGATAGAGGCGGCGGCAATGGCCAGCTTCTTATGCAGATCGGAGGTGTTGTACAGCAGGTTAAAGGTCAGCGGCTTGTCTTTGGTGTAGCCTGCTTCCGCCAGCAGTTTTTTCGCCTCTTCGTTGCGTTTTTCCTGCGTCCAGCCGAACCACTCCGGCTTGGTCAGCTTCGCACCGTCGGCGTACGGCGGGGTGTAGCCATAGGCAGGCAGATCGCCCTGCGCTTTCACTTTGTTAGCAATGATATCGCGATCCAGGCCCAGCTTCAGCGCGGTACGGATACGGGCATCGGTAAACGGTGCTTTCTGGTTGTTGATTTCGTAGTAGTAGGTGCAGAGGTATGGGTCAACGTGCACCTCCTGCGGGATCTCTTTTTTCAGCTTCTGGAACAGCTCGATCGGCAGGTTGTTATAGGTCATGTCAATCTCGCCGCTGCGGTAGCGGTTCACGTCCGTCACTTCGGAGGAGATTGGCAGATAGGTAATTTGATCGAGAACGGTTTTGCCGTTATTCCAATAGTTGGTGTTACGCACCATCACAATACGTTCGTTAACCACCCAGTCCTGCAGTTTAAACGCGCCGTTGGAGACAATATTCGCTGGCTGGGTCCACTTTTCGCCAAATTTTTCGATGGCGGTTTTATTTACCGGGGACATCGCCGGGTTAACCAGCAGCTTATAGAAGTAAGGTACCGGCTCGCTCAGGGTGACTTCCAGCGTATGGTCATCAATTGCCTTAACGCCCAGCTCGCTCGGCTTCATTTTGCCGTCGATGATCGCATCAACGTTTACGATATGGCCATATTGCGGATAGCTTGCATAAGGCGAGGCGGTATTCGGATCCACCAGGCGCTGCCAGCTATAGACGAAATCTTGGGCGGTCACAGGTTCGCCGTTGGACCATTTAGCATCTTTACGCAGATGGAAGGTCCAGACTTTAAAATCTTTATTATCCCAGGATTCGGCAACGCCCGGAACAGGGTGGCCGTCAACCGGAGAGGTAATCAGCAGACCTTCAAACAGATCGCGGCTGACGTTGGATTCGGGTACCCCTTCGATCTTATTTGGGTCGAGCGACTGCGGCTCGGCACCGTTATTTCGGATCAGGGTTTGCTTCTCTGCCAGTTGAACACCTGCAGGTACATCTGCCGCAAAGGCAACATTACCCGCGATTAGCGCAGTCAAAATCCCTGCCGCTACCAAGCTTTTTTTTGTGATGATGGACATTGTGTTGGTACTCCACTCATTATAATTACTGGCTTTTATGCCAGCCTGTTTCATTCCCCCGAGGGGGTGCCTGTACGGTGCAGGAGTTTTTGCATCCGCAAGGGGTTACTGCTTGCTATCACCGACTTTTATTATTACTGGCTACTCATAGCGGCAGCCTGGCGTCGATTCTTTAACGCCTCCCCTGTTTGAGGCGCCTTATATATCCTGATGAATATCATTTATGAAAATGATTCTCATCTGCATCTATTCATTTGCTGAGCGTTTTGCTGCAAATAGTGGCCTGGAAAGTATCAAATGCATTTATCGTCCGCCAATACAATTTGCAAATTTGTTAAGCATTTCTCTTTTATACAATTCTGTAGCGGCTTTACGCGAGGTGTACTGCGAGGAATAAATGGGTAAACGATATCAAAATCAATGACATAGTGCATTTATTACTCTTCCTCCCGTGTTTACGTTCAGGTCGATTGTTTTTTACACAAAAATGTAACAAGTGCTCATTTTCTAGCACATTCATCTGTGTGGGTGATTAAATTACTAATATCATTTCGATAATCACACAGCAAGCCCCAGAGTATCATGTGAGTAAAATAACAGGCATAAAGGGGGGAATGTAAGCAAACGTGTCAAAGAGAAAAATTCAACGTGCTGATTATTAAGACTTTAGTTCAACCAGCGCGATTTGTTATGTTTGTGCCATTTTTCAACATTAGTTATATGTTTTACTAATAATGATGAAAAAAACGGCGCTGGGTGCGCCGTTCAGGCTGACATTTTTCGAATGAAAGTTATCAGTGCATTAAGCCGGGAAAAATGGCTTTGATCCCGGTAACGATAAATTCAATGCCCAGCGCCATCAGTAACAGCCCCATAATTCGAGTAATGACGTTGATGCCGGTCTGGCCTAATAAACGAACCAGCCAGGGCGCAATACGAAACAGTCCCCAGCAGCAGAGTGCGAACAGGGCAATGGCGATGGAAAAACAGAGCAGATGGGGCCAGCTATGAAAACGCGTTCCCCAGACAATGGTGGAGCTGATGGCCCCCGGCCCTGCCATCAACGGTAGCGCGAGCGGTACCACCCCAATGCTTTCACGAATGGCCGTCTCTGACTTCTCCTGTTTATTCTGCTTATCCTCGCCAAGCTTGCCGCTGATCATCGACATCGCAATGGTCACCACAAGGATGCCCCCGGCAATACGGAATGAATCGATAGAGATACCAAAAAGCTGCAGGATGGTGCTGCCTAAAAAGAGTGAGGTAAGGAGAATAATGGCAACCGAGACGCTGGCGGTTAGGTTGGTTTTGTTTCGCGCCGCCGCGGTCTGGTAGCTGGTCATGCTGATGAATACAGGAATAATCCCGACCGGGTTAACCAGAGCAAACAGGCCAATAAAAAACTTCAGATAGGTCGGAAAATCAAACAACGTCTGGATCACGGTAAACTCCGCAAATAATCAACGCCGAAGGCAAAATTTTAGCCATAAAAAAACCATGCTAAAGATACGCCTAATATCAGCATACTTCACCAGAAATATTCTGAAAAACGTGAGAGTGTGTGTATGTTATTTAATTGTAGAAAGTATGATAGCTTATTTCTACTACGCCCCTGAAATTATTAACATTTGATGCAAATGAATAAAAAGAGCCAGCTGAAAGGTGTCAGCTTCGACTATTCTTGATCTGGATCACGTAATCGCTACTCAGAAGTGAGTAACCTTGTTTACGCCGCCAGGGAGAAAAGAAGTATCAAACGGTATGATGCTGAGGCGAGGCTCTTTTAGTAAATCATGGGTGCAGATGTCGTTAATAAGTACTTGTTTTTGAAACGGTAATGCAGGCTGCTACGGGTCTTACTATACTGTTCTGTTGATCCATTGAGCAACTGATTTACTAAAAGAGTTTAACATTATCAGGAGATCATTATGGCCGTTACTAACGTCGCTGAACTTAACGCACTCGTTGAACGCGTGAAAAAAGCCCAGCGTGAATATGCCAACTTTTCTCAAGAACAAGTTGATAAAATCTTCCGTGCCGCCGCTCTGGCTGCCGCCGATGCGCGAATTCCTCTCGCTAAGCTGGCTGTTGCAGAATCCGGTATGGGTATTGTGGAAGATAAAGTGATTAAAAACCACTTCGCTTCTGAATATATCTACAACGCGTATAAAGATGAGAAGACCTGCGGTGTGCTTTCTACCGACGACACCTTTGGCACCATCACTATCGCCGAGCCTATCGGTATTATCTGCGGTATCGTTCCGACCACTAACCCAACCTCTACCGCCATCTTTAAATCGCTGATTAGCCTCAAGACACGCAACGCAATCATCTTCTCTCCGCATCCGCGTGCTAAAGATGCCACTAACAAAGCAGCCGATATCGTTCTGCAGGCCGCTATTGCTGCGGGCGCACCAAAAGACCTGATTGGCTGGATCGACCAACCTTCCGTAGAACTGTCTAATGCCCTGATGCACCATCCGGATATCAACCTGATCCTCGCCACCGGCGGTCCGGGCATGGTTAAAGCGGCTTATAGCTCTGGTAAACCGGCTATCGGCGTAGGTGCAGGTAATACCCCGGTTGTTATCGACGAAACTGCCGATATCAAACGTGCCGTTGCCTCTGTGCTGATGTCAAAAACCTTCGATAACGGCGTTATCTGTGCCTCCGAGCAGTCTGTGGTGGTCGTTGACTCCGTCTATGACAAAGTACGTGAACGTTTTGCCAGCCACGGCGGCTACATGCTGCAGGGCCAGGAGCTGAAGGCCGTTCAGGATATCATCCTGAAAAACGGCGCGCTGAACGCGGCCATCGTGGGTCAGCCAGCAGTTAAGATTGCTGAACTGGCAGGCTTTACCGTGCCGGCCAGCACCAAGATCCTGATTGGCGAAGTGACTACCGTGGATGAGAGCGAGCCGTTTGCTCACGAAAAACTCTCCCCGACGCTGGCGATGTACCGCGCGAAAGATTTCGAAGACGCCGTGGTTAAAGCGGAGAAACTGGTCGCAATGGGTGGGATCGGTCACACCTCCTGTCTCTATACTGACCAGGACAACCAGCCGGATCGCGTGGCTTTCTTCGGCGAGAAGATGAAAACCGCCCGTATTCTGATTAACACCCCGGCCTCTCAGGGTGGTATCGGCGACCTGTACAACTTCAAACTCGCGCCGTCCCTGACCCTGGGCTGCGGCTCCTGGGGTGGTAACTCCATCTCTGAAAACGTAGGTCCGAAGCACCTGATCAACAAGAAAACCGTTGCTAAGCGAGCTGAAAACATGCTGTGGCATAAACTTCCGAAATCAATCTACTTCCGCCGCGGCTCCCTGCCCATTGCGCTGGATGAAGTGATTACCGATGGCCACAAACGTGCGCTGATCGTCACCGACCGCTTCCTGTTCAACAACGGCTACGCGGACCAGATCACCTCCGTGCTGAAAGCGGCTGGCGTAGAGACGGAAGTGTTCTTTGAAGTTGAAGCGGATCCGACCCTAACCATCGTTCGTAAGGGTGCTGAGCTGGCGAACTCCTTCAAGCCTGACGTGATTATCGCCCTGGGCGGCGGCTCCCCGATGGATGCAGCAAAAATCATGTGGGTTATGTACGAACACCCGGAAACCCACTTCGAAGAGCTGGCGCTGCGCTTTATGGATATCCGTAAACGTATCTACAAGTTCCCGAAAATGGGCGTGAAAGCAAAAATGATTGCTATCACTACCACCTCCGGTACCGGTTCTGAAGTTACGCCGTTCGCCGTCGTAACCGATGATGCTACCGGTCAGAAATACCCGCTGGCTGACTACGCTCTGACCCCGGATATGGCCATCGTCGATGCCAACCTGGTCATGGATATGCCGAAATCACTGTGCGCCTTTGGCGGCCTCGATGCGGTGACCCATGCCCTGGAAGCGTATGTATCCGTGCTGGCCTCCGAGTTCTCTGATGGTCAGGCTCTGCAGGCGCTTAAGCTGCTGAAAGAGTACCTGCCAGCGTCCTACCATGAAGGGTCGAAAAACCCAGTGGCTCGCGAACGCGTGCACGGTGCGGCAACCATCGCCGGTATCGCCTTTGCTAACGCCTTCCTCGGTGTTTGTCACTCAATGGCGCACAAACTCGGCTCGCAGTTCCACATTCCGCACGGCCTGGCTAACGCCCTGCTGATTGGCAACGTTATCCGCTATAACGCGAACGATAACCCAACCAAACAGACGGCCTTTAGCCAGTATGACCGTCCGCAGGCTCGCCGTCGCTACGCAGAGATTGCTGACCATCTGGGCCTGAGCGCACCGGGCGATCGCACCGCGGCGAAGATTGAGAAGCTGCTGGGATGGCTGGATAGCCTGAAAGCTGAACTGGGTATTCCGAAATCTATCCGCGAAGCAGGCGTGCAGGAAGCGGACTTCCTTGCTCATGTCGACAAGCTGTCTGAAGACGCCTTCGATGACCAGTGCACCGGCGCTAACCCGCGCTACCCGCTGATCGCCGAGCTGAAACAGATCCTGCTGGATACCTACTATGGCCGCGAGTACAGAGAGGGTGACGCTGCGCCTGTGCAGGCTGACGTTGCGGTACCGGTAAAAGCCGATAAGAAAGTGAAAAAACCCGCTTAATCTATCGTGCTAACAAAAACCCGCCAGTCGGCGGGTTTTTTTATGGCCTCAGCGGCACGCTGCGCCTGTTCTGGCTTATCCGCTACCTACCCACGCACGCGACGCTGTATCGCTGTCAGAGAGCCTTCTGCGAGCGCCTCTTTATAGTGCTTACGGCATACCGAGACGTAGCGCTCATTCCCCCCTATAACTACCTGCTCTCCTTCATTATAGGGACGCCCATCCTGATCGAGACGTAATACCATGCTGGCCTTACGGCCGCAGAAACAGATGGTTTTTAACTCGACCAGCTTATCTGACCACGCCAGCAAATAGAGGCTGCCGGTAAACAGTTCGCCACGGAAATCAGTGCGTAGGCCATAGCACAGTACAGGAATATCCAGCCTATCGACGACTTCAGAGAGGGCGTAAACCTGTTCACGCGTTAAAAACTGGCTCTCATCCACCAGCACGCAGTGGACAGGCTCCCGAGCGTGCTCATCGCGGATCTCATCAAACAGCGATGTCTGCTGGTTGAATAATTTCGCTGGCGAAGAGAGGCCGATACGGGAGCTGACTTTTCCACTACCGAAACGGTTATCAATTTCGGCGGTATAGACCAGCGAGCGCATCCCCCTTTCCTGGTAATTGTAGGAAGACTGCAAGAGCGCCGTAGATTTGCCGGCATTCATTGCCGAGTAGTAGAAATATAGCTGAGCCATTGGTCTGGAGACCCCAATCAAGGTGTAATTTTTAACGCGCGGATTGTAGCATAATTTGCTCAACTAACATGGCTGGTAGCGCAACTAACCTGTTAATGGTAGCCCTTACGTTTTGATGTGATATACACACTTTATAACACTTATGAATGACGTAGCCATTACTGCTGACATCCAGCCCTCTCGCTTTATCACTGACCTGTGTAGGGACACGCCTTTTTGCATTGCCCGCTCTTAACTTAGGTGACAGAAAATATTAGTAATTTAAGCTCACCACACTTATGGCAGACTAATAAGAAAGGTTGATATTTATCCATCCCGGCAATAGTACTGTCAGCATTAATCGAAAAAGTCTGATTACATTTTTCACTTAATCTGACCCTAAACAGACCAGGGGTAATGGATTGGATAAGCTTTGTGGGACCGGTTCACTGTAGGTAAATTTAAGATAACGCAATTAATAAAACGGGCAAATAACGGGTAATTTTGAATTCCTTACATTGCCGGGTATTGCACAACTCAAATTATCGCTCTATTATTAGCTCAACAAACCACCCATTATAAGTTTGAGATTACTACAATGAGCGAAGCACTTAAAATTCTGAACAACATCCGTACTCTTCGTGCACAGGCAAGAGAATGTACTCTCGAAACGCTCGAAGAAATGCTGGAAAAATTAGAAGTTGTTGTTAACGAGCGTCGTGAAGAAGATAATGCCGCTGCTGCTGAAATTGAAGAGCGTACGCGTAAACTGCAGCAGTATCGTGAAATGCTGATTGCTGACGGTATTGACCCAAACGAACTGCTGAACAGCATGGCAGCCGCGAAAGTAGGTACTAAAGCTAAGCGTGCAGCACGCCCGGCTAAATATAGCTACGTTGACGAAAACGGCGAAACTAAAACCTGGACCGGCCAGGGCCGTACCCCAGCCGTTATTAAGAAGGCAATGGACGAGCAAGGCAAACAGCTGGAAGACTTCCTGATTAAGGAATAATCCCTCGCCTGATGTAAAAAATCCCGCTACGGCGGGATTTTTTATTGGCACTGGCGCAGGGTTAGCGCTGGCTTATGTTTTCACTTAGAAACAAGTGGCAATAAAAAAGCCGAAGATAATCCGTACGTAACGGTGATATCTTCGGCTTTTGTCAAATGGCGGTAAGAAAGACCTTACTTAGCAAGGCCCATCTCATTCTCCAGCCAGCTCTTGAATTCTTCACCCAGCGTGTTGTGACGAATACCATATTCAACAAACGCTTGCATATAACCCAGCTTATTGCCGCAGTCATGGCTTTTGCCTTTCATATGGTAGGCTTCAACGGTCTCTTTCTCGATAAGCATATCGATACCGTCGGTCAGCTGGATCTCATCCCCTGCGCCCGGCGGTGTTTTTGCCAGCAGAGGCCAAATTTCAGCGCTCAGGACGTAACGGCCTACAACAGCAAGGTTAGAAGGCGCAACGTTAGCCTTCGGCTTCTCAACCACACCAACCATTGGCACGCTTTCACCCGGTTTTAACTCGGCGCCTTTGCAATCCACCACGCCATACGCGGTGACATCTTCAACCGGCTCCACCATAATCTGGCTGCAGCCGGTTTCATCGAAGCGCTTGATCATTTCCGCAAGGTTATCTTGAGAGAGATCGGATTCATATTCATCAAGAATAACGTCAGGCAGAATAACAGCCACCGGCTCATCACCCACGACCGGATGCGCGCACAGTACGGCGTGGCCTAACCCTTTAGCCAGACCCTGACGCACCTGCATAATTGTGACGTGCGGTGGGCAAATAGACTGTACCTCTTCCAGCAGCTGGCGCTTAACGCGTTTTTCCAGCATCGCTTCCAGTTCAAAACTGGTGTCGAAGTGGTTTTCGATGGAGTTTTTAGATGAATGAGTAACTAAAACGATTTCCGTAATACCCGCCGCAATACATTCGTTTACTACGTATTGAATTAAGGGTTTATCTACCAGCGGCAGCATCTCTTTCGGGATAGCTTTCGTGGCGGGCAGCATCCTGGTTCCTAATCCTGCGACCGGGATAACTGCTTTTGTTACTTTTGAATTAACGGCAGCCATTTAAAATCTCCTGGACTGTTCATACTAGAACACGTTCGTCAATGAATAGTGCAATGAGTATATCAGTATCAAACTGTGAGCCTGGTCTGAATTGGACTCATCGACATGTAATTAAGACAATTACCTATAAGACTGTCCTGATGTTAGCACCCGGCTCGTTTTTACGATAAAGCAAAATGGGGAACGCAGCGCGATCGCTCATTCCGCAGACAACATTAAGCGCAGTCGACCGCCCGTTCCCCAAACCTGGCACTCCCAGGCGTCACAACGCTGGCTTATTTGATTTAAGTAAGCATTACCCAGCGTACCTAACGGCACCCCGCTGCTAATCTGCACGAGTTGATCGTCAGTATTCAGCGTTGCGTTAAGACCAGCAGAAACTAATATCAAATTTTTCTGCTCGCTGTGGTAATAACCCACCAGCAGGGGGAACTGTCCGGGTAAATTTGCCTGGCGCAGTAATTGATTGACCTGCTTTAACAGCGCGCCCAGTTCGGGTAAGCGTTGACGCTGCTGAGAGAGCTGCTCCTGCAACAGGCCATTGAAAAGTGCGCGTAATAGGAGCGCGGCTAATACACCGTTATCGCCGGCGCGTGTCACATCCAGACAATAAAAGGCGAGGTCGTGATCGGAAAGTGGCGCAATATCTAACACCAGTCCAGGCTGATTGGCTGCAACCAGCTGGCGATAATTAACGCGACACTGGGATAAGACCTGCTGAACAGGAGGCTGTAATTCCTGCAGCAGCTTTGCCGCCGCATGGGGATCGCTTACTAAGGCATCCCAGTCCTGAAAGAGCCGCTCCTCTTCCTCTACCCGCGAATTAAACATATTGGGATAGAGGCAGGCCAATACGGTCTCCCGCAGGCGAGCAAAATCCTTCACCGGCTTAAGTAGGACATCCTGGACGCCAAGCCGAAGCGCTTTGGCGATGTCAGCCATATTCTCCGTTGCCGAAATCACCAGGATGGGCGTTTGATCGCCTTCATTGCGCAGATGTTCGACCAGCTTGAGGCCATTCATCCGCGGCATTGCGATATCACAGATCATCAGATCTGGTCTGACCCTGGCGAACATCTCAAGCGCCTCCACACCGTCACCCGCGAGGGTAGTGGATGCGCCAAGAGACAGAAGCCAGGAGTCCAGCAGTGAGCGGAAAACGGGTTCGTCTTCAACGATTAACATATGTTTTCCGGCCAATGGCTGCGTCATGTTCTCTCCCCTGCCTTACGATAGTTCAATAGTGGCACGCTATTGCGACTACCGCCTGTCAGATTTTGCTTAAGAAAGCGAAAAACCAAGTACTCAAACATTTTATGTACACCGAGTGGTTACAATTCGCCCATTACCATCCCTCGGCCTGCTGCAAAACAGCAATATGCACTGCCGCACACCAGGCCGGCAGAAAAACAGGACAAATAGGTTTATCAGGATCTCAGGCCCGTCTGGCGTATTGTGGCATCATACGCCATGCGTAAGTGTTTGAACCGAATAGGTCATGATGTCAAAACATCGCGGTGGCCAAAACGCCTCTCTCAGCGCTTGGCGCCAATTGCCTATGCCGAAACGTACTAAATTTTTGACCTTATGACCAGTCCTGACGAATATATCCTCTGCCTTACTCTCCTGGCATAGCGTCATCGTCATCGCTCAGTTAACATAGTGCGGCAAAGGCGCATCGGCGCTCTCATTTATTCAGGATACCTATTTTGTCAAACCGTTGTCCCTGCGGTAGCGCACTGGAGTATAGCCTATGTTGCCAGCCTTATCTGTCTGGAAAAGAGATTGCGTCCGATCCCAGCCAATTTATGCGCTCGCGCTATACGGCGTTTGTAGAAAAGCGTGCTGACTATCTGATCCAAACATGGCATCCCTCCTGTCAGGCTGCGGCGTTCCGTCAGGAGATAGAGGCGGGCTTCGCCGGCACCGAGTGGCTGGGTCTGACCCTCTTTGAGCAGGCGGAGGGCAGCCACAGCGGCGAAGGGTTCGTCAGTTTTGTGGCACGTTTTAAAGAGAAAGGCAAAACGGGCGCAATTATTGAGCGTTCCAGGTTCTTAAAAGAAAACGGCCAATGGTATTATATTGATGGCACGCGTCCTCAGTTCGGCCGTAACGATCCCTGCCCCTGTGGCTCGGGCAAAAAATTTAAAAAGTGCTGCGGGCAATAAACCCAGCGGTACCTCATAGCAAACACGTCAAGGATTTACCCGGCAATGCATTCACTACAACGAAAAGTTCTGCGTACTATCTGTCCCGATCAGAAAGGGCTTATCGCACGCATCACCAACATTTGTTACAAGCACGAGCTGAACATCGTACAGAACAATGAGTTTGTCGATCACCGTACCGGGCGCTTCTTTATGCGTACCGAGCTGGAGGGCATTTTCAACGATGCTACCCTGCTGGCCGATCTCGACAGCGCCCTGCCAGACGGTTCCGTGCGGGAGTTAACGCCTGCGGGTCGTCGTCGCATCGTAATTCTGGTCACCAAAGAGGCGCATTGCCTGGGCGATCTGCTCATGAAGGCCAACTATGGCGGCCTTGATGTAGAGATTGCCGCCGTGATTGGTAACCATGACACCCTGCGCACGCTGGTGGAGCGTTTTGATATTCCTTTTGAGCTGGTAAGCCATGAAGGGCTGACCCGTGAAGATCACGACGAGAAGATGGCTCAGGCGATTGAAGCCTATGACCCGGACTATGTGGTGTTAGCAAAATACATGCGTGTGCTAACGCCAACCTTTGTTGCCCGCTTCCCGAATAAGATCATCAATATTCACCACTCGTTCTTACCGGCATTTATTGGTGCTCGTCCTTATCATCAGGCTTACGAGCGCGGCGTGAAGATCATTGGTGCGACTGCGCACTATGTGAATGATAATCTGGACGAGGGTCCAATTATTATGCAGGACGTTATTCACGTCGATCACACTTACACCGCCGAGGATATGATGCGTGCTGGACGCGACGTTGAGAAGAACGTACTCAGCCGGGCGCTGTACGAAGTTTTGGGCCAGCGGGTATTTGTTTACGGCAACCGGACGATTATTCTGTAAGCGACTGATGAGATGGGTTGCTTAGCATTAGCGCAGTGCGCATAAAAAGCATGCAAACGGTTCATTTCTTTAAAAGGAATGCTTTACAGCGGCGCGTCATTTGATATGATGCGCCCCGCTTCCCAAGGGAAGCAGGCCAGTACCAGCATTACCCCGTGGTGGGGTTCCCGAGCGGCCAAAGGGAGCAGACTGTAAATCTGCCGTCATCGACTTCGAAGGTTCGAATCCTTCCCCCACCACCATTATTCACCACAGCAGTGTGGTAAACCCGATGAGTTAAGCTGACGTATGCACTTATCGGGGAAGGGTAAGAACCTTCGACTAAGGTTCGACTCGAGCGACAGCGAGAGAACGTTGCCATCAGGCAACGGCCCGAAGGGTGAGGAGCGAAGCGAGGAATAATCCTTCCCCCACCACCATCTCTACAAGCAAGATATTACCCCTGGTGGGGTTCCCGAGCGGCCAAAGGGAGCAGACTGTAAATCTGCCGTCACAGACTTCGAAGGTTCGAATCCTTCCCCCACCACCATCTTCTTATAAAGCATCCCGTTTAAATCAAACCTCAAAGCTGCATACTATTCCGTACCGGGAAGGATGAGAAGCTTCGACCAAGGTTCGACTCGAGCGACAGCGAGAGAGCGTTGCCGTCAGGCAACGACCCGAAGGGCGAGGTGCGAAGGACCGAGTAATCCTTCCCCCACCACCATCTTCTTATAAAGCATCCCATTTAAATCAAACCTCAAAGCTGCATACTATTCCGTACCGGGAAGGATGAGAAGCTTCGACCAAGGTTCGTTCCTCGCTCTCTGCACCGTTCTCCCCGGTGGCGCTGCGCTTACCGGGGCTACAAAATCGATACACGACCGGGGCTCCCTGTCGATTCGATAATGTAGGCCGGGTCAGGCGAAGCCGCCACCCGGCGTTGACCTCGCCTGCATAATTGCACACCGTCCTCCCCGGTGGCGCTGCGCTTACCGGGGCTACAAAACCGATACACGACCGGGGCACCCTGTCGATTCGGGAATGTAGGCCGGGTCAGGCGAAGCCGCCATCCAGCGTTGACCTCGCCTGCATAATTGCACACCGTTCTCCCCGGTGGCGCTGCGCTTACCGGGGCTACAAAACCGATACACGACCGGGGCACCCTGTCGATTAGGGAACGTAGGCCGGGTCAGGCGAAGCCGCCACCCGGCGTTGACTTCGCCTGCATAATTGCACACCGTTCTCCCCGGTAGCGCTGCGCTTACCGGGGCTACAAAATCGATACACGACCGGGGCTCCCTGTCCATTCGGGAATCGCTGGCGAAAAAAACCTCGCCGTAGCGAGGTTCGTGTTAAACAGCAGACCCATTAGCGACGGGCGCGTACGACCTGGTATTTGCGTGTCATATACTCCACCGGCGCGCTCCAGATATGCACCAGTCGCGAGAACGGGAAGAGCAGGAACAGCGTCATCCCCAGTACCAGATGCACGCGGAAAATGAACGCCACGCCGTCAAGATTTGCCGATGCGCCGCCGTGAAAGGTCACAATCGACTGCGCCCAACCCACCAGCTTCATCATTTCGCTCCCGTCCATATGCTGGGCCGAGAACGGGATCGTCAGCAGGCCAAGCGTACACTGCACCATCAGCAGGGTCAGGATCAGGATATCTGCCGTCGTGGTGGTGGCGCGCACCCGCGGGCTAAAGAGGCGGCGCTTAAGCAGCAGCAGGCCACCCACCAGCGTCATAATGCCGAATATCCCCCCGGCGATCATCGCCAGCTTCTGTTTGACGTCAATCGGCAGGAAGGATTCATACATCCAGTGCGGCGTGAGCATCCCCACCAGATGACCGGCAAAAATCCCGATAATCCCGATGTGGAACAGGTTCGACGCCAGGTGCATCCCTTTACGATCCAGCATCTGGCTGGAGCCGGCTCGCCAGGTGTACTGCCCATAGTCATAGCGCAGCCAGCTGCCGACAAGAAACACCGTACCGGCAATATAGGGATAGATGTCGTAGAAGAACATATTAAGGAACTGCATTATTGCTGTCCTCCGGTTGTGATATTCAAATATTGCGGGGCCACCGCACCGGCAAACCGACGCTGATGAGAGGCGATCTCAGACTCACCGCAGCTCTGGTCAGCGAAGAACTTCACCTGCTCCTCTTCCCAGACGGCATCCAGCGCCTGGGGAGTATCATCCCGGGCTTCACCGGCAATTTTCTCGCCGACCTTCTGCCGATCGACGTCGGTTTTGGCCAGCCGCAGCAGCAGCTCAACCAGGCTGGCATAGCGGCTCTCACGCTGTTGCAGACGGGCATTGAGCAGGGCCAAAATCGGGGCGATATCCTCCAGCCCCTCCAGCGCGTCGCTCACCGGCAACTGGGCCAGATACTCCAGATAGAGTGGGAGATGATCCGGTAGCTCACGGCGATCGATAACCAGGCCCTGACGCTCATACTGCGCCAGCAGATCCACCATCGCCTGGCCGCGATCGCGGGATTCGCCATGCACATGCTCAAACAGCAGCAGCGAGGTGGCACGGCCGCGATCGAACAGCTCGCTGTAGGCCGCCTGCGCATCCAGCAGATCCTGACTCATCAGGTCACGAATAAAGACCACCAGCTGATGAGCATCCTTAAGCGACAGGTGCTCGCTCTCCATAAGAGCATCGAACAGCTCCTGCTGATGCTGCCACAGGGCAGCATCCGGATACTCCAGCAGGCGGGAAATCACGACAAGTTCAATCATGGGCGTGGCTCCGTTTTCTTGGTCACATCAACGGCATCAATACGGCGACTGTTAAACAGGTTGAACTTGGTGTCGCTGCCGTGGCAGCCGTCGCCGAAGCTAAAGCCGCAGCCGTTACGTTCCGGGAACGCATCCCGCGCCAGCTCGCGGTGGCTGGTAGGAATAACGAAGCGATCCTCGTAGTTGGCAATTGCCAGGTAGCGATACATCTCCTGGGCCTGAGCTTCGCTTAAGCCCACCTCTTCCAGGGCGCGAATATCATTAACGTTATCCACGGTCTCGGCACGCTTGTAGTGACGCATCGCCAGCATGCGTTTCAGCGCCAGCAGCACCGGCTGGGTATCGCCCGCCGTCAGCAGGTTAGCGAGATACTGTACCGGAATACGCAGGCTCTCGACGTCTGGCAGGATGCCGTTGCTGCCCAGCTCGCCCGCGTCGGCCGCCGACTGGATCGGTGACAGAGGCGGCACGTACCAGACCATCGGCAGGGTGCGATACTCCGGGTGCAGCGGCAGGGCCAGCTTCCAGTCCATCGCCAGTTTCCACACCGGCGACTTCTGCGCGGCGTCAATCACGCTCTGCGGCACGCCATCCTTCAGCGCCTGCGCAATCACTGCCGGATCGTTCGGGTCGAGGAAGACGTCCAGCTGACGCTGGTAGAGATCTTTCTCGCTCTCCGTTGCCGCTGCGTTTTCAATGGCGTCCGCGTCATAGAGCAGCACGCCCAGATAGCGGATGCGCCCAACGCAGGTTTCTGAGCAGACGGTTGGCATCCCCGCCTCAATGCGTGGATAACAGAAGATGCACTTCTCGGACTTGCCGCTCTTCCAGTTGAAGTAGATCTTTTTGTAGGGGCAGCCGGTGACGCACATCCGCCAGCCGCGGCACTTGTCCTGATCGATCAGCACAATGCCATCCTCTTCACGCTTGTAGATCGCACCGCTCGGGCAGGTCGCGACGCAGGCCGGGTTCAGGCAGTGCTCGCACAGGCGCGGCAGGTACATCATGAAGGTGTTTTCAAACTGCCCGTACATCGCCTTCTGCATGTTCTCGAAGTTCTGATCCTGGCTGCGCTTCTCAAATTCGCCGCCGAGGATCTCTTCCCAGTTCGGACCGCTGACGATCTTATCCATCCGCTGGCCGCTGATTTTTGACCGCGGACGAGCGATAGGCTGGTGCTTGCCCTCTGGCGCGGTGTGCAGATGCTGATAGTCGTAGTCGAACGGCTCGTAGTAGTCATCGATCCCCGGCAGATGCGGGTTGGCGAAGATTTTACCCAGCAGCGTGGCACGGTTACCCATGCGCGGCTGCAGCTTGCCGTTCACTTTGCGGATCCAGCCGCCCTTCCACTTCTCCTGGTTCTCCCAGTCGTCCGGGAAACCCACGCCAGGTTTGCTCTCAACGTTGTTGAACCAGGCGTACTCCATCCCTTCCCGGCTGGTCCAGACGTTTTTACAGGTGACCGAGCAGGTATGACAGCCGATGCACTTATCAAGGTTCAGCACCATGCCTACCTGTGAACGAATTTTCATTTTGCGCTCTCCTGTACCTGGTCGTTGTTTTCGCCATCTAACCAGTTAATGTTCTTCATCTTACGGACCACCACGAACTCATCGCGATTGGAACCGACCGTGCCGTAGTAGTTAAAGCCGTACGCCAGCTGGGCGTAGCCGCCAATCATGTGGGTCGGTTTCGGACTGATACGGGTGACCGAGTTGTGGATCCCCCCGCGCTGGCCGGTGATCTCTGAGCCAGGAATGTTCACGATACGCTCCTGGGCGTGGTACATCATGGTCATCCCGGCCGGTACGCGCTGGCTCACTACCGCACGGGCGGTAAGCGCACCGTTGCTGTTGAAGGCCTCGATCCAGTCGTTATCCTCAATGCCCAGCTCTTTGGCATCCACCTCGCTCATCCAGACGATCGGGCCGCCGCGTGACAGGGTCAGCATCAGCAGGTTGTCGCTGTAGGTCGAGTGGATCCCCCACTTCTGGTGCGGCGTGATGAAGTTCAGCGCCTTCTCAGGATTGCCGTTAGACTTCTCGCCCATCACCGCTTTCACCGAACGGGTGTCAATCGGCGGACGATAGACCAGCAGGCTTTCGCCAAAGTCGCGCATCCACGGGTGATCCTGATACAGCTGCTGGCGGCCGGAGAGCGTGCGCCACGGGATCAGCTCATGCACGTTGGTATAGCCTGCGTTGTAGGAGACATGCTCATCCTCAAGGCCGGACCAGGTCGGGCTGGAGATAATTTTGCGCGGCTGGGCCTGAATATCCCGGAAGCGGATCTTCTCCTCTTCTTTATTGGTCGCCAGATGGGTGTGATCCCGGCCGGTAAACTCGCTCAGCGCTGCCCAGGCTTTAACCGCCACGTGGCCGTTGGTCTCTGGCGCAAGGGTCAGGATCATCTCTGCCGCATCGATAGCGCTATTCAGCATCGGCTGGCCTTTCGCCGGGCCTTCCGCCTTGGTGTAGTTCAGCTTGCGCAGCAGATCCATCTCGCTCTCGGTGTTCCACGCAATGCCTTTGCCGCCGTTACCCACCTTGTCCAGCAGCGGGCCGATGGAGGTAAAGCGCTCAAAGGTTGCCGGGTAGTCGCGCTCCACCGGAATGATATGCGGCGCGGTTTTGCCGGGGATCAGGTCGCACTCGCCCTTTTTCCAATCCTTAACGTCCAGCGGCTGCGCCAGTTCGGCGGCGGAGTCGTGCTGGATAGGCAGGGTCACGACGTCAGTTTCGACGCCGAGATGACCGATGCACACTTCGGAGAACTTCTGGGCGATGCCTTTATAGATCTCCCAGTCGCTTTTTGACTCCCAGGCCGGATCGACGGCGGCAGAGAGCGGATGAATAAACGGATGCATATCCGAGGTATTCATGTCGTCTTTCTCATACCAGGTCGCGGTCGGCAGGACGATATCGGAGTAGAGGCAGGTGCTCGACAGGCGGAAGTCGAGGGTCACCACCAGATCCAGCTTGCCGTCGAGGCCGTTATCATGCCACTCCACCTCTTCCGGCTTCACGCCGCCCTGCACGCCCAGATCTTTACCCTGAATGCCGTTCTCCGTACCCAACAGGTACTTCAGCATGTACTCATGGCCTTTGCCGGAGGAGCCAAGCAGGTTCGAGCGCCAGATGAAGAGGTTGCGCGGATGGTTTTTACCGTTCTCTGGCTGTTCGGCCGCAAAGCGGATAGAGCCCTCTTTTAGCGCCTTAACGGTGTAATCCACCGCTGACATGCCCGCTTTTTCAGCCTCCGCGGCGATGCGTAGCGGGTTGGTGCCCAGCTGCGGCGCAGACGGCAGCCAGCCCATGCGCTCGGCGCGGACGTTGAAGTCGAGAAGATGGCCGCTGTAGCGGGACTTATCCGCCAGCGGAGAGAGCAACTCCTGTGCGGTCAGGGTTTCATAGCGCCACTGGCCGGAGTGGTTATAGAAGAAGGAGGTGCCGTTCATATGGCGAGGCGGACGCTGCCAGTCGAGGGCAAACGCCAGCGGCTGCCAGCCGGTCTGCGGACGCAGTTTCTCCTGACCTACGTAGTGCGCCCAGCCGCCGCCGCTCTGGCCGACACAGCCGCAGAACACCAGCATATTGATCAGGCCACGGTAGTTCATGTCCATATGGAACCAGTGGTTC
Organism: Escherichia sp. ESNIH1; assembly: GCA_002918705.1. Lineage (GTDB taxonomy): Bacteria > Pseudomonadota > Gammaproteobacteria > Enterobacterales > Enterobacteriaceae > Pseudescherichia. Next base: position 79,850 of record PQKR01000004.1, on the reverse strand, counting down.
AGACCGGCACCCACGATGATCATCGAGCGACCATGCGTCTTATCGGCGTTGTCAGCAAATTCCCGGGCGGTACGAATGATGTGCGCCCGCGGTACGCCGGTAATTTTTTCCGCCCACGCTGGGGTATACGCTTTCACTTCGTCATAGCTGGCGGCAGCGTTGGCGTCGCCCAGGCCCCGGTCGAGACCGTAGTTCGCCATCGTCAGATCGTAGACGGTGGTGACCAGCGCGGTGCTGCCATCCGCCAGCTGCAGGCGTTTTACCGGCAGCTTGTGCAGAAGGATATTTTGCAGCTCAACGCGGTTGAAGTGTTCAGACCCTTCGTTACCAAAGTACGGGAAACCTACCTCAGCAATATCATCGTGTCCGCCCAACAGGCTCAGGCGCAGCTCGGCGTCTGCCCCGCTGGTACCGTCGCGCTGTTCGAGATTCCACTTCCCTTTTTCACCCCAGCGGAAGCCGATGGAGCCGTTGGGTGCAATCAGCTCGCCGCTGTCATTGCAGGCCACGGTTTTCCACTCGGGATTATTCTCCTGACCGAGGGCGTCCACCAGATCGGCGGCACGCAGCATGCGGCCTGCGGCGTAGTAGCCATCGCGCTCTTCGAGCATCACCAGCATCGGCATATCGGTATAACGACGCACGTAGTCGGTAAAGTACTGGCTCGGCTTGTCGAGATGGAACTCGCGGAGCATGACGTGGCCCATCGCCATCGCCATCGCGGCATCGGTGCCCTGCTTCGGCGCCAGCCACAGATCGCACAGCTTGGCGATCTCGGCATAGTCCGGGGTGACGGCAACGGTTTTGGTCCCTTTGTAGCGCACTTCGGTAAAGAAGTGGGCGTCAGGCGTACGGGTCTGCGGAACGTTAGAGCCCCAGGCAATAATGTAGCTGGAGTTGTACCAGTCGGCGGATTCCGGCACGTCGGTCTGCTCACCCCAGGTTTGCGGGGAGGCCGGCGGCAGGTCGCAGTACCAGTCGTAAAAGCTCAGGCAGGTGCCGCCGATCAGCGACAGGTAACGCGCGCCAGAGGCGTAGGAGACCATCGACATCGCCGGGATCGGCGAGAAGCCCGCCACGCGGTCCGGGCCGTAGGTTTTCACGGTGTAGACGTTGGAGGCCGCGATCAGCTCGTTAACCTCTTGCCAGGAGGAGCGGACAAAGCCGCCGCGGCCGCGCGCCTGCTTAAAGCTTTTCGCTTTGTCGGCGTCCTCAATAATAGAAGCCCATGCCGCAACCGGATCGCTGTGTTGAACTTTCGCCTCACGCCACATTTTCATCAGGCGTTTGCGCATCAGGGGATATTTCAGGCGGTTAGCGCTGTAGAGATACCAGGAGTAGCTGGCCCCACGCGGGCAGCCGCGCGGCTCATGGTTAGGCATATCTGGACGGGTACGCGGATAGTCGGTCTGCTGGGTCTCCCAGGTGACGAGACCGTTTTTAACGTAGATCTTCCAGCTGCAGGAGCCGGTGCAGTTCACGCCATGCGTGGAGCGCACAATTTTATCGTGCGACCAGCGGTTGCGGTATCCATCCTCCCAGTCCCGGTTTGTTTCATGGATCTGGCCATGCCCATCGGCAAAGGTTTCGCCCTTCTGTTTGAAGTAGCGAAACCGGTCCAGGAATTTACTCATCGGGTTTCTCCTGTGTGGAGCCTGCTGGCTCTCTGAAAGCGACATTGCTGCGAATGAGGCGACGTTAACGCGCTGAAAGGACGTGAGAATTGATGACGATCAAGGCAGGCAGGCATAGCAAAAGCGGTGGATTTTTTACCTACCACCAAGGTGGCAGAGGACCCTATTTTTTATCTTACTGATTTTGTGGATTTTTATGCTTTAATCCGCTTTTTTTACGCTGGTATTTCCGTCACAGAGGTATTAGGGGGTAGATCCTGTGCCAGACCCTTCTCATGCCATCGCTACGCTGCTCACCGTCATCCGCTAAAAGTATGTTGTAACTAATTACAGGGTAAAAAAAAGCGCGGCATTGCGCCGCGCAAGGATAATCAACAGTGCTTTATTTTGTTTTAGCTTTACGTCCGTACACCACCCAGGTGATAAACACGCAGGCGATATAGAACACGAGAAACACTTTCATTGCCCCGGCCGGGGAGCCGGTCAGCGCCAGCGAGGTACCAAAGGCTTTCGGAATAAAGAAGCCGCCAATCGCGCCGATGGCCGAGATAAACCCGAGCGCCGCCGCCGTATCGGTCGCCGCCTCACGCAGCGCCTGCTCCTCGGTGCCGCCCTTGGCCTTCACCCGCTCCATCGTCATCTTGCGGAAGATCACCGAGATCATCTGGAAGCTGGAGCCGCTGCCCAGCCCGGCAGTAAGGAACAGCATCAGGAAGACGGCGAAGAAGGCGCTAAAGTTCCCCTCGCTTCCTGCTGACGGCAGGGTCAGGAACAGCAGCGCGCTGAAGATGGCCATCGCAACAAAGTTCACCAGCGTCACGCGAACGCCGCCCAGTCGGTCAGAGAGCGCCCCACCCGCTGAACGGGCCAGCGCCCCTACCAGCGGGCCAAAGAAGGCAAAGTGCAGGACGTTGACGTCAGGAAACTGGGTTTTGGACAGCATCGCAAAGCCCGCTGAAAAACCAATAAACGAGCCGAAGGTGGCCAGGTAGAGAAAGCCCAGGATCCACAGATGCGCCCGCTTAAGCACCGGCAGCTGCGAGCGCAGCGAGGCTTTAGAGGTCGCCAGCTCGTTCATGCCAAACCAGGCTGCGAGGGTAAAGACAATCAGGAAAGGTACCCAGATCCAGGCAGCGTTCTCCAGGTAGAGCATAGAGCCATCCTCCTGCTGCACGCCAGTCGCGCCAAAAAAGGCAAACAGCGAGAAGGTGATCGCCAGCGGGGCCAGCAGCTGCATGACGCTCACGCCGAGGTTACCCAGCCCGCCGTTGATCCCCAGGGCGCCACCCTGCTTCTGCTTGGGAAAGAAGAAGCTGATGTTCGCCATGCTGGAGGCGAAGTTCGCCCCGGCAAAACCGCAGAGCAGGGAGATGATGATAAAGGTGGTAAACGACGTACTGGTGTCCTGGACGGCAATGCCCAGCCAGACGCAGGGAATAATCATGATCCCGGTACTGAACGCGGTCCAGCGACGACCGCCGAAAATAGGCACCATAAACGAGTACGGCACCCGCAGCAGCGCCCCGGAGACCGAGGGTAGCGCGGTTAACATGAAAAGCTGATCGGTCGTAAAATTGAAGCCAACTTTGTTTAGATTAACCGCCACGGCGCTGAACAACATCCAGACGCAAAACGCCAGCAGCAGACAGGGCACGGAGATCCACAGATTGCGGCTCGCCACGGCCTGGCCACGCTGCTGCCAGAAAGCAGGATCCTCCGGTCGCCAGTCGGTAATAACGGCTCCGGTGGTCCTTTCAGGTATTGAAGAGTGACTCATAGACACCTCTGATAAGGGATTTAACCCCTGCCACCATAGGGTTTACGCCTGCGCTTAAGTTGATATAAATCAAAGGAAAAGTCGCCATTTCAGCGGTGCTAAAACCGCCCTACTCCTTAATGAGCAGGGGAAACCGGCAGAAAAGCTGTGGTTTTTCACGCTGGTGACGCATTTGCCACGCTTCGCTCATCAGCCGGTGCAAGGGTCGACAATAAAGGAGTAACTCTTTTGGGGTATGGGTATACTCCAGGGTATAGCCGAAAATAGCCCCACCCCCGGTGACCTGCCGGGCCAGGAGTGTTGCCGTATATGCTAAAACGCCTCTTTTCACCGTTAACGCTGGTTAACCAGCTGGCGCTGATCGTTCTGCTCTCTACCGCCATTGGCGTAACCGGGATGGCTATCTCTGGCTGGCTGGTACAGGGGGTCCAGGGCAGCGCCCACGCTATTAATAAAGCCGGCTCGCTGCGTATGCAGAGCTACCGCCTGCTGGCCGCCATGCCGCTTACGGAAGCCGACCAGCCGCTGATCGATGAGATGACCCGCACGGCCTTTAGCCCTGAGCTGATCCAGGCCGCACTGCGCGACGGTCAGCTGCCCCAGCTTCAGGCACTACAGCGTTACTGGCAGCGCAATCTTATTCCGGCCCTGATGCAGGCTCAGGACGCAGCGGCCGTCTCGGGCGAGGTTGCCACCTTTGTGAACCGTATCGATCGTCTGGTAAGCAGCTTCGATCGGCGCACCGAACAGCGAATCGATCGCGTTCTGCTGGTGCAGCGCGGCATGGCGGTGTTTATGGCCCTGCTGCTGGTCTTTACCGTGATCTGGCTGCGGGCTCGTCTGCTTCAGCCCTGGCGGCAGCTGCTGAGCATGGCCCAGGCCGTCAGCCAGCGCGATTTTACCCAGCGGGCGCATATCAGCGGGCGTAACGAGATGGCCAAGCTCGGCATGGCGCTGAATAACATGTCCAGCGAGCTGGCCCAGAGCTATGCGGTGCTGGAGCAGCGGGTAAAAGAGAAGACCGCCGGGCTGGAGCAAAAAAACGAGATCCTCTCCTTCCTCTGGCAGGCCAACCGCCGCCTGCATATGCAGGTTCCGCTGTGCGAGCGTCTCTCACCGGTGCTTAACGGCCTGCAAAATCTCACCCTGCTGCACGATATTGAGCTGCGCGTCTACGATGTGGAAGATGAGGAGAATCGCCAGGAGTTTACCTGTCAGCCGGACATGAGCTGCGATGATATAGGCTGTCACCTCTGCCCACGCGGCATCCTCCCTACGGGCAGCGGCGGCACGACGCTGAAGTGGCGGCTGGCGGATAACCATATGCAGTACGGTTTGCTGCTGGCGACGCTACCGGCCGGTCGGCACCTGAGCCACGATCAGCAGCAGCTGGTGGATACTTTGGTAGAGCAGCTTACCGCCACCCTGGCGCTGGATCGTCATCAGGAGCGCCAGCAGCAGCTGATGGTAATGGAGGAGCGCGCCACCATCGCCCGGGAGCTACATGACTCTATTGCCCAATCCCTCTCCTGTATGAAGATGCAGGTCAGCTGTCTACAGATGCAAGGGGAGAGCCTGCCCGACTCCAGCCAGCAGCTGCTGGGGCAGATCCGTAACGAGCTTAATACCTCCTGGGCGCAGCTGCGCGAGCTGTTAACCACCTTCCGCCTGCAGCTTAGCGAGCCGGGCCTGCGTCCGGCGCTGGAGGCGAGCTGCCAGGAGTACAGCGCCCACTTCGGCTTCCCGGTCAGGCTGGACTACCAGCTGCCGCCGCGCTTTGTGCCCTCCCATCAGGCCATCCACCTGTTGCAGATCGCCCGCGAGGCGCTGAGCAACGCCCTGAAACACTCCGGTGCCAGCGAGGTCACCGTCACGGCGGTTCAGCAGGGACGGCAGGTGAAGGTGAGCATTACCGACAACGGCTGCGGCGTGCCGGAAAACGCCGAACGCACCAACCACTACGGATTAATTATCATGCGCGATCGTGCCCAGAGCCTGCGCGGAGACTGTCAGGTCCGGCGGCGGGAGTCCGGCGGAACCGAGGTGGTAGTGACATTTATACCCGAGAAGCTTCTCTCATCCGTACAAGGAGACAAACATGAATAATCAGGAACCCGCCACCATTCTGCTGATTGACGATCATCCGATGCTGCGCACCGGCGTCAGGCAGCTTATCAGCATGGCGAGCGACATCCGCGTGATTGGCGAAGCCAGTAATGGTGAACAGGGTATCGAACTGGCGGAGACGCTGGATCCCGACCTGATCCTGCTCGATTTGAATATGCCCGGCATGAACGGGCTTGAGACGCTGGACAAGCTGCGGGAGAAGGCCCTCTCCGGGCGCGTAGTGGTCTTTAGCGTCTCGAACCACGAAGAGGACGTGGTCACCGCCCTGAAACGCGGCGCAGACGGCTACCTGCTGAAGGATATGGAGCCAGAAGATTTGCTGAAAGCCTTGCAGCAGGCGGCTGCGGGTGAGATGGTCTTGAGCGAAGCGCTGACGCCGGTGCTGGCCGCCAGCCTGCGCGCCAACCGCGCCACCTCAGACCGGGACGTAACCCAGCTGACGCCGCGCGAGCGCGATATTCTGAAGCTGATTGCCCAGGGGCTGCCAAACAAGATGATCGCCCGCCGTCTGGATATCACCGAGAGCACCGTGAAGGTACATGTTAAGCATATGCTGAAGAAGATGAAGCTCAAATCCCGCGTAGAGGCGGCGGTCTGGGTGCATCAGGAGCGTATTTTCTAATCAGCCTTCCGGCAGCGGCGGCCAGCGCGGCGCGGTGTTCTGCGCACTCACCAGCGGTTCGGCCAGCGTGAGCGCGATCTCATTGGAGGAGACGCGCTGCCCCTTCTCATCTTCCACCGTTACCGACAGACGCCACGTATTGTTGGCTCCCTCCTGGCTATTCCAGGCAGGCATGATAATGCTCCAGCCCTCACTGCTGTTGGCGTTAACCGGCGGGGTCAGGCTCAGTGCCTGAGTATCCCCCTGCCAGGTAATAGATCGGATGCCGTAGCGGCTGCGGACCTGAACCACCATCTGTACCGTTTCGCCCGGTTTGAGATCCCACGGCGGCGTAGCGAGAAAGACCGACAGAGTTTTCCGCTGGCGATACTCCACCACCGGCAGGTTATTGCGCGTCGGGCTGTCATAGCGGCTGCCGCGTAGCGAGCGGCTCTCGGCGACCTCGCTGGCGCTAAGCTGCTTTTTGAGCGGCACGCCGAAGCGGTAGTTCAGATTCAGGCCGAGGTTGTTCTGGGTCTCTCCGCTCTCCCCCTGCTTATGCTGGGCGGTGACGGTAACCAGCGGCACCGGGGTATAGTTCACACCGACGTTCACCGCGACAGGATTGTGGTAGCCCGAGCCGGAGTCAAAGAGATCGACATTGTCGCCAAAGTACTGCTCAAGACTCAGGCTGGTATTGATATGTTCATAGAACGGCAGACGCGCCTGGGCGGTAACGTCATAGCCCCGCGCCAGCCGCTGCTGAACCGCTGCACCGGAGTAGTCCCAGCCTGAAAGCGGCTGGTAATAGTTAGCCGAGAAGCGCAGATACTCGCCCCAGGCCTCCGCGCCCAGTCCGGCCCGCTGCAAATTCTCATCCAGCAGATTATCGTAGAAGGTGTTATAGCCCAGCAGCCAGTGTCCGGCGACCCAGCGCTGGCCAATACCGGCATTGCTTACCAGGCCCTGATCCTGCTGGGTTAATCCTAGCTGACTCCAGCTCAGGTAGCGGTTGTTATCCTGCCACGGAATAAACCAGCTGCCCTGGCTGCCGGTGAAGCGTCCGTCATCGTTAACGAGTACGTTAACGCTGGCGTTACCCCAGGGTGAGAGCCACGACTCCAGCTGCTCATTCACGTTCTCGCTGACGACATCACGGATCTGGCCAAAGGCAAACTGACGGGCCTGCTGCCCGGCGGTAAGGCCGTTATCGGTCTGGCTGGCTTCACCAAAGGCTTTTGCCACTTCGGCCACGCTCTTTATGCTGGCATCACCGGTCGAGGTTAATCCCAGATCGGGCAGGCTGTCGTTGTCGAAAGGATTATGCGGCGTCTGCTGTGAGATGGCGCGGGCATTGGTCACGCCTCCTGCCAGCAGCAAGAGTAGAAGAAGTCGCGTTTTCAGCAGCGCGTTAGGGCGTAAATTCAGCGGTTGCGCCTCCGGTCAGACCAATGGTAAAACGTTATTTTATCGATTTTTACGCCGTTTTTCAGTCTTAAGCACAATTTCAGGAAAAACCTTAACGGCTCCCGTCTCGTCAGGTCTACAGTTAATTTATCTCTTAATGCGTCTGTTTATTGCAAGGTATGTCGAATGGTCACTATGAGCAAAACGTTAAAATGGGCTCTGTGGAGCTCACTGATGTTTTACGGCGCAGCCTCGCAGGCCAGCGAGCTGTTTACACTGCAGTCGCCGGCGTTTGCCGATAATGGCCTGCTGGATAAAAAGTTTGCCGGTAACGCCAAGGATAACCCTAACTGCACCGGTGAAAATCAGTCTCCAGTATTAATCTGGAATAATCCCCCGGCAGAGACCAAAAGCTTTGCCCTGATTGTTCACGATCCAGAGGGGGCAAAAGGTCTCGGCGTCACGCATCTGGTGGCGTACAATATCTCCCCGTCCGCCACCGGTTTTCCCGCTAACGCCCTGCGCGATGGTAAAGAGTTTACCGGCGGCAAAAATAGCCCCGGCACCGATCGCTGGTTTGGCCCCTGCCCGCCGCCCGGCAGCGGCGCGCATCACTATAGCTTTACGCTTATCGCCACCAGCCAGGCTCCGGATCTTCCCGCCGGTCTGACCCGCGAAGCGCTGTTAGAGAAGCTGAAAGGTAAAGCCTTAGCCGCCACCGGCTTGATTGGCCGCTTCGGGCAGTAGCGTTAATAAGGAAGAAAAATGCAAAAGATCGTGATTGTCGCCAACGGCGCGGCCTACGGCAGCGAATCCCTGTTTAACAGCCTGCGCCTGGCAATTGCCCTGCGCGAGCAGGCCGAGGAGCTGGATCTGCGCCTGTTCCTGATGTCGGATGCGGTCACCGCCGGGCTGCGCGGGCAGAAGCCTGCCGAGGGCTACAATATTCAGCAGATGCTGGAGATCCTCACCGTGCAAAACGTGGCGGTGAAGCTGTGTAAAACCTGCACCGATGGGCGCGGCATCACCGACCTGCCGCTTATCGACGGCGTTGAAATTGGTACGCTTGTGGAGCTGGCCCAGTGGACGCTGGCGGCGGATAAAGTATTAACTTTCTAATAATCCCTTAACTAAAATATATTTTTCTTATACTTTCTCACCGAGCATCAAGTTCGCCTGCTGTGTTGCCGATAGGCTTATAAACAACACAGCAGGTATAACGATTATGTTCAAGTCCATTCGCGCACGCATTACCGCAGCCACCGCAGGCTGTCTGGCTATCGCTTTGCTGATCAACACCGTGATCAACTACCAGGTAACACGCCAGGATAATCAGCAGGCCCAACGGGATACGCTCTCCAGCACCAGCATCAGCCACAGCGGCGCTATCGCCGACTGGGTTAACAGCAAGATGACGATGATCGCCTCGCTGCAGAGCGCTGCGCTGACGGCGGATCCGGTTCCCAACTTTGCTCAGATCGCCCAGGCGGGCGGGTTTATCAACGTCTATGCCGGCTACGCCAGCAAAACGGCGAAGTTCTCGGACGCCAACGGCATTCCTGCCGACTACGATCCGACCATTCGCCCCTGGTATCAACAGGCGGTGAAAGCCGACGCACCAATCGTCACCGCCCCCTATGTTGATGCCGCTTCCGGCAAGCTGGTAGTGACCTTTGCCGTGCCGGTAAAAGAGAACGGCACGCTGAGCGCGGTGGTGGCGGGCGACGTGGCGATGGACAGCGTGGTGGCTAACGTGCGCACCATTCAGCCCACGCCGCAGAGCAGCGGCCTGCTAATCAACAGCGACGGCACGGTGATTGCCGCCAGCAATGCCGACCTTACCCTCAAGCCGTTCGGCGAGGCGATCTCGGGGGCGAATTTCAGCGAGTTGCAGGCGGGTAACCCGGTCGACGGCGAGTTTGCCGGGGCGCAGAAGGCGCTGATGGCGAAACCCGTTAAGGGTACCAGCTGGCTGCTGGTGGTGGCCCTGGATACCCAGGATGCCACCAGCGGCATGCGCGCTCTGTTGAAGGCCTCTGCTCTGTCGCTGATCGTGCTGGTACTGATTGGCGTAGCGGTGATGCTCTGGCTGGTGAAAACGATGCTGAAGCGCCTGGTCATGATCCGCGATGCGATGCTTGCTATCGGCGACGGCACAGACGATCTCTCCCAGCGCCTGCCGGAGAGCGGTCATGATGAGGTGGCGCAGATTGCCCATGCCTTCAACATCTTCAGCGATAAGCTGGCGGTGGTGATGGTGAAGCTGCGGGACTCCAGCACGTCGGTGCAGCATGCAGCGCAGGAGATTGCGGCCGGTAACCATGATCTCTCCGGTCGTACCGAACAGGCGGCCTCCAGCCTGCGAGAAACAGCCAGCGCCGTAGAGCAGATCACCGCCTCGGTGGCCCAGTCAACCGACTCCGCCGCCCAGGCAAACAGCCAGGCACATACCGCCTCTGAAGCCGCCTCGCGCGGCGGCAGCGTGGTGTCACAGGCGATCTCGACCATGCACGCTATTGAAGAGGCGTCGGCCAAGATCGGTGATATTACCAGCGTAATTGACGGGATTGCTTTCCAGACCAACATTCTGGCGCTTAATGCCGCCGTTGAGGCCGCCCGTGCCGGTGAACAGGGACGCGGCTTTGCGGTGGTCGCCGGAGAGGTTCGCACCCTCGCCAGCCGCAGCGCTCAGGCGGCAAAAGAGATCAAAACGCTGATCGAATCGACCACCGAGAGCGTAGCCACCGGATCACGCTACGTACGCCTGGCCGGTGAGAGCATGACCGATATTGTCTCCAGCATCGGCAGCGTCTCGCTCATTATGCGCGAGATTACCGTCGCCACCAGCGAGCAGATGAAGGGCATCCAGGAGATCAACCACGCAGTAATCGATCTCGATCGCATGGTGCAGCAGAACGCCGAGCTGGTGGTGCAGTCTGCCGCCGCTGCCGGAGCGCTCCAGTCGCAGGCGGGAGAGCTGGCGGAAACCGCAGGCCATTTCCGCATTTAATCCCCTCCCGGCGCGCTTTTGAAACGATTTAGCGCGCCGGGAAACGGCATTAGCGGATAATGTCACTTTTGTTTAAACGTTACGCCATTATTTGATCAAAATCAGCATCGTTACCCCGCCCGTTTGGTGTGATGCAGGGAGCAAGTGTGAACAAAATCACACGAGGATTGTCCGGCAAGGAGTGCTTAATAGTCATTAACGGGGTAAAGAGAATGGCGCTGGTAAAAGCAAGTTTGACGTTGTTTGGTGGCGATACGGTAGTGGTCCGCTGCTCGGAAAGCTGTCATATCCATTTGATGAGTGCGAAGAGCCCTTCGGCGAACGCCCAGACCGATATTCTGAGCGTACAGGATCGTAACAGTGCGTACCTGACCGTGCCCTACAGCGGCACCTGGAACGTATTAATTGACAGCCACAGCCAGTCGCTGGAGCACTCCATCAGCTACGTGGCTGCCTAATCTCTTCTCAGGCAAAACCGGGCTGCAGCGGCTGGCCCGGCTCTTTCCCCCCCAGCAGTCCCCTTACCTTCCCGACCAGATCGTTCAGGCAGTCGTCATGCATGCCGAGCTTGATCAACTCCTGCTCCAGTGAGAAGAGATACTGCGCGTTGGTGCCCAGCGGGCCGCTGGCCGCCGCGATCAGCGGAGCGATGACCTGGGCGCGGGTATCTGACTCATACAGGGCGTGGCGCGGATCCATGATAAACACCAGGGCGTTTACCGTCCGGCCATCGTCCAGGGCGAGCTTGCACCAGGTTGGCAGATAGCAGCCGGTGATCATCTCCCGCTTCCACAGCAGGGAGAGCTCTTGCTCGAGGGTCTCGTCGGGCAGGCGGTAGGCGACACCGGTGGTGCGCCCGCCCTCTTTCAGGGCAAGCATTCGGCCAGGCTGGCAGGCCGTGCCGCGACCGGCGGTGAGGCGCAGGCAGAAGGCACGATGCCAGCCTACCAGCGTGCCGGTGCAGGATTCGTTAAACTCCAGCGCCGGGTTCCACATCAGCGAACCGTAGCCAAAGATCCACACCGGGCCGTCGTCGGGCCGGCAGGCAAGGGTTGCCGCCAGCGACGCCGCGCGCTGTTCGGCAGACCAGAGCAGCGCCGCCTCGATATCGCCAAAAGCGGTTTTGCAGTCCGCCTGTATTAAAAAGTCGCGTGTTAACACCTTCTACCTCCACCACTGCGTGCTTCCATGCGACCGTTATGTTGCCTTCCGTGCATTTAGCTGCTGAATAAAAGCGCAGCCTGTGGAGACGATATGCAATTCGCGGGCCGCTTGCAAGCCTGGAGCGTGCTATGCCGCACGAAAGCGGCGGCGGCAGAAAGTGATCTTTGGCGTTAACGATAGCGATTTCAGCGCGTTATTTCTTTTTGTGCCATTTATCGTCATCGCCCTTTTCATACTCATGCTTCACCGCCGCCCAGGCCACCTTGTGGGCGGTCTCTTCCCGACTATCATCCCCGCGCCGGTCCTCTTTATCTTTGTACTGATCCCACGCGCTGTTAAATGCCTCTTTGTAGATATCCTGAGCATGGGCAGGAAGCACGTTTTTAACGTTGTCTGGCAGATCGCCTTTCGCTTTATAGGGCATGGAATATCTCCTTTTGGTTATGAAACCTTAAGTGTGGATGACAATGCCGCGCCTCGCCACTGGCGAGGTAAATCTGCTCCTGTCACGTTGCAATAAACTGTTTATTAAACCAATTTTCAACAAAGCAACGTAATCCGGGCGTTATACGCTAAATAATGGTCAATGCCGTAAAAAAAGGTAAACATTCGCTCAAATCCGCTCCCGTTCTGCTATTTTAATCCCCTTAAAAATCTTAACTATACTCATCAGCAACTGCACAATATGGAGATTTACGATGACAGCGACGCACGAGGCGGTAAAAACCCGCCATAAGGAGACCACGCTCATTTTCCCGGTACTGGCGCTGGCAGTGCTTTTTTTTTGGGGCTCTACCCAGTCGCTGCCAGCCATCATCGGGATCAACCTGCTGGCGTTAGTAGGGATCCTGAGCAGTGCTTTTAGCGTTGTCCGCCATGCGGACGTGTTGGCGCACCGACTCGGGGAACCCTTCGGCTCGCTGATTTTAAGTCTCTCGGTAGTGATCCTCGAAGTTAGCCTTATCTCGGCCCTGATGGCCACCGGCGACGCCGCCCCGACGCTGATGCGCGACACCCTCTACTCCATCATCATGATTGTTACCGGCGGTCTGGTAGGCTTCTCGCTGCTGCTGGGTGGGCAAAAGTTTGCTACCCAGTACATGAACCTCTTCGGTATTAAACAGTATCTGATTGCTCTCTTCCCGCTGGCGGTGATTGTGCTGGTCTTCCCGATGGCGCTGCCCGGGGCCAACTTCACCACCGGCCAGGCGCTGCTGGTTGCCCTGATTTCAGCGGCAATGTACGGCGTCTTCCTGCTGATCCAGACTAAAACCCACCAGAGCCTGTTTGTCTATGAGCATGAGGATGAGGGTGACGACAGCGATCCGCACCACGGCAAGCCGTCGGCGCACAGCAGCCTCTGGCACGCGGTGTGGCTGATTATTCATCTGGTGGCGGTGATTGCAGTAACGAAGATGAACGCCAATCCGCTGGAGGCGCTGCTGACGGAGATGAACGCCCCGGTTGCCTTTACCGGCTTCCTGGTGGCGCTGCTGATCCTCTCCCCTGAGGGGCTGGGGGCGCTGAAGGCGGTGCTGAATAACCAGGTTCAGCGTGCAATGAACCTCTTCTTTGGCTCGGTGCTGGCAACCATCTCTCTGACGGTGCCGGTAGTGACGCTAATTGCCTGGGCGACCGGCAACGATCTGGTATTTGCCCTCGGCGGACCTGAGATGATCGTGATGCTGGCCTCGCTGCTGCTGTGCCAGATCTCGTTCTCTACCGGACGCACCAACGTGTTAAACGGCGCGGCGCACCTGGCGCTGTTTGCCGCCTATCTGATGACGATATTTGCCTGATGTGACGCCCGGCAACTAAGGTGCAGATCACCGTAGGCCGGGTAAGTGCAACGCCACCCGGCGTGACCCTGCCAACAGATTAACGCCCGGCGGCGCAGGCTTGCCGGGCCTACCTGTCCCACATCCGGCTCCGAACCGTAGGCCGGGTAAGTGCAACGCCACCCGGCGTGACTCTGCCCACAGATCAACGCCCGGCGGCGCAGGCTGGCCGGGCCTACCTGTCCCACATCCGGCTCCGGGCCGTAGGCCGGGTAAGTGCAACGCCACCCGGCGTGACCCTGCCAACAGATCAACGCCCGGCGGCGCAGGCTGGCCGGGCCTACCAGCCCCACATCCGGCTCCGGGCCGTAGGCCGGGTAAGTGCAACGCCACCCGGCGTGACTCTACCTACAGATCAACGCCCGGCGGCGCAGGCTGGCCGGGCCTACCTGTCCCACATCCGGCTCCGGGCCGTAGGCCGGGTAAGTGCAACGCCACCCGGCGTGACCCTGCCAACAGATCAACGCCCGGCGGCGCAGGCTTGCCGGGCCTACCTGTCCCATATCCGGCTCCGGGCCGTAGGCCGGGTAAGTGCAACGCCACCCGGCATGACCCTGCCAACAGACCAATGCCCGGCGGCGCAGGCTTGCCGGGCCTACCTGTCCCACATCCGGCTCCGAACCGTAGGCCGGGTAAGTGCAACGCCACCCGGCGTGACTCTGCCAACAGATCAACGCCCGGCGGCGCAGGCTGGCCGGGCCTACCTGTCCCACATCCGGCTCCGAACCGTAGGCCGGGTAAGTGCAACGCCACCCGGCGTGACCCTGCCAACAGATCAACGCCCGGCGGCGCAGACTTGCCGGGCCTACCTTTCCCATATCCGGCTCCGGGCCGTAGGCCGGATAAGTGCAACGCCACCCGGCGTGACTCTGCCAACAGATCAACGCCCGGCGGCGCAGGCTTGCCGGGCCTACCTGTCCCACATCCGGCTCCGGGCCGTAGGCCGGGTAAGTGCAACGCCACCCGGCGTGACCCTGCCAGCAGATCAACGCCCGGCGGCGCAGGCTTGCCGGGCCTACCAGCCCCACATCCGGCTCCGGGCCGTAGGCCGGGTAAGTGCAACGCCACCCGGCGTGACCCTGTCAACAGATCAACGCCCGGCGACGCAGGCTTGCCGGGCCTACCTAGCTATAAAAAAACCCGCCGAGGCGGGTTTTTTTATTAGTTCTCGGTGTCGAGCTCGTCGAAGCTCTTAACCAGATCGTCAATCGCTTTGATCTGCTTCAGGAACGGCTCCAGCTTGTCCAGCGGCAGCGCGGACGGGCCGTCGCACTTGGCGTGGGCCGGATCCGGATGTGCTTCAATGAACAGGCCTGCCAGACCGGTGGCCATACCGGCACGTGCCAGCTCGGTCACCTGACCGCGACGACCGCTGGAGGCCTCGCCAAACGGGTCGCGGCACTGCAGGGCGTGGGTCACGTCAAAAATCACCGGCGAGTTACCAGAGACCTTCTTCATCACGCTGAAGCCCAGCATGTCCACAACCAGGTTGTCATAGCCAAAGTTGGCACCACGGTCGCAAAGGATCACCTTCTCGTTGCCGCCTTCGCGGAACTTGTCGACGATGTTGCCCATCTGCCCCGGGCTAACAAACTGCGGCTTCTTCACGTTGATTACCGCACCGGTTTTCGCCATCGCTTCCACCAGATCGGTCTGGCGAGCAAGGAACGCCGGAAGCTGGATCACATCAACCACTTCAGATACCGGCTGCGCCTGGTGAGACTCGTGCACGTCGGTGATCACTTTTACGCCGAAGGTCTGCTTCAGCTCCTGGAAAATTTTCATCCCCTCTTCGAGGCCCGGGCCACGATAGGAGTGAATAGAGGAGCGGTTGGCTTTATCAAAAGAGGCCTTGAACACGTACGGAATGCCCAGCTTCTGGGTCACGGTGACGTAGTGCTCGCAAATGCGCATCGCGAGGTCGCGTGACTCCAGCACGTTCATGCCGCCAAACAGCACGAACGGCAGATCGTTTGCCACGTTGA
Source organism: Escherichia sp. ESNIH1 (assembly GCA_002918705.1). Classification (GTDB taxonomy): domain Bacteria; phylum Pseudomonadota; class Gammaproteobacteria; order Enterobacterales; family Enterobacteriaceae; genus Pseudescherichia. Next base: position 64,307 of record PQKR01000004.1, on the reverse strand, counting down.
TATCGCCAATGCTAACCACTTTTTGTTTCATAGAATCGCCTTATCAGGTTTGAATCGGAACTCATCGGATTAATGCAGCGTAATCTGTCGATGCGAAATAGTATTAATCTGCGCGCGGATCATTTCGCTGATCGGATCTTCCGGGCACTGCTCCACAAAATAGCTTAAATCATGCAGCGCGACGTGATCGCAATCGAGCTGGGCGTAAATCAACCCACGATCGCGGATCTCATAGGGATCTTCCGGGTTAAACTGCAGCAGCGCTTCACTGGCCCGCAGCGCCAGCTCCATCTGCTGCTCTTCCATCAGCGCCGACTTCAGCGTGTCGAGGAGCTTGCGGATCACTTCGGCGTTATCCGCCTCGTCGAGATCCTCGTTAAACAGCTCGGCCATCGGGCTGATATTACCCTTCAGCCATACCTCAAGGGTATGCTCGTCCAGCGTGTCGCCGTTAAACGGATTGATCAGCCACATCTCGCCGTCCAGCCACTCGGCGCGCAGGATCAGCTGCGTCGGGAAGATCACCGGATTCAGCGGAATATCCAGCTGCTCGGCTACCCACAGCAGGATCGCCCCAAGGGAGACGGCGCTGCCCTGGCGGTTTTTCAGCACGCTATCAAGCCACAGCGCATCCGACAGGCGATAGACACCCTGCGAATCCTGAAAACCCCAGTCGCCATAAAAGAGTGCGATCAGCTTCTCGAGCTGTCCTTCCTGCGGCTGCGCCTGGCTTATCTCTTCACGCGCCAGCGCAACCAGCTTATCCAGTTCATCACAGACATACTGCGACGGAAAGTCGTCGCGGATAAGTTGTGAAACGAGGATCATCCCGTCGCATAACGGTGCTTTATTAAATTCGAAATCGGCTAACGACCTCATTACTTACCCCAGTCACGGTATTCGACGTTGATGATAACGCCAAACGGCGCTTCAGTCAGCCTTGCTTATGGATGCGTTGGGCATAATCTGCCCAACGTCAGCCGCTCGTTGCCGCCGTAATCCCGCGTGGTTTCAACGTCCTGGTAGTGATTTTTAGCAAAAAGTGCCCGCACGGCCTCTCCCTGCTGCCAGCCATGCTCCAGCAGCAGCCAGCCGTCAGGCAGCAGAAACGCGCGCGCCTGCGCAATAATCCACGCCAGATCCGCAAGACCGTTATCAGCAGCCACCAGCGCGCTGCGCGGTTCAAAGCGCACGTCACCTTCGGCAAGGTGTGGATCCTGCTCGTCAATATAGGGCGGGTTGCTGACGATAGTCGCGAAGCGCTGTCCAGCGAGCGCGCTGAACCAGTGGCTCTGCAGCAGCGTCACGTTCGCCATGCCTAAGTGCTCGACGTTACGCCGGGCAAGGGCCACGGCGTCGGGCATCAGATCCACGGCGGTGATATGACAGTCGGGACGCTCGCTGGCCAGTGCCAGCGCAATCGCGCCGGTGCCGGTACCTAAATCGAGAATATCGCAGGGAGTTGCGGGCAGGCGCGCCAGCGCCTGTTCAACCAGACACTCGGTATCCGGACGGGGGATCAGCGTGGCCGGAGAGACAAACAGCGGTAGCGACCAGAATTCGCGTATGCCCACCAGGTGAGCCACCGGCTCGCCGCGTTGGCGACGGGCCAGCAGTTCCTCAAGCTGCGCCTGCTCGGCAGGCAGCAGCTCGGTTTCACCGAAGGCGAGAATAAAGGTCCGCGCTCTGCCGGTGACAAATCCCAGCAGGATCTCCGCATCGCGGCGAGGACTTTCGCTTGCCGCAAGCTGGCTGACCGCCTGGCGTAGCCAGTGCTGATAATCCATTAGTCCTGCTCGGCCAGCGCCGCCAGCTGATCGGCCTGGTACTCCTGCACGATAGGCTCAATCAGCATATCGAGCTTGCCTTCCATCACCTCGTCCAGACGGTAGAGCGTCAGGTTGATACGGTGATCGGTGACGCGCCCCTGCGGGAAGTTATAGGTCCGGTTACGATCGCTGCGATCGCCGCTGCCCAGCAGATTACGGCGGGTTGACGCTTCTGCCTGCTGACGCTTATCGATCTCTGCCGCACGGATACGGGAGCCGAGAACCGCCAGCGCTTTGGCTTTGTTTTTGTGCTGGGAACGCTCGTCCTGGCACTCCACCACGATGCCGGTAGGCAGGTGGGTAATACGGATCGCCGAGTCGGTGGTGTTAACATGCTGGCCGCCCGCGCCGGAGGAGCGGAAGGTGTCAATACGCAGGTCGGCCGGGTTGATGTCCGGCAGCTCGGCTTCCGGCAGCTCCGGCATCAGCGCCACGGTGCAGGCCGAGGTGTGAATACGCCCCTGCGACTCGGTGGCCGGGACGCGCTGTACGCGGTGGCCGCCGGATTCAAACTTCAGGCGGCCGTAAACGCCCTCGCCGCTCACCTTGGCAATCACCTCTTTAAATCCGCCATGCTCGCCTTCGTTGGCGCTCATGATCTCCACGCGCCAGCGGCGGGATTCGGCGTAGCGGCTGTACATGCGGAACAGATCCCCGGCAAAGAGCGCGGCTTCATCACCGCCGGTCCCGGCGCGGACTTCAAGGAAAGCGTTGCGTTCGTCATCGGGATCTTTCGGCAGGAGCAGAACCTGCAGGTGCGCCTCGAGGGCTTCACCCTTCTCTTTCAGCTCGCGCAGCTCTTCCTGCGCCATCTCGCGCATCTCGGGATCGTCGAGCATTATCTGCGCGGTTTCGATATCTTCCTGAATCTGTCGCCAGTCAGTAAAGCAGCGTGAAACATCGCTTAATTGCGCATATTCACGCGACAGCGCGCGAAAGCGATCCTGGTCTGCGATGGTCCCCGCGTCGCCGAGCAGCGCCTGAACTTCTTCATGGCGTTCATGCAGGGCTTCCAGTTTGGCAACAATAGAAGGCTTCATAGGCGTAAATGCACCCTGTAATAAGAGGTTGTTGTGCTACTCCAGCCCGAGGCTGTTGCGTAGAATATGCAGGCGTTCGTCGTCCCCGTCACGGGCAGCCTGCTGAAGTGATTTGGTTGGCGTGTGGATCAGGCGGTTGGTCAGCTTGCGGGCCAGATCTTGCATAATGGCCTGGGCGTCACCGCCCTGCTCAAGCGCGGCAAGGGCTTTGGCGGTGAGTTCATCGCGCACCTGCTCTGCCTGACCGCGAAATTCACGGATCGTCTCGCTGGCGCTCTGGGCGCGTAGCCAGGCCATAAACTCGCTGCTCTCCTGAGCGACGATGGTCTCCGCCTCTACGGCGGCGGCTTTCCGCTGCGCCAGGTTATGCGAAATAATGCTTTGCAAGTCATCAACGCTGTAGAGATAGGCGTTCGCCAGCTTGCCCACCTCCGGCTCGACGTCGCGAGGCACGGCGATATCCACCAGCAGCATCGGCTGGTTACGGCGGGATTTCAGCGCGCGCTCAACCATCCCTTTACCAATGATCGGCAGCGGGCTGGCGGTAGAGCTGATGATGATATCCGCGTCCTGCAGGCGGGCGTCGATGTCGCTGAGGGAGATCACCTCTGCGCCCACCTCATCGGCCAGCAGCTCGGCGCGTTCGCGGGTGCGGTTGGCGATGATCATCTTCTGCACCTTATGCTCGCGCAGATGACGGGCCACCAGCTCGATGGTCTCGCCAGCGCCCACCAGCAGCACCGTGACGCTGGAGAGCGACTCGAAGATTTGGCGCGCCAGCGTACAGGCGGCAAAGGCCACCGACACGGCGCTGGCCCCGATATCCGTTTCGGTACGTACCCGTTTGGCAACCGAGAAAGACTTCTGGAACATGCGCTCCAGCGCGCTGGCATTGATATGACCGCGGCTGGAGTCGGCGAAGGCTTTTTTCACCTGGCCCAGGATCTGCGGTTCGCCCAGCACCAGCGAATCGAGACCGCTGGCAACGCGCATCAGGTGGCTGACAGCATCGTTGTCCTGGTGCCAGTAGAGGCTTTTACGCAGCTCGTCTTCGTCCAGATGGTGATAATCACAAAGCCAGCGGATGAGCGCTTCCTGCAGGTTGTCCTGCTCTTCCACGCTCAGGTAGAGCTCTGTGCGGTTACAGGTCGACAGTACCACCCCACCCTGCACCATCGGCTGCGCCAGCAGGCTCTCTAAAGCCTGGTCGAGCGTGTCCGGCGTGAACGTAACGCGTTCCCGCAGTGAGACAGGTGCTGTTTTATGGTTGATGCCGAGCGCTAAAAGAGTCATGTCAGCGGGAGTAGTACCAGCGTTGATAAGGTTAGTCTGTGCGCATCATACAGGATGCGCCGGGTCAATAAAAGAGACAGCCCCCTTTTGGAGTAATTGGTAATTTCATGATTTAAGACAACTTGAACGTAGACGGTATTCCTGCTCAGCGCTAGCATTAAAGATTATAACCGTAACGCACCACAAGGATTTGTCCTCATTATGACTTTACCGGACCGTCGACTGCTTCGCCTGTTACCGCTTGCCAGCCTGGTACTTACCGCCTGTTCTATCAATGCACCGAAGGGACCGGGCAAAAGTCCGGACTCGCCGCAGTGGCGTCAGCATCAGCAAGAGGTGCGTAACCTGAGCCAGTACCAGACGCGTGGCGCCTTTGCTTATCTCTCCGACAGCCAGAAAGTCTACGCCCGCTTCTTCTGGCAGCAGACCGGCCAGGATAACTACCGTCTGCTGCTAACTAACCCCCTCGGCAGCACCGAGCTGGAGCTGAACGCCAGGCCGGGCAGCGTAGAGCTGGTGGATAACAAAGGCCAGCACTACACCGCCACCGACGCGGAAGAGATGATTGGCAAGCTGACCGGCATGCCAATTCCGCTGAACAGCCTGCGCCAGTGGATCCTCGGTCTGCCCGGCGACGCCACCGACTATAAGCTTGACAGCCAGTACCGCCTGAGCGAGCTTAACTACAGCCAGAACGGGAAGACCTGGAAGGTGACCTACGGCGGCTACGATACAAAATCAACGCCGGCAATGCCGTCCAACATGGAGCTAAACCAGGACGGCCAACGCATCAAACTGAAGATGGATAACTGGATTGTAAAATGATGACCCAGTGGCCTTCGCCGGCAAAACTTAATCTTTTTTTATATATCACCGGCCAACGTAGCGATGGGTATCACGATCTGCAGACGCTGTTTCAGTTTCTCGACTACGGCGATACCCTCAGCATTGAACCGCGCACCGACGGCAAGATCCGCCTGTTGACGCCGGTACAAGGGGTGGCGGAGAGCGATAACCTGATTGTGCGCGCGGCAAAACTGCTTCAGCAGGCGGCAGCAGATCGCGACTCGCTGCCAGAGGGCAGCGGCGCAGATATCCGCATCGACAAACGCCTGCCAATGGGCGGCGGACTGGGGGGTGGCTCCTCTAACGCGGCGACGGTGCTGGTCGCGCTTAACCATCTCTGGGGCTGCGGGCTGTCGGTGGATGCGCTGGCGGCGCTGGGGCTGACGCTTGGCGCGGACGTACCTGTGTTTGTCCACGGCCATGCGGCCTTTGCCGAGGGCGTCGGCGAAGAGCTGACCCCCGTCGATCCGCCCGAAAAATGGTATCTGGTGGCCCATCCTGGCGTCCATATTTCGACCCCGGCCATCTTCAACGATCCTGATTTGCCTCGCAATACGCCAAAACGGCCAATTAACACGTTACTGAACTGTGAATTCGTCAATGATTGCGAGGTTATCGCAAGAAAACGTTTTCGCGAGGTTGATGCCGCGCTTTCCTGGCTGTTAGAATACGCGCCGTCGCGCCTGACTGGCACAGGAGCCTGCGTCTTTGCTGAATTTGACTCAGAGTCCTCCGCTCGTCAGGTGCTTGAGCAAGCCCCGGAATGGCTGCAGGGTTTTGTTGCGCGAGGCGTAAACGTTTCACCGCTTATGCAAGTGCTACACCCTGAAGCGTTCTAATGATGCTCTAACGAGCATTCGGAGCTAATTGAGACTCGGTGACAACGTCACCTCTGATCCAGACGTTGCATCGCGCTCTTTAAATACATCGCCTGGATAGCGTATGCCTGGCCCGCACAGTTTTCGGCGACGCTATCCACCACTGGACGCATGCCTGAGGTTCTTCTCGTGCCTGATATGAAGCTTTTTGCTGGTAACGCCACCCCGGAACTAGCACAACGTATTGCCAACCGCCTGTACACTTCTCTCGGCGACGCCGCCGTAGGTCGCTTTAGCGACGGCGAAGTCAGCGTACAAATCAACGAAAATGTACGCGGTGGTGATATTTTCATCATCCAGTCCACTTGTGCTCCAACCAACGACAACCTGATGGAGTTAATTGTCATGGTTGATGCGCTGCGTCGTGCTTCCGCAGGCCGTATCACCGCAGTTATCCCCTATTTCGGCTATGCCCGTCAGGATCGCCGCGTGCGTTCCGCGCGTGTCCCTATTACCGCAAAAGTGGTTGCCGACTTCCTCTCCAGCGTTGGCGTTGACCGTGTCCTGACCGTTGACCTGCACGCAGAACAGATTCAAGGCTTCTTCGACGTTCCGGTTGATAACGTATTCGGCAGCCCTATCCTGCTGGAAGATATGCTGCAGTTGAATCTCGATAACCCGATCGTTGTCTCTCCAGACATCGGTGGCGTAGTACGTGCCCGTGCTATCGCTAAGCTTCTCAACGATACCGATATGGCCATCATCGACAAACGTCGCCCGCGCGCGAACGTTTCTCAGGTTATGCACATCATCGGTGACGTTGCTGGTCGCGACTGCGTGCTGGTTGACGACATGATCGATACCGGCGGTACGCTGTGTAAAGCGGCCGAGGCGCTGAAAGAGCGCGGCGCGAAACGCGTCTTCGCCTACGCTACCCACCCTATCTTCTCCGGCAACGCGGTAAACAACCTGCGTCACTCCGTGATCGATGAAGTGGTCGTCTGCGATACGATCCCGCTCTCCGCTGAAATCAAGGCGCTGCCAAACGTGCGTACCCTGACGCTCTCCGGCATGCTGGCCGAAGCGATTCGTCGTATCAGCAACGAAGAATCTATCTCCGCGATGTTTGAGCATTAATCGCTCCGCAGACTATAAACCCGCTTCGGCGGGTTTTTTTGTACCTGAAAAACATTTGTATGATGTATTCACGCATTATCTGACATTCATCTGGCGGATAATACGTACATGAATGACCTGACCTGATGAGCATTATGAACTTTGCAGACATTTTACCCTTCCGCGCGCTGATTGAAGCATGCTGGAAAGAGAGATATACCTTCCCACGTTTTACCCGCGACCTGGTGGCAGGCATCACTGTCGGCATTATTGCCATTCCGCTGGCGATGGCCCTGGCTATCGGTAGCGGAGTGGCGCCACAGTACGGCCTCTACACCTCGGCGGTGGCCGGGATTGTCATTGCCCTCTGCGGCGGCTCGCGCTTTAGCGTCTCCGGCCCGACCGCGGCGTTTGTGGTGATCCTCTATCCTGTCTCCCAGCAGTTTGGTCTGGCGGGCCTTTTGGTGGCGACACTTCTCTCCGGGCTGTTTCTTATTCTGTTCGGACTTGCCCGCTTTGGCCGCCTGATCGAGTACATTCCGCTTCCCGTCACGCTGGGTTTCACCGCTGGGATCGGCATCACCATCGGCACGATGCAAATAAAAGATTTTCTCGGTCTGGAGATGGCTCAGGTGCCGGAGCACTATCTGCAGAAGGTTGGTGCGCTGGCAATGGCGCTGCCGACCCTTAATCTTGGGGACGCCGCTATCGGCGTGGTCACCCTTGGCGTGCTTATTCTCTGGCCGCGCCTCGGGATCCGCCTTCCGGGCCATCTTCCCGCCCTGCTGGCCGGCTGCGCAGTGATGGCGCTGGTCAAGCTGGCCGGTTTTGACGTGGCAACCATCGGCTCGCGCTTTCACTATCTGCTGGCCGACGGCACTCAGGGCAACGGTATCCCGCAGCTTCTGCCCCAGCTGGTGCTGCCGTGGCAGATGCCCGGCTCCTCGTTTACCCTGAGCTGGGCCTCTGTCCAGGCGCTGCTGCCCGCGGCTTTTTCAATGGCAATGCTTGGGGCCATTGAGTCTCTGCTCTGCGCCGTAGTGCTCGACGGCATGACCGGCACCCGGCATAAAGCCAATAACGAGCTGATTGGTCAGGGGCTGGGCAACCTGATCGCCCCCTTCTTTGGCGGCATTACCGCTACCGCGGCGATTGCCCGCTCGGCGGCAAACGTGCGCGCGGGTGCCACCTCCCCCGTGGCGGCCATTATCCATGCCCTGTTGGTGATCCTCGCCCTGCTGGCGCTCGCTCCCCTGCTCTCATGGTTACCGCTGTCGGCGATGGCGGCCCTGCTGCTGATGGTGGCCTGGAACATGAGCGAGGCGCATAAGGTGGTTAACCTGCTGCGGCGCGCACCGAAAGACGACATCATGGTGATGCTGATGTGCATGTCGCTGACGGTACTGTTTGATATGGTTATCGCCATTAGCGTCGGCATTGTGCTGGCGTCGCTGCTGTTTATGCGCCGTATCGCTCGCATGACGCGCCTCGCCCCGGTTAACGTCGAGGTACCCGCGGACGTCACCGTGCTGCGGGTCATTGGGCCGCTCTTCTTCGCTGCGGCCGAAGGGGTATTTAACGATCTGGAGTCACGGATTGCCGGCAAGCGAATTGTGGTGCTGAAGTGTGATGCCGTACCGGTGCTGGACGCGGGCGGACTGGATGCCTTCCAGCGCTTTGTCAAACGGCTGCCGGAAGGCTGTGAGCTGCGGGTCAGCAACCTGGAGTTTCAGCCCCTGCGCACGCTGGCGCGCGCAGGCGTGAAGCCGATTGCCGGGCGGCTGGCGTTCTATCCCAACCGGGACGCGGCGCTGGCGGATCTGTAATGATTAGGGTGCAGCGTACCGACGCTGCATCATTACCCCAATCGCCTGCTGTAGCCAGGCCAGCACCTCGGGCGTCATCCAGGTGCCCTTCATTAACAGCGGCTCCTGCTGCATAGCCACGCGAAATTTCTGCTGGGTAGCCGGATTGTCTCCCGCATAGGACTGGAAAAGTTCAAGCCAGTTCTGCGCCAGCTGCTGGCCCTGTTCGGACGCAGGATCGCACTTCTCCCGGCTAGCCTGATGCAGCTTCGCCACCAGCGGCGGCCACTCCATCAGCCGGTCAAAATAGTGCGCCCGGGTAAAGGCCATCTCCTGCGGGGTAAGATAACGCTGCCAGATAGCCAGCTTGCTCTCAGCAAAAGCGTGAGTGATATAGTCGATAATCTGCGGCGTAATGCCCGTCCGCTCGCGCATCTGCGGCTCCACGCTGTGCATCTCATTAAGCCGGGTCAAAAACTCCGGCTTGCCCGCGGTATCCTGCTCCAGGCGATCCATCCAGCGGATCGCCAGATCCATCGCTTTGGTATCGGTCTCGGCAACCTTTTGCGCTATTAGCGTCTGCGCTTCCGCAACCAGCGCCGCCCAGATTGAAGCCAGCCGCTCGCCTTCTGCGGCAAACGGTAGCTGCTGTAGCTCTTCTTTAGTAAACCAGCGATCGTACATATGCATTAACTCCAGAGTCTGTAGCCAGGACTCCAGATCCGGTTCGCTCTCCTCTTCCAACCCAGTACGTAGCGCGCAAAGCTGGTCGCGCAGCGTATGAATGCTGCGCAACTGCCTGTCCAGCAGGGCGATTTGCGCATCAAGCAGATCGGGAAGCGAGAGCGTATCCTGCTCCAGAAAGTCCTTGATTTCGGCAAGCTCCAGCCCCGCTTTTGCCAGCGCCTGGATCATATGCAGGCGCTGCACATCCGCAAGGTTATAGAGCCGGTAGCCTGCCTCGCTTCTGGCGGAGGGCAGCAGCAGTCCGGTCTGCTCGTAGTGGTGTAGCGTGCGAACGGTGATGCCGGCGCGTTTCGCCAGCTCCCCTACCTGAATTAACATTGCTGCTCCTTGTCCTGACCAGTAGCGCCACTCTGGGGGCTTACGTTACGTGAGGGTCAAGGCGCTATGCAAAAAAAAGCGCAAAAAAAACGACTCCTGTGAGTCGTTTTATGAAGCCTGTTGTAGGCCCGTGCAAGCACAGCGCCGCCGGGCGTTATCTGAACGACCATCAGCTATGCTTATGTTGATCCCGACGGCAACGTTTATCGTAGTGGCGCACCCACCAGTACTTATCGCAAACCTGCTCGTGGCCGCCGACGCGTGCCCCTGCCAGCCAGAGGATAGCGCCAACGAAGATGCTCAGAATTGCCCCGTGGGCGAAGTACTGCGGCAGATGGAGCTGTGGCAGCTGATTCAAGATGGAGTAGCCGACACCTACCACCATCACCACTAACCCTAAAACCATAAGCGCATTACCGAGTCTCGATGCGTTTTTGCGTTTCATATGTCACCTCCGGCGTTGTGGCCTGAACGGGAAACATCCCCAATCCTTATGGATAAAGTATAGGCAGGGCATCTTTTACAGGGTGCGGGCGGGATCACATTTATAAATATCCTCCTCACAGAACTTTACATATAAGCCCATGAACTCAATCATCTTCTAATAGTTATTGTGAGCAATTATTTCTCTTTTTATCTTTTGGCGGCAGAATTTTGTCAATGCCCGCACGACCACGTAAACTACGCGCCAAAGAGTGAACTTTTCAGGAAAAGAGACGTGACGATTAAACTGATTGTCGGCCTTGCCAACCCGGGCGCAGAGTATGCCGCTACCCGTCATAATGCCGGAGCATGGTATGTCGACCTGCTGGCCGAACGCTACCGCGCTCCGCTGCGGGAAGAGCCTAAATTCTTTGGCTTTACCTCACGCATTAACCTCGCCGGAGCAGACGTGCGTCTGCTGGTGCCGACAACTTTTATGAACCTCAGCGGTAAAGCCGTGGCGGCAATGGCCACTTTCTATCGCATTAATCCGGATGAAGTGCTGGTAGCGCACGATGAACTCGACCTGCCTCCCGGTGTGGCAAAATTCAAGCTGGGCGGCGGTCACGGCGGCCATAATGGCCTGAAAGATATCATCAGCAAATTCGGCAATAACCCTAACTTTCACCGCTTACGAGTGGGAATTGGCCATCCAGGGGATAAAAACAAGGTTGTTGGCTTTGTGCTGGGCAAACCGCCTGCCTCTGAGCAGAAGCTCATTGATGATGCCGTTGATGAGGCGGTGCGCTGCACCGAGCTGTGGCTGAAGGAAGATTTGGTGAAGGCGACCAACCGCCTGCACGCCTTTAAAGCTCAGTAGCGGCGGGGAGTGCCATTTTTGCCGCGCAGCAGGTCTGTAACGTGTATAATAGGCTAAGTTATTAACTTTTCTGCAATCTGTTTTATCTAACAGGTTGATTATCAAGATATTAAGGTGATGTAAATCATGGGATTCAAATGCGGTATCGTCGGCTTGCCGAACGTCGGTAAATCTACCCTGTTCAATGCGCTGACCAAGGCGGGCATCGAAGCTGCCAACTTCCCGTTCTGTACAATTGAACCGAACACCGGCGTGGTGCCGATGCCGGATCCGCGCCTCGATCAGCTGGCGGAGATCGTTAAGCCGCAGCGCATTCTGCCGACCACGATGGAGTTCGTTGACATCGCGGGCCTGGTAAAAGGCGCATCCAAAGGTGAAGGCCTGGGTAACCAGTTCCTGACCAACATCCGTGAAACCGAGGCTATCGGTCACGTGGTGCGCTGCTTTGAGAACGACAACATCATCCACGTAAATAACAAAGTGGATCCTGCTGATGATATCGAGGTGATCAACACCGAGCTGGCACTTTCCGACCTTGATACCTGTGAACGTGCCCTGCAGCGCGTGCAGAAGAAAGCTAAAGGCGGCGATAAAGACGCGAAAGCAGAACAGGCCGCGCTGGAAAAATGCCTGCCGCAGCTGGAGAACGCGGGCATGTTGCGTGCTCTGAAAAACCTGACGGATGAAGATAAGGCTGCCATCAAGTACCTGAGCTTCCTGACGCTGAAACCGACCATGTACATCGCTAACGTCAATGAAGACGGTTTCGAGAACAACCCGTACCTGGACAAAGTGCGTGAAATCGCTGCTGCGGAAGGCTCGGTAGTGGTTGCCGTCTGCGCCGCCGTTGAGTCCGACATTGCCGAGCTGGACGATGCCGATCGTGAAGAGTTTATGGCCGAACTGGGTCTGGAAGAGCCGGGCCTGAACCGCGTGATCCGCGCCGGTTATGAGCTGCTGAACCTGCAAACCTACTTCACCGCCGGTGTGAAAGAGGTTCGCGCCTGGACTATCCCGGTGGGCGCTACCGCCCCGCAGGCCGCAGGTAAGATCCATACCGATTTCGAAAAGGGCTTTATCCGCGCCCAGACCATCGCCTTTGAAGACTTTATTACCTATAAAGGCGAACAGGGTGCGAAAGAGGCCGGTAAGATGCGTGCCGAAGGGAAAGATTACATCGTGAAAGATGGCGATGTGATGAACTTCCTGTTCAACGTCTAATTCGCCCTTCGCGACAAATAGAAATCCACGCTCAGGCGTGGATTTTTCATTTTATAATGCCCTACTCGGCTATATAGCTGCATAGTTCTATTGCTTTTGCAATAGTGTTATCAAAGAAACATTTTTTAAAGAAAAAGCTGAACATAAACTCTGCATTCTTTAAAATGTGCTGAGATAAACATAAATATAAACTACAGCCAGTTGGCTTATACGAGCTAAACGCCTAGAGCAAGGACATTATCATGCACGTCGATTACACCCATGCGAAAAACTTAAAAATACTTCTTAATGCAATTGACCCTTGGGTTGAAAGCCCTACCTGGATGAAAAATCTTCATGCTTTCCTAGTAGAGGTCCAAAATGCTGATCTTGAAACTCGTTCATCTTTTGAATTTCAACAGCGTTTGTGGACTCAAAATCCTGTCAGCAATGCCGCACAGGGCGCGATTGATGTAAGTAAGGCTATTGCTGATGAGTCATTTCGACGCTGGGTTGCTGAACAATCTTTAGAGACGCTGGACAATAAAGATACAGAAGCATGCGCAAGTTGGTTGCAAAGTTTTTATGAACAGTTAATAAAACGCATCAGACAGTTTACTACCGCAACGCCCTATTTATTGACAATGCGCACCCTTGCCGCGCTATGGCCACATAAGTTTACGACGCTAAGTAGTTTTACCCCCGCATATGATATTGCTCGATACTGGTTCGGTAGTACCAACTATATGGCAATCAAATTGCAATTAATGATTACGGACCACATGAATACTTTGCTGGGAAAGGTCAATGGAGATATGACAGCCGTTGCTTCACGCATGGCACTGCCGTGGCTGGCCTTAAGAACTATCCAGCAGAGCGAAAATCAAGAGCAATCAGAAGAGCTAAGTACGTCAGGGGATATCATCTTACAGCACAGGCCGGCCGAGCAACGTCGAAAGGGGCTAACCTCGCTAACAGGTGGTATTAGTACCATAAAAGCTGTGCTTTATTTTCTAGAAAAGCCTAAGACACGAAACGAATTAATCGATTTTCTTCAGGAAGAGTTTCCTGATTCAAAAACAAGCACCTTAAGTACAATTATCAGCATATTAAGCAATGAATTCTTCGTTATTGAGAAGAATGGAGAGTTGTTTACCCGCTCATCCCGAGGAGCAGCTTTTCTCAAAACAGAAGATCCACAGGAACTGATCCCGGTAATGATTACCCATATCCTCGGTGTTGATCATGTTTTACTTGCCATGCGTGACGAGCATAAAAATTTTATGCAGCTACTCGCGTTACTTAGAAAAGTTCATGCAGGGTGGACCTCTGAGACTGTGCCTCGCTCAATACTCAGTTGGCTTATGCAGCTCGATTTAGTTAAAAAAGGTAATCAAAAAAGTTACAGTCTGACAGAAGAAGGTCGTGTATGGGCAAATCGAATAACTTGGCAACCCGAATTCTTGCCGCAGCTACCCGTCATTGAAACGGAATTACAGCCAGATGTCATTTCCTCTGAACTTAACGTATCTACCTTTGATATGTCTGCAATTGTTAACAAGGTTGTTAAAGAGGGCGCTTTTCGGCCTTGGCAAGTTGAGCAGCTTCATCTAGGTCTTTGGTCGAACAAACAACGACACTTTGCAATACTCGCTGGTCTTTCTGGGTCGGGAAAGACTCAGCTTGCATTAAAATATGCGCAGGCATTAAGTATAAATCATTCCGGTTCTCCCTTGGATGATGATAAAAAATCCTGGTTTGTACAGGCGGTTTTACCCGGCTGGTACGATCCCTCTGCACTTTTAGGTTATATCAACCCTCTCCGCCCAGAAAGCTATACACGTACCCCGCTGCTGAACTTCTTACTTGAGGCGACCAACACCCCAGATAAACCGTTCGTAGTTATCCTGGATGAGATGAATCTTTCTCATCCTGAGCATTACTTCGCTCCATTTCTTTCAGCAATGGAATCGGGTGCCCCTTTAATATTACATAGTGAAGGGGACATGTTTGATGGTGTCCCTGCTCAGATACGTTATCCTTCTAATGTAGCGTTTATAGGCACACTCAATATGGATGAAACTACTCATGGCCTTTCGGATAAAGTTCTTGATAGAGCCTGGACGATGGAGTTTTGGGATATTAACCTAGACGATTTTCCCAACTGGAATGAATTTGGGTTGACCAGCAATGAACAACATATCACTTACACAATTTTAAAAACACTTTCAGAGCATTTGCAGTCTGAAAGATTACATTTTGGTTGGCGTACTATTGACGATGTGCTTAGCTATGTTTCGCTCGCTCGTCAGTCAGCTTCATTTAATTTGGAAAAGACTCTTGATGACGTTATTTATGCACGTATCTTGCCTAAGCTTCGTGGCTCGGATAGTGAACGCCTGCGTATACTACTCCAAAAATGTCATTCAACATGCGAAAAGTTCGACTTGATTCGCTGCGCACGTAAAATAACCTCACTCGCTACTGACTTAGAAAACGCGGGTATGATGAGATTCTGGCGCTAATATGAAATTAAGAGTCTGGCTAGAAGAAAACATTGCATCAACCCCCTGCGCAGTGCTGGATCAAACAAACCAGACAGTAACAGGATTCTCGGAATTAGGTAGGTATTTTATCGAGCGTCCTCAGGAACATGCAAATGCCCAAATGTATGCCGATGACGCCTGCTTGCAAAAAATCGCCGATTTTTGGATTTGGCAACCTGGCTTCTATGCAGGCGAAGTGGATCTAGAGTTAGTTTTAGATGATATAGGCGTATCTATGAGTTGGCGGGTAGATGTAAGCAACGACCCACTAAAAAGCGGAAAAGAGACGTGGCAACAATTTATCCGAGATATTATATCTTTCGACAGTTCAAGAATAATCGGCAGTGAACCTGCACAGCATCAGCTAGGGGGAATGTCGCGTTATATAGGAATTTGGCTACGTTATGCACGTATAAAACAATTTTACCCTCGTTATAAGCAAGGGTTAGATATCGTTTTTCATCATCCGGTTTATGGTTATCAACAACAGACGAAGCAATTTCCGCTGGGTAGATTGAAGCAGATAACGCCATCGGTGGTACAACAGCTTATCCGGCATGCAGATCTGCTGACAAGGAGATCCCCAGAATCACGATGCTCCAGTGTAGATATCCATCAACTGCAAATAAAAGCCACTCACTCAGATATTACTTGGGATACTCCTGCTAATCGTCAATTAAAATACCAACTTCAGCTTATCGATCGCCGGGTAACTCAAGTTCTTACTACCCTGAAGAATATGCAAAAGGCTAACGATTACGAAATTTCTGCCACACAAACCAGTATTAGCAATCGACTTGCACGAAAGATTGACTATCTGACCGCTGTAAGAGGACAGGTACGTTACGCTGCTAAACAAATGCCCTTTTTGGCTGCGGACGCAAAACACTCATATGGTCTGGATTTCGATGCCATTGCCGGACATCCTCACTACCAACTGACGTGGTCTACAGGGGCCAGACTACTTCGTGAAGGTATCTCCGGTTTATCCAGTGATGAAAGCCATTATCTGATACCAAGCTGGGATATTTACGAGGCGTGGTGTTTTGTTGCCTTAGCAGAAGGGCTAAAATACAAATTTCCTGACATAAAATGGAAACTGTCTCAACACGGCGGAAGATTAATATTCAGGGCAAAGTATAACGAACAGATCATCAAGCTGCATAGTCAAATGTCTTTTCCCGCCTTATCAAAAAGGCAATTATTAAATGCCAATATGCCCCATTCTATCAGCTCCATGCGTAGGCCTGATTTAATATTGGAAATTACCGCATCAGGAACAACACAGTTCATTTGCTTAGACAGTAAATATACCTCACGAGAAAAGCGCATATTGGAAGAGATGGCTTCAGCACATATCTATCATGATTCATTGCGTTGGCAACAAAAGCGTCCTGTACTTTCATTATTGTTGGTTCCCCGTAATCAAGGCCTTGCAAGGTTGGAATGTAGGTCCTGGTGGCAACAGCATCAAACAGGCTGTTTTACCTTGAATAATGTTGAAGATGCTTCTATTTTGCTTGGAAAACTGTGGGAATTTATTACCCTCCCTAATTAAAAAATCCACGCCCAGGCGTGGATTTTTTTATGGCTTAGGATCGCTCTCATTTTCGTATCATAAACAGCACCACCCCACCCCCGGCGATCAGGCAGCCTGCCGCCAGCAGCAGCGCGGGCTCCAGCGAGGAGAAGAGCGCGACGCAGGCAGAGGAGACCAGCGGTCCCGTCAATTGCCCAGTGGCATAGCCAGCCGTCAACATGCCCACCGTCTTTGCCATTTCGCCGTTTGACACTTCACGCGCGAGGCGCATCGACAGCTGCATAATAGACAAGAAGCACAGTCCGGTCAGCACGGTCGACACCATCAATCCCGCTGCGTTATGCGCCACAACCGGTGCAGCAACCCCTACTCCCTGCACGATCATTGCAAATGCCAGGCTAATACGCGTGTTCACGACGGCGGCAAACATAATTACCAGCAATACCCCCGCAACCGCAGAGAGCCCGAACAGGGGCCAGAAAAAAGCAGCCTGATTACCGCTATTGAACACGGTATGCGCCATTTGCGACAGGAAGGTGGCAGGCAAAATGTAACCAAAGCCTGCCAGCGTATAAACGCCGAGCAGCACTTTAAGGTTTCGCCCTACGGGTACCGCTTCTCGTCTCTTCTGCACTGAGGGTAACTCATGCGGCAGACGACGAAAGATCAGCAGGATCGCGACGAGGGCAACGCCACCATAGACGTACCACGCTTCAGATGAGGTGATGTGTTGAGCCGACATAATCCATGCCAGAACGCCGGTCAGCGTAATGCCAATGCCCGGGCCGCTGAATACGGCGGCGGAGAGACGGGGCGCATTTTTCGCTGCCAGTTCCAGCTGCGTCCAGGAGGTAACGATAATCAGCGCCCACGCGCCACCTACTCCCGCAAGAAAGCGGAAAAGGCACTGCAGGACAAACAAGGAAGTTGTCCCTGAGAGGAGCGTGACCACCATAGTGACAAGCAGCCCTGTCTTCAGGTACGCAGTATGGTTGCGCTGCATGCGGCTAACGTGGATTGCTCCCAGCAGGTAGCCAATATAGTTCATGGCGGCGAGAATGCCTGCGCTGGAGAGATTGAGAAATCCATCGCTGATCATTACCGGTATCTGCGGCGTGAGTGAAAAACGGCCAATGCCCATCACTACCACCAGCGTGATTATTCCAGTGAGCATAGTTGTGACGTTCCCGCTAGCTAAGCGCCTGCCAGGCAGGGTTTCTGGTAACTGATGCGATGACATATTTTAATTTTTCCCGTGACTACTCTATTCTGTGCGGCAATCGTAAATGCTTACCCCTCCGCAAAAAATAGGGGGGATTATCCTATGACTAACAGTCATAGCCAGGAGAGGTCGATGTCCCGAAACGAGGATGTGAAAAATTTTCTCACCCGACGGCGTGCCGCTGTTGATCCCGCTGGCTATGGTTTTACAGCGGCTGGCCGGCGCGTTAAAGGTCTGCGTCGCGAAGAGGTCGCGCAGCTGGCCGCCGTGAGCGTCAGCTGGTATACGTGGCTGGAACAAGGTAGAAGCATTAGCATCTCTCATGGGGCTCTGCAGCGTATCGCCCAGGTGCTTAAACTTACTCCCGTGGAGCAGGATTATCTGGAAGATATCGTTTTCGGACATCGAAATGTACCGAAAAAAGCCACCAGACAGCTGCCTGCTGAAGTGACCGCTATGGTTGATGCCCTTAATCCACACCCGGCATTTATCCGCACCGCTAATATGGATATTCTCTATTGGAATGAGGCGGCTAAAAAGCAGATTTTTGATTGGTCAAGCGTGGCTAAAGAGGAAAGAAATTCTCTCAAACTCATGTTTATGAATGCCGAGTATCGAAATATTATTCATGACTGGGATAGCGCCGCCCGGCACACGATTTCCGCCTTTCGCTCAAATTATGCCGCCGCCAAACACGCGGAAGAGTTTGAAGCGGTTATATCGGTGCTAAATGAGCAAAGCGCAGATTTCCGCCGGATGTGGAATTATCACGACGTCAGCAAAATCGGCGCCGGGAATAAGGCCATTATTGATAAAAATGGCCATATTAACCGCTTTACCTATACCTCACTCGAAATAGAGAACCTGCCGGGCGTATTTGTCCTGTTCTATCTTAAGACTGAGGCCGCACCACCATCCGCCATCTAAACCACAGCTGGGCCACCAGGATTAATATCCCGCCGGTGATCTTCTGCATCGGCAGCTTCTCTCCATACCAGATGGCAGCAGCAATCACCGTCAGCAGCGGCTCCAGCACCATGATAATCGCCGCATTAGCAACCGCGGCATGCTTCTGCCCCTGGAGCTGAAGGCCAAAGCGTAGGCTGGTAGCAATGAGAATGCTGGCAAGCAGCCACATCGCGGTGGAAACCGTAAACGGCTGGGTCCACGTCTCTGTCAGGCCAGACAGCACCAGTCCTACCACACCGGTCATGCCCAGCTGTACTGCCGTCAGCGGCAGCAGCGGTACCTCTCTGGCACAGCGGCTGGTGTAGCAGAAGGAGATAGACTGCACCACGGCGGTCAGCAGGAACCATCCCTGGCTGGCGTGAAACGATACCGGGAACTGTAAGCTCAGCAATCCCAGCCCGACGAAGGCCAACGGAAGACACTCCCAGTAGGCGCGGGCGGGCCGAACCTTCATCATTCCCCA
Source organism: Escherichia sp. ESNIH1 (assembly GCA_002918705.1). GTDB lineage: Bacteria > Pseudomonadota > Gammaproteobacteria > Enterobacterales > Enterobacteriaceae > Pseudescherichia. Next base: position 45,252 of record PQKR01000004.1, on the reverse strand, counting down.
GGCCACCAGCGGCACGAACAGCATCGACAGGCTCATAATAAATGCGCCTTCGCCCAGCGAGGGAGTAGTAGAAACAGAGTAGATCCACAGACACATGGTCAGCGCCATCCAGGCACCGCTGATAAGCACCCCTAGTATCTGCGCTTTCGGGATACGCTGCCCCCGGCAAAACGGCAGCAGAACCAGTGCGGCACAGCCAAAGCGGAGTCCGAGAAAGGCAAAAACCGGCATCCCGGAGATGCCTTCGCGGGAGAAAATCCAGCCGCAGGCGGCGATAAGTGTGACCATAACGAGGAGGAGATCGGCTTGCCGCTGCGGATTCATTGAAATATTCATCACTACAAATAAATATAAAAAACAGTGCTGCCATCATAGTGCTAATAACTTCATTTAAATAGATCGTTAGCAGGCGAAATAGTATTCCATGTACTTTAGGGGGTTTATTTTTTGCTGTACCGACATTCAGATTAAGCTGATATCGCCACGATCCCAGAGAAAAGCAGCTATTAACGCCAAAAAGTTGCAACCAGCGACTATTTTATTTATGGTGTACGCCCGCCGCTTAACGTGGCGAACCATCATCATCTGCATCTTATAGCTTTCATTTCCTTTGATTTGGGTTTTACGGCTGCGAAAGCTATAAGGTTGCGCCATCCACACTCATGGGGAGTTTATGAGCAACGGAACGACGTTAAACCAGCATCAACATAACGCTTCAACAAGCAATGAATTAACCGTAGACGACATCACCGTCATCGACAGCGGCCTGCTTAAAAAGGCCGTCGGCGCAGCCGCGCTGGGTAACACAATGGAGTGGTTCGACTTCGGGGTCTACAGCTACCTGGCGGTGATCATCGGCCAGGTCTTCTTCCCGGGTGCCAGCAGCACCGCGCAGCTGATCGCCTCCTTTGGGACCTTTGCCGCCGCCTTCCTCGTGCGCCCTATCGGCGGGATGGTATTCGGCCCGCTGGGAGATCGCTTCGGCCGCCAGAAGATCCTCGCCCTGACGATGATCATGATGTCGGTAGGTACCTTCTCTATCGGTCTGATCCCTGACTATGACAGCATTGGTATCGCCGCGCCGATCCTGCTGCTGCTGGCGCGTCTGGTGCAGGGTTTCTCCACCGGGGGCGAGTATGGCGGAGCCGCGACCTTTATTGCGGAGTACTCTACCGACAAACGCCGCGGGTTTATGGGCAGCTTCCTGGAGTTTGGTACGCTCGGCGGCTATCTGCTGGGTGCCAGCCTTGTAACAATTATGATTGCGGTCCTGCCCACCGAAGCGATGCATTCGTGGGGCTGGCGCATTCCCTTCTTCCTGGCCGCGCCGCTGGGGCTGTTTGGCCTCTACATTCGGCTGAAGCTGGAAGAGACGCCAGCGTTTAAAGATCATATGGATAAGCAGGAGGCGCTGGAGCACAGCAAGCCGCAGCTTAGCCTGATCCAGATGCTGAACAAACATCGCAAGCAGATCCTGAAGTGCATCGGTCTGGTGCTGGTGTTCAACGTCTCGAACTACATGCTCACCTCCTACATGCCAAGCTACCTGACCAGCGTGTTGGGCATGAGCGAGCTAACCGGGCTGCTGCTGGTGATGGTGATTATGTTTGTGATGATGCCGCTGACCCTGGCCTGGGGCTACTGGACCGATCGCATCGGTCGCCGGCCGGTGATTGGACTCGGCGCAGCGGGACTGATCCTGCTGGCAATCCCGAGCTTTATGCTGATCGGCTCTGGCAATATGCTGGCGGTGTTTGGCGGGCTGGTGATCCTTGGTGTGCTACACACCTGCTTTAGCGGTACCATGCCTGCGACGCTCCCGGCCCTGTTCGTGACCGATATCCGCTACAGCGCGCTGGCGATTGGCTTCAACCTGTCGGTCTCGCTGTTCGGCGGTACCACGCCGCTGGTTACCGCCTGGCTGGTGGACACCACGCACAACGTGATGATGCCGGCTTACTATATGATGGGTGCGGGGATCGTGGGTCTGATTACGGTGTTGACCCTGCGCGAAACGGCCCAGAAGCCGCTGAGCGGCTCCTCCCCGGCGGTGGCCACGCATGCCGAGGCGCACCGTCTGATCGATAAGCTGCGCAAGCAGAAGCGCGCTAAGCACCTGCAGGCGCAGGTGGCGAGTAAATAAAACAGAATAAAGGCTGCAACGGCCAGCGTTGCAGCTGATTTTCGCTCTCGCTTATTACATCGTAATAGTTCGTCTGGCATCGCTTTTCCGCATAAAAAATTCGCTACCGCCACTCACAGGCAGAGAAACCATATAGTGTGGCTTACCATCTCTGGAATGACTATTGATATCCACTTTTTTAACAGTATGAACTACACCTGCATATCCGGATAGCGTTCCTTTAAATTCCGGAATCTCTTCTTTAAGATCATCTGCAAACTGATCAAGAAAACTATTATCCTCTCCAGAGACCAAATTGAATATATTTCCTTCTAAAAATGCTTGCTGATACTCTTCGACTGTAATATCTTCAGGCTCTAAAGATGCGCCACTCCAACAAAAATCCATCTTGATATTGAAATGTTCAGGCAATCCTTTTGTTATTAATCGATCAACAATTTCATAACTGGACTTCTCTCTAATCGAGCCTTTCGATGTACCTGGATAGATGCTATCACTTCCCGCCGCACCATGGCCTGAAATATAAAGAGTCCCGCCGCTGCTCTCTGGTGGAAATTTAAACACCCCCTCTTGACTATAAGTTTCTTTAAACTTATTAAAAATATCTACTGCTTGAGTCTGTTTAAGCTCTTGATCTTCCTCAGGAAAAATATTTTCAAGCATTATTATCATTAAATCTTTTTCCTTATCCATTTGCGTATTAAAAGATCTTTCCTGATCTTTATTAACGAAAATTGGTTTGATTACCTCCTCCTCTTTTTTGAGGATATTAGAATAATAAAATTTATGCAAAAGATCATAAAGTAATGAATCGGTAGCAGAGATAAATGGCGAAAACATATATTTTGGTGATTTGTCGTCACTTGACGACGCTGCTGTAGGCTGCCGGCCATCAGCATCCTTAAGCGTTACAGGATTATTCCTGACCATGCGGTACAGGTTCAGACCGTCCACCTCGCCTGCCGGGTCTGCGCTCACCCAGCGGCAGAGCCACGGGGCGTAGTAGCGGTGGCCGTAGTAGTACAGCCCGGTGCCGTCCCGCTCCTTGCCGGAGTAGCGCACGGTCTTGTAACTGGCCTCCACCTCGCTCTGCGCCGCCCACACCGCCGTGCCGCCAAAGGGATAGTACTCCTCCCGGCTGATAACGCCGCCCCCGCCGTCCAGCTCCAGCGACAATGAGCCGATGTTGTCGTCCACGCGCCAGCGCACCTGGTTGTTATCGATGCCGTCCGGCTTCCCGCTCTCCCAGTGCAGCATCCGGATACCCGCCCGGCCCGCCTGGCCGGTCACCACGTGCAGCTCCTCCGTCAGCGACGGCGCGGCGCTGCTGCCTGCCGTCTCCTGCCAGCTTTTACGCAGCTCTAGCCCCGGCAGGTAGCGTACTTCATCCACATCACACAGCCCGCGGCTGCTGTTCACCAGGGTGCGGGTCTGCTTACGCACCCGCTGGCTGCCGCTGTACTGGTAGGTTTCCCGGTCATTGTCGCCGCTGCTGCGGCTCACCAGGGTCACCTGCTGTAAGTTATCGCTGCCGTCCCACAGCAGCCCGTCCGTGCCTGTGGCACCGGCCTGGAGCGTCAGCAGATTGCCGTTGCTGTCAAACCAGCCCGCCACCTCCTCCGGCGTCTGCGGCCCGCCGTCGTTCTGCTGCACGCTGCGGTTCGAGGTGGTGTCCGTGGTCATGGTGCGCGTGTAGCTGCCCGCCCCGGTGTGGGAGAGCGACGTCAGGTTGCCGCTGTCATCGTAGTGGTAGCTGCGGCTGTACCTGACGGACTGGCTGCCGTCCGGCACCACTGCCGGCAGGGCGCTGTACTGCATCCCGGTGTTGCCCGCGTTCTCCCGCCCTGAGGCGCTCAGCAGCTGATACAGCGCGTCATAGGTAAAGGAACGTCCGCCGTCCGTGGCCTGGTTGCGCCAGTAGCCTGTCGCCACGGTGCCGTCAGTCAGGGAGGTGACGTTGCCGATGAAGTCATACTTCCAGCTCAGGTCCTGCAGGCGGCGGCCATCCGCATCCTTTGCCAGGATGCCGGACAGCCACTGCGTCTGCGGGTCGTAGCCGTAAGTGGTGGTCACGCCGTTGCCGGCAGACTCCGTCAGCACCCGGCCCGCCGCGCTCCGGGTCACCTTATCCAGCAGAATCTCCTTCTCCCCGCCCGCCGGGGTCACCGTCTGGTGACAGGCCGCGCCGCTGACGTCATAGCGCCAGGCCTGCACGTGCCCTGCCGCGTCCGTCTGGTTCAGCACCGCGCCACGGGCGTCGGCGGTGACAGTGGTAGTGTATATCTCCGCCTCCAGCAGCGCCGCCCGCCCGGTCTCCTCCTCCGGCCAGTCGGGTAGCACCTCCGCCGATGCCAGGAAGCGCTGTCCCTGGCTGAGCACTGCCCCGCTGAGCGCCACGGCCTCCACCTGCAGCAGGCCGCCACTGTCATACTGCCTGACATTCACGCCCCGCAGATTATTGCCCTGCGAGCCATCATCTGCCGCACCGGCATCGCCGTACTCGCTGCGCCAGCTGACGCGGATTTCACTGCTCCCGCTCAGTTGCTCGCTGCCGGATGAAGGGCGGCCCAGCTCGTCATAAGTCACGGTCTGCACCGTGCCGCGCCCGTCCCGCATCCAGACCGCACGGCCTGCCGCGTCAGAGAGCGTCACCCGCTCCCCGCTGTCGCTGCTCTCCCGGCGCAAAACCTGACCCGTCAGTGAGGGCGTGGTCCGGAGATTCGACGGAGCCGTGTCGTCAGCTGACCAGGCGGCAAACTGACGCGGATCGCGGTGCGACGCCACCCGGCTGGCGTCATCCACGTACGAATGACTCACCAGCAGGCGCAGCGGATCGGCAGGCTGCGCCCGGTTCCAGTTGAGGGCGCGTATGGCAATCCCCCGGTTATCGTGTACGCTGACCACCGGCGTTCCGGTGGCGATTGTTGGATAGAACATGTTCACTCCCTTGCAAGATAGCCAGATAGCTGATGAAAAGATGCTCTTAACAAACAGCATAAAGGCAGGGGAGTTGCTCAGATGTGCATTTATAAACCTGGCAGGCATAGTAATAACGCAGTCAGGGCAATTAACATTATCTCTATGCCTGGAGTGTTACTGCTCCTGCAAGTTATCCGACCCAACCCCACCGATAAACGGCAGGCGCAGGCGCAGGGGCGTAAAGTCGAGACCCACGTTCAGCCCAAGCACGTTAAGCTCAAACCCCTCCTCTGCCCCCAGGGTCACTCCCGCCACGCCCAGCACCGAGATTTGCAGGCCACGCCCGGAAGGCGGTAAGCCGATGGGTCGGTAGAGCGGGCGATAGTCTTTCCCTAGCGCGTTGGCAGGCAGATCGAGCCTGAGATCGGGCACTTCTCGCCCGATGTGGGCAATAAAGGTATTGCTATTAGGTCCCGGCCACGCATGATAGGTGGTCGGCCACGGATAGGAGGCGATCGCCGCCTCGATCTGCGGGATCATCGCTTCGGCTTCCGGCCCACGACGATCCACCAGCAGACGCGGTCTGGCTCCGTACCAGTAGCCATCCGCAAGATTACGGTCGCGGCGTACCTTATCGCCGCTGCCCCAGCTAATCACCTCGTAGCGGGTATAGTGGTTCTCTCCGGCACGTTTGAAGATGATCCACGGGTGCACCGCTACCGCCCCTTTCCAGCCGTAGGTTGGCGCCGCATAGACCTGAACGATTGCCAGCCCGGCAAATTTGACCGGATCGGGCGCGATGCCGGACGAGTCACGCCGGGCGGACCACCACCCCTCGTTGGCTTTGGCGTCGCGCTGATTCACCGCCTGGGCGATACTGGCAACGAGGGAGAGCAGAATAATACACAGCAAACTCAATAAAACTGTTTTGAGAGCGATCATGGCACCTGTAGGGGAAATAGAAAAAAACGGCGGGAAGTGGCCTATTCTACCGCCGTTTTTTTGCCCAGCAAGCGCTGTGCTCAATTTATCACCAAACTTTACGCAGACTTAAACTTCCAGCCCGGCGCGGAACTGGCCCCACTTCAGCACCGAGTTGACGCCAATGGAGAGGAACGGCTCCGGCGGAGTTCTGTTTGGCCCCGGGGACGCCACCAGGAAATCAATTAGCTCATTGCGCTCCCCGGCGATCATATCCGCCAGCAGCTTGCCGGTGGCGGTGCCGCGGGTGATGCCCAGGCCGTTACAGCAGAGCGCGCCGTAGACGTTAGGCGCCAGCTGGCCAAAGAAGCCTTCGTGATTATCCGACAGGCAGATCGCCCCGCTCCAGGAGTAGTCAAAACCGACCTCAGAGAGCATCGGGAAGCGGCGCTCAAAGGATTTGCGATGCGTGTCGATATAGCCCTTCAGGAGCCGCTCGCGCGGGCGGCCGTCCGGCTGGAAGCTGAAGCTGTTGCGGATCAGAATACGGTTATCTACCGTGCGGCGAACCGTACTGCCAAACGGGTGCGCCGGGATAACGCCCCACACCGGTTTGCCGCCGAGCCGAGCCTGCTCTTCGCTGCTGAGCGGACGGGTCAGGCTGCCGTAGAGGAAGGTTGGCAGCAGGCGGCCACGCAGAAAACCAAAGTGCGCGGCGAAGGCGTTATTGGCGAGGATCAGCTTATCGGCGGTGATGCTGCCCTTGTCATGCACCAGGGTGACCTTCTCGCCGTAATCAATCGACGCGATGGGCGTGTTCTCATAGAGAGTCACGTTGGAAGGCAGACTGTCCGCCAGTCCTTTTACCAGCGCCGCGGGCTGCAGCAGGATAGTACCGGGAATATAGAGCGCCTGCTTATAGTAAGAGGTGCCGATATGGTCCGGCAGATCGCGCCCGGCGATCATCTGTGACTCGCGGCCTATCTTCTCGAGCCCGCTGCGGTAGGCCTCAAGGATAGCAATGCCCTGATCGCCCACCGCCGCCTGGTACTTACCGGAGTCGGACATCTGGCACTCAATGCCGTGCTCCTTGACGATGGCACGCAGCGTGTTCTGGCCCAGGGTGTTGAGCTTGAGGATCAGGTTGGCGGTCTTCACGTCGCCAATGTAATCCTTCGCGCCAATATCATGAGGTACATCAATGGCAAAACCCGCATTACGTCCGGAGGAGCCAAATCCTATCTCCTGCGCCTCGATCAGCACCACTTCATCATGAGGGAAGTTCAGCGCCAGCTGGCGGGCGGCGGCCAGTCCGGTTAGCCCGGCCCCGACAATCGCCCAGCGGGCGTGCTTGTGCCCCTCATGGGCAGGACGCGGGGTACGTTTTTTACTGGTGTGATACCAGCCCGGCAGGGCGTCATCAGAAGGCAGAGAGGTGATCTTTTGCACGTTCGTTACTCCGGTACGTTTTTTCTTTAATCCATCCCGCCAGAGAGCCAGGCCGGGTGGTGCAGGGTCATGTTACAGAAATCAGGTTTATGAATATTTCTTGTATATTTTATGTATACAACTTGTATAAAAAACATGACGCGCGTAGCAAAAATGCACTCTGCATTAAAAAAGAAAAACGCCGTTGGGGAGGGGGAAACGCAGGCGTAGCGGGGCCTGCCGGCGAGTGCCAGCAGGCGTAAAGCGGAAGTTAGCGGTTGCCTTCCGGCGTCTGGATCAGATGGTCAGCTTTCAGCCCCTGCGGCGCGATAAAGATCTCCATATTGACCCGGGACAGCTCCCAGTGCTCAAACACCAGATCGACAACGGCCTGTTCATCCCGTGCCTCGATGGCGGCAATAAAGGCATCGTGATGATCAGCTGCAAGCTGCAAACGCTGCTCCATATCCTCATTCTGCGGACGAAAGAAGGTATGGCCGATACGGCAGTGGTCAATCAACAGCCGTCCCAGGCTGGGCTGCAGATAGGGATTGGCCGCCATCTCCCCCATCAGCTCATGGAAACGATTGTTCTCCAGGGCCAGCGCTTCAGCGTCGTGGGTCTGCACCGCCTTACGAAAACGCTTTTGCGTCTCCTTGAGCGCTTTTAGCTGAGCGGGCTTGTAGTTCTGTACCGCCAGGCGTCCCGTAGCGGCGTAGATCATCGGCGCGACCAGAAAGAAGTTACGCAGCGTTGAGTGACTCATGGGGATCACACGCACGCCGCGCTTCTCGACGATTTCAAGAAAGCCCTCGCCGGCCAGCCGCTGAAAAACCTCTCTTACCGGCGTTCGGGATAGCCCGTACTGCGCGGTGAGGCTGGCCTCGTCCAGCAGCTCATCCGGGTCAAGCTCCATCGTTAAGATAAGCCGCTTGAGATCCTCATAGAGCGCCACTTTACCCGTTCTCATTGTCGCCTCCTGGAAATGCCCTGTGCATAGTGAGTGTGATAGTGATTAACCTACAGAAGAAGCCTGTATACCACAAAAATAGTTAAAAAATTCACACCCTACACAAGGCGATGTTTTCACAGGAGATCGACCCCGGTCATTATGTCGCTTCCGAGGGGACATCGATCCAGATTGTCTTCAGCTCCGTGTACTGATCGAGAGCGAAAACTGACTTGTCACGTCCGCCAAAGCCAGACTGCTTGTAGCCGCCAAACGGCGTGGTGGCATCACCTTCGCCGAAGCAGTTAACGGTGACCGTCCCGGCCCGGATAGCACGGGAGACGCGGATCGCCCGGTTGAGTTTGCCAGTATAGACCGATGCCGCCAGGCCGTACGGTGTGTCGTTCGCCAGCGCCAGCGCCTCGGTTTCCGTTTTGAAGGTGGTGACGCAGAGTACCGGCCCGAAGATCTCCTCCCGGAATAGCGCGCTTTGCGGAGTCACGCCGTCGATAATGGTGGGCTGGATGTAGATCCCCTGCTCGGTGTCACCGCCCTGCACAATACGTAGCCCCTCCTTGCGCGCGGTATCGAGATAGCCGCTGACCTTGCTGAAATGTTCGGGGGAGATCATCGTTCCCAGCTTGTTCTGCGGATCGCTGGGGTTCCCCATCCGCCACTCGCCCATCTGCTCCGCAATGATCGCCAGCAGCTTCTCCTTCACCCCCTCCTGCACCAGCAGGCGCGAGGTGGCTGAGCAGTTCTCGCCCATGTTCCAGAAGGCACCGTTAAGCACGTGTCCGGCCACGGTATGCAGATCCTCGGCATCGTCAAAGACGAGAGCCGGGTTTTTGCCGCCGCACTCAAGGACCACTTTCTTGAGGTTGGACTCCGCAGCATAGTGCAGAAAGCGTCGCCCGGTAGCGGTTGAGCCGGTAAAGCTCACCATGTCGATATCCGGATGCAGGCCAATCGGCTCCCCCACCTCCTTCCCGGTGCCGGTCACAATATTCAACACCCCGGCCGGGACGCCCGCCTCACTCGCCAGTTCGGCTACCCGCAGCGCGGTCAGCGAGGTCTGCTCGGCCGGTTTTACCACCACTGAACAGCCTGCCGCCAGCGCCGGGCCGATCTTCCATGCCAGCATCAGCAGCGGGAAGTTCCACGGTAGCACGCAGCCCACGACGCCAATCGGCTCGCGCACCACCAGCGCCATTGCACCGTGACCTACCGGCGCAGTGTGGTCGTAAAGCTTATCAATGGCTTCTGCATGCCAGCGCAGCACGTGGATGGTTTCCGGCACGTCCACCGCCAGACACTCGCTGACCGGCTTGCCGCTGTCGAGGCTCTCAAGCACTGCCAGGGCATTGATCTCCTGCTCCATGAGATCGGCCAGCTTGAGCAGCACGGCTTTACGCTCGCCGGGCGCCAGTTTGCTCCAGCTTCCGGCTTCGAAGGCGGCACGGGCAGCGCTCACCGCCGCGTCAACGTCGCGGGCGTCACAGGCGGCAATATCCGTGAGATGCTCGCCGGTGGCCGGGTTAGTGGTCGCCAGGGTTTTGCCCGAGGCGGCCGCGGTAAAGCGACCGTTGATAAAGGCTTTATCCGGCAGGGGCAGATCCCGCGCCAGGATGGTGACATCATTGAGCGTAGAGAGCTGTTGCATAGGTCCTCCTTACGCTGATGCCACGTTGCGCTTAACGTCGGCGATGATGGTCTGCAGCTGGGCCTTCTCTTCCTCATTCAGATCCTGCAGCGGAGCGCGGACCTGACCCGAGCGCAGGCCGTTCAGCTCGCAGCCGTAGCGGATAGACTGAACGAATTTGCCCCCGTCGAGGAAGTTCATCAGCGGCATCATCGCCGCCATGATTTTGCGGCCCTTGTCGAAGTTCTTCTCTACCACGCAGGCTTCATACAGCGCCACGTGCTCGCGCGGAATGAAGTTAGATCCGGCGCAGACCCAGCTGCGTGCGCCCCAGGCGAAGAACTCCAGGGCCTGATCGTCCCAGCCGCAGGAGAGGGCGATATTCGGGAATTTACAGGCCAGCAGATGCAGGTTGTTAAAATCACCCGAGCTCTCTTTGATCGCCACCACGTTAGGGGACTTACTGACTTCATTGAAGTAGGTCTCCCCCATAGTGATGCCCATGCGGCCCGGATAGTTGTAGAGCATAATTGGCAGCTGCGCGGCTTTATCGATGGTCAGCGCATGATGGGCGTTTTCCAGCTCGGTAGGCAGCGCATAGGGTGGCGAGGTGACCAGAATCGCATCGGCTTTGCTCTCCCGGGCATGCTTCGCATAGTGGACGGCATCTTCGGTGCGGGTTGCGCCGGTGCCCACGATCAGCGGCAGACGGTTGCCAATCACCTGACGGGCATGCTCGACCAGCGCCATCCGCTCCTCTGGGCTCTGCGCATAGTACTCACCGGTAGAGCCCCCAATGATAATGCCGTGAACGCGTGCTTCAATCAGCGACTCCAGCACCTCTGCAAAGCGTGCGAAGTCAATGCTGCCGTCTGCTGCGTAAGGGGTAATTGCCGGGGTGTAGATACCTTCAAATGTCAACACGATAACCTCCAGGGTGGAAACTTATGACCATGACTGTCTGCTTACTGGCAGGGACAGGATGCGTTTGTTAAAAATTTGCACTCGGGAGCGACCGGGGTCAATGGCTGAAAAAAATTTGTATACATGATAAATACAAAGGAAATACGTTTTAATAGTATATTTTTACAGTAACGAATAAATAAAACATTAAAAATCAATTAATTAAAATCTTATACGTTGCGTAGTAATTTTCTATATAAATTCAGATAACGATCACATTCCACAATTCTGGCCCGCCTGGACGTATTTACACCGTCAATCAGGAGGCATAGTTTTAATCCTGTATTTAACCGGAATTTAACACAGCGGCCTGCCAGAGCGCCTGAGTGTGATAAAAATGTAAACAGAGGTAGAGGGTTATGCCCCAGAAGAGAGCGACACTTATTGGATTCATTGCCATTCTGCTGTGGAGCGCCATCGTAGGATTGATTAAAAGCGTGAGCGAAGGCTTTGGTCCCGTCGGCGGCGCAGCGCTGATCTATACCTGTAGTGCGGTGCTGTTGCTCTTTACCATCGGCTTTCCAAAGATCCGTCGCTTCCCGGTCAGCTACTTGATCCTCGGCAGCGTGCTGTTTGTCTGCTACGAGCTCTGTCTGTCGCTGTCGCTTGGATTTACCCACAGCGGTCGCCAGGCCATTGAGGTGGGTATGGTGAACTATCTCTGGCCGAGTATGACAATTCTGCTGTCGGTGATTGTTAACCGCCAGAGAACGAGCCTGTTGATTATCCCGGGTATTATTCTAGCCATTGCCGGAATAGGCTTTGTGCTGGGCGGTGACCAGGGCTTTTCATTTAGTGAAATGGCAAATAACGTGATGGATAACCCATTAAGTTACGGCCTGGCATTTAGCGGTGCCATTATCTGGGCAATATATTGCGTCGTAACGAAGATTATTGCTGAAGGGAATAACGGCATCACCCTGTTCTTTATTTTAACGGCGTTAACTCTGTGGACGAAATTCCTCTCATCGCCACAGCCTGAGTTTGTTATAAGCTGGCATGCAGGGATTAGCCTGCTGTTTGCCGCCATCGCTATGGGCTTTGGCTATGCTGCGTGGAACGTCGGTATCCTCCACGGCAACGTCACGGTGTTGGCCGCGGCGTCGTACTTTATCCCCATTATCTCAGCGGTGCTGGCGGCGTTTATGCTCCACTCCACTCTGACGGTCTCTTTCTGGCAGGGTACCGCCCTGGTCTGTCTGGGATCACTGCTCTGCTGGTGGTCGACCCGCACCGTAGCAGCAAAAAAGCTTTCTAATGAGGTGACATAATTTTTAAATAACAGGGAGTACGGGTTGTAACGTATTAATTATAAAAGTGTGGCAAGACCGATTATTTATTACGTGTGTTTTATCCGATTCAAATTTATCTGGCCTACATGAATTCCGTGCGCGTTGTAATAAAAGTTAATCTTTGACTTTTATTTAATAACGCCGTGGAAGACAGGAGTTACTATGTCAAATACCATTTCTGTTGAAGACGTACCGCTTAACCGCTTCCACCGGTTGCTTACCGTTCGCTCCGGCGGAGGATCGTTTGTTGATGGTTATGTTCTGAGTATTATCGGCATTGCCATGACGAAAGTGTCTCCCGCCCTGGGCTTAAGCGCCTTCTGGGAGGGGATGATCGCCGCCTCGGCGCTGATCGGCATCTTCTTTGGCGGCTTCATTGGCGGTGCTCTCACCGACCGCCTGGGCCGTCGCCTGCTCTACTTCGTCGGCCCGACGCTGTTTATCGTCTGCTCGCTGGCGCAATACTGGGTTCAGAGCGGTGAAATGCTCTTTGCCCTGCGCTTCCTCAACGGCGTCGCGGTAGGGATTGAGTACCCGGTCGCGACGGCTTTTCTGGTTGAGTTTCTGCCGAAGAAAAATCGCGGTCCCTGCCTCGCTACCTTAACCATCCTCTGGTTTGCCGGAGCAGCTACCGCCTATCTGGTGGGGGAAGCGCTCCTTAACTTTGGTGGCCCGGAGGCCTGGCGCCTGACCCTGGCCAGCACCGCTGTTATCGGCGCCCTGCTGTTCCTGGTGCGTCTGGGGACCCCGGAATCGCCGCGCTGGCTGATCGGTAAAGGCCGCCACGCCGAAGCGGAGGGGATTATTCGCCGCGTCTACGGCGCTGATTTTGGCCTGCAAAACCTGCCGGCACAGGCCGAGAGCAAAAACCTCTCCTTCGTTAACCTGCTGCACTCCGGCTACGGCAAGCGTATGGCCTTCGTCACCATTTTCTGGACCTGCTCGGTGATCCCGGTCTTCGCCGTCTACGCTTTTGCGCCGAAGGTGCTGGAGGCGCTGCACCTGAGCGGCGGCTGGGCTTCCTATGGCTCCATCGCCATTACCCTGCTGTTCGTGGTGGGCTGCATCATCGCGACCCGACTGGTAAACACCCTGGGACGCCGTAAGCTGCTGCTGCAGAGCTTCCTGTGGTCCGGGCTGGCGCTGCTGCTGCTGGGCCTGCTGCGGGATGGTCCGTCGATGATTATCCTGCTGATGTTTGGTGCCTACGCCCTGTTTATCGGCGGCGCACAGGTATTGCAGCTGGTCTACCCGAACGAGATCTTCCCGACGGAGATCCGCGCCGGGGCGGTTGGCGTGGGTACCTCCCTGTCTCGCATTGGCGCAGCGGTAGGAACCTGGCTGGTGCCGGTCTCATTACAGACTCTGGGGATCGGTACAACGATGTATATCGCCGCCGCCATTACCTTTGTCGGGCTGATCGTCTCCTGGTTCCTTGCCCCTGAGACCAACGCCCGCAGCCTGGAAGAGGCCGCCGCGCTGGATGATGCGCAGCCGCGCAAAGCTCGCGCCACGGGGCAGATGCCGAAACGCAGCGTGCTGCAAAAGATGTAACAATTACGCCGGGCGGCGCGAGCTTGCCCGGCCTACAAACTCTTCTCCCTACTCCTTCACCAGCTTCTCTACCACCCTGCGCCGCTTTCTGAATGAGCTTGGCGTCTCACCGTACTGCTTACGAAACCAGGCAATAAGATGCGAGGCGTCGGAGAAGCCAGTCGCGGTAGCAATGGCGTTGATGCTGTTGCTGGAGTCGGCCATCAGCTTGCGCGCCTGCTCCAGGCGCATCCGCCGCCAGTAGACGGCAGCCGAGTGGCCCGTGCACTTGGTAAAGATCAGGTTAAGCTGGCGGAAGGTCACCCCCGCAAACGCGGCCACGTCAGCCAGCGGCACCGGCGAATCCAGATGGTGGCGCATAAACTCGATCACCTTGCTCACCAGCTCGTTCTCATAGACGTCCGGCTGGCTGAGACTCTCTTTCTGCTTCGCCTTTGTGCCCGGCACGGCGGTATCATCCACCAGCAGGTATTTCAGCACCTTCTGGGCGCGCACCAGCCCGCAGTGGTGACGGATCAGATCTGCTGCCAGATCGATAGCGGTTCCGCCCGGGCAGGAGATGATGCCGCCATCCTTGATGTAGGTTTTATCGATCACCGGAATGGCTTTCGGAAAACGCATTTTAAACTCATCCCGGGTCGTAAAGTGGATCGCACAGTGACGGCCATCCAGCAATCCTGCACTGCCCGCAACAAACGCCCCGCTGCACAGGGTAACGATGGGAATATTGCGCGCATGCAGATCCCGCAGCGCCTGCAGCAGCCAGGCCGGAGGCTGACGCGTCTCCTCCAGCAGTCCCCCCGCGACCACGAAGTAGTCCCACTCCTTACTGAAATCGAGTTTCGCCGTGGGGGAGACCGGCAGGCCGCAGCTGGCGGTTACCGGCAGATCGTCGCAGGTCATCCACTCCCAGCGGCAGAAGATCTGGCGGCTGGAGAATGACTCATCCGCTGCAAAGCGCAGGGACTCCACCAGCCCCGCTACGGAGGCCAGCGTGAACTGTCTCATTAGCAGAAAACCGATGGTGAGATCGGGCTTCGGCTCAACGCTGCTGTCAGGGGCTATCCGGTCCGGCATCGTCATCAGGCTCCTGTAATCCGCTCAGCTTGCTCAGCAGGCGTTTCAGATCGGCAATATCCTGCGCATCCAGCCCGGCGGTAATGGTTCTCTCTGCGCGCTTCGCCTGCTCAATCATCCGCTCCAGCATCGCCTCGCCCGCCGCGGTCATCGAGACCAGCTTACGCCGACGGTTCGCGGGATCGGTCTGGACCTGCAGCAGGCCGCTTTTGCTCATTCGATCGATGACGTAAGTGCCCGTGGCTTTATCAAACCCGGCGCGGTTGCCGAGGGTTTGCTGATCGCAGGAGGTCTCCTCCTTCAGCACCACCAGAATGGAGTACTGCACCGCAGACAGACCGGTATCAACGTTTTGCGTCCAGCACAGCGTTGTGCGCTGTCCTGCGCGGCGCATCAGGTGCATTAATGAACAGTCGCCATGCGGCCACAGGGGCGCGGCAACGATTGGGTCGCGATTCTCCGCCATCGACTCTCTTGACTCCTTCTCTTGACGCCGGGATAGCGGCAATCATATAGTTCGCATACAAACAGTTTGAACTTAAACTGTAACATAACGGCTCCACAACGGCTTAAGGAGAGCCAGATGAAATACTATAACGACTTAAGAAGCTATATCGATGCCCTCGACGCTATGGGTGACATTATGCACGTTACGCGCGCGGTAGACTGTGATTTTGAACCGAGCGCCATTACCCGCCGTAGCTATGAGATCCACTCCCCTGCGCCGCTGTTCCATAACGTAGCTGGGGCTGGATCCGGCCGCCAGCGGCCCGGAGATTGTCGAAGCGCTCTATGATGCACGCCTCGTTTGACCAGAGCTACCCGGAAGAGGTTCGTCAACGCGTGCTTAAGCACTGGTAACGTTGCAAAAACACCTACCTGCCAGAGATGTATTGCAACCTTAAGGTTGTAAGCCTCACAACACCTTGCAATACATTTTAGCTGGAAGCACCACAATAAAACCGATAAGTTCCCGCCTGCATTACCCTAGCAATATCAATCATTTAAGAAATAAATACATAACATTTTATGTATTCATTTCCAATATTTTGTTGGAGTTATTATGGGCCAGGATAAGGTATTTGCTCTGGAGAAGAGCGTGCAGGATTTTCGTTTTGATAACCAGGTTGCAGGGGTATTTGATGATATGGTCGACCGCTCCGTGCCCTTCTACCAGGAGATCCAGCGCATGGTGGGCGAGCTGGCCGCGGAGCACGTTACCGAGGGGAGCCAGCTTTACGATCTGGGATGCGCCACCGGTACAACCTTAGCCCTGCTGGACGGCGTGCTGCCGCAGAACGT
Organism: Escherichia sp. ESNIH1; assembly: GCA_002918705.1. Taxonomy (GTDB): domain Bacteria; phylum Pseudomonadota; class Gammaproteobacteria; order Enterobacterales; family Enterobacteriaceae; genus Pseudescherichia. The sequence continues at coordinate 29,062 of PQKR01000004.1, read as the reverse complement.
TGCGTTTACCGGCATCGACAACTCTCCGGAGATGCTGGAGAAGTGCCGCAGCAAACTTACGCAGTTAAATTCGCCCCGTGAGATGCGTTTTCTCTGCCACGATCTGAAGCAGGGGCTCACCCTGGAGAACGCCTCGGTGGTGGCAATGATCCTGACGCTGATGTTTGTCCGTCCCATGCACCGCCGGGGGCTGCTGTCATCTATCTACGAGGGGCTTAACCCCGGCGGGGCGCTGATCCTGGTAGAGAAAGTCGTCTGTGACTCGCCGGATCTCAACAGACGCTTTATCAAGTATTACTACGATATGAAACGCCGCCACGGCTACAGCGAGCTGGAGATCAGCCAGAAGCGTGAGGCGCTGGAGAATGTGCTGATCCCCTATAGCGAAGGGGAGAATCGGCAGCTGCTTAGCGATATCGGCTTTCGTAGCGTAGAGGTCTTTTTCCGCTGGTATAACTTCTGCGCAATGGTGGCGATAAAATGAGGATCACCGTCGGCAACTTTCTCTTTCGTACCCGCAACGCCCTCTTCCCGCTGCTCTACCTAACGCTGTTTCTCGGTGGGCAGCACGTCAGCGAGAACGCTGTTGCCATGCTGGTCGCGGGCGCGGCTATCGCGCTGCTTGGGCAAGCGATCCGTATTTTAACCGTCGGGCTGGACTATATCGTGCGCGGCGGCCGTCAGCGCAAGGTCTATGCCGACAGCCTGGTACAAACCGGGCTGTTTGCCCACTGTCGCAATCCGCTCTATCTCGGCAACCTGCTGATGATTATCGGCTTCGGCGTTGCTGCCAATAATCCGTGGTATCTGGGGATCGCGATGCCGCTCTTTTTCCTCGGCTACGCCTGCATTATTACCGCAGAGGAGCACTATCTGCTGGGGCGCTTCGGCGACAGCTATCGGCACTACTGCGCCCAGACGCCGCGCCTGCTGCCGCGCGTAGCGGGCCTGTGCCAGACGCTGGACACCTTTGCTTTTAACTGGCGGCGGGTGATCGTGAAGGAGTACACCACGCTCTGCATGACCCTGCTGGTGCTGGTGCTACTGGCCTCAAGGGCGCTCAACGCTGATGCCCGTGGCTGGCAGGTCTCCGGCGGCCTCATTGCCCTGATACTGTTGGCCTGTTTTGCCGTTCGCCTGCTGAAAAAATCCGGGCGGCTTCATGCCGGTCCGCTGCGCTAGCCCCTCTCTCCTCTTCGCCTGATTAGTGTCCCCCGCTCACTAGCGTATGCAAAAAGCGGGGGTAATCCCTGTTTCACCGCCTACTATTATTTATTGCACGTATAAAAACAACGCTATAGATGTGGAGGCAATTATGAGCAATCAGAGCAATGAGGCAGACAGAGGACCGTACGATTTCAGCGTAACCCGTCGGGTGCTGATTAAGGCCAGCGCGGCGTCTGCTGCGGCAGCGGCCATTTCCCCCTCCGTCGCGCTCAGCGCCGGGGAGCCTCCGGTCACGCCACCGCCTGAAACAGTGCCGGTCTCGTTCAAGGTCAACGGCGAGGTTCACCAGCTGGAGCTGGATACCCGTACTACCCTGCTGGATGCCCTGCGCGAACATCTGCACCTCACCGGCAGTAAAAAAGGGTGCGATCACGGCCAGTGTGGAGCCTGTACCGTGATCGTCGACGGCCGCCGGATCAACGCCTGCCTTACCCTCGCCGTGATGCATCAGGATGCAGAGATCACGACTATCGAAGGACTGGGCACGCCGGATAACCTGCACCCGATGCAGGCCGCCTTTGTGAAACACGATGGCTTTCAGTGCGGCTACTGCACGCCAGGGCAGATCTGCTCCTCGGTGGCGGTACTGAAAGAGATTGAGGCAGGTATTCCCAGCCATGTGACTGTGGATCTGGTCTCCACGCCGCAGGCGACGCCGGATGAGATCCGCGAGCGAATGAGCGGCAATATCTGCCGCTGCGGGGCCTATGCCAATATCCTCGCCGCCATTGATGACGCTGCCGGAGGTCTGAAATCATGAAGGCGTTTACCTATGAGCGCGTCAACACCCCTGCCGAAGCGGCAGCCAGCGCCGGGCGCACGCCCCACGCTAAGTTTATCGCTGGCGGTACTAACCTGCTCGATCTGATGAAGCTGGAGATCGAAGCTCCGCTGCACCTGATCGATATCAATAGCCTGGCGCTGGATAAGATTGAACAGACCTCTGAAGGTGGCCTGCGCATCGGTGCCCTGGTGCGCAATACCGATCTGGCTGCCGATGAGCGGGTGCGCCGCGACTATGCCGTTCTCTCTCGGGCGCTACTGGCCGGGGCCTCCGGACAGCTGCGTAACCAGGCCACCACGGCGGGTAATCTGCTTCAGCGCACTCGCTGCCCCTACTTCTACGACACCAACCAACCCTGCAACAAGCGGCTTCCCGGCAGCGGCTGCGCGGCGCTGGAGGGGTTCAGCCGTCAGCATGCGGTGGTGGGCACCAGCAAAGCCTGCATCGCGACGCATCCCAGCGATATGGCCGTCGCCATGCGGCTGCTTGATGCGGTGGTAGAGACGGTGCGCCCGGATGGGCAGACGCGCGAGATCCCGATCGCTCAATTTTACCGTGCGCCGGGCAACACGCCGCACATCGAAACGAACCTTGCTCCTGGGGAGCTGATTACCGCCGTCACCCTGCCGCCGCCGGTGGGCGGCACCCATATCTACCGCAAGGTAAGGGATCGTGCCTCCTACGCCTTCGCGCTGGTCTCCGTCGCCGCCATCGTACAGCAGGACGGCAGCGGTCGAGTGGCGTTGGGGGGCGTGGCTCACCAGCCGTGGCGGCGGGAGGATGCCGATGCGGCGGTGGCGCAGGGCGCACAGGCGGTCTATGACCGGCTGTTTGCCGAGGCCCAGCCAACCCATGAAAACGCGTTTAAATTAACCCTGGCGAAGCGCACTATCGCCTCGGTGCTGGCAGAAGCGAGGGCATAAAGCGATGAAATTTGATAATCCCGCCACGGAAAACCCTATCGACCGCATGAAGGTGGTCGGCCGTCCGCACGATCGCATCGATGGCCCGCTGAAAACTACCGGCACCGCGCACTACGCCTACGAGTGGCATGACAAGGTGCCCAATGCCGCCTACGGCTACGTGGTCGGCGCGGGGATCGCGAAGGGGCGAATTAACAGCATTAACATCCAGGCCGCTCGCAGCGCACCCGGCGTGCTGGCGGTGGTCACCGCCGACAACGCGGGAAAACTGGGCAAGGGCGAAAAAAATACCGCCGTCCTGCTCGGCGGTCCGGCGATCCAGCACTATCACCAGGCCATCGCCGTCGTGGTGGCGGAGACCTTCGAGCAGGCACGTGCCGCAGCGGCACTGATCGAGGTAGATTACCAGCGGGATCGGGGCGAATACGATTTAGCCGAAGTGAAACCCAGCGTGACCGCCCCGCAGGAGGATCAGCCCGACAGCGTGACCGGCGATTTCGCTACCGCCTTCGCCTCTTCTCCGGTCAAGCTCGACGCGACCTACACGACGCCGGATCAGAGCCATATGGCGATGGAGCCGCACGCCTCTATGGCGGTCTGGGAGGGGGACAAACTCACCGTCTGGACCTCTAACCAGATGATTGACTGGTGCCGCTCTGACCTTGCGCTAACGCTGAATATCCCGAAAGAGAATATCCGGGTGCTGTCGCCCTATATTGGCGGTGGTTTTGGCGGCAAGCTGTTCTTGCGCAGCGATGCCTTGCTGGCCGCGCTCGGCGCACGGGCGGCGAAGCGTCCGGTGAAGGTGATGCTCTCCCGACCGCTGATCCCCAATAACACGACGCACCGTCCGGCGACTATTCAGCAGGTACGCATCGGCACCGACGAGGCCGGGCATATCACCGCCATCGCCCATGAGAGCTGGTCCGGCAACCTGCCCGAAGGCGAACCGGAGACCGCCGTGCAGCAGACGAACTTTCTCTATGCCGGAGCGAATCGCCACACCGGGCTACGGCTGGCGGAGCTGGATCTGCCGGAGGGGAACGCCATGCGCGCCCCTGGGGAAGCACCGGGCATGATGGTCCTCGAGATCGCCATCGACGAGATTGCCGAGAAGGCAGGTGTGGATCCGGTAGAGTTCCGCATCCTCAACGATACCCAGGTCGATCCCACTAACCCGGATCGCCCCTTCTCCCGCCGCCAGCTGGTGGAGTGTCTGCGTACCGGCGCTCAGCATTTTGGCTGGCAGCGCCGCCACCCAACGCCGGGGCAGATCCGCGACGGTCGCTGGCTGGTGGGCATGGGGGTCGCAGCCGGTTTTCGTAACAACCTTGTGATGACCTCCGGGGCGCGCGTGCATCTCGACGCTCAGGGCATGCTCACCGTTGAGACCGACATAACCGATATCGGCACCGGCAGCTACACCATTATTGCCCAGACGGCCGCCGAGATGCTGGGCCTGCCGCTGGAAAAAGTGGTAGTGCAGCTGGGAGACTCCACCTTCCCGGTCTCTGCCGGGTCCGGCGGACAGTGGGGAGCCAACAGCTCTACGGCGGGGGTCTACGCCGCCTGCGTCAAGCTGCGCGAGGCGGTGGCAAATAAGCTGGGATTCGATCCGCAAAACGCGGTCTTTGCCGACGGCAGGATCAGCGTGGAGGGACGCAGCGCCCCGCTCACCGATGCCGGGGCGCTTAGCGCCGAAGATACCATTGAGTTTGGCGATCTGCAGGAGAAGTATCAGCAGTCCACCTTTGCCGCGCACTTTGTCGAAGTGGGGGTGGATATCGCTACCGGCGAGGTGCGGGTGCGCCGGATGCTGGCGGTGTGCGCCGCCGGGCGGATCCTCAACCCGAAAACGGCGCGTAGCCAGGTGATTGGGGCAATGACGATGGGCCTTGGCGCGGCGCTGATGGAAGAGCTGGCGGTGGATACCCGACTGGGCTACTTTGTCAACCACGATCTCGCTACCTATGAGGTACCGGTACATGCCGATATCCCCGTTCAGGAGGTGATTTTCCTCGACGATACCGATCCGGTGTCTTCGCCAATGAAGGCTAAAGGGGTTGGCGAGCTGGGGCTGTGCGGCGTCAGCGCCGCTATTGCCAACGCGATCTACAACGCCACCGGCGTGCGGGTACGCGACTACCCTATTACACTCGACAAGCTGCTGAGCGGCCTGCCGGAAGCGATATAGGAGAGGGACGTGCTGCCACAACCTGTGCATATTGCAACCGAGCATGATCCCGCTGTTACCCCACAGCGGGCGTTTTTAACCGACGACAGCGTGGCGGTGCTGCGTTTTGCAACCCAGGCGCTGGCCTCCGGCATGGCGGCGGCGCTGATCGTGTTAACCGAGATCCGCGGCGGCGCGGCGCGCCCCTTAGGGGCGCAGATGGCCGTACGCGAGGATGGCCTCTACTGCGGCTTTGTCTCCGGCGGCTGCGTTGAGGCCGCCGCTGCCTGGGAGGCGCTGGAGGCGATCAAATCCGGCGCGGATCGCACGGTCATCTATGGGGAGGGGTCGCCCTGGTTTGATATTGTCCTGCCCTGCGGGGGCGGGATTACCCTCAGCATCCACCCGCTCCGCTCGGCGCGCCCTCTGCTAGCAGTGCTGGCGGCGCTGGAGCGACGTCACTCTACGGCGCTTCGCTATAGTCCTCGCGCCCAGACGCTGCATATGGGTGCGTCTGACGAAGAGACAGGCTGGAAAGAGGATGAGTTTGTCATTCACTACCGTCCTGCAACGCGGGTGATTATCTTTGGCCGCTCCGTCGAGGCAGATATGGCGGCTAAACTCGCCGACGCAGCGGGATACGATGTGCATATTGACGATGGCTCCCGGCTGCGGACGCTCACTGCCCTGATCGATGCCCACACGGCGGTCATTTTCCTCTGGCACGATCTCGACCGGGAGCTACCCCTGCTGAGTGCCGCGCTGACCGCCACGCCCTTTTATATCGGCGCGCTGGGCAGTCGCCGCACGCATGAAAAACGGGTCCGCGCCCTGACCGAACGTGGTTTTCAGCCTGATCAGATTGCGCGGATCAAAGCCCCGATCGGCATCTTCCCCCAGGCGCGGGATGCCAGCTCGCTGGCGCTGTCGGTGTTGGCAGACGTGGCAGCCGCGCGCGGCCGGGGGGCTGAGTGACAGCCGCTCTGCCCACGGTGATTGTACTGGCTGCTGGACGGGGCGAGCGTTTTCTCGCCTCGGGGGCGGCAAGCCACAAGCTCGATACCCTGCTCAGCGGTAAATCCGTGCTCTCCCATACCCTTGCAGCGGTGCAATCCTCCGGCCTGCCGTGGCATCTTGTCCGGCCCGAAGGCGGCACCGGCGGCATGGGAGAGTCCATTGCGATGGGGGTGCAGGCAACGTCTGAGGCCGCAGGCTGGCTGATCCTACCCGGCGATCTGCCTCTCGTAGAGGCCGCCACGCTCCGGCGCGTTGCCGGAGCGCTGGTGGAGCAGCGCATTGTGGTGCCCCGCTTTCATCAGCAGTCGGGCCATCCGGTGGGATTTGGACGGCGCTATTTTCAGGCATTAGCCGCGCTGGAGGGCGACGTGGGTGCGGCGGCGATTGTGCGGCAAGCGAGGATCAGCGACAACATACAGGATCTGCCGGTAACAGACGACGGCATCATACGCGATGTCGATACGCTTGCCGATCTTGCTCTGGCGCAAGCACGGCTGCGTACCCGGCGGTGAAAAAGAGATCCGCCCTTGAGATACAGCAGGCTAAAATTGGTTTAATAAGAATATATGCACGTAAAGACCATATTTAACAATCTCTCCCCATCAGAAGGCGATTGAATTGTTATAAACTCAATGTAGAATCATCAGACTATGCTTAAGCTGTATTAATCCTTAATAGTCAGCGGCGGTCGGGTTTAATCATTTTTTCAGGGAAAGTTATAATGAAATTGCGAGGCCTGTTACTCCTTTTTATGGTCACTGTCGTTGTCGGCTGTAAAGCACCCCCGCCGAAAATGACGGACGATACGCTGGTGACCAGCCAGGTCAACGGCATCACGCTGACGCACCGCTATGCGGTCTCGCCACCCGCTACCTTTACGCCTGTCAATGAGCCCTACCGGGCGCTCTACCCCGGCTCGATCCTCAGCACGCCCTCCTACGGCGGTAAAGTCCTTGGCCAGCTGAAAAACGGCGAAACCTATACCGTTTTGGGCGAGGTGGATAACGCCTGGCTGGCCGTAGCCGAACAGGATAACGAGCAGCTGATTGGCTACGTGCCGCCGCGTGCGATGGTGAAAAGTGCCCTCTACGAGCAGACGCTAAAAAACGATCGCCGCCGTCCTAAGCGCGCCGCGAAAAAAGCGACCTGCGTGGCGGTGGATGACAGCAGCAAAGCATGCCAAAAAGGCGATAGCGGCACCTGGATTATTGATTAATTACTCTGGCTAACAAGGAATTATATGAAAGTCTGGCTTTCAGGTTTGGCGTTGCTTTTAGCATCCACAACCGTGTCGGCAGGGAATTATCGTATTGCCCAATCCCCCTCTCAGAAGCTGGATGTCTGGATAGACAACGTTAACGATAAATCGCCGCAAAGCTGGTGTTCTGCAAAATTACCGCTGCGCATTGTTGCCAGCGGTGATAAAGCGCCCTCGATTTTGACCACTTTTATGCCGCGCCTCGGCGCGCTGCTGGAGAGCCAGTGCAGCACTATCGGCCAGGTAAACTGGCAGATGGTCGACCCGGAAGGTGAACTGCTCGCCGAAGGCATCGCCACCAAAGAGAGCGAATGGGCCGTTGTCATTACGCCGCGCGCGGCTCAGTCTGCAGCCAATACCGTTCAGGCGCAGCAGCCCTCGCCGATTGCCGACCGCACGCCGTGGCTTGAGTTTACGTTACAGGATGGCTGCCACCTGCGTACCTTCTGGCAGGGTGATGCCAACGCCTCGGCGCTATTTATTCCGGCAAAGGCTAACGGCAAGTGCGAGCGCGGCGGCTGGCTGAACGGCCGCAGCGAAGTGATCCAGCATGGAAACAAGGGTGAAAAACGCGCGGTGATGACCTTCGTGCACGGCTTCCCGGTCAGCGGTCTGAGCGATAAAGCCAATGCTGACAGCCTGCTGATCACTAGCGTAAACAACGAACGGATGGTGGTAAGCAATAGCCTGGCTCCCCAGAGCTGGCTGATCCTGCCCTACGATCCGCAGCTCAACGGCTGGAAAAACAGCGGCACGGTGGCAGTAGAGGTGTCGCGGGATCAGGCGCTGGATGACGCTCGTCTCCAGACGCGGCTCGCCGAGGTGCGTAAAGTATGGTCCGCCTGGCTAGAGCCCGGCACCAGCCTGACGCTGCTTTTAATCGACAATCTGCATCCGCAGCTGCGGGATCCGGCGGCCGGAGCCTGGCGCACGCAAAAGTGATCCTGAAATACCTATTCTGAATAGCCGTCAGCTTTGAACAGAGATCCTCACATAATGACAGACAGCGACTACAATCCGAGCACACCCGACGCGCTGCCGCCGGGTTTTCGTTTCGATGAGCTAGAGATCCAGGACGTTATTCAAACCAGCCACACGGATATTCTCTATCATGCCCTGGACCGCGAACTTGAGCGTCCGGTCTTCATCAGAGAGTATATGCCCCGAGCGCTGACCCTGCGCGGTGAGGATATGCGCCTGGTGCTGCGGAGTAAACAGGACAGCGCCGCCTTTGCCGCCGGCCTGAATGCCTTTGTCCAGCAGGCCCGCCAGCTGGCACGCTTTACCCACCCCAACCTGATGCTGGTCCTGCGCTTCTGGCAGCATAACGATACCGCCTATATCCTGACGCCGCGCTACGACGGCATCACCCTGGCGGAGCTGCATCAGCAGCAGCCGGAGGTCATTAACGAAGCCTGGATTTTACAGCGGCTGCCTATGCTGTGCAGCGCGCTTGCCACCCTGCACCACGCGAACGAGCTGCACCGCAATATCTCCCTCAAGAGTATTCAAATTGAGGAGAGCGGCCAGCCGCTGCTGCTTGATGTTGCCGTTGCGCACGCCGCGACGGGCGAGCTTAGCGAGACCAGCAAGCTGCTGCTTCACCCTGGCTTTACTCCTCTTGAGCAGTACGCTGACGCCAGCGAGAACCTTATCGGACCGTGGACGGATATCTACGCATTGGGCGCGGTGCTCTATACGCTGATTACCGGCTCTCCGCCGCCCGCCAGCGTCGCGCGCAGCATTCAGGACAGCTGCACGCCGCTGGTAGAGAACCCACCGCCGGGCTACTCCCCTGCGCTGCTGCAGGCGGTCGATCGCGCCCTGGCGTTAAAGCCGGAGGATCGGCCCCAGAGCATCGCAGAGTTTGCTGCGCTGGCGGGAATTACGGTAGGTGACACCGGCCAGCTGCCTGCGGTGAAGAAAACCGGCACGATGCTGGTTCCGGTGGAGGAGCCCTCTGCCGTCGCTCCCACGCTGTGGCAGCGGTTTAAAACGCCCGCCCAGATTGCAGCAGGCGTGGTGGTGGGCATTATTGCCGGCGCGCTGATCTTTGGTTCATCGCATAGCGATAGCGAGACGGCGGTCGCGGCCTCCTCTGCCCAGCCCGCCCCGGCGCCGGAGGCGAAGGTCGCCAGCGCGCCCGCCAGCGGACCTATCGCCCGGATCTACATTCGCATGAGCGATGCCGACAGGCTACAGGTGAACGGCAAGACGCAGGAGGTTGCCCCGGCGGCTAGCGGCTTTGCCTATCTCCAGCTGCCCGCCGGCAAGTATGAGTTTACCCTGCAGAACGGCAGCCAGCGCCGTAGCGAAACGCTGACGGTGGTTACGCCTGGCACCTGGCTAATTAATCCCCAGGGTTAAGAGGATAGTGCCCGGCGGCGCTTCCGCTTGCCGGGCCTACGATCTGACGTTTTCGTCGGCTGATTTTGGCGAAAAATGTTTGTAAGGGCGCAAATTTTTACTTCTGGTACTCCGGGCGTCGGATATTCGTCTACTGTTTTCAAAGGTTGATTACAGCGGGACGCTGTTCATTGCTAAGGAGAATAATAGATGAGAAGAAATTTATCGCGCCAACCCCGGACGCTTTTTTTTGCCATGCAGCTGGCGCTGGGGGGCGCATTTCTCGCGTTGACTTCCGCACAGGCGCTGGCCGCCGAAGCTGAGAGCCAGACCCCGCCTCAATCTCCGGATATCCTGCTGGGTCCGCTGTTTGCCGATGTGCAGACCGCTAAGCTCTTCCCCGATCAGAAAACCTTCGCCGATGCCGTACCAAAAAGCGATCCCTACATGATCCTGGCCGACTACCGGATGCAGCGTAACCAGTCGGGCTTCGATCTGCGCCACTTTGTCGAGATGAACTTTACCCTGCCGGCTGAGAACGAGAAGTACGTTCCGCCTGCCGGGCAGACGCTGCGCCAGCATATCGACGGCCTGTGGACGGTGCTGACCCGCACCACCGATCGCACCAACAAGTGGGATTCGCTCCTGCCGCTGCCTGAGCCGTACGTGGTGCCGGGCGGCCGTTTCCGCGAGATCTACTATTGGGACAGCTACTTTACCATGCTCGGCCTGGCCGAAAGTGGCCACTGGGATAAAGTGGAGGATATGGTAGCGAACTTCGCCCATGAAATTGATGCCTGGGGCCATATCCCTAACGGTAACCGGACCTACTACCTCAGCCGCTCCCAGCCGCCGTTCTTTGCCTTTATGGTCGAGCTGCTGGCGAGCCACAAAGGTGATGACGCCCTGAAGACCTACCGCCCGCAGCTGGAGAAGGAGTACAGCTACTGGATGGAGGGGGCTGAAACCTTGCAGCCGGGACAGGCTAATAAGCGTGTGGTGAAGCTCGAGGATGGCTCTGTTCTCAACCGCTACTGGGACGATCGCGATACCCCACGTCCCGAGTCCTGGCTTGATGACGTGACCACCGCGAAGAACAATCCAAATCGCCCGGCGACGGAGATCTATCGCGATCTGCGCTCTGCTGCCGCCTCGGGCTGGGATTTCAGTTCGCGCTGGATGGACGATCCTAACCAGCTCGGCAGTATCCGCACCACCAGCATTGTGCCGGTGGATCTCAACGCCCTGATGTTCAAAATGGAAAAAGTGCTGGCCCGAGCCAGCCAGGCCGCTGGCGACAGCGCCAAATCGAGCCAGTATGACGCAATGGCCAATGCCCGACAGAAAGGGATGGAGGCCAACCTGTGGAACGATAAAGAGGGCTGGTATGCAGATTACGATCTGAAGACCAAGCGCGTGCGTAGTCCGCTGACGGCGGCGGCGCTCTTCCCGCTATATGTTAACGCAGCGGCGAAAGATCGGGCCGCTAAGGTTGCGGCTGCCGCTGAGGCCCATCTGCTTAAACCTGGCGGTATTGCCACTACGACCGTCAACAGCGGCCAGCAGTGGGACGCGCCGAACGGCTGGGCGCCGTTGCAGTGGGTTGCCACCGCCGGGCTGCAAAACTATGGCCAGGACAAGCTGGCGATGGACGTGACCTGGCGCTTCCTCTCCAACGTACAACATACTTACGATCGCGAGCAGAAGCTGGTGGAGAAGTATGATGTCAGCAGCACCGGCACCGGCGGTGGCGGCGGTGAATACCCGCTGCAGGATGGCTTCGGCTGGACTAACGGCGTTACGCTGATGATGCTGGATCAGGTCTGTCCGAAGGCGCAGCCGTGCGACAGCGTACCGAAAACGCAGCCTGCTGCGGCATCGGCTACGCCATCTACCGCACAACAGCCTGCCCCGCAGAGCGAGCCTGAAGCGCAAAAAGTGGCCCAGTAAGCCTCTCCCCCGACCCGCTACCAAATCTGGTAGCGGGTCTTGCTCACCCCCGTAAAGAGCTTGTATACGCAAATATAAACAATAATAATTCGCGTTCCGCTTAAAAGAGTAGGATTGCGAATGAAAACAACATTAAAACGCTCTGTCTGGTTTTGCGCGTTGGGCATTGCCCTTCCCCATGCCGTTCTGGCTGAAGATACCGTTGTCGTTAGCGCTACCGCCCCCCAGTCGGCCACTGCGCCGACCCAGGGCTACACGGTGCAGAGCACGCGCGGCGCCACCAAAACCGATCAGCCGCTGATTGTCACCGGTCAGTCGGTATCGGTTGTCACCCGTCAGCAGATGGACGATCAGGGCGTGATGAACGTTAACCAGGCGCTGAGCTATACGCCGGGGGTCAACGCCAACTTTGGCGGCGGTGCAACGCGCTTCGACACCGTCTCGTTGCGGGGCTTCCACGGCGGCGACGTGGATAATATCTTCCTCGACGGCATGCGTCTGATGAGCGACGGCGGAAGCCACAGCGTATTGCAGATCGACCCGTGGTTTATTGAACGTATCGACGTGGTGAAGGGTCCCTCTTCCGCGCTGTATGGTCAGAGCGTGCCCGGCGGGCTGGTCAACCTAACCTCGAAGCGCCCGCAGTTTAAGTCCGAGGGCCATTTCCGCCTCTCCGGCGGCACGCAGAATACCAAGGGCGGCGCGTTTGATTACACTGATGCCATCAACGACCAGTGGGCGTTTCGCCTGATCGGCATGACCCGCAGCAGCGACACCCAGTATGACCATACCCGTGAAGAGCGCTACGCCCTGTCGCCGTCGCTGCTCTGGCAGCCAGACTCCGATACCAGCCTGCTGCTGCGGGCTTATCTGCAAAAAGATCCCTCCGGCGGCTACCACGGCTCGCTGCCAATGGACGGTACGCGCTTTGATCATAACGGTAAGCGGCTGTCCACCAGCACCAACGAGGGCGAGAGCGGAGACGGCTATCGCCGCCGGGAGCAGCTCTATAGCGTGGAGTTTGATCACCAGTTCAACGACGTCTGGTCGGTGCACTCCAGCGGCAGCTATACCCATGCCAACGTCGCCCTCGATCAGGTCTATCAGACCGGCTGGATCGATAACTCAGACAATCTGTCCCGGGGCTACAGCGGCTCGCGCGGCTCCCTTGACGCCTGGTCTACCGATAACCGCCTGCAGGCTGATTTTGCGACTGGCGAGGTGACGCATACCGTTATTCTCGGTGGGGAGTATCACCGCTACCGCAACGATCTCTGGACCGGTGCAGGTTCTGCCGCCCCGCTTAACCCCTTCACCGGCTATACGCCGCAGCATGGTTACACCGTCACCTATAACGATGACAATAATCGTCGCTACTACCAGGCGGGCGCCTATCTGCAGGACGAGATGGTGTGGAACCGCTGGCATCTGGATCTCTCCGGACGCTATGACCGCATCGTCTCCGAACAGGTCAGCGATACCTCTGGCACCGACAGCCGCCGCTCTGATGACCACATCAGCAGCCGCGCCTCTCTGCTCTATGCTTTTGAAAACGGCCTCTCACCTTATCTGAGCTACAGCCAGGCGATCACGCCGGCCTCGCTGCCGGGCGCAGATGGCACGCTGCTGAAGCCGACCACCGCCGAACAGTATGAAGCTGGCCTCAAGTTCCAGCCGCCGGGCACCTCGGATATCTACAGCATCGCTATCTATGACCTGACGCAGAAGGATGTGGCAACCCGCGATATTAATATCGCCACCGCTACCTACCTCCCCGCCGGGAAGGTGCACTCTCAGGGCGTAGAGATTGAAGCGCGCAACCAGCTGACGCCGCGCCTGAGCACGATTGCTGGCTATACGTGGAACCACCTGCGCTTCGAGGATTCGCTGGATGGCAACGAATCTAATACGCCGCAGCTGACGCCGGATCAGATGGCTTCCCTGTGGGCGCACTACCAGTTTGATTACGGCTTAAGCGTGGGCGCAGGCGTGCGCTATATCGGCAAACAGTACGCCGACGATGCCAATACGGCGCGTCTGCCATCGGTTACGCTGTTTGATGCTTCGGTTAGAGCCGATCTTGGGGCCTGGTCGCCTCAGCTGAAGGGCGCATTTGTGCAGGTTAACGCCAGCAACCTTGGCGATCGGGACTATATCTCAGGTTGCTATGGGACAAACAACTGCTACGTCGGTGCGGAGCGCAGCGTTCTCGCTACGGTGGGATATGATTTTTGATAGCGTAAGGTAAGAGAGATGCCAGCCGGCAACGTCGCCGGCTGGCATAGATCATTAGTTCCGACGTACCATCCGGTAGATAGCCAGAACCACAATCGCACCCACTACTGCGACGAGGAAACTTGGTAAATTGAAGCCTGTAACGTCACCGCCAACACCAAACATCGTTGCCAGCCAGCCACCGACCACGGCACCGACGATACCCAGAATAACGGTGATAATGAAACCACCCCCGTCACGCCCTGGCATGATGAACTTAGCGATAATACCGGCAATAAGGCCAAAAATAATCCACGCAATAATACCCATTTTGCGTTGTCTCCTTTTACATGGTTGCTTACTTTGCAGGCCCAAACGCCTGCACCGTAAATTGAGTATAGGCAATAGTTCCAAAAAAGGTTAAATGTCACAGACTTATTAATTTTTTTGTTGGTAAAAAAATTTACATTACGGCTTAAGTTCCCGCCCCGCGTGCCGATAAAACAACGAAGGGCTATCAGTCAGCAAGGAGCCATCCGGCGTGAGTAACTACAGTGAGCAGTTCCTAAAACAATCCCCGCTGGCCGTTTTAGGCGTACTGCGCGATCTGCACAAAGAGCAGGTGCCGATCTGTATTTCCTGGGGCAGCGGCCAGTTCATCAGCAAGATCCTTGATGCGGATCTCGACAGGCTGGTGATGGATCTCGGCAGTCAGGAGTATGAGAACAACGCGGTGCAGCGTGTCGACAGCGTCACCATTACCGCAGAGACCCGGGGGGCAAAAGTTGAATTTACCGCCTCCGGATTAAGCATGGGCGATTACCAGGCGCTGCCAGCGTTTGTCACGCCGCTCCCTACTTCCCTGTGGTTCATTCAGCGCCGGGAATATTTTCGCATTAGCGCGCCGCTGCATCCGGCCTACTTCGGTAAGGCTACGCTGCCGGACAAGCGTCCCATGCGCTTTCGCCTGTATGACCTGTCGCTGGGCGGCATGGGGGCGTTGCTGGAGGGGGCAACCCCGGAGGGCGTTAAGGAGGGGCAGCGTTTCTCGCAGATTGAGTTGGATATGGGCGGCTGGGGACAGTTCTATTTTGATGCCCAGCTGATCTCCATCAGCGAGCGTAAGGTCGTGGACGGTAAGAACGACACCGTTACCACCCCACGCCTGAGCTTCCGTTTTTTGAATACTAATCCGGCGGTAGAACGCGAGCTCCAGCGGATCATCTTCTCGCTGGAGCGTGAAGCGCGCGAGCGGGCAAGTAAGGTGCGCTAACCCGCCTGCCTTGACTGACGGTAAGCATGGTGTACTTCGTAGGCCCGGTAAGCGTGAGCGCCACCGGGCGTTACTCTGCTGACGCTGCAATGCCGGGCGGCACTAAGTTTGCCCGGCCTACGTTAGGTATGGTGTGGTGAGTAGGCCCGACACATAAAAACGATTGCAGGTAATAATAGTATCTACATCGCATCCATCGCTTTCTGCACCTTCCAGATATAGCGGGGTGCCTGCGGCGCAGGATGGTTTTCGGCAACGTGTTCGACAAACTCATCTGCGTCCAGGTCGTTAATCTCGCTAATCGCCTTTTTGCGATCGGATGAGAAGGTCCGCAGCAGCGCACCTGCGCCATTGACGTAAGAGACCACCAGCGCGTACTGCATCACCTCTGGATCTTTGATACCGGCGAGAACGCCGTGTTCAAGAATGCTCAGGTAGGCTGTCCCCATTGAGATATTGCGCTCGGGGTTTTTCAGCTCGCTGGTAGAGGGTTGCCCGCTCCAGCCCATGTGCCGATACACCTCTCGTCCCGCGGTAGAGGCTTTAAGCTGCATCAGGCCCACGGCGTTGGATTTACTCACCAGCGTCGGATTTCCGCCGGACTCCACGGCAATAATAGCCGTCACCAGTCGCGGACTGACGCCCCACGCCGCCCCTGCTTTCTCGCTGATCGGCATCCACTGCATGGCCCGTTTGACCGGGACCTCCGGATCCCACGGCGGGTTTTTATAATCCTGTTTTGAACTACACCCTGCCAGCAGAACGACCAAAAAAGCAAACCATCTCAATTTCACACCAACAATCCTTTTACCGGGAGTTTAGATGACAATGACAATCCTAAGCGGCATGATAACCGTTTCATCTTCTATGTCAGCAAGGATTTGCCATGTCCCGGATTCATCTGATCGCCCCCTCTGGCTACTGCATCAATCAGACCGCCGCCTTCAGGGGCGTCGAACGTCTTGAGGCCGCAGGCCATCGTGTAGCAAACCAGCAGGTCATTACCCGCCGCGATCGACGATTTTCCGGCGATGATACCGAGCGGCTAGCGGACCTCAACGGACTGGTTACGCTGACAGCAGAGAACACGATTGTGATGCCGGTACGCGGCGGCTACGGTGCCAGTCGCCTGCTGGAAAGGATCGACTGGCAGGGTCTGGCCGAGCGCCAGCGACGCGCGCCGCTGCTGATCTGCGGCCACAGCGACTTCACCGCCGTGCAGCTTGGCCTGCTGGCGACGGATAACGTTATCACCTTTAGCGGGCCGATGCTGGCGGGTAACTTTGGTGCGGAGGCGCTGGATACGTTTACGCAGGATCACTTCTGGCGCGCGCTGCGCAATGAGACCTTTACCGTGACGTGGGAAGGCGCGGGTCCGACGTGCGACGTGGAGGGAACGCTCTGGGGCGGCAATTTAGCAATGCTAATCTCGCTCATCGGTACACCGTGGCTGCCGGCCATAGAAAACGGCATTTTAGTTGTTGAGGATATTAACGAGCACCCCTTCCGGGTAGAGCGGATGCTGCTCCAGCTGCACCATGCGGGCATTCTGTCGCGCCAGAGGGCGCTGATCCTCGGCAGCTTCAGCCATAGCGCCCCTAACGACTACGATGCCGGGTTTGATCTTGCATCGATGATTGATTATTTACGCACGCGTCTGTCGATTCCCGTGGTCAGCGGCCTTGCCTTTGGCCATGAACAGCAAACGGTGACCCTGCCGCTGGGTGCACAGGCGCGCTTGCAGCATCAAGATTTTCATACGCAGCTTACCCTTAGCGGTCATCCTGTTTTACGTGAATAAAAATATCGTTTTTAGCCTCTATTAACACGCTGCTACCGCCGTGGATATGGTAATGTTTTAGAGGGTCGTGCCGCGCCATCTCTGGCGCGAGCGCCCTCGGCCCCGTTTGGGTGGTAATTGCATTTAGAGGAGAAAAGCGACATTGGAAGCTGAGGCGATCATCGGTCTTTTCATTTTGGGTTCAGTGCTTGTAACCTGCAGTATCTTATTAAGTTCTTTTTCATCACGCCTTGGTATTCCCATCCTGGTTATCTTTCTCGCCATCGGCATGCTGGCCGGTGTCGACGGCGTCGGCGGTATCCCTTTTGATAACTATCCGCTCGCCTACATGATCAGTAACCTCGCGCTGGCGATCATTCTGCTGGATGGCGGCATGCGCACCCAGGCCAGTTCATTTCGCGTCGCCCTTGGTCCGGCTCTGTCGCTGGCTACGGTCGGGGTACTGATCACCTCCGGCCTCACCGGCATGATGGCCGCCTGGCTGTTCAAGCTCGACATGATGGAAGGCCTGCTAATAGGCGCCATCGTTGGCTCGACCGATGCGGCGGCGGTCTTCTCCCTGCTGGGTGGTAAGGGGCTTAACGAGCGTGTCGGCTCGACGCTGGAGATTGAGTCCGGCAGCAACGATCCGATGGCCGTCTTTCTCACCATCACGCTGATAGATATGATCCAGCATCACCAGCTTGGGCTGGACTGGAAGTTTGCCCTGCATATCGTGCAGGAGTTTGGTCTCGGCGTGATTGTCGGTCTGGCGGGTGGCTACCTGCTGCAGCAGATGATCAACCGCATCGCGCTGCCTTCCGGGCTCTATCCGCTGCTGGCATTGAGCGGCGGCATTCTGATCTTTGCGGTCACAACGGCGATGGAGGGCAGCGGCATCCTCGCCGTTTACCTGTGCGGTTTTGTCCTCGGCAACCGCCCCATCCGTAACCGCTATACCATTCAGCAGAACTTCGACGGCCTGGCCTGGCTGGCCCAGATCGGCATGTTCCTCGTGCTGGGGCTGCTGGTCACCCCTTCCGACCTGCTGATGATTGCCGTTCCGGCCCTGCTGCTCTCGGCGTGGATGATCTTTATCGCCCGCCCGCTGTCGGTGTTTGCTGGCCTGCTGCCGTTCCGGGGGTTCAACCTGCGCGAGCGCATCTTCATTAGCTGGGTAGGATTGCGCGGCGCGGTGCCAATCATCCTCGCCGTATTCCCGATGATGGCAGGTCTCGACAATGCCCGGCTGTTCTTCAACGTCGCCTTCTTCGTGGTGCTGGTCTCCCTGCTGTTTCAGGGCACCTCCCTGGGCTGGGCAGCGAAGAAAGCCAAGGTAGTGGTGCCTCCGGTGGGCTGGCCCGAGTCGCGGGTCGGGCTGGATATTAGCCCCGAGAATGCGTGGGAGCAATTTATCTACCAGCTGAGCGCCGATAAGTGGTGCGTCGGTGCGGCGCTGCGCGATCTGCATATGCCGCCGGAGACGCGCATTGCAGCCCTGTTCCGCGGCAACGCGCTGCTCCATCCGACCGGCAGCACCCATCTGCGGGAAGGCGATGTGCTGTGCGTGATTGGCCGCGAGCGCGATCTGCCTGCGCTGGGCAAGCTGTTTAGCCACTCGCCGCCGGTAGCGCTGGATCAGCGCTTCTTTGGTGACTTTATTCTGGAGGCCAGCGCCAAGTTTGCCGACGTGGCGCTGATCTACGGCCTCGATCAGGGAATGGAGTATCCTGACAAACAGCAGACGCTGGGAGATATTGTGCAAAAGCTGATTGGTGCTGCACCGGTGGTCGGCGATCAGGTGGAGTTTGCCGGTATGATCTGGACGGTGGCAGAGAAAGAGGATAACGCCGTGCGTAAGGTCGGTGTTCGGGTCGCCGAGCACGAAAGCGAATAACAGCGTAGGCCCGGCGCGCGCAACGCCGCCGGGCAAAAAGTTACGTTGTCACGATCATTGGGTCACAATTATTGTGTAACAACAGGAACGCGCGGTGCCAGGGCGCACATCAGCTCATACCCCACCGTACCTGCCGCGGCAGCGACGTCATCAATCTTGATTTCGCTGCCCCACAGCTCGACCGGCGTACCGATCCCAGCCTGCGGGCAGGGGGTCAGATCTACCGCCAGCATATCCATCGAGACCGTCCCGACAATCCCCGAACGCACACCGTCCACCAGCACCGGCGTGCCGTCAGGGGCATGGCGCGGATAGCCATCGGCATAGCCCGCCGCCACGATGCCGATCCGCTGCTCGCCGGTAGCCTGATAGCGCCCGCCGTAGCCTACACGATCGCCCCGCTTCAGGGTCTGCACGCCGATAATCTCACTGTGCAGGGTCATCACCGGCTTGATGCCGCTGGTCGCCACATCGTGCCACTGCCCGGAGGGCGATGCGCCATAGAGAATAATCCCCGGCCTGACCCAGTCAAAATGCGCTTCAGGATGCCAGAGCGTTGCCGCCGAGTTGGCGAGAGAGCGCGGACAGTTAAGTCCTTCCGCGGCCTGCTCCACCTGCGCCATTGCCTCTACGATGCCATCGGGTTTCTCCCCAGAGGCAAAGTGCGACATCAGCGTCATCTGGCCCACGTTTTTCATCGCCCGCAGCTGCTGCCATACTGAACATACCCGCTCCGGCATAAACCCCAGCCGGTTCATGCCGCTGTTGACCTTCAGGTAGATATCCAGCGGGGCGCTAAGGCGGGCATTTTGCAACGCCTTAAGCTGCCAGTTGCTATGGATGCTGGTAGTCAGGCGCAAGCTGTCCAGCAGCGGCAGCTCGTCGGCATGAAAGAACCCCTCCAGCAGCAGGATCGGCCCCTTCCAGCCGCGCTCGCGCAGCAGCACCGCCTCCTCGAGATTCAGCAGGGCAAAACCATCCGTGGTGCCCAGTGCGCGCCAGATGCGGTCGATTCCATGCCCGTAGGCGTTGGCTTTTACCACCGACCAGACCCGTGCCCCAGGCGCGGCGCGGCGAACAACCTGTAGATTATGCTGCAAGGCCGACAGATTAAGAGTGGCCTGAACAGGACGCGTCATGAATGCCCCTTATGTATTGTGTGCGCCGTGCAGATGGCTGGCCCGCGCGGGAGTAAAATCGGTGCTGTAGCGGGCTACGCCTAAATCATCGTGTGGAATAGCCGGTGAGCGGCCGGAAATCAGATCGCTGAGTAGCTGGCCCGAGCCGCAGGCCATCGTCCAGCCGAGGGTGCCGTGCCCGGTGTTGAGCCAGAGGTTTTTAAACGGCGTACGCCCTACCACCGGCGTGCCGTCCGGCGTCATCGGCCGTAGGCCGGTCCAGAAGGTTGCCTCCTCAACACGGCCTCCGCGTGGGAAGAGATCGCGCACCACCATCTCCAGCGTCTCACGACGCGGTTGCAGCAGTTCGGTATTGAAGCCAACAATCTCTGCCATGCCGCCGACGCGGATGCGGTTATCGAAGCGGGTAATGGCAATCTTGTAGCTCTCATCAAGGATAGTCGATACCGGCGCACCGCTCTCTTCCGCAACAGGAATAGTAAGCGAGTAGCCTTTCAGGGGATAGACCGGAATATCGACGATGCCTTTCAGCATGGCGGTAGAGTATGAGCCAAAGGCCATGACGTAGGCATCAGCCTTGATCACCTCATCGCCACACTTCACGCCATAGATCTTCTCCCCCTCGTAGAGCAGGCGATCGACCGGCGTGTTGTAGCGAAACACCACGCCCGCCTGTTCGGCCATCAGCGCCAGACGCTGGGTAAAGAGCTGGCAGTCGCCGGTTTCGTCATTGGGCAGACGCAGGCCGCCGGTCAGCTTGTGCGCCACCTCGGCCAGGGCCGGCTCAACCTCCGCCAGACGGGCGGACTCCAGCAGCTGATAGGGAACGCCAGCCTCTTCCAGCACAGCGATATCCCGGGTCGCGTTCTCATACTGCTGTTCGGTACGGAAGAGCTGGAGTGTGCCCCCCTGTCGCCCCTCATACTCAATGCCGGTGCTGTCGCGCAGGGCCTTGAGGCAGTCGCGGCTGTACTCGGCCAGACGCACCATCCGTCCTTTGTTCTCCATATAGTGGCGGGTGTCACAGTTGCGCAGCATTTGCCACATCCATTTCAGCTGGAACGCCGTCCCGTCAAGGCCGATGGCCAGCGGGGCGTGCCGTTCAAACATCCACTTAATTGCCTTCAGCGGTACCCCCGGTGCGGCCCAGGGCGCGGCATAGCCTGGTGAGATCTGCCCGGCGTTGGCTGCGCTGGTTTGCAGCGCCGAGCCCGGCTCCCGTTCAATTACCGTTACCTCGTGCCCCGCCTGACTCAGATACCAGGCGCTGGTCACGCCCACGACGCCACTTCCCAGAACCACAACGCGCATAGCCACTCCCTATGAGTAAAACTGACGAGTTAAGAATAATCATTCGTTAAGAATAATCATCTGATTACAAATTGATAACTCAGATGAAAATGTTATTCAACATACGGCTTTTTTATGGTGACTTAACTCACATCTCTGCCTTCAGCTGGGGACAGGGACTATTTGGTATCTCCTGCTGACCCGCCCTGTAACGCAGCATAAAATAGCGCAAACTGCATACTGCCTCCCCTTTTTGCACGGTGTTATGGCGAAGAAAAAATTTCCCCGACAGCCCGGTTTGCGGTGCGGTGATCTATGCTTGAATGGAGACTCTCCTGCAAGAGAGAGTCGCCAACAATGAGGGTGCGCTAATGGCTACGATTGACTCCATGAACAAGGACACCTCCCGTCTCAGCGATGGACCCGACTGGACATTCGAACTGCTTGATACCTACCTGGCCGAGATCGATCGGGTAGCCAAACTCTACCGGCTGGATACCTATCCCCACCAGATCGAAGTGATCACCTCTGAACAGATGATGGACGCCTACTCCAGCGTTGGGATGCCCATTAACTATACTCACTGGTCGTTTGGTAAAAAGTTTATCGAGACCGAGCGGCTCTATAAGCATGGGCAGCAGGGGCTGGCCTACGAGATCGTGATCAACTCCAACCCCTGTATCGCCTATCTGATGGAGGAGAACACCATTACCATGCAGGCGCTGGTGATGGCCCATGCCTGCTACGGGCACAACTCCTTCTTCAAAAATAACTACCTGTTCCGTAGCTGGACCGATGCCAGCTCCATTGTTGACTATCTGATTTTTGCCCGTAACTACATCACAGACTGCGAAGAGCGCTATGGCGTGGTCGAGGTTGAGAAGCTGCTCGACTCCTGCCATGCCCTGATGAACTACGGCGTCGATCGCTACAAACGGCCGCAGAAGATCTCCCTTCAGGAGGAGAAAGCGCGGCAGAAAAGCCGGGAAGAGTATCTGCAGAGTCAGGTGAATACCCTGTGGCGCACCCTGCCGAAGCGCGAGGAGGAGAAAACGGTAGCCGAGGCGCGCCGCTATCCTTCCGAGCCGCAGGAGAACCTGCTCTATTTCATGGAGAAAAATGCCCCGCTGCTGGAGCCGTGGCAGCGTGAGATTTTGCGCATCGTGCGTAAGGTGAGCCAGTATTTCTATCCGCAGAAACAGACTCAGGTGATGAATGAGGGCTGGGCGACCTTCTGGCACTACACCATCCTCAATCATCTCTACGATGAAGGCAAAGTGACCGATCGCTTTATGCTGGAGTTTCTCCATAGCCACACCAACGTGGTATTCCAGCCCCCCTACAACAGCCCGTGGTATAGCGGCATTAACCCTTATGCGCTGGGCTTCGCCATGTTCCAGGATATCAAACGGATCTGTCAGTCTCCCACCGAGGAGGATAGATATTGGTTCCCGGACATCGCTGGCTCCGACTGGCTGGAGACGCTGCACTTCGCCATGCGCGATTTTAAAGATGAGAGCTTTATCAGCCAGTTCCTCTCACCAAAGGTGATGCGTGACTTCCGCTTCTTTACCGTGCTGGATGACGATCGCAATAACTATCTGGAGATTGCCGCCATCCATAACGAAGACGGCTACCGTGAGATCCGGGCTAAGCTGTCGGCGCAGTATAATCTCAGCAACCTGGAGCCAAATATTCAGGTGTGGAACGTCGATCTGCGTGGGGATCGCTCTTTGACCCTGCGCTATGTACCGCACAACCGTGCGCCGTTGGATAAGGGGCGCCGGGAGGTGCTGAAACACGTGCACCGCCTGTGGGGATTTGATGTGATGCTGGAGCAGCAGAACGAGGACGGCAGCGTGGAGCTGCTGGACCGCTGCCCGCCGCGGCAGAATAGCCTGTAACGCCTGCCCCTCTCCTGGCGGAGAGGGGATTTCTCTGTCTGTTTAACGCTATCGACCCTGGATCGCGAGATCGCCCGGCAGGTTTTTCTGCATCCGGTGCCAGATCTCCCCGCTGTCGCGTCCGTAGTGGCGCACAATCTCATAGACCTTGTCATGATCGCCGCGCTCGCACACTTCGCCTAGACGGTGGTAGAAGCCCAGCGCCAGACTGCGCGCTTCGGGGTTGGCAAAGTAGTGTCGCCCGATGCGGGTATAGAGTCCCTTCATGCCGTTGAGGATCAACCCGTAGATGGGGTTACCAGAGGCGAAGGCGAGGCCGCGGAAAATGTTGTAGTCCAGCTCGGCAAAGGCATCGGCGTGATCTTCTACTTCACGCGCACGGGCCAGGACCTCCAGCGCCTCCTGCGGATGCTGACGGAAAGCCGTGCGAATGAAAATGGTCGCGATATTGGTACGCACCGAGAGCAGGTTATCGATCAGCTGGGGAACGCTCTCGTGATCGAGCCGGGCCAGCGTCTCAAGGATATTGAGACCTGATGTCTCCCAGAAGTTATTTACCTTGGTCGGCTTACCGTGCTGGATGGTCAGCCAGCCATCACGTGCCAGCCGCTGTAATACCTCGCGCAACGTAGTACGCGTGACGCCAATCAGTTCGGAAAGTTCTCTTTCAGCTGGCAGGATCGTTCCCGGTGGAAAGCGATTATTCCAGATACTTTCAATGATGTACTCTTCCGCGAAACCCGCCGGGCTCTGCGCCTTTATGACCATAGAGAAATTTCCATTACACTGCGAAACAAAGAGACTCATCATACCAGAGCGAGGGGGCAGCAGATAGCACGAAACGGGAAGAAAAAGGGATCGGCGTTCTGTTTTTACGCTTTTCTTAAACGCCCATTTTTAGGGTATTGTGCTGGCCGTTTACCCTTTGCCGCGCTTTTGCACTTTCGTCCTTAAAGCCGCTTATTTCTCCTACTTTCACCCTCTTCTGAACCCTTTGTCATCTCAGGGTGAATTCGTTTACACTGCGATGTCTAGCATCTCCCAGGGAAATGATTATGTTACAATTTTTAAACAAGTGCTCTCACGGGCGCGGTGCCTGGTTACTTATGGCACTGACGGCGTTTGCGCTTGAGCTGGTGGCTTTATGGTTCCAGCATGTGATGCTGCTTAAACCGTGCGTTTTGTGTATTTATGAGCGTTGCGCGCTGTTTGGCGTGATGGGCGCTGGCCTGGTCGGCGCCATCGCGCCGAAGACGCCGCTGCGCTATGTGGCGATTGCAATCTGGCTCTACAGCGCATGGCGCGGCATTCAGCTGGCGTGGGACCATACGATGATCCAGCTGCACCCTAACCCCTTTATGACCTGCGACTTCGCCGCCCGTTTCCCGAGCTGGCTGCCGCTGGATAAGTGGCTGCCGCAGGTGTTTGTTGCCAGCGGCGACTGTGCCGAACGCCAGTGGTCGTTTCTGACGCTGGAGATGCCGCAGTGGCTGGTAGGGATCTTCATCGCCTACTTTGCTGTGGCCATCCTCGTGCTGATTGCCCAGGCGTTCAAACCCAAAAAACGCGATCTTTTTGGTCGTTAAGCGCCGGACTTGTTGAGGATGTGATCCTCCCAGTTGCGAACCTCGGACTCCGTCACCGCAATGTGGCGGACCGAGATGCGCTCAGCGTGCATCGCCGCTTTTGAGCCGCTTCGCAGCGGATGCCAGAGCGGCAGCGCTTTCCCCTCCGCCAGCAGGCGATAAGCACAGGTTGGCGGCAGCCACTCAAAAGTCGGCAGATTCTCCCGCGTCAGCTTGATGCAGTCCGGTTCATACTCGAAGCGCCGCTCATAGTTGCGGCACTGGCAGGTTTTGATATTAAGCTGGCGGCAGGCGACGTTGGTGAAGTAGATCTCGTCGGTGTCCTCATCCTGAAGCTTGTGCAGGCAGCACTGCCCGCAGCCGTCGCACAGCGACTCCCACTCGGCGTCGGTCATTTGCTCAAGGGTTTTGCTCTGCCAGAAAGGTGTATCGCTCATAAGGAAGTCCGCCGTGAAATTTCAGCTGCACCTTATAACCACTCTGGCACATTGATGCAAGTTTTGCCGCCTGATTGCTGCCGGAATCAAATAAAATAGAGGTGACTTCTGATTAAAAGTGCCAGAACAGAAACGGGCCGACAAACTGCACATTACTCACCGTAGGCCGGGCAAACGCAGTGCCACCCGGCATTACAGCATCAGCATGGTAACGCCCGGTGGCGCTACGCTTACCGGGCCTACAAAACGTGCACCATGCTAATTCGCAAGCCGGGCCTGCGTCAGTGCCGCCCGGCACCCTTAATGAAAGGGTTTACAGCACGCGGGTGGTGAGGAACTGACCGTTAAAGCTTACTTCAAGCTCGTCACCGCTCTGCAGCGGGCCGACGCCCTCTGGCGTACCGGTAAGAATAACGTCCCCGGCACGCAGGGTGAAGTAGCGGCTCATGTAGGCAATCAGCGGCACAATCTTGTGGATCATGTCCGCCGTGGTGCCCTGCTGGCGCACCTCACCGTTAATCTTCAGCCCCAGCGGGGTCGCCTGCGGATCGCTCTTGAACTCTGCCGCCGGAATGAAGCCTGAAATGGGGCATGAGTTGTCGAAACCCTTGGCCTTCTCCCACGGCTGCCCGGCCTTCTTCATTTTGCCCTGGATATCGCGCAGGGTAAGATCCAGCGCCACGCCGTAGCCAGCAATTGCCTGCTGGACATGCTCTTCCGACGCCTGGCGCAGCGTGGCGCCAATCAGCACCGCCAGCTCAACCTCGTGGTGCACCGATCCCAACCCCTGCGGCAGGGCCAGCGGCTGACGGAGATCGCAGAGCGCGGTCTCAGGTTTAATAAACAGCACCGGCTCGTCCGGCGTGGCGCTGCCCATCTCCTGAATGTGCTTCGCATAGTTACTGCCAACGCAAACAACCTTACTGACGGGAAAATCTAACAGCGCACCCTGCCAGTTATGATGCTGATACATGTTACCCCCTGAGTAACCCTTTGAACGCGAGTGAAATTTGACTATCACCGCCGTATCAGGATTTGTCAATCTTCCCGCTGCTCTGGAGATGCTGCTTAAGGAGATCCTCTTGCGGCGGCGGCATTTGCAGATAATATCCCTGCGCCTGCAGCGCCTCTTTGACTTTCTGCAAATCGGCGTTGGCTAATTTTTTGCGCCCGTCGAGCGGCAGCAGCATGGTCATGACCGGCTGGCCAAAACTTTTCATTAAGGCTTCCGGGACGCGGGAAAAATCATCTTTTTTCTCGATATACAAATAGGTCTGGTCACGTTTAGCACTTCGGTAGATCACACAAAACATACTTTTACTCTTTTTAATGCGTAATTTCGACATACGCTAACATCAATCAAACCCGCACCACAAGCCAGCCTCAGCCAATTTCACTTGCAGATTTTTGCATCCTTTCACCAATTTGTGTCATTAATGTGGCACAAATCCGTCACAGAGAGCGCAAAGCCCTGCACAGGTGCAGAGCTATGCCTTCTTCCTGCTCTACTTCGATTCCTTTCGCTTCATCCTGAGCTCATACTCAGACGTTCCCCATATCACGCGCGCATCCACGCCTATCCGAGGTATGATTCTGGGACTCCCATTTTTTCTGTACATCAGCGGCACTGCAAAACATGGTTGTCGATCAGATTGCAGTCCGGTGGTAAACTCACCCACTTTCAGAATCTGCTGATATTTATCATGTTAAAGCTTTTCTCAAAGTACGCCGTCATTGGCGTTTTAAACACCATCATTCACTGGGTAGTGTTTGCTGTATGCGTGTATGGGCTAGATACAGGACAGGCCCTTGCCAACTTTGGAGGGTTTGTAGTTGCGGTGAGCTTCAGCTTCTTTGCGAACGCAAGATTTACGTTTAAAGCCTCTACAACAACCATGAGATACATGCTCTATGTAGGCTTTATGGGAACATTGAGCGCAGCTATAGGGTGGGAGGCAGACAAAGTTGGCTTACCTCCATTAGTGACTCTCGTCATTTTCTCCGCCATCAGCCTGGTATGCGGGTTTATCTATTCCAAATTCATTGTCTTTAGGGATGCGAAATGAAGATCTCTCTGGTCGTTCCAGTCTTTAATGAAGAAGACGCGATTCCAATTTTCTATAAAACAGTGCGCGAGTTTGAAGATCTTCAGCAATATGAGGTTGAAATAGTCTTCATCAACGACGGCAGCAAGGATGCTACAGAGTCAATAATCAGATCTCTGGCAATTGCAGACCCTCTAGTTGTTGCGTTGTCATTCACCCGCAACTTCGGCAAGGAGCCTGCTTTATTTGCAGGGCTAGACCATGCGACAGGCGAAGCCGTAATCCCTATCGATGTAGACCTGCAGGATCCTATTAACGTCATTCCTCATCTGATCGATAAGTGGCAGGCTGGCGCTGAAATGGTACTGGCGAAACGAACAGACAGATCAACTGATGGAAGACTTAAGCGGAAGACTGCTGAGTGGTTCTACAAGCTGCACAACAAAATCAGCAACCCTAAAATTGAGGAGAATGTAGGTGATTTCCGCCTGATGTCCCGAGCGGTGGTGGAAAACATCAAGCTTCTTCCTGAGCGCAACCTCTTTATGAAAGGCATTCTTAGCTGGGTTGGCGGGAACACTGATGTCGTTGAATACACCAGGGCTGAAAGGATTGCCGGTGATTCAAAATTCAATGGCTGGAAGTTATGGAACCTTGCCCTTGAGGGGATAACCAGTTTCTCTACCTTCCCTCTGCGCATGTGGACTTATATTGGATTGTTGGTAGCAGGCCTGTCGTTCATTTATGGTGCATGGATGATTATAGACACTATTGCCTTTGGCAATCCGGTGCGTGGCTACCCTTCATTGCTGGTTTCAATTCTGTTCCTTGGTGGCGTACAACTTATTGGCATTGGGGTGCTTGGTGAATACATCGGAAGGATTTACACCGAATCCAAGAACAGACCTAGATATATTTTAAAAAATGGAGGCGATGTGTGAAACAGATAAAGGAATATTTCATCATTATTTTGCTATTGGTGGCGCCCATCATACTAGCAAATATTTATTACATAGACGATATTGGGCGGTCAACGCTAGGTTACAGATTTTGGTGGGAAGATGGACGACCTTTGTCTGATATATTAATGTCTGTTCTTATGTTTAGTGGAACAATGGCAGACATTGCCCCTGCGCCGCTTCTTGTTGCATGCGCCATGCTGTCCTGGGTTTTTTATAGATTTGGCAAAGAGTTTTTCAGTAACAAAAAAGGGGTTTTCCTGCTGCCTTTGTCTTTTTTAATAAATCCATTTATTGTTGAAGTCCTTAGCTACAGGTTTGATAGCCTGACTATCCTGTTTTCTGCGGTTCTGTCTTTTGCTTTTTTATTTACTTTATCAAATAATCATTATATCAACCTTTTAATTAAGGTGGCTTTAGTGGTTGGTGTAATGTGCTTATATCAAGCATCTGTAAATATAATACTTATTTTTACATCCCTGCTGTTCTTTTATGATGTTTATAAATTAACATCTCCTTATGAAATAATAAGATTATCATTTATTCGGGTTTTAAGCACTTTGTTGGGGCTGGCTCTCTATATGAAGGTGATATTGCCTTTGACTCTGGAGTCCTCTCACAGTGCTAACCACCCAAGGGTTTCTGCTGATCTTCTGAATACGGTAATCAGTAACTTAAAATCCTATTACTATCATATAGAAGGGATAATACTACCTAATGGCATGGGAAAATTCATCATGCCAGTACTTATTGCAATCTCCTTACTTTCCGCTTTGGTAATTTCTTACCGCTATTTAAAAGGATACAAAGGGAAGTTTGGCTGGTTTATTTTTGTTGTTTCTTTACTTGTAGTAATTGTG
>PQKR01000039.1 GCA_002918705.1 Escherichia sp. ESNIH1 | reverse complement strand
TTTTTTTTTTTTCATCCCTGCCCGCTACCCTGTAAACCTTTCTTCTGCGTTGCCGTTAACAGTAGGTAAGCCATGTTTGGTTTTTCTTCCGGAGCCCTGATGACTCTTAGTGATGATGAGCGACACCTGCTTGTGTCCGTTGTTTCGGTCTGGCTACGGCGTGCCGGAGGGGATGCCGGAGCCATGATGCTGGATGCATACCGGCAGATTTTGTCTGAAACCGAACCGGCCGTAAGGACTGTCATGCTCGAATTTCTTGAATCCGTTCGCATTCATTACATTTCGTCCTGAGCATTTTCTGTATTTCTGTCCATACTTAAACGAGGCGGCCGTCACGGACGGTGGTCGTCGTTCCATGATGCTGTTATGGACGAGTGAGAGTAATCTAATCTAACTTGATTGAGTTCCGGGCGTGCCGCCCGGTTTTTTTTGCTGTTTCCCGGTGTCCGTTCCGGGACAGGATGTGCATTTGTAATACCGCGCACGCGCCGGCATCACAAATACCCTGGTCAGGGCTGCGCCCCGACACCCCGCCATCGCCTCACGGCCGCGCACTGAATTGCGCACCCGTTCACCGATTTTCACGCATTTTCCTCGCCTATCTGTGCGTTCAGCATGGCGTAAAGCGCTTCGGCCTGATCGTGCAGGTGCTCACAGCAGCCGGCAGCCTCATCCAGATCCATCTGCTCGAGCCGCTCAAGGAGGAGAAGTGTCTGTGCGCGGATAAATTTGGCCATATTGAGGGCGGCGGATTCCTGTCTGGTCACTGGTGATTTTCCCCGTCTGGTGATGATTTTTGCGTGAAAAGAGCATGGCGTCATTCTGGTGCATAGTCATGCATGCCGTTAAAATTTAACAGGCGCGTTTCTGACGGGTTCCGGGGTGGTTTGTTGTGGTTTTTGTCATGGTTTCGTCAGGAACGCGCTGAACGCGTCTCAGGCGGTGCGGGCAACGGATGTTATGGTAAATTCTTGGGGGCTTGATTATAAAATACCGCACTTCCTCTTATGTCTTGTGCTTTTTAGACAACCCTGAAAGCTTTTAGCTTTGGTGATGCAATTTGCTGGGATTTTGGCGGAGAACCACAGGTAAAGAAAAAGGCCACATTAGCGGCCTTTTTCGGAGAAGATGCTCAGTGCGGAATTTCGGAGACTTCTTTAACGTCGGTTTTATTGATCTGCTGTTTGACACCATTCGCGTCTGTATAGCCAAGCAGGCCTGAGTCTGATTCTTTAGGTTTGCCGTCGCTGACAATAGTGCGACCGTCATTGGTGTGTATGGCATAGCTTGTGCGCGTGCAGCCGGTGAGGGCTGAAAGCGCAACTGCCGCTGCGAACACTGAAACAAAAATCTTTTTCAAAGCCAGCTCCTTTTATCCATATCAGTTTTGGTCACTAACCATCTAACTATAGGTCATTTTTTATGTGAAAAGAGGCTTGATGGTGGGCTGTATATCGAGTTAGGCGCGAGGTGCTATGGTCAAAGTGTGGTGTCAGGCGGGGAGGAGGCTTATATGAGATGTAATCCGGCCGATACATATACCAAGATGATTTAAGTATTCCTCTTTGTGAGGTTGGATGTCTAATTTATAAAGGATCTTCTTGAGATCCTTTTTTTCCGCGCGTAATCTCTTGCCCTGTAAACGAAAAAACCACCCTGGCAGGTGGTTTTTCGAAGGTTAGGTAATCCTGGCAGATCCCCTAACCGTGGTAACAGTCTTGTGCGAGACATGTCACCAAATTTGTCCTTTCAGTGTAGCCTCACTAAGGCCGCCACTTCAAGAACTCTTGAGACATCTCTCGCACATCCTGTTTGCCAATGGCCGTTGCCAATGGCGATTAGTCGTGTCTTTCCGGGTTGGACTCAAGTTGATAGTTACCGGATAAGGCGCAGCGGTCGGACTGAACGGGGGGTTCGTGCATACAGTCCATCCTGGAGCGAACTGCCTTCCCGGAACTGAGTGTCAGGCGTGGAATGAGAAACCGCGGCCATAACAGCGGAGTGACACCGGTAAACCGAAAGGCAGGAATGCGGGGGAGCACGAGGGAGCCACCAGGGGGAAACGCCTGGTATCTTTAAGCCGCATCGGGTTTCGCCACCACTGATTTGAGCGTCAGATTCTGTGATGCTTGTCAGGGGGGCGGAGCCTATGGAAAAACGGCTTTGGCGCGGCCTTATGCTTTCTTCGTTAAGTATCTTCCTGGCATCCCCCAGGAAATTTCTGATCCATCCGTAAGCCCGTCCCGCTCGCCGCAGCCGAACGACCGAGCGGAGCGAGTCAGTGAGCGAGGAAGCGGAATATATTCTGTATCACATTTTCTCCTGACGCGTTTTCTTTCACTTTCTGCGCCTGTCTTATGTGGCATTAATGCTATGTGTTACTGCCATGCTACATCTTAAGCCAGTATACACTCCGCTAGTGCTCCGTGACTGGTCCGGCGCTGCGCCCGGAACCCGCCTGTACCGGTTCAGCAGCCGTTCCGGCCTGACTGCAATTTTTTTTTTTTCATCCCTGCCCGCTACCCTGTAAACCTTTCTTCTGCGTTGCCGTTAACAGTAGGTAAGCCATGTTTGGTTTTTCTTCCGGAGCCCTGATGACTCTTAGTGATGATGAGCGACACC
>PQKR01000038.1 GCA_002918705.1 Escherichia sp. ESNIH1 | reverse complement strand
ACATCTTCGGGTTGTGAGGTTAAGCGACTAAGCGTACACGGTGGATGCCCTGGCAGTCAGAGGCGATGAAGGACGTGCTAATCTGCGATAAGCGCCGGTAAGGTGATATGAACCGTTATACCCGGCGATTTCCGAATGGGGAAACCCAGTGCAATCCGTTGCACTATCTCAACATGAATACATAGTGTTGTGAGGCGAACCGGGGGAACTGAAACATCTAAGTACCCCGAGGAAAAGAAATCAACCGAGATTCCCCCAGTAGCGGCGAGCGAACGGGGAACAGCCCAGAGTCTGAATCAGCGTGTGTGTTAGTGGAAGCGTCTGGAAAGTCGCACGATACAGGGTGAAAGTCCCGTACACAAAAATGCACATGCTGTGAACTCGATGAGTAGGGCGGGACACGTGGTATCCTGTCTGAATATGGGGGGACCATCCTCCAAGGCTAAATACTCCTGACTGACCGATAGTGAACCAGTACCGTGAGGGAAAGGCGAAAAGAACCCCGGCGAGGGGAGTGAAACAGAACCTGAAACCGTGTACGTACAAGCAGTGGGAGCCTCTTTTATGGGGTGACTGCGTACCTTTTGTATAATGGGTCAGCGACTTATATTCTGTAGCAAGGTTAACCGTATAGGGGAGCCGAAGGGAAACCGAGTCTTAACTGGGCGTTAAGTTGCAGGGTATAGACCCGAAACCCGGTGATCTAGCCATGGGCAGGTTGAAGGTTGGGTAACACTAACTGGAGGACCGAACCGACTAATGTTGAAAAATTAGCGGATGACCTGTGGCTGGGGGTGAAAGGCCAATCAAACCGGGAGATAGCTGGTTCTCCCCGAAAGCTATTTAGGTAGCGCCTCGTGAATTCATCTCCGGGGGTAGAGCACTGTTTCGGCTAGGGGGCCATCCCGGCTTACCAACCCGATGCAAACTGCGAATACCGGAGAATGTTATCACGGGAGACACACGGCGGGTGCTAACGTCCGTCGTGAAGAGGGAAACAACCCAGACCGCCAGCTAAGGTCCCAAAGTCATGGTTAAGTGGGAAACGATGTGGGAAGGCACAGACAGCCAGGATGTTGGCTTAGAAGCAGCCATCATTTAAAGAAAGCGTAATAGCTCACTGGTCGAGTCGGCCTGCGCGGAAGATGTAACGGGGCTAAACCATGCACCGAAGCTGCGGCAGCGACACTATGTGTTGTTGGGTAGGGGAGCGTTCTGTAAGCCGTTGAAGGTGTGCTGTGAGGCATGCTGGAGGTATCAGAAGTGCGAATGCTGACATAAGTAACGATAAAGCGGGTGAAAAGCCCGCTCGCCGGAAGACCAAGGGTTCCTGTCCAACGTTAATCGGGGCAGGGTGAGTCGACCCCTAAGGCGAGGCCGAAAGGCGTAGTCGATGGGAAACAGGTTAATATTCCTGTACTTGGTGTTACTGCGAAGGGGGGACGGAGAAGGCTATGTCGGCCGGGCGACGGTTGTCCCGGTTTAAGCGTGTAGGTGTGTGCTCCAGGCAAATCCGGAGTGCTTTAACACTGAGGCGTGATGACGAGGCACTACGGTGCTGAAGTGACAAATGCCCTGCTTCCAGGAAAAGCCTCTAAGCATCAGGTAACACGAAATCGTACCCCAAACCGACACAGGTGGTCAGGTAGAGAATACCAAGGCGCTTGAGAGAACTCGGGTGAAGGAACTAGGCAAAATGGTGCCGTAACTTCGGGAGAAGGCACGCTGGTGCGTAGGTGAAGCGACTTGCTCGCGGAGCTGAAACCAGTCGAAGATACCAGCTGGCTGCAACTGTTTATTAAAAACACAGCACTGTGCAAACACGAAAGTGGACGTATACGGTGTGACGCCTGCCCGGTGCCGGAAGGTTAATTGATGGGGTTATCCGTAAGGAGAAGCTCTTGATCGAAGCCCCGGTAAACGGCGGCCGTAACTATAACGGTCCTAAGGTAGCGAAATTCCTTGTCGGGTAAGTTCCGACCTGCACGAATGGCGTAATGATGGCCAGGCTGTCTCCACCCGAGACTCAGTGAAATTGAAATCGCTGTGAAGATGCAGTGTACCCGCGGCAAGACGGAAAGACCCCGTGAACCTTTACTATAGCTTGACACTGAACATTGAGCCTTGATGTGTAGGATAGGTGGGAGGCTTTGAAGCGTGGACGCCAGTCTGCGTGGAGCCAACCTTGAAATACCACCCTTTAATGTTTGATGTTCTAACGTGGACCCGTGATCCGGGTTGCGGACAGTGTCTGGTGGGTAGTTTGACTGGGGCGGTCTCCTCCTAAAGCGTAACGGAGGAGCACGAAGGTCAGCTAATCCTGGTCGGACATCAGGAGGTTAGTGCAATGGCATAAGCTGGCTTGACTGCGAGCGTGACGGCGCGAGCAGGTGCGAAAGCAGGTCATAGTGATCCGGTGGTTCTGAATGGAAGGGCCATCGCTCAACGGATAAAAGGTACTCCGGGGATAACAGGCTGATACCGCCCAAGAGTTCATATCGACGGCGGTGTTTGGCACCTCGATGTCGGCTCATCACATCCTGGGGCTGAAGTAGGTCCCAAGGGTATGGCTGTTCGCCATTTAAAGTGGTACGCGAGCTGGGTTTAGAACGTCGTGAGACAGTTCGGTCCCTATCTGCCGTGGGCGCTGGAAGATTGAGGGGGGCTGCTCCTAGTACGAGAGGACCGGAGTGGACGCATCACTGGTGTTCGGGTTGTCATGCCAATGGCACTGCCCGGTAGCTAAATGCGGAAGAGATAAGTGCTGAAAGCATCTAAGCACGAAACTTGCCCCGAGATGAGTCTTCCCTGAGACTATAAGTCTCCTGAAGGAACGTTAAAGACCATGACGTTGATAGGCCGGGTGTGTAAGCGCAGCGATGCGTTGAGCTAACCGGTACTAATGAACCGTGAGGCTTAACCTTACAACGCCGAAGATGTTTTGGCG
>PQKR01000037.1 GCA_002918705.1 Escherichia sp. ESNIH1 | reverse complement strand
GGTTTATTTTTCGCTGTCGCAAAAAATCAAACCCATTGCCTTTTCTCCTAATATTTCAAAGGTCGCTCGCTCCCAATGAAATAAAAGTCGAACGGCAAAGGTTCTTGGCTGCCCGCCATTTTTATTTTTTCTCGCTTATACTCGAAAAACTAAAAAACGAACCTACATTATTGCGAATAAAAATACGCAATAATGTTTTTCTTGCCGCTTATATATTAATATTTCATTTTCGCTATTTCGTCAAATATTGCCAAATCCGCCACCACCTAACCAACCTAAGACATATATACTTTTGCTTTACACTTTCTGCGGCAATCGCTAAAACATATATCCGTTAACTTTCTATTTTTATGGCGTATTGCTAATATATATATTTGTTAGCTTTAAAATATACCTGCATGGTCAGGTAGGACAAGGCATTTTTTATTTTCGGTAAGATTTTTTTATTGCCTTATTATGATAGTCAAACAATAAATCAAATCTTGAAAGTTTACTTTCAACATCTTTTTGATATTTATTTTTTATGCAAATATAATCAATAGAGATCTTATCTTTCGCCGTCCTTTTTTCTTCTCTTTTTGTTAATCCATTCCCATTATTTTCAACATTAGCAAAATGTAAAAATAACCTATCAGATAGAATTCCGCGAGACATAAACAGCTTACAAAGTTTTAATGATGTATGGTAAGTTAGATCTATTTTTTCTTCTTGTGCTATTTTATATAAAACAGCAATCATAAGATCGGCTTTTAATCTCTTTTTAACTGCAGCAACATATGCACCAAATACATATGGTGAATCTGTACTATAATACTTTTCTGAATAAAGTGTTCTCAGTTCGTTTTCTATTTCGTTTTCCATATTAGCTCCTATATTAAATAACGACATGCATGCAATACCGTACAACCGTCATCATTGTCAAGAGCTAACAAATATATTTTTTACCTAAAAACAATAGGTTATAAAAGGCTATCTGATATATACGTTAGCTTAAAATAAGATCGTAAAAAAGGCCGTAGGCAAAAAGTGGCATCGCCAAAAAAAATGGGTTTTATATTTAAATGCAGGGAGTAAGTGCTTTATGTTGGTATCGTGGATCTTACGCTTCCTCGATGAAAAACAAGTTTTCATCTTGCGGCGAGCGTTGCGGTTTTTCTTTATCTCTTAAAGTTGTACTTACTCTGTATAAGCCTTCGGCCTGAGCTACGCAAAGGAACACCAAAGAGGCCGTGAACCCACCCTAAAGGGTGTTTCACCCAAAGTTTCGCCTCCCCGGTAGCTCTCGCTATCAGAGTGACGATCCTTTGGTGAGCCTGTCTTGTTGTGCTTCACCCAAAGAGCTGAGACTTAGAGCTGCATTGCCTTTCGGCTATGCTGGCACCCTGTTGCACCCCCTCAGTCGCTCCATAGTATTACTTACGGCAATCTAACCCCTGTATGGTCGGGCTTTCTCATAGCTCACCTGATCGCTCATCAAATACCGTAGGAACTCGTTCCCGGTCTGGTCTTTTGCAACACTCCCCGTTTAGACCTACACCAACACCTGATCGAACAAACACATACCCACGCCTCGGCTAAGGTGGCTCCACAATCAGATCGCGATACAATGCGTTAACTAAACGTATTGGTGCTTAAGGACTTGAAAAGGCTAGAGATTTTTTATGACTTGCAAGGAAATGGGTTTGACTTATACGAAGAAGTAAGATAGATTTATCTTACCTATCGTAATCATGTGCTGAACTCACTTGATTACAAGACTTCAAAAGTCGCCAAACTTTTTAAGTCCCTCAAAGCCAACCTCCACAGGTTGGCTTTGTTGTATCTGTCTTCTGTTATAACCGAAATCCGTTAGACGTCAATACTCTATCAAAAATATTGAACGCCATTACTTGAGCTTGAAGGACTTCTGCGACCTGTTCTGCAAATTTGCATCGGACGATTTTTTAGACTGCGAGATCTTGCTACCAATAGATGCCGGAGCATCATTTTTAGTTTTCATATATTCTTTTATATCAGGTTTTATTTTAATATCATCACTCGCTTTTGCTACGAACTCACGATCACTTTTACCTTGCTTAGAGTATCCATAGAACTCTTGCGAAACTGTATTTCTATGCCCCATCGCTTCCGCTATTTGTTTACGTGTAGCCCCTGATTTTTTCAAATCACTGGCAAAAGAATGGCGGTAAGAATATAAAGAAAATCCATTATGATACTTATTAAAATGCTTTCTCAATGCGTTATAATCTTTTTTTGTTTGAACAACTTCTAAAACACCAGAACTATTTTTTATAGCATCCAAAAGCAACTTATCCGCTGCATTGTTTAAATCAGGTTCATATCCAACCGCTCGAACTTTTTGACCTCGATCCGCTGCTATTTTTGAACCCTTTATAATGGCAAAAATACGTCCATTCTCAAACTGTAGTTTAACACCTTTTTGTATTTCTGACGGCCTAATACCAAAGCGATTTATCACTGAAAAACAAACAGAATGACGCTTAAAAAAAGCAGGTTTCATATTATCGAAAACATCATTTGCAGAAGGAGCATTTTTTGCCGTTTTTCTTTTACTTAATGATTTTTTATCATAACCAATCTTTGATTTTACGTCAGAAAATAAAACTCGCTTATCGCTTAAAAACTCATCCTCAAACTTTATAGATAGTTTAAATGCTTCAACTGTTAGATCTTGTGCTTTTTGATAGTCTTTATTTTTAGAATATTTCTCAGCTTCACGGCGTAGCTGTTTTATTTGTTCCACTATACAAAAGCGAAAAGCAGTTCTTGTTTTGTCAAAACTTGCACGAGTGTTGCACGACAAAAGTATTTGCTGTTCGCTTTTCCCCCTGTTACTAGAAATCATTGATTTATATAATGTTTTGTATTGTTCTTTTGACTCTGCAGATGCATCTATTTTTACTTGATTTATTACATCTTTAATCATTTTATCTACATAAACACTCAAAAACGAACCGGCTTGCATTGCTTGCTCTTGTGCCATCAATAACCTTGCATCAGCTATTCCTTTTTGGTGTCTGGTTAAGTTTACTTTCATATCTTGCCCTTTTTTTAGTCCTCCTGTGGGTTTATTTTTCGCTGTCGCAAAAAATCAAACCCATTGCCTTTTCTCCTAATATTTCAAAGGTCGCTCGCTCCCAATGAAATAAAAGTCGAACGGCAAAGGTTCTTGGCTGCCCGCCATTTTTATTT
>PQKR01000036.1 GCA_002918705.1 Escherichia sp. ESNIH1 | reverse complement strand
GGTTCGTGAAGACGATGAAGGAAGACTATATCGCGTTCATGGCAAAACCAGATGTGAGAACAGCCCTGCGAAACCTTGCAGCAGCGTTCACACATTACAATGAAAACCACCCGCACAGCGCGCTGGGCTATCACTCCCCGAGGGAATATCGGCGGCAGCGGACATCGTTAACTTAAGATACAAAAGCTGTCCGGAGATGGCGGGTCAAGATCACCTGGAGATGTGGAATTGGCGGCCGTCCTGAATGCCGGGCTGAAAAAACGGCTCTGATGCTGCCGGAAGGGGCATTAACCCGGGAAGAGGCAGTGGCGGCGCAGTATACCAATGTGATGATTGAAGACGATCAGGAGGCACATTTCCGTCTGACCATTCGTTACTACAACGGACGACTGATGGCGCGGGTGTGAAATTTCGAACCCGATGCGGGGAACCACCTTAACCGCTACATCAGACACGCGGCGACCTCACCAGAGCAGGTTCAGTAAGAAAATACCCTGTCGGAGCGCCAACTCCGCAGGACCGACAATCGTGAATATCGGAGTGGTACTAACTATGTCAGTAACAGATGTTAAAGCAAGAACCGTAAAAAAGGCCAGCGTAAAGAAACCAAACAAAGCCTAACTGGCTGCACTTCAGGCGGCGATCGATGCTGCGCAGACCGAGACTGTTCCGCTGTCTGATCTCGTTAAATCCTCCTTCACCGTCCGAACCATCCTGTGTTCCTTAGACAGCGTATGCAGCCTGGCTGAAACCATCGCCTCCGTCGGGCTGCTGCAGAACCTGATTGTCCATGACATGGATGACGGTAAGTCTGGCGTGACAACAGGTGGCCCGCCGTGTGAGCGCGATGCATTGGCTTGCGGAAGAAAACTGACTCGGCGCCGTTCAACCTGTCACGGTGAAGCGCGTGTCTGTCTGATCGACTGGCTTTTAAGCTTATGCTAAGCAGGTGTAGATATTTGGCATATGTATAGATTTGACTTCTTCGAAGTGATAAAAGTGCGCATGCGATAGATGTAAAAATGCTCTATATAACTCAATTAATCTTTACTTCAACAAGCATCGGACCTTACTCAATTAACTGGTGTAGACTTAAAAGCTAAATCTACACTAGAAAAGCTTGAATACAGGTTGTTGTAGAAACAGAGAAGAGCATGGAGAAAGCAGAAAAATGGATATTTGGCAGTGGAATAGTTAATTTAGCTTTTTAAGGAAAAAAAGCCCATGTATTCCATGGACTCTTTCTTAGATGCTTCGTTTATTCTGTCCAACTTTTGGGTGTCAGTACAAAACGAGGCCATTTGTTTGACTCGACACAAACAGAATAGCCTTTTAACTGCCGCAAGGCAAGGGAGGTAAGGCCATTTGTTAACGCCAAGCTGTAATGTCCCCTTTGAATCATTCTAAAATGTCCCCAGACAATTATCTGGGGGGACATGGTAAAAGAAACAATTACGATGAGACATAAGGAACTTGACAGACTTCAGATTATTCAGGACTCAATCAATTGCCATATAATCAGGAACAAGCGGCGGTGCGAATTGGTATTTCCATCCGGCAAGTTAAACGTCTGGTGCATCGATATCGAAATAAAGGTTCTGTTGGCCTTATCAATGAGAAATTGTGCGAGATACACGGCTTGTGTTTATCCACTGAAACTCTCAGGAAGTGGATGGTAGAGGAGGGGATATGGCGTGAACGTCGTCATAAACTTGTCCGAATATATCAGCGCCGCATGCGACTTCCATCCTACGGTGAACTCATCCACATCGATGGCTCGCCTCATGAATAGTTTGAAGGCAGGGGCCCCAAATGCACACTGATAGTCTTTATCGATGATGCCACCAATGCTCTGATAGCGCTGCGATTCGCTCCTGCAGAGACAACCCGGGCTACATGGAAACCCTTCGGGGTTACCTTAATGATCATGGCATACCACTGGTTCTCTACTCTGACAGACACAGTATATTCCGAGTAAATAACCCGGAGCGGGAAGGGGAGTTGACTCAGTTTACACGTGCGGTAAAGGCACTGGGCATCGAGCCAATCCATGCCAACAGCCCGCAGGCAAAAGGGCGGTTAGAACGCGCCAATCAGACACTCTAGGACAGGCTGGTTAAGGAAATGCGGCTTCAGGGTATCAGCAATATTGAAACAGCAAACGCATGATTGCCGACATTTATTGAAGCGTATAACGACCGGTTCGCTACGCCGCCTCGTATTGCTGATAATGCCCACCTTGATGTACACCATTCTGAAAGAACTGGGTTATATCTTGAGTCTTCAGGCGAGGCGCGTTCTCTCCAAAAATCTCACTTTCCAGTACAAAAGCATTGAGTTTCAGATACGCAGTGAAGGCCGGGGATATCGACTTCGACATTCGGTTGTCACGGTTTGCTAAAGCTTTGACGGTGAAATGAACGTTCTTTATGTCGGGAAATTATTGGGGTGGTAAAAGTATATTGATGGTCCGGAGCCTATACCACTGGATTATGAGAAGAGTGTCCATGAACGTGTGGATAATGCCCGCATAGATTTACGCTCAAAATTCTATGTAAAATCTAAAGCTGACCATCCTTGGCTTACGCGTCGCGCGCAAATTAATCAGCAAGTGAAGCCTCCGGACTTACCTAAACAGAAGGCTAATCCCGATAAAACGGACTGAAACCGGGGG
The DNA here is from genome assembly GCA_002918705.1 of Escherichia sp. ESNIH1. GTDB lineage: Bacteria > Pseudomonadota > Gammaproteobacteria > Enterobacterales > Enterobacteriaceae > Pseudescherichia. Next base: position 1,546 of record PQKR01000036.1, on the reverse strand, counting down.
TTATTCAATTGAGTGCATATCCAGTCATCGGGTAGATTTTTACGTAGCGTTTCTAGCGTGCATTTTTGGGTGGTTTGTTACTGATTAATGGGGGTAAGACGACGATTCTCGTCCTCAAGATCTTTGATTTTTTGATATCAGCAGCTTCCATCCCGCCATATCTCGCCTGCTAGTTTTAATAGCTGGCTTCGGAAATAGCGGCTTAACGACACACATCTTTAATGGTCCTGCCATCTTCGACGGACTTCAGAACGGCGATGATCTGGTGCTCGGTGAATCAGATCTTACGCATAGCGATCTCCCTAGGGGGCATCGGAAGACCTCTAAAAGTGAATGGCGCGGATTGCAGGGATACTTACACCTAGAGTTAACTAATTGTCATAAATTCACTATGGTCAGGTGTTTGTTACTAGGGGAATCATGGGAATTTCAGCTTGAAATTTTGATATTAAATCCTATTAAATCATGCTGTTGCGGAGGTTTTTTTATGGGTACATTTTCGTGCTTTTCGTTCAGTGAAGAGTCCTCTTGAGCAAAGAATTATGTATGGTAATGAATCGCCACGGGTTTAACAGACACCTCAGAGTCATTTAAGATGGCTTAAAGAGAGGTGCCCATGAGCGGTAAGCGTTATCCCGAAGAGTTTAAAACTGAAGCAGTCAAACAGGTTGTTGATCGCGGTTATTCTGTTGCCAGCGTTGCAACACGTCTCGATATCACCACCCACAGCCTTTATGCCTGAATAAAGAAGTACGGTCCGGATCCTTCCATTAATAAAGAACAGTCAGATGCTCAGGCCGAGATCCGCCGTCTCCAGAAAGAGCTGAAGCGGGTTACCGACGAACGGGACATATTAAAAAAAGCCGCGGCGTACTTCGCAAAGCTGTCCGACTGTTGTGGTCAACTAAAACTGGCCACCGCGTTAGAGTTTTTCCAGTATCGGTTTTCTGATTCGTTTGGTGGTAACCCACCATTATATTCGTGCGGTCTTAGTGCGCTGTAATATCCAACGATATAGTCCGTTATTGCGTGAGCTGCATCGCTGAAGCTTACATAGCCCGTCGCTGGCACCCATTCGTTCTTCAGACTCCTGAAGAAGCGCTCCATTGGGCTGTTATCCCAGCAGTTTCCACGCCGACTCATACTCTGCCTGATCCGGTATCGCCACAGTAACTGCCGGAACTGCCTGCTCGTATAATGACTGCCTTGATCGCTGTGGAACATCACCCCGACGGGCTTACCACGGGTTTCCCATGCCATTTCCAGTGCTTTCATGGTAAGCCTGCTGTCCGGCGAGAACGACATGGCCCAGCCCACTGGTTTTCTTGCGAACAGGTCGAGAACAACGGCGAGGTACGCCCAGCGCTTACCCGTCCAGATATAGGTCACATCACCGCACCACACCTGATTTGGTTCCGTTACGGCGAACTGTCGCTCAAGATGATTCGGGATAGCAACGTGCTCATGACCGCCACGCTTATACCGGTGAGTCGGCTGCTGGCAACTGACCAGCCCCAGCTCTTTCATGAGTCTGCCAGCAAGCCAG
>PQKR01000035.1 GCA_002918705.1 Escherichia sp. ESNIH1 | reverse complement strand
GTCCAGCGGATATCAGCGCTGAAAGATGATGGCTGAGCGTGGAGGCAGGAATCTCAAGGTGCTTCTGCAGTTCGCCAACCGGCAGGCCTTCATGACCCGCCCTGACCAGCTCCCGGTATATGCTGAGACGTGTCGGGTGGCCCAGTTCTCGAAGTGCGTTTGCAGCAGTGTTTAAATCCATAATACCTCCTTTATCTATATTTCCAGAATAATAGAAATATAGCCTGCGTCAATCGTTTCTGCCGTGAGGGTACCGCTTTCCCAATCATGCTCTGTCCGCCAGGTTATGGGGGGCAGAGCCAGAGCACTACCGAAATCCTTGCGAATACCCGTGCAGGGAATAATTTCCGCCCCCTTTATGGCCGGAAAAAAAACTGATAAACGTCGCCTTTTCAGAAGGTTGCTTTCTTAACGTGGTTTTTCGCATGGTTGGACCTCAGACCCCATATAGGCAGCGCTAAGGGCAATCCGTGGGTACAGGATATTAACCACCGCGTTACTTTGTGGTTGCCCTGGCGGATAGGCTTTGTACGAGGAGGGAACCATTCTATTGCCAGCGGCGTTCTGGCCGGTGAGGGTGAGGTAATACCCGATACGGTTTATGATATGCGGTATTTGCTCGATATTGTCAGCACTGACGGGTATTACTGGTACATGAGCGGGAAGATCTGCGAGAGAGTCAGTGACTACCGTACAGCCGCCTTTTTTGAAATAGGCCGCCTGCTTACACTGTGATTCCTTCAAAATATCTCAACGAAATTTCCCGACACCTGTTTAAGCTATCTTGCTGATATTTCTGTTTTTCGATTTTTGCCGGCGCGATGCCGGCGACGTTGGCCAGCTGCCCCGTGCGCGATACTGAGATCAGTTTCTTTGAACAAAAAAAACCGCCTTTCGGCGGTCAGTATTCAGTAGCTGGAACGGTAGTCTCTCCCCCGATTCCAGCGGTCTTGCCAGTGTTCGAGGAATGATTCAGCGAGCTTAGGCATGTTCCAGATCACCACCGCATTCTCCGAGTTTTTCGTTTCGGCCGCTTTGGTGAAATTAAAGCTGCCAGTTTCAACGGTCACATTATCCACGATGATCACCTTGTCATGCTGGATAGGGAAATCACTGTCAGTACGCAAAGGGATGCCGCTGTTCGCTATGTAGTTCATGGCCGCAATGCTGGCGCGCCCCGTATTGCCCCTTTCATCAATTACGATTTTCACATCAACTCCCCGTTTTTTGGCTGCTACCAGTGCCTTCATAATATCCGGGGCGGTAAAAGAATAAGCCATCATCCGTATCGAGGTTTTTGCGGAGTCAATGGCGCTCAGGACGAGAACGCGGGCGCTTCCTTCAGGCGAGTAGCCAACCTGAACGGATGGTTCCACCGCAAAGGCGGGCAGGGCGGCTGTCGTAAATGCTGCGGCCAGAAGCCAGGTTGCTAAGTTTTTCATTACAGGCTCCCGTTCACACACTGCATTTTATATTCAGGGTCAAAATAAATTTCTTTGATTTTCCGCTTTTCCATATGCACCACAACGTCAATGGTGGAGTAGAGCATTCGCATAATATCGCTCATATCGAGCATACGGCCGATAGGGGTCGCCTTGATAAGCAGCCCAATACGGTTAAAGGCATCGCGCGCAGAGTTAGCGTGCGTTGACATAACACCGCCTGGATGGCCGGTATTAAGTGCTTTAAGATAATCCCACGCAGCATCATCCCTAAGCTCAGTCATGATGATACGGCCCGGTGTCAGACGCATACAGGCTCGCAGGGCATCAGTGGCGCTGACGCGGCCGATCTTTCCTGCATCGCCGTACATCATATAAACGGCTTCTACAACGTGATCGACCGTGACTTCGTGAACGTCCTCTAAAATAATTACACGCTCGTCTTTATGTAGCGATTTTAACAGCGCGCGCGTGAGTACCGTTTTCCCCGACCCGGTTTCACCGCAGATCACGATAGTGCGTTTCTTCTCAACGGCGGTTTGCAGGAATGCGGGCCATTTTTCGCTGCTGTGCAGCTCTTTAAGGAAAAAATCATCATCCGTTAGGCTTTGCTTGCTGCCGGTAATCTTCCGGCAGTCACTGAAAATCCCCTCGCTGGTCAGCTGCTCCAGATTTTTATCGGCCGCCAAATCCTTACGAAACGCTACGGCCGTTGTACCGTCAATCACCGCAGGGGGCAGACAGATAACGCCCCTGATCCCGCCAGGCAGGATCACGTCATTAATGGCCTGCATGGTCAGCTTGTTGCTGCTCACCAACGATTTAGCAAGGTTCCTAATAAAATCTGCCGTAATTGCCGCGTTCTGCACAACCCTGCGGCCGCTGAACGTATCACAGATAACTTCCTGAAAGCAGTTAATGCGAATTTCAAAAACAGTAGGATCTTCTAAATACTCGCGCAGTGGGCCAAGTTGATAGAAAGCTGCATCAGTCATGATTACTCCTGAAGAAAAGCGGGCGCTAAGCGCCCACTTTTTTAGTTGTCTGCGAGCGTATAAACGCCGCTGAAATCGAGGTCGCGGGCAACAAAAATGCTCACCGCATCACCCTGCTGATCGTAGAGGGTAGGGGGGATAGACATGTAAGAGCGAAGTGCTTCAGACGCCAGCTGCTCACCGCTGTTTTCTGTGCTGTTGTACTGAATGTTATTACTCTGCGTCTGGTTAACCAGCGCCGTTAAGGTGTCAGAGAACAACGAAATCATGATCGCACCACGCAGACGCTCCCACATATGGGTATCCACCTGGCCCGGAATCCCCGCGCTGCCGAGTGAGTTCGTTCCGGCACTGTCAATATTAACGATTGTCCCGTCCTGGTCATTGCGGATACGCTCCCAGAGAACAAACACGCGCGCCTGGCCGTCTTTGATACCACCGGTAATCTGCCCGTCAACCCATGAGCCTTTATCAATCAGCCTAACGAGTCCATCAGCTGAGTAAACGTCCTGTGAAACCCGGCAGGAAACCTGACCCGGAACAGTGGTATCCAGCTCGGTGCCGGTACCACAGGGGATCATTTTGCCTTTCGGAACAGTCAGGCTGGGATTAGCCATGACTCCAGCGCGGCTAGCCTTCAGCCTTGCAGGAGTCAGGTTTTTAGCGAGTGCTGAACTACCTTCGCTTGTTTCGTTGTCCTGGGGCTGCACTCCGGGACTATTGCTTGTAGCCGCCTGATTAGTCTGGGCCAGCTCGCCGCCCAGACGACGCTGCATAGCCAGTTCTTCAGGCGAAGGTTCTTTACGCTTATTAGAGGTACGCGCGGCGGTATTGCTGCTGCCCGCATCTGCATCTGCCTGTGCGGCAGCCTGCACAGCACGGGCATCAGTGGCGCTATTCTGCGCAGTTGCAGGTTTATTAACATCAGGATCGCTGTTAAAGCTGTAGTTTGGCAGTGTATTGGCCTGTTGCGCTTTACCACCGTCTTTATCAGCTTCAGCTTTAGCCGGGGTGCGAATTTTACCCATGACCGTAATCCCGATGAATACCAAAGCAAGCAGCGCCATCAGTATGACAAAGGCTTTCATACCAGGAGCCGAACGGCGGTTACTGCCTTTAAATCCGCCACGCTCGCTTTCAAATTCACCGTCTCCGGTGTTTTCATCGAGTTCCTGATCTACATCGACACTTTTACGGGCCATCAGTTATCCTCCCCAATTTGAACCCTGCGCACATCCGGGGAAGCCGTACCGGTTGCTACCGCACCGGCGCCCGGCGCGAAATTATTATTACGAACGCCAACGACTTTATCGCCCAGACGAATACGCCACTCTTTAGCGACGGTTTCCACCTCGATGATGTTGCGGTTCTCACCCACAACATGAGAGTTAGGCAGCGTTTCTTTGCCACTGGCCGAGATCATGTAGACCTGCGGTAACTCCGCATTGGCCGGAAACTCAAACCGGGTAAAGCGGTAGTTATCCCAGACGTGAACCGGCTGGATGCTGCGCATTTCAGGCTGTTCGCTCATTACGTACTGATAGTTCTTCGCCCCCGCAAAAGCCGTCTGCTTCAGCTTCTGCGTAATGCGTTTTTTATCAGCCGCGCTTTTGGCTTTTTCCTGCTGCTCAAACGGATATTCATAGGTCAGCTGAAGAACGGCCTGGCGCACAGCCCACGGCGTTTCAATAAAGGATTTTGATACCGTACCGTCTGCATTTTTCTTCGTTTCTTCACCGATGAAATGGAGGACGATGTTATAGGTGCGCTTATCGGTGACGATCACCAGGTTGGTATCACTCATGGCCTGTTTCGGCTTCACAAAAAAATGGTTCATTTTGTGCGCAAACGTCCAGCTTTCAGAATCGCCAAAAGCATGAGTGATATAGGTTTCGTCAGGCGCGACAACAATGTGGGTAGCCACACCGGCGATAGCGTCAATTTTGACCACATTAACAGGGTTATAAACAACGCTTTTAATGCGATAGTCATAAGG
>PQKR01000034.1 GCA_002918705.1 Escherichia sp. ESNIH1 | reverse complement strand
AGAATTTGCCTGGCGGCACTAGCGCGGTGGTCCCACCTGACCCCATGCCGAACTCAGAAGTGAAACGCCGTAGCGCCGATGGTAGTGTGGGGTCTCCCCATGCGAGAGTAGGGAACTGCCAGGCATCAAACAAAGCAGAAGGCCATCCGTCAGGATGGCCTTTTTGCGTTGCGGCGGACCGGCGCCCGGTGGCGCTGCGCTTACCGGGCCTACAGATGGCACCTGTCCCCCGTAGGCCGGGCAAACGGCGTGCCGCCCGGCGTATTCACCTACAACGACAACCACAAGCGATCGTCCGGCATATGGGGTACACTAGCCCTGTTTTTGTCTTTGGATGGCGTCTATGAATCACTCCCTTAAGCCCTGGAATACCTTCGGCATTGCGCATAATGCGAATCACATCGTGCTTGCCGAAAATGTGCAACAGCTCCTTAGCGCCTGGCAGAATGCCGCGCAGATCCATCAGCCCGTACTGATCCTGGGTGAGGGGAGTAACGTTCTCTTCCTGAATGATTATGCCGGCACGGTGATTGTTAACCGCATCATGGGTATCGATATCACTGAAAAACCCGATGCCTGGCATCTGCACGTTGGCGCAGGGGAGAACTGGCACCGGCTGGTTCAGTTTACGCTGGGTAAAGGGATGGCTGGCCTGGAGAATCTGGCCCTGATCCCGGGCTGTGTAGGTTCATCCCCCATTCAAAACATCGGCGCGTATGGCGTTGAGCTACAGCGCGTGTGTGACTATGTCGACTGCGTTGAGCTTGCGACTGGCCATATCCAGCGCCTTACCGCCCAGGAGTGCCGCTTTGGCTATCGGGACAGCATCTTTAAGCATGAGTATCAGCACAGTCATGCCATCGTCTCGGTGGGCTTACGCCTACCAAAAGCGTGGCAGCCGGTACTGACCTACGGCGATTTGGCGCGCCTCGATCCTGCTACCGCTACGGCGCAGGAGGTATTTGATACGGTCTGCAATATGCGAATGAGTAAACTTCCCGACCCGAAAGTAAACGGTAATGCGGGAAGCTTCTTTAAAAACCCGGTAGTGAGTGCCGAGGTGGCGCAACAGCTGCTTGCCCATTATCCCGATGCGCCGCATTATCCGCAGGCCGATGGCTCCGTTAAGTTGGCTGCAGGCTGGCTTATCGATCGCTGTCAGCTAAAAGGCACGACGGTAGGCGGGGCCGCCGTTCATCGTCAGCAGGCGCTTGTGCTTATCAACGAGCACGAGGCGACCAGCAAGGATGTAGTAGCGCTGGCACATCACGTGCGCTTGCAGGTGGGCGAAAAATTTAACGTCTGGCTAGAGCCTGAGGTACGTTTCATTGGCTCAACGGGAGAGGTAAACGCTGTGGAGATCATCGCGTGAAGGACAATACTATTCCATTAACTCTGATTTCTATTCTTGCAGACGGTGAGTTCCACTCAGGGGAGCAGCTGGGTGAGCGTCTGGGCATGAGCCGGGCGGCCATCAACAAACATGTCCAAACCCTGCGCGACTGGGGCGTTGATGTCTTTACCGTGCCGGGAAAAGGCTATAGCCTGCCGGAACCTATCCAGCTGCTAGACCAGTCGTTCATTAGCGGCCAGATAAAGCAGGGCCAGGTTGCGGTGCTGCCGGTTATTGATTCAACGAATCAGTATCTGCTGGATCGTATTGGTACTCTCCAATCGGGCGATGCCTGCGTTGCCGAGTATCAGCAGGCGGGGCGGGGCCGGCGCGGGCGTAAATGGTTCTCTCCATTCGGAGCGAACCTCTATCTCTCTATGTACTGGCGTCTTGAACAGGGTCCTGCTGCCGCTATTGGCCTGAGCCTGGTCATTGGTATCGTAATGGCAGAAGTGCTGCGCGATCTCGGGGCCAGCCAGGTGCGGGTCAAATGGCCGAACGATCTCTACCTTCAGGATCGTAAGCTAGCCGGTATTCTCGTTGAGCTGACGGGTAAAACGGGCGATGCGGCACAGATCGTCATTGGGGCAGGGATCAATCTGGCGATGCGTCAGGTCGAGTCTGACGTTATTAACCAGGGATGGATCAATCTTCAGGAAGCGGGGATCGTCATCGATCGTAATACGCTGGCCGCCCGCCTTATCAACGAGCTGCGCGCGGCGCTGGAGCTATTCGAGCAGGAGGGGTTAACCCCTTATCTCTCCCGCTGGGAAAAGCTGGATAACTTTATTAACCGTCCGGTCAAACTTATTATCGGTGATAAAGAGATAGTGGGTATTTCGCGTGGAATAGATGCACAGGGCGCGCTACTGCTTGAGCAGGATGGAGCGACTAAAGCCTGGATGGGCGGTGAAATTTCGTTAAGAAGTGCGGAATAATAATGAAACAGGGAGCATAGCGCTCCCTTTTTTATTTGCGTAACCGTACCTGCTCAACTGCATGATTAGCGCTTTTGGTCATGATAAGACTGGCGCGCTCACGGGTAGGCAAGATATTTTCTTTCAAATTCAGGAAGTTAATTTCTTGCCAGAGGGAGGTGGCGACCTTCACCGCCTCCTCTTCAGAGAGCTTGGCATAGCTGTGGAAGTAAGAGTCTGGATTACTAAATGCGCCTTCACGGAATTTTAAGAAGCGATTGATATACCAGCGCTGTAATAGCTCTTCCGGAGCATCAACGTAAATAGAGAAATCGACAAAATCCGAAACAAATACATGGTGCGGATCGTGAGGATAATCCATACCGCTCTGCAAAACATTTAGCCCTTCAAGAATTAAAATATCGGGGTGGGTAACCGTCTTATCCCCATCGGGAATAACATCATAAATAAGATGGGAATAGACCGGAGCAGTCACATCCGGCACGCCCGATTTAAGATCGGAAACAAACTTCACCAGTCGGTGCATATCATAGGACTGAGGAAAGCCTTTCTTCTTCATCAAGCCCCTATCTTTCAGCACCTGGTTAGGATGCAGAAAGCCATCGGTCGTAATTAACTCTACCCGACGATGCTCAGGCCAGCGGCTCAGCAGGGCCTGCAGTACACGCGCGGTGGTACTTTTGCCCACGGCTACGCTGCCGGCAATGCTGATGATATAGGGGATACGCTGCCCATTAGTACCCAAGAACTGCTCCAGTACGGCCTGACGACGCAGGTTGGAGCTAATATAGAAATTGAGTAAACGCGACAGAGGCAGATAGATCTCGGCAACCTCTTCAAGGGAGAGATCTTCATTAATACCTTTTAACCGCGCAATTTCCCCTTCCGTCAGGGTCATGGGCACCGAGTCACGAAGTGCAGCCCACTGGCTGCGGTTAAACTGTAAGTAAGGCGTCATTAACGTTTGCTCTGCTGCATTCATAAGCATGTTTCTGCGTGCCATTTATCGTCACCGTTCCGAGGATAAACGTTCAGCGATGCGCAGTCCTGAAAGACAGCTCAATGGCACGCGACATTGAAGTTTATTATGGACAATGGGCAGGAGGGTAACATCAGATTGCAGGTAAGGATAAGAAAAAATAGTGGCGAAGCGTGCTTTCACTGATACGCATCACGTAACAGGATCGCCTCAGAGGGATTTACCCACTTTTTGCCTTTATCAATCCACTCTAAGAAACGGTAAAACGTTGAATATTTGTTCGTCGTTGCATGAAATGGCAGCATTTTTTCATGTCAGCGCACAAATTGTGAGCAAGAGAACGTTTTATGCGATTTTTTTGTTGCATGAACCCGCAGGTCTCCCTAGAATGCGCGCTACTTGATGCCGACTTAGCTCAGTAGGTAGAGCAACTGACTTGTAATCAGTAGGTCACCAGTTCGATTCCGGTAGTCGGCACCATCAAGTCCGGTGGGGTTCCCGAGCGGCCAAAGGGAGCAGACTGTAAATCTGCCGTCACAGACTTCGAAGGTTCGAATCCTTCCCCCACCACCACTTTCTGGCAGCGTAATTGCCGCCTGAGCTGGTTAAAAAATTAAGCAGCTCGAACAAAAAAAGAGAGCGATCTCTTTTTTGTTACAGAAAGAACTGGGTAGCCGAGTTTCAGGATGCGGGCATCGTATAATGGCTATTACCTCAGCCTTCCAAGCTGATGATGCGGGTTCGATTCCCGCTGCCCGCTCCAATACGTGCTGATATGGCTCAGTTGGTAGAGCGCACCCTTGGTAAGGGTGAGGTCCCCAGTTCGACTCTGGGTATCAGCACCACTTCACTTCTCCCTCCCGTTTCTCTCTGTTTACATTTAAAAGCATTCAACAAGTCGGGCATGTTGCCTGGTTGATGTGGTGATATCACCGATTTATCCGTGTCTTAGAGGGACAATCGATGTCTAAAGAAAAGTTTGAACGTACAAAACCGCACGTTAACGTCGGTACTATCGGCCACGTTGACCATGGTAAAACAACGCTGACCGCTGCCATCACTACCGTTCTGGCTAAAACCTACGGTGGTTCTGCTCGTGCATTCGACCAGATCGATAACGCGCCGGAAGAGAAAGCTCGTGGTATCACCATCAACACCTCTCACGTTGAGT
>PQKR01000033.1 GCA_002918705.1 Escherichia sp. ESNIH1 | reverse complement strand
GGTATTGGTGCTATGATCGGCATCGCTCAGTCCGGTTGGTGGTTTTGGTTGGTTTGGCGATTGATCAGATCGCACAATCCGGGCTGAGTTCCCTTTCAGTGATCTACTATTCCGCGCATCTATTTAGCGAAATGAAGGCAGTGCTGGCCGCAGCCAGGATGTCGATTGGATCGAACGACTCTGCCCTATCGGACGTACCGCATGCAAATTCTGTAGTTTTTGTTGACTAAGGATTATGAGTTTAACTTGCAAGTTAGACGGACACTTTTCTTTTTGGTTAAAGCCATCCTCAGGGTGAGCAATGTCCTTTTAGTCCTAATGCATTGATATTTATTATTAATTTACCCTTACATCCAAGTCGGATAGACATATTTTTTGTCTGATCTGCAGGCATCTGTAAAAAAACTCTTAACTTGGACGGACAAATTACTTATAGAGCAATTCAAAACCGCCGCAGAAAGTGCCCCCTAGCATTTATTACGTAATTGATTCTAAATCTAAATGAGTCTGCGGGTTTATCACCAGAAGTTTGACCATTACAATAGAATAAATGTCAAACTGAGGTAACTTATGAACAAACATACCACAACAGAACTAGAGCTGAGCGCAAAAGTGACGCTGGCAGATTTTCAACTAAGTCTTCTGAAAAGGATTAATAACATCGCGGTCTCACTGATGCCTGAGTTTGAAGATAAAAACCAGGCATTGGACGCAATCACGCTGGATGATGGTTCACTGATGCAACTGCTCTGCTCCATTCAGATGGAACAAAAGACGCGTGCTTCAGAACAAGAGATGCGTAAAGTACGCCGTCGCCGCGAAAATCTGGAGGCTTTTTACAAGAGCCTCCAGGAGCTTGGCGGCACCCTTAAGGTTAACGACGTGGCCGATAAGCTGGGCATCACCCGCCAGGCAGTAAATGTCCGGGTGAAAAAGAATCAGCTCATTGCGTTTAAACAAAACGCCGATTATATCTTCCCGGCCTTCCAGTTCACCGATAAAGGCCTGGTGCCCGGGTTTAAAGAAGTCATGAGCGCGTTTGATGAAGACACGCATCCAATGCTGCGTCTCGGTGTGCTGAAAGCGCCGATTCAACTCAGTGAAGACGTGACAAAAACGCCGATTCAGATCATGCAGGATGGCGCAAAGCCCGACGAACTGGAGCTCGCAATACGTTCTGCGAGATTGTGCGGCAAGCATACTGCCCACTAACCTGTAATGTGGGGGAATGCTCAAAATATTAGAGCATTCTCAGTGAATGATAGCCAAAATACCTTTGAAGTATACCTTTAACACTGCATGTAACCTTGCCGAATATTAGTAACAGCCTGCCCGGAAACAACAGGAATACGATGCGATTTTACAAGCAGCCTTCTATGAGGGAAACAGTAGTAGATGAACTGTAATTTATAATTATTGGACTGATACTTAGCATGTGTCTCAAGTTAACAAGGGCGTTCATAATGATTAGCAATGAGGCAGATAATGATATGCAGAAGGAAGTTCAGATTATGCTCTAGTACCCATTCACTAATGGCTTTCCATCCATCAATTACGGTCCACAGTCCATCTTTGATGGCTTTCTATTCATCAATTACGGCCCACAGTCCATCTTTGATGATTTTCTACTCATCAATTACGGCCCACAGTCCATCTTTGATGGCTTTCTACACTTCAATCACAGTCCACAGTCCATCTTTGGTGGCTTTCTACTCATCAATTACGGTCCACAGTCCATCTTTGGTGGCTTTCCTAATCATTAACCACGGTTCACAATCCATATTTGATAATGTTATAAACCGTAAAGGAACTTCACGAATTTACGACAGAAATATTTATGGAGATCCACTTTACATCATTTAACCGATGGAGTTTTTAGACGCTATGTTAAACATCCAAGTAATTGTGGAAAACCGGCTCGCTAATAAAGTCTTTCTTATATCAAATCAAAGCAGAAGTGACACCTTTACTGCGGAAAAGAGTTCTACTGCTTTGTCTTAGAGTATCCGTTTCCCTCCTAGCTATAAACTTCTTGGCATTCTCTTTTACCAACGAAAATCGCGAAGACAATCATCTACTCGTCTATGCCTGATAGGCAAAATGATAACCTGAAAACCTGAACTTTATCTTGTAACAGTCAGGTACGCCACGAAGTTACTTCGCTTAAATTCGGGATGACTCAAGCACTTTAGCCAGTATCTTTTTTAACTGTTCACGTACTGTTGAGCCTAGCTTCGCCATTCCTTTAGTGCCCTCTCATCGTAATCAAAAAATACGCCATCAGAGTTCATCCAAAATTACACGCACAGGCTTAGGATTGCGAACACGCTCTTTCACTATCTCACGAACTCAGCATCTTCATCACTCGAAAGTGTTTTTTTGAACGGCAAGCGTTTATTGTCAACGATATGTTCAAGCATGAGAAGAAGCGCTCAATACCATTAGGTCTTAAATTTCACCTCTACCGTTTTCTCACCTATAAGCTCGTCTACCAAACGTACCATCTCTCCATTTTTCCTTTCCTTCAGCATTATAACCTGACAGCAAAAGTTATTCAGTGAATGTTATATACATGATTTTTTCTGTCATTTTCTCCGCTGTTCTGCCATCATCATATATCGCCGAGGCGGCTTCATCACAACCGCGATAAGACTCCACAACGTCTAACATAGCATCTTTTTGTTGGAGCCTTATTAGTCATATCAGACATCCTCACTCTTAATATTTTTCAACTTCCTGATCTTTCTTGACAGTTCAATATTGTATTTATGGAAATACTCAAGCGATTCTCTATAAAGGCAGAACTTACTTTCATACTCAAAAATTAAGCGCCATTCCCACTCAGTACATTTTGGAAAACAATTTATCGAATACATTCCCGCTTTCAATGGTTTCACACGAATTGCGCGATGCATAGCCGGGACACCTTTTAGACGCGATGCGTAATCATCCCAGTTAATAGTTAATTTCTTTGCACTACCAATATGTCCAAGTCTTGGCGCATAGCGACCAAGTTTTTCTGAATCTTGTTTTTGTACATTACTAGTTGAAATAATCTCTTTGTTACGTGTTTTCCAGATAGTCCAGTAATTATCGATCTCATTTTTAGCTTCAGCAGCAACGCTATCAATGCTTCTGATGTTCTGCGCCCGATGTGCTTCGTACAACTTGATTAGCAAATCTTTCATGCACTCCTCCTGTATCTCAATACTATACATGAAATATGCCGACTTCCACATCGGATAGAAGAGGATTTTGGACTACACCCAGACGAGTTTGTATGAATGTTCAAAATAGTTATGACGAGTTTTGGCTCAGCGCCGATACCACTTAGGTCGTGATAGGGATTAAGATTGTTAGGTGTACGAATGGTACCATTAATAAAGTTACTTTTTTAAGTACCCAGCATAACTTCAAAAGTTTGATTAATACTTGTAACACTTTTCCTAGAAAAGTTAAACATAGTCATTTCATCCATGTTTAACTTTTCTAGGAAAAGTTAAACATGAGCAATTCATGTATGTTTAACTTTTTGGGTAAAAGTTAAACATATCGCAACCTTTTATGTGGGCCTTTTACAGAAAAAGTCAAACATGGTGCGTGTAAATTATGTTTTTCTTTTATCCAAAAAGTTGCACATAAGCAGCAAGCTAAATCCAATCTGTTGTTAAATTAAGACAGCCTTATGTAAAAAAGTGTTATATGCATTAAAGTTAGTATTGACCTACGGATCTAACTAATTCATTAACAGTGTTAGAGGACAGGGACTACAGAAAAGTCGATTGAAATATTAATTTTTGCAGTTTTCTATTATAGTTTTCATTTAATAAAATTTAAAATTCCTTATATAGGTAAGGTTAGAAAGAGGACGCGTATAAGATGCATTTTCATTCACAACAGATTTTATTTAAGATGTTCAGTTGTTTTATGATGAAATGTCAATGAATCAGTATTTTCAACCTTCCAGAAACCATGCCTTTGCGAGATTAAGTTAATTAGAATTCCAATGATAAAACTTTCTTTTTAGCCTGATAATATTATAGCCATACAAAAACCCTCTCTCGCTCAAACACACACCAAGCATTTTTCTTGCACATTGCATAACAAAAAAATATATTGGTTCAAAGAAATTTTTCAAGTGCTGATTTGTGATCATAAGATATTTTCTCTGATGAAAATATCTTTACCAGATTCACGTAATATGGAGGTGATGAAATGTAACTGTTCAATTGTCGGCTTGATGATTGTCAGACACAAAATGGTGTTGTCTCGTTAGTAAACGCTTGGCATCCAAATTTATTATTTTTGAGAATAGGTTATTACTTCCCTCCCCCCCCCCCGAATTTATCTGCTTATTTCAAGAAAGTACAACACAATATTATTATGTGCACCCACGAGTTTGAAATATCTTCTTTGGAGACAATTGAAACTTACGCGTTATTACCTCGCATAGTATATCTATAGTGGATAAAACCCTACGAAACAGGTATGCCTTCCATAAAATTTCCGCTTGAGGATATGAAATATTAGCTGATCTAACCTTAGATAGCGTGTGGGTAAAAAAATGAACCGCTTTGTTATGTCCTTAAGTTTGCAAGCCATCGGCAGGATTTTATTACTAGGTTGAGCGTCTTCATTTACGCGACTGAGGAATGAGGATAGAAAATGAAACTTAGTGAGGGTGCGAGTGTATTGTTACGAGCGCAACTGTCAACCTAGATACAAGTAGCAAGCAGAAAGATGAAAAGGACTCCTAATAGTAAATATATAATTTGTGTAAGTATCCTACTTAATCTAACCAGTTACAGTTAGATATTTCCTGATGTAGCCCCCTGAAACACCAGACAGTAGCTGTATCTCCAGATAAGAGATAGGCTTGAATATATGTCTAACGCTAACGCCAATTTTGAGATGACCGGGATCCTGTTAGGGCAAGAAGTCCGTAAACGTAAAACTCCTCAGGAGAAGATCGCCATTATCCAGCAGACGATGGAGCCGGGCATGAATGTCTCCCATGTCGC
>PQKR01000032.1 GCA_002918705.1 Escherichia sp. ESNIH1 | reverse complement strand
TCGGGTCTTTATAGTCCTGTCGGGTTTCGCCACCACTGATTTGAGCGTCAGATTTCGTGATGCTTGTCAGGGGGGCGGAGCCTATGGAAAAACGGCTTCGCCGCGGCCTTATCGCTTCCCTGTTAAGCTTCTTTCTGGCATCTCCCAGGAAATTTCCGCCCCGCCTGTAAGCCGGTACCGCTCGCCGCAGCCGAACGACCGAGCGCAGCGAGTCAGTGAGCGAGGAAGCGGAATATATCCTGTATCGCATATTCTGCTGACGCTCCGCTGCTGCATTTTTCTCCTGCCACATGAAGCACTTCACTGATATTCGCATCCGTGCCAACATAGTAAGCCAGTATACACTCCGCTAGCGCTACGTGACTGGTTCAGGGCTGCGCCCCGAAACCCGCTAACAGCCACTGACGCGCCTGCGGCTTGTCCAACCCCGCGCCGACCGGGAAAGGTTTTCCCGCCCGTCCCGGGGTTATCAGGAGACTGTTTTGTCAGAGAAACGGAACAAGATGCTCACCATGTGGGTGACGGAGGATGAGCACAGGCGGCTACTTGAGCGCTGCGACGGCAGGCAGCTGGCGGCGTGGATGCGGCAGACCTGCCTGGACGAAAAGCCGGCTCGTACCGCAAAACTTCCTTCGATCTCGCCGGCGCTGCTGCGCCAGCTTGCCGGTATGGGCAACAACCTGAACCAGATAGCCCGCCGTGTTAACGCCGGCGTCGGTACCGGTCATGACCGGGTGCAGATTGTGGCGGCGCTGATGGCCATCGATGCCGGGCTTGAGCGGCTGCGGCACGCCGTTCTTGAGAAAGGAACGGACGATGATCGTTAAATTTCATCCACGCGGTCGCGGCGGTGGCGCCGGGCCGGTGGACTATCTGCTGGGTAAAGACCGGCAGCGTGAAGGCGCCAGCGTCCTGCAGGGGAAGCCGGAAGAAGTCCGGGAGCTGATCGACGCGTCGCCTTACGTGAAGAAATACACCTCCGGCGTCCTGTCGTTTGCGGAGGCCGATCTGCCTCCCGGCCAGCGGGAAAAACTGATGGCCAGCTTCGAGCGGGTTCTGATGCCCGGACTTGATAAAGATCAGTACAGCATTCTGTGGGTGGAGCACGAGGACAAGGGGCGTCTGGAGCTGAACTTTCTGATCCCCAATACCGAGCTGCTGACCGGCAGGCGGCTCCAGCCGTACTACGACCGCGCCGACCGGCCGCGTATCGATGCCTGGCAGACCATCGTGAACGGCAGACTGGGGCTGCACGATCCGAACGCGCCGGAAAACCGCCGGGCGCTGGTCACGCCGGCCGGACTGCCGAAAACGAAGCAGGAAGCCGCAGAAGCCATCACCCGTGGACTGCTGAGCTTAGCCTCGTCCGGGGAGCTGAAAAGCCGTCAGGACGTCACTGAGGCTCTTGAAGGTGCAGGTTTTGAGGTGGTGCGTACAACGAAAAGCAGTATCAGCATTGCCGACCCTGACTGGGGGCGAAACATCCGACTGAAGGGAGCCATCTATGAGCAGTCTTTTAACGCTGGCGAAGGACTTAGAGCAGCAATCGAAAGCGCAGCAGAAGAGTACCGGCGAGATGCTGAAAGCCGCATTCAGCGAGCACGAGCAGTCTGTCAGAGCGGAACTGAACGCAAGCGCGAGGAGAATCAGCGACGCCATCAGCGCCCACGAGCAGAGTATGAGCGAGGCGATGGAGAAAAACCGGCGGAGCGTGTTGCTGACGGCCGGGAGGACATGGCTCACCATCCTGATGGTGTCAGCGCTGCTGATCGCCACGAGCGGGAGCATTCTGTGGTGGCAGGGACGGCAGATAACCGACAATTACACACATCTTCGTCAGCAGGAAGATACCCTGGCGAAAATGACCGCCCGGACGTGGGGAGTACGCTATCAGGAGAGCAACGACGGCCGGAGGTTCCTTATCCTGCCGCCGGGGATGCAAGCCGAAGCCATCCCCTACGACGGGACGACCTGGATCCGCCTGAAACAGGAGTAGCGGAAAATGACAGAGCTGGAAAAGCAGTTGCTGAGCGCATTAGAGCAGCTACAGCAGGACTACTCGCAAAGGCTGGACGAATGGGAGAGCGCCTTCGCGGAATGGCGGAGCATGTGTGGACTTATGCAACGGGAGAACGCGGTGCTGAACGAGCGCGTGTCGGACTTGAGCACGCAGGTGCTGAGTTTAAGCGAGCAGCTGCGCCGCTTGTCCGGGAACTGAATGCCATCGAGGAGAAGGCTGCACTGGAGTATCAGCGTCAGAACGAGCTGGAGCTGACGCTCCGACAGAAGCAGAAGAGTTTCGATGGTCCGAAGATGAGGTGACAGCCCGCACGAAGAAGGGCTCATCGCGTTCCTGCTAAATAGGCTGACTACCGGAATGGTAGTGACTTATCCCGGAGGAAGTGATGAAAATTCTCAACGTTATTGAAGCCCTGCTGAACTGTTTTTACCTGGTGATGGAGCTGTGTGAGTTGCCGGAGAGGCATTTGCCGGTTTTTAAGGCGTTCGCGCTGATTTTAGTGTGACTTTACGCTGCATGCATCTGGCTGCATGACTATGCATCAGTGTAATATCCAGCGGCTGCGTTTTTGGTGTTTTTTCGTCATGTCTGTCGCCACTTTCTCGCGTCTGGCACCGGAAACGCAGCCAACCCCGTTTCTGCGGTGCGGGCAAGGGGTGTTATGTTAAAAGCCGAGGTCTGGCGGATACGGAAAAAATTATGCCGGCCGGGCTTATGCCCGCGGCAATCCGGCCGATACTTAAATTATCCTTCACAAAGGATGTGCTGCGATCCAGGCAGTTGAGTGTTTTCCGGCTCCCGGATGTGAGCCATTTTTTTGCCTTCTGATGCCTGTTAATGCATGCGGAGCTGCGCTGGTTCTTCCAAGATTGATAGACGCCAGCTTCTCTGCTGGAGCCGGCGGATTTGCCGTAAATATGAACATTTTCTTATTGTTCAGCCCGCTAAAGATGGCGGGTTTTTTACGCGTGAAATCCGGAGCCGGACATCATGCCGGCATGGCTGAAGAGCGGGCTTTTTCCCGCCCTGTCGCAGTAATATATAACGCTACATAAGGAGTAGCCGATAACCATGGCAGTACTTACATTATCCGGGCAATCTGATTCATATGTTTTCACTTAAAAATATGTTCTCCCTGAACCTCCAGCGATCAGCCATTTCGTATGACGCAATTTGTCAGAATAAGCCTGTCATTGAGTTCAGTCCGGAGGGGGTGATAAATAAAGCCAGCCCGCTTTTTCTCTCCACTATGGGGTACAGGGCTGATGAAATAATCGGTCACCACCATCGTATATTCTGCCCGCCCTCGCTGGTAAGTTCACCGGAATACAGCCAGTTCTGGCAGCGCCTTGCCAGGGGAGAAAGCTTTAGTGGCAAGTACCTGCGGCTGGCAAAGGGAAATCGTTCCGTATGGCTTGAAGCCAGTTATATCCCCGTTTCTGACAGGCGCGGCCGTGTTATCAGAGTCATTAAAATTGCTGCCGATATTTCTGAGCGCGTGCATTCTGCTCTTGAGCAGGAAGCAGTCGTAAATGCCATAAACCGTTCTATGGCCATCATCACCTTCAATCCTGAAGGGATCGTGCTTGAAGCAAATGAAAATTTCGTCAATGCCACTGGCTATAAGCGGGATGAAATCATAGGTAAGCATCATCGTCTGTTCTGTGCCGAGACGCTTTACAAAAGTGATGAATACCGACATTTCTGGGAGAGTCTGAATCAAGGTGAGTTTTTTTCTGGTCTGTTTCCACGCCTTAACCGTCAGGGAGACCCTCTGTGGTTCCGTGCAACTTATAACCCTGTCTTTAACAGTGATGGGCAGCTTTATAAAATTGTGAAATTCGCTACAGATGTTACGGCTGATGTCCTGCGAAACCAGAGAGAGCAAGAGGCTGCTGTGCATGCATGGGATATGGCCGTGCAGACCCGAGAAAGTGCGCAGAACGGTGCCAGTGTTATTGAAAATAGCATCCTTATGATTGACAGAATTGCGCAGGGGATGGGGGCTGTCTCCACCGATATCTCACGGCTCAACAATCAGTCTGAAAGTATTGACGATATGGTGGAAACCATCCGGAAGTTTGCCATGCAGACAAGACTTATTGCACTGAATGCCGCGATTGAAGCAGCAAGGGCTGGCGCATCCGGAAGAAGTTTTGCGGTTGTTGCCGCAGAAGTGCGTAATCTTGCGGCGAGCGTCAGTAGCGCGACTGAAGAAATTGAGCAAGTCGTGGCCAGCAATAGTCAACTGGCCAAGGATGTTCTCTGTGGCATTGAAAACAGCCTGATGAACACTCGGGAAGGGGTTACACTCATGCGCGAAGCGGGTGAAGTTATGACCAGCATTCAGAGGAATGCTGCAGGGGTTGAGACTGCGGTTAAGGATGTCGCCATTTCAGTTAAAGCCGGATAGGCCATGGTGCATATCCCCATATCTGTCGAACATCACAGATGATCTTCTTGAGATCCTTTCCGTTGCGTCGTAATCTCTTGCTCTGAAAACGAAAAAACCACCCGGCAAGGTGGCTTTTTCGAAGGTTCGCAAGAGTTGACGCTCTTTTGAACCGCGGTAACTGGCTTGGAGGAGCACAGTCACCAAAACTGTCCTTTCAGTGTAGCCTTATCGCACCCGAAACTTCAAGACTCTCCTCCTCTAAACCTGTTACCAGTGGCTGCTGCCAGTGGCGCTTTGTCGTGTTTTTCCGGATTGGACTCAAGTTGATAGTTACCGGATAAGGCGCAGCGGTCGGACTGAACGGGGGGTTCGTGCATACAGTCCAGCTTGGAGCGAACTGCCTTCCCGGAACTGAGTGTCAGGCGTGGAATGAGACAAACGCGGCCATAACAGCGGAATGACACCGGTAAACCGAAAGGCAGGAACAGGAGAGCGCACGAGGGAGCCACCAGGGGGAAACGCCTGGTATCTTTATAGTCCTGTCGGGTTTCGCCACCACTGATTTGAGCGTCAGATTTCGTGATGCTTGTCAGGGGGGCGGAGCCTATGGAAAAACGGCTTCGCCGCGGCCTTATCGCTTCCCTGTTAAGCTTCTTTCTGGCATCTCCC
>PQKR01000031.1 GCA_002918705.1 Escherichia sp. ESNIH1 | reverse complement strand
TCTGAGACAACATCTGGCAAGGCTGGGACGGAAGTCACTGTCGTTCTCAAAATCGGTGGAGCTGCATGACAAGGTCATCGGGCATTATCTGAACATAAAACACTATCAGTAAGTTGGAGTCATTACCGGTTTAGTCTATGAATAAACATTAAATAATGTCTACTTCCACCAGAACCCCAAAGTGATCCGATACAACCGGATAAAAATCGTTATTAAAAATCACCTGATGCTGCTTTACCACCATCGGTTGATTACTAAGAACCAAATCAATGCGTAGCGCTTGGCTATTTTGTTCCCAACCGTCAATATTTTTAATTACAGTAGTTCCGGAGTCTTTTATTTCTGCTATTTCATAACAATCTATCAAACCGCACTGTAATACATAATCATAACCTTCATTGCGTATATGGCTTGGGTTGTTGAAATCGCCTAATAGAAAGCTCAACTCTGTTGATAATGTTGCCTTTATTCTGTTGAACTGGTCCTCAAATGAGCTCTCTGAGTCACTCCACCAGCCGCAATGACAATTATAAAGATTGAAATCACCTCGTTGAGAAGTGACCTTAATACGCACTGCTCGCCTATGTTTCCAAAAGTTCACATCATAGTTATCACTTAGGTCAATGACCTCATGCTCGACAATCGGCAGTCGCGTCAAGAATGCCAGTCCCTCTTGATATACGTCATAACTTTGATGAACGAAATCCCATGTAAGTTGGTAGTGATAGCCGTATTCCATGAGTTTTTTCTGTAATAAATATCCATAGTTATCAGCGAGCACGGTGTGATTAGTTAATATATTGGCATCAACAGCCGAGCTATTTTGATGTTGATTCACTTCCTGTAATGCAACGACATCGCACCCTTGCTCGATAATGGCTTGCGCTACCACATCCAACTTTTCTAGTTGTTTCTCTTCTTGCCAACTATGGGTATTTAGCGTCATTAACTTCATTTATTATTCACTTATTCATTGTAGCGAGTTAAACGCAGCTCAAGGCTGCGTTTCTCGAGGTTATTTTATCTAGGGTAGAGAATGAATTACGCAGGTTGTGCTGAAAACTTCTCAACTAATCTAGATTTAATGACATCCACTCCTGGACCATAAATAACTTGTACTCCCTGTTCTTTAATTACAGCACCAAGTGCTCCTGTCGGCTTCCATAATGCATATTCAGCAACCAACTGCGGGTCATTAACTGTAATGCGCAAGCGAGTCATACAAGCATCAATCTCAACAATATTGGCACGGCCACCTAAATTCTGAATAATAATGTCCATCTTCTCATCTTCTGACATGGATTCTGAACTTTCATCGAGGTAGTTACCCATACGGCCCGGTGTTGGCAATTTAAATTTGACAATGAGCACACGGAATAATCCATAGTTAACACCAAAGAAAACAATAGAAACCAATGCGAAGCGAACCAAATCACCACCGATTCCCGCTGAAACCATCATAGGTATACGAGTGAGTAACTCAATCAAACCAAAGGCATGTATACGTAGGTCCATCACATCGACCAACGCAAATGCAATCCCTGTTAATACCGCATGCGCAACATACAAAACAGGAGCAATAAACATAAACATGAATTCAATAGGCTCTGTCACACCGGTTAATAACACAGCAAGACACGCAGATAAAAACATTGGCTTGTATTGTGCGCGCTTATCACTATCAACACAGTGATACATCGCAAGTCCAATACCAATCAATGAAGACGCTGCGATAATAACTTGGCCCGCTTTAAAACGTGCTGGATGCACCGTATCTAATAGATGTTGGTAAGTTGTCGGATCGCTTAATTTAAGATTATTTAAATCGCTAACCCAAGCAAGCCATAGTGGATCTTGACCATAAACACTTGCCCCCGCATTCACCCCTGTTAAAAGCTCATAAGTACCACCCAACTCGGTGTAATTCATTGGAATAGTTAAAGTGTGGTGTAAACCAAATGGCAGTAATAAGCGCTCTAACGTACCATACAAGAAAGGAGCAGTGATCGGCGCAGTGTCTTTAGAGGTTGCAATCCATTGACCAAAATCATTAAGCGCACCTTGAATTAAAGGCCATACGATTGATAAAGCAAACGCAATAATCATCGAATAGAAAATAACAACAAAAGGTACAAAACGCTTACCGTTGAAAAATGCTAATGCCTGAGGTAAGCGAGCGAAGTCATGATAACGGTTAAATAAGTTGGCACCTAAATAGCCAGACATAATACCGATAAACACACCCATATTTAGAGCAGGAGCACCCAAAATATTAGTGAAGAATTGAGAGACAGGTAGCTCAGAACCAAATAGGCTCATCACAACCGCCTCGGGATCACTGAGCATAGCGTTATCCACGCCTAATATAACCCCAGTGATACGGTTAATTAAGATGAAGGCGATCAGCGCGGCAAATGCTCCTCCTGCACGTTCTTTAGCCCATGATCCACCAATAGCGACAGCAAATAATAGGTGAAGATTAACTATGATCCCCCAGCCTATGTTTTCCATAATAGCGCCTAGTGTTTCAATGGCACCAATACCACCAGCATACATTGCGACAACTTTACCGAGTGATATCATGATACCAGCGGCTGGCATCACCGCGATAACAACGATAAGGGATTTCCCAAATCGTTGCCAAAAATCAAAAGATAGTAACTGACTCATAAATGATTCCTTGGTTTAAATGCAGGGTAGCCTTATCAAGGCCCTGCGATAAATATAATTTAGTGCTTTCTTGCAAATATATACGCAGCATAAGGTGGGGCAATTTGCGTCGCTATAAAATCTGAGCGAACGTGTTCATTGTTGACATTCTGATTATCAAGCATTAACTCGCCTAATTGCATGCGGTCGATATCAACGATGCTCTCTTGTGGACTTAAATTGGTAATAATGGTCCATGTCATATCTTGTGCAACACGTTGATAAGCATAGATATTAGGGTCGTTAGGTAGCAGCAATTGATAGCGGCCAACCACTAAACTTACATTTGACTTACGCAGAGCAATCAGCTGCTTATAGAAACTCAAAATCGAATTTGGATCTTTCTGTTGTTGCTCAACATTGATATCTGCGTACTGTTGATTGACGGAGAACCAAGGTTGCACCTCAGAAAAACCGGCAAAATCCTGCGCATTCCATTGCATTGGCAAGCGACTGTGGTCGCGAGATACTTGATTTAACAAGGCTAAGATGTCTGCATCGCTTTGACCTTGTTGAGATAGCTTTTGAATTAAATTTCTAGCAGACACATCATTAAATTCATCAAGAGAAGTAAACTGATGATTTACCATACCAATCTCTTGGCCCTGATAAATAAACGGAGTTCCTTTCATCAAGAAATAACAACTCGCTAACGCGGTAGCACTGGCATACCTAGAGGTAGGGTCGGCAAAAGTATCAATGCTACGAGCTTGATCGTGGTTTTCTAAATAAAGCGCATTCCAGCCTTTACCTTCTAATGCATCTTGCCAACGCGATAAAATGCGTTTGAACTCCACTAGATCTAAAGGCACGTTGCTTTGTTCTTCCGACCATAGCTTCATGTGTTCAAACTGAAAAATCATGTTGAAAACACCGCCTTGATCGTGCTCGGTCGCTTCGGCAACCCAAAGTAATGCATTGTCGGCAGTCACCCCATTAGCCTCACCAACTGTCACTATGTTAAAGGGATCAAACGCCTGCTCTTTTAACTCATGCAGATGTTTTTCAATCCCTGCCACATTCATATGATAATCAAACGAAGAGACATACTTTTCACCCTTTGGATTGGGTAAAGAAGGTAAACCTGGTTGTTTCTGAATATGGCTAATTGCATCCACACGGAAGCCATCAATACCACGCTCCAACCACCAATAAATCATTTTAAATAGTGCTTGTTTAACTTCAGGATTTTCCCAATTCAGATCAGGTTGTTTTTTTGAAAATAGGTGCAAGTAGTACTGTGCAGTTTTTTTATCATATTCCCATGCGCTGCCATGAAAAATACTTTCCCAGTTGTTTGGGTCGCAAGTCGGTTTTTCAGCGGTAGGCTCACAACCATCACGCCAAATATACCAATCGCGCTTAGGGCTATTTTTGTTATCTCGAGATTCAATGAACCATGGGTGCTCGTCGCTAGTGTGGTTGATCACTAAATCCATAATAATGCGAATGCCACGTTTATGAGCAGCACTGATTAGTTCATCCACATCCTCAAGGGTTCCAAAGTCAGGATGAATCGCTTGATAGTCACTAATATCGTACCCGTTATCATCATTAGGTGATGCATAGAATGGGCAAATCCATATTAAATCAATGCCCAAATCAGCAAGATAATCGAGCTTAGCAATGATGCCATTGATGTCACCAATACCGTCCTGGTTTGTATCATAAAAACTACGGGGATAAATTTGGTAGGCGGTTGCTTTCTTCCACCACGCGAGTGGTTTTGAGTGCATATTAGGAGCGAGTGTCATCGGTTATACTATATGTGTTATCGTTAACATATATAGTTAAGTAGAACCGATTTGGACTCAACACAATTTCAGAGGAATTGTGAGCTTTCTCTCATCTTTATGTCGAATGTGCCTTCAACAGAACTGAAATCGCGCTTGAGCAATTTTTTGACAGCTTGGTAGCCCACTTGATAGTAGTTAAAAGCGACAGTCGTCAGGCTCGGGACTAACAAATCGCTGTAGTCATAGTCACCCATGCCTACAATCCATACGTTATGACCGATCTTGAGTTGCTGTTCTTTGGCGCGACGATATAAACGAATGGCAATATTATCGGTGGCACAAAAGTAGACATGATTAGGCTGTAATTGAACGGCCTGATAGCCAGCTTTGTCCTCCGAGTTGGCTAGGGCTTGTAGTGATAAATTCAACTCAGGGACGGTGTCGGTAATAGTGGCTTGCATCAACTTAGTGCGGCTAGAAAGCATACGCTCATCATAAATATAATGTACGGCAGCCAGCGGTGCCTGCTGCTGTTTTAACTGAGTGATGGTGTGGGAGACGAGGGCTTTAATCGCTGCATGATCGGGGTAATATAAACAGCAATGGTGGGGGGTATTTTTGCCAATAAATACCACATTGTCTAAGGTTCGATAAAAAGTCTCTTCGACACTGTGCTTTGACGCAATAATAATCGTGCCCAATGCATTTAAGCCGTTAAACTCTCTCACAGCTTGGCATTCTGACTCATGGTTAAACCCTGTGGCATGAAACAGCATTCGTACTTGTGATTCATTGGCAGCAGCCAGCGCCCCTTTAATCACTAAACTGGTCGTATATGACTCAATACGAGGCGCGATGAAACCAATAATATTGGATTGGCTACGAATGGAGCGAGCAAATATATTAGGCGTGTAATGACTCTCTTTGACGATGGCATCAATTTTAAGGCGGTTCTCTTCCGAGACATAACCGCCATTAAAGTAACGCGACACAGTCATTGTTGAAATTCCAAGCTGCCTTGAAATCTCAGCCATGGTCATTTTTTTACTCATTACCTATTTCCTTCAATAATGCACTATTGCCATATCTCCAAGTGACTTCAAGATACAGAATTCAGAGTTGAGTCACTTGGGCATAGTATCCAATATATTGGCTAACAACACAGTAAATAAAACTGGGTGGACGTATGAGTGTTTAATTTTCACTCACAAGATTTAGACCTGAACTCAAGACCAAGGAGCGAGCGGTAATGCTGCCAACTTACTGATTTAGTGTATGATGGTGATTTTGAGGTGCTCCAGTGGCTTCCATTTCCATCAGATGTCCTTCCTGCTCCGCTACTGAAGGCGTGGTGCGTAACGGCAAAAGCACTGCCGGACATCAGCGCTATCTCTGCTCTCATTGCCGTAAAACATGGCAACTACAGT
>PQKR01000030.1 GCA_002918705.1 Escherichia sp. ESNIH1 | reverse complement strand
GGCCAGGCCTCAGCATTTTATTATGGTGATCCCCTGGGCGAAATGCGCCTGGTAAGCAGAGTTTTTGAAATGTAAGGCCTTTGAATAAGACAAAAGGCTGCCTCATCGCTAACTTTGCAACAGTGCCATATCCTGACCCTGAGCGGCGAAAGCTACCGCTTGAAGGACAAGAGGAAGGCGGGAGTGGTCAGGAAAAATTCCAAACCCGAATGATCCAGGTGGGTCAGTATTACTTTGGTGATTCAGGGGTAAAGTGGGTCAGTTTTCAGTTGGTGTTGACACCGGCGTACCCTCGGTGCTATCTTCGCGCCCCAATAGTCGGGGCTTGGCCAGGACTTCCTGAGGCCGTCCGTAACGTGGATGCCGAGGTCAGGCGAGGTGGCCGACCCATGAACGCCGACCTGATTCGTTTTTCAATAGCGCTGGACGTTGTGGTGCCAGGGACTTACCAACCCGATGTGTGCCCATCCGGGGCAGTTACAGCCGTTACAGCCTCTGGAGAGGGAGCGGCTTGCCGCTCGGTGATAATCCCAGCTGTAGCGGCCTGATTACATCCGGCCGCTACACCTAGCTCCACCTTCAAACAAGGAATATCGTTGATGTCACTGTATCGCCGTCTAGTTCTGCTGTCTTGTCTCTCATGGCCGCTGGCTGGCTTTTCTGCCACCGCGCTGACCAACCTCGTCGCGGAACCATTCGCTAAACTCGAACAGGACTTTGGCGGCTCCATCGGTGTGTACGCGATGGATACCGGCTCAGGCGCAACTGTAAGTTACCGCGCTGAGGAGCGCTTCCCACTGTGCAGCTCATTCAAGGGCTTTCTTGCTGCCGCTGTGCTGGCTCGCAGCCAGCAGCAGGCCGGCTTGCTGGACACACCCATCCGTTACGGCAAAAATGCGCTGGTTCCGTGGTCACCCATCTCGGAAAAATATCTGACAACAGGCATGACGGTGGCGGAGCTGTCCGCGGCCGCCGTGCAATACAGTGATAACGCCGCCGCCAATTTGTTGCTGAAGGAGTTGGGCGGCCCGGCCGGGCTGACGGCCTTCATGCGCTCTATCGGCGATACCACGTTCCGTCTGGACCGCTGGGAGCTGGAGCTGAACTCCGCCATCCCAGGCGATGCGCGCGATACCTCATCGCCGCGCGCCGTGACGGAAAGCTTACAAAAACTGACACTGGGCTCTGCACTGGCTGCGCCGCAGCGGCAGCAGTTTGTTGATTGGCTAAAGGGAAACACGACCGGCAACCACCGCATCCGCGCGGCGGTGCCGGCAGACTGGGCAGTCGGAGACAAAACCGGAACCTGCGGAGTGTATGGCACGGCAAATGACTATGCCGTCGTCTGGCCCACTGGGCGCGCACCTATTGTGTTGGCCGTCTACACCCGGGCGCCTAACAAGGATGACAAGCACAGCGAGGCCGTCATCGCCGCTGCGGCTAGACTCGCGCTCGAGGGATTGGGCGTCAACGGGCAGTAAGGCTCTGAAAATCATCTATTGGCCCACCACCGCCGCCCTTGCGGGCGGCATGGATTACCAACCACTGTCACATTTAGGCTAGGAGTCTGCGCGGCAGAGCCGTGTGACCGGTTTTCTGTAGAGCACTGACGATGGCGGCGGCGCTCTCTGCAATTGGCAAGGCGTCGGCGCCAAGGATACCAATCTTGCGGCGCGCGGCGTGTTATGACGACTGGGGTGCATTTGAGCCGCCCCATTTAACCTTCGCCCTCACAGATACGCCATTCGCCTCAGATTTAGCGCCATGCAGACGAGCTTCCACTCGGCTTGCACCTTGTCCAGGCCCCTCATGCTGAACTGACGCAATCCCATCACCGCCTTGATCCAACCATTCGGAGCCTCCACGATCGACTTGCGCCGGCGGTAAGCTGCATCGCCTTGCTCCGTTTTCAATTTCGCCGCAATCGCCGCCGTATGCGGATGGGTCTTGGCATTGACCTTGGCATCTTCACGTCCCTCGCGGCCGAGGGCAACGATGACATCGCCGTGGTGATCGGCGACCTTTGCCAGAACAGCCTCACTACGGAATCCCGCATCCGCCAGCGTCTGGGCCGGCATTTCTCCGGTGTTGGCCTGAACTGCTGCCAGCATGCCCAGCAGCGCCTGACTGTCCGCGGCGCAGTTGGTCAACTCCGCCGCCACGATGATCTGGTGCTCGGCATCGACCGCTGTGTACCCGTTGTAGCTCTGCTCGGAGCCACCACCGGCGTGTTTCATGATCCGGCTGTCCGGATCGGTGAAGCTTTCCTGATCACGGTCATCCGGCACACCAAACTCGCGTTTGTACGAGCCACCGCCCTTGTCCGAGCCATCCGGATGGCGAGGCCGGCGGCCATCGTCTTCGCTGCGCCCCCGGGCCTGGTCCGCTTCACGCTGGCGCGCTTCCAGGCGCGCCTTTGCCGCCTGGATCGCCTCCAGGCGCTTCTCGCGGCGAGAAATCTCGGCAGGAATGTCCAGCTCCGGCTCGTTACGCTCC
Source organism: Escherichia sp. ESNIH1 (assembly GCA_002918705.1). Classification (GTDB taxonomy): domain Bacteria; phylum Pseudomonadota; class Gammaproteobacteria; order Enterobacterales; family Enterobacteriaceae; genus Pseudescherichia. Next base: position 3,790 of record PQKR01000030.1, on the reverse strand, counting down.
TGGTCGTCGGTAGCCTTGGCGCGATCAAGCAGCGCCTTGATCTCGCAATGCAATTCGTCCTCGGCCGGCTTCATGCGCTTATAGCTCATCGCCTTGTGGCGGCTGGCGTTGGCTTTTACCTTGGTGCCGTCGACCGCGATCGTGCCAAGCTTCACCAGCCCACATTCGCGCGCCAGTTGCACCACCTGAACGAACAAATTCTCAAGCTCGGTCAGGTGTAGGGCACGGAAGTCACTCAGCGTGCGGTGGGCCGGGAAGTTTCCAGCGGCCAGCACACGCAACGCGACATCCTCGTACAGCTTCCTGGCTAGTTTGCGCGAAGAGAAGACGCCGCTCGCGTAACCATAGATCAGCACTTTGACCATCATCGCCGGATGAAACGGCTGATTGCCCGGACCACCGCCGGCATACCGGGCGTGGAATGCGCTCAAGTCCAGCGTATCGACAGTCTCGCTGATGAAGTAGGCAAGATGCCCTTCAGGTAGCCACTCTCCCAGAGAAGGGGGCAGCAGATAGGATTGGTCGGGTCGGTAAGGAAGGTAACTGGCAGCCATCCCCGTATCGTCCTCGATCTTCCGCCGATTTGGCTTCTGCCGCGCAGGCTCCTAGGCCACCGTAGCTAAACATACGAGAAAAACCGCTTCTTGAGCGCTCTCTGAGACCACCTTGCCGACAACGCAGAAACGGTTGCGGAAAAATCGGCGTTTCCGGCGTACGCCACCCGACCTGGACGAACTATTGCGGACCTGGAACTGGAGTAGCGGAATTCCCCGGGGTTTCAGCGTCGCGCCACAGCGCCTCAGATAGATGCGGTAGCCTTTGGCGGGTCGTCATGCCGCGGACCACCCCCCCAAAAAATTCCACAATGCGGAATGGCGGAATTTTCTGGGGTTCCCGCTTACCCCCCCGTTCTGGACGCCATGCTGGCCGTTATCATCCGTGACGCCAGAAAGATTGGGCAGAAAAAACGGCTCCGCTCGCTGAAGGATCTGGATAAATCTGCATTGGCGCTCGCCAGCGCATGTTCGTACCTGCTGAAAGAAGAAACACCGGACGAATCGATTCGTGCTGAGGTGTTCAGCTACATCCCAAGGCAAAAGCTGGCTGAAATCATCACGCTTGTCCGTGAAATTGCCCGGCCCTCAGACGATAATTTTCATGAAGAAATGGTGGAGCAGTACGGGCGCGTTCGTCGTTTCCTGCCCCATCTGCTGAATACCGTTAAATTTTCATCCGCACCTGCCGGGGTTACCACTCTGAATGCCTGTGACTACCTCAGCCGGGAGTTCAGCTCACGGCGGCAGTTTTTTGACGACGCACCAACGGAAATTATCAGTCGGTCATGGAAACGGCTGGTGATTAACAAGGAAAAACATATCACCCGCAGGGGATACACGCTCTGCTTTCTCAGTAAACTGCAGGATAGTCTGAGGCGGAGGGATGTCTACGTTACCGGCAGTAACCGGTGGGGAGATCCTCGTGCAAGATTACTACAGGGTGCTGACTGGCAGGCAAACCGGATTAAGGTTTATCGTTCTTTGGGGCACCCGACAGACCCGCAGGAAGCAATAAAATCTCTGGGTCATCAGCTTGATAGTCGTTACAGACAGGTTGCTGCACGTCTTTGCGAAAATGAGGCTGTCGAACTCGATGTTTCTGGCCCGAAGCCCCGGTTGACAATTTCTCCCCTCGCCAGTCTTGATGAGCCGGACAGTCTGAAACGACTGAGCAAAATGATCAGTGATCTACTCCCTCCGGTGGATTTAACGGAGTTGCTGCTCGAAATTAACGCCCATACCGGATTTGCTGATGAGTTTTTCCATGCTAGTGAAGCCAGTGCCAGAGTTGATGATCTGCCCGTCAGCATCAGCGCCGTGCTGATGGCTGAAGCCTGCAATATCGGTCTGGAACCACTGATCAGATCAAATGTTCCTGCACTGACCCGACACCGGCTGAACTGGACAAAAGCGAACTATCTGCGGGCTGAAACTATCACCAGCGCTAATGCCAGACTGGTTGATTTTCAGGCAACGCTGCCACTGGCACAGATATGGGGTGGAGGAGAAGTGGCATCTGCAGATGGAATGCGCTTTGTTACGCCAGTCAGAACAATCAATGCCGGACCGAACCGCAAATACTTTGGTAATAACAGAGGGATCACCTGGTACAACTTTGTGTCCGATCAGTATTCCGGCTTTCATGGCATCGTTATACCGGGGACGCTGAGGGACTCTATCTTTGTGCTGGAAGGTCTTCTGGAACAGGAGACCGGGCTGAATCCAACCGAAATTATGACCGATACAGCAGGTGCCAGCGAACTTGTCTTTGGCCTTTTCTGGCTGCTGGGATACCAGTTTTCTCCACGCCTGGCTGATGCCGGTGCTTCGGTTTTCTGGCGAATGGACCATGATGCCGACTATGGCGTGCTGAATGATATTGCCAGAGGGCAATCAGATCCCCGAAAAATAGTCCTTCAGTGGGACGAAATGATCCGGACCGCTGGCTCCCTGAAGCTGGGCAAAGTACAGGTTTCAGTGCTGGTCCGTTCATTGCTGAAAAGTGAACGTCCTTCCGGACTGACTCAGGCAATCATTGAAGTGGGGCGCATCAACAAAACGCTGTATCTGCTTAATTATATTGATGATGAAGATTACCGCCGGCGCATTCTGACCCAGCTTAATCGGGGAGAAAGTCGCCATGCCGTTGCCAGAGCCATCTGTCACGGTCAAAAAGGTGAGATAAGAAAACGATATACCGACGGTCAGGAAGATCAACTGGGCACACTGGGGCTGGTCACTAACGCCGTCGTGTTATGGAACACTATTTATATGCAGGCAGCCCTGGATCATCTCCGGGCGCAGGGTGAAACACTGAATGATGAAGATATCGCACGCCTCTCCCCGCTTTGCCACGGACATATCAATATGCTCGGCCATTATTCCTTCACGCTGGCAGAACTGGTGACCAAAGGACATCTGAGACCATTAAAAGAGGCGTCAGAGGCAGAAAACGTTGCTTAACGTGAGTTTTCGTTCCACTGAGCGTCAGACCCCTTATCCGTTTCAGTTTGCCATGATCGCATTCAATCACGTTGTTCCGGTACTTAATCTGTCGGTGTTCAACGTCAGACGGGCACCGGCCTTCGCGTTTGAGCAGAGCAAGCGCGCGACCATAGGCGGGCGCTTTATCCGTGTTGATGAATCGCGGGATCTGCCACTTCTTCACGTTGTTGAGGATTTTACCCAGAAACCGGTATGCAGCTTTGCTGTTACGACGGGAGGAGAGATAAAAATCGACAGTGCGGCCCCGGCTGTCGACGGCCCGGTACAGATACGCCCAGCGGCCATTGACCTTCACGTAGGTTTCATCCATGTGCCACGGGCAAAGATCGGAAGGGTTACGCCAGTACCAGCGCAGCCGTTTTTCCATTTCAGGCGCATAACGCTGAACCCAGCGGTAAATCGTGGAGTGATCGACATTCACTCCGCGTTCAGCCAGCATCTCCTGCAGCTCACGGTAACTGATGCCGTATTTGCAGTACCAGCGTACGGCCCACAGAATGATGTCACGCTGAAAATGCCGGCCTTTGAATGGGTTCATGTGCAGCTCCATCAGCAAAAGGGGATGATAAGTTTATCACCACCGACTATTTGCAACAGTGCCGTCCAGCGGATATCAGCGCTGAAAGATGATGGCTGAGCGTGGAGGCAGGAATCTCAAGGTGCTTCTGCAGTTCGCCAACCGGCAGGCCTTCATGACCCGCCCTGACCAGCTCCCGGTATATGCTGAG
>PQKR01000003.1 GCA_002918705.1 Escherichia sp. ESNIH1 | reverse complement strand
CTACCTGACTGGTATTCAGCTGGCGCAGGGCTATCTGGGGCGTCCCGATCTGACCGCCAGCCGCTTTATTGCCGATCCCTTTGCGCCAGGCGAGCGGATGTACCGCACCGGCGACGTAGCGCGCTGGCTGGAGAACGGGGCGGTGGAGTACCTGGGACGCAGTGACGATCAGCTGAAAATTCGCGGCCAACGCATTGAGCTGGGGGAAATTGACTCGGTCATGCAGATGCTGCCGGACGTGGCTCAGGCGGTCACCCACGCCTGCGTGCTTAACCAGGCGGCAGCGGGCGGCGGCGATGCACGTCAGCTGGTGGGCTACCTGGTGTCGGCCTCGGGCCAGCCGCTGGAGAGTGCTGCGCTGATTGAACAGCTAAAGACGCAGCTGCCGCCGCATATGGTACCCGCCGCGCTGGTACAGCTTGATGCGCTGCCGCTCAGCGCCAACGGCAAGCTGGATCGCAAGGCGCTGCCGCTGCCGACGCCTGTGGCGACAGCAGGCGGACGTGCACCCGAAACGGAAACCGAGGTCGCTATCGCCGCGCTGTTTGCCGAGCTGCTGGCCTGTGAGGTAGATGACGTCAGCGCCGACTTCTTTGCGCTTGGCGGCCACTCGCTGCTGGCGATGCGGCTGGCGGCGAGGCTTAGCCAGATGTTTGCCCGTCAGGTGACACCAGGGCAGGTGATGGTCGCCTCAAGCGTGGCGAAGTTGGCGACACTGCTGGAGGCCGATGCGCAGGATGGGAGCCTGCAACGCCTGGGCTACGAGACAATTCTGCCCCTGCGGGAGAGTCACGGTCCAACGCTGTTCTGCTTCCATCCCGCCTCCGGCTTTGCCTGGCAGTTTAGCGTGCTGGCACGCTATCTCAATCCGCGCTGGTCGATTGTCGGCATCCAGTCGCCGCGTCCGGCCGGGCCGATGGCTACCGCCGCCACGCTGGATGAGGTGTGTGAAGCGCACCTGCAAACGCTGCTTGCCCAGCAGCCGCACGGTCCGTACTACCTGTTTGGCTACTCCCTCGGCGGCACCCTGGCGCAGGGAATAGCCGCCCGGCTGCGGCTGCGTGGTGAAGCGGTTGCCTTCCTTGGGCTGCTGGATACCTGGCCGCCAGAGACGCAAAATTGGGCAGAGAAAGAGGCTAACGGTCTCGATCCTGAGGTGCTGGCGGAGATCGATCGCGAGCGGGAAGCGTTCCTTACTGCCCAGCAGGGCCAGGCGTCAGGCGAGCTGTTTAATGCGATCGAGGGCAACTATGGCGATGCGGTTCGTCTGCTGACTACCGCCCATAGCCTGCCGTTTGATGGCAAGGCCACGCTGTTTGTTGCCGAGCGTACGCTGCCAGCGGGGATGGATCCCCAGCGGGTCTGGTCGCCGTGGGTGAATGAGCTAGAGGTTCATCGTCAAGACTGCGCGCATGTGGATATTATTTCGCCGTCAGTGTTTGTATCTATCGGGCCAATATTAACAGCGTTGCTTAATTAATAGACCGCCACGCCTACCAGATATGGTGGGCGTGACGGCCAGGCTTAAAACTTTGTTCAGATTAATCTTATAAAGTACTATTATAGGAGCGTCGGTTGTAAATAATGCTTTCGTAGCAAAATAGGATAGAGTTTAAAGATGTCAACGTTAGATATTAAACAGGATAATGAGGTACAGTTACGTCCCTATCCAGTCGGACCTCATCGTGCTCACGAAATTGATCTCCTCACGCTCCTTGATGTTTTATGGGCAGCCAAAAAACAAATTATCGCCATAGCCGCAGCCTTTGCTGTGACTGGCCTATTACTCTCATTTGTGCTGCCACAGAAGTGGACCAGCGAAGCGATTATCACACCTGCAGAGCAGACACAGTGGCGCTTGCTACAGCAAACGCTGATGGAGTTGCAGGTGCTGGATATAGACGTACCGGTGACGCCAGTTGATGTTTTTGGTCAGTTTATTAAAAATTTCAGCTCGCAGTCTCTGCAGGAAGAGTATTTCCGCACTTCGCCCTATATGAAAGCGCATTATCCCGATCTTGATGCAGATTCATTAGAGTTTCAGCGTGCGGTTGTTCGCCTAACGGAAAAAGTGAAGATTATTGATAACGCTTCGCCAAAGAGCAACGTTGAAGCGCCCTTTACGTCATGGACGCTTAGCTTTACTGCCTCAACGGCTGACGATGCTAAAGAGGTCCTTGAGGGCTATATTGATTATGTCGCGGCAAAGGTGGTGAACGAGACCACAGATAATATCCGTAATACGTTGGCGTTAAAAACGCGCTTTGAGCAAGAGAAGCTGAATCTCGATCGTGTTCGCCTGACTAACCAGCGAGATACAAAGATCCAGCGTTTGAATTACTCTCTGGAAGTCGCCAACGCTGCGGGTATTAAAAAGCCGGTCTACAGCAATGGACAGGTCGTGAATGACGATCCCGATTTCTCAATTACGCTGGGCGCTGATGGTATTCAGGAAAAGCTGCGGATTGAAAAGTCGCTGAAGGATATTGCCGATCTGAATGCCGATCTGCGCAACCGTGAATATCATCTTGAACAGTTGCAGAAGCTGAACGTGAAAGATATTGCCTTCTCACCGTTTAAATATCAGCTCTCACCGTCGCTGCCAATAAAAAAAGACGGTCAGGGTAAAGCCATTATCACCATTCTAATGGGATTAGTAGGCGTGATTATTGCCTGCGGCGTCGTTCTGCTGCGCAATGCGATGCTGGCACGTACTTTACCTCCGGTAGCGCCGGAGATGGTATTGGAATCAGCGTAAATGCCTGGCGGGGCCTCTAACCCCGCACCGTGCCTACCCTGGGCCGGGCAAAGGCAGAGCCGCCCGGCATTGCAACATCAGCACCGTCATGCCCGGTGGACCGCCTACCGGGCCTACAAACGTTTTATTTCACTATACGCCCCAGCGGCACTACCAGCGGCGTATGCGCCACCGGGTCGTCGATAATCATACAGCGTAACCCGTAGACGGCCTCAATCAGCTCCGCCGTCACAATCTCCTTCGGCGCACCCTGGGCCACAATTTTCCCGTCCCGCAGAGCGATTAGATGAGTCGCATAGCGGCAGGCCTGGTTCAGGTCGTGCAGCACCGCCGCCAGGGTATAGCCCTGCTCGCGGTTCAGCTCGCTAAGTAGCTCCAGAACGTCAATCTGATAGCTGATATCCAGCCAGGTGGTCGGCTCATCCAGCAGCATAATCGCCGTCTCCTGCGCCAGCACCATCGCTATCCATGCCCGCTGACGCTGGCCGCCGGAGAGCGTATCCACGCTTTGCAAGGCGAGATCCGCCACGCCAGTGGCTTTCATTGCCCGCTGTACGGCGCGATCGTCCTCCTGTCGCCAGCGGGTAAAGAGCGGCTGGTGCGGATAGCGGCCCCTGGAGACCAGCTCCTGCACCGTAATATCCCCCGGCGTGGTGGCGTTCTGCGCCAGCAGCCCGATGCGCCGCGCCACCTCTTTGCTGTTGAAGCGCTGGATCTGCTCGCCATCAAGGTAGACATGTCCGTAGCTGGGCGTCATCAGGCGGCTCAGGGTGCGCAGCAGGGTCGATTTGCCGCAGCCGTTGGGGCCAATGATCGCGGTAAAGTGGCCGTCAGGAATGGCCACGGAGAGATTGTCCGCCACCACCTTTTTACCGTAGCCAAGCGTTAACTGGTCGCCGCGCAGACGGGCTGTTGAATCGGTCATCTTTTGCGGGACTCCTTGATTAACAGGACGATAAGGTAGATACCGCCCAGGCTTACGGTGACCACGCCGACCGGAAGCTGATAGGGAATAAACAGCTGCTGGGCGCAGAGATCGGCAGCCAGCAGCAGCAGCGCGCCGCAAAGCGCCGCCTGGGTCAGACCCCAGCGCGCCGTGCCGCTGATGCGTCGGGCGATATGCGGTGCAACCAGCGCCACGAAAGAGATAGGCCCGGCGAGGGCGGTCGCCGCCGCAGTCAGCACCACGGCCACCAGCATGAGCATCAGCCGGGAGCGCTCGACGCTGACGCCCAGCGCGCAGGCGCTGTCATCCCCCATCTCCAGCAGCCGCATCCGCCGTACCAGCAGCGTGGCGCAGACCAACATCAGCAGCACGATCGGCGCGGAGGGCCAGGTTTTCGCCCAGGTCAGACCGTTGAGCGAACCGGCGTTCCACAGCCCGGCGGTGAGGGCTGTCTCCAGCGAGGCTTTAATCAGCAGCCAGGTATTGAAGGCGATCAGCATCGCGCGAACGCCGATGCCAATAATGATCAGGCGAAAGGTCTCGATGCCGTTGCGCCAGGCCAGCGCCCACACCACCAGCGAGGTGAGGATCCCCCCGGCCATCGCCGCAAAGGCGATAGCGGTCAGATCCTGGCCATAGAGCACCATCGCTACCAGCACGCCGCTCCAGGCCCCGGTGTTAAAACCCATTACATCCGGACTGCCCAGCGGGTTACGCATCAGCGACTGGAAGATCGCCCCGCTGACCCCCAGCGCACCGCCGATGAGTAGCGCCATCAGCACCCGCGGCAGACGCCACTCGTTGACCACCAGCGCAACGCCGCGCGGCGCATCGCCGGTAAAGGCGGCCAGCACCTGAGCCGGGGCAAGCGGTACCGTGCCGCTGCACAGACTCCACAGGGCGACCATCACGCTGGCGCAGGCCAGCAGAAGAATGCTAACAATAAGACGGCGGGAGGGGGCGATCACAGCGCACCTCCCCGACGGTGACGACGCACCAGAAAGATCAATACCGGCGCACCGATAAAGGCGCTCACCACCGATACGCGCAGCTCACCCGGCACGATCAGCCTGCCAATGATATCGGCAAACAGCAGCAGGGCAGGGGTAGCAAGAAGGGTCACCGGCAGAGACCAGCGGTGGTCGGCCCCCACCAGCCAACGCGCCATATGCGGCATCATCAGGCCAATAAAGGCGATGGGACCCGAGACGGCGGTGGCGCTGGCGCACAGAACGGTGATAGCCAACAGGCCCAGCAGCTGGGTGCGGGCGACCCTGCTGCCGAGCGCGGTGGCGGTATCGCTGCCGAGGCTCAGGCTGTTTAGCGCCCGACTCAGCATGAGCGCAATCGCCCCCGCTATTAGCACCGGAATCAACACGATACGCAGCGTGTGCAGGGTACGCACGTCGAGAGAGCCCGCCTGCCAGAAGCGCAGCTGGTCATAGACGTCCGGGTTAAGTAGCGAGATGCCGCTGGAGAGACCCTCCAGCACCGCCGCCAGCGCAACCCCCGCCAGGGTGAGGCGCACCGGACTCAGCTGTCCGCCGCCCGCGCTGCCGGTAAACGCTACTACCAGCGAGGCTGCCAGCGCACCGCAGAAGGCCAGCCCTAGCTGCTCGCCGGGGGAGGTGATGCCCAGCAGCGCCGCGCCGAGCACGATGGCAAAGCTTGCCCCAGCGTTAACGCCGAGCAGGCCGGGATCGGCAAGGGGATTACGGGTCAGGGTCTGCATCAGCGCTCCCGCGAGACCCAGCGCGCCGCCAACCAGCAGGCCAGCCAGCGTACGCGGCAGGCGGGCATCAAGCACAATCGTGCAGTCGGCGCTTTGGCAGGTGCCGGAGAGGGCATCCATCACAACGGAGAGGGGCAGCGGCTTGGCCCCGATCAGCAGGCTAAGCACGCCTGCAACCAGCAGCAGTAGCAATAATCCGCCCACGGCCCACGGGCGCGCCGGATTAACGGAAAGCGACATAACAACGTCCCTGACGTGATAATGATAGTAATTATCGTTATCGATCTTATTGCGGTATGTTAGCATGTGCGGCTTGAAAACTGGTATCAAAAGTTCGCACAAGGCACTGTAATGACCCGACAATCCTGGCTGATCAACGTCAGCCTGTTGAGAACCCATCCCGCGTTTCGCGCTGTTTTTATTGCCCGTTTTATCTCCATTGTGTCGCTGGGCCTGCTCGGCGTCGCCGTGCCGGTGCAGATCCAGGCCATGACCCACTCCAGCTGGCTGGTGGGGCTGGCGGTGACCCTTACCGGCGGGGCGATGTTTGTTGGTCTGATGGTCGGCGGCGTGCTGGCGGACCGCTACGAGCGCAAGCGCCTGATCCTGCTGGCGCGCGGCACCTGCGGTATCGGCTTTATTGGTCTCTGCCTCAATGCTGCCCTGCCTGAGCCCTCGCTACTGGCGATCTATCTACTCGGCCTGTGGGACGGCTTTTTCGGCGCGCTGGGGGTGACGGCGCTGCTGGCGGCGACCCCGGCGCTGGTAGGGCGAGAGAACCTGATGCAGGCCGGGGCCATCACCATGCTTACCGTGCGCCTCGGATCGGTTATCTCGCCAATGCTTGGTGGCCTGCTCCTCGCCTCCGGGGGCGTGGTGTGGAACTATGCCCTGGCGGCGGCAGGGACCTTTATTACGACCCTGACCCTGCTGCGCCTGCCGCAGCTGCCTCCGCCGCCCCAGCCGCGTGAACATCCCCTAAAATCGCTGCTGGCGGCGTTTCGCTTCCTGCTGCACAGCCCGCTGATCGGCGGCATCGCCCTGCTGGGCGGCCTGCTGACGATGGCTAGTGCCGTGCGCGTTCTCTATCCGGCGCTGGCGATCCACTGGCAGATGTCAGCCGCCGAGATCGGCATCCTCTACGCGGCCCTGCCGCTCGGTGCCGCGCTGGGGGCGCTCACCAGCGGCAACCTGGTCCAGCGTCCGCGTCCCGGGGCGATTATCCTCTTCTCTACCCTCGGGGCCTTTGTCGCCATCGCCCTGTTTAGCCTGATGCCAATCTGGCCGCTGGGCGTACTCTTCCTTGCCCTGGCGGGCTGGCTCAGCGCCATCAGCTCGTTGCTCCAGTACACGCTGCTGCAAACCCAGACGCCGGAGGCGATGCTGGGCAGGATCAACGGCCTGTGGACGGCGCAGAACGTTACCGGGGATGCAATAGGCGCGGCGCTGCTGGGTGGGATGAGCGTGGCGATGACGCCCGCCGCCTCGGCCAGCGTCGGCGGGGCGGTGCTGGCGGTGACGGGGGCAGTACTGATCCTGCTTCTCGGTGAGCTGCGGCGTTTCCACCAGAGCCCACCGGCAGGCGCTAACTAAACAGCGTGGCGAAGCGCTTAAGCAGCAGCGTGGCGCTGTAGTAGTCGAGGCGGAAGGTTTCGGTGCCAAGGGCGTAGACGCGTTTGTTCTGCACCGCGCTGAGATGGCTCAGCAGCGGGTTGGCATAGATAGCCTCGGCGTCTTTCTCATTGCCCGCAAAGAGGAACAGCGCTTCGCCATTCAGTCCGGCGGCAAGATTTTCCCCGCCCAGCTGGACGATATCGTGCCGCTTGCCCTGGCTCTGGCTGGCGTGCAGCCCGTCAGGCAGCGCGGCAAGGGTAAAGCCCAGCTGCGAGAGCAGCTGCCCCTGGGCCGAATCAGCCGTCCACAGGTTGGCGCTGTGCGCCGCCGGGTTATAGACCAGGGCGCTTACCGGCTGCGGGGTTAGGGTCATCTGCTGTTTCACCTTCGCCAGCTGCTGATTAAAATCGCTAATCCGGGCTTTGGCCTGCTGCTCCTGGCCGGTGATCTCCCCGAGCTGGGTGAGCAGCGTCTGCCAGCTCTTATCGTCATAGTTGATGATCAGCGTCGGGGCAATGGCCGAGAGCTGATCGTAGAGTGCTAGCGCGGAGTCGCCCCCGGTCGCGCTGATCAGGATCAGATCCGGCATTTGAGCAGCGACGGCCTCGGCGTTCGGCTCGCCAATATAGAGCCGGGTCAGCTTGCGCGCCTTAGCGATCTCGCCCCACTGACGCAGAAAGCCGTTCTCGTCGGCAACGCGGTTGTTCGGTGCGGTTGCGCCGCTGGCCACCACCGGGGCGTCAATCGCCAGCAGCGAGCCGGTGAGGGTGACGCTGGTGGAGACAATGCGCAGGGGTTTATGATCGAGCGTATGCACGCCCCGGCTGTCGGTAACCTGTCGGGGCCACTCAGCGGCCTGGGCTACAGAAATTCCTAAAACTAAAAGGCCCAGCGTTAGCAGGGATCTAAGCGAAAGGGGGGAGAATCTCACGGCGTGCATCCTGTTATTGTGTGGCTAATGCTTCTCATTTTCATCATTGCGCCGCCGGATGCAAGTTTTTAGCCGCACAAAACTGCGCCCTCTGAGGTTGACATCGCTCGGGATAACTCTTAGCTTACCGACCAAAATATAAATGATAATAATTCTTACTACTTTTATCGTTTTCGGAGAAGGATATGGATTCGTCAATGGCGGAGGAGACTCGGCTTACCGTGAGCACGCTGGCATCAGACCAATTTTTCTTTATGTCGCCGTATCGCAGCTTCAGCACATCGGGCTGCTTTATGCGCATCAGCGAACCGGCTAACGGCGGGGACGATCTCAACGGCGCGTTCCAGCAGAAGCTGGCTCACGCGTTCAGCGAGGCCAAAAAACAGGGGATCGCGAAGCCGATTGTAGTGGGCGCTATTCCGTTTGATACCACTCAGCCCTCCGCGCTGTTTATCCCCCGCGCCTGGGAGAGCTTCTCTCGTCCGGCGAAGCAGCACTCCGCGCGCTACTTCCAGGGGGGCGACGCCCTCAACGTGCTGACCCGCAAGGCGATCCCCGAGCACCCGGTCTTTACCGATATGGTGGCCCGCGCCGCCGCCCTGACCGCCACCCCGCAGGTGGATAAAGTCGTGCTTTCGCGCCTGATCGATATCACCACCGACAAACGCATTGACGGCGGAGCGCTGCTGGAGCGGCTGATTGCCCAGAACCCGGCCAGCTTTAACTTCCACGTGCCGCTGCCCGACGGTGGCGTGCTGCTGGGGGCCAGCCCGGAGCTGCTGCTGCGCAAAGAAGCATCACACTTTAGCTCGCTGCCGCTGGCCGGCTCTGCTCGCCGCCAGCCGGATGACATGCTGGACCGCGAGGCGGGCAACAAGCTGCTGGCCTCGGAGAAAGATCGCCACGAGCATGAGCTGGTGACCCAGGCGATGAAAACCGTGCTGGCCCCCCGCAGCCGTGAACTGACGCTGCCGGACTCGCCGCAGCTGGTCAACACCCCGACGCTCTGGCATCTGGCAACCCCCATTGAGGGGGTAGCCCAGGCGGAGGAGAACGCTCTGACGCTGGCCTGTCTGCTGCATCCGACCCCAGCGTTGAGCGGCTTCCCGCATCAGGTCGCAAAAGAGCTGATTGCCGGACTGGAGCCATTTAATCGCGATCTGTTTGGCGGCATCGTTGGCTGGTGCGACGCCGACGGCAATGGCGAGTGGGTAGTCACTATCCGCTGCGCACGCCTGCACGAAAATCAGGTCCGCCTGTTTGCCGGGGCCGGGATCGTCCCGGCCTCGTCGCCGGAAGCCGAATGGCGTGAGACCGGCGTAAAACTCACCACCATGCTCAACGTTTTTGGCTTGAATTAAGGAGCAGTCATGACAATTCCCTTTACCCGCTGGCCCGATGAATTTGCCCGGCGCTACCGTGAGAAAGGCTACTGGCAGGATCTGCCCCTGAGCGATATTTTGACCCGTCACGCCCAGAGCGATGCGCTGGCGGTGATCGACGGCGATCGCGAACTGAGCTATCGCCAGCTGAATCAGGCGGCGGATAACCTGGCCGCCTCACTGCAGGCGAAAGGGCTGCGCGCAGGCGACACCGCGCTGGTGCAGCTGGGCAACGTGGCGGAGTTCTACATCACCCTCTTTGCCCTGCTGAAAATCGGCGTTGCGCCGGTGAATGCCCTGTTCAGCCATCAGCGCAGCGAGCTGAACGCCTACGCGGCCCAGATAAAACCGGCGCTGCTGGTGGCCGACCGCGATCATCCCCTGTTTAACGACGATCGGTTTCTTACTGGTTTCGTAGAGGAGCACGGCTCGCTGCGGGTCGTGCTGCTGCGTAATGAGACCGGCGATCGAGCCCTGACGGCGGCCATCGACCGTCCAGCGGAACACACGGTGAACGCACCGACGCCTGCCGATGAGGTGGCTTTCTTCCAGCTCTCCGGGGGCAGCACCGGCACGCCGAAGCTGATCCCGCGCACGCATAACGACTACTACTACAGCATCCGCCGCAGCAATGAGATCTGCCATTTCGATAATCAGACGCGCTACCTCTGCGCCCTGCCGGCGGCGCACAACTACCCGATGAGCTCCCCTGGCGCGCTCGGTGTTTTTCTGGCCGAAGGCTGCGTGGTGCTGGCCGCCGATCCCAGCGCCACCCTCTGCTTCCCGCTGATTGAGAAGCACCGGATCAACGTCACCGCGCTGGTGCCGCCCGCCGTCAGCCTTTGGCTACAGGCGATCCAGGAGTGGGGCAGCAACGCCCAGCTGGCCTCTCTCAAGCTGCTGCAAGTAGGCGGAGCGCGGCTCTCCGCGACCCTCGCCGCACGCATTCCGGCCGAGATAGGCTGTCAGTTACAGCAGGTGTTCGGCATGGCCGAGGGGCTGGTGAACTACACCCGCCTCGATGACAGCATTGAGCGCATCAACAATACTCAGGGCTGCCCGATGTGCCCGGATGACGAAGTGTGGGTAGCGGACGCCGACGGCAATCCGCTTCCGCGCGGCGAGGTGGGTCGCCTGATGACGCGCGGGCCTTACACCTTCCGGGGTTATTTCAACAGTCCGCAGCACAACGCCAGTGCCTTCGACGAGAACGGTTTTTACTGCTCCGGGGATCTGATCGCTATCGATGAGCAGGGCTACATCACCGTTCAGGGGCGTGAGAAGGATCAGATCAACCGCGGGGGCGAGAAGATTGCTGCAGAAGAGGTCGAGAACCTGCTCCTGCGCCACTCCTCTATTATCCATGCCGCACTGGTAAGCATGGAGGACAGCCTGCTCGGCGAGAAGAGCTGTGCATATCTGGTGGTCTCCCAGCCGGTGCGCGCCGTGGAGATCCGCCGCTTCCTGCGTGAGCAGGGCGTCGCTGAATTTAAACTGCCCGATCGCGTGGAGTGCGTGGATGCGCTGCCGCTGACGCCGGTCGGCAAGGTCGATAAGAGAGAGCTGCGCCTGCGGCTGGCCGAACGGTCTCAGGCGTAACAAAGGAGAGAAGTATGGCAATCCCAAAATTAACCGGCTACGCGCTGCCTGCGGCCACCGAGATCCCGCAGAATAAGGTCAGCTGGGCCTTTGAACCCGAGCGCGCCGCGCTGTTAATCCATGATATGCAGGACTATTTCATCAACTTCTGGGGCGAAGACTGCCCGATGATGGCCCAGGTGATAGCGAACATCGTCGCCCTGCGTGAATTCTGCAAGCAGCATAATATCCCGGTCTACTACACCGCCCAGCCGAAAGAGCAGAGCGATGAAGATCGCGCCCTGCTGAACGACATGTGGGGGCCGGGCCTGACCCGCAAGCCGGAAGAGCAGCAGGTGGTTGCCGCCCTGGCCCCGGACGAGGACGATACCGTGCTGGTGAAGTGGCGCTACAGCGCCTTCCACCGCTCGCCGCTGGAGCAGATGCTGAAGGAGAGCGGGCGCAACCAGCTTCTCATCACTGGCGTCTATGCCCATATCGGTTGCATGACCACCGCCACCGACGCCTTTATGCGTGATATCAAGCCGTTTATGGTGGCCGACGCGCTGGCGGATTTCAGCCGCGACGAGCATCTGATGGCGCTGAACTACGTGGCCGGACGCTCTGGACGGGTAGTGATGACCGAGGATCTGCTTCCGGTGCCGGTCAGCAAGGCCGCGCTGCGTGCCGTGGTGCTGCCATTGCTCGACGAGTCCGACGAGCCGATGGATGATGAGAACCTGATCGACTACGGTCTCGATTCGGTGCGGATGATGGCCCTGGCCGCGCGCTGGCGCAAGGTCCACGGCGATATCGATTTTGTCATGCTGGCGAAAAATCCCACCATCGACGCCTGGTGGGCGCTGCTCTCCCGCGAGGTGAAATAGTGGCCGGGCTGAATTTCCACGGCAAGACGGTGTGGATCACCGGGGCGGGGAAGGGGATTGGCTACGCGACGGCGCTGGCCTTTGTCGAGGCGGGAGCGCAGGTTATCGGCTTCGATCGCGACTTCAGCCAGGCCGACTATCCTTTCGCCTGTGAGGCGCTGGATATCGCTAATGCCGAGCAGGTTGCGGCGGTATGCCAGCGCCTGCTGGCCGCCACCCCGCGCCTCGACGTGCTAGTGAACGCGGCAGGGATCCTTCGCATGGGAGCAACGGACCAGCTGTCTCAGGACGACTGGCAGCAGACGCTGGCGGTCAACGTCGGCGGCGCGTTTAACCTCTTCCAGCAGACAATGGCCCAGTTCCGCACCCAGCGGGGCGGGGCAATTGTCACGGTTGCCTCCGACGCTGCCCATACGCCGCGCATCGGCATGAGCGCCTACGGGGCTTCAAAGGCGGCGCTGAAGAGCCTGGCCCTGACCGTGGGGCTGGAGCTGTCCACCAGCGGCGTGCGATGCAACATCGTCTCGCCTGGCTCTACCGACACCGACATGCAGCGTACGCTGTGGACCAGCGCGGACGCCGAGCAGCAGCGCATCCGCGGCTTTGGCGAGCAGTTTAAGCTTGGCATCCCGCTGGGAAAAATCGCCCGCCCGCAGGAGATCGCCAATACCATACTGTTTCTCGCCTCCGATCTCGCCAGCCATATCACGCTGCAGGACATCGTGGTGGATGGCGGCTCGACGCTGGGAGCCTGAGTATGATTTGGAAACGTCATCTCACGCTTGATGAGCTTAACGCCACCAGCAGCAACACTCTGGTGGCCCATCTGGGGATCGTCTATACCCGGCTGGACGACGATCTGCTTGAGGCAGAGATGCCCGTCGACGCCCGCACCCATCAGCCGTTTGGCCTGCTGCACGGTGGGGCATCGGCGGCGCTGGCCGAGACCCTCGGCTCAATGGCGGGCTACCTGATGACCCGCGATGGCCAGTGCGTGGTCGGTACCGAGCTGAACGCCACCCACCACCGCCCGGTGTCGCAGGGGAAAGTGCGTGGCGTCTGCCAGCCGCTGCACCTCAGCCGCCAGAGCCAGAGCTGGGAGATCGTGGTGTTTGACGAGCAGGGACGGCGCTGCTGCACCTGCCGTCTGAGTACCGCAGTTTTAGGTTAACCCTCGTGTAGGCCCGGTAAGCGTAGCGCCACCGGGTATGACTCTGCTGACGCTGCCACGCCGGGCGGCACTACGTTTGCCCGGCCTACGGTGGGCACCGTGCGGGTTGGTAGGCCCGCGTAAGCGAAGCGCCACCGGGTATGACTGTGCTGAAGTTGTAATGCCGGGCGGCACTGCGTTTGCCCGGCCTACGGTGGGCACCGTGCGGGTTGGTAGGCCCGGTAAGCGTAGCGCCACCGGGCATGACTGTGCTGACGCTGCCACGCCGGGCGGCACTGCGTTTGCCCGGCCTACAAATCCGCACGTGTTTCATCCCGCATAAGTGATCTCCATTACAGAGTGTTGTAAATAACCGGTTGCCCCTCTGCTTTCTGACGTAACAACGTTGTTAAAACCCGCCGCCTGATCTAGAAACAAAATGTAACATCTTCCTGCCTCAGCCAACGGAAAACGACTATGCAAAACTCAGGGAAATACCTTATTTGGGCATTGCTCGCGGTAGTGGGAGCTTTTGCCCTCGGCTATATTGCGCTTAACCGTGGTGAACAGATCAATGCCCTCTGGATTGTGGTGGCGTCGGTCTGTATCTACCTGATTGCGTATCGCTTTTATGGTCAGTACATCGCCCGCAACGTGCTGGCAGTGGATCCGACCCGCATGACGCCCGCCGTACGCCATAACGACGGGCTGGACTACGTGCCAACGGATAAAAAGGTACTCTTCGGCCACCACTTTGCCGCGATCGCTGGGGCGGGGCCGCTGGTGGGGCCGGTACTGGCGGCGCAGATGGGCTACCTGCCGGGGATGATCTGGATCCTCGCCGGGGTGGTGCTCGCTGGGGCAGTGCAGGACTTTATGGTGCTCTTCGTCTCCACCCGCCGCGACGGCCGCTCGCTGGGTGAGCTGGTGAAAGAGGAGATGGGACCGACGGCGGGAGTCATCGCGCTGGTGGCCTGCTTTATGATCATGGTGATCATCCTGGCAGTGCTGGCGATGATCGTGGTCAAGGCCCTGACCCATAGCCCGTGGGGGACCTACACCGTAGCCTTTACCATCCCGCTGGCGATTTTCATGGGGATCTATATTCGCTATCTGCGCCCGGGGCGCATCGGTGAAGTCTCGGTGATCGGCCTCGTGCTGCTGATTTTCGCTATTATCTCCGGCGGCTGGGTCGCCGAAAGCCCAACCTGGGCTCCGATGTTCGACTTTACCGGCGTGCAGCTGACCTGGATGCTGGTGGGCTACGGCTTTATCGCAGCGGTGCTGCCGGTGTGGCTCCTGCTGGCCCCGCGCGACTACCTCTCTACTTTCCTGAAAATCGGCACCATTATTGGTCTGGCGATCGGCATCCTGATTATGCGTCCGACGCTCACCATGCCTGCCCTGACCAAGTTTGTTGACGGCACCGGCCCGGTGTGGACCGGTAACCTCTTCCCGTTCCTGTTTATCACCATCGCCTGCGGGGCAGTGTCGGGCTTCCATGCGCTCATCTCCTCCGGCACCACGCCGAAGATGCTGGCCAACGAGGGCCAGGCCTGCCTGATTGGCTACGGCGGGATGCTGATGGAGTCCTTCGTAGCCATCATGGCTCTGGTCTCCGCCTGCATTATCGATCCGGGCGTCTACTTCGCGATGAACAGCCCGATGGCGGTGCTGGCGCCTGCCGGTACGGCTGACGTGGTCGCTTCGGCGGCGCAGGTGGTAAGCGGCTGGGGCTTTAGCATCTCCCCGGATACGCTCAACCAGATCGCTAACGAGGTGGGCGAGCAGACCATTATCTCCCGTGCGGGCGGCGCACCGACCCTGGCGGTGGGGATGGCCTATATCCTTCACGGCGCGCTGGGTGGCCTGATGGACGTCTCCTTCTGGTACCACTTCGCTATTCTTTTCGAGGCGCTGTTTATCCTCACGGCAGTGGATGCGGGCACCCGTGCGGCGCGCTTTATGCTGCAGGATCTGCTGGGGGTGGTAAGCCCAGGGCTGAAGCGTACCGACTCGCTGCCCGCTAACCTGCTGGCGACGGCGCTCTGCGTGCTGGCGTGGGGTTATTTCCTCCATCAGGGGGTGGTGGATCCGCTTGGCGGGATCAACACCCTCTGGCCGCTGTTTGGTATCGCCAACCAGATGCTGGCCGGGATGGCGCTGATGCTCTGCGCGGTGGTACTGTTCAAGATGAAACGCCAGCGCTTCGCGTGGGTTGCTCTCCTGCCAACCGCCTGGCTGCTGGTCTGTACCCTGACCGCAGGCTGGCAGAAAGCCTTTAGCCCAGACGTAAAAGTTGGCTTCCTGGCGATCGCCAACCGCTTCCAGGGGATGATCGACAGCGGCAGCATTCCGGCCCAGTATACCGAGTCACAGCTGCGCCAGCTGGTGTTTAATAACCGTCTGGACGCCGGGCTGACCATCTTCTTTATGGTGGTGGTCGTGGTGCTGGCGGTCTACTCGCTGAAGACCGCGCTGGCGGCGCTGAAAGAGCGCCAGCCAACGGCGAAAGAGACCCCGTACGAGCCAATGCCAGCCGATGCTGAGCAGGTAGTGGCCCAGGCGAAACGGGCGCACTGAGTTTGATAACGCCCCTCTCCCGCCAGGGGGAGGGGCAGGGAGCATACGATGTTTGATACCCTTGCTAAGGCTGGAAAGTATTTAGGCCAGGCCGCGAAAATGATGGTTGGCGTGCCGGACTACGACAACTACGTCGCCCATATGCAGCTTAACCACCCGGACCAGACCCCGATGAGCTACGAAGACTTTTTCCGCGATCGCCAGGATGCGCGCTACGGCGGTAAAGGCGGAGCGCGCTGCTGCTGATCAGGCGTTCAGCCCACCATCAACGTCAATACCCGTGCCGGTAATATGCTTTCCCGCCGGGCTGGCGAGAAACGTTACCGCGTCGGCAATATCGTCCGCCTCACCGTAATGCCCCAGCGCAATGCCCTGACGCTGCACTTCGGCACCTTCTCCGTCCGCCGGGTTCATATCGCTGTCGGTCGGCCCGGGGTGCACCAGATTCACCGTGATCCCACGCGGCCCCAGATCGCGCGCCAGCCCGCGCGTCAGCGAGTTAAGCGCCGATTTGGTCATCGAATAGACGGCAATCCCCGGCAAGGCCACGCGATTAGCCAGACAGCTGCCGATAGTAATAATCCGTCCACCTTCGCCGAGATGCGGGATCGCCGCCTGGGTGGCAATCACCACGCCACGAATATTGACGTTAATCAGCGCATCGATATCCTCGATCGACATCTCCTCCAGCGGACCGCCGCGCGCAATTCCGGCGTTATTGACCAGAATATCCAGTCCGCCCAGCTGCCCGACAGTTTGCGCCACCGCGGTCTGGATGGCGCTGACGTCGGCACTGTCGGCCTGGATGGCAATTCCGGTGCGCCCAAGGGCGCGGATCTCGTCCGCTACCGCCTGGGCTTTATCGGCAGATTTTTCGTAGGTGATGGCGACGTCTGCGCCTGCTCGCGCCAGCGACAGCGCAATGGCTCTACCCAAACCGCGGCTTGCGCCAGTGACCAGCGCACGTTTACCGTTAAGATCGTATTGCATGGTGACTCCTGATAGGTGGAGGGTACACCATCACGTTATACGCTCTTATTAGCGCCTGCCAATAAGGCCAAACGCTTATAGGGTAAACACCTCTACCTTCTCAAACGCTGCACGCAATGTTTCCGGCGTTAACGTCACCGGCAGGTAGTGAATCGACTCCACCGGGCGCAGGGTGTGGGCGATAACCCGATCCAGCTCGTCACGGTTATGAATGTCTACCTCCAGCGCTGCCAGCGTGGTCGGCAGGTTGAAGCGCTGGAAGGCATCGACCAGCTGGGCCAGCACGGCGTCCTGGCCGAGCAGGGCGCTCTGCACCAGAATACCGTAGGCTACCTTGGTGCCGTGCAGGAACTTATCGGTCTGCGGCAGCACGGTCAGGCCGTTATGCACCGCATGGGCTGCGGCAACGCGGGTGTAGCGCTCGCCGAGTCCGCCCACCATCCCGCCACCGGCAATGATCGCATCCACCACGTCACGGAACGCCTGGGTCAGCTCCCCACGCTGCTGATCCGCCAGCGCGGTTTCACTGCTCTCCAGCAGCACGTCGCGGATCGCCAGCGCGCCGTTGATCCCCAGCCGCACGGTCAGCGGCAGGCTGGCCGGATCCGGGGCTAACACCACGGCCTCATACCACTTCGCCAGCGTATCGCCGATGCCCGCCAGCAGATACTCCACCGGGGCGTCGAGAATAATCTGCGGCTCCACCAGCACCAGGAAGTTGGCGTCGTCGAAAATTTCAAAATGCAGCGCCTGACCCGCGTCGTTATACCAGACCGAGAGCGGGGTCCAGGCCGCGCAGGTGGCGGCAATGGTTGGGATCGCCACCACCGGCAGGCCTAAGCGGCGCGCCACCGCCTTCGCGGTATCCAGCAGCGCACCGCCGCCGATGCCAATCACCACGCTGCGATCGCTGCCCGCGTCGTTTACCAGCGCGGTAACGTCGTGCTCGCTGCAGTGGCCCTTAAACAGCAGGTGTTTGACCCCAGGCGCGTTAACGCTCTCCGGTAGGTAGGGGCGGGCGGCAGCGATGGCGCGTTCGCCATAAATTAAGACCGCGCGGGAGAGCTGCTCCGGCGTATAAAAATCGTTCAGGCGCGCCAGGCTGCCGCTGTGGGAGTAGTAGTTGGCCGGGCCGGGTACAACGCGGATATCGGTGTTGCTCATGACTGTGTCCTTGTGCAGAATCGCTAACCCGATGTTATGTCTGGACATCCGGATGGCTAATAATATTTCGCTTTATCTTATGCCTTTTCCGCTGTTGCCAGTCAAGCGCGGCTATGAAAAATTCGTTAAATCAATCTATTAATCCCAGGAAGCCCTCACAGATGAGCGTTAACCATCTCGAGATGCGCGCGATTAGCCTCGCCTTTGCTGGCGTTAATGCTCTGACGCAGGTGAACTTCAGCCTGCGCGGCGGATCGGTGCATGCCCTGACCGGAGCCAACGGCGCGGGGAAATCCACGCTGATGGCGGTGCTGTGCGGCACCTGGGCAGGCTATGAAGGTGAAATCGTCATTGATGACCAGCCGGTCTCTATTCGCTCTCCGCTGGATGCCAAACGCCTCGGCATCCATCTGGTGCAGCAGGAGGTCGACGTGGCGCTGGTCCCCGGCCTCAGCATCGCGGAAAACATCATGCTCGATAAGCTGGCCGAGCCGGGCTACGCCTGGCGCTGGTCGACCGTTCGCCAGCATGCGCGGGATGCGCTGGCTCAGCTTGACGTCACCCTCGACGTCAAACGCGCGATCGACACCTGCACCCTCGCGGAGAAGCAGCAGATCCTGCTGGCCCGCGCGCTCTCCCATCGCTGCCGCTTTTTGATCCTCGATGAGCCTACCGCCCCGCTGGATCAACATGAGAGCGAACGCCTGTTTACCGTGGTAAGACGGCTACAGCAGCAGGGGATCGGCGTGGTCTTTATCTCCCACCGCATTCACGAGCTGAAGGCGATCTGCGACACCCTGACGGTGCTGCGTGACGGCAGGCTGGTGGAGTCCGGCCCGATGGCCGCCCTGAGCGGGGAGGCGATCGTGGAGAAGATGCTCGGCCACCGGCTGAACGATATCTATCCCCCGCGCCGTCCGCCTCACGGAGAGGAGACCCTGCTGCGCGTGGAGGGGCTGCATGACGAGAGGCTGCTGAAAGATATCTCCCTGCACCTGCGCCGGGGGGAGATCCTCGGCATTGCCGGTCTGGCGGGCGCGGGCAAAACCGAGCTCTGCAAGGCGCTGTTTGGTGCGGAAAAGAGCCGCATCGCCCGTGGGGAGCTGAACGGCCAGCCGTGGCGGCCCCGGGATCCGGCGGATTCCGTTATCCACGGCATGGCGCTGATCCCCGAGGAGCGGCGCAAAGAGGGCATCTTTATTGACGAGCCGATCGCCATGAACCTGGCGGTCAGCGCGGACAGCAGCTTCTCCCGCTGGAGCCTGTTCGGCCATCGCAAAGCCTGGCGCTGGGCGCAGACGGTGATTGAGCGCGTTGGCGTGCGCACCACTGGTCCGGGGCAGATCCTGCGTCGCCTCTCCGGCGGCAACCAGCAGAAGGTAGCGATAGGCAAATGGCTGCGCGGCAACGCCAGCGTGGTGATCTTCGACGAGCCAACCAAGGGCGTCGACGTGAAAGCCAAAACCGATCTTTTCCGCCTGATTGACGGCCTCGCCCGGGAGGGCAAGGGGATCGTCTACGCCTCCGGCGAGTTTGCCGAGCTGGTGGGGCTCTGCGATCGCATCTGCGTGCTGTGGGATGGCCGCATCGTGGCGGAGATAGCCGGGGCCGAGGCGCGGGAAGAGACACTACTTTACTATTCGACCGGAGGAGCGGCGGCGTGAGCAAAGCCCTTTCAGTAAAAGCAACGGCGTCGGGCCGTCAGCAGTTTTTCGATTTTCTCTATAAGTGGGGCATGCTGCTGACCGTAGTGCTGCTGGTGGCTATCTTTGGCATCGCCTCGGATAACTTCCTCGACCCCTTTAACATCATCAACATCCTGCGCTCGATTGCCATCGTGACGGTGATTGCCGTCGGCGTCTCGATCTCGCTGACCATTGGCGGGTTCGATCTCTCCGTGGGATCAACGGCATCGCTGGCCAACGCGCTGGTGATCTCGCTCTTCGTCTGGCACGGCTTCGGTACCACCGAAGCCATTCTGGTGACCCTGGCGCTCTGTACTCTGGTGGGCCTGTTTAACGCCTTTTTGATTGTTGTTCTGCGCATCCCTGACATGCTCGCCACGCTGGGCAGCCTGTTTGTCATCCAGGGTGTGGCGATGACCTACAGCTATGGCGGGTCGATCACCGAAAACATGCTGCTGCCGAGCGGCGAGATGGCGGAGGGGCTGATCCCAGCGGGCTTTAGCCTGCTCGGTCAGGTGCCGATCATTGTGATTGTGATGCTGGTGGTCACCGTGGTGGCACAGCTTGGCCTGTCGCTGACCACCCACGGACGGCGGATGTACGCCATCGGCGGTAACCCGGAGGCGGCACGCCTCTCCGGTATTCGCACCACCCGCTACAAGGTGGCGGCCTACGTCATCGCCTCCCTGCTGGCGGGACTCGGCGGCATTCTGCTGGCCTCGCGCATTGGCTCCTCGCAGGTGAATGCCGGGGGCGGCTACCTGATGGACGCGGTGGCGGCGGCGTGGATCGGCTTCTCGTTGGCCGGATCCGGCAAGCCGAACGCGCTCGGCACGCTGGTGGGGGCGGTGATCCTCGGGGTGCTGTCAAACGGGCTGGTGATGCTCTCCGTGCCCTACTACGCAATGGACATTATTAAGGGACTGGTGCTGGCCGGTGCTCTGGCGTTGACCTATTTCCAGCGTCGTTAATTTACTTTTATCAGGGGAAAACAGAGATGAATAAATTTGCACTCTCACTGCTGGCGCTGGGCCTGCTGAGTTCAATTCCTGGCTACGCGGCGACGCCTGCTCCGGTTCCAGCCGCGCTGGCAAACCATAGCGGACCGGTGCGCATTGCGCTGATCCGTAACCTGGGTTCAGACGACAATACCACCCAGTTTGTCTCCGGCGCGCTGACGGAGGGAAAAAAGCTTGGCTTTAAAGTCAGCACCTTCCTGAGCAACGGCGACGACGCCAAATTCCAGGATTTTGTGAACCAGGCCATCAGCCAGAAGTATGACGGCATTATTCTCTCCCAGGGCCGCGATCCTTACTCCACGGCGCTGGTGAAAAAAGCGGTGGATGCGGGCATTGCCGTCTCGGTGTTTGATACCGCCATCAACGGGACCATCCCCGGCGTGACCGTCACCCAGCAGGATGACGCCTCGCTGACCAACCTCTCCTTTGGCGAGCTGGTGAAGGACTTCAACGGCAAGGCCAATATCATCAAGCTGTGGGTGGCCGGCTTCCCGCCGATGGAGCGCCGTCAGGCCGCCTACCAGACGCTGCTGAAGCAGAACCCAGGCATTAAAGAGCTGGAGTCCATCGGGGCGGTCTCTTCCGACGTGCAGGGCGATACGGCGAACAAAGTTGGCGCGGTGCTGGCGAAGTACCCGAAAGGGCAGATCGACGCGATCTGGGGCACCTGGGACGCCTTCAGCCAGGGCGCTTACAAAGCGCTGAAAGAGAACGGCCGTACCGAGATCAAGCTCTACAGCATTGACGTCTCCAACCAGGATCTGCAGCTGATGCGCGAGTCCAACAGCCCCTGGAAGGTGAGCGTGGCGGTGGATCCGAAGCTGATTGGTGCGACCAACGTGCGTCTGATCGCCAACAAGCTCGCCGGGGAGCAGACCCCTGCCACCTACGACTTCAGAGCCGCTGCAATTCCGCAGGCATTGCTGGCTGCCCAGCCGGGGGCGGTGAACGTCGCATCCCTGGGTAAAATCATTCCGGGCTGGGGCCAGACCGAAGACTTTATCGCCCCGTGGTTCGCCACCCTGCAAGCGAAAGCGAAATAATGATTGCCCGGTGGCGCTGCGCTTACCGGGCCTACGATCGTGTAGGCCGGATAAGGCGTAGCCGCCATCCGGCGAAGGAACCGCTATGACAACGCAACTACCGCGTCCTGACTACAGCCGCAATATGCGGCTGATTGGTCACTCGGATCAGGGCGGGCGGCCCGACGGCGTGCAGCTGATGGTGCATCGTGGCTTCGCCTATATCGGCCATATGGTCTCCCAGGGCTTCTCGATTGTCGACGTGCGCGACCCGAAAAATCCGCGCCACGCAGGCTACGTGGCCGCGCCGCCGGGAACCTGGAACGTCCATCTGCAAGCCCATGACGATCTGCTGCTGGTGATCAACGCCCGGGATCTCTTTGCCGATGCTCGTTTCGCCGACGAGAAGGTTTACTACACCCGCTCGGTGGGTGAGACGGTGAGCGACGTGCAGGACAAGGGCTGGAGTGCCGGGCTGCGGGTGTTTGATATCTCCACGCCGGACCAGCCGAAAGAGATTGGCTTTCTGGGGCTGGACGGCATCGGCATTCACCGCATCTGGTACGTGGGCGGCCGCTGGGCCTATGTCTCTGCATTAATCGACGGCTTCAGTGACTACATCTTCCTCACCGTCGACCTTGCCGATCCGCGTAAGCCGGAGGTGGCGGGGCGCTGGTGGCTGCCGGGGATGAACCAGGCGGCGGGGGAGATCCCAACGTGGCCGGAGGGCAAGCGTTACGCTCTGCACCACGCCATTATCGCCGGGGACACCGCCTACGGCAGCTGGCGCGACGGCGGCCTGACGCTGCTGGATGTAAAAGATCGCAGCGCGCCGAAGCTCATCAGCCATCGCAACTGGAGTCCGCCGTTTGGCGGTGGAACCCATACCGCGCTGCCGCTGCCGGACCGCGATCTGCTGGTGGTGCTGGACGAGGCGGTGCTGGATAACCAGGAGGATGGTGAGAAGCTCATCTGGCTGTTTGATATTCGCGACCCGGCTAATCCGGTAAGCATCTCTACCTTCCCGCAGCCGGATGAGATCGACTACGTTGCGAAAGGGGCGCACTTCGGGCCGCATAACCTGCACGAGAACCGGCCGGGGAGCTTTATCAGCTCGACGCTGATCTTTGCTACATACCAGAATGCTGGCGTGCGGGCCTACGATATCTCTAATCCGTACCGTCCGGTGGAGACCGGCGCGCTGGTGCCCGCCGCTCCAGCGAAGATGATGGATACCCGTCCGGGGCGTCCGCAGGTGATCCAGTCCTGCGACGTGTTTGTCGATGCGCAGGGGATTATCTACAGCACCGACTATAACGGTGGATTGTCGGTGATTGAGTATTTGGGATGATAAATCGCCGGGTGGCGGCTTCGCCTTACCCGGCCTACAAAACCCGTAACGTCAATTGTTAACTGTACTGCCGAACGCGGGCGATCAGCTCATCAACGTTATGAATGCGGTCGGCAATAACGATCAGCGCCTTGCCTAAATGGATAGCGTGGCGCAGGCATTCGTGACGCATCTCCTCATCGGCGATGGTGTCGATATCCGCCACGTGAGAGAGGCCGACGCTGCGGCGGATCAGCTCTGTACCGCAGAAGCCTATCGCATCGTGCCACACCTTCTGCAGGAACTGAGCGGCATAGCCCGGATGGGCCAGCGCTACGTCGCGGGTCTTCTCTGCGGCCAGCGCGAGGAAGGTCTCCGCAAAGGTACTCCACAGCTCGTGAATATCGCTCAGGCGCTGCTCGCGGGCGGCAGCGGCATCGCGGATACCCAGATGCCCCGGCAGGCCGCAGTAGTTAAGCAGCAGGTTGCCGATAGCGGTGCCGACGTCAAAGCCAATCGGCCCCACGTAGCCAAACTCGGCGTCAATCGCCTTCAGGCTGCCTTCGGCAACAAAAATCGAGCCGCTGTGGATGTCGCCGTGCAGCAGTGCTTCGGCATGGGAGAGGAAGCGCTGTTTGAGGGCGGCGACCGCCAGCAGCAGGGCGGTATCGTCGCGCAGGGCAACTACGTCAGCCTCAATTGCCGTCGGGTAGCTGTTGCGCTCGTGAACGCGGTACGGGTCGTCAAAGAAGAGATCTTCGGTAATGCCGCACATCTCCGGATTGATAAACTGCGCTACCTGGGCCTTTTTCTGCGCCGGGGTAAGATAGAAATCGCTGGTGTGGAACAGGGTCTGGGCCAGGTAGGCTGCCAGCTGGCGAGCGGCCTGCGGATAGTATGCGCCCTTGATCAGCTCCCCACGCCAGATTCGGTGATCGGAGAGATCCTCCATCACCATCACCGACAGGTCAGGATCGAAGTGGTGGATCTTCACCGTATGGGCCGGGCAGTGCCGATAGTGCTCCATCAGGGTCTGGGCCTCCAGCCGGGCGCGGTCGAGGGTCAGCGGCCAGGATTCGCCCACGCAGCGCACGTAAGGCAGGGCCTGCTTAACGACGATCCGGCTTACACCCTCGGCGTCGAAAATTTTAAACACCAGATTCAGGTTGCCGTCACCGACTTCATGCGCGCTAACCAGCTCGGATGCCTGCTCCAGACCAGCAAATTGCCGGGCGTAGGCCACCGCGTCGGCGGCGTTGAAAGTTCGGTATTGCGACATTGCCAGTATCCTCAATTTTCTGTTTATAAAGCCATTCAGACGTCTATACATCTGTAATTCATCCTGACACAATACGATACATCAACGCAACAGGGATTTAACGCTATGCAGCCACTCCAGACCACCAGTCTGCGCGTCACCGATAATCAGCTCTTTATTCTCGATCAGCAGGCGCTGCCGCAGGAGAAACGCTGGCTGCCTGCCGATAGGGTGGAGACGCTGGTGGGCCATATTCACGCTCTACGGGTGCGCGGTGCGCCGCTGATTGGCCTCTCCGCCAGCCTGCTGCTGGCCCTGCTGGCCGAGCGGGGCGCGAGCAAACCGGCGCTAGCCCAGGCGCTGGAGACGCTGCGCGCAGCCCGTCCAACGGCGGTGAACCTAATGAACAACCTCGACCGCATGAAGCTGGCCCTGGCGGAGGCGGATTTTGTCCCGGCGCTGGTGGCCGAAGCCGAGCGGCTGATTGCGGAAGATAAGCAGCTCTGCGCGCGCATCGCAGCGGCAGGCAGCGCGCTGGTATCGCCCGGTAGCCGCCTGCTGACGCACTGCAACACCGGCGGGCTGGCGACCGCAGGCGTAGGGACGGCGCTGGGGGTGATCTCCCAGGCCTTTACCGACGGCAAGGTGGTCAACGTCTGGGTAGGGGAGACGCGTCCGCTGTTGCAGGGGGGGCGTCTGACGGCCTGGGAGCTGGCGGAGCTGGGCATTCCTTGCCAGTTGATCACCGACTCGATGGCGGCCAGCCTGATGGCGCAGGGAGAGGTGGATGCGGTGTGGGTTGGCGCGGATCGGATTGCCGCCAACGGCGACGTAGCGAATAAGATCGGTACCTACTCGCTGGCGGTGCTGGCCCGCTATCATGGCATTCCGTTTTATGTTGCAGCCCCGCAGACCACGCTGGATCCGCTCTGCCCGAACGGGGAGGCGATCCCTATTGAGCAGCGCGCGGCCAGCGAGGTGACCGGCGTGGCGGGCAGCTTCGGAGCGGTGCAGTGGGCACCCGAATCGACGCTGGTCTATAACCCGGCGTTTGACGTTACCCCCGCGGCGTTGATTAGCGGCTGGGTGCTGGATACCGGCGTCGTCACGCCGGATGAAGTGGCGGCGGGCGTTTTTAAAGTATAGGGGATCGTAGCCCCGGTAAGCGAAGCGCCACCGGGGAGCGTGTCACGGTAAAATTTACGCCAGGCGCGGATAGCCGTCGGCGATGGCGTCGCCGGTAAACTGCGCAACCCATCCCTCCGGGTTATCAAAAATCCGGATGGCGGTAAAGTTCGGCTCGGAGCCCATATCAAACCAGTGTGGCGTCCCGGCCGGCACCGAAATCAGATCGTTTTTCTCGCACAGCACCTGATAGACTTCATCGCCAATGTGCAGGCAGAACAGGCCCGCGCCCTCGACAAAAAAACGCACTTCGTCTTCGCCGTGGGTGTGCTCACTGAGAAACTTCTCCCGCAGCGCCTGCTTGTTGGGGTTATCGGCGCGCAGGCTGATCACATCCCAGCTCTGATAGCCCTTCTCGGCAACCAGCCGATCGATCGCGTGTTGATAGGCGTCGATCACCGCCTCTGGCGCAGGATCGGCGCCGAGATCGCGGTCGGCCTGCCAGCGCTCAAAGCGCACGCCTTTGGCGTTAAGCTGCTGCTGGATCTCACCCGCGTCGGTGCTGTGCCACGTAGGCTGACGGGTATCATTGGCGGAATAGACAGTTAATGCGCTCATGAGGGGATCTGCTCCGGGTTGATGTCGTTAAAACTGTGCACCTGGTGATGCTGGCTGGCGGCATCATCATCGCCACGAATCAGCTGCACGGTGCGCAAACCGGCCTCTGCGGCGGCGTCCAGCTCCTGATGAATATCCGACAGGAAGAGGATCGACACCGGCGGCAGCGCCAGCTGCTCGGCGATAGTGCTGTAGGCGCTGGCTTCACGCTTGGCACCTATGCGGGTATCAAAGTAGCCGCTAAACAGATGAGTAATATCACCTTCATCGCTGTAGCCAAATAACAGTTTTTGCGCCGCCACCGAGCCAGAGGAATAAACATAGAGATCAATCCCTTGTGCCTTCCACTTCTCCAGCGCAGGCAGCACGTCGGGATAGAGATGGCCGGTAAAGTCGCCGTTGACGTAGCCGTCGTGCCAGATAATCCCCTGCAATGCCTTCAGCGCCGTCGACTTACGGTCTTCATCCATAAAGCGGAACAGTGTCTCAACCAGCTCAGCGGTGGTGGCATCCGGCCGGGCGATCTCATCCCGCAGATTATCGAGAATGGATTTCACCGGCTCGGCATACTGCTGGGCGGTGACGAACGCCTCCAGCCGCTCGCGGGCGTAGGGAAACAGCACGTTATGCACGAAGCGGATATCGCTGGTGGTGCCCTCAATATCGGTAACGATGGCGCGTATCATCATCTCTCCAGCAGTCGACGCTGCATTTCACATTCAAATAAAAACTCCAGCCCCTCAAGGTGGCGGCGGGCTTCCGCCACGCTGCGTCCCCAGCAGGTCAGACCGTGGCCGCGCAGCAGGAAGCCGTAGCGTAACGGCCTTTGGCGGGCATAATCCTCAATGCGCCGGGCAAGGGCGGGAATATCCTGATCGTTATCAAACAGGGGAATAGAGACCCTGTCGAGGTGGCTGGTCTGCCCGCTGAGGGATTTCTGCATCTCGTATCCCACAAGCGTGAGCGTCGCCAATTTCTCAACGCGTGACAGCACCGTGGCATTGACCGTATGTACATGCAGTACGGCGTTAGCTTCCGGATAGAGACGATAGATCAGGGTATGCAGGCCGGTCTCGGCAGAGGGTTTCCGTCCGGAGGGGGCACGATCGGTGGCGATCTCTACCTGTAAAAAGTCCTCCACCGTCAGGCTGCCCTTATCTTTACCGGATTCGCTTAGCCAGCACCAGTCAGCATTTTCCCGCACCGACATGTTGCCGCCGGTGGCCGGGGCCCAGCCTTTAGCGCCCAGCCAGTGGCAGGCTTCAACCAGCGCCGGGAGTTGCAGAGGATATGTCATAGCGCTCCTGAGTCGTGTGAGCAGAGGAATAACATTATTGTTTAGACGTCTAAGCGTCTTGATTGCCAAATACTAACATCGTGTTATAGTGGCAGCAACATCAGTATTACATGCAGGCACGCATTCATGAGCAATAACACACTGATTCCGAAGAGTAAACTGCCCAACCTTGGTACCACGATATTTACCCAGATGAGCGCGCTGGCGCAGGCACACCAGGCGATTAATCTGTCGCAGGGTTTTCCTGACTATGATGGTCCGCGCTATCTGCAGGAGCGGCTGGCGTATCACGTGGCCCAGGGTGCAAACCAGTATGCACCGATGACCGGCGTGCAGGCGCTGCGGGAGGCCATTGCTGATAAAACCGCGGCCCTGTATGGTCACCAGCCTGATGCTAACAGCGAGATCACCATCACCGCCGGGGCCACCGAGGCACTCTATGCCGCCATTACCGCGCTGGTACGCAGCGGCGATGAGGTGATCTGCTTCGATCCAAGCTACGACAGCTATGCTCCTGCGGTTGAGCTGGCGGGCGGGGTAGTAAAGCGTATTGCACTGCAGCCGCCGCACTTTCGCGTTGACTGGCAGGCCTTTGCCGCGCTGCTAAGCGATAAGACCCGGCTGGTGATCCTCAATACGCCGCATAACCCGTCGGCCACAGTGTGGCAGCGCGAGGACTTTGCTGCACTGTGGCAGGCCATTGCTGAGCGTGAAATCTATGTGCTGAGCGATGAGGTCTACGAGCACATCTGTTTTGCTCCCGAGGGCCATGCCAGCGTGCTCGCCCATCCTGAGCTACGCCAGCGGGCGGTAGCAGTTTCATCCTTCGGGAAAACCTACCATATGACCGGCTGGAAGGTGGGTTACTGCGTCGCCCCGGCGGCCATCAGCGCCGAGCTGCGTAAGGTGCACCAGTACCTGACCTTTGCGGTCAATACCCCAGCCCAGCTGGCGCTGGCGGATATGCTGCGGGCGGAGCCGGAGCACTATCAACAGCTGCCTGCTTTTTACCAGGCCAAACGCGATCTGCTGATTGATGCTCTGAGTCAGAGTCGGCTGGAGATCCTGCCTTGCGAAGGGACCTACTTCCTGCTGGTGGACTACAGCGCCATCTCCGATCTGGATGATGTCAGTTTCTGCCAGTGGTTAACCAAAGAGGTGGGCGTGGCGGCCATTCCACTGTCGGTATTTTGCGCCGAGCCTTTCCCGCACAAGCTGATACGCCTCTGCTTTGCCAAGCAGGAAGCGACGCTGCGGGCTGCTGCCGAGCGACTCTGCAAGCTCTGATTGCTGCGCTGTACTACCGATCCGCCAGCTTTATTGTCTCAATTAAGCTGGCGAAGGCGCTACCGTTTAGCGATGCGCGATTGTAAAGCATAAATATATCGAAGGTAGGCAGGGTGATGCCGAGATCGACTATTTTTAAATTCATTATCTTTTTATAGTGGTTAAAGGTCGACAGCGGCATCAGCCCAATAAGCTCAGACTGGCTAATAATATTAATAATTGATATATATGAGTCGCTGCTGAAAACGATATTACGCTGCGGCAATACGGCTTCGATCTCTTCCTGTAATGCCAGCGCGCCTTTTTCTGGCGTGCTATAGAAGGTAAAACCCTCACCCAGCGCATCGTTAAGGGTTATTTTTCCTTTAAGACGCGGGTGATTTTCACTGCATACCAGCACTAACGGCTCGCAAGAGAGTTTTTCACAGATAATCGCTGGGTTAACGATAGGAAAAAGCGAGATGATGAGATCGGCTTTGCGATAGGTCAGCAACTCTTCGGCGGACTGCGGGGTGATGAAAATATCATGATGCTCAATAGCATAGCTGGCCTGCCTGCGTAGCGCATTCACCAGCGCCGTGCTCCCTTCACTCATCAGCAGCTGCGGCGTATAGAGAACAAACTTTTTACTCAGCTCGTTTCTGTTCATCATATTAATGGTCTGTTCGAGCTGGCTAAGATTCACCTCCAGATGCATATGCAGATTAATCGCCACGGTGGTAGGCGCAACCCCTTTTCCGCTGCGAATGAAGAGCGGATCGTCAAGATGCGCGCGCAGACGCTGTAAAGACTGGCTAACCGCAGAGGGGGTAATAAATAGCGCTTTAGCCGCTTTACTGATGCTCTGATGCTGGTAAATACACTCGAAAATAAGCAGCAGATTAAGATCGAATTTTTTTAAATCGTATAGGTTAGTCATTTTTTATCTCAATATATTGCTGCATATTGCTGCGCAGAAATAGCCTTGCAAGCGGGGAGAAATATATCATAAATTGACCTGCATTAAACGACGCGGCACACAGAATGCTTAAAACGGTCCAACCTATCACAGTCATAGGCCACACCTTACAGCGCTGCATTGCCCTTTGATCGGGGGAGTGATGTAATCCCCGACGCCGTTACGGCTTTTACGTTGTTAGATATCGCTGATTGATTTGATAAAGCAAACGCATTAGCCGTTGCCATCAAAATTCGGTACCTTACATCTCATCGAAACCACGGAGGAAGTATAGATGTCCTTAATCAATACCAAGATCAAACCTTTTAAAAACCAGGCGTTCAAAAACGGTGAATTCATCGAAGTGACCGAGAAAGATACCGAAGGCCGCTGGAGCGTCTTCTTCTTCTATCCGGCTGACTTCACCTTCGTTTGCCCGACTGAGCTGGGCGACGTAGCCGATCACTACGATGAGTTGCAGAAACTGGGCGTGGACGTGTACTCCGTCTCCACCGACACCCATTTCACCCACAAAGCGTGGCACAGCAGCTCTGACACCATCGCAAAAATCAAATATGCGATGATCGGCGACCCGACTGGCGCGCTGACCCGTAACTTCGAAAACATGCGCGAAGACGAAGGTCTGGCTGACCGCGGTACCTTCATCGTTGACCCGCAGGGTATCATCCAGGCGATCGAAGTGACTGCAGAAGGCATTGGCCGTGACGCATCTGACCTGCTGCGTAAAATCAAAGCGGCGCAGTACGTTGCTGCTCACCCAGGCGAAGTGTGCCCGGCTAAATGGAAAGAGGGTGAAGCGACCCTGGCTCCATCCTTAGATCTGGTTGGTAAAATCTAAGTCTGAAAAGCCCGGCGGCGCTGCGCTTGCACGGGCCTATCTATCACGGGTGCGCTATGCACCCGTTTTTCTCTAACAACATGATTCAAGTTGCATCCAGGCAGCCCCATTGAGGCAGCTTGCATGATGATGTTTTTAACTCAGAGGTGACCCTAATGCTTGATACTACAATGAAAACCCAGCTTAAGGCTTATCTTGAGCGTCTGACCAAACCTGTTGAGCTGATTGCCACGCTGGACGATAGCGCTAAATCAGCAGAGATCCGCGAACTGCTGGCTGAAATTGCCGAGCTGTCTGATAAAGTCTCCTTTACAGAAGACAACCAGCTGCCGGTGCGTAAACCGTCGTTCCTGATTACCAATCCAGGCTCCAACCAGGGTCCGCGCTTTGCCGGCTCTCCGCTGGGCCACGAATTTACCTCTCTGGTCCTGGCGCTGCTGTGGACCGGTGGTCACCCTTCTAAAGAAGCGAAAGAGATGCTTGAGCAGATCGCCGCGCTGGAAGGGGATTTTGAGTTTGAAACCTACTACTCGCTCTCGTGCCACAACTGCCCGGACGTGGTCCAGGCGCTGAACCTGATGTCCGTGCTCAACCCACGCATCAAGCATACGGCGATTGACGGCGGCGTGTTCCAGAACGAAATCACCGATCGCAACGTCATGGGCGTTCCGGCGGTCTTTCTGAATGGCGTTGAGTTTGGTTCAGGCCGTATGACCCTGACCGAGATCGTCTCTAAAGTAGATACCGGCGCTGAAAAACGCGCGGCGGAAGAGCTGAACAAACGTGACGCTTACGATGTGCTGATCGTCGGTTCCGGTCCTGCGGGTGCCGCGGCGGCAGTCTACTCGGCGCGTAAAGGGATCCGTACCGGCCTGATGGGCGAGCGTTTCGGTGGCCAGGTGCTCGACACCGTGGATATCGAAAACTACATCTCCGTGCCGAAAACCGAAGGCCAGAAGCTGGCTGGCGCGCTGAAAGCCCACGTTGATGATTATGATGTTGACGTTATCGACACGCAGAGCGCAACCCGACTGACCCCGGCGGCAGAAGAGGGCGGCCTGCACCAGATCGAAACCGCGTCTGGCGCAGTGCTGAAAGCACGCAGCGTGATCATTGCCACCGGTGCGAAATGGCGCAACATGGGCGTGCCGGGTGAAGAGCAGTACCGTACCCGCGGCGTAACCTACTGCCCGCACTGTGACGGCCCGCTGTTCAAAGGTAAACGTGTTGCGGTCATCGGCGGCGGTAACTCCGGCGTTGAAGCGGCTATCGACCTGGCCGGTATCGTTGAACACGTTACCCTGCTCGAGTTTGCGCCAGAGATGAAAGCCGACAAGGTACTGCAGGATAAAGTGCGCAGCCTGAAAAACGTCGATATCATTCTTAACGCCCAGACTACCGAAGTGAAAGGCGACGGCACCAAACTGACCGGCCTTGAGTACCGCGCCCGGGTGAGCGGCGATGTGCATCACCTCGAACTGGCAGGTATCTTCGTGCAGATCGGTCTGCTGCCGAATACCAACTGGCTGGAAGGCGCGGTTGAGCGTAACCGCATGGGTGAGATCATCATCGATGCCAAGTGCGAAACCAGCGTGAAAGGCGTGTTCGCAGCGGGCGACTGTACTACCGTACCGTACAAACAGATCATCATCGCCACCGGCGAAGGTGCGAAAGCCTCTCTGAGCGCCTTCGACCACCTGATCCGTACCAGCGTATAATAAGCAAGTAAGACACCTGCACTGTGAGCAGCGAGGCTACCTTCGGGTAGCCTCTTTTTTTATCATGCCTTTTTCTCGCTAAGATTACTCTCAAAACCGCCGTCGATTCACCCCGCCGCCCAGATTGGCGTCTGGACTGACTAACCTTGATCCGTGCAAGCCCAATTTTCACTCTCCCGATCTCAGGGGAGTAGCGGAGGTCTGAATGAAAGCATTGACGTATCATGGTCCCCATAACGTTCGCGTCGAGAGCGTGCCGGATCCGATTATTGAACAGCAGGACGATATTATTCTGCGCATCACCGCGACCGCCATCTGCGGCTCCGACCTGCACCTCTACCACGGTAAAATCCCTAAAACAGAGCACGGGGATATTTTCGGCCATGAGTTTATGGGCGAAGTGGTTGAAGTCGGGCGCGACGTAAAAAATATCCAGAAAGGCGAGCGGGTGGTGATCCCCTTCGTGATTGCCTGCGGCAGCTGTTTCTTCTGCCAACAGCATCAATACTCCGCGTGTGAAACCACTAACGCTGGCCGAGGCGCATCGCTGAATAAAAAACAGATCCCACCGCCGGCCGCGCTGTTTGGCTATAGCCACCTCTACGGCGGCGTACCCGGGGGCCAGGCGGAGTATGTCCGCGTACCCAAGGGTGACGTTAACCCCTTCAAGGTGCCGCAGCTGCTCCCTGATGATAAGGTGCTGTTCCTCTCCGATATCCTGCCGACTGCCTGGCAGGCGGTAAAAAACGGCGAGGTCAAAAAAGGTTCACGGATCGCCATCTACGGGGCGGGTCCGGTAGGCCTGCTAAGCGCCGCCTGCGCCCGACTGCTGGGAGCCGAGCAGATCTTTATGGTCGATCACAATGACTACCGTCTGCGCTTTGCTGAAGAGCGTTATGGGGTTATCCCGATTAACTTTGATAAGCATGACGATCCGGCCGAGGTTATCATTGAAAATACCCCAGGCAATCGCGGCGTAGATGCGGTGATTGATGCCGTTGGCTTCGAGGCCAAAGGTAGCACCACCGAAACGGTGCTGACTAACCTCAAGCTGGAGGGCAGCAGCGGTAAGGTGCTGCGTCAGGCAATCGCCGCCGTGCGCCGGGGTGGGATTGTCAGCGTCCCGGGGGTCTATGCAGGCTTTATTCACGGCTTCCTGTTTGGTGACGCCTTCGATAAAGGTATCTCATTCCGTATGGGCCAGACCCACGTTCACGCCTGGCTGCCGGAGCTGCTGCCACTGGTTGAGCAGGGTCTACTGAAGCCGGAGGAGATTGTGACCCACTATCTGCCGCTTGAAGATGCGGCCCGCGGCTATGAGATGTTTGATAAGCGTCAGGATGACTGCCGCAAAATCATTCTGGTGCCCGGCGCGCAAAGCCCGGAAGCGGCCAGAGCCAGCGTAACGGCGCTGAGCAACGGCAATATTAACCTTCCGCCAGCCTAACGCCGCTTCTATCCTGCCTGTCCTCTGATAATCCCCAGAGGGTAGGCGGGTTCTCGTTAATATCCCACTTCATCCAGAACAAACTGTTTACCACAGTTGCCGGGATGCGGCTGGGCAATAAATGAGGTGGCCGAGAGCGGCGCGTTTATCGCACTCGCCTTGAGGGTAATCTGCACTTCAGTCAGATAGGCCGGGTTACCGTTGCAGGTCAGCTTTACAGCCTTCACGCTATCAACGCCATATGTCCGGGCGAAAGCGGCGTCAAAATCGCTGCGGCTGACCCGCTCCCCGTAGTTGGCAGCAATAAACTTACCCAGCGCGCTCTGTTTGATCTCGCTGGCCATACGCACCATCACACCAAAGTAGGCATCCGGATCGAAACCAAAGCAGACGCCGTGCTTGGCATACTCATAGCGCTCAAGGCAGGAGTTTGCCCCGGCTCCCGGCATTACGCTGTTAAGCTTTGCCGCACTCTCTAGCGACAGGCCGGTCTCTGCGCTGGCGCACTTCTGCCCGACGCGGGCCTCCGGCATATTGGGGATGGGACGGGTGGCACAGCCGTAGCGCATCCAGCGGCGATCGTCGACCCCGCGTGCGGCGATAGATTTAGGCAGGCCGGGCCACAGGCCGTGAACGGTCAGAAAATCGTCTTTGTTATCGCTCTCTTTCTGCAGGCGACACTCGTCCGGCTCGCGCTGGCGGCGATCGTGCTGGCTCTGGCAGAACCCGGTCTGCCATGAGAGCGCCAGCACATAGCGATCGAAATCACCGTACTGGGTGGCGCTCAGCGGGGCGGCGGGGGCGGCGGCACTCCAGAGCATGGCCGCTGCGGCGGCGAGCAGAGGTACGAACTCCTTTCTGAACATTTCAATTCCTGATGAATATATTTAAATAGTTCCAGAAAGTTATTAAAGCATAAAAAAAGCGCCGAACAGGCGCTTTTTCGTGTGGTGCTTAGCGTAGGGCTGTACCAGGAACGAGTATTTCCGTAGCGACAATGACCACGATCAACCCCACCAGAACCGGCACCGAGGTGCGTTTTACCACCTCGAAGGGCGATATTTTTGCCATCCCGGCCACGGCAACCACCACGCCGGAGACCGGGGAGAGGGTTCGCCCGAGGTTAGAGGCCTGCAGCATGGGGATCGACAGGTAGGCCGGGTTAATGCCCGCCTCGCTGGCCAGCTTCGGGATCATCTCCACGAAGGCGTAAAAGGGCGCATTGCCCGAACCGGTGGTCATCGCCGCCAGCATGGTGAGCGTCACCAGCACCAGCATTAAAATGATGCTGGCCGAACCAAAGGAGGTGGCGATGGAGATCAGACTTTGAATAAAACCGATGGTGCTCAGCCCCTGGGCAAAGACCCCGGCGGCAACCAGCAGGATCACTACTCCAGCGAAAGCGTCCGCCATACCACGATACGCCACCTCCAGGCCGGAGAAGACCCGCTGGGTATTGAAGCCGCGCATAAACTCCAGCACCGCCGACAGCAGCATGCAGATCACCAGAATAGTAATGATGTGCAGCTCTGGCCCCCATTTGCCGTCGAAGATCAGCACGCCGACGATAGGGGTGAAGGGCAGGATGGCGTAGAACGACGGCGCGCTGGTGGTGATATCGTTCACATCCAGCATCTCATGGGAGATATTCTCTTTTTTGTCCAGCCAGCGCTGCCAGAAGAAGTGGGCAATCGCCATCGCGATAATCGCGGCGATAGAGATGGGCAGCGTGGTTTTAAAGGCGAAGTCGATCAGCGGCATCTCTGCGGCCTTGGCTGCCAGCACGACGTCCCCGGAGGTTGGAGAGAGGATAATCGCTGCCGGTGAGGCGCAGATGGCTGCCGCCGCGCCGCGGCTGATGCCGACGTTGACCATCACCGGAAAGAGAGTGGCCATGAGCAGTACGCCCAGCCCGGTGGCCGAGGAGACCGCCAGCGACATCAGGCAGGCTACGAAGTAGGCGGCGATCATCAGGATATAGGGCGAATTGATATAGCGCAGCGGCCGGGAGGCGAGCTTAACCACCATATCGTTTGCGCCGATATGGGTCATATAGGCGGCAAAGCCGCAGAGCATCATGATCATCATGCCGAGATCGCCGCCGCGGCTCATCAGCAGGATCTTGATGTATTCGACAATATCAGTGGCACTGTAGCCGGTGCTGGTGGCGCCCGACGGCAGAATTTTGTGGCCCATCAGCGCGCTGGCGATCAGCAGTACCAGACCGCCAACAAAGAGCACGCCGGTGGCTGAATAGCCTTTGATGATGTAGCGCGCAACGCCAACGATCACGACCACGCCCATCAGGAGTTCAATAAAGGTCAACATGGTTCCCTCTCATCATTAAGGCATGCAATGTGCCGAACAGAAGCGAACCGGTAGCTGACAAAAATCAATAAATAGCGAAGTAGCGCGGATTATCTGGCGAATTAGTTACCCAGGTAGACATTCTGCATTCTGCGCAATAAAGGCATCAAATAAATCTTTAAGTATTAAACGATCGCTGCGTATACTCGCCAATCTCACTCTCTTTATGTGGTTTTTATGCACGCATCCTGGCTACGGCGGCTACGCTTTCTCAAACGGCATCTTCTGATGCTGTTGATGGCGTTCGGCTGGCTGCTGTTCCAGAGCCAGGTGGCGATTGCTTCCCACGACTGCACCCTGGATATGCAGGGTGAAAGTGCCATGCTCCAGCATGTGGGACATATGCAGACGCCGGAGGCCCCAACGCCCCAGGCGCTTCAGGCTCCTCTGTGCGATAAGCACTGCGTGCCGGATGCGATGCAGAAGGAGTCCGGGCACGGATCGCTGGCGGCATTGCCGGTGGATATCACCCTTGCCGTCAGTTTGCCCGCCTGTGTTGATACCCCTCCTACCGAATGGTCGCTCACCCCACCCGCAGCAGGGCCGCCGGCAACGATCCGTTTTTGCCGGTTTAGGGAGTAGATACCTGTTAATCCGTTGAATTTAATTA
The DNA here is from genome assembly GCA_002918705.1 of Escherichia sp. ESNIH1. Taxonomy (GTDB): domain Bacteria; phylum Pseudomonadota; class Gammaproteobacteria; order Enterobacterales; family Enterobacteriaceae; genus Pseudescherichia. The sequence goes on along the minus strand of PQKR01000003.1, from coordinate 487,682 downwards.
ATTTACGATTAACAGAGGTTCTACTATGTTCTCTTTTTTCTCCAGTGCGCCCTCTGGCGTGCTGTTCATTCTGTTCGTCTCTGCCGCGCAGGCGGAGCCGTATACCCTCCCGCAAACCCTTGTCGCCGCCGAGCGTTACTCTGCCGAACTTTCCGCCAGCCATAACGAGGCGCAGGCGCTCAGCGCTATGGCGGAATCGGCCCGCGAGCTGCCCGATCCAAAGCTGAAGTTTGGTCTTGAAAACCTGCCGGTGCAGGGCAGTAACGATCGCCGCTTTACTCGGGAAGGGATGACCATGCAGCGCGTCGGCGTCATGCAGCAGTACGTCAGCGCGGATAAGCGCGAGCGGAAAGCGCAAACCCTGCTGGCGGAGTCGCAAAGCGTCAACGCAAAGGCCCAGGCGATCCGCGCCGCGCTGCAGCGGGATACCGCCCAGGCGTGGCTGGATCTGGCGATTTCATCCCGCGCCCTTGAGGCGGCCCGGCAGCTGCTGGCCGAGACCGCACGCCAGCAGAGCGTGCAAAAAGCCAGCGTGGGGGCAGGCAGCGCCGTCCCGGAGAGCGTGCTGGCGCTGCGCATTACCGAAAGCGCCATGCGCGATAACGTTACCCTTGCCGAACGCGATGTACAGATCGCGCAGACCCGCCTGTTCGAGCTTACTGGACAGACAATCACCGCCGCTGCCGGGAAGCTGCCTGCCTACCAGCGGCTTCCGGCAGAGGAGCGCACCCTGGAGGAGAGCATTACCCTGCATCCAGAGGTGCTGGCCGCCACGCGGGAGGCCAATACCGCGAAGGCCCGCTCCGCAGAATCCGCCATTGCGGCGATCCCGGACGTCGAGGTGGAGGTCTATTACGGACATCGCTCCGAAGGCAATGACGATCTCGCTGGCGTGATGTTTACCGTCGACCTGCCGCTGTTCCAGTCGCATCGGCAGGACAAAGATCACGCCGCCGATCTCTCCCGCACGATGCAGGCCAACGATCGTCTGGCATTGACCGAACGCCAGCACACGGCCCAGATCCGCACCCTGGTGGCTGACTACCGGGCGGCGCAGATCCGCTGGTCGCGTCAGCTGCACGAGGTGTTACCCCTGCTCAGGCAGCGCCTGATCCTGCTGGCGGCACAGTACCGCGCCGGACAGTCCGATCTTACGGCGCTGCTGGAGGCTCGGCGTAGCCTGCTGGATAGCGAGCTGGCCGCCACCCAGGCGGAAAAAGAGATGGCCCGGACGTGGGCCGCTATTCACTGGCTGATCCCCGAGGAGCTGGCGCAATGAAAAAGTTAATGATTCTGTTTGTGCTCATCGCCATGCTGGCTGCCGGAGCGGGCTATCTTGCCGGTCAACGCCAGCAGGCACCCGCAGCAGCGGAGCAGCCCGCGCGTAAGGTGCTCTACTGGTACGATCCGATGGTGCCTGACCAGCGATTCGACAAGCCGGGTAAATCGCCCTTTATGGATATGGATCTGCAGCCCCGCTATGCCGATGACGCGCCGGAGGCGGCGGGCGTTGCGGTAAGCGCCCGGCAGCAGCAAAACCTCGGCATGACCACCGCCAGGGCGCAGATGCGTGTTATGGCTCCGGCGTTTTCCGCGTATGCCACGGTGACCACCGACGAGCGCAGTATTCAGATCGTGCCTGCACCCGCCTCGGGCGTCGTTGAGTCGCTCACCGTACGGGCACCACAGCAGTGGGTGAAGGCGGGCGATCCGCTGGCTCGCCTGTGGATCCCCGCGTGGACGGCAGCGCAGCAGGAGTATCTGGCCGTGCGCCAGCTGGGGGATGCTACCCTGACCCAGGCCGCCCGGGCGCGCCTTGCTCTGCAGTTTATGCCCGACGCGATCGTGCGTGAGCTGGAGCGCAGCGGCAAACCCCAGACGCGGCTGACCCTACGCGCGACGCGCGACGGCTACGTGGTGAAGCTTGATGCACGGGAGGGGGCGAGGGTAGAGGCGACGCAGCCCCTGTTTGAGCTGGCGAGCCTTGACCCCGTCTGGCTGGTGGTAGATTACGCGCCAGCAGAGATGCAGACCCTGAGCGTGGGCAGCGAGATTATCGCCACCGCCGACAGCCTGCCCGGTGAGGCGTTTCGTGGCCGGGTGAGCGAGCTGCTGCCGCAGCTGGAGACCACCACCCGCACCCTGAAGGCACGCATCGTGCTGGATAACCCGCAGCAGAAGCTGAAGCCGGGCATGTTTTTGACGGTAGCGCTGGCAGAGCGCGCCGCCCGTCCGCCGGTGCTGGCGGTACCGGAGGAGGCGGTGATTGATACCGGCACCCAGTCCCGGCTGCTGCTGGCCACCGGCGACGGCCACTTCCAGGCGGTCAACGTAACGACCGGCATCACCTCCGGGGGCTGGACGCAAATCCTTACCGGCGTGAAGACAGGCGACAGCGTGGTGACCTCAGGTCAGTTCCTGATTGATTCCGAAGCCAGCCTGCGCAGTGCCCTGCCGCAGCCCACGGCGGACGCAACGCCGGTTGCCGCTCCGGCGATGGAGCACCAGCATGACCATAACCACGCCATGCACGGCGGGGAGGTGATGCCATGATCGCCGCCATCATTCGCGCCTCGCTGCGCAACCGCCTGCTGATCCTGCTTGCTGCCGCGGTCATTGCGGTCTGGGGGCTATGGTCGATTCAGCGCGCGCCGCTGGATGCGCTGCCCGATCTCTCCGACGTGCAGGTGATCGTACGCGCCAGCTACCCTGGCAAAGCGCCGCAGATTATTGAGGATCAGGTCACCTACCCGCTGACCACTACCATGCTCTCGGTACCGGGGGCGAAAACGGTGCGCGGCTTCTCCATGTTCGGCGATGCCTATGTCTACATCCTCTTTGAGGACGGGACGGATCTCTACTGGGCCCGCTCGCGGGTGCTGGAGTATTTGAGCCAGATCCAGGGGCAGCTGCCTGCCGGGGTTAACGTCGGGCTGGGGCCGGATGCGACCGGCGTCGGTTGGATCTACGAATATGCTCTGGTCGATCGCAGCGGTAAACACAGCCTTGCCGATCTGCGCGCATTGCAGGACTGGACGCTGAAGTTTGAGCTGAAAACCGTCCCCAACGTGGCAGAGGTCGCCAGCGTCGGCGGCATGGTGCGTCAGTACCAAATCATCCCCGATCCGGCGCGGATGCGGGCGCTGAATATCACCCACCAGCAGCTGATTGATGCGGTCCAGGCGGCGAACCAGGAGAGCGGCGGTGCGCTGCTGGAGATGGGCGAAGCCGAGTATATGGTGCGCACCACTGGCTATCTTACAAGCCTGTCTGCGTTTCGCCAGATCGTTATCGACAGCCGCGGCGGCGTGCCGGTGCTGCTGGGGGACGTTGCCAGCATTCGCAACGGGCCGGAGATCCGCCGGGGCGTGGCGGAGTATAACGGCGAAGGCGAGGTGGCCGGAGGCATTATCGTTATGCGCTACGGTAAGAATGCGCTGGAGACCCTGGATGCGGTGAAGAAAAAGCTGCGCGATCTTCAGCGTAATCTGCCTGCGGGAGTGGAGATTGTGCCAGTCTATGACCGATCGACGCTGATTGAGCACGCCGTAGAGACCCTTAGCCATAAGCTGCTCGAGGAGTTTATTGTCGTTGCGCTGATCTGCACCCTGTTTCTGTTCCATTTTCGTTCGGCGCTGGTGGCTATCGTCTCGCTGCCGCTGGGCATCCTTGGGGCGTTTATTATCATGCACTACCAGGGGATCAACGCCAACATCATGTCCCTGGGCGGCATCGCCATCGCCATCGGCGCAATGGTCGATGCCGCCATTGTGATGATCGAAAACATGCACAAGGTGCTGGAGCAGTGGCGACACGAGCATCCAGGGCGTCAGCCCGCGGGGGGAGAGTACTGGCGGATCGCCGAGCAGGCGGCGGTGGAGGTGGGTCCGGCGCTCTTCTGTAGCCTGCTGATCATCACCCTGTCGTTTATTCCGGTATTTTCGCTAGAGGCGCAGGAGGGGCGGATGTTCTCCCCGCTCGCCTTCACCAAAACCTGGTCGATGGCGGTGGCGGCAGGGCTGGGGATCACGCTGGTGCCGGTACTGATGGGGCTGTTTATTCGCGGGCGTATCCCTGACGAGCAGGCCAACCCGCTCAACCGCTGGCTAACGCGAGCCTACGCACCGCTGCTGGACAAGGTGCTGGCGTGGCCGAAAACCACGCTGGCGCTGGCCCTGTTGCTGCTGCTGGTGACGCTCTGGCCGCTCAGCCGTCTCGGCAGCGAATTTATGCCGCCGATGGACGAGGGCGATCTGCTCTATATGCCCTCCACGCTGCCGGGCATCTCGGCCCGCGAGGCGGCAAGGCTACTTCAGCAGACCGATCGGCTGATCAAAAGCGTGCCGGAGGTGGCGAGCGTGATGGGTAAAGCGGGGAGGGCGGAGACGGCTACCGATCCCGCACCGCTCACCATGATCGAAACCACGATTCGCTTTAAGCCGCGCGACCAGTGGCGGGCGGGCATGACGCCAGCAAAGCTGGTGGAGGAGCTGGACAGGACCGTCAGCGTGCCGGGGATTGCCAACGTCTGGGTGCCGCCGATCCGCAACCGGCTGGATATGCTGGCGACCGGCATTAAAAGCCCGGTGGGAATTAAGGTGAACGGTAATTCAATTGCCGATATCGAGAGCGTGGCGCAGCAGATTGAGCAGGTGGTAAAAAACGTGCCCGGCGTGACCTCCGCGCTGGCGGAGCGGCTGGCGGGCGGGCGCTATATCAATATCAACATCAACCGCCAGCAGGCGGCGCGCTATGGCGTGTCGGTGAAGGCGCTACAGTCGCTGGTCTCGACGCTGGTGGGCGGGGAGAACGTTGGCGAGGTGCTGGCCGGGCGCGAGCGCTACCCAATCAATATTCGCTACCCGCGCGATCTGCGCGACAACGTGAGCAAGCTGCGCGCCCTGCCGGTGGTGACCGAAAACGGTAGCCAGGTGGCGCTGGGCGAACTGGCGGAGATCGTGGTCAGCGAGGGGCCGCCGATGCTGAAGAGCGAAAATGCTCGCCTGTCGAACTGGATCTATGTCGATCTGCGCGGGCGGGATCTTAAGTCCGCCGTGGCCGAGATGCAGCAGCGGGTAACGGAGCAGGTCACGCTGCCGCAGGGGGTAACCCTCTCCTGGTCCGGACAGTTTGAGTACCTTGAGCGAGCAACGGCGACGTTAAAAATGGTCCTGCCGGTGACGCTGGCGATTATTTTTGTGCTGCTCTATTTCACCTTTAAGCGGGTAACCGATGCGCTACTGATTATGGGCACGCTGCCCTTTGCGCTGATTGGCGGCGTCTGGCTGCTCTGGTTACTGGGATATAACCTGTCGGTAGCCGGCGCAGTGGGGTTTATTGCCCTCGCGGGGGTGGCCGCCGAATTTGGCGTCATTATGGTGCTTTACCTCAACCAGGCGCTGGTTCGGTACGGCGTCTATGCAGGGAACGCCAGGAATCCGCTATTGATGCAGGCGATCCACGAGGGAGCGGTGCTGCGTGTACGACCCAAGGTGATGACCGTGGCCACCATCATGGCGGGGCTGCTGCCCATCATGTGGGGGGACGGCACCGGTGCAGAGGTGATGCGGCGAATTGCCGCGCCGATGATAGGCGGCATGCTCACTGCACCCCTGCTATCGATGTTTGTCATCCCGGCGCTCTATTTTTTAATCCATCGCACTTCACCGGTGAAAAAAGAGCAAATATTGCAGCTGGATAAAAAAAGATAGCGACATTTATCACTTTTTAACGAATATCGACTGGACAAAAGTCATGACAATTGTTGTACTGATACCCGACACAGCATTTGTGTCGTTTTTCATGTAAAGGTAATTTTGATGTCTAAGATTAAAGGTAACGTTAAGTGGTTTAATGAGTCCAAAGGATTCGGTTTCATTACTCCGGAAGATGGCAGCAAAGACGTGTTCGTACACTTCTCTGCAATCCAGAGCAATGGTTTCAAAACTCTGGCTGAAGGTCAGCGCGTAGAGTTTGAAATCACTAACGGTGCCAAAGGCCCTTCTGCTGCTAACGTAATGCCTATCTAAGTTAGCGATAAGACAGAACTCTAAAACCCGCTGAGAAGCGGGTTTTTTTTCGCCTGCATTCAGTGGGTCGGATAGTTTCGTAGGTCGGATAGTTTCGTAGGTCGGGTAGTTTCGTAGGTCGGGTAAGCGCAGCGCCACCCGACGTATTTGCCATCACTGCGCGTGTGTGGCAGAGACGATCCAGAAGGCCAGCGCCGTCATGGCAAACGAACCCAGCAGGTTCACCGCGACGTTCAGCAATGCCCAGCCCGTACGGCCGTCCTGCAGGAGAAATACGACCTCAGCGGAAAACGTTGAGAAGGTTGTCAGGCCGCCGCAAAAGCCGGTAGTGATAAGCAGCTTCCAGAGTGGATCGATATGCGTCATCCGGTTAAACCACGCCAGCCCCATCCCGATAATAAACGCCCCGGCCAGGTTAGCCGTTAGCGTGCCGATAGGGATCGCATGATGTAACGGATTGAGCTTCATACCGAGAAACCAGCGCAGCACGCTGCCGGTCCCGCCGCCGATAAAAACCGCAAAAAACAGTTGTATCACCGTCAATTCCTGCTATTTGATGTATCAGGTCGCTAAGTTTAACGCAACGGACAGAGGGGCGAGAAGATGATTGTGGCAGCGGGACAGTTTGTCGTGACGGCGGAGTGGGAGAGCAATGCCCGGATCTGCGTCGCCCTGATGGCGCAGGCGGCAAAGCAGGGGGCCGCGCTGCTGGTATTACCCGAGGCGCTGCTGGCCCGTAGCGACAGCGATCCGGGTCTGTCGGTAGCCTCGGCACAGCCGTTGGACGGCGGCTTTCTGACGCAGCTGCGGGCAGAGAGCCGGAAGAACGCGATGACCACGGTGTTGACCATTCACGTGCCCTCCACTCAGGGCAGGGCGGTCAATACCCTGGTCGTACTGCGGGCAGGGCAGATCGTTGCCCGCTACGCCAAGCTGCATCTCTACGATGCTTTCAGCATTCTCGAGTCGAGCCGGGTAGATGCGGGCAGCGTCATCCCTCCGCTGATTGAGGTGGCAGGCATGAAGATTGGGCTGATGACCTGTTACGATCTGCGCTTTCCTGAGCTGGCGCTGAGTCTGGCCCTGCAGGGGGCCGATCTCCTGGTGCTGCCCGCTGCGTGGGTGCGCGGGCCGCTAAAAGAGCATCACTGGGCGACGCTGCTGGCGGCGCGGACGCTGGACACCACCTGCTATCTGGTGGCCGCTGGCGAGTGCGGTAATAAAAACATTGGCCAGAGCCGCATCGTCGATCCGCAAGGCGTGACCGTCGCAGCAGCGGCCCAGGAGCCGCAGCTGATCTATGCCGAAGTGAGCGCTGCGCGGGTGCAGGAGACGCGAGAGAAGCTGCCGATACTGCGCCACCGTCGCTTTGCGCCTCCACAATTATTGTGATGTTTTTTTAAACAACACTTGATTCACCTTGTTACAGATTGCTATTGTGTGCGCGCGCCGAATGTCCGTTAATAGAGTCAGGTTTCAACGGCGCATTTCGCAGCCTGTTTTCAGTAAAGAAGGTATTTATGGGTGAGATTAGTATTACTAAGCTGCTGGTAGTTGCCGCACTGGTTGTTTTGCTGTTTGGGACGAAGAAATTGCGTACCCTCGGCGGTGATCTTGGCGCAGCCATTAAAGGCTTTAAGAAAGCGATGAACGACGATGACACCAGCGCGAAAAAGAGCGTCGACGGTGACATCCCGGCAGAGAAGCTCTCTCACAAAGAGTAATGGCAATGCCGGATGGCTTGCGATAAAAAAAACCGGCGCACAGGCCGGTTTTTTTATCACAATAGTGTAAGTAGTTATTGCAGAACTATTTTACTTCGATCCCTTTTGCCTGCAGGTCGGCATGGTAAGAGGAGCGAACAAACGGGCCACAGGCCGCGTGGGTGAAGCCCATCGCCAGCGCCTCGGCTTTCATCTCGTCAAACTCTTCTGGACTGACGTAACGCTGTACCGGCAGGTGGTGACGGCTTGGCTGCAGATACTGGCCGAGCGTCAGCATGGTTACGCCGTGGCGGCGCAGGTCACGCATCACCTCAACGATCTCTTCGTTGGTCTCGCCCAGGCCAACCATCAGGCCCGATTTGGTCGGGATATCCGGATGCGCCTCTTTAAAACGCTCCAGCAGCTTCAGGGACCAGTTGTAGTCCGCACCTGGACGCACCTTGCGGTAGATACGTGGAACGTTCTCGAGGTTGTGGTTAAAGACGTCCGGCGGCGTAGCGGAGAGGATATCCAGCGCGCGATCCATACGACCACGGAAGTCAGGAACCAGGGTCTCAATGCGGATGCTCGGGCTCTTCTCGCGGATAGCGGTGATGCAGTCGGCAAAGTGCTGAGCGCCGCCGTCACGCAGATCGTCGCGGTCAACGGAGGTGATCACCACATAGCGCAGCGCCATGTCGGCAATAGTTTGCGCCAGCTTCAGCGGCTCATTGGCATCAGGGGCGACCGGGCGGCCGTGGGCAACGTCGCAGAACGGGCAGCGGCGGGTACAGATGGCACCCAGGATCATGAAGGTCGCCGTACCGTGATTGAAACACTCCGCCAGGTTAGGGCAGGACGCCTCTTCACAGACGGAATGCAGGCCGTTTTTGCGCATGGCCGCTTTAATACCCTGGATGCGGGAGGAGTCTGCCGGCAGTTTGATCTTCATCCACTCCGGTTTTCTTAACAGGGCTTCACGCTCTGTTACCACGTTTTTAACCGGGATAAGGGCCATTTTATCGGCATCGCGGTATTTAACACCGCGTTCCATCACAATGGGTTTACTCATAGCGTGCGTGTTCCAGTTGCGAATAACGAAGGGAGCATTTCAATTCAAGGGAATGTTGTATTTCTCAACTATTTTTGAATTAGCTGGGCGGCAGTATATCATCTATAGAGGCGATAAAGCAGCCTGCCGGCCCGGCAAATTGTAAAATAGTTGTTGTTTTGTGCCCTATGTCCAGCGATCGTCGGGCATCAGCCCTGGCGGCTATTCCTTCTCAAAGGCATTTCGAATCACGCTAATGACGTTCTCCAGCACCGGATCGCGCAGGCTTAACTTGTTGTAATAGAGGGAAACCTCTACCGTGGCGTTGTGCAACGGTGGGAAATCGATTTCCGTCAAAGGCCAACAAGAGTTAAAGAAGGTGAACAGGCGTGACGGCATCAGGCCCAGCATATCGCTGTGGCTAATGAGTGCCGCAATTGTAAACATATTGTAGCTGCTAAAGCTCACCGGCTGCTCCGGGAACAGCTCCCGTACCTTCTGCCGCATCGTACCCATACTTTGTCCCTCTAGCATGAGCAGCGTGTGTTCATATTGACCCAGCGTCTCTACCGTCAGCGGCTGCGCCAGGCAGGGGTGATCCTTACGACAGATCAGTATCAGCTTATCGTGATAGAGAACGTGATGGTTAAGCGTTCGGGTGCCGGTGACATGCGTATCGATGATCAGGTCAGTCTGGAACTGGCCCAGCTGATTCTCCGCATCCAGAATAGGAATATTGCGGATCAACAGATGCGGATGCGCCGCTTTTATGGCCTTGTAGATCGGCGGGATCAGCAGGGTGCCTAGCGAGGGGGGTGTCCCGATGGTGATGGTTCGCTGCTTATCATAGCTGCCGGTGAGATCCAGCGCGCCGAGAATCGACTCCAGCCCGAGGCTCACATACTCATGTAAATGAGTAGCATACGCCGTAGGCGTGACCCCCTGACCCTTACGGATAAACAGTGGATCGGGAAAGATGGCGCGTAGTTTCTGAATAGACTGGCTAATCGCTGATGGCGTCAGGTTCAGCACCTTCGCCGCGTTAACAATACCTTTATGAACATATACAGCTTCAAAGATCGTCAATAAATTGAGATCGATATTGCGCAGCGTACGGAAGATTTGGGGTCTATCCTCTTCGCGACGCTCGGTTATTCGTTTGTCCGACGGACCGTTATCATCCACGCTCAAACTCCATATTCATTCACATTATGAATGATAGTTGAAATTATATTCTTGTGTCATTAATGTACCCACATACTGAGCGGATACGCGCATTCCATTGTATTTCAACAATTTAATAATAATGCAGGGTGTTTTATCGCCTGCAAAAAAGCGTACTACCGGCCTGGCTCGCCCGGTGTAACCTAAATTACCCTTTAGTAACAGGGGCATGAATGACAGGATCGGTCTTTTTAGGAAGGGGGTCAATGAGATTTTAAGACCGTCGATAAAATTTTATCGACGGATATAGGATATATTATTCGCTAATATATTGATGAGGCGGATTATTTAACAGTTTAAGTAAGTTTGCGATAAGTCTGGGCGCGAGCGAGGCGGTGGTCGCAGTGTCAATCCACTCGCTAACCTGAGCCATCTCCATTCCTGCATAGCCGCAGGGATTAATCCGGCGGAACGGCGCAAGATCCATAGCGATATTCAGCGCCAGCCCATGAAACGAACAGCCTTTGCGGATCCGCAGACCAAGCGAGCAAATCTTCTTCTCACCGACATACACGCCGGGTGCATCCGCACGCGGATGCGCATCAATATCCAGTTCCGCCAGCGTGTTGACGACGGTCTGCTCAAGTACCGTTACCAGCTCGCGCACGCCCAGCTTGCGGCGTTTAAGATCCAGCAGCACATACATGACCTGCTGGCCGGGACCATGATAGGTCACCTGACCACCGCGATCGCTCTGAATAACGGGAATATCGCCAGGCATCAGCAGATGCTCCGCTTTACCCGCTTGCCCCTGGGTAAACACCGGCTCGTGCTCGACCAGCCACACCTCATCGGGGGTAGCGGCATCACGGTTATCGGTAAAGGTGTGCATCGCCTCGGAAACAGGCGCGTAAGGTTGTAAGCCCAGATGGCGGATAAGGATCGTATCCTGAAGCAAAACAGCATCTCCGGGGGAGAACAAAAGGTGGGGAGAGTATACCACAGGGAGGATGTTACCCGACCAGTGCCGGGCAACACGTCAGCGGCTCACAGCAGGGGATTACAGAACCATACGAACGATTTCGATATTGCCAAGTTCTTCGTACAGCGTTTCTACCTGCTCAATGTGCGTAGCGGTAATGGTGATAGAGACCGAGTGGTAGTTGCCTTTGCTGCTCGGTTTTACCTGGGGAGAGTAATCACCTGGCGCATGGCGCTGTACCACTTCCACCACCTGATCAACCAGCTCAGGTTTCGCCAGACCCATCACTTTGTAGGTAAAGGGGGTCGGGAATTCAAGCAGTTCGTTAAGTTTGGTTTTCATGTCAGCTCCGGCGTAATAAAAGAACAACTCCCGCCAGAGGGCGGGAGTGTCAACGATGCATAGTATATGGGGATGGAAATCACACTTTCAAGCGTCTATTTTTTAACCAAACCAGTGGTGGAACATCAGCTTGATATAATCGATGATTTTGCCGAAGAAATTCCCTTCCGGGATCTCCTGAAGAACCACCAGCGGACGCTGCTCAATGGTTTTGCCATCAAGCTGGAAGTTGATGGTGCCCACAACCTGATTTTTCGCCAGCGGCGCGTGCAGCTCACTGCTGTTCAGCACGTAGCTGGCTTTCAGATCCTTCATGCGGCCGCGCGGAATGGTCAGGTAGACATCTTTGTCTACGCCCAGCGAGGCGCGATCGCTGTCGCCAAACCAGGCTGGCTCAGAAGCAAACTCTTTGCCGGCTTTGATGGGGTTAACGGTTTCAAAGAAACGGAAGCCCCAGGTCAGCAGTTTTTTACTTTCGGTTTCACGGCCTTTAAAGGTGTGGCCGCCCATCACGGCGGAGATCAGGCGCATCTGGCCTTCGGTTGCCGACGCCACCAGGTTATAGCCTGCCTTGTCCGTATGACCGGTTTTGATACCGTCAACGTTCAGGCTGTTGTCCCACAGCAGGCCGTTGCGGTTGGTCTGGCGAATCCCGTTAAAGGTGAACTCTTTCTCTTTGTAGATGGTGTACTCGTTCGGCACGTCGCGGATCAGCGCCTGGCCAATCAGCGCCATATCGCGCGCGGAGCTGAACTGGCCCTCGGCGTCAAGACCGTGCACGGTCTGGAAGTGGGTGTTTTTCAGCCCCAGGGCGTTCACATAGCTGTTCATCAGACCCACAAAGGCGTCCTGGCTACCGGCGACGTAGTCAGCCATCGCCACGCAGGCATCGTTGCCGGATTGCAGGTTGATACCACGGATCAGCTGGGAGACCGGCACCTGCATGCCAGGCTTCAGGAACATCAGCGACGAGCCTTTAAAGACCGGGTTGCCTGTAGCCCAGGCGTCATTACCGATGGTGACCAGGTCCGTCTCTTTGAATTTACCCGCCTTCATCGCCTGGCCGATGACGTAGCTGGTCATCATTTTGGTCAGGCTTGCCGGATCGCGGCGCGCATCGGCGTTCTGTTCCGCCAGCACTTTGCCAGAGTTGTAGTCGATCAGGATATACGACTCTGCGTCAATTTGCGGAACGCCCGGGATCATGGTTTTGATGTTCAGATCATCTGCATGGGCAGCGGTGAGCGTGGCGGCGGCCAGCGCGGTGGTGAGCGCGAGGCGCTTCACGAAACGAACGGAAAAGGTGGTCTTCATGGTCAGAACAACGACATCCGTGATGAAATTAAAAAAAGTGCCTTACTATAGCAAAAGCTATACCGGCAGGCATCTGACTTTCCGCATGACTTTGTGACTGAAATTGACACAAGTTGACAAAGTCAGACGCCGCATAGGGTGCTTATTGCGCGCTGGTAATAAAGGATTGCAGCTGCGCTTCGCTCTGCAAACGCTGCTGGAGCGCGCTGGCATCGGCTTTGCTGCTGAACGGGCCGAGCTGGATACGCCAGACCGCACCGTTCTGCGTTACCCGGCCCGGCACATCGAACTGCTGGACCAGACGCTGTTGATACTGCTCGGCGCGCGCTTTATCGCTCACGGCACCCACCTGCACGACATAGCCACCGGCGGTGGCAGCAGGCGCAGGGGCCGCAGCGGCAGGCGCAGGCGCCGCGGCAGGGACGCTGCCCTGTACGGAGCCAGGCGCGGTGACCGGCGCCGCGACAGCAGGTGCTGCAACGACCGGTGCGGCAGCAGTTGCGGCGGGTTGCGGCTGTGCGGGCGGTTCATTGACCTCCAGCACGCCGGAAGCCAGCGTCGTCGGTGCGCCGAGGAAGCCACTGCCGCCAACCGGCGCACCGGTGGCACCGTCGCTTTGCAGCGTATCATTGCTGATAGGGCGAACATCTGCCGCTGGCTGGGCAGGCTGCGGTGCAGAAGAGGCGCTGCCCATGCCGCCGCTCAGATCGGGACGAGCGGGCAGGGCGTAGGTCTGCTGGGCAATAGTAGTACAGACCGTGCCAGGTCCAGAGAAGGAGCCGTCCTGGGAGACTATGATCGGATCGATACGCACCTTGGTATTATTGGAGGTGTTCAGCCTGTCAGCAGCGGCGCGGGAGAGGGAGATCACGCGATCGTTGCCGTAGGGACCACGATCGTTGATCCGTACCACCACCATCCGGCCGTTAGAGAGGTTGGTAATACGCGCATAGCTAGGGATCGGCAGCGTCGGATGCGCCGCCGTCAGCTGCATCGGATCGAACGTTTCGCCGGAGGCGGTCAGGTTGCTGCCTGGCTCCGCATCATAGATTGCGGCAAGACCGGCCTGGGTAAAGCGTGAGGTATCCTGCACAATCTTGTAGGATTTTCCATCGCGCTCGTAGTCCTGGTTCACCGAGGGGTTCAGCGGCTCGTAACGCGGCTCGGCCCCGCCGATCTCAACCGTCGGGCCGTTACAGACCGCAGGCTGCGGCGCAGCGGCTGGGGGTTGCTGGCTCTCATCGTTACTTGAACACGCTGTCAGTAATCCTGCTGCTACGCAAACTGCAAGGCAAAGCTTTCGCATTGCGGACCTCTTATACGCTTTTCGACAACATTTTTCTGTGGGTATGGATCGACATCACGATACCAAACCCGGCCATAAGCACAATCAGGGCGGAGCCACCGTAGCTTACCAACGGTAGAGGTACACCTACCACCGGTAAAATACCGCTCACCATACCAATATTAACAAACACATAAACGAATAAAATCAGCATTAAGCCACCGGCCATCACGCGGCCAAAGGTGGTTTGCGCATGGGCCGCAATCCACAGGCCGCGCATAATCAGCAGCAGGTAGAGCGCCAGTAAGATAAGAATACCTATCAAACCCAGCTCTTCCGCCAGTACGGCAAAGATAAAGTCGGTATGGCGCTCGGGGAGGAACTCAAGCTGCGACTGGGTACCGTGCAGCCACCCTTTGCCGCGCAGGCCGCCGGAGCCAATCGCAATTTTAGACTGAATAATATGATAGCCTGCTCCCAGTGGATCGGTTTCCGGATCGAGGAGCATCATGACCCGCTGACGCTGATAGTCGTGCATCAGGAAGAACCAGAGGATCGGGATAAAGGCCGCTACCAGCAGGACGGCAATACCAATCAGCCGCCAGCTCAGGCCCGACAGGAAGAGCACAAACAGCCCTGAAAGGGCGATCAGAATCGAGGTTCCGAGGTCCGGCTGGGCAGCCACCAGCAGGGTGGGCATGAAGATCAGCACCAGCGCAATGCCGGTGTTTTTCAGCGAAGGCGGACAGACGTCGCGGTTGATAAAGCGCGCCACCATAAGCGGGACGGCGATTTTCGCAATCTCCGAGGGCTGGAAACGCACAATACCCAGATCAAGCCAGCGCTGCGCCCCTTTCGAGATCGCGCCAAAGGCGTCTACCGCCACCAGCAGGATCACGCAGAATATATAGAGATAGGGCGCCCATCCCTCATAGACGCGCGGCGGGATCTGCGCCATCACTACCATCACCACCAGGCCCATAGCGATCTGGCCGATTTTACGCTCGGTCATGCCGACATCCTGGCCGCTGGCGCTCCAGATCACAATGGCGCTGTAGAAGAGCAGCGCCAGGATGATCAGCAGCAGCGCCGGGTCGATGTGGATTTTATCCCAGAACGATTTTTTGTTCGGATTATCCGTCATGGTTATTGGTCCTCAGCCGCTGCTGCCGATGGATTCTCGGCGGGCAGGTCGGTGTTATTATCGCCCAGCATAATGTGGTCGAGGATCTGGCGCATAATGGTCCCGACCGCCGGGCCAGCACCGCCGTTTTCCAGAATCATCGCCACCGCCACCTGGGGATAGTCATAGGGGGCAAACGCCGTCATCAGCTTGTGGTCACGCAGGCGTTCCGCAATTTTATGCGCGTTATAGGTTTCGTTAGCCTTCAGGCCAAACACCTGTGCCGTACCGGATTTCGCTGCGACTTTATAGGGCGCATTAGCAAAATATTTGTGTGCCGTGCCGTTAGGACGGTTGGCCACGCCGTACATGCCGTCCTTCGCGATCTCCCAGTAGCCGGAGTGAATATCGCCCACCGGCGGCTGCTCAGGCTGCTTCCACGGCACCTGCTGGCCATTCTCGGCCGTGCTCATCAGCAGGTGTGGCACTTTAACGACGCCATCGTTAATGAGGATCATCATCGCCTTGCTCATCTGGATCGGCGTCGCTGTCCAGTAGCCCTGACCGATGCCCACCGGGATGGTATCGCCCTGGTACCACGGCTTTTTAAAGCGTTTTAGCTTCCACTCGCGGGTCGGCATGTTCCCGGAGCGCTCCTCCGAGAGGTCGATTCCGGTGTAGTGGCCATAGCCAAATTTACCCATCCACTCGCTGAGACGATCTATCCCCATGTCGTAGGCGACCTGATAGAAGAAGGTATCGGCAGACTCCTCCAGCGACTTGGTGACGTTAAGATGACCGTGGCCCCACTTTTTCCAGTCGCGATAGCGCTTTTCAGAGCCAGGGAGCTGCCACCAGCCGGGGTCAAACAGGCTGGTGTTGCGAGTGATCACTCCCGCGCTTAGGGCCGATACCGCGACATAGGGCTTCACGGTTGATGCCGGTGGATAGACACCCTGGGTGGCGCGGTTGATCAATGGCGTATTGGGATCGTGCAGCAGGCCGTTGTAATCCTTGCTGGAAATACCGTCAACAAACAGGTTCGGGTTGTAGCTTGGCATAGAGACCAGCGCCAGAATGCCGCCCGTGCGCGGATCGGTGACCACCACCGCCGCACGGCTCCCCTCCAGCAGGGTTTCGATATAGGTTTGCAGCTTGAGATCCAGCGTCAGGTAGATATCATGCCCGGCCTGGGGCGGCACCTCTTTCAGCTGGCGGATCACCCGGCCACGGTTGTTGACCTCTACCTCTTCATAGCCGGTCTGGCCGTGGAGCACGTTCTCGTAGTAGCGCTCAATGCCCAGCTTACCGATATCGTGCGTTGCCGCATAGTTGGCGAGGATGCCCTCTTTATCGAGGCGTTCAACGTCTTTATCGTTGATTTTCGATACGTAGCCAATCACATGGGTCAGGGCAGAGCCATAGGGGTAGAAGCGGCGCTTGTAGCCTTTCACCTCCACGCCCGGGAAGCGGTACTGGTTAACCGCAAAGCGCGCGACCTGAACTTCCGTCAGGTTAGACTTCACCGGAATAGAGGTGAAGCGGTGTGAACGGGCGCGCTCTTTTTTGAAGTTGGCGATGTCCTCATCGGTGAGATCGACCACGTCGCGCAGCGCGTCCAGCGTCTGCTGCACGTTATCCACCTTCTCAGGCATCATCTCAACCTGGTAGATGGTCCGGTTGAGCGCCAGCGGCGTACCGTTGCGATCGTAGATAATGCCGCGGGTCGGGGCTATCGGCACGAGCTTGATGCGGTTTTCGTTGGAGCGCGTTTGGTAGTCGGTGTGACGGACAATCTGCAAATTGTAGAGGTTTGCGACGAGCACGCCGCTGAGCAGTAGGATCCCTGTAAAGGCGACGATTGCCCGGCGCACAAACAGCGCGGACTCAGCCGTATAGTCGCGAAAAGAGTTCTGTAATTTCATCCGCTGCTTAATCTACCTAAGGCTCTTCGTTACTCACGGTGATAGGGATGGTTGGTCGTAATGCTCCATGCGCGATAGAGGCTTTCTGCCACCAGAACCCGGACCAGCGGGTGGGGGAGCGTTAACGCAGAGAGTGACCAACTTTGTTCTGCTGCCGCTTTGCAGGCGGGGGATAACCCTTCCGGGCCGCCGATCAGCAGACTGACGTCTCGCCCGTCCTGCTTCCAGCGCTCCAGCTCGATGGCCAGCTGCGGCGTATCCCAGGGCTTGCCTGGAATATCGAGGGTGACGATGCGGTTTTTTCCTGCCGCAGCGAGCATAAGCTCACCCTCTTTATCAAGGATGCGTTTGATGTCGGCATTTTTGCCGCGCTTGCCGGCAGGGATCTCTACCAGCTCAAACGGCATATCTTTCGGAAATCGACGCAGATATTCAGTAAAGCCGGTTTGTACCCAGTCGGGCATCTTCGTGCCGACGGCGACCAGTTGCAGCTTCACCCATTAGCCCCAGAGTTTTTCCAGCTCGTAGAGACGGCGGCTCTCTTCCTGCATCACGTGGACAATGACGTCGCCCAGATCGACCACGACCCAGTCCGCAACGTTTTCACCCTCTACGCCAAACGGGATCAGACCGGCCGCGCGGGATTCCTGAACCACGTGATCGGCGATAGAGACAACGTGACGCGTAGAGGTACCGGTGCAGATGATCATGCAGTCGGTGATGCTTGATTTACCTTTAACGTCTAAGGTGACGATGTCCTGACCTTTCAGGTCATCAATTTTGTCGATAACAAAATCCTGGAGTGCTTTACCCTGCAAGTGTTCCCCCTGGGTGGATGCAAATAACGATATTCAATAGATAGTCAGCCAGTATACCTGAAGCCCGGCCTTTTCGGGACAAGAGTTGCCCATATGTGTCTGAAAGTGGGCTATCATCCCACCCTCCGCACAAGATTGCATCGCCATTTTTGTAAAACAATTTCTATGGAACTGCCGCGGAGGGAAAAGTCTGGCAGCGGAGAATAGCAGTCTGGAGGATCGTGTCAATCTCCTAATGCGCTAATCGGAGAGTTAGCGGTACAGCCCCTGCTGCATAATGTAGTCGAGCACGGCGGGCGGGAGCAGATCGTCACAGGGCTGATTCTGCCGCAGCCGCTGGCGGATCTGCGTGGCGGAGATATCGAACCACGGGGTCTGGGCGAGAAAAATTTTTCCGGCGGGCAGGGTATGCAGCTCACGGGCATCGGTGGTGAGGTGCTGCTCTAGCCAGCGCTGATGTACCTCGTCGCGCATCTCCAGCGCGTAGCCGGGGCGACGGCAGACGATAAGATGGCAGTAGCCAAGTATGCTGTCGTAGCGATACCAGGTCGGGAAGCTGAGCAGCGAGTCCTGGCCAATGATAAAGGCCAGCGGCCGGGCTGGGCCGCTCTCCTGACGCCATATCTCCAGCGTTTCCGCTGTGTAAGACGGCGTGTCGCGCTGCAGCTCCCGCTCATCAAGGGTAAACAGCGGACGATCGTTTATCGCCAGCGCCAGCATCGCCTTACGCTGCTGGCTGGTGGCCTCCGGCTGTGGGCGGTGAGGCGGCACGTTGTTTGGCATAACGATCACCCGCGCAAGGTTAATCGCTTCTGCCAGCGCCTCTACCGGTAAAAGGTGGCCGTAGTGGACGGGATCGAAGGTCCCGCCAAACAGCGCCTGGAGCTGATTCATCTCACCCATCGATAAAAACGTCCGCCAGCGACTTATGACAGAGTAGCAGAGAGAGCCCTTCCAGCTCGGCCCACACCGACTGGCCGTAGTCCTGCTTCACGGTTAGCTCGGTGCGGCTCAGAAGATGCACCGCCTGGCGAAGCTGGGCATGGCTCAGACGATTGAGCGCCTCGGTAGTGACGGCACGGCGGTTCTGCCACACCCGGTGTTTATCAAAGAGGGTGCGCAGCGGGGCATGTGCCATCTGACGCTTTAAGGTCAACAGCAGCAGCAGTTCACGCTGCACAGTACGCAGCAGGATCACCGGCTCGCTGGCCTCAAGCTTCAGCTGCTGCAAAATATGCAGGGCGCGTTTGCTCTTGCCCGCCAGCAGGGCATCCACCCAGTGGAAAGGGGTAAAGTGCGCGGCATCGTTCACCGCCTGTTCAACGCGGGGCAGGGTAAGCTTGCCGTCGGGCCAGAGCAGAGAGAGACGGTCCAGCGCCTGTGCCAGCGCCAGCAGGTTACCCTCATAGCAGTAGCAGAGCAGCTGGTTAGCGGCATCGTCAAGCTGCAAATTATTCTGCTTTGCGCGATTGGCGACCCAGCGCGGGAGCTGCGCCTGCTCCGGCGTCTGGCAGGTGACCAGCACGGCACGGTTAGCCAGGGCGGTAAACCAGGCCGCATTCTCCTGCGCTTTGGTGAGCTTATTGCCCCGCACGATCAGCAGGAGATCGTCATGCAGCAGTCCTGTCAGGGTGGCGAGCTGTTCATTGATGGCGGCATTAGGGCCGTTGTCCGGCAGCTGGAGCAGCAGCGTCTGGCGGCTGGCGAACAGGCTCATGGCCTGGCAGAGGGAGAAGAGCGCGGTCCAGTCGGTGCTGGCGTCGAGAGCAACGGTGTGGTGCTCATCAAAACCCTGAGCCGCCGCTGCCTGACGCACTGCATCCTGGCTCTCCTGCAGCAGCAACGGATCGTTGCCAAGCAGCAGATACGCCGCGCGCAGCCCTTCATTGAGCTGCGCGCGGAGCTGTTCAGGGTACAGCTTTAACATCAGTTACCCAGCGTGGTTGAGACGCGGGAGGTGGAGGCTTTGGTTTCCGCCATTTTCTCCTGCTTCTCTGCCGTTTGCACGCTTGGCAGCTGACGGATCAGCTGCTCGGCGGCTTTATCGTACATCTCCGTAACGATCATCTCCTGCTCGGCATCTTTCGCCAGCGCGGTCTGCGGGTTATCGAAGAATGAGCGATAGACCTTGGTGTGCAGCGGATAGATGCCCTGGCCCGGGATCAGCACCGTCGCCTGGACGCTCATCACCATCTGGTACTCAGCCGTACGGCCATCGCGGAAGATCGACGCGGTATCCTGACTAACTGTTGATGTACCCAGACGCAGGGAGGGCACATCCTGGCGCACGGAACTCTTCTCTACCAGCGTTACGCCGTTCAGGCGCAGCTGAGCCCGTATCGCGCGGCTGAGCGGACCGTTCGGATCTGACGAGTCGAAAATCATGGTTTTCATCTCGTCAGGGATCGCTGAACTGTTACGCAGATGCCAACCGCATCCGGCGGTGACCAGCACCGCCAACGACAACAATAATGTTGTTAAAAATCGCACGCTTCCTCCCGCGCTTAGCCAACGACCAGATTGAGCAGTTTACCTGGAACGTAAATCACTTTACGTAAGGTAACGCCATCAAGATATTTTGCTACCAGAGGCTCCTGGCCCGCGCGCTCGCGCACCTGCTCTTCGCTGGCGTCGACCGGCACGGTGATTTTACCGCGTACTTTACCGTTTACCTGCACCACGACCAGGGTGGTGTTCTCAACCATTGCCTGTTCGTCTGCCACCGGCCACGGCGCGTTGTCGATATCGCCTTCGCCTTTCAGCTCCTGCCACAGGGTAAAGCTGGCGTGCGGGGTGAACGGGTTGAGCATACGCACCACGGCCAGCAGCGCTTCCTGCATCAGGGCGCGATCCTGCTCGCCGTTCAGCGGCGCTTTCGCCAGCTTGTTCATCAGCTCCATAATCGCCGCAATAGCGGTGTTGAAGGTCTGACGGCGACCGATATCGTCGGTCACTTTAGCAATGGTTTTATGCACGTCACGACGCAGCGCCTGCTGGTCTTCGCTCAGCGCGGCGACGTCCAGCGCCGGGGCATCGCCCTGGGAAGTGTGCTCGTAGACCAGTTTCCAGACGCGCTTCAGGAAGCGGTTCGCCCCCTCAACGCCGGACTCTTGCCACTCGAGCGTCATATCCGCCGGCGAGGCGAACATCATAAACAGACGCACGGTATCCGCGCCGTAGCGCTCTACCATCTCCTGCGGGTCGATGCCGTTGTTTTTCGACTTGGACATCTTGCTCATGCCGGTATAGACCAGCTCATGGCCCGCCGCGTCCTGCGCTTTCACGATACGGCCTTTCTCATCGCGCTCGACGATAGCCTCTTTCGGGGAGACCCAGTTACGCTCGCCGTTTGCGCCCACGTAGTAGAAGGCATCTGCCAGCACCATGCCCTGACAGAGCAGCTGCTTCGCTGGCTCATCAGAGTTCACCATGCCCGCATCGCGCATCAGCTTGTGGAAGAAGCGGAAGTAGAGCAGGTGCATAATGGCGTGTTCGATACCGCCGATGTAGATATCCACCGGCAGCCAGTAGTTGGCGGCGTTCGGATCCAGCATCCCCTCGTTGTACTGCGGGCAGGTGTAGCGCGCGTAGTACCAGGAGGACTCCATAAAGGTGTCAAAGGTGTCGGTTTCACGCAGCGCAGGCTGGCCGTTGACGGTGGTTTTGGCCCACTCCGGATCGGCTTTGATCGGGCTGGTGATACCGTCCATGACCACGTCTTCCGGCAGAATAACCGGCAGCTGATCTTCCGGAGTCGGCAGCACGGTACCGTCTTCCAGGGTCACCATTGGAATCGGTGCGCCCCAGTAGCGCTGGCGGGAGACGCCCCAGTCGCGCAGGCGATAGTTGACCTTACGCTCGCCGACGCCGTTAGCGGCCAGCTTGTCGGCAATGGCGTTAAACGCAGCCTCGAAGTCCAGACCGTTAAACTCGCCGGAGTTAAACAGCACGCCTTTTTCCGTCAGCGCCTGGGCGCTGAGATCCGGCTCGCTGCCGTCGGCCGCGAGGATTACCGGCTTGATATCTAAACCATATTTCGTGGCAAACTCGTAGTCACGCTGATCGTGGCCAGGAACGGCCATGACTGCGCCGGTGCCGTACTCCATCAGCACGAAGTTCGCTGCCCAGACCGGGATCGTTTCGCCGGTCAGCGGGTGAATTGCGCGGACGCCGGTGTCGACGCCTTTCTTCTCCATTGTCGCCATGTCCGCTTCGGCAACCTTGGTGTTGCGGCATTCGGCAATGAAGTCGCCCAACGCCGGATTATAGGCTGCTGCCTGGGTGCTCAGCGGGTGGCCCGCAGCCACGGCCAGGTAGGTAACGCCCATGAAGGTATCCGGACGGGTGGTATAGACGGTCAGCTTGTCGTCGCTGTTCTCGACGTCAAAGGTGATCTCTACGCCTTCAGAGCGGCCAATCCAGTTGCGCTGCATGGTTTTAACGGTATCTGGCCACTGATCCATATGATCCAGATCGTTCAGCAGTTCGTCAGCGTAGGCGGTGATTTTGATAAACCACTGCGGGATCTCTTTACGCTCAACTTTGGTGTCGCAGCGCCAGCAGCAGCCGTCGATCACCTGCTCGTTAGCCAGCACGGTCTGGTCGTTCGGGCACCAGTTCACCGCCGAGGTCTTCTTATAGACCAGGCCTTTCTTATACAGCTCGGTGAAGAACTTCTGCTCCCAGCGGTAGTATTCCGGGGTGCAGGTTGCCAGCTCGCGGCTCCAGTCATAGCCAAAGCCCAGCATCTTGAGCTGGTTTTTCATGTAGTTGATATTGTCGTAGGTCCACGGCGCAGGTGCGGTGTTATTCTTCACCGCGGCGCCTTCCGCCGGCAGGCCGAATGCGTCCCAGCCGATGGGCTGCAGCACGTTTTTACCCAGCATGCGCTGATAGCGGGAGATCACATCGCCAATGGTGTAGTTACGCACGTGGCCCATGTGTAGCCGGCCAGAAGGATAGGGAAGCATAGAGAGGCAGTAATACTTCTCTTTGCTCTCATCTTCAGTGACTTCAAATGTGCGCTTCTCTTCCCAGTGAAGCTGGACTTTGGATTCTATCTCTTCCGGGCGGTATTGCTCTTGCATGGCAGCCAGTGGTCCTGTTTTCAATACAGCTACAAGCGTAGCATTAAGATGTGGTGTGTAAGATCCGCATAGCATAGCCCAAACGCCAGTCTCAAAACAGCCTTTCGCGCTGACGGCGGTGAAAAGGGCCAGCGGGTATCCTTGCACGAATTTACACAGGCTGTGGCAAAGGTAGCAAAGCGGCGGAAAAATAAGGTCTATTATTAGAAGACGTTACCCAGCCCGGAGGCGAAAGGATGAACAAGGTTGCTCAATATTATCGTGAACAGGTTGCGACGCTGACCGAGCGTTTGCGCAGTGGCGATCGGGATATCGATGCGCTGGTGGAGCAGGCGCGGCTGCGCGTCACCCAGACGGGCGAGTTAACGCCAACCGAGGTCGAAGAGCTGACGCGCGCCCTGCGTCGCGACCTCGAAGAGTTTGCCCGCAGCTATAACGAAAGCCAGGGGGAGGTTACCGACAGCGTATTTATGCGGGTGATCAAAGAGAGCCTGTGGCAGGAGCTGGCGGATATTACCGACAAAACCCAGCTGGAGTGGCGCGAGGTGTTTCAGGATCTGAACCATCACGGGGTCTATCACAGCGGTGAAGTGGTGGGCTTAGGAAATTTAGTGTGTGAAAAGTGCCACTATCATCTGGCGGTCTATACCCCGGATGCGCTGCCGCTCTGTCCGAAGTGCGGTCATGACCAGTTCCAGCGTCGACCGTTCGAGCCTTAATGAGGATTGTAACGCCCGGTGGGCTCGGTGCTGGGTGTAGGCCCGGTAAGCGTAGCGCCACCGGGCGTTTATTTGCTGAGGCTGCTATGCCGGGCGGCACTGCGTTTGCCCGGCCTACAAATAGCGGTGACACCGCAGGTTGGCTTAATGCAGGATCTTGGCGAGGAAATCCTTCGCCCGTTCGGATTTCGGGTTGGCGAAGAAATCCTCCTTGGCGGAGTCTTCGACGATTTTCCCCTCGTCCATAAAGATCACCCGTGTCGCGACCTTGCGCGCAAAGCCCATCTCATGGGTGACCACCATCATGGTCATCCCCTCCTGCGCCAGCTCCACCATAACGTCCAGCACCTCGTTGATCATCTCGGGATCGAGCGCAGAGGTGGGTTCGTCAAACAGCATTGCCACCGGATCCATGCAGAGGGCGCGGGCGATGGCCACGCGCTGCTGCTGGCCGCCGGAGAGCTGGGCCGGAAACTTATCGGCATGGGCGGAAAGCCCGACGCGCTCCAGCAGCTTAAGGCCTTTTTCCCGCGCCGCCGCTTTGTTGCGCTTCAGTACCTTTACCTGTGCCAGCGTCAGGTTTTCGATAATCGACAGATGGGGAAACAGCTCAAAGTGCTGAAATACCATCCCAACGTGGGAGCGAAGCTCGGCGAGGTTGGTTTTCTTATCGGTCACCTTGGTGCCGTTTACCAGGATTTCACCCTGCTGCACCGGCTCCAGGCCGTTAACGGTTTTAATCAGCGTTGACTTACCGGAGCCGGACGGCCCGCAAACCACTACCACTTCACCTTTTTTCACTTCCGTGGAGCAGTCGGTTAGCACCTGAAAGTGACCATACCATTTTGAAACGTTTTTCAGGGAAATCATTAAACTGTCCTTTTCTTCAGATAGCTGACCAACAGTGAAGCACTGAGACTAATTGCAAAATAGACGAAGCCGGCAAAGAGGATCATCTCTACCTGAGTACCATCACGCTCACCGATGGTGGACGCGGTACGGAAGAAGTCCGCCAGGCTGAGCACGTACACCAGCGAGGTGTCCTGGAACAGGACGATCCCCTGGGTGAGCAGTAGAGGCACCATCGCCCGGAAGGCCTGCGGCAGGATGATAAGCTTCATCGACTGCCAGTGGGTCATGCCCAGGGCCAGCGCCGCGCTAGACTGCCCGCGCGAGATACTCTGAATACCGGCACGGATAATCTCCGAGTAGTAGGCCGCTTCAAACATCGAGAAGGCCACCATCGCCGAGATCAGGCGAATATCGGTGGTGGGCGACAGGCCGAGCACGTTTTGCAGCAGCCCCGGTACGATCAGGTAGAACCACAGCAGCACCATCACCAGCGGGATAGAGCGGAACACGTTGACATAGGCGGTGGCAAACCAGGCGAACGGCTTAAAGCTCGACAGGCGCAGCACCGCCAAAATGGTGCCCCAGACGATGCCGACCAGCACCGCAGTAATAGTAATTTTCAGGGTGATGACCAGTCCGTCCAGCAGGTAGGGCATCGCCGGGAGAATGGAACTCCAGTCAAATTCATACATCGTTATTTGCTCCCCATATTGCCCGGCAGGCGAACTTTACGTTCCACCAGATTCATTACCAGCATAATGAAGGCGTTAATCAGCACGTAGGCGAGGGTGATCGCGGTAAAAGATTCCCAGGCGTGGGCGGAGTAGTCCAGCAGCTTGCCCGCCTGCGCGGCCATATCCACCAGCCCGATGGTCGAGGCGATGGCGGAGTTTTTCACCAGGTTCATCATCTCGGAGGTCATCGGCGGCACAATGACGCGGTAGGCGTTGGGCAGCAGCACGTAGCGGTAAGTCTGCGGCAGCGTCAGCCCCATCGCCAGCCCGGCGTTCTTTTGCCCGCGCGGCAGCGACTGAATAGCGGCCCGCACCTGCTCACAGACGCGCGCCGCGGTGAACAGCCCGAGGCAGATCATCGACGAGAGGAAGAATTGAATATTGGGGTCAAGCTCCGCCTTAAACCACATGCCGAGATCTTCCGGCAGCAGCTCAGGTACCACCAGATACCAGGTGAAGAACTGCACGATCAGCGGAACGTTACGGAATAGCTCAACGTAGAGAGTACCGATCCCGGAGAGGAAACGGTTGGGCACGGTACGGAGAATACCGAACAGCGAGCCGACAAGAAATGCGATGATCCAGGCGGTAATCGACAGCGCGACCGTGACCTGAAAACCGCTCCACAGCCAGCCTAAATAGGTGGTGTTGCCGAACGGGGCCTGTTGCAGAAAAATACCCCAGTTCCAGTCTATTGACATACATGTACCTCAGAAAAAAAAGGGTAGCAGCGCTACCCTCGAAGATTGGTGAGAAGCTTTACGCACCTTTTTATGCGTAAGCGTCGCGCCGGATGGGGGAACGACCCTCCAGCGTCTAGTCTGTCCGTGCTTCCCGTCAATCGAGAGGGCGATAGTCGCCCTGTGTTTCTAGTTAGTTAAGTGCTTTATCGTTCGGCGTTTTGAACAGGGTCTGCATCTCGTTAGAGAGCTCGAAGTTCATGTTCAGGTTTTTCGGCGGAATGGGGTTCTTAAACCACTTATCAAACCACTTCGCCGCTTCACCGGAGGTCTGCGCCTGGGCGATGGTGTCATCCATCAGCTTTTTGAACTGCTGATCGTCTTTACGCAGCATACAGCCGTAGGCTTCCTCAGACTGCGGTTTGCCAACGATCTCCCAGTTGTCCGGCTTCTTCGCCTTCGCGCGTTCGCCTGCCAGCAGGGCGTCATCCATCATAAAGGCTACTGCACGCCCGCTCTCCAGAGTACGGAAGGAGTCGCCGTGATCTTTCGCGCTGATGATGCGCATATCCATCTTCTGCTCGTCGTTCAGCTTGTGCAGCAGCACCTCAGAGGTGGTACCGGAGGTGACCACGACCGCTTTCCCCTTCAGATCTGGGAAGTCTTTAATGTCGCCACCTTTTTTCACCAGCAGGCGGGTGCCAACCACGAAAATGGTGTTAGAGAAGGCGGCCTGCTTCTGGCGCTCAAGGTTGTTGGTGGTAGAGCCACATTCAAAATCAAAGGTGCCGTTCTGCAGCAGTGGAATACGGTTCTGGGAGGTGATCGGGATCAGCTTGACCTGCAGATCGGGTTTGTTCAGCTGCTTTTTAACGGCTTCAACGATCGCGTTGGAGTAGTCCTGTGAGTAGCCTACGACTTTCTGCTGGTTGTCATAGTAAGAGAACGGGACGGAAGATTCACGGTGGCCGACCACGATCACACCGTTTTTGGCAATTTTATCGAGCGTGCTACCGACTGCCGGCGCGGCTGCATCTTCGGCGTGTGCCAGACCGGCGCTCATTCCCACTAACAGCATTGCCGCGGTCAGTTTACGTAATTGCATATCCAACTCCTTCATCATCAGCGCCAGGGACGCATTGATACCCAGTGTGTGTGTTTGTGTTGTTATATCCTGCAGCACAAGCATGCAGTGTTATGCGTGTTTGTTAACATTTAGTGTGGCTTGGTGTAAACATTTTGCTGCTTTATTGTTTAGTTTTGCGAAGCGCACCGCACCATTTCGAGGCAGAAAACGCCGATTGCACCTTTTTAGTGCTTCAGGTGTTCACCGCTGGTGCACCGTTATGGCGCATCGGCAAAGATCCGCAGCTGCCTGATATTATTAAGCAATTGCTGTGCCAGGTTGGGAAAGTGAGAGGGGGATTTGCCGGGTGGCGGCTGCGCCTTACCCGGCCTACAAAATCGGGCCGGGTAAGGGGGGAGACTGGCTATTTACGACGCTGGCGCAGGCTCATGATCACCGCGCCAAAGCCGAACAGCGCGGTAAGGATCCACAGCGGCCAGCTGCCGGTACGGGCGTACGGCGTCAGGCCGGTAGTGGGAGTGACTTTGGTGGTCAGCACCTGACGAGTGAACTGCGGCAGCATGGCCTGAATTTCACCCTGCGGGCCAATCACGGCAGTAATACCGTTATTGGTGCTGCGCAGCAGCGGACGGGCCAGCTCCAGGGAGCGCATCCGCGCCATCTGGAAGTGCTGCCACGGACCGATGGACTTACCGAACCACGCATCGTTGGAGATGGTCAGCAGGAAGTCGGTGTTCGGCCGGAAGTTATCCCGCACCTGTTCGCCGAGGATGATCTCATAGCAGATGGCCGGAGTCAGCTCAAAGCCGTGGGCCGAGAGCTGCGGCTGCACATAGGGACCGCGGCTAAACGAAGACATCGGCAGATCGAAGAACGGGGCCAGCGGACGCAGAATAGACTCCAGCGGCACAAACTCGCCAAACGGCACCAGATGATTTTTGTTGTAGCGATTCGTAGAGTTGTAGCTATACGCGCTCTCTTTGCCCAGCGTAATAATGGTGTTGTAGGTGTCGTAGCGGTTCTGCTTGTTCAGACGCGCATCGACGATGCCGGTAATCAGCGTCGTGTCCTTCGCCCGCAGCAGATCGTCCATCATGCTTAAAAAGCGCTGCTGGTTGATCTCCAGATCGGGAATGGCCGACTCTGGCCAGATAATGAGCTGCGACTTGCCCATCTCCCGCTCGGTGGCGTTGAGATAGATGTTGAGCGTATTCACCAGCTGCCCCTCATCCCACTTCAGGGACTGCGGGATATTGCCTTGCACCAGCGAGACCTGGGTAGTGCGCTCCGTTAGCGGGGTAAACCACTGAATGTAGCGCAGCGGGAAGGGGAGGGCAAAGAGCACCACCGCTACCGCCAGGGTACGCCAGCTGCGGTGTACCGCCGCCAGCACCAGCAGGCCGCTGATCACCATCAGCAGGAAGTTGATTGCCTCGACGCCCATCACCGGCGCAAGGCCCTTCAGCGGGCCGTCAATCTGGCTGTAGCCAAACTGCAGCCACGGGAAGCCGGTCAGCACCCAGCCGCGCAGGAACTCAGTGATCTGCCACACTACCGGCGCGGCAATGGCCATGCGGATGGCGCTGGTACGCGGCCAGAGGCGGGAGAGGATGCCAGCGAACAGACCGGTATAGAGCGACAGGTAGGCCGCCAGCAGCACCACGAGGAAGACGTTGACCGGCCCCGGCATACCGCCAAACTGGGCGATGCTGACGTAGACCCAGTTAATGCCGGTGCCAAAGAGGCCGAATCCCCACGCGTAGCCAATTGCCGCGGCCTGCAGCGGGCGGCGGTTAAGCGTCAGCCCCTGTAGGCCGATAAGGGAGATAAGCGCGGCAGGCCAGATATCATAAGGAGAAAAAGCCAGCGTTCCGCTGGCTCCTAATAACAGCGCCAGCAGCAAACGCATGCGCTGACGCTCAAACAGTGAGGCAAATACCATTTACATTACTCGTCCAGGTGGATTACTCGTCCAGTTTAGGCTGCGCTGCGTCTTCTGGCATTTTTACGTGAACCTGAATAATACGACGGCTGTCGGCCATCGCGACCTTAAACTGGTAACCATCGATGTCGATGGATTCGCCCCGCGCCGGCAGATGGCCAAAGGCCTGCATCACCAGCCCGCCGATAGTGTCCACCTCTTCATCGCTGAAGTGGGTACCAAACGACTCATTGAAATCTTCAATGGAGGCCAGGGCGCGTACCGTCCAGGTGTGACGGCTTAGCTGACGGAAGTCGATATCTTCCTCTTCGTCGTACTCATCTTCAATTTCGCCGACGATCAGCTCAAGAATATCTTCGATGGTCACGAGGCCCGAGACGCCGCCAAACTCATCAATAACGATTGCCATATGATAGCGCTGTGAGCGGAACTCTTTCAGCATCCGGTCGACCCGTTTGCTCTCTGGGACGACAACCGCCGGACGTAGCACTTTTTCCATGCTGAAGGCTTCGGCGTCGCTGCGCATAAAGGGCAGCAGATCCTTGGCCATCAAAATCCCTTCGATGTGATCTTTATCTTCGCTGATCACCGGGAAGCGGGAGTGGGCAGACTCGATAATCACGTCGAGGCACTCATCCAGCGTCTGGTTACGTTTCAGGGTGATCATCTGCGAGCGAGGGATCATGATGTCGCGAACGCGCTGGTCGGCAATATCCATTACCCCTTCAAGCATGTCGCGCGTATCTTCGTCGATAAGCTCGTTCTGCCCGGAGTCACGGATCAGCGCCAGAAGTTCGTCACGGTTTTTCGGTTCGCCGTGAAAGAGCTGGCTCAGTAAGAGGGAGAAGAATCCCTTTTTGCTGCTGTTAAGTGGGTCGCTACTGTGTGAATTGTCGTCGCTCATGGCGTCGTATGGGTTCTCATGTTAATAAAATATGTTGTCCGGCGCGCAAACTCAGCGCCAGACGGTTCAGGAGCAGCCAGGCTACTCCTTCTCGGCAATGTACGGATCCTCATAGCCCAGAGCAAGCATTATCTCTGTTTCCAGGCTCTCCATCTCTTCAGCCTCGTCATCTTCAATATGATCGTAGCCCAGCAGGTGCAGACTGCCATGTACCACCATATGCGCCCAGTGCGCCTCCAGCGGCTTCTCCTGCTCGCGGGCCTCCTGCTCAACCACCTGACGACAGATAATCAGGTCGCCGAGCAGCGGCAGTTCGATGCCCGGCGGGGCCTCAAACGGGAAGGAGAGCACGTTGGTGGGCTTATCCTTGCCGCGGTAGGTCAGGTTAAGCTCGTGGCTCTCCGCCTCATCCACGAGGCGGATCGTCACTTCGGACTCCTCCTGAAACTGCGGGATAACCGCGTTCAGCCAGCCCTGAAACTGTGCTTCGTCTGGCAGGCCGCTCGCGTCATCACACGCCAGCTGTAAATCGAGGATTACCGAACTCATTTCTGCTCATGCTCCTGATGCTGGGCTTCGCGCTTACGCTCGGCGGCCAGCTCGGCTTTACGTTTCTGCTCTGTCTCTTCCCACGCCTCATAGGCGGTCACGATGCGGGCAACCACCGGGTGGCGCACCACGTCTTCGCTGTGGAAGAAGTTAAAGCTAATTTCATCGACCTCTGCCAGGACTTCAATCGCGTGGCGCAGGCCGGATTTGGTGCTGCGCGGCAGGTCGACCTGGGTGATATCCCCGGTGATCACCGCTTTCGAGTTAAAGCCGATACGCGTCAGGAACATCTTCATCTGTTCGATGGTGGTGTTCTGGCTCTCATCCAGAATGATAAACGCGTCGTTCAACGTGCGGCCGCGCATGTAGGCCAGCGGCGCAACCTCAATCACGTTACGCTCCATCAGCTTCTCGACTTTCTCAAAGCCCAGCATCTCAAACAGCGCGTCGTACAGCGGACGCAGATACGGGTCAACCTTCTGGCTGAGATCCCCTGGGAGGAAGCCGAGCTTCTCACCGGCTTCTACCGCCGGACGGGTCAGCAGAATACGGCGAACGTCCTGACGCTCCAGGGCATCAACCGCGGCGGCGACGGCGAGGTAGGTTTTCCCTGTCCCTGCCGGCCCAATTCCGAAGGTGATGTCATGATCGAGAATATTGGCGATGTACTGCGCCTGGTTTGGCGTACGCGGTTTGATTACGCCGCGCTTGGTTTTGATATTGACCGCTTTGCCATACTCCGGCACGCTCTCGGCGCTCTGCTCAAGCACGCGGGCCTCTTTAATGGCCAGATGGATCTGTTCGGGTTCAATATCCTGGGTTTGGCCGCGCATCGGGGCGGTATCAACGTAGAGGCTGCGCAGGATATCTGCGGCGGCGTTAACGCTAATGGTGCGTCCGGTGAGTTTGAAGTGGTTATCGCGGCGGTTAATTTCGATGCCCAGTCGACGTTCAAGCTGTTTGATATTGTCGTCAAACGGGCCGCATAAACTCAGCAGACGGGCATTGTCAGCTGGTTCAAGGGTGATTTCACAGGTTTCAGTATTCAATCGATTCCTCTTTTACCTGACTGGCCGGATGGAGTAGTGATATGGGGGCGATGGGCGGAAAAAACAAGGCCTGCCGGAGGGGCAGGCCGGGGGGATCAGGGCTGGTAGAGACCGACGCCCAGTTCGTTCTCTTTACGGGTGCGGGCAATCACCGATTCCGGCGTTTCGGTTACACGCAGGCCCATCTCCGCTTCGGTGCGCACAACGTTACCGCGCAATGAATTAGTATAGACATCGGTGATCTCGACGTCCACGAACTTGCCGATCATCTCCGGCGTACCCTCAAAGTTAACCACGCGGTTGTTCTCGGTACGGCCCGACAGCTCCATAATGCTCTTGCGGGAGGTCCCCTCCACCAGGATACGCTGGGTGGTGCCGATCATTTTGCGGCTCCAGGCCATCGCCTGCTGGTTGATACGCTCCTGCAGAATGTAGAGACGCTGCTTCTTATCCTCTTCCGGAACGTCATCGACCATATCGGCGGCCGGCGTACCCGGACGGGCAGAGAAGATAAAGCTGTAGCTCACGTCAAAATTCACCTCGGCAATCAGCTTCATGGTCTGCTCGAAGTCCTGGGTGGTTTCACCCGGGAAGCCGACGATAAAGTCGGAGCTGATCTGGATATCCGGACGCGCCGCGCGCAGCTTACGGATAATCGCCTTGTACTCCAGCGCGGTATGGGTCCGGCCCATAAGGTTCAGGACGCGATCCGCGCCGCTCTGTACCGGCAGGTGCAGGAAGCTCACCAGCTCTGGCGTATCGCGGTAGACCTCGATGATATCGTCGGTAAATTCAATCGGGTGGCTGGTGGTAAAGCGGATGCGGTCGATACCGTCGATGGCAGCAACCAGACGCAGCAGCTCGGCGAAGGAGCCGGTGGTGCCGTCGTAGTTCTCGCCGCGCCAGGCGTTCACGTTCTGGCCCAGCAGGTTAACCTCACGCACGCCCTGCGCTGCCAGTTGGGCGATCTCAAACAGGATGTCGTCGCAGGGACGGCTCACCTCTTCACCACGGGTGTAGGGCACCACGCAGTAGGTGCAATATTTATTACAGCCTTCCATGATAGAGACGAAGGCGGTCGGACCGTCGGCACGCGGCTCCGGCAGGCGGTCAAATTTTTCGATTTCCGGGAAGCTGATATCGACGATCGGGCTGCGATTGCCGCGCACTGAGTTGATCATCTCCGGCAGGCGGTGCAGGGTCTGTGGACCAAACACGATGTCGACGCAGCGGGCGCGCTGGCGAATAAGATCGCCCTCCTGGGAGGCTACGCAGCCGCCGACGCCGATAATCAGATCCGGATTCTTCTCTTTTAAGAGCTTCCAGCGCCCAAGCAGATGGAACACCTTCTCCTGAGCCTTCTCGCGGATAGAGCAGGTATTAAGCAGCAGCAAATCTGCCTCTTCCGCCACGTCGGTCAGCTGATAGCCGTGGGTGGCATCCAGCAGATCGGCCATCTTCGATGAATCGTACTCGTTCATCTGACAGCCCCAGGTTTTAATATGGAGTTTTTTGGTCATCGACTTGCTCTAATAAACGCGAGGATTTCAGGCCGCGTATTGTAATGCTTTGGTCGGGCGCTGACCATAGTTCATCTCCCGACCCCACAAAATCGAAAATCCTGTAAACTTAAAAGAATTATAAATAAGGACGATTGACCATGATAAATCAACCAACTGAAGTCGCCGTCGTTGGCGGCGGTATGGTCGGCGGCGCGTTGGCCCTTGGCCTGGCGCAGCATGGTTTTGCGGTAACGGTGATCGAGCAGGCCGCACCCCCTGCGTTTGACGCCAGTATAGCGCCGGACGTGCGCATTTCTGCGATAAGCACCGCATCTGTGGCACTGCTGCGTGGGTTAGGCGTCTGGGACAGCGTGCTGGCGATGCGCTGCCACCCCTGGCGCAGGCTGGAGACCTGGGAGTGGGAGAACGCTCACGTGGTCTTTGACGCCAGCGATCTTAAGCTGCCGCATCTCGGCTATATGGTTGAGAATAACGTATTACAGCGCGCGCTGTGGGATGCGCTGGAGGCTCATCCGCAGGTCACCTTGCGCGCCCCGGCGATGCTCAAAGCAATGCACACTCATGGTCATCAGCATGAGCTGGTGTTTGATAATGACGAGACGCTGCTGGCAAAGCTGGTGATTGGGGCTGACGGCGCCAACTCGCAGGTGCGACAGTGGGCGGGGATTGGCGTTCATGCCTGGCAGTATCAGCAGTCCTGTATGCTCATCACCGTTGAGTGCGAAAACGATCCGGGCGACAGCACCTGGCAGCAGTTTACTCCTCATGGTCCGCACGCCTTCCTGCCGCTGTTCGATCGCTGGGCCTCGCTGGTGTGGTATGACACCCCGGCGCGCATTCGCCAGCTTCGTACCCTGACGATGCCGCAGCTGCAAAAAGAGATTGAGAAGTTCTTCCCGGCGCGGCTCGGCAAGGTGACGCCGGTGGCGGCAGGTGCCTTCCCGCTGACACGCCGCCATGCCTTACAGTATGTGAAACCTGGGCTGGCGCTGGTAGGCGATGCCGCCCATACGATCCATCCCCTGGCGGGGCAGGGGGTTAATCTGGGCTATCGCGACGTTGATGCCCTGCTGGAGGTGTTGATTACTGCCCGCGGCCAGGGCGAGGAGTGGGCCAGCCAGCGCGTGCTTAAGCGCTATCAGACGCGGCGGATGATGGACAACTACATTATGCAGAGCGGCATGGATCTCTTCTATGCTGGATTCAGCAACAACCTGGGGCCGCTGCGCGTACTGCGCAACATGGGCCTGATGGCTGCCCAGCGGGCAGGGGTGCTGAAAACGCAGGCGCTGAAGTATGCGCTAGGCCTGTAATATTGATGCCGGGGCAGCCCGGCATACGAATTTCACCGAAGGACAAAAACAAAAAAGCCCGCCGAAGCGAGCTTTTTTGTTTTATGTGGCTGGGGTACGAGGATTCGAACCTCGGAATGCTGGAATCAGAATCCAGTGCCTTACCGCTTGGCGATACCCCAACAGGGTGCGTTCGCGTGAGCAAACGTCTTTTTAAATTGGCTGGGGTACGAGGATTCGAACCTCGGAATGCTGGAATCAGAATCCAGTGCCTTACCGCTTGGCGATACCCCAACAATTTTTTACGTCATAAGCATCTTAACGATACTCATCAGAATATAGTGGCTACTACGGGAATCGAACCTGTGACCCCATCATTATGAGTGATGTGCTCTAACCAGCTGAGCTAAGTAGCCAAATTGTACTGCTAATTACTCAAGACAAACGTGATAACACGAGAGTCGAAAAAAGTGGCTGGGGTACCTGGATTCGAACCAGGGAATGCCGGTATCAAAAACCGGTGCCTTACCGCTTGGCGATACCCCATCCGTGCAACGCTTACTGGGAATGGTGCGGGAGGCGAGACTTGAACTCGCACACCTTGCGGCGCCAGAACCTAAATCTGGTGCGTCTACCAATTTCGCCACTCCCGCAAAAAAGATGGTGGCTACGACGGGATTCGAACCTGTGACCCCATCATTATGAGTGATGTGCTCTAACCAGCTGAGCTACGTAGCCATCTTTTTTCGCGTTACCTTATCGGCGTTGCGGGGCGCATTATGCGTATTGGGCCTTGCAGCGTCAACACCTTTTTCATCGAAAATTGCCGGAATGTGACTGTTTGGTTAGGTTGCGAACAGCCTGGCGTATTATTCGGCAATTATTGGTTATATCTTGATTTTAATTGAGAGATAACAAGACCAAAACCAATAAGAACGGGCCCCGCAGGACCCGTTATCATCATAACACTTTATCTGTTAATAGGCGGACTGGTGAACGCCTACCGCACGGCCTGATGGATCGTTCATGGTTTTGAACGCTTCATCCCACTCAATCGCTTTGGCAGAGGAGCAGGCAACAGACGGACCGCCCGGTACGCACTCGGCTGCGCTGGCAACCGGGAACAGCTCTTCAAACACTTCGCGGTACAGGTAGGCCTCTTTAGAGGTCGGCGTGTTGTACGGGAAGCGGTAGCTGGCGGTCTCCAGCTGCTGGTCGCTTACCTGCTGTGCCGCCACCTCTTTCAGGGTGTCGATCCAGCTGTAGCCTACGCCATCAGAGAACTGCTCTTTCTGACGCCATGCCACGCTTGCCGGCAGGTAGGACTCGAAGCACTCACGCAGCACATGTTTTTCCATTTTGCCGTTGCCGCACATCTTATCCTGCGGGTTAATGCGCATTGCCACGTCGAGGAAGTTTTTATCCAGGAAGGGCACGCGTGCCTCCACGCCCCAGGCCGACATCGCTTTGTTGGCGCGGGCGCAGTCAAACATATGCAGCGCCTGCAGCTTACGCACGGTCTCTTCATGCAGCTCTTTGGCGTCCGGCGCTTTGTGGAAGTAGAGATAGCCGCCAAACACCTCGTCTGAACCTTCGCCCGACAGCACCATCTTGATGCCCATCGCTTTGATCTTACGTGACATCAGGTACATCGGCGTTGAGGCGCGGATGGTGGTCACGTCATAGGTCTCAATGTGGTAGATCACGTCGCGGATGGCATCCAGACCTTCCTGAACGGTGAAGTGGATCTCGTGGTGCACGGTACCCAGATGCTCAGCAACCGCCTGGGCCGCTTTCAGATCCGGCGCGCCCTCCAGGCCTACGGCAAAGGAGTGCAGCTGCGGCCACCAGGCCTCTGACTGCTCCTGATCTTCCACGCGGCGTGCAGCAAATTTTTTGGTGATAGCCGAGATGATGGAGGAATCCAGGCCGCCGGAGAGCAGCACGCCATACGGCACGTCTGACATCAGGTGGCTTTTCACCGCATCTTCCAGTGCCTGACGCAGCTTGGCTTTGTCGGTCACGTTGTCTTTTACCGCGTCGTACTCAAACCAGTCGCGCTGGTAGTAGCTGCGGATCTCGCCGTCCTGGCTCCACAGGTAGCTGCCCGCCGGGAACTCTTTAATGGTACGGCAGACCGGTACCAGGGCTTTCATTTCAGAGGCCACGTACATGTTGCCGTGCTCGTCATAGCCCATATACAGCGGGATGATACCGATATGGTCGCGGCCAATCAGGTAGGCATCTTTTTCGCTATCGTAGAGCACGAAGGCAAACATGCCCTGCAGCTCGTCGAGGAACGCCGGGCCTTTCTCCTGATACAGGGCCAGGATCACTTCACAGTCGGAGCCGGTCTGGAAATCGTAGCGATCGCCGTACTCGGCACGCAGAGCCTGATGGTTATAGATTTCACCGTTAACGGCCAGGGCATGGGTTTTTTGCGCGTTGTAGAGCGGCTGTGCGCCAGCGTTGACGTCAACGATAGAGAGAC
The DNA here is from genome assembly GCA_002918705.1 of Escherichia sp. ESNIH1. GTDB lineage: Bacteria > Pseudomonadota > Gammaproteobacteria > Enterobacterales > Enterobacteriaceae > Pseudescherichia. Next base: position 451,037 of record PQKR01000003.1, on the reverse strand, counting down.
GTTCGTGGGCCAGAATCGCTTTATCGCTTGCGTATACGCCGGACCAGTCAGGACCGCGATGGCGCATCAGGCGGGAGAGCTCCAGCGCTTTCTTACGCAGCTCACCTGCATCCGTTTTAATATCCAGTACGCCAAAAATTGAACACATAACCTTCTCCGTTAACCCTGTGATGTTGCCTGGTGTTGTTAGTTTGCAGACGTTGCGTCATCGCGTTGTCTTATTGCTTGATTAAGAAAATGCCGCAAAGCGCAGCCAGGCGCAAGGGTTTTAGGGGGTCGAAATTAAAAAGTGCAATCGCCATTGTTGAATAGTGAAAAAAGCACAGGGTTTAGGGTGGTTTATTGATGATTATTCATTTTTAAGGTGCTTTTTTTGATGCAGGTTATCTTATGAATAGGTAAAAATGAAAAAACCACGTCAAGAGACGTGGTTCGCTCTGGTAGGCCCGTGCAAGCGGAGCGCCGCCGGGCGATGGGCAGAGTTACTCCTCCAGCAGATGCTGCAGCAGCGAGCCGTTGAGCATAGCGCGCTTCACCAGCGCAAAGGCCCCGATGGCCGAGCGGTGATCCAGCGTTGAGCGCACCACCGGCAGGTTTTTACGAAACGCCTTCAGCGCCTGGGTATTGATGCAGCCCTCAATGGCAGGCAGTAGCACTTTTTCCGCCTCCACAATCTCACCGGCAATAACAATCTTTTGCGGATTAAACAGATTAATGGCGATGGCAATAGTTTTGCCCAGATGACGGCCTACGTGCTCTATGACCTCGCAGGCCAGGGCGTCGCCTTTGTTAGCGGCTTTACAGATGGCTTTGATCGAACAGTCGTCCAGGGTGATGCGGCTCTGGTAGCCCTGTTCAAGCAGATGGCGCACCCGCTGTTCAATCGCGGCATTCGCCGCTACGGTCTCCAGACAGCCAAAGTTTCCGCAGTGGCAGCGCTCGCCCAGCGGCTCCACCTGAATATGGCCGATCTCGCCGACGTTGCCGTTACGGCCAATAAAGATCCGCCCGTTAGAGATGATACCCGCCCCGGTTCCGCGGTGAACGCGCACCAGAATAGAGTCCTCGCAGTCCTGGCTTGCACCAAAGTAGTGCTCGGCCAGCGCCAGGCTGCGGATATCGTGCCCAACAAAGCAGGTCACCTTAAAACGCTTTTCCAGCGCGCTGACCAGCCCCCAGTTCTCCACCTGAATATGCGGCATATAGCGGATCACGCCGCTCTCGGGATCCACCAGCCCCGGCAGGATCACCGAGATAGCAATCAGCTCGCGCGTTTTACGCTGGCAGGCCTCAATAAAGGTGGCGATGGTGTTCAGCAGGGCGTGCTCTAACGTCTCCTGAGTACGCTCCGGCAGGGGGTAGTGCTCTTCTGCCAGCACCTTGCTGCTGAGATCGTAGAGCGTCAGGGTGGTATCGTAGCGGCCGAGGCGCACGCCAATGGCATTGAAATTACGCGTCTCGGTAATAATAGAGATGGCGCGGCGACCACCGGTCGAGGCCTGCTGATCGACCTCTTTAATCAAACCGCGCTCAATAAGCTGTCGCGTGATTTTTGTCACGCTGGCGGGGGCAAGCTGGCTCTGCTCGGCAATCTGGATCCGCGAGATAGGGCCAAGCTGGTCGATCAGGCGGTAAACAGCCGCGCTATTAAGTTGTTTTACGAGGTCAACGTTACCAATTTGAGCTTGTCCGCCTGATGTCATACTTTTACTTACTCAGTCATGACCTCGTTACCATTAACGATGGTCTTAATTACTTTAAAGTCGTGGGTAAACGCGGTCAGGTTCGCCACCATGCCCGGTGCGATGCTGCCTAACTGTTTATCAACGCCGATGGCGCGGGCCGGGTAGAGCGTTGCCATACGCAGCGCTTCGTCCAGCGCAACGCCGACGTGCTCGACAAGATTAGCCACCCCTTCGATCATGGTTAATGCCGAACCGCTGAGGGTACCGTTCTCATCTACACAGAGCCCATTACGGTAGTATATTGTTTTACCAGCAAAAATGAATTCGTCAATGACTGCACCCGCTGCCGCAGTCGCGTCGGTGACCAGGCAGAGCTTATCGCCCTTCAGGCGTTTCGCCATCCGAACGTTAGTAAAATCAACGTGTAAGCCATCAACGATAATGCCGCAGTAGACGTCAGCATCATCGAGTACCGCGCCGGTGAGACCCGGCTCGCGCCCGGTGATGTAGGGCATCGCGTTGAACAGATGGGTAGCAAAGGTGATACCCGCGCGGAAACCGGCTTTCGCCTCGACAAGCGTCGAATTAGAGTGACCGGCAGAGACCACAATCCCGGCTGCTGCCAGCTTGCGGATCACGGCAGGATCGACCATCTCCGGCGCCAGGGTCAGCTTGGTAATCACGTCGGCATTGGCGCAGAGGAAATCCACCAGATCGCTGTCCGGGCGGCGCACAAAGTCAGGATCGTGGGTGCCTTTTTTCACCACGTTGAGCCACGGCCCTTCGAGATGCAGACCCAGCGCCTGGTGCGGATGCTTCGCCAGGTAGTCGCGCATCACCTGCACGCCCTGTTTCATCAGATCGTCGCTGGTGGTGATAAGCGTGGGTAAAAAGCTGGTGCAGCCTGACCGCTCGTTGGCGCGCTGCATTATCTCCAGCGTCTCTACGCTCACCGCCTCAGCGGTATCATTAAACTGCACGCCGCCGCAGCCGTTCAGCTGCAGGTCGATAAAACCGGGGGCCAGATATGCGCCGTTGAGCGAGCGCTGCTCAATGGTTGGCGGCAGGTCTGCCTGCGGGCAGAGTCGGTCGATCAGACCATCAACGATGATGAGCGCGTGGTCATCCAGAATTTCATGGCCGGTAAAGATACGGCACTGGGTTAAAGCATACATAACAACCCCCGGGTAAAAATGTTACAGACCTTTGATATTTTCCGCTTCTAATTCAGTGAAGTATTTGAGCGTCTTCACTTTTAGCTCCATTGTGGACGGCTCGTCGCACACCACGACCGCTTTCGGATGCAGCTGCAGGCAGCTAATCGTCCACATATGGTTAACGTTGCCTTCTACCGCCGCCTGCAATGCCTGCGCTTTCACATTGCCCAGCACCAGAATCATCACCTCTTCGGCATCCAGCAGGGTGCCTACGCCTACGGTCAGCGCGTATTTCGGCACCTGATCGACGTCACCGTCAAAAAAGCGGGAGTTCGCCACGCGGGTGTCATGGGTCAAGGTTTTAATACGGGTGCGGGAGGCCAGCGATGAAGCCGGTTCGTTAAACGCGATGTGCCCGTCGTTGCCTACGCCACCCATAAACAGGTGAATTTTGCCGTAGGCGCGAATTTTTTCTTCATAACGGCGACATTCTGCGTCAATATCCGGCGCATTACCATTGAGCAGGTTGATGTTTTCTGCGGGAATATCAACGTGATCGAAAAAGTTACGGTGCATAAAGCTGTGGTAGCTCTCCGGATGCTCTTTCGGCAGGCCGACATATTCGTCCATGTTAAAGGTGACAACGTTCTGAAAGCTAACCTGGCCCGCTTTGTGCATTTCTACCAGCGCTTTATAGGCCGTAAGCGGCGTGCCGCCGGTGGGCAGGCCCAAAACAAACGGACGATCCGCAGTCGGTTTGAACGCGTTGATGCGGTTAACGATATGGCGGGCAGCCCATTTACCAACCTGTTCGGCACTCGTCAGGGGGATCAGTCTCATTGTTTACCTCTACAAAGGGTGAAATTAACGTTGGCGAACTGCAGCCTGTACGCTTTTAAGCGTAACTCAGATTGCGCTATAAGAGGGGGCAGTCCGTCCTGATTTTTTGAATCATAAAATAAGTTTTCGTTCTTAGCCAGTAACCAGGAGTGTAAATAACGATATTTGGTGATTGTAATCACAAAAGATGCGCGTTTAATTTGCGAGGCGAATTAAATTTCCACACACTTGAACAGTCTGCGTAAAACGACCGCATTACAGGGTTGGTTTAACTATAAAAAATGGTTAGTGATGAGGCTCAGCGGAGTTTCATAGGGGGGTATAAAAATGAATATTCTTGGTTTCTTCCAGCGACTGGGGCGGGCGTTACAGCTCCCTATCGCTGTGCTGCCCGTCGCGGCGCTGCTGCTGCGTTTCGGCCAGCCCGATCTGCTTAACGTTCCGTTTATCGCCCAGGCGGGCGGGGCAATTTTTGATAACCTTGCCCTGATCTTCGCTATCGGCGTGGCCTCGTCGTGGTCGAAAGATAGTGCAGGCGCGGCGGCGCTGGCGGGTGCGGTGGGTTACTTTGTGATGACCAAAGCGATGGTCACCATCAACCCGGCCATTAACATGGGCGTGCTCTCCGGTATCATTACCGGCCTGGTGGGCGGTGCGGTCTACAACCGCTGGTCCAACATCAAGCTGCCTGAGTTCCTGAGCTTCTTCGGCGGCAAGCGCTTTGTGCCGATTGCCACTGGCTTCTTCTGCCTGATCCTGGCGGCGATTTTTGGCTACGTCTGGCCGCCGGTACAGAACGCTATCCACGCGGGCGGGGAGTGGATTGTGTCGATGGGCGCAGTCGGCTCCGGCATCTTCGGCTTCGTTAACCGTCTGCTGATCCCGACTGGCCTGCATCAGGTGCTGAACACCATCGCCTGGTTCCAGATTGGCGAATTCACCAATGCCGCAGGCACCGTCTTCCACGGTGATATCAACCGCTTCTACGCGGGTGACGGCACCGCAGGCATGTTCATGTCTGGCTTCTTCCCAATCATGATGTTTGGTCTGCCTGGCGCGGCGCTGGCAATGTACTTTGCCGCTCCGAAAGCGCGTCGCCCGATGATTGGCGGCATGCTGCTCTCCGTGGCCATCACCGCGTTCCTGACCGGTGTTACCGAGCCGCTGGAGTTCCTGTTCATGTTCCTGGCGCCGCTGCTGTATCTCCTGCACGCCGTGCTGACCGGCATCAGCCTGTTTGTCGCCACCGCGCTGGGGATCCATGCGGGCTTCTCCTTCTCCGCAGGCGCAATCGACTATGCGCTGATGTATAACCTGCCTGCCGCCAGCCGTAACGTCTGGATGCTGGTGGTGATGGGGCTGATCTTCTTCGCCATCTACTTCGTGGTCTTCAGCTTCGTTATCCGCGCGTTTAACCTGAAAACGCCGGGCCGCGAAGAGACCGACGATGCGGTGGTGACCTCTGAAGCCAACAGCAATACCGATGAAGGTCTTGAGCAGCTGGCGACCAGCTACATCGCCGCCATTGGTGGTACTGACAACCTGAAAGCTATCGATGCCTGTATTACCCGTCTGCGTCTGACCGTAGCGGACTCCGCCCGCGTGAACGACGTGCAGTGTAAGCGTCTGGGCGCATCCGGCGTGGTGAAGCTGAACAAGCAGAGCATTCAGGTGATTGTGGGTGCAAAAGCGGAATCCGTAGGCGACGCCATGAAGCGTGTGGTTGCCCGTGGCCCGGTAGCCGCAACCGCCAGCGTTCAGCCCGCCGCCAACGCCCCGGCCGCCGCGGTGAAACCCCAGGCCGTGCCGAATGCCGTGACCGTTGCCGCACTGGTGTCGCCGGTGACCGGCGAGGTTGTTCCGCTGGAGCAGGTGCCTGATGAAGCCTTTGCCAGTAAAGCGGTTGGCGATGGCGTGGCGGTGAAACCGACGGGTAAAACCGTGGTCTCGCCGGCTGCCGGTACCGTTGTGAAGATTTTCAACACCAACCACGCTTTCTGTCTGGAAACCGAAAAAGGTGCAGAGATCGTAGTCCACATGGGCATCGACACCGTTGCGCTGAACGGCCAGGGCTTTACCCGCCTGGTAGAAGAGGGCGCGGAGGTCGTCGCGGGCCAGCCGGTGCTGGAGATGGATCTCGACTATCTGAACGCCAATGCGCGCTCGATGATTAGCCCGGTCGTGTGCAGCAACATCGACGATTTCAGCGGTCTGGTCTTCCAGGCGCAGGGGCAGGTTGTTGCTGGTCAGACCCCGCTGTTTGAGGTGAAGGGTAAATAGCCGTAACTTGCGGTTAATCAGCGGCGGAGCCTCTCTCCGCCGCTTTTTTTTGCCCTACGCACGCCAATCCCTCGCCATTAACGCTTTTTGTTGAACTAAGGGTTGTCTCCGCGTCCCGCTTATAAGATCATACTCCGTTATACGTTGTTTACGCTTTGAGGAACCCGCGATGAGTGAGGCAGAAGCCCGCCCGACTAACTTTATTCGCCAGATTATTGATGAGGATCTGGCCAGTGGTAAGCACAGCACGGTTTGCACCCGTTTTCCGCCGGAGCCGAACGGCTACCTGCATATCGGCCATGCAAAATCTATCTGCCTGAACTTCGGTATCGCCCAGGACTATCAGGGGCAGTGCAACCTGCGCTTTGATGACACCAACCCGGTGAAAGAGGATATCGAATACGTTGATTCGATTAAAAATGACGTGCAGTGGCTGGGCTTCCACTGGTCGGGTGACGTGCGCTACTCCTCTGACTATTTCGACCAGCTGCATAACTACGCCGTTGAGCTAATCAACAAAGGCCTGGCCTACGTTGACGAGCTGTCACCGGAGCAGATCCGCGAGTACCGTGGCACCCTGACCGCGCCGGGTAAAAACAGCCCGTTCCGCGATCGTAGCGTTGAAGAGAACCTGGCGCTGTTTGAGAAGATGCGTGCCGGTGGCTTCGAAGAGGGCACCGCCTGCCTGCGTGCCAAAATCGACATGGCGTCGCCGTTTATCGTCATGCGCGATCCGGTTCTGTACCGCATTAAGTTTGCCGAGCATCACCAGACCGGCAACAAGTGGTGCATCTACCCGATGTACGATTTCACCCACTGCATCAGCGATGCGCTGGAAGGCATTACCCATTCGCTCTGTACGCTGGAGTTCCAGGACAACCGTCGTCTCTACGACTGGGTGCTGGATAACATCACCATTCCGGTTCACCCGCGCCAGTATGAGTTCTCGCGCCTGAACCTGGAATATGCGGTGATGTCCAAGCGTAAGCTGAACCTGCTGGTGACCGATAAAATCGTTGAGGGCTGGGACGATCCGCGTATGCCGACCATCTCTGGCCTGCGCCGCCGCGGCTACACCGCTGCCTCCATCCGCGAGTTCTGCAAACGCATCGGCGTGACCAAGCAGGATAACACCATCGAGATGGCATCGCTGGAGTCCTGTATTCGTGAAGATCTCAACGAGAACGCGCCGCGTGCGATGGCCGTTATCGATCCGGTGAAGCTGGTGATTGAGAACTACCCGCAGGGTGAGAGCGAAGTGGTGACCATGCCGAACCATCCGAACAAGCCGGAGATGGGCAGCCGCGAGGTGCCGTTTAGCGCTGAGATCTGGATCGATCGCGCTGACTTCCGTGAAGAGGCGAACAAGCAGTATAAACGTCTGGTGCTGGGTAAAGAGGTGCGTCTGCGCAACGCGTATGTGATCAAAGCCGAGCGCGTAGAGAAAGATGCGGAAGGTAACATCACCACCATCTTCTGCTCCTACGATGCCGAGACCCTGAGCAAGGATCCGGCGGACGGCCGCAAGGTGAAAGGGGTGATCCACTGGGTGAGCGCCGCGCATGCGCTGCCGGTTGAGATCCGTCTCTACGATCGCCTGTTCAGCGTGGCGAACCCGGGCGCGGCAGAGGATTTCCTCGCCACCATTAACCCGGAGTCGCTGGTGATCAAGCAGGGCTACGCTGAGCCGTCCCTGAGCGCCGCCGAAGCTGGCAAGGCGTACCAGTTCGAGCGCGAAGGCTACTTCTGCCTCGACAGCCGCTACTCCACGGCACAGAAGCTGGTGTTTAACCGCACCGTTGGCCTGCGCGATACCTGGGCTAAAATCGGCGAGTAAGTTACTTTCGCCCGGAAAAGAAAAACGCCGCTTATGCGGCGTTTTTTATTGCCCGGTGGCGCTGCGCTTACCGGGCCTACCTATGGCACCGTGCCCACGGTAGGCCGGGCAAATGCAGTGCCGCCCGGCATGACAAGGTCGGCATAGTAACGCCCGGTGGTGCTGCGCTTACCGGGCCTACCTATGGCACCGTGCCCACGGTAGGCCGGGCAAACGCAGTGCCGCCCGGCATGACAAGGTCGGCATAGTAACGCCCGGTGGCGCTGCGCTTACCGGGCTTACCTATGGCATCGTGCAAATACTGGGTATTACGTTGCCTCTGCCTGCAATTTTTTCTCGTGGCGGCGCAGCAGCACCACTTTGCTTTGCAGACGCTGCTGGAACTGATCGATAACCACCGCAGTGACAATCACCAGGCCCTTAATCACCATCTGCCAGAAGTCGCTGACCCCCATCATCACCATTCCGTCCGCGAGGAAAACGATGACGAAGGCACCAATGATGGAGCCGGAGACCCTGCCTCGTCCGCCTGCCAGCGCGGTCCCGCCTAACACGGTTGCGCCGATAGCATCCATCTCAAACATATTCCCGGTCATCGGGTGAGCGGTTTGCAGCTGGGATGCCACAATCAGCCCCACCAGCGCCGCACACAGGCCTGAGAAGGCATAGACAAACACCTTCACCTTGATAATCGGAACGCCCGCCAGCCGCGCGGCGGACTCATTCCCGCCGATGGCGTAAATGTAGCGGCCCAGCGGCGTTTTACGGGTCATGTAGAGACCCAGCAGCAGGAAGCTCACCATCAGCCAGATCGGGATATAGATGCCGAGGATCGTGCCGGAGCCTAAGATCGCGAAGCCGGTATTGCCTAGCTCAGGCATGCCCACCAGATTGGCATAGGTGCTGCCGTCGTTGAACAATAGCGCCGCGCCGCGGGCAACGTACATCATGCCGAGGGTACAGATAAAGGGCGCAACGCCCAGGCGGGTGATCACCGCCCCGTTGATCAGGCCCAGCAGAATACCAAAACCGGCGACCAGCAAAATCACTTCCGGCACGTTAAAGAAGATAATCTGCGAACCCCAGATCGGCAGGCCGTTGGTTAACAGCGCCCCGGCAACCATACCGCACATGCCCGCCACCGCACCCACCGAGAGATCGATACCGCCGGTGAGGATCACAAGGGTCATGCCAATCGCCAGCAGGCCGGTAATGGCAACGTGCTGGGTCATGATCAGCAGGTTCGACATGGTCAAAAAGTTAGGCACCATCACGCTGAAGAAACTCATGACGATCAGCAGGGCGATGAAGGTGCGCGCTTTGAGTAAATACATGTAAATCATATACTTTTTGTTCATTTCTCTCTCCAGCAGAGATCACTCCTGCGGTGTAGAAGCGCTGATTAATTTTTCCCGCGTCACGGAGGCTCGCGGCAAATCTGCCGTGATACGGCCGTCAGCCATAACCAGAACCCGGTCAGCCAGCGCCATGACCTCATCCAGCTCGGAAGAGGAGAACATAACGGCCAGCCCCTGATGCGCCATCTTGCCAATCAGGTGATAAACATCGGTTTTCGCGCCTACGTCGATGCCGCGCGTCGGCTCATCCAGCAGGACCACTTTAGGTCCGGTCATCAGTGCCTTACCCAACACCACCTTTTGCTGGTTACCGCCGCTTAGCGAGGTAATGGGCAACTCCGTGTCGCCAGCCTTAATGGCCAGCTGCTCCACCATGTGATTGACCTGCTTCTCCTCTTTAACTGGGCTGAGCAGCCGCAGGGCGCGACGAAAGCCCAGCAGGCTCAGGTCGGTCAGCGTCATGTTGCTTTTAATCGACATGAGCTGCACCACGCCTTCACCCTGGCGATCCTCCGGTACCAGGGTGATGCCGCGCTTCAGTCGCTGCTGAAAGGAGCGCTTATCCAGGCTTTCACCATCCAGATTGATGGTGCCCGACTGGCAGCCCATCATCCCTACCAGGCCTTTAAACAGCTCCGTACGCCCCGCGCCGAGCAGGCCATAGATGCCGATGACTTCCCCTTTGCGTAGGTCAAAGGTGACATCGTTTAATTTATAACCACCGTTCTGGTGCAGCGCGGTCAGGCCGTTAACTTTGAGGATGGTCTCGCCGTGCGCGGCAGGGCTGTAGTCAAAGTGCTTTTTCTTGTCCCCGACCATCTGCTCGATGATCCAGGGTACGCTGGCCTGCTGGACCGGACGTTCGCTGATAAAGCGGCCATCGCGGAAGATAGTGATATGATCGCCAATCTCCATCAGCTCCTCCAGTCGGTGGGAGATGTAGATTATGGTGACCCCGCGGCGCTTAAGCTGGGCGATAACGTTAAACAGCACCCGCACTTCTGACTGGCTCAGCGCGCTGGTGGGCTCGTCCATGATCAGCACCCGGGTGTCCTTGGAGAGCGCACGGGCGATCTCCACCAGCTGCTGATGGCCAATCCCCAGCTCACCTAAGGGGGCGTAGGGATCGACGTTGAGCTCCAGCCGCTCAAGCAGGGATTTCGCCAGCTCATACTGGTACTTTTCGTTAATCACGCCGCGCTGGAAGAACTCGTTACCAATGAAAATGTTGTCCATCACATTCATATTGGGAAAGAGGTTCAGCTCCTGGAAAATAATGCTGATGCCGTGCTTTTCCGCCTGGTGAGTAGAGCCGAGCGTGACCCGCTGCCCATCCAGAAGGATTTCGCCGGAAGAGGGCGTCTCAACGCCGGCCAGCATTTTCATCATCGTCGATTTACCCGCGCCGTTTTCGCCAATCAGCACGTTGACCTGGTTACGGTACACACGGTAATTAACACGATCGAGCGCGACGACGCCGGGATAAACACGAGAGAGGTCGCGAGTCTCAATAATGACCTCATCCTGCTGGGTCTGTTGCTCATTCATAGCCCTCTCCTTACTGCCGTGCAATGTATGCCGGGGTCACATCCGGGATGGTCTGCGGAATATCCCAGGCGGCAAACACCCCGGCAATAGTGACCTTGTCCCCAACCGCAGGCTTGAAGTGGGTCATCATCTCCGACGCTTGCTGATTGATAGCCTTACCGTAGTCGCCGTACAGCACCTGATCGTTAAAGTCCTGATAGCTGGCGCCTTTATATCCATCCCGCAGGCTGGTGCCGCGAATGATAGGCCCCATCTGCACCACGATCTCCTGGCCCTGCTCATCGCGTACCGTCATCTTCCCGCTGCGGGATTTGGTATTCACCTTGATCACCTCTCCGGCGATCCGCACGCTGAAGACGCAGGGGTTTTCGCTCTGACTGCGGTAGCCCTCTTTACTACAGGCCTCATCAAAACTCTTTTCGCCCTGTAACGTTTTAAGTAATTCAGCGGCAGGTTTAGCTTCATGCACATACTGCGGCACAATCTTTTGCTGCCATGTTTGCTGAATATTGGCCATTTGAGGATTAGGGGGATTTTTAAGATCGGCCAACTCTTTCTGCGATACGATACGGCATCCGCCAAGCGCTAAAACAATCGCTACCAGCGCAAGTTTTCTGTGCATTATGTCCTCCTTTACGCCCGCCGAAGCGGGCGCAGCAACGGGTCATCAGGATTTAAAATTGAAGTCTTGCACTCCGGAGGCGTTGTCAGGGGTAATCAAAATGCCGCGGAACATCACGCGCTGTTTCTCAGGCTTGGTGCCTTTTTGGATGAAATTATCCAGATCGGTAACGCCCTGGGCGGCAATGGCCTGGGCCTGCAGCATCACCGTGGCTTTCAGGGTGCCCGCTTTAACGGCTTCGCGTTCGTCATTGCTGCCGTCGATGCCGACGACAATAACATCGTCACGGCCTGCAGATTTCAGTGCGGCAATGGCGCCCAGCGCGACAGGGCCGTTGCCGCAGATGACGCCTTTCACATCCGGATGCGCCTGCAGGATGCTGTCCATAATGCGCTTGCCGTCAATCAGGGTACCTTTGGCATCCTGCTTTGCGACGCTCTGCATATCCGGATACTGATCCAGCACCTGGTGGAAGGATTTAGAGCGGGTGACGCAGTTATTGTCGGCCAGGTTACAGGTCAGCTCGGCATATTTGCCTGCTTCTCCCATTTTTTCGACAAAGACGTTGGCCACGTCAGAGCCGGCCTGGAAGTTGTTATGCGTGATCTGTTCGAGGGCAATGTCATCAACAGGAATTTCACGGTTGATTAACACCACGGGAATGCCCGCGTCTTTGGCTTTTTTAATGGCAGCCACGCTGGCGGTGGAGTCGGCGTTGTCGAGGATAATGCCCTGAACTTTTTTACCGATGGCGGCGTCGATGAGCTCGCTCTGCTTTTTAACATCCTCGCCGTGGGACAGCACGCTGGTGTTGTATCCCAGCTCTTTCGCCTTAAGGTCGGCCCCTTTTGCTTCTGCAGCGTAGTAAGGGTTATCCAGCGAGTTAACCATAATCATGATGGTGCCTTTTTCAGCGGCAAACGCATTCATTGAAAATGCACAGGCTGTTGCCACGCTTAATAACAGTAATTTCGTTTTCATAAGATGTTCTCTCAAAATGTCATGTATGGCGGTTCGACAGGTGTAGGGTGTCGTTAATTACGTGCTTTTGTTAAAACTATCTATTAATAAGCGCCAGGGTCTGGTTAACGATCCCGGTAACATCAAAACCATGATATGCCCGCATATCTTTGCGATCGGCGGCAATAGCATAGTCGCCGTCAGGGATACCCAGACGTTTAAGCACTGCCCCCTGACCGTTTTCTGCCAGCACTTCCGCAACGATGCTGCCCACGCCGCCATTCACGTTGTGCTCTTCAACGCTGATGATGTGTTTACTCTGTTGTAAAGCGGCGAACAGCGCGTCGCGATCTAAGGGGCGAATAGAGGGAACGTTAATGACGCTGGCTGAAATGCCCTGTTCCGCCAGCTGTTCGGCGGCATCAACGGCTTCATGAACGGTAGAGCCCATCGCGACCAGAGTGACGTCATCGCCTTCGCGCAGCACATCTACCGCACCGGGCACAAATTTGTACTTGTCATCATGCAGCTCAGGTAACGCTTTACCGTCCATGCGGATATAGACCGGGCCGACATGCTCCAGGGCATACTCAATAATCTGGCGGCACTCCAGCGGTGAGGAGGGGGCAAAGATCTGGATATTACCGAAGCCGCGCATCACGGAGATATCATCGATAGAGTGGTGGGTGCTGGCCAGCGGGCCATAGCTGGCCCCGGCGTTCAGGCCAAACAGCTTGACGTTAGTATTGTTGTAACAGATATCGACCTTAACCTGCTCGTTGGCGCGCGAAATCAGAAAGGGCGCGGCATTACAGGTGACGGCGATCTTTCCGCCCAGCGCCAATCCGGCGGCCGCGCCTACCAGGGTCTGCTCGGCGATCCCAACGTTAACAATCCGATCCGGATACTGTTTTATAAAGGGTGAGATCTTGGCGGTTGACGTTGAGTCGGCCACCACGGGCACCAGGTCGACGCCTCTCTCGACAGCATCAATAAAAGCTTCAACCATCACGTTTGCAAGATGTTCTGAATTACTCACTTTTCATGCCCTCTTCGATCAGATCGTTCAGTTCGCGCATCGCCAGCCCGATTTCGTCACCCTTAGGTACGCGGTGGTGCCATTCCGGCTTGCCGGCGATAAAGGAGACGCCTGCGCCCTTGGTGGTATGGGCAATAATGACGTTAGGTTTTCCGGTCTGAGGCAGGTTCTCCAGCGCATTGACCACGGAAGCCATATCGTTGCCCTGGCACTCGGTTACCTCCATGCCGAAGGCACGCCATTTTTCGTCCAGCGGATCGGTGCACATAATGTCTTTGGTCGCCCCCGCCAGCTGCAGGCCATTTTTGTCATTGATAATGACCAGGTTATCCAGCTTGTAATGGGCCGCGACCATCGCCGCTTCCCAGTTACTGCCTTCCGCCAGTTCGCCATCGCCAGTGATCAGGAAAATACGGCGTTTGCTGTTGCTGCGTTTAGCCGCCAGTGCCAGACCGACGGCCACCGGGAAACCATGCCCCAGCGCGCCGGTATTCAACTCGATCCCCGGGGTTTTTTGCTTAACCGGGTGGCCTGGAAGGTGAGAGTTGGCGTGCTGATAGGTTGCGAGCCACTCCACCGGGAAATAGCCCGCTTCGGCGAGGACGCAGTAGTAGCAGCCTACGGCATGACCTTTGGACTGGATGTAGATATCCCGCTCTTCATCGTCCAGGCGGTTGGCTGCGCAGTCGAGAACGCGAAAATAGAGCGCGGTGAGCAGCTCCACCTGAGAGAGATCGGCCCCGGTATGGCCGCCAGCGGGGCTGTTGGCATTCAGGGAGATGATGTGGCGGCGCACCGCGCGGGCTTTGTTTTCAAGTTCGGGTACAGAAAGTAAGAACGGATTCATCGAACTCCTCCGAATTATTATGCGACACTGAATATATATTCAGGTTGGTTCAAAAAAATGGACGCCTGGCTGTTGATCCAAGTTTCCCTGACCGTGAGTGAATAGGCTCTCTGAGGTGCTCAGAATATATATTCACGCATGACTTTATATTCAATAATACTAGCGTCTCTGCTGTTGAGTTGTCCAGCGTGATTGAGTGATTTGTGATGACCTACGCATTTGTTGCGTTTGCCTGTAGATGCGCAAAGCAATCCTCGCTATCGTTTACGAAATAAATAATCAGTGTTGAATATATATTCATGGAAGGTTCGCCTTTCCGGAGAAACCTATGTCTTCGCACAAAAATATTATTATTGCCCTCGACGAGGGTACGACCAACGCCAAGGCCGTGGCCCTGGACGCAGCGGGCAAGGTGATCGTTAAATTTAACCAGCCGCTATCTATCCAGACGCCTCGCGAGGGGTGGGTGGAACAGTCAGGCACCGCGCTGGTGGAGGCCTCCGTGAAGGTCATCGCGCAAGCCATTGCCGCGGTAGGGGCTGAAAACGTAGTGGCGCTGGCTATCAGCAACCAGCGCGAGACGGCGATAGGCTGGTACCGCAGCAACGGCACGCCGCTGCACGCGGCTATCAGCTGGCAATGCTCGCGCACGGCGGATTTTTGCGATGCGCTGCGTCGCGATAATAAAGAGCAGACGATTAAAGCCGTCACTGGTCTGCCAGTCGCGCCGCTCTTCTCCGGATCCAAGATGCGCTGGCTCATCGAGTCGACGCCAAACGGTCAGGCGCTGGCGGCCAACGGTGACATTTGCCTTGGTACCATCGACAGCTGGCTGCTCTGGAACCTGACCGCTGGCGAAAGCTTCTACTGCGACTACTCTAACGCCGCCCGTACCCAGCTCCTCGATCTGCAAAGCGGACGCTGGAGCCCGGAGATGCTGGATATCTTCCAGATCCCGGCGGCCGCGCTGCCGGAGATCAAACCCTCCAGCGGCCTTTTCGGCTACACCAAAAACGTAGCGGGCATTCCTGACGGCATCCCGATCATGTCGATGGTGGGCGACTCGCACGCCGCCTTGTTCGGCCACGCGCTAGGGGAGGCGGGCTGCGTCAAGGCGACCTACGGCACGGGCTCATCGGTGATGGCCCCGGTCACCTCAGCCCAGTGCAACATCCAGGCTCTGGCAACCACCCTTGCCTGGCATGATGGCGAGCAGCTGATCTACGGCCTGGAGGGGAACATCCCCCATACCGGTGACGGCGTGGCGTGGATGGCGGACAGCACGGGCCTGAGCGAACTGCCCGAGGCCGAGCTGGCGGCTGAGCTGAACTCACTCCCGGCTTCGGTTGAATCAACGCTTGGCGTCTATTTTGTTCCTGCGCTGACGGGACTCGGTGCGCCCTGGTGGGATGAAAATGCCCGTGGGGTGATCTGCGGCCTGAGCCGTGGCGTAAAACGCGCGCACCTCATCCGGGCGGCGTTGGAGGCCATCACCTACCAGATCGCCGATGTGGTTACCGCCATGCGGCAGCACAACGATTTTACGCTGACCGCGTTAATGGTGGATGGCGGTCCGACTAAAAATGACTGGCTGATGCAGTATCAGTCAGACCTGCTGGGTTGCCCGGTTATGCGCAGCGACGTGCCTGAACTGTCAGCTATCGGGGCGGCACTCTTAGCGCGCAAAGCCGTGGGGCAACTCTCACTCGATGAGCTGAAACCGTACCTTTACCCGCATAGCGAATTTCGCCCCAACATGGAGCGTCATGGCCGTTTACAAAAACGCTGGCGGGAGTGGCAACAAGCCGTCGAAAGAACCCTACACAAATTCTGAATAGCGGGCGAGGAGGGAAGTATGGGCTATGTATTCGAAAATAAAACGGTCGTCATTACCGGGGCCGCCAAAGGCATCGGCGAGGGTATCGCCAGAAAATTTGCTGATGCGGGGGCGAATTTGGTGCTATCGGATCACTCAGAAGAGGTCACAGAGACCGCTGAGCGACTGAGAGAGGAGTACCATGAAAATATCATCTCCTTCGTTGCCGATGTCACCAATGAAGAGCAGGTCACCGAGCTCTACAGGCTCGCGCATCATACCTTTGGCACTATTGATGTCTCTATCCAAAACGCCGGCATTATCACTATCGACCGCTTCGATAAAATGACGCGTCAGGAGTTCGATAACGTCCTCAACGTGAATACCACCGGCGTATGGCTATGCTGCCGCGAAGCCGCAAAGTATATGGTCAAACAGCAGAGCGGACGTCTGATTAACACCTCCTCCGGGCAGGGGCGCGTTGGCTTTATCTACACCCCGCACTACGCCGCCAGCAAAATGGGTGTGATTGGCATTACCCAAAGCCTCGCCCTTGAGCTGGCCCAGCACAACATTACGGTTAACGCGTTCTGCCCAGGGATCATCGAGACCAATATGTGGGACTACAACGACCGTGTCTGGGGCGAGATCCTGAGTACGCCAGAGAAGCAGTATAAAAAAGGCGAACTCATGGATGAATGGGTGCAGGGGATCCCCCTTAAGCGGGCGGGCAAACCTGCCGACGTTGCCGGGCTGGTGGCATTTCTGGCGTCCGAGGACGCGGCCTACATTACAGGACAAACCATCAACGTGGATGGCGGCTTGATCATGTCGTAACACATTTTGGAGTGAAATCATGGATAAATATTTTTCCCAAAGACTGTTTGATTTAAGCGATCGCGTCGCGTTTGTTACCGGGGCAGGCAGCGGTATTGGTCAAATGATTGCTTACGGTTTTGCCAGCGCGGGGGCGAAGGTGGCCTGCTTCGATCTGCGTGAGGACGGTGGCCTGACGGACACCGTGAGCACTATTCAGGAGATGGGCGGCAGCGCCTTTGCTTATACCGGCGACGTACGCGATATCGCCCATCTGCGCGCTGCCATCGCTGAAGTGAAGACGCAGTTTGGCCGCCTTGATGTGGCGCTCAACGCCGCCGGGATTGCCAACGCCAATCCGGCGCTGGAGATGGAGCACGATCAGTGGCAGCGGGTGATCGATATCAACCTCACCGGCGTCTGGAACAGCTGCAAAGCCGAGGCGGAGCTGATGCTGGAGAGCGGCGGTGGCTCGATCATTAATATCGCCTCTATGTCAGGGGTGATTGTTAACCGGGGTCTGGAGCAGGCTCACTACAACTGCTCTAAGGCGGGGGTGATCCACTTAAGCAAAAGCCTGGCGATGGAGTGGGCGGAGAAAAATATCCGCGTCAACACGATTAGCCCAGGCTACACGGCGACGCCAATGAACACCCGTCCAGAGATGGTACATCAGACAAAATCGTTTGAGAGCCAGACGCCGATGCAGCGTATGGCAAAGGTTGAAGAGATGGCGGGCCCGGCGATTTTTCTTGCCGCGGATGCCTCATCGTTCTGCACCGGTGTAGATCTGCTGGTCGATGGCGGGTTTGTTTGCTGGTAACGGGAGATATTTTTTCGCCCGATAGGCACAGTGTGGGTTTGTAGGCCCGCGTAAGCGAAGCGCCACCGGGCGTTATTACGTTGACGCTGCAATGCCGGGTGGCACTGCGTTTGCCCGGCCTACGGTCTTGCTACAGTCTCGCTCTTCCGATAAAAAAAGGCCACCCTAAGGTGGCCCGTTTTTTGTTACCGTTTCAATCACAGCTTACGCGGCGTCGTTTCATGCGCGTGCTCATTTTCACGGCAGTCGCCTTCGGCACAGTGACCGTAGAGATAGAGGCTGTGGTTCGTCAGGCGGATGCCATGCTTAGTGGCGATTTCACGCTGGCGAGCTTCGATAGAGTCATCGCTAAATTCGATCACTTTGCCACAGTCGAGGCAGATCAGATGATCGTGGTGATGCTGCTGAGTCAGTTCGAAAACGGATTTGCCGCCTTCAAAGTTATGACGGGTCACGATCCCGGCATCATCAAACTGGTTGAGCACGCGATACACGGTAGCCAGACCAATTTCCTCGCCCATATCGATCAGTCGCTTGTATAAGTCTTCCGCACTGACATGATGGTTATCCGGTCCCTGAAGCACTTCCAGAATTTTTAAACGAGGAAGCGTGACTTTCAAGCCGGCCTTCTTTAATGCGGTGTTATTGTCAGTCATGCGGAGTCTGTCCTGTTGCTAATCGATCCACTTCCGAGGCGGAAGTTAATGAGAATGACCTTGAGTAAATGCGTCTCATTATAGAATTGCCACTTCTAAATGAAAACTACAAGTCCTCAAGTAAAGTATGCGTATAAAACGTGGCCTCGCCAACAAACAATCGTTGCGCGACCCGTTTGACCAGGGGATATTGTACAGGTATGTACGCGAAAGTTAAAAAATTGTAGCAATTATTTCTATTGCTTTTATCTATCAATAGCGGCGCAGCACGAAGGCCACGCCGTTAACATCAGGCGTTAACGATCTCGTCCAGGTGTAGCTCTTCAGAGATCTGCTTGACCCACTTCTCAACGCGCTCGGCGGTCAGCTCCGGCTGACGATCTTCGTCAATAGCAAGTCCGACGAAGTGGTCGTCATCGGCCAGGCCTTTAGACGCTTCAAAATGATAACCCGCGGTTGGCCAGTGACCTACGATAGTTGCACCGTTGGGTTCAATGATATCACGAATGGTGCCGAGTGCATCACAGAAGTACTCTGCATAGTCCTCCTGATCGCCGCAGCCGAACAGCGCCACCAGCTTACCGTTGAAATCCACCTCTTCCAGGGTCGGGAAGAAGTCGTCCCAGTCGCACTGCGCTTCACCATAGTACCAGGTCGGGATGCCCAGCAGCAGGATATCATAGCCTTCCAGATCTTCTTTGCTGCTCTTGGCAATGTCATGCACGTCGGCAATCTCTTTACCAAGCTGCTTCTGGATCATCTTCGCGATATTTTCGGTGTTACCGGTGTCGCTACCGAAAAAAATGCCTGTAATTGCCATGAGTAAAATAACCTCTTGAAACTTAATGATATGGTGGTGGAGCACAGCCCACGGATAAGGGCAATAATAGCAGAACAGAGCCATACGCGAAATTCGTAATCGTTCGGACTGCACTCTGTGCTACATGAAAGTGTGATTTGACGAGATTTTCAGACGTCGCCCTGGCGATGCAGGGCCTGGAGCTGGGTGAGCAGCAGCTCTTCGATCAGCTCGCTGCGGCTCATCTGCCGGGCATCGGCCAGCGCATTGAGCGCCTCAACGGCGTCAGCGTTCATCTTCAGCTCGACGCGCTTAAGTCCGCGAACTTTGTCGCGTTTAAGCTGGTTTCGCTTGTTGATGCGTAGCTGTTCGTCACGCGAAAGCGGATTCGTTTTCGGTCGTCCCGGGCGACGCTCGTTCGCGAACAGATCTAGTGTCGTACGGTCCGTTTGTTCTTTTGCCATGATTTAGGGTGACGTCGGGGAAAACAGGCTGCCAGGGTAACCCTGTGCGATTAGCGCGCCATCATACATCAGCAGAGCAGGGACGCCAACGACCGTAAGCCCTGCCGCGTCCGGTCGCCGGGTTTTTAATCAGCCCGCATCGTTTGCCAGATAGCGGCGGATCGCCCGCAGCACCGCCTCGGGCTTTTCAGCATGCACCCAGTGACCGGCTCCGGCAATCACATGCGCCCGTGCCTGCGGGAACTGGGCCAGCAGCGCATCGCGATGTGCCTCGGTGACGTAGGGCGACTGGCCGCCGCGGACAAACAGCGCCGGGCGATCCCAGGCCGGTACGGTCTGCCAGCCAATAATCTCTTCATAGCGGTCCCACAGAACCGGCACGTTGAAGCGCCACTCACCGTCAATGAACGATTTCAGAAGAAACTGAATAACGCCCTCTTCATGCAGGGTCTGACGCATCAGCGCAGCGGCCTGCTGGCGGCTGGTGGCCCCTGCAGCCGTCACCGCCTTGATAGCGGCAAAAATCTCGTCATGACGACGTACCTGATAGTCAACCGGGGCAATATCAATAGCAACCAGCCGATCGATCCGTTCTGGGGCAAGCGCGGTAAGCGCCATTACCGCCTTGCCGCCCATAGAGTGGCCGATAAAGGTGGCCTTTTCGAGACCCTGCGCGTCGAGGGTATCCAGCAGATCCTGCGCCATCGCCGGGTAGTTCATCTCCGGCGAGCGGGGAGAGAGACCGTGGTTGCGCATATCCACCTGGATGATATCGTGATCGTTTACCAGATCGCGCGCCAGCACGCCGAGGTTGTCCAGGCTGCCAAACAGGCCGTGAACCAGGACAATGGGAGAATTGTTGTGCGGATGTTGTGCAGATTGCGCTCGGGTATTCAATTTCATGGCAAAGTTCTTTTTTTCGCTCTGTCGGGTTAGGGTATTATGTTGACCATTCTACCGCCTGGCTGCAAGGGGTCGACGCGAACCGACTTTTGCCTGACGTTAACCGTTGTTGAGATTTCGCCTATAATCCCAACAGCTTGTATTCAGATAAGATACTCCACTGGATTAAAATGAAAACGATCGAAGTTGATGATGAGCTTTACAGCTATATTGCTAGCCATACCAAACACATCGGCGAGAGCGCATCCGAGATTTTACGCCGGATGCTGAAGTTTACCGCCAACGGCAGCAGGCCAGCGGCCACCGCCCCGAAAGAGGCCGCCATTGTCAACGTCCCGGCCGAAGTGAAGCCGGTTAATCCTGTAAAAGACAAAGTCCGTGCCATGCGCGAACTGCTGCTCTCTGACGAATATGCAGAACAGCGCAAAGCGGTTAACCGCTTCATGCTGGTGCTGTCTACACTCTATTCATTGGATGAGAAAGCGTTTGCCGAGGCGACGGAGTCCCTGCATGGCCGTACCCGCGTCTACTTTGCGGGCAGTGAGCAGACGCTGCTGCAAAACGGGGCACAGACCAAACCTAAGCACCTGGCGAATACGCCATACTGGGTGATCACGAATACGAATACGGACCGCAAACGCAGCATGGTGGAGCATATCATGCAGTCGATGCAGTTCCCGGTGGAGCTGATTGACAAGGTTTGCGGCACAATCTAACCCTTGCATAAGAAGGATCAGGCAATGGCAAATCATGAACGCGCAGGACAGCCTGCACAACAGGGCGATCTGATTAACGTCGCTCAGCTTACCGCGCAGTACTACGTGCTGAAGCCGGAAACGGGCAACAGCGAACATGCGGTAAAATTCGGCACCTCCGGCCATCGCGGCAGTTCGGTACGCCATAGCTTCAATGAACCGCACATTCTGGCCATTGCGCAGGCGATTGCCGAAGAGCGCGCTAAAAACGGCATTACTGGGCCGTGCTATGTCGGTAAGGATACCCACGCGCTCTCCGAGCCGGCGTTTATCTCCGTGCTGGAAGTGCTGGCCGCCAACGGCGTCGATATCATCGTGCAGGAGAACAACGGCTTCACGCCAACCCCTGCGGTGTCGAATGCTATCCTCGAGCACAATAAGCAGGGTGGCGCTCAGGCTGACGGTATCGTCATTACCCCTTCGCACAACCCGCCGGAAGATGGCGGCATCAAATACAACCCGCCTAACGGTGGCCCGGCCGACACCAACGTGACCAAGGTCGTCGAAGATCGTGCCAACGCCCTGCTGGCAGCCGGTCTGGAAGGCGTTAAGCGCATCTCCCTTGATGAAGCCATGACCTCGGGCCGTGTGACCGAAAAGGATCTGGTACAGCCCTTTATTGAAGGTCTGGCTGAGATCGTCGACATGGCCGCGATCCAGAAAGCGGGCCTGAAGCTGGGCGTCGACCCGCTGGGCGGCTCCGGTATTGAGTACTGGAAGCGCATTGCCGAGTACTACAAGCTGGATCTGACCATCGTTAACGATCAGGTCGATCAGACCTTCCGCTTTATGCATCTCGATAAAGATGGCGCGATCCGTATGGACTGCTCCTCCGAGTGTGCGATGGCGGGCCTGCTGGCGCTGCGCGATAAGTTCGATCTGGCCTTTGCTAACGATCCCGACTATGACCGTCACGGCATCGTTACCCCGGCAGGGCTGATGAATCCGAACCACTACCTGGCGGTAGCGATTAATTACCTGTTCCAGCACCGTCCGCAGTGGGGCAAAGAGGTGGCAGTCGGTAAAACCCTGGTCTCCTCGGCGATGATTGACCGCGTGGTCAACGATCTGGGCCGCAAGCTGGTAGAAGTGCCGGTTGGCTTCAAGTGGTTTGTTGATGGCCTGCACGACGGCAGCTTCGGTTTCGGCGGCGAAGAGAGCGCCGGGGCCTCGTTCCTGCGCTTTGACGGCACCCCGTGGTCCACCGATAAAGACGGCATTATCATGTGCCTGCTGGCCGCGGAAATCACCGCCGTCACCGGCAAAAACCCGCAGCAGCACTACGATGAGCTGGCCGAGCGCTTTGGCGCGCCGAGCTACAACCGTCTGCAGGCTGGGGCGACCTCAGCGCAAAAAGCGGCGCTGTCGAAGCTGTCGCCGGAAATGGTCAGCGCGAGCCAGCTGGCTGGCGATCCGATCACCGCTCGTCTGACCGCTGCACCAGGTAACGGCGCCTCTATCGGCGGGCTGAAGGTGATGACCGACAACGGCTGGTTTGCCGCACGTCCGTCAGGTACGGAAGATGCCTACAAGATTTACTGCGAAAGCTTCCTCGGTGAAGAGCACCGTAAGCTGATTGAGAAAGAAGCGGTAGAGATCGTAAGCGAAGTGCTGAAAAACGCCTGATGCTGCTAAGCGCCCGGCGGCATCGCGCCGCCGGGCGTTATTCTTTCCGGGTAATTTTTACTCTTTGATCACGTTACACCACACCGACTTACGCCCCTCGTGCTCCTGAATGTAGACCCCCTGTAGCTCTGGTGCGAAGCCCGGCAGCAGATTGATCCCCTCCTCAAGCGCGGTAAAGTAGCGCAGTACGGAACCCCCCCAGACCTCACCCGGTACGACGCACAGTACGCCCGGCGGATAGGGCAGCGCGCCCTCGGCGGCGATCCGTCCCTCTGCCTCGCTCAGCAGCACGAGCTCGCTCTCGCCGCGGATAAAGGCGTAGTTAGCCTCCTGAGGTGACATGCGCACCGGCGGTAGGCAGGCTTTACGGAACATCTCTTTCTGCAGCTGTTTAACGTTGTTGCGCGCATAGAGGTCGTGCATCTCCTGGCAGAGCTGACGTAGGGTGTAACCAGCATAGCGCTCAGGGTGCTGATGGTAGATCGAGGGCAGCACCTCCTGCAGCGGCGCATCGCTGACCAGCAGCGCCTCAAACTGTGCCAGCCGGGCCACCAGCTGCTGCAGCTTGCCCATCTCCTCCGCTGGCGTTAGCAGGAAGAGGATAGAGTTAAGATCGCACTTCTCCGGCACCACGCCGTTTTCGCGCAAATAGTTGGCGAGGATGGTCGCCGGGACGCCAAACGCCTCATATTCACCGGTGGCGGCATCAATGCCCGGTGTGGTCAGCAGCAGCTTGCAGGGATCGATAAAGTACTGATGCGGGGCATACCCCTCAAAGGCGTGCCAGTTCTCGCCGGGTACGAAGTGGAAGAAGCGCAGATCGCGGGCGATCTCGGCGGTTTTATAAGAGGCCCACGGGCGGTCGTCTACGGTCGTCGGAACAAACGGGCGGATAAACCGGCACTGATCGAGGATCATCTTACGGGCCTCGACGCCCTGCTCAACGCAGCGCATCCACATCCGTTTCCCGCTCTCACCCTCGTGCATGCGCGCGTTAACGTCCAGGGCGGCAAAGAGCGGATAGAAGGGGCTGGTGGAGGCGTGCATCATAAAGGCGTTGTTCAGGCGTTTGTGCGGAACGTAGCGCGGCTGCCCCTTGATATGGCTATCTTTTTTATGGATTTGTGAGGTCTGGGAGAAGCCTGCCTGCTGCTTGTGCACCGACTGGGTCACCAGAATGCCGGGATCGTTCTCGTTGAGATCCAGCAGCAGCGGCAAGCAGTCGGCCATCATCGGGATAAACTGTTCGTAGCCCACCCAGGCGGAGTCAAAAAGGATGTAGTCGCAGAGATGGCCAATGCTGTCCACCACCTGGCGAGCATTGTAGATGGTGCCGTCATAGGTGCCGAGCTGGATCACTGCCAGACGGAACGGACGCTGACGCTCTGCATGTTCAGGCGAGACCTCTGCCACAAGTTCACGCAGGTACGGCTCTTCAAAGCAGTGGGCATCAATGCCGCCGATAAAGCCGTAGGGGTTACGCGCCGTCTCCAGATAGACCGGCGTGGCGCCCGCCTGCAGCAGCGCCCCGTGGTGGTTAGACTTGTGGTTGTTGCGGTCGAACAGCACCAGATCCCCTGGGGCCAGCAGGGCGTTAAGGACGACTTTATTGGCTGACGAGGTGCCGTTGAGAACGAAGTAGGTCTTATCGGCGTTAAATACCTTTGCCGCATGCTGCTGGGCCAGGCGGGGTGCGCCTTCGTGGATCAGCAGATCGCCCATCGCTACGTCAGCGTTGCAGAGATCCGCCCGGAATAGCGCTTCGCCAAAGAAATCCACAAACTGATTGCCGGCCGGATGACGGCGGAAAAATTGCCCGCCCTGGTGACCCGGGCAGTCAAAGGCGCTGTTGCCCTGCTTCACATAGTCCGTCAGGGCGCTGAAAAAGGGCGGGCGTAACCCACGCTCATATTTTAGCGCGGCGGCCTCAAGCTGACGGCTATAATATTCCCGGTTGGCGTTACCATACTGAAAGACGCCGTAAATATCGGGCAAATAGGTTGCCGGAACAAACTCGGCCTCGTGAGTCATAACGAAAATAGGAATATTGAATCCGGTCTCCTCAATCTTTTCCACCATCCCTTTATGGATGTCATTAATAGAGAGCACGGCGGCGGCAACGTCTATAAAGTTGCTGTCGTGCAGATCGATAATATCACGGCGGGTGGAGATGAATGCGTGGCAGGCCCGGCTGGCCGCTATTTTCAAGCGTTGCATAATACGTCCTTATTTTAGGTAATAATCGCCCCTCAATTCTTATAAGGAATTGATTTTACAGGGTGGGATATAGCCCGAAGCTAACTGATGTCCGGGGCTATTTTATCGATAGATTTAATTTTCACCGTGAGGTTGATCAATAAAAATAGCAGGAATGAGTGATATTTGACTGTATTAATTACTTATTTAAAAGGGTGGAATTAGCCCGTGGAATTAAATATTAAATTAAAAAAAGAGATATATTTACAGCATAAAGCGATAGCCAATTCCGGTTTCCGTAATAAAATGGCGCGGGCGGGCCGGGTCATTTTCCAGTTTCTGACGCAGATGGCCCATATAGATGCGCAGGTAGTGGCTGTGTTCCACCGCATTAGGGCCCCACACCTCGCGCAGCAGCTGTCGCTGGGTGAGCACCTTGCCGTGATGGCCTATCAGCACCGCCAGCAGGCGAAACTCGATGGGCGTCAGGTGGATCTCCTCTTCGCCGCGCTGAATGCGCCTGGCGGCCAGGTCAACGCGCACATCAGAGAAGGTTATCAGCGGATCGCTCTGACTGGCGTTGCCGTGGCGGCGAAGCGCGACCCGCAGGCGCGCCTGTAGCTCCCCAATGCCAAACGGCTTGCTGAGATAGTCATCTGCCCCGGCGTCGAGGGCGGCGATTTTATCCTGCTCCTCGACGCGGGCAGAGAGCACAATGATCGGCGTCTGGCTCCACTGGCGCAGATCGCGAATAAAATCGAGGCCGTCGCCGTCGGGCAGGCCGAGGTCGAGGATAATCGCATCGGGTTTGCGCGTTGCCGCTTCCAGCAGGCCGCGCTGTAGGGTCTGCGCCTCGTGTACCCGCAGGCCATCGGCCTCCAGCGCGGCGCGCACAAAGCGAACGATAGCCTGCTCATCCTCTACGATTAAAATGTTGATCACGCTTCTCCGGTTAACTCGTCAAGCGCTGGCGGCGCGGTTTGCGGAAGTGTAACACGAAAGCTGGCGCCGCCCTCGGGTCGGTTTACGACGCTAATTGTGCCGCCGTGCACCTCCACAATGGCGTCACAGATAGCCAACCCCAGCCCAACGCCTGGAATAGAGGACTCTTTATTACCCCGGGCGAATTTGGCAAAGATCTCCTGCTCTTGCCCTGCCGGGATCCCCGGCCCGCTGTCCCACACTTCCAGCCGAAGCTGGGTTTCATCCCGCCAGGCGTTAATGCCGATTGTCGCCGCAGGCCCGGCGTATTTCATCGCATTCTCCAGCAGGTTGACCAGCACGCGCTCAAACAGCGGGCCGTCGACCCGCACCAGCATCAGCGGGTCGGGCAGGGCCAGCTGAACCGGCCGCCCACCGCTGATGGGATCCAGCGCCTGCAGAGCGCTGCCGACGATCTCCTCCAGGGTGAGCCACTCCAGCTTCAGGCTGAAGCCGCCGGACTGGATGCGCGCCATATCGAGAAGGTTATTCACCAGCCGGGTCATACTCAGCACCTGCTGGCGGATCTCGCTGGCCTGCGGAGCATGTTTTGATCCGTCGCTGGCCAGATCGAGCGTTAATATCTCCGCCTGACCAAACAGTACGGTCAGCGGAGTACGCAGATCGTGCGACAGCGCCGCGAGCAGCGAGTGGCGAATGCTCTCCCGCTCGCTGGTGAGCCTCGCATGCTGCTCGCTGGTGGTTAATGCCAGCCGCTCCAGCGCGCTGGCCACCAGCAGGGCAAAGGTCTCCAGCAGCCGCTGCTGCTCGGGGATCATCAGCTGGCGCAGGCTGGCCGGCTCGACGATAACGACTCCCCGGGTCTTATCGCCGTTTTTCAGGGGCAGGATCAGATAGGGCACGCCGGGGAGGGTATCGGTACCGGCTCCGGCGGGCAGGCCTTTGCTCAGGCTCCACTGCGCGATGGCTTCATCCCACGGCGTCAGGCTCTGCGCAGGCGTTATCGCTCGTAGCTTACCGCTCTCGTCCGGAAGCAGGATCTGGCTGCGGGCATGAAAGGTCGACTGGATAAACCTCTCGCCGGTGAGGGCGATATCCTGCTCGCTACGGCCGACCGCCAGCGCTTTCGACATCTCATACAGGTGGCGGGTCCGCTGCTCGCGGTAGCGGGCGATGCGGGCCTGATAGCGTACCCCTGCGGTCAGGTTGCCGATCACCAGCCCCACCGTCAGCATCACGCCAAAGGTCAGCAAATACTGGACGTCGGAGACCGCCAGCGTGCCGCGCGGGGCAATAAAAAAGAGATCGAAGCTGATGACATTAATGACGGTAGCCAGCACCGATGGCCACCGTCCGTAGAGCAGGGCAACGATCACCACCCCCAGCAAATAGAGCATTACCAGGTTGGCGGCGTCGAAGGCGATAAGCCACTGGCTGGCAATAAAGGTGATCAGGGCGCAGAGCGCGATCGCCACCAGGCCACCGGTGATCTGCACTCGCCACTTCTCCGTCAGCGGACGGGAATCGGCGGCGCGGGGGGGGAACGGGGACGCGCTCTCGTCAAGGGCGACGACGAGCAGATCGAGATCGGGCGCATGGCGCGCAAGGCGCTCGGCGAAAGAGGGGGCATGCCACCAGCGGCGCTGACCCTGGCGGCCAATGACGATTTTACCCAGGTTATGCTCCCGGGCGTAGCGCAGCACGGCCCGCTCCTCCGCCGGATCGGCAAGGGTCGCGGTCTCTGCCCCCAGCGACTGCGCCAGCCGCAGAGCGCTCAGAATGGCCCGCCGCCGCTGGGCAGGCAGCTTATGCAGGGTGGGCGTCTCAACGTAGACCGCATGCCAGACGCTGCCCAGCTTCGCCGCCAGCCGGGCGGCGGTACGCACCAGCTTCTCATTGCCCTGGCCGTGGCCGATACAGAGCAGAATGGCATCGCGGGTATGCCAGACCTTCTCCATGCCTTGATTATCGCGCCAGGCGCGCATCTGGGAGTCAACGCGGTCGGCGGTGCGCCGCAGGGCCAGTTCGCGCAGGGCAATCAGGTTACCCTTGCGGAAAAAGTGTTCGATGGCCCGCTCGGCCTGGCCGCCCATATAGACCTTGCCCTCGTGCAGGCGCTGGCGGAGATCGTCCGGGGGCAGGTCAACCAGCACGACGTCATCGGCAGCGTCAAAAAAGGGATCCGGCACGGTCTCCCGCACCTGGATCCCGGTCACGCCGCTTACCACATCGTTCAGGCTCTCCAGATGCTGCACGTTGAGGGTGGTGAAGACGTCAATGCCCGCCTCCAGCAGCTCGTCGACATCCTGCCAGCGCTTTGGGTGACGGGAGCCGGGGGCGTTAGTATGGGCCAGCTCGTCCATCAGGATCAGCGCCGGACGCCGGGCCAGCGCCCCATCGAGGTCGAACTCTGCCAGACGCCGTCCCCGATGGTTAGTGACGTTTAGCGGCAGGATCGCCAGGTTTTCCAGCATCGCCGCCGTCTCCTGGCGGCCGTGGGTCTCAACCACGCCCGCCACGATATCCAGCCCCTGCGCCCGCAGCCGCTGCGCTTCCGCGAGCATGGCGAAGGTTTTGCCCACCCCCGCGCAGGCCCCGAAAAAGATCTTCAGCTTGCCGCGATGCGTGCTGCTGGCCTGCTCCAGCAGGCGATCGGGATCGGGACGCAACGGCTCGTCGGTCATTTAGGTGTTTCCTTATACGCATCAAGGGCGAGGTTTAGCTCCACAATATTCACTCCCGGCTCGCCGGTAAAGCTCAGCAGCGGGGTATGGGTGTGTTTGGCGACCAGCTGAGCAACCTGCGCCGTCGACAGGCCACGCGCTGCCGCTACGCGTGGGATCTGCCAGGCCGCGGCCTGCGGCGACAGGCCGTAATCCAGCCCGCTGGCGGAGGCGGTGACCAGCTCAACCGGTACGCGCGGGTCAGCCTGCGGGTTGGCGGCGCGCAACGCCGCGACGCGGGCGGTGATTGCCTCATCAAGCGCCGGATTACTGCCGGCCAGGTTGCTGCCTCCCGACGCCTGCGGATTGTAAGGCGCATCGCCAGTGGCGGAGGGGCGGCCGTGGAAGTAGCCCGGCGCGCTAAAGTTCTGGCCTATCAGGCGCGAGCCGCGGATCTGGTTATCCTCCAGGATCAGCGAGCCGTTGGCCTGCGCCGGAAACAGCCCCTGGCCGAGCAGGGTAGTGACCAGCGGATAGAGCCCGCCGGTAATAAGCGTTAACAGCAGCAGAAGAAGAAACGCGGAACGAAGTGACGTCATGGTGTGATCCCCTTAGACCAGGCCGAAAAGCGTTAACAGCAGATCGATCGCTTTGATGCCGATAAAGGGCACGATCAGCCCGCCCAGACCGTAGATCCACAGATTACGGCGCAGCATCGCCTGGGCTGAGAGTGGCGTATAGCTCACCCCCCTTAAGGCCAGCGGGATCAGAACGATAATGATCAGCGCATTGAAGATCACCGCGCTCAGGATCGCCGAGCTGGGTGAATGAAGGTGCATAATATTCAGGGCGTTAAGCGGCGGGTAGGTTACCGCAAACGCAGCAGGAATAATGGCGAAGTACTTCGCCACGTCGTTGGCGATGCTGAAGGTGGTCAGCGAGCCGCGGGTCATCAGCATCTGTTTGCCGATATGGACTACCTCGATCAGCTTGGTGGGGTTGGAGTCGAGATCCACCATGTTACCCGCCTCCTTGGCCGCCTGGGTACCGGAGTTCATCGCCACCGCCACGTCGGCCTGGGCCAGCGCCGGGGCATCGTTGGTACCGTCGCCGGTCATCGCCACCAGCCGACCTTCGGCCTGGTACTGGCGGATCAGCGCCAGCTTGGCTTCCGGCGTCGCTTCGGCCAGGAAGTCATCCACCCCCGCCTCGGCGGCAATGGCGGCAGCGGTCAGGCGGTTATCGCCGGTGATCATCACCGTTTTGATGCCCATCTTGCGGAGCTGGGCGAAGCGGGCCTTGATCCCGCCCTTGACCACATCTTTCAGGGGGATCACCCCCAGCACCCGGTTGCCCTCGGCGACCACCAGCGGCGTCGCCCCCCGGCTCGCCACCTGTTCCACCTGCGCGTCGACCTCGGCGGGAAACTCGCCGCCGTTAGCGGCAATGTGACGGCGCAGGGCATCCACCGAGCCCTTACGGATCTGCCGATCCTGAATGTTGATGCCGCTCATCCGCGTCTGGGCGGTGAAGGGGACAAAGGTAGCGTTCAGACTTTGAACATCGCGTTCACGCAGGTTAAAGCGCTGCTTCGCCAGCACCACGATGCTGCGCCCCTCCGGGGTCTCATCCGCCAGCGACGCCAGCTGCGCCGCATCGGCCAGCGTACGCTCGTCCACACCCTTAGCCGGTAAAAACTCGGCAGCCTGGCGGTTGCCAAGGGTGATGGTCCCGGTTTTATCCAGCAGCAGCACGTCGATATCACCCGCCGCCTCGACCGCCCGGCCGCTGGTAGCGATAACGTTCGCCCCGAGCATCCTGCTCATCCCGGCGACGCCGATGGCGGAGAGCAGGCCCCCGATGGTCGTAGGGATCAGGCACACCAGCAGCGCGACCAGCACGGTGACGCTCACCGCCGTCCCGCCCCAGGCGGAGAAGGGCCACAGGGTAGCGGTAGCCAGCAGGAAGACGATCGTCAGGGCCACCAGCAGAATAGTCAGCGCGATCTCGTTGGGCGTTTTTCGCCGCTGCGCCCCCTCGACCATAGCGATCATCCGGTCAAGGAAGGTCTCGCCGGGGTTAACGCTGCAGCGGATCACCAGCCAGTCAGAAAGAATGCGCGTCCCGCCGGTCACCGAGGCAAAGTCGCCCCCGGATTCACGGATCACCGGGGCGGACTCGCCGGTGATAGCGCTCTCATCCACCGAAGCGCCCCCCTCAATGGCCTCACCGTCGCAAGGGATAATATCTCCCGCTTCGACGAGCACCACGTCCCCCCGGCGCAGGTCGGCCGCGGGGACGCGATCGGTAGGCGCGCCATACTGCGGCGCGCGCAGTTTGCGGGCGAAGGCGGTTTTATTGACGCCCTTCAGGCTGCTGGCCTGGGCTTTGCTGCGCCCCTCGGCCAGCGCTTCGGCGACGTTGGCAAACAGCACGGTAAACCACAGCCAGAGGCTAATCGCGCCGGTAAAGGCTGCGCTGCCGCTGAGATAGCCTGCGGCCATCGCGATTGCCAGCAGGGTAGTGAGCAGGCTGCCGATCCAGACGATAAACATCACCGGGTTGCGCCACTGCACCCGTGGGCTGAGTTTTACAAAAGAGGCTAATAGTGCCTCGCGAACCAGCGCGGGTTCGAACAGGGCAAGTTGCTTACGACTCATAAAGGCTCCCGCCAGGCTTAGCGTAAGGAAAGGTGTTCCGCGATTGGGCCTAAGGCCAGCGCGGGGATAAAGGTCAGGGCGCCCACGAGCAGCACGGTGCCGATCAGCAGGCCAACAAACAGCGCGCCGTGGGTGGGCAGGGTACCGGGGCTGACGGGCTGGCTCTTTTTCATCACCAGCGACCCGGCGATGGCCATCACCGGAACGATCACGCCGAAGCGGCCAACAAACATGCAGAATGCCAGCAGACAGTTCCAGAACGGCGTGTTGGCGCTGAGACCGGCAAAGGCGCTGCCGTTGTTGTTGGCGGCGGACGAGACGGCGTAGAGCACTTCGCTAAAGCCATGCGCCCCAGGGTTAAGCATGCCCGCACGTCCGGCGTCGGTCATCATTGCCACCGCCGTGCCGAGCAGCACCAGCGCAGGGGTGACGAGGATCGCCAGCGCGGTCATCTTCATCTCTCGCACGTCGATCTTTTTCCCCAGATACTCCGGCGTACGGCCAATCATCAGTCCGGCGATAAAGACCGCCAGCAGCACAAAGAGCAGCATGCCGTAGAGGCCGGAGCCGACCCCGCCGAAGACCACCTCGCCAATCTGCATCAGCCACAGCGGCACCATGCCCCCCAGCGCGGTAAAGGAGTCGTGCATCGCATTGACCGCGCCGCAGGAGGCCGCGGTGGTTACTACCGCAAAGAGGCTGCTGGCGAGGATGCCAAAGCGGCTCTCTTTCCCCTCCATGTTGGCGGTGCCGTCCGCTCCCAGCGCCAGCAGGTGCGGGTTGCCGTTTAGCTCGGCCCACATCACCAGCCCGGCACAGATGACAAAAATAATCGACATCGCCCAGAGAATGGCGTGACCCTGACGACGGTCGCCTACCGCATCACCGAAGGCGAAGCAGAGCGCCGTGGGAATAAGAAAAATGGCCAGCATCTGCACGAAGTTGGTCAGCGCCGTCGGGTTCTCAAAAGGATGCGCGGAGTTGGCGTTAAAGAAGCCGCCGCCGTTGGTCCCCAGCATCTTGATCGCCTCCTGGGAGGCGACCGGACCCATCGGCAGTAGACCCTTGACGCCCTCCAGCGAGGTGTAGGGCTGGTAGACGTTGAGGTTTTGTAGCGCCCCCTGCTGGATAAAAATCAGCGCCAGCAGCAGAGAGAGGGGCAGCAGCACCCACAGGGTAATTCGGGTGATATCAACCCAGGCGTTGCCCAGCGTGTTGACGCTTTTGCGGGAAAAGGCGCGGATCAGGGCGAAGATCACTGCCATGCCGCTGGCAGCAGAGAGAAAGTTCTGCACCGTCAGGCCGGCCATCTGGCTGAAGTAGCTCAGCGTGCTCTCGCCGCTGTAGGATTGCCAGTTGGTATTCGCCACAAAGCTCACGGCGGTATTCAGCGCCAGATGCCACGACAGCCCAGGCAGCTGCTGCGGGTTAAACGGCAGCTGCGCCTGAAACGTCAGGATCAGAAACAGAACCAGCACGCCAAGCAGGTTGATAGCGAGGATCGCCAGTAAATAGTGACGCCACGTCATCTCCTTCGGCTGAATGCCGGTTATGCGCCAGATGCCACGCTCAAGCGTGGCGGTGCCCGGCAGGGATCTATCCGCAATCAGCCCTGCCAGCAGCGTCCCTAGCGGACGCGCCAGCAGAAACAGCACCAGTAAAAAGCTGGCAATCAGTAAAAACGCCTGTGCCGCCATCAGAAGGCCTCCGCGTTAATCAGGGCATAAACCAGATAGCCCAACAACAGGAAAACCAGTACCACACCGGTTATCACGCCTGCACTCACACTCCACCTCCGTGGTGTTCTTAGGATGTGCAGTGAAGGTAGGATTTTCGGCGCAAAGATTTTGCAAAAATTGGCGAGGCGGGTGTAAAAAAAGTATAAAAATTACAAAGGCACAATTTAACTAATGTTTAGTATTAATTTAACTATCCTGTAACTTTCCTACGCGAGAAGTGTAAATATCACCTCAACGGTGAAAAAATAGTGGTCGGATGAGTAGTAAAATTACAGACAAAGCGGTACTATTTTAACCAGTAAAGTAAATTGATTATTTCGGTGAACATTACCGGCACGCCAGCCTCGTGAAGGATAGCGGGGTAAAAAGGGGGAAAAACGTATGTCTCTATATCATGATTATCCAGTGCATGTGATCGTTGCCCGGCGCGTTTTTGCCGTGGTGGCAGGCGTAGCGGCGCTGCCGTTTATGCTGTTCTGGAAAGATCGCGCCCGTTTCTACAGCTATCTGCACCGCGTCTGGGCAAAAACCAGTGATAAGCCGGTATGGATGGATCAGGCCGAAAAAGTCGCCTGCGATTTCTATTAAAAGGGCAAAGCCCACACAGCAGCTAAGCAAACCGCCCTTCGGGGCGGTTTTTTTATGCGTGGAATGTGAAAAACCTTAAGGCCTGTAGGCCTGATAAGCGTAGCGCTATCAGGCGCTTCGCGCGTTTCCAGAAACGAC
The DNA here is from genome assembly GCA_002918705.1 of Escherichia sp. ESNIH1. Classification (GTDB taxonomy): domain Bacteria; phylum Pseudomonadota; class Gammaproteobacteria; order Enterobacterales; family Enterobacteriaceae; genus Pseudescherichia. The sequence continues at coordinate 417,280 of PQKR01000003.1, read as the reverse complement.
AACGATGCTACACTTACGGAGAGTCTATAAGGAGCCGCTATGAGTGAAAAAATCCCTGTTGGCATCAGTGCCTGTCTGTTAGGGGAAACCGTGCGTTTTGACGGCGGGCACAAGCGACTGGCCTTTGCCGTTGAGGAGCTGTCGCCGTTGGTACGTTTTGAGCCGGTCTGCCCGGAGATGGCCATTGGCCTGCCGGTTCCCCGTCCGGCGCTGCGGCTGGTTAAAACCGCTGAAGGAGATTCAGCACTGCGCTTTAGCGACGGACGCGAGGGCGATCTCACTCAGCCAATGCAGAGCTATGCGCATAAGCGCATCAGCCAGTTTGAACATCTCTGCGGCTATATCGTCTGCGCCAAATCACCCAGCTGCGGCATGGAGCGGGTGCGCGTCTACGATGCCGACGGCAAAAACAACCGCAAGGCCGGGCGCGGGATCTATACCGAAATATTAATGCAAACCTATCCCTGGCTGCCCGTGGAAGAGGATGGTCGTCTGCACGATCCGTTGATCCGCGAAAACTTTGTCGAGCGTATCTACGCTCTGCACGAGCTTAACGGCGTGCGCGAGCGTGGGCTGACGCGCGGGGAGCTGATCGCCTACCACAGCCGCTACAAACTGCTGCTGCTGGCCCACTCTCAGCCCAAGTACCGCGAGCTGGGGCGATTCGTGGCAGCCATTCACGAGTGGGGATCTCTCGACGAGTGGTTTGTTGAGTATCGCCAGCGGCTGATGGATCTGCTCTCTCATCAGGCCACCCGACGCAACCATACCAACGTGCTGATGCATGTTCAGGGCTACTTCCGTAAGCAGCTTAATACCCGTCAGCGCGAGGAGCTGTCGTCGCTTATTGAGCGCTATCGGCAGGGGACTCAGCCGCTGCTTGCCCCGGTGACGTTGCTCAAGCACTACATGGCTGAATTCCCCGATGCCTATCTCGCCGGGCAGCGCTACTTTGACCCGTGGCCCGAGACGCTGCGCCTTCGTTACGGACACTAATTCAGGAGCTGTATGACCACCCATCTGGTCTGGTTTCGCGCGGATCTTCGCGTGAAGGATAACCTTGCCCTCGCTGCCGCCTGCCGCAATCGCCACGCAAAGGTGCTGGCGCTCTTTATCTCTACGCCGAAACAGTGGGAAAAGCACGATATGGCGGCGCGGCAGGCGGCGTTTATGCAGTCCCACCTGCGTAGTCTTCAGCAAGGGCTGGCGGAAAAGGGGATCCCGCTGCTGTTCGTTGAGGCGGATGATTTTGACGCCAGCGTAACGGCGGTAAAGAGAGTTTGTGAAGAGCACCTTGTTACGCACCTTTTTTACAACTATCAGTACGAGATCAACGAACGTCAGCGCGATGCTGCCGTTGAGCAGGCCTTACCGGAGGTCACTTGCCAGGGGCTGGATGACAGCGTCATGCTTGCCCCCGGCAGCGTGATGACCGGCGATCGGCAGATGTACAGAGTCTTTACCCCGTATAAAAACGCTTTTCTGCGTCGGCTCAGGGAGGATCTGCCCGAGTGCGTGCCTGCGCCCGCCGTGCGTGAGGGCGGGGCGCTAAGCGACACGCAGGAGCCGCTGACGCTCAACTATCCGCAGCAGGAGTTCGACCCTGGCCTCTTTCCGGCAACGGAGCAGGCGGCGGTTGAACGGCTGCGTGAGTTTTGCCGCAACGAAGTTGGTGAGTATGAAACTCGGCGCGATTTTCCTGCGCTTGATGCGACCAGTCGGCTTTCGGCCTGCCTGGCGCTGGGGGTGCTCTCTCCGCGCCAGTGCCTGCACCGGCTGCTGGCGGAGCAGCCCGAGGCCCTGAACGGCGGTGCAGGCGCGGTCTGGCTGAATGAGCTTATCTGGCGCGACTTCTATCGCCATCTGATGACCTGGTATCCCGATCTCTGTAAGCATCGTCCCTTTATCCCCTGGACCGAACGCGTCCAGTGGCAACGTGACCCGGCGCATCTGCAGGCCTGGCAGACGGGACGCACCGGCTACCCTATTGTTGATGCGGCTATGCGGCAGATGAATAATACCGGCTGGATGCATAACCGTTTGCGAATGATTACCGCCAGCTTCCTGGTGAAGGACTTACTGATCGACTGGCGCATCGGAGAGCGCTATTTTATCTCTCAGCTTATCGATGGCGATCTGGCCGCCAACAACGGTGGCTGGCAGTGGGCGGCGTCAACGGGTACCGATGCCGCGCCCTATTTTCGCATCTTTAACCCCACCACCCAGGGCGAAAAATTTGATAAGCATGGCGAATTCATCCGCCAGTGGCTGCCCGAGCTGGCAGAGGTGCCAGCGGCGTCGCTGCACGATCCCTGGGGATGGGCGGATAAGCGGGGCGTGACGCTGGACTATCCCCGCCCGGTGGTCGATCATAAACAGGCCCGCACGGCCACGCTGGCCGCGTATGAAGCCGCAAGAAAATCGTAGAGAGGGATGATGAACAACATCGAACTGGAACGCCTGATTAATGACAAGCTTAACAGCGCGACCTTCAGTGACTATGCACCTAACGGCCTGCAGGTCGAGGGGCGTGAGGACGTACGAAAAATTATTACCGGCGTGACCGCCAGCCAGGCGCTGATTGATGAGGCAATTCGCCAGCAGGCTGACGCCATCATCGTCCACCACGGCTACTTCTGGAAAGGCGAATCCCCGACGATCCGCGGTATGAAGCGCAACCGCCTTAAGGCTCTGCTCGCCAACGATATCAACCTCTACGGCTGGCATCTGCCGCTGGACGCCCATCCGGAGCTGGGTAATAACGTTCAGCTGGCAGCGCTGTTAGGCATCACCGTGAAAGGCGAAATTGAGCCGCTGGTTCCCTGGGGCGAGTTGGCGATGCCGGTCCCTGGCCTGGAGCTGGCGTCGTGGATCGAGGCCCGCCTTGGCCGTCGGCCGCTGTGGAGCGGCGATACCGGTCCGGCGGAAGTCCGCCGCGTGGCGTGGTGCACCGGTGGCGGTCAGGGCTTTATCGACAGCGCCGCGCGTTTCGGCGTGGATGCTTTTATCACCGGCGAGGTCTCCGAGCAGACCATCCATAGCGCCCGGGAGCAGGGGCTGCACTTCTATGCCGCGGGGCATCACGCCACCGAGCGCGGTGGTATCCGCGCCCTCAGCGAGTGGCTGACCGAAAATACAGATTTAGACGTCACATTTATCGATATTCCCAATCCAGCATGAGGCAAGGGGGACGAAGTGCAGCGAGCACGTTGTTATCTGTTAGGTGAGACCGCTGTGGTGCTGGAGCTTGAGCCTCCGGTAACCCTGGCCAGCCAGAAGCGCATCTGGCGACTGGCTCAGCGGGTGGTTGAATTGCCCAATGTTGTCGATGTGATCCCCGGCATGAACAACGTAACCGTTGTGCTGGCGGATCCGCAGGAGAGGGCGCTGGACGCCATTGAGCGGCTACAGCGCTGGTGGGAGGAGAGCGAGGCCCTGGAGCCAGAGTCGCGCTTTATTGAGATCCCGGTGGTCTACGGCGGCGCGGCGGGGCCAGATCTGGCCGTGGTGGCAGAGCACAGTAACCTCAGCGAAAAGCAGGTGGTTGAGCTGCATGCCTCCGTTGATTATGTCGTCTGGTTCCTCGGCTTCCAGCCGGGCTTTCCCTATCTGGGCGGGCTGCCGGAAAGGCTGCATACCCCGCGCCGGGCGGAGCCACGTCTCTCCGTACCCGCCGGATCGGTAGGTATTGGCGGAGAGCAGACCGGGATCTACCCGCTGGCGACGCCGGGAGGCTGGCAGCTTATCGGCCATACGTCGCTGGCGCTGTTCAATCCTGATAACAGCGATCCTGTGCTTTTGCGCCCCGGCGATCGGGTGCGCTTTGTCCCACAGAAGGAGGGCGTATGCTGACGGTTATTCGCGCCGGGATGTACACCTCGGTACAGGGCGGCAAACGCAAGGGGCTGCGCCAGTCCGGCATTAGCTACTGCGGCGCGCTGGATGCGCCGGCGCTGGAGATAGCCAATGCGCTGGTCGGCAATGCGCCTGACGATGCGGCGCTGGAGATGGCGCTCGGCCAGTGCGAATTTGAGTTTGCCCATGACGGCTGGTTTGCCCTCACCGGCGCAGGCTGCGATGCGACGCTGGATGGCAAGGCGGTGTGGACCGGATGGCGGCATCAGGCCCGTGCCGGACAGCGGCTGGTGCTCAAGCGTCCCCGGCATGGAATGCGCAGCTACCTGGCGGTAGCAGGCGGTTTTGACGTACCCGAGGTGATGGGATCTTACAGCACCGACCTGAAGGTCGGCATCGGCGGCTTTGCGGGGCGACTGTTGCAGGATGGCGATAAGCTGCCGATCCGCGCCTGCGAGCGCCGTTTTACCGGCCCGCAGGGGGTGAAACAGCTTCTGTGGGGCAACCGCATTCGCGCCCTGCCAGGGCCAGAGTACCAGACGTTCGATACCGCCTCGCAGGAGGCACTGTGGCGGCTGCCGTGGCAGCTTAGCCCGCAGAGTAACCGGATGGGCTACCGTCTTCAGGGGCCGCAGCTCAAGCGGCGTGAAGAGCGGGAGCTGCTCTCCCACGGTCTGGTTCCCGGCGTGATACAGGTGCCGCATAACGGCCAGCCCATCGTGCTGATGAATGACGCCCAGACAACCGGCGGCTATCCGCGCATCGCCTGCATTATCGAGGCGGATATGTATCATCTGGGACAGATTCGTCTTGGCGATCCTATCCATCTTGTCCCTTGCACCCTGGAAGATGCGCTCCGGGCCCGCCGCGAGCAGCGGCTGTTTCTGGACCAGCTAGCGCGGGGGTTGCGTGCTCAAGGTTGATCTTAACGCCGATCTCGGCGAGGGAAGCGCCAGCGACAGCGCCCTGCTACAGCTGGTCTCCTCGGCCAACATCGCCTGTGGTTTTCACGCAGGCGATGCGCAAACCATGCTGGCCTGCGTGCGCGAGGCGCTAAAAAACGGCGTGGCGGTGGGCGCACATCCCAGCTTTCCCGATCGGCAGAACTTTGGCCGTACGGCGATGGACCTGCCGCCAGAGACCGTCTATGCCCAAACGCTCTATCAGGTAGGCGCGCTGGCAGCAATCGTGCGCGCTGAAGGCGGGACGATGCGGCATGTTAAGCCACACGGCATGCTCTACAACCAGGCGGCGAAGGATCCGGCGCTCGCCGATGCGATTGCCCGGGCGGTGCACGCCTGCGATCCCGCGTTGATTCTGGTCGGGCTGGCGGGCAGCGAGCTGATCCGCGCCGGTGAGCGCGCGGGTTTGCCAACCCGGGAAGAGGTCTTTGCTGACCGGGGATATATGAGCGACGGCTCGCTGGTGCCGCGCTCCCAGCCAGAAGCGTTAATTACCGACGAAGCGCAGGCGCTAACCCAGACGTTAGAGATGGTACAGGGTGGGCGGGTAAAAAGCATTCAGGGGCAGTGGGCGAGGGTGAATGCCCAGACGGTATGCCTGCACGGCGACGGCGAGCATGCGCTGGCCTTCGCCCAGCGGCTGCGCGAGGCTTTTGCCGCCAGCAATATTGCCGTTACCGCCAGTTAATTGCGTAAGGAGAAGCTATGCCGGAAGGCCCCGAGATCCGCCGGGCGGCGGACAGCCTTGAGAAAGCCATTCAGGGCAAACCGCTGACCGAAGCCTGGTTTGCCTATGAACACCTGAAGCCCTGGGAGGCGGAGCTTGCCGGGCAGCACGTAGAACGTATCGAAACGCGCGGTAAAGCGCTGCTGACTCACTTCTCCGGCGGCATGACCCTCTATAGCCATAATCAGCTCTACGGCGTCTGGCGGGTCGTGAAGGCCGGTGAAGAGCCGCAAACGACGCGCATCCTGCGGGTCAAGCTGGCCGCCGCCGATAAAGCCATCCTGCTCTACAGCGCTTCAGATATTGAGATGCTGACCCCAGAGCAGCTTGCTGCCCACCCGTTTTTACAGCGCGTGGGGCCGGACGTGCTCGATCCCGACCTGGATGCCGGGACGGTTCGCGAGCGGCTTATCTCACCCCGTTTTCGCCGCCGTCAGTTTGCCGGTCTGCTGCTGGATCAGGCTTTTTTAGCCGGGCTGGGTAACTATCTGCGAGTCGAAATTCTTTGGGCAACCGAGCTTGCGCCTGGGCATCGCGCCGCCGACCTCAGCGAGACGCAGCTGGATGCATTAGCCAGCGCGCTATTAGACGTGCCGCGTCTCTCCTACCGCACGCGCGGCAAGGTCAATGAGAAACGCCATCATGGGGCGCTGTTTCGCTTTAACGTGTTTCATCGGGCAGGGAAGGCATGCAGTCGCTGTGGGGGAACGATCGAGAAGACGACCCTGTCATCGCGGCCGTTTTATTGGTGCCCGGGGTGCCAAAAATAAAAAGCCCGGCAAGCATAGCGCCGCCGGGCAGAGCAGAAGAGCAGATTAATGGTTCTGCAGATCGGATTTGAAATCGCGCTGTTCGTAGCCGGTGTAGAGCTGGCGCGGACGGGCGATTTTGATGCCGTCGTCGTGCATTTCGTTCCAGTGGGCGATCCAGCCGACAGTACGCGCCATCGCAAAGATAACGGTAAACATCGATGATGGAATACCCATCGCTTTCAGGATAATGCCGGAGTAGAAGTCCACGTTCGGATAGAGTTTCTTCTCGATGAAGTACGGGTCGTTGAGCGCAATATGTTCAAGCTCCATCGCTACCTGCAGCAGATCGTCTTTGGTGCCCAGCTCTTTCAGCACTTCATGGCAGGTTTCACGCATCACGGTAGCGCGTGGGTCATAGTTTTTATAAACACGATGACCAAAGCCCATCAGGCGGAAAGAGTCATTTTTATCTTTGGCGCGACGCACGAATTCCGGAATGTGCTCAACGGTGCTGATCTCTTCCAGCATCTTCAGCGCTGCTTCGTTCGCGCCGCCGTGCGCCGGTCCCCACAGGGAGGCAATACCGGCCGCGATACAGGCAAACGGGTTAGCGCCCGACGAGCCAGCGGTACGTACCGTAGAGGTAGAGGCGTTCTGCTCGTGATCGGCATGCAGGATCAGGATGCGGTCCATAGCGCGTTCCAGCACCGGGTTAACCTCATACTTCTCGCACGGGGTAGAGAACATCATGTTCAGGAAGTTGCCCGCGTAGGAGAGGTCATTGCGCGGATAAACAAAAGGCTGTCCGATGGAATACTTGTAACACATTGCTGCTACGGTGGGCATTTTGGACAGCAGGCGGAACGCGGCAATTTCGCGGTGGCGTGGATTATTCACGTCCAGCGAGTCGTGGTAAAACGCCGCCAGCGCGCCGGTCACGCCGCACAGCACCGCCATCGGGTGGGAGTCGCGACGGAAGCCGTGGAACAGACGGGTGATCTGCTCGTGGATCATGGTGTGACGCGTGACGATGGTTTTGAACTCATCAAACTCGGCCTGGGTCGGCTTCTCACCCTTCAACAGGATGTAGCACACTTCCAGGTAGTTTGAGTCGGTAGCCAGCTGGTCAATCGGGAAACCGCGATGGAGCAGAATGCCTTCGTCACCGTCGATAAAGGTGATTTTGGATTCGCAGGATGCGGTAGAGGTGAAACCTGGGTCAAAAGTGAATACCCCTTTTGAGCCAAGCGTACGGACATCAATAACGTCCTGACCGAGCGTGCCCTGTAGCACATCCAGTTCAATAGCATCGCCACCATTGTAGGTGAGGGTAGCTTTCTTATCAGCCATTTACGGTCTCCTTAGCGCCTTATGCTTAAGACTGTTGGGAAGAAGCCGGATTTGCATTCATACAGAAAATCAATGTTACCAGTTTGTTATTTGGCGCGTGTCTCTGTTGAGCGGAGTAAGCAGGGTACAGAGCGATGAGCGCTAGCAGGCAAACATTAAAATACCGTGAAAAATCAGCAAATCAGCTTTTTTACAGTCCGAATTTGTCAAACCTGTATATCACTAATAACTGTCCTGATAACGTCGGTCAATCCTTCTCACTGTTACATAACTAATTCTCAGGTGAAAGAGAGACCCCATAACTTTTACGAATTATATGACTTTTCCGCTGACGTTTGTAACAATAATGTTTAAGTTTTGTCAAATCTCATGGTTAAAAATTAAAAATATGTTGGTATCGTGATGGAGCTCACTGTTCAGCATAAAACCCGACAAAGTGTATGTAGGTTAATTGTAATGATTTTGTGAACATCCTATACTGCCGCCAGGTCTCCGGAATACCCTGCCGTCCCGAGCCACCAGCGTTGTAATGCGTCGTTTAGCCTACGAAAGCATGAAATTTTGCATGACGAGCAGTTATACAAATGGACGCTGTCTGACCCGCCTGCAGACCGGAGGAAGGAAACTATAAGAACAGCATGTGGGCGTTATTCATGATAAAAAATGCTAAGAAACAAAGACCTGTCAATCTGGATCTCACGACGATCCGGTTCCCTGTTACGGCTATAGCGTCCATCCTCCACCGCGTGTCCGGCGTCATCACCTTCGTGGCGATCGGCATTTTGCTGTGGCTGCTGGGCCTGTCGCTCTCCTCAGAAGAGGGCTTCCAGCACGCCTCTGCCATCATGGATAGCTTCTTCGTTAAGTTCATCATGTGGGGCATTCTCACCGCGCTGGCCTATCACGCCGTGGGCGGTATCCGCCACATGCTGATGGATGTCGGCTATCTGGAAGAGACCTTCGCCGCAGGTCAACGTTCTGCCTATATTGCTATTGCTATCACTGTCGTGCTTTCAATTCTCGCAGGAGTCCTCGTATGGTAAGCAACGCCTCCGCATTAGGACGCAACGGCGTACATGACTTCATTCTGGTCCGCGCTACCGCAATCGTTCTGACGCTGTACATTATCTATATGGTCGGGTTTTTCGCTATCACTGGCGATGTTACCTATGAAGCCTGGACGGGCTTTTTCTCCTCCGCCTTTACCAAAGTCTTTACCCTGCTGGCGCTCGTTTCCACGTTGATCCACACCTGGATTGGCATGTGGCAGGTGTTTACTGACTACGTTAAATCCACGGCGCTGCGCCTTGGGTTACAGCTGCTCACCGTGGTTGCGCTGCTGGTATACGTTATTTATGGATTCGTTGTGGTGTGGGGTGTGTAATGAAACTGCCAGTCAGAGAATTTGATGCGGTTGTAATTGGTGCCGGTGGCGCAGGTATGCGCGCGGCGCTGCAAATTTCCCAAAGCGGCCAGAGCTGTGCGCTGCTGTCTAAAGTTTTCCCAACCCGTTCTCATACGGTCTCTGCGCAGGGCGGTATCACCGTAGCGCTGGGCAATACCCATGAAGATAACTGGGAATGGCACATGTATGACACGGTGAAAGGTTCCGACTATATCGGTGACCAGGACGCCATTGAGTATATGTGTAAAACCGGCCCGGAAGCGATTCTGGAGCTGGATCATATGGGCCTGCCGTTCTCCCGTCTGGAGAATGGCACCATTTATCAGCGTCCGTTTGGCGGCCAGTCGAAAGATTTCGGCGGCGAGCAGGCGGCACGCACCGCGGCGGCGGCGGATCGTACCGGTCACGCTCTGCTGCACACCCTGTACCAGCAGAACCTGAAAAACAAGACCACCATTTTCTCTGAGTGGTATGCGCTGGATCTGGTGAAAAACGCCGATGGCGCAGTAGTGGGCTGTACCGCCCTGTGCATCGAAACCGGAGAAGTGGTCTACTTCAAAGCGCGTGCCACGGTGCTGGCCACCGGCGGCGCGGGCCGTATCTACCAGTCCACCACCAACGCCCACATCAACACCGGTGACGGTGTCGGTATGGCGCTGCGCGCGGGCGTGCCGGTGCAGGATATGGAGATGTGGCAGTTCCACCCAACCGGTATCGCCGGTGCGGGCGTTCTGGTCACCGAAGGTTGCCGCGGTGAAGGCGGCTACCTGCTGAACAAACACGGCGAGCGTTTTATGGAGCGTTATGCGCCGAACGCCAAAGACCTTGCGGGCCGTGATGTAGTAGCGCGCTCTATCATGATCGAAATCCGCGAAGGCCGCGGCTGCGACGGTCCGTGGGGCCCGCATGCCAAGCTGAAGCTTGACCACCTCGGTAAAGAGGTTCTTGAATCCCGTCTGCCGGGCATCCTTGAACTCTCCCGTACCTTTGCCCACGTCGATCCGGTGAAAGAGCCGATCCCGGTCATCCCGACCTGCCACTATATGATGGGCGGTATTCCAACCAAAGTGACCGGCCAGGCGCTGACCGTCAACGCCCAGGGCGAAGACGTAGTGATCCCGGGCCTGTTTGCGGTAGGCGAGATCGCCTGCGTATCGGTACACGGTGCCAACCGCCTCGGCGGTAACTCGCTGCTCGACCTGGTGGTCTTCGGTCGTGCGGTAGGTCTGCATCTGCAGGAGTCCATCGCCGAGCAGGGCGCGCTGCGTGATGCCACCGACGACGAAATTGATGCCTCACTGGCGCGCCTGAACCGCTGGAACAACAACCGCGATGGTGAAGATCCGGTGGCGATCCGCAAAGCATTGCAGGAGTGCATGCAGCACAACTTCTCGGTATTCCGCGAAGGCGACGCGATGGCGAAGGGTCTGGAGCAGCTGAAGGCCATCCGCGAGCGCCTGAAAAACGCCCGCCTGGATGATACCTCCAGCGAGTTCAACACCCAGCGCGTCGAGTGCCTGGAGCTGGATAACCTGATGGAGACCGCCTTTGCGACGGCGGTGTCGGCGAACTTCCGTACCGAGAGCCGTGGGGCGCATAGCCGCTTCGACTTCCCGGAGCGCGACGACGAAAACTGGCTCTGCCACTCTCTGTATCTGCCTGAAACGGAATCCATGACGCGTCGCAGCGTGAACATGGAGCCAAAACTGCGTCCGGCGTTCCCGCCGAAGATTCGTACTTACTAAGCGGAGACCGGAAAATGAAAATCGAATTTTCAATCTATCGTTATAACCCGGATGTCGACGACGCTCCGCGTATGCAGGACTACACCCTGGAAGGGGAAGAGGGTCGGGATATGATGCTGCTGGATGCGTTGATCCAGCTGAAAGAGAAGGATCCGACCCTGGCGTTCCGTCGCTCCTGCCGTGAAGGGGTCTGCGGCTCCGACGGCCTGAACATGAACGGCAAAAACGGCCTGGCCTGCATCACGCCGATCTCGGCGTTGGGCAACGGCACGAAGAAAATTGTCATCCGTCCTCTGCCTGGCTTGCCGGTTGTACGCGATCTGGTGGTAGACATGGGGCAATTCTATGCACAATATGAGAAGATTAAGCCTTACTTGTTGAATAATGGGCAAAATCCACCCGCTCGCGAGCACTTACAGGCTCCCGAGCAGCGTGAAAAGCTCGATGGGCTCTATGAGTGCATTCTTTGCGCCTGCTGTTCCACCTCCTGTCCGTCATTCTGGTGGAACCCGGACAAGTTTATCGGCCCAGCCGGTCTGCTGGCAGCGTATCGCTTCCTGATCGACAGCCGTGATACCGAAACCGAGAGCCGTCTCGACGGGCTGAGCGATGCTTTCAGCGTATTCCGCTGTCATAGCATCATGAACTGCGTCAGCGTGTGTCCGAAGGGGCTGAACCCAACGCGCGCCATCGGCCATATTAAGTCGATGCTTTTACAGCGCAGTGCGTAAGTAAGTCGTCTTGCCTGTTGGTGTTGCACCAGCAGGCAAGTTACTTGCAGGAGATCTTTAAAAACTGCCTGACAGACAGTTTTTAAAGGTTCCTTCGCGGGCCAGAGAGCTCGCTTGTGAACCCCGGTACGTGCGCTATACGGTGTACGTTGTAGTTATCCACGGCGAAGTAAGCATACAAATGCTTAAGGGATCACGATGCAGAACGGCGCAATGAAAGCCTGGCTGGACTCTTCTTACCTCTCTGGGTCTAACCAGAGCTGGATAGAACAGCTCTATGAAGACTTCTTAACCGATCCTGATTCGGTAGACGCAAACTGGCGTTCCATGTTCCAGGAGCTGCCTGGCACCGGCGTTAAACCGGATCAATTTCATTCCAAAACACGTGATTATTTTCGTCGTCTGGCGAAGGATGCCTCACGTTACACCTCCTCGCTCTCCGACCCTGACACCAACATTAAGCAGGTAAAAGTCCTGCAGCTCATCAACGCCTACCGCTTCCGCGGTCACCAGCAGGCGAACCTCGATCCGCTGGGGCTGTGGAAACAGGATCGCGTTGCCGATCTCGACCCGGCTTATCACGATCTCACCGAAGCGGATCTGCAGGAGAGCTTTAACATCGGCTCCTTTGCTTTTGGCAAAGACACCATGCCGTTGGGTGAGCTGATCGCGGCGCTGAAGCAGACCTACTGCGGCTCTATCGGCGCTGAGTATATGCATATCACCAGCACCGAAGAGAAGCGCTGGATCCAGCAGCGGATTGAGTCCGTGGCGGGCCGCGCGGCCTTCTCGCCTGAAGAGAAAAAACGCTTCCTCAGCGAGCTGACGGCGGCCGAGGGGATGGAGCGCTATCTGGGAGCCAAGTTCCCTGGGGCGAAACGCTTCTCGCTGGAGGGCGGCGACGCGCTGGTCCCGATGCTGAAAGAGATGATCCGCCACGCCGGCAAGAGCGGCACGCGTGAAGTGGTGCTGGGTATGGCGCACCGTGGTCGTCTCAACGTGTTGATCAACGTGCTGGGTAAAAAGACCCAGGATCTGTTCGACGAGTTTGCGGGCAAGCATAAAGAGCACCTCGGCACCGGCGACGTGAAGTACCACATGGGCTTCTCGTCCGATATCGAAACCGAGGGCGGTTTGGTTCACCTGGCGCTGGCGTTTAACCCGTCGCACCTGGAGATCGTCAGCCCGGTAGTGATGGGCTCCGTGCGTGCGCGTCTCGATCGCCTCGACGAGCCGAGCAGCAACAAAGTCCTGCCGATCACCATTCACGGTGACGCGGCGGTAACCGGCCAGGGCGTGGTGCAGGAAACGCTGAACATGTCCAAAGCCCGCGGCTACGAAGTGGGCGGCACGGTGCGCATCGTTATCAACAACCAGGTGGGCTTCACCACCTCCAATCCGCTCGATGCGCGCTCCACGCCGTACTGTACCGATATCGGTAAAATGGTCCAGGCGCCGATTTTCCACGTTAACGCTGACGATCCGGAAGCGGTGGCATTCGTGACCCGCCTCGCGCTGGATTTCCGTAACACCTTTAAACGCGACGTCTTTATTGACCTGGTGTGCTACCGCCGTCACGGCCACAACGAAGCCGACGAGCCGAGCGCAACCCAGCCGCTGATGTACCAGAAGATCAAGAAGCACCCGACGCCGCGTAAAATCTACGCCGACCGTCTGGAGCAGGAGAAGGTCGCAACGCTGGAAGATGCCACCGAGATGGTCAACGTCTACCGCGATATGCTCGACGCCGGTGAGTGCGTGGTAAAAGAGTGGCGTCCAATGAACATGCACTCCTTTACCTGGTCGCCGTACCTGAACCACGAGTGGGACGAGAGCTACCCGAACAAGGTAGAGATGAAGCGCGTTCAGGAGCTGGCGAAGCGTATCAGTACCGTACCAGACGCTATCGAAATGCAGTCCCGCGTCGCGAAAATCTACGGTGACCGTCAGGCGATGGCCGCAGGCGAGAAGCTCTTTGACTGGGGCGGCGCGGAAAACCTGGCCTACGCTACGCTGGTAGACGAAGGGATTGCGGTGCGTCTGTCCGGGGAAGACAGCGGCCGTGGCACCTTCTTCCACCGTCACGCGGTGATCCATAACCAGGCTAACGGCTCCACCTATACGCCGCTGCACCACGTCCACAATTCACAGGGCACCTTCCGCGTCTGGGACTCCGTGCTCTCTGAAGAGGCAGTGCTGGCGTTCGAGTATGGTTATGCCACCGCCGAGCCGCGCACCCTGACCATTTGGGAAGCGCAGTTTGGTGACTTCGCCAACGGTGCCCAGGTGGTGATCGACCAGTTCATCTCCTCCGGCGAGCAGAAGTGGGGCCGTATGTGCGGTCTGGTGATGCTGCTGCCGCACGGCTACGAAGGTCAGGGTCCAGAGCACTCCTCCGCCCGTCTGGAGCGCTACCTGCAACTCTGCGCCGAGCAGAACATGCAGGTCTGCGTGCCGTCTACCCCGGCGCAGGTTTACCACATGATCCGCCGTCAGGCGCTGCGCGGTATGCGTCGCCCGCTGGTGGTGATGTCGCCGAAGTCCCTGCTGCGTCACCCGCTGGCGGTATCGACCCTCGACGAGCTGGCAAACGGCACCTTTATGCCAGCCATCGGTGAGATCGACGATCTTGATCCGCAAGGGGTTAAGCGCGTTGTCCTCTGTTCTGGTAAGGTTTATTACGATCTGCTTGAGCAGCGCCGTAAGAACGACCAGAAAGACGTCGCCATCGTGCGTATTGAACAGCTGTATCCGTTCCCGCACCAGTCGGTGCAGGAAGCGTTAAAACCTTATGCCCACGTACATGATTTTGTCTGGTGCCAGGAAGAGCCGCTGAACCAGGGCGCATGGTACTGTAGCCAGCATCATTTCCGTGAAGTGATTCCGTTTGGGTCCGCTCTGCGTTACGCAGGTCGCCCGGCCTCTGCCTCTCCGGCGGTGGGCTATATGTCCGTTCACCAGAAGCAGCAGCAAGATCTGGTTAACGACGCGCTGAACGTCGATTAATTAAAGGATAAATAATGAGTAGCGTAGATATTCTTGTTCCCGACCTGCCTGAGTCCGTAGCCGATGCGACCGTGGCCACCTGGCATAAAAAACCGGGCGATAGCGTCCAACGTGATGAAGTACTGGTAGAGATCGAAACTGATAAAGTGGTACTGGAAGTACCGGCGTCAGCGGACGGCATCCTGGATGCCGTGCTGGAAGATGAGGGCACCACGGTGACCTCACGCCAGATCCTTGGCCGCCTGCGTGAAGGCAACAGCAACGGCAAAGAGAGCAGCGCGAAATCTGAAAGCAAAGAGTCGACTCCGGCTCAGCGTCAGCAGGCATCTCTTGAAGAGCAGAACAACGAGGCGTTAAGCCCGGCGATCCGTCGTCTGCTGGCAGAGCACACCCTCGATGCCAACGCGATTAAAGGCACCGGCGTCGGCGGCCGTCTGACGCGTGAAGACGTAGAGAAGCACCTGGCGAAGTCTTCAACGGCAACAGAGGCGAAAGCTCCGGCTGCTGCCGCTGCCGCGCCTGCCGTTACGCCTGTGGCGGGCAACCGTTCAGAGAAACGTGTGCCGATGACCCGTCTGCGCAAGCGCGTGGCCGAGCGTCTGCTGGAGGCAAAAAACTCCACCGCGATGCTGACCACCTTCAACGAAGTGAACATGAAGCCCATCATGGATCTGCGCAAGCAGTACGGCGACGCTTTCGAGAAGCGTCACGGTATCCGTCTGGGCTTTATGTCTTTCTATGTGAAAGCCGTGGTTGAAGCGCTGAAGCGCTATCCGGAAGTGAACGCCTCTATCGATGGCGACGATGTGGTTTACCACAACTATTTCGACGTCAGCATGGCGGTCTCTACACCGCGTGGCCTGGTGACCCCGGTGCTGCGTGACGTGGATACGCTGGGCATGGCCGACATCGAGAAGCGAATCAAAGAGCTGGCGGTGAAAGGCCGTGACGGCAAGCTGACCGTTGAAGATCTGACCGGTGGTAACTTCACCATCACCAACGGCGGCGTCTTCGGCTCGCTGATGTCCACGCCGATCATCAACCCGCCGCAGAGCGCTATTCTCGGTATGCACGCGATCAAAGATCGCCCGATGGCGGTCGATGGCAAAGTAGAAATTCTGCCGATGATGTACCTGGCGCTCTCTTACGATCACCGTCTGATTGATGGCCGTGAATCGGTAGGCTTCCTGGTCGCCATCAAAGAGCTGCTGGAAGATCCGACCCGTCTGCTGCTGGACGTGTAGTTATCGGACTCTTGCCCGGCGGCGCGTTGTTCGCCGGGCCTATAAAAGCATGACCTGACGATTACCTGAAAAATGGACGGAACAGATGAACTTACATGAATACCAGGCAAAACAGCTTTTTGCCCGCTACGGTTTACCCGCGCCGGTAGGCTATGCCTGCAATACGCCACGCGAAGCAGAAGAAGCCGCTTCTAAAATCGGCAGCGGCCCGTGGGTAGTCAAGTGCCAGGTACACGCCGGTGGCCGCGGTAAAGCGGGCGGCGTTAAAGTCGTTAACAGCAAAGAAGAGATCCGCGCGTTTGCTGAGCACTGGCTGGGCAAGCGTCTGGTGACCTACCAAACGGATGCCAACGGCCAGCCGGTTAACCAGATCCTGGTAGAAGCCGCGACCGATATCGATAAAGAGCTCTACCTGGGCGCGGTAGTCGACCGCAGCTCCCGTCGCGTGGTGTTCATGGCCTCTACCGAAGGCGGCGTGGAAATTGAAAAAGTGGCGGAAGAGACCCCGCACCTGATCCACAAAGTGGCTCTCGATCCGCTGGCCGGCCCAATGCCGTACCAGGGACGCGAGCTGGCGTTCAAACTGGGCCTGGAAGGTAAGCAGGTTCAGCAGTTCACCAAAATCTTTATGGGTCTGGCGACCATCTTCCTTGAGCGCGACCTTGCGCTGATCGAAATTAACCCGCTGGTGATCACCAAGCAGGGCGACCTGATCTGCCTCGACGGCAAGCTGGGCGCTGACGGCAACGCGCTGTTCCGCCAGCCGGATCTGCGCCAGATGCGCGACCACTCTCAGGAAGATGCGCGTGAATCTCAGGCAGCACAGTGGGAGCTGAACTATGTTGCCCTCGATGGCAACATCGGCTGCATGGTTAACGGCGCGGGCCTGGCGATGGGAACTATGGACATCGTTAAGCTGCACGGCGGCGAACCGGCTAACTTCCTTGACGTGGGCGGCGGCGCGACCAAAGAGCGCGTAACCGAAGCGTTTAAAATCATTCTCTCCGACGATAAAGTGAAAGCCGTACTGGTTAACATTTTCGGCGGTATCGTGCGCTGCGACCTGATTGCCGACGGCATCATTGGTGCGGTGGAAGAAGTGGGCGTTAACGTTCCGGTCGTGGTTCGTCTGGAAGGGAATAACGCCGAACTGGGCGCACAAAAACTGGCTGACAGCGGCCTGAACATTATCGCAGCGAAAAGTCTGACGGACGCAGCACAGCAGGTTGTTGCCGCAGTGGAGGGGAAATAATGTCCATTCTGATCGACAAAAATACAAAGGTAATCTGCCAGGGCTTCACCGGTAGCCAGGGGACCTTCCACTCAGAACAGGCTATCGCCTATGGTACCCAGATGGTGGGCGGCGTGACCCCAGGCAAGGGCGGCACCACGCACCTCGGCCTGCCGGTATTCAACACCGTGCGTGAAGCCGTTGAAGCGACTGGCGCAACCGCCACCGTGATCTACGTTCCGGCACCTTTCTGTAAAGACTCCATTCTGGAAGCGATCGATGCAGGCATTAAGCTGATCATCACCATTACCGAAGGTATTCCGACTCTGGATATGCTGACGGTGAAAGTGAAGCTGGATGAAGCTGGCGTGCGGATGATTGGTCCAAACTGCCCGGGTGTGATCACCCCAGGCGAGTGCAAAATCGGTATCATGCCGGGTCATATTCACCAGCCGGGGAAAGTGGGCATCGTCTCCCGCTCCGGTACGCTGACCTATGAAGCGGTTAAGCAGACTACCGACTACGGCTTTGGCCAGTCCACCTGCGTCGGTATCGGCGGTGACCCGATCCCAGGCTCTAACTTTATCGATATCCTGAAGCTGTTCGAATCCGACCCGCAGACCGAAGCGATCGTAATGATCGGTGAGATCGGTGGTAGCGCGGAAGAGGAAGCGGCTGCCTATATCAAAGATCATGTGACCAAGCCGGTTGTCGGCTACATTGCCGGCGTAACCGCGCCAAAAGGCAAGCGTATGGGTCACGCAGGGGCGATCATTGCCGGTGGTAAAGGCACTGCAGACGAGAAGTTTGCCGCGCTGGAAGCCGCAGGGGTGAAAACCGTGCGTAGCCTCGCAGACATTGGCGAAGCACTGAAATCTATTATTAAGTAAATAAAAATATCGACATGGTTGGCCACCGCAAGGTGGCCTTTTTTATTGTCTGAGTAAATGTTTTTGTAAATATTATACCTTTTATAAATAAGCCACTGAAAATAGGCGATAGCGATCACGATATAGCGAATAAGATTGCTGAGAATGCGGGTGGCGTAATAAGGAGTGATAGGATATCGCCCAAATGAAGCAGGGAGGCAGTATGCGAGGAAAGTTACCAAAAACAGAGCTACTCATTACCTTTGAAGCCGTGGCGCGCCATGAAAGCTATACCCGTGCCGCAGAGGAGCTGGCCTTGACCCAAAGCGCAGTGTTTCGCCAGATGGCGGCGCTAGAGGATTTTCTCAGTGTCGAGCTATTCAGCCATGCCAAAAAACGTATTTTCCTCAATGAAGCGGGGAAATATTATCTCGACATGGTAAAGGATACGTTAAATAAACTTGAGCGTGATACCCATGCTATTATGACCTGGCAACCCACGTCACGGGTTGTTGAACTGGCCGTTAACCCCACGCTAAGTACTCACTGGCTTATTCCCAAGCTAGGTGAATTTAATAAATGCTATCCCGACGTCGTAGTGAATATCAACTCGCTGGCAAGCGTAGGGGATTTTCTTAATCGCGATTACGATGCAGCCATCATGCGAGAGGATTTCTGTGCGCCCCTCGCGCGGGTCGATGCTCTGTTTGAAGAGGAACTGCTCCCGGTTTGCAGCAGAACGCTGCCTGGTTACACCGGGAAGAAAATAAAGGTGGGGCAGCTGCTGGATAACTTTACGCTGCTGCATCAGAGTACGCGCATTGAGGGCTGGGCCGAGTGGTTCTCCCTCTCTGGTATTAACAGCCCCAGAGTGAAGCTTGGCCCGCGTTTCGACCTTATCTCGATGCTGATTGCGGCCGTCCACTCCAGACTGGGGGTCGCATTGCTGCCACGTTTTTCCGTTCAGCACGATCTTGATAGCGGCAGCATGGTGATCCCCTGTGACGTGCCCATGCGCACCGGTAATCACTTTATTCTGACCTGGCGGGACGACGGTGTGGAATCAGGCGGAATGCCGCTCTTCCGCGACTGGCTATTAAAAAAGTCAGCGGCCGAGCGGCATGCGCTATTTAATGCTCTGTGATGGACAGAGGCGACAGCAGTGGTCCTGCTTAAACTGTTGGTAAAAGTTATGGCCTTTATCATCCACCAGGATAAAAGCAGGCATATCTTTTACCTCCATCATCCATATCGCCTCCATGCCCAGTTCGGGATACTCCAGGCAACGCAGGCTGCTCACATAGTCCTGCGCCAGCAGAGCCACTGCGCCTCCGATGCTGCCAAGATTAAACCCGCCGTGCCTGGCGCAGGCGTCGGTCACCTGCTGGCTACGGTTACCTTTAGACAGCATCACCAGGCTTCCACCCGCCGCCTGAAACGCCTCTACGTAGCCGTCCATCCGGCCACCGGTCGTTGGCCCCAGCGATCCTGAAATGCCGCCCTTGGGCGTTTTAGCGGGGCCAGCGTAGTAGACAATATAGTTCTTCATGTAGTCCGGCAGGGCTATACCCGCATCAAGCCTGGCCTTGAGTTTGGCATGGGCAATATCCCGGGCGACAACCAGCGGACCGCTTAGAGAGAGACGCGTGCCCACCGGATAACACGCTAGCTCGCGCATGACCTCCCGCAGCGGCCGATTGAGATCGATTCTGACTCCGGTGCTGTCGCCAGGCGTACGCAGCTTCTCAGGAATAAACCGTCCTGGGTCGCGCTCCAGCTTCTCCAGCCAGATCCCGTGACGATTGATTTTAGCCTTGATGTTACGGTCGGCGGAGCAGGAGAGGGCGAGAGCAATCGGACACGAGCCGCCGTGCCGCGGCAGACGGATAACCCGGATATCATGGGCAAAATATTTACCGCCAAACTGTGCGCCGATGCCCAGCGCCCGGCTGGCGTTAAGCAGCGTCTCCTCAAGCTGTAGATCGCGAAACGCCCGGCCAAGCGCGTTGCCGCTGGTGGGCAGCGTATCGTAATACGTCGTTGATGCCAGCTTGGCCACCTTCAGCGACTGCTCGGCGGAGGTTCCGCCAATAACAAAAGCAATATGGTATGGCGGACAGGCCGCGGTGCCGAGCGCCTGCATTTTCGCTACTAAAAAGGGAACCAGTTTTTCTGGGGCAAGGATGGACTTACTCTCCTGAAACAGCGCCGCCTTGTTAGCCGAGCCGCCGCCTTTGTTAATAAACAGAAATTTGTATTCATCTCCCGGCGTCGCCGCAATATCAATCTGTGCGGGCAGGTTTGTGCCGGTGTTTACCTCCACGTACATATCCAGCGGTGCGTTTTGCGAGTAGCGTAGATTATGTTCCTGAAAGGTTTCGTAGATCCCCTGGCTTAACGCCTCGGCATCGTTACAGCAGGTCCAGATTGACTGCCCTTTCTCGGCGACGATAGTCGCAGTACCGGTATCCTGACAGTTGGGCAGAATACCCTTGGCCGAGACCTCGGCATTCCGGAGCAGCTGTAGGGCAACGTAACGATCGTTTTCGCTGGCCTCGCGATCGTGAAGGATCGATGCAACCTGCTTAATATGCGCGGTGCGCAAGAAAAAAGAGGCCTCGTAAAACGCCTGCTTTGCCAGTGCCGTTAATCCTTTTGGATCCACGGTAATTAGCGTTCTGTTATCGTGTTCGTTAATCGAAACATACTGGTCGCTAAGCAGATAATATTCAGTGAGGTCTTTACCATGCGGGAAAAGATCTTGCCAGATAAAAGGTTTAATCATAATAATTTCTCGCTAATCTGTTTATTATAACCGCGCAAGCTGCGATGCTTTTCCACGGCAGCCTTCGCCAAAGTGTTCTCCCTCCCAGCGGCTAACAAGGGCTGCACCCATTGCGTTACTCATTACGTTGGTGGCAGAGCGACCCATATCAAGGAAGGGATCGACGCCCATCAATAAAATCAGTCCGGCTTCCGGAATAGTGAACTGATTGAGGGTGGCAGCAATAACCACCAGCGAGGCGCGCGGCACGCCGGCCATACCTTTAGAGGTCAGCATGAGAATAAGCAGCATGGTGATCTGCTCTCCCATACCAAGTTGAATATTGCATGCCTGGGCGATAAAAATTGTGGCGAAAGAGCAGTACGCCATTGAACCTACCAGGTTAAACGAGTAGCCGATCGGCAGAACGAAGCTGGCTATTTTCGGCGAGACACCAAACGTTTCCAGTGCCTTCAGCGTGCCGGGAAAAGCGGCTTCCGAACTGGAGGTGGTAAACGCCAGCAGGGCAGGCTCTGCGATCCTCTTGGTTAAGCGGAGAATGCAGGGGCCAATAGTGACAAAAGAGGCACCGATTAAGATGACCCACAGCAACGCGAGCGTCATATAAAATTCGCCCATGAAGATCCCGGCGCTGACCAGTACGCCCAGCCCGCGCTCCGCAATCATGGCGGAGATCGCAGCAAACACTGTAAAAGGGGCAAAGAGCATCACGTAGCCGGTAATTTTGAGCATGACCTCAACCAGCGAGTCCAGCACATGCACTATAGGTTCACCTTTATCGCCAATCGCTGCCAGCCCACAGCCTAAGAAGATAGAGAAGACAACAATCTGCAAAACCTCGTTGCGGGCCATAGCGTCAACGATACTGGTGGGAATGGCATGTGAAATAAAAACGTTAAAAGTAAAAGGCTCAGCCTTTAATGCAGCGACGCTGGCCGCGTCGTGGGCAACAAAATTAATTCCGCTACCGGGCTGGAAAATATTAACAATAACCAGGCCTAAGGCAATGGAGATCAGCGAGGCACAGATAAAAAGAGACAGGGTTTTGGAGAAAATTCGCCCCAGCGTTTTGGCATCGCCCATTTTTGCAATCCCCACGACCAGCGTAGAGATAATTAACGGGGCGATAATCATTTTTATCAGGCGCAGAAATATCGCAGTCAGAATGGATATATCCTGAGAATAGGCCTTGGCTGTCTCTGGCGAGGCAACCCTATTAACCATAAATCCGGCAATAATACCCAGAATAAGACCCGCGATAATCATCGTGGTTAAGCTTTTCGACTTCATTTTCACTCCATCGGATTAAGGCGCTGGTAGCGCAAAGGTTACGTTTTCAATTCTTTCTTATGACCAGCAAGTTTTAGAATAAGGGTACGCAGCGACGTACCCTGTAAAGGGTTATCTGTGTTAAATATCAAAAATGATGTCTAATAACGGCGCATGCTGTTGTGCACCATAGACGTCGTTATCCCCTCTGTTACCTGAAACGATACCCCGCGGTAAAATGGTTTTGACGGCATTGGCCGGATCGAACCAGACGATGCGGGGAAGGTGTGTCTCGTCAAGGTTATACAGGCGCGCAATCAGCTGGGCGGTAAACTGCCCGGAGGCTTTCACCGCCAGATAGTCGCTTTGCTGTTTGAAGAGAATATCCAGCACCAGCTCATAGGGCCCGGCATTTTTCGACCGGATCACTAAAGCTAAAGAACGAATGGACTGTTTCATGCCAATACTCCTTCGGGCGTTACCTGTTCAAGAATGAAGGGGAACTGCAGCGCCTCACTCGCCTCAATAAGGTGGTAAATGGAGAATTCATAGACCGCACCGCACTGAACGTCCGAGGGCGAGAAGGGGAAGGCAAGATTGCCCGCCGTAGCAATCCGGCCTTCGTAGCCGTAGTGCAGCAGCGTTGAGCGCACCAGTGAGCAAACGCTGTTAGCGAGCGGCTGGTCCGGCGCCACAACGTCGAGAACGATCCCCAGCTCGTGTCCAACCTGCGGTACGGGTTCATGCTCACCCATCACGCCGTTTTTGCCGTAGAGATGAAAAGTAATGTGGATCTCTTCCGCGTTGAGGCTCAGATTGCTAACGACGCTGGACTTCACCTCCTCAAGGATGGTTTCAATTCCGGCAATCATAATGGGATCGCGAACGCCGGCGATGGTCAGGCAGCGGTAGCCCACCAGCCGGGCACCCTCCAGCTTTAACCGGTAGGGCGTGGTCTCGTGGCGGGAGCCGCTGACATAGACCTCTCTCTCATTAACCGCGTTGAAAGTGCAGGCCTGCAAATTCAGCACGCCGCCCGGTCCGGGGAGAAAATAGGGGTCAGACTTCTCATACAGCGTGTGGGCCGCCGCAGAGGTTTCGGTAAACTTCCGTTTCGGGTTAAACACTTTCAGGGTGAAGCCCCGGTCGTCGAGGATCCCCATAGCACAGTCTGAGCCGGATCCCGGCGTGGCGGCAATGGCGGCACACTCGAGGATCTTCCCGCAGTGCAGCGCCAGCCCCTCGTCAAAGCCCTGCATCATCGGCAGGGCCGCAAAACAGGCAGGATCGTAAGCGCGTCCGCCTAATACCACCTGTGCCCCGGCCGCCAGTGCGCGCTGGAAAGGCTCCACGCCCATCTGTGCAACAATTGCGGTGCTGTCATCAATATCCTGATGGGTTAACGGCGGCACAAAGTCGAGGGCGGTAATGTTGCCCGCATCCAGCGCCTGGTGAACGATCTGCTTGTCGACATCTGCGGGAATCGTTGCCAGAGTGAATGAGAGCTGCTCTTCACGGGCGATCTCCAGCACGATCTCACGACACCACGCGAGATGCGGAGCTGCACCCGAGCCGCCTGCCGTACCGATTACCACCGGGATGCCCTGTTTTACCCCGGCTGAGATCATATAGCGCAGGTCGCGTTTGACCCCGGCGCGATCGGTAAAAGGTTTGCCCGCGCCAAGATAGTGCGGACCAGGATCGGATGAGCCTGCATCTACGGCGATCAAATCAGGGCTTTCAGCCAGCGCGCTTAAAAAGCTCTCTTCCGGAAAGCCGTAGCCGAGGATTGCGGTCGGCGACAGGATCTTAAACGTTTTTGCCATCGCTCACCCCCTCGCCTGAATGAGCGCAAGGGTGCGCTGCATTTCGTTAAAGACGATGTTAAGGCCCTCGTCAAATCCCATGCCGGGTTTGATTAGCATGCGCATGGGACGCGCGGCGAGGGCAACGTGAACACAGGTTCTGGCGCTCACCTCTGTCTCATTACAGGTTCCACCCTGGTAAGCCTCCATACCGTGCTGGTTGCAGTAGAGCACCGCATCGACAATGTTGTGGATGCTGCCTAAATCGGGCGTCTTGATCTGCACCATGTGGCAGCTGCCCGCGTCGGTAAAGTCGACAATATCCTGATAGGTGTTGCACCACTCGTCGGCAACAATCTTCACCCCAGAGCCGAGCTTCGTCAGCTCGCGGGTGATTGCCGTCAGGAGACGGATTTGATCGGCCTTGTTACCGGCGTCAACCGGCCCCTCAATATAGAGCGGCAGGCCCTGAGTCTCTTTTTCGAGACTGGCGATATAGCGGGCGCAGCGCTGCGGATCCTGATCGAAGATCAGGCCGATAGTGCCGTAGACGTCAATGTGCAGGGTAGGGTGGTAGCGTGGGCTGGTGCGCAGGGACATCACCCGGTTTGTCAGCCAGCGAATATAGTCACGCAGCTTCTCGCCGTCATAACCTAACTTCTCTTCCACGTTATTGATCAGCGCATGAGGCAGAACGTTAACCCCCTTGAGGATCATTTTATCCACGGCGATGTAGCGATCGTCTCCGCTCTGACCAAACAGCGGGATTGGCTCGGCAACCGTCGGCAGCTGCCATTCATCGGCGATAACCTCTGCTTTGAGTCGGCCCGTTGCCAGCGCGGCGGCATCCAGCAGCGCCTGCGAGAGACCATAGCGGACCGCGGTGTGCAGCGGTTTGCCCTCAATGCGCAGATTGTCAAAAAAACGGGCGTTGGGCAGGAAAGCCTGCACGTCGCGGCCCTCCAGCAGCGGCTTAATATGATCGTTAAGCCACGGAATAAAGTTTGCCGCCAGGAAGAGAGGATCGCGCCCACCGGCCCCGGAGTACTGCACCGCCGCACAGTCACCTACGGCAACGGCGCCGTTCTCCAGAAGCAGCTGCACGCAAATGCACTCTCCGGCCTGGCGCACTGAGGTAAAGCCCGGCGTCACCGGTTGGCCGGTATAGATAAAGCCATCATGGCCCGCACCGTTCTTGATGGCCTGCTGATCGTCAAAGTAGAAGGAGGAGTAACCTGCGGTAAATAGCACCTGTTTTATTTTCATTCTGGTCTTCCTATTAACTTGCTGTGGGATACGGCATTGATATCGTCAACAACCATCTGGAAGGAGGCAGGGCGCCGTTCAACCCTGGCGCGTTTGGCAACAAAGTCGTGATGCATCGCCAGGATGTCATCCGGGAGCGGGACGGCACCGGCTTCTAAGATGCGAATAGCGCCGGTATTGTCGCGCACCGGGGTCATCTTGCCTGCGTTACAGGCCGCCGGGGCAAAGGGGATATCCAGTACGCCGGCCTCAAAAGCCAGCACCGTACCGCGGGCGATATCGCTGTTACCGAGGGCAAACACCGCATCCAGCACGGCGCGTACCTCGCGCTTGATCAGCTCAACCTCCAGATCGACTGCACGGCAGACAGGGAAGGGCTGGTCGCGAACCATGTTAAGCATCTGGCGTGATGCCTTTAGCCCCTGGGCATTTGCGGCAGCGGTAGGAATACCGAAGGCTTCATGGGGGCTCTTGGTAATGACTTTGGTTGCGCCCGCCATACCGGCAACGGCTGCTCCCCAGGCGATCACGGAAAACGCTTTTGATTCATCTTCCGGGAAGCCGCCCATCCACTGATGGAAGACGGTGCTGAGCTCGTAGTCGTCGTAACCCTGCTGGCGGAAATAGTCATGGGCGAGTTCGCGCAGTGCCTTAACGGCGGCCACGTCCTGGGTCAGACTGCCTACCTGGCCATAGCCAACCGTAATAGAGCGCACGCCCTGTTCCAGCGCCAGTAACCCTTCAATGATGGCTACTGCATGTGACATAAACGGCGGGATCAGCGTGCCGGTCAGGGGGCCGAAAGGTTCGCGGTTAATACGGATGCCATGCTCTTCATACAGGCCTATCAGGCGATCGCAGTACTGCCAGTCGCGCAGGGATTTTTCGAGCGTGACCCGTTTTGCGTAGGGAATGTTGTAGGAGATCCCGCCCCCCTCGTAGCTGGTAAAGCCGCTGGCGATGGAGATCTCAGCCAGCAGGCGTGCGTCAGGCGTTCCGTGCCTGACCTGAAGCGGTTTCTGCAGGGATTCGGTCAGGCGGCGGCAGGCGGCAACGCCGTGATTTACTACCGGTAACCCGTTCAGTTTTGAGGTACCCGCCTCGAGCGATTTTTGAATGCCTACCGCAGCATCTTCGTAGCGATTCAGGCGGGTGTAGGCGTCTATGGTCGTGGGGAGCAGATCGCACTCCTGCTCCAGCACCTTAAGCAGGGCAATATGCTCATCCAGCAGCGCTACGCCCGCGCGGGGCTGGCTGAGGGTAATACCCTGTTCATCCGCCATACGCAGCGCACGAGCGAAGTTTTTGGCCTCGGGGATGGTCTGCTGGTACTTAACGCCATCGTCGAAATGGGTAACGTCCTTCCCGGTCGGCCATGTTTCCAGAACACCGTGCCGCTCAGACATGAAATCATCATGGGTTATCTTTTTATTGCTGAGTTCCATTCGTTGCTACCTTGGGTTTGGGGTTAAACAGTGAATGCTGGCAAGCGCTGCCGCCTGGGGATAGAGTCGGGCGGCATTGGCCAGCAGAGGAATCAGACCTTTTTCATCCCGGTAGTAGTCGAACTGCGCGGGCAGCAGGATCCGATTGCCACGGGCATCGAGATCGCGATATTTAAGCCAGCGGTGAATATCGAACGACGCGGCCCGGGATAGCCAACCGCCGGAGCCCACCACTTTGCGTACCGGGGTAAGGTCACGGCCGATTTGCAGGTCTACCGTGCCAGCGCAGGTGGCCACCGCTTTTTTGGTTCCAGCGTGGCGTTCGCTGGCATAGGCTACGCATAGCCCGGCCAGTAAGGCGTCGAAACGATGCTCTTGCGGGCAGGCAGGCAGGGATCCAGGGTTGGCAACGAGCTTGTTGAGATAGCGATAAAACGCAGCGTGCTGCTCGGGCTGCGAGGCAAAAAGCGTGTCGATTAGCGCTCTGGTGCTTTCGCCAACTACCGCCGCAGAGACGCGCATCCCCAGGTCACCCTCAACGGTACGTTTTACGCCGGGTTCAGGCAGGCCGTGGAGAACGGTATCCGGAGAGAGGGTGTTGGTGCAGGCGGAGTAAACATCGGTGGTTGCCCCTCCCATATCAATCAGCATGAACGCCTGCCAGGCATCATCATGCTGGCTCATTAGCTTAACCAGCTCAAAGACCGTCCACGGCGTAGGCAGGGGGGCCTCGCCAGTTTCATCCACGATGGCATCCAATCCTTTTCCTTTGACGATGTGTGAAAGGAAGATGTCGCAGATCGCCTGGCGAGCGGGTAGCGGGTTGGGCGAATCCAGCTCGGGGAGGATATTGTCCACCACCGTCAGCTGTTTATGTGCCAGCAGCTGCTGGATCTCATACTGAATGTCGCGGTTGCCAGCGTAGACAATGGCACAGTCCAGTTCAGACGCGGCGAGCAGCCGGGCGTTGTCCAGACCATAGCGCGTCTCTCCGCCATCGGTTCCTCCGGCGAACAGCAGGATATCGGGTGGCGAAGCCTCAAGCTGACGAATATCCTGCGGCGTAAGCTTGTAGGCATAATAGTGGGCGATTTTTGCTCCTGCCGAATGGGCGGTGACCTTCGCGGCTTCAAGCGTAATGGAAGGCACCAACCCCATAGCGGCGACGGCCAGCCCGCCTTTCGCGGAGGAGGAGTATTTCAGCGTAACGTCGCCGCGCCTGAGCAGCGGCCTGGCATTTGAGACATTCAGCAAATGATGCAGGCAGGTGAAAAAACCTTCGGCAAGATGATGAGTAGTAGTTGGCGTGACGGCCTGGTTAAGAAGCCTGAGGGTATGATCACCTGCAACTTCAAAAAGCGCAGCCTTGGTCCAGGTCGAGCCAATATCGACGGATACCGTACGCATCACACAACCTCTTCCGACTGTGAGCGGAAATTGGTTAATTTATTGTTAATATCTTTAGCAATTAATTGACAAACATCCGCCAGATCGTGACTTGGGGAAAAAACGCGATCGAAGCCCATCGCTTTAAATGTGCTTTCTACTTCAGCAAAGTCATGTTTACCGACAACCAAATTGCCGCCGACATAAAGTAAAATTTCTCCTACCCCACGCTCGATGCAGCGCTCACGTAAGCCCAGGCAGTCAATATCGCCGTGACCGTAAATAGAGGAGACCACAATCGCATCGGCCCCGGTTTCGATAGCGGCGTCAATGTACTCATCCTGACTGACCATTACGCCCAGGTTGATCACCTGAAAGTCGCAGGCAGTAAAAACGCGCTCCAGAACCTTGTTGCCAACGGCATGGCAGTCGGCTCCAATTACGCCAATAACGAGCGTTGATTTTTTCATGGGCATCCTCTATTAATTTGTCGCTATGATGAAAGCCAGGCAGGATTAAAATTACAACGGCTATAGAATAGGGCTAAGTGTGAGGGGAGGGGAGGCAAGAGGCAATTGATCTATTTTCAAAAGATCTTGCTATAAAAGATTGATTTAACTCTATTTACTTTAAAAATACATATTAAACAATGAGTTATATTTCATTTCTATTGTGGTTTTATATTAAATTGATAATTACTTTTATAAATATAAATGATAAAACGTGAGCGGCATCCAAGTATGTAGGAGACATTTTTTTGGGAAGGGATAAATATTGATTAAACTTAAGAGTCAGTTATCTTTAAAATGGAGTGGACGTGCAAAGCGCGTTATTAAGGCATAGTTACCGATACGAGTCTGCGGCTATATGGCATACCTTTTAACGATCCAATTTTTATTGGAACATATTTTTAACATATTTGTCACCGTGAGAGCGACAAAGATACATTCTTAACAAATGAGGTAAAAATTGATTTAGATCAATATTTAAAACATGGAAAAAATTTCTAAAAATCGTTAAATTGTCGCTGATCAAAATGGTCGAAAAGTTGTAAACTGGCGATAAATTGATCCCCGTCGAAAAACGTAAAAAAGGTTTATTAAAAACCTATTTATTGTAAGGGATTTGCGGCGTAATATATCGCGAGATCAATTTGGGCTTTTTATTAACCTGTCTGTAACTTTTCGCTGCGGCTGGCTCTTTTTGCGTGGCAGCAGCAGTGAAAAGCAATAGATAATTTTGTATTGGGGCATGTGTGTGGACCCTCTCTAACGGGGTTTGCTCTCGAAGTCTTCATGCGATGCGCAAGGAGTCATGATGTTAGATATAGTCGAACTGTCACGCTTGCAGTTTGCCTTAACCGCGATGTACCACTTCCTTTTTGTTCCTTTAACGCTCGGTATGGCGTTCCTGTTGGCAATTATGGAAACGGTCTACGTTCTGTCCGGCAAACAGATCTATAAAGATATGACCAAGTTCTGGGGCAAGTTGTTTGGTATCAACTTTGCGCTGGGCGTGGCCACCGGTCTGACCATGGAGTTCCAGTTCGGGACTAACTGGTCCTATTACTCACACTACGTAGGCGATATCTTCGGTGCACCGCTGGCCATCGAAGGCCTGATGGCGTTCTTCCTTGAGTCCACCTTCGTTGGCCTGTTCTTCTTTGGCTGGGATCGCCTGGGCAAAGTGCAGCATATGGCGGTGACCTGGCTGGTGGCGCTGGGTTCTAACCTCTCGGCTCTGTGGATCCTCGTGGCAAACGGCTGGATGCAGAACCCTATCGCGTCGGATTTCAACTTCGAAACCATGCGTATGGAGATGGTGAGCTTCTCTGAGCTGGTGCTTAACCCCGTTGCCCAGGTGAAGTTCGTCCACACCGTGGCGGCAGGCTACACCTGCGGCGCGATGTTCATTCTTGGCATCAGCTCCTACTATCTGCTGCGCGGCCGCGATATGGCGTTCGCCAAGCGCTCCTTTGCTATCGCTGCCAGCTTCGGCATGGCTGCCGTGCTCTCTGTTATCGTACTGGGCGATGAGTCTGGCTATGAGATGGGTGACGTGCAGAAAACCAAACTGGCTGCGATTGAAGCCGAGTGGGAGACACAGCCGGCACCGGCGGCGTTTACCCTGTTTGGTATTCCGGATCAGGACAAGCAGGAGAACAACTTCGCTATCCAGATCCCGTATGCGCTGGGCATTATCGCCACACGCTCCGTTGATACACCGGTTATCGGTCTGAAAGATCTGATGGTGCAGCATGAAGAGCGTATTCGTAACGGGATGAAGGCTTACCAGCTGCTGGAAGAGCTGCGCGCCGGCTCCACCGACCAGAACGTCCGCGACCAATTCAACAGCATGAAGAAAGACCTCGGCTACGGCATGCTGCTGAAGCGCTATACACCTAACGTCACCGATGCGACCGAAGACCAGATCAAGCAGGCTACGCAGGACTCTATTCCACGCGTCGCGCCGCTCTACTTTGCGTTCCGTATCATGGTTGCCTGTGGCGTGCTGATGCTGCTGATCTTCGCCATCTCCTTCTGGACCGTTTGCCGTAACCGTATCGGCAGCAAATCCTGGCTGCTGCGCGCCGCGCTGTACGGTATCCCGCTGCCGTGGATCGCTATCGAGACCGGCTGGTTTGTTGCCGAGTATGGCCGTCAGCCGTGGGCGATTGGTGAGGTACTGCCAACCGCAGTGGCTAACTCTTCGCTAACCACGGGCGATCTGCTGTTCTCTATGATCCTTATCTGCGGCCTCTACACCCTGTTTATGGTGGCGGAAGTCTTCCTGATGTTTAAGTTTGCTCGTCTCGGACCGAGCAGTCTGAAAACGGGTCGCTATCACTACGAGCAGGCCAACGTTGACACCGATACGCAGTATGGGCAGTCCACCGTTGCTTCTCAGCCGGCACGCTAAGACAGGAGTCGTCAAATGATCGATTATGAAGTATTACGTTTTATCTGGTGGCTGCTGGTTGGCATTCTGCTGATTGGTTTTGCGGTCACCGACGGCTGGGACATGGGCGTGGGGATGTTAACCCGCTTCCTGGGGCGTAACGACACCGAACGCCGTATTATGATCAACTCCATTGCTCCGCACTGGGACGGTAACCAGGTGTGGCTGATCACCGCTGGCGGCGCGCTGTTTGCTGCCTGGCCGATGGTCTACGCTGCTGCCTTCTCTGGCTTCTATGTCGCGATGATCCTGGTGCTGGCATCGCTGTTCTTCCGTCCGGTCGGGTTTGACTACCGCTCGAAGATTGAAGATCCGCGCTGGCGCAATATGTGGGACTGGGGCATCTTTATCGGCAGCTTCGTACCGCCGCTGGTGATTGGCGTGGCGTTCGGTAACCTGCTGCAGGGCGTACCGTTCCATATGGACGAGTACATGCGCCTCTTCTATACCGGCAACTTCTTCCAGCTGCTGAACCCGTTTGGTCTGCTGGCCGGGGTAGTGAGCGTGGCGATGATCGTGACGCAGGGTGCAACTTACCTGCAGATGCGTACGGCGGGCGAAGTGTACGTGCGTTCCCGCGTGACGACTCAGGTGGCGGCGCTGGTAACGATGGTTTGCTTCGCGCTGGCAGGCGTTTGGGTCATGTTCGGTATCGACGGCTATGTGGTGACCTCAGCCATCGATCATCACGCTGCGTCTAACCCGCTGACCAAGCAGGTCGTGCGTGAGGCCGGTGCCTGGCTAGTGAACTTCAACAACACTCCGCTCCTGTGGTTAATCCCGGCGCTGGGCGTTGTACTGCCGCTGTTTACCTTTGTTGCAGGCCGTTTGAACAGATCGGCATGGGCGTTCTTCTTCTCGTCCCTGACGCTGGCATGCATCATTCTGACTGCGGGTATTGCGATGTTCCCGTTCATCATGCCGTCCAGCACCGTGCTGAACGCCAGTCTGACCATGTGGGATGCAACCTCAAGCCAGATGACGCTGAACCTGATGACCTGGGTTGCTGCGGTGTTCGTACCGATTATTCTGCTCTACTCCGCGTGGTGTTACTGGAAGATGTTCGGTCGCATTACCAAAGAGCATATTGAAAGCAACACGCACTCTCTGTACTAAGTAAGGAGCATACAATGTGGTATTTCGCATGGATTTTAGGAACGCTTCTTGCCTGTGCATTTGGCGTGATTACCGCCCTGGCGCTGGAACACGTTGAAGCGACCCAGGCAGGTAAAGAAAAAGCCTGATGGAAAGTATTATCGCAAAACTCTATGCGGTAATGGATAAGGGCCCGCTCAGGGCCCTTTCTCTGCTGATGGCGCTGGTGCTGGCGGGCTGTATGTTTTGGGATCCCAGCCGCTTTGCGGCGAAGACCAGTGACCTGACCGTCTGGCATGGGCTATTACTGATGTGGGCCGTCTGCGCAGGCGTGATCCACGGGGTAGGGTTCCGACCGAAAGCGGTTCATTGGCAGGGCATTTTCTGCCCGCTTATTGCCGATATCGTCCTTGCTGCAGGGCTTATCTTTTTCTTCTTTTGAATAAGAACTGTCCGTTAACGATATGGGCTTGCACAAGCCCATAAATTTTTACGCTGCGTTTACTTCAACCCATTCCAAACCACCTTTCCCCCGCGTATAGTAGCAACGTTTGAACGCTCTACTTATATTGCATTACCGGGATGTAAAGTGAATACAAGGTTATTTAAGTGGCCGGTTCGAGTCTACTATGAAGACACCGATGCCGGTGGTGTGGTTTACCATGCCAGCTACGTCGCTTTTTACGAAAGAGCACGCACGGAGATGCTGCGACATCACCACTTTAGCCAGCAGGTTTTGTTGGCAGAGCGTGTAGCATTCGTAGTCCGCAAGATAACGCTGGAGTATTTTGCGCCCGCCAGACTCGACGACATGCTCGAAGTCCAAACGGAAATTACATCAATGCGTGGAACCTCTCTGGTCTTCACGCAGCGGATCGTCAATGCAGAGAATAATGTGCTGAACGAAGCTGAGGTACTGATTGTCTGCGTTGATCCACTCTTAATGAAGCCTCGTGCGCTTCCCAAGTCTATTGTCGCGGAGTTTAAGCAGTGACTGACATGAACATCCTTGATTTGTTCCTGAAGGCAAGCCTTCTGGTCAAACTTATCATGTTGATTTTGATTGGTTTTTCTATCGCATCCTGGGCAATCATTATTCAGCGAACGCGTATTCTTAACGCTGCAACCCGTGAAGCCGAAGGGTTCGAGGACAAATTCTGGTCCGGTATCGAACTTTCCCGCCTCTATCAGGAGAGCCAGGGCCGTCGTGAAAATCTGGCTGGCTCAGAGCAGATCTTCTACAGCGGATTTAAAGAGTTTGCCCGCCTGCACAGGGCAAACAGCCATGCGCCGGAAGCGATCGTGGAAGGTGCATCCCGCGCGATGCGTATCTCCATGAATCGTGAGCTGGAGACGCTGGAGACGCACATCCCGTTCCTCGGAACCGTAGGCTCTATCAGCCCGTATATCGGCCTGTTTGGTACGGTGTGGGGGATCATGCACGCCTTTATCGCGCTGGGCGCGGTGAAGCAGGCGACGTTACAGATGGTTGCGCCGGGGATCGCGGAAGCGCTGATCGCTACCGCCATCGGTCTGTTTGCCGCTATTCCTGCGGTTATGGCCTATAACCGTCTGAACCAGCGTGTTAATAAGCTTGAGCTGAGCTACGACAACTTTATGGAAGAGTTCACTGCAATTCTGCATCGTCAGGCGTTTACCAGCACCGAGAGCAATAAGGGGTAAGCCATGGCCAGAACACGCGGTCGGGGTCGTCGTGAGCTGAAGTCCGAGATCAATATCGTCCCGTTGCTCGACGTCCTGCTGGTGCTGCTGCTGATCTTTATGGCGACGGCACCGATTATCACGCAGAGCGTAGAGGTGGATCTACCGGATGCGACCGAGTCGCAAACCGTCAGCTCCAACGACGATCCGCCGGTTATCATTGAGGTTTCCGGCGTGGGTCAATACAGCGTGGTAGTGGAAAAAGATCGTATGGATCAGCTACCGCCGGAGCAGGTGATTGCCGAAGCGCAACGTCGCCTGCAATCCAATCCGAAAACGGTCTTCTTAATCGGTGGCGCGAAAGAAGTGCCTTACGATGAAATAATTAAAGCGCTGAACCTGCTTCATAGCGCGGGTGTGAAGTCGGTTGGCTTAATGACCCAGCCTATCTAATCCGCTGCTGAGCAGGCAGACAGTTTTTGGGAACCGAGAGTGTCAAAGGCAACCGAACAAAACGACAAGCTTAAACGGGCAATAATTATTTCAGCGGTGCTGCACGTCATTCTGTTTGCAGCACTGATCTGGAGCTCGTTTGATGAGCATATAGATGCCTCTGCAGGCGGCGGCGGTGGCTCGGCCATTGACGCCGTGATGGTTGATCCCGGCGCGGTCGTGCAGCAGTACAATCGTCAGCAGCAGCAGCAGGCGAGCGCGAAGCGCGCAGAAGAGCAGCGTGAAAAGCAGGCGCAACAGCAGGCGGAGGAGCTACGTGAAAAGCAGGCCGCCGAGCAGGAGCGCCTGAAGCAGCTGGAAAAAGAGCGTTTGCAGGCACAGGAGCAAGCCCGCGAGCAGGCCCAGCAGCAGAAGCAGGCTGAAGAGGCGGCGAAGCAGGCG
The DNA here is from genome assembly GCA_002918705.1 of Escherichia sp. ESNIH1. Lineage (GTDB taxonomy): Bacteria > Pseudomonadota > Gammaproteobacteria > Enterobacterales > Enterobacteriaceae > Pseudescherichia. The sequence continues at coordinate 382,838 of PQKR01000003.1, read as the reverse complement.
CAGGAGAAACAGAAGCAGGCTGAAGAGGCCGCGGCGAAAGCGGCAGCTGATGCGAAAGCGCAGGCCGATGCCCAGGCGAAGGCAGCAGAAGAGGCGGCACAAAAAGCCGCAGCGGATGCGAAAGCCAAAGCTGAAGCCGAGGCCAAAGTAGCGGCCGACGCGGCGAAGAAAGCGGCGGCGGATGCGCAGAAGAAAGCCGAAGCCGACGCGGCGAAGAAAGCGCAGCAGGACGCAGAGAAGAAAGCCCAGGCCGATGCCGCTAAGCAGGCTGCAGAGAAAGCCGCAGCTGAAAAAGCGGCCGCCGCTGCCGAGAAGGCTGCCGCTGCGAAAGCCGCTGCCGCCGAAAAAGCCGCCGCTGAGAAGAAAGCCGCAGCTGAAAAGGCTGCCGCTGAGAAAGCTGCCGCTGCTGCCGAGAAGGCTGCTGCCGCGAAAGCCGCTGCAGCTGAAAAAGCCGCCGCTGAGAAGAAAGCTGCCGCTGAAAAAGCCGCTGCTGATAAAGCTGCAGCAGCCAAAGCGGCTGCGGCGAAGAAAGCCGCTGCCGCAGAGAAAGCCGCAGCGTCAGACGTTGATGACCTTTTCGGTGACCTGAGTTCAGGTAAGAATGCGCCGAAAACCGGTGGCGGCGCGAAAGGAAATAATGCAGCCCCGGCTGGAAGTGGTAGTACTAAAAACAATGGCGCGTCGGGTGCGGATATCAGCAACTACGCCGGGATGATCAAATCAGCGATCGAAACTAAGTTTTATGACGCGTCGTCATATGCGGGTAAGACCTGTACGCTGCGCATAAAACTGGCCCCGGATGGTTTGCTATTGGATATTCAGTCCGAAGGTGGCGATCCTGCGCTCTGTCAGGCTGCATTAGCGGCAGCCCGTCAGGCGAAGATCCCGAAACCGCCGAGCCAGGCCGTTTACGAAGTGTTTAAAAATGCTCCACTGGACTTTAAACCTTAGGTTACACTTTCCCCACGTAAAGGTGGAAAGGGTACTACTGTTTCCACTGGCTGTGGTCATTTTGGATATTTAGTTTGTTAACATTCTGCTAAATTATCGCGGGTTTACCGCCCGGATAAGGGAGATGAGATGAAGCAGGCATTACGTGTAGTGTTTGGTTTTTTGGTGCTTTGGGCGGCAGTGCTGCACGCGGAAGTGCGCATTGAGATTACCCAGGGCGTAGACTCAGCGCGCCCGATTGGCGTAGTACCTTTCCAGTGGGCGGGGCCTGGCGCTGCGCCTGAAGATATCGGCGGCATCGTCAGTGCTGACCTGCGCAACAGCGGCAAGTTTAATCCTCTGGATCGCTCTCGCCTGCCGCAGCAGCCGGGCAGTGCTCAGGAAGTGCAGCCAGCGGCCTGGTCTGCGCTGGGTATCGATGCCGTAGTGGTAGGGCAGGTTACGCCTAACCCGGACGGTAGCTACACCGTGGCCTACCAGCTGGTAGATACCGGTGGCGCGCCGGGCACCGTACTGGCTCAGAACTCTTATAAGGTGAACAAGCAGTGGCTGCGTTATGCAGGCCATACTGCCAGTGATGAAGTCTTTGAGAAGCTGACCGGTATCAAAGGTGCGTTCCGTACCCGTATCGCTTACGTGGTCCAGACCAACGGCGGCCAGTTCCCGTACGAGCTGCGCGTCTCTGACTACGATGGCTATAACCAGTTCGTTGTTCACCGTTCACCGCAGCCGCTGATGTCACCGGCATGGTCCCCGGACGGCAGCAAACTGGCCTACGTGACCTTTGAGAGCGGCCGTTCTGCGCTGGTGATCCAGACGCTGGCTAACCGCGCCGTGCGTCAAGTTGCTTCGTTCCCGCGCCATAACGGTGCGCCGGCCTTCTCTCCGGACGGTACTAAGCTCGCGTTCGCCCTGTCGAAAACCGGTAGCCTGAACCTCTATGTCATGGATATTGGCTCTGGTCAGATCCGCCAGGTGACCGACGGCCGTAGCAATAACACCGAGCCGACCTGGTTCCCGGATAGCCAGAACCTGGCCTTTACCTCTGACCAGGCAGGTCGTCCGCAGGTTTATAAAGTCAACGTTAACGGCGGTGCTCCGCAGCGTATCTCCTGGGAAGGTTCTCAGAACCAGGACGCTGACGTCAGCAGCGACGGCAAATTTATGGTAATGGTCAGCTCCAACGGTGGGCAGCAGCACATTGCCAAACAAGATCTGGCAGCGGGTGGCGTACAAGTCTTGACGTCAACGTTCCTGGATGAAACGCCAAGTCTGGCACCTAACGGCACTATGGTAATCTACAGCTCTTCTCAGGGGATGGGATCCGTGCTGAATCTGGTTTCTACAGATGGGCGTTTCAAAGCGCGTCTTCCGGCGACTGATGGACAGGTCAAATTCCCTGCCTGGTCTCCGTATCTGTAATAATAATTAATTGATTACTAAAGGAATCAAAGAAATGCAACTGAACAAAGTGCTGAAAGGGCTGATGCTGGCTCTGCCTGTTATGGCAATCGCAGCGTGTTCTTCTAACAAGAACGCAAGCAACGACCAGAGCGGCGAAGGCATGTTGGGTGCCGGCACTGGTATGGACGCAAACGGCAGCGGCAACGCCTCTTCCGAAGAGCAGGCTCGCCTGCAGATGCAGCAGCTGCAGCAGAACAACATCGTTTACTTCGATCTGGACAAGTACGATATCCGTTCTGACTTCGCTGCGATGCTGGATGCGCACGCTAACTTCCTGCGTAGCAACCCGTCCTACAAAGTCACCGTAGAAGGTCACGCTGACGAACGTGGTACTCCTGAGTACAACATCTCCCTGGGTGAACGTCGTGCTAACGCCGTTAAAATGTACCTGCAGGGTAAAGGCGTTTCTGCTGACCAGATCTCCATCGTTTCTTACGGTAAAGAGAAACCTGCAGTACTGGGCCACGACGAATCAGCTTACGCTAAAAACCGTCGCGCCGTACTGGTTTACTAAGAGAATTGCATGAGCAGTAACTTCAGACATCATCTGTTGAGTCTGTCGTTACTGGTTGGCATAGCGGCCCCCTGGGCCGCTTTTGCGCAAGCGCCAATCAGTAGTGTCGGCTCAGGCTCGGTTGAAGACCGGGTCACCCAACTTGAGCGCATCTCTAACGCTCACAGCCAGCTTTTAACCCAGCTTCAGCAGCAGCTCTCTGACAACCAATCCGATATCGACTCCCTGCGCGGTCAGATTCAGGAGAGCCAGTATCAGCTCAATCAGGTTGTTGAGCGTCAGAAGCAGATCCTGTTGCAGATTGATAGCCTTGGCAGCGGCGGTGCGGCAGCAGCGCAGCCCGCGGCAGGCGATCAGGGTGGAGCAGCCACCGCGACGCCTGCACCCGCAGCAGGGGCAGCGGCCGCCCCCAGCACGCCGGTACAGAGCGGCGATGCCAATACTGACTACAACGCTGCCATCGCGCTGGTGCAGGATAAATCCCGCCAGGACGACGCTATCGCCGCGTTCAGTAGCTTTGTTAAAAATTACCCGGACTCCACCTACGTTCCCAATGCGAACTACTGGCTGGGTCAGTTGAACTACAACAAGGGTAAAAAAGACGATGCGGCATTCTATTTTGCTTCCGTCGTCAAAAACTATCCGAAATCACCCAAGGCGCCGGACGCGATGTTCAAGGTCGGGGTGATCATGCAGGAGAAAGGGGATACTGCTAAAGCCAAAGCGGTTTATCAGCAGGTTGTAAGCAAATATCCCGGCACCGATGGTGCAAAACAGGCACAGAAAAAACTCAGTGCCATGTAATGAATGCGGCATGACCAGATATCGCTCTATTTCTGGTCTTGTCGGGTGAATCATAAGCAGTTAAGTGATCTCGCTCGAAATTTTAGTTGCGCCGTCTTCATAAATCAGTAATATATGCCGCCGTTGCCACGGGATATCAAACAGCCTGGAAGCAGCGCTAAAAGCAGTAAAATAGTGGGTCGTTAGCTCAGTTGGTAGAGCAGTTGACTTTTAATCAATTGGTCGCAGGTTCGAATCCTGCACGACCCACCACTATTGTTTCAAGTTTTACAGTGGGTGATTAGCTCAGTTGGTAGAGCATCTCCTTTACACGGAGGGGGTCGGCGGTTCGAGCCCGTCATCACCCACCACTCGGGTCGTTAGCTCAGTTGGTAGAGCAGTTGACTTTTAATCAATTGGTCGCAGGTTCGAATCCTGCACGACCCACCAATCGTTCTGGTGGAACACGATAGTAAAACGTGAAGGATAACGTTGCGATAGCAACGGCCCGTAGGGCGAGGCGAAGCCGAGTCATCCTGCACGACCCACCAATATCTGGTGGTACCGAGTAAAATAATCTTCGAAGTCAGCACCCGAATGGGTCGTTAGCTCAGTTGGTAGAGCAGTTGACTTTTAATCAATTGGTCGCAGGTTCGAATCCTGCACGACCCACCACTTCGAAGAGAGTTCCCCAAAAGGGGTCGTTAGCTCAGTTGGTAGAGCAGTTGACTTTTAATCAATTGGTCGCAGGTTCGAATCCTGCACGACCCACCAATTTCAACATAAAAAATAGATGTTGAACGTGAAGGATAACGTTGCTTTAGCAACGGCCCGAAGGGCGAGGCGAAGCCGAGTCATCCTGCACGACCCACCAATGTAAAAAAGCGCCCTAAAGGCGCTTTTTTGCTTTCTGCGATACGGCGCCGGGTGGCGCTGCGCTTACCCGGCCTACGGTTTATCATCGTCTGCATAGCTGTGTAGGTCGGGCAAGCGAAGCGCCGCCCGACATAGCGATCTCACGCCTATTTGTTGTGACTTTTACTCTGCGATCCGCTATCTTGTTTAGTATATAAAACTCAAATGCCTTTTCCTTAGTCAGTGACAGCAGGCACGGGCATTATTGTTAAGTCAGCAAAACGAGAAAGCATGATGAGCGTAATGTTCGATCCTGAAACCGCGATCTATCCCTTCCCACCGAAGCCACGCCCGCTGAGCCCCGACGAAAAGGCATTTTACCGCGAAAAGATCAAAAGAGTGCTAAAGGAGCGGGATGCGGTCATGGTGGCCCACTACTATACCGATCCCGAGATCCAGCAGCTTGCGGAGGAGACCGGCGGCTGCATCTCCGATTCGCTGGAGATGGCGCGCTTCGGTGCCAAACATCCTGCTTCCACGCTGCTGGTGGCAGGTGTGCGCTTTATGGGCGAGACCGCTAAGATCCTCAGCCCGGAAAAAACCATTCTTATGCCCACGCTCGAGGCTGAGTGCTCCCTCGACCTTGGCTGCCCCATTGAAGAGTTCAACGCCTTCTGCGATGCGCATCCGGATCGCACCGTCGTGGTCTATGCCAACACCTCTGCCGCCGTTAAGGCACGGGCAGACTGGGTGGTGACCTCCAGCATCGCTGTCGAACTGATTGAGCATCTCGATAGCCTTGGCGAGAAAATTATATGGGCGCCGGATCGCCATCTCGGCAGCTACGTACAGAAGCAGACCGGGGCGGATATTCTTTGCTGGCAGGGGGCCTGCATCGTCCATGACGAGTTTAAAACGCAGGCGCTGGCCCGCATGAAGGCCCTCTATCCCAACGCGGCCGTTCTCGTTCACCCTGAGTCACCGCAGGCGGTGGTAAATATGGCGGACGCCGTGGGATCGACCAGCCAGCTCATCAATGCGGCCAAAACGCTGCCGCACCCGCAGCTTATTGTCGCCACCGATCGCGGTATCTTTTACAAAATGCAGCAGGCCGTGCCGGAGAAAGAGCTGCTGGAAGCGCCTACCGCCGGTGAGGGCGCAACCTGCCGCAGCTGCGCGCACTGCCCGTGGATGGCCATGAACGGTCTGCAGGCTATCGCAGAGGGGCTGGAGCAGGGTGGGGCGCTGCACGAGATCCATGTCGACGCAACGCTGCGTGAGGGGGCGCTGCTGCCGCTTAACCGGATGCTGGATTTTGCCGCAACGCTGCGTTAATTACGTGCGGTTAGATAACGGCTATGATTGTTAAGACAATTTCACTTTTCGCTACTCGGGGCAAAAATGGATTTTTTTAGTACGCAGAATATTCTGGTCCACATTCCGCTGGGGCATGGCGGCTACGATCTCTCCTGGATCGAAGCGGTTGGCACCCTCGCCGGGCTACTGTGCATCTGGCTCGCCAGCCTGGAGAAGATCAGCAACTACGCCTTTGGCTTAATCAACGTGACGCTGTTTGCGGTGATCTTTTTCCAGATCCAGCTCTACGCCAGCCTGCTGCTGCAGCTCTTCTTTTTTGCCGCCAATATCTACGGCTGGTACGCCTGGTCGCGACAAACGACGCAGAACGAGGCCGTGCTGCAAATTCGCTGGTTGCCGCGCGCTAAGGCAATCGTCTGGTTGGTGATTTGCGCTCTGGCGATTGGTTTGATGACCCTGTTTATCGATCCGGTGTTCACTTTCCTGACCCGCATTGCGGTCTCTATTATGCAGGCGCTGGGTTTAAGCGTGGCGATGCCGGCGCTACAGCCCGATGCATTCCCGTTCTGGGACGCCTGCCTGATGGTGCTGTCGATTGTGGCGATGGTGCTAATGACCCGCAAATATGTCGAGAACTGGCTGCTGTGGGTGGTGGTTAACGTGATTAGCGTGGTTATTTTTGCCCTGCAGGGCGTTTACGCGATGTCGCTGGAGTATCTGATCCTCACCTTTATTGCCCTAAACGGCAGCCGGATGTGGATCAACAGCGCGCGGGAACGAGGCTCACGCGCGCTGGTTGGCTAGTGGTGATGATGGTGGGCGTGGCCGGAGGGCAGGGTATTGAGATTGCACTCCGGGCCGCTGCAGGGGCGGTACTCCATCTGGATCGTCACATGTGAAATCTCATAATGATGGATCAGGAAGTGCTGGATGCGTTCCAGCAGCGCATCATGATCGTGCGGGGGAATAACCTGCACGTGCAGCGTCATTATGGACTTCTCTCCCACCGTCCAGACGTGCACATGGTGCACGTCGCGCACCTCCGGCACGTCGCGGCGCAGATGGCGTCGCAGCGCGCCAATGTCCAGCGATAGCGGCGCGCCCTCGAGCAGTTCGTTCACGCTCTCCTTAAGCAGTTTCCATGCGCTGCGTAGCACCAGACAGGAGACAAGGACCGAGAGTATCGGGTCAACGGGGGTCCAGCCCGTCCAGAGGATCACCAGCGCCGCTACAATCGCCCCTACGGAGCCAAGCAGGTCTCCCAGAACATGCAGCGCCGCCGCCCGTACGTTCAGGTTCTTCTCTTCGCTACCGCGATGCAGGATCCAGAATGAAACGATATTGGCGACCAGGCCCGCGATGGCAATGGCCAGCATAGTAGAGCCCGCCACCGGCTGCGGATGATAGAAGCGCACAATGGCTTCCCAGACAATCATAAAGGTGATGGCGACCAGCGCCAGAGCATTAACAAATGCCGCCAGTGTGGTGAGGCGTAGCCAGCCGAAGGTACGATGCGTGGTCGGCGGCCGACGGGCAAAATGTACGGCAAGCAGGGCGAAGAGCAGTGCGGCCGCATCGGTGAGCATATGACCGGCATCGGCCAGCAGCGCCAGCGAGCCGGAGAGTAGGCCACCAATAACTTCGACCACCATAAACAGGGCGGTAACGCTAAAGGCCAGCAGCAGTCGACGGGCATTGCCATCATGGTGTTCAGAGGGGGAAGCGTGTGAGTGGTTATGCGCCATGAGTCTTATTCCATTTTAACTATTCTCAGCGGCTTACATCATTACAGATTTTTATTTCCTCGCCACAAAAAAATAAGGAGAGCCGTAGCTCTCCTCATATTGCATAACAACGTGATTACTGCGAAGTACCATCAGTTTTGGTATCAACGTCGTTATTCATACCGTCACCGGTTTCAACTTTTTTATTCACGTCCGGGCAACGGCCGTCTTTACACATGCTGTTTTTATGGATGTCGTCTTTATCCATATGCTGGCCGTCGGCGCTGGTTGACGCTCCGCCGTTGGAGTGCAGCATGCCGCCGCTGGAGGTGTTACCCGTACCGGTAGCGCCACCGGTTGCAGTACCGGTTGTGCCGGTCGTGTTAGTTCCGGTAGAGCCGGTTGCGGCATTGGTGTTGCCGGTATTGATGTCGTTGTTGTTAACGTGATTAGGCTGCAGATTCTGTTTAGCGCCCGGTGCTACGGCCCCGGCGTCTGCAGCAGCATTGGCTGCACCGTTGCTGTTAGATGCTGCGAGTGCTGCGCCGCTAGCCAGAGTCAGGGTAGTCGTCAGTAAAATTGTGGCCAGTTTATTCATTTTCATAATCGTGCTCCTGTTCTCGTCATTACATTGGATAGCGATATCCAACAGTGCAGATGCGAAACGGATTATTCGCTCAGTAGTGAAAGATGCCACTTCTTACCGAAAAGGCAGAATGGAATCTGGATAAAAAATAAAAACAAAGTGGTTACAGGTAAAAAGTTTAGTCACGTTGCCAGCGTTCGCTAGCGGGTAACCCTTTTTTATCACTTTTCAGGAATATTCCGTATTGAGTGTAAAAGTGCGTTTACAGTTCCTGACCGAGCCGTTAGATTGGAGGGATTGCACTCTCTGACATAAGTATGGCAAACGCTGGAACGATCATGAATTATCAGAACGACGATTTACGCATTAAAGAGATTAACGAACTGTTACCCCCTGTCGCGCTGCTGGAGAAGTTTCCGGCGACCGAGACCGCAGCCAACACGGTGTCTCATGCCCGTAAGGCTATTCATAAGATCCTCAAAGGCAGTGACGATCGTCTGCTGGTCGTAATCGGACCCTGCTCCATTCACGATCCGGCGGCGGCCAAAGAGTACGCCGCCCGCCTGCTGACCCTGCGTGAAGAGCTAAAGGGTGAGCTGGAGATCGTGATGCGCGTCTATTTTGAAAAGCCGCGCACCACCGTGGGCTGGAAAGGGCTGATAAACGATCCGCATATGGACAACAGTTTCCAGATCAATGACGGCCTGCGCATTGCCCGCAAGCTGCTGCTGGAGATTAACGACAGCGGCCTGCCAGCGGCGGGGGAGTTCCTTGATATGATCACCCCGCAGTACGTTGCCGATCTGATGAGCTGGGGGGCAATTGGCGCACGCACCACCGAATCTCAGGTGCATCGCGAGCTGGCGTCCGGGCTCTCCTGCCCGGTAGGTTTCAAAAACGGTACCGATGGCACCATTAAGGTGGCGATTGACGCCATCAACGCAGCCGGGGCCCCGCACTGCTTCCTCTCCGTCACCAAGTGGGGCCACTCGGCCATTGTGAATACCAGCGGCAACGGCGACTGCCATATCATTCTGCGCGGCGGCAAAGAGCCGAACTATAGTGCGAAGCACGTGGCAGAGGTGAAGCAGGGGCTGGAAAAAGCCGGGCTGGCACCGCAGGTGATGATCGACTTCAGCCACGCTAACTCCAGCAAGCAGTTCAAAAAGCAGATGACCGTGGGTGAAGATGTCTGTCAGCAGATCGCTGGTGGCGAGAAAGCGATAATTGGCGTGATGATTGAGAGCCATCTGGTAGAGGGCAACCAGAGCCTGGAGAGCGGTGAGCCGCTGGTCTATGGCAAGAGCGTGACGGATGCCTGCATTGGCTGGGAAGATACCGACACTATTCTGCGTCAGCTGGCTAACGCGGTGAAAGCGCGTCGCGGTTGATAATTATGCCCGGCAGCCTAATGCTGCCGGGCAATCTTAAATTACTTCGCTTTACCCTGGTTCGCTACCGCCGCCGCTTTTGCAGCGATTTCGTCAGCGTTGCCCAGATAGTAGTGTTTGATCGGCTTGAAGTTTTCGTCGAACTCATACACCAGCGGTACGCCGGTCGGGATGTTCAGCTCAAGGATCTCATCTTCACCCATATCGTCGAGGTATTTCACCAGCGCACGCAGGGAGTTACCGTGAGCGGCAATGATCACGCGCTCGCCGCTTTTCAGGCGCGGCAGAATGGTTTCATTCCAGTAAGGGATCACGCGGTCGATGGTCAGCGCCAGGCTCTCGGTCAGCGGCAGCTCCTGCTCGGTCAGAGATGCGTAACGCGGATCGTGGCCCGGGAAGCGCTCGTCGTCTTTGGTCAGCGCCGGCGGCGTCACCGCGAAGCCACGACGCCACTGCTTAACCTGCTCGTCACCGTACTTCTCAGCGGTTTCGGCTTTGTTCAGGCCCTGCAGCGCACCGTAGTGACGCTCGTTCAGTTTCCAGGACTTCTCTACCGGCAGCCAAGCCTGATCGAGTTCATCAAGGACGTTCCACAGGGTGTGGATGGCGCGTTTCAGCACGGAAGTGTAGGCAAAATCAAAGCTGAAGCCTTCTTCTTTCAGCAGCTTACCTGCTGATTTTGCTTCGCTCACGCCTTTCTCGGACAGGTCAACATCGTACCAGCCGGTGAAGCGGTTTTCGTTGTTCCACTGGCTTTCGCCATGACGAACCAGAACGAGCTTAGTAACAGCCATACTCTCTCCTTAATAAACCTGATTGAATAATAACAATTCTCATTATATTGCCGTGGCGACGCCAGCAGCAACGCATAACCATTACCATAGCGAAAATAGTGGCGTAGTGTAAGGTGCTTGTGAAATCGGGGTTAGGATTTTGTCGGCAAACGGTGCTTATTTCAGCAGGATGGGCAAATATTTGCCTGTAGGCCCGGCAAGCGTAGCGCCGCCGGGCGTATCCAACTATTGCGGAATAAACTGATACTCGGTCAGGCTCACGTACTCCGCGCCGGGGCGCAGGATGGCGTCAGGCTGCGGATACTCCGGATGGTTCGGGCTATCCGGCAGGAACTCGCTCTCCAGCGCCAGCCCCTGATACGCGCTGTACTCGCCCTGTTCGCGGGCAGGCGTGCCTTCAAGATAGTTGCCGGAGTAGAACTGCAGCGCCGGAGCAGTAGTGTAGACGCTCATCTGTAGCTTCCTGTCCGCCGACCAGAGGTGTGCCGCGGGCTGGCTGACATCACCCTTCGCCTGCAGCAGGAAAGCGTGATCGTACCCCTTAACCTTCCGCTGATCGTCATCCTGTAAAAAATCATCCGCGATGGTTTTCGGCTGACGGAAGTCGAAGCTGGTGCCATCAACCGCCTTCACTCCCTGGTAAGGGATACCGGTTTCATCTACCGGCAGGTACGCATCGGCCAGCAGCTGCAGCTGGTGGTCGCGCACGTCCGACTGCACGCCGTTAAGGTTAAAGTAGGCGTGATTGGTCAGGTTTACCGGGCAGGGCTTATCCACGGTGGCGCGGTACTCAATCGAGATGCGGTTATCCTCCGTCAGGCGGAAGAGGGCGCTGGCATTCAGGTTGCCAGGGTAACCCTGGTCACCGTCGGGGGAGGTCAGGCTCAGCAGCGCTTCGCTGTCGTTCTTACGCACGATACGCCAGCGGCGTTTATCAAAGCCTTCCGGCCCGCCGTGAAGCTGGTTTTCACCCTGGCTCGGCAGCAGCGAGTAGCTCTGCCCGTCGAGGGTGAAGCGGCTTTTGGCGATGCGGTTGGCGTAGCGGCCCACCGACGCGCCCAGGTAGGCGGTCTGCTCCACGTAGCGCTGGGGGGTGTTACAGCCTAAAAGCGTTTCACGCACTGAGCCGTCCGACATCGGTACGCGAGCGGAGAGCAGGGTTGCGCCCCAGTCCATGAGGGTAACCACCATCCCCGCGCCGTTGCGCAGGGTGATTAAGCGGTATGCCAGCCCGTCCGGGGCCAGCGCAGGGGTTTCGTTTAGCACTGTCCGGCCCCCTCTGATGCTTTGCAGACGTAGAAGGTCTCTTTGATACCGGTTTTGGCTTCATACTGTGCCGCCACCGCCTCCTGAACCTGGGAAACCAGATCTTCCGGCACCAGCGCCACGATGCAGCCGCCGAAGCCGCCGCCGGTCATGCGCACGCCGCCTTTGTCGCCGATGGTCTCCTTAACAATCTCTACCAGGGTATCGATCTGCGGCACGGTGATCTCGAAATCATCGCGCATGGAGGCGTGGGAGGCGGCCATCAGCTCGCCCATCCGCTGCAGATCGCCTCTCTCCAGCGCGTCGGCTGCTTCAACCGTACGCTGGTTTTCAGTCAGTACGTGGCGCACGCGTTTGGCAACGAGCGGATCCAGCTCGTTGGCCACGGCGTTGAACTGCTCCAGGGAGACGTCGCGCAGGGCAGGCTGCTGGAAGAAGCGCGCCCCGGTTTCACACTGCTCGCGGCGGGTGTTGTACTCGCTGCCGACCAGGGTGCGTTTGAAATTGCTGTTGATGATGATCACCGCCACGCCCTGCGGCATGGAGACCGCGCGGGTGCCCAGCGTACGGCAGTCGAGCAGCAGGGCATGATCTTTTTTGCCAAGAGCAGAGATCAGCTGATCCATAATGCCGCAGTTGCAGCCGACGAACTGATTTTCTGCCTCCTGACCGTTGAGGGCGATCTGCGCCCCGTCCAGCGGCAGGTGATAGAGCTGCTGGAAGACCGTACCCACGGCGACCTCCAGCGAGGCCGACGAGCTTAAGCCCGCGCCCTGCGGCACGTTACCGCTGATCACCAGATCCGCCCCGCCAAAGCTTTTATCGCGATTAAGCAGATGCTTCACCACGCCACGGACGTAGTTTGACCACTGCTGGCTGTCGTGAGCGAGGATCGGCGCATCGAGAGAGAACGCGTCGGTCTGGTTGTCGTAGTCGGCGGCGATAACGCGCACGGTGCGATCCGTACGCGGCGCGGCGCTAATCACCGTCTGGTAGTCGATGGCGCACGGCAGCACGAAGCCGTCGTTATAGTCGGTATGCTCGCCGATCAGGTTGACGCGGCCCGGAGCCTGAAACGTATGCGTGGCAGGGTAGCCGAACTTCTCAGCAAACAGAGATTGCGTTTTTTCTTTCAGACTCATGGTTAAACTCCTGATTCGCGAAAATGGATATCACTGACCGCCCGCAGGCGCTCGGCGGCCTGTTCCGCCGTGAGATCGCGCTGGGTCTCTGCCAGCATCTCATAGCCGACCATAAACTTGCGCACCGTCGCGGAGCGCAGCAGCGGCGGGTAGAAGTGGGCGTGCAGCTGCCAGTGTGAATTCTCTTCGCCGTTAAACGGTGCGCCGTGCCAGCCCATTGAGTAAGGGAAGGAGCACTGGAACAGGTTGTCATAGCGGCTGGTTAATTTTTTCAGGGCCAGAGCGAGGTCGCTGCGCTGGTCGTCGCTGAGATCGGTAATGCGCAGCACCGGGGCTTTCGGCAGCAGCAGCGTCTCAAACGGCCAGGCCGCCCAGTAGGGCACCACCGCCAGCCAGTGCTCGGTCTCGACCACGGTACGGCTACCGTCGGCCTGCTCGCGCTTGACGTAGTCCAGCAGCATTGGCGCACCGTTAGCGGCAAAATAGTCTCGCTGCAGGCGGTCTTCCCGCTCAATCTCATTGGGCAGGAAGCTGTTGGCCCACACCTGGCCGTGCGGATGGGGGTTAGAGCAGCCCATCGCCGCCCCTTTATTTTCGAACACCTGCACCCAGGGATAGGTTTCACCCAGCTCGGCGGTCTGCGCCTGCCAGGTCTGGACGACCTCTTCCAGCGCCGGGAGGCTCAGCTCCGGCAGGGTTTTGCTGTGATCCGGGGAGAAGCAGATCACCCGGCTGACGCCGCGGGCGCTCTGGCAGCGCATCAGCGGATCGTTGCTCTCAGGTGCATCCGGCGTATCGCTCATCAGCGCGGCAAAGTCGTTGGTAAACACGAAGGTGCCGGTGTAGTCCGGGTTTTTATCGCCGGTCACGCGGGTATTGCCGGGGCAGAGGAAGCAGTCGGGATCGTGCGCTGGCAGGGTCTGCTGGGATGGCGTCTCCTGCGCGCCCTGCCACGGACGCTTGGCACGATGGGGCGAAACCAGGATCCACTGTCCGGTCAGCGGATTGTATCGGCGATGGGGGTGATCGACCGGGTTAAACTGTGTCATAGGATCCTCCTTAATCCGCATAGCCCTGCGGGTGACGGGACTGCCAGCGCCAGGTGTCCTGCGCCATCTCATCGAGAGAGCGGGTCACCCGCCAGTTCAGCTCTTTATCGGCGCGGCTGGCGTCAGCCCAGTAGGCCGGCAGATCGCCCTCGCGACGCGGAGCAAAGTGATAGGTAATGGGCTTGCCGCAGGCTTTGCTGAAGGCGTTGACCACGTCCAGCACGCTGCTGCCGACGCCTGCGCCCAGGTTATAGATATGTACCCCGGCTTTACCTGCCAGCGTCTGCATCGCGGCCACGTGGCCGTCGGCCAGATCCATCACGTGGATATAGTCGCGCACGCCGGTGCCGTCTTCGGTCGGGTAGTCGTTGCCAAAGATAGCCAGCGACTCGCGGCGGCCTACCGCCACCTGCGCGATGTAGGGCATCAGGTTATTGGGGATACCCTGCGGATCTTCACCCATATCGCCCGACGGATGCGCGCCCACCGGGTTGAAGTAGCGCAGCAGGGCAATGCTCCACTCGGGATCGGCTTTTTGCAGGTCGGTGAGGATCTGCTCTACCATCAACTTGCTCTTGCCGTAGGGGCTTTGCGGCGTACCGGTAGGGAAGCTCTCAACGTACGGGATCTTCGGCTGGTCGCCGTAGACGGTGGCCGAGGAGCTAAAGATAAGGTTTTTGACGTTAGCCGCGCGCATGGCAGCGACCAGGCGCAGGGTGCCGTTCACGTTATTATCGTAATACTCCAGCGGCTTCGCCACGGATTCGCCAACGGCCTTCAGGCCAGCAAAGTGGATCACCGTGTCGATAGCCTGCTCGCGAAGCAGGTCGGTCAGCAGCGCTTCGTTACGGATATCGCCCTCGATAAAGGTGGCCTCTTTACCGCCCAGTCGGGCGATCACCGGCAGTACGCTGTGCTTACTGTTGCAGAGGTTGTCGAGAATAACGACGTCGTGACCGTTTTGTAACAGCTGTACGCAGGTATGACTGCCAATGTAACCGCTACCACCTGTAACCAGAACTCGCATATTTGGCTCCATTAACCATATGTTATCTAATAACGATAGCATAACAGAGATGCAAAAAGTGTGACATGAACGAAAGTAGTGGAATCGCTTACACTAAAAGATCGCAGCGGGAATTGCGCTTTAAATGCTACGTAATATCAAGCAATTAAAGCGCTCTTATGCGCCTGGTCTGAAAAATGTCAGCCAAACGGCTTAGGCCGGATGGTCGATACGATAGCCGTAGCTGTCACCCTCAGGGACAAAATGCAACCGGTGGGTAATGCAGGCGGGAGCGTCCTGGGCGTGGTGGGAGACAAACAGCAGCTGAGTTTCACCCTGGCCTATCAGCACGTCAACAAAGCGGCGGATCAGCTGGCGGTTAAGGGGATCCAGCCCCTGTAGGGGCTCGTCGAGGATCAGCAGGGTAGGGTGCTTCACCAGCGCCCTGACAATCAAGGCCAGCCGCTGCTGTCCCCATGAGAGACTATGGAAGGGGGCATCGGCGGTACGGGCATCGATGCCCAGAATATCCAGCCAGCTTTGAGCCAGCTTCTGCTGCTTATCCGACACTGCCTGGTAGATGCCAATCGAGTCAAAATAGCCCGAGAGGATCACGTTACGCACCGTGGTGCTGACCCGGTACTCCAGGTGCAGGCTGCTGCTAACGTAGCCGATGTGCTTCTTGATATCCCAGATGGTCTCGCCGCTGCCCCGGCGGATGCCAAACAGGGTCAGATCGTTGCTGTAGCCCTGCGGATGATCGCCGGTAATCAGGTTGAGCAGGGTCGATTTGCCCGCGCCGTTGGGGCCGATAATCTGCCAGTGCTCGCCGGGGTTCACGGTCCAGCTCAGGTGGTTAATGATGGGCCGATCGTTGTAGGAGACCACGCCATCGTTAAGCACAATGCGCGGGGCATTCGCGGCCAGCAGGTGATGGGCCGGGGGCGCATCCGGCGGCGGCAGAGCCATGCCCGCCAGCGTCTCGCTGTGGGCCAGCTGGGCAATGAGCGCCTGCTCCAGCAGGGCCTGCTTCGCGCCGGTCTCGCTCAGGGTGCAGTCCACCAGCGCCCCGGCGTTCTCGACAAAATCCGGGATCTCATCGAAGCGGTTAAGCACCAGCGCGAGGGTGATGCCCTGGGCATTGAGCTGACCCAGCAGATCCGCCAGCTGGGCGCGGGAGGCGACGTCCAGTCCGTCAAAAGGCTCGTCCAAAATCAGTAGCTCGGGATCGGTCATCAGCGCCTGACACAGCAGGGTCTTGCGCGTCTCGCCGGTAGAGAGGTACTTAAAGCGGCGATCGAGCAGGGCGGTAATGCCAAAGCGGGCGGCCAGATCGGCACAGCGCGCCGGATCTTTCACCTCATCCTGGATAATCTGTGCCGTGGTGCGGCCAGTATCCTCTTCGCCGGGGCTGAGCAGATCGGTATTATTCCGCTGCCACTCGTCGCTGACCAGCTTCTGCAGCTGCTCAAAGGAGAGGCGGGTGACACGGGTAAAGGTGCTCTCCCGAGTGCCTTTCAGGAGGGTAAGCTCACCGGCCAGCGCCCTGGCGAGGGCCGATTTGCCGCTGCCGTTGGTGCCGACAAAAGCCCAGCTTTCACCGGCGCGCAGCGTGAGGTCGCTGATAGCGAGCGTGCGTGTATCGCTAAGACGAAACGTGCCTTGCGAAATATGCAATAACGACATGACGTATCCCATTTTTTGCAGCAGTAGTGCACAGAGATACGTGCTGTCGACAGGATTGTCAATGCCAGCGGCTTAGCAGAGGGTAGCGATGATAACCCGGTCAGCGCTGAAGTAGGCGATCGCTTCGCTCTCTGGTGCCAGCCGGTCCGCCTGCTCGCGCGCAAGGGTGGCGCACAGCGTCTGGCCATCCGGCAGGGTCATCAGCACTTCACTCTGCGCTTCGCCGTGCTCAATATGGCTGATGCGTCCCGGCAGCTGATTATCGGCTCCGGCGGCAGCGGCGCTATCCTGGGTAATATTCACCCACGGCGCTTTTAACAGCACCAGCACCTCTTTGCCCTCGTCCAGCCCGAGACGTTCGCCGCTGCGGGCGGTCAGGGCGACCTTCAGCCGGGTGGTGCCGTCGGCGAGCAGAACGTCGACGTGCTGCTGAACCTTGGCGCGATCCCGGCCGGTGACCGTGCCGAACCACTGGTTACGCGCGCTGGTCTGCAACGAGAAACGGGAGATGGCCGCCAGCAGGCTGTTGAGGGGGAGGGCATCGTCGTCGCTGAGCACGTCGAAAGCTTTCTGCTGGATCTGCGCCAGCAGCTCGTAGAGCTGAATCAGCCGCTGACCGTAGCGCGTAAGCTGCGCGCCACCGCCGCCTTTGCCACCCGTCGCGCGGTCAACCAGCGTCTGCTCGCTGAGCTGGTTCATCTCGTTGATGGCGTCCCAGGCACTTTTATAGCTGATGCCGGCGTTCTTCGCCCCCTGGCTAATGGAGCCGGTCTGTTCTATCTGTTTGAGAAGGGTGATGCGTCTGGGATCGGCAAATAGCCGCTGCTGGAGCCGAAGGGTAAGGAGGATTTCAGCCTGCATAGTCAATCCTTGCAAAAGGATTATTGTGACCTAATTGCGCACGGCTGCAAGGGGCATCGCACAAAAGGGACGTGTAATTCTGTGCCACCAGGTTAGAATGATAACTTCACTATATCTGGAGTAGACCATGTTAGAGTTATTGAAAAGTCTGTTATTCGCGGTGATCATGGTACCCGTGGTGATGGCCATTATTCTGGGAGCAATCTACGGCCTCGGTGAAGTGTTCAACATCTTTTCCGGCATCGGCCACAAAGACCGGTCCAGAGAGTCCCGCTAGTTTTCCAAAAATGCCCGCCTTTGCGGGCGTTTTGCTATTCAAGCTTTTTTATCCGTTGCCGATATCTGTTTTACAGAGGGGTACTGCTTAAGCGGTACAAATTATTCCTGTAAAAACCCGAGGGTTATCGTTATATTGTGGCGTATATAACGTTACTCACAGGAGTCAGATATGGCACGTTCGGGATTACGCTTTTTAGCAGGTGCGACATTAACCTTTTCACTCGCGGGCCATGCCCTGGCGGACGAGGGGAAGATCACGGTATTTGCTGCCGCGTCGCTGACTAACGCGATGCAGGATATCGCGACTGCCTATACCAAAGAGAAAAAGGTCAAGGTGGTCTCGTCGTTTGCCTCCTCCTCAACGCTGGCCCGCCAGATTGAGGCGGGTGCGCCTGCCGATCTCTTTATCTCTGCCGATCAGAAGTGGATGGACTACGCGGTAGATAAAAAAGCAATTGATACCGCCAGCCGTGAAACGCTGCTTGGCAACAGCCTGGTGGTGGTCGCGCCAAAAGCGAGCGCCCAGGCCGAGATCGCGATTAACGATAAAACCAACTGGGCTAGCCTGCTGAAGGGTGGCCGTCTGGCAGTGGGCGATCCGGAGCATGTCCCGGCGGGCATCTACGCCAAAGAGGCGTTACAGAAACTGGGCGCATGGGATACGCTGTCGCCGAAGCTTGCCCCGGCGGAGGACGTCCGAGGCGCGCTGGCGCTGGTGGAGCGTAATGAAGCCCCGCTGGGTATTGTCTACGGCTCCGATGCCATGGCCAGCAAGGGTGTAAAGGTGGTCGGCACCTTCCCGGAAGATTCGCATAAAAAGGTGGAATACCCGCTGGCTATTATCGATGGGCATAAAAACGCCACGGTTAGCGCGTTTTATGACTATCTGAAGGGCCCGCAGGCTTCTGAAATCTTTAAACGTTACGGATTTACGACGCACGAATGATATTGACCGATCCCGAATGGCAGGCGGTATTGCTGAGCCTGAAAGTCTCCTCCCTGGCTGTTTTCTTCAGCTTGCCCTTTGGGATCTTCTTTGCCTGGCTACTGGTACGCTGTACCTTCCCGGGCAAAGCGCTGCTCGATAGCCTGCTGCATCTCCCCCTCGTGCTGCCTCCGGTGGTGGTAGGCTATCTGCTGCTCATTGCGATGGGCCGCCGGGGCTTTATCGGCGAGTGGCTCTACGACTGGTTTGGTCTCACCTTTGCCTTTAGCTGGCGCGGCGCGGTGCTGGCGGCGGCGGTGATGTCGTTTCCGCTGATGGTGCGGGCCATTCGCCTGGCGCTGGAAGGGGTCGATATCAAGCTGGAACAGGCGGCACGGACCCTTGGGGCCGGGCGCTGGCGGGTCTTTATGACCATCACGCTGCCGCTGACCCTGCCGGGGATTATCGTCGGGACGGTGCTGGCCTTTGCCCGCTCCCTTGGCGAGTTTGGCGCGACCATCACCTTTGTTTCCAACATTCCCGGCGAAACGCGCACCATTCCGTCGGCGATGTACACCCTGATCCAGACCCCCGGCGGCGAAAGCGCGGCGGCGAGGCTGTGCCTGATCTCTATCGTGCTGGCGCTGATTTCACTGCTGGTATCCGAGTGGCTGGCGCGGATCAGCCGCGAGCGGACGGGGAGGTAGACCATGCTGGAACTCAATTTTACCCAGACGCTGGGCACGCACCGGCTGCACGTTGAGGCCACGTTGCCCGCCAGCGGCATCACCGCCATTTTTGGCGTTTCGGGAGCGGGAAAAACCTCGCTAATTAACGCCGTTGGCGGCCTGACGCGCCCGCAGCAGGGGCACATCGTGCTCAACGAGCGGGTGCTGAACGATACCGAAAAAGGCATCTGCCTGCCGCCGGAGAAGCGGCGAATTGGCTACGTCTTCCAGGATGCGCGCCTTTTTCCGCACTATAAGGTGCTTGGCAACCTACGCTACGGCATGGCAAAAAGCATGGCCGGGCAGTTCGACCGGCTGGTGGCCCTGCTGGGCATCGAGCCGCTGCTCGACCGGCTGCCGGGCAGCCTCTCCGGCGGGGAGAAGCAGCGGGTGGCGATTGGCCGGGCGCTGCTCACTGCGCCAGAGTTGCTGCTGCTCGACGAGCCGCTGGCCTCGCTGGATATCCCCCGCAAGCGCGAGCTGCTGCCCTACCTGCAGCGGCTGGCGCGGGAGATTAATATTCCGATGCTCTATGTCAGCCACTCGCTGGATGAGATCCTGCATCTTGCCGATAAGGTGATGGTGCTGGAGGCGGGAGAGGTGAAAGCCTTTGGCAATCTGGAGGATATCTGGGGCAGCTGGGTGATGAACCCGTGGCTACCGCCGGAGCAGCAGAGCAGCGTGCTGAAGGTGAGCGTGCTGGAGCACCATCCGCACTATGCCATGACCGCGCTGGCGCTCGGGGATCAGCACCTGTGGGTCAATAAGCTTGATAGCCCGCTACAGACGGCGCTGCGCATCCGTATTCAGGCGTCGGACGTCTCGCTGGTGTTGCAGCCCCCGGTCAACAGCAGCATCCGCAATATTCTGCGGGCGAAGGTGGCCCAGTGCTACGACGACCAGGGCCAGGTTGAGGTCCAGCTGGAGGTGGGCAGCCGCACGCTCTGGGCGCGTATCAGCCCGTGGGCCAGGGATGAGCTGGGTATCAAACCTGGCCTGTGGCTCTACGCCCAGATCAAGAGCGTCTCGATTACCACCTGATCACAGCAGGTGGGTATAGATAAACTCGGCGATGGTATCGGTGGTATTGTCGCCAATCACTACGTTGGCGTGGGCTTTCACCTCGTCCGCCGCGTTACCCATCGCTACGCCCATGCCTGCCGCCTGCAGCATGCTGATATCGTTAAAGTTATCGCCAAAAGCTACCACATCCTGCATTGACAGCCCCTGGGAAGCCACCCACTGCGCCAGCCGTTTACCTTTGCTGTTACCCTGGCGGGCAATATCTATCTGATCGTGCCAGGAGCGCTCGCACTCCAGACCAAGCTGCTGCTCTACCGCAAGGGCGAAGGTGTTGAGCTTGGCACTGTCTTCATCTGTAAGGGCAAACTTCCAGACGGCATTCACCTCACGTGCCGTCTGCGCCAGCGAATCGACCTGGGTAAAGACCGGGCGCTGCTCTGGCGGCAGGGACTGCGCCCAGTTAAGGGTGCGCAGCACGTGCCCGGTCGGGGTCTCGTACACCATCGCATCATCGACATACATCAGGGCGTGAACCTGATGCTCATTGAGCATATCAATGAGTTGCAGCGCCTGGGCTACCGGGAGCGGATCGGCCTCAATGACCTTTTTTGCCTGATAATCATACAAATAGGTGCCGTTACAGCAAATTGCAGGTGTATCGAGCGCCAGTGCCTGATAAAAAGGATGGATGGCAACATGGTGCCGGCCGGTCACAATGATCGGTGTGAAGCCCGCTTCCCTGGCACGCGCCAGCGCTTGAAGCGAAGAGGGAAGCAGGGTCTTTGTGGGGGTCAGCAGCGTGCCGTCTAAATCCAGTGCAATAACTCGCGAGGTCATGTCGGGTTCCAGGTAGAGAATGAAATTCAACTCGTTACGCATGGTACACCGGCATGATGGCCTGACAAAACGTCAGGTAGAAATAGAGCATTCGCCGCTAAAAAAGACTATCGTGGTTATCTATCTCACTGCTTTTGCGATCAAGGAGAATTTATGCAGCAAACCGTTTATACCGCCAGCCCCGAGAGCCAGCAGATCCACGTCTGGCGTCTGAACGACGAAGGTACGCTGACCCTGGTGCAGGTCGTTGACGTGCCGGGCCAGGTGCAGCCGATGGTGGTGAGCCCAGACAAGCGTTTTCTCTACGTTGGCGTACGCCCGGAGTTTCGCGTACTGGCCTACCGCATCGCTCCGGAAGATGGTGCGCTGACCTTTACCGCAGAAGCGCCGCTGTCCGGTAGTCCGACGCACATCTCCACCGATCGCCAGGGTCGCTTTCTCTTTACCGCCTCCTACAACGCGGGCAGCGTCAGTGTTACCCCGCTCAACGACGGTCTGCCGGGGGAGATAACTACCCTGGTAGAGGGGCTGGAAGGGTGCCACTCGGCCAATATCTCTCCAGATAACGCCACCCTGTGGGTGCCAGCGCTGAAGCAGGATCGCATCTGCCTGTTTACCCTTAGCGATAGCGGCCAGCTTACCGCCCAGAGCCCGGCGGAAGTGACCACCGTTGAGGGTGCCGGTCCACGCCATATGGCATTCCACCCGAACCAGCAGTACGCCTACTGCGTCAACGAACTCAACGGCTCGGTAGACGTGTGGCAGCTTAGCAATGCCCACGGTCAGATAGAGTGCGTACAGACCCTGGATATGATGCCTGCCGACTTCGCCGATACCCGCTGGGCGGCGGATATTCACATTACGCCGGACGGGCGTCATCTCTACACCTGCGACCGTACCGCCAGCATCGTGACTATCTTTAGCGTTTCGGAAGATGGCAGCGTGCTGGCCGTGGAGGGCTTCCAGCCCACCGAAACCCAGCCGCGCGGCTTTAATATCGACCACAGCGGTAAATACCTGATTGCGGCAGGGCAGAAGTCGCACCATATCGCGCTGTATGCAATCCAGGGCGAGCAGGGCCTGCTGGAGGAGAAGGGCCGCTATGCCGTTGGGCAGGGGCCAATGTGGGTGGTGGTGCACGCGCACTAATGTGTTGGCAGCGTAACGCCGGGCGGCGGCTTCGCCTTGCCCGGCCTACGGAACGTGCTCGCTGTAGCCCCGGCAAGCGCCGCGCCGCCGGGGATTAGTTGTCAAAATCGGAGAGGTCGATCTTCTCTGGCGTCGCCTGCCAGATCTGCTCGCAGTACGCTTTAATCGCCCGATCCGAAGAGAATATGCCCGAGCGGGCGGTGTTAAGAATCGACATCCGCGTCCACTGCTCTTCATCGTGCCAGGCGTCATTGACGCGCTGCTGGCAGGCGGCATAGTCGGCAAAGTCCGCCAGCACCAGGAAGGGATCGTCATACAGCAGGTTGTCGAGCAGAGGGCGGAACATCTCTCTATCGCCGCGCGAGAAGCGCCCCTGGTCGATCTGCTCCAGGGCGTCGCGCAGATCCACGTTCTCCTCCGCGTAGCCCGCAGGCTGATACGCCTTGCTCTTCAGCGCCTCCGCCTGCTCGGCGGTCATGCCGAAAAGGAAAAAGTTCTCCTCTCCCACCTGCTGGCGAATTTCGACGTTAGCCCCGTCGAGCGTGCCGATGGTCAGCGCGCCGTTCATCATGAACTTCATGTTGCCGGTACCCGAGGCCTCTTTTCCTGCCAGCGAAATCTGCTCGGAGAGATCCGCCGCCGGGTAGATCGCCTGGGCATTCTGCACGTTGAAATCGGGCCAAAACACAACCTTAATCCGGTGGTTAATCGCCGGATCGTTATTCACCACTTCTGCCACGCCGGTAATCAGGCGGATCATCAGTTTTGCCATCGTATAGCCGGGCGCGGCCTTGCCGCCAAAGATAAAGCAGCGCGGGGCGATCTTCACGGAGGGATCCTGACACAGCCGACGGTAGAGGCTGATGATGTAGAGCACGTTAAGGTGCTGGCGTTTGTACTCGTGAATGCGCTTGACCTGGATATCAAACAGCATATCCGGCGAGACCGCGATCCCCAGTCGCTGCTGGATGCGATCCGCCAGTACCGCTTTGTTCTCACGCTTGATGGCGCGCCAGGCTTTGCGGAATGCGGGCTTATCGGCATGGGTCGTCAACGCCTCAAGGCGGGTGAGATCCGTGCGCCAGGCAAGGCCGATGGTTTTATCAATCAGCTCCGCCAGGCTCGGGTTGCTCAACATTAAAAAGCGGCGGGGCGTGACGCCGTTAGTAACGTTAAGAAAACGCTCGGGGAACATCTCGGCGAAGTCGCGAAGCGTGGTCTCCCGGAGCAGATCCGAATGCAGCGCTGCCACACCGTTGATGCGATGGCTGCCCACCGTGGCGAGATGGGCCATACGCACGCGCTTGCTGCCTTGCTCGTCGATCAGCGACATGCGTATCACTCGTGCCTCATCGCCAGGGTAAGCCCGCCGAACATCGTCCAGCAACCGCTTGTTGATCTCAAAGATAATCTCTACCAGCCGCGGGAGCATGCTCTGCATTAGCGGCAGGCCCCACGTCTCAAGCGCCTCCGGCAGCAGGGTGTGGTTAGTGTAGGCGAAGGTGCGACGGGTGATGATCCAGGCATCCTCCCACGGCAACAGACGTTCGTCCACCAGCAGGCGCATCAGCTCTGCAACGGCAATAGAGGGATGGGTATCATTGAGCTGGGCAGCAAAACGATCGGCAAAGCGCTGCACCGGCGTGTGGCTGACATCCATCAGACGCAGCATGTCCTGCAGCGAGCAGGAGACAAAGAAGTACTGCTGGGCAAGGCGCAGGCGTTTGCCTGCTTCCGGCTCATCGTTAGGGTAGAGTATCTTAGAGAGCGTCTCCGAGACCACCTTATCCTCCACCGCCTGGTAGTAGTCCCCGGCGTTGAAATCGGCGAGGTCAAAGGTCTCGATCGCCTCGCTCTTCCAGAGCCGCAGCACGTTGCAGGTGTTGACCCGATAGCCCTGAACCGGTACGTCATAGGCCACGCCTTTTACCTGCCGCGCCGGGGTCCACTGCACCTGCAGTCGCCCGCGCTCATCGGTGTGCATCTGGGTAGATCCGCCAAAGTTGACGCAGAAGCTGACGTCGGGGCGGGCAATCTCCCACGGCGTGCCCAACCTCAGCCACTTGTCGGTACGCTCGACCTGCCAGCCGTCGACAATATCCTGATCGAAAATACCGAACTCATAGCGGATACCGTAGCCAATGGCCGGGATCTCCAGCGAGGCGAGGGAGTCAAGGTAGCAGGCCGCCAGGCGGCCCAGCCCACCGTTGCCCAGACCCGGCTCCTCTTCAACGGCCAGAAGCGTATCGAGATCCTGGTCGAGCATGCGCATCGCGTCCCGCGCTTCATCCTCCAGATCGAGGCTTAACAGGTTAGAGCCCAGCTGGGGGCCAATCAGAAACTCGGCGGAGAGGTAGCAGACCACCTTCACCTGATGATGCGCATAATTTTTAAGGGAGGCGGTCCAGCGCGCCAGCATGCGGTCCCGGACGGTAAAGGCGAGCGCCCTGAACCAGTCTTCGGGCGTAGCGATATCGGGGTAGCGCCCCTGGCGGCAGATTAGGTTGCGGACGACATCGTGTTCAAACGCTGAGCTCATGGTACGCCTCACGCCTGCAAAGGGATATCCTAATCACCATAGTCAACGCCTGGGACGATAGCAAATGTGGCAGTAAGTAGGCCTAATTTAATGATTTGGGCTTATTGCTGACTCTTTATTTCTGTCGCCGTACAGGACGATTCCGGATGTATCTATTTGATTTTCTAGCTGTCGAAGATCGTAAGCACTCTGCAAGCGCAGCCAGAATTCAGGTGTACTGCCCAGAGCGGCCGCAATACGAATTGCCAACGAGGGGGTGATGGCAGTTTTACCGGCAAGAAAACGCGATACTGTAGCCGGAGTTACGCCGATATTAAGTGCAAAACGGCGACCACTAATGCCCATATCCTCCAACTCTCTGGCGATAATCTCGCCCGGATGGGAAATTTTAAACTGTCTCATTAGTGATAATCCTCATAATTCAAAATGTACGCATCCCCGTTAATAAATTGAAATGTGATACGCCAGTTTGCTCGTACTGTAATTGACCAGTAGGCCTCGCGCTCCCCTTTCAACGGGTGCAGCTTATAGATCTGACGGTTCAGCTCGCCAATCTCGTTTGCCGTGTCGATAGCCTGTAGGCGGTCATTAATTCGCTCAGCATCCTGTGCTGGAATTCCAGAAACAATCCCTTTTTCAAAAAGTTGTTTCAGTCCTTTGTGTTTGAATGACTTAATCATGATTCTATCCCTGTTACATGACGTGTAATATTCTAG
This sequence comes from Escherichia sp. ESNIH1, assembly GCA_002918705.1. Taxonomy (GTDB): domain Bacteria; phylum Pseudomonadota; class Gammaproteobacteria; order Enterobacterales; family Enterobacteriaceae; genus Pseudescherichia. Next base: position 357,253 of record PQKR01000003.1, on the reverse strand, counting down.
ATCGATGTTACACGACGTGCAATATCTAAGAGGATAGAAGTAGAGGGTTATGTTCAGGGCAGAATAGGCCCGGCAGACGTTGCGCCGCCGGGCATTAAGGTGGGTTACTGCTTCGGTGCGTCGACGACCTGGCTGCCCACGCCGCGGTTGTTGAACTCCCACATGCGGTTGAAGCTGGCGTCGTTCAGGTTACGCGTGACGTTGCCTTTGTCGTCCACCGCGCCGGTGTTGCCGGAGAACGGACGTTTAGAGACGGCGGCATCGCCCCAGGGGTTGGCCATGTTGAAGCCTTCGTTAATCACGCTGTCGCGGATGACGACCTGGCCGTTGGTTGCCTGATCGACGTCCATCGAGCGGCCAAGCTGGGCCACGCCGTCACCGGCTGCGGTAAAGCGGCTGTTGGTGGCAAGGAAGCCGTAATAGATATTGGAGAGCGTCGCCGGCGCGAAGACGTAGGCCTCCTGCTGGGTGCGGGAGTTCACTACGCGGAAATCGGTGTTATCAAACACCACTGCGCCGCGGCCTGCGACGATATCCACATCGCCTTCAACGTAGCTGTTGGTCACCAGAGTACGGGTCTGGCGATCGTTACGCAGGGTGTTATCCACGCCGCTGTTGGTGACGAAGAAGGTGTTCTGGCGACCCAGAATATTGACGTTGTTGATCTGTACCTTGTCGCCATCGCTGCGCAGGGCCACGGCCTGATGGTTACCGGCATCAACGCTGTCGCCGAGGTTGTTCTCAATGGTCAGGTTCTGCAGCTGCAGGCCATTATTTTGCGACCAGAATACCGCCGAACACATCACGCCCACGCTGGTGCTGCCTTTGCGCTGGCAGGCGTCAAACATATACCACGCCGGTTTGCCCGGCATATATTTCCCGCCGGGGTTAACCAGACGACGCCAGCTGTTGCCGTCCATTTCGGAATCCACAGCCAGACCAATCTTCACCTCTGCCGCTTTATCACCCGCACCGTAAATGGTCAGGCTGCCCGGTGCGGCTGGAACAAACACCGTGCCTTCATACTCACCCGGCAGAACGGCAATGTACTGGCGCTCGCTGGTATGCTTGTTGATGGCTGCATCTACTGCCGCCTGGATAGAGGTGTGCGTCACACCCGCCGCGCCCGCCGGGCCAACCACGAAGTTTGGCTGCGCAGGCAGACGAATAGCGGACGGGCTCCACGGCGCTGCGTTCTGATCCATTGACGCAAAGTAGTGAGCAGGGACAAAGTTCTGCGCTTCGTTAGCGGACAGGACCGGACGCGCCGCGCTACCGGGGGCGGTCTGCGTTGAGGGAAGCTGATCCGGCGGCGTTGAGCTGCAGGCAGTCAGCGTCACGCCAAAAGCCAGGGCCAGCGTCAGACGAGAAACCGAAAATGTGTTCAAGAGGTACTCCAGGCGTAATAGTTAAATAAATTCCTATGAAGCCTGCTTTTTTATACTAAGTTGAGCGAAACGGGAAGCCGATTGTGTAAATCGGCTTCAATAACCTGTTGGCTAGCTGAAAAGAGCGGTGATCGACGCACGATCGAGGGAGTGGAAGTGGATATTAAACCCCACCATCGCCCCGCTGGCGTCTTCATCAACGTCCAGCTTCTCTACGTCCAGGGCGTGGACGGTGAAGATGTAGCGATGGGTTCTTCCTTTCGGCGGTGCCGCGCCGCCGTACCCGGCCTTGCCATAGTCAGTGCGGGTCTCGAGTGCGCCCTCGGGCAGGGGAACCAGCGACGAGCCGGAGCCCTGCGGCAGCACGCGGGTGTCGGCTGGCAGGTTCACCACCACCCAGTGCCACCAGCCGGAGCCGGTAGGCGCATCGGGATCGTAGCAGGTGACGGCAAAGCTCTTGCAGCCCGGCGGCACCTCGTCCCACGCCAGATGCGGAGAGATATTGTCGCCTTCGTAGCCCATGCCGTTAAAAACATGGCGATTATGTAGTTTTTCGCCCTCGCGAATATCCTGGCTGATAAGTCTCATCGTGGCTCCTCTGTGAGTTGTCAACCCTAAGGCTAGAATAGCCCGTGCGTTCTCAAGGCGCAAAATGTGCGGGATGGGCTACCGCCGCCAGCACCGCGTCCGTTAGCTTGCTTAATTGCTCCGCTGAGATGACGTAGGGCGGCATCAGGTAGATCAGCCGGCCGAAGGGGCGGATCCAGACGCCCTGCTCAACGAAGAAGCGCTGCAGGGCGGCCATATTTACCGGCTGATGGGTTTCGATCACGCCGATAGCTCCCAGCACCCGTACGTCAGCCACCGTCTCAGTGGCTCTTGCCGGTGCCAGCTCGCGCTTCAGCTGCGCCTCGATGGCGGCAACCTGTACCTGCCACTCACCGCGCTCCAGCAGCTCGAGGCTGGCATTCGCTACCGCGCAGGCCAGCGGATTACCCATAAAGGTCGGACCGTGCATAAAGCAGCCTGCTTCGCCGTTGCTAATGGTTTCAGCCACCTCGCGGGTGGTAAGCGTCGCCGACAGCGTCATCGTCCCGCCGGTCAGGGCTTTGCCCAGACAGAGAATGTCCGGCGTAATCCCGGCGTGTTCGCAGGCAAAGAGTTTACCCGTGCGGCCAAAGCCAGTGGCGATCTCATCGGCAATCAGCAGGATCCCCTCCCGGTCGCACATCCGGCGGATGCGTTTAAGCACTTCCGGGTGGTAGAGGCGCATTCCGCCTGCGCCCTGCACAATCGGCTCAAGGATAACGGCGGCGATCTCATGGCGATGGGCAGCCATCAGGCGGGCAAAGCCAGCAATATCCCGCTCGTCCCACTCGCCGTCGAAGCGGCTCTCTGGCGCAGGGGCAAAGAGATTATCCGGCAGATAACCCGCCCACAGGCTGTGCATAGAGTTATCCGGATCGCAGGCCGACATCGCGCCAAAGGTATCGCCATGATAGCCCCGGCGGAAGGTCAGGAAGCGACGGCGCGGCTCTCCCTTCGCCTGCCAGTACTGCAGGGCCATCTTCATTGAAACTTCTACCGCCACCGAACCGGAGTCGGCCAGAAACACGCACTCCAGCGCCTCGGGGGTCATTGCCACCAGCTTACGGCAGAGCGCTACCGCTGGCGCATGGGTAATGCCACCGAACATTACGTGCGACATCGCATCGATCTGCGTTTTCATCGCCGCATTAAGGTGCGGATGGTTATAGCCGTGGATAGCCGCCCACCACGACGACATGCCGTCAACCAGCTTCTCGCCGGAAGCAAGCTGAAGCTCGCAGCCCTGCGCTGACTGCACGGGATAGACCGGCAGCGGGGAGGTCATGGAGGTGTAGGGGTGCCAGATATGGCGTCGGTCAAAGGCGAGATCGTCCTGGGTCATAATCGACTTGTAAACCAAATTAAAAACATTTAGGTTTACGATCATAACCCAAACATGAACTAAATACACCTTTTGGAGACGCCCCTATGGCTCACCACGCACGCTGGACACTGTCGCAAGTTACCGAGCTGTTTGAAAAACCGCTGCTCGACCTGCTGTTTGAAGCACAGACTATTCATCGCCAGCACTTTGACCCGCGTCAGGTGCAGGTCAGCACCCTGCTGTCGATCAAAACCGGGGCCTGCCCGGAAGATTGCAAATACTGCCCGCAAAGCTCGCGCTACAAAACCGGACTGGAGACGGAGCGCCTGATGGAGGTGGAGCAGGTGCTGGACTCGGCCCGCAAGGCGAAAAACGCCGGATCGACCCGCTTCTGCATGGGGGCCGCGTGGAAGAACCCGCACGAGCGCGATATGCCTTACCTGGAGCAGATGGTGCAGGGCGTTAAAGCGATGGGCCTCGAAGCCTGCATGACCCTGGGCACCCTTGACGAAACGCAGGCTCAACGCCTGGCCTCGGCGGGGCTGGACTACTACAACCACAACCTCGACACCTCCCCGGAGTTCTACGGCAACATCATCACCACCCGTACCTATCAGGAGCGTCTCGACACCCTGGATAAGGTGCGCGAGGCGGGCATCAAGGTCTGTTCGGGCGGTATCGTTGGCCTGGGCGAAACGGTCAAGGATCGCGCGGGCCTGCTGCTGCAGCTGGCGAACCTGCCGACGCCGCCGGAGAGCGTGCCGATCAACATGCTGGTGAAGGTGAAGGGCACGCCGCTGGCGGACAATGACGACGTCGACGCCTTTGATTTTATCCGTACCATCGCCGTGGCGCGCATCATGATGCCAACCTCCTTTGTGCGCCTCTCGGCCGGCCGTGAGCAGATGAACGAGCAGACCCAGGCGATGTGCTTTATGGCCGGGGCCAACTCTATCTTCTACGGCTGCAAGCTGCTGACCACGACTAATCCGGAAGAGGATAAAGACGTCCAGCTGTTCCGTAAGCTTGGGCTGAACCCGCAGCAGACCGACGTGATGGCCGGGGATAACGAGCAGCAGCAGCAGCTGGAGCAGCAGATCTTTAACGCCGACACCGATCAGTTCTACAACGCGGCGGCGCTATGAGCTGGCAGCAGCGCATCGATGCCGCGTTAACAGCCCGGCGAGCCGCCGACGCCCTGCGTTCGCGCCGGGTGGTCGAGCAGGGCGCGGGGCGCTGGCTGACGCTGGGCGATAGCCGCTACTGCAACTTCTCCAGCAATGACTACCTCGGCTTAAGCCAGCACCCAGCCCTCGTTCGCGCCTGGCAGCAGGGTGCTGAGCAGTACGGCGTGGGCAGCGGCGGCTCCGGGCACGTCAGCGGCTATACCCGGGCGCACCATGCCCTGGAGAGCGAACTGGCCGACTGGCTGGGCTACCCGCGGGCGCTGCTGTTTATCTCTGGCTTTGCCGCCAACCAGGCGGTGATTGCCGCCCTGACCGGCAAAGAGGATCGCATCGTGGCGGATAAGCTCAGCCACGCCTCGCTGTTGGAAGCCGCCAGCCTGAGTCCGGCTCAGCTGCGGCGCTTTGCCCATAACGACGTCGGGCAGCTCGCTGCGCTGCTGGATAAACCCTGCGACGGCCAGCAGCTGGTGGTGACTGAAGGCATCTTCAGCATGGACGGCGACAGCGCGCCGCTGGCAGCCATTGCGGAGCAGGCAAGCAGCGCCGGGGCCTGGCTGCTGGTAGATGATGCCCACGGCGTTGCCGTCACCGGTCAGGAGGGGCGCGGCAGCTGCCAGCGGCAGGGCGTGAAGCCCGAGCTGCTGGTGGTCACCTTTGGCAAAGGCTTCGGCGTCAGCGGCGCGGCGGTGCTGTGCAGCGAGGCGGTGGCCAGCTACTTCGAACAATTTGCCCGCCATCTGATCTACAGCACCTCTATGCCTCCCGCTCAGGCCGTGGCCCTCAGCGCCGCGCTGAGCGTGATCCGGGGAGAGGAGGGCAACCGTCGCCGGGCGGCGCTCGCGGCGCTAATTCAGCGTTTTCGCCACGGCGCAGGATCGCTGCCGGTGCGCATCACCGATTCACAGAGCGCCATCCAGCCGCTGATCGTTGGCGATAACGCCCGGGCGCTGAGCCTGGCGGAGCGCCTGCGGCAGAAAGGGTGCTGGGTGACGGCGATTCGTCCGCCCACCGTGCCCGCCGGTACGGCGCGCCTGCGCCTGACCCTGACGGCGGCGCATCAGCCGGAGGATATCGATCGTCTGCTGGAGGTGCTGCATGAGCCAGGTGAATAAGCGCGCAGTGGCGGCGGCCTTTGGCCGGGCGGCGCAGAGCTACGACAGCCATGCGCAGCTGCAGCGCCAGAGCGCAGACCTGCTGCTGGCAAAGCTTGGCGAATGCAGGCCAGGGTGCGTGCTGGACGCAGGCTGCGGGCCGGGCAGCATGAGCCGCTACTGGCGCGATACCGGCGCGGAGGTGACCGCTCTGGATCTCTCTCTGCCGATGCTCAAACAGGCGCAGAGCCAGCAGGCCGCCCAGCACTACGTTGCGGCGGACATTGAGGCGCTGCCTCTGGCCGATGCCCGGTTCGATCTCGCCTGGAGCAACCTGGCGGTGCAGTGGTGCAACGATCTCGGCCAGGCGCTCGAAGAGCTGCATCGCGTTGTGCGTCCTGGCGGGGCGGTGGCCTTCACCACGCTGGCGGGCGGATCGCTGCCGGAGCTGAATCAGGCCTGGCAGGCGGTGGACAGCCATCCGCACGCTAACCGATTTTTAGCGGAGGAGGCGCTGGCTGACACCGTTAATGCCTGGCGCGGCCGGTGCGGCGTGGAGCGCATTACGCTGGACTTTGACGATGCGCTCTCTGCTATGCGCTCGCTGAAGGGCATCGGCGCGACGCACCTGCACGCTGGCAGGCACAACCGGCCTCTGACCCGCGCCCAGCTTCAGCGCCTGCAGCTGGCATGGCCGCAGCAGCAGGGCAGATGCCTGCTGACCTATTCACTTTTTTGGGGAGTCATTGAACATGACTGAACGCTATTTTGTTACCGGCACGGATACGGAAGTCGGTAAAACGGTGGCCAGCTGCGCCCTGTTACAGGCCGCCGCGCTGGCGGGGCGGCAGACCGCGGGCTACAAACCGGTCGCCTCCGGCAGTGAGATGATGCCGGAGGGGCTGCGCAACAGCGACGCGCTGGCGCTACAGCATAACAGTACCCTGGCCCTGCGCTACGAGGCCGTGAACCCATACACCTTTGCTGAGCCCACCTCACCGCATATCGTCAGCGCCGCCCTCGGGCAGCCTATCGAGGCGGAAACGCTCTCGGCAGGATTGCGGACGCTGGAGGCGCAGGCGGAGTGGGTGCTGGTGGAGGGGGCCGGGGGCTGGTTTACGCCGCTCTCAGAGACCCTGACCTTTGCCGACTGGGCTACCCAGGAGCAGCTGCCGGTAATTTTAGTGGTGGGCGTTAAGCTTGGCTGCATCAACCATGCGATGCTGACCGCCCTGGCGGTGCAGCAGGCGGGATTGCGGCTGGCAGGCTGGGTGGCTAACGACGTGATACCGCCGGGACACCGTCACGCGGAGTATCTGGCAACGCTTAAGCGCATGCTGCCTGCGCCGTTCCTCGGCGAGATCCCGTGGCTGGAGAACGCCTCGCCTGAGAGTGAAACAGGCCACTGGATCGATCTCAGTGCTTTAGATCCGGCGTCATCCACTGGGAAAGCAGCGGATCGTCCAGCTGCGTAACGCTTCCCTGGGCCACGTTGCGTCCCCGATGCAGCAGATAGAAGCGGTCGGCGACGCGGCGCACAAACGACAGATGCTGCTCCGCCAGCAGGATGGTCATGCCGAAATCCTGGTTCAGGCGCACCAGCAGGTTGCCTAGCTTATGGATAAAGGCCTGGCCCAGCCCCCGGGTCGGCTCATCAAGGATCAGCAGGCGCGGATGGGTCACCAGCGCCCGGGCCAGCGCCAGCTGGTGCTGGTTATCTTCTGATAGCCCTGCGCCCTTTATCTGGCGCAGGGCGTACAGCTCGGGGAAGAGATCGTAGATATCCCGGGTGACGGCGCTGCCGTGCTCGCCTACCGCCAGCCAGGCAACCTGTAAATTCTCCTCTACCGTTAGCTGGGAGAAGATCCGCCTGTCCTGCGGCACGCAGGCGATACCCATTGCCGGACGATCCTCCATCTTCACCTGCAGCAGATTGAGGGGTGCGGCCCCGGCCTCCTGCCAGGTCATACTGCCGCTCTCCACGGCAAGATAGCCAGAGATACAGTTGACCAACGTGGTTTTCCCCATTCCCGGCAGCCCCATGACGCAGGTGCAGGTACCAGGGATAAGATCGAGATCGACATTCCATAGCGTATGCTGATCGCCGTAATAGTGATTCACTGCACGTAAGCTCAACATCATTTCATCTCCTTGGCCTGGTCTGTAAAAGATATGTTGCAAAAGCCTTGCCAGAAGCGTGTTATGCTCTGTTTTTCGGAGCAAGATGAAGAAAAATCGCTAAATTCGGCTAATCCGCCGGTCTGCCTTATTGCATCTGCACGCTAACAGTGCTAGATGCGGGCAAATCTGATTTTTCATGGTGCAGTCGCGTCTGAATGCGATAAAAAATGGTGGGAAAATTTTTTTACCTGCGGACCCGTTACGCAAAACCCAATTTTCGCTGAGTCACAGGGGGTACGGGCTGGCGACAGTTATCCACTATTCCTGTGGATAACCTTGTGCATTAGAGTTAGAAAACGCGTGCAAAGCGAGAGAGCACGCGGCTTAGGCATGAATTGATGCGAAACGCGGCTTTTTGTATAAATAATTTAAAATCAACAAGTTGAATAAAAGCAACGGATGTAAGAAAAGTGTCACCCACTGACACAAAACTTTCACTACCCGACTTGACAAATGTTAAATTGCAAAAAGTTCTGGGGATAAGATATTTTTTTTAGTTTTTAATTCTGTCCCTGAGGCAAATTTTCCTTATGGCGCTTGAAATTGCCTTATGTAACACAGATATTCCTGTCTGCCACTGGGTTTTCATCCAGTATAATTTATTGGCAAAATCCACCGTCGCGAGTAAAATTACTCACCTGCCCGCTCATTCCTTCATCAGGTAGCTATTCATGAGTAAACCATTCAAACTGAATTCCGCTTTTCGTCCCTCTGGCGATCAGCCAGAAGCCATTCGCCGCCTGAAAGAGGGGCTGGAGGACGGACTGGCGCACCAGACCCTGCTCGGGGTAACCGGTTCAGGGAAGACGTTTACCGTTGCCAACGTGATCGCCGACCTGCAGCGGCCAACAATGGTGCTTGCGCCGAATAAAACCCTGGCAGCCCAGCTGTATGGCGAAATGAAGGAGTTTTTCCCGGACAACGCCGTGGAGTACTTCGTCTCCTACTACGACTACTACCAGCCGGAAGCCTACGTGCCGAGCTCGGACACCTTTATCGAAAAAGATGCCTCGGTGAACGAGCATATTGAGCAGATGCGTCTCTCGGCGACCAAAGCGCTGCTGGAGCGGCGCGACGTGGTAGTTGTGGCCTCGGTGTCGGCCATCTACGGCCTCGGCGATCCCGATCTCTATCTGAAAATGATGCTCCACCTGACCATCGGTATGATCATCAACCAGCGTGATATTCTGCGCCGCCTGTCGGAGCTGCAGTACACGCGTAACGATCAGGCCTTCCAGCGCGGCACTTTCCGCGTGCGCGGCGAGGTGATCGATATCTTCCCGGCGGAGTCAGACGACGTGGCGCTGCGCGTTGAGCTGTTTGATGAAGAGGTGGAGCGCCTGTCGCTGTTTGACCCGCTGACCGGGCACGTTGAATCCACTATTCAGCGCTACACCGTCTACCCGAAAACCCACTACGTGACCCCGCGCGAGCGCATCGTGCAGGCGATGGAAGATATCAAAGTAGAGCTGGCGGACCGGCGCAAGACGCTGCTGGCCAACAACAAGCTGCTGGAAGAGCAGCGTATTACCCAGCGCACCCAGTTCGATCTGGAGATGATGAACGAGCTGGGCTACTGCTCGGGCATTGAGAACTACTCCCGCTACCTCTCCGGGCGCGGGCCGGGCGAAGCGCCGCCGACCCTGTTTGACTACCTGCCTGCCGACGGCCTGCTGGTGATTGACGAGTCCCACGTCACCATTCCGCAGATTGGCGGCATGTACCGCGGCGACCGGGCGCGTAAAGAGACGCTGGTGGAGTATGGCTTCCGCCTGCCGTCGGCGCTGGACAACCGTCCGATGAAGTTTGAAGAGTTCGAAGGTTTAGCTCCGCAGACCATCTACGTCTCGGCGACGCCGGGCAACTATGAGCTGGAGAAATCCGGGGAAGAGATTGTCGATCAGGTGGTGCGCCCGACCGGCCTGCTTGACCCGATTATCGAAGTCCGCCCGGTGGGCACGCAGGTGGACGATCTGCTCTCGGAGATCCGCAAGCGCGTCGCCATTAACGAACGCGTGCTGGTCACCACGCTCACCAAGCGCATGGCCGAGGATCTGACCGAGTATCTGGAAGAGCACGGCGAGAAGGTGCGCTACCTGCACTCGGATATCGATACCGTTGAGCGTATGGAAATTATCCGCGATCTGCGTCTGGGCGAGTTCAACGTGCTGGTGGGCATCAACCTGCTGCGTGAGGGGCTGGATATGCCAGAAGTTTCGCTGGTGGCGATTCTCGATGCCGACAAAGAGGGCTTCCTGCGCTCCGAACGCTCGCTGATCCAGACCATCGGCCGTGCGGCGCGTAACGTCAACGGCAAGGCGATCCTGTACGGGGATAAAATCACCCCGTCGATGGCGAAGGCGATTGGCGAAACCGAGCGCCGTCGGGCGAAGCAGCAGCAGTACAACGAAGAGCACGGCATTACGCCGCAGGGCCTGAATAAGAAAGTGGTGGATATCCTGGCGCTGGGCGAGAACATTGCCAAGACCAAAGCCAAAGGACGCGGTAAATCCCGCTCGCCGGTGGTGGTGGACGAGTCCGAACTGGCGCTGACGCCGAAAGCGCTGCAGCAGAAGATCCACGAGCTGGAGGCGCAGATGTTACAGCACGCCCAGAACCTGGAGTTCGAAGAGGCGGCACAGCTGCGTGACCGCCTCCATCAGCTTCGCGATCTCTTTATTGCGGCGTCCTAATCTGCCGAAACAATCTGTCTAAACAATCTGTCTAAATAACAGGCGGAAACCGTACCCAGGCCCGCACGCCGGGCTTGGGTATGCGGTTATGTAGATAGAATTGCCCGTCGTGCAGTTGGGCGATACGGCTGACGATGCTTAATCCCAGCCCAATACCGCCGTAGCGACTGTCCATCCTGACAAAAGCTTTGCTCAGCTCTTTACTCTTCGCTTCGTCCACGCCCGGGCCTTCATCCTCGACCGCCAGCACCGGAGCAGGCGTCTGCTCCAGCTTGAGGGTGATAACGCTCCTCTCCGGGCTGTAGCGGTGGGCGTTCTCCACCAGGTTTCTCAGCAGCACGCGGAGCTGAACGGCATCGCCGCGTACCGCCACGTCTTTTTGACCTTTGGGCAGCGCCAGGGTCTGCTGGCGGGTGCTCAGCATCGTCTGTAGCTCATCCTGAAGAGGCAGCATCACGTCATGGATCAGCATCACCTGCTGGTAGCTGCCCGCCGAGAACGACTGTGCCATGCGGGCCAGCTGTAGCAGCTGAGAGACGCTCTCCGTCATCTGATCGATGCGTAAGATCAGGCGGCTGACGTCAACGGAGGGGTGGCTTTTCGCCAGCAGCTCCAGATGCAGGCGCAGCCCCGCTAACGGGGTACGCAGCTCGTGGGCGACGTCGGCGGTAAAGAGCCGCTCGCGATCGAGCGTCAGGTTCAGGCGCGCCACCAGCTGGTTAATGGCTGAGCTGACCGCTTCCACCTCTGCTGAAGGTTTGTCGAGCACAATCGGCTGCAGGTTATCCGGCGTGCGGAGCTCCAGCTCCTGCTGTAGGTCACGCAGCGGACGGGTGATCAGCTTCACCGCCTGCATGCAGAGCAGCAGCGCCATGCCGATGATAAACAGGCTCGGCACCAGCAGGCTGGCAACCGCTTCGTGCACCTCGCGTTCAATGTGCGCATGGTTGTTGTGCTTGTAGATGGCACTCTCCACCAGCAGCTGGATCTGCTCCTTGCTTTCATGCCATAACCAGAAGACGCTGATGAGCTGAAACAGCACCAGGATCGAGCCTATGGTCAGCAGAAGGCGTCCGCGTAGGGTCCAGCGGCCAGAGAATAGCCCCTTTTTTATCTTGTCTGGCATAGGATCAGGTCGTCTGCTCCGTTTTAATCAGCTGATAGCCAAAACCACGCACCGTGCGGATGCGGTCTTTCCCAATCTTATCCCGCAGATTATGAATATGCACCTCAAGGGTGTTGGTGGCCGGCTCGTTATCCCAGTTATAGATATCATTGTAGAGAATTTCCCGATGCACCGGGCTGCCTGCCTTGAGCATCAGCCGTGACAGCAGGGCGTACTCTTTTGGCGTCAGATCCATTGATTGCCCGGCCAGCCATACCTGGCGGGTCGTCACGTTCAGGCGCAGATCATCTACGACAATTTCACTGTCGCCCTGGTTATTGTGGCGACGCAGCAGCGCCCGAATGCGGGCGTTAAGCTCCTCAAGCGCAAAGGGCTTAATCAGATAGTCGTCTGCGCCCGCGTCCAGGCCGGAGATGCGATCCTCCACGGTATCCCGGGCGGTCAGGATCAACACCGGCAGACAGACCTTCTCCCGCCGCAGCCGCTGCAAGAGATTCAGGCCATCTTCATCCGGCAGCCCCAGATCGAGCACGATAAGGCTGTAGTGCCCCGACGCCAGGCTGAGCATGGCCTCCCGGCTGGTGCTTACCCCGTCGCAGGCGTACCCCTCGGACTGCATTGCCAGGATCAGTCCCTGCAACAGCAATGCATCATCCTCTACGATTAATATTTTCATCGATTATGACTCCTTGCACGCGGCCAAAATATCATCGGCTGGCTGGTAAACATGGGTCTGTACGCCCGTGATGCCCAGCATGGTTGAAAACAGGTTATCCTGCGAAAAAGCTTCGCTGGCGGCGCGTTTCTGCAGGCATGCCTGACTTACCCGGTAGCGCTGCTGAAAGTCTGGCGATAGCCAGATCAGCATCGGCACATGCTTTTGCGATTCCGGCGCAATGGCATAGGGCAGGCCGTGCAGATAAACACCGTCTTCGCCCAGCGACTCGCCGTGATCGGAGAGGTAAACCAGGCTGGTAGTAAACTTATCCTGCTGCGACTGCAGCAATTTTATCGCCTTATCGACGATGTAATCGACGTACAGTACCGTATTATCGTAGGTATTCTTAAGCTGTTCTTGCGAGCAGGTCTGGATTTCGTTGGTATCGCAGGTCGGTGTGAATTTCCTGAACTGCGGCGGATAACGTTGATAATAGGTCGGACCGTGGCTACCGATAGTATGCAGCACGATCAGCCCGTCGCCCTGAAGATGGCTAATGTACTGCTCCAGACCGTGGAACAGGATCTCGTCCTGGCACTCCCCGGCGGTACAGAAGTCGGCCAGGTTCAGGGCCGTAACGTCCTGATGGGGGACCCGGTCACAGGCACCTTTACAGCCGCCGTCGTTTTCGTTCCATAATACCTGGATCCCTGCGCGCTGGATAATATCCAGCAGGCCTTCCCGATGGTGGGCCAACTGCTCATCGTAGTTCTTGCGCGCCATCCCCGAAAACATGCAGGGGACAGAGACTGCCGTCACCGTACCGCAGGAGGTCGTTTGTGGGAAATAGACGACGTTATCTTTTTCAAGCAGAGGATTTGTCTCGCGCGGATAACCGGAGAGGGAAAAATCCGCCGCGCGCGAGGTTTCGCCTACCACCAGAATGGTTAAATTCTTCTTCGTGCCCTGATGCATCTGCGGCATCAGCGTGGCGTCTTCGCCAAATTTCACCAGCGGCAGGTTATCCATCCGGTGATGAATATAGTAAGAGTGCATTGCAGTAATGCTGTTCGACGGCCCGAGAGATTTCACCAGCTCGTGGTTGTTGCGGAACAGCGAGGCATAGTCCTTGTAGAAAAAGAGCGATATGACCAGCAGCACGGCGATCGACGCAAGGATATTCGCACCACGGATCAGCAGGCTACGCCAGCCGGAAGGCGTTTTTTTGATCCTTAGCCAGCAGGCCAGAATGGCCATCAGCACGCCGGAGATGCCTATCGTCAGCAGCAGCTGGGGCGTCATTAAGGCAAGGCTTTCGGCGGGCGTGGTATCGAGAATATTGGCGATCATCGTACGGTCGATAATCACGCCGTAGGTCCAGATAAAGTACTGGGTTGCCGCGCAGAGCAGAATAAAGAGGCAGATCAGCAGCCGGTCCAGCCAGATAAATGAGGCCAGCGTGGTCAGAATGTTGATCACGCAGAAGGCGACGATCGGCATCGATAAAAAGACTGCCAGCGACCACGGCGAGTGCACCGCCAGCAGCGTCCAGGCCTGACGATAAAAGACAAGGTTCAGCGCAACGGCGATATAGAATGAAAACAGGATGGTAAAGGTCATGCGCCCTAAGGCTGGCCTGTAGAACGGGAACATACGCATACATAACTTCCTGAAAAGAGTATGCTGCGTATGTTCACAGAAGAGAGTTAAGGGAACCTTAAGATCTTCAGAAAAGTCTGGAAGAGCAAAATTCAGCCCAGCCGCTGGACGGCATGCTCCAGCGCGATGCGTAGCAGATGGCGATCGTGATGATGGGGAACATCGCTCGCCTCCAGCGCCTCCTGCACCACGATGCGGTCGCTAAGATCCGCCGTTTCCGCCTCGGGCCCGACCACGACGGCATCGACAATCCGCTTGCCCACCCGCTGCTCCAGCAAGGTTAGCTTGGCGGGCAGATCCATTCGCGCCGCCTCGGCACTCAGCTCTTTGCCCAGGTTGTCGATATAGACCACCGGGGCAGGGGTACGGCGCAGCGCCTGAGCCAGATCGCCGAGCAGCACCAGCGGCATCAGGCTGGTGTAGAAGCTGCCAGGGCCAATCAGGATCAGATCCGCTTCGGCAATCGCCTCTATCGCCTCGCGGGTGGCGGGCACGGAGGGGAAGAGCATCAGCTCCTGAATCGGCGTCGTCAGTCCATCGACGTTTACCTCGCCGTAGACCGTATGCCCCTCGCTGTCGATAGCCATCAAATCCACCGGCTGCTCCGACATAGGGATCAAAAACGCATCTACCTTCAGCAGGTTGCGAATTAAATTGATCGCCTCCAGAGGCCGCACGCTAAGGTGGTCCAGCGCCTTTAACATCAAATTTCCGAGGTTATGGCCCGAAAGCTCGCCATTACCGGTAAAACGGTACTCAAACATCGCCGAAGCGACGCTCTGCTCGGTAATTAACTGGTTCAAACAGTTACGCATATCGCCCCAGGCGATGCCGCCCTCGGCGCGACGAATACGCCCGGTTGACCCGCCATTATCGGTGGTAGTGACGATCCCCGTCAGCCTTGAACCCAACGACCCCAGCGAGGACATAACGCGACCCAGACCATGTCCGCCGCCAAGGGCGACAACCCGGTCAAGATCTGCAAGCGTACGACTACGCATAGCTTTTCCTTAATGGCTAAAAAACTGCGCTACGTTAACCTAAATACCCCTTAAAGACGATGCCCCAAGCGGGTGAAAATGATGCATATCAAGGCAAGAGGCTGATTTTCACGTATTCTGTAATGAAAATGCACGATTAGGCCGCTATATATCATTTTATATAGCGATAGGCGGGGATGGCGAAAATCACGTTATCGCGCTACTATCGCTACTTATAGCGTTACAACACACACTCTAGCCTCTGCGTCTACGTCTTAAGGATATGATGCTTTGGCCGTGGCAGTTGCCACCAGGGTGCAGGAAGAAATGACTGCATCTCCCGTATTTGGAAAGGTGTACATGGCCTCACAGCTTACCGATGCATTCGCGCGTAAGTTCTATTACCTGCGTCTGTCTATTACCGACGTGTGCAATTTTCGTTGCACCTACTGCCTGCCCGATGGCTACAAGCCGGGTGGGGTCACCAACAAAAGCTTTCTGACTCTCGATGAAATTCGGCGGGTGACCCGTGCGTTTTCCGCGCTCGGCACCGAGAAGGTGCGGCTGACCGGCGGGGAACCCTCGCTGCGCCGCGACTTTACCGAGATCATCGCTGCGGTGCGGGAAAACGCCGCTATCCGCCAGCTGGCGGTAACCACCAATGGCTACCGCCTGGCGCGGGACGTGGCCGGCTGGCGGGACGCCGGGCTGACGGCCATCAACGTCAGCGTCGACAGCCTCGATGCCCGCCAGTTTCACGCCATCACCGGGCAGGATAAGTTTCACCAGGTGATGCAGGGCATTGATGCCGCTTTCGAGGCGGGCTTCGAGAAGGTCAAGGTGAATACCGTGCTGATGCGCGACGTTAACCACCATCAGCTGGATACCTTCCTGGCGTGGATCCAGTCCCGTCCCATCCAGCTACGCTTTATTGAGCTGATGGAGACCGGTGAGGGGAGCGAGCTGTTCCGCAAGCACCACCTCTCCGGCATGGTGCTGCGGGACGAGCTGCTGCGTCGCGGCTGGATCCAGAAGCTGCGCGGCCGCAGTGACGGCCCGGCGCAGGTCTTTTGCCATCCGGACTATACCGGGGAGATCGGCCTGATCATGCCCTACGAGAAAGATTTCTGCGCCAGCTGTAACCGCCTGCGCGTCTCGTCGGTGGGCAAGCTGCATCTCTGCCTGTTTGGCGACGGCGGCGTGAGCCTGCGCGATCTGCTGGCGGAAGATGCCCAGCAGGCGGAGCTGGAGGCGCGTATTGCTGAGGCGCTAACGCACAAAAAGCAGACCCACTTCCTGCATCAGGGCAATACCGGCATTACGCAAAACCTTTCCTATATCGGCGGATAAACCTTACAAGGAGGCAGTTTATGAGTCAGGCCAGCGCAGAGTTTGTCCCGGCACGCATTGCCGTGCTGACCGTTTCCAGCCGTCGCGGCGAAGAGGAGGACACCTCGGGCCACTTCCTGCGCGATGCGGCCCATGAAGCCGGTCATCAGGTGGTAGCGAAAGCCATCGTCAAGGAGAACCGCTACGCCATTCGCGCCCAGGTTTCGGCGTGGATCGCCAGCGATGAGGTGCAGGTTATTGTCATCAACGGCGGCACGGGCTTTACCGCCGGTGACCAGACCCCGGAGGCGCTGCTGCCGCTCTTCGATCGTGAAGTCGAAGGCTTTGGCGAGGTGTTCCGTATGCTCTCCTTTGAAGAGATCGGTACCGCCACGCTGCAGTCCCGTGCGGTGGCGGGTATCGCCAACAACACGCTGATTTTTGCTATGCCCGGCTCGACCAAAGCCTGCCGTACCGCATGGGAGAATATCATTGCGCCGCAGCTGGATGCGCGCACCCGTCCGTGCAATTTTCACCCCCATTTGAAGAAGTAAGCTATGTCACAACTGACCCACATTAACGCCGCCGGTGAGGCGCACATGGTCGACGTCTCGGCAAAAGCGGAGACCGTGCGTGAAGCGCAGGCGGAGGCTTTTGTTACCATGCTCCCCGAGACGCTGGCGATGATTATCGACGGCAGCCATCACAAGGGCGACGTCTTTGCCACCGCGCGTATTGCCGGTATCCAGGCGGCGAAGCGCACCTGGGAGCTGATCCCCCTCTGCCATCCGCTGATGCTGAGCAAGGTCGAGGTGAATCTCGAGGCGCAGCCGGAACACAATCGGGTGCGTATTACGACGCTGTGCCGTCTGACCGGCAAAACCGGCGTCGAGATGGAGGCGCTGACGGCCGCCTCGGTAGCGGCGCTGACCATCTACGACATGTGTAAAGCGGTACAGAAAGATATGGTGATAGGCCCGGTTCGCCTGCTGGCGAAGAGCGGCGGCAAATCCGGTGATTTTAGGGCGGATAACGATGATTAAAGTCCTCTTTTTTGCCCAGGTGCGGGAGCTGGTGGGCTGCGATAGCCTGACGCTGGAGAGCGAGTTCCCAAGCGTTGAAGCGCTGCGTCAGCAGCTGGCCGCCAAAGGTGACCGCTGGGCGCTGGCGCTGGAGGAGGGCCGTCTGCTGGCGGCGGTCAACCAGACCCT
Source organism: Escherichia sp. ESNIH1 (assembly GCA_002918705.1). Taxonomy (GTDB): domain Bacteria; phylum Pseudomonadota; class Gammaproteobacteria; order Enterobacterales; family Enterobacteriaceae; genus Pseudescherichia. The sequence continues at coordinate 339,838 of PQKR01000003.1, read as the reverse complement.
GGTAAGCTTTGACCATCCGGTCGTGAGCGGCGATGAAGTCGCGCTCTTCCCGCCGGTAACGGGAGGTTAAGATGAGCGACACGCGTATTCGCGTAGGCCTCGATCCCTTTAGCGTCGGCGAGGAGTACACCTGGCTCGCGGAACGCGACGAAGACGGGGCGGTAGTGACCTTCACCGGCAAGGTACGCAACCACAATCTCGGTGACAGCGTGCGCGCCCTGACCCTTGAGCACTACCCTGGCATGACCGAAAAAACGCTGGCCGATATCGTCCAGCAGGCCCGGGATCGCTGGCCGCTGGGCCGTGTCACCGTGGTCCACCGCATCGGCGAGCTATGGCCGGGGGATGAGATTGTCTTCGTCGGCGTCACCAGCGTCCATCGCGGCAGCGCCTTTGCCGCCGGGGAGTATATTATGGACTACCTGAAGACCCGCGCCCCCTTCTGGAAGCGAGAGGCGACGGAGGAGGGCGATCGGTGGGTCGAGGCGCGAGAGAGCGACCAGCAGGCCGCGAAGCGCTGGTAAGCTGCTTTTCCCCGGATGTGTTACCCTTAGAAGCGTGTTCACTTAACAGGAGTTAATCATGGACCGATTCCCACGATCCGATTCAATTGTCCAGGCCCGTAGCGGGCTGCAAACTTACATGGCCCAGGTCTACGGCTGGATGACCTGCGGGCTGTTCCTGACGGCGTTTATCGCCTGGTTCGCGGCCAATACCCCCGCGGTGATGATGTTTGTCTTCTCCAGCAAAATCACTTTCTTTGGCCTGATTATCGCCCAGCTGGCGCTGGTGTTCGTTCTCTCCGGGCTGGTGCACAAGCTCAGTGCGGCGATGGCGACCACGCTGTTTATGCTCTATTCGGCGCTGACCGGCCTGACCCTGGCCAGTATCTTTGTGGTTTATACCTACTCGTCTATCGCCAGCACCTTTGTGGTAACCGGTGGCATGTTCGGTGCCATGAGCCTCTACGGCTACACCACTAAACGCGATCTGAGCGGCTTCGGCAATATGCTGTTTATGGCGCTGATTGGTATTGTGCTGGCCTCGTTGGTCAACTTCTGGCTGAAGAGCGAGACGCTGATGTGGATAGTGACCTATATCGGGGTGATTGTCTTCGTTGGCCTGACGGCGTATGACACGCAGAAGCTGAAAAACATTGGCGAGCAGATCGACGTAAGAGACAGCGGCAACCTGCGTAAATACGCCATTCTCGGTGCGCTGACGCTCTATCTGGACTTTATCAACCTGTTCCTGATGCTGCTGCGGATTTTCGGCAACCGTCGTTAACGTCAGTTTGCATTATCAGCTGTAGCCCCGGTAAGCGTAGCGCCACCGGGGATTACCTTTCTCACTACTTCTGCATCGCCTGTTCGTTCTTCGCCCGCAGCTTTTTCGCCCGGCTCTCCAGCACCAGATAGCACACCAGCGCCAGCATCAGCGGCAGGAAGTAGTAGAGCATACGATAGGCCAGCAGGGCGGCGATAATTTTGCCGTGGGAGACGTGTTCCCCCGCCAGCAGGGCGATAAACACCGCCTCCAGCACGCCGATCCCCGCCGGAATATGGATAATGACCCCTGCGATACTGCTCACCAGCAGCACGCCCAGCACAAAGAAGTAGTTCACCTCCTGGCCCAGCAGCAGCCAGATAATCGCCCCCATCGCCATCCAGTTAGCGCTGGAGATCACCATCTGCGCGATAGCAAATTTAAACGACGGCAGCACCAGCTTCTGGCCTTTCACCGTCATATGGCGACGTTTCGCAAAGGCGCAGAACCAGAGGTAGGCGGCGATCATCAGCAGCAGCACGACGCCCACGATGCGCAGCGTGCCCTCATCAATGTACCAGTGCGAGGGCAGCTCCACGATGCCGAAGGAAAAGATGATCCCGCCCAGCAGAATGTAACCCAGCCAGTTGGTAGTAATGCTTAACGAGAAGATCCGGGTGATGGTGCTGCTGGGCAGGCCGAGGCGAGAGTAGAGGCGATAGCGCATGCCAATGCCGCCCACCCAGGTGCTGAGGGTGAGGTTAAAGGCGTAACAGACAAAGGATACCAGCATCACCTGGCGCGCCGCCAGTTTGTGTCCACAGTAGGCGCGGGCCAGCAGATCATAGCAGCCGTAGAGCAGATAGCTCACCACCACCAGCGCAGCGGAGATCAGCAGCGGCGTGCGGTTATAGTTGCGGATAACGTTCCAGACGTCGCCCCAGTCGACCGTGCGGGCATAGATCACCAGCAGCACCGTCACGGCAATAAAGAAGACCCAGGTCAGGATTTTTTTCGCCAACCGCCAGCGAGGATGTGATTTGCTCATCAGGGATTAACCTCTCTGCTTTCCGTATCGACGCGATCCTGTGTCTCCATCTCCGGCTGCACCGGAGGCTTTACCAGTGACAGCTTAGGCGTATGGGCCGGCAGCCAGCCCACCATAGCCGGGAATTTTCGCAGGAAGTGAAAGACCACCACGCTTTTCGCCAGGTTCCACCAGGTGCGTCTTGGCACCATAGTCTCATCCACCCGCACGCAGTCATGCTGCAAAATGCCGTTCAGGTTGTCGCGCAGGGTCTGGTTAAAGGCACGGTCGTGAATAATTAAATTGGCTTCCAGGTTAAGCGACAGGCTGAGCGGATCGAGGTTGCTGGAGCCGACGGTGGCCCAGTGGTCGTCCATCACCGCGACCTTGCCATGCAGCGGACGGCGACGGTACTCATACACCTGCACGCCTCCCTTCACCAGGTAGTTATAGAGCAGACGCGCGCCCACCTTAACGATGGGCATGTCCGGCTCGCCCTGTACAATCAGTTTAACCGTAACGCCACGGCGGGCGGCGTTGCGCATCGCATGCAGCAGGCGGTAGCCGGGGAAGAAGTAGGCGTTGGCGATGATCACTTCGCGCTTAGCATTAGCCAGCATCTTCAGATAGTGACGCTCAATGTCGTCTCGATGATCGTCATTATCGCGCCAGACAAACAGCGCCTGCGCCTCGCCGGGTTTGCGGTTATCCGGTGCCTGATGGCGACGTCGCTGCTGCCACCAGCGGCGGGTCTGGGCATGCTCGGGCAGGTTCTCCAGCTCAAACTGGAGGATATCCTCTACCACCGGACCCTCCACCCGCACGGCGTAGTCCTGCTTGGCCTCCGGGCCATAGTCGCTCATATGCTCGGCGGAGTAGTTAATGCCGCCGACAAACGCCACGGTACTGTCGATCACCACAATCTTACGGTGCATCCGGCGGAAAACGTTGGTGCGCATACCCAGCAGCGGCGGGCGCGGATCGTAGTAGCGGAACACGACGCCGGCGGCGGTGAGCTGGCCGACGAACTCATCGCTAAGATCGGGAGAGCCGTAGCCATCCAGCAATACCTCAATATTCACCCCGCGCTGGGCGGTACGCAGCAGCACGGCGTGCAGCTGGCGGCCCACGTCGTCGTCAAACCAGATAAAGGTTTCCAGGATCACCTTACGCTGTGCCTGCTCAATGGCTTTGAACACAGCCGGGTAGTATTCGTCACCGTTCTCCAGCAGCTGGATGCGGTTTCCTTCTCGCCATCCGCATTTCATAGATGAATCTCCGCGCTCAATGGGGCATGATCGGACAAATGACGCCAGTTACGCAGCGGCAGCGCCGTTGGGGCGCTGGCGTTGGCGTTCTTGACGTAAATACGGTCAAGACGCAGCAGCGGCAGGCTGACCGGAAACGTACGCGCCGGGCGGCCTTTGGCCCGGGTAAAGATCTCCTCCAGGCCCGCCTGCTTCTTCAGCGGGTGGTTGGCTTTAACCCGCCAGTCGTTAAAGTCGCCGGCTACCAGCACCGGCTCGCCTTCAGGGAAAGAGTTAACCCACTCGGCCAGCATAGTAAGCTGGGCCTGGCGATGCGCCTCGCGTAAGCCCAGGTGAACACAGATAACGTGTATTGGGCGGTTAAGCTGCGGCGGCACGATGCGGCAGTAGAGCAGGCCGCGTTTCTCGCTGCCGTCGACGGAGACGTCGCGGTTCTCGTAGTGCACTATCGGATAGCGAGAGAGCACCGCGTTGCCGTGATGCCCTTCAGGATAGACGGCGTTACGTCCGTAAGCGAAGTCGCTCCACATCGTATCGGCCAGAAATTCATAGTGGGTGGTATCGGGCCAGTTTTCCACGTGCAGCGGATGTACCTCGTGCGCCCCCATCACCTCTTGCAGACAGACGATATCCGCGCCGACGGTACGAACCGCGTCGCGTAGCTCCGGTAAAATAAAGCGTTTGTTAAACGCGGTGAAACCCTTGTGTGTGTTAATCGTAAGAACTTTTAAAGAGAATGGCCGATTCTGTTCTGTCATCTTGTATCCCGCCAGTGACGCTGTCCTGTTGGAAATAAAGTGTAGTATCTGTCACAAAAAGATGCGGCCTTACGGATTTTTCCGTAAAGTCCGGTACTCTCAATAACAGATAAAATTCTTCAGGAGAAAATCCATGAAGTGGCAACAGCGAATTCGTGTGGCAACCGGCATCGGTTGCTGGCAGATTATGTCGCATTTCATCGTCGTGGCGGCGTTGGTAATGGGTTGGATGAACGGGGCGCTGGTGCGCGTCGGCTTAAGCCTGTGCGTGGTTTACGGCGTCACCGTGCTGCTGATGCTGGCTCTGCAACGTCATCATGACGGGCGCTGGCGTGAAGTGGGCGATTTTCTTGAAGAGCTGACCACCACCTGGTACTTCGGCGCCTCCCTGATTGCGCTCTGGCTGCTCTCTCGCGTGGTGCAAAATGACCTGCTGCTCGCGCCGGTAGGGCTGGCGATCCTTGCGGGCCCGGCGATTGTGTCGCTGCTGGCCAAAGATAAGAAACTACGCGACATTCCGCCTGAACATCGCGTAGGCCACTGATCCCGTCGTGGCCGCGATCACCAGCAGCGGCCACAGGCTTCCCCAGACAATATCCAGACTCGCATCCTTCAGATAGATCTGCTTGGTGATATCGGTAAAGTGCCGAATCGGGTTCACCCACGTCAGATGCTGCAACCAGACCGGCATGTTCTCTACCGGCGACACGTAGCCAGAGAGTAAGATCGCCGGCATCATAAAGACAAATACGCCGATAAACGCCTGCTGCTGCGTAGCGCAGAGCGCGGAGATGAGCAGGCCAAAGCCCACCAGCGACAGCCCGTAGATCAGCATGGTGAAGTAGAAGAGCATCAGCGATCCGGCGAAGGGGATCTGGTAGGCCCAGATGCCTATCCCGAGTACGATGCTGGCCTGGAAGGTGGCGACGATCAGCGCCGGAACCGCTTTGCCAACAAAAATCTGCCAGGTGGCGAGGGGAGACACCAGCAGCTGATCGAGCGTACCCTGTTCGCGCTCGCGCGCCACCGACAGCGAGGTGACAATCATCACCCCGATGGTGGTGATCATGGCGATCAGCGACGGCACCACGAACCATTTATAGTCGAGATTGGGGTTATACCAGTTACGCACCACCAGCTCGCTGTTGTTGGGCCTGGCTTTTCCTGTCAGTAGCTCCTGCTGATACTCCTTTACCACCTGCTGAAGATAGTTGGCGGCAATCTGCGCGCTGTTAGAGTTACGCCCGTCAAGCAGCAGCTGCATCGGTGCGGGCTGGAAGGTATCGAGATTGCGTGAAAAGTCGGCCGGGAAGCGCACCAGCAGCAGCGCCTTTTGCGTATCGAGCGTAGGCCGGATCTCCTGCGGGCTGCTCAGCAGCAGGACGTGGGTAAAGGCTTTGGCGCGGGCAAAGCGCTGGGTCAGCTCCACCGCGTGCCTGCCGCTATCTTCGTTATAGATGGCGATAGTGGCGTTGGTCACCTCAAGGGTGGCGGCAAAGGGGAACAGCAGCACCTGGATAAGTACCGGCACAATCAGGATCGCCCGGGTCTGCGGCTCCCGCAGCAGGGATTGCAGCTCTTTGCGAATCAGCGTCCATAAGCGGTGAAACATATTGTTATCCTCTTTTCCCGCAGATGCCTACCGTAGGCCGGGCAAACGCAGTGCCGCCCGGCATGCCGGAGTCAACAGATAAACACCCGGTGGCGCTCCGCTTACCGGGCCTACAGGGTACATCGGCATAAGCATCAATCCAGCCGCCGTTTGGTTTTCAGCCACGTTAAGCCGATAAACATCACCGCCGACGCCAGCAAAAACAGCGTATTCACAATCAGCACCACCGGGATATTACCCGCCAGGAACAGGCTTTGCAGGGTGCTGACAAAATAGCGTGCCGGAATAATCCACGTTACCGCGCGGATCACCGCCGGCATGCTGTCGATCTGAAAGATAAAGCCCGATAGCATAATCGACGGCAGAAAGGCGGCGTTGAGCGCCACCTGCGCGGCGTTAAACTGGTTGCGGGTCACGGTGGAGATAAGCAGCCCCATCCCCAGGGTGCTGAGCAAAAACAGGCTGCTGATAAAAAACAGCAGGATCAGCGAGCCGCGGTAGGGTACGCCGAGGATAAACACCGAGACCAGCATACAGAGCAGCATCGCCAGCATGCCGAGGAAGTAGTAGGGGATCAGCTTGCAGAGCAGCAGCTCTACGCGGGTCACCTCCGTGGAGAGCAGCGCCTCCATCGTACCGCGCTCCCACTCGCGGGCGATCACCAGCGAGGTGAGGATAGCGCCGATCACCGTCATGATGATGGTCACCGCGCCGGGTATAATAAAGTGCTGACTGATGGCGGCCGGGTTAAACCAGTAGCGGGTCTGAACGTCGATCAGCGGCTCAAACGTTTCGCCCCGATCTTCCGCCCGCTGCATCTGCCATAGCTGCCAGATCCCCTCCGCGTAGCCCTGCACGAAGTTGGCGGTGTTCGGCTCGCTGCCGTCGGTGATCACCTGAATGGGGGCCTCAGCGCCTGGGCGCGCCATGTTGGCGGCGAAATCCACCGGGATCACCACCATGCCGCGTATGCGTCCGGCCTGCATTTTGGCAATCAATTCCTGACGGCTGTCGCTGAGGGTGGCATCGATATAGGGCGAGCCGGTCATGGCGTGGGCGAAGTCCAGCGCCTCTTCGCTGCGCTGCTCCAGCAGGATCCCCACCCGCAGGCGGCTGGAGTCGAGATTGATTCCGTAGCCGAAGATAAACAGCAGCAGGAGAGGGATCAGCACCGCAATCAGCCAGCTGCTGGGATCGCGTACAATCTGCCGCGTCTCTTTAACGCACAGGGCGCGTACCCGCCGCCAGGACACCGCGCTAGCGCTCATCGGCATGCTCCCTGTCCCAGCTGTTGATCAGCCGAATAAAAGCCTGCTCCATAGTGGGATCCGCCTGTTCATCGTCCGCGGCCTGGGCTTTCAGATCGTCCGGCGTGCCGTGGGCAATCAGCTTCCCGCGATAGACCAGCCCGATGCGATCGCAATACTCCGCCTCATCCATAAAGTGGGTGGTCACCATCACGGTGACGCCTCGCTCCACCATGCTGTTAATATGCAGCCAGAACTCACGGCGGGTAAGGGGATCGACGCCGGAGGTCGGCTCGTCAAGAAACAGAATATCCGGCTCGTGCATCAGCGAGCAGGCCAGCGCCAGCCGCTGCTTGAAGCCCAGCGGCAGGGCATCGGTGGCGTGCGAGGCGATAGTGGTCAGGCTGAACGCCTCGCTCATGCGGGCGATCTTCTCACTCTGCGCCCGGCCGCGCAGGCCATAGACGCCGGAGAAGAAGCGCAGGTTCTGCTCCACGGTGAGGTTGCCGTAGAGAGAGAACTTCTGCGCCATATAGCCCAGCCGCTGGCGCGCCTTGCCGGAGCTGACCTTCAGATCCATGCCCAGCACCAGCGCCTTGCCGGCGGTAGGCACCAGCAGGCCGCACATCATCTTAAAGGTGGTGGATTTCCCCGCGCCGTTTGGCCCCAGCAGGCCGAAAATCTCCCCACGCTTGACGGCAAAATCGACGTTATCCGTTGCCGCAAAATCGCCAAATTTTTTGGTCAGCGATTTTGCCTCAATCACCGTCTCCTCCGGCGATCCCGCCACGGTATGCAGGATGGCGCCGAGAGGTGACTCCTGGGTGCCCGCGCCGCCAAGCAGGTCGATAAAGGCATCTTCGAAGCGCGGCGTGGTTTCGGCTATCTCAATCTCCGGCATCCCCTCCGCGTGGCGGATGTCCTCGGCGCTGGCCTCTCTCTTGAGGATCAGACGCACCGAGCGGCCCTGGATCATTCCGTCGCTCACCTGCGGCAGTTTCAGCACCCGCCGCAGCAGCCTGCGGTTAGACTCCTGCGGGCTATGCATCAGAAAGCTGCGCCCGGCCATGCTCTGGGTCAGCGTCGTGGGCTGACCCTGGTAGAGCAGCTCCCCTTCGTTGAGCAGCAGCACGTCCCGGCACTGCTCGGCCTCATCAAGATAGGAGGTGCTCCAGAGGATCAGCATCCCTTCGCCTGCCAGCTCGTGCACCATCTGCCACAGCTCGCGACGGGAGATTGGATCCACGCCGACGCCGGGCTCATCCAGCAGCAGCACTTTCGGTTCGCCTACCAGGGTACAGGCCAGGCCCAGCTTCTGTTTCATCCCGCCGGAGAGCTTGCCCGCCAGCCGATCGGTAAAGGGGCCGAGGGCGGTAAATTCCAGCAGGCGGGCAAAGGTTTTCTGCCGCGCTTCACCCACCACGCTGCGCAGATCGGCATAGAGATTTAGGTTCTCCATCACCGTCAGATCCTCGTACAGGCCGAACTTCTGCGGCATATAGCCCAGCGAGGCGTGCAGGGCGCGGTCGTCGTTGATGGGATCGAGACCCAGCACGCTGGCACTGCCCGCGTCAGGCTTGAGCAGCCCGGCAAGCATGCGCATCAGCGTCGTTTTACCCGCGCCGTCGGGACCGACCAGCCCGGTTACGTACCCGCTGTGGATGACGCAGGTGAGGGGCGCGACGGCGGGCTTCTCCCCGCCCGGAAAGCGTTTTACCAGGCCATCAAGCCGGATCGCGTTATCGCTCATCGTCCTGTCCATCGTTAAAGCGGACGGTGACCGGCATTCCCTGACGCAGGGCGTCATCAGCGTCGGTAACAATGATGCGCAGACGGTAGACCAGATCGGTGCGCAGATCCGGCGTTTCGACGGTTTTCGGCGTGAACTCGGCGGTAGGCGAGACAAAGCCTACCTTACCGCGATAGGGCCTGTCCGGACGGCCGTCGGTATAGAGCAGCAGTTCGCTGCCGGGTTTGGCCCGACCCAGGTTGGGTTCATCAATGTAGGCGCGTACCCAGACCGGGCGGGTAAGCGACAGGGTCAGCACGGTGCTGCCCGCGCTGAGCATGCTGCCCGGCTCCAGGGCGCGCGTCATCAGCGTGCCGTCGGCGGGGGCCACCAGGGTGGTATCATGTAGATCCAGCTCGGCCTGGGCCAGCTGGGCCTGAGCCTGTTCGAGGCTGGCCTTCGCCTGGGCAATATCCTGCGGGCGATTGCCGGTGCGGTACTGGCTCAGCTTATCCTCGGCGGATTTCAGCGTCGCCCGGGCCTGATCCCGGGATGAACGGGCGTTCTCCAGATCGTTGGCGGAGATGGTGCGGCTTTTCCACAGCCCCTGTTGGCGGGTATAGAAGTTCTGCGCGTAGTCATAGGCCGCTTTGGCCTGCCTCACCGCCGCCTCGGTCTGGGCGATCTCTTCGTCGCGATAGCCCGCCTGCATAAGATCATACTGCGCCTGGGCGACGGCAACGCTGGCTTTGGCCTGCATCAGGGCATTTTCATAAGGTGCTTTGTCCAGCGTCCCTAACACCTGCCCGGCTTTGATCGCATCCCCTTCGTCAACGTTCAGGGATGCCAGGCGACCGCCAACGCGAAAGCTCATATTGACCGTGCGAATATCGACGTTGCCATAGAGGGTCAGACCGCGATCCTGCTGGCTTTGATACCACAGCCAGCCGCCGACGGCAGCAGCCAGCACGATAACCACCGCCATGAGGGCGACGACGGGTTTTTTCATAGACTTAGGCTCCCTTGCATTCATCTGCATGGCTATAACCTTATCGAACTTATGGATTGGGAGAATGCCTTATGGGATATTTTATGCGGTGCGTCACAAAAGCTGCTACACTCCGCCCCTTCATGACACTGTGGTTTTTGTCATCTGTTTCGTTACCTATCTCCCTGAAAACTACACCTGAAACGGTCGGGGCGGTTCGGAGTTGTTATGTCTTTTGAAGCACTGGGTTTAAACCCTGAGATCCTGCGCGCCGTTGCCGAGCAGGGCTACCGCGAACCTACCCCTATTCAGCAGCAGGCGATCCCGGCTGTGCTGCAGGGGCGCGACCTGATGGCCAGCGCCCAGACCGGTACCGGTAAAACCGCGGGCTTTACCCTGCCGCTGTTACAGCGTCTTATTACCAGCGAGCCCCATGCCAAAGGGCGTCGCCCGGTTCGAGCGCTGATCCTCACCCCAACCCGCGAACTGGCGGCTCAGGTCGGTGAGAACGTGCGTGAGTATAGTCAGTATCTCAACGTGCGTTCGCTGGTGGTTTTCGGCGGCGTTAGCATTAACCCACAGATGATGAAGCTGCGCGGCGGCGTTGATGTGCTGGTAGCCACCCCAGGCCGTCTGCTGGATCTGGAGCACCAGAACGCCGTTAAGCTGGACGGGATTGAGATCCTGGTGCTGGACGAAGCCGACCGCATGCTGGACATGGGCTTTATCCACGATATTCGCCGCGTGCTGGCGAAGCTGCCGGCCAAGCGCCAGAACCTGCTCTTCTCCGCAACCTTCTCGGACGAGATCAAAACCCTGGCAGAGAAGCTGCTGCACAACCCGCTGGAGATCGAAGTGGCGCGCCGCAACACCGCCTCTGAGCAGGTGACCCAGCACGTGCACTTTGTTGATAAGAAACGTAAGCGTGAGCTGCTGTCGCAGATGATCGGCGAGGGCAACTGGCAGCAGGTGCTGGTCTTTACCCGCACCAAGCACGGCGCGAACCACCTGGCGGAGCAGCTGAATAAAGACGGCATCCGCAGCGCCGCTATCCACGGTAACAAGAGCCAGGGCGCGCGTACCCGGGCGCTGGCCGATTTTAAATCTGGCGACATCCGCGTACTGGTGGCAACCGACATTGCTGCCCGTGGCCTGGATATTGAAGAGCTGCCGCACGTGGTTAACTATGAGCTGCCGAACGTGCCGGAAGACTACGTGCACCGTATCGGTCGTACCGGCCGTGCAGCGGCCACCGGTGAAGCGCTGTCGCTGGTCTGCGTCGACGAGCACAAGCTGCTGCGTGATATCGAACGCCTGCTGAAAAAAGAGATCCCGCGCATTGCTCTGCCGGGCTATGAGCCGGATGCCTCTATCAAAGCCGAGCCGATCCAGAACGGTCGCCAGCAGCGTGGCGGCGGCGGTGGACGCGGGCAGGGCGGCGGTCGTGGCCAGCAGCAGCCGCGCCGTAGCGAAGGTCGCAGCGAAGGCGGTGCGCCAAGATCAAGCCAGCCGCGCCGCAGCGGCGATGCGAAACCCGCCGGGGAGCAGGCGCGCCGTCGCCGCCCGCGTAAACCCGCGGCATCGCAGTAATAATCCTGAAGCCCGGCCGCAAAGCCGGGCTTTTCTTTTGCGGCATGTCGGCGATCGTGAGACAATAGTGGCTGTTTATACAGTATTTCAGGTCTCCCGATGGCTCTTTCCGCCGCGCTGAAAGCGCAGATTGCCGCCTGGTATAAGGCGCTACAGCAACAGATCCCCGACTTTATCCCGCGCGCGCCGCAGCGGCAGATGATCGCTGACGTCGCCAAAACCCTGGCTGGGGAAGAGGGGCGGCATCTGGCTATTGAGGCACCGACCGGCGTCGGTAAGACGCTCTCCTATCTCATTCCCGGCATCGCTATTGCTCGCGAAGAGCAGAAGACGCTGGTCATCAGTACTGCCAACGTAGCGTTGCAGGATCAGATCTTCAGCAAAGATCTCCCGCTGCTGAAGAAGATCATCCCCGATCTGCGTTTTACCGCCGCCTTTGGCCGCGGGCGCTACGTCTGTCCGCGCAATCTGACGGCACTTGCCAGCAGCGAGGCTACCCAGCAGGATCTGCTGGCCTTTCTCGACGACGAGCTGACGCCGAACAGCAAAGAGGAGCAGCAGCGCTGCGCCAAACTCAAGGCCGACCTCGACAGCTATCGCTGGGATGGCCTGCGCGATCATACCGATCAAAATATTGACGATGGCCTCTGGCGGCGACTCAGCACCGATAAAGCCAGCTGTCTGAACCGCAACTGCCACTACTATCGCGAGTGCCCGTTTTTTGTCGCCCGCCGCGAGGTGCAGGAGGCCGAGGTGGTAGTGGCAAACCATGCTCTGGTGATGGCGGCAATGGAGTCCGAAGCGGTGCTGCCGGAGCCGAAAAATCTGCTGCTGGTGCTGGATGAGGGCCACCATCTGCCGGATGTCGCCCGCGATGCGCTGGAGATGAGCGCCGAGATTACTGCTTCCTGGTACCGCCTTCAGCTCGATCTCTTCACCAAGCTGGTGGCAACCTGCATGGAGCAGTTCCGCCCGAAAACCACGCCGCCGCTGGCGCTGCCGGAGCGGCTCAACGCCCACTGCGAAGAGCTGTATGAGCTTATCGCCTCGCTAAACTCCATCCTCGGGCTCTATATGCCCGCCGGTACGGAGGCGGAGCATCGCTTTGCAATGGGTGAGCTGCCTGATGAGGTGATGGAGATCTGCCTGCGGCTGGCGAAGCTGACCGAGATGCTGCGTGGGCTGGCGGAGCTGTTCTTAAACGATCTCAGTGAAAAGACCGGCCAGCACGATATTGTCCGCCTGCACCGGGTTATTTTGCAGATGAACCGCGCCCTGGGCATGTTCGAGAGTCAAAGCAAGCTGTGGCGACTGGCCTCGATGGCCCAGGCGTCGGGCGCGCCGGTGACCAAGTGGGCAACCCGTGAGCTGGTTGAGGGTCAGATGCACCTCTTCTTCCACTGCGTCGGCATCCGCGTCAGCGATCAGCTGGAGAAGCTGCTGTGGCGCAGCGTGCCGCATATTGTCGTTACCTCGGCCACCTTACGCTCCCTCAACAGCTTCTCCCGCCTGCAGGAGATGAGCGGCCTGAAGGAGAAAGCCGGGGATCGCTTCGTGACGCTCGACTCGCCCTTTAACCACATTGAGCAGGGCAGGCTTGTGATCCCGCAGATGCGCTACGAGCCGCTGATGGAGCACGAAGAGAAACACATCGCTGAGATGGCGGCCTACTTCCGCGAGCAGGTCGAGAAAAAAGAGCACCCTGGCATGCTGGTGCTGTTTGCCAGTAACCGCGCCATGCAGCTGTTCCTGACCTTTGTGACCGATCTGCGCCTGATGCTGCTGGTGCAGGGGGATCAGCCCCGCTACCGGCTGGTAGAGCTGCACCGCAAGCGCATCGACGAGGGCGGGCGTAGCGTGCTGGTCGGGCTGCAGTCCTTTGCCGAAGGGCTGGATCTTAAAGGAGACTACCTGACCCAGGTGCATATCCATAAGATCGCCTTTCCGCCTATCGACAGCCCGGTGGTGATCACCGAAGGCGAGTGGCTGAAGAGCCTCAACCGCTACCCCTTTGAAGTCCAGAGCCTGCCGAGTGCCTCCTTCAACCTTATCCAGCAGGTAGGGCGATTGATCCGTAGCCACAGCTGCCGGGGCGAAGTGGTGATCTACGACCGGCGACTGCTGTCGAAAGGCTATGGAAAACGGCTGCTCGATGCCCTGCCTGTTTTTCCTATTTCCCAACCGGACGTGCCTGACGTTATAGTAAAAAGTAAACCGAAACAGAATCGACGTCGACGACGCTGACCATCACCTATGACGCAAGGAGTTAGTCATGGATTTCCGCAAGATCATTAAAGAGGTCGGGCGCGGTAAAAATCACGCCCGCGATCTGGATTTAGACACTGCACGGGCGTTATACACCCACATGCTGAACGGCGAAGTGGCGGATCTGGAGATGGGCGGGATCCTGATCGCCCTGCGCATCAAAGGCGAGGGCGAGGCGGAGATGCTGGGCTTCTACGAGGCGATGCAGGCTCAGACCATGCGCCTGACGCCGCCGGTGGCGAAGCCGATGCCCATCGTCATTCCCACCTATAACGGCGCGCGCAGGCAGGCGAACCTGACCCCGCTGCTGGCGATGCTGCTCCAGCGGCTTGGCTTTCCGGTGCTGGTGCACGGCGTGAGCGAAGATCCCGACCGCGTTATCTCAGAAACGATTTTTACCCTGCTGGGCATTGAGCCGACCCTGACCGCTGGCCAGGCGCAGGCGAAGCTTGAGGGGCGCAACCCGGTATACGTGCCCATTAGCGCGCTCTGTCCACCGCTGGAGACGCAGCTGGATATGCGCTGGCGCATGGGGGTGCGTAACAGCGCCCACACGCTGGCCAAGCTGGCGACCCCCTTTGCAGAGGATGCCGCGCTGCGTCTCTCCAGCGTCTCTCACCCCGAGTACGTTACGCGGGTCGCGAAGTTCTTCGGCGATATTGGCGGGCGCGGGCTGCTGATGCACGGTACGGAGGGGGAGGTCTATGCCAATCCTCAACGCTGTCCTCAGCTAACGCTAATTGATGCCCAGGGCACGCGCGTCTTAAGTGAACGGCAGGACGAAAGCGCGGCGCAGGCTGTGCTGCCCGCCAGCAAAGATCCCGAGGTCACTGCCCGCTGGATTGAGCGCTGCCTGGTGGGAAGCGAGCCGGTGCCGGACTCCCTGAAGCGGCAGATCGCCTGCTGTTTCGTCGGCACAGGGGAAGTAGAGACTCTGGAAGAGGGTCTCGCCCGGGTAGCGAGCTCTTTTTAATAAACAGCGGGCAAAAAAAAGCCCGTCCAAACCGGACGGGCAACAAGGGTAACAACAAACGGGGTCAATGCAGTAATAATGAGGGGTAATACCACCCGCCGATGATGAGCCGGCGGGGCAGACACGGTAAGGCGATTACTGATAGATAACCGCAGTACCGCTCATTTTGTTGTAGGCGTTAGCCGAAGTGATGCTATAGCCTTTTGCGCCTGCGGCAGCGGCTTTCTCAGCCAGCTGTGCTTCCAGACCATCCAGCGTGGTCGCGCCCTGCGCAGTCACAACGCCCATTTTATGCATGCTCTGCGCCTGTTCAGCGGTAACCGGCTGTGCAGCGAAGGCGCCAAAGGAGAGGGTAGTCAGTGCAAGCGCAGCAACAGCATATTTAATGGTTTTCATGGTTCGATTCTCGCAGTTAATTCTGTATGGGGGACGATGTTCCGTCGATGTGATGAGTATCACGTTTTTTTGCGAGAGATTAAATCGAATAGAATTGACGACCTTCATCTAAAATTTTGAACGATCGTTAATATATTGAATATGAATGATTTTTAACGAGAATTATTCATCAGGTGACTTGTTTAAGCCGTGCCGCCGTTTTAGCGGCACGAAATGCCACTTCAGCAGCGCTTTTTTATGAGTGAGATCGCAACCGCTTGCGCTGCCTAAACCGCTCCTATTTAGTTAACGAAGCTGGCTATCTTTCGAACCCCTACGGTTATATCCTGAAAACGAGGCATTTTTCAAATCTTTCTTCTGCTGGCACTCTACGCACAGCCTGACACCCGGGATCGCCTTGCGGCGCGCTTCGGGAATGGTTGCTCCACACTCATCACATTCGTGCAGGCTTTCGCCCTTCGGCAGTTCGCGGCGCGCACGGGCTACCGCGTCATCAATGGTGCTGTCGATCTGGTCCTGTACCGCACCGTCGTTTGCCCAACCTGAAGCCATAGCGCTCTCCTTAGTGAGGAATATGACTTAAGTTTAGACTATCTCCCGGCTTCCTCACGCAGCCACTGCTGGAGCAGCTTGCCTTCGTGGGTCATCTCCACGTCCTGGCGCACGCAGAGGTAGTAGTCGCGGCCGTCGTCGATGGGTAGGTCGAAGATCTTCACCAGCTCGCCGGTCTGTAGGTAGGGCAGGATCATCGGCTCGCGCATCAGGGCGCAGCCCAGCCCGGCCTGCACAGCGGCCAGCGTCAGCAGCCCATCTTCGAACATCGCCCCGTCCCGGCGCACCCGCTTCACCTGCTGCTCGCTAAACCACTGGGTCCAGGTGGCGCGCTCTTCGTCGTGCAGGAGCGGCATCTGCGCCAGCTGGGCAGGGGTTTCAATGTAGCCATGCAGGCGGATAAACTCCCGGCTGCACACCGGGATCATCCGCCCGGAGATGAGCTTCTCGCTGCGGTAGCCCACCCACTGCCCGTTGCCAAAGCGAATCGACATATCCGAGGCGTCGCTCAGATAGTTGCGATGGTTGGCGTAGACCACGTTGATCTCCATCTGAGCGTGGGCCTGAATAAAGCGTGGCAGCCGGGGGATAAACCAGCCCATTCCAAAGAGCGGGATCAGGCTGATGGTCACCTGACGCGAGCGGCCCTGCTCAAACAGCTGGCCGGTGGCCTGACGCAGCACGCTAAAGGCCGCGCGTATCGAGCGGTAGTACTCGCGCCCCTCGCTGCTCAGCACCAGATGCCGTCCCTGACGATAGGTCAGCGGAAGCTGTAAAAAGCTCTCCAGTACCTTAAGCTGATGGCTGACCGCCGAGGGAGAGACGCTTAACTCCTCGGCAGCGGCGGCTACGCTGCCCAGCCGGGCGATGGCCTCAAAGACCCGCACCGCACGCAGAGGCGGATCGTCCGGTAGCCCGCTTTCGCCTAACTCTTCTGTTTTTTTCATATGTTGAAGCAAACCCTGTCTAATTCTCAAAAATCATGTTTATTTTATAATTTAATATCAATAAGTTAGTAAAATACGCTTTTATAATAAGAAAGAATATATCTGTATTTCAAAATTAAATTCAATTGTTGGATGCTTACGCTGAAAAAATTCTCAGCAGGCACGTATTGTGGACACACTTATTCAGCAATTGATCAATGGCATGATGTTAGGCAGCATCTATGGCCTGATTGCCCTCGGTTACACTATGGTGTACGGCATTCTGCGCATCATCAACTTTGCCCACGGCGACATCTTAATGGTCGGGGCGCTCACCACGCTTTCGGGGATCAATCTTCTCTCCCAGTGGTTCCCTGGCATGAATCTGCTGGTGCAGCTGACCCTCGCCCTGCTGGCGGCGATGGTGGTCTGCGCGCTGCTGGCGATGGCGGTAGAGCGCTTTGCCTATCGTCGCCTGCGTAACGCCCCCCGCCTGGCCCCGCTAATCAGCGGTATCGGCATCTCGGTGCTGCTGCAAACCGTAGCCATGCTGATCTGGAGCCGTAACCCGCTGATGTTCCCGCAGATCCTGCCGATGGATCCCATCGAGATCACCGCTGGCAGCGCTGAACATCCCCCGGCGATTATCACCGTGACCGGCATGGTTACTCTGGCCGTCACTTTCCTGGTGATGCTCGGCCTGTGGCTGCTGGTGGAGTACAGCCGTCTGGGGCGCGGGATGCGTGCGGTAGCGGAAAACCCGCAGGTCGCCAGCCTGATGGGCGTCTCACCCAACCGGATTATTACCCTGACCTTTGCCATCGGCGGCGCGTTTGCCGCGCTGGCGGGGGTGATGATGGCCAGTAACTACGGCAACGCCAGCTTCTCGATGGGCTTTTTGCCGGGCATTAAAGCCTTTACCGCCGCGGTGCTCGGCGGCATCGGCAATATTCGTGGTGCCATGCTGGGCGGCATCCTGCTTGGGCTGATTGAAGCGCTGGGCGCTGGCTACCTGGGCGATCTCACCGGCGGCGCGTTCAGCAGTAACTATCAGGATATCCTTGCCTTTATCGTGCTGATCCTGGTGTTGGTTTTCCGTCCTGCTGGCCTGCTGGGCGAGCGTGTTGCACAGCGTGCCTGAGGATCCTATGACTATCTTAACTTCTGAACGCAGCGCCGCACCGCGCCTTAACGTTGGCATCCTTCTGCTGGTTGCCGGGCTGCTGCTCGCCCCGTGGCTGGCCTCTGCCGCAGGCGGCAACTACTGGGTGCGGGTGATCGACTTTACGCTGCTCTATATCATGCTCGCCTTGGGCCTTAATATCGTGGTCGGCTTTACCGGCCTGCTGGATATGGGCTTTATCGCCTTCTACGCCGTGGGTGCTTACCTTGCGGCGCTGCTGGCTTCGCCGCATCTGCTCGACGCCTTCCCGGTATTGCAGGGCTACTTTAGCGACGGACTGCATGTCTCCTACGGGGTGCTGATCCCGCTGGCGGCTTTCATTGCCGGGATCTGCGGCATCCTGCTGGGTGCGCCGACCCTGCGTCTGCGCGGGGACTATCTGGCGATTGTGACCCTCGGCTTCGGGGAGATTATCCGCATCCTGATGCGTAACCTCGATCGCCCGGTCAACATCACCAACGGCGCAAAGGGGATCTCGGGCATCGACTCCCTGAGCCTGTTTGGCCTCGAGTTTCGCGGCGTCTATCACCTGCTGGGGGTGAAAATTCCCGCGCTCTATCTCTGGTACTACCTTTTTGCGGCGCTGATTGTGGCGATCGTCTTTATCTGCATCCGTCTGCAACGCTCGAGGGTGGGCCGGGCCTGGCACGCCATCCGCGAGGATGAAGATGTAGCGCGAGCGATGGGCATCAACGTACGCAACTTTAAGCTGCTGGCCTTCGCGATGGGCGCCTCCTTTGGCGGCGTCGCCGGGGTGATGTTTGCCTCGTTCCAGGGCTTCGTCTCCCCGGAATCCTTCACCCTGCAGGAGTCTATCGTGGTGCTGGCGATGGTGGTGCTGGGCGGCATCGGCCACGTGCCGGGCGTGATCCTCGGGGCGGTGATGCTCTCGGCGCTACCGGAGCTGCTGCGCAGCCAGGCCGTGCCGGTGCAGGAGGCGCTGTTCGGCACTGTGCTGGTGGATCCGGAGATCCTGCGTCAGCTCTTCTATGGCCTGGCGCTGGTGCTGGTGATGATTTTCCGTCCAGGTGGCGTCTGGCCTGCTAAACACGCGGGGGCAAAAGCATGAGCCTGTTAACGATCCGTAATTTGAGCAAACGCTTTGGCGGCCTGGTGGCGGTCAACGACGTCAGCCTGTCGGTCAAGGCGGGGGAGATCTACGGCCTGATTGGCCCCAACGGCGCCGGGAAAACCACCTGCTTCAACCTGATCACCGGTCTCTATACCGCCGACAGCGGTGAGTTCAGCCTGGCCGACACGCCTTACTCGCCAAAGGCGATTGAGAAAGTGACCCAGGCAGGCATCGCCCGCACCTTCCAGAACCTGCGCCTGTTTAACGAGATGAGCGTGCTGGAGAACGTGATGATCGGTCGGCACGTCCGTACCCGCAACGGTCTCTGGGCTGCCATCACCCGTCATAAGCGGGCGAGAGAGGAGGAGGCGGAAACCGAGCGCCAGGCCTGGTACTGGCTGGAGTACACCGGCATCGCCCAGTTTGCCCACTACCGCGCCTGCGATCTCGCTTACGGCCACCAGCGTCGTCTCGAGATTGCCCGCGCGCTGGCAACCGATCCTAAGCTGCTGGCCCTCGACGAGCCGGCGGCAGGCATGAACGCAGCGGAGAAAGTCGCCCTCGGCGCGCTGCTGCGCCGTATTCGTGACGATGGCAAAACCATTTTGATTATTGAGCATGACGTAAAGCTGATTATGAGCCTCTGCGACCGCATCAGCGTGCTGGACTACGGCAAGGTGATTGCCGAAGGGGAACCGGAGACGGTACGCCGCCATCCGGACGTGATCCGCGCCTATCTGGGAGGAAACGCCCATGTCTGAACCTATTTTGCAGGTGCGCAACCTCTCCGTGCACTACGGCGGCATCCAGGCCGTGCGCGGCATCGAATTTAGCCTCAATGAAGGTGAGCAGGGCACGCTGCTGGGGGCCAACGGCGCGGGCAAAAGCTCCACCGTACGGGCCATCGCCGGGCTACAGCCCTACGGCGGGGAGATCCTCTGGCAGGGCAAATCGATTCATCGCCGCGCCCCGCAGGATCTGCTGCGTGACGGCATTGTCCTCGTGCCGGAGGGGCGAGGCATCTTCACCCGCATGACGGTGGAAGAGAACCTGCTGATGGGCGCCTGGCGGCGAAAAGGACGCCAGACGGTGAAGCAGGAGATGGCTCAGCTCTACGCGCGTTTTCCGCGCCTCGGTGAGCGCAAAGATCAGCTGGCCGGGCTGCTCTCCGGCGGCGAACAGCAGCTGCTGGCCCTCGGCCGGGCGCTGCTCAGCCAACCGCGCCTGCTGATCCTCGATGAGCCATCGATGGGGCTGGCTCCGATCATGGTCGAGACCATCTTCAACGAGATTGCTGCCCTGCGCGACGCGGGCGTCACGCTGCTGCTAATCGAGCAGAACGCCCGGCTGGCGCTGGAGGTCACCCATCGCGCGTGGGTGATGGACAGCGGATCTATCGCCCATCACGGCGACTCTGCGGCGCTGCTGGCCGACAACCGAATTCAGGAAATCTATTTAGGCGAAGTTGCCGTTTAAAACACCACCAACATCAGGGAAACAATAATGAAAACCATGAAACATAAAGTGCTGAGCGCCATGATCGCCCTCGCCGCCCTCGGCGGGGCAGCGGTAAACCCGGCCCAGGCCGATGACACTGTGATTATTGGTCTGGCTGGCCCGTTGACCGGTCCGTCGGCGCGTATCGGTAAGGATCTGGAGAACGGCGCGCAGCTTGCCATCGACGACGTGAATAAAACTCACCCGACGATTGGCGGCAAAGCGGTGACCTTTAAGCTGCAATCCGAGGACGATCAGTCTGACCCGCGTACCGCCGTGGCCGTGGCCCAGCGCCTGGTCGACAGCGAAGTGGCAGGCGTTGTCGGTCACTGGAACACCGGGACCAGCATTCCGGCGGCGCGTATCTATCACGATGCGGGCATCGCCCAGGTTGCTCCGGTCGCCACCGGTCACGCCTATACCCAGCAGGGCTTTGATACCAGCTTCCGCGTGATGGGCCATGACGATGACGGCGGCGACTACGCGGCAAAATATGCGGTGCAGACGCTGAAGGCGAAGCGTATCGCGGTTATCGACGACCGTACCGCCTTTGGTCAGGGGCTGGCCGACGAGTTTATCAAGTCGCTGGAAGCGCAGGGCATCAAGCCGGTTGATCGCCAGTACGTTGATGAGAAGACCGTGGATTTCAACGCCGTGCTGACCGCTATCCGCAGTAAAAATGCCGATCTGGTCTTCTTCGGCGGCGTGGATAGCCAGGCGGCTCCGCTGGCGCGTCGTCTCAAACAGCTGGGCATGAAGGCCACGCTGATGGGCGCGGGCGGCTTCGTGAGCCAAACCTTCCTGAGCCTGGCGCAGAAAGAGGGCGAGGGCGTCGTTGCACTGGAGCCGGGTCTGCCGGTAGAGAAGATGCCGGGCGGTAAAGCGTTCGAGCAGGCTTACCAGTCTAAATACCATACCCATATCGAACTCCACGCGCCGTTTGCCTATGACGCTACCCGGGTGCTGATCGCTGCCATGCAGAAGGCCGACTCCGTTGAGGCGAGTGACTATCTGCCTGCGCTGCGCACCATCAACTACGCTGGCGTGACCGGCAATATTGCTTTTGATGCCCAGGGTAACCTGAAGAATCCATCCTTTACCGTCTACAAAGTGGTGAACGGTAAGTGGGAACCCCAGACCGTGCTGGGCGGAAGCGCGAAATAAGCTGTGAGGCAATGATGAGCTGTGAGCAAAAACAAGAGCTGGGCATTCTCGCCCGCCGTAAAATTGAAGCTGAAATAATTAAACCTATCTATGAGATCCTGGTGCGCGAGGTGGGCAAAGCCCGCGCCCAGGCGGTGATTGGCGAAGCCATCGAGCAGGCGGCTATCCAGGCCGGGCAGAACTTTGCCGCTGCGGAACCAAAAAAAGCGGATCTGCGTAGCTTTGTCGATCTGCAATATCTCTGGGAGAAGGATAACGCCCTCGACGTGCGGGTGATCGAAGATGACGGCCAGCGCTACGACTATGACGTGACGCGCTGCCGCTACGCCGAGATGTACCATGAGATGGGCCTCGGCGAGATCGGCCATCTGCTCTCCTGCGCCAGGGATGATAAGTTTATCGTTGGCTACGCGCCGGACGTTGAGCTGACCCGCACCCAGACCATTATGTCCGGCGCGCCGTGCTGCGATTTCCGCTATCGCGTTAAAGACAAGGAGGCGTGATGAGGTCTCCTCTCCAGGTGGATAGCGCCCGCCTGTGGCAGACCCTTAATGAGTTTGCCACGCTTGGCGCAACGGCGAGGGGCGGGGTGACCCGGCTGGCGCTGAGCGATGAGGATCGGCGCGGGCGCGACCTGCTCGCCGCCTGGGCGCGTGAGGCGGGCTTTAGCTGTGAGGTTGACCGACTGGGGAATATGTTTATTCGCCGGGCGGGCAGCAATCCCGATCTGACTCCGGTGCTCACCGGCTCGCACGCTGACTCCCAGCCGCTGGGCGGCAACTACGACGGCATCTACGGCGTACTCGCCGGGCTGGAGGCACTGCGTACCCTTAACGATCGCGGCATCACTACCGAGCGCGATCTCATCCTGGTGAACTGGACCAACGAAGAGGGGGCGCGTTTTGCCCCGGCGATGCTGGCCTCCGGCGTCTGGACCGGCGTATTCAGCGAAGCCTATGCCCTGGCGCGGGAGGATCGCGACGGCATCAGCGTGGGCGAGGCGCTGACGGCTATTGGCTATCAGGGCGAACGTCCGGCGGCGGCTTTCCCGCTGCACGCCTGCTATGAGCTGCATATCGAGCAAGGGCCGCTGCTTGAGGCGGAGGAGACGGATATTGGCGTCGTGCACGCCGCTATGGGCCAGCGTTGGTACGAGATCAACCTGACCGGCTTTGCCGCCCACGCGGGCACTACGCCGATGGATCTGCGTCGCGACGCCCTGTGCGCTTTTGCCGAGCTGGCTCTGGCGGTTGAAACCATTGGCCGCCGTTTCGCCCCGGACGGGCGGGCCACCGTAGGCAGCGTGCAGGCGACACCGAACTCGCGCAACGTGGTGCCGTCAGCGGTCTTCTGCACCGTCGAGTTCCGCCACCCGGAGACCACCGCGCTGGTGGAGATGGAGGCGGCGCTAACCGAGGCGCTGAGCGGGCTGTCGGCCCGCCGCATTGACGTCGCCTGGGAGCGCATCTTCGACTATGCGCCGGTGGACTTTGATAAGGGCTGTATCGCACGCATCGAGCAGGCGACCCGCGAACTGGGCTACTCCCAGCGCCGGATGGTCTCCGGGGCGGGGCACGACGCCTGCTACGTTAACCGCGTGGCGCCGACAGCGATGATCTTTATCCCCTGCGAAAAAGGCATCAGCCATAACGAGGCGGAGAATATCACCCCGCAGTGGGCAGAGCGTGGAGCAAACGTGCTGCTCAACACCCTGCTGCTGGCGGCTAACGACAAGTAGCCTCAGGGTAGCCAGCGCTCGGCGGTGGCACCCTCATCGTAGTGCAGCGGTGAGGGGAGGGTAATCAACTCGATCAGCACACCAAAGGGAGTACGGCAGAACCAGGTCTGGTTGCCGGCTCCCTCCTCCTGAGCGAAGCAGTCGCTCGGCCCCTCCAGCATCTCAGCCCCGTGAGCGCGCAGCGTTTCACCGGCCTCTTTAATATCATCCACGTAGATTGAGAAGTGGTTAATTCCCGGCTGGCAAATATTGGTCTGCTGATTATTCACGCCTGGATCGAGCTGGAAAAGCTCAACGTTAGCGCCGTTACCCAGCCGCAGCATCGCCAGTCCGACGACGCGCATATCAACGGGAAAACCGTTAAGCGGGTGCATGCTCTGGCCGTCAACGGCTTTAGCAGGCTCATCGGGGGGAACGATACGGTAGAGCACGCTGGCGCCCAGCGCATTAATAAAGAAGGTCTCTGCGGCTTTCAGATCGGTAACGGTCAGGCCAATATGCTCTATGCCCTTGAATTTCATCTTCTACTCCTCAGCTTAAGGTGAACGTTAAGGGTAGTAAAAGATAGGCCGCTGGGGTAAAAAAATGCCCCACAAAAGGCCGGTCAGACTTTTATGGGGCGGGGTAATCAAAGCTCATTTGTAGATGGTTGCCGTGCCGTACATCTGGTTTTCACCGCCAGCGGAGTCGATCACAAACCCTTTGGCGCCTTGCTCGCGGGCTTTTTCAGCCAGCTCGTCCTGGAGATCGTCCAGGCTGAGCGCACCGTGGGCAGAGACCGTGCCAGCCGGACGTAGCGTCCCGGTATCGTCTCTCATTAACTGCTGTGGTGCGGCAAAGGCGCTGACCGTCATGGCGGAAAATGCCACTGCGGCAGCCATTGCCAGATATTTTTTCATCATGACATCCTCTTATAGGGGAACCGCAGCTTAAGTTTAGGCCGGGGGAAGAGAGGCTTACGGGCAAAAATTTCGCCAACATGCCGCGGTTTTTTGCATGAATCGCTGTTTACCGCGCCCCTTTCAGGGGGTATCTTACGCCGCTTATTACAGGAGAATGCCATGAATGCCCAGAAGCCGGGAATACACCCGCGTAACCGTCACCGCAGCCGCTACGATCTCGACGCGCTCTGCGCCGTAGAGCCGCAACTACGCGGTTTTGTTATTGCCACCCCAGCGGGGGAGCCGACGGTCAACTTCGCCGATCCCGAGGCCGTTAAGGCATTGAACAAAGCGCTGCTGGCACACTTTTATGGCGTGGCGCACTGGGATATTCCCCAAGGCTTTCTCTGCCCGCCGGTGCCGGGCCGCGCGGACTATATCCATCACCTGGCGGATCTGCTGGCGGAAACCAGCGTCGACGGTGCAGTCCCCCGTCAGGCGAGCGTACTGGATATCGGTACTGGTGCAAACTGTATCTATCCGCTGATTGGTCACCACGAGTACAACTGGCGTTTTACCGGGACCGAGGTCAACGACGCGGCCTTTGCCAGCGCCCAGGCGATTGTCACCAATAATCCAGGCCTGACCCGCGCGATCCGTCTGCGCCGCCAGAAAGATCCGGCCGCTATTCTCAACGGTATGATCCACAAGAACGAGCAGTACGATGCTACCCTCTGTAACCCGCCGTTTCACGACTCAGCAGCGGCGGCGCAGGCGGGGAACGACCGCAAACGGCGTAACCTCGGCCAGAGCGAGGCGAGCGGGCTTAACTTTGGCGGCCAGCAGCAGGAGCTGTGGTGCGAGGGCGGGGAAGTGGCCTTTATCAGCAAGATGATCGCCGAGAGCCAGGCCTTTGGCCGTCAGGTACTGTGGTTTACCTCGCTGGTATCACGCGGGGAGAACCTGCCTCCGCTCTATCGCGCTCTGACCGCCGCCGGCGCGGTGAAGGTAGTGAAAAAAGAGATGGCCCAGGGACAGAAGCAGAGCCGCTTCATTGCCTGGACCTTCCTCGATGAGGCCCAGCGTCGCCGCTGGGCACAGACGCGGTTTAAAGCGTAGGTTGTGCAGGGGGCAGGGTCTGTCCGCCCCCTGGCTCTGCGGCCCCCGGCTGCGCGGCCGCTGGGTTAGCCAGCATCTGGTAGGTTTGCACCGGCGGGCGCACATCGGCAAGGTCAAAGTGCTTTTTCACCATGCTGTCGAGGGCAAAGCGTACCGTCCACTGCTTGAGCGGCTGGGTAGTAAAGGTCACCCGCAGCGTAAAGGCGGTGTTGGTCAGGCCAACGATGCCAACAAAGGTCGGCTCGCCGATGATCAGCTTGCGAATATCCTCCTGCTCCATCAGTTCGCCCACCGCCGCCTTCAGCGCGTTATTGGCTTTATCCGCATCCTCATGGCGATCCACATCGTAGTTCGCCACTATCGAACCAATTCCCCGCACAAAGTTAGCGAAGGTCGTGATCGATGACCACGGAATGATGTGGTAGGCCCCGGTATCCTGCCGCACCCCAACGGAGCGGATCGACATCCGCTCTACCGTGCCGGTTAGCGGCCCGATGGTGACCAGATCCCCGGTGTTCATCCCATTCTCAAACTGGATAAAGATCCCGGTGATAATATCTTTCACCAGGGTTTGCGCCCCGAAGGAGATAGCCAGTCCCAGCGCCCCGGCACCGGCCAGCAGTGGGGCAATGTTCACCCCAATCTCCGAGAGCACAATCATTACCGTAATGGTGCTGATGACGACCGCCAATGCGTTGCGGAACAGGGTCAGCAGGGTCCGGGTGCGGGCGCTGGGCAGCGGCCGACCGTGAATATCGGAGGAGAGCCGGTTTTCGATCAGGCTCGCCAGCACGGTCCAGCCCACCGCCGAGAAGAAGAGGATCAGCGCGATACGGATCAGAATATCGACGGCTTTCTCGCCAGCGCCGTAGTGCAGCCAGTTCCAGAAATCGAACAGACCCCACGCGCTGAGCAGCAGCATGATGGCAACAATAACGGTGAGGAAGCGTGCCACCTTCAGCGCTGTCGACAGCCAGCCGTTGACCCGCTTCTGCAGTTCAGGGTAGTTACGCTGCACCTGGGCTGAGAGGGTGATCCGCTTGGCAATCCAGCGCGACAGCATGCCCGACACAAAGGCCGCAACACCGATAATCGCCAGGCTGCGCACCGTCGCGCCCATCATAAACTTCAGGCTGTTGCCTGGATCGAAGAGCGAGAAGAAGAACAGTACCAGGAAATAGGCGCAGGCCAGCCAGTGCCAGATCAGCGCAAAGGCGCGAATAAAGAGGCTGAAGAAGGCCAACGAGCGGTCGGCGAGGTGGGTAAGGTTCTCCTGCACCAGCGTCTTATTGTGGAAAATAAGATAGAGTGCCCAGGTCGTGATGCAGAGCATGATCAGCACGTTTGCCAGCGCGCCAAACTGGATGTTAACCTGGTTTGAGATGATCGGCACGGCCACCAGCAGGCCATAGCCAATCAGGCTGCTCAGGGCGCTCAGGCGCAGATGCCAATACTTCGCCGCCTCGTTTTTTATCGAGAAAGGACGCAGGTCGGGGAAGCGTGGGCAGAAAATCAGGCGCAGGATCGCTTTGAAGAACTCAATGAGCGCAAAGGCATTGAGAAACAGGCTCTGCTGAAAGGCAATGGTGCGGTTGCCGCCGTTGAGATTATCGCTTAGCAGCTGGCCAACAAAGAGAGTGAGCGCCAGCAGGAGCAGGTCGATGATAAACGCCCCAACGATCATCGCGGGCAGCTGTAACCAGTTGGCCCTGTCATGATTCTTACGCCGTCCCCATTTGCCCATCTTGCGGTAGAGCGGGAAAGCGCAGAGGCGCACCAGCCAGTAAAAGATGAATACCAACCCAGCGAGCAGTAGGAAGTGGCCCGCGGCGTTGATAAAGGTCTGCGGGTTAAATGCCTTGTGCGGCGAGCCGGTTATGTTGCGATAGAGCTGGGCAAAGCGCGATGATAGCTCCTCGCCGTAGTGCCGGCTGACCTCCTGGACGTTCTCCAGCACCGTCTTCTCTTCGGCGACCTCTTCTGGCGGGGTGATGGTCGGCACCGGCTCAGGCGGTGGGGTGGCGGCGACCTTTCGCAGCTGGCCGATCAGCTCTTCACGGGAGCTGGTATTCTCCAGCACGTCCGCCAGCGCGGCGTAGGCGGCTTTCTTCTGCTCCAGATCCGGCTCGGCGGCAGGTGCCGTCTCGCTGGTGGCAGGCGTTGCGGACGTGGAGGTGACGCCAGGAATGGTAGCCGCATGGAGCGGCATGATGAACAGGCTAAGCAGCAGCAGTAACCACGGCACGGTCTCTCTCCTGAGAAAATAGTGCAAAAAGATAAGTATAGATGCTGCCAGCGCTGCGTCTGGAAATGGGAGAAATCCGGCGAAGGAAAAAAACGCTCCCCGAATGGAGAGCGTTGATAAATCAGGAGACGTGCTGGAGGAACTCCTGCAGGCGCGGGCTGGGCGGGTTCTCGATCAGCGTCTGCGGATTGCCATCTTCAGCAATGCGACCCTTATCGATAAAGATCAGCCGCGAGGCGACCTTTTCGGCAAAGCCGATTTCGTGGGTTACGATCACCATCGTCATCCCCTCTTCGGCCAGGTCCTGCATGACTTTCAGCACCTCGTGACGCAGCTCGGGGTCGAGGGCAGAGGTCGGCTCATCAAACAGCATCATCTTCGGCTTCACCGCCAGCGCACGGGCGATAGCCACGCGCTGCTGCTGGCCGCCGGAGAGTTCAGACGGATAGTGATGAGCGCGCTCGGCCAGTCCGACCTTCGCCAGCAGGGAATTTGCCAGCGTTTCCGCCTCGCTTTTACTTGCCCCGCGCACGCGCAGCGGGCCAAACATCACGTTTTCCAGCGCCGTCAGGTGCGGGAAGAGGTAGAACTGCTGGAACACCATGCCGGCTTCCTGACGGATCAGGCGCTCATCGACCTTTGGATCGTTCACCTTCAGACCATCGACAATCAGATCGCCGCTGGTGATCTCTTCCAGCTTGTTGATGCAGCGCAGCAGGGTCGACTTACCGGAGCCGGAGGGGCCAATGATGACCACGACTTCGCCCTGGGTAATATTGAGGTCGATGTTATGCAGCACCTGGGTTTTACCAAAGTGCTTGGAGACATTTTTAAATTCAATCACAGGATTTTCATCCTTCTTTCAAGACGACGCAAAATAAAGCTCAGAACCAGGGTAATGATGAGATAGAACACCGCCACGGCGCTCCAGATCTCCAGCGCACGGAAGTTGCCGGCGATGATCTCCTGGCCCTGACGGGTCAGTTCAGCCACGCCGATAACAATAAACAGCGAGGTATCTTTGATGCTGATGATCCACTGGTTACCCAGCGGCGGCAGCATACGGCGCAGCGCCAGAGGCAGGATCACCCGACGAATGGTCTCGCGCTTAGAGAGTCCCAGCGCCAGGCCCGCTTCGCTAAAGCCTTTGTGGATCGAGAGCACCGCGCCGCGGGTAATTTCGGCGATGTAGGCCCCGGAGTTGATCATGATGGTGACAACGGCGGCGCTGAACGGATCGATGCGCAGATCGTTAAAGGCCATCGGCAGGGCGAAGTAGATAAACATTACCTGAACGACGATCGGCGTGCCGCGAATGATCTCGATAAATACCAGTGCGATGTGGTTTGCTATCCAGCCGCCGAAGCTGCGGGCGAAACCGGCTGCAAGGCCGATAATTAAACCGCCCGCCAGACCGAGGACCGAGATCCACAGGGTCATTTTGACGCCTTCAAACAAAATGGGAATGGCAGGCCAGATGGCACTCCAGTCAAACTGCATGATGAATTCCTGTATACCGTGGTGAAATACTAAAAATGTAGGCCCGGTAAACGCGAGCGCCACCGGGCGTTACAAACCTGAATTCAGGCTGAATTATTTAGGCTCTGTACCGAACCATTTTTTATAGATTTCGTTATAGGTGCCGTTCTCTTTCAGGGTCTTCAGCGCGCCGTTCACTTTCTCACGCAGATCGTCGCTGCCTTTCGGGAAAGCAATACCGTACTGCTGCGCTTCCAGAGAGTCGCCAACCGCTTTGAACTGGCCTTTACCGGCGGTCTGGATGAAGTAGAGAATGTTCGGCGTATCGTGCAGCACCGCATCAGCGCGGTTAGTGCCCAGTTCCATATACGCGTTGTCGATGTTCGGGAACTGACGCAGATCTTTGGTTTTGATATTGGCTTTCGCATAGTCAACGGAGCCGGTACCGCTCTTCACCGCAACCACTTTATCGTCAAGATCTTTTACGCTTTTAACGTCGTTGTTGTTGGCTTTGACCATCACCAGCAGACCGCTCTTGTAGTAGCCGTCAGAGAAGTCGACCGCTTTTTTACGCTCGTCGGTAATGGTGATCCCAGCCAGCGCCAGGTCAACGTTCTTGGTCTGCAGCGCCGGGATAATGCCGCTGAAATCCATTGGCTTAAGGGTGTAATCCAGCTTTAGCTCTTTCGCTACGGCAGCCCACAGATCAACGTCAAAACCAACGTATTTATCGCCCTGTTTAAATTCGAACGGAACAAACGCGGTATCGGTAGCTACCACCAGTTTATCGGCGGCGTGGGAAGAGACCGCAAAAGCCAGGGTAAGTGCAGCAAGGGAAACTTTAAACACAGACTTCATAACATTTCCTTTTATATCCACGGGGCGATCCCCTGAGAGAACGTACGCAGTATGAAAAAATCGTGCCAGGTTTACAACCCATTGTTTTGTAAAGCCGATATATTCTATCGCTGAACAAAAATCATGCGCCATTTACCGTCGCGCACCGTTTTGGTGATCCATTTTGGTGCACTGCTGGTATGTTGCACAATATGCTGATATTAAGCGCGGAAAGCGGCGATAAAACAACCCTTGATTAACGATTGTGTGAGGTAATTATTACAAGTGGTTTACTTTACTGCGGGGATGAAAAGCGGGAGTTGCACTATGATAGTGCAGAACCCTCTCCCGGGCGGGAGAGGGTGATAGATAAAACGTATGCTTTATTCGATATTGGATTCGATAAACCACAGGAATTTATCCAGGTCGCGTGATGCCGCGGTCAGGATATCAGCGGTATCTTCATCTTTTGCTTCATCAATAGATTTGCGCACGTCATTAGCGACGATGGCATAGCGATCGGCCAGCTCTTTCAGGTGATCCTGTACGCTGTGAATATCCAGCGGATAGCTTTTCAGCGGCGTCTTGCTGTTAACAACCTGAGTCGTACCCAGCGCTACGCCACCCAGCTGAACTGCACGCTCGGCGATGGTATCCAGATGCTCGGTCAGGGTGGTGCGGAAGCCGTCCAGCATCTCGTGCACGCCAATAAAGTTAGCGCCACGCATATTCCAGTGGGCCTGTTTAGTGATCAGAGACAGGTCAATGAACTGGGTCACCTGGCGATTCAGCAGCTCAATAGTCGCTTTTTTATCGTTATCCGCTACATCGTTGCGAGTATAAAGCAGATCGGATGATTTCGTTTTTACCAGTTTAGCGGTACTCATAATCTCATATCCTCTTGATGTGTGTTCCCAGGTAATTACTGGAGCTAAGTATAGCACCGGTTTTTGGCTTTGCTGTTTTGTCTCTACCTATCGGTCCGATAGTAATAAAGAGTGCTTAAAATTTTATATTTTTAAAATCAGTGTGTTGACTGTAATCAGGGAGATGATTCTTAATTTTAAAGCAGGCGTTGAGAATGTGAATGAATATTAATTCGCAGGATAAACGAGGCAGTAAAAGATATTCTGCACGGCAGCGTACCGTGCAGTTAAATAATTAACCAATATCAACTTCTTTAATTGTGCTCTCCCGACGCAGCGTCAGCGTCGAGCCGATAGAGGCAGCAATAATCGCCGACAGTGCCAGCCACTGCACGAGGGTCAACGTCTCGCTCAGGAAGATCATGCCCGAAACCGCTGCCAGCGCGGGTTCCATGCTCATGAGCGTGCCGAAGGTGCGGGTCGGCAGGCGCGTCAGGGCGACCATCTCCAGCGAGTAGGGTAGGGCGGTGGAGAGAACGGCTACGGCCAGGCCAAGCGGTAGAATCGACCAGTGCCAGAGCGCATCCCCTGCCTGAATCGCGCCAAGGGGCACAAATACCACGGCAGCTATCAGCGAACCCAGCGCCACGGTGGCTGGACCGTGCTCCTCCCCGGCGCGCTGGCCGCAGAGAATGTAGATAGCCCAGCAGGCACCGGCGCCCAGGGCAAAAGCTGCGCCAGTAAGATCGACGTGGGAGACGTCCTGCCCCAGCGGCAGAAGGAACCATAGCCCCAGCACGGCCAGTACCACCCAGACGAAGTCTACCGGACGCCGGGAAGAGAAGAGCGCCACCGCCAGCGGGCCGGTAAACTCCAGCGCCACCGCAATGCCCAGCGGCACCGTCTGGATAGAGAGATAGAAGAGATAGTTCATGGCACCCAGCGCCAGGCCATAAAACAGCAGCGGCTTACGCTGCTCTGGCGTAAAACGCAGGCGCCAGGGCCGGAAGATAATCACCAGGATAATTGTTCCCAGGGCAAGACGCAGGGCGGTTACACCGGGAGCACCCACCAGTGGAAAGAGCGACTTGGCCAGCGAGGCACCGCTCTGAATCGACGCCATCGCGATAAGCAGTATTAATATAGGTAACCAGACGGGCAACTTACGAGGTAAACCAGGCATCCTTTCTCCTGTCAATTTATGTCAAACAGAGTAAAGAGGGCAGTGTAATAGAAATAGATGTCAGTGGTTGAGACGCCGTTGAAAATAAATGTCAGGAAAGCGGTAGAATGGTGACAGGTTGCTGGATTAATCACCATATGTTTAGGAATAATCTGGATGAATGTGTCGGTTTTATGGCGTCATAATAGCGGCATAGTCGAAAAAAAGGCTTTTTTTTGAAAGAGATACGATGCAAAGGAAACGTTCTGTTACATCAAAAGGCCCGTTAGACAGCGTGAAGCGCAAAGAGTTTCTCAATAATTTTTGTTATATTTAATACTTAGGACTTACTTGAAGCACATTTGAGGTGGCATATGAAAAAAATTGCATGTCTTTCAGCACTGGCAGTTGTAATGGCTGTATCCGCAGGTTCCGCTGTAGCGGCAACCTCTACCGTTTCTGGCGGCTACGCACAGAGCGACTACCAGGGTGTAGCGAACAAAGCTAACGGTTTCAACCTGAAGTATCGCTACGAAAACGACACCCCGCTGGGTTACATCGGTTCCTTTACCTACACTGAAAAAGATCGTACCGAAAGCGGTGTGTACAACAAAGGCCAGTACTACGGTCTGACCGCAGGTCCAGCGTTCCGTCTGAACGACTGGGCAAGCATCTACGGCGTAGTGGGTGTTGGCTACGGTAAATACCAGCAGTCTCAGGATGTTGTAAACCATTCTGACAACAGCGACTACGGCTTCTCCTACGGTGCTGGCATGCAGTTCAACCCAATCGAAGATGTGGCTATCGACGTTTCCTACGAGCAGAGCCGCATTCGTAGCGTTGACGTTGGCACCTGGATCGCAGGCGTGGGTTACCGCTTCTAATCACCCCGGTGATAGTCTAGACACAAAAACGGCCCTCAGGGGCCGTTTTTTTATGGGCGCAGTTTAATAACGTCGGTCCAATCCCGTAGGCCCGGCAAGCTGCGCGCCGCCGGGCGTTGTTATCTTCTAGCGCGAGCGGGTCTCAAACAGATCCGTGCCCAGATGGTTATAATCCACCTTTTGCAGCTTGAAGTTGGTCACCCAGGTTGGCCCGGCTTTGTCATTTGAGACAAAGCGGTAGCGGGAGGCGATCTCTTTGGCAGTGATGCCGGTCCACTGCGAAAAGAAACTGAGGAAGTCGTTAGCCGAGCGGCGAGCTTTTATCAGCCGATGACGGGTATCATCGCTGGAGATCACCATAAACGGCACCTGGAAATTCTGCTGGAACTTGTCGTCATGGGCAAGGTACTGCACCTCTTTACCACGCTCCTTGAAAGCCAGCCCGTGATCGGAGAAGTAGACCATCGAGAAGGTGCTGCCGCTATTGCGCAGCTGGTCATAGAGCTTGCTGAGCAGAGTATCGGTTTGTGTTATCGAGTAGAGATAGCACGAGGTCTCCTTCGACTGCACAAAGACCGTGTATTTACCGCCGGTACGATCGCAGGCCTGCGGGTGAGAGCCCATCAGGTGCAGGACGATCAGCTGCGGCTGGCTGCGTGCGGTGCTTAACACCTGCTCGGTCATCTTCAGCAGCGCTTCGTCGCGGGTGTTCTTATCGGCCTCAAAGTCGCCGCTTTTTAAGAACTGCACTTCGTCCGCACGTTTGGCAATGCTGGCGATGGCGGTATCGTACTCGCCAATCTGACCTTGATTGGAGAACCACCAGGTCTGAAAGCCCGCCCGGTTGGCCAGGGTAACAAAGTTATCCTGATACTGGGGCTTGTTGTCCATTACCCGGTTGAGGGTCAGGCCCAACGATTTCTGCGTTGAGCCGCTGGCCGCCACATAGTCAGTAAAAAAGCTGCCGTTAACGCTGCTGGCAAAAGGGGTGTTCTGCCAGTGGCCGCCAAATGCGCCCACCGCATCGCGGCGCACGCTCTCGCCAATTACTACGACGTAGGTGTGGTACTTTGGCTTCACCGCCACCACGTTCCAGCTATCTTTCATCCCGGCAAGCTGCGCCATCCGGCTCTGCTCGTCCAGCACGTCCTGGTTGTTAACCACCACGTCCTTCACGAAGCGAAACACGGGATAGCCGGTATCTTTCAGATTAAAGACCCCGCCGTAGGCCAGGTTCTGCAGCGGAGCGACAAACACGGTAGCCAGACAGAAGGCGACGCCGAGATGATCCCCTTTGCCCCAGGAGGGGCGTTCGCCGTTTTTACGCCGCACGGCGATCACCCCGAGGCCAAAGATAAACAGGCCAATCACGTAGTTGTACCACGGGAAAATGGTCAGGATCTCCGTGGACTCCTCCATGTTGGTGGAGTGCAGCGCCAGCAGCGTATTGAAGTTAGGCGCGCCGTAGGCCTGGCCAAACGGGTAGTAGGCGGCGGCGAGCAGCGAGAAGAGTCCCACGAGTACCTTCTGGGCACGCGGCGCATGACGCCATAGCAGGAGCAGCAGGCAGGCGAACGCGCTGGTATAGAGCAGGCTGAAAGGGTAGCCAAGGGCGTAGTTAATCAGTAACGACTGAAGAAAATAGAAACCCGTCCACGGGCTAAGGGCCTGGCTACGGGCAGCGAGCGTTTCTTTTATTGTTAAATTCATATAGCTGTATCGCGAAAACGCCATGTGCTCACCCTGGCGTAGAGGGTCAAAACCTGCTGGAGAGGGCGTAGGGAAAGGGAGAGTTCCGCATCCGCGAGCCGCATTTGTGCAGGGCTGCGAGAAGATAGAGCGAGAGCAGGCGAAGATCAACTGCTTACAGAGCAATCTTTTGCGAGGATGGTTGCAAAATCAGCAAATAAGAAGAATTTTCTATGACAGAGGGTCAGTATGGCGGAGGAATATGACAGAAAAATGAAGCGGCGTACCGCGACGCCGCATTAATGGGATTTTTTATCGTCCTGCTGCGGTTTGCCGTTGAACATATCGCACAGCATATTGAGCAACAGTAACCGGACCTGGAATGGAGAGTGGGTAAACACGCTAAGGCACCTCTTGAGTTCGTTCATATCAACCTCCTCCTGTTTGATGGTGTGACGTTCAATCCATGAAGGTTGTCTGCATTACATACAGATATAGCACAGGCTATATTGTATAGCTACGGCTATTACCCAAATTTTTTGTGCTGGTCTACTTATGGTTTACACTGGGCGCAACCGTATATGATGCATCTAGTGCGTTACCCCATGAGGAAGTCCAATGAGCCGTCGCGCAGGCAAGACAACAACAAAAAAAGTGACGCAGCTGGTGAATGTCGAAGAGCATGTCGAAGGCTTTCGTCAGGTGCGGGAAGCGCACCGGCGAGAGCTGATTGATGACTATGTTGAGCTGATCTCCGATCTGATCCGCGAAGTAGGGGAGGCCCGCCAGGTGGATATGGCCGCCCGACTGGGCGTCTCCCAGCCGACGGTGGCCAAGATGCTCAAGCGTCTGGCATCGGTGGGGTTAATCGAGCAGATCCCCTGGCGCGGCGTATTCCTGACCCCGGAGGGAGAGAAGCTGGCGCAGGAGAGCCGCGAGCGGCACCAGATCGTTGAGAGCTTTCTGCTGGTGCTGGGCGTCAGCCCGGAGACCGCCCGCCGCGATGCCGAAGGCATGGAGCACCATGTTAGCGAGGAGACGCTGGAGCGCTTTCGCCTCTTTACCCTTCAGCAGGAGCACCCTGCGGAATGACCCTGCCGTTCGTGCACGCGCTGGCGCGCGATCGCTTTCTCCAACTGCTGATCCTGATCGGCGTTATCCTGAGCTTTTTCGTTCCCTTTAACCCGGCAGCGTGGCCAAAGGCGATCGACTGGCACACTATCCTGACGCTAAGCGGGCTGATGATGCTCACCAAAGGGGTGGAGCAGAGCGGCTACTTTGACGTGCTGGGCCGCAGAATGGTCCGGCGCTTTGCCACCGAGCGGCGGCTGGCAATGTTTATGGCCCTGGCGGCGGCGCTGCTCTCTACCTTCCTGACCAACGACGTGGCGCTGTTTATCGTGGTGCCGCTCACCCTGACGCTGAGAAAGCTGTGCGAGATCCCGGTCAACCGGCTGATTATCTTCGAAGCGCTGGCGGTCAACGCGGGCTCGCTGCTTACCCCCATTGGCAATCCGCAAAATATTCTGCTGTGGGGGCGCTCCGGCCTCTCGTTTGCCGCCTTTACCGGGCAGATGGCGCTGCTGGCGCTGGTGATGATGGCGACGCTGCTGCTGCTCTGCTGGATCTTTTTCCCCAACAAGGCCCTGAACTACCACAGCGGCAGCCAGGCGCCGTCATGGCAGCCACGGCTGCTCTGGAGCTGCCTGGTGCTGTATGTGCTCTTCCTCACCTCGCTGGAGATGAAGCTTGAGGGCTGGGGGGTGCTGATCGTCGCCGCGGGCTTTGCTGTTGTTGCCCGTAAGGTGCTTAAGCGCGTGGACTGGACGCTGCTGCTGGTCTTCATGGCGATGTTTATCGATGTTCATCTGCTGGTGCAGCTGCCCGCGCTACAGGGATCGCTTAACGGCGTAGAGCACCTCTCCCAGCCCGCCCTGTGGCTCACGGCCATCGGCCTGTCGCAGGCGATCAGCAACGTACCGGCGACCATCCTGCTGCTGAACTACGTTCCTCCCAGCCAGCTGCTCGCCTGGGCGGTGAACGTCGGCGGCTTTGGCCTGCTGCCCGGCTCGCTGGCGAACCTCATTGCCCTGCGGATGGCGAACAATCGTCGCATCTGGTGGCGCTTCCATCTCTACTCCATTCCGCTGCTGATCTGGGCCGCGCTGGTGGGGTATGAGTTACTTATTATCAGTTAATGCGAATTTGTCAGTTTTTCCTGGCAAATGTATAGCAACCTCCTAACTTTAGATAACGGCGCATGTGTCGCGCCGTTCATCGACAGGACAGTTGCAACGCTATGGCTGATAACGAAAAGAATCCTGACGCCGCTCAGGAAGAGAACAATAACGATCAAAACAACGATCAAAAAAATGGACGTAAGCGCCCCGGTAAGAAGCCACTAATCATTCTGGGTGTGGTAGTGGTCATCATGGTCATTGTGGCGGCGGTGTGGTGGTTTATGACCCGCAACCAGGAGACCACTGACGACGCCTTTACCGAAGGCGATGCGGTGACCGTTGCGCCCAAGGTAGCGGGTTATGTGACCGAGCTGCGGGTTAAGGATAACCAGCGGGTGAAGAAGGGCGATCTGCTGGTGGTGATTGACCCCCGGGACGCCACCGCCCAGCGCGATCAGGCTCAGGCCCAGCTCGGACTGGCAACCGCCCAGCTGCATCAGGCTCAGGCGCAGCTGGCACTCTCGAAGGTGCAGTACCCCTCTCAGCGCGACGAAGCGCAGGCGCAGGTGCTGAAGGCCAAGGCTGATTTAGCCAATGCCGAAGCCGCCTATCGCCGCCAGCGCGGCGTTGACCCTCGGGCCACCACGCAACAAAATATCGACAGCGCCAACGCTCAGCTGCGCAGCGCCCAGGCCCAGCTTGCCAGCGCCAATGCCCAGCTGGAGGTGGCGAACCAGATTAACCTGCAGATCCGCCAGCAGGAGACCAACGTCGAAGCGCGCGAGCGGCAGGTAGAACAGGCCCGTGCCCAGCTCGAGACGGCGAACCTCAATCTCTCCTATACCGAAGTGCGCGCCCCGTTTGATGGCTTCGTCACCAAACGTAACGTGCAGACCGGCACCCTGGTGCAGGCGGGTACGGCGCTCTTCTCGCTGGTCTCGCCTGACATTTGGGTGGTGGCGAACTTTAAAGAGTCGCAGCTGGAGCGGATGCGCCCCGGCAATAAGGTCACTATCGGCGTCGATGCCTACCCGGATCTCGAGCTTGAGGGGCATATCGACAGCATCCAGCAGGGGAGCGGCTCGCGCTTTTCCGCCTTCCCCTCGGAAAACGCCACCGGTAACTTCGTGAAGATTGTGCAGCGCGTGCCGGTGAAGATTGTGATTGATAAGGGTCTGGATGCTAACCAGCCGCCGCTGCCGCTGGGGCTGTCGGTGGAGCCGAAGGTGACGCTGGAATGACCGATCACAGCCATGAGAGCTGGCGTCCCGCCAGTAACCCGTGGGCGGTGGCGATTGTCGTCACCCTCGCGGTGTTTATGGAGATCCTCGACACCACCATCATCAACGTGGCGCTGCCCCACGTCGCCGGTTCGCTGTCGGCGAGCTACAGCGAATCCACCTGGGTGCTGACCAGCTACCTGGTGGCAAACGGCATCGTGCTGCCCATTTCGGCCTTCCTGAGCCGCGTCTTTGGCCGCAAGCGCTTCTTCCTGATCTGCATCGTGATGTTCACCGTCTGCTCGTTCCTGTGCGGTATCGCCACCGAGCTGTGGGAGATCATTCTGTTCCGCATCCTGCAGGGCTTCTTCGGCGGGGGGCTGCAGCCGACCCAGCAGTCGGTGCTGCTGGACTACTTTAAGCCGGAGGATCGCGGCAAGGCTTTTGGCCTCTCGTCAATTGCGATCATCGTTGCGCCGGTGCTCGGCCCGACCCTCGGGGGCTGGATCACCGACAACTACTCCTGGCGATGGGTCTTCTTTATCAACATCCCGGTGGGGATCGTCACGGTGCTGGCCATCTATCAGCTGCTGGAAGATCCGCCCTGGGAGCGTAAATCAGAAGAGAAGCTGACTATCGACTGGACCGGCATCGGCCTGATTGCGCTGGGGCTGGGCTGTTTGCAGGTGATGCTCGACCGTGGCGAAGACGACGACTGGTTCGCCTCTAACTTTATTCGCACCTTTGCCGTGCTGACCCTGATTGGCATTATCGGGGCGATCTACTGGCTGATGTATGCCAAAAAACCGGTGGTCGATCTGCACTGCATGAAGGATAAAAACTTTGCCGTCTCCAGCCTGCTGATGGCCGGGATGGCGATGATCCTCTACGGCAGCTCGGTGGTGATCCCCCAGCTGGCACAGCAGGATCTCGGCTATACCGCGACATGGTCGGGGCTGGTGCTCTCGCCGGGAGCGGTGCTGATTGTGCTTACCATACCGCTGGTGCTGAAGCTGATGCCGGTGGTGCAGACCCGGTGGATCATCGCCTTTGGCTTTACCTGCCTGGCGGTAGCCTTCTTCTGGTCGCGCAACCTGACCCCGAACGTCGACTTTGAAACCCTGGTGCTGTTCCGCAGCGCGCAGTCGATTGGTCTCGGCTTCCTGTTTGTACCGCTTACCACTATCGCCTTTATTACTATACCGCGTCAGCTTAACGCCGACGCCGCCGCGCTGTTTACCATGTTCCGTAACGTCGCTGGATCGATCGGTATTTCGCTTTCCACCGCGGCCATTACCGAACGCGCCCAGGTGCATAGCGCCTATTTAAGCGCCCACACCACGCCCTTTAGCGAGCAGTTCCAGCTGGCGGTGCGCGAGACGGCCCAGGCGATCCGTGACTTTACCTCGCTGTCGGGGGATCCGCTTGGCCTGGCAACCGGGCAGATGTACCGCACCATGATCGAGCAGTCACGCTTTCTCGCCTACGTTGACGTCTTTACCATCCTCAGCGCCGTGGCGTTTTTACTGATTCCGTTTTGTCTTCTGCTTTCGCCGATCAAGAGCGAAGGCAGCGCAGGAGCACATTAAGATGCACAGGATACATACCCCGACGCTGTCGTTACTCACCCTGCTGCTGGCGGGCTGCGCCGTGGGGCCGGACTACCAGCAACCCGTGCCGCCTGCGGTGAGCCACTGGAACGACGCCGGGGATAAGACCCTGCCGTCGCAAACCTCAACCCAGGCGGTGAATCCGCGCTGGTGGACGACCTTTAACTCGCCGCAGCTCAACAGCCTGATCGAGCGGGCGATCGCCGGGAACCTCTCTCTGCAGCAGACCGTGCTGCGCATTGCCGGCGCACGGGAGCAGATCAACCAGGCGGGCGGCGCCTTCCTGCCAGCGGTAAACGGCAATCTGCAGGCCACCCGACAGCAGCTGGGGCTGGAGGGCGAGCTGAAATCCCACGACGTTTACGGTCAGCTGCAGGATGTCGATCCAGAGATAAACAACGCCCTTGGGGTGCTCACCCAGCCGGTGAATCTCTACCAGGGCAGCTTTGATGCCCAGTGGGAGCTGGATCTGTGGGGCAAAGTGCGCCGCCAGGTGGAGGCGGCCAACGCCCAGCAGCAGGCGGCTATCGAGCAGCGTAATGACGCGCTGGTGTCACTGGAGGCGGAGGTGGCGCGCGCGTGGCTGCAATTGCGCGGCGCGCAGAGCATCCTTGCCACCATGAACACGCAGATCGACACCGCCCGGGAGACGCTTAGCCTGACCGAAAGCCGCCAGCGCGGCGGACTTTCGCCGCAGCTGGACGTGGAGAACGCGCGGGCGCAGCTGGGCAGCCTGGAGGCGCAGCTGCCGCAGTACCAGGCCCAGGAGCAGCAGGCGATGAACGCGCTGGCGATCCTGATCGGCAAGCCACCCGGCGCGCTGAATGCGGAGCTACGGGCGGTGCAGCCCCTGCCGAAGCTGCCGGATATCATCCAGACCGGCATTCCTTCCACGCTGGCCCGCCGTCGACCAGACGTGCGTGAGGCCGAGGCCAACCTGCATGCGGCCACCGCACAGATTGGCGTCTCGGTGGCTCAGCTCTTCCCAAGCCTGACCCTGAGCGGCCAGTTTGGCCTGCGCAACAGCGAAACCGACTGGCTGACCGACTGGAGCAGCCACTTCTACAGCTTCGGGCCGCAGGTCTCGATCCCTATCTTCCAGGGTGGGCGGCTGGTCTCCAGCGTCAAGCTGGCGCGGGCGCAGCAGGGCGCAGCGGCGCTCAACTATCGTCAGACGGTGCTGAGCGCGCTGGGCGACGTAGAGAACGCGCTGGTCAGCTACCGTACCGATCAGCAGCGCGAGGCCGGGCTGAGCAAAACCATTGAGGCGCTGCAGAGCGCGTTCGATCTCGCCAGCGACAGCTACCGCCAGGGGATCGCCACCTTTATCGACGTGCTTGATGCCCAGCGCCAGCTGGCCCAGGCCGAGCAGCAGCGCGCCCAGGCGCGGGTGCAGAGCAGTCTCGACCTGGTGGCGCTCTATAAGGCGCTGGGGGGCGGCTGGGAGCCGTACCAGACCGTACAGCTGCCGGACTATCCGGTCTTTGGCGAGGCGGCGCGAGGATAAAGTTCAGAGGATTGGGCAAGAAACGCGCAGGATCCTCACATTCGCTATCCGGCGTACTGGCGTATAACTATTGAACACTCATCGACACCCTAAGGAGCGTTCTATGCGTTATCAAAAACTTGGCAGTACCGGTCTCTTTGTCTCCGAGCTGTGCCTTGGCACCATGACCTTCGGCGGCGAAGGTGGCATGTGGGGCAAGATTGGTCAGCTGCGCCAGAACGAGGCTGAGCAGCTGGTGGGCGACGCCCTTGCAGCGGGCATCAACTTTATCGATACCGCCAACGTCTATTCGGAAGGACGCTCGGAAGAGATCACCGGCCAGGCGCTGAAAAATCTCAAGATCCCCCGCGAAGACGTGGTGGTGGCAACTAAAGTCTTTGGCGAAACCGGTACCGGCGGGGTCAACTCGCGTGGCAGCTCCCGCTACCACATTATCGGCAGCGTCAAGGAGAGCCTGCGCCGTCTGCAGCTGGATCACATCGACCTCTATCAGCTGCACGGCTTCGATCCGGCAACGCCGATTGAAGAGACGCTCTACGCGCTGGATAACCTGGTTCAGCACGGTCACGTCCGCTATATCGGCGTCTCCAACTGGGCGGCATGGCAGATCATGAAGGCGCTGGGTATCTCTGAGCGCCTGGGGCTGGCCCGCTTCGCCTCGTTACAGGCTTACTACACCCTCGCCGGGCGCGACCTTGAGCGAGAGCTGGTCCCGATGCTGCAAAGCGAAGGGGTGGGGCTGATGGTCTGGAGCCCGCTGGCGGGCGGCCTGCTGAGCGGCAAGTATGATCGCAGCGGGAGCGGGGAGGAGGGCAGCCGTCGACTGGCGTTCGACTTCCCGCCGGTAGAGAAAGAGCGCGCCTTCGACTGCGTAGACGTCATGCGCAATATCGCCGAGAGCAAAGGCGTGTCGGTAGCGCAGATCGCCCTGGCGTGGCTGCTGCATCAGCCGGTAGTGAGCAGCGTGATTATCGGCGCAAAACGCCCGGATCAGCTGGCGGATAACATTGCCGCGACGGAGAT
This sequence comes from Escherichia sp. ESNIH1, assembly GCA_002918705.1. Lineage (GTDB taxonomy): Bacteria > Pseudomonadota > Gammaproteobacteria > Enterobacterales > Enterobacteriaceae > Pseudescherichia. The sequence goes on along the minus strand of PQKR01000003.1, from coordinate 297,885 downwards.
CCGCCTGAGTGAAGAGGAGCTGAAACAGCTCGATGCGGTCAGCGCGCTGCCTCGGGAGTATCCAGGTTGGATGCTGGAGCGGCAGGGGGTACATCGCCGTAACCAGCTGAAGCATCAGTAATTTGTTAATAAAAAAGCCCGGTGGCGCTTCGCTTACGCGGGCCTACAAACCCATACCATGCCCACCGCAGACCGGGCAAACGCAGTGCCGCCCGGCATTTGCGGCAGGCACAATCACGCCCGGTGGCGCTTCGCTTACGAGGGCCTACAAACTCACACCGTGCCCACCGTAGGCCGGGCAAACGCAGTGCCGCCCGGCATTTGCGGCAGGCACAATCCCGCCCGGTGGCGCTTCGCTTACGCGGGCCTACAAACTCACACCGTGCCCACCGTAGGCCGGGCAAACGCAGTGCCGCCCGGCATTTGCGGCAGGCACAATCACGCCCGGTGGCGCTTCGCTTACGGGGGTCTACAAACCCACACTGTGCCCACCGTAGGCCGGGCAAACGCAGTGCCGCCCGGCATTTGCGGCAGGCACAATCACGCCCGGTGGCGCTTCGCTTACGCGGGCCACTCACACCGTGCCCACCGTAGGCCGGGCAAACGCAGTACCGCCCGGCATTTGCGGCAGGCACAATCACGCCTGGTGGCGCTTCGCTTACGCGGGCCTACAAACCCATACCGTGCCCACCGTAGGCCGGGCAAACGCAGTACCGCCCGGCATTTGCAGCTGGCACAATCACGCCCGGTGGCGCTTCGCTTACGCAGGCCTACAAACCCATACAGTGCCCACCGAAGGCCGGGCAAACGCAGTGCCGCCCGGCATTTGCGGCAGGCACAGCAGTAATATGGCAATAAAAAAGCCCGGCGATTGCCGGGCTTTTTACTGACGTAAACAAACTTAGTTCAGACGAACCGGCATCCCGGAACGGTTCTGAATCGCCTGCTCAACAACGCTTTGGTCAACGTCCGTCTGGCTGGTGATACCCTGCACGCTCTTGGTCAGGGTAATTGGCACAATCTCTTTCCCGTCAAACTGCGCTTCAGTGGTAGAGAGCGGGTTGTGAACCTCAATGTAGCGGCTACCGTCTGGCTCGGTGGTGGCTTTTACCGGCTCATCAATGAACTGCACGCGGGTACCGACGGGCACATTCTGGAACAGGAATTTGATGTCGTCGTTACGCAGACGCACGCAGCCGTGGCTCACGCGCAGGCCAATACCGAAGTTGGCGTTGGTACCGTGAATGGCATACAGGCGACCGATGTACAGGGCATAGAGGCCCATCGGGTTATCCGGGCCGGCTGGCACCACTGCGGGCAGCGGGTTACCTGCTGCCGCATACTCCTGATGCATCTTCGCCGTCGGGGTCCAGGTCGGACCGGCTTTCTTACGTTCAACCTTGGTGGTCCAGTTGATCGGCGTATCTTTGCCCAGCTGGCCGATACCGATCGGCAGAACGATGACGGTATTGGTGCCTTTCGGGTAGTAGTAGAGGCGCATTTCGGCGCTGTTGATCACAATCCCTTCGTGCACGGTGTCCGGCAGGATCAGCTGCTGCGGAATGTTCATCACGCTGCCACCCTTCGGCAGGTAGGGGTCGATGCCTGGGTTAGCTTCCAGCAGGTTAGAGAGCCCCATCTGGTACTGGGCTGCATAGTACTCCAGCGGCTGGCTGTTGTTCTCTGGCAGGGTGATGACCTGGTTCTGGCCAATCAGACGGCTACCGTCGGTCGGTAGCGGATAGGTTACAGCAGACGCGGATTTGCAAAACCCTACTACAGCGAAAGCCGCCGCTAAAATTGTTGTTAATTTCATATTCATGGTATGCGAGGTTTCTGTGCCACAGGCCGTTTAGTTAAGAATGCTCAAAAGGATGGGAGCGCATTATATGTGCATTCCCACGCGCATGGAATTGAGATGTGTACGAAATCACATTTTTTTCTCTCACCCTATTGTAGCAACTGTTCACACCTGCGCGATTTCAATTCGGAATTGTGGCATAATGCAGAGTTTGTCACACATTTTTCAGGATAACACCGTGTTAGTTACCAGCAACGTCACCATGCAGTTTGGCAGTAAGCCGCTGTTTGAAAATATCTCCGTCAAGTTTGGCGGCGGCAATCGTTACGGCCTGATTGGGGCGAACGGTAGCGGAAAATCCACCTTTATGAAGATCCTCGGCGGCGACCTTGAGCCGACGCTGGGCAACGTCTCCCTCGACCCGAACGAGCGTATCGGTAAGCTGCGTCAGGATCAGTTCGCCTTTGAAGAGTTCAGCGTGCTCGACACGGTGATCATGGGCCACGGCGAGCTGTGGGAAGTGAAGCAGGAGCGCGATCGCATCTACGGCCTGGCCGAGATGAGCGAAGAGGATGGCTATAAAGTGGCCGATCTCGAAGTGCTGTACGGCGAGATGGACGGCTACTCCGCCGAGTCCCGGGCGGGCGAGCTGCTGCTCGGCGTCGGTATTCCGGTAGAGCAGCACTACGGCCCGATGAGCGAAGTCGCCCCCGGCTGGAAGCTGCGTGTGCTGCTGGCCCAGGCGCTGTTCTCCGATCCGGATATCCTCCTGCTCGATGAACCAACCAACAACCTGGACATCGATACCATTCGCTGGCTGGAGCAGGTGCTGAACGAGCGTAACAGCACCATGATCATCATCTCGCACGACCGTCACTTCCTGAACATGGTCTGCACCCATATGGCCGATCTCGACTACGGCGAGCTGCGCGTTTATGCCGGCAACTACGACGAGTACATGACCGCGGCGACCCAGGCGCGTGAGCGTCTACTGGCCGACAACGCCAAGAAAAAAGCGCAGATTGCCGACCTGCAATCCTTCGTCAGCCGCTTTAGCGCCAACGCATCGAAGTCCCGTCAGGCCACCTCCCGCGCCCGCCAGATCGATAAGATCAAGCTGGACGAGGTGAAAGCCTCCAGCCGTCAGAACCCGTTCATTCGCTTTGAACAGGATAAGAAGCTGTTCCGTAACGCGCTGGAAGTGGAAGCCCTCACCAAAGGCTTCGATAACGGCCCGCTGTTTAAGAACTTCAACCTGCTGCTGGAAGTGGGTGAGAAGATTGCCATTCTGGGGGCGAACGGCGTGGGTAAAACCACCCTGCTGAAAACCCTGGTAGGCGATCTTGCGCCGGATAATGGCACCGTGAAGTGGTCCGAAAACGCGAAGATTGGCTACTATGCGCAGGATCATGCCGCCGACTTTGATAACGATCTCACCGTCTTTGACTGGATGAGCCAGTGGAAGCAGGAGGGGGACGATGAGCAGGTGGTGCGTAGCTTCCTCGGTCGTCTGCTCTTCAGCCAGGACGATATCAAAAAGCCGGCGAAGGTGCTCTCCGGGGGCGAGAAGGGGCGTATGCTCTTCGGCAAGCTGATGATGCAGAAGCCGAACATCCTTGTAATGGATGAACCGACCAACCACCTGGATATGGAATCTATCGAGTCGCTGAACATGGCGCTGGAGATGTATCCGGGCACGCTGGTCTTCGTCTCTCACGACCGTGAGTTCGTGAGCTCGCTGGCGACCCGCGTGATTGAGATCACCCCTGAGCGGGTGGTGGACTTCAGCGGGAATTACGAAGATTACCTGCGCAGCAAAGGTATCGATTCGTAAATGATTATGCCCGGTGGCGCTGACGCTTACCGGGCCTACATTTTACAATCTACATTTACCACGTTTGCATTATCGTTTACGCCATGCCCAACGCGCGCTTGCCGTGCTCGTTCAAATCCGCAACCGTAAAGCGGTTCTCCCACGTCGCTTCATAATCCTCACGCGGGAAGTCGCCCGGCGACGCTCCGTTCTCCAGCACAACCTTCACCTTCCGTGCATAGGCGAGGTTCTTCTCGCACAGCGGGGCGGCAGGAATATACATTACGTTGCCCCAGCCCTGCTGGTTATCTACCGGCGCCACAGAGTGAATGACGTCGCAGTGCCACCACACCGAGTCCCCGGCCTCCAGCGCAGGAATGCTGGTTAACGCCTCGATCAGCAGCGGATGCCACTTCTCGGAGATGGGCAGCACACGCCCAGGCGCCACGCCGCACAGCTCATCGTCCGGCACATCGTCCAGCAGCGGACGCAGCAGAACGTAGGCCATCGCCTCGGGGATCGGCACCACGTGCAGCAGACCCTGGCCCGGCAGCATATCCGACAGCGCCGTCCAGCCCTGGAAGGTGCGGAACACCGAGCACTTGGTGGTGTTATCCACGGTGTACTCTTCCACTTCGGTACGGTGCGCGGCATGCCACGGATCGTAGCTGTCGATATCGCCGTTAAACACCGAGGCAAAGACCTGCTGGTAGGCCGGCAGCAGCCAGCGCTCCAGCGCCCCGGAATCGGTGTGCGCGCCCAGCCCTTTAGAGGTGGTGCCCGGCGGGCGGCGGCGAATACGGTCCGGATAGATCACGCTGACGTCAGGATCGAACCACTGCTTGCCGTCGCTCTCGAAGGTCCAGAGACGGTTAAGCAGGGACTGCACCTGCGCCATCTCACTGCTCTGGCGAGCCTGCATCTGCGCCTGCGACCAGTAGATAGGGTAGATTTCGGGACGCGAGGCCTCCAGCGTGCCGAAGAAGCTGTCTCCCGGACCTTTATAGACGTCGTCGAAGCGGTTCTGATCGAGGTAGGCCAGCATGGATTGATCCCAGCCTAAAGCCTGCTCACGCGGGAAGTGGCCCTTGATCACCGCGCAGCCCCGGCGCTTGATCGCCGCACGCTGCGCCTCGCTGACGCGGCCGCTCTTCACATCGTCAAAGGGGATCACCGGCCAGACCGTTTCGCCCTTTGCCTTCAGGGCGTTAATCTCGGCGACCTGAGCGGCGATGCGCTCTTCAAGCCGATTGAAGACGGCCTGCACGTCGGCAATCTGCGCCCGCAGGGCCTTTTTTACCTGACGAATCGCCGCCTTATGGTCAGCTGGCAGCGTCTCGCTTGCATACATTTCAGTCATATAATCCTCTCGTATCTTTCATTCGAAAGTATTTAACTTACATATGCTAATTTAAGTTAAAAAAAAGTTAATGCAAGTTTAAAAATATGATGGGGCGCACAAAAGAGAGAAGAGGGTGACGCCAGCCGCGAGCAAGCTGGCGTAGAGGTGCTTAGGCGTTGAAGGGTGGCGCGGCGTCGAGCACGGCCTGGATCACGTTCAGGGCACCCTGCTGGTTGTTATCGTCGGTCTGGTAATGGGCAATCGCTTTGATGGCCTCGCCGGCGTTACCCATCGCGAAAGAGAACTTCGCCATGCGCAGCATCTCGGCGTCGTTGCCGCTGTCGCCGATGGTGACGCAGTCGCTGGGCGACAGCTGCCAGCGCTTAAGCAGGCGGGTAATGCCGTTGGCTTTATGCAGGCCGGGGATGATCAGATCCACAAAGCCAAAGCCGCTGGTGACCGGTTTCATAATGCCGTCGAGAGAGACGTGCAGGGCGTCTACCAGCTGCGGGATCTCGCTGTCCGGCAGGTTGAGCGAGAACTTAAACATCTTGTCGTCGATCTCGCGATAGTCATCTACCTGCTTCAGGCGGTGATAGTGGTGCGACATCAGCTCGACAAACTCCGGCGGCGCGCTTTTGCTAACGTAGGCGCTCTCAAGACCGCAGGCGACAAAGTTCAGGCCTTTGCTCTTGAGCAGCTCGCCCAGCACAATCTGATACTCGTGGCGGGTCAGCTCGCCGTGGAAGATCTCTTTGCCGTGCTCGTAGACCAGCGCGCCGTTTTCGGCGACGAAGGAGATCTGGTCTTTGATTTCCGGAAAGAAGGAGATGAGCTGGTAGAACTGGTTGCCGCTGGCGACCACAAATTCAATGCCGCGCGCCTGAAGCGCACGGAACTGGCTGAGGAAACGGCCGCGGTCATACGCTTTGGCATCATCAAGGAAAGTTCCGTCCATATCGGTGACGATAACTTTTACGGTCATACGTTATGCTCCCAGGGTAAAAACAGTCAGGAGCATTCTAGTAACGATGTGAGTAAATGCACACCTTTAATTTCATATGAAAGTAACGCGTAGGCCCGGCAGGCGGTCCGCCGGGCGTTGCTGGTTACAACGTGTGCTCCGTTCTCGCGATAATATCATCCTGCGCATCCGGCGACAGGGCGGTAAAGAACGCCGAGTAGCCCGCCACGCGCACCACCAGATCCCGGTACTGGTCCGGGTGCGCCTTCGCCGCCAGTAGCGTCTCGCGGGAGACAATGTTGTACTGGATGTGCCATCCCTTACGGACTTCAAAGAAGGTGCGCAGGAGCAGCATCAGCTTGTGGCGATCGCCGTCATTCTCCAGCGTGGCTGGATTCAGCTTCTGGTTAAGCAGCACGCCGCCGAGAATTGATCCCACCGGCAGCTTGCCGACGGAGTTGATCACCGCCGTGGGGCCGAAACGATCCGTTCCGGAGGCTGGACTGGCCCCCTCCGCCAGCGGGGTTGTGGCTTTGCGCCCGTCTGGCGTGGCCATCGTCGCTGCGCCAAAGGGCACGTTGGCAGAGATAGAGGAGGTGCCCGCATAGTAGTTGCCGCCGATGGGACCGCGACCATAGCGCGGATTGTGATACTGCTTCAGCTCGTCAATATAGGTCTGGTAAGCCCGGTTCAGCAGCAGATCGACGCTGTCATCGTCGTTGCCGTACTTCGGCGCGCCGTTGATTAATCGCTGACGCAGCTGCTCGTGATTGAGGCCAGCGAAATCCGCCGCCAGCGCCTCGGCGAGCTGCTGCTGGCCGATAATCCCTTGGTCAAAGACCAGCTTTTTCACCGCCGCCAGGCTGTTGCCGAGGTTGGCGATCCCCACTTGTAATCCCGACACCCAGTCATACTTCGCGCCGCCCTGCTTGATGCTCTTTGCCCGCTCGATGCAGTCATCCACCAGCGCCGAGCAGAGAATATCGTGAACGTTCTCCTCCAGCATGGTGTCCACCACGTACTCGATCTCAATGGATTTGCGGGTGTAGTAGCGGATCTGCTCGTCCCAGGCCGCCATCACCTCGCTGAAGTCGTGGAAATTACCTTTAGAGAGCGCCTGATCCTGGGGCAGAAATACCTTGCCGCTGGTGGCATCGCGACCGCCCTCCAGCGCGGCGAGCATCACCCGGGCGAAGTTGATGAAGCTCATGCCGGTGCAGCGATAGCCCCATTTGCCGCCGACGGCGGTTTCGATACAGCCAATCGCCGCGTAGTCCCAGGCATCATCCGGCTCGACGCCCAGCTTGATAAACTCGGGGATCACGATCTCATCGTTATTAAAGGCAGGCATGCCGAAGCCGCAGCGGATCACCTGGACGCAGGCATCGAGGAAATCATCGCTCATCCCGGCGTGGTAACGCACGCTCAGGTTAGGCTGGGTCGATCGCAGGCGTCCGCAGGACTCGAGAATAGCGTAGGAGAGCGGGTTAACCGCATCCTGCGCCTTGCCGTTTACCCGTTTCTGGCCGCCGATGGTGACGTTCTGATACAGCGGGCTACCGGCGGAGGCCTTCGAGTGCGAGCCGGAGCGGATCTTATTTACCTCCAGCAGCTTCAGCCAGCAGCCGTGCAGCAGCTCGATGGCTTGCTCGCGGGAGAGGGTCTGATTCAGCTCGACATCGCGGCGGTAGTAGGGGTAGAGGTACTGATCCATCCGGCCAAACGACACCGAGTGGCCGTTGGACTCAATCTGCAAAATCAGCTGGATGAAGTAGCAGAGCTGCAGCGCCTGCCAGTAGGTTTCCGGCGGACGATGGGCGATGATGTCGCAGTTCTCGGCTATTTGCAGCAGCTCATCCCGGCGACTGACGCGCTGTTCATCCCGGGCCATCTCACGGGCGAGGGCGGCAAAGCGGGCGATATGGTCGCTGACGGCGTCAAGTACGATATCAATCGCCTTCAGGAACTGCTCCCCGTGCAGATCCTCCAGCACGGTGAGGTTGATGCGCGAGCGGCGCTCGGCCACTTTTGCGCGCAGGCCGTCGAGACCCTTCTCCAGCAGCAGCGGGTAGTTGACCGCCAGGTGCGCATCGCCAGAGGTCATATTGCCCTCGGCCTTGATGATGCCGGTTGCCAGCAGCGCTTTTTGCTCGTCGGTAAACATACCGTAGCAGCGATCCTGCACCGTCTGGCCGCGCCACCACGGGCAGATCTCATGCAGCACGCGCTTGTTCTCTTCGCTCACCGCAAAGCCTGCGCCGGGGCGATCGGCCAGGTCGTCGATCTCCTTTTCTATCCACGACACGGTGTACTCTGGAAAGATAGGCGCGGCACGGAGTTCGCTCGCCTGGTTGCCGACGATCAGCTCATCGTGCTTGATCCAGATAGTACGCTCGGCAAGATGGTGGGCGAGGGCCAGCGCCCGCCGCACCGGAATGGGCTTGTCGAGATGCTGCCGGTAGGCCTCGGTATAGTGCCGGGCGCGTTCGGTGCAGACCGGGGGCTTCACAATATGCACCAGCGCATCTTTATGCGCCTGAATACGGCGGGTCAGGGTATCAAGATGTAACTCGGTCATGGCATTATCCTCGTAGGGTAGCGGTTAAGCCGCACTCGCGGGCGTACGCGTCGGCGAAGGCCAACAGGGCTGGCGCGTCAAGCGGCTTATCGGGCGCGGTATAGGGCTGATTCAACAGGTGATATTTGTTGATGCCCAGCGTGTGGTAGGGCAGAAAGTGGATCTCATGAACGCCAAGCTCGTCGGCGGCAAAGCGGGTAATCGCTTTGATAGAGGCTTCGTCAGCGTTAAAGCCGGGGATCAGCGGCACGCGGATGATAAGCTGTTTGCCCCGCGCCGCCAGCCGCTTCAGGTTTGCCAGCACGCGTTTGGCCGATCCATCGGTCCAGGTCTTAAACACCCGGCTGTCGACGTGCTTAAGGTCGGCTAGAAAGAGATCGATCCAGGGTAGAGAAGGTTCGATATAGCGCCAGGGCACGTGCAGGCAGGTTTCAACCGCCGTGTGAATGCCGTGATCGACACTGGATTTCAGCAGCGCGGCGCTGAGCGCCGGCTGCATAAAGGGTTCCCCGCCGGAAAGGGTGATGCCGCCGCCGCTGCGCAGGTAGAAGGGTTTATCCCGCAGTACGGTAGCCATTATCTCCTCTACCGACGGGGTTTCACCGCAGACGGTCAGGGCCTCGGTAGGGCAGCAAGCTTCCAGCGCAGTCAGATGTGCCTCACTGAGCCTTTGCCGGTGGATCAGCAGGCCGTTGCTTGCCCGGCCGACAGCGTCTGGTGCCGCCCGCTGGCAGAGATCGCATCCGTCGAGACAGAGGCGGGCATCAAAGAGCACCTCTCGCGTCAGAGCGCGACTCTCCGGATTCTGACACCAGCGGCAGGCCAGCGAGCAGCCTTTCAGGAACACGACGGTGCGAATGCCGGGGCCGTCATGGGTGGAGTAGCGCTGAATATTGAAAATCATAATCTGCCCTCATATTTCATATGCAGATTAAATTACTTTCGAATGAAAGTTATTTTGATTCTGGTCAACATAAGGGCAGGTTGAAGGGGGTAAGTTTTAAACCATGCTATGTCTCACACTTTGAGGAGTTCATATGGAACTGTACCTGGATACCGCCGATGTGGCGGCAGTAAAACGGCTGGCCCGCAGCTTTCCGCTGGCCGGGGTCACCACTAACCCGAGCATTGTCGCCAAAGGTAAAATGCCGCTGGTGGAGCTGTTGCCCGCGCTGCAAGATGCCCTGGGTGGAAAAGGGCGGCTCTTTGCCCAGGTATTAGCGAACAACGCCGAGGAGATGGTGGCCGAGGCGCACAGGCTGCGCGGAATCATCGCCGATATCGTGGTAAAGGTGCCGGTGAGCGCCGAGGGGCTGGCAGCGATCAAGCTGCTGAAAGCTAAGGGGATCCCGACCCTCGGGACGGCGGTGTACGGCGCGGGGCAGGGGCTGCTGAGCGCTCTGGCGGGAGCCGAATACGTGGCACCCTACGTTAACCGCGTGGACGCCCAGGGCGGCGATGGCATCCAGACGGTGACGGATCTGCAGCGCCTGTTGACCCTGCACGCGCCGGGATCAAAAGTGCTCGCGGCGAGCTTTAAGACCCCGCGTCAGGCACTGGAGTGCCTGCTGGCGGGCTGCGAGGCCATCACCCTGCCGCTGGATGTGGCGGAGCAGTTTATCGCTGCCCCGGCGGTCGAGGCGGCCATCGTTAAGTTTGAGCAGGAGTGGCAGACGGCGTTTGGCCGGGCGGGTATCTAACCGTTATCCGCCGCACACCTCGCACTGCGGGTTGCGCATCAGCTTCATCTCGCGGAACTGACAGGTCATGGCGTCGTACAGGACAATTTTTCCGGCGGCGCTCTGGCCAAACGCCGTCAGCACCTTGATCGCCTCCATCGCCTGCATTGCGCCAATCACCCCCACCAGCGGAGCCATGACGCCAGCCTCAACGCAGGTTAGCGCCGTATCGCCAAACAGGCGGCTCAGGCAGCGGTAGCAGGGCTCTCCCTCCTGCCAGGTAAAGACGCTAATCTGCCCCTCCATGCGGATCGCGGCCCCGGAAACCAGCGGGACCCTGGTCTTGAAGCAGCCGGCATTGAGCTGATTACGGATCTCAACGTTATCGGTGCAGTCGAGGACCAGATCGTGGGCGGCAATCTGGGCGTGCAGCGCTTCACCCTCTAATTGCGCATTGAGGGTGGTAAAGCTCACCAGCGGATTGATGCGCGCCAGCGATGCCCGCGCCGAGGCGACCTTCGGCTGGCCGATTGTCGCATCGCTATGCAGGGTCTGGCGCTGCAAATTCGACAGCGACACGGTGTCGAAGTCCAGCAGCGTCAGGTGGCCAATGCCCGCCGCCGTCAGGTACTGGGCGGCGGCACAGCCCAGCCCGCCAAGGCCCACCACCAGCACGCGGGAGGCCTTCAGCGCCTCCTGGCCGTCAAAGTCGAAGCCGCGCAGGACAATCTGCCGGTTGTAGCGCAGCATCTCGCTATCACTCAGCTCGACGGCCATCACAGCCCCCCAAACAGATGGTTAAACGGCTCGATCTCAACCCACTCCCCTGGCTCGACGCTGCCGCGCTCGCACTCCAGCACGATAAAGCAGTTGCCCTGGCTAAAGGAGCTGAAAATGTGGGATCCCTGGTGGCCGGTGGTGCTCACCTGCAAATCCCCCTCGGCGTTACGCGCAACGATGCCGCGCTGGAAGTCGAGGCGCCCCGGCGCCTTCTTCAGCCGGGTGGCGGCGCGGACCCGCAGACGCGGAGGCAGGGCGCTGCCAGGCTTGCCGCTCAGTTGGGCCAGCAGAGGCTGCACCAGCTGGTAGAAGGTCAGCGCCGCCGAGACCGGGTTACCCGGCAGGCCGCAGAACCAGGCGTGGCTGAGCTTGCCGAAGGCAAACGGCTTGCCGGGTTTAATCGCCAGCTTCCAGAAGGCAATCTCCCCCAGCTCTTCCAGCAGGGTTTTGGTGTAGTCCGCTTCGCCCACCGAGACGCCGCCGGAGCTGATCACCACGTCGGCCTGCTGGTCAGCGGCAATAAAGGCCTCGCGCAGCCGGTCGGGATCGTCCGGAATGATGCCAAGGTTGATCACCTCACAGCCGAGCTGCTCCAGCATGATGTGCACCGCCAGGCGGTTGGTGTCGTAGATCTGGCCATCACCCAGCGGCTGGCCTGGCAGCTGCAGCTCGTCACCGGTAGAGAAGAGGGCCACCCGCACCTTGCGCACCACCTCAACCTCGGGAATGCCAAGGGAGGCCAGCACCGGCAGCTCCGCCACCGTCAGAGTGGTGCCCGGAGCGTAAACTACCGCCCCCTGGGTGATATCCTCTCCGGCACGGCGAATGTGCTGCCCTGGACGCACGTCACCGGTAAACAGCACCCCGGCGTCGCTCTGCTCGGTCTCCTCCTGCATCACCACCGCATCGCAGCCCGGCGGGATCGGCGCGCCGGTCATAATGCGGATGCAGCTTCCCGCAGGCCACTCGCCGTGGAACGGCTGACCGGCAAAGGCCTTGCCCGCCACCGGCTGCGGCACGCCTGCCAGCGGGGCATCGAGGCGCACGGCGTAACCATCCATCGCGGCGTTATCGAAGCCCGGCACGTTGAGCGGGGAGACAATCTCCCGCGCCGTTACCCGGCCAAAGCAGGCCTGCAGGGGCAGGGTTTCATAGTCGGTGAGGGGGGTAATGTGCGACAACATCTGAGCGAGCGCCGCGTCAAGCGGGATCAGCCCGGCGGTATGGTCCATGAGTTCACTCCTGGGAGGGCAATCTGGGAAATCAATGCGCCATTATGGCAGAAAACCGGGCCAGACTGTATGTACCCATTATGTGCCATTGCCGCGCGGGCTCTTTACATCACCGTTTCGACTTTCTATATTCAAAATTCGTATCAAACTGCGGCGACAATAATGATATTTATAGAAAAAGCTGCCAGACGAGCAATAGATAATGACTAAGCCGCAAATTCACCAGGTAGAAAATAGCCCCGTGCTGGACGTCAGCAACCTGAACATTCGTTTCGAAAACGAAGGTCAGGTGACGCAGGCGGTGCGCGATCTGTCGTTCAGCCTGCAGCGCGGCGAGACGCTGGCGATCGTGGGCGAATCCGGCTCGGGCAAGTCGGTCACTGCCCTGGCGCTGCTGCGCCTGCTGGAGCAGCAGAGCGGGGCCCGCGTGCGCTGTGACCATATGCGGCTTCAGCGGCGCAATCGCCAGGTGGTGGATCTCAACGCCTTAAGCCGGGCGCAGATGCGTGGCGTGCGCGGGGCCGATATCGCCATGATTTTCCAGGAGCCGATGACCTCCCTCAATCCGGTATTTACCGTCGGCGAGCAGATCGCCGAGTCGATCCGCCTGCACCAGAAGCTGGGACGCGAGGCGGCGCTGGCGGAGGCGAAACGGATGCTTGAGCAGGTGCGAATTCCCGAGGCCGACGCGATCCTCTCCCGCTATCCTCACCAGCTCTCCGGCGGGATGCGCCAGCGGGTGATGATTGCGATGGCGCTCTCCTGCCGTCCGGCGGTGCTGATTGCCGACGAGCCGACCACCGCCCTCGATGTGACTATCCAGGCGCAGATTTTACAGCTTATCAACGTGCTGCAAAAAGAGATGGCGATGGGGGTGATCTTTATCACCCACGATATGGGGGTAGTGGCGGATATCGCCGATCGCGTGCTGGTGATGTACCAGGGCGAGGCGGTAGAGACCGGCACCGTGGAGGCCGTTTTCCACAGCCCGCAGCACGCCTACACCAAAGCGCTGCTGGCCGCCGTTCCTAAACTGGGGGCGATGAACGGCAGCGATCTGCCTCGCCGCCTGCCGCTGGTGAGCAAGGAGCGTCCGGACCAGCATGAAGCGGAGATTGAGCAGGATACGGTGGTTGACGGGGAACCGATCCTCCAGGTGCGCGACCTGGTCACCCGCTTCGGCCTGCGCAGCGGCATTCTCAACCGCGTGACCCGCGAGGTACGCGCCGTGGAGCACGTCAGCTTTGACCTCTGGCCGGGGGAGACGCTGGCGCTGGTGGGGGAGTCCGGCAGCGGAAAATCCACCACCGGGCGAGCGCTGCTGCGGCTGGTGGAATCCCAGGGCGGGTCTATTCTGTTTGAAGGCAAGCGGATTGATACCCTGCCGGACAGCAAGCTGCAGCCGCTGCGCCGGGATATCCAGTTTATCTTCCAGGATCCCTACGCCTCCCTCGATCCGCGCCAGACGGTGGGCTATTCGATTATGGAGCCGCTGCGCGTGCATCGGCTGATGGGGGAGGAGGATGCCCAGCGTCGGGTGGCCTGGCTGCTGGAGCGGGTCGGGCTCAAGCCCGAGCACGCCTGGCGCTATCCCCACGAGTTTTCCGGCGGCCAGCGGCAGCGCATCAGCATTGCCCGGGCGCTGGCCCTCGATCCAAAAGTGGTGGTCGCCGACGAGGCGGTGTCGGCGCTGGACGTCTCTATCCAGGCGCAGATTATTAATTTGCTACTCGATTTGCAGCGGGAGATGGGCATCGCCTTTCTGTTTATCTCCCACGATATGGCGGTAGTAGAGCGTATCAGCCATCGGGTGGCGGTAATGTACCTTGGGCAGATCGTGGAGATCGGCCCGCGGCGTGCGGTATTTGAGAACCCGCAGCACCCCTATACGCGCAAGCTGATGGCCGCCGTGCCGGTGGCCGAGCCGGGGCATCCTCGGGCGCAGCGCGTGCTGCTCTCCGATGAGATGCCCAGCAATATCTATAAGCCGGGTGATGACTCACATCGCGTGGAGCTGCACAGCGTCGGGCCTGGCCACTTTGTTGCCCGCTCGACGCCCGGCAGCACGCAATCCCGTTTTTGATCGTTAACAGGCAGGGAATTTCAGGAGAATAAGATGACACAATTTGTTGCGCGTAAATGGCGTCTGGCGCTGGGCGTTGCCGCCGCGCTCGCCGTGGCACCCGCCTTCGCTGCCAAAGATGTGGTGGTGGCCGTGGGGTCGAACTTCACCACCCTCGATCCCTATGATGCAAACGACACGCTCTCCCAGGCGGTAGCAAAGTCGTTCTATCAGGGCCTGTTTGGCCTCGATAAAGATATGAAGCTAAAAAACGTCCTGGCCGAGAGCTATACCGTCTCTGACGACGGGCTGGTCTACACCATTAAGCTGCGCAGCGGCGTCAAGTTCCAGGACGGCACCGACTTTAACGCCGAGGCGGTGAAGGCCAACCTTGACCGCGCCAGCAATAAAGAGAGCGGGCTGAAGCGCTACAACCTCTACAAGAATATTGCTAAAACCGAGGCGGTGGATCCCACCACGGTGAAGATCACCCTCACCCAGCCCTTCTCGGCCTTTATCAATATCCTCGCCCATCCGGCCACGGCAATGATCTCGCCTGCCGCGCTGAAAAAGTATGGTAAAGAGATTGGTTTCCATCCGGTCGGCACCGGTCCGTACGAGCTGGAGACCTGGAACCAGACCGACTTTGTGAAGGTGAAGAAGTTTGCTGGCTACTGGCAGCAGGGGCTGCCGAAGCTGGATACCATTACCTGGCGCCCGGTGGTGGATAACAACACCCGTGCGGCGATGCTCCAGACCGGCGAGGCGCAGTTTGCCTTCCCGATCCCCTATGAGCAGGCCACCGTGTTGCAGAAGAATCCAAAGCTGGATCTGGTCGCCAGCCCGTCAATTATGCAGCGCTACATCAGCCTCAACGTGACGCAGAAGCCGTTTGATAATCCGAAAGTGCGCGAAGCGATCAACTACGCCATCAACCGCCAGGCGCTGGTGAAGGTCGCCTTCGCCGGCTACGCCACCCCGGCTACCGGCATCGTGCCGCCGTCTATTGCCTGCGCCCAGAGCTACCAGCCGTGGCCCTACGATCCGGCTAAGGCGCGCGAACTGCTGAAAGAGGCGGGTTACCCGAACGGGTTCACCACCACGCTGTGGTCCTCCCATAACCACAGCACCGCCCAGAAGGTGCTGCAGTTTACCCAGCAGCAGCTGGCCCAGGTAGGCATCAAGGCGCAGGTAACGGCGATGGACGCCGGGCAGCGCGCGGCCGAAGTAGAGGGCAAAGGGCAGAAGGAGAGCGGGGTCAGGATGTTCTACACCGGCTGGTCGGCGTCGACCGGCGAAGCGGACTGGGCGCTGTCGCCGCTGTTCGCCTCGCAGAACTGGCCGCCAACCCTGTTCAACACCGCGTTCTACAGCAATCCGCAGGTGGATAAAGATCTCGCCGCTGCGCTGAAGACGACCAATAACGAAGAGAAGGCGCAGCACTACAAGGCGGCGCAGGATACCATCTGGAAAGAGTCACCGTGGGTGCCGCTGGTGGTAGAGAAACTGGTCTCCGCACACAATAAAGATCTGAGCGGTTTTTATATCATGCCGGATACCGGCTTTAGCTTTGACGACGCAGACTTAAAATAGTCGTGCCTGGCCTCCGTCCAGCGCGGCGGGGGCCAGCAACAGGGTAGAAGATGCTTAACTATTTTTTTAAACGCCTGCTCGGCCTGATCCCCACGCTGCTGATTGTGGCGGTGCTGGTCTTTCTGTTCGTGCATATGCTGCCGGGGGATCCGGCGCGGCTGATTGCCGGACCGGAGGCCGACGCGCAGGTGGTGGCGCTGGTGCGTCAGCAGCTGGGCCTTGACCAGCCGCTGTGGCAGCAGTTCTGGCACTACATCACCAACGTGCTGCAGGGGGATTTTGGCATGTCGATGGTCTCCCGCCGTCCGGTGGCGGAGGAGATCGCCAGCCGCTTCATGCCCACCTTCTGGCTTACCATCGCCAGCATGGTCTGGGCGGTACTGTTTGGCCTCGCTGCCGGGATCGTCGCCGCCGTCTGGCGCAACCGCTGGCCGGATCGCATCGGTATGGCGCTGGCGGTGACCGGCATTTCATTTCCGGCCTTTGCGCTCGGCATGCTGCTGATGCAGGTCTTCTCCGTTGAGCTGGGCTGGCTGCCTACCGTGGGGGCGGACAGCTGGCGGCACTATGTCCTGCCGTCGCTGACCCTCGGGGCTGCGGTGGCGGCGGTGATGGCGCGCTTCACCCGTGCCTCTTTCGTAGATGTACTCAACGAGGACTATATGCGCACCGCGCGCGCCAAAGGGGTCAGCGAGAAGTGGGTTATCCTCAAGCATGGCCTGCGTAACGCCATGATCCCGGTGGTGACCATGATGGGCCTGCAGTTTGGCTTCCTGCTCGGCGGCTCGATTGTGGTCGAAAAGGTATTTAACTGGCCAGGCCTTGGCCGCCTGCTGGTGGACTCGGTGGAGATGCGTGACTACCCGGTGATTCAGGCCGAGGTGCTGCTCTTCTCGCTGGAGTTTATTCTTATCAACTTAGTGGTGGATATGCTCTACGCCGCCATTAACCCCTCTATCAGGTATAAGTAAGGATGCGACTTTTAAACTGGCGTCGTCAGGCGATATTAAATGCTATGCCGGGGATCAAGCCGGCGCGTATCCGTACCCCGTGGCATGAGTTCTGGCGGCGCTTCCGCCGTCAGCCAGTGGCGATGACCGCCGGGCTGTTTGTGGTGCTGCTGATTATCGTTGCCGCCGTTGCGCCGTGGATCGTGCCCTTTGATGCCGAGAACTACTTCGACTACGACCGGCTCAACGAGGGACCGTCGATGGTGCACTGGTTCGGCGTTGACTCGCTCGGGCGGGATATCTTTAGCCGCGTGCTGGTAGGGGCGCAGATCTCGCTGGCCGCTGGGGTGCTGGCGGTGCTGATCGGGGCCGCTATCGGCACGGTGCTCGGCCTGCTGGCGGGCTACTACGAGGGCTGGTGGGATCGCATCATCATGCGCATCTGCGACGTGCTGTTTGCCTTCCCCGGCATTCTGCTGGCGATTGCGGTAGTGGCGGTGATGGGCAGCGGCATGTCCAACGTGATTATCGCCGTGGCGGTCTTCTCGGTCCCAGCCTTTGCCCGGCTGGTGCGCGGCAACACGCTGGTGCTGAAGCAGCAGACCTTTATCGAGTCGGCGCGTAGCATCGGCGCCAGCGATGCCACCATCCTGTTCCGCCACATTCTGCCGGGGACCATCTCGTCCATTGTGGTCTACTTCACCATGCGAATTGGTACCTCGATCATCTCCGCCGCCAGCCTCTCGTTTTTGGGGCTGGGGGCGCAGCCGCCGACGCCGGAGTGGGGGGCGATGCTCAACGAGGCGCGGGCGGATATGGTTATCGCTCCGCACGTAGCGCTCTTCCCGAGCCTGGCGATCTTCCTCACCGTGCTGGCCTTTAATCTGCTGGGCGACGGACTACGGGACGCGCTGGATCCGAAGATTAAGGGCTGAGGCTGCACCGCCGGGCGGCACTGCGTTTGCCCGGCCTACGGTGGGCACCGTGCGGGTTTGTAGGCCCGCGTAAGCGAAGCGCCACCGGGCATTCTGTGCGCCTTTCCACAAAAGCGTAAATTCAACACCGCTGCTTTCCCCTACGGTCTCGGTTTGCGGGCATCATACCCGCAGAACGATGCGTGAAGGGGAAAGCAATGCGTGATGAATTACTGACGTTTTTGGCCAATCAGACTGACTTTTTCGATCCGGAAAAGCTGAGCGAGGTGTTTACCGCCAGCTATCTGGCGCAGCGTTTTTCGCTGAAGAGAAATACCGCCAGCCACTATCTCAACCAGCTGGTTGCCCAGGGTGTGCTGGTGAAGATCAACACCCGGCCCGTCTACTTTCTGCATAAAAAAACCTTCAGCCAGCAGTTCTTTCCCCTGGCCGCCAACGAGTATGAGAGCGTTGCCCAGCTGCTTGGCGACGGTGGGCCAGAGCCGGAACGGCCCGATCACTTTTCGCTGCTTATCGGTCACGATGAGAGCCTGAAGAAGCCCATTGAGCAGCTTAAAACCGCGCTCTTCTACCCGGACGGTGGCCTGCCGCTGCTGATTACCGGCGACAGCGGCACCGGCAAAAGCTACATGGCGAAACTGATGCACGCGTTCGCTATCTCCGAGGGGCTGTTGGCGGACGATGCGCCCTTCATCAGCTTTAACTGCGCCCAGTATGCCAGCAATCCGGAGCTGCTGGCGGCCAACCTATTTGGCTATGCCAAAGGGGCCTTTACCGGGGCGCAGACGGACCGTCAGGGCGCCTTTGAGGCGGCCAACGGCGGGATGCTGTTCCTCGACGAGGTGCACCGACTCAACGCCGAGGGGCAGGAGAAGCTTTTTACCTGGCTGGATCGCAAGGAGATCTACCGGGTTGGGGAGACGGCGCAGGGACGCCCGGTCACAACGAGGCTGGTCTTCGCCACCACCGAGGAGCTGCACAGCACCTTCTTAACCACCTTTTTGCGGCGTATCCCGATTCTGGTGACGCTGCCCGATCTGCAAAGCCGCTCCCGACAGGAGAAGGAGGCGCTGATCCTGCTCTTCTTCTGGCTGGAGGCGAAAAAGCTGGCGGTGCGTCTGGCGTTAACTCCCCGCCTGATGCAGGTCCTGAACCACTTTGTCTACCGGGGCAACGTTGGCGAGCTGAAGAACGCCGTGAAGTACACAGTGGCGGCGTCGTGGGCCAAGCAGCGGGGCGGCGAAGAGCTGGTGGTGGGCATTCAGCATCTGCCGGAGAAGATCGCTGCGGCCATCCCGGCCTCTGGCGAGCCGCTGGCAGCGGATGAAAACCTGATCGTTGAGCCGCAGACCAGCCTGGTGTGGCTCCTGCGCGCCCGGGATCCCACCCGGGGCGTGATCTACGACACCCAGTGCCAGGTGCTGGCGCTCTATGAGCAGTGGATGAGCGGCCACGCGGATTGGGAAGAGGCCCGCAAACGCATGGGGGAGGCGATCGAAGGGCTTTTTGACCGGCTCATTTTCGATAACCGCGACGCCACGGACTCGCCGATGCTGCTCCTGACCACGCAGCAGGTGCGCGAGGAGTTCTACCGCCTGGAGAAGCAGTTCAACATTCAGTTTAACGGCAACTGCATCTACGCCCTGAGCCACTACCTGGTGCACCGCTCTCGAAGTACCCCCTCTCGCCTGAGCCAGGAGCGGATCCGCAGCCTCGACGACTTCCTCGCCCAGAAGTACCCGCTGCTCTACCGTTTTTGCCAGGCCATCATCACCGCGCTGGCGCAGAAGCTGGATATCGAACCGCAGCGGATCGATGCCCTGCTGCTGGTGCTGTGGTTGCATCAGTCCGGTGCCGTCAGCCAGCCGCACGTCACCCGCGCCGTTATCCTGGCCCACGGCTACGCCACCGCCAGTAGTATTGCTAACGTCGCCAATCGCCTGTTAAAAAATCACCTGTTTGAATCCTTCGATATGCCGCTGGACGTCACGCCGGAGGCCATTGCCCGCCAGGTGATCGACTACATCGAGAGCAATACCCTGGCCTCGGGCGTCATCATCCTCGTCGACATGGGATCGCTCAACGCTATTCATCACCATTTCCAGCGCCGGGTCTCGACGCCGGTGGCGATCGTTAATAACGTCTCCACCAGCATGGCGCTCTACGTGGGCGAGCGGATTTTACGCGGCGATCTGATTGAGGATATCGCCCGGGAGGTCAGCGGTGACCTGCCGGTAGAGCATCAGATCTTCTGGCCGCAGGCCAACCGTCCGCGGGTGATCCTGACCACCTGCGTCACCGGCCTTGGCGCGGCAACCAATCTCTGCACGCTGCTGAAGGCCAGCATTCCAGAGACGTTAGGCATTGATGTCATCGCCTGCGACTACGACACGCTCAGCAACGGCCAGGCGAGCGCGCTGGCGTTTAATCGCTACGAGATGCTGGCCGTGGTCGGCACCTTCGACCCGCACCTGCCCGCCGTGCCGTGGATCTCGCTGGATTCGCTAATCGCCGGGGATGGCCATGCCCAGCTGATGCGTATCTTTGGCGATATCGCCACGCCAGAGCAGATCGACGAGATCAACAATCTGCTGCTGAAGAACTTCTCCCTGCGGCGGGTGATAGAGTCGGTCACTATTCTCGATACCAGCAAGGTGCTAAACCAGGTCGAGCAGTTTGTCCTGCGCTACGAGCATCTTACCGGCTGTCAGATCCCTAACGACCGGAAGGTAGCGCTCTACGTGCATATCAGCTGCCTGATAGAGCGCCTGATCCGTAACGCCTCTCCTGCCAGCTATGCGGGACGGCAGTGTCCGGAAAGCGAGCTGGCCGATATTAAGCAGGCCTTTAGTGTCATTGAGAGCAGTTATAGTGTCAAAATCCCCACTGTAGAACTTTGTTACATCCACAATATTCTCACCCTGGAAACCGAATTTATTCCGCAAGATCAAGAGTTTTAATCCTCCCGCTCTCCTGTCGTGGCGCATTTCACCGTGCGCCACTTTTTCGTGGCACGCCGGTTGCAATATCACGGGTAGTGGAACGCATTTTCGAGGACAGGATGAAACGACACTACATATTTGCCAGTCATGGCACTCTTGCCCGGGGCGTACTCGACTCAGTCGAGCTGATCCTCGGTAAACAGGCGGACATTTCGACCCTCTGTGCCTACGTTGAGGAGCAGCGGGATTTAACCGAGCAGGTCACCGAGCTCATGCAGCGGATCCCTGACGAGGATGAGATCGTGGCGATCACCGATATCTTCGCCGGCAGCGTGAATAACGAATTTGTTCGCTTTCTGCAGCGGCCCCGTTTCCACCTGGTGGCGGGCCTCAACTTACCGCTGGTCATCGATCTGCTTATTTCCGGCGACGAGCCCGATACCGGCAAGCTGATCGAGGAGGCGTTAATAAGCTCCAGAGAGAGTATTCAATACTGTAACTACACCATCTCCAGCGCAATGCAGGCGGATAAAGATTTTTAAGAGGGAGGAGACAGAATGATTACGTTAGTGCGAGTTGACCATCGCTTATTGCACGGCCAGGTAGCGTTTTCATGGACGCAATATGTCGGCGCAGACTGCATTCTGATTGCCAACGACAGCGTTCCCAATGACGAGCTGCGTAAAACCACCATTAAGCTGGCTAAGCCGCCGTCGGTAAAGCTGGTTATTAAGAATATCGCCGACTCGATAGAGGCCATTAAAAGCGGCGTGACCGATAAATATACGCTGTTTATCGTCGTAGAGTCGGTAGAGGACGCCTGGCGCTTAGCCCAGGAAATACCGGAAATAAAAAGTATCAACCTCGGCGGAATTAAAGCGAAAGAGGGTAGCAGAAATATTTCGAAGGCGGTGAATCTGCTGCCTGACGAAATTACCCGGCTCAATGAACTGGTGGGGCAGGGGGTTGAAATTGAGATCCGCCAGGTTCCCAACGACCGCAAACAGCTCATAACGGAATGTTTGTAATTCCTGAGGATCCACTATGGTAGAGGCACTTTTACTCGGACTGGTGGCGTTTATCGCCCAGTCGGAATATGCCCTGGGCACCTCGTTAATATCCCGGCCTATTGTCACCGGCCTATTAACCGGCCTGGTGCTGGGCGATGTCCAGACGGGCATTATCATGGGCGCGACGCTGGAGCTGGCCTTTATCGGCTCCTTCTCGGTGGGTGCATCCATCCCGCCGGACGTAGTCACCGGCGGCGTGCTGGGGGTAGCGTTCGCGATCACCTCCGGCGCCGGGACCGAAACGGCGCTGCTGCTGGGGCTGCCCATCGCCACCCTGACGCTGGTGTTAAAAAACGTCTATCTCGGGATGTTTATCCCGATGCTCAACCATAAGGCAGATGCCTATGCCGACGAGGCCGATACCCGCGGCATCGAGCGGATGCACCTGATCGCCGGGTTTGGCCTGTCGCTGATGCTGGCCACGGTGGTCACCGTCTCCTTCCTGGTGGGCAGCAGCGCGGTGAAATCCCTGCTGGATGCTATTCCAGAATTTATTAAACACGGCCTGAGCGTGGCGACGGGCATCATTCCGGCACTGGGTTTTGCCATGCTCGCCCGGCTGCTGATCAACAAAAAGGTGGCGCCTTACTTTTTCCTCGGCTTTGTGCTGATGGCCTACCTGAAAATTCCGGTCACCGGCATTGCGATCCTCGGCGCTATCGTGGCCGTGATCATGGTCAACGTCACCGCCTTCACCACGCCTCGCGCCACCACAGAGCAAGGAGTCAGCCATGACGACGAAGATGATTTCTGAAGAGACCCTGCCTGACGTGCAGGATGAGAAGGCGATCACCACCCGCGATCTGCGCCGTGTTTTCTGGCGCTCCTTCCAGATGGAGTTCTCCTGGAACTATGAGCGGCAGATGAACCTGGCTTTTGTCTACACCCTTATTCCGGTGCTGAAAAAGCTCTATCCGCAGAAAGAGGAGCTCAGGGCCGCCCTGAAACGTCACCTGGTGTTCTTCAATACCACACCGCACATCGTCACCCTGCTGCTGGGGATCACCACGGCGATGGAGGAGAAGAACAGCCAGCAGAAAACCATCGATGCCGGGGCGATTGATAACGTCAAGGCGTCGCTAATGGGACCGCTGGCGGGGCTGGGGGACTCCTTCTTCTGGGGAACGCTGCGCCTGATTGCCACCGGTATCGGCACCAGCCTGGCGCTGCAGGGCAGTATTCTCGGGCCGATCCTCTTTTTACTGGTGTTTAACGTCCCACACATTCTGGTGCGCTGGTTCTTTACCCGCTGGGGCTACGTGCTCGGTACCGGGGTGCTTCAGCGCGTTCAGCAGAGCGGCATGATGGAGAGCCTGACCTACGGCGCATCGATCATGGGGCTGATGGTGGTGGGGGCGATGACCGCCTCGATGATCAACATCACTATTCCCATCAGCTTTGGCGCGGGGGAGGCGAAGACCGAGGTGCAGGACATTATTAACAACGTGATGCCCTGCCTGCTGCCGCTCATCAGCTTCGGCATCGTCTACTGGCTGCTGGGCCGTAGGGTAAAACCGCTCACCATTATTGGCGGGATGGCGCTGGTCGGCATTTTCGGCTCGTGGATTGGCCTGTTTTAACCGGAGAAACCTATGTTACCTACCATTATGTTACCAACCATGATGACCTATATCGAAGAGGAGCCCGCGGCGCTGGAAAAAATCCTCCGCGAGCATCGGCATAGCCTGGCGGCAATCGAGGCCTTTGCTCGCGAGCGCCCGGTACAGCGCCTGCTGCTGCTGGCGACCGGCTCCTCGTTTAACGCCGCCCTCTGCGCAAGGGATCTCTTTGAGCGGCGCTACGGCCTGCGGGTAGAGATCAAAGAGCCGTACAACTTTGTTCACTATGAAACCGTCGATCCACACACCGATCTGGTGATTGCGGTTTCCCAGAGCGGCAAAAGCGCCTCGACGCTGGCGGCGATGGAGAAGGTGCAGGCGGCGGGGCTGCCGGTATTTGCCCTGACCTCGGATCCGCAAAGCCCCATCGGCCAGGGCTGCGATTACGTGCTGGATATCAACACCGGCATCGAGCAGGTGGGCTTTGTCACTCGGGGCTTCAGCGCCACGGTGCTGAACCTGCTGCTGATTGCCCTCACCCTCGCCCGGGCGCAACAGCAGATTGCGGATGAGGAGGCGCAGGCTACGCTGCACGAGCTGGGCCAGCTGGTCGCCGCTATCCCTATGGCGATTGCCCAGACGGAGGCATTTTTCGACCGTCATCAGGAGACCCTGCGCCGCGGGACGCGTTTTGTGGCGATCGGCTACGGGGCGCTGACCGGCGTAGCGAAAGAGTTTGAGACTAAGTTCACCGAAACGGTGCGCGTGCCGTCCAGCGGCTTTGAACTAGAGGCCTACATGCACGGCCCCTATCTGGAGGCCAACGCCCAGCACGTGATGTTTTTTATTGAGGATGCGCCGGACAGACGCCTGCGGGCGCTGCGGGACTACATGGCCCCGGCGGTAAACCAGACCTTGCTGGTGACCCTCAGTGATGAGCAGGATCCGCAGACGCTGGCCCTCAACTGCCCGCTGGCGCACGACCTCGCCTCACTGCTGCTGATTGTGCCGATGCAGGTGCTGGCCTGGCGTACGGCATGTGCCAAAGGGATCGATCTTTCAGTGCGTATTTTTGATGACTTTGACCGCGTATTAAAAAGTAAGATCTAAATAATCAGGAGAGAGAATATGTTAGGTTTTAATCAGGACGAGTACCTGACGAGTGCTCGTGAGATCGTTGCTGCGCGTAAACAGGCTGAGCAGGCGGCTGATGAGATATTTCAGCAGGAATATGATGCACTATTTTTTGCGTCGGTAGGGGGCTCTCTGGCACCCATGATGGCGATTAACGCCTTTGCCAAAGAGATGACCACGCTGCCGGTTTACCTTGAGCAGGCCGCGGAATTAATTCATACCGGGCATAAAAAATTAACTAAGCAGTCGGTGGTGGTCACGCTCTCCAAATCCGGTGATACCAAAGAGTCGGTAGAGCTTGCCGAGTGGTGCAAGGCGCAGGGGATCCGCGTCGTCGCCATTACCAAAAACAGCGACTCCCCGCTGGCCAGCGCGGCGACGTGGCATATTCCGATGCGCCATAAAAACGGTGTGGAATATGAGTATATGCTGCTCTACTGGTTCTTTTTCCGGCTGGTTAACCGTCAGGGTGAATTTGCCGACTATGACCGTTTTGCCAGCCAGCTGGAGTTATTACCCGAGAACCTCTTACAGGCGAAAATAAAGTTCGATCCGCAGGCGGATGAAATAGCCAGGAAATACCATAGCAGCGACTATATGATGTGGATTGGCGGCGCGGAAATGTGGGGCGAGGTCTATCTCTTCTCAATGTGTATTCTGGAGGAGATGCAGTGGAAGCGAACCAAATCCGTTACCTCGGCCGAGTTTTTCCACGGCACGCTGGAGCTGCTGGAGAAAGAGGTCCCGCTGTTTCTGGTGAAGGGGGAGGGGAAATGTCGGGCGCTGGATGAGCGAGTGGAGCGCTTTGCGGCGAAGATCACTGACCATCTGGTAGTTATCGATCCGCGCGACTATCCCCTCGATGGGATTGACGACGCGTTTCGCGGGATCCTGGCGCCCTGTGTAGCGTCAACCCTGCTGGTGGATCGGCTGGCGGCCCACTTTGAGCACTACACCGGCCACAGCCTGGATATTCGCCGCTACTATCGGCAGTTTGAGTATTAACAGAACTAACGCCCGGCGGCGCAAGCTTGCCGGGCCTACGGTTATGTAGGCCTGATAAGCGCAGCGCCATCAGGCGTTATGCACAGGGTCGATTAAACCCGGCTTCCCCACAGGTCGTACTCGTCGGCGTTTTCGATTTTCACGCGCACGACATCGCCCGGCTTCACGTTGGTTTCGCCGTTGAGGTAGACCGCGCCGTCGATCTCCGGTGCATCGGCCATGCTGCGGCCAATCGCGCCCTCTTCATCGACTTCATCGATAATGACCAGGATCTCACGGCCCACTTTCTCCTGCAGACGCTCGGCAGAGATCTGCTGCTGCAGCTGCATAAAGCGGTTCCAGCGCTCCTCTTTTACCTCTTCCGGCACCTGATCCGGCAGCGCGTTAGCGGTGGCACCTTCAACCGGGCTGTATTTAAAGCAGCCCACGCGATCCAGACGCGCTTCAGCGAGGAAGTCGAGCAGCATCTGGAAATCTTCCTCGGTTTCACCCGGGAAGCCGACGATAAAGGTCGAGCGCAGGGTAAGCTCAGGGCAGACTTCACGCCACTGTTTGATGCGGGCCAGCTGACGATCCACAGATCCAGGACGCTTCATCAGCTTGAGGATGCGCGGGCTGGCGTGCTGCAGTGGGATATCCAGATACGGCAGGATCTTGCCTTCTGCCATCAGCGGGATGACGTCGTCAACGTGCGGGTAGGGGTAGACGTAGTGGAGACGCACCCAGATGCCGAGCTTTGACAGCTCTTCGCACAGGCTGACCATGCTGGTTTTCACCGGCGAGCCGTTGTAGAAACCGGTGCGGTGCTTAACGTCGACGCCGTAGGCGGAGGTGTCCTGAGAGATCACCAGCAGCTCTTTAACGCCGGCGTCGACCAGACGCTTGGCCTCGGCCAGCACGTCGCCAATCGGACGGCTATCGAGATCGCCACGCATGGACGGAATAATGCAGAAGGTGCAGCGGTGGTTGCAGCCTTCGGAAATTTTCAGATAGGCGTAGTGGCGCGGGGTCAGCTTGACGCCCTGTTCCGGCACCAGGCTCAGGAACGGGTTGTGCTTTGGTTTTGGCACGTAGTGGTGCACGTGCTCCAGAACCTGCTCATAGCTGTGCGGACCGGTGATCTCCAGCACCTTCGGGTGCACTTCGCGGATCTGATCCACTTTTGCGCCCAGGCAGCCGGTGACAATCACCTTGCCGTTCTCATTCAGGGCTTCGCCAATCGCTTCCAGCGACTCCTGCACGGCGCTATCAATGAAGCCGCAGGTGTTAACGATCACCATATCGGCATCGTCATAACGCGGCACCACATCGTAACCCTCGGTGCGCAATTCGGTAAGAATGCGTTCGGAATCCACCAGGTTTTTCGGGCAGCCCAGGGAGACAAAGCCAATACGCGGTTGTTGTATGCTCATACGCTCACAAAGTAAACAGAAGAAAAAACCGGGCGATTTTACACGGGTTTGCGGCGACTCTCTACTGCTAACTCAATTGGTTAGATTTTGTGTAGGTTGTCACACTGTAAAAATTGTTAATGTCTGGATAAATATTGACCCAGCGCATAATTTTGAACAAAAAATGAGCTTATGCTTAATTTACGATAGGCCGACAAAGGAGGATCTAGCATGACCGTTGACAGACAGAAACGAAGCCTGCTGAGAAATCTGACTAACGCCAGCATCGATCTTGCGGCGTATGTCCAGCTCAGAAAGGCGAAGGGTTACATGTCGGTCAGCGAAAGCAACTATCTGCGTGACAGCCTTTTTGAATTATCAACACAAATACGCGGCCTGGAGCGGCATGTTTATGCCGTACCGGATGCCAGAGAACGCGAAATGCTGTGCCGGGCAGAGGGGGCACTCTCCGCTGCAGGTATATGCTTAATGAGCGGGCACCATGACAGCCCGAACTACATTGCTGTAAACGTAGAGACGCTTGACCGCTGTCTCAAAACCCTCAACGTATGCATTCAGAACCTCAACGAGCAAGCTCCGCAGGTTGTGGAATCCTGAATCCCGGGGGAGGCGACTCCCCCTTCTGCTTAAGCTTTTGTAAAATTGGGCGCGCGCAACGTTCTGCTGGCTACGCTTTATGCCAGAGACCCTCAAAGGAGTGCCCCATGCGCCGCAACGTCCTGATTTTTATCCCCGCGCTGTTTCTGTCCGCCTCGGTTTTTGCCGCGCCTGCGCCGGTAAAGGTCGACGTGCTGCAAACCAAACTCGATCACCCCTGGTCGCTGGCATTTCTGCCCGACGACAGAGGAGTGCTGATTACCCTGCGCGGCGGCCAGCTGCGCCACTGGCAGGCGGGGAGCGGACTGTCCGATCCTCTCTCGGGCGTACCGAAGGTGTGGGCTAACGGACAGGGCGGCCTGTTTGACGTGGTGCTGGCCCCGGACTTTGCCCAGTCGCGCAGGGTATGGCTGAGCTACGCCGAGGCCGGCAACGACGGCAAAGCCGGGACGGCGGTGGGCTATGGGCGACTCAGCGACGATCTCTCCCGGCTGGAGGCGTTTAAGGTTGTCTTCCGCCAGACGCCGAAGCTCTCTACCGGCAACCACTTTGGCGGACGGCTGGTCTTTGACGGCAAGGGCTACCTCTATATTGCGCTGGGAGAAAATAATCAGCGTCCTACCGCTCAGGATCTCGATAAGCTCCAGGGTAAGCTGGTGCGGCTGACCGACGAGGGAGCTGTGCCAAACGATAATCCTTTCGTCAACAACGCCAACGCCCGGAAGGAGATCTGGTCCTGGGGCATCCGTAACCCGCAGGGAATGGCGATGAACCCCTGGACCAACGCCCTGTGGCTGAACGAACATGGCCCGCGCGGCGGCGACGAGATTAACATTCCGCAGAAAGGCAAAAACTATGGCTGGCCGCTGGCGACCTGGGGCATTAACTACAGCGGTATGAAGATCCCGGAGGCGAAAGGGGAGATCGTTGCCGGAACCGAGCAGCCTGCCTTCTACTGGAAAAACTCTCCGGCGGTCAGCGGCATGGCGTTCTATAACGCGTCAACCTTCCCACAGTGGCAGCACAAGCTGTTTATCGGCGCGCTAAAAGACAAAGACGTGATTGTGATGAGCGTAGATGGGGATAAGGTCACCGAGGATGGGCGCATTCTGGGCGATCGTAACCAGCGCATCCGCGACGTGCGGGTTGGCCCCGACGGCTATCTCTATGTGCTCACCGACGAGTCCGACGGCGAGCTATTGAAGGTGAGTCCGGCAGGGGCGCAGTAACAGCGGGACTCAGGTCACCGGGATCATGACGATTTTACGGTAGGCGGGACGCTCGCTCAGAGCATCGTACCAGCGCTGCAGGTGCGGGCGCGGCGTCCACGTCAGGCCAACGTTCCACAGGTTGTAGACGAAAGGCGCAACGGCGATATCCCCGAGGCCAAACTCCTCGCCAGAGAGCCAGGTTGAAGTCGCCAGCGCGTTATCCAGAATCTCAAACAGCGGTTCGCAGGCGGCGATACCCGCCTCAATCACTGCCGGATCGCGTTTTTCTACCGGCGTTCTCACCAGGTTCATCAAAAGCACGCGATGGGCGGGAGAGAGCGTGCCGTTAGCCCAGTCCATCCACTTCTCTGCCTGCGCACGGGCTGCGGGCGGCTCGATCCAGAGTCGACCCTGGCCGTACTGCGCCGCCAGGAAACGCACAATGGTATTCGACTCCCACAGCACGCTGTCGGTCTCATCGTCACGGAACAGCGGCACCAGCCCGTTAGGGTTTAGCGCCAGATACTCCGGGCTGTGGTTCAGTCCATGCTCCAGCCCAGCCAGAATTTGCGTATATGGCAGCTCCAGCTCTTCAAGGGTCCATAAGACCTTTTTAACGTTAGTCGAGTTGTTTCTGCCCCACAGCGTGATCATAAAAACTCCTTCTTTTCGTCAGCAACCGGGCGCTGTTATCAGCACCATATAGCTGACATAGTGAGATAAAGTTAACATTCAGGCAACGGATAACAAAAAAATCCCGCTCTCAGCAGCGTAGGGGTGTGATTTTGCGTAAACTTTAAAAAACTTTACCAGCTGACGGTTTTCTTCACGGCTTTTGTACGTTACTACTCACCGTTTAGCGCGTAGCGGTGAGCTAACGCGGTTTTTAGAATGGATACTCGGGTGGCCTTTATGACGCATTTCTCTCTGTCCCTTCGCGGCCTGGCTACGGCTTCGGCGCTTGTGGTTCTTTTTTCTCCCTCTCTTTTTGCTGCCGAGCAGGTCGCGGCCCCGGCTGCGCCCGCGGTCGACGCCAGAGCGTGGATCCTGATGGATTACGCCAGCGGCAAAGTGCTGGCGGAAGGTAACGCCGATGAGAAGCTGGATCCGGCCAGCCTCACCAAGCTGATGACCAGCTACGTCACCGGCCAGGCGCTGAAGGCGGGAAAAATTCACCTCACCGACATGGTCACCGTGGGTAAAGACGCCTGGGCCACCGGTAACCCGGCCCTGCGTGGCTCGTCGCTGATGTTCCTCAAGCCTGGGGATCAGGTGTCGGTGGCGGATCTCAATAAAGGGGTGATTATCCAGTCGGGGAACGATGCCAGCATCGCCATTGCCGACTACGTGGCCGGGAGCCAGGACGCCTTTGTCGGCCTGATGAACAACTACGCGCAGCGGCTGGGGCTGACCAATACCACCTTTAAAACGGTGCATGGCCTCGACGCGCCGGGGCAGTTCAGCACCGCCCGCGATATGGCCCTGCTGGGCAAGGCGCTGATCCATGACGTGCCGGAAGAGTATGCGATCCATAAAGAGAAAGAGTTTACCTTCAACAAGATCCGCCAGCCGAACCGTAACCGTCTGCTGTGGAGCACCAACCTTAACGTCGACGGGATGAAGACCGGCACTACCGAAGGGGCTGGCTATAATCTGGTGGCCTCGGCCACCCAGGGCGATATGCGGCTCATCTCGGTGGTGCTGGGGAGTAAAACCGATCGCATCCGCTTTAACGAGTCAGAGAAGCTGCTGACCTGGGGCTTCCGCTTCTTCGAAACCGTCACCCCTATCAAGCCCGATGCGACCTTCGCGACGACCCGCGTCTGGTTTGGCGACAGCAGCGAGGCGAAGCTCGGTGCGGGTGAGGCCGGCTCGATTACAATTCCTAAAGGGCAGCTGAAAAATCTGAAGGCCACCTGGAAATTAAACGAACCGCAGCTCACCGCGCCGTTGAAAAAGGGTCAGGTGGTGGGCTCCATTGACTTCCAGCTCAACGGGAAGTCCATTGAGCAGCGTCCGCTGATCGTCATGGAGGCGGTGGAAGAGGGCGGATTCTTAAGCCGGATGTGGGATTTCGTGCTGATGAAATTCCACGGCTGGTTCGGCAGCTGGTTCTCTTAAGCCAGCCGCGCGGGCCTCAGTAGAGCAGGGCGATGTGGTGCGCTTTTGCCAGCGCGATGAGGTCATCGTCCGGACGGACGTCGCTGGCAATAGCATCAAACTGGCTGAGTTCGCCCATGCATGCCGGGCGCACTTTGCCAAATTTGCTGTGATCGACCACCAGCACGTGGTACTGCGCCCGGGTCATTGCCCAGTGCTTTACCGGCAGCTCTTCGAGGTTAAAGCAGGTTGCGCCCATCTCCGGATGGACGCCCGCGGCGGAATAGAAGGCGAGATCCGGGCAGAGATTGTTTAGCGTCTCTTTAAAGTTGAGGGGATTGAAGATGCCGTTGCTGGCGTGGAACTCGCCGCCGCAGAGAATAGTCCGGCAGAGCGGCTTCTCCTGTAGGGCCAGGAAGGTGTTCAGGGCATAGCAGACGGCGGTGAAGGGCAAATCGTCGCTGATAGCCTCGATAATCCACGGCGTGGTAGTGCCGCAGTCGAAAAACACCATCTGGTGGGCCTGCACCAGCGTTGCCGCATGACGAGCAGCGAGACGCTTCTCCTCCACCAGGCGCGTTTTCTGATCGCTCAGCAGGTAGTGGCTGGCGGTGCGCGGCTCCAGCACCAGGTAACCCCCCAGCAGTACCACCGGTCCGCTTTTGGCATTCAGATCGCGACGAATGGTCATTTCAGATACGCCGAGCAGGGTAGCCGCCTCTTTCAGATGCAGCTTATCGCTCCGCTTCAGGGCCTGTAGCAGCTGGCCAATCCTTTCGTCACGTTTCGTTTCCATAAATCCCCTGGCGCATTATCCCCTGGCACAATAGTAAAAGCCCTGCGTACAGCAGGGCGTCCAATATTACCTGTGCGGCCAGGTTAAGTCACTCACGCACCCAGCCTTTGCGGATAGGTAGAGCAAAACAGCGGCGGTAGATGAGATGCAGGGTTCGGTGCAGCCCCATCCCGCAAACCTGCCACAGCATCTGTGCGGCCAGGCAGCCGCTGAGGGCAATCAGCAATCCACCCAGCATATCCAGCGGCCAGTGGACGCCCAGGTAGACACGCGACCAGGCGATGCTCAGCGCCACGGCCAGCAGCACGCAGCCAGACCAGATCCGATGCCAGAATAGAAACGCCAGCGCGAACGTGAACGCCACCGTGCCGTGGTCGCTGGGGTAGGAGTAGTCCGCCGAGTGATGTAAAAAATTATAGCCTGTGTGCTGGGCAAAGGGCCTGTCGTGGGGAAAAAGATGACCCATCAGCCAGGAGAGGCACATGCTTACCGCCAGCGCCATCGCCGTTTTGATCACCAGCTGGCGCTGGGTGCTCACCTGACCGCGCGGCCCCCATAGCCACAGCGCCGCCGCCAGCAGCGGTAGCAGGGTGATCAGATCCTTGGCGATATATATCGCAGCGGTAATCAACCAGGAGGGCGAGTCGGGGGTGGCGTTCAGCCAGTAAAAAAGGGT
The DNA here is from genome assembly GCA_002918705.1 of Escherichia sp. ESNIH1. GTDB lineage: Bacteria > Pseudomonadota > Gammaproteobacteria > Enterobacterales > Enterobacteriaceae > Pseudescherichia. Next base: position 265,654 of record PQKR01000003.1, on the reverse strand, counting down.
GTGGTTGAGGTTTTCCAGCATGGGGTGGTGTCACTCCTGTTGACTATAAACAAAGACTCCCATTGTGCAGCGCCTACCTTAAACGAACCTTAAGCTAGTAAAGCGTATTAAACGTGCGCTGCCACAGAGAATTCACTACCGCCAGCGCGACGTTTTCACTACACTCTGCGCGATCTTAAGGATAAAGAGGCTACATGCAAAATCGTTCATCTTCCAGAGGCCGTTTAGGCCGCCAGGCATTGATGTTTCCCCTCTGCCTGGTGCTCTACGAGTTCTCAACCTATATCGGCAACGACATGATCCAGCCGGGGATGCTGGCGGTGGTTGCCCAGTACCATGCCGGCATCGAGTGGGTGCCGACCTCCATGACCGCCTATCTGGCTGGGGGGATGTTTTTACAGTGGCTGCTCGGGCCGCTGTCGGACCGCATTGGTCGCCGTCCGGTGATGCTCACCGGCGTGGTGTGGTTTATCGTCACCTGTCTGGCGACGCTACTGGCGCAGAACATTGAGCAGTTCACTATCCTGCGCTTTTTGCAGGGGGTGAGCCTCTGCTTTATTGGCGCGGTGGGCTATGCCGCCATTCAGGAGTCGTTTGAGGAGGCGGTGTGCATCAAGATCACCGCCCTGATGGCGAACGTGGCGCTGATTGCCCCCCTGCTCGGGCCGCTGGTGGGGGCCGCCTGGGTGCACGTTGCGCCGTGGGAGGGGATGTTTGTTCTCTTTGCCCTGCTGGCGGCCATTGCCTTCGTTGGCCTGCAACGGGCGATGCCGGAGACCGCCACTCGCCTTGGAGAGAGGCTCTCGCTGAAGGAGCTGGGCCGGGATTATAAGGCGGTGTTGAAGAATGGCCGTTTCGTCGCCGGGGCGCTGGCAACGGGCTTTGTCAGCCTGCCGCTGCTGGCGTGGATCGCCCAGTCGCCGATCATTATTATCAGCGGCGAAGGGATGAGCAGCTATGAGTATGGCCTGCTGCAGGTGCCGATCTTCGGTGCGCTGATTGCGGGTAACCTGGTACTGGCCCGGCTGACATCCCGGCGCAGCGTACGGTCGCTGATCATTATGGGCGGCTGGCCGATCGTTATCGGCCTGCTGCTGGCGGCCGTGGCGACGATGGTGGCATCCCACGCCTACCTGTGGATGACCGCCGGGCTGAGCATCTACGCGTTTGGTATTGGCCTTGCCAACGCCGGGCTGGTGCGTCTGACGCTGTTTGCCAGCGATATCAGCAAAGGCACGGTATCCGCCGCGATGGGCATGCTGCAGATGGCAATATTTACCGTCGGCATTGAGCTGAGCAAGCATGCTTATCTGAGCGGCGGCGAAGGGCTGTTTAGCCTCTTCAACCTGCTCAACGGCCTGCTCTGGCTTGGATTGATGGTGATCTTCCTTAAGGACCGGTCGGTGGGGCACTCTCTGAACGGCTAGCAGAGGTCTGGCCCGGTTTCGCAACTGCCCGGGCCACGATGACTGCCAGCACCATCAGCGCCAGCACCACCATCATGGCGCTACGCAGGCCATAATGCTCCCCTAAGAAGCCCAGCAGCGGTGGTCCCACCAGAAACGCCAGATAGCCCGTTGTCGCCACCACGCTTACGCGGGTCGCGGCATCCGGCCCGGTGTCGCTGGCAGCGGAGATGGTCAGCGGGAAGCCAAGGGAGGCGCCCAGACCCCACAGCAGCACGGAGACGCCTGCCACCCACGCGCTGTCGACGAAGATGATCAGCGCAATCCCTAGCCCGCCCATAATCGCACTGGCGCGCACCACCGTGACGCGGCTGTAGCGGTCGATAAACCAGCCGCCGGTAAAGCGTCCAATGGTCATGCCGAGGGTAAAGCCGGTGTAGATCAGCGATCCCGAGGTGGGGGTAAAGCCGTGACCGTCCACCATCAGCAGCGGCAGCCAGTCGTTGGCGGAGCCTTCGGCAAAGGCCATCGCCAGCACCACCACCCCAATCAGCAGCAGCTGGGTATCGCGATAGAAGGGACGACCTTTGCGTTTGTGCTGCGCTTCGCCTGCATCGTTGCGGCCGGTGCCGTCAGGGATAGCGGTAATCGCTATCAGGATCGGCACGATGGCTACCAGCGCCGCCAGCAGAACGTGCAGGGTCGCAGTCACGCCCCAGGCGGTGAGGGTCATACCGATACCTGCCCCCACCAGCGTGCCGAGGCTGTAGAAGCCGTGCATCATCGGCAGCACGGTTTTGTTCATCTTCTGCTCTACCACCGCGCCTTCGATATTGATCGCCACTTCGGCTGCGCCCAGGCTGCTGCCAAACAGCGCCAGCCCAACGGCAAACAGCAGCGGCGAGGCAAACCACAGGGCGAGGCTCAGCACCATCATGCCCAGGACCGACACCGACATGCTGGCGCGGATCACGTTGCGAGTACCGAAGCGCTTGACCAGCCATGCGGAGGAGAGAACGCCGCTCATCGAGCCGATAGAGAGGCCAAACAGCACCGCACCCATCTCAGCGGTAGAGACCGACAGGATGTCACGAATGGCCGGGGTGCGCGTAGCCCAGGAGGCCATCAGCAGGCCAGGGATAAAGAAAAAGGTAAATAACGCCCAGAGGCGGTGGTTAAGGGCAGAGCGAGATGAGGAGGTCATAGCGTCTTATCTGTAGTTATGGTTTTGGCGTCGGTTAACAGTAGCAAGATTTGGGGAGGATTGCAGGGGGAAAGAAATGCCGGGCGGCGCTGCGCTTGCACCAGCCTACAAAACGGGTTTTAAAATCCTAAAAATAAAAAACCCATCAACCTTGAACCAAAGATGGCGGGGTTGATGGGCTCCACAAAATGGGGACATCAAAGAAAAGCAGTGGCAATAGTTATGACTGGCACTTCTATAAAAAGTTCGGATGATGCCAGAAATTTTTTTGCGCAACCGCCCATCTTCAGAGTTATCCGAGACCCGGCCAGATGATGATGATCAGCGTCCCGGCCAGGGTCAGCAGCACGTTGGCAATGGCGTAGGTGCCCGCGTAGCCGAGCGCGGGGATGTTGCTCCGCGCGGTGTCGCTGATAATCTCCATTGCCGGGGCGCAGGTGCGGGCTCCCATCATCGCGCCGAAGAGCATGGCGCGGTTCATCCGCAGCACGTAGGCGCCGAACAGGAAGCAGATCACCACCGGTACCAGGCTCACCAGCAGCCCGGCGACCAGCATCTGTCCACCCACTGCGCCAAGGCCGTGGCCGATGCCGCTCCCGGCGCTCAGGCCAACGCCCGCCATAAAGACCATCAGGCCAAACTCCTTCACCATGTTCAGCGCTCCCTGCGGGATGTAGCCGAAGGTGGGGTGGTTGGCACGCAGGAAGCCGAGCATGATCCCGGCGAACAGCAGACCCGCCGCGTTGCCGATGCCAAAGCTAAACGAGCTGAACTGGAAGGTGATCATGCCGATCATCAGACCGACGATAAAGAAGGCACAGAACGCCAGCAGGTCGGTGACCTGGCTGTGAATCGAGATAAAGCCGATGCGGTCAGCGATGGTTTTTACCCGTCGCGCGTCTCCGCTCACCTGCAACACGTCGCCTTTGTTAAGCACGATGCTGTCATCGATAGGCATCTCAATCTGGCTGCGGATCACCCGGTTAAGGAAGCAGCCGTGATCGGTAAGCTTCAGCTGGGCGAGGCGGCGGCCCACCACGTTGTGGTTTTTCACCACGATCTCTTCGGTGACGATGCGCATGTCGAGCAGGTCGCGGTCAAAAACCTCTTTACCGTTGCGGAAGCTGGGATCGAGGCGGGCATGGGCGTCAGGATAACCTACCAGCGAGATCTCATCGCCCATCTGCAGTACCGCATCGCCGTCCGGGGTCGCCAGAATGCCGTTGCGGCGAATACGCTCGATGTAGCACCCGGTCTGACGGTAGATCCCCAGCTCGCGCAGGTTCTTACCGTCGGCCCAGGCTACCAGCTCCGGCCCTACGCGGTAGGCGCGGATCACCGGAAGATAAACTTTACGGTTGGCATCGTTGTCGAGGCCGCGCTCGCGGGCAATCTGCTGGGCGCTGGTCTGAAGATCCTGATGCTGTAGCTTCGGCATATAGCGCGCGCCGAAGATCAGGCTAACCAGCCCGATAAGATAGGTCAGGGCGTAGCCGAGGCTGAGATGATCCAGCGCGGTGGTGAGCTGGCCGCTGGGCATGCCCAAATGGCGCAGCGTGTCCCCCGCGCCCACCAGCACCGGCGTAGAGGTCATTGAGCCGGCCAGCATCCCGGCGGTAAGGCCGATATCCCAGCCAAAGAGTTTACCCAGCCCCAGCGCAATCAGCAGCGCGCTGCCAACCATCACCAGCGCCAGCATCAGATAATTTTTGCCGTCGCGAAAGAAAATTGAAAAAAAGTTGGGTCCGGCTTCCACGCCTACGCAAAAAATAAACAGCATAAAGCCCAGATTCAGGGCGTCGGTGTTAATGGCAAAATGCTGCTGGCCTAATAATAGCGAAACCACTAAAACGCCAATGGAATTACCAAGTTGTACAGAGCCTAGCCGTAATTTCCCGAGGCACAGGCCCAGCGCCAGCACCACAAATAATAACAGTATGTAATTCCCATTTAACAAATCTGCGACGTTTATATTCACGGAGGCTAACTTCTTGTTTACTAGTAAGCTGTTGAAAGAAATGATGATTTACGCTAATGTTTTACTTACGTCAGCGGACCTGAACGTCCCGCTGCTGCAAAACAAAACAATGACCGCAAAACAGATCAGGCCAATAGTTTAATCGCATTAATAAACAACGGCTAGCTAAGAATCGCGCATTCGCGTGGGTGCTTTTTTGGCAAGGATTGCCACACTGCTTTATCAAACCGGACGTTCCTTTGGGGCGAAGATGATTTCGATAGAGGCGATGTCAGGAGGATTATTTGAAGTCTAAACGTGGTTGGGCGGGTGCGCTTTGCTGCTTCCTGCTTTTTATTGTGGTCTACCTCTCACACCTATTGAACGTGAGAGGAGCCTTTCAGCCAGCCAGCCATCCTGAGCTGGGGCTGCTCTTTTTTATTATTCCCGGCGCGGTGGCAAGCTTTGTCTCGACAAAACGTCGCGTTGTTCTGCCGGTGGTGGGCGCGATGCTGGGGGCAACGTTCTGCTTTATACTGATGCTGCTCTTCCTGACGCCGATACGATCGGTCTGGCAGGAGATGGCGTGGCTGTTTAGCGCAGTGTTCTGGTGTGCGCTGGGCGCGCTCTGCTATCTGTTTATTCGTAGCCTGCTGGGAAGACGGGGGCGTAGCTAACGCCCCCTGGGCGTGCTTACTGCGCGGCAAAGAGGCCCAGATGCGTTTTGGCATAGGCTTCAAAGTCGGTGCAGCCACCGATGTGCTTCTGATCGAGGAAGATCTGCGGCACGGTCTCTACCGGCTTGCCTACGGTCTTTTCCAGATCGGCTTTAGTGATCCCTTCTGCATGAATATCGACATAGCGATAGCTAAAGTCGTCACGCTCGGTGCTCAGTTTATCTGCCAGCTCTTTTGCGCGTACGCAGTAGGGACAGCCGGGGCGTCCAAAGATTACAGCAAACATACACTCTCCTTAACGTTAAGCCTGATTGTCATTAGGGCTATGATGCCGATTACCTCAGGTAATAGAAAGAAGGTTTTACCTGTCGTTTCGATGCCATAAGGCTATGTTTCGCCAAATCATCAGCCAAAAAAATCACCTATACTGCTTCTCCTGTTATTCGCGCTCAGACGCGACCGTTTTAAATGACACTGCCAGAGAAAATCAGATGACCCCAACTATCGATCTGCTGCGTGCCCATCGCTCAATTCGCCACTTCACGCAGGAACCTATCAGCCAGGCGCAGCGCGAGGCGATAATCGCCTCGGCCCAGGCGGCCTCCAGCTCCAGCTTCCTGCAGTGCTCCTCTATTATTCGCGTGACCGATCCGGCCCTGCGCGAGCAGTTTGTAACGCTGACCGGCGGACAGCAGCATATCGCCCAGGCAGCGGAGTTCTGGGTATTTTGCGCCGACTTCAACCGCCACCTGCAAATCTGCCCTGACGCCCAGCTGGGCCTTGCCGAGCAGCTGCTGCTGGGGGTAGTGGATACATCGCTGATGGGGCAGAACGCGCTGGTGGCTGCCGAGTCGCTCGGCCTGGGCGGCGTCTATATCGGCGGCATCCGCAACAGTATTGAAGAGGTGACCACGCTGCTTGGCCTGCCGCAGCATGTGCTGCCGCTGTTTGGCCTCTGCCTCGGCTGGCCGGCGGATAACCCGGATGTGAAACCGCGCCTGCCTGCCGCGATGGTGGTGCATGAGAACTGCTATCAGCCGGTAGATGCCGACGTGCTGGCGCGGTACGACGACGCGCTGGCGGAGTACTATATGACCCGCGGCAGCAACAACCGTCGTGACACCTGGAGCGATCACATCCGCCGCACCATCATTAAAGAGAACCGTCCGTTCATTCTCGACTATCTGCATAAGCAGGGCTGGGCGACGCGATAAATCCCGTTCATCCTGCGTCTCGCTGCGTGTATGATAGTGATGCGGTTGCGACACCGTTATTGTAGAGAGGTGCAGGGTGAAAATTGCCATATTGTCCCGGGATGGAACGCTCTATTCGTGTAAACGCCTGCGTGAAGCGGCGGTGCAGCGGGGCCATACCATCGAGATCCTCGATCCGCTCTCCTGCTATATGAATATCAGCCCGGCGGCCTCGTCGATCCACTACCAGGGCCGCCAGCTCCCTTACTTTGATGCCGTGATCCCGCGCATTGGCTCCGCCATTACCTTCTACGGCACGGCGGCCCTGCGCCAGTTCGAAATGCTCGGCAGCTACCCCCTCAACGAATCCGTGGCTATCACCCGCGCCAGAGACAAGCTGCGCTCGCTGCAGCTGCTGGCGCGCCAGGGGATCGATCTGCCGGTCACCGGCATTGCCCACTCGCCGGATGACACCAGCGATCTTATCGACATGGTTGGCGGCGCGCCGCTGGTAGTCAAGCTGGTAGAGGGCACCCAGGGCATCGGTGTGGTGCTGGCGGAGACGCGACAGGCGGCGGAGAGCGTGATTGATGCCTTTCGCGGCCTGAACGCCCACATCCTGGTGCAGGAGTACATTAAAGAGGCGAAAGGGTGTGACATTCGCTGCCTGGTCGTAGGGAACGACGTTGTGGCCGCCATTGAGCGGCGGGCAAAAGAGGGCGATTTCCGCTCTAACCTGCATCGGGGCGGCGTGGCGACGGTAGCTAACATTACCCTGCGCGAGCGGGAGATGGCTCTGCTGGCAGCCCGTACCCTGGGGCTGGACGTGGCCGGGGTAGATATTCTCCGTGCCGATCGCGGGCCGCTGGTGATGGAGGTTAACGCCTCGCCGGGTCTGGAGGGCATTGAGAAGACCACCGGCGTGGACATTGCCGGACAGATGATCGCCTGGATCGAGCAGCAGGCCACCCCCGGCTTTTGTCTGAAAACGGGCGGCTAGGCGCTTTTCCAGCAGTATAAATGGTATACAGGGCGTTTTTTGCGTAAGCTATGCCCGCAAATTTTTCTACAGAGGTCACCCTATTATGGATTCACTGGTCGTACCCAGTCTGGACACCTTGCGTCACTGGCTTGACGAGCTGGGCATCAGTTTTTATGAGTGTGACACCTGCCAGGCGCTACACCTGCCGCATATGCAAAATTTTGACGGCATTTACGACGCCAAGATCGATCTGGTTGATGATATTGTTCTCTTCTCGGCGATGGCAGAGGTCAAGCCCACAGCGCTGCTGGCGCTGGCTGCCGATCTCTCCGCCATTAACGCCAGCTCGCTGACGATCAAAGCCTTCCTCGACATCCAGGATGATAATCTGCCGAAGCTGGTGGTGTGTCAGTCTCTGTTCGCTGCCCCTGGGGTGAATCTGAAGCAGTTTGCCTGGTTTATGCGTCACAGCGAAGAGCAGGTCTCTATGGTGATCCTCGAAGCCTGCGCGCAGCAGCTGCTGTTTAATGCAGAGGAAGACGAGGCCGCTGCCGGTGAAACGGTGCGCAATTTTCTTCACTAAACCCTAACGACATTAGCGCAGTCGCTGCCATAGCGGCTGCATTCCTCCCCGCTTTTATTCTGCCTTTTCTGCCTTTCTCCAGTTTAATTCACCGCCACGGTGGCGCTATCGGACGATCGCATAGACAAATAGTGAATAAAAAATTGATAAAACCCGGTTTTTAACCTGACCTATAGCCTCTAACCCTGGCTACAGTTATTCTTGCGCTGCTTTAAAAAGCTTGCAGCGTCTGCCGGGTGGCGTCTCATACCCGAAGCTGTGCAGAGTGATAAAGTATGCACGATTCTTGCATATCTTTAATGCGTACATTTAGTTCGTCTATTCACGAACTTTCCAGAAGGAATGAGATATGACCACCCTGAGTAAAAAATGGTTGTCCGGTCTGGTAGCAGGCGCGCTGATGGCGGTCTCCGCCGGCACGCTGGCCGCCGAGCAGAAGACGCTGCACGTGTATAACTGGTCTGACTATATTGCCCCGGACACGGTGGCGAACTTTGAAAAAGAGACCGGTATCAAGGTTGTGTATGACGTGTTTGACTCCAACGAGGTGCTGGAAGGCAAACTCATGGCGGGCAGCACCGGCTTCGATCTGGTGGTGCCCTCAGCCAGCTTCCTGGAGCGCCAGCTGACCGCAGGCGTGTTCCAGCCGCTGGATAAGAGCAAGCTGCCAAACTGGAAAAACATGGATCCGAAAGTGCTCGAGCTGGTGGCGAAGCACGATCCTGATAACAAGTATGCGATGCCGTACCTGTGGGCCACTACCGGCATTGGCTATAACGTCGATAAGGTCAAAGCCGTGCTGGGCGACGTGCCGGTGGACAGCTGGGATGTGGTGCTGAAGCCGGAAAACCTTGAGAAGCTGAAGAGCTGCGGCGTCTCCTTCCTCGATGCGCCGGAAGAGATCTTCGCCACCGTGCTGAACTATCTGGGTAAAGATCCCAACAGCACTAAAGCGGACGACTACACCGGTCCGGCGACCGATCTGCTGCTGAAGCTGCGGCCAAATATCCGCTACTTCCACTCCTCTCAGTACATTAACGATCTGGCTAACGGCGATATCTGCGTGGCGATCGGCTGGGCAGGGGATGTCTGGCAGGCGGCGAACCGGGCGAAAGAGGCGAAAAACGGCGTTAACGTCTCCTATATCATTCCAAAAGAGGGGGCGCTGGCCTTCTTTGACGTCTTCGCTATGCCGAAAGATGCCAAAAACAAAGAGGAAGCCTACCAGTTCCTCAACTACCTGATGCGTCCGGACGTTATCGCCCACATCAGCGACCACGTCTTCTACGCTAACGGCAACAAGGCCTCCGTGCCGCTGATCAGTGCGGAAGTACGCGAGAACCCGGCTATTTTCCCACCGGAAGACGTCTTCGCTAAGCTCTTTACCCTCAAGGTGCAGGAGCCGAAAATTGACCGCGTGAGAACCCGCGCGTGGACCAAAGTGAAGAGCGGTAAATAAGACCGTATCCGGTGGCGTTCGCGCCACCGGACATCAGGCACCGTTTTAGTGCATATGCACCTGTTTATCTGTATGCCGGAGAGCATCCCGTGAATGACGCAACCCCCCGCCCACAGGCGAAACCTCGTAAAGCGCTGACGCCGCTGCTGGAAATTCGTAACCTGACCAAATCGTTTGATGGTCAACACGCCGTGGATGACGTCAACCTGACCATCTATAAAGGCGAGATTTTTGCCCTGCTGGGCGCGTCCGGCTGCGGGAAATCGACCCTGCTGCGTATGCTGGCGGGCTTCGAGCAGCCCACTACCGGGCAGATTATGCTGGACGGCGTCGATCTGGCCCACGTTCCGCCCTACCTGCGCCCCATCAATATGATGTTCCAGTCCTATGCGCTCTTCCCGCACATGACCGTTGAGCAGAACATCGCCTTCGGTCTGAAGCAGGACAAGCTGCCGAAGGCGGAGATTGCCAGCCGGGTAGAGGAGATGCTCGGCCTCGTGCACATGAGCGAGTTCGCTAAACGTAAGCCGCACCAGCTCTCTGGCGGCCAGCGTCAGCGCGTGGCCCTGGCCCGCAGCCTGGCGAAAAGGCCGAAGCTGCTGCTGCTCGACGAGCCGATGGGCGCGCTGGACAAGAAGCTACGCGACCGGATGCAGCTGGAGGTCGTGGATATTCTTGAGCGGGTAGGGGTGACCTGCGTCATGGTAACCCACGATCAAGAGGAGGCGATGACGATGGCCGGGCGTATCGCGATCATGAACCGGGGTAAATTTGTGCAGATCGGCGAGCCGGAGGAGATCTACGAGCATCCGACGACCCGCTACAGCGCGGAGTTCATCGGCTCGGTGAACGTCTTCGAGGGGCTGCTGAAGGAGCGCCAGGAGGACGGTCTGGTGATCGACTCGCCGGGGCTAATGCATCCCCTGAAGGTCGATCCGGATGCCTCGGTGGTAGACAACGTGCCGGTTTACGTGGCCCTGCGCCCGGAGAAGATCATGCTCTGCGACGAGGCACCGGCTGATGGCTTTAACTTTGCCGTCGGTGAAGTGGTGCACATTGCCTATCTCGGCGATCTCTCTATCTACCACGTTCGCCTGAAGAGCGGGCAGATGATCAGCGCCCAGCTGCAGAACGAACATCGCTACCGCAAAGGGCTGCCGACGTGGGGTGATGAGGTGCGCCTCTGCTGGGACGCCGACAGCTGCGTTGTGTTAACGGTTTAAGGAGCGGTGATGAGCACATTAGAACCACCGGCCCGCGTAGAAAAAACGTCTCGCTTTACCCTCTGGCTGGCGCGGATGCAGATGAAGCACGGGCGCAAGCTGGTGATCGCGCTGCCCTATATCTGGCTGTCGTTGCTGTTTTTACTGCCGTTTCTGATAGTCTTTAAAATCAGCCTGGCCGAGATGGCGCGGGCCATCCCGCCCTATACCGATCTGATGGAGTGGGCCGACGGCCAGCTCTCGATCACCCTTAATCTGGGTAACTTCCTCCAGCTCACGGACGATCCGCTCTATTTCGAAGCCTATCTGCAATCGTTGCAGGTGGCGGCCATCTCAACGTTATTCTGCCTGCTGCTGGGCTACCCGCTGGCCTGGGCGGTGGCGCACAGCAAGCCGTCGACGCGCAATATCCTGCTGCTGCTGGTGATCCTGCCGTCGTGGACCTCGTTCCTGATCCGCGTCTACGCCTGGATGGGCATCTTAAAAAATAACGGCGTGCTCAATAACTTTCTGCTCTGGCTAGGGGTGATCGACCAGCCGCTGACGATCCTGCACACCAATCTTGCGGTCTATATCGGCATTGTCTACGCCTATCTGCCGTTTATGGTGCTGCCAATCTACACCGCCCTGACGCGCATTGACTACTCGCTGGTAGAGGCCTCGCTGGATCTTGGTGCCCGGCCGCTGAAGACCTTCTTTAGCGTGATTGTGCCCCTGACCAAGGGCGGAATTATCGCGGGCTCGATGCTGGTATTTATCCCGGCGGTGGGCGAATTCGTGATCCCGGAGCTGCTCGGCGGCCCGGACAGCATCATGATTGGCCGCGTGCTGTGGCAGGAGTTCTTTAATAACCGCGACTGGCCGGTGGCCTCGGCGGTCGCCATTATTATGCTGCTGCTGCTCATTGTTCCCATCATGTGGTTCCATAAACATCAGAGCAAAGGCACGGGAGACCACGCATGAACAACTTACCGGTAGTGCGTTCGCCGTGGCGGATCCTGATCCTGATCCTCGGCTTCACCTTCCTCTATGCGCCGATGCTGATGCTGGTGGTCTACTCCTTCAACAGCTCGAAGCTGGTGACGGTGTGGGCCGGGTGGTCTACGCGCTGGTATAGCACGCTGTTCCACGACGATGCCATGATGAGCGCGGTAGGGCTAAGCCTGACCATTGCCGCCTGCGCGGCGACGATGGCGGTGATCCTGGGGACCATCGCCGCCGTGGTAATGGTGCGCTTCGGACGCTTTCGTGGCGCAAACGGCTTTGCCTTTATGATCACCGCGCCGCTGGTGATGCCCGACGTGATCACCGGCCTGTCGCTGCTGCTGCTGTTTGTCGCCCTGGCCCACGCCATCGGCTGGCCGGCGGATCGCGGGATGCTTACCATCTGGCTGGCGCACGTCACCTTCTGTACCGCCTACGTGGCGGTGGTGATCTCCTCCCGCCTGCGCGAGCTGGATCGCTCCATTGAGGAGGCGGCAATGGATCTCGGCGCTACGCCGGTGAAGGTCTTCTTTATCATCACCCTGCCGATGATCATGCCAGCGGTGATCTCCGGCTGGCTGCTGGCCTTTACCCTGTCGCTGGACGATCTGGTGATCGCCAGCTTCGTCTCCGGGCCGGGGGCCACCACGCTGCCGATGCTGGTCTTCTCCAGCGTGCGCATGGGGGTAAACCCGGAGATCAACGCCCTGGCGTCGATTATCCTCGGCGTGGTGGGCATTGTTGGTTTTATCGCCTGGCTATTGATGGCCCGTGCAGAAAAGCAGCGAACGCGTGATATCCAGCGTGCAAGACAGGGATGATCCCACTACTATTTGCTGAGGTCATGGGTCACTGATGCCGCGCCGGTCGCGGTATCGTTTCGCAGGGAAGGCTACGCCGTGGGATTTTTCAAAAAAACGCAGCAGGGTCATGCGCGGCTTAACGTACCGGCGCTGGTTCAGGTCGCGGCTATCGCTATTATTGCGATCCGCTGCCTCGACCTGCTGCTGCTGTTTAACCTGCTGGGGCTGCGCGGGACGCTGGACTTCATCCACCGCAGCGCCCAGACCTGGAACCTGACGCTGATTTTTCTCGGCAGCCTGCTGCTGCTGTTCCTCGAATTTCTCTGCGCCTTCTCAGTCATTAAAGGCCGCAACTGGGCGCGCTGGCTCTATCTCCTGACCCAGGTGGTGGCCGCAGGCTACATGTGGGCGGCCTCGCTGGGCTACGGCTACCCGGAGCTGTTCAGCATTGCTGGCGGTTCGAAGCGGGAAATTTTCCGCTCGCTGGTGATGCAGAAGCTGCCGGATATGCTGGTGCTCGGCCTGCTGTTTATCCCATCCCCCTGCAGACGCTTTTTCCGCTTCCAGTAACGGTGGTACAATCCCCGCCCCGCAAAAAAGAAGGTTTCTATCATGCAGTGCGCCCTATATGACGCCGGTCGCTGTCGCTCCTGTCAATGGATCGACCAGCCGGTCCCGCAACAGCTTGCCAGCAAGATGGCGAGCCTGCATGCGCTGCTGGGCGGTCTGCCGGTCGCCGAGTGGTGCACGCCGGTCAGCGGCCCGGAGCAGGGATTCCGTAATAAAGCCAAGATGGTGGTGAGCGGCAGCGTCGAGAAACCGCTGCTGGGGATGCTACACCGCGACGGCTCGCCGGAGGATCTCACCGGCTGTCCGCTCTATCCGGCGTCGTTCTACCCGGTCTTTGCCGCCCTGAAGCCCTTTATTGCCCGGGCGGGCCTGACGCCCTATAACGTGGCGCGCAAGCGTGGGGAGCTGAAGTACCTGCTGCTCACCGAGAGCCAGCTCGACGGCGGCCTGATGCTGCGCTTTGTGCTGCGCTCGGAGGCCAAGCTCGACCAGCTTCGTGCCGCGCTGCCCGCGCTGCAGGCCGAGCTGCCGCAGCTGAAGGTGATCTCGGTTAACATCCAGCCGGTGCATATGGCGATTATGGAGGGGGAGCAGGAGATCTGGCTTACCGACCAGCGAGCGCTGGCGGAGCGCTTTAACGGCGTGCCGCTGTGGATCCGCCCCCAGAGCTTCTTCCAGACCAACCCCAGCGTGGCGGCGAGTCTCTACGCCATCGCCCGCGACTGGGTACGGGCGCTGCCGGTGCAGCACATGTGGGATCTCTTCTGCGGCGTGGGCGGCTTTGGCCTGCACTGTGCGACGCCGGAGATGACGTTGACCGGGATTGAGATCGCTCCGGAAGCCATCGCCTGCGCGAAGCAGTCTGCTGAAGAGCTGGGTCTGCATAATGTGCATTTCCAGGCGCTGGATTCTACTGCATTCGCCACGGGGCAGGGGACGGTGCCGGAGCTGGTGCTGGTCAACCCGCCGCGGCGCGGCATCGGCAAGCCGCTGTGCGACTACCTGAGCGCGATGGCCCCGCAGTGGATCGTCTACTCCAGCTGTAACGCCGAGACGATGGCGAAAGATATCCGTGAGCTGCCAGGGTACCGCATCGAACGCGTGCAGCTGTTCGATATGTTCCCGCACACGGCGCATTATGAGGTGTTAACGTTGTTGGTGCGGGAAGTAGAGTAGAAGAATTTGTAGGCCCGGTAAGCGAGAGCGCCACCGGGCGTTTAGCGAATAGTAATTACTGCGGGAACCACTGGTCGCTGATTTTCTGATAGGTGCCGTCGGCTTTGATGGCCGCCAGGGCAGCGTTCAGTTTTTCCAGCAGGGCTTTGTTATCCGGACGCACCGCGATGCCCAGGCCGGTACCGAAGTACTGCGCGTCGGTCACCTTCGGCGTGGCGGTACCCAGCTGCGGGTTGTTCTTCAGCCACTCGTTCACTACCGCGGTGTCGCCAAATACGCCATCGATACGACCATTTTTCAGATCGAGGATCGCATTCTGGTAGCTGTCATAGGCTACGGTCTTCACTTCCGGGTGCTTATCCTGGAGATACTTCTGGTGCGTTGTACCGTTCTCCATGCCGATGCGCTTGCCTTTCAGATCCTCGAACGATTTAAACGCGTCTTTCTTCGCGATCACCACCGCCGAGTTGGCGTAGTACGGGTCGGTGAAGGAGACCTGCTTGCTACGCTCTGGGGTGATGTCCATACCGGAGATGACGGCATCATACTTCTTGAACTTCAGCGCCGGGATCAGCGAGTCAAACGCGTGGTTGGTAAAGGTACAGTCGGCCTGCATCTGCTTGCAGAGCGCTTTTGCCAGGTCAATATCAAAGCCAACGATCTGGTTGCTGGCATCCAGCGACTCAAACGGTGGATAGGTGGCAGAGGAGCCGAAGCTGATCTTATCTGCCGCGCTGGCACCGGCGGCGAAGGTGGCGAGGATGGCGGCCAGAATTAACTTTTTCATTATGGAACTCCTGTCTGTCAATCTTATAGTTTTCACCGTGTCTGCGGCATGGGGTTACAATGCCACTGAATGAATTTATATGCAATATTAATGATTATTTATATTTGTGCAGGTGTAAAAAAGGCGGGTTGCCCCGCCTCAGATAGTGTTAGTTGCGCCGCTCAAACGCCAGCGCCCGCCGCTCGATAAGCCGCATCAGCAGCGTCAGCAAGCCGTTGACTATCAGGTAGATAATCCCCGCCGCGCCGAAAACCATCACGTCGTAGGTGCGACCATACAGCAGCTGTCCATGCCCCATCACCTCCATCAGCGTGATGGTGTAGGCCAGGGAGGTACTTTTGAATACCAGCACCACTTCGTTGGAGTAGGAGGAGAGGGCGCGTTTGAACGCGTACGGCAGCAGGATCGCCAGCGTATCCTTCTTGCTCATCCCCAGCGCGCCGCAGGATTGCCACTGCCCCTCAGGGATCGCCCGAATCGCGCCGTAGAAGAGCTGGGTGGTATAGGCCGCGCTGTTCAGCGACAGGGCAATCAGCGCGCAGAGCCACGGCTCGGAGAGCAGATGCCACAGCCACGGATAGGCCTGGATCGACGGAAACTGCCCCGGCCCGTAGTAGATCAGGAAGATCTGCACCAGCAGCGGCGTACCGGTAAAGAGCGTGATATAGCCCCGCACGATCCACACCAGACCCGGCGTTTTCAGCGTCAGAACGATGGTAAAAATCAGGGAGAGGATCAGCGCCACCACAATCGACGCCACGGTGAGCGTCAGGCTGGTGTGCAACCCTTTCATCAGTTCCGGTAAATACTCAAGCATTAGCCAGGCCTCCGTTCGAAACGTGTCGCGCGTTGGTCAATGCGTTTGAGAATGTACTGACTGAGAAGCGTAATCACCAGGTAGATGGCCGCCGCCACCAGAAACCAGGTAAATGGCTCCTGGGTACGGGTCGCGATGCTGCGGGTTTGCAGCATGAGATCGTTAACGCTGATAAGTGATACCAGCGCCGTATCTTTCAGCAGCACCAGCCACTGGTTACCCAGTCCCGGCAGGGCATGACGCCACATCTGCGGCATCACCAGCCGGAAGAAAATAGCGCTTTTAGACAGCCCCAGCGCCTGGCCGGACTCCCACTGGCCCTGCGGCACAGCCTTCAGCGCCCCGCGCAGGGTCTGAGAAGCATAGGCTGCATAGAGCAGGGAGAGGGCGATCACCCCGCACAGGAACGGACTGACGTCGAAGTTTTCAATCTGCATCTGCACCGGGATCTGCGCAAACCCCAGGTTCAGGGTAAAGCCATCCGAGAGCACCAGCAGCAGCTGTGACGAGCCAAAATAGATAAAGAGCACCACCAGAATTTCCGGCAGGCCGCGCAGGATAGTCACCAGCCCCGATCCGAGCCATGCCACAGGACGCCACTTTGCGGACTCCCAGACGGCAAAGAGCATGGCCAGCACCAGGCCAATGGCCAGCGCGCAAACGGCAAGGCCGACGGTCATCCCGGCGGCGCTTGCTAAAGGAAAAAGTTCATTCATCAAGGATTACTTCTGGAACCATTTTTTGTAGATGGTCTCGTAGGTACCATCCTGCTTCACTTTTTCCAGCGCGGTATTAAATTTCTGCTGCAGGTCGGTATTGCCCTGACGCACCGCAATGCCCAGACCCGTGCCGAAATACTCTTTATCCGTCACCTTATCGCCGACCGCAGCCAGTTTGTTATTCGCCTTCAGCCATTCGGTCACCACCGCGGTGTCGCCGAACACGGCATCAATACGGCCATTCTGCAGATCCAGACGCGCGTTCTGGTAGCTGTCGTACGGTACGGTAGTGATTTCCGGATGCTTATCGGTAATGAATTTCTGGTGCGTGGTGCCGTTCTGCACGCCGACGCGTTTGCCTTTCAGCGCATCGATGCTGGTAAATTTACCCTGCTGGCCAATAAACAGCGCCGAGTTGTCGTAGTACGGGTTAGTAAACAGAACCTGCTTCTGACGCTCCGGGGTAATATCCATACCCGCCATCACCGCGTCGAAGCGGCGGAACTTCAGGCTTGGGATCAGGCTATCGAACGCCTGGTTAGTGAACGTACAGGTCGCATCAATCTCTTTACACAGCGCGTTGGCCAGATCGACGTCGAAGCCAACGATTTTGTTATTGGCATCGGTAGATTCGAACGGAGGGTAGCTCGCTTCGGTGGCAAAACGAATGGTTTGGGCTGCTGTAGCAGAGAGGCTAACGCTGGCGAGCAGCGCGGCAATCAATACTTTTTTCATTGTCACTTCCCAAAAAAATATCAGTGAGATAAGTAGTTTTTAAACGCATCGGTCTGCGGTGCGGTAAAGGTGCTGGCATCGCCCTGTTCGACGATATAGCCATTTTCCATATACACCACACGGCTGGCGGTTTTACGCGCCACTTCAACTTCGTGAGTCACGATAACCTGGGTAATCTTGGTCTGCGCCAGCTCGCGAATAATGCTGACGATCTGCGCGGTGATCTCGGGATCCAGCGCCGCCGTCGGCTCGTCAAACAGCAGCACCTGCGGCTCCATCATCAGCGCGCGGGCAATGGCCACGCGCTGCTGCTGACCACCGGAGAGGTGCAGCGGGTAGCGGTCGCTGTAGGGCTTCAGGCGCAGGCGCTCTAAGAGCTTATCGGCACGGGCATGGGCCTGCTCTTTGCTCAGACCCAGCACCCGGCAAGGGGCTTCAATCAGATTCTGCACCACGGTCAGGTGTGGCCAGAGGTTGTACTGCTGAAACACCATGCCGACGTTTTGCCGCAGCTCGCGGATCGCTTTATCAGAAGGCGTTTTAGCAAAATCGAAATTGTTACCGGCAATGCTCAACGTGCCGGAGCGTGGCATCTCCAGCAGGTTAAGGACGCGTAGCAGCGAACTCTTGCCCGCGCCGCTTGGGCCAAGCAGTACCAGCGTCTCGCCCTCGGGGCAGTCGAGTGTGATGTCAAACAGCGCCTGATGTGCGCCGTAGAAGCAGTTAATGCCGTTTAATTTAATACTCATCGAGGCAATCTGATAGCAATTGAGGCCGCAAATAGTAACGTTGACAGAATAGTTATGCAATATTTATGCGTTAAAACTTAACTACAGGCCGTCTTCCACCTTAAAAATAGCACAAAATCGTGGAGGTCCGGCCTGTACAGCGTATTAGCGATGTTCGATTGACTGGCGCAGAGAGCCTGCCGGGGCATGAACGCTACCGCCGAGATAGCGTACGTCATCTACTGCCCAGCACTGGCCTTCACGCACCATCAATACCTCATCCTGCCAGCGCTGGCTGCCCTGGGTCAGCTCGACGCGCAGAGGAATATTACGTGCGTCGGTGTTGGGAATGGTTGAGGCGCTGGCGACCGTGGCCGTTTGTGCTGGCGTCGCGCGGCTGGAGAAGGGATCGGCGCTCAGCAGAGCGCTGTTGCGGCTGTCGCGAGAGGCGGCGGTCAGCATAGCGGCCAGATCGTCGCTGAGGTAGGGACGCAGCGCGGTCAGATCGTTACTGCGATGCTGGATGCGGTAGTCGTAAAACTGCTGCGCCACGGCGTCAGGACCCCCTGCCACGCAGGGACCGCTGCGCGTGCCGATATCCTTAAACGCGGGCGTCACGGGAGTGGTGCACGCGGAGAGCACCAGCGCACAGGGCGCAATGACGGATAAAAGAGAGTAGCGCATAATGATTTCCTTATAAGCTAACGACATGTGTATAGTTTTATCAATCATAGCCCTGGCTGTTTGATTATGCACCGCTTGTGGCATCGAAGGTTAAAAAGGAGAGTAAAGATGCGGCTATTCCCCATCCCTACGCCGCAGCCGGTGTGGCAACGATTCTGGCTGCTGGTGTTGGCCCTGCTGCTTAGCGCCTGCGCAAGCAAGAAGAGCGAGATAAGCGATAAAGGCGTAGTAAAAAGGGTGGGCTATGAGCTGGATACCCAGCATCGGGCGCAGGCCGCCTATCCGCGAATAAAAGTGCTGGTGATCCACTATACCGCAGGCGACTTCGATACCTCCCTCACAACCCTGACCGATAAAGAGGTCAGCGCCCACTATCTGATCCCAGAACATCCGCCGGTGCACAACGGGAAGCCGCGCATCTGGCAGCTGGTGCCCGAGCAGGAGCTGGCCTGGCACGCCGGGGTGAGCTTCTGGCGGGGAGCGACGCGGATTAACGATACCTCAATTGGCATTGAGCTGGAGAACCGCGGCTGGCAGAAGATAGGCAGAGATAAAGACTTTACCCCCTTCGCAGCGGATCAGATCGCCGCCTTGATTCCACTGGCGAAGGATATCATTAATAGTTACAACATACTCCCTGCTAACGTGGTGGCGCACTCGGACATTGCCCCCCAGCGTAAGGTCGATCCCGGTCCGCTCTTTCCGTGGCGTGAACTGGCCGCGCAGGGGATTGGCGCCTGGCCCGACGCCCAACGTGTGACCTTCTACCTCAACGGCCGCGCGCCTTCTGAAAGGGTGAGTAGTGCCGTCCTGCTGGATGCGCTCTCCCGCTACGGCTATGAGGTGGTGCCAGGCATGACGATAGCTCAGCAGAAGAGGGTGATTATGGCCTTCCAGATGCACTTCCGCCCGGCGCGCTATGATGGCGTGGCCGATGCGGAAACCCTGGCCATCGCCAGCGCGCTGCTGGAGAAATATGGCCAGGGGTAACGCATTCCATTAATACTTCTCAGGGAGGCGGGCAACGTTAATCAGCTTCCCCTTTTTAATCAGGATAAATTTCCCTTTGCGCAGTTGTGAAAGAATACGGAAAACCGAGCTGCGGGAAAGGCATGTATGTTTGCGAATATAGCTCTCAACGGGTGTGGCGACACGAATGTCATAGGGCAGCTTCATCAGGTTAAGTAGCTGCCGCCTGACCATCTGATATGCATCACCGGAAGAGAGCCAGCCATCTCTAAACAGCAGCAGCTCCAGTAGCCAGGCCTGAATATGCGCGACATCCTGCCAGAGACGGTTCTGCTCTACGTATTGAAAAAAAAGATCGCGTTCAATGGTAATACCCTGGCAGCTATTTTGCGCCATCAGACTGTAGCTTTTGCCGTGCTGTGAGAAGAGCCCGCTTATACCCACCACAAAGGGCGCGGAAGCCGTGCCCAACCAGCTGTCATCCGATTCTCTCACCACGGTAAAAACGCCCCGCGTAACGAGCCAGACTTTGCATTCTGCCGCTATGTTTTTTTCAGCACGCTCGCCAGGCGCCAGGCTAAAAACATGACCTTTATCTTCCAGCGCAGAGAAAATCCTCTGATAGGCCTGAAGTGGACGGCGGGAGAGAATATTTGACAGGTTATTTTCAGGCGTTGCGCTCATTTTTATGTTCCCTTTCCAGCTATTCCATATTCATGTTATTCATGCCGCTAATAAATTAAATAATCTTTAGAACTCTACACTCTATTAAGGTTAGGAAACGCTGGCAAGCGTCTTATAAATACGCCAAAAAAATGTTTATTATCAAAAAGATAAAAAAGTCTCAAATAGAGCATTTTTTCTGTTTTGCTTTATATCTGTCATAAGAAATAATTGGCCCAATTTTAGGCAGGTGTAAGCCTTTTTTAGCCTTTCAATAGAGAGCGTTATCAACCTGACAAGGGAGTGTGTTCGTTATTTCGTTTTGAAATGTAAATTTAAATTTCAATTAATTCAAAAGTGCAAACGCTAACGTTATGCACGCTTTCGGCATTGTGAAAAAGAGACTGATCTCATGAAAGTAAAATCGAAACCAAAACCATTTGTTAGGGCTCGCAAGGCGCGCCTGTTCGAGAGGATACGCCAGTCGAACTGGCAGCAAAAATTTGTCCTCTTCTTTATTTGTATCTTTTCACTGACAACCTACCCGGTTTCAGCGTCTTTCCTGCTAAGTAGCCCTGCGTCATCCTCTACGGCGTCAGAGTCCGAGGCAGAAAATACCTCGTTGCCCGGCAGCGACACCCTCAGCACCACAGCATCCGCGCTCTCTTCCTCTGGCTCTGACGGTTTAAAGGGCGCGGCGGCTTCTGCGGCGACGGGCTATGCGGCGTCTTCAGCGCAGGACTGGCTGAGCCAGTTTGGTACGGCTAAGGTGAAGCTGAACGTAGATGATAACGGCAACTGGGACGATAGCTCTCTGGATTTCTTACTGCCGCTGTACGATAACCAGCAGCAGCTGCTGTTTACCCAGCTCGGCTACCGCGCGCCGGACGGCCGTAATACCGGTAACTTTGGCTTAGGGGTCAGGGTATTTAATCTTGAAAACTGGATGTTTGGCGGAAACGTCTTCTTTGACGATGACTTCACCGGGAAAAACCGCCGTGTAGGGGCGGGTGCCGAAGCCTGGACAGACTTCCTGAAGCTGGGCTTTAACACCTATGCGGGCACCACCGACTGGCATAGCTCTCGTGACTATGCGGACTATAACGAAAAACCTGCTGATGGCTTCGACATTCGCGCCGATGGCTACCTGCCCGCATACCCACAGCTGGGCGGAAAGCTGATGTATGAAAAATACTATGGCGATGACGTTGCCCTGTTTGATAAGGACACGCTGCAGGACAATCCTTCTGCGGTCACCGTTGGACTTAACTACACCCCAGTTCCGTTAGTCACCGCCGGCGTGGACTATCGTCGTGGCCAGGACTCAGTGGATGAGACCGAGTTTAGCCTTAACTTCCGCTATGCGCTGGGCCAGCCGTGGGGGGCACAAATTTCTCCCGATCAGGTGGCCGTTCGCCGCAGCCTGGCGGGCAGCCGTTACGATCTGGTCGATCGTAACAATGAGATCGTGCTGCAGTATAAGAAGAAACAGAGCAATGACGCGCTGGCTGATATGACCCTGACCAGCATTCAGGACAACAGCCCGGCGGATGGGGCGACCAATAATACCGTTATGGTACATGCGGTCACCTCGGACGGATCGCCTGCCAGAAATGCTGACATCATCTGGAGCGTCAGCGGAACGGGTAAACTGAGTGCCACAACCGGCGTGACCGACGGTAACGGTAACGCCACCGTTGGCATTACCGACAGCACCGCCGAGCAGGTTACGGTTACGGCTACATCCGGCTCGATCACCCGCAGCGTACCGAGCAGCTTTAACGAGTCGGTGAGCTCGCTGAACCTCAAGCTGACCGATAACAACAGCAAAGCCGACGGCGTTGACACTAACAGCGGCCAGGTTACCGTTCGCGATGCCAGCGGTAAGGTGATGTCGGGCGTACCGGTGAGCTGGAGCGTGGATCATAGCGCAACCATCGTACACAGCGACGCCGTGACCGACGGCAGCGGCCATGCCAGCGTTGAGTATACCGATACCAAAGCGGAGTCGGTGAAGCTGACGGCCAGCGCCTCGGGTAAAACGGAATCCACAGATTCCGCCTTCGTTGCCGCCGCGACGAGCAACACTATCTCCGTGAGCATGACCACGGATAATTCGCAGGCCGACGGCGTCACGCCTAACGTGGCCCGCGCGACGGTGAAAGACAGCACTGGCAAAGCGCTCTCTGGCGTGACCGTTAACTGGAGCACGACCGGCAGCGCAAAACTGGCTGCGGCCTCATCGGTGACCGATGGCAACGGTAACGCGACCGTTAACCTGACGGATACCGTGGCAGAGAGCGGCCTGACCGTGACCGCCACGGCGGGGGATGCTACCGGTACAACCACCACCACGTTCGTCGGGATTCAGCAGAATATCGCCGTAGAGATGACCACGGACAACTCTCCGGCTGATGGCACCACGCCTAACGTGGCCCGCGCCACGGTGACGGATGGTAACGGTAAACCGCTCTCGGGCGTGACCGTAAACTGGACCACCACCGGCAGCGCAAAACTGGCTGCGACCTCGACAGTGACCGACAGCAGCGGTATCGCTACTGTTAACCTGACGGATACCGTTGCGGAGAGTGGCCTGACCGTGACTGCAGCAGCGGGTGATGCCAAAGGTTCAACGACCACCACCTTTAAGTCGGTGCTGGATAAGATTACCGTTACCACGACAACCGATAACTCGCCGGCTGACGGCATGTCAACCGACGTTGTCAATGCGCTGGTCACAGACAGCAACGGTAAGGCACTGCCTAACGTTACCGTAAACTGGGCCACCACCGGCAGCGCTAAACTGGCCGCCGCCTCGTCGGTAACCGACAGTGCGGGTAATGCGACAGTGAGCCTGACGGATACGACGCCAGAAACCGGGCTCACCGTGACGGCAACGGTCGGTGAGGCGAAAGGCACCACGCTAGTGACGTTTAGTGAGCTTCAGCAGGATGTGACCGTGACCATGAAGGTGAATAACTCCGTCGCCGATGGCAAAACGCAAAACATTGCTCAGGTTGTGGTGCTGAAAGATAACAGGCCGGTCTCTGGCGCAGAGGTTAGCTGGAGCAAAGACTCTAATAACGCCAAAAATGCCTCTTCACCAACGGCATACACCGACAATAATGGGATCGCCACGATGGCCTACACCGATACCGTTGCTGAGACGTTCAACGTTGTTGCGACGGTAGGCGACGAAACAGGGAAAACACAGTCGACCTTTGTGAGCCCAGCGTTCGGCCCGATTACGATCTTAATGCCGGAAGTGACTGCAGGAGTGGTCAACTATGACATCGCATTGGGTGGCACACCGGTAGTTATCCAGCACTACAACGGCATGGCGGCAGGGGATCAGATTGCCGTTAGCTCTAACGTTAGTGGGGATAGAAATGGCCAAACAATGGACTATAGCGCCCCGGTACATACTGTCACCGCCGGTGAGGTAGGCCAGGACATCAGCGTAATGCTGCCAGAAAGCAAATTGATGGGGGTTGCGGGAACCGAAGAAACCACCACTGATGCCGCCTGGCTGCACGTTAAGGCCGTGGTCACGCAAGGTGATAAAACCCAAACGGCGACGCTGGATGCTCCGATTGATACTTGCCTTCCGGGAACAGCGGACTGTAGGGCTAATTAAAAAAGAGCTTACTTAATAGATATCCCCGCCTGGCGGGGATATTTTTTTAGATAGATAAGCATCTATTAACAATGAGCAAACATTGCCATTGCCTTCACTCAATATTGAACAGTTACCTCATTCCACCAGGCGTACGCTATTCCTGTCGATAAGACAAACCTGTTAACTCTATGAGGTATTAAACATGACTACTAAATCTAAACTCGGCGCTGCCCCGGCAGCCCCTAGCGTTCTGAATGCCACGTCTGAAGACAATTACACTATTGACCAATATGATATTACATCCGGCTTGGTATTGACCATTCCTCACTATGAGGATGCAGAAAATGGCGATCTGGTCATGGTTCACTGGGGCGATTATCAGCAGCAGTATGCTATCAGCAATATTGCTGAACTGCCGCTGGAAATTGATGTACTTAACGACTTCCCGCCTGTTTACCATGCAGATGGCAATTATGATGTCTACTATGTCGTCACCGACCATTATCAAAATCACATCGAGTCCGATCACCTTCCTCTGATCATCGCTACCGGCGAGCCCGTCGCAACGCTGCCTGCTCCGGTCGTTCCAGATGCCGCCCCGGGTTATATTAACTACGATGCGGCATCAGACGGCGTTGAAGTAGATATCACCTATACGCCGATGGCCGCCGGTGATGCCATTACCCTGATCATGAAGGGCTATGACAACGAGGCTAATATAGAGAAAGCTGATATTGAGTATCCTTACACCGTGACGGCAGCAGATGCGCTGGCTGGCACCGTTAAAACTAACCTGATCACTCTGGCAGATATGCAGCAGATCGGTGAGGACGCTTATGCCCTCTTCTGGTATACCGTAGCACCGGCTGATGGTTCTGCTAATGAAACATCAGAAACCTTCCAGACTATTGTTGACGTGGTCCCGCCGGGCGCGAAATAATAGCTCTGCTAAAAAGGCTTCCTTCGGGAAGCCTTTTTTATAACTGAATAAAACCACCTCGCGAAAGGTGGTTTCTGTTTCTTAGCGAATAAAAGAGCTGAATACCAGACTGCTGATAATATAAGCGCCAGAGACGCTCACCAGCGAAAGCGTAAAATCGACGGTTTCCGCTATGCTATCCGTTAAATAAAAACCGCCTGCATGCGTGCCGCTGACGTTAATTAACGCCGTCTCTCTTCCACTGTTGGTGATTACTGCACTATTACTATTGGTCAGAGATAACTCTGCCCATGTCGCCGTACAGGTTTCACTGGTCACCAGATAAACGCTACACAGGCTTTTACCATCCGCTGCCGCACCGGTTGACACACCGTAATATTGCAGCTCCCCCTGGCCGTCAAGCCACCAGGTAAAGGTCATACTGGCTCGCACACTCATCTGTGGGTCACTAATCACGTAAGCGCTGACCGGGACGTTCCCCGTTTCGTAAGAGTAGACCTGAGCAAAACCAAATCCCGTATCATCCAGGCGAACCGCCAGGGTCTGCGCATCGTTAGCGTTGAAATACGCTCCGGATGCCCCGGATACGGAGAGCTGGACATCTGCCCCTGCTGGGCCTTGCAGGGTGACTGAGTTTAGCGGGCGAACGGCGATATAAGGGCTATAAAGTGGCGCCCCGGTGCTGCAGATCATCGAAAGACCCGCTGCTGATGTGGTATCAATTTTTACGTCGGTGGTTGCAGAGGAAGCAATTCCCGCTTCGTTGTTGAAAAGCACCTGATAGCGCCCCTCACCGTAGCCTACGCCAACCGGTGTGATATACGCGGCGGGAATATGAAATACTGCCTGCTGCGCCTCAGCCTCACTGGCGACGAGTGTACGGGTTTCGGTCCAGCTGGTACCCACTACCGGTTCGTCAGGGGAGGAGACATAGCCGAACCAGAATGCCGTCACCGTATCGCCTGCGACCATGCCGGGATAGGAGACGGTCATCTCCGTACCGTCATCAGCACTAATTTCGTCACCGTCAATCACGCCATCCGCCGCCGCGGGGAACTCGGGGGCAGGCAGCAGAGAGCAGTGCTCAGTATCGACGTTAACCTGCGCGAGCTCTGATATGCCCGGCAGCGAAGGCGAGGCGACCTGGTACCAGGCCTGGGCATAACCAATGCCTATTGGCGTGACGTAGGCAGGCGGTACCGTAACGGTAAAGCCATCGGTAATGTCAGCCGCGGCGATAACATGCGCGATAACGTCGTAAGCGTTGGCAATGGCGGCTCCCTCGCGGGAATAGCCCTGCCAGTAGAGAGTGACCACGCTGTTAACCACAAAGCTGCTGCTGGCTGGCACCGTAATATCAACGCCCTCGCTGCTCTCGGCGCAGTCGAGCCAGCCATCCCCGCCTGCCGGGAAGAGCGGCGCCGGGTAGAGCCCGGAAGGGGCCATATCGATATTGACCACCGCGCTGTCGGAGTTCTGTACGTTGCCGGAGGCGCTGGTTACCGAGTACCACGCCTGGGCGCTGCCTTCGCCAATCGGCATAATGTAGGAGGGGGCGATGAGGACGTTGAATCCTTGCAGGTCAGCGCTGGTAACGGTATGCGTCACGCTGGTGACGCTGGCTGGCACGGTCACGCCCGTTTCGTCAAAGCCAACCCAGTAGAGGGTAACCGTATCGCCAACGGCAAGGGCATTACCCGGTACCTCGACATACGTCCCACTGTTGAGCATCACAGAGCTGTAGGTGATGACGCCATCAACGGCATCAATGAACACCGGCGGTGGCAGCGAGCCGGTATGGCTGCGATCGACGATGGCTGTAGCCATGCCAGAGGCGGCAATATTCTGATAGGTGTCGGTTGAGGTATACCAGACGCTGTGGCTCCCGTCCGGAACCAGATCTTCTGGAACGGTAACCTGCCACGGAAACGCCGTGTCGATATTCTCTTCAGTCAGCCATAGCGTGCTGATGGCTTCACCATCCCAGAAAAGGCAAAGGTAGTCCCCCACCGCAGCGTCGCTGTAGCGGTTGACCATCACGTCAACGCCGCCGGAGGATAAAAGCTCGACTTCATTGATATAGCCATCATCGCTCATCTGAGGGAGTGAGGGAGAAGGTAATGCTGCTGCTGTACTCATGATGCCTCCTGTTTATGTAAAATAAACTGAAGGTATCAGCACCAGGCGCGCAGGAAGTCTCAAAGGTTGACTGACACTGGCTATAAAAAACGTAGTTAGCGGTGCAGCTTGCCGTGATCCTTTAGCCACAGGGCGGTGCGCCGGATCCCCTCATCGAGAGTGACCAGAGGGGCGTAGCCCAACTCCTCGCGGGCGCGGCGGGTATCAAGAGTAAAATCAAAATTTAGCTTCGATACGCCATAGTGGGTCAGGGCGGGCTCTTTGGCCCGCTTGTCACCGAAGCGCTCCAGGCTACGGGCGATGATATCCAGCATCGGATAGGGCACCGAGCGGATGCGGCAGTGGATCTCCAGCTCGTCGATCAGCCGCTGGACAATGCTGCGCAGCGTGCGGCGCTCGCCGTTGGTGATGTTGTAGGCGCGCCCGGAAGGCAGATTGTCACATGTTTCCTGGCTGGCAAGCCACATAGCATGGACCGCATTTTCGAAATAGGTCATATCTACCAAGGCATCGCCGCCGCGCGGCAGCAGCACGCTGCGGTAGTGATGCATCATCTGCGCCAGCCGGGGAATAAACACCTTATCGTGCGGACCAAACAGGCTCTGCGGGCGCAGAATGGTAAAGCGGGTGTTAGGGTTAGCCTGAGCCAGCAGCTGGATCACCTCTTCGGCAGCGGCTTTGCTGCGGGCAAACTCGTTGGCAAACCGTGCCGGACGGAAGGTCTCGTCGATATCATGATGGTGGTGATAGTCGAAATAGAGCGACGGCGAGGAGACGTGGATAAAGTTCCGTACGCCCCAGGCCACGGCCCACTCCCCGAGACGGCGGGTCGCCCGCACGTTGGCGAGGTCGAACGCCTCCTGGGTGCCCCAGGGGGAGGTAAAGCTCGAGCAGTGCCAGAGCGTATCGACGCCGGCCAGCATCACCTTTGCCTGCGACGAGACCAGCTCGGTCAGATCGGCCTGGACGAACTCCGCGCCCATCTTTTGCAGCAGCTTGCCCATCGCCTCATTGCGACCGCTTGCTCTGACGCTCACGCCTCTCTGACGCAGATACTCAACTGCGTTGCGGCCTAAACCGCTGGTTGCGCCGGTGACCAGAACCTTCATAGCAATCCACTGTGTTGAAAAGAATTTCGTGCGCATTCTTCCGTGAATTACGCCGCTATGCAATGGAAAGATGACAGATAAAAGCCCAATTTCAGACTTTATCTGTCAAATATTCTATACCCTTAACGTTTCAGGAACGCCTGCCAGTGGGTAACCAGCGCTTCCAGCTGCGCGCGGCTAACGTCAAGATGGGTAACGATGCGGGTGATGGGTGAGGCGTTAAGCAGCACGCCACGCGCCTGCATAAACTCGCCGAGGGCGGCGGCATTCTCCTCGCCTACGCGGACAAAGAGCATATTGGTATCGTGACGCATCACGTCGGCGCCAATCTCTCGCAGCTGGGCGGCCAGCCATGCGGCGTTGCTGTGATCCTCTTTCAGACGCTCAACGTTGTTTTTCAGCGCATAGAGACCTGCCGCCGCCAGGATCCCCGCCTGGCGCATGCCGCCGCCGGTCATCTTGCGCCAACGGTTAGCGCGCCTGATGTACTCATGGCTGCCTACCAGCAGCGAGCCAACCGGCGTGCCGAGACCTTTTGAGAGGCAGATGGTGAAAGTATCGCAGTACTGAGTAATCTCTTTTAACGGACAGCCATATTCGACCACCGCGTTAAAGATGCGCGCGCCGTCGACGTGCAGCGCCAGCCCCTTCTCACGGGTAAAGTGCCACGCCTCTTTAAGGTACTCGCGGGGCAGCACCTTGCCGTTATGGGTGTTCTCTAAGCTCAGCAGGCGGGTACGGGCGAAGTGGATATCGTCCGGTTTGATCTTCGCTGCCACTTTATCCAGCGGCAGCGAGCCGTCCGGGCTGGCATCGATGGGCTGAGGCTGAATGCTGCCCAGCACCGCGGCGCCGCCGGCCTCGTAGAGATAGTTATGCGCCCCCTGACCAACGATATACTCCTCGCCGCGCTCGCAGTGGCTAAGCAGCGCCACCAGGTTGGCCTGGGTACCGGTAGGCAGGAACAGCGCCGCCTCTTTGCCGGAGAGCTCAGCGGCGTAGCGCTGCAGTTCATTAACGGTGGGATCGTCACCATACACGTCGTCCCCGACCGGGGCGGCCATCATCGCTTCCAGCATGGCGCGGCTCGGACGGGTAACGGTATCACTACGTAAATCAATCACGGCACTTCCTTATCATCTTCAGGATCGTGCCCTCAGTTTTACCTGAGCCAGTTGGTTTTCGCCAGTTCCACGACCTCATCGCCGCGACCGTTGATGATGGCGCGCAGCATATAGAGGCTGAAGCCTTTGGCCTGCTCAAGCTTGATCTGCGGCGGAATAGAGAGCTCCTCTTTTGCCACCGTCACGTCTACCAGCACCGGCCCCTCGGTGGCAAACGCACGCTGCAGGGCGTTGTCGACGTCGGCAGACTTCTCGACGCGGATGCCGGTAATGCCGCAGGCCTCTGCGATGCGGGCAAAGTTGGTCTCATGCAGATCGGTACCGTCCGTCAGGTAGCCTCCGGCCTTCATCTCCATCGCCACAAAGCCCAGCACGCTGTTGTTAAAGACGATGATTTTTACCGGCAGATTCATCTGCGCCAGCGAGAGAAAATCGCCCATCAGCATGCTGAAGCCGCCGTCGCCGCACATTGCCACCACCTGGCGATGTGGATGCGTCGCCTGCGCCCCCAGCGCCTGCGGCATGGCGTTGGCCATTGAGCCGTGGTTAAACGAACCAAGCAGGCGGCGCTTGCCGTTCATCTTCAGATAGCGTGCGGCCCATACCGTTGGCGTCCCCACGTCGCAGGTGAAGATAGCGTCGTCATCGGCAAAGTCGCTGATCCGCTGGGCCAGATACTGCGGGTGGATCACTTTGCTGCTGGGCTTCGCCAGGTCATCCAGCCCCTTACGGGCGTCGCGGTAGTCCTCCAGCGCTTTATCGAGGAAACGACGGTCGGTTTTCTCCTCCAGATGCGGCAGCAGGGCAGCCAGCGTCGCTTTGATATCGCCTACCAGCGCCATATCGACTTTGCTGTGCGCCCCAATGCTGGCCGGGTTGATATCGATCTGGATAATTTTGGCATCGGTAGGGTAGAAGGCCCGGTAGGGGAACTGGGTACCGAGCAATATCACCGTGTCGGCGTTCATCATGGCATGGAAACCGGATGATAAGCCGATCAGTCCGGTCATGCCGACGTCGTAGGGGTTGTCATACTCCACGTGCTCCTTGCCGCGCATGGCGTGGATAATCGGCGCTTTCAGCTTTTCTGCAAAGGCGAGCAGCTCGGCATGCGCGCCGGCACAGCCGCTGCCGCACATCAGGGCGATATTGCTGGAGTAGCGCAGCAGCTGGGCGAGCTTCTGCAGCTCCGTTTCGGTAGGAGTCACTACCGGCCGCGGCGCGCTGTACCAGTGGCTGCTGGCGCTCTCCGGCGCGGGCTTCAGCGCCACGTCGCCGGGCAGGACGATCACCGACACGCCGCGGTTGAGGATCGCCTTACGCATAGCGATAGCTAACACCTGCGGGATCTGCTCCGGGCTGGAGACCAGCTCGCAGTAGTGGCTGCATTCGCGGAACAGCTCCTGCGGGTGGGTCTCCTGGAAGTAGCCGCTGCCGATTTCGCTGGAGGGGATATGCGCCGCAATCGCCACCACCGGAACGTGGTTGCGGTGGCAGTCAAAGAGGCCGTTGATGAGGTGCAGGTTGCCTGGCCCGCACGAGCCTGCGCACACCGCCAGCTCACCCGTGAGCTGCGCCTCTGCCCCAGCGGCAAAGGCGGCGACCTCTTCATGACGAGTCGACATCCATTCGATAGTGCCCATCTTGTTCAGGCTATCGCTCAGGCCGTTCAATGAATCGCCGGTAACGCCCCAGATGCGTTTTACCCCGGCCTGCTCCAGTGTTTTTGCGATATAGGCGGCGACGGTTTGTTTCATCTTCCTCTCATCTCCATTTTGTGATGTTGGTAACAAGCTTAGATGAAAAAGTGAAAACGAAGCGCCGTTGCCCCTTTATTTGTTGTGGCTTTTCGGTAACTAAACGTAAGATGATTTTTGCCTATGGGTAATGAAAACAGGAATCATTTCAAATGGTTAAATCAATGTTAAATGCGGTTAATAGAATGTGTGCACATGAAGATGCGGGCCGTTTTTTACTGCGTCTGACGGTCGGCGGGCTGATGCTGTTTCACGGCCTGCACAAGCTGATTGACGGCGTGGACGGCATTAGCGGCATGCTGGTAGCGAAGGGGCTGCCTGGCTTTATCGCCTATGGCGTGCTGGTTGGGGAGGTGGTGGCACCGGTGCTGATCATTCTTGGCATCTTCACCCGCCCGGCGGCGCTGGTGCTGGCCTTTACGATGATCGTCGCCTGGATGATGGTGGGGGTGAATATCACCGGGCAGCTGGATAAAACCGGTGCCTGGGCGATCGAGAGCATGGTCTACTTCTTTATTGCGGCGCTGGCGGTGGCCTTTTTAGGGGCCGGACGCTACTCCGTTGCGCCAAAGTATTCGTAATCTACCGCTACGCCGGGCGGCACGGCGTTTGCCCGGTCTACAATGGGCACGATGTAATTTGTAGGCCCGGCAAGCGTTAGCGCCGCCGGGCATTTCTCTTACGCTAACACCAAATCACTCTGCGGCTGGCAGGAGCAGGCCAGCACGTAGCCCTCTGCAACCTCAGCGTCCGTCAGCGTCATAGTGCTGGTCACCGAATACTCCCCGGAAATCACCTTCGTTTTACAGCAGCCGCACACGCCCGCCCGACAGGCCACGTTAACCGGGACCTTATTGCTCTCCATCGCCTCCAGCAGGGTGGTGCCGACCGGCGCGTAGAACTCCCGCGCCAGCTGCAGGGCGCTGATCTTCAGCCCGCTGCTGGCCGCAGCCGCAGCCGGAACAAAGAACTGCTCTTTGTAGAAGCGCGTTACGCCCAGCGATTTTACCGTACTTTCCACCCACGCCATGTAGGGGGCAGGGCCGCAGGTCATCACGGTGCGCGAGGCGAGATCCGGCACGCTCTGCAGCAGCTCGACGGTCAAACGACCGGGAATAAACCCTAACGTGGCGTTATGCTCTGCCAGCAGGGTGACCGGATAGTCGCGCCACTCGTCGGCGAAGATGACGTCCTGCGGCGAGCGCACGCTGAAGATAGTCTGCACCTCGGCCTGCGGACGGTGTTTCGCCAGCCAGCGGCGCATCGACATAATCGGCGTGACGCCGCAGCCTGCCGCCAGCAGCAGCACCCGGTCGGTGGGCTTATCATCACAGGTAAACTCCCCCTGCGCGTCAGAGAGCCAGATATAGTCCCCGCGCTTCACCTCCCGCGTCAGCCACTGCGATCCGACTCCGTCGTCAAGACGGCGAACGGTCAGCGTAATGTACTCGCTTACTCCCGGCGTGGAGGAGAGCGTATAGGCGCGCAGGGTATCGGCGGCGTTGCCGATGCTGACCAGCGCATACTGCCCGGCACGGTACGGATAGTAGTCGTGGCACAGCAGGGAGAGCGTCCAGACATCCGGCGTCTCTTGATGGATGTGGTGCACCTGCATCCGCCACGGACACTGTGAGGTTGGCATCGTCATCATCTCCTCCTTACGCGCTCAGCAGCTGCTGCATATCTTGTTCAACGGTGGTGACCGAACGCAGGCCAAACTTCTCGTTCAGCACCGCCAGCAGATCCGGGGTCAGGAAGCCCGGTGCGGTTGGGCCAGTCACGATATTGGTGACGCCCAGCGAGAGCAGGGTCAGCAGGATCACAATCGCTTTCTGCTCAAACCAGGAGAGCACCAGCGACAGCGGCAGGTCGTTCACCCCGCAGCCCAGTTTCTCTGCCAGGGTCACCGCCAGAATGATTGCCGAGTAGGCGTCGTTGCACTGACCGGCATCCACGAGGCGTGGCAGCCCTTCGATGTTGCCGAAGTCGAGCTTGTTAAAGCGGTACTTACCGCAGGCGAGGGTCAGGATCAGGCAGTCGTCTGGCACGCTGGTGGCGAAATCGGTAAAGTAGCTACGCTCCCCGCGTGCGCCGTCGCAGCCGCCCACCAGGAAGATATGGCGCAACTTCTCGCGGCTCACCAGGTCAATCAGCGTATCGGCCGCGCCGAGCAGGGTCTGGCGGCCAAAGCCGACGGTGATCAGGTGTTCAATCTCGCTGTAGGGGAAGCCCGCCATCTGCTGCGCCTGGGCGATCACCGGCGCAAAATCATCGCCTTCGAGATGGCTAACGCCCGGCCAGCCGACGATGCTGCGAGTCCAGATACGATCGTCATAGGCACCCGGCGCCGGATCGATGATGCAGTTAGAGGTCATCACGATTGGGCCAGGGAAGCGGGCAAACTCCACCTGCTGGTTCTGCCAGCCGCTCCCGTAGTTGCCTACCAGATGTTTGTATTTACGCAGCTCCGGATAGCCGTGGGCAGGCAGCATCTCCCCGTGGGTATAGACGTTCACGCCGGTGCCCTCGGTCTGCAGCAGCAGGTTATGCAAATCCTTCAGATCGTGGCCGGAGATGAGAATACACTTCCCGGCGACCGCTTTCACGTTCACCTGGGTTGGGGTCGGATGGCCGTAGGCGCTGGTCTCCCCGGCGTCGAGGATGCTCATCACCTTGAAGTTCATCTGCCCGATCTCCATTGCGCACTCAAGCAGGGCATTCATATCGGATGGCCAGGTGCCGAGCCACGCCATGATCTTATGGTACTGAGCGTAGATGGCGTTGTCGTACTGACCGAGCACGTGGGCGTGCTCCATGTAGGCCGCCGCACCTTTCAGGCCGTAGAGGCAGAGCAGGCGCAGGCCAAGAATATTGTCGCCGATCTCGGCTTTATCTTTATTAGGGGTAAAGAGAGCGGCCTGGTGCTGGAGCTCGCCCAGGTCGTCGCTGACCAGCTGCAGGCCCGCCATCGAGTTATCAACAGAGGCGGTGGGATCGATGCTCAGGCAGAGCGCTTTCAGCGCCTCACGTTTGGCAATGGCTTCCTGGGCATATCCGACGATACGCGGTGAATCAAAATTCACGTTGGTCAGGGTAGAGAAGAAGGCGCGAGGGGCAAAGCTATCGATCTCATGATCGATCAGATCATAGTCGCGAGCTTTTAGCGCCCAGGCGGACAAGCCTTGCAGCGCTGCGATCAAGAGGTCCTGTAGGTCAGAGGTCTCCGCGGTTTTACCGCACATACCCTGGGCCCAGGAGCAGCCGTTGCCGGCCGGGGTACGGATAGTTTGTTCACATTGCACACAAAACATGGTCACACCTATAAAGTTATATTTGAAATACATGTTTAAGATTATTCCCCGGCGAGAGGCGGTTAAAGCGATATTTAGGCTATTTGAAGAGAGATTGATTTAGCGCAATTTTGCTAAGAAACGTCTACCAATAAAGGGGTAGCAAGGGGAAGAATATCGTTAAGCATCCCGCAAATTTATGTAATTATTTAAAATCACTCTGTGGGAGGCGAAATGCGACTTGAACGGGTAGAGATTGTAGGGTTCCGCGGCATCAATCGTTTGTCGCTGATGCTGGAGCATAATAACGTTCTGATAGGAGAAAACGCGTGGGGGAAATCGAGCCTGCTGGATGCGCTCACCCTGCTGCTCTCACCGGAAACGGAGCTTTATACGTTTACTCGTAACGATTTCTGGTTTCCACCGGGCGATCTTCAGGGTCGCGAGCGCCACCTGCATATCATTCTGACCTTTTGTGAAGCCGAGCCGGGTAACTATCGCGCCCGCCGCTATCGCCCGCTGGCGAGCTGCATGGCAGACGGAGTGGACGGCTATCGGCGGATTTTCTACCGTCTGGAGGGGGAACAGACCCACGACGGCCATGTCACCACCCGGCGCACCTTTCTGGATGCCGAGGGCCAGACGCTGGCGCTAATGGAGGCCGACGATCTTGCGCAGCATCTGGTTCGGCTGATGCCGGTCCTGCGTCTGCGCGACGCCCGCTTTATGCGCCGGATCCGCAACGGCAGCGTGCCGGATCTGCCGGAGGTGGATATCACCGCCCGTCAGCTCGACGTACTGGCGCACGATCTGGTATCGCGTCCGCAAAATCTTAGCGACGGGCAGATCCGCCAGGGGCTGTCGGCGATGGTGCAGCTGCTGGAGCACTATTTTGCCGAGCAGGGTACCGGTGAAGCCCGTCAACGGCTGATGCGCCGCCACTCCCACGATGAACAGCGCAGCTGGCGCTATCTCGATATCATCAACCGGATGATCGACCGGCCCGGTGGCCGCAGCCATCGGGTGATCCTGCTGGGCCTGTTCGCTACCCTGCTAAAAGCCAAGGGGACCGTACAGCTGGACCGGGACGCACGCCCGCTGCTGCTGATTGAGGATCCCGAGACGCGCCTGCACCCCATCATGCTCTCGGTGGCCTGGCACCTGCTCAATCTGCTGCCGCTCCAGCGCATTACCACCACCAACTCCGGGGAGCTGCTCTCCCTGACGCCCGTCGAGCATCTCTGTCGGCTGGTGCGCGAGGCTTCCAGGGTAGCGGCCTGGCGTCTGGGGCCGGGTGGACTGAGCGCGGAGGATGGCCGCCGCATCGCCTTTCATATTCGTGCCAATCGCCCCTCGTCGCTCTTTGCCCGCTGCTGGCTGCTGGTAGAGGGGGAGACCGAGACCTGGACCATCAGCGAGCTGGCGCGCCAGTGCGGCCACCACTTCGATGCTGAAGGGATTAAGGTGATCGAGTTCGCCCAGTCCGGCCTGAAGCCGCTGGTAAAGTTTGCCCGCCGGATGGGCATCGCGTGGCATGTGCTGGTAGATGGCGACGAGGCGGGGAAGAAGTATGCCGCCACGGTGCGCAGCCTGCTTAATAATGACAAAAGTCTGGAGCGGGAGCATCTGACCACGCTGCCAGCGCTTGATATGGAGCATTTCATGTACCGTCAGGGCTTTGCTGACGTCTACCACCGTGTGGCCGAGCTACCGGAAGGGATCCGCATGAACGAGCGGCGGGTAATCATTAAAGCGATCCACCGCTCCTCGAAGCCGGATCTGGCCATTGAGGTGGCGCTGGAGGCGGGGCGGCGGGGCGTAGAGGCGGTGCCGCCGCTGCTGCGCAGTATGTTCTCTCGCGTGCTGTGGCTGGCGCGAGGGCGGGCAGACTAATCCTGAATCGTTCAGGCAAAAAAAGAGAGGGTTTCAGCGGCTGGCGGTTCATATAGAATTGTTTCAGTGTAGTCAGGTTAACTATCCGGAATTTTTATGAATCTTAAGGGAAAACGCAGGAAGATTTACGTCGCGCTGGCGCTACTCCTGCTGATTATCGCCGTCTGGGGATGGCGGCAGCTCAATGCGCCGATCGCGCAGTACCAGACGCTGATCGTGCGTCCAGGAGAGCTTCAGCAGAGCGTGCTGGCAACGGGGAAGCTGGACGCCTTGCGTAAGGTTGACGTCGGCGCCCAGGTGAGCGGGCAGCTGAAGACGCTGTCGGTTAACATCGGCGATAAGGTGAAAAAGGATCAGCTGCTGGGGGTGATCGATCCCGAGCAGGCGCAAAACCAGATCCGTGAGGTAGAAGCGACGCTGATGGAGCTACGCGCCCAGCGCCGACAGGCGGAGGCGGAGAAGCGGCTGGCTGCGGTGACGCTCTCCCGTCAGCAGCAGCTGGCGAAGACCCAGGCGGTGTCGCGCCAGGATCTCGACAGCGCCGCCACCGAGCTGGCGGTAAAGGAGGCGCAGACCGGTACCATCGAGGCGCAGATCAAGCGTAACCAGGCCACCCTCGATACGGCGAAAACCAACCTTGACTACACGCGCATTATCGCCCCGATGGCGGGAGAGGTGACACAAATTACTACCCTGCAAGGTCAGACGGTGATCGCTGCCCAGCAGGCGCCTAACATTCTTACCCTGGCGGATATGAGCACCATGCTGGTCAAAGCCCAGGTCTCTGAGGCTGACGTTATTCATCTCAAGCCGGGGCAGAAAGCGTGGTTTACCGTGCTGGGGGATCCGCTGACGCGCTACGAAGGGGTGCTGAAGGATATTCTGCCGACGCCAGAGAAGGTGAACGACGCCATCTTCTACTATGCGCGTTTTGAGGTGCCGAACCCGCAGGGGGTGCTGCGTCTGGAGATGACGGCGCAGGTGCATATTCAGCTCTCGACGGTGAAAAACGTGCTGACCATTCCGCTGGCGGCGCTGGGTGAACCCATTGGCGACAACCGTTACAAGGTCACGCTGCTGCGCAACGGTGAAACCCGTGAGCGGGAGGTGACGCTCGGCGCACGCAACGACACCGACGTTGAGGTAGTAAAAGGCCTGGAGGAGGGCGATGAGGTCGTTATTGGCCAGGATAACGCCGGAGCCACGCCATGACGGCACTGCTTGAGCTGCGGGATATCCGCCGCAGCTACCCCTCTGGCGACGGTATGGTTGAGGTGCTGAAAGGCGTCACCCTGGATATCGCCGCTGGCGAAATGGTTGCCATCGTGGGTGCATCCGGATCCGGTAAATCGACCCTGATGAATATCCTTGGCTGTCTGGATAAACCCACCAGCGGCAGCTACCGGGTGGCGGGGGTGGATGTCGCCACGCTGGACGGTGACGCGCTGGCTCGCCTGCGCCGGGAGCATTTCGGCTTTATCTTTCAGCGCTATCATCTGCTCTCGCACCTGACGGCGGCGCAGAACGTGGAGGTGCCTGCGGTTTATGCCGGTACCGAGCGCAAAGCCCGGCTGGCGCGCGCCCATGAGCTGCTGCAACGCCTCGGACTGGCGGAGCGGGAGAGCTACCAGCCCTCACAGCTCTCTGGCGGCCAGCAGCAGCGCGTCAGTATCGCCCGGGCGCTAATGAACGGCGGACAGGTGATCCTCGCCGATGAGCCAACCGGGGCGCTGGATAGCCATTCGGGGGAAGAGGTGATGGCTATCCTCCACCAGCTGCGCGATGCGGGCCACACGGTGATTATCGTTACCCACGATCCGCAGGTAGCGGCCCAGGCCGAGCGGATCGTTGAGATCCGTGACGGGGAGATTATTCGTAACCCGCCGCCTGCCCTGAAGCCGGGATCCGTTCGCCAGCAGCCCAGCGTACAGCCAGATAACGGCTGGCGACAGTTCAGCAGCGGTTTTCGTGAGGCGCTGACGATGGCGTGGCGGGCGATGGCGGCCAATAAGATGCGCACCTTACTGACCATGCTGGGCATCATCATCGGCATCGCCTCGGTGGTGTCGATTGTGGTGGTAGGCGATGCTGCTAAGCAGCTGGTGCTGGCGGATATTCGTTCCATTGGCACTAACACCATTGACGTCTATCCGGGGAAAGATTTCGGCGACGACGATCCGCAGTACCAGCAGGCACTAAAATATGACGATCTGATTGCTATTCAGAAGCAACCCTGGGTTCGTTCGGCGACCCCGGCGGTATCGCAGAACCTGCGCCTGCGCTACGGCGGCACCGACGTGGCCGCCAGCGCGAACGGCGTCAGCGGACAGTATTTCAACGTCTACGGCATGACCTTTAGCGAGGGGACGACCTTTAACGATCAGCAGCTTACCGGCCGCGCCCAGGTGGTGATCCTGGATGAGAACACCCGGCGTCAGCTCTTCCCGAATAAGGCTAAAGTGGTGGGTGAAATTGTGCTGGTGGGCAATATGCCTGCGACGGTGATCGGCGTAGCCCAGGAGAAGCAGAGCATGTTCGGCAGCAGCAAAATCCTGCGCGTCTGGCTGCCCTATACCACCATGTCCGGACGCATCATGGGCCAGTCGTGGCTTAACTCCATCACCGTGCGGGTGAACGAAGGCTACAGCAGCGAACGGGCTGAACTTCAGCTGACCCGGCTGCTTACTCTGCGGCACGGAAAAAAAGATTTCTTCACCTGGAACATGGATGGGATCTTGAAAACCGCAGAAAAGACCACACGTACTCTACAGCTGTTCCTGACGCTGGTGGCGGTGATCTCCCTGCTGGTGGGCGGCATTGGCGTGATGAATATCATGCTGGTTTCGGTCACCGAGCGCACCCGGGAGATTGGCATCCGCATGGCGGTCGGGGCGCGTAAAAGCGACGTGCTGTCACAGTTTTTGATCGAGGCGGTGCTAGTCTGCCTGGTGGGGGGCGCGCTGGGCGTCTGTCTGTCGATGCTGATTGCTTTTACGCTTCAGCTCTTTTTACCCGGCTGGGAGATCGGTTTCTCCCCGGTAGCGCTGGTAACGGCATTTGTCTGCTCAACCTTTACCGGGGTGCTGTTTGGCTGGCTGCCGGCGCGTAACGCTGCCCGACTCGATCCGGTCGAGGCGCTGGCGCGGGAGTAGGGTGATAAAAATGCCAGCGTGTGGCTGGCATTTTGGGTGCGGGATGTACACAATTAAGCTAAGCGGCGTCAGGCAACGGCCTCGACGAACGCCACCGTTTCAACGGGCACGATGACGCTGGCATGATTGCCTTTCGGCCCCTGGTGTACATCAAACTGGACGGTTTGCCCTGCCTTGAGCGTTCTGTAACCCTCCATCTGGATGGTAGAGTAGTGGGCGAAAATATCTTCGCCGCCGCCCTCAGGGCAGATAAAACCGAACCCTTTAGCGTTGTTGAACCATTTAACAGTACCCGTTTCCATGCTTCGACATCCTTCGTTAATCTTCTTTGAGTAAGATGGAATGAACCGGTGGCAGAGTCTGGGTTTGTTCAAAACCTCGCCAACTCTCGCCTGTACAATTTAGATAAATCGGGGTTAGCGTCAAGCGTTTGGCAGCGTCCGGCAGGATGATTCACTCGAAAATTTGAAGCAGTTAACGCTATTGCCTGGGTTTGTGACAGGCCTCGCGAATGGCAATGATAGATGTTAGTTATTTGGATCCTGATGTAGATTCAAAATGCATCTAGACTCAAGTCAACGGCAGGGTGCACTCTGCTGGGAATGGCAACCTTAGATGAAAGCGAACAACGATGGGTAAGTCTAATAATTGGCTAGATTTTGACCAATTGGCGGCGGATAAGCTGCGCGACGCGCTAAAACCGCCATCTATGTATAAAGTTATGTTAATGAACGATGACTACACGCCGATGGAATTTGTTATTGACGTGCTACAAAAGTTCTTTTCTTATGATGTAGAACGCGCTACGCAATTGATGCTCACGGTTCACTATCACGGGAAAGCCATCTGCGGCATTTTCACTGCTGAAGTAGCAGAGACCAAGGTGGAGATGGTGAACAAGTACGCCCGGGAGAACGAACATCCGTTGTTGTGTACGCAGGAACTCGCCTGATTAAGGCAAACTATTGAGGGGGTGCCCAATGCTCAACCAGGAACTGGAACTCAGTTTAAACATGGCTTTCGCCAGAGCGCGCGAGCACCGACATGAGTTTATGACCGTAGAGCACTTGCTGCTGGCTCTGCTCAGCAACCCATCGGCTCGCGAGGCGCTTGAAGCGTGCTCCGTCGATCTGGTGGCGCTGCGTCAGGAACTCGAAGCCTTCATCGAACAAACTACACCCGTGCTGCCCGTCAGCGAAGATGAGCGCGATACGCAACCGACGCTCAGCTTCCAGCGCGTATTGCAGCGTGCGGTATTCCACGTTCAATCCTCCGGCCGTAGCGAAGTGACCGGCGCGAACGTACTGGTCGCTATCTTCAGCGAGCAGGAGTCTCAGGCTGCCTATCTGCTGCGTAAGCATGAGGTGAGCCGTCTCGACGTGGTGAACTTTATCTCCCACGGCACACGGAAAGACGAACCGAATCAGGCTTCCGATCCCGGCAGCCAGGCAAATCACGAAGAGCAGGCAGGCGGGGAGGAACGTATGGAAAACTTCACCACCAATCTCAATCAGCTTGCTCGTGTCGGCGGTATCGATCCGCTGATCGGCCGTGACAGAGAGCTTGAGCGAGCTATCCAGGTACTGTGTCGTCGCCGTAAAAACAACCCGCTGCTGGTGGGGGAGTCCGGCGTCGGTAAAACGGCGATTGCGGAAGGTCTGGCCTGGCGTATCGTGCAGGGTGACGTGCCAGAAGTGATGGCCGACTGCACTATCTACTCGCTGGACATTGGCTCGCTGCTGGCGGGCACCAAGTATCGCGGTGACTTTGAGAAACGTTTCAAGGCGCTGCTGAAACAGCTCGAACAGGATAGCAACAGCATCCTGTTTATCGATGAGATCCACACCATTATCGGT
Organism: Escherichia sp. ESNIH1; assembly: GCA_002918705.1. Lineage (GTDB taxonomy): Bacteria > Pseudomonadota > Gammaproteobacteria > Enterobacterales > Enterobacteriaceae > Pseudescherichia. The sequence goes on along the minus strand of PQKR01000003.1, from coordinate 224,456 downwards.
GCCGGTGCTGCCTCAGGCGGCCAGGTCGATGCTGCAAACTTGATTAAACCGCTGCTCTCCAGCGGCAAGATCCGCGTAATGGGATCTACAACCTATCAAGAGTTCAGCAACATCTTTGAGAAGGATCGTGCGCTGGCGCGTCGCTTCCAGAAAATTGATATCACCGAACCGTCTGTGGAAGAGACGGTACAGATTATCAACGGCCTGAAGCCGAAGTATGAAGCGCACCACGACGTGCGTTATACCGCGAAAGCGGTGCGTGCGGCGGTGGAGCTGGCGGTGAAATACATCAATGACCGTCATCTGCCGGATAAGGCTATCGACGTGATTGACGAGGCCGGGGCGCGTGCGCGTCTGATGCCGGTCAGCAAGCGTAAAAAAACCATCAACGTGGCGGATATCGAAACGGTGGTGGCCCGCATCGCGCGTATTCCTGAAAAGAGCGTTTCCCAGAGCGATCGCGATACGCTGAAGAGCCTTGGCGAGCGCCTGAAAATGCTGGTCTTTGGGCAGGATAAAGCCATTGAGGCCTTAACCGAAGCCATTAAGATGAGCCGCGCCGGACTCGGCCAGGATCATAAGCCGGTAGGGTCGTTCCTGTTTGCCGGGCCGACCGGGGTCGGTAAAACCGAGGTCACGGTTCAGCTCTCCAAAGCGCTGGGTATCGAGCTGCTGCGCTTTGATATGTCCGAGTATATGGAGCGTCATACCGTGAGCCGCCTGATTGGCGCGCCTCCGGGATACGTTGGCTTCGATCAGGGCGGGCTGTTAACGGACGCGGTGATCAAGCATCCACATGCGGTACTGCTGCTCGATGAGATCGAGAAGGCGCACCCGGACGTCTTTAACCTGCTGCTGCAGGTGATGGATAACGGTACGCTGACCGATAACAACGGGCGCAAGGCAGACTTCCGTAACGTGGTGCTGGTGATGACCACCAACGCCGGGGTTCGCGAAACCGAGCGTAAATCCATCGGCCTGATCCATCAGGACAACAGCACCGATGCGATGGAAGAGATCAAGAAGATCTTTACGCCGGAGTTCCGTAACCGTCTCGACAACATTATCTGGTTCGATCACCTCTCTACCGAGGTTATTCATCAGGTGGTGGATAAGTTTATCGTCGAGCTTCAGGTGCAGCTGGATCAGAAAGGCGTTTCGCTGGAGGTCAGTCAGGAAGCACGCGACTGGCTGGCAGAGAAGGGTTACGATCGCGCAATGGGCGCACGTCCAATGGCGCGCGTGATCCAGGACAACCTGAAAAAACCGCTGGCCAACGAGCTGCTCTTCGGTTCACTGGTAGACGGTGGTCAGGTGACGGTCGAGCTGGACGTCGAGAAAAACGAGCTGACCTACGGCTTCCAGGGTGCACAGAAGCACAAGCCGGAAGCGGCGCATTAATCTCTCACTCACGCCAATAAGAAAGGCCGGGAAATTTCCCGGCCTTTCTATATCCAGAGGCTGAACCGTAGGCCGGGCAAGCGCCGCGCCGCCCGGCGGTCCGCAGTGCCGGATGGCGGCTAACGCCTTATCCGGCCTACGAAGGAGCATGTGCCACTGGATATAACGCCAATAAAAAAGGCCGGGAAATTTCCCGGCCTTTCTATATCCAGAGGCTGAACCGTAGGCCGGGCAAGCGCAGCGCCGCCCGGCGGTCCGCAATGCCGGATAGCGGCTATGGCCTTATCCGGCCTACGAAGGACCATGTGCCACTGGATATAACGCCAATAAAAAAGGCCGGGAAATTTCCCGGCCTTTCTATATCCAGAGGCTGAACCGTAGGCCGGGCAAGCGCAGCGCCGCCCGGCGGTCCGCAATGCCGGATGGCGGCTATGGCCTTATCCGGCCTACGAAGAACCATGTGCCACTGGATATAACGCCAATAAAAAAGGCCGGGATAATTCCCGGCCTTTTACTATTCATAATCTGTGCGATTAGCGCACAGCAGCGATGCGATTAGCGACTACGGAAGACAATGCGGCCTTTGCTCAGGTCGTACGGGGTCAGCTCAACAGTCACTTTGTCGCCCGTCAGAATGCGGATATAGTTTTTACGCATTTTACCGGAGATATGCGCAGTTACCACGTGACCGTTTTCCAGTTCTACGCGAAACATGGTATTAGGCAACGTTTCAAGAACGGTACCCTGCATTTCAATATTGTCTTCTTTGGCCATCTAGTCCTCGGGGGTATCACTACCAAAATTTTTGAACCGGCAAGATAATGCCGAAGTTCGTCTGTTAAGTAAAGATTTGTGCTGATAAAACGCAGCAAAGTAACCTTGGCGTATTACCCTCGCGCCAGCGAAGCGGCGCAAAAAAGCGCAAACCTAAAGGGGAGCGATAAGATAAACGATGGGCGTTACCTGATTCGAGCTATTCCCAAGCGGCGGCGGGGCAACAGGCAGAAGCTACTCTGCGCCGCTATTATAGCACTCTGAAAGAAAATATGCCGAAAACATTCATAGGGCTGGCGTAAATAAGGTACGCGGCAGCCAGCAACGCGGGGAGAGCGGCTGATGGCGGAGGCGCTCCAGATGCTGAAGGTATTCCCGGCGCGGCATTTCACCCACGCCCAGCGAGGCGGTATGCTCGTTCAACACCTGACAGTCGATCAGCTCGCCCCCCTGACGTAAAAACTCGGCGCAAAACACCAGCAAGGCAGTCTTAGAGGCGTTGACCCGGCGGCTAAACATCGATTCGCCGCAGAACAGCGCCCCCTGGGCGACGCCGTACATACCGCCAACCAGCTCGTCTCCCTCCCAAACCTCAATGGAGTGAGCATGGCCCAGCTCGTGCAGGCGATGGTAGGCCAGCATGACGGCAGGCGTGATCCAGGTGCCTTCATAGCGGTCGGTCGCGCAGCCTTTAATCACCTGGTCAAAATCATGATTTAACGTCACGCGATAGGGCGAGTTTTTATGGAAGCGTTTCAAGCTGCGGCTAACGTGAAAGCGGTCAGGCCACAGCACCGCCCGGGGATCGGGGGACCACCAGAGGATCGGATCGCCAGTTGAAAACCAGGGAAAGATGCCCTGCTGATAGGCCATCAGCAGGCGAGCCGGACTGAGATCGCCTCCCAGCGCCAGCAGTCCGTTGGGTTCACGCAGCGCTCCCTCAGGGGAGGGAAAAGCAAGAGAGTGATGAGATAGCTGAACCAGGCGCATGGCGACAACGCTCCGCAACGCAACAAATAGGGATCCATAAAACCAGGCACCTCGTGCCTGGCCACTCTTTTACAGCCGTTGCTTAAACTGGTAATAACGACCCTGTTTGGCCAGTAACGCTGTGTGATTACCTTGCTCAATTATTTGACCATTGTCCATCACAATAATGCGATCGAAGCGTGATAATCCACGCAGGCGGTGGGTGACCATCAGCACGGTTTTGCCCTGGGTAACACGTTCAAGTAAATCAAGGATTTGGCTCTCGGTCGTCGCATCCAGCCCTTCCGTAGGCTCGTCCAGCAGCAGCAGTGGGGCATCATGCAGCAGCGCCCGCGCCACCGCCAGCCGCCGCAGCTCGCCGCCGGAGAGCTGACGACCGCCTTCACCCAGCCAGCTGTTCAGCCCGCCCTCATCAAGCAGCTTCTCCAGCCCCACCTGCGTGAGTACCGCCGCCAGGGTGTCATCCGTCGCCGTCGGCGAGGCCAGCAGCAGATTGTCGCGCAGGGTGGCGCTAAACAGATGTACCCGCTGGGGCACAACGCTCATTGTTGCCCGCAGGGCTGGCTCGCTCAGGGAGGCAAGCGGCTCGCCGTTAATGGCGATCTCCCCCGCAGCAGGATCCCAGGCGCGGGTCAACAGCTGCAAAAGGGTAGATTTGCCGCAGCCGGTGCGGCCCAGAATAGCAACGTGCTCGCCGGCAGTAATCTGTAGTGAGATGCCGTCCAGCGCCTTCTGCGGCTGCTGGGGATAGCTAAAGCTGACGTTGTCGAGGGTCAGCGCCGCCTGCGCAGGCGGTGGCATCTGATTGTCGCTAAAGCGCACTTCGGGCGGATACTGGGTAATTTGCGTGATCCGCACCGCCGAGGCGATGACCTGGCCCAGATGCTGGAAGGCCCCCGTCACCGGTGCCAGCGCCTCAAAGGCGGCCAGCGCACAGAAAACAAACAGGGCGATCAGTGCCCCCGGCTGGGTATCGCCCCCGACGCCACCCGCCGCAAGCCACAGCATGGCGAGCACGGCAACCGCGTTGATCAGCAGCATCACTGCCTGCGACAGCGCGGTAAGCTCAGACTGACGGCGCTGGGCGTCGTGCCAGCTCAGCTCGGTGTTCTCCATCTGCGCACGGTAGCGCTCGCTTGCGCCGAAGATCGTCAGCTCCGCCTGGCCCTGAAGCCAGCTGGTGACCTGCTGGCGATACTCACCGCGCAGGGTGGTGAGCTTCTCACCGGTGGGCTTACCGGCGCGATAGAACAGAGGAGGGAGCAGCAACAGCGTTAGCAGCATAATGCCGCCAAGAGTTAACGCCAGCGTGACATCGAGAATGCTCAGGCCGATGGTGACCACAACGATAGTGATCAGCGCCCCCACCAGCGGGGAGATCACCCGCAGGTAGAGGTGATCCAGGGTATCAACGTCCGCCACGATGCGGTTAAGCAGCTCTCCCTGGCGAAAGCGCGCCAGCCCGGCGGGGGAGAGGGGCAGCAGCTTGCTGAAGGTCGAGACGCGCAGATGCTGCAGCACCCGGAAGGTGGCGTCATGGCTAACCAGCCGTTCAAAGTAGCGTCCCGCCGTACGGGTAATCGCTGCCCCGCGCACCCCGGCGGCGGGTAGCATGTAGTTAAAACTGTATAGCCCGCTCACGCCCACCACCGCCGAGGCGGAGAGGAACCAGCCCGAGAGCGTGATCAGACCAATGCTCGCCAGCAGGGTGACGATCGCCAGTACGACGCCCAGCGTCAGCAGCCAGAAATGGCGCTTGTAGAGGGCAAGAAAAGGGATAAGCGCACGCATTTAAATCTCCTCCTGACGATGAGCGAGCAGGGCGGCAAAGGCCCCGTTGGCGGCGGAAAGCTCGGTATACGCTCCCTGTTCGACGATAGATCCACTCTGCATCACCCAGACGGCGTCCCAGTCTGCAAGCCCTTCCAACTGGTGGGTAACCATCAGCGTGGTCTGGCGTAGGGAGGCGGCGTTCAACGCCTGCATCACGCGCTGTTCGCTGTGGGCGTCGAGGCTGGCGGCAGGTTCATCCAGCAGCAGCAGCTGGCAAGGGTTGAGCAGGGCACGCGCCACCGCCACCCGCTGGGCCTGGCCAACGGAGAGCCGTGCGGCCTGGTCGCCTACGGGCGTATCGATACCCTGCGGCAGCAGCGGCAGAAACTCACTGACCCAGGCGCTGTCCAGCGCGGCGTTTAGCTCGGCTTCGCTGGCATCGGGACGCGCCAGCAGCACGTTTTCACGCAGCGTGGCTGCCGGAAGCTGCGGGTTTTGTCCCACCCAGCTCAGGCGCTGACGCCAGGCCTCCGGGTTGAGATCGCGCAGCTCGGTACCGTTAATCTGCAGCGAACCCCGGTAGGAGAGGAAGCCGGAGAGGGTATTAATCAGCGAGCTTTTACCCGAGCCGCTCTGACCCACCAGCACCACGCGTTGCCCGGCGGCAAGGGTAAAGTTGAGCGGACCCGCCAGCACGGCACCTTCCGGCGAGGTGATCCAGAGATCGCGAGCGCAGAGGCTAATGCCGTTGCTGTCATCAGGCACCGCTTCACCATGCTCTGGGTGAGCGAGCGGCGTCTCCAGGAAGGTTTTCAGGCTATCTGCCGCACCGACGGCCTGCGCTTTCGCATGGTAGAAGGTGCCTAAATCGCGCAGCGGCTGGAAAAACTCCGGGGCCAGGATCAGGGCCAGGAAGCCGGCGAACAGCGTTACGCCGGTACCGTAGTGGCCGAAGTTGAGCTCGCCCAGGTAGGAGAAGCCAAAGTAGACCGCCACCAGTGCAATAGAGAGCGAGGTGAAAAATTCCAGCACGCCGGAGGAGAGAAAGGCGAGGCGCAGCACGTCCATCGTACGGCTGCGAAAATCTTCCGACGCTTTACGGATATTGTCCGTCTCAGCCGCGCCGCGGCCAAAAATGCGCAGCGTCTCCATCCCCCGCAGGCGATCGAGAAAGTGACCGCTCAGGCGGGCCAGCGCCTTGAAGTTGCGACGGTTAGCATCGGCGGCGCCCATGCCCACCATCGCCATAAAGGTGGGGATCAGTGGAGCCGTCGCCAGCAGGATCAGCGCGGCGGCCCAGTTAAAGGGGAAAATCACAATCACGATCAGCAGCGGCACGCTCACCGCCAGCGCCATCTGCGGCAGGTAACGGGCGTAGTAGTCGTGCATATCGTCAATCTGCTCAAGGATCAGCGTAGCCCAGCTGCCCGCTGGCCGCCCTTGAATCCACGCTGGCCCGGCCTGCTGCAGGCGGTCAAGCACCTGGCGGCGAATTTCATACCGAATGTGCAGGCCCGCGTGAAAGCCGACGCGCTCGCGCAGCCAGACTACCCAGGCGCGCAGCACAAACACCAGCACCAGCTGGACAAACGGCAGCAGCAGCGCCTCGCGCGGAATATTTTCCACGATCAGGTGGTTGAGTATGCGCGCCAGCAGCCAGGCCTGGGCGACAATCAGCAGACCGCTCGCCAGACCGAGCAGGCGTGACACCAGCAGCCAACGGCGGGAGAAAATACTTTGCTGTTTTAACCAGCGGGTTAATTCTTGTTGACGGGTTTTATTCATGGCGCGCTTAGCAGGTGGCTTGTCAGATTTTTGAGCTGCGCAATGTTACAACGGGACAAAAATAAAGGCGACTTATAGTCGCCTTTTTTACCTTTGTTACTGACTTGTAAAGATTATTTAGAAAGTTCAGCCAGTCCGTCAAGGTAGCGCTCTGCATCGAGCGCGGCCATGCAGCCGGTGCCCGCGGAGGTGATCGCCTGACGGTAGATATGATCCATAACGTCACCCGCAGCAAACACGCCTGGAATGCTGGTCTGGGTGGCATTGCCGTGAATACCGGACTGCACCTTGATGTAGCCGTTTTCCAGCTCCAGCTGGCCGTCAAAAATCGCCGTGTTCGGGCTGTGGCCGATAGCCACGAACAGCCCCGCAACCTCGAGCGACTCGACGTTGTCGGCATTCTGCGTATCACGCAGGCGCAGGCCGCTCACGCCCATCTGGTCGCCGGTCACCTCTTCCAGGGTACGATGGGTGTGCAGGACGATGTTGCCGCTGGCCACTTTGTCCATCAGGCGTTTGATCAGGATCTTCTCCGCGCGGAAGGTGTCGCGACGGTGGATCAGGTGCACCTCAGAGGCGATGTTCGCCAGGTAAAGCGCTTCCTCAACCGCCGTGTTGCCGCCGCCGATGACCGCCACTTTCTGGTTACGGTAGAAGAAACCGTCGCAGGTGGCGCAGGCGGAGACGCCGCGGCCCTTAAACGCCTCTTCCGAAGGCAGACCCAGGTAGCGGGCAGACGCGCCGGTCGCCACGATCAGCGCATCACAGGTGTACTCGCCGCTGTCGCCGGTCAGGCGGAACGGACGGTTCTGCAGATCGACCTTGCTGATGTGGTCAAACAGAATTTCGGTCTCAAACTTCGCGGCGTGCTCGTGCATACGCTCCATCAGCAGCGGACCGGTGAGGTCATGCGGGTCGCCCGGCCAGTTTTCCACTTCGGTAGTGGTAGTAAGCTGACCGCCCTTTTCCATACCGGTAATCAGTACCGGCTGAAGGTTAGCGCGTGCGGCATAGACCGCAGCGGTGTAGCCGGCAGGTCCAGAACCAAGAATAAGCAGCTTAGAATGTTTAGCTGTGCCCATGAGATCCCCATTGTTGGTGGCAGAGACTGCTGTTGGCAGACAATGGGCAGGATTGTAGGGAATTTACGGCGGTAAAAAAAGGGTATGGCAGTTTTGTTAACGATATGTGCAATAGGCGCGGCCAATAACGTAGACCCTTTTCCTCGCTGTGCCTATAACAAAATCTACTGAAATTGGTAGTGTTATAAGAAGATTCCATGAGGTTTAGGGAGGGTCGATGATGAATATCTGGCATGTTGTACTAAAAAACGATGTTTTACTTTGACAATCCGCTGCGCATTTGCGAAAACATTCGAGGAAGACAACGGCAGCGTTTCGCGCGTGGGACATAATCACGCATAAAGATGCCCCTCACAGGGCCAGTGAAATAGTACAGGGCGTGGACAGACACTCTTTGCAATCTTACTGGCTGCGCCTGGCAACCGTCTTCTTAATGCAGGCCCCGTTATGCTCCGCGCAAATAATGATAATGCGGAACGTATAGCGACGGGCAAAGACTCTGAACAGTGAAGTGCACAGGGTCAAGACAGGAGTAGGGAAGGAATACAGAGAGACAATAATAATGGTAGATAGCAAAAAGCGCCCTGGCAAAGATCTCGACCGCATCGATCGTAACATTCTGAATGAATTGCAGAAGGATGGGCGTATCTCTAACGTCGAGCTTTCAAAGCGAGTGGGACTTTCTCCGACGCCGTGCCTTGAGCGCGTGCGCCGACTGGAAAGACAGGGTTTCATTCAGGGCTATACAGCGCTGCTGAACCCGCATTATCTGGATGCATCACTTCTGGTATTTGTTGAGATTACTCTGAATCGCGGCGCGCCGGATGTGTTTGAGCAATTTAACGCCGCAGTACAAAAACTTGAAGAAATTCAAGAGTGTCATCTGGTTTCCGGTGATTTCGACTACCTGTTGAAAACCCGCGTGCCGGATATGTCGGCCTACCGCAAACTGCTGGGTGAAACCCTGCTGCGTCTGCCGGGCGTCAACGACACGCGTACCTACGTGGTGATGGAAGAGGTCAAACAGAGCAATCGTCTGGTGATTAAAACCCGCTAACACGGAACAGGTGCAAAATCGACGCAGTTTGATTACACTCCTGGTAATCCATACAGCAGCAGTGTCGGGGTAACCTGACACTGTTCTCCGTTTTAGCATCAAGGACCTGGAGAGCCTTTCTTGAGCCAGGAATATACTGAAGACAAAGAAGTCACATTAACCAAGTTAAGCAGCGGACGCCGGCTCCTTGAGGCGTTACTGATACTTGTCGCCCTTTTTGCAGTCTGGCTGATGGTCGCACTGCTCAGCTTCAACCCTTCCGATCCCAGCTGGTCACAAACCGCATGGCATGAGCCTATCCATAATCTGGGTGGCGCGCCGGGTGCGTGGCTTGCCGATACGCTATTTTTCATCTTTGGCGTCATGGCCTACACCATCCCGGTGATGATTGTGGGCGGCTGCTGGTTCGCCTGGCGGCACCGCGCTAATGAAGACTATATCGACTACTTCGCCGTCTCGCTGCGGCTGATAGGCGTGCTGGCCCTGATCCTCACCTCCTGCGGGCTGGCGGCCATCAACGCCGACGATATCTGGTACTTTGCCTCTGGCGGGGTGATCGGCAGCCTGCTGAGCACCACCATGATGCCGCTGCTGCACAGCAGCGGGGGCACCATTGCGCTACTCTGCGTCTGGGCTGCTGGACTCACGCTGTTCACCGGCTGGTCCTGGGTCAGCATCGCCGAGAAAATCGGCAGCGTGCTGCTCAACATTCTCACCTTCGCCAGCAACCGTACCCGTCGGGATGATACCTGGGTCGATGACGAAGAGTACGAAGACGAAGAGGAGTACGACGAGGAGCCCGCTGCGCAACGGCGTGAATCTCGCCGTACTCGCATTATGCGCGGCGTGCTGGCGCGTCGTAAGCGTGTGGCAGAGAAGTTTGCCAACCCGCTCGGCCGTAAAACCGATGAAGCGCTCTTCTCGGGTCGTCGCATGGACGATGAAGAAGAGGTGCAGTACAGCGCCCGCGGCGTCGCTGCCGATCCTAACGACGTGCTCTTCTCCGGCCACCGAGCCACCCAGGGCGAACAGTATGATGAGTACGATCCGCTGCTGAATGGTCCGAGCATCGCTGAACCGCTTGCCGCTGCCGCGCTGGCCACCGCCGATGCTCAGGCGCACGTTGCGCCATCTCAGCCGGTCATGCCTACGCCGCCGGTGACCCAGACGGCCCCGAACCCGACTGCTGCAACGCTGCCTGAGCCTCTACCTGAAGCCCAGTGGCAGCCTGCCGCCCCTGAGCCACAGCAGCACTATGTTCCGCCGATGCAGGCGCAGAATCCACCCGAGATGCACGTTGCCAGCGTTGCGCCACAGCCGGAGCCGGTCTGGTCACCAGAGCCTGTCTGGCAGCAGGAGCCCGCCGCCGCTGCGCCAGCCGCTATGCCAGAGCCTGCTGTAACAGCGCCGGAGCCGGAGCCGGAGGAAGAGGTTAAGCATACTCGTCCGCCGCTCTACTATTTTGAAGAGGTTGAGGAGCGTCGCGCCCGGGAGCGCGAGCAGCTTGCTGCCTGGTATCAGCCGGTTCCTGAACCCGCAGCGCCAGAGCCGGTGGCACCTGCACCTGCCGCGCCGGCAATGACGCCGCCGGTAGTAGAGCCGACCTTTGCGCCAGCCGTACCTGATGTTAAACAGGCTGCGGCGGCCGTGACTACCGTTGCCGCCTCCGCCGCTGCGGCACCCGCGTTCGGCCTGGCCGACGGCGGTGCGCCGCGTCCGCAGGTTAAAGAGGGCATTGGTCCTCAGCTGCCGCGCCCGAACCGGGTACGCGTGCCGACCCGCCGCGAGCTGGCCTCCTATGGTATTAAGCTCCCATCGCAGCGTATCGCTGAGGAGCGCGCCGCTCGTGAAGCGGAGCGTCGGCAGCCTGAGCCGTTTAGCGATGACGAGGCGGATACGCTGCATCAGGACGAACTGGCGCGCCAGTTTGCCGCCTCCCAGCAGTCGCGCTATGGAGAGGAGTATCAGCACGAAGCCCATACCGACACAGGACATGATAACGCCTGGCAGGACGAGGAAGACGATGCCGCTGAAGCGGAGCTGGCCCGCCAGTTCGCCGCCTCACAGCAGCAGCGCTATTCAACAGAGCAGCCGCCGTCGGCAAACCCGTTCTCGCTGGCCGACTTTGAGTTTTCGCCAATGAAAACGCTGGTGGACGACGGCCCGAGCGAGCCGCTCTTTACGCTACCGCCGGAAGAGCCTGCTCAACCGTCAGCGCCTGTACAGCAGCCACAGCAGCACTATCAGCAGCCCGCCGCGCCCGCGCCGGTGCAGCAGCACTACCAGCAGCCCGCCTCGCCTGCACCGGTACAGCAACAGCACCACCAGCAGCCTGCTGCGCCGGTGCAGCCACAGCAGCAGTATCAGCCCGCCGCCGCGCCCGTCGCGCCGCAGCCCGCTGTGCAGGAGAGCCTGATCCATCCGCTGCTGATGCGCAACGGCGACAGCCGTCCAGCACAGCGGCCGACAACGCCGCTGCCGTCGCTGGATCTGTTAACCCAGCCGCCGTCGGAAGTGGAGCCGGTAGACACCTTTGCCCTTGAGCAGATGGCGCGCCTGGTTGAGGCTCGTCTGAACGACTTCCGCATTAAGGCTGACGTGGTGAACTACTCTCCAGGTCCGGTGATCACCCGCTTTGAGCTTAATCTTGCGCCGGGCGTGAAAGCGGCGCGTATCTCTAACCTCTCCCGCGATCTGGCCCGTTCTCTCTCAACGGTGGCCGTCCGCGTGGTGGAGGTGATCCCCGGTAAGCCTTACGTGGGACTTGAGCTGCCGAATAAAAAGCGCCAGACCGTCTACCTGCGTGAGGTGCTGGACTGCGCCAAGTTCCGCGAAAGCCCGTCGCCGTTAACCGTGGTGCTAGGGAAAGATATCGCGGGCGATCCGATTATTGCCGATCTGGCTAAAATGCCGCACCTGCTGGTTGCCGGTACTACCGGATCGGGTAAATCGGTGGGGGTCAACGCCATGATCCTCAGCATGCTCTATAAAGCACGGCCGGAAGACGTGAGATTCATCATGATCGACCCGAAAATGCTGGAGCTATCGGTCTATGAGGGCATTCCGCATCTGTTGACCGAGGTGGTGACCGACATGAAGGACGCTGCCAACGCCCTGCGCTGGAGCGTTAACGAGATGGAGCGTCGTTACAAGCTGATGTCCGCGCTCGGCGTGCGTAACCTTGCAGGCTACAACGAGAAGATCGCTGAAGCCGCACGCATGGGCCGCCCAATCCCCGATCCCTACTGGAAGCCGGGCGACAGCATGGACGCCACCCATCCGGTTCTGGAGAAGCTGCCATATATCGTTGTGCTGGTGGATGAATTTGCCGACCTGATGATGACGGTAGGTAAAAAAGTTGAAGAGCTGATCGCGCGTCTGGCACAGAAAGCGCGTGCTGCCGGTATCCACCTGGTGCTGGCTACCCAGCGTCCGTCGGTAGATGTCATCACCGGCCTGATCAAGGCCAACATCCCGACGCGTATCGCCTTCACCGTATCGAGCAAAATCGACTCCCGCACCATTCTCGATCAGGGCGGCGCCGAGTCGCTGCTGGGCATGGGGGATATGCTCTACTCCGGACCTAACTCCTCCTCAGCGCCCGTACGCGTGCACGGTGCCTTTGTCCGTGATGAAGAGGTCCATGCCGTGGTGCAGGACTGGAAAGCGCGCGGTCGTCCGCAGTATGTCGATGGGATCACCTCCGACAGCGAAAGCGAAGGTGGCGGCGGTGGGCTGGAGTCCGGTGAAGAGCTGGATCCGCTGTTCGACCAGGCGGTCAACTTCGTTACCGAGAAGCGTAAGGCCTCGATCTCCGGCGTTCAGCGACAGTTCCGCATCGGCTACAACCGCGCGGCGCGTATCATCGAGCAGATGGAAGCCCAGGGCATCGTCAGCGAGGCGGGCCACAACGGCAACCGTGAGGTGCTGGCTCCGCCGCCGTTCGAGTAGCGCGTCCAAGTGCAAATTTGGGTAAATTCGTCAAAAATCAGCTTTTTCCTCTTTCACTCTTTGCCGGTTTAGCCTGCAATGAGTGTCAGAGGTTCTCCCGGATCGGGAGCGACGTAACAGACGTAGCAAAAGGAATAACAATGAAAAAAATCGCAATGACCTGTGCATTACTCTCTTCACTGGTAGCGAGCAGCGTCTGGGCTGATGCCGCCAGCGATCTGAAAAGCCGCCTCGATAAAGTGAGCAGCTTCCACGCGAGCTTCACGCAAAAAGTGACCGACGGCAGCGGCGCGGCAGTGCAGGAAGGTCAGGGGGATTTATGGGTTAAGCGTCCGAACCTGTTCAACTGGCACATGACGCAGCCGGATGAAAGCATCCTGGTCTCCGACGGCAAAACCCTGTGGTTCTACAACCCGTTCGTTGAGCAGGCGACGGCGACCAATCTCAGCTCGGCGACCAGCAATACGCCGTTCATGCTGATTGCCCGTAACCAGACCAGCGACTGGCAGCAGTATAATATTAAGCAAACCGGTAACGACTTCGTGCTCACGCCGAAAAGCAAAAATGGTAACCTGAAGCAGTTCACCATTAACGTGAGTCAGAACGGCACCATTAACCAGTTCAGCGCCGTTGAGCAGGACGATCAGCGCAGTACATATCAGCTGCAGTCTCAGCAGAATGGCGCTGTCGATCCCTCTAAATTTACCTTTACCCCGCCGCAGGGCGTAACGGTGGACGATCAACGCAAGTAGAGGCCTGAGTGAGCAATCTGTCGCTCGATTTTTCAGACAACGCGTTTCAACCTCTGGCCGCCCGTATGCGGCCAGAAAACTTAGCGCAGTACATCGGCCAGCAGCATCTGCTGGCACCGGGTAAGCCGCTGCCGCGCGCCATTGAAGCCGGGCAGCTGCACTCGATGATCCTCTGGGGTCCACCCGGCACCGGTAAGACGACCCTTGCCGAGGTCATCGCTCACTACGCTAAAGCCGATGTTGAACGCATCTCGGCGGTGACCTCCGGCGTGAAAGAGATCCGCGAGGCCATCGAGCGTGCCCGCCAGCGCCGCAATGCCGGTCGCCGCACCATTCTGTTTGTGGATGAGGTCCATCGCTTCAACAAAAGCCAGCAGGATGCTTTCCTGCCGCATATTGAAGACGGCACGATCACCTTCATCGGGGCCACCACCGAAAACCCCTCGTTCGAGCTGAACTCGGCGCTGCTCTCCCGCGCCCGCGTCTATCTGCTGAAATCCCTCTCCGTTGAGGATATCGAGCAGGTGCTGGATCAGGCCATCAGCGACAAAACGCGCGGCTACGGCGGACAGAATATCGTCCTGCCGGACGAGACCCGGCTGGCCATCGCCCAGCTGGTCAATGGCGATGCCCGGCGCGCGCTCAACACGCTGGAGATGATGGCCGACATGGCCGAGGTCGACGAGAGCGGCAAGCGGGTGCTTAAGCCAGAGCTGTTCACCGAAATCGCCGGGGAGCGCAGCGCGCGTTTCGATAACAAAGGCGATCGCTTTTACGACCTCATCTCGGCTCTGCACAAATCCGTACGCGGCAGCGCGCCGGATGCGGCGCTCTACTGGTATGCCCGGATCATTACTGCCGGGGGCGACCCGCTGTATGTCGCGCGCCGCTGTCTGGCGATCGCCTCTGAAGACGTAGGCAACGCCGATCCTCGCGCGATGCAGGTGGCGCTTTCGGCCTGGGACTGCTTTACTCGCGTCGGGCCCGCAGAGGGGGAGCGCGCCATTGCTCAGGCGATTGTCTACCTTGCCTGTGCGCCAAAAAGCAACGCCGTCTATACCGCCTTTAAAGCGGCGATGGCCGACGCGCGTGACAAGCCGGACTATGACGTGCCGGATCATCTGCGTAATGCGCCAACCAAGCTGATGAAGGAGATGGGCTACGGTCAGCAGTATCGCTATGCTCATGACGAGCCTAACGCCTATGCGGCGGGCGAGGAGTACTTCCCACCTGAAATAGCACAAACGCGCTATTATCATCCCACCAGCAGAGGTCTTGAGGGCAAGATTGGCGAAAAGCTCGCCTGGCTGGCCGATCAGGACAATAAAAGCCCCACAAAACGCTATCGCTAATTGAGGCGTTGCGGTAAGGTTACCTGTGAATTCTTGTGGCTGCGTCTGCGGCCACTCCCTCTAATATCAATTCGATAAGCACAGGATAAGCATGCTCGATCCCAATCTGCTGCGTACCGAGCCAGACGCAGTCGCAGAAAAACTGGCACGCCGGGGCTTTAAGCTGGATGTAGATAAACTGCGCGCTCTTGAAGAGCGTCGTAAAGTTTTGCAGGTCAACACTGAAAACCTGCAGGCGGAGCGTAACTCGCGATCGAAATCCATTGGCCAGGCGAAAGCGCGTGGGGAAGACATTGAGCCGTTACGTCTGGAAGTGAACAAGCTGGGCGAAGAGCTGGATGCAGCCAAAGCCGAGCTTGAGACGCTGCTGGCGGAGATCCGTGACATCGCGCTGACCCTGCCTAACCTGCCGGACGACTGTGTGCCGCTGGGTAAAGACGACAGCGAAAACGTGGAGGTGAGCCGCTGGGGCGAGCCACGTAAGTTTGATTTTGAAGTCCGCGATCACGTCACGCTGGGCGAAATGGCTAAAGGCCTCGACTTTGCCGTGGCGGTTAAGCTGACCGGCTCCCGCTTTGTGGTGATGCAGGGGCAGATCGCCCGCCTGCACCGCGCCCTGAGCCAGTTTATGATCGATCTGCATACCGAACAGCACGGCTATATCGAGAACTACGTGCCGTACCTGGTCAACCAGGACACGCTGTACGGCACCGGCCAGCTGCCTAAATTCGGTGGCGATCTCTTCCATACGCGCCCTCTGGACGAAGAGGCAGAGAGTAGCAACTACTCGCTGATCCCGACGGCGGAAGTGCCGCTGACCAACCTGGTGCGTGACGAGATCCTCGAAGAAGAGGCGCTGCCGTTGAAGATGACGGCCCATACGCCGTGCTTCCGCTCTGAAGCGGGCTCTTACGGACGTGACACCCGCGGCCTGATCCGTATGCACCAGTTTGATAAAGTTGAGATGGTGCAGATCGTGCGTCCGGAAGACTCTATGGACGCGCTGGAAGAGATGACCGGCCACGCTGAAAAGGTGCTGCAGCTGTTAGGCCTGCCGTACCGTAAAGTGCTGCTGTGCAGCGGCGATATGGGCTTCGGCGCGCGCAAAACCTACGATCTGGAAGTGTGGCTGCCGGCGCAGGATACCTACCGTGAAATCTCCTCCTGCTCCAACATGTGGGATTTCCAGGCGCGCCGCATGCAGGCTCGCTGCCGTAGCAAAGCCGACAAGAAAACCCGTCTGGTGCATACCCTGAACGGCTCTGGTCTGGCAGTAGGGCGTACGCTGGTGGCGGTGCTGGAGAACTACCAGCAGGCCGACGGTCGCATCGAGATCCCTGCGGTGCTGCGTCCGTACATGAAAGGTCTGGAGTACATCGGCTAATTCACGCCACACCTCCTCCTAAAAAAGCGCCTACGGGCGCTTTTTTTATGCATTTTTGACATCAAACAACAATTCATACCTCTTTCGGGGTAATACTGCCTTCGTATGAAGATCAGAGTTTGCTACTGATATCACCAAAATTCTCTCTATAAAAAACTACATAACGGCAGTTTGCTTTTTATTTACTACAGGCAGCAAAGTGAGTCCCTATGAAAAAGAAGATCTCCGATGCAGTACTGGCAGCAGAGGTAAGCCGACGCAGTTTAGTCAAAACCACGGCATTGGGCGGGCTGGCCCTTGCCAGCACTACATTTACCGCGCCTTTTACCCGCATAGCGAATGCCGCTGAAAGCCTCAGCCCGAGCAGTGAAAAAATTATCTGGAGCGCCTGTACCGTCAACTGCGGCAGCCGCTGCCCGCTGCGTATGCACGTTGTCGACGGCGTGATCAAATATGTTGAGACCGATAATACCGGTGACGACAACTATGAAGGGTTTCACCAGGTACGCGCCTGCCTGCGCGGTCGCTCTATGCGCCGCCGCGTCTATAACCCGGATCGCCTGAAGTACCCGATGAAGCGCGTCGGCCTGCGCGGCGAGGGCAAGTTCGAACGCATCAGCTGGGATGAAGCCTTCGACATCGTCGCCGACAATATGAAACGCCTTATCAAAGATTACGGCAATGAATCTATCTACCTGAACTACGGCACAGGTACCCTCGGCGGTACCATGACGCGCTCATGGCCGCCGGGAAAGACACTGATTGCACGCCTGATGAACTGCTGTGGCGGCTACCTGAATCACTACGGAGACTACTCCTCGGCGCAAATTGCGGCGGGCCTGAACTACACCTACGGCGGCTGGGCCGATGGCAATAGCCCGTCAGATATTGAAAACAGCAAGCTGGTGGTGTTGTTTGGCAATAATCCAGGCGAAACGCGGATGAGCGGCGGCGGTGTAACCTACTATCTTGAGCAGGCCCGCGAGAAGTCAAACGCACGCATGATCATCATCGATCCACGCTATACCGATACCGGTGCGGGACGTGAGGATGAGTGGATCCCTATTAAGCCAGGGACGGATGCTGCGCTGGTCAACGGCCTGGCATGGGTGTTGATCACTGAAAATCTGGTCGATCAGCCATTTCTCGATCGGTACTGCATCGGCTACGATGAAAAAACCCTTCCCGCCAGCGCGCCAAAAAACGGTCACTATAAAGCCTATATTCTCGGCCAGGGGAGGGACGGGATCGCGAAAACGCCCGCGTGGGCCGCGCAGATCACCGGTATTCCCGCCGATCGTATCATCAAGCTAGCCCGTGAAATTGCCAGCGCTAAACCCGCCTACATCAGCCAGGGCTGGGGGCCGCAGCGTCGCGCTAATGGTGAAATAACGACCCGGGCTATCTCAATGCTGGCCATTCTCACCGGCAACGTGGGCATTCACGGCGGCAACAGCGGGGCGCGTGAAGGCTCCTATGAGCTCCCCTTTGAGCGTATGCCGACCCTGGAGAACCCGGTCGCGACCAGTATCTCCATGTTCATGTGGACGGATGCCATAGAACGCGGGCCGGAGATGACCGCCCTGCGCGACGGAGTACGTGGAAAGGACAAGCTTGACGTTCCGATCAAAATGATCTGGAACTATGCAGGTAACTGCCTGGTTAACCAGCATTCAGACATTAACCGCACCCATCAGATCCTACAGGATGATAAAAAGTGCGAGATGATCGTGGTTATCGACTGCCATATGACCTCTTCAGCAAAATATGCCGATATTTTGCTGCCGGACTGTACTGCATCGGAGCAGATGGACTTCGCGCTGGATGCCTCCTGCGGCAACATGTCCTACGTCATCTTCACCGAGCAGGCGGTCAAGCCGCGCTTTGAGTGCAAGACAATCTATGAGATGACCTCGCAGCTGGCAAAACGGATGGGCGTAGAACAGCAGTTTACTGAGGGGCGCACTCAGGAGGGGTGGCTGCGTTACCTCTATGAAGCGTCGCGAAAAGCCATACCTGAACTGCCAACCTTCGAGGCGTTTCGCCAGCAGGGGATCTTTAAAAAACGCGATCCTGACGGGCATCACGTTGCCTACCGGGCGTTTCGGGAAGATCCGCAGGCCAATCCGCTCTCTACTCCCTCCGGTAAAATTGAGATCTACTCCGAGGCCTTAGCAGAGATTGCAGCAACATGGGATTTGACGGATGGAGACGTTATCGATCCGCTGCCCATCTTTACCCCAGGGTTTGAAAGCTATGACGATCCGTTAATAGAAAAATATCCGCTCCAGCTCACCGGCTTTCACTATAAATCCCGCGTTCACTCTACCTACGGCGACGTTGATGTGTTGAAGGCCGCCTGTCGCCAGGAGATGTGGATCAACCCCATCGATGCGCAAAAACGACAAATTAGCAACGGAGATAAGGTGCGCATCTTTAACGGGCGCGGCGAGGTGCATATTGAGGCGAAGGTGACGCCGCGAATGATGCCCGGCGTCGTTGCGTTAGGTGAGGGGGCCTGGTACGACCCGGATGGCAAAGGCGTGGATCGGGGCGGATGCATTAATGTGCTGACTACCCAGCGTCCCTCTCCGCTTGCTAAGGGAAATCCCTCCCATACCAACCTCGTTCAGGTGGAAAAGGTTTAAGGAGTAACCGATGGCAACCCAGTATGGATTTTTTATTGATTCCAGCCGCTGCACCGGGTGCAAAACCTGTGAGCTGGCCTGTAAAGACTATAAAGATTTGACGCCGGAGGTGAGCTTCCGCCGTATCTATGAGTACGCAGGGGGCGATTGGCAGGAAGATAATGGCGTCTGGCACCAGAATGTCTTCGCCTACTATTTGTCCATTTCGTGCAACCACTGCGAAGATCCTGCCTGTACCAAGGTGTGTCCAAGCGGGGCGATGCATAAGCGTGAAGATGGTTTTGTCGTGGTCAACGAAGAGGTCTGCATCGGCTGCCGTTACTGCCATATGGCCTGTCCCTATGGCGCACCGCAGTACAATGCCAGTAAGGGCCATATGACCAAATGCGATGGCTGCTACGAGCGCGTTACGCAGGGGGAGAAGCCGATCTGCGTTGAATCCTGCCCACTGCGTGCGCTGGATTTCGGACCTATCGAGACGCTGCGTAAAAAGCACGGTGAGCTGGCCGCCGTTGCCCCATTGCCAGGCGCGCATTTCACGAAACCCAGCATCGTTATTAAACCCAATGCCAACTGCCGCCCGATTGGCGATACCACGGGCTATCTGGCAAATCCGGAGGAGGTGTGAGATGGGAAGCGGGTGGCATGAATGGCCGTTAATGATTTTTACGGTTTTCGGGCAGTGCGTGGTCGGGGGTTTTATCGTTCTGGCCTTTGCCCTGCTAAAAGGGGGGCTATCCCCTGAGTCGCAGCAGCGGATTATCATCGGCATGCTGGGCCTGTGGGTGCTGATGGGAATTGGTTTTATCGCTTCTATGCTGCATCTGGGCTCGCCGATGCGCGCTTTTAACTCGCTTAACCGGGTAGGCGCGTCCCCCTTAAGCAATGAGATTGCCAGCGGGTCGATCTTCTTTGCCTTCGGCGGGATTGGCTGGCTGCTGGCGGTAGTACGTAAGCTGCCTTCAGGATTACGCAATGTCTGGCTAGTGGTCACGATGATACTGGGCGTAATTTTCGTCTGGATGATGGTGCGCGTTTATAACAGTATTGATACGGTGCCCACCTGGTACAGCATCTGGACCCCGCTGAGCTTCTTCCTGACCTTGCTGACAGGAGGGCCGCTATTAGGTTACCTGCTTCTGCGTACTGCCGGTATTCATGGCTGGGCGATGCGCCTGCTGCCAGCGGTGTCTGTACTGGCTCTGATTGCCAGCGCTATCGTGGCCATGATGCAGGGTGCGGAGCTGGCAACGATCCATAGCGCCGTGCAGCAGGCGTCCGCTCTGATACCTGACTACGGCGCTCTGATGGCCTGGCGTACCGTCGTGCTGGCGGTGGCGCTAAGCTGCTGGATTGTGCCGCAGGTGGCAGGAAAAGTGCCTACGGTGCCGCTGCTCTCAATGGCATTCATGCTGCTGCTGGTGGGTGAGCTAATCGGTCGTGGCGTATTTTATGGTCTGCATATGACCGTGGGTATGGCGGTTGCTGGCTGAAGCTGAGGAAGCCGCAAAAAAGTGGCGGCTTCTACCATGAAATTTTTCTACTAAACGCAGGTGCGGGATATTTCATTATCTATAATATTATCATAGATTTAACGATAATATCCCGCTGCGTTTTACCTTTGATAATCAGTATTTCAAATCGATCGTTAAAAAAGGGCGTAAGGCGGCCATTCAGGCCGATTGACAATGTTTTTGCCGGTGGCATGATGCGCTCGAAATCAGAACTTCCTCACGGTTTATATCCATGCCTATCTATACCCGCCCAGTGCTCCTGCTGCTCTGTGGCCTGTTGTTGTTGACCCTGTCGATCGCGACGCTAAATACGCTCGTGCCGCTTTGGCTCGCCCATGAAAACTTGCCGACGTGGCAGGTAGGTATGGTTGGCTCCGCTTTTTTCACCGGTAACCTGCTGGGCACGCTGCTCTGCGGCCGCCTGATCAAACGCTTCGGTTTTAACCGCAGCTACTACATCGCCTCGCTGCTTTTTGCCGCTGGCTGTGTCGGGATGGGGCTGATGGTGGGTTTCTGGAGCTGGATGGTATGGCGTTTCGTTGCCGGCATCGGCTGTGCAATGATCTGGGTGGTGGTGGAGAGCGGCCTGATGTGCAGCGGCACCTCCCGCAACCGCGGCCGCCTGCTGGCTGCCTATATGATGATTTACTACGTCGGTACGGTGCTGGGCCAGTTGATGGTCAGCAAGCTGCCGACCGGGCTGATGCAGGTTCTGCCGTGGGTTACCGGCTTGATCCTGGCTGCAATCCTGCCGCTGCTCTTCACCCGTATCGTCAACGAGCATAGCGAGCATCAGGAGGCGACGACGATGTGGCCGATGCTGAGACTGCGCCAGGCGCGTCTGGGCGTTAACGGCTGCGTCATCTCAGGGATTATTCTTGGCTCGCTGTATGGCCTGATGCCGCTGTGGCTGAACCATCACGGGGTCAGCGACGCCGGAATCGGTTTCTGGATGGCAGTGCTGATCAGCGCGGGTATTTTCGGTCAGTGGCCGGTGGGCAAGCTGGCAGATCGCTTTGGCCGCCTGCTGGTACTGCGCGTGCAGGTGTTTGTAGTGATCGTTGGTTGTCTGGCGATGCTCGGCAACGCCGCGATGGCACCTGCGCTGTTCGTGCTGGGGGCGGCGGGCTTCACGCTCTACCCGGTAGCGATGGCCTGGGCCTGTGAGAAAGTGGAGCCGCATCAGTTGGTGGCGATGAACCAGGCGCTGCTGCTCAGCTACACCGTGGGTAGCCTGCTGGGGCCAACGCTGACCTCAATGCTGATGCAGAGCTACTCTGATAATCTGCTCTTTGTCATGATCGCCAGCGTGTCGTTTATCTACCTGATGATGCTGCTGCGCAAAGCGGGCCAGCATCCGACCCCAGTGGCACATGCCTAAACTCTTTTGCCCGGCGGCGCTCTGCTTGCCGGGCCTACTAACCGCACCGTGCTTACCGTAGGCTGGGCAAACGTAGTGCCGCCCGGCATTGCAGCGTTATCATATTAACGCCCGGTGGCGCTACGCTTGCCGGGCCTACATGGCATGACGGTGTTAATACATCACCTTATGACCGTACTGCTCCAGGATGCCTTTCACGCGATCCATCGTCTCTTTTTTCGGCGGGTGAATGCCATCAAGCTTGTACTCTTCGCCCATCGCCACCCATTTGTGCTTGCCCAGCTCGTGATAGGGCAGTAGCTCAATCTTCTCAACGTTGCCCATATCGCGGGTAAATTCACCCAGGCGGTGCGCGGAGTCGTCGTCATCTGACCAGCCCGGTACCACCACGTAGCGGATCCAGACCTTAACATTCTTCTGCGACAGATACTGAGCAAACTCCAGCGTGCGGTGGTTCGAGACGCCGACCAGGTTCTGGTGGATCTCATCGTTCATCTGTTTGAGATCGAGCATCACCAGATCGGTGACCTCCAGCAGTTCGTCGATCACCGGATCGTAGCGGCGTACGAAGCCGTTGGTGTCCAGACAGGTGTGAATGCCCTCCTGATGGCAGGCGCGGAACCAGTCGCGCACAAACTCAGCCTGCAGGATAGCTTCCCCGCCGGACGCCGTTACGCCGCCGCCGGAGGCGTTCATAAAGTGGCGATAGGTCACGACCTCTTTCATCAGCTCCTCAACGGTGATCTCTTTGCCGCCGTGGGTATCCCAGGTGTCACGGTTGTGGCAGTAGAGGCAGCGCATCAGGCAGCCCTGAAAGAAGGTAATAAAGCGGATCCCCGGGCCATCAACTGTGCCACAGGATTCAAAGGAGTGAATGCGACCGATAACTGACATTGCGAGGTTCTCCGGATATGGCCCATCCCGGGCCTGTTTTTGCACAGCTTTCCGCTGTGTTTAAGTCTGTTTTGCCAGATGCCCGCAGGCAGGACAGTTGGCAAAGCAGGCTCGTAGGAGAGGGCGCGTTTACTAAAAAGGCCCCACGATCGTGGAGCCTTTATTGTACGCTTTTTCAGTCAACCATTACATGGTTTGCGTGAAGGTACGGGTGATAACGTCCTGCTGCTGCTCTTTGGTCAGGGAGTTAAAACGTACCGCGTAACCGGAAACACGGATGGTCAGCTGCGGATATTTTTCCGGGTGCTCCATCGCATCAAGCAGCATTTCACGGTTCATTACGTTGACGTTGAGGTGCTGACCGCCTTCGATGGAAGACTCGTGATGGAAGTAACCATCCATCAGGCCTGCCAGGTTGGTTTTACGCACTTCATCATCTTTACCCAGCGCGTTCGGCACGATAGAGAAGGTATAGGAGATACCATCTTTCGCGTAGGCGAACGGCAGTTTCGCAACGGAGGTCAGAGAGGCAACGGCACCTTTCTGGTCACGACCGTGCATCGGGTTAGCACCTGGGCCAAACGGCGCGCCAGCGCGACGACCGTCCGGGGTGTTACCGGTTTTCTTACCATACACGACGTTAGAGGTGATGGTCAGAACGGACTGGGTCGGGATAGCGTTACGGTAGGTGGTCAGTTTCTGAATTTTCTTCATGAAACGTTCAACCAGGTCAACCGCCAGGTCATCGACGCGTGAGTCGTTGTTACCAAACTGCGGGTATTCACCTTCGATTTCGAAGTCAGTCGCCAGACCGTCTTCGTCGCGAATCGGTTTAACTTTTGCATATTTGATAGCGGACAGGGAGTCAGCCGCAACGGACAGACCCGCGATACCACAGGCCATAGTGCGGATAACGTCACGGTCGTGCAGCGCCATCAGCGAGGCTTCGTAGCTATACTTGTCATGCATGTAGTGGATGATGTTCAGCGCAGTCACATACTGCTTAGCCAGCCAGTCCATGAAGTGATCCATGCGATCCATCACTTCGTCGAAGTTCAGCACATCACCTTTGATCGGTTCAGACTTCGGACCCACCTGCATTTTCAGTTTTTCATCCACGCCGCCGTTGATTGCATACAGCATGGTTTTCGCCAGGTTAGCACGGGCACCGAAGAACTGCATTTGCTTACCAACAACCATCGGACTTACGCAGCAAGCGATAGCGTAGTCGTCGTTGTTGAAGTCAGGACGCATCAGGTCATCGTTTTCATACTGCAGGGAAGAGGTGTCGATAGAGACTTTCGCTGCGTATTTTTTGAAGCCCAGCGGCAGTTTTTCAGACCACAGTACGGTGATGTTCGGCTCCGGAGACGGCCCCATAGTGTACAGGGTGTTCAGGAAGCGGAAGCTGTTTTTAGTGACCAGCGTACGGCCATCAACGCCCATACCGCCGATGGATTCAGTTGCCCAAATCGGGTCACCAGAGAAGAGCTCATCGTACTCAGGGGTACGCAGGAAGCGAACCATACGCAGTTTCATGACCAGGTGGTCAATCATCTCCTGCGCGTCCTGCTCGGTGATTTTACCGGCTTTCAGGTCACGTTCGATGTAAACGTCAAGGAAGGTAGAGACGCGGCCAAAGGACATGGCTGCACCGTTCTGGGATTTCACCGCGGCCAGGTAGCCGAAGTAGGTCCACTGAACCGCTTCCTGAGCAGTGGTCGCCGGACCGGAGATATCGCAGCCATATTTCGCTGCCATCTCTTTGATCTGGCCCAGTGCACGGTGCTGTTCGGAGATCTCTTCACGCAGACGGATGGTCGCTTCCAGATCTTCGCCGTTTTCCAGTTTCTCTTGCAGAGAGAGGAACTGCGCGTATTTATCTTTCATCAGGAAGTCGATACCGTACAGTGCAACGCGACGGTAGTCACCGATGATACGGCCACGGCCGTAGGCATCCGGCAGGCCGGTCAGCACGCCAGACTTACGGCAGTTCAGGATGTCTTTGGTGTAGACATCAAATACGCCCTGATTATGGGTCTTGCGGTATTCAGTGAAGATCTTTTTCAGCATCGGGTCCAGTTCGCGGTTGTACGCTTTGCAGGAACCTTCAACCATTTTGATACCACCGAACGGGATAATCGCACGTTTCAGCGGCGCTTCAGTTTGCAGACCAACGATTTTCTCCAGCGCTTTATTGATGTAGCCAGCGTCGTGAGAGGTGATGGTGGAAGCAACAGAGGTGTCGAAATCAACTGGCGCATGGGTGCGGTTTTCCAGTTTGACGCCTTCCATCACTTTGTCCCACAGCGTGGTGGTAGCTTCAGTGGCACCGGCCAGGAAAGATTCGTCGCCCTCGTAAGGAGCGTAGTTTTTCTGGATGAAGTCACGGACGTTGACCGCTTTCTGCCAGTCACCTTCAACGAAACCTTCCCATGCTGTGGCTAACTTTTCATTAAGCTCGGACATGTTACACCTACCTTCTTAAGTGGATTTTTTATTTACTGCCTGGGATACCCATCAATGATGGTTATCGCCACGCAGGTAAATGACCCAGTATGTCAACCCAACCAGTAAACCCCCACCAATAATGTTCCCGATTGTTACGGGGATCAGATTATCGGTGATGAAGTTCATCACGGTCAGATGAGAAAAATTGTCTGGAGATGAACCGACTGCGGTCCAAAACTCCGGAGTAGCAAAATCACGGATTACGATACCCAGCGGGATCAAAAACATGTTTGCGATGCTGTGCTCAAAGCCGCTGGCAACAAACATGGCGACCGGCAGAACCATAATCATGGCTTTGTCCATCAGGCTGCGGCCTGAGTAGCTCATCCACACGGCCAGACAGACCATCAGGTTTGCCAGAATGCCAAGTGCGACGGCTTCAATAAAAGTATGGTGCATCTTGTGGTCAGCGGTTTGCAGGACGTTAAGCCCCCAGCCGCCGTTAGCGGTCATGTACTCACCGGAGAGCCACATCAGCAGGACAAAGAGCAGACAGCCAACCAGGTTGCCAACGTAAACGTTGATCCAGTTGCGCGCCAGCTGGCCCCAGGTGATTTTGCCGCTGGCCTTTGCCACTACGATAAGGACCGTCGAGGTAAAGAGATCCGCGCCGCAGATCACGCACAAAATCAGACCCAGTGAGAAGCAGATACCGCCGATCAGCTTGGCCACGCCGTACGGCATCGCGGCTGTGCCGGTGGTAGAGGTAATATAGAAAACAAAGGCGATGGAGATGAACACCCCGGCGGTAATTGCCAGGAAGAACGTCGTCATCGGACGCTTTGTGGCTTTATAGACACCCGCCTCTTCGGCAACTTTTGCCATCGCAGGGGGAAGTATCAAATCAAAAGGGTTGTCAGCTTTCACACTAACTCTCTCTTTATTAAGTCGGCGAGGAGATACTAACAAAGCATTATAGAAGAGAACTTGATATGGATCATATCTCGCCCGTCTTATAGGCCTTAAGACCTTGGGGTTTTAGCTGTTTTTATTGCTAAGCTATTGATTATCATTGAATAAATAAAGTTTAAAAATTATAAAATGTTTTGAATATTTTTTTGTGCACTCTGCTGGCGCGTTAATTACAATGGAGTAATTCTTCTAAAAAGTAACAATATGCCTGAGTATCAATAAAGAATATTACTTGTAAGTAACCTAATTATTACATTTATAGTTCATTGCATGTCTATATAAAAAACGGGGCAATGAAATTGCCCCGTAATATAGCCTGGCTGTGCAAATACGCCTACAGCTTATAGTGTTATTTACGCTTCTTTTGGCCAAAAAGCCTGTTTCGCCCGCTGCAGCTTCTCGTAGGCCGCCAGCAGGGACTGGTGAGCAGGGAAGGCCGCCAGCGTGCCGTCAGCCGCCTGCAGGCCATAGAACGGCGCTTCGCCGCTCATTGCTGCACTGGCGGCTTCCACCGCTTCCGCGCCGTACATGCGGACAAAGGCGTTGAGATACTGCAGCGGCTGGCGATCCTCTTCCTGAGCCAGCAGCAGGAGGGTCTGCAGGCAGCGGTAGTAGTTCGCACGCGCTGATGTAAAGACGGAGGCATTGAACTCCATTGTCCATTCGGTCCAGATCAGGGCCTGATCGAGATCGCCCCCGGCCAGGGCCAGCATCGCTTTCAGCTCGCCAATGCGCAGGGTATACCAGCCGTTGTCTTTACCGGTAGCAATGCCTAACAGCTCACGCACGCGGGTAAAATCATCGTGACCCTCATCATCCAGCTGGGCGATGAGATCAAGGTAGGCCTCTTTCTCCCACTCGCTGCCCGGCAGAGCAAGAATGGTTTCACGCAGGTGGCTGCCCATACTGTTGTTCGCCAGCCAGAGATCCTCTGCCGGATAGATATCCGACATGCCCGGCACGATAATGCGGCAGGCGTAGACGCTCAGGTGCTCGTAGTCGGCGATGTAGACCTCTTTGTCCTCGGCACGGAAGATCGCCATCAGGGTCGCGAACTCCTCTTCGGTGGTGCCGGCGAAGCTCCAGTCCACGAACGGGTAGTCGGCATCCTGCTTGAACATATCCCAGGAGATCAGGCCGCTGGAGTCGATAAAGTGAGTCTCCAGGTTGGCATGCTCGGCCACCTCTTCATCGTCAAAGGTCGGCGGGGTAAAGACGTCGAGATCCTTCAGGCCACGGCCCTGCAGCAGCTCGGTCACGGTACGCTCCAGCGCCACGCCAAAGTCCGGATGCGCGCCGAAGGAGGCGAAGCAGGTACCGTTCGCCGGGTTAAACAGCACGACGCAGATCACCGGGTATTTACCGCCCAGCGAGGCGTCATAGGCAAAGATCGGGAAACCTTCCGCTTCCAGGGTAGCAATTGACTCCACCACGCCCGGGTAGCGGGCCAGCACCGCCTGCGGGATCTCCGGCAGGCTAATGCTTTCGGCAATGATGCGGTTCTTAATGTGGCGCTCAAACACCTCCGACAGGCCCTGCACGCGGGCTTCGTTGCGGGTGTTACCGGCGGACATGCCGTTAGAGACATACAGGTTGCCGACGATGTTCATCGGGATGTAGACCGTCTGCTGGTCGGACTGACGGGTAAACGGCAGGCCGCAGATGCCGCGCGCTTCGTTGCCGGACTGCAGGTCAATCAGCATGCCAGCAGCCAGTTCGCCTTCCGGATCGTAGAACGCGCGCAGGCGCGCGTCGAGAATGCCTTCCGGCAGGGAGTCATCTTCCGGCAGCGGGAACCACTTCTCATTCGGATAGTGGACAAACGGGCCGTTAGCGATCTCATCGCCCAGCCAGAAGTCGGCAAAGAAGTAGTTGGTAGAGAGACGCTCAAAGTATTCGCCGAGGGCGGAGGCCAGCGCTGCTTTTTTGGTTGCGCCTTTACCGTTGGTAAAGCAGAGCGCACAGGCTTTATCGCGAATATGCACTGACCAGACGTTAGGGACCGGATTCAGCCAGGAGGCCTCTTCGATATCGAAGCCAAGATCGAGCAGTTTCTGCTGGAAGCGGGCGATGGAGTCTTCCAGAGCGGCATCTTTGCCGGGGATAAATGTTTGCGTCATGAGCGTCACTTTATTCGTACGGAAAGCGCGCAATGATACGGGTTTTAGGTGAACGACGCTATCTTCCTGCACCGGAGGACGAAAATAAAAGCGCGAGCTATGCTTGTAGAAAGTAACGTCCTGTTTAGGCAAAAGAAAATGAAAGCATTCGATTTGCATCGTATGATGCTGGACAAGGCGCCGCTCGACTTCCTGGGAGAGGTCGCGCTGCGGAGTCTCTACACCTTTATCCTTGTTTTTCTATTCCTGAAGATCGCCGGACGTCGCGGCGTGCGGCAGATGTCGCTCTTCGAGGTACTGATCATTCTAACCCTCGGCTCGGCGGCGGGGGACGTTGCCTTCTATGACGACGTGCCGATGCTGCCGGTGCTGGTGGTGTTTATCTCGCTGGCGCTGTTTTACCGGCTGGTGATGTGGCTGATGGCCCACAGTGAACGGCTTGAGGATCTGCTTGAAGGCAAGCCGATTATCATCGTGGAGGAGGGCGAGCTGGCATGGGACAAGCTTAGAGCGGCCAACCTGACCGAGGTCGAGTTCTATATGGAGCTGCGGGTAAATGGCGTGGAGCAGCTGGGGCAGATTCGGCTGGCCATCATGGAGACCAACGGGCAGATCAGTACCTACTACTACCGTGATGAGGACGTGCGCCCTGGGCTTTCACTGCTGCCGGCAGGACTGGTGCCGCGCTTTATCGTCGCGCCGGAGACGGGCGACTATGCCTGCGTAAAATGCAGCGAGGTGATCGCGATGCAGGCAGGAGATAAACAACCCTGTCCGCGCTGCAAAAATCCAGAATGGACGAAGGCCAGCCGGGCGATTCGCATCACCTGACAGGGTTTTCCGCCACCGTCGCAGAACGCTACAAAATAATCTGCTATGTGACTGAGCGCACATTTCTTCCCGTCGTCGGAATACCCGTTGCGGCGCGTGACGCGCAATGGTACAACCGATGTCACAGGAATAACTTATTGCTTTCAGCGTGGTGAGAGGAAATGACACAGGTCTTTAATTTTAGTTCTGGTCCGGCGATGTTGCCGACAGAGGTGCTTAAACAGGCTCAGCAGGAGCTCTGCGATTGGCAGGGTCTTGGCACGTCGGTCATGGAGATTAGTCACCGCGGTAAGCCATTTATCCAGTGCGCAGAAGAGGCGGAGCAGGATTTTCGCGATCTGTTAAACATCCCTGAGAACTATAAAGTTCTGTTCTGCCACGGCGGCGGTCGCGGCCAGTTCGCGGGCATTCCGCTGAACCTGCTGGGCGACAAAACCACGGCGGATTATGTTGATGCCGGTTACTGGGCCGCCAGCGCGGTAAAAGAGGCGCATAAATACTGTACGCCGAACGTAATTGATGCCAAAACGACCGTTGACGGCCTGCGCGCTGTTAAGCCGATGAGCGACTGGCAGCTCTCCAGCGATGCAGCCTATCTGCACTACTGCCCGAACGAGACCATCGACGGTATCGCCATCCATGAAGAGCCCAACTTTGACGAGAGCGTCATCGTCACGGCGGATCTCTCCTCTACTATTCTCTCAGCGCCGCTTGACGTCAGCCGCTACGGCGTGATTTATGCCGGTGCGCAGAAAAACATTGGCCCGGCAGGCCTGACGCTGGTGATCGTTCGTGACGATCTGCTGGGTAAAGCCCACAAATCCTGCCCGTCGATTCTGGATTACAGCGTACTGAACGACAACGACTCCATGTTCAACACCCCGCCGACCTTCGCCTGGTACCTGTCAGGCCTGGTGTTCAAGTGGCTGAAGCAAAACGGCGGCGTTGCGGCAATGAATGCCATCAACCAGCAGAAAGCCGAGCTGCTGTACGGCGTTATCGACGGCAGCGACTTCTACCGCAACGACGTGGCGGTAGCGAACCGTTCGCGCATGAACGTACCGTTCCAGCTGGCGGACAGCAAGCTCGACAGCCTCTTCCTGGAGGAGTCCTTCGCCGCCGGTCTGCACGCGCTGAAAGGCCACCGCGTGGTAGGCGGGATGCGCGCCTCTATCTATAACGCCATGCCGCTGGCAGGCGTGAAAGCGCTGACCGATTTCATGGTCGACTTCGAACGCCGCCACGGTTAATCGCGCTGTTTTTCACCCCCGCACGCCTGCTGCGGGGTTTTTATTATGTTGAGTTGAGAGTTGAGTTTCATGGAATCCCTGACGTTACAACCTATTGCGCGCGTAGACGGCACCATTAATCTGCCTGGTTCTAAGAGTGTCTCGAACCGCGCTCTGCTGCTGGCAGCGCTGGCAAACGGCACCACCGTCCTCACTAACCTGCTGGACAGCGATGACGTGCGCCATATGCTCAATGCGCTGAAAGCGTTAGGCGTTCATTACACGCTCTCTGACGATCGTACCCGCTGTGAAGTGACCGGCAACGGCGGTGCGTTACGCTCTGCAGAAGAAGTTGAATTGTTCCTCGGCAATGCCGGTACGGCGATGCGTCCGTTAGCCGCCGCGCTGTGTCTCGGCAGCAGCAACATTGTGCTGACCGGCGAACCGCGCATGAAAGAGCGTCCGATTGGCCATCTGGTAGATGCGCTGCGTCAGGGCGGCGCCCGGATCGACTATCTTGAGCAAGAGAACTATCCGCCGCTGCGCCTGCGCGGTGGCTTTACCGGCGGTCAGGTGGCGGTAGACGGCAGCGTCTCCAGCCAGTTTCTTACCGCCCTGCTAATGACCGCGCCGCTGGCCTCCCAGGACACCGAAATCTCTATCAAAGGCGATCTGGTTTCGAAGCCCTATATCGATATCACCCTGCATCTGATGAAAACCTTTGGCGTTGAGGTAGAGAACCAGCACTACCAGCGCTTTGTGGTACGCGGCGGGCAGCAGTACCGCTCTCCGGGTCACTACCTGGTTGAGGGCGATGCCTCATCAGCCTCCTATTTCCTGGCGGCGGCGGCCATTAAAGGCGGCACGGTGAAGGTGACCGGTATCGGGCGCAACAGCGTGCAGGGCGATATTCGCTTTGCCGATGTACTGGAGAAGATGGGGGCAACCGTGACCTGGGGCGAGGATTACATCGCCTGCACCCGCGGCGAGCTGAACGCTATCGATATGGATATGAACCATATCCCCGATGCGGCGATGACAATTGCCACTGCCGCGCTCTTTGCCCGCGGAACTACCACGCTGCGCAACATCTATAACTGGCGGGTGAAAGAGACCGATCGCCTGTTTGCGATGGCCACCGAGCTGCGCA
This sequence comes from Escherichia sp. ESNIH1, assembly GCA_002918705.1. Lineage (GTDB taxonomy): Bacteria > Pseudomonadota > Gammaproteobacteria > Enterobacterales > Enterobacteriaceae > Pseudescherichia. The sequence continues at coordinate 192,965 of PQKR01000003.1, read as the reverse complement.
AGGTTGGCGCAGAGGTAGAGGAGGGCGAAGACTTTATTCGCGTCACGCCGCCTGCAGAACTGCAGTTTGCGGAAATTGGGACCTATAACGATCATCGGATGGCGATGTGCTTCTCGCTGGTGGCGCTGTCGGCTACGCCGGTCACCATCCTTGACCCGAAGTGTACCGCGAAAACCTTCCCGGACTACTTCGATCAGCTGGCGCGTATTAGCACCTTAGCATGATAAAGAGTATGATAAATCCCTGCCGCATCCTCTGATGCGGCATTTCCTTACGCTTTCTCACACTCATCTCTGACCATTTCTTCTACACTCTGTCTCATTAATTCCGTAATTTACACGCAAAGATAACAGTTGCGTACGTTGGCGCGTATAATGCGCGGCGTTTACGTTCATAGTAAGCCTTTAATAAGGAGAAAAAGATGGCGGCAACTGCCCCGGTAATCACCATTGATGGGCCAAGCGGTGCGGGCAAAGGGACGCTGTGCAAGGCGATGGCTGAAGCACTGCAGTGGCATCTTCTTGACTCGGGTGCGATCTATCGTGTGCTGGCGCTGGCCGCGCTGCATCACCATGTTGACGTTACCTCGGAAGAGATCCTGGTCCCGCTGGCTGCACATCTCGACGTACGCTTTGTATCGACCGATGGCAGGCTGGAGGTGATCCTTGAAGGCGAAGACGTAAGCGGTGAAATCCGCACCCAGGAGGTGGCGAATGCGGCATCCCAGGTGGCAGCATTTCCTCGCGTGCGTGAAGCGCTGCTGCGCCGTCAGCGTGGGTTCCGCGAGCTGCCCGGCCTGATTGCCGACGGTCGCGACATGGGGACCGTGGTGTTCCCGGACGCGCCGGTGAAGATTTTTCTTGACGCCTCCTCGGAAGAGCGCGCGCATCGCCGCATGCTGCAGTTGCAGGAGAAGGGCTTTAGTGTTAACTTTGAACGCCTTTTGGCCGAGATCAAAGAACGTGACGATCGCGATCGTAATCGCCCCGTCGCGCCGCTGGTCCCCGCTGCCGATGCATTAGTACTGGATTCCACCAGTTTAAGCATTGAGCAAGTGATTGAAAAAGCGTTACAATACGCGCGCCAAAAGTTGGCTCTCGCTTAAAGCGACCGAATTTGTAGTAACAAATTATGTAGTACCCCCGCTGCAACGGAGTGACAGCGGGTATGTGAAACAACCCCATCCGGCATGGAGCCAGGTGGACGTTAATATTAACCTGAAGATTAAACATGACTGAATCTTTTGCTCAACTCTTTGAAGAATCCTTAAAAGAAATCGAAACCCGCCCGGGTTCCATCGTTCGTGGTGTTGTTGTTGCTATCGACAAAGACGTCGTACTGGTTGACGCTGGTCTGAAATCTGAGTCTGCCATTCCGGCTGAGCAGTTCAAAAACGCCCAGGGCGAGCTGGAAATCCAGGTTGGTGACGAAGTTGACGTTGCTCTGGATGCAGTAGAAGACGGCTTCGGTGAAACCCTGCTGTCCCGTGAGAAAGCTAAGCGTCACGAAGCTTGGATCACGCTGGAAAAAGCATACGAAGACGCTGAAACTGTTACCGGTGTTATCAACGGCAAAGTTAAAGGTGGCTTCACTGTTGAGCTGAACGGTATTCGTGCGTTCCTGCCAGGTTCCCTGGTTGACGTGCGTCCGGTACGCGATACGCTGCACCTGGAAGGCAAAGAGCTTGAGTTCAAAGTGATCAAGCTTGACCAGAAACGCAACAACGTTGTTGTTTCCCGTCGTGCGGTTATCGAGTCTGAAAACAGCGCAGAACGCGATCAGCTGCTGGAAAACCTGCAGGAAGGCATGGAAGTTAAAGGTATCGTTAAGAACCTCACTGACTACGGTGCATTCGTTGATCTGGGCGGCGTTGACGGCCTGCTGCACATCACTGACATGGCATGGAAACGCGTTAAGCACCCAAGCGAAATCGTGAACGTTGGCGACGAAATCACTGTTAAAGTGCTGAAGTTCGACCGCGAGCGTACCCGTGTATCCCTCGGCCTGAAACAGCTGGGCGAAGATCCGTGGGTGGCTATCGCTAAACGTTACCCGGAAGGCACCAAGCTGACCGGTCGCGTAACCAACCTGACCGACTACGGCTGCTTCGTTGAGATCGAAGAAGGCGTTGAAGGCCTGGTGCACGTTTCCGAAATGGACTGGACCAACAAAAACATCCACCCGTCCAAAGTTGTTAACGTTGGCGACGTAGTGGAAGTGATGGTTCTGGATATCGACGAAGAACGTCGTCGTATCTCCCTGGGCCTGAAACAGTGCAAAAACAACCCGTGGCAGCAGTTCGCGGAAACTCACAACAAGGGCGACCGTGTTGAAGGTAAAATCAAGTCTATCACTGACTTCGGTATCTTCATCGGCCTGGACGGCGGCATCGACGGCCTGGTTCACCTGTCTGACATCTCCTGGAACGTTACAGGCGAAGAAGCAGTTCGTGAATACAAAAAAGGCGACGAAATCGCAGCAGTTGTTCTGCAGGTTGACGCAGAGCGCGAGCGCATCTCCCTGGGCGTTAAGCAGCTGGCAGAAGATCCGTTCAACAACTACGTTGCCCTGAACAAGAAAGGCGCAATCGTAACCGGTAAAGTGACTGCAGTTGACGCGAAAGGCGCAACCGTAGAGCTGGCCGACGGTGTTGAAGGCTACCTGCGCGCTTCTGAAGCTTCCCGTGACCGCGTTGAAGACGCAACTCTGGTTCTGAACGTTGGCGACGAAGTTGAAGCTAAGTTCACCGGTGTTGATCGTAAGAACCGCGCCATCAGCCTGTCTGTTCGTGCTAAAGACGAAGCTGACGAGAAAGATGCAATCGCTTCTGTTAACAACAAACAGGAAGAAGGCAACTTCTCTAACGCTATGGCTGAAGCATTTAAAGCAGCGAAAGGCGAATAAGTTACCCCCAGGTAACTTGACAGGGCGGCTTTTTAGTCCTGTAATCAATAACAAAGGGCGGCTACGGCCGCCCTTGTTTAATCTGCCGCTAGTGAATATTCCTGATTAAGGAAACCGGAGGAATCATGACCAAGTCAGAATTGATCGAAAGACTTGCAAGCCAACAATCTCACATTCCGGCCAAGTCTGTAGAAGACGCCGTGAAAGAGATGCTGGAGCATATGGCCTCGACCCTGGCCCAGGGTGAGCGCATTGAGATCCGCGGTTTCGGCAGTTTCTCTCTGCACTATCGGGCACCGCGCACCGGACGTAACCCAAAAACGGGTGATAAAGTGGATCTGGAAGGCAAGTACGTGCCGCACTTTAAACCGGGTAAAGAGCTGCGCGATCGCGCCAACATTTACGAAGGGTAGGTTTTACGCCGCACCGGCGAAAACGTACTTCTCTGAAGAGAGCACCTGCGGGTGCTTTTTTCATTTCTCGCTCCCGCTATTTTCTCCCGCTTCTGAAGCCGCCTCGTAAAACCGAAAAGCACTGGCCGACAGCACCGCCCGATGCCTGCATACTCGCGGCACAAGGAGGTGACTATGGGTCTGCCCGCCGTTGCGTTTTGTTTGATAACTGCCGTTCTGCCCCTGCTATGGCTTCCGGCCCTGCCGGAATTAAGCGGGATAGCAGCTATTGTCATTGCCGGGTGCCTGCTGGGTTTTGTACGTTATCCGCGTATCCGCTGGCTAGCGCTGTGGCTGCTCTTTTTCGCCTGGGGATTGCTGGCGGCGCAGGAGGCTCTCTGGCCGACAAAAGCGCTGCCGGGGGCGACCCAGCGGGCGGTAGTAAAGATCGTCGCCACCGACAATATGACCGTGCACCGGGGCATTATCGAGCAGTTGGACGGCAGGCGGCTCTACTCCACGCCGGGGATCAACCTGTACGGGCAGTATCTGCCGCAGCCTGGCTGTGCCGGACAGCGCTGGCAGATGACGTTGAAAGTTCGGCCAGTACACGGACAGCTTAACGAAGGCGGCTTCGATACTCAGCGCTATGCCCTGGCCCAGCATCGTCCCGTTAGCGGGCGTTTCATCCATGCTACGCCGATCGATCTGCGTTGTGACCTGCGCGCCCGCTATCTCTCCTCCCTCAGCGCGACGCTGGCCCCTTACGCCTGGCAGCCCGTTATGCTGGGGCTGGGCATGGGAGAGCGCGCCGCGCTCGGTGCCGAGGTGAAAGCGCTTATGCGCGAGACCGGTACCGCACACCTGATGGCTATTTCGGGTCTGCATATTGCTCTGGCGGCGTCCCTGGGCTGGCTACTGATGCGCGGCATACAGTTTTTCCTCCCCGGCAACAGGATCAGCTGGCGGCTACCGCTACTGTTTGGTCTTACCTGCGCCGCTTACTATGCGTGGCTTACTGGCATGCAGCCTCCGGCCCTGCGTACCGTGGTGTCCCTCGCCGTTTGGGGCGTGCTGCGCCTCTCGGGCAGGCAGTGGTCGCCCTGGCAGGTATGGCTCTGCTGCGTGGCCGCGATCCTGTTTATCGATCCTGTCGCTATCCTCTCCCAAAGCCTGTGGCTCTCCGCGTTCGCCGTTGCTGCGCTGATCTTCTGGTATCAGTGGTTTCCGCTGCCGCGCCTGCCGGGAGGACGCAGCGTGCGCAGCGTCCTGAGCCTGGTGCATTTACAGATGGGCATGATGATCCTGCTTCTGCCCATCCAGGTGACCATCTTTCATGGCATCAGCCTGACCTCAATCGTTGCCAATCTGGTTGCCGTACCGCTGGTGACTTTTGTTACCGTGCCGCTAATTCTCACTGGCATGGTGCTACACCTGAGCGGGCCGGCGATGGTTGAGAGCGGCTGCTGGCTGCTGGCGGACAAAACCCTGGCGCTGCTGGTCTGGTTTTTACGCCAGCTGCCGGATGGCTGGTATGATATTGACCAGCGCTGGCTGGGGCTGGTCTGGCTTCCGTGGGCGGGGATTGTGTTTTGGCGGCTACGCATCTACACCAACGCGCCGTTCCTGAGTCTGGCGCTTGCCATGCTGCTGACGCTGCCGCGCGGACGGCCTGCCCGCGGCGATGAGTGGGCCGTGCATATGCTGGACGTCGGGCAGGGGCTGGCGATGGTAATTACCCGTAACCAGCGGGCCATGCTCTATGATACCGGGCTGGCGTGGCCAGGCGGGGATAGCGCCCAGCAGCTGATCGTGCCCTGGCTACGCTGGCACCATCTTCGGCCCGATGGCATCATCCTCAGTCATGAGCACCTCGATCACCGGGGCGGGTTGGAGACGCTGAAAAAGGCGTGGCCAGAGATGACCGTGCGCAGTCCGCTGGGGTGGGCCGGGCATCTGCCCTGTTATCGTGGCCAGCGCTGGCAGTGGCAGGGGCTAACCTTTACCGTCCACTGGCCGCTGGCGGGGGAGGTGGCGAAGGGCAATAATGGCTCCTGCGTGGTGAAGGTCGATGACGGTCGGCAGAGCATCCTGCTTACCGGCGACGTCGAAGCACCCGCCGAGCGGCGCATGCTGAGCCGTTACTGGCAGCATCTACAGGCTACACTTATCCAGGTCCCGCATCATGGCAGCAGTACCTCCTCGTCGCTGCCGCTGCTGCAGCGGATTAACGGACAGGCGGCGCTGGCTTCCGCTTCCCGCTACAACGCCTGGCGGCTTCCCTCAACAAAGGTAATCCGCCGCTACCGACAGCAGGGCTACCGCTGGTATGACACGCCGCACGAGGGACAAACGAGCGTCTATTTTTCCACTAACGGCTGGAAGATCCTCGGCCTGCGCAAGCAACTTTTACCCCGCTGGTATCATCAGCGGTTTGGCGTCCCTGCAGATAACGGGTAGAATATGCGGCTATTTCAACAAGTGCTGGTTTTTTGAATGCATAACGACAAAGATCTCTCTACGTGGCAAACGTTCCGCCGCCTCTGGCCAATGATTGCACCTTTCAAAGCGGGTCTGTTCGTGGCGGGGGTAGCACTGATCCTCAACGCAGCCAGCGATACCTTTATGCTATCGCTTCTGAAACCGCTTCTCGATGATGGTTTTGGCAAAACGGACCGCTCCGTGCTGCTGTGGATGCCGCTGGTGATTATCGGGCTGATGATCCTGCGCGGGATCACCAGCTATATCTCAAGCTACTGTATCTCTTGGGTCTCTGGCAAAGTGGTGATGGGCATGCGCCGTCGCCTGTTTAGCCACATGATGGGTATGCCCGTCGCCTTCTTCGACAAGCAGTCCACCGGGACGCTGCTCTCCCGTATCACCTATGACTCCGAGCAGGTTGCCTCCTCCTCATCTAACGCATTGATTACCGTCGTGCGTGAAGGGGCGTCAATCATCGGCCTGTTTATTATGATGTTCTACTACAGCTGGCAGCTGTCGGTCATTCTGATCGTGCTGGCCCCGGTCGTTTCGATTGCCATTCGCGTGGTATCGAAGCGTTTTCGTAACATCAGCAAGAACATGCAGAATACGATGGGGCAGGTGACCACCAGCGCGGAGCAGATGCTGAAGGGACACAAAGAGGTGCTGATGTTTGGCGGCCAGCAGGTTGAAACCGAGCGCTTTGACAAGGTGAGCAACAAGATGCGCCTGCAGGGGATGAAGCTGGTCTCCGCCTCCTCAATCTCGGATCCGATCATTCAGCTGATCGCCTCCCTGGCACTGGCCTTTGTGCTCTATGCGGCGAGCTTCCCCAGCGTAATGGAGACCCTGACCGCCGGGACCATCACCGTGGTCTTCTCCTCAATGATTGCCCTGATGCGCCCGCTGAAGTCGCTGACCAACGTTAACGCCCAATTCCAGCGCGGGATGGCGGCCTGTCAGACGCTGTTTGCCATTCTCGACAGCGAGCAGGAGAAGGACGAAGGCAAGCGCGAAGTTGAGCGTGCCAAAGGCGACGTTGAGTTTCGCAACGTCACCTTTACCTATCCTGGGCGTGAAACCCCGGCGCTGCGCGATATCAACCTGAGCATCGCCGCAGGAAAAACCGTGGCGCTGGTGGGGCGCTCTGGCTCCGGTAAATCGACGCTGGCCAGCCTGATCACCCGTTTCTACGATACCGACAGCGGCGAGATCCTGCTGGACGGCCACGATCTGCGCGAGTACAAGCTGCATTCGCTGCGTAATCAGGTGGCGCTGGTATCGCAAAATGTGCACCTGTTTAACGACACGGTGGCGAATAACATCGCCTACGCGCGGACGGAAGAGTACAGCCGGGAGCAGATCGAGACCGCCGCACGCATGGCCTATGCGATGGACTTTATCAGCAAGATGGATAACGGCCTCGATACCATTATCGGCGAGAACGGCGTGCTGCTCTCCGGCGGCCAGCGCCAGCGTATTGCTATCGCCCGTGCTCTGCTGCGTGACAGCCCGATCCTGATCCTCGACGAGGCCACCTCCGCGCTGGATACCGAATCTGAACGCGCTATCCAGGCCGCGCTGGACGAGCTGCAGAAAAACCGTACCTCGCTGGTGATCGCCCACCGCCTCTCTACCATTGAGAAGGCGGACGAGATCGTGGTCGTCGAAGACGGTCGCATCGTTGAGCGCGGTAGCCATAGCGAACTGCTGGCTCAGCAGGGTGTCTACGCCCAGCTGCATAAGATGCAGTTTGGCGCATGATAGCCCGCATCTGGTCAGGCGAATCACCGCTGTGGCTGCTGCTGCTTCCGCTCGCCTGGCTCTATGGCCTGGTGAGCGGGGCAATCCGTCTCTGCTACCGGTTGGGCATTAAAAAAGCCTGGCGCGCGCCGGTGCCGGTAGTGGTGGTGGGCAATCTCACGGCGGGCGGCAACGGCAAAACGCCGGTAGTGGTCTGGCTGGTTGAGCAGCTGCGCCAGCGCGGCGTGCGGGTTGGCGTGGTCTCTCGCGGCTATGGCGGCAAGGCGGAGCGCTATCCGCTGGTGCTTGACCCACAGACGACGACGGAGCAGGCGGGTGACGAGCCGGTGCTGATCTATCAGCGTACCGGCGCGCCGGTGGCGGTCTCCCCGGTGCGCAGCGACGCGGTAAAAGCCCTGCTGGCCGCGCACGATCTCCAACTCATTGTGACCGACGACGGCCTCCAGCACTACCGCCTTGCCCGCGATAAAGAGATTGTGGTGATTGATGGCGTACGCCGGTTTGGCAACGGCTGGTGGCTGCCTGCCGGACCGATGCGCGAGCGGGCCTCGCGTCTGCGCTCCGTCGATGCGGTGATTACCAACGGCGGCGAGGCGCGAACAGGAGAGATCCCGATGCGGTTACAGCCTGGCCTTGCCGTGAACCTGAAGAGCGGCGAGCGCCGACCGGTTAGTGAGCTACCCGCCGTGGTGGCGATGGCCGGGATTGGACATCCGCCGCGCTTTTTCCAGACCCTGGCCGACTGCGGCGTGGCGACAGAGAAGACCGTTGCCCTTGCCGATCACCAGGCGCTCAGCTATCCGCAGGTCAGCGGGTTTATCCAACCCGGCCAGACGCTGGTGATGACCGAGAAGGATGCGGTGAAGTGCCGCGCCTTTGCCGACGATAGCTGGTGGTATCTGCCCGTCGATGCCCATCTGGAGGGCGATAAACCTGAACGCCTGCTACAGGAACTGCTCACTCTGGTGCGCTAGCGGCACAGTGCCGACAGTGCCCTGTTAACCACGGGGATCCGTATGTCTATGCCGCAACTCTCACTTACCGCCGCCCGCCATCTCCATCTTGCCGCCCAGGGCCTGCTGAAAAAGCCGCGCCGCCGCGCCAGGCCTGCCGATATTCTGACCGCCATCCAGCGCATGTCGCTCTTGCAGATCGACACCATTAATATCGTGGCCCGCAGCCCCTGGCTGGTGCTCTTCAGCCGCCTTGGCGACTACCCGCAGGCGTGGCTTGATGAGGCGCTGCGCCGGGGCGAGCTGATGGAGTACTGGGCGCACGAGGCCTGCTTTTTGCCGCGGGAGGACTTTGCCCTGGTGCGCCACCGGATGCTGGCCCCGGAGAATATGGGCTGGAAATACCGTGCGGCCTGGATGGATGAGCACGCGGCTGAGATTGAGCAACTGATTGCCCATATCCACGAGAATGGCCCGGTGCGCTCGGCGGATTTCGAACATCCGCGCAAAGGTGCCAGCGGCTGGTGGGAGTGGAAGCCGCACAAGCGCCATCTTGAGGGACTGTTTACCGCCGGTAAGGTGATGGTAGTTGAGCGGCGCAATTTTCAGCGCGTCTACGATCTCACCCACCGCGTCATGCCCCACTGGGATGACGACCGGGATCTCCTCTCCCAGGCGGTGGCAGAAGATCTGATGCTGGAGAAGAGTGCCCGCAGCTTAGGTATTTTTCGCCCCGCCTGGCTGGCGGACTACTACCGCCTGCGCCAGCCCGCGCTGCCAGCATTGATGGCGCGCTGGCAGGCTGAGCAGAAGGTGGTGCGCGTAGAGGTTGAGACCCTGGGTGAGGCGTTTGTTCACGCCGATCTGCTGCCGGAGCTTGAGCTGGCGCAGGCGGGCAGGCTGCACGCCACCCACAGCGCGGTGCTCTCGCCTTTTGATCCGGTGGTCTGGGATCGCAAGCGCGCCGAGCAGCTCTTTAACTTTACCTACCGGCTGGAGTGCTATACCCCGGCACCGAAACGCCAGTATGGCTATTTTGTCCTGCCGCTGCTGCACTGCGGGCAGCTGGTTGGCCGGATGGATGCCAAGATGCACCGCAAAACGGGCGTGCTGGAGATTATCGCCCTTTACCTGGAGCCGGATATTAAGCCGGGCCGCAGGCTGGAGCACGGCCTCACAGCGGCAATAGCGGATTTTGCCCGCTGGCAGGGCGCACGGCAGGTGGTCTGCAAACGCCTTCCGGAGGGTCTCTTTACCGACAGGCAAGACGGATGGGAAATTGCCGCTGCGGATTAGGGGAATATGATAACATTTAAGATATACCCCTTTCGGTCCCTCAGGAGGAACTATGGATCACCGTCTACTCGAAATCATTGCCTGCCCGGTCTGCAACGGTAAGCTCTACTACAGCCAGGATAAACAAGAGCTGATCTGTAAAGTCGACAGCCTCGCTTTCCCGGTGCGGGAAGGTATTCCGGTACTGCTGGAAAACGAAGCCCGCTCGCTCGCAGCCGAAGAGAGCCGTCCATGAGTTTCGTTGTTATTATTCCTGCGCGTTATGCTTCAACCCGCCTGCCGGGTAAGCCGCTGGTGGATATCAACGGCAAGCCAATGGTCGTGCACGTCCTGGAGCGGGCACGCGAGTCCGGCGCAGCGCGAATTATCGTGGCGACCGATCACCCAGACGTAGCCCAGGCGGTTGAGGCGGCCGGGGGCGAAGTGTGCATGACCCGTGCCGATCACCAGTCCGGCACCGAGCGGCTGGCCGAGGTGGTAGAGAAGTGCGGCTTTAACGATGACACGGTCATTGTGAACGTTCAGGGCGACGAGCCGATGATCCCGCCGGCGATTATCCGCCAGGTCGCAGAGAATCTGGCCCAGCGCCAGGTGGGTATGGCGACCCTTGCGGTGCCGATCCACAGCGCGGAAGAGGCGTTTAACCCCAACGCGGTAAAAGTGGTGATGGACAGCGAGGGCTATGCGCTCTACTTCTCCCGGGCAACCATTCCCTGGGATCGCGACCGCTTCGCTCAATCGCGGGAGGCCATTGGCGATACCTTCCTGCGCCATATCGGCATCTACGGCTATCGGGCCGGGTTTATCCGCCGCTACGTCACATGGCAGCCAAGCCAGCTGGAGCAGATCGAGATGCTCGAACAGCTGCGCGTGCTCTGGCACGGTGAAAAAATTCACGTTGATGTGGCCCAGGCCATCCCGGGCACCGGCGTGGATACCGCCGAGGATCTCGCCCGCGTGCGCGCTGAACTCCGTTAGTTCCTCTCTCCCCTCCGGCCGGAGGGGAATTTCTTCACTTTCTACCGCTGTTTTGATCTTATCAGGGTGACATCTCTGTGACGGACGCCCATTATAATAGGTGTAGTCTGCGTAAGGGTATTCCTGAGGGGTAGCGTGAATGGAACAACTACGTGCCGAACTGAGCCACCTGCTGGGGGAAAAACTCAGCCGCGTGGAGTGTGTTAACGAGAAGGCGGATACCGCGCTGTGGTCACTGTACGACAGCCACGGCCACCCTATGCCGCTGCTGGCGAGAAGCTTTACCACGCCGGGCCTGGCGCGACAGCTGGCGTGGAAGATGTCGATGCTGGCGCGCAGCGGTACAGTCCGTATGCCGGTGGTCTACGGCGTGATGACCCATGACGAGCACCCCGGTCCTGACGTGCTGCTGATTGAGCGGCTGCGCGGCGTGCCCGTTGAAGCCCCGGCCCGCACGCCGGAGCGCTGGGAGCAGCTCAAGGATCAGATCGTTGAGGCGCTGCTCGCCTGGCACCGGCAGGACAGCCACGGCTGCGTCGGCGTAGTGGACAGTACCCAGGAGAACATCTGGCCCTCATGGTATCGTCAGCGGGTTGAGGTGCTGTGGAACACCCTCAACCAGTTTAAAAATACCGGCCTGACGATGCAGGACAAACGGATCCTGTTTCGCACCCGGGAGTGCCTGCCCAAACTCTTCGAAGGCTTTAACGACAACTGCGTGCTGGTGCACGGCAATTTCAACCTGCGCAGCATGTTAAAAGATGCCCGCACCGACCAGCTGGTGGCGGTGGTGGGGCCAGGGGTGATGCTTTGGGCGCCGCGCGAGTACGAGCTATTCCGTCTCTCCGACAGCGCACTGGCGGAAGGGCTGCTGTGGCACTATCTTCAGCACGCCCCGGTGGCAGAGTCGTTTATCTGGCGACGCTGGCTCTATACCCTGTGGGACGAGGTCGCGCAGCTGGTGAATACCGGCCATTTCAGCCGCACTAATTTTGACCTCGCCTCTAAATCACTCCTGCCGTGGATCGCCTGACGAACCTTTAAGCCACTGCCAGACGCGCCCCAGCGTCTCGTAGCCGACACGGTCGCTGTGTATCAGCCATACCGGGGAGGGAATAATGCGCTCCCAAAGATTAAGCGGCGAGTCGATCGCCAGCTGGTTAGCGGGAGCAGGCAGGGGATTTAATCCCGCGTGACGGAAAAAGATCATCGCCCGAGGCAGATGCGATGCCGAAGTCACCAGCAGAAACGGCGTCTCACCGATGGCCTGCTTCACTGCTGCGGCCTCCTCTTCGGTATCCCTGGCGCTGTCAAGCGTCAGGATGTCGCTGCGCGGGATGCCCAGGGTTTCCGCCACGCGTGCTCCCGCCTCGGCGGTGCTGACCGGGTTCGTCGCTGCCGCCGCGCCGGTGAAGATCATTTTGGCGCCAGGATTAAGCCGCCACAGGCGTACCGCCTCTGTGAGACGCGGCAGGCTGTTGTTGATGAGATTCGAACTGGGCGCCCACGTATCGTTCCAGGTGTAGCCGCCGCCAAGCACCACGATGTATTTTACCTGCTGGGTACCGCGCCAGGTGGGGTAGGTCTGCTCTATCGGCCTGAGCATGCCGTCTGCCACCGGCTGCAGGCTGATGAGCACCAGCGCCAGCCAGCCGGCGCTCATCAGCGCCTTACCGGACTTCTGATAGCGGGTAAACCAGACCAGCGTCAGGCCAATCCCCATCAGCAAAAGCAGCAGCGGCAGGGGCAGCAGCATCCCACCAATGTATTTCTTCAGCGTAAAAAGCATGGCTTCCGTTTCCTTTTTGACCATACAGCAGGTTATTCTGTGGATCTTACACCAGATAGGTTCCTTCTTAACGTGGCTGTGACAAAATAGCGGTTTTGCCAGGATCGCGGAGTAGCAGATGCAGGATCGCAATTTCGATGACATCGCGGAGAAGTTTTCCCGCAATATATATGGCACCACGAAAGGGCAGCTGCGCCAGGCGATCCTGTGGCAGGATCTTGACGCCCTGCTCGCGACCTGTGGTCCACGGCCGCTGCGCATTCTCGATGCCGGTGGCGGAGAGGGGCAGACGGCCATCCGACTGGCGAAGCTCGGTCATCACGTCACACTCTGCGATCTGTCGGGTGAGATGGTCGCCCGGGCCAGCGCGGCGGCAGAGGCGGAAGGTGTGATCGACAACATGCATTTTATCCACTGTGCCGCTCAGGACATTGCCCAGCATTTGGAATCGCCGGTCGATCTGATATTGTTCCATGCCGTGCTGGAGTGGGTCGCTGAGCCGGTTGCCGTGCTGCAAACCCTCTGGTCGGTGCTGCGTCACGGCGGCGCGCTGTCGCTGATGTTTTACAATGCCAACGGCCTGCTGATGCGGAACGTGCTGGTGGGCAATTTTGGTTATGTACAGCAGGGCATGTACAAAAAGAAACGACGGACGCTTTCACCGGACTTTCCGCGCGATCCGCAGCAGGTCTACGGCTGGCTCGAAGAGATGGGCTGGCAGATCACCGGTAAAACCGGTATCAGGGTTTTTCACGACTATCTGCGCGATAAGCAAAAACAGCATGACTGTTTTGCTGCATTAGTAGAGTTAGAGACGCGTTACTGCCGCCAGGAGCCTTACCTGAGCCTTGGCCGCTATATACACGTTACCGCGCAGAAGCCGCAGGTAGATACAAGGATTAACGATGAGTGAATTTTCCCAGACAGTCCCCGAACTGGTTGCCTGGGCCAGAAAAAATGATTTCTCGATCTCGCTGCCGGTAGACAGGCTCTCCTTTTTGCTGGCCGTCGCCACGCTCAACGGCGAGCGGCTGGACGGCGAGATGAGCGAAGGGGAGCTGATTGACGCGTTTCGTCACGTCAGCGAGGCGTTTGAGCAGACCAGCGAAACCATCGGCGTGCGCGCCAACAACGCCATCAACGATATGGTGCGCCAGCGCCTGCTGAACCGCTTTACCAGCGAGCAGGCCGAGGGGAACGCCATCTACCGTTTAACGCCCCTCGGTATCGGTATTACGGATTACTACATTCGCCAGCGCGAATTCTCCACGCTGCGCCTCTCGATGCAGCTCTCTATTGTGGCCAGCGAGCTGAAACGCGCCGCCGACGCCGCAGCCGAAGGCGGGGACGAGTTCCACTGGCATCGTCACGTCTATGCTCCGCTTAAGTACTCCGTCGCCGAGATTTTCGACAGCATCGATCTGACCCAGCGCATTATGGACGAGCAGCAGCAGCTGGTGAAAGATGACATCGCCCAGCTGCTGAACAAAGACTGGCGGGCGGCGATCTCGAGCTGTGAGCTTCTGCTGTCGGAGACCTCCGGGACCCTGCGCGAGTTACAGGATACGCTGGAGGCGGCGGGGGATAAGCTGCAGGCCAACCTGCTGCGCATCCAGGATGCCACCCTCGCTCATAACGATCTCGAGTTTGTCGACCGGCTGGTGTTCGATCTGCAAAGCAAGCTGGACCGCATTATCAGCTGGGGTCAGCAGGCTATCGATCTGTGGATTGGCTACGACCGCCACGTGCATAAGTTTATCCGTACCGCCATCGATATGGATAAAAACCGCGTCTTTGCCCAGCGCCTGCGCCAGTCGGTGCAGTCTTACTTTGATGCCCCCTGGGCATTGACCTATGCCAGCGCCGATCGTCTGCTGGATATGCGCGACGAAGAGATGACGCTGCGCGATGAAGAGGTCACCGGCGAACTGCCGCCGGATCTCGAATTTGAAGAGTTTAACGAAATTCGCGAGCAGCTTGCTGCCATGATTGAAGCGCAGCTGGCGGTGTATAAAACCAGAGCAGTGCCACTGGATCTCGGTCTCGTGGTGCGCGAATATCTGGCGCAATATCCGCGGGCGCGTCACTTTGACGTTGCGCGAATTGTGGTTGATCAGGCGGTACGCCTTGGCGTAGCGCAGGGCGATTTCACCGGGCTGCCAGCAAAATGGCAGCCAATTAATGATTACGGAGCCAGGGTACAGGCGCATGTCATTGACAAATATTGAACAAGTGATGCCAGTCAAGCTGGCGCAGGCGTTGGCTAACCCGTTGTTCCCGGCGCTGGACAGTCAGCTGCGTGCCGGTCGCCACATTGGTCTTGATGAGCTGGATAATCACGCATTTTTGATGGACTTCCAGGAGTATCTGGAGGAGTTTTATGCCCGCTATAACGTGGAGCTGATCCGCGCGCCGGAAGGGTTTTTCTACCTGCGTCCGCGCTCCACAACGCTGATCCCGCGCTCGGTGCTCTCTGAGCTGGATATGATGGTTGGCAAGATCCTCTGCTACCTCTATCTCAGCCCTGAGCGTCTGGCCAACGAAGGTATCTTTACCCAGCAGGAGCTCTACGATGAGCTGCTGGCGCTGGCGGACGAAAGCAAGCTGCTGAAGCTGGTCAACAACCGCTCTACCGGCTCCGACGTTGACCGGCAGAAACTCCAGGAAAAAGTGCGCTCCTCGCTGAACCGCCTGCGCCGCCTGGGCATGGTCTGGTTTATGGGCAACGACAGCAGCAAGTTTCGTATCACCGAGTCGGTGTTCCGCTTCGGCGCTGACGTGCGCGGCGGAGACGATCTGCGTGAAGCGCAGCTGCGCATGATCCGCGACGGCGAGGCCATGCCGGTAGAGAACCACCTGCAGCTCAATGATGAGCAAGACGAGAATCAGCCGGACAGTGCGGAGGAAGAGTAATGATTGATCGCGGTAAATTTCGCTCGCTAACGCTGATTAACTGGAACGGCTTTTTTGCCCGGACCTTTGACCTGGACGAGCTGGTCACCACGCTGTCAGGCGGTAACGGGGCCGGTAAATCCACCACGATGGCGGCCTTTGTCACGGCGCTGATCCCGGATTTGACCCTGCTTCACTTCCGTAACACCACCGAAGCGGGGGCCACCAGCGGCTCGCGCGATAAGGGCCTGCACGGTAAGCTGAAGGCGGGCGTCTGTTACTCGGTGCTGGACGTCATCAACTCGCGCAACCAGCGCGTAGTCGTGGGCGTGCGCCTGCAGCAGGTCGCCGGACGCGATCGCAAGGTAGATATTAAACCCTTTGCGATTCAGGGCCTGCCCACCAGCATCCAGCCGACAACGCTGCTGACCGAGACGCTCAACGAGCGCCAGGCGCGGGTGCTGACGCTGAACGAGCTGAAAGAGAAACTGGACGAGATCGAAGGCGTTCAGTTCAAGCAGTTCAACTCGATTACCGACTACCACGCCCTGATGTTCGATCTGGGCATCGTGGCGCGTCGCCTGCGCTCCGCCTCAGACCGTAGCAAGTTCTACCGTCTGATCGAGGCCTCGCTCTACGGCGGCATCTCCAGCGCCATTACCCGCTCGCTGCGCGACTACCTGCTGCCGGAGAACGGCGGGGTGCGCAAGGCATTCCAGGATATGGAAGCCGCGCTGCGCGAGAACCGCATGACGCTTGAGGCGATCCGCGTCACCCAGTCGGACAGGGATCTCTTCAAGCACCTGATCAGCGAAGCTACCAACTATGTGGCCTCGGACTACATGCGCCACGCTAACGAGCGCCGGGTGCATCTCGATCAGGCCCTGGCCTTCCGCCGGGATCTCTTTACCTCCCGGTCGCAGCTGGCCGCCGAGCAGTATAAGCACGTCGAAATGGCGCGAGAGCTGCATGAGCATACCGGTGCGGAGGGGGACCTCGAAGCGGATCACCAGGCCGCCAGCGATCACCTGAACCTGGTGCAAACTGCGCTGCGTCAGCAAGAGAAAATTGAGCGCTACGAAGCGGATCTCGACGAGCTGCAAATCCGTCTGGAGGAGCAGAACGAGGTGGTAGCGGAGGCTGCCGACCGCCAGGAGGAGAACGAGGCCCGGGCGGAAGCCGCCGAGCTGGAGGTGGATGAGCTGAAGAGCCAGCTTGCCAACTATCAGCAGGCCCTCGACGTACAGCAGACCCGCGCTATTCAGTATAACCAGGCCCTGGCCGCGCTGGAGCGCGCCCAGGCCCTGTGCCACATTCCGGATCTGACGCCGGAAAGCGCCCAGCAGTGGCAGGAGACCTTCCAGGCCAAAGAGCAGGAAGCGACCGAAAAACTGCTCACGCTGGAGCAGAAGATGAGCGTGGCTCAGACCGCGCACAGCCAGTTTGAGCAGGCTTACCAGCTGGTGGCGGCCATTAACGGTCCGCTGTCGCGGGATGAAGCCTGGAGCGTGGCCCGGGAGCTGCTGCGCGACGCCGTTAACCAGCGCCATCTGGCGGAGCAGGTGCAGCCTCTGCGGATGCGTCTTAACGAGCTGGAGCAGCGTCTGCGCGAGCAGCAGGATGCCGAGCGCCTGCTGGCCGAATTCTGCAAGCGTCACAACAAGCGCGTCGACGCCGACGAGCTGGAGGCTCTGCACCAGCAGCTGGAGGCGCAGATTGCCGCCCTCTCTGAGACCGTTGCCAACGCCGGTGAGCAACGCATGGCCCTGCGCCAGGAGCTGGAGCAGCTGCAGGCGCGCATTCAGCGCCTGCTGAAGCGCGCCCCGGTCTGGCTGGCCGCGCAGAACAGCCTGAACCAGCTCTGCGAGCAGAGCGGGCAAGAGTTTGAATCGAGCCAGGACGTCACCGAGTATCTGCAACAGCTGCTGGAGCGCGAGCGCGAAGCGATTGTTGAACGTGATGAGATCGGCGCCCGTAAGCAGGCGGTCGACGATGAGATCGAACGTCTGAGCCAGCCGGGCGGAGCGGAAGATGCCCGTCTCAATGCCCTGGCGGAACGCTTCGGCGGGGTACTGCTCTCTGAAATCTATGATGACGTTAGCCTTGACGATGCGCCTTACTACTCGGCGCTATATGGTCCGTCGCGTCACGCCATCGTGGTGCCGGATCTCTCCCTGATCGCCGACCAGCTGGAAGGATTAACCGACTGTCCGGAAGATCTCTATCTGATCGAGGGGGATCCGCAATCCTTTGACGACAGCGTCTTTGCCGTCGACGAACTGGAGAAAGCGGTGATCGTTAAGGTCGCCGATCGCCAGTGGCGCTACTCGCGCTTCCCATCGCTGCCGCTGTTTGGCCGCGCCGCGCGCGAAAACCGTATTGAGAGCCTGCACGCCGAGCGCGAAACCCTGGCGGAGCGTTTTGCCACGCTGTCGTTTGACGTCCAGAAAACCCAGCGTCTGCACCAGGCCTTCAGCCGCTTTATCGGCAGCCATCTGGCGGTCGCCTTTGAGGACGATCCGGAGGCGGAGATCCGTACCCTGACCACTCGCCGGGGCGAGCTTGAGCGGGCCATCAGCGCCCATGAGAGCGATAACCAGCAGAGCCGCGTCCAGTACGATCAGGCGAAGGAGGGCGTCAGCGCCCTGAACCGCCTGCTGCCCCGCGTTAACCTGCTGAGCGACGATACCCTGGCCGACCGCGTGGATGAGATCCGCGAGCGCCTTGACGAGGCCCAGGAAGCGGCCCGCTTTATCCAGCAGTACGGCAATCAGCTGGCGAAGCTGGAGCCAATGGTCTCCGTTCTGCAGAGCGATCCGGAACAGTTTGAACAGTTAAAAGAGGACTACGCTTACTCACAGCAGGTGCAGCGTGAAGCGCGCCAGCAGGCGTTTGCCCTCACCGAGGTGGTGCAGCGTCGCGCCCACTTCAGCTACAGCGACTCTGCCGAGATGCTTACCGGCAACAGCGATCTCAACGAGAAGCTGCGCCAGCGCCTGGAGCAGGCGGAGAGTGAACGCGCCCGCGCCCGTGAGGCGTTGCGCAGCCACGCCGCCCAGCTCAGCCAGTACGGCCAGGTACAGGCGTCGCTGAAAAGTTCTTACGACACCAAGAAAGAGCTGCTGAACGATCTGCATAAAGAGCTGCAGGAGATTGGCGTCCGGGCCGATAGCGGCTCGGAAGAGCGGGCGCGCATCCGTCGCGATGAGCTTTATGCCCAGCTCTCCAGCAACCGCGCGCGCCGCAACCAGCTGGAGAAAGCCCTGACCTTCTGCGAAGCGGAGATGGATAACCTGACCCGCAAGCTCAAGCGTCTTGAGCGTGATTACTACGAGAAGCGCGAGCAGGTGGTGACGGCCAAAGCGGGCTGGTGCGCAGTAATGCGGATGGTGAAAGATAACGGCGTTGAGCGCCGCCTGCACCGTCGCGAGCTGGCCTACCTCTCCGCCGACGAGCTGCGATCCATGTCGGATAAGGCGCTGGGTGCGCTGCGTCTGGCGGTGGCGGATAACGAACACCTGCGCGACGTGCTGCGCATGTCGGAAGATCCGAAGCGTCCTGAACGTAAGATCCAGTTCTTTGTCGCGGTCTACCAGCATCTGCGCGAGCGTATCCGTCAGGACATCATTCGCACTGACGATCCGGTTGAAGCGATTGAGCAGATGGAGATCGAGCTGGGCCGTCTGACGGAAGAGCTGACCTCCCGCGAGCAGAAGCTGGCGATCAGCTCCCGCAGCGCGGCAAACATCATTCGCAAAACTATTCAGCGCGAGCAGAACCGTATCCGCCAGCTCAACCAGGGGCTGCAGAGCGTCTCCTTTGGCCAGGTGAACAGCGTGCGCCTGAACGTGAACGTGCGCGAGACCCACGCTACGCTGCTGGACGTGCTCTCTGAGCAGCATGAGCAGCATCAGGATCTGTTCAACAGCAACCGCCTGACCTTCTCGGAAGCGTTGGCGAAGCTCTACCAGCGCCTGAACCCGCAGATTGATATGGGTCAGCGTACGCCGCAGACCATTGGTGAAGAGCTGCTCGACTACCGCAACTATCTGGAGATGGAGGTTGAAGTTAACCGCGGCTCCGACGGCTGGCTGCGTGCCGAGTCCGGCGCGCTCTCTACCGGGGAAGCGATCGGGACCGGGATGTCGATTCTGGTGATGGTGGTGCAGAGCTGGGAAGACGAAGCGCGTCGCCTGCGCGGGAAAGATATCTCTCCGTGCCGCCTGCTGTTCCTTGATGAGGCCGCCCGTCTTGATGCCCGCTCTATCGCCACGCTGTTTGAGCTGTGCGAACGACTGGAGATGCAGCTGATTATCGCTGCGCCGGAGAATATCAGTCCAGAGAAAGGCACCACCTACAAGCTGGTACGTAAGGTGTTCAACAATCAAGAGCACGTTCACGTGGTGGGTCTGCGCGGCTTTGCTCCGCAACTGCCCGAGCCGCTGCCCGGCACGGCGGATGCCAGCGTAACCTGACGGACAGTAGAGTAAAAGGGCGGCAGCGTAGCCGCCCTTTTTTATGGCTTGCTGGCCCAACCAGAGCCAGATCAATCTTTAATCTTCTTTACATTTTGCCGGGCAAATGTATTTTTGTCTTTATATACTCATAGAACCAGACGGATTAATCGATTCGTTTTTAAACAGGGGGCAAGGGATGTTGCTGAAGAAGAAAGAGAGTCGTCGGGTGTCCGCATTGAGTTTGTGCGTGGCCCTCACGTTTGCTCCGCTGTTTAGTGCGATGGCCGATGAGCCAGAAGTTGTGCCTACCGATAGCTCTGCCAGCATGGGCGTACAGCCTACGGCGCTGGCCGAGCCGCTGGCGCAGTCCCACGCCACCGCAGTGCTGGCGGGCGTTGAGGCGCTGGCCGATGCTGGCCTAATGGCCAAAACCCGTACCGAAATCCAGTCTCAGCTACCGGCTGGCTATACTCCGGTCTACATGAATCAGCTCGTTGCGCTCTATGCTGCTCGGGAGCAGAAGGCGATGTGGGACGATCGCGAAGCGGTTAAAGCGTTTCAGCAGCAGCTTGCCGAAGTGGCTATCGCTGGTTTTCAGCCGCAGTTTACAAAATGGGTTGAACTGTTAACCGATCCTGCCGTCACCGGCCAGTCCCGGGACGTGGTGCTCTCCGACGCCATGCTGGGCTATCTGCACTTTATCGCTGGCATTCCCGTCAAGGGCAACAGCTGGCTCTATAGCGCCAAACCCTATCCGCTGGCGACCCCGCCGCTGACGGTGATCAACCAGTGGCAGATGGCGCTGGATAACGGCCAGCTGACGCACTTTGTCGCCAGCCTTGCGCCGCAGCATGCCCAGTACGCAATGATGCATCAGTCGCTGCTGAAGCTGCTGGGTGACACGCGGCCCTGGCCGGTACTCAAGAGTACCGCCACGCTGCGTCCCGGACAGTGGAGCAACGATATTCCGGCTCTGCGGGAGATCCTCTCTCGCACCGGCATGCTGGATAACGCCGAGAACATCGTTCTGCCGGGAGATAAGCCTAAAAAGGCGAAGCCTGCCCGCGGCGGTTACTACGATCGCGACCTGGTCGCGGCGGTAAAACGTTTCCAGACCTGGCAGGGATTGGGAAGCGATGGCTCAATCGGCCAGTCTACTCGCGACTGGCTGAACGTTACGCCCGCCCAGCGTGCAGGCGTGCTGGCCCTTAATATTCAGCGTCTGCGTCTGCTGCCTGATACGGTCTCTACCGGCATCATGGTGAATATTCCGGCCTACTCGCTGGTCTACTATCAGCAGGGCAATGAGGTGCTGGCCTCCCGGGTGATCGTGGGCCGTCCGGATCGCAAGACGCCGATGATGAGCAGCGCGCTCAATAACGTCGTGGTCAATCCACCGTGGAACGTGCCGCCGACGCTGGCGCGCAAGGATATTCTGCCTAAAGTGTGGAACGATCCGGGTTATCTCGAGCGGCATAACTATGTTGTGCTGCGCGGCTGGAACAGCAAAGAGACTATCGATCCGTGGCGGGTCGACTGGGGTACTATCACGCCGTCTAATCTGCCGTTCCGCTTCCAGCAGGCGCCCGGGGCGCACAACTCTCTGGGCCGCTACAAGTTCAATATGCCCAGCTCGGATGCCATCTACCTGCACGATACGCCAAACCATAATCTGTTCCAGAAGAACGAGCGCGCGCTCAGCTCCGGCTGCGTTCGCGTGAACAAAGCGTCTGAGCTGGCCAGCATGCTGCTGCAGGACGCGGGCTGGAACGACACGCGTATCTCTGACGCGCTGCAGGAGGGGAATACGCGCTACGTGAATATCCGACAGAATATTCCGGTGAACCTCTACTACCTGACCGCTTTCGTAGGCAGCGATGGGCGTACCCAGTATCGTACAGATATTTACAATTACGATCTCACCGCTCGTTCAGGTGCTGACGTCCTACCGAAGGCGGAACAATTAATCAGATAAATGAAGTAGTTCAGATTAATCCATTCTCTAAATCACTGGTAAAAACGGGCCATCCAGGCTACGCGGCCCCGCTTTACCAGGCTTGACCTTCCTTGACGTAAGAAATTTTGCCCGGTAATGTGCTTTTTCACGCGCCAGAAGTGCATTAATTAAGCAAACTTTTTACCTGTAGACCTGATTATCATGGATAAATTTGACGCTAATCGCCGCAAACTGCTGGCGTTAGGTGGCGTTGCACTTGGTGCAGCCATCCTGCCAACGCCTGCGTTCGCGACCCTCTCTACGCCACGCCCACGGATCCTGACTCTCAATAATTTACATACCGGGGAGTCAATCAAAGCCGAATTTTTTGACGGCAAGGGCTATATTCAGGATGAATTAGCTAAACTTAACCACTTTTTCCGCGATTTTCGCGCCAATAAAGTGACGTCCATTGACCCTAAGCTTTTCGACCAGATCTACCGCCTGCAGGGCCTGCTCGGCACGCGTAAACCGGTTCAGCTTATCTCTGGCTATCGCTCTGTCGATACCAACAATGAGCTTCGCGCCCACAGCAGCGGCGTCGCGAAGCACAGCTATCACACCAAAGGCCAGGCAATGGATTTCCATATTGAAGGCCTCGCATTAAGCAATATTCGCAAAGCTGCGTTATCTATGGGTGCAGGTGGTGTAGGATATTACCCGCGCAGCAACTTTGTACATATTGATACCGGGCCGGTTCGGCACTGGTAACAAGGCTTAATGAAAAGGAGCAGTATGAACTATCGTCTTATTCCGGTTACCGCGTTCTCCCAGAACTGTTCGTTGATCTGGTGTGAAGAGACGCGTCAGGCCGCACTGGTGGATCCTGGCGGCGACGCCGAGCGTATCAAAGAGGTGGTTGCCGCCTCTGACGTCACGCTGACGCAGATTTTGCTCACCCACGGTCATCTCGATCACGTGGGGGCCGCCGCCGAGCTGGCGCAGCACTACGGTGTGCCGATTGTTGGCCCGGAAAAAGAGGATGAGTTCTGGCTGACCGGGCTTCCTGCCCAGAGCCGTATGTTTGGCCTTGAGGAGTGTCAGCCTCTGACGCCCGATCGCTGGCTGGACGAAGGCGAGAGTGTGACCGTCGGCAAGGTCACGCTCGAGGTACTGCACTGCCCGGGCCATACGCCGGGACACATTGTCTTCTTCGATGCGCAGTCGCGCCTGCTGGTGTCGGGAGATGTGATTTTCAAGGGTGGGGTAGGGCGAAGCGATTTCCCGCGCGGCGACCACGGTCAGCTGATCGACTCCATCAAGCGCAAATTGCTGCCGCTGGGCGACGACGTGACCTTTATTCCCGGTCACGGGCCCATGTCGACCCTGGGAGAAGAGCGCCTGCACAACCCGTTTTTGCAGGATGAGCAGCCGATCTGGTAATACCGATCTGGTAATAGATTGTGTCGGGTGGCGCTACGCTGACCCAACCTACCTAATCTGTAAGCCCGGTAAGCATAGCGCTACCGGGCTTTTCTTTACTTACAGTACCGCGACGATGGCTTCACACAGCGGAGCCATATTGTCCGGGGTCATACCTGCAACGTTAACGCGACCGGATGCCACCGCATAGACGCCAAACTCCTCGCGCAGGCGCTGAACCTGCTCTTTGGTCAGGCCGCTGAATGAGAACATGCCGTTCTGCTTGATGATAAAGCTGAAGTCACGGTTAGCCCCTTTCTCCTGCAGCGTATTCACAAACAGCAGACGCATGCGCTGAATGCGCTGGCGCATATCGGTCAGCTCCTGCTCCCAGATGGCGCGCAGGGCGTCATTGCTGAGGATGGTTGCCACCACGGAGGCACCGTGCGCCGGCGGGTTGGAGTAGTTGGCACGGATCACGGACTTCAGCTGGCTGAAGGCACGATCGGCGGTATCCGCATCGGCGGTCACCAGGGTGCAGGCCCCAACGCGCTCGTTATAGAGACCAAAGTTTTTCGAGTAGGAGCTGGCAACGATCAGCTCTTTATGCAGCGCAGCAAAGGCGCGCAGCCCCTCTGCATCCTCCTCCAGACCACGAGCAAAGCCCTGATAGGCGAAGTCAAACAGCGGCAGCCAGCCCTTCTCAACGGAGAGATGCGCCAGGGTCTGCCACTGATCCAGCGTCGGATCGATACCGGTTGGGTTATGGCAGCAGCCGTGGAACAATACTACGTCGCCCGCCTGGGCTTCGTTCAGGCTCGCCAGCAGACCGTCAAAGTCCAGAGTATGGTTGGCCGCGTCGTAGTAGGCATACTCGCGTACTTCCAGTCCGGCAGCGTTGAACACGCCTTTATGGTTCGGCCAGCTCGGATTGCTCACCCAGACACGTTTAACGTCGGTGTTTTTCGCCAGGAAGTCCGCCGCCACGCGCAGCGCGCCGGTGCCGCCCGGGGTCTGCGCCGTACGGGCGCGTTGGTCGTTAATCACCGCGCTGCCTTTGCCAAACAGCAGCTCCTGGGTGCAGCGACCAAATTCCGGGATCCCGTCAATGCCGAGATAGTTCTTCGTCGTCTCGTTCTCCAGCAGATACTGCTCGGCTTTCTTCACGCTGGTCAGCACCGGCGTTTTACCGGTTTCATCTTTATAGACGCCGATGCCAAGGTTAATTTTTGTCGGACGTTGGTCGGCACGAAACAGATCGGCTAACCCCAGAATAGGGTCAGCAGGGGCTGCGGTAATATTCTCAAACATGACGAGGTTCCATTTTGATGACAGAAGGGCGTTGCGTATCAGGTTAACGGGAGATTTATCAATTGCCAACCGTTTGCGACAAAAAGAAACAGAGTGTGACCGCAAGCGGGGTTGGACGGCTTTACAGGCATAAAAAAACAGGGCCGTAGCCCTGTTTTATCAGCATATAACGAGGAGGTCGTGCAATTAGAACTGGTAAGTTACCGCTACAGCAACCTGGTCGTCTTTGCCGTTGACGATGCCAACGTTGCGGCTGTAGTCGCTGTCGTCGATCAGGTTCAGCTGGTAGTCAACCCAGATGTTGAAGTTTTTGTTGAAGTAGTAAGTTGCACCGATTTCAACAAACTTCTGCAGGTCTTCGCTGCCGCCGCCGAATGCGCCGTCGGTCGTTGCTGCCAGGTCTTTACCGCGAGACTGAACGTAGGCCAGGGACGGACGCAGACCGAAGTCGAACTGATACTGAGCGATGGCTTCGAAGTTCTGCGTTTTGTTCGCAAAGGTGCCGTCCGCTTCACGGGTGGTGTTGCGGGTTTCAGCGTAGGTGGTCGCCAGGTAGATGTTGTTGGCGTCATATTTCACACCCACACCCCAGGTTTCCGCACGGCCGCCGCGGGCGCTGCCACGAGTGATTTCGCCAGCACCGTTAACCAGGTTCAGGTTTTCCTGACGGTTAGTACGGTCAGCGTTGGAGTAAGCACCGATCACGCTGAAGCCTTCAGCGAAGTCATAGCCCAGAGAGTAACCTACGCCGTCACCGTTGGAGGTCAGCGGGTTAGTACGGTCATTTTTACCCTGGTACTGCAGGCCGAGGTTCAGGCCATCAACCAGACCGAAGAAGTTGGAGTTACGGTAGGTCGCAACGCCAGAGGTACGGCCGGTCATGAAGTTGTCAGCGTAGTTCGCCCAGGTCATACCGGAGAAGGACGGGGCCATATCGGTGTAAGCGTCAACGTCGTACGCGATACCGTAGTTACGGCCGTAGTCGATGGAGCCTGCGTCAGCAATTTTCAGGCCGGCAAATGCCAGACGAGTACGTTGAGACTGGCCGCCGCTCTCTTCGCCGCTTGCCAGGGCACGGTATTCCCACTGGCCGTAACCGGTCAGCTGGTCGTTGATCTGGGTTTCGCCTTTGAAGCCAATCTGAGCATAGGTGTTATCGTTGCTACCGGTGTCATCACCAGAGGTTACGAAGTCATGCTCACCTACAACTTTACCGTACAGATCTAATTTGTTACCGGCTTTGTTATAGATTTCTGGGTAATGACTCCAACTTATTGATAGTGTTTTATGTTCAGATAATGCCCGATGACTTTGTCATGCAGCTCCACCGATTTTGAGAACGACAGCGACTTCCGTCCCAGCCGTGCCAGGTGCTGCCTCAGATTCAGGTTATGCCGCTCAATTCGCTGCGTATATCGCTTGCTGATTACGTGCAGCTTTCCCTTCAGGCGGGATTCATACAGCGGCCAGCCATCCGTCATCCATATCACCACGTCAAAGGGTGACAGCAGGCTCATAAGACGCCCCAGCGTCGCCATAGTGCGTTCACCGAATACGTGCGCAACAACCGTCTTCCGGAGCCTGTCATACGCGTAAAACAGCCAGCGCTGGCGCGATTTAGCCCCGACGTATCCCCACTGTTCGTCCATTTCCGCGCAGACGATGACGTCACTGCCCGGCTGTATGCGCGAGGTTACCAACTGCGGCCTGAGTTTTTTAAATGGCGGAAAATCGTGTTGAGGCCAACGCCCATAATGCGGGCGGTTGCCCGGCATCCAACGCCATTCATGGCCATATCAATGATTTTCTGGTGCGTACCGGGTTGAGAAGCGGTGTAAGTGAACTGCAGTTGCCATGTTTTACGGCAGTGAGAGCAGAGATAGCGCTGATGTCCGGCAGTGCTTTTGCCGTTACGCACCACCCCGTCAGTAGCTGAACAGGAGGGACAGCTGATAGAAACAGAAGCCACTGGAGCACCTCAAAAACACCATCATACACTAAATCAGTAAGTTGGCAGCATCACCGATTTCTGCAGCGTTCGCTGCACCGGCTACCAGCAGAGCAGGGATAACCACTGCCAGAATATTGCGCTTCATCATTATTTATTACCCTCATTAGGTTTTTTATAACACCTGCCACTGCCGTCAATAAATCTTTACGGAACTATTGATGAAAGTTTGGTGTCTTTTTGTGTCTGAGAAGCATCTTTCCATTCATATAAACGTTTCGCTACCTTGAAAGTGCTACAAATGTCTTAAAGAGGTAACAAAAAGAAATAATGTGTAAGAATTTGTGTATTTAAGGGAACTTTGTGAACCACTTCATGTTTCCAATAGAGTTGCCGATAAAAGCAACGTTTCCATTACTATATATATGAATTGCTTATGTTTAATTTCGCTAAAGCGTGAGCTTATTCAGAAAAGGCGTGAGTGAGACATTTTCTCATTTCCGCGTTTAGACATCTGGATAGCTGTGCAGCTTTTATCCAAATGTGCTAAAGCCAAAAGAGATAATTTTGTGCAAGTTTTAGGCAGTATGATTTTTGTACGAAATTATTTCAGAAAAATACGCTTACAGACGCTAATGTGAAAGGGGTTGATTTGAGACATAGCTAACGATTTGTTAACAAAGGTTGACAAGGGGATATGAAAAAGGGCCAGCGAAGGCTGGCCCTGAAGGCGTTAGAACGTAGCGTTACGCGGCGTGCGCGGGAACGGGATCACATCGCGAACGTTTTGAACGCCGGTCACGTAGGCAATCAGACGTTCAAAACCGAGACCAAAACCGGCGTGCGGTACGGTGCCGTAGCGACGCAGGTCGCGGTACCACCAGTAGTCCTCTTTGTTGAGGCCCATCTCAGCCATACGCGCATCCAGCACGTCCAGACGCTCTTCACGCTGGGAGCCACCGATGATCTCACCGATGCCCGGCGCCAGCACGTCCATTGCGGCAACGGTTTTACCGTCGTCGTTGAGGCGCATATAGAACGCTTTGATCTCTTTCGGGTAGTTTTTAACGACGACCGGCGCTTTGAAGTGCTCTTCAGCCAGGTAGCGCTCGTGCTCAGAGGAGAGATCCACACCCCAGTAAACCGGGTTTTCAAACTGCTTGCCGCAGTTTTCCAGAATGGTTACCGCGTCGGTGTAGTCTACCTGGGCGAAGTCCGCCTCAATGAAGCGCTCCAGGCGGGACACGGCGTCTTTATCTACGCGCTCGGCAAAGAACTTCATGTCGTCTGCACGTTCGGTGAGCACCGCTTTAAAGGCATACTTCAGCATCGCTTCCGCCAGCGCGGCGTTATCTTCCAGATCGGCAAAGGCGATCTCCGGCTCCAGCATCCAGAACTCGGCCAGGTGGCGGCTGGTGTTGGAGTTTTCCGCGCGGAAGGTCGGACCGAAGGTGTAGATTTTCGACAGGGCGCAGGCGTAGGTCTCACCGTTCAGCTGGCCGGAAACGGTCAGGAAGGACTCTTTACCAAAGAAATCTTTGTCAAAATCAACCTTGCCCTGATCGTTGCGCGGCAAGTTTTCCAGATCCAGGGTGGAGACGCGGAACATCTCGCCAGCGCCTTCGGTATCGGAGGCGGTAATCAGCGGGGTAGAGACCCAGAAGAAGCCCTGCTCGTCAAAGAAGCGGTGCAGGGCCTGCGCCAGGGTATGGCGTACGCGGGCGACAGCGCCGATGAGGTTAGTGCGCGGACGCAGGTGCGCCACTTCACGCAGGTACTCGATGCTGTGGCGCTTGGCCGCCATCGGGTAGGTGTCTGGATCTTCCACCCAGCCGGTCACTTCGACATGGCTTGCCTGGATCTCAAAGCTCTGGCCCTGGCCTGGCGAGGCAACAACCGTGCCGGTCACCACCACGGAACAGCCGGTGGTCAGGTGCAGGACTTCACTATTGTAATTGGGCAGAGAATTATTAATAACGGCCTGTACAGGATCAAAGCAGGAACCGTCATAGACGGCCAGGAAGGAGATGCCAGCTTTTGAATCTCGGCGGGTACGTACCCATCCGCGCACGGTGACTTCGCTGTCAACGGCGACGCGGCCCTGGAGTACGTCGGCTACAGGCACAACGCTCATAATAGTCTCTCTTTATAGTCTAATAAAAAAATCTGTATCCCCCTCCAGCGGGGGGATATCTATGTTACCTGTCATCTTCCATCAGACAAGTAGATTTCGCACATGTAAGGGCCGAATTCAGAAATTAATTTGGTGCAGCCCTTTTCCTTACCTAAACCCACCGTCGTCCAGGAACATTACTCAATGATCACCGTCATCTCCTGTTTTGCATTTTGCATGGAGACAATGGTGCGGAACGATTTGATGTTCCCTGAGGCAAAAAAGAGCTCGCGCGTCAGCGCCTCATACTCCGCCATGTCACGCACGTTAATCACCAGCAGAAAATCAAAATCTCCGGTAACGTAATACACCTGCTGTACCTGGGGGCAGTTAACGAACCGCTGCTTATCTTCCTCCAGCAGATCGAGACGCTCGTTCTCGATGGTGACCTGCACCATGATGGTTATGGGACGCCCCACCTTTCCGGCATCAATAACGCTCACGCTTCTCTTAATAATACCGGCCTCCTCCAGTGCGGCGATCCGTCTGTTGACCGCCGAAGGGGAGAGGCTGACGCGATCGGCGATTTCCCGCTGAGAGAGACGATTATTGCGCTGTAACAGCGTGAGAATTTTTTTATCCAGTGAGTCTAGCTTCATCGTGTCTGCGGCCCTAAACGAGTGTGATATGCCTCACTTATGCAATTTTGTTGCGTTAAAGAGGTAAATCAGAGTGAGAGTTGCGTATTAGCAGGCAATTATGCGCCATTTAACCAAGTGGCGCAGTGTACCATCTCCTTCAGTAGCGAAACGTTAAATCGCCTCACAGAGTCAGCTCGCTATTCGCCACACACCTATGCGGCCTCATCTTATATTGCGGGAGCATCTATGACAGACATGATTAAATATCAGTTCAACTCACGTCGGAAACCTTATGGGCAGGGGGCGGATCTTAGCCTGCTCAACGAGCAAGTAGGGGAAGAGGTGTTGGCTTTTCACCAAAAATTCCCCAGCTATCGCATGACGCCGCTGCGCAAAATGGCTTGTTTAAGCCAGCGTCTGGGGCTGGGCTCTTTGCATATTAAGGATGAGGCGCAAAGGTTCAGCCTTAACGCTTTCAAAGGCCTGGGGGGATCTTATGCTATTGGAAAATATCTCGCTGAACGGCTCGGGCGCGACATTAATACCTTAAGCTTCGACGATCTTAATACGCCAGAAATAAAAGCCAGGATTAAAGACATTGTGTTTGTCACCGCCACTGACGGTAATCACGGTCGTGGCGTGGCGTGGGCGGCAGAGCAGCTTGGGCTGCGGGCTGTCGTCTATATGCCGAAAGGATCTTCACCTGTTCGCGCTCGTAATATTCGCCAGCACGGTGCTGAATGCACGATAACCGAGCTTAACTATGACGACACCGTGCGGTTGGCTAATAAAACTGCACAGGAGCAGGGTTGGGTACTGCTGCAGGATACGGCCTGGCAGGGCTACGAGAAGATCCCTGGCTGGATTATGCAAGGCTATATGACTCTCGCCGTTGAGGCATGGGAGCAGTTGGCACAAAGCGGGGGCTCGCTACCGACGCACCTGATTTTGCAGGCTGGCGTTGGCTCATTCGCTGGCAGCGTCATGGGATACTTCGTCGAGAGAATGCAGGAGCGAGCCCCCACCATCATTATTGTTGAACCGCATAAAGCGAACTGCCTGTATCACTCGGCGGTGATGAATGATGGACAACCTCATAGTGTCGATGGCGATATGGCGACGATGATGGCAGGGCTGGCCTGCGGCGAGCCTAACGTGACCAGTTGGCCTATGCTGCGCGACCACGCAACCTGCTTTATCTCTGCTGACGACCGGCTTGCCGCTAACGGCATGCGCCTGCTTGCCGCGCCGCGCCCTGGCACCGACGAACCTTTTATCTCCGGCGAATCCGGCGCTATTGGCGCGGGATTAATCTATGCGCTGATGACGCAGCCGGAGTACCGCGAGCTGGCCGAATCACTGCACTTCAATGCCGATGCACATCTCCTGTTAATCAATACCGAAGGCGATACGTCCCCGGATATCTATGAGGAAATCGTCTGGTTTGGCCGTAATGGCTGATTGTCTGCAGCAACATTAAGAGGGCCTTCTTACCTATCCTACAAGCCCTCAGTATCACACGCGTTCTGACAATAACTACACATACGCGGCCTCGCGTAATGCATAGAGAGAACATGACCGATGAATACTGAAGACGTTGTTACGCAGAGAGAACATTGCAATCCTACAAAATGGCATAGCGAAGATACCGTGTGGGTACTTGGCCTATTCGGTACGGCAATTGGTGCAGGGGTACTCTTTCTTCCGATTAATGCCGGAATTGGCGGTTTCTGGCCACTGCTTATTGTTTTCGTCCTGGCTTTTCCGCTTACGTATCTAGCCCACCGCGGGCTAGCGCGATTTATTTACGCCTCTAACACGCCGGAGAGTTCAATTACCGATGCCATCGGCGAACATTTCGGCGCGCTGGCAGGAAAGGTCTTTATCGTTATCTACTTCTTTGCGGTCTACACCATTCTGATTATGTACGCCGTGGCCATCACCAATACCGCTCAGAGTTTTATCACTCATCAGTTAGGCATAGTGGAACCACCGCGAGCGTGGGTAGCCATTGCACTTATTCTCGGCCTGATGTTTATCGTTCGGCTGGGGCAGCGGCTGATCATGAGGGTGATGAGCACCCTGGTCTACCCTTTTATTATTTC
This sequence comes from Escherichia sp. ESNIH1, assembly GCA_002918705.1. GTDB lineage: Bacteria > Pseudomonadota > Gammaproteobacteria > Enterobacterales > Enterobacteriaceae > Pseudescherichia. Next base: position 161,583 of record PQKR01000003.1, on the reverse strand, counting down.
ACTTATCTTTATGGCGCTGTTTCTGATCCCACATTGGAATAGCGCGATTTTGCAAACCGTAAGCTTTAATGCTCAAGGATCGGGGCGCAGCTTCTTATTAACCGTGTGGATGAGCTTTCCGGTGCTGGTGATGTCGTTTAACCACTACCCGATTATCTCCCCAATGGTCGTGCGTCAGAAACAGCGCTACGGCATTGCGCTGGCCGACCGCAAGTGCGGGCAGATCCAACGCTACGGCAGCCTGTTAATGGTGGTAGTGGTCCTCTTTTTCGTTCTCAGCTGTGTGTTAAGCCTGTCGCCGCAGCAGCTGGCGGAAGCAAAGGCGCAAAACCTCTCTATCTTGTCCTATCTGGCAAACCAGTTTAATACCCCGATTATTGCCTGGCTTTCGCCGATTATTGCCTTTGTCGCCATCACCAAATCCTTTCTTGGCCACTATATTGGCGCGTATGAATCGCTGCGCGATCTGATCGTCGAGGCGGCCGCGTCACGAGGGAAAAAGCCATGTATCCGGACCGTCGACGCCGTGATTTTACTTTTCATGGTCCTGACCTGTTGGTTCGCTGCTTATAAAAATCCCAGCATCCTCGGCATTATTGAATCTGTCAGTGGGCCAACCGGCGCAGCAATTCTGCTGCTGTTACCCATGTATGCCATCCATAAGCTGCCTGTGCTAACGCCGTATCGTGGCAGAGCCAGCAACGTTTTTGTCACCCTGATTGGGGTGATGACCGTATCCGCCATTTTTTACGGCATGTTCCAGTAACCACGATGAATAGCGAGATGTTTTATGAGTCATTATTTACAGATTAACGGCCAGCGGCTTATCGACTCCCTGTTCGCGCTCGGCGAATACGGCGCGCTTGAAGGCGGCGGCGTTTGCCGCCTGGCAGCCACCGCGGAAGACAAAGCAGGCAGAGATTTTGTCGTCGCCAGAATGAAGGCTCTGGGCCTGGATATTACCATTGATGCGATTGGCAATGTCACAGGGGTTTACGCTGGGCAAGAAGCGCTGCCTATGGTCATGATGGGGTCACATATTGATACCGTCGGTACCGGGGGGCTGTACGACGGCAACTACGGCGTAATGGCTGGTCTTGAAGTCATTGCCCGTCTTCAGGAAGCGGGGATCTGTCCCCGGCGTCCGGTAGCGGTAACCTTCTTTACTAATGAAGAGGGCGTGCGTTTCCAGCCCGATATGATGGGAAGCGTGGTATTTGCGGGTGAATACCCTCTTGAGACGGCGCTGGCGACAAAGGATCGCGACGGCATTACGCTTGACCAGGCCTTGCAGGAGATTGGTTACAAAGGAGAGCACAAGCCGGGTGACTTGTTGGTGGACAGCTACGTCGAACTGCACATCGAACAAGGTCCAATTCTCGATAAAGAGGGGATTGATCTTGGCGTCGTTACCGGCGTACAGGGCATTTCGTGGCAGGAGTTTACGCTGACCGGGGTATCTAACCACGCGGGTACCACGCCGATGAGCATGCGTCACGACGCTGGCCTGGTGGCAGCAAAGATTGCCGTTTACGCTCGCGAGCTGGCATCGACCCTCGGTGGCGATCAGGTGGCTACCGTCGGGCATATTAGCGTAAAACCCAACCTGATTAACGTTATTCCTAACCATGTGGTGATGTCGGTAGATCTACGCAATACCGATAACGAGCTGCTGGCACAGGCGGAAAAAATGCTCGCGCAATTTATCGCAAAAACGGCGCAGGAGGAGGGGGGTGAGGTGACCAGCCGATCGCTGGTGCGTTTCAATCCGGTCATTTTTGCCGATGAGATTGTTAATGCTGTAGAGAAGGAGGCGAAACGTCAGGCGCTGAGCTACAAACGGCTCCCGAGCGGGGCAGGTCACGATGCGCAATTTATGGCCTCGATCTGTCCCGCCGGGATGATCTTTGTCCCCTGCGTTGACGGCATTAGCCATAACGTAAAAGAGCACAGCGCACCCAAAGATTTAGTCGCCGGGGCCAACGTGCTGTTGCAGGTGGTATTACAGCGTGCCCAGCGTGCGGCATAAGTTATTTATGGAGCCTACTATGAATCAGGAACAGTTTAAGCAGCAGCTTACCGCGTGGCGTCACCATCTGCATGCAAATCCGGAGAGCGCGTTTGAAGAGGTGAAAACCGCACAGTTTATTGCGGAAAAGCTTGAGGCGATGGGCGTAGAGGTTCATCGCCATATTGGCAAAACCGGGTTAGTCGGGGTGGTGAAATGCGGAGAGGGTAAGGGAGTCATCGCCATTCGCGCCGATATCGACGCCCTCCAGTTAAGTGAACAGGGCACTCTTCCCTACAGCTCAAACACCGCCGGGCGTATGCATGGCTGCGGGCATGACGGCCATACCTGTATTGCGCTGGGCGCGGCGCAGCTGCTTTTGCAGCGTAAAAATTTTAACGGTACCGTCTGCTTCGTCTTTCAGCCAGCCGAAGAGCCGGGCTACGGTGCGAAAGCCATGATGACGGATGGGCTCATCGAACGATTCAGGATTGAAGAGATTTACGGCTTGCATAATATGCCGGGAATGAAGGCGGGAACGATAGCTACGCGGGTGGGCGGCATTATGGCCAGCGAAGATAACTTTATTATTCGCATCAAAGGTCAGGGTGCGCACGCTGCACGGCCACATATGAGTAAAGACCCGCTGGTCATTGCGGCAGAGATTATCCTTGCGCTGCAAACCATCGTGTCGCGCAATGTCGATCCAAACGTGCCGGCCGTCATCTCCTGCACTGAACTGCATACCGATGGTATCCGCAATGCCATTCCTACCCATGTCGAAATCAAAGGCGATACCCGCAGCTACTCTCCTGAGGTTCAGGCATTGTTGGAGAAGAGAATGCGAACAATCAGCGAAGCGATTTGCGCCATGCACGGTGCACAGTGCGAGTTTAGCTATACCCATGAGTTCGCCCCGACGGTGAACTGGCAACGCTGCGTGGATGTAGCGGTAAACGCGGCAGTTAACGTGGTAGGTGCTGAAAAGGTTGACGGCAACGTGGGACAGATGATGATTTCTGAAGATTTCGGCGCTTTCCTGCGGGAAGTACCTGGCTGCTTTGCCTTTCTCGGCAATGGCGATGAATCGGACCCGCAGGGTAACACGCCTCTGCACAACGCTTGCTATGACTTTAACGACGAGATATTGCTGACCGGCGCGGAGTATTTTGCCGAGATAGTAAGGACTCGCCTGCCGCAATAATGCGTTGCCACTAGAAAAGCGCCCAGACAATGGGCGCTTTTTCGTTGGGATCAGCTAGCCTTTTTCACCTGGGGCAGATCGAACGCTTTACGCAGCGCCCGCACAAAGGCTTTGTCGTGACAGATGGTTTTGCCCGGACTGTCAGAGAGTTTTGCCACCGGCTTGCCGTTACACTCCACCAGCTTGATAACGATATTCAGCGGCTTCACCTGCGGAATATCGCAGGTCAGGCGCGTGCCGATACCAAAGCTCAGGTTGACCCGCGCCGAGAAGTGGCGGTAGAGATCCAGCGCTTTCTTCAGGTCAAGGTTGTCTGAGAACACCAGCACCTTGCTGAGCGGATCGATACCCAGCTTTTGATAGTGGGCGATCGCTTTTTCGCCCCACTCAACCGGATCGCCGGAGTCATGGCGCAGGCCCTGGTAACGGGTGGCGAACTCCGGACCGAAGTCGCGCAGGAACGCGTCCATAGTAATGCAGTCGGTCAGCGCAATGCCCAGCTGGTCTGGATATTCGGTCAGCCAGGCGGCAAGGGCGGCGCGCTGGCTGGTGGCCAGTTCAGGGCTGATCTGCTGGTGTGCCTGGAACCACTCGTGCGCCTGGGTGCCCATCGGGGTTAAGTTCAGGCGGCGGGCGAGATCGTAATTGCTGGTGCCAACAAACCACGGCTCCTGCTGCAGGCGCTCAACGATGGCCTGCTGCACGTCGCGGGAGAAGCGGCGGCGGGTACCGAAATCCATCAGGCGGAAGCGGGACATATCCAGGCCAGCGGTCAGCTGAGAGAAATTCGCCAGCTTCTCTTCGAGGGTGGCCAGCGCTTGCGTGACGCCAGCATCCGGCGAGCGGTAGCGGTGTACCACTTCGCTGATCACTGCCAGCAGCGGCACCTCCCACATGATCACCTCGCGCCACGGGCCAGCGAGACGAATAGAGAGCTTGCCCTGGTCGTTGGTAATCACTACCTGGCTCGGGTCATAGCGGAACGCCCGCAGCCAGTCGAGATAGTCGGCACGGAAGAAGGGCAGGCCAGAGAGCCACTGGTACTCATCATCCTGCAGGCGCAGGTGCTGCATAGCCTCTACCTGCTCGCGGATGGCATCGGCATAGATGCCCAGCAGGTCGTCGCCCCGGCAGCGAAACTCAGCCGACACGTGGACATCATGATATTGATGAAACACCGCCTGCTGCATATGCAGCTTATAGGCATCGGTATCCAGCAGCGTTTGCAGAATAGGGGTAGCGAGTTGTGTCATGGTGCGCCGTAGCATCCTCTCACTGGAGCGTTTCCATCAAAGCCAAAGCAGATAAAGACGCAGGAGTATACCCTGATTATCGGTTTAATGAACCTGGATCACAACATAACAAGGTGAGATGGTCGAGGGCAATTTGTGCCTCTGTTATCAAAATGTAGCAAACAGGGCTTTTTGCCTTGAAAAGAGTCTGTTTGCGCATGGCGCGAAAGAGGCAACAGGAATAGACTGAGTCGTTACCCTAATGAGATGCTAAAGGTTTTTTATGACTCAACAGCCCCAAGCCAAATACCGCCACGACTACCGTGCGCCAGATTACCTGATTAGCGATATTGACCTGACTTTCGATCTTGATGCTGTAAAAACCGTTGTCACAGCTGAAAGCAACATTTCCCGTCAGGGTGCAGCGGCCGAGCCTTTACGTCTTAATGGCGAAGATTTGACCCTCGTCTCCCTTCAGGTGGATGGGCAGGCGTGGTCAGATTACCAGATTGCCGAAAATACGCTGGTGATTAATAACCTGCCGGATCGTTTTACCCTGCGCATCGTTAACGAAATCAGCCCGGCCGCTAACACCGCGCTGGAAGGGCTCTACCAGTCAGGCGAAGCGCTCTGCACCCAGTGCGAGGCCGAGGGTTTCCGCCATATCACCTGGTACCTTGATCGCCCGGACGTGCTGGCACGCTTTACAACTAAAATCATTGCCGATAAAAGCAAATATCCGTTCCTGCTCTCTAACGGTAACCGCGTGGGCGAAGGCGAGCTCGATAATGGTCGTCACTGGGTACAGTGGCAGGATCCGTTCCCGAAACCCTGCTACCTGTTTGCGCTGGTGGCCGGTGATTTCGACGTGCTGCGCGATACCTATACCACCCGCTCCGGCCGCGAAGTGGCGCTGGAGCTGTTTGTCGATCGCGGCAACCTTGACCGCGCGCCGTGGGCGATGACCTCCCTGCAAAACTCCATGAAGTGGGATGAAGATCGTTTTGGTCTCGAGTATGACCTCGACATCTATATGATCGTTGCCGTGGATTTCTTCAACATGGGGGCGATGGAGAACAAAGGCCTTAACGTCTTTAACTCCAAATATGTGCTGGCCCGCACCGACACCGCCACCGATAAGGATTATCTCGATATTGAGCGGGTGATCGGCCACGAGTATTTCCATAACTGGACCGGCAACCGCGTCACCTGCCGCGACTGGTTCCAGCTGAGCCTGAAAGAGGGGCTGACCGTGTTCCGCGATCAGGAGTTCAGCTCCGATCTTGGCTCCCGTGCGGTGAACCGCATCAGCAACGTGCGCACCATGCGCGGCCTGCAGTTTGCGGAAGATGCCAGCCCGATGGCGCACCCGATCCGTCCGGACAAAGTGATCGAGATGAACAACTTCTATACCCTGACGGTGTATGAGAAGGGGTCGGAGGTGATCCGCATGCTGCACACCCTGCTGGGGGAGGAGAACTTCCAGCGCGGAATGCAGCTCTACTTTGAGCGCCACGACGGCAGCGCCGCCACCTGCGACGATTTTGTCCAGGCGATGGAAGACGCCTCCAACGTTGACCTCTCTCATTTCCGTCGCTGGTACAGCCAGTCCGGTACGCCAATTTTGAGCGTGCGCGATGACTACAACCCAGAGACCGAGCAGTACACCCTGACCATCAGCCAGCGTACGCCGCCGACGCCGGATCAGGAGGAGAAGCTGCCCCTGCATATTCCGTTTGATATCGAGCTGTACGACAACGAGGGGCAGGTCATCCCGCTGCAAAAAGAGGGTCACCCGGTACACAACGTCCTCAACGTTACCCAGGAGGAGCAGACCTTCGTCTTTGATAAGGTCTACTTCCAGCCGGTGCCGTCCCTGCTGCGCGAGTTCTCCGCGCCGGTGAAGCTGGAGTATAAGTGGAGCGATCAGCAGCTGACGTTCCTGATGCGTCATGCCCGCAACGACTTCTCCCGCTGGGATGCAGCCCAGAGCCTGCTGACGACCTACATCAAGCTGAACGTGGCTCGCCACCAGCAGGGCCAGCCGCTGTCGCTGCCGCTGCACGTGGCCGACGCCTTCCGGGCGATCCTGCTGGATGCGGATATCGATCCGGCGCTGGCGGCGGAGATCCTGACCCTGCCTTCTGCAGGCGAGATGGCCGAGCTGTTCGATATTATCGATCCGGTGGCGATCGTTGCCGTCCGCGAGGCGCTGACCCGCACCCTGGCGACCGAGCTTTCCGACGAGTTCCTTGCGGTCTACAATGCGCATAAGCTCGACGCCTATCGGGTTGAACATGCGGATATCGGCAAGCGTTCGCTGCGCAACACCTGCCTGCGCTACCTGGCGTTTGGCGACGTGAAGCTCGGCGATGCCCTGGTGACCCAGCAGTATCACACTGCGGATAACATGACCGATGCGCTGGCGGCGCTCTCTGCCGCCGTGGCGGCGCAGCTGCCGTGCCGCGATGCACTGATGCAGGAGTACGACGATAAGTGGCATCAGGACGGCCTGGTGATGGACAAGTGGTTTATCCTGCAGGCCACCAGCCCGGCCAGCAACGTGCTGGAGACCGTGCGCGGCCTGCTTAACCACCGCTCCTTTACCCTCAGCAACCCGAACCGCGTCCGCTCGCTGATTGGCGCGTTCGCCGGCAGCAACCCGGCGGCGTTCCATGCGGAAGACGGCAGCGGCTACCGTTTCATGGTAGAGATGCTGACCGAGCTTAACAGCCGTAACCCGCAGGTGGCGTCGCGTCTGATTGAGCCGCTGATCCGCCTGAAACGTTACGACGAAGGACGCCAAACGCAAATGCGTGCGGCGCTGGAGCAGCTGAAAGGCCTGGAGAACCTCTCCGGCGATCTCTACGAGAAGATTGCCAAGGCGCTGGCCTGATACCTCGCCGGGCGGCCTTGCGCTGCCCGGCTCACTATTTCCCCGCGTTTGCCCCCTTTTCAGGAAAACGTTTGCGTTTTATCTGGATTATTTGCCTCAGGTCAATTCCCTTTCGTCTCGCAATCGCAGATAATACGCCCCCGGTTTGCACACCGGGAATCCAGGAGAGTTCATGTACTACCCCTTCGTTCGTAAAGCCCTTTTCCAGCTCGACCCTGAGCGCGCTCATGAATTGACGTTTCAGCAATTACGCCGTATTTCCGGCACCCCTTTAGCCGCGCTAGTGCGCCAGACTGTGCCGCAAAAACCGGTCTCCTGCATGGGGCTGACCTTTAAGAATCCGCTGGGCCTGGCGGCGGGTCTGGATAAAAACGGCGAGTGCATTGACGCGCTGGGCGCAATGGGCTTTGGCTCGATTGAGATTGGCACCGTGACGCCGCGCCCGCAGCCGGGCAACGATAAGCCGCGTATCTTCCGCCTGGTCGAGGCCGAGGGGTTAATTAACCGCATGGGGTTCAATAACCTTGGCGTAGATAATCTGGTAGAGAACGTCAAAAAAGCCCATTTTGACGGCGTGCTGGGCATTAATATCGGCAAGAATAAAGATACGCCGGTAGAGCAGGGGAAAGATGACTATCTGATTTGTATGGATAAAGTCTACCCCTACGCGGGCTATATTGCGATTAACATCTCCTCGCCAAACACCCCGGGCCTGCGCTCGCTGCAATACGGTGAGGCGCTGGACGATCTGCTCTCCGCCATCAAAAATAAGCAGCGCGAGCTGCAGAATAGTCATCACAAATATGTCCCTGTGGCGGTGAAAATTGCTCCCGATCTCACCGTTGAGGAGTTAATTCAGGTGGCTGACAGCCTGGTTCGCCATAATATCGATGGCGTAATTGCTACCAATACCACACTCGAAAGAGGGCTGGTGCAGGGAATGAAGCACGGTGATGAGACCGGAGGCTTAAGCGGCCGCCCATTACAGCTAAAAAGCACCGAAATTATTCGCCGCCTGGCGCAGGAGCTAAAGGGGCAGCTGCCGATTATCGGCGTCGGCGGAATCGACTCCGTTATCGCCGCACGGGAGAAGATCGCTGCCGGTGCGACGCTGGTGCAGATCTATTCCGGCTTTATATTTAAAGGCCCGCCGCTGATTAAAGAGATCGTTACCCATATCTAATCCTTTGCGTCTAAATGTTAACCAGGGCTTTATTTCCGGCCCTGGTTGTTTTATATTCCCCTCGTTGTTGTTTATTTAAACGTTCTCATTATTGACATTTTATGATAAGCGGAACGGTAACAACGGACACGCAAGCAGCAGGACGCTTAAGGGGGAGCGGAGAGGAAAATGCGAATCAAACCTGACGATAACTGGCGCTGGTATTACGACGAAGAGCACGATCGGATGATGCTCGATCTCGCCAATGGGATGCTATTTCGCTCCCGTTACGCCCGTCGGATGCTGACGCCGGACGCGTTCGCACCCTCCGGCTTCTGTGTGGATGACGCCGCGCTCTACTTCTCTTTTGAGGAGCGTTGCCGCGAGTTTGAGCTCTCCCGGGAGCAGCGGGCCGAGCTGGTGCTGAACGCGCTGGTCGCTATTCGCTTTCTTAAGCCGCAGATGCCAAAAAGCTGGCATTTCCAATCTTACGGTGACAGCTGGCAGCCCGATCTGGGTGAAGCCGCCAGCGTCTGGCTCAGCGATACCGCAGAGCAGGTGAATTTGCTGGTGGTCGAGCCGGGTGATAACGCCACGCTCTGCCTGCTGGCACAGCCCGGCGTGGTGATTGCCGGGCGTACAATGCAGCTTGGCGATGCGATTAAAGTGATGAACGATCGTATGCGGCCGCTGCCCCAGCTCTACAGCCTGGAGCAGGCGGTTTAAGGCTCCAGCACCAGCGGCGTTTTGGGAATACAGCTGCAGCTCAGGATGGTGCCGTCGTCGCCGATGGCGGACTGCTTCAGGGCGCTGACTTCTCCCTCTATCAGGCGTATGCGGCAGCAGCCGCAGATCCCAGCCCGGCAGGAGTAGGGCACACGGATCCCCTGGCTCTCCAGCTGCTCAAGCAGCACCTGCTGGTTATTCCCCGTAAAGGTCTCTCCCTGCCAGCCAATGGTCACCGTCGAGGCAGCCTGCTTCTCAATTTCCAGCGTCTCAACCGGCTCGCCCGCGCCATACACTCTCGCCGGACCGCTGGCTAACACGCTCACCTCATCGCCGACGCGGATCACGCCGCTGTTACGGGCAATCAGGTTCTGGCCGAAATCGACGTCGCCGTTATCTACCGCGGTGCGGAACTGTTGCAGGGTGTGCAGCGGCTCGCCCGCCGGGTGTTTCTGTCCGCGCTCGGGGCTGATGGTGGTAAATATGCAGCGGCTGCAGGGTTTAACCACGTCAAAGATCACCTCGCCGATGCGCACGGTTTTCCAGGTATCCTCCTCCCACGCCTGCGCCCCGGTGACCACCAGGTTTGGACGAAACTGCTCCATCTGGATGCTGGCCGGGCAGCGGCTCTGCAGATCGCGCAGCGAGGCCTCATTGGTAAGCAGGTAAGGAAAGCCGTCGGCAAAGGAGAGCGGCACGCTCTCAAAGCGCTTCACGCGGCGGGTGGGCTCCTGACCGACCCAGCGCAGCTGAACCTCGCGATTAAAAAAGCCGCTCAGCCACTGGTTGATCGCCGTGGGGGCAATTAATGCGGTAAAATGGTTTCCCCATACCTCCGTCGGTGCGGCGTCGCGGATGAAATCGGCAAAGCGGACCAGCGCGCTGCTGCCGTCGGGCGCGGTGAGATGGAGACCGTCATGCAGCGGCGACGGGATAAAACGCACCAGCTGCGGATACTGGCGGGCGGTAATAAACGTACCGTCGGGTTCAGTAACCATAAAGATGCGGTCAAAGGCCAGGCCGCTAATGTCGGCCAGGGCGTGCGTGAGGCCAATTCCGCGCATCGATTTGACCGGATGTATATAAAGCCGCGACAGGGTAGCCACTGCGCCCTCCATGCGTGTGAAAATAAGCCCTCAACTTTATGACATCGGGTTGAGTTTAGCTATAATGCGCAACAATTTTATTAGAGTAAAAGTGACGATATGAATTCTCTGTTTGCCAGTACGGCCCGCGGGCTGGAAGAGCTGTTAAAAACTGAACTGGAAAACCTCGGGGCGCAGCACGTCCAGGTCGTTCAGGGCGGTGTCCATTTTGAGGGGGACACCCGGCTCATTTACCAGAGCCTGATGTGGAGTCGCCTGGCTTCGCGCATTATGCTGCCGCTGAACGAGTGCAAGGTCTACAGCGACCTCGATCTCTATATGGGCGTGCAGGCGATTGACTGGACGGAGATTTTCAACCCTGGCGCGACCTTCGCCGTGCACTTCAGCGGGCTGAATGAGGAGATCCGCAACAGCCAGTACGGCGCCATGCGGGTAAAAGACGCCATCGTCGACAGCTTCACGCGTAAGAATATGGAACGCCCGAACGTCGATCGCGAGCAGCCGGATATGCGCATCAACGTCTGGCTGAATAAAGAGACGGCGCATATCGCCCTCGATCTCAGCGGTGACGGCCTGCACCTGCGCGGCTATCGCGATCGGGCCGGGCTTGCGCCGATGAAAGAGACGCTGGCGGCAGCCGTCGTGATGCGCTCCGGCTGGCAGCCGGGTACGCCGCTGCTCGATCCGCTCTGCGGCTCCGGCACCCTGCTGATTGAGGCGGCGATGCTGGCCACCGATCGCGCACCGGGCCTGCACCGTGGGCACTGGGGCTTTAGCGGCTGGGCGCAGCACGACGAGGCGCTGTGGAAAGAGGTGAAAGCCGAGGCCCAGACCCGCGCCCGTCGTGGGCTGGCAGACTACGGCTCACGCTTCTACGGCTCCGACAGCGATGCCCGGGTTATCGATATTGCCCGCAGCAACGCCCGTCGCGCAGGCGTCGGCGAGCTGATCGATTTTAACGTCAAAGACGTCGCCCAGCTGACCAATCCGCTGCCGGAGGGGCCGCACGGTACCGTGCTGAGCAACCCGCCGTACGGTGAGCGTCTGGAGAGTGAACCGGCGCTGATCGCCCTGCATAGCCTGCTGGGCCGCACGCTGAAAAACGGTTTCGGCGGCTGGAATGTCTCCCTGTTCAGCGCTTCGCCGGAGCTGCTCAACTGCCTGCAGCTGCGCGCCGACCGCCAGTTTAAGGCCAAAAACGGCCCGCTGGACTGCGTACAGAAAAACTACTCCATTGCGGAAAATTTCGGTGATATCAAAGGCAGCGGCATGGCGGAAGATTACGCCAACCGCCTGCGCAAGAACGTCAAAAAGCTGGAGAAGTGGGCGCGTCAGGAGGGGATCGAGTGCTATCGCCTCTACGATGCCGATCTGCCAGACTATAACGTGGCGGTAGACCGCTACGCCGACTGGGTGGTGGTGCAGGAGTACGCGCCGCCGAAAACCGTCGATGCGCAGAAGGCGCGTCAGCGCCTGCTGGACGTTATTGCCGCCACCATCACGGTGCTGGGGATCGCGCCTAACAAACTGGTGCTGAAGACCCGCGAGCGGCAGAAAGGCAAGAACCAGTACCAGAAGATGAACGAGAAGGGTGAATTCATGGAGGTGAGCGAATACAACGCCCGCCTGTGGGTCAACCTGACCGACTACCTGGATACCGGCCTGTTCCTCGATCACCGTATCGCCCGCCGGATGCTGGGCCAGATGAGCAAAGGCAAAGATTTCCTCAACCTCTTCTCCTACACCGGCAGCGCCAGCGTGCATGCGGGTCTGGGCGGGGCGGCGTCCACCACCACCGTCGACATGTCACGCACCTACCTGGAGTGGGCCGAGCGCAACCTGCGTCTGAACGGTCTCACCGGCCGCCAGCATCGCCTGATGCAGGCCGACGTGATGGGCTGGCTGCGGGATACCGACGAGCAGTTCGATCTGATCTTTATCGATCCGCCGACCTTCTCTAACTCCAAGCGAATGGAAGAGGCGTTTGACGTCCAGCGCGACCACCTGAGCTTGATGAAAGATTTAAAACGAATGCTGCGTAAAGGCGGCACGATCATGTTCTCAAACAACAAACGCGGTTTCCGCATGGACCACGACGGGCTGGCTGAACTGGGTCTGAAAGCACAAGACATTACCCAAAAAACGCAGTCGCAGGATTTCGCCCGCAACCGTCAGATCCATAACTGCTGGCTGATTACCGCAGCCTGAGAGGAATAGAACACAATGTCATTAATCAGTATGCACGGCGCCTGGCTGTCGTTTAGCGACTCGCCGCTTCTGGACAACGCCGAGCTTCATATCGAAGACAACGAGCGCGTCTGCCTGGTCGGACGTAACGGCGCGGGTAAATCCACCCTGATGAAGATCCTCAACCGCGAGCAGGGCCTGGACGATGGCCGCATCGTCTATGAGCAGGATCTGGTTGTGGCGCGCCTGCAGCAGGATCCGCCGCGTAACGTCGCCGGCAGCGTCTACGACTTTGTCGCCGAGGGCATCTCAGAGCAGGCGGAGTATCTCAAGGGTTACCATGAGATCTCCCATCTGGTAATGAGCGATCCCAGCGAAAAAAATCTTAACGAGATGGCGCGTCTGCAGGAGCTGCTGGATCACTACGGTCTCTGGCAGATGGAGAACCGTATCAACGAAGTGCTGGCCCAGCTGGGGCTGGAGGCCGATATGGCGCTGGCCTCGCTCTCCGGCGGCTGGCTGCGTAAGGCGGCGCTGGGACGTGCGCTGGTGAGTAACCCGCGCGTGCTGCTGCTGGACGAACCGACCAACCACCTGGATATCGAAACCATCGACTGGCTGGAAGGGTTCCTCAAAACCTTCAACGGCACGATTATCTTTATCTCCCACGACCGTTCGTTTATCCGCAACATGGCGACGCGCATTGTCGATCTCGACCGTGGCAAGCTGGTCACCTATCCAGGCAACTACGATCAGTATCTGGTAGAGAAAGAGGAGGCGTTGCGGGTTGAAGAGCTGCAGAACGCTGAATTTGACCGTAAGCTGGCCCAGGAAGAGGTGTGGATCCGCCAGGGCATTAAGGCGCGCCGCACCCGTAACGAAGGCCGCGTCCGCGCCCTGAAGGCGATGCGTCGCGAGCGCAGCGAACGCCGTGAGGTGATGGGCAGCGCGAAGATGCAGGTTGAAGAGGCCGCCCGCTCCGGCAAAATCGTTATTGAGATGGAGAACGTCCACTACGGCGTGGAGGGCAAAAAGCTGGTCACCGACTTCTCCGCCCAGGTACAGCGCGGGGATAAAATTGCCCTGATCGGCCCGAACGGCTGCGGGAAAACCACGCTGCTGAAGCTGATGCTCGGCCAGTTACAGGCTGACAGCGGGCGTATTCATATCGGAACCAAGCTGGAAGTGGCCTACTTTGACCAGCACCGTGCGGAGCTGGATCCGGATCGAACGGTGATGGATAACCTCGCCGAAGGCAAGCAGGAGGTGATGGTTAACGGTAAGCCGCGCCATGTGCTGGGCTACCTGCAGGACTTCCTGTTCCATCCGAAGCGGGCGATGACGCCGGTGCGTGCGCTCTCCGGTGGGGAGCGTAACCGCCTTCTGCTGGCGCGCCTGTTCCTGAAGCCCAGCAACCTGATGATCCTCGATGAACCCACCAACGACCTCGACGTCGAGACCCTCGAGCTGCTGGAGGAGCTGATCGACGGCTACCAGGGCACGGTTCTGCTGGTGAGCCACGATCGTCAGTTTGTTGATAATACCGTTACCGAGTGCTGGATCTTTGAAGGCCAGGGGCGGATTGGCCGCTACGTGGGTGGCTATCAGGACGCGCGAGGCCAGCAGGCTGCTTCTTTGGCGCAAAAACAGACCGTTAGCAAAAAAGTGACCGACGCCCCGGCAGCAAAAGCAGAAACTGTCAAACGCGGCGGGAGCAAACTAAGCTATAACCTGCAGCGGGAACTTGAACAGCTACCTCAACGGCTTGAAGAGCTGGAGGCGAACCTCACCGCACTGCAGGCACAGGTTGCCGACGGGGCCTTTTTCAGCCAGCCTCACGAGCAGACGCAAAAGGTGTTAGACGAGATGGCCGCCGCTGAGCAGGCGCTGGAAGAGGCCTTTGAGCGGTGGGAGCAGCTCGAGGCGCTTAAAAACGCGACGTAAATCAGGGAGTGCGCATGTGCGAACAACATGATGAAGCCCGGCACATTTTGTGTTCGCAGTGCGATCTGCTGGTAGCGCTGCCGCCGCTGGTGCACGGGCATAAAGCAGCCTGTCCGCGCTGCGGCAATACGCTGACCACCCGCTGGGATGCGCCCCGGCAGCGCCCGCTGGCCTACGCGGTGGTCGCGTTGTTTATGCTGGCGCTGGCTAACCTCTTCCCCTTCGTCAATATGAAGGTGGCAGGGGTCACCAGTGAAGTGACGCTGATGGAGATCCCGCGCGTCATGTTCTCCGAAGACTATGCCAGCCTCGGCACCTTCTTCTTACTCTTTGTCCAGTTCGTACCGGCCTTCTGTCTGGTCACCGTTATCCTGCTGGTGAACCAGGTGCCGCTACCCGATCCGCTGAAGCGCAGGCTGGCCCGCATCTTTTTCATGCTGAAAAATTGGGGGATGGCGGAGATCTTTCTCGCCGGGGTGCTGGTCAGCTTCGTTAAGCTGATGGCCTATGGCGATATCGGCGTCGGTAGCAGCTTCATCCCCTGGTGCCTGTTCTGTATTCTGCATCTGCGCGCTTTCCAGTGCGTCGATAAACGCTGGCTATGGGACGACATCGCCCCGCCGCCAACGATTGTGCAGCCGCTGCGGGTCGGCGTGCCGGGCATTCGCCAGGGGCTGCGCTCCTGCGCCTGCTGCACGGCGGTGCTTCCCGTTGACCAGACGGTATGTCCTCGCTGCCATAGCCACGGACACGCCCGGCGCAGAAACAGCATCCAGCTGACGATGGCGCTGCTGGTCACCTCTATTCTGCTCTATCTGCCCGCTAATATTCTGCCCATCATGATCACCGATCTGCTCGGAGATAAGATGCCCTCGACCATTCTGGCCGGGGTGATCCTGCTCTGGAGCGAAGGCTCTTATCCGGTAGCGCTGGTGATCTTTATCGCGAGTATCATGGTCCCCACCCTGAAGATGATCGCCATCGCCTGGCTCTGCTGGGATGCGAAGGGGCACGGCAAGCGCGACAGCGAGCGGATGCATCTGATTTATGAGGTGGTCGAATTTGTTGGCCGCTGGTCAATGATTGACGTCTTTGTTATCGCCGTACTCTCTGCCCTGGTAAGAATGGGCGGATTAATGAATATTTACCCCGCAATGGGCGCGCTGATGTTTGCGCTGGTTGTCATCATGACGATGTTTGCGGCCATGACCTTCGACCCACGCCTGCTGTGGGATCGTGAGCCAGAATCAAGCCAGGAGGAGTCGTAAAACATGGAGACTAAAGGTGGGGAAGCCAAAGTGCAGAAGGTGAAGAACTGGTCACCCGTATGGATCTTCCCGATTGTCACGGCGCTGATCGGGGCCTGGATCCTCTTTTATCACTACAGTCATCAAGGGCCGGAAGTCACGCTGATCACCGCCAATGCCGAGGGTATTGAGGCGGGTAAAACCACCATCAAAAGCCGCAGCATTGACGTCGGCGTGGTGGAGTCGGCAACCCTAACCGACGATTTGACTCACGTTGAGATCAAAGCGCGCCTTAATGCGGGCATGGAGAAGCTGCTGCACGGCGACTCTGTATTTTGGGTTGTAAAGCCGCAGGTCGGTAGAGAAGGGATCAGCGGGCTGGGCACGCTGCTCTCCGGGGCCTACATTGAGCTGCAGCCGGGAACCAAGGGCGGGGTGCGGGATGATTACCAGCTGCTCGATTCGCCGCCGCTGGCACCGCCGGATGCAAAAGGTATTCGCGTGGTGCTCGACAGTAAAAAAGCGGGCCAGCTCACCCCTGGGGACCCGGTACTCTTCCGGGGCTATCGCGTCGGCTCGGTAGAGACCAGCGTGTTTGACCCGCAGAAGCGCACCATGAGCTATCAGCTCTTCATCAACGCGCCTAACGATCGGCTGGTGACCAGCAACGTTCGCTTCTGGAAAGACAGCGGTATTGCTGTGGATCTCACCTCAGCGGGTATGCGCGTCGAGATGGGGGCGCTGACCACCCTGTTTGGCGGCGGCGTCAGCTTTGACGTGCCTGACGGCATCGATTTAGGCCAGCCGGTGGCCGAGAAAACCGAGTTTGATCTCTACGACAACCAGCGCAGCATTCAGGAGTCGCTCTATACCGAGCACAAAGATTTCCTGATGTTCTTCAAAGATTCCATTCGTGGCCTACAGCCTGGTGCGCCGGTGGAGTTCCGCGGCATGCGTCTCGGGACCGTCAGCAAGGTGCCGTTCTTTATGCCGGGCCTGCGTCAGGCGCTGAACGAGGACTACCGCATTCCGGTGCTGATCCGTATTGAGCCGGAGCGGATCGCCAGCCAGATGGGGGAAAGCCCGGATATTCTGACCAACCTGCCTGAGCTGCTGAAGCAGGGGCTGCGCGGTTCGCTGAAAACGGGTAACCTGGTGACCGGCGCGCTCTACGTGGATATGGATTTCGTCTCGAAACCGCCGCCGATCACCGGCATCCGCGAGTTTGGCGGCTACAGCATTATTCCGACCGTCAGCAGCGGCCTGGCGCAGATCCAGCAGCGCCTGATGGATACGCTGGATAAGATCAACAATCTGCCGCTGAACCCGATGCTTGAGCAGGCCACCGGCACGCTCGCCGAGAGCCAGCGCACCATGCGTCGCCTGCAAACCACGCTGGATAACCTGAACAAGCTGACGGCCAGCCAGTCGGTGCAGCAGCTGCCGCAGGATATGCAGAAAACGTTGCGCGAGCTGAACCGTAGCATGCAAGGCTTCCAGCCTGGATCGGCTGCGTATAACAAGATGGTAGCGGATATGCAGCGCCTGGATCAGGTTCTGCGCGAGCTGCAGCCGGTACTGCAGACGCTTAACCAGAAGAGTAACGCCCTGGTCTTTGAAGCGAAGGGCAAGAAAGATCCTGAGCCGAAGGGGGTAAAACAGTGAGAAAAGGGATAATAGCTATCGCGGTGCTGCTGCTCAGCGCCTGCAGCAGCAGTGAGGAGACTCACTATTATCAGCTACCGAACACGCCAGTACCGGCGGTAGCCACGTCGCCGAGTATGACGGCAGCCAACCCCGGCCAGGGGCAGCGCCAGCTGTGGATTGAGCAGGTCTCGGTGCCAGACTATCTGGCGGGCAACGGCGTGGTCTACCAGACCAGCGACGTGCAGTACGTTATCGCCAGCAACAATCTGTGGGCCAGCCCGCTCGATCAGCAGCTGCGGACCTCGCTGGTAGCCAACCTCAGCCGCGATCTTCCGGGCTGGGTGGTGGCCTCTCAGCCTATGGGCAGCGAGCAAGACACTCTTAACGTCACCGTCACTGGCTTTCATGGTCGCTATGATGGGCACGTGATTGTGAGCGGTGAGTGGCTGCTTAATCACCAGGGCACGCTGATCAAGCGTCCGTTCTATGTCGAGATGACGCAGTCGCAGGATGGCTATGATGCGATGGTGAAAGCGCTGGGCGTGGCGTGGGCGCAGCAGGCCAGCAATATTGCCCGGGAGATAAATCGTTTACCCTAGTCTGCAATAGACGCCTGCAACTAATCTTAAAAAACCACGCTATCGGTAACGGCGGCGTGGTTTTTTTTCGTCTATAGAGCGGAATAAAATCTGTGCCTGCTCACACTTTTTGTACAAATGAAGTTCTGTATATCTCACATTTATGACGTTGGTATGAATTTTGTGCATTGACTGCACGCGGCGATCGCGCTATTTGTTAGGCGTGGTTGCACACTTTGTAGCCACTGTTTTCTTTTCCACCAGACTCAAATAATGAGGGAAACGAGGCATGAAGAGACAAAAACGAGATCGCCTGGAACGGGCACATCAACGTGGTTACCAGGCCGGCATTGCCGGACGCTCAAAAGAGTTGTGTCCTTACCAGACGCTGAATCAGAGATCATACTGGCTTGGAGGTTGGCGAGAGGCCATGGAGGACAGGGCAGTTATCGCCTGATTCTGTCTCTTTAAATGAAACCTCCGCCTTGCGGAGGTTTCGCCTGTCAGGGGGATCAGAACGCAGAGGTATCCTTGAACAGACCCACTTTCAGATCGGTTGCGGTGTAGATCTGACGACCATCAACCAGCACTTCACCATCCGCGATGCCCATAATCAGCTTACGGTTGATAACGCGTTTGAAATGAATACGGTAGGTGACTTTAGAGGCAGTCGGTAAAATCTGGCCAGCCAGTTTCACTTCGCCTACGCCGAGGGCGCGGCCTTTACCTTCGCCGCCGAGCCAGCCGAGGTAAAAACCAACCAGCTGCCACATAGCATCAAGGCCCAGGCAGCCAGGCATTACCGGATCGCCAATGAAGTGGCAACCGAAGAACCACAGATCGGGAGTGATATCCAGTTCTGCTTCAACATAGCCTTTATCGAAATTGCCGCCCGTCTCGCTCATCTTGACCACACGGTCCATCATCAGCATGTTAGGGGCCGGTAACTGCGGGCCGTTAGCGCCAAACAGTTCACCACGACCAGAGGCAAGAAGGTCTTCTTTCGTATAGGATTCGCGTTTATCTACCATGTTCTCAGTAAGCCTTATTTTAGTGAAGCACGCAGGATAGCTAACACGTGTACGCTCAACAACTCCGATCAGTTGGGCGTAAACCAACTGAGCCAGCGTAGCGGCCACGGGTAACGATGGCGCGCTTCCTGCTGCGTCGCCTGCGCAATACGTTCCTGAATAGTCTGGATCAGCGTGGTTTGCCCTTCGCCATCCCACACCAGGTCTGTCAGTAAGGGTAGTGCATCGGTCACGTCATCAATGGCCCAGATGGAAAATTGTTCTGCCTGTACCGCGTCCAGCAGCTCCTGATGCAGGCAGAGATGGCGCACGTTGGCAGCCGGAACGATCACGCCCTGTTTGCCGGTCAAGCCGCGGTGCTGGCAAATCGCAAAAAAGCCTTCGATCTTCTCGTTCAGACCACCAACCGGCTGCGCCCGACCAAACTGATCCACCGAGCCGGTAATAGCGATATGCTGATGCAGTGGGACATCGGCCAGGGCGCTGATCAGCGCGCACAGCTCGGCCATCGAGGCACTGTCGCCGTCCACTTCGCTGTAGGACTGCTCAAAGGTCAACGATGCCGTGAAGGGCATCTGCTGCTCCAGCTCCAGCTCGGCCATCAGGAAGGATTGCATGATCATCATGCCCTTCGCATGGATGTTG
The DNA here is from genome assembly GCA_002918705.1 of Escherichia sp. ESNIH1. GTDB lineage: Bacteria > Pseudomonadota > Gammaproteobacteria > Enterobacterales > Enterobacteriaceae > Pseudescherichia. The sequence continues at coordinate 141,970 of PQKR01000003.1, read as the reverse complement.
CCTCCCAGCTCGGCTTTACGCTCGATGTCATGAAACTCACCGTCGCCGATATGTACCACGCAGCTAATACGCGACGGCTCGCCATAGGGGCGGGGATGACCAGGGAATTCAACCACCGACAGCGCGTTGATCTGCCCAACGCGTTCACCTTCGGTCTCAATCAGGATCTGTTCAAGCAGGATCTCATCCAGCATACGCTCCGGCAGATAGCCCTCACGCCACTCGCGCTGGCTCAGCATGGTGCGCAACTGCTCCGCGTCAAAGGTGCTCCCCTCGGTAAAGGCAGAGACCTCACGCAGCTGGCGCGCCAGCCACAGCGGACAGAGCGGCAGCGTCTCCTGATCGTCGGTGTAGCGTGCTGCGGCACGGATTAGCACCGGCCAGGCATCCTCTGCGGGGATCGGCAGTCCGGCCTGCTCGGCGCTCAGAATGACCCACTGCCGCCAGGTGGCAAGCGCGTCTACATCGGTAATCTGGATATTTTCTTCGTATTCGCTGTAGATAGACTGAGCGGCGAGATCTGGCTCCATCTCCTGAAAATCAGCCAGCGACTCGCGCTCGCCGACCAGGATAACCTTCAGCGTTAGCGGCATAGCCGGCACGCTGACGGGCAGGGGGCGAGACTCATCGAAGGAGACCCAGTCGAAGCGCTGGCGAGTCACGATTGATTTCAGTCGCATCCAGAGCAGCGGCTGGCTCAGTAGGGTGCGCAGCGAGACCACCAGCACCCCGCCATTAGCCTGGTGTACCAGACCAGGCTCAAGGGTAATTTCATTATTGAACTGGCGCAGGCAGCCAAAAAGCTGCTCAGCCTCCACCCAGTCGGCAATCACTACGTCGCTCTGCCCGGCAAAGTTTGCCTGCACGCTGGTGGCGGGCTTCATGCTCACCGTGCGGCCGGCAACGCTGTACTCAACGCCGACAACCGGCGACACTGCGGGTTGGAGTTCACGGGCAGCGGCGGCGATCAGGGCCAGATACTCCGGCTCTTCCGGCGCTTTGGCCAGTAAAAAGCGTGACGATGCAGACGGATGCAGCAGCTGCTCCAGCGCGTACTGCAAACGAGGTTGCGTGTCACCAAGAGAAAGCTCAGACTCAAGGTCAACGTCAGACGGTGTAAACACCTCCTGATAGCTGTCGGTATCAGGAACAAGGTCTTGCCAGGCTAGTTTAGTAATGGTCAATGTCGAGGTTTTATCGTCAGCTGTAAAGGGCGGAATTATAGCGTAAGCGGCAATTCAGCACACGTGGAATAGATGCTTTTACCCCTTTCCCGGTACCGCTTAGCTCACAGGATATGATTTCTTTTCAGCAGATTGGCAAAAAACTGATATTCTGAACTAAGTTACACGGTAACACTGAGATCGCAATGAAATATCAACAACTGGAAAATCTCGAAAGCGGCTGGAAATGGAAGTACCTGGTGAAAAAGCACCGTGAAGGTGAACTCATCACGCGCTATTTAGAAACCAGTGCGGCTAAAGAGGCCGTCGATCTGTTGCTGAAGCTCGAGTACGAACCGGTTCGCGTTAACGACTGGATTGCGCAGCACATGAATACCGCGTTAACGAACCGCATGAAGCAGACCATTCGCGCCCGGCGTAAACGGCACTTTAATGCCGAGCACCAGCACACGCGTAAGAAATCAATCGATCTGGAGTTTATGGTCTGGCAACGTCTGGCCGGCCTCGCCCAGCGGCGGGGGAAAACCCTGTCGGAGACGATTGTTCAACTGATTGAAGATGCCGAGCATAAAGAGAAGTATGCCAGCAAAATGAGCACCCTGAAGCAGGATCTGCAGGCGCTGCTGGGCAAGGAGTAACGCGGTTTTCAGCAGAGAGCAGGCAATAAAAAACCCCGCAGAGCGGGGTTTTTTTATAAGACGTAAACTTAAGCCTGCGGCTGAGTTACAACGTCTTTGATACCTTTAACTTCGATCTCTACGCGACGATCCGGAGCCAGGCAGTCGATCAGCGCCGGACGTGCTTTCACGTTGTCACAGGTGTTGCCGGTAACCGGGTTAGATTCGCCCATACCACGTGCGGAGATCTTGTTGGACGGGATACCTTTAGAGATCAGGTAGTCAACAACAGACTGAGCACGTTTCTCGGACAGACCCTGGTTGTAAGCGTCAGAACCGATGCGGTCGGTGAAGCCCAGAACAACAACGGAACCGTCTTTCGGATCCAGGTTGCTCAGCTGGGTGTACATCTGATCCAGAGCCTGCTGGCCTTCTGGTTTCAGAGTCGCTTTGTTGAAGTTGAACAGTACGTCAGACTTCAGAGTGAAGTGCTTGGTAGAAACCTGCGGAGCCGGAGCCGGAGCCGGTGCAACAACCGGAGCTACGTCTTCCTGCTGGCCGAAGCGGTAGGAAACACCTACGCTCAGCATACCGTTGTCTTGACGGGTGCCCAGAGTTTTAGCATCGCCAATGTTGTTAACCCACTGGTATTCCAGACGGGTAGCGATGTCACGGGTCATTGCCCACTCTACGCCACCAGCGAATACTGGGGAAACACCGGTATCGTGGTCTTTGAAAGATTCGCCAGTGCCTGGACGCTGAGCTTTAGCGTCGGCACGCCATACCATACCACCCAGGCGGGTGTAGATATCAACGTCATCAGTGATTGGGTAGCCCAGTTTAGCGGTCAGCTGAACGCCCTGAGATTTGAAAGCACCGTTTTCGTTGTCGCCTTTGTACGGCTCACGACCTAACCAGTCGTAGCCCAGTTCAAAACCAACGTACGGGTTAACCTGGTAGCCGCCGTATGCGCCAGCGCCCAGCTGGTCTTCACGAGTCGGGCCATCGTTATCAATGAAGCCGTTGTCGTGGTACTGGGACCAGCCCAGTTTAGCACCAGTGTACCAGGTATTATCTTTCGGAGCGGCCTGCGCTACGGTAGCGAAGCCAGCCAGTGCCACTGCAATCGCGATAGCTGTCTTTTTCATTTTTGCGCCTCGTTATCATCCAAAAATCGCCATGAAGTTCTCGCCAGAGAAAACACGGTTAAATCCTTCACCGGGGGCATTGCTCAATATTAACTCTACCGATATCTTCGGCTTATGCCGAGCACCCCTGGCGATGTAAAGTCTACAACGTAGTTGGAAACTTACAAGTGTGAACTCCGTCAGGCATATGAAAAAAAAAGAGTTGTAGACACAATATTTAACATTTATGACGATAAATTCGCCATCGAAATATCGTAGTTACCGCGCCAGACAGGCTTCGCGAGAGAATTTAGCTTAATGACCAAAGGCCTGGAACCGACGCAAAAAAGATCCCAGGAATTATCTTAAACTTACTTAATGAAACAAATTCGAGTGAATTTTTAAGCCGGAAGACTGTCCTGAAGCCTGCGGATCGAAGCGAACCGGCCGCATGATAAACCCCATTGCGTTTCCTTCCTGAGCGGCCTCAACGAGACGGCGATGCTCATCTTCTGACAGCTCTTGCGTATGCCAGCCGATCACTACGCTGTAGTTGCCCGTCTGCAATGCTTTGATCATGGAGTCCAGGGTATTATCCGGCGAGAGCTGGCTAATGTGCATTAGCTTGCTTAAGGGCAGACCAGCGGACTGCACCCACGCACGGCTCAATTTTTGCTGTGGCGTCAGCCAGAGCTGCCAGCGGGACTGCTGTCCAAGCTGCTGTAGCAACGGCAGCAGCAGCAGCTGGGTCATCATCGGCTGATCTTCACGATAGACCACTTCACTGATAAGACCCGTGGCCGCAGCAGGCGTATTCACCTGTGCGCGGCTGCCGGCGAAAGAAGCGTATTGAGACGAGCGGTTAGCATAGCCTGAAGTGTACATAGTCATTCCAGCCCTGAGAGTTACTGTATATCTATACAGTACCCGGTAAGCGTTTAAAGATCAACCTCATTTTCTGGAAGCGTCTCGCAAATATGGGCTGAATATGCCGCGAGGAGAAAAATCAACTTGCTGAGGCCGGGCAACTTCCCTATGTTCCTTTTCAACGGATGGCTTAAAAATAAAAGATATTTTACGCCTTGATTTTAAAGGAATAATCATGAAAAACGTATCGTATCAAAGGATCTATCAATCTCGGGAATATCTTTCACCGCTGGGGCATATCCATCACCGTGCGCTCTTTGGTGGTTACAGTCTCGCCATTGAGGATACGGTGTTTGCGATGGTAGCCGAAGGGGCTCTCTACCTACGTGCCTGTGAGGAGAGCGCACCCTACTGTATGAATACGAAAGCCCCCTTACTGACTTTTGTGAAGCGGGGGAGGCCCGTCCTGCTCAACTATTTCCGGGTCGATGATGGCCTATGGCAGGATCGTGAAACGCTGCTGACGCTCTGCCAATACTCGCTGGCGGCCGCGCAGCGGGAAAAGGTCGCGAGGCGTGCGCAAAAGCGGCTCAGGGATCTTCCCAATCTAAATTTCCAGCTGGAGACCCTGCTCTGGGAAGTGGGAATCAAAGATGAGCCCAGCCTGAAACAGCTAGGGGCAAAAGCGTGCTGGCTCAGGTTAAAGGAGCGCAGCCCGCAGTTGAGTATCAAGGTGCTGTTTGCCCTGGAAGGGGCTATCGCGGGGCTGCATGAGGCGGCACTCCCGGCAGAGACGCGCCGGGAGTTAACCATCTGGTTTAAAGAGCTGGAGGCGGAGAGCAGTTTACATCAGCGGGGAACCTGACGCTGAAGCTGGCAGATCTCCGGCAGCAGCCCAATCAGCAGCCCAACCTGCTGCAGAACCAGCGGGGCCTTGCTGGTAGGGTCGGGTTCAAGCTGGCGGATCCGCCCGGAGAGCGTCTCCAGCTGCTGTCCGACCCGGACTTCATCGGCAGGCTGATGGTGCAGGGCATCATCCACGTAGCAGACGGCATCATCCAACAGCTGCAGGATCTCCGGCTGCTGAAGCTGCTCACGGTGCGCCCCCAGCGTGGAGATATAGCTGGTAAACGTGTGGTTCAGGCAGAGCAGGCGGAAGGCGACGTCGCGCATCTGCGGCGTGGCGTTCGGCTCGGTCGACATGTTTGAGACCACTGACGCCAGATCCGCATCACCGTTATGGGCATAGCGCCGGGCAATACGGTACGCCAGACGGTTATCGCGCCCCTGGTGATACTGTTCCAGAATGGCATCCAGATAGCGGCAGTTGGCATCAAGCGCCCGCTCCAGCACGCGCGGAAGGTTGCGAAAGCGCCAGTCCGGCCAGATAAAGCTCACCGCCGCCCAGGCGATGGCGCAGCCGATCAGCGTATCGATGATACGGGGGATCGCCACCTCAAAGCCCTCTCCGAGCAGGTTGAAGCAGAGCAGCACCAGCAGGGTAATAAACATAGTGGCATGGGCGTACTGGACGTTGCGGAAGGCAAAGAAGAGCACCCCGGCGATAACAATAAGCACCAGCTGCCCCTCCAGCGAAGGGACGAACAGCAAAATGGGCAGGCCCACCGCCACGCCGACCAGCGTGCCGATAATACGCAGCGTCAGGCGGTGGCGGGTGGCGTTATAGTTTGGCTGGCAGACAAACAGGCTGGTGAGCAGGATCCAGTAGCCGTGCTGGAGTCCGGTGAGCTGAATGAAGGCGTAGCCCAGGCAGAGCACCACTGACATTCTCACCGCATGGCGAAACAGGGCCGATTCCGGCGTCAGGTTGCGCTTCAGACGCTGCCAGATATCGTCCAGGCCGGTCAGGCTGTCATCGGCAAGCTCATTCTCGGTACCCTGCGGCGGCTGCATTAGCGCCTGCTCAGACTCGATGGTCGCCAGCTGGGCGTCGATAGCCCGCAGGTTATCCCGTACAAAACCCAACGACTCAATATAGTCGGCGGAGATGCCCTGGCCGCGGGCGTGCTCAAGGGCGGCATCAAGGTGGGTAAAGGCGCGCTCAAAGTTGGGGTCATGCTGATAGGGCTCGCGCAGCAGAATAGCCCGCGAGAGCCGGGCGCAGGCCTGCGCCTGCATAGAGAGCATGCGCTGAAAGCGAAACATCAGGGAACTGTGGCGAAAATGCTCGCGCAGGGCATGGTATTGAATATGCGACGAGCTGGCGCGCTCGTGAATATCCTGCGCCACGAAATAGTAGTGCAGCGTGCGCCGGGTACCGCGCTGGCCGCGATCCCCCCGCAGCCTCGTCAGCAGCGACGCTTTGGTCTGGTTGAGCGTGGTCACCAGCTGGCCGTTGGCCTGGGCCAGATCGTAGAGCGGTACCTCGCTCTCACTCTCATCATCATAATCGGGATCGAAGAGACGCGATTTCTGCTCGAGATAGTTTGCCAGCTGTGCATAGCAGCGCGCGAGGTTATCCTGCAGCGGGCGCACCGGAAACACCAGATGCCCCACCAGCGTTAGCAGGCTAAACCACACCGCCCCTGCCAGCAGGAGCAGCGGCTGCTGGTACCACTGGTCAAAGAGCGAGATCCCCAGCATGGTATAGATAGCAATCAGCAGCGCGCCAAAGGCGATGGTTGCGTAGCGCTGCCCAAGGCCGCCCAGCAAGATAAACCCGCAGGTGGAGACGATAAGCCCGAGGGCAAACAGCCACGGCCAGGGGAAGAGCAGCTCTACCGAGGCCGAAGCAATAAAGAACGACACCAGGGTGATAACCAGGTTGCGCAGCCGCCCGGTGAGCCGGTCGTCCAGGTCGGCCAGCGCGGCGGCCACCACGCCTAACGTCAGCGGGATCGTGAGCTTCACCTCGCCCAGCCACCAGGGCAGGGCAACCGTACCGCTCAGGGCGATAAAAATCCTGACGTTATAGAGCCAGGCACTGTTCCATGTGTAACGGCGAAGCAGAGGGCTTAGCATGAGTTACGCGTCCTTTCTCAGTAAAAACGGGCCCGGGCGTTGGCTTCACGGGCGGCCTGCGCCATCTCCACCGATACCACCCGCCGTCCCACCGGCCACAGGGCAATGGCTGCGATTTTAAAGTTGGCGATGCCCACCGGGATACCGATGATAGTCAGGCACTGGGTGATGCCGGCGAGAATATGCATCACGCACAGCCACCAGCCGAAGAGCACCAGCCAGACAATATTCAGCAGCGTGCCGCCGGTGTTCATAATGACGTTGCGGCGGGAGGGATCGAGCTCATCCACGTGTACCGCCTCGTTGCCATACGGCACCAGCGACAGCTTCGCGATCTCCCAGCATGAGCGGGTCAGCGGCAGCGTGATGATAAAGACAATGCTCATTACCGTTGCCAGGATCCAGGCCAGCGTGGTAACGAAGCCGCCCAGGAAGAAGTTAAGAATATTCAGTACAGTACGCATAGATCCTCGGAGTTATCTGCCATACGAAAAGGCTTGCTAAGTGTAACGTCTTTTTACGCTGGAGCGTAAATTCTCTGGCAGGTACACTGACGGGCAACGTTATGACCAGAGAAACGGCACATCATGGAACTGAAAGCGACTTCACTCGGAAAACGTCTGGCCCAGCACCCCTACGATCGGGCGGTCATGCTCCACGCGGGCGTGAAGGTTTCCGGCGATCGCCATGAGTATCTTATTCCCTATAATCAACTGCTGGCGATAGTCTGCAAGCGCGGGCTGGTTTGGGGTGAGCTGGAGTTCGTGCTATCAGATGCCAAAGTCGTGCGCCTGCACGGCACCGAGTGGGCGCAGACCCAGCAGTTCTGGCAGCATCTTAACGCCCACTGGCAGGCATGGAGCAGCCAGATGAGCGAGGTGGCCGCGGGCGTGCTGCAGGAGACGGTGGAGACCCTCTCCAGCGGCATGAAGACCAACAGGTGGCTAACCCGCCAGCAGACCACGGGCCTGCAGGATCGGATCCGTAACGCCTTTGCGGCGCTGCCATTGCCGCTGGCCCGTCTCGATGAGTTCGATAACTGCCGCGAGGCGTGGCAGCAGTGTCAGGGCTGGCTGGTGGACGTGGAAGCCAGCCGGGCGGCACATAACCGGGAGTACACCCGCAAAATGCTGATGCAGTATGCGCCTTTCTTTGCCAGCGTTGAATCTTCACCGCTTAACCCCGCCCAGGCGGAAGCGGTGGTGAACGGCGAGCAGTCGCTGCTGGTGCTGGCCGGGGCAGGCAGCGGCAAAACTTCAGTGCTGGTGGCCCGTGCGGGCTGGCTGCTGATGCGTGGTGAAGCGGCAGCGGATCAGATCCTGCTTCTGGCCTTTGGCCGGAAAGCGGCCCAGGAGATGGACGCGCGAATTCGCGAGCGGCTGAACACCGATGAGATCGCCGCCCAGACCTTCCATGCCCTGGCGCTCGCTATTATTCAGCACGGCAGCAAAAAAGTGCCCACCATCAGCGCGCTGGAGAACGATACCGACGCCCGTCAGGCGCTGTTTATCAAGGCCTGGCAGCAGCAGTGCAGCGAGAAAAAAGCCCAGGCCAAGGGCTGGCGGCAGTGGCTGGAGGAGGAGCTGGCGTGGGAGGTGCCTGAAGGTCATTTCTGGGACGATACCGCATTGCAGCGTCGCCTGGCCGGACGGCTCGACCGCTGGGTCAGCCTGATGCGGATGCACGGCGGCGCGCAGGCGGAGATGATCGCCTCGGCGCCGGAAGAGGTACGTAACCTGTTCTCAAAGCGGGTGAAGCTGATGGCCCCGCTGCTCAAGGCGTGGAAAACGGCGCTCAAGGCGGAAAACGCCGTCGACTTCTCCGGGCTGATTCACCAGGCAATCCATATTCTGGAGAAGGGGCGTTTTATCAGCCCGTGGAAGCATATTCTGGTGGATGAGTTCCAGGATATCTCTCCCCAACGCGCGGCGCTGCTGGCTGCCCTGCGCAAGCAGAATTCAAACACCACGCTCTTTGCCGTCGGCGACGACTGGCAGGCCATCTACCGCTTTAGCGGGGCGCAGCTCTCTTTGACCACTGCCTTTCATCACTACTTTGGCGAGGGGGAGAGCTGCGTGCTGGATACCACCTACCGCTTTACCCATCGCATTGGCGACGTGGCTAACCGCTTTATCCAGCAGAACCCGCACCAGCTCAGAAAACCGCTGAACAGCCTGGCGGCAGGAGAGAAGAATGCCGTGACGCTGCTGGCCGAGGATCGGCTCGATGCCCTGCTGGATAAGCTCAGCGGCTACGCGAAGCCTGACGAGCGGATCCTGCTGCTGGCGCGCTATCACTATCTGAAACCCGCCGTGCTGGAGAAGGCCGCGACCCGCTGGCCGGAGTTAACGCTCGACTTTATGACGATCCACGCCAGCAAGGGTCAGCAGGCTGACTATGTGATTGTGCTGGGTCTGCAGGAGGGGAAGGAGGGCTTCCCGGCCCCCGCAAGGGAGTCCATTATGGAGCAGGCGCTGCTGCCCCCACCGGAGGATTACCCGGACGCGGAGGAGCGTCGCCTGCTCTACGTCGCCCTGACTCGCGCCCGCAAGCGTGTCTGGCTGCTGTTCAGCAAAGAGGCACCGTCGCCGTTTGTGGAAGATTTAAAGCAGCTGGGTGTGACCGTAGTGCGCAAACCGTGATCTTGCCCGGCGGCGCTGCGCTTGCACGGGCCTACAAAATCCCGTAGGCCGGGTAAGCGTATGCGCCACCCGGCGGTTGCACTACTTCAGGCGATCGGCCAGATAGCGCTGATAGTCGGGGATCTGAATAGCAAAGCTTTCACCGAAGTGCGCTGACTCAATAATAAAGTCGGCGGTCGAGACGTTAGTGGCGACCGGGATATTCCACACCGTGGCCAGGCGCAGCAGGGCTTTCACGTCAGGGTCGTGCGGCACGGCGTTGAGCGGATCCCAGAAGAAGATCAGCACGTCAATTTTACTCTCAGAGATCAACGCCCCTACCTGCTGGTCGCCGCCCATCGGCCCGCTCAGCATCGCGTTTACCGGCAGGCCGGTGGCGCGCTGGATCAGGTTGCCCGTTGTTCCGGTGGCGTACAGCTCGTGCTGGGCCAGTAGGGTATGGTGGCGCTCTACCCAGTTCATCAGCATTGTTTTGCAGTGATCGTGAGCCACCAGCGCAATATGTTTCCGCGCCGGAAGCGTACGTGTCGTCAGTTCCATAATCCGTTTCCATTATTGAATTTGCTACAGATTACTGGAAGCGTTTGATGCTGCAAGAGAAAGGCGTAAAAAAAGCGCGGCGGGAAAAGGGAATGTGATTTAACGCACTCTCAGGAGGGAGGCTGCTGTTTCACCCACTCCATAAAGCGAAGGCGGGTTTGCGTATCGGCCTGCTGATACCAGTACTTGAGCCGCTGCTCGGTCAGATCCTGGGAAGGCGGCACGTCCAGCTCCGATACGCTGGAGAGCAGCGTTCTGTCATCCGCCATTTTAGTCGCGAACTGCGGCAGCGAAGCGTGCTGCCCCTGTTTGTTATAGCGTTGGGTATCCCGCTCATAGTCTATCCCTTCCGACGTCTCCGTTACCGGCAGAATATCTATCCTGGCGGGAATAGAGACGGCATGACCATCGAGCAGCGAGATCTGCGGCGAGGCGTCAAACATCTCTGATTCTCTCTGCGTCTCCAGCCGGGGCAGCGTCACGTTAACCAGATTAATAGAGCGGGTATTAAAGCTGACGATCAGCGGCGGGGAGATCCACATCCGCTGCTCGCGATTAGGCATGCGAATGCTTTTCTCCACGCGAAACACCAGCTGGTGCGGACCATTCTCCAGCTCAATACTGCCCGCACCGCGCAGCAGCGAGCTGGAGACCTTTTTGCCATCGAGGATCAGCAGGTCGATCTCCGTTGCCAGGCGCAGGGTCGTTGCAAAAGCGGTAACCGGCATTAAGCAGACAATCAGTGCGGTGGCAAAGCCGGCTCTCATAAAATCTCCGCTGTTTTTAAGGGTTAAAAGCGTGTCTGAACATGTCTAAAAGTATGTTTAGTAACATATAGAGTTATGCTTCTGATTACCCTCATGCAGAGGTATGGGATAGATGGTCGAGGGGCGGGGTTTGGCTTACACTTGAGAAAATAGCCTGGAGATGATTATGAAAGAGACCGATATTGCTGGCATTCTGAAATCAACCCACACCATTGCGCTGGTGGGGGCAAGCGACAAGCCTGACCGCCCTAGCTACCGGGTAATGAAATACCTGCTCGATCAGGGCTATCACGTGATCCCGGTGTCGCCGAAGGTGGCGGGGAAGACGCTGCTGGGGCAGCAGGGCTACGCGACGCTGGCTGACATTCCTGAGAAGGTCGATATGGTTGACGTGTTCCGTCAGTCAGAGGCGGCCTGGGGTGTAGCGCAGGAGGCGATTGCCATTGGGGCGCAAACCCTGTGGCTACAGCTGGGCGTTATCAACGAGCAGGCGGCGGTGCTGGCGCGGGAGGCGGGTCTAAACGTAGTTATGGATCGCTGTCCGGCGATTGAGATCCCACGCCTGGGGCTTTCCCGCTAAAAAAAGACCCCGCGCTGGCGGGGTCTTATCAGTTGCGCAGTCGGGGCGCCTGGAGCTGTTTGCGGATGGAGCGTGCCAGCTCATCCATAGAGGGTTGTTCCGGATGTTCATCCTGCACTTCGCTGCTGAGCTGGGCTTCGGCCAGGTAGGTATGTACCGGCTGTCCGTCATCATCTTCCATCACAACGTGATACCACGGGGCAACGCGCAGATCCGGGTTAACGGCCAGCTCGTCAGCTGAGGGTTCATCAAGAGAGTATTCCGGGTCGATATCCACCACCACGCCCAAAAATCCCAGCAGGGAGTGGCGCACCTGCTGGCCAATGCCGAATTTGCTGGCAATCATAGTCACCTCCAGGAAACAGTACTTACCCCCAATATGGGGATAAGGTTCCAGAACTCAAGCTACATGACGCGACAGGCAAACCCTTTAAGATACAGCCCTTCCGGGTAGGGAGCGATCACCGGGTGATCTGCGGCCTGACGGAACTGCTCTATAAATTGTACATCACGACCCGCATCTATTGCGGCATCAGCGATGATTTTCTGAAATAAATCGGTGGTCATCAGGCCGGAGCAGGAGAAGGTCAACAGCACGCCGCCAGGGTTCAGCAGCTGGATCGCCAGCATATTGATGTCCTTATAGCCACGGCATGCGCCCATCAGCTGGCTTTTGTTCTCCACAAACTTCGGCGGATCCATCACGATAACGTCAAACTTCTCGCCGTTATCACGATATTTACGCAGCAGCTTAAAGACGTCATCGCGCACAAACTCCGCTTTGCTCAGATCGAGCTTGTTAAGCTCTACGTTTTGCTTTGCCACGTCCAGCGCCTCCTGGGAGGTATCGACGCTTACAACGTGAGCACAGCCGCCGATCAGCGCGGAGACCGCAAAGCCGCCGGTGTAGGAGAAGCAGTTCAGCACGCGCTTATCCGCCACGTACTGGCGAGTTGCCAGACGGCTGTCGCGCTGGTCGAGGTAGTAACCGGTCTTGTGTCCGGCCTGGATATCCACCAGCAGCTTCATGCCGTTCTCTTCGATCGGCAGCAGCGGCGGCGGCAGCTCACCGCTCACCGGCCCCTGGGTCAGCTCCATGCCCTCTTTTTTACGCACCGCAACGTCGCTGCGATCGTAAATCGCACACTCCGGGTAGCGCTCCTGCAGGGCCGCCACCAGCGCCGGGCGCTGATACTCGGCTCCTGCGCTCAGCAGCTGCAACACCAGGAAGTTGCCGAAACGATCGATGGTCACGCCGGGCAGGCCGTCAGACTCGCCGGCGATCAGGCGATAGCTGTCGAGGCCATCGCGTTTTGCCAGCCAGTCGCGCCACTGCTGGGCCTGCGCCAGGCGGCGGTTAAAGAAGGCGATATCCACGCTTTCGTTTTTATCGAACGTCCAGACGCGGGCGCGGATCTGCGAGGCTGGCGAGTACGCGCCGCGGGCTAACCATTTTCCCTGATGGTCAACGATATCAACGGTTTCACCGAGACTGGCTTTGCCCTCCATGCGGGCAACCGCACCAGAGAAGACCCAGGGATGGCGGCGCAGCAGAGACTTCTCGCGCCCTTTGGCTAACACTAAACGTACGCTCATATTAAATTTGACTGTCTTAATGAAGAAAATGGCCGCCATTTTCCTGGGTTAGGGCGGGAAAAGCAATTCAGCAATCGGCAGATAAAAAAATGCCAGTACCATCAGGGTACTGGCAAGACAGACAGGCAATGAGAGTTAATACATTCAGTGTGGTACAGCACAGCGAAGCGGTATGTAGGGAAAAATCTGATAGTGGCATTCTGGAGTGACACAACCTGTCGCACGCCTCCATACCATTGTTGTATACCCCAATAACAATGGATGAAAAGATGGCGAAGGAAGAGTATCACTACCAGTTTATGGCAGAGCCTGTGACCTCTGTAGCGGGCCAGCTGCTGGGCGTTGAGATGAAAACGCTGTTGGAGAGTAAAGGCCTGCGCACACAGCATCCTGAACTCATCATCAACATGTGGGATGCCCAGGCAAAACGCAAATTTCTCTATGAGCAGCTTTCAACTATAGCGAAACAGGCGGCCTGGATCCGCCAGCGCGGCATCTTTGTCTCGCTGCCTCTCTATGATGAAGAGTCAGCGGTGCTGCTCAGCTATGACAATGCCCTACGCGCAGCGCTGTCGGCGCTGCCCTTCGTTAAGCTAGCCCTCTCTGAGAAGATCTGTTCAGTACGGGATGAGATGACGGGAACGTCTAATGCCATCTGGCTTGACGATCTGGGTAAGGGTAGCGCTGATGTATCGGGCCTGGTCGCCTGTCATTACGAGGCCGTAAAGCTGGAAACCACCTTTTTTAATGATGAAATTGTTAAGCCAACCTTTATCATACTGATTAAAAACCTGAAAAAATATTGCGATAGGATCGTTGTTCAGGGGCTGGAGAACAGACGTTATATTCCTGTGCTTCAGGAAGCGGGTATCTGGGGAGTGCAGGGAACATTTTGTCGTCCGGTTTCTTTCCCAAAAGTACACACCTTAATGTAAGAAAAATTCCGCTGGCAGCACTACCCTTAGTGAATCAGAGAAGGAGTGTCACCATGAGTGAAGAGAACAGAACCAATGTAAAAACGTCTGCCTGTGTTAAATGCTGGGTTCACGGCAGCGTTCAGGGGGTTGGCTTTCGCTACAGTACCCAGCGTGAGGCACATCGTCTTGGCTTGACCGGGTATGCACGCAATATGGATGACGGCAGCGTTGAGGTCCTTGCCTGCGGCGACGAAGAGAAGTTAGCCGAGCTGATTGAGTGGCTGAAAGCAGGGGGGCCGCGCAGCGCCCGGGTCGACAACGTCTTAACCGAGCCGCATCAGCCCACCAGAGAGTGGACCAACTTTGGGATCCGCTACTAAATGCACTTCACTGGCTTAGGCAGGCCAGCAATTTTGGTGGCCTGCTTGGCCGGGCCTTTAGGAAAGAGGCGGTAGAGGTAGCGGCTGTTGCCTTTCTCCTCGCCAAATTTGTTTGCCATCGCCTTTACCAGCATACGTATTGCTGGCGAGGTATTAAATTCCAGATAGAAGTCGCGCACGAAGCGCACCACTTCCCAGTGCTCAGGCGAGAGGATAATGGCCTCCTGCGCCGCAATGACCTCCGCGAGGCCTTCGCTCCACTGGCTGCTCTCTTTTAGATAACCGTCGTTATCGGTCTCTATCGCTTTACCTTCAAAACTCAACATAGTCATTCACGAATCAGCTAAAAACCGCTGCAGTGTAGCAAAAAACAAAGCCCCGCATAAGCGGGGCTTGAGGGGAGGCGTGAGCGGTTAGTTGCGGCTCGAGAAGCCCAGGATGCTCAGCAGGCTGACAAAGATATTGTACAGCGAGACGTAGAGGCTAACGGTGGCGCGAATGTAGTTGGTTTCGCCGCCGTGAATGATGTTGCTGGTCTCATACAGGATTGCACCGGTAGAGATCAGGATAAACACCGCGCTGATGGCCAGATGCAGGGCCGGCAGCTGGAGGAAAATGTTTGCCACCATCCCAATCAGCACCACCACGATCCCCGCCATCAGCATCCCGCCGAGGAAGGACATATCTTTGCGGGTAGTCAGCACGTAGGCCGAACAGCAGAAGAAGGTAAGTGCAGTACCGCCCAGCGCCAGACCAATCAGATCGCCCATTCCCGCGGAGAGGTAGGCGTTAAGCATCGGTCCGAGGATGTAGCCCAGGAAGCCGGTAAAGGCGAAGGCAGCCAGAATACCAGCAGGTTTATCCGCCAGCTTGTAGGTCAGGAACATTAAGCCGTACATGCCTACCAGGGTCAGGATCAGCCCCGGCGAGGGCAGGCCCAGCACCGTGCTGGCGGTCGCGGTAATCGCAGAGAACGCCAGCGTCAGGCTGAGCATAAAATAGGTGTTTCGCAGCACTTTATGCGTGCTGAGCAGCGATGTACGCCCGCGTGAAGCGCTAACAATACGATCCATGAGTCACTCTCTTATGACAGATGTAATTAAGGATGAAGGATAGGTAAACAGAGCGGCAGCTGAAAGCGGTTTTACCCATCTTTACCCAAACAACAATAACTTACCGACAGCATAGTCTCCTTTAAATTGCGCTTTGGCTAGTGCAATCGCGCTTTTGCGCCCTCTAAACAGATCAACCTCTTATAGGTGCCTGAAAAATATTGCCTTCCTGCCTGACGGACGCTAAGAGTGTCAAGGGTATCGTTAATCAGTACATTATTAAGGCATAATATGAAACCACAGACAGGTCACCGTTTTGCCCTCTCACTGCTGGCAACGGGCATAATAAGCATAAGCACCGCTACGCTGGCGGCACAGGTTCCGGCGGGAACGACCCTTGCGGAGCAGCAAACGCTGGTGCGCAACAACGGCAGCGAGCCTGCGTCTCTCGATCCGCATAAGGTAGAAAGCAACGTCGAATTCGATATTATCAGCGACTTATTCGATGGGCTGATTGCCATCAGAAAAGACGGCAGCGTAGAGCCGCGACTGGCAGAGAAGTGGGATAACCAGGACAACACCGTCTGGACCTTCCATTTGCGACCGGGCATCACCTGGTCGGACGGGACGGCCATCACCGCCCAGGATGTGGTCTGGAGCTGGCAGCGTCTGGTGGATCCGGCTACCGGCTCGCCGTATGCCACCTATCCAGGCAATATGCATATCGTCAACGCAGCGGATATTGCCCAGGGGAAAAAGGCCCCGGATACGCTGGGCGTGAAGGCGCTGAACGATACCACCCTACAGGTTACCCTTAACCAGCCTACGGCCTCGTTCCTCCCTATGCTGGCGCACCCGTCGCTGGTGCCGGTTGATAAGGTACTTATTGGCCGCTATGCCGAGAAGTGGACTAAGCCGGAGCACTTCGTTGGCAGCGGGCCGTACAAAATCACTGACTGGGTGGTGAATGAGAAGATTGTCGCGGTGCGCAACCCCCGATATTGGGATGATAAGCATACCGTCATCAACACCGTTACCTATCTGCCAATCAGCTCCGAGACCGCCGACGTCAACCGCTACAAGGCGGGCGAGATCGACATGACCAACACCATTCCGGTTAACCAGTTTGCTCAGTTGAAAAAGACCCTGGGCGCAGAGGTACATATCACGCCGCAGCTGGCGACCTACTACTACGAGTTCAATACCACGAAGCCACCTTTTAACGACGCACGGGTGCGCCGGGCGCTGAATATGGCGCTGGATAAAGATATCATTGCCGATAAAGTGATGGGGCAGGGGCAGCGCCCGGCATGGGTCATCAGCCAGCCGGAGATCGGCGGCGTAACCATTGCCTCACCGGACTACGCCTCCTGGCCGCGGGAGAAGCGCATTGCCGAGGCGAAAAAGCTGCTGGCGGAAGCCGGGTTCGACGCGGCGCATCCTTTAACCTTTAACCTGCTTTATAACACGATGGAGACCCACCAGCGCATCGCCATCGCCGCCAGCTCAATGTGGCAGAAAAACCTTGGCGTGACGGCGAAGCTGCAAAATCAGGAGTGGAAAACCATGCTTGATACCATGCACACCGGCAACTTCGACGCCGTGCGCTATGCGTGGATAGCGGATTACGACGATGCGGCAACCTTTCTGAATACGTTCCGCACCGGCGACAGCGAGAACACCTCCCTGTACAGCAACCCGGCCTATGACGAGCTGATGCACAGCGCGGCGAAGGCGCAGGACGTAGGCGAACGCGGCAAGTTCTACCAGCAGGCGGAGGCGATTCTGGCGCAGGACGTGCCGGCGATCCCGGTTTATCACTATGTCAGGGCGCGTTTGGTGAAACCGTGGGTAGGCGGGTTCGATCCCAACAACCTTGGCTACGTCTATACAAAAGATCTCTACATCACCAAACACTGAGCATTGTGCTGATTTAATGGTCAATATGCTGTTCTTTCAGCCGATTAGCAGCATATTGCTTGTTTTTCAGGCAAACGGATAACGCAGGGGTTTACACGGCGCATGGAGGTGTTTATAGTGCGCCTCATTCCGGAAGTGTGGCCGAGCGGTTGAAGGCACCGGTCTTGAAAACCGGCGACCCGAAAGGGTTCCAGAGTTCGAATCTCTGCGCTTCCGCCAAATGCGGAATAGCCCTGCGATAGCAATATCGCAGGGCTTTTTTCTTTTGCGGTCTTTTACCCTGCGGTTAGATTACGACAAGGCGTTCCTGGGGTGTACAATCAATGCACACTCACACAGGAGATCACCATGTCAAAACCCATTATGCGTTACCGCCTCGGCGATCGTGAAGTGAACCGTTTAGGCTATGGTGCTATGCAGTTGGCGGGTCCGGGGGTTTTTGGGCCTGTTAAAGATGAAGCGCGGGCCATTCAGGTCCTGCGTGACGCCGTCGCTTCTGGCGTTAACCATATTGATACCAGCGATTTTTACGGCCCGCATGAAACCAACCGGCTGATTAAAAAAGCGCTACATCCTTATCCTGACGATCTCTGCATCGTAACTAAAGTTGGCGCACGCCGCGATGAGAAAGGCGGATGGCTCCCGGCTTTCAGCCCGGAAGCGCTGACGCAGGCAGTAGAAGATAACTTACGTAACCTGGGGCTGGACGTTATCCCCGTCGTCAATCTGCGCAGCATGTTTAATGTTCATCATCCCGAGGAAGGTTCGCTGGAAAGGGAGCTGGAAACGCTGATTAAGCTCAAAGAGCGCGGACTGATCCAGCATATTGGTCTAAGTCATGTCACCGCCAAACAGGTCGCCGACGCACAAAAAATGACGCCCATTGTCTGCGTTCAGAATATGTATAACCTTGCCAACCGGCAGGATGATGCGCTGATCGATGGGTTGGCCGCACAGGGCATCGCATACGTACCGTTCTTCCCGCTCGGTGGTTTCTCGCCTTTACAGTCCGCACAGCTTAATGATGTCGCCGCCGAATTACAGGCCACGCCGATGCAGGTTGCGCTCGCCTGGTTACTCAAACGTTCACCCAACATTCTGTTAATCCCCGGCACGTCGTCGCCGCAGCATTTGCAGGAGAATCTGGCAAGCGCGCAATTAACCCTGTCGGACGAGGTGATGAAAAGGTTGGACGAGGTGAGTGTCTAAGCAGCCGCCGGCGAAGGGAAACTGATGAAAAAATTTTTGCTTATCGCTTTTACCCTGATGGCCTTCGCCGCAAACTCTGTTCTGTGCCGTATCGCGTTGCGCGAAGGGCATGCCGATCCTGAAACCTTCAGCGCTCTACGCCTGCTGGCAGGGGCGGTCGTGCTGCTGGTTCTCCAGCTGGCTTCACGTGGATGGGGTGGCATCCGCTGGAACGTGGTCAACGCGGGCCTGCTAACCGCCTATGTTTTCCTGTTTTCCCTTGCCTATGTTCATCTTGATACCGCCACGGGCGCGCTGCTGCTTTTCGGTGCCGTTCAGATCTGTATGGTGCTGTGGGGAGTAGGGCAAGGGGAAAAAACGGGGCCGCGTAAACTGGGTGGTATTGCTGTCGCCGTGGCGGGCATCGCGATTCTACTCCTGCCGGGCGCCAGCATGCCCTCTACGGTGCCTGCTATTATGATGATCGCCTCCGGGCTGGCATGGGGTGCTTACTCAGTGAGAGGCAAAAGAGTAACTGACCCAATCGGCGCCACCGCCGGCAACTTTCTTCTGAGCGTGCCGATTATCGCCACGCTGTTTCTGCTCTCACCGGATCACGCCTTAGCGGATAAGTGGGGCATCCTGCTGGCCCTCGTTTCCGGGGGGATTACGTCCGGGATGGCCTATGTCCTCTGGTATGTCATTGTCCGCGACATCTCATCCTCAACGGCCAGCACCCTGCAACTGAGCGTACCCTGTCTGGCCGCGCTGGGCGGCACGCTGTTCCTGGGAGAGGTCCCGAGCATCCGGATGCTTATTGCCGCCGTGCTGGTGCTGGCCGGAATAGTGATAGTGATTGCTGCCGATCGGCCTTGAATGCGTATATGGCGCTCTTATTTTTATATGAATGGGCGAGCCAAAATGCGAGGCGCTGAGAGATTATTAACTTTTACCAAGACGGAACGGCCTTTGCCCTGAGGAAGAGAGTACAATTAGCCTCTTGCTACCACGGAAGATGAGGTGCTGATGCTAACCCTGGATGAGATCGGGCAATCTGTCCGTAGCAACACCCAACTCGTTATCGATCATGCTGGTTTACCGTTAGTGATAGGTCCAATCAGCGATGAGGACTATCGTGTTTTATGTGGCGGGTATGGTCAGCTTGAGTGGGACTATGCCTTAAACACCTGGGGCAACGATCCTGAAAAATTCGAATTTTGTATTAAATTAGTTATGCAAGGCGCTGTTCAGGGAATACCTGCGGGCGCTGCAATATGTATTTATAGGGTTAAAGAGAAGCTCTTCCAAATTCACCTTATAGAAAGGTTTACGCGTGACGATGAAGAGCATCCGCTAAACGGGCGAATGGTATTGATTACGCTTATGAGCACTTACATTTTCTGTAAAGCAGTTGAATGTGGAATTGTTCATATAGTAGAGCCTGTACCCGAACTTCATGAATTCTATGCCTCTTTCGGTTTTGCAATTGAAGGCTGCGGCTACATAATGTCAAATTCAGTATCTGCACTCGAAAACGTATTTACCAAATTTGCTCAATTAGGGTAGACGGGATCCCGCCAGGAACGATAGGATTGAATATGTGTTTATCTGATTGGTAACATGCAGATGTTACCAATCAGTAGAGTCAATTGGTAAAGGTTACCATTACCGGCTACCTTTCAATTAAAGAAGTTACGAGACATACTGGTCTCCGAGGTAACCATGAAAACTCAAAAAGCAACCAAGCCACAGGCAACGTTCGACACGATGAAAGCATTCGCAGGTATGGGTGCTGCAGTTGAAGTTCTGATGAAGGCTGCACCTGGCGCGTTCACTCACGCTACTGTTTCGGGTAAAGAACAGCAAGGTAAGCAGCGTCGTCGTAAAGCAGCATAAACATAGCTGGTGCTTTTTGAAAAACCCGCCACTGAGCGGGTTTTTTATGCACAAGAGAAAAGCTCAGCGCACCTCGCTGAACCTCAAACCTTGTTTAGGTCCCAGCATCGCCTCAGGCTGTTTCTTATCTGGCATGCCAAACTGTTCATAAAAACCACTTTCTATAAGCCAGAGCCAATCTACAAATCAATCACTAAATTCCCCGACGTGCTCCGGGAGCAGCAGAGCGCAATCTGCTGCCTGGCGGCGCTTTTCTCGGCGTCGGACTGCACCGTATCCCGGTGATCGACAACGCCGTCAATCACCGGCGTCAGGCAGGCACCGCAGATCCCCATCTCACAGGAGAGCGGAACCGCGACGCCGTTATCCATTAATACCTGAGCTATGCTTTTATTCGCCGGGACCGGCCAGCTTTCACCTGATGATGCCAGGGTAACGGTAAAGATTTCTGTTTCTTCATGAGCAGCAGGCCTAACCACCGGCTGGAAGGCTTCGGTATGGATCTGCGTCTCCGGCCAGCCCGTGGCCAAAGCCGCCTCGCGTACCGCCGTCATAAACCCTGCCGGCCCGCAGGCGTACAGGCGCGAAATACCTTCGGGTGCGGTAATCGCGTCGGCCAGGGTCCGGCGTGCGCTCCCCCCGGCATCGGAACGGTGGATAACGCACACGCCGTGGTTCAGCGGCTGCGTCAGTTCGCGGATAAATGCTGCATCTTCACGGCTTTTCACATAGTAGTGCAGCTCAAACGGTCTGCCTGCCGCCTCCAAATGCAGCGCCATCGCATAGAGTGGCGTGATACCAATTCCGGCCGCGAGCAGCAGCACCCGATCCGCCTCCTGCAAGGCAAACAGATTGCGCGGCGGCGAGATCAGCAGCCGCTGTCCCGGACGCAGAGTCTCATGGATATAGCGCGAACCGCCCCGGGAAGCGATCTCCCGCGCCACGCAGATAAGGTAGCTCTCCGCTGTTGTGCAGGCCCCGGTCAGAGAGTACTGACGGATAATTCCGCAGGGCAGATGCACGTCAATATGCGCCCCCGGCTGCCAGTCGGGCAGCGGTGCGCCATCCTCCGCCATCAGCCTGACCGCCAGGCTCCTCTCTCCCTGACGCCAGATCCCATCGACAATTACTTCCAGTACGTCGCTCATTATTATCCTCCCGCTACACCAGGAAAAACTCACCAAAACCCATCTTCTTCAGGCCGCGCCGATAGGCGATCGAGCTACGATCCGCCGGTATATGCGCCTCCAGGGTTAAATCCAGCGGCAGCCGCTCTGGACGCTGGGTCTCTACCATCAGACGATCCTCTTCAAACACGCGCAGGTTAAAGGCGTGGACCTCCTCAACCGGAATATGCAGGTCAAAATTGCGGGCGATAGGGGCGAACATGCGCGTTATCCGGGACGATACCGGCGAGGCGGCATTCATGATCGCCAGACGATCTTCGCCAGGAAAATGGATTGTCAGCGTGGCGGTAAAGGGCAGATGCATCTCAAACCGGCGCAGCCACTGGAATCCTTCAGGTGCGCGGTCGCGTGCGCTGGGCGCATAGTTGCTTACCGAACTCCAGTAGTCGGCAACAAAGCCGAACGGCGTCTCCTGGGGTATGTAGTCCGGCACCAGCTGATTATTGGCATCGGCAAAGGTATCGGTGTGCACCCAGGCGAAGTGGGCCACGTCGAGAAAGCCCTCTACCTGACGACCGGCAAAGCCGTTGACCTGAAAGGCTGGACAGTTGATCTGCTGAAAGCCAGCGTCATCCCAGTGCGGCATGGTCGGCAGCGGCATCGGGTTATCCGGGTCAAAATCCAGGCAGGTCCAGATCAAGCCGTAGCGCTCCTCTACCGCATAGCAGGTGAGGTTAAGCTTCGCCGGTACGGCCTGGCCCGGACTGGAGGGGATACGGTTGCAGCGGCCATCCTCCCCGAAGCGCAGCCCATGATAGGGGCAGACGATCCCCTCCTCGTCGTGAAAGCCGAGAGTCAGCGGGACGCCGCGATGGGGACAGACGTCGCGGGCGACCACTACCTGATTTTTGATGCGATAGATCACCAGCTGCTCATCCAGCAGCGTAGCCTTTACTGGCGCGGGGCCGACGTCGCAGGCGCGGGCAACGGGATGCCAGCATTTAGCCAGGCGTAACCAGTCCTCTGGCTCAAAGGTGCAGTGGGCAGGTGGCGTGGGGCGTTCTCTTGTCATATTTTTCTTCCTGCTCATAAAGGGTCTGGAGCAGAGCGTTAGCCTAACGGCCCGCCCTGAATGGTGTCGCACATGCCGTTGATGATGCGCTCACCGGTCTCCTCCTTCAGCTCGGCATACCAGGCCTGAGTCAGCGCCATATCTTTGCCGTGGGTGATATCGCACCGCTTGCGGGCCTTCAACACCAGGTCACGTACCCGATCGCAGCGACGAGCTTCGTACTGGCGCAGCGCAGTAGGGATGTCGTTGGTTTCACGGAACATCTCTCCCAGCACGACCGCATCCTCCATCGCCGCGCAGCCGCCCTGGCCAATATCCGGCGTGGTGCTGTGTCCGGCATCGCCCAGCAGCGCGACTCTGCCGCGCACCAGCGTGTCGAACGGTTCGATATCATGGATCTCAATACGGTTGGTGGTGTTGGGATCGAGAGCAGCAATAAGCGCCTGCACCTGCGGTGCCCAGCCGGTAAAGTAGCGGGTGAGATCCGCGCGCAGGGTGCGGCGGTCCTCCGCCAGTCCGGCGGGCAGGGGAACGTCAAAGAAGAAGTAGAAGCGTCCGCCGGAGACCGGCATCAGCGAAACGCGCTTGCCTTCGCCAACGAAGGTCGTCCACTGGTCCGCCGGGGCAAGATTTTCATCTATCTCCACCAGCCCATTCCAGTTGACGTAGCCCGCGTAGCGGCGCTCGGGGGTATAGCCCAGCACATAAGGACGCAGCGCCGAGTGACTACCATCGGCGGCAATAAGAAAGTCACCGTTGGCGGTGGTGCCATCGGTAAACCAGACGGTCACGCCCGCATCGCTCTCCTCAGCGCGAACCACCCGCTTGCCAAACTGCACGCTATCGCGCCCCCAGAAATCAAGCATCTCGCGCTGTAGCTCAGCGCGGGAGACGGGGCAGGGGCGGCTGCCGGTCCGCGCAATCAGTGGGGCAAGGCTAAACTGGGTTAGGGTCTCGCCCTGACGGTAATCTTTATAGGCCATAAAGCGCAGCGGGCCGCCCCAGGTTTCCATGATCTCGCCCATGCCGAGATGGCTCATGCACTTCACGCCGTTAGGCCAGACGGAGATAGCCGCGCCGACCGGCTTGATCTCTTTTACCGCCTCAAATACCTCGCAGGCAATACCGGCGTTTTTTAGCGCCACGGCTGCGCTCAGGCCACCGATTCCTGCGCCGATCACTAATGCTTTCATTCTCGTCTCCTTTTGCAAGCGTGTTAAAGCAGGAGCAATTTGCGTACCAGGTTGCGCAACCGCCTGAGACAGGCGCTGCAGAGAGAGAAGGGTGAAAGGCTGCACATTTGTGGTGCGTTATTGCGCAATGCTTGCCTTGTTGTGAATCAAAAATTTCCAATGTGGCTACTAAGAATCGTAAGTTTCATTGCGCAACGTCGGGATTGGTTGGATGAAGAGGACTCTGGCCTGCTTTGTGCATAGAAGGTGTAACGCTTATTCACAACGGGATGGAACGATCATGTCTGATGAAAAGAACGGCACCCTGCTTTATGGACTGGAGCAGCGGATCCCGCCGCTTCCGGCTTTTTTCAGTGCTCTACAGCACGTGCTGGCTGGGCTGGTGGGGATCATCACCCCGCCGCTGATTATCGGCGCGACTCTTGGGCTGGGAGAGTGGATGCCCTATCTGATTAGCATGTCTCTGCTGGCGTCCGGTATCGGCACCTTTCTCCAGGCCAACCGCGTCTGGGGCATTGGGGCAGGGATGATCTGCATGCAGGGCACCAGCTTTGCTTTTCTCGGCGTGGCGATTGCTGGAGGGATGTGGGTCAAGGGGCAGGGCGGCAGCGCCCAGGACGTAATGGCCATGCTGTTTGGCGTTAACTTTGTTGCCGCGCTGGTGCCGGTTATCGTCAGCCGTTTTATTGAGCCGCTGAAAAAGATCTTTACGCCGGTGATCACCGGCAGCGTGATCGCCCTGATTGGAATTAGCCTGATCAAGGTCAGCGTTATCAACTGGTGCGGCGGCGAGGGGGCAAAAGATTTCGCCAGCATGAGCAATATTGCCCTTGGCGCGGGGACGCTAGGGATCATCGTTCTGCTGAGCTGCGCAAAAAATCGCTGGCTGCGGCTCTCCTCGGTGGTAATTGGTATCGCCGCAGGCTGCGTGGGGGCGGCGCTGAGCGGTAATTTTCACCTTAGCGGCATTGGCGAGACCTGGTTCCGCGTTCCGTCGCTGTTCCCGTTTGGCTTTCAGTTTAACAGCGCTATCTTTTTGCCCATCGCCCTGGTCTCACTGGTCTGTATTCTCGAGGCGGTAGGGGACCTGACCGCCAACTGCCTCATTTCACGGCAGTCCATTGATGATAGAGCGTTCCGTTCCCGGCTCAAAGGTGGGATCCTGGCCGACGGCATCAGCTGCATGGTTGCCGCGATGCTGTGTGCCTTCCCCAATACCACCTTTGCGCAGAACAACGGCGTGATCCAGATGACCGGCGTCGCCAGCCGCTACGTCGGGCGCTATATCGGCGTTATCCTGATCCTGCTGGGGCTGTTTCCGCCCTTCGGTGAGATCCTGCGTCAGATCCCAACCCCGGTGCTGGGCGGAGCGACAATGGTGATGTTTGGCTGCGTGGTGGCCGCGGGGATCCGTATTATTACCCAGACGCCGCTGACACGCCGGGATATGCTGATTGTCGGCCTGGCGTTTGGCTTCGGGCTGGGCGTGGAGGCGGTACCGACGTTTCTCACCCATTTCCCGCCAATTATCGGCAACCTGTTTGGCTCGGCAGCGACCAGTGGCGGACTGGTCGCCATTGTGTTGAACCTGATTATTCCGGAAGAGAAACTGACCGCTGCCGCGGCAAGGAGCAGTGATGATCGCCCTCAAGCACTTTAATCAGCTGGACAACGATGCGGCGGCGGCCCTGATAGCGCCATGTGTGGCCATCCCGACGTGGACGGCGGCGCTGGTGCAGGGGCGTCCCTATGCGGATCGCCCTGCGCTGCTCGGCGCAGCGTGGGAGGCCGCGCAGGCGTGGGGCGAGGTGGAGCTGGTGCAGGCGCTCAGCGCCCACCCCCGGATCGGCGAGAAGCCTGGCGGCCAGCAGGCGCATGCTGCGCTGTCACGCCAGGAGCAGGGCTCGGTCGACGCCAGCGACGCTCGCCTCGCGCAGGCGTTAAGGGAGGGCAACGCCCGCTATGAAGCGCGTTTTGGCCGGGTATTCCTGATCCGTGCTAAAGGGCGCAGCGGCGAGGCGATCCTGGCCGCCCTTGAGCAGCGCCTGAAAAACAGCGATGCGCAGGAGGTTGCCGAGTCGCTGGCGCAGCTGCGTGAAATCACCCTATTACGACTGGAAGGAGCGATTAGCGAATGAGCACCCTGAGCACCCATATTCTGGATATCTCTACCGGCAAACCAGCAGCGGGCGTCACGGTTCGCCTCATGCAGGCAGGGCAGATCATCGCCAACCAGATAACCGATAGCAACGGCCGCATCGGCGAGTTTACCCCGGCGTCGCTGCCCCCGGGCCGCTACCGGCTGGTGGCCGAGACGGGAGCGTGGTTTGCCGCAGGCGGGCGGGAGACGATCTTCCCCTGCGCGCAGATCGATTTTGTTATCGCCGGGACGGCAGAGGCACATTTCCATCTGCCGTTTCTCATCGCCCCCGGCGGCTGGTCAACCTACCGGGGAAGCTGAGGCCTGCCATACCCGCTCGCCGTTGACCCAGGTCTCGCGAATATTGCGCTCGTCCCCCAGCGTCATCAGCACAAACAGCTGCTCATAGATATCCTTGCAGCGGCTCACTCGCAGCTGCTGGAGCGGCGTCACCGCCGGGTCAATCACTACAAAGTCAGCTTCCTTGCCCGGTTGGAAGTTGCCTATCTTCTCGTCCAGACGCAGGGCGTGCGCTCCGCCGAGGGTGGCGTGGTAGAAGGCTTCGCTGGCGCGCAGACGATAGCTTTGCAGCTGGCCCACCTTGTACGCTTCCCCCAGCGTGCGCAGCATGCTGAAGGTGGTACCTGCGCCGACGTCGGTTCCGATACCCATCCGCACCCGGTGTTGCCAGCAGGCGGGCAGGCGGAACAGGCCGCTGCCGAGGAACAGGTTGGAGGTGGGGCAGAAGGCCACTGCTGAACCGGTCTCATGCAGGCACTGCCACTCCCGATCCTCCAGATGAATACCGTGAGCAAAGAGGCTGCGCTCGCCGGTCAGCCCGTAGTGATGATAGACGTCCAGATAGCGCTCGTGCTCCGGCCAGAGATCTTTAACCCACGCCACCTCGTTCGGGTTTTCACTCAGATGGGTCTGTAGCCACGTATCCGGAAATGCCTGGCGCAGCTGGCGCACCGCCGACAGCAGCTCCGGCGTCGAAGTCGGGGCAAAGCGCGGCGTAATGGCGTAGCCGAGCCGCCCCTGCTTGTGCCAGCGCTCGATCAGCGCCCGGGTCTGCTGATAGCTCTCTTCGGCAGTTTCGGTCAGATAGTCGGGCGTATGGCGATCCATCATCACCTTGCCGGCGATAAGCCGCATGTTGAGGCGCAGCGCTTCAGTAAACAGGGCGTTGACCGACTCAGGGTGCAGGGTGCAAAACACCAGTGCGGTCGTGGTACCGTGACTCAGCAACTGCCCCAGAAAGAATTCGGCGATCTCTTTGGCATAGGCCTCGTCAGAAAACTGGCTCTCGACCGGAAAGGTATAGGTGGTCAGCCACTCCAGCAACTGCTCGCCGAAGGCACCGATCATCTCGGTCTGCGGGTAGTGCACGTGGGCGTCGATAAAGCCGGGCAGCAGCAGCTTGCCGCTCTGGTCAGAGTACCCTTTATGCGGATCGAGATACTGTTCGCCCTCCTGCCACGGCAGCAGCGCCTGAATATGGCCTTCGGCAATAAACAGCACTCCGTCAGGAAGATAGCGCGCGTGACGGGCAATATCGTCAGCGCTATCTGCCACCTGGGCAATATCAAAAAATGCGCCGCGAATCGCCGTATCGTAAGCAATCATAAGCTCTGCCCTCTCTTTTTATTGTTGATGTAATTGATGAGCAAAATCAGTGCCAGGATGGAGAGCGCTGCGGCAGGATGCCGCAGCCAGGGGGGAGGTTACTCTTTCTGAGCCATAACGCCTGCGTTGAAACCTGCTGCGGGTGCGGCGGCAACGTCGTCGCGGGCCAGCCAGCGGTAGGTCACCGCGCCCAGAAAGACACCAATAAACCAGCTAAAGTTGGCGATCTCATGCAGCGCCGGAATGAAGCTGATCACCAAACCAATCGCCACGGAAGGCACCAGTGCGGCAATAGCTTTTGGGTTAAAGCCGTTGCGGTACCAGTATTTGCCTTTCGGCGTATCGTCAAAGAGATCGTCAACCGAGACCTGCCCGCGCTTGATGAGATAGAAGTCGGCGATCAGAATGCCAAACAGCGGCCCAATAAAGGCACCCAGCACGTCCAGGGTGTAGTGGATCAGCTCCGGCGAGTTAAACAGGTTCCACGGCGTGAGCAGAATCGAGCCAACGGCGGCGATCATCCCGCCGGTGCGGAAGCTGATTTTTTGCGGCGAGCAGTTAGAGAAGTCGAAGGCCGGAGAGACAAAGTTAGCCACAATGTTGATGCCGATAGTCGCGGTGATCATGGTCAGCAGGCCAATGGCGACCGCCAGATCGTTGCCGACGCGGCTCACGGTTTCAATCGGATCGGTGATCATGCGGCCAAACAGCGACTGGGTGCCGGAGACGATCACCACCGTCACCACGGAGAAGAGCAGGAAGTTAAACGGCAGGCCCCAGCGATTGCCGCGGCGGATATCGCCCATGCTCTTGCCGTAGCGCGAGAAGTCACCAAAGTTGAGCAGCGGCCCGGAGAAGTAGGAGACCACCAGCGCGGTGGCGGTGATCATCTGCCAGGTCTGCTCCCCGGCGGTGAGGGATTTACTGGCCAGGGTAAAGGAGATCCCGTCGAAGCCGGTCTTGTATACAATCCAGCCCGCCAGCGCCAGCATCACCACATAAACAGCCGGTCCGGCGATATCGATAAAGCGCTTGATGGCGCTCATGCCGTGCCAGAAGACCATCGCCTGCAACACCCACATAATGGCAAAGCAGATCCAACCAAGATGCGACAAACCGAGGAACGAACCTGTGGTCAGGGCAGAGAGCGACGGCCAGAACTTCAGTGCCACCAGCATCAGCGCGTTAGCGGCAAGGTAGGTCTGAATACCGTACCAGGCAAAGGCGATCAGACCGCGGATCACCGCCGGAATGTTTGCCCCAAAGACGCCAAACGCCTGGCGGCAGATCACCGCATAGGGCACGCCCGCCATCTGGCTGGGTTTAGCCACCAGGTTAGCGCACAGCTGCACAATGCAAATGCCCACCAGCAGGCAGAGCAGCACCTGCCAGCTCGCCAGTCCCAGAGTAAAGAAGCTCGCGGCGACCACATAGCCCCCCATGCTATGCACGTCTGACATCCAGAAAGAGAAGATGTTGTACCAGCTCCAGTTTTGATCTCGCGTCGGGGCCAAATCCTCATTACAAAGGCGTGGGCTGTAGCCCGCGGTGGAGTCAGCGGCCTTAATCGATTGCACATTTTGTCTATTTGGCATGAAACCTGCTCCTGTAAATAAAAGCGTTTTGAGATGGACTGCGGAGGGTGTTGCAGGATTTAGGCCAGAATGTTTATTTTTGTATACGAGATTTTATTTTTATGTATACGATTCGATATCAAAAGGTTAATCCGGAGTGGAGTAATGCATAACGAAAACGGGCTGCAGGCTGCGTCAGCCCAGCAGGAGCGGGACGAATCAATCTACCAGGCGCTGATGACCGCCATCGTCGAACATCAGCTCCCGCCGGGTAGCAAACTGCCAGAGGAGGCGCTGGCGGAGGTATTTAGCGTGAGCCGGACCGGGATCCGCAAGGTGCTGCAACGACTCGCCGCTGTGCAAATGGTCACCCTGACGCCCAAACGTGGTGCACAGGTTGCCAGCCCAACGGTAGAGGAGTCACAGGATATCTTCCGTACCCGCGCCCTGCTGGAGGTCGCTAACCTGCCGGACGTGCTGGCCCGCTGCCAGCCGCCCCATCTCGCGGCGCTGGAGGCCATCATTCGTCTGGAGCAGCAGGCACATGAGGCTTACGACGGCCCGGCGGCGATCCGTTACTCCGCCGAGTTTCATATTCAATTGCAGGCGATCTCCGGTAACCAGGTGCTGACCGAAACGGTGACCCGCCTCAGCCAGCGCTCTTCATTAGTGATTGCGGCCTGGGGCGCACCGTGGCGCCAGGGCTGCCGCTGTGACGATCATGAGCAGCTAGTCGAGCTACTGCGGAAGAGGGCGCTTGCGCCGTTAAGCGCCGCCCTGACGCACCACTTTGAACATATTGTCGCCAGCCTGCGCTTTGAGCGTGCTGGCGTCGCCCTGCCGGATTTTGCCCGGCTGTTTGCCCAGTTTAAGGAGCAGTAATGTCGGCTATACGCATCCAGGTCATCAATCCCAACACCAGCCAGGCGATGACCGAGACTATTGGTGCCGCCGCCAGGGCGGTAGCCGCGCCGGGTACCGAGATTGTGGCGGTCTGCCCGAGTGAGGGGGTGCCCTCCATCGAGGGCCATTTTGATGAAGCCATTGCCGCCGTGGGCGTGCTGGAGCAGATCAAAGCCGGTCGCCAGCAGGGAGTGGATGGTCATGTTATCGCCTGCTTTGGCGATCCGGGCCTGCTGGCAGCCCGTGAGCTGGCCCAGGGGCCGGTGATTGGCATTGCCGAGGCGGCGATGCATATGGCGACGCTGGTTGCCACCCGCTTCTCTATTGTCACCACGCTGCCGCGGACGCTGATCATCGCCCGCCATCTGCTGCATCAGTATGGTTTCCACCACCACTGCGCCGCCCTGCACGCTATCGATCTGCCGGTTCTGGCGCTGGAAGATGGCAGCGGACAGGCGCAGGAGCGAGTACGCGAAGGCTGCATCCGGGCGCTGAAAGAGGATGGCTGCGGTGCGATTGTGCTGGGCTGCGGCGGGATGGCGACGCTGGCCCAGGAGCTGACCCGCGAGCTGCAGGTACCGGTAATCGACGGCGTTAGCGCGGCGGTGAAGATGGTGGAGTCGCTGGTGGCGCTGGGCCTCTCTACCAGCAAGCAGGGCGATCTCGCCTTTCCGGAAGCCAAGGCGCTGAGCGGTAAATTTCAGGCACTGAATCCATTTTAATTGAGGGACTCGCAATGACCTTTTTAGACGATGACTACCCCCGCGACCTGCGCGGATACGCCGGCAATCCGCCCCACGCGCAGTGGCCACAGCGGGCGCGCATTGCCGTTCAGTTCGTGCTGAACTACGAGGAGGGGGCGGAGAACCACGTCCTGCACGGCGATGCCGGGTCCGAGCAGTTTCTCTCTGATATTATTGGGGCCGCCAGCTATCCGGACCGGCATATGTCGATGGACTCGCTCTATGAGTACGGCAGCCGCGCTGGATTCTGGCGCATCCATAATGAGTTCAGCCGGCGGGGCCTGCCGCTCACCGTGTTTGGCGTGGCGATGGCGCTGGCCCGTCACCCGGACATTGTTGCGGCGATCAAGGCGGCGGACTATGACGTTGTCAGCCACGGCTGGCGCTGGATCCACTATCAAAGTATGGATATTAACCAGGAGCGCGAGCATCTGCACAACGCGGTGCAGGTATTGACCGATCTGTTTGGTAAAGCGCCCACCGGCTGGTATACCGGCCGCGACAGCCCCAATACCCGTCAGTTGGTGGCCGAGCACGGCGGCTTTGACTACGACAGCGACTACTACGGTGACGACCTGCCTTTCTGGACCGAGGTCGCGTGCAGCGACGGTTCACACAGGCCGCACCTGATTATTCCCTATACTCTCGACGCCAACGATATGCGCTTTGCCACCGCCCAGGGGTTTAACACCGCCGAGCAGTTTTATACCTATTTAAAGGACAGCTTCGACGTGCTGTACGAGGAGGGGGAGAGCGCGCCGAAGATGATGTCTATCGGTATGCACTGTCGGCTGCTGGGCCGTCCGGGTCGCTTCCGCGCCCTGCAACGTTTCCTGGACTATATCCAGCAGCATGACCGCGTCTGGGTCTGCACCCGCCAGCAGATTGCCGATCACTGGCGGGCGGTACATCCGTTCAGGTGCTAACACATCATTGCCCGGGGGCGCTTCGCTTACCGGGCCTACAAACCGCACCGTGCCCACCGTAGGCGTCACAATTAGCTCATCACGCTCACCTGCGCGGCAACGATGCGCCAGCCGTAGGGGAAGCGCACCCACGTTTGCTGCTGACGGCCGATACGATCGCTGCCTTCGCGGGTAAATTCGGTGCTGCATACCGCATAATCTTCGCCAAAGGTGGTGATCACCGTGTTGCGTAATTCACGCTGTAGCCCCGCGGCAGAGCGGGCCGCACGAAAGGCGCGGATCTCTTCAATACCGTAGAGGTTCTCTCCGGCACCCAGCCGCACGGTGCGCGCATCGTGCCAGAACAGCTCATCCAGCACCTCGACGTCATTGCTTACCAGCGCCTCTTCGTAACGGTAGAAGGCGGCGGTGACTTCAACAAGTACCAGCGGGCGGTTAATATTTTCCAGATGTATCATATGAGCTCCACAGCACGGGCATCGGCAATGCCCAGTTGTTCCAGCACCCGCGCAGCGCGCAGGCAGGCCTGTTCATTGAAAGGCGCGGCAATCAGCTGTAAACCTGTCGGCAGTCCGCTGCGGCTGCGCAGCGGTACGGTGGTTACCGGCAAGCCTAAAAACGAGATCGGCTGAGTCAGCATCCCCATGCTGGCGCGGATGGGCAGCGGCTGGCCGTTAATCATCATGCTCTCCTCACCGATCGGCGTGGCGCTGCGCGGGGTAGCCGGGGCGATCAGCACGTCGGCGTGGTTGAACAGCGCCCGGAACGCCTGTTGGGCGTGGCGGCGAAAACGCTGGGCCTGTATGTACCAGGCGGAGGGGATCATCGCCCCGGCCAGCAGACGCTCCCGGGAGTGCGGCTCAAAGCGCGCCGGCTCGCGACGCAGAGTGGGAAGATAGTGATTGCCTCCTTCGGACGCGCTGATGATAAACGCCGCCGAGCGCGACAGCTCTGCCTGCGGGAAAATCAGCTCCTCATGGGCGTCAAGGGCGCGTGCGGCACGGCTTAGCGCCTCCCGGGCGTCATCATCGCACCAGGTCGTAAAGTAGCCGCCGAGCACCGCGCAGCGCAGCCCCTCCAGGCCACGATCCAGCAGCGGCGCTGTCTGCTCGCTGGTGCAGTCGCGCTGAAAATCGTCATCAGGGTCGCGCCCCTGCAGCGCATCGTAGACCGCCGCCAGGTCGTCAACGCGACGGGCAAAGGGGCCGATATGGTCAAGGCTGGCAACGAAGGGATGCGTGCCCGCACGGGAGAGGCGGCCAAAGGTCGGCTTTAGCCCAAAGATGCCGCACAGGGAGGCGGGGACGCGGATCGAGCCGTTGGTATCGCTGCCAAGCGAGAAGTGCACCAGCCCGGCGGCCACCGCTGCCGCCGACCCGCCAGAGGAGCCGCCCGCAATGCGCGTCAGGTCGTGCGGATTGCGCGTCGCGCCGTAGTGGCTGTTCTCGGTAGTGAAGCCGTAGGCGTAAGCGTCCATGTTCAGCATCCCGGAGAGCAACCCCCCGGCGCGCTTAAGCTGGCGTACCGCAAAGCCGTCTTGCGCAGCGGCGGGGCGGTCGCTGAACAGCTGCGCTCCGGCGAGGGTAGCGTGTCTGGCGACGTCAAACAGATTTTTCACCGCGTAGGGAACGCCCGCCAGTGGAGGCAGAGGCTGCCCCTCCCGGCGCAGGGTATCGATACGCTCCGCTTCCGCCAGCATCCGTGCTTTGGTCACCGCCGTCCAGGCGTTGATCTGTGGATTACCCCGGGCAATGTCATCCAGCGTCTGGCGGGCGATCTCCCGGGCGCTCACGGCCCCGCTGGCCAGCGCCTGCTGGATATCGTTAATACTCATCTCGTTAAGCATCATGCCTTATAGACTCCTGCAATCTCCAGGCGATCGTCGAGGGGAAAGGCCATCAGCGGCTCGGCCATCGCGGCGATACGGTTGAACTGGATCGCCAGCTCGGCGCGGCGGGCGTCATCCAGCTCAATGTCGAGGATCTGTGTCATCTGCGTCAGGTAAGCGATATAGTCGGACGGTACGTTATTCATCATTTTCTCCTTAAAAACCGGCGGCCGAGCCGTTGCTGCGCGGATCGGCTGCGCCCTCAAAGAGGCCGTTGGGATGGCGGACGATAGCCCCGGCGTGGCCCATCGCCTCGCTGTAATCAGGCAGCACCTCCACCTCGTGGCCCAGCGCGCGCAGGCGAGCGATGCTCTCGGATGAAAAGCGGCCTTCAAGCTTCAGCGAATCCGAAGTCTGCCCCCAGGTGCGTCCCAGCAGCCAGCGCGGTTGGGAGATGCTCTCCTGCAGCGGCATGCCCTGCAAAATGTAGCGGGTAAAAATCGCTGCCTGGGTCTGCGGCTGGCCATCGCCGCCCATCGAACCGTAAACCATCACCCTGCCGTCGCTGAGGCGTGCAGCGGCGGGGTTGAGGGTGTGAAACGGCTGCTTGCCCGGGGCCAGCGCCAGCAGGTGCGCCGGATCGAGGCTGAACGCGGCGCCACGGTTTTGCCAGACTATCCCGGTATCGGGAAGCACTACGCCGCTGCCGAACTCATGGTAAAGGCTTTGAATAAAGGAGACCGCCAGCCCGCTCTTATCCATCGTCCCCATCCACACGGTGTCGCCTGGGCCTTTACCCGTTCCCCAGGGAGCGGCACGGCTGTCGTCTATTCGATCGGCCAGCGGCTGTAGCGCGGCGGGATCGAGCAGGCTCTGAATGTCGGTGTCGAGATGGCGGGGATCGGTGATGTGGGCATCGCGCAGGCGAAAGGCTAGCTTGGTCGCCTCGGCGATGCGGTGCACGGTTTGAGCCTCATCGGCCTCGGCCATATTCAGGCGGTCAGTGATGCCGAGGATCGCCAGCGACACCAGCCCCTGGGTGGGCGGGGCCAGGTTCCACAGCTCACCGTGCTGGTGCTGCAGCCTGAGCGGCTGCGGACGCCGGGCGTGATGCCGCTGCAGATCGTCAAGGGTAACAGGGAGGCCGTATCTGGCCATGCCGTCGGCCATCTGTTCCGCCAGCGGACCGCGATAAAAGCTCTCCAGCCCCTCCTCAACCAGCCGTTGCAGGGTAGAGGCGAGGGCGGGCTGGTGAAAGCGGCTGCCGGCCATCGGCGGCTCACCGTTCACCAGATAGGTCTCCGCAAAGCCGGGCAGGTGGCGCAGCTCCTCTAACTTACTGGCGGTCGCATTGGCCTGAGATTGCGTGACCGGGATCCCCTCCGTGGCATAGCCGATGGCGTCAGCCAGCAGACGCGCGAGCGGTAGCGCTTTACCTGTCAGCGTCTGGGAGATATTGAGCGCCTCCTCCCAGCCGCTGACGGTACCGGCGACGGTCAGCGCCGCACGCGGGCCTCGGTGTGGGATCTGCGTGAGATCGCTGTAGGCCGCAGGGGTGGCGAGCGAACCTGCCGCGCCGCTGGCATCAATGGCAATAGGATCCCCCTCCGGTGGGACGATAAGCCAGAAGCCATCGCCGCCGAGGCCGTTCATATGCGGGTAGACCACGGCAATGGTTGCGGCAGCGGCCACCATCGCCTCAATGGCGCTACCGCCTTCGCGTAGTACGGCAAGCGCACTCTGGCTTGCCAGATGGTGGGGGGCCACCGCCATTCCATGAGCGGAAAGATGACTCTGCACGGGCTGTCCTCATGATCTGAAGTGTGTCCGTAAACTTGCAAAAGCTGTTCCACTTTCGGGCGAAAAGTTTCACTCATAAGAGCGACAGCGTTTTTATCGCATCTGGCATGCATTGTGAAAGGGGTTAGCGGTATAGTTTGCTGAAACAAAAGTTACAGAGGCCCTATGGAACAGCTTGATGAACGCCTGAAAGGGCAATATGCGTCGCTATCGCCCCAGGAGCAGCGGGTGGCAAACTTTATTTTCGATCACTTTGACGATCTGATCGGCTACAACAGCGCCGAGCTGGCGCAGCTTAGCGGGGTATCGAAGGCGACGGTGAGCCGCCTGTTTAAGCGCCTGGGCTACGAAAAGTATAAGGATATGCGTGACGAGCTGCGTACCCTGCGCCAGAGCGGCATGCCGCTCACCGATCAGCGCGATGCGGTGCAGGGCAACACGCTGCTGGCCCGCCACTATAAGCAGGAGATGGCGAACCTGACGCAGTGGGTCAATGCCCTTGACCCACAGCAGTTTGCCGAGGTGATCACCGCCATGATGACCGCCCGGCGGATTGTGATTATCGGCATGCGTAACGCGTACCCGGCGGCGCTGCACCTGCGCCAGCAGCTGTTGCAGGCGCGTGGCCAGGTCCTGGTGCTGCCGCAGCCGGGGCAGAGCCTGAGCGAAGAGCTGGTGGATCTCACCGCCGACGATCTGGTCATTGCAATGGCGTTTCGCCGCCGACCGCGGATTATCCGTCCGCTGCTCCAGCAGCTGCAGGCCGACGGCGTTCCGGTGGTGCTTATGTGCGAGCCGCAGGCGCATGGCCTGCTGCCGCTGGCGCGCTGGCAGCTCTGCACTCCGCTGGATAGCGTCTCCGCCTACGATAGCTATGCAGCGGTAAATAGCCTGATCAACCTGCTGGCTAATGCCTTTTTGCATGAAATTCTCGATAAGGGACGGCCGCGCATTCATCACATCGCCACCCTCTATCAGCAGCTGGACGAGCTGGAGCAGCGATAATGGGGCACCACGCTGGTGTTTGGCACTATTTTGGTGCAGAAAAGCGCAGCTTATATTCTCATTTCTGAGGGCTATTTAGGCGGTTAACGCTGATTTACCGTTTATCCGTACCTGGCACATTAGTTGCAAAAGTCTATTTATAGAATCTTTTGTTTCATGCTAACGTAACGGGTAAACACCATGAAAAAAATCTTGATCGCACTGGCCGGGGCCGCTGTTCTGTTAACTCACCTGTCGGCAGCGAAGGCCGACCAGCTGCAGGATATTGAGAAACGCGGCACGCTCCGGGTCGCCGTCCCGCAGGACTTCCCCCCCTTTGGCTCGGTAGGGACCGATCTCCAGCCGCAGGGTTACGACATCGATATGGCGCGCTACCTTGCCAAAGAGATGAAGCTCAAGCTGCAGCTGGTCCCGGTGACCAGCGCCAACCGGGTACCCTATCTGCAAACGGACAAGGTGGACCTGGTCATCTCCAGCCTCGGTAAAAATGCCGAGCGTGAGAAGGTGATTGATTTTAGCCGCGCCTACGCACCGTTCTTCCTGGGCGTCTTTGGTCCGAAGGGGGCAGAGCTGAAGGACGCAGCGGGGCTGAGCGGTAAAACCATCGGCGTCACCCGTGGCGCGGTGGAGGACATGGTGCTGACCGGCATTGCGCCGAAAGAGGCGCAGGTGAAGCGTTATGAGGATAACAACACCACCCTGTCGGCCTATCTGTCGGGTCAGGTGCAGTACGTTGCTACCGGCAACCTCGTCGTGGCGGCCATCTCCCGGCAGAACGCCGACAAAGCGCCAGTGCCGAGCTTTATGTTGAAAGATTCACCGTGCTTTATCGGCCTGAAGAAGAACGAGCCAGCGCTGAAGGCGAAGGTGGATACGCTGATCGAGCAGGGCGTGAAGGATGGCACCCTGAACAAACTCTCTGAGCAGTGGATGAAAGCTCCGCTGCCGGCGAGCCTCGGCGTGTAAGGCCTGTGAATGACTGAACAACTTCACTTTTCTGAGCTCTGGCCGCACTGGCCGGAGCTGCTGGCGGGAGTGTGGATCACCGTGCAGCTCACGGTGATGGCGACGGCGGGCGGCCTGGCGCTGGGCATTCTCGGGGCCGCTATTCGCAGCGGACGCCCGTCGTGGTTCAGCCGCATCTGGGGCGCGTACGTGGAGCTGATCCGCAACACGCCCTTTGTCGTACAGCTGTTCTTTATTGTCTTTGGCCTGCCCAACATGGGCCTCAAAATGACGGCGGGGGAGGCCGCGCTGCTGGCGATGATCGTGAATCTGGGGGCCTACAGCACTGAGATCGTACGCGCCGGGATCCAGGTTACGCCGAAGGGGCAGTGGGAGGCCGGGCGAGTGCTGGGCCTGACCCGCACCCAGACCTTTACCCGCATCGTGTTGCCGCCCGCGCTCCAGCGTATCTACCCGGCGCTGGTCAGTCAGTGCATCATCGTCATGCTGGGATCGTCGGTGGTATCGCAGGTCTCTTACGAGGAGCTGACCTTTGCCGCCAACCTGATCCAGTCCCGGACCTTTCTCAGCTTCGAGGTCTATCTGGTGACGGCTGGGATCTACTTAATACTGTCGATCGCCATGCGTCAGCTGCTGCTGGCGGCGGGGCGGAGATGGCTGGGAGTGCAGGCATGATGAACACCTTTACCGACTGGGACATTATTCGCAACCTCCTGCTGGCCGGGCGCTGGACGGTACTGCTCTCGCTGGTGGCTTTCAGCGGCGGCGCGCTAGTGACGCTGCCGCTCCTGCTGCTGCGCCTGACCGGCGGGCGGCAGGTGCAGCGCCTGATCCGCGGCTATATCGAGCTGTTCCAGGGGACGCCGCTGCTGATGCAGCTCTTTCTGGCCTTCTTCGGCTTGGCGATGTTGGGTATCGACGTCTCACCCTGGACGGCGGCCTCGCTGGCGCTGACCCTCTATACCAGCGCCTTTTTACTCGATATCTGGTTTGGCAGCATTCGTGCCCTGCCGAAAGGGCAGTGGGAGGCGTCGCGCTGCCTGGGGCTGAGCTTTGGCCAGACCCTCTGGCGGGTGGTCGCCCCACAGGCGCTACGCATTGCCATTGCGCCAACGGTGGGCTTTGCCGTGCAGGTGATCAAAGGCACGGCGCTGGCGTCGATCATCGGCTTCGTCGATCTGACCAAGGCCGGGACGATGCTGACCAACGTCACCTATCAGCCATTTAAAGTTTTTGCGCTGGTGGCGCTGGGCTACTTCATTCTGTGCTACCCGCTGTCCCGCTACAGCCGCTATCTGGAGAATAAATTCAATGCCTCTCATCACCATTAATCAGATGCAGAAGTACTACGGTGATAACCACGTGCTCAAGGGCGTCGATCTGGATATCGATATGGGCGAGGTGATCTCTATTATCGGCCGCAGCGGATCGGGTAAAAGCACGCTGCTGCGCTGCATCAACGGCCTGGAGGGTTATCAGGAGGGGAGCATCAAGCTGGGCGGCATGACCATCACCGACCGGGATTCGCAGGCGCGGGAGATCAGCCGCTCCATCGGCATGGTGTTCCAGAACTTCAACCTGTTCCCGCACATGACGGCGCTGGAGAACGTCATGCTGGCCCCGCGCCGGGTGCTGAAAAAGAGCGCCGCCGAGTGCCGCGAGCTGGCGCAAAAGATGCTGGAAAAGGTGGGGCTGGGCGATCGGCTGGACTACTACCCCTCCAGCCTCTCCGGCGGCCAGCAGCAGCGCGTGGCGATTGCCCGTGCGCTGGCGATGTCACCCAAAGTATTACTCTGCGACGAGATCACCTCGGCGCTCGATCCGGAGCTGGTAGGCGAGGTGCTCAAGGTGCTGGAGCAGCTGGCGGCAGAGGGGATGACGCTGATTCTGGTGACGCATGAAATGAATTTTGCCCGCGAAGTGGGCGACCGCGTGGTGTTTATGCACCAGGGGAGAGTGTGGGAGCAGGGCGACAGTAAAGCGCTGTTCGCCAATCCGCAGACGACTGAACTGAAACAGTTTATCTCCTCCGTACGCGGCCTCAACTAATAAGGACTCAAAAATGGATATCGCGCAATTTTCGCAAATCAACCCACCCCAGCGCCTGCTGATGGGGCCGGGGCCCATCAACGCCGATCCGCGCGTGTTGCGCGCCATGTCGAGCCAGCTTATCGGTCAGTACGATCCGGCCATGACCCACTATATGAATGAGGTGATGACCCTCTATCGCGGCGTGTTCCGCACCGAAAACCGCTGGACGATGCTGGTGGACGGCACCTCGCGGGCGGGAATTGAGGCTATCCTGGTGTCGGCGATCCGTCCCGGTGATAAAGTGCTGGTGCCGGTATTTGGCCGCTTTGGTCACCTGCTGTGTGAAATCGCCCGCCGCTGCCGGGCAGAGGTGCATACCATCGAGGTGCCGTGGGGCGAGGTCTTTACCCCCGACCAGATCGAGGACGCCATCAAGCGGGTGCGCCCGCACCTGCTGCTGACGGTGCAGGGCGATACCTCCACCACCATGCTCCAGCCGCTTGCCGAGCTGGGGGATATCTGCCGCCGCCACGACGTGCTGTTCTACACTGACGCCACCGCCTCGCTGGGGGGCAACGCCCTGGAGTGCGATGCCTGGGGGCTGGACGCGGTCTCGGCGGGGATGCAGAAGTGCCTCGGCGGCCCGTCCGGGACCTCGCCTATCACCCTCAGTCCGCGCATGGAGGAGGTCATCCGTCGCCGCAAATGCATTGAGGAGGGGATCCGCACGGCTGACCATCGCGACGGTGAAGATGAGATGATCTACTCCAACTACTTCGACCTCGGCATGGTCATGGACTACTGGGGACCGGAGCGCCTGAACCACCATACCGAAGCCACCTCGGCGCTGTTTGCCGCCCGGGAGTGCGCGCGGCTGATCCTCCAGGAGGGGCTGGATAACGGCATCGCCCGCCATAAGCTACACGGCGAGGCGCTGCTGGCGGGCATCCAGGCGATGGGGCTGGAGACCTTCGGTGACCTGAAGCACAAGATGAACAACGTGCTGGGCGTGGTGATCCCGCAGGGGATCAACGGCGACCTGGTGCGCAAGCTGATGCTGGAGGATTTCGGCATTGAGATCGGCACCTCCTTTGGCCCGCTGCACGGCAAGGTGTGGCGCATCGGCACGATGGGCTATAACGCCCGCAAAGATTGCGTGATGACTACCCTGAGCGCGTTGGAGTCGGTGCTGAACTATCTTAAATTCCCCACCGTCCAGGGCGCGGCGATGCAGGCCGCGTGGGATCGCTATCACAGCGAGCGTCCGCTATGAGCCAGCCAGCACGCCAGCAGGCGGAGCGGGTGATGGCCCGTGCGGATGAGCTGGCCGCCATCAGCGAAACGCCGGACGCCCTGACCCGGGTCTACCTCTCCCCGCAGCATTTGCAGGCTAACCAGCGGGTGGCGCAGTGGATGGCAGAGGCAGGAATGATCGTCTGGCAGGATAGCGTGGGCAACGTCTGCGGCCGCTACGAGGGCGAGCAGGAGGGCGCTCCGGCAGTTCTGTTAGGCTCGCATCTGGATACCGTGCGCAACGCCGGACGCTACGACGGCATGCTGGGGGTGCTGACGGCCATTGAGGTGGTGCAGAGCCTGCACCAGCAGGGGCAGCGGCTGGCGAAGGCGATTGAGATCGTGGGCTTTTGCGATGAGGAGGGGACGCGGTTTGGCATCACCCTGCTCGGCAGCCGTGGCCTGACGGGGAGATGGCCGGCGCAGTGGCTGATGCAGACCGATGCCAGCGGCGTCAGCGTGGCGCAGGCGATGGTGCTGGCCGGGCTGGATCCGGCCCGCGTTGCGCAGGCGGCTCGTCGTACGGAGGAGATCGCCGCCTATCTGGAGCTGCATATCGAGCAGGGACCCTGCCTGGAGCAGGCGGGGCTGGCGCTGGGGGTCGTTGAGGCGATCAACGGCGCGCGCCGCCTGAACTGTCGCTTTACCGGCGAGGCGGGCCATGCCGGCACCGTGCCGATGGCTCAGCGTAAAGATGCCCTGGCCGCTGCTGCCGAGTGGATGGTGGCTGTAGAAAGCACCACCCGCGAACAGGGCGGCAACCTGGTTGCCACGGTAGGCACACTGTGTTGTCTGCCGGGGGCGGTTAACGTTATACCTGGCGAAGTGGCGCTGTCGCTGGATATTCGCGGGCCGCAGGACGCGCCGCTGGATGCTTTGCTGAATGAGCTGCTGGCCCAGGCGCAGGCTATCGCCACCCGCCGGGGGCTGACGTTCAG
This sequence comes from Escherichia sp. ESNIH1, assembly GCA_002918705.1. Classification (GTDB taxonomy): domain Bacteria; phylum Pseudomonadota; class Gammaproteobacteria; order Enterobacterales; family Enterobacteriaceae; genus Pseudescherichia. The sequence continues at coordinate 100,550 of PQKR01000003.1, read as the reverse complement.
CGCCGAGGAGTTCTACCGCATCGCCGCTACGCCTTGCGATCCACGTTTACAGAGCTTGCTTACCGATGCGGTCCATCAGGCGCAGGGTGCGTCGCTGTCGCTGCCCAGCGGAGCCGGGCATGACGCCATCGCGATGGCTGAACGCTGGCCGGTGGGGATGCTCTTTGTACGCTGCAAGGGTGGCATCAGCCACCATCCGGCGGAGTCGGTGGAAGCTGATGACGTCGCGCAGGCCATTACGGCGTTTAGCTATGCGGTGACTGCCCTGGCGAGCGCTTAGCGAAAGCGGCGCTGAACCCGCTAGCGCTGCATTCCCCAGCGCTTGACGGTGACCTTCTCCAGGGTGGCGAAGACTACCCCCTCCACCAGTAGACCGATGGCGATCACCATCAGCAGCCCGGCGAAGACCCGATCGGTAAACAGCTCGTTGCGGTTCTGGAAGATATACCAGCCCAGCCCGCCTTCGCCGCTGGAGGCACCAAACACCAGCTCGGCGGCGATCAGCGTCCGCCAGGCAAAGGCCCAGCCGATCTTCAGCCCGGAGAGAATAGCGGGCAGCGAGGCCGGGATCAGGATGGTGGCGACGTAGCGCGGCCCGCTCAGGCCGTAGTTGCGTCCCGCCATGCGCAGGGTCTCCGGCACGCTGCTGAACCCCGACCAGGTGTTGAGGGCGATGGGCCAGGTAACCGAGTGCACGATAACGAAGATCAGGCTGGCGTTGCCCAGCCCGAACCAGAGCAGCGCCAGCGGCAGCAGGGCGATAGCTGGCAGCGGGTTAAGCATGGAGGTGAGGGTGCTGAGCAGATCCCGGCCAAACTGGGTGGTGACCGCCAGGGCGCTGGCAACCAGCGCCAGCACGCTGCCGATCAGGTAGCCCTTCAGCAGGATGCTAAGCGAGTTAGCGATCTTCCCCGGCAGCTCGCCGTTGTGCATATCCTCGCTAAAGACGCGCAGGGTTTGCAGCACGCCGGGCAGCATCAGATCGTTCTGCTGAATGCGGGCAGCCATCTCCCACAGCGCCAGCACCAGCAGCACGATCAGGGACTTGCGCAGCCAGGCCTGGTTCCACAGACGCTGACCAATGGGGAGCGGCGTCTCTACCGACAGATTGCGCAGCGGCGGCAGCTCGCGCTCAAACTCAGGACGGATGTACGGTGGCTGCGACATAGGCGGGCTCCTTGCCGGTTGAGTGTGAAGTAATGTTCCCGTTAGCCGGGAAGAGCAGGTCGTGAATATGGCTGGCGGCGTGCTGGAACGCCTCGCTGCCAAAGTCGTTCAGGGTGAACTGGTGGCAGTTCAGCTCCGCCCGCACGCGGCCAGGGTGCGGAGAGAGCACCAGGATGCGGCTGCCCACCACCAGCGCCTCCTCAATGGAGTGGGTAACAAACAGCAGGGTGAAGCGCTCCTCCTCCCACAGGGCCAGTAGCTCATCCTGCATGGTGCGGCGGGTGAGGGCATCCAGCGCGGCGAACGGCTCATCCATCAGCAGGATGCGCGGCTTCATCGCCAGCGCCCGGGCAATGGCCACCCGCTGCTTCATGCCTCCGGAGAGCATATGCGGCATCACGTCGGCGAACTCCGCCAGCCCCACCTTGTTGAGGAAGTGCAGCGCCCGCTCTTTCGCCTCGGCGCGGCTGGCCTTGCGGCTCGCCAGCAGGGGGAACATCACGTTCTCCAGCACCGTTTTCCACGGCGGCAGCTGATCGAACTCCTGGAACACCATCATCCGCTCTGGCCCGGGTTCCTTAATCGCCGTCCCCGCCAGCGAGATCTGCCCGCTGCTGGGGGAGATAAAGCCACCGGCCGCCTTCAGCAGGCTCGATTTGCCGCAGCCCGACGGCCCGAGCAGAATAAAGCGGTCCCCTGGCCAGACATCAAAGCTGACGTCGTGGGTGGCGCGCACCTGCCGCTCGCTGGTCCGGTATTCAATATCGACGTTGCTGACCTGCAATAGTGGTCCATCGCTGTGCTGAGTTGCCATCTGGGCCTCCTGTGTTGCGGCTTAGCTGCCTGGGTTTTCCCACGCTTCGTTGAAAAAGTAATCCTGCCATGAGCTGGCCCTGTTCTTCAGGACGCCAAGCTCATAGAGCTTCTCGGCGTAGACGCCGGTGCGCTCGGGGGAGACGGTAAAGCTGATTTCCGGATCGCTCACGATCTTCTGCACCAGCGGCAGCGGCAGGCGCGACTTCTCTACGCGAATGTAGGTCTCGGCAGCAGCATTTTTATCGGCGTTGATAATCTTTGCCGCCTCGCTCAGCGCCCGGTAGAACGCTTTGTAGGTTTTCGGGTTCTCGTCGTGGAACTTCTGCGTGGTGTAGAGCACGTTAAAGGTCGCCTGTCCGCCCAGCACATCGTAGGAGCTGAGAATTTTGTGCACGTTGCTGTGCTCCAGGGCCTGGTACTGGAACGGCGGGCTGGAGAAGTGGGTGGTGATCTCTGAGCCACCGGCAATCAGGGCCGCGCTGGCGTCCGGATGCGGCAGGCTAACGCTGATTTTATCGAAGCGCTTGAAATCGTCGTTGCCATACAGTTTTGCGGTTTCGATCTGCAACGTACGCGACTGGAAACCCACCCCAGCCGCCGGAACCGCAATGCGGTCTTTATCGGTCAGATCCTTAACGCTCTTCACCGCCGGATTGTTGCTGAGCAGATAGTTAGGCATCGATCCCAGCGAGGCGATGGCTTTCACGTTCTGCCTGCCTTTAGTGCGATCCCAGAGAGTCAGCAGCGGCGGCAGACCCGCCGAGGCGACGTCCAGCGCGCCTGAGAGCAGCGCCTCGTTCATTCCGGTTGCGCCGGAGATGGTGCGCCACTCGACGTTAATATCCAGCCCCTCTTTTTTGCCCTCTTTTTCAATCAGCTGCTGGTCGCGTACCACGTCCAGAATTAAATAGCCGATACCAAACTGCTGGGCAATGCTGATATTCCCCTCAGCAAACGCCGACTGACTTATTCCACCCAGCGTTGAAAGCGCCAGCGTCCAGGCCACTAAGCTATTCCGTTTATTCATGCCAAACCCCAGAAAAGTATTTATTAATAATGAGCAATCATGGTCAGAGCAGCGGCGCCAAAGGAAATGATTTAACCAGAAATAGATTCCCGGAAATGAGATAAGGCAGCGGAAACGATCCCGCTATAATCGAAACTCGTTTAAATATCCCCTGGCATTTCAGGGATAATATCGCGGGTACATGTATGCCTCTATTTTCACATCAGCAGCTTCGCACGCTATTAACGCAGCATCTGATGGCAGTTAATACCGCGCCAGAGATCGCGCAAAAGGTAGCGGATAATCTTGTTGACGCCTCCTTAAAGGGGCATGACTCCCACGGCGTCACGCTGCTGCCGCGCTATATTCGCGCTATCGTCGCGGGGGATCTCAATCCTAACGCGCATTTAGCACAGGTCCGCGATGCCGGGCCGGTTATCTCCTTTGACGGCGGGCACGGCTTCGGCCAGCTATTAGGCGAGCAGGCCATGACGGCGGGGATTGCCCGGGCACGGGAGTTTGGCGTGGCGATGGTCGGCCTCGCCAACGCTCACCATCTGGGACGCATTGGTGCCTGGGCTGAGCAGGTCGCTGAGGCTGGGCTGGTCTCAATTCATTTTGCCAACGTGGCCGCCCCCTCGGCTGTGCTGCCGTTTGACGGCCTGCAGGCCAGACTGGGCACTAACCCCTTCTGCGTCGGCGTACCGTTGCAGGGCCGTCCGCCGGTGGTGCTCGACTTTGCTACCAGCGCCATTGCCGGGAACAAAGCCCGCGTGGCCTGGAACGAGGGCCGCCAGGTGCCGGAGGGGTGCATCGTCGACGCCAACGGCCAGCCGACCACCGATCCGGCGGTGTTGATGACCGAACCGCGCGGCGCGCTGCTGCCCTTTGGCGGTCATAAGGGGGCCGGGCTGTCGCTGATATGCAGCCTGCTCGGCGCGGCGCTGACCGGCGGCGAGACCGAGAGCCATAACATCCCTCCCCGGGCGGGCATCATCAATAATATGCTGTCGATTATCTTCGACCCCGAGCGGCTGGGGGCAGGAGAAAGTTATAAGCAGGCGCTGCTGGCGCAGGTCGACTGGGTCCGCACCGGGCAGGATGGCCGCGACGTGCAGATCCCCGGCGAGCCGGAATTAAGGGCCTATGCCCGCCGGGTGGAGGAGGGGATCTGGATCGATGAGGTAAGCTGGCAGGAGTTTGAAGCGCTCAGTCAATAATGCCTAAGAGCGGAATTATCCGCTCTTGCGTTTTTTAACTTAGCTTATGCAAAGCGAATTACTATATTATGACCAAAAGATATTTTTGCCTGCATTAGTTTATTAATAAAGTTGTTTTCCCGACAATACTGAAGGAAAACAGCCATGACCTTAGCCAGCCGCATTGCTAATCAAGATGTCGAATTATTAGATATTCACCCCGTCGCCGGAAATATTGGTGCGGAGGTGCGTAATATTTCCCTCTCTGCTGAACTGGACGATGCGCTTTTTCGCCAAATAGAGACGGCGCTGGTGAAATATAAGGTGCTGTTCTTCCGTAAGCAGTCGCATTTAACCGATGAGCGCCATCAGGCCTTTGGCGCGCGCTTTGGCAACATCGTGGCGCATCCGACCGTCCCCGCCCCGCAAGGGACCCGCCTGTTTGAGCTGGATGCCTCCAAAGGCGGCGGCCGGGCTGACTCCTGGCATACCGACGTCACCTTTGTAGAAGCCTTTCCAAAGATTTCGATTCTGCGTGGCGTGACCATTCCCGAGTACGGCGGCGACACCGTCTGGGCCAACACTGCCAGAGCCTACGAGCAGCTGCCCGAGTCGCTGAAGCGGCTGGCCGACTCCCTGCGTGCCATCCACAGCAATAACTACGACTACGGCGCAGAGCGCATCGTCACCGAAGAGCATCGTCTCAATCACCACAAAAACGTCTTTGTCTCGTCGGTGTGGGAGGCGGAGCATCCGCTGGTGCATGTCCACCCGGTAAGCGGCGAGCGTGCGCTGCTGCTTGGCCATTTCGTCAAGAAGCTGGTGGGGCTGAACAGCCGTGAATCGGCGCAGATTTTTGATCTGCTGCAAAACCGCGTTATCCGCCTCGAGAATACCGTGCGCTGGCAGTGGCAGCAGGATGACGTGGTCATCTGGGATAACCGCAGCACCCAGCACTATGCGGTTAACGACTACGGTGACCAGCCGCGCGTGGTGCGCCGGGTTACCGTTGAGGGCGAACCGGCGATAGGAATTGACGGCAGCCGCAGCCGCACCGTTACCCGCCCGCAGCCGGCAGGCAATGAATCCCTCTCCGCAAACCAGCATACGGATGTGAACTATGCAGCGTCGTGATCTCTTAAAAGCGATGGCGGCGTTCGGCGTCTATAGCATGATGCCCGCCATCGCCCGCGGCGCTAACGTCGCGCGTAAATATGAGGGCGTGACCCTTAACGTCTCTATCTTCAGCACCGCGTGGCCGCAGCTGATCCGCAAGTGGCTGCCGGAGTTTGAGGCTCTGACCGGGGCGCGGGTGCAGCTGGATACCCCGGCGTTTCCGGTTTACAACCAGCGCGCCGACCTGGAGCTATCGACCCGCGGCTCGGCCTATGACGTGGTGAACGTCACCTTTATCTACACCAGCCGCTGGATCAACGCCGGCTGGCTGACGCCGCTGGATGAGTTTATCGCCAACCCGAACCTGACCCCGCAGGATTGGGGGCTCCAGGACTTCCTGCCCGCCACGCTGGCGGCGGAGACCGGGCGCGACGGCAAGCTCTACGGGATCCCCTATGTGGTTGAAGCCATGCTGGCGGGAGCCTCGCGCTACGATCTGATCCAGCAGGCCGGGCTGGAGTTTCCTAAAACCACCGACGAGCTGGTGAAGGTATTGCAGGCGGTGAACAAAAAGGATCGCGTAGCGGGGTATGTTACCGACAACCACTACGGCTGGACCTTTATTCCCTATCTGCAGGCCTTCGGGGGCAACGTCTTCCGTACGCCGCCGGACGATCTCTTCCCCACTCTCGATACGCCGGAAGCCGTCGAGGCGGCGGACTACTTTGCCCGCCTGATCCGTGATTTCGGCCCCAACGGTGGGATCACCTATACCGCCGACCAGTCTCTGCAGGCGTTAAAGCAGGGCCGGGTCAACGTCTCCGACGCCAGCCAGACCTACCTCGCCCAGTTGGGCAATGCCCAGACCTCGCGCACCCTGAAAACGGCGCATTTTGGTTCGATGGTTAGCGGGCCGAAAGGGGCCTTCCCTGGCATGGCGACCCATGCGCTGGGTATTCCGGCCGGTTCGAAAAATAAAGAGGCAGCATGGGCCTTTATCCAGTGGTCACTGTCGAAGCAGATGACCGCCCGGGCGCTGGAGGCAGGCTACGGCTCGCCTACCCGCCGCAGCGATATCGACTCCCAGGCGTTTCGCAGCAGGCAGGTGATCAACGGCGTCGATCTGGCTCAGCTCTCTATCGACGCCATCGACCAGGCGGGCAAGGGCGGCTACATGAAGTACCGTACCGTGGAGTTCTATCCGCAGGTCGACCAGCAGCTCAATAAAGCTATCGCGCTGATCGCATCGGGCCAGCTGTCGGCGAAAGAGGCGATGGCCCAGGCGCAGGCCGGGACGCTTGCCGACCTGAAACGCGCGGGCGCGAAACTCTCATGAGGACGGCGATGGGACAATCACTCGGCTGGCGGCAGCGCCAGCGTTATGCCTGGATGCTGGGGCTGGCCCCCTCGCTGGTGGTCCTGACCCTGCTGACGCTGATACCGGCGGCGGCGCTGCTGATCGTTAGCCTGACGCCGTTCAGCCTGACCAATCCAGAGGCGACCTTCACCTTCAGCAACCCGCTGGTTAACTATCAGCAGCTGCTGCATGACGATCGCTTTCTCAACTCGCTGGTGACGCAGCTTAAGCTCTCCGTGGTCAGCGTCCTTTTTCAGGTACTGATTGGCCTCCTGCTGGCGCTGCTGCTAAACGGCACCTCGCGCTGGCTGAACGGCGTACGCACGCTGCTGTTGATCCCGATGGTGCTGCCGCCGATTATCGTGGCGCTGATCTGGAAGATTATCTACACCCCGGATATCAGTCCGCTGCACCAGGTGCTGGACCGGTTCAACCTGCCGCTGGATTCGCTGATTGCCAACCCTGACACCGCACTATGGGCAATTGTGGTAGCGGATGTCTGGCAGTGGTTTCCCTTTACCATGCTGATGGTGCTGGCGGCGTTACAGATGGTGCCCAATGAGCCACGGGAAGCGGCCAGCCTCGATGGGGCCTCGCCGTTCAACATTTTCCGCTACGTGGTCTTTCCGCACCTGAAGCCGGTGCTGGCGGTCTGTATCCTGTTTCGCCTTATCGACAGCTTCAAGGCCTTTCCGCTGATCTACATCCTCACCGACGGCGGGCCTGGCTCGGTAACGGAGGTGACCAACTACTACGGCTTTATCCAGGCGTTTAACTTCTCCTGGTGGGGCTACGGCAGCGCCATCGCGGTGGTGATCCTGGTAGGCGTGTTTATCTTAAGCTGGCTGATTGGCCGGGCAGGGTGGAACGATGACAATACAACAGAGTGAGGTGGGCCGCCCGCAGGTGAGAGCCGCCGTCCGGCGTAAAACATGGCGGCTGAAGGGGAAGCGCACGCTGCTGGCCCTGATGCTGATGGTCATCATCCTCGCGCCTTTTCTGTGGATGGTGATTATGTCCCTGCGCCCGGCGCTGGACGCGTTCGAGCTAACCCTGCTGTTTACGCCGACGCTGGACGCCTACCGGGCGCTGATTGCCGGAAACTTTCTCGAGCCGTTTGGCAACAGCCTGATGGTGAGCCTGCTCTCTACTTTCTTCTCCCTGCTGCTCGGCGTGCCGGCGGCCTGGGTGCTGACCCGCTGGCGTTTTCGCGCCCGCCGCTACGTGGCGCTCTGGATCCTGGTGACGCGCATGGCCCCGCCCATCGCCTTTACCATTCCGTTCTTTCTGGCCTGGCGCTGGCTGGGGTTGCAGGACACCATTATTGGTCTGGCTATTGTTTACCTCACCTTTAACCTGGCGATTGTGATCTGGCTAATGCAGACCTTTTTCTCCGCCGTGCCGGTGGCGCTGGAGGAGGCGGCCTGGATGGACGGGTGTCCCCTGTGGCGCAGCTTCTGGCTGGTCTCACTGCCGCTGGTGAAGCCCGGTCTCGCGGCCACCGCCATTCTCTGTTTCATCTTCTCGTGGAACGACTTTTTCTACGCGCTGATCTTAACCCGGACTAACGCCGTCACCGCCCCGGTCGCCATTGTGAATTTCCTGCAATACGAAGGGTGGGAGTGGAGCAAAATTGCCGCCAGCGGCACGCTGGTGATGCTGCCGGTAGTGGCCTTTACGCTGCTGGTGCGCCGCTATCTGGTTCATGGCTTAACTGCCGGAGGAGTGAAGGATTAACTATGGCAACCCTGACGCTACAGAATATCGTAAAAACCTTTAATGGGCAGACCATCATCCCCGGTCTCGATCTGGCTATTCACCACGGTGAGTTTATCGCGCTGGTGGGACCCTCCGGCTGCGGCAAGTCTACGCTGCTGCGGATGATCGCCGGGCTGGAGAGCATTGACGGCGGCGAGCTGATTCTGGACGGCGAGGCGATTAACGATCTCTCGCCCCAGGCACGCAACATGGCGATGGTCTTCCAGAACTACGCCCTTTACCCGCACATGACGGTGGCGGAGAACCTTGGCTTTTCGCTGAAGATGCAGAGCATAGCGAAAGATGAGATCGCCAGGCAGGTACGCCAGGCCGCCGAGACGCTGGGCCTGACGCCGCTGCTGGCGCGCAGGCCAGCCCAGCTCTCCGGCGGCCAGCGCCAGCGCGTGGCGATGGGCAGGGCAATCCTCCGTCATCCAAGAGTATTTCTCTTTGACGAGCCGCTCTCCAACCTCGACGCCAAGCTGCGCGTAGAGCTGCGCACCGAGATCAAGGCGCTGCATCAGCGGCTTAACACGACCATGATCTACGTGACCCACGATCAGATCGAGGCTATGACTATGGCTGATCGCATCGTAGTCCTGCGTGATGGGCGTATTGAGCAGGTAGGCACCCCGCTTGAGCTGTACGATCGTCCCGCGAATGCCTTTGTCGCCAGCTTTATCGGCTCACCGTCGATGAACCTCTTTACCGGGCGCGTGGAGCAGCCGGGGGTTGTGCTTACCGACGATGGCGTGGCGCTGCCGGTGGCGCAGACGCCGGGGCTGAACGTCGGCCAGCGGGTGCTGTATGGGGTCCGTCCCCAGCACTTTACCCTCGCCACGGGAGCGTCGATTAAGGCACAGGTCAACGTGGTGGAGCCGACCGGCTCGGAGACGCAGATTATGCTCAACATCGGCCAGCACAAGGTCACTACGCTTTTTCATCAGCGCGTAGCGGCCCAGCCGGGTGAGACGCTTAACGTTCTGCCCGATGCCCGTCATGCGCATCTGTTTGATGCCGACAGCGGCGTGCGGCTGAATTGATCGGGAGAGGGGGAATGCATAAAAAAGTGATTGTGTTTGGCGTCGATGGATTAATGATGCCGCTGATCCAGAAGTTTGCCGCCGAGGGCGAGCTGCCACATATCAGCCGGATGCTGGAGCAGGGGGCAGCCACCGAGCTGCTGCCCTATATCTCTGCCTGGGGCGATGTTAACTGGGCGGCGTTTATTAGCGGACAGAGCCCTGGCACCTCGTGGCGGGGGCAAGCGCTACCGGCTGACTATTCACGCACGCAGCCGCTGCTGCAAAAGATGGCAGCGCAGGGGCTGCGCGCCGCGCTGATCCACTTCCCGGAGAGCGTGGCTGCGCCGACGCCCCATTTTACCCTCTCTCCCTACTGGTCCGCCCCGGAGCCGAATCCGCATACCTTTGCCGCACCGGCGATCTTTACCACCGACGCCGCCCGCTTTGATCCGCCCGGCAAAGCCCGCCAGCAGACGCTGGGCTGGCCGCCATCCTCGCCGCTGGCCTATCATGACAAGGGGCTGTGGCAGCCGCTGATTGGCGATGAGGAGGGGCGGCGCTACCGCCTGACGATCCGGTCAGCGCATGGCCCAGAGGTGACGCTCACGCTGGATGTGCAGACCCGTACGCTGGGCGTGGGCGATACGCAGGTCACCTTAACGCCGGGGGCGTGGAGCAGCTGGCTACCGCTGGGGGACGTGGCTGAAGGTGGCGCGGTCCGCTTCTGGCTGGCACGTTTTGCACCGCACACCCGGGAGATTGAGATTATCCAGAGCGAGGTGAGCTATCCTCAGCGCCTCGCCTCAGACAGTGTACTGGCGCAGCAGCTTATCGACGAGCTGGGACCGTTCCATAGCCAGTGGGCGGTGAAGGCTTCGCCGGATGAGGCGCATTTAGCCTCTACCCTGGAGGATGCCGAACGCCAGTCGCTGTGGCTGGCGGAGAGCGCCCTCCGTTTAACGCATCAGCACGGCTACGCCCTTTGGGCGGCGGTGCACCATCTGATCGATGAGTCGCATCATCTCTGTCTTGGGCAGTACGATCCGGCCTCGCCGTTTTACGATCCGCAGCAGGCTTCGCGCTATGAAGCCGTCATTCGCGAGTGCTATAAGGTGCTCGATCGCTCGATCGGCAAAATCATCGACAGCATGGATGACGAGACTACGCTGCTGCTGGCCTCCGACCACGGGGCGGTGCCGAATCACTTTATGTGTGACGTAAACCGCTACCTGGCGAAACAGGGTCTGGTGACGCTGGACGCAAACGGCCTGCCGGTGCGCAGCCAAAGCCAGGTCTATCTAAAGGATGAGCGCGGCGGGCTGGAGATCTTTATCAACACTGCCAGGGTTGCCCCGGAGGAGTATGGTGCAATTCAGGATAGACTCCTGCACCTGCTGCATAACTGGCATATTGAACACCGGGGGCAAACCCGCTACGCCGTGGCCTGGGCGGTGCGCAAAGAGGATGCGGTAGGGATCGGCTACTGGGGAGAGCATGCTGGCGATGTGCTCTTTACCTATGATACCGGCTTTGTCTGGGGTACCAGCCTCGGCGGCGAGGATATTTGTCCGGTAGCCGCACCGGGGGCCAATCACGGCCCGCAAAAGCCGACGGCCGAGACGGCGCATACCGCTAACTACGGCGTGCTGCTTGCCTTCGGGGCGGGAATTCGCAAAGGCTACTCTCACGATCGCCATCGTTATGGCCCGTACCGGATGGCGGATCCCGGCGCAACCATTGCTCATCTGCTGGACGTGGAGCAGGATACCCTGGACGGCACGGTCATGCAGGCCCTGCTGACAGGAGAAAGAGAGGAGACGCGATGACCGAGCACCGTTATACCCGTTATGCCAGCCTGGAGGATAAGGTGGTGGTGATTACCGGCGGCGCCAGCGGGATTGGCGCCGATCTGGTTGCGGCCTTCAGCCAGCAGGCGAGCCGCGTACATTTTCTCGATATCGACAGCCACGCCGGAGCCGCGGTGGCGGAGGCCAGCGGTGCGCAGTTTCACTTTACCGATTTGCGCGATATTCCGGCCCTGAGAGAGGCAATTGCGTCTATTGCCGAACAGGAGGGAGGTATTGACGTGCTGATCAACAATGCTGCCCGTGACGATCGCCACGATACCTTCTCCGTGGAGCCTGAAGGGTGGCGTGCCAGCCTGGAGGTAAATCTCGATCACCAGTTTTTTGCCAGCCAGGCCGTTGCGGCCCTGATGAAGAGCCAGGCAGGGGGCAATATTATTCTTACCAGCTCAACCTCGTTTATGAAGGGGCGGCCGGGCATGGTGGGCTACACCACGGCAAAGGCGGCCATTGTGGGGCTGAGCCAGACGCTGGCGCGGGAGCTGGGGCCGTCTGGCATTCGGGTGAACTGTATTGTTCCCGGCGCAATCTCTACCCCGCGCCAGCAGGCGCTGTGGCGTACGCCGCAGTCGGAGCAGGAGATCAACGCTATGCAGTCACTTGATATTACCCTGGAGGGGCGGGATGTGGCCGCGATGGCGCTGTTTGTCGCCTCTGACGACGCGCGCGGCTGTACAGGCGCGCTCTTTTTTGTCGATGCCGGTATTCGTCTGGTTTAAATAACGATCGCACCAGAGGATCCTGCTGCGGGCTCTGGCAGAAATGGGGATGCCGTCTACACTATCGGAGGTACCTTTTTGCCATAGATATTTTTTCGGTATCACCATAACTGAAACTACCTGATCAATGTGGGGAGTTGGAGTCTGAAAATCGGGTTGTGATAGATGAAAACCCTGTACAATGCGGGCTCGATTATTTAGCGTCGTACCGTATTAAGATACCCGGCAAAAGAAGCAACTGGCACAGATATGACTAGATTTGATGATAAAAGATTGACTGATATTGTGCTGGGAGAAGCCATTCTTGCTCTTTTTAGCGAAGGCGATCCCATTACGCCATACAGTTTGATAGAAAAACTGCAGTGTATGGCCGTTTCAGAAAAGATGGCATTCAGAAAGCAGGCATGCACCAACGCCATTATTGAGGTACAAAGCAGCCTTATGGCGCAATCCTCGGAGTACGGCAGCTTTCAGGTAGGTAACGAATACCTTACTAGCAGTAAAACGATCCACTGAACCACGGTTATCGTCGCTTCGCTCTGTGCCGATGCCCCACACGCCTCGATTTTTTCTTACTCCATCCTGCTTCGCTATCTCCATGCTTTAACGCTCGCTTTTGTTATGTTATAACATTTCTAAAATAACACAGGGTGAGCGAAATGGCAGAAACACGCATTAACACAGGCGAAGCGAAGAGACTACCGGTTACCGTCCTGTCTGGTTTTTTGGGCGCAGGGAAGACCACGCTGCTTAACCACATTTTGAACAATCGGGAGAGCAGACGCGTGGCGGTTATCGTTAACGATATGTCTGAAGTCAATATTGACGCCGCGCTGGTAAGGGACGGCGGGGCCGAGCTGTCGCGCACCGACGAGAAACTGGTGGAGATGAGCAACGGCTGCATCTGCTGCACGCTGCGGGAGGATCTCCTTATTGAAGTCAACCGCCTGGCGCGGGAGGGGCGTTTTGATCAGCTGGTCATCGAGTCTACCGGCATCGCCGAGCCGCTTCCGGTGGCGGAGACCTTTACCTTTGCCGACGACGAGGGGCGAAGCCTCGCGGACGTGGCGCGCCTCGATACAATGGTTACCGTCATCGATGCCTTTAACTTTCTTAACGACTACGGCTCGGAAGAGAGCATCCACTCGCGGGGTGAATCATTAGGGGAGGACGATACCCGTAGCGTGGTGGATCTGCTGATCGAACAGGTTGAGTTTTGTGATGTGCTGGTAATTAACAAGATCGACCTGATTAACGACGAGCAGCAGCGCAGGCTACTGGCTATTCTGCGCTCCCTCAACCCGGGGGCGAAAATAGTCGCTGCGCAATTCGGCCAGGTGCCGCTTAGCGAGGTACTGAATACCGGCCTGTTTGATTTCGCCAAAGCCGCCCAGTCGCCGGGCTGGCTCAAGGAGCTACGCGGAGAGCATACCCCGGAGACGGAGGAGTATGGCATCACAAGCTTTGCTTACCGCGCCCGGCGGCCGTTCCACCCGGCCCGTTTTGCACGGGTGCTGGAGAACGAGCTGACCGGTGTGGTGCGCTCAAAAGGCTACTTCTGGCTCGCTAGCCGGCCAGAGTTTGCCGGCTCCTGGTCCCATGCGGGGGGCGTAGCGCGTCAGGGTCTGGCGGGAAGCTGGTGGGCGAGCACTCCCCGTGAGCGCTGGCCGGTAGATGAGGCGTCGTTGCAGTTTATTATGGCCAACTGGCTTGAGGGGGTCGGGGATGCCCGTCAGGAGCTGGTGTTTATCGGGATGGAGATGGACGAGGCGCGGCTGCGGGCGCAGCTGGATGCCGCCCTGCTGACGGATCGGGAGATGGCCGAGGGGCCGCAGCGCTGGGCAGGCTATGACGACCCGATTGACGGCTGGTTCGAGGAGTAACTTTTTACACCTGAAACTGCCCGGTGGCGCTGCGCTTACCGGGCCTACGAGGCAACAAATTTCTCCGTGCCGTAGGCCGGGCAGGCGCAGCGCCGCCCGGCATAACCCTCATCCTACCGGTGCAGATAGGTGCTGACCCCGAGGTAGCGCGTGAAGGCCTCCTGCAAAATCTCGGCGCTGGCGGAGTGGTTCATGGCCACGTGATGCTCGAAGCCGTTGCGGCAGATCCAGGCCAGCAGGTTCTCCAGGTGCGGGACCTGAATTACCGCCCGGCAGCCGACGGTATCCAGCGGATCGTCCACCGACTGGCCCTCGCCGACGTAGGCCTTGATCTCGCCGGTGAGATCGTCCGTGCTCAGACGGAAGTAGGTCAGGTTCCCGCTCTTCAGGCGACCATGCACCGCCCCGCAGGTGTTCTCTTTCCCGACGGTAGTGCCGATAATATCGGCGGTGCCCATATGCGGGTCCTCAAGGCTGGCCGCCGCGAAGTTGCCGCAGTGGAACAGCACGCACTTGTCACGATCGTCGCCAAAGTTGTTGTTCCAGTCGGCAATCGACGCCGGGCTCATATTGCTGCTGGCGAGGGCGTACATTGAGAGCGCACCCATCACATCCACCTCGCAGGCGCTGGGCATCAGCTGTCCGGACATGATGCTCATAATCGAGCAGACGTTGATGCCAAGGTTCTCCTGCAACGAGGTCCAGCACTGGATGGCGGTGGTGTCGATGTCGTTGGCGATGACCCATTCGCTGATCACCACGAACAGCTTCGCCATCGTGACAATCTTGTCTGCCGGGATCCCACTGGCGTCAGCGTTATCGAGCAGCAGGCGGCGCTTCTCATCGACGCGAATATCATCATCGCGCAGCTGCTTAACCCGGGTAAAGACCTCGGAGAGGTCCAGCGTCTCAACGGCGATACCCAGCCGCTCAAGCAGTTTCTCGCTGTAGCGCACGGTGTTGAACCCGGCCGGGCGAGCACCGATGGCGCCGACGCGTACGCCGCGCATGCTGCTCACCACGCGGCAGATCTGCTCGAAGCGACGGAGATCTTTTTCAAATACCTCGCCGCTGAGGGCACAGACATGCTGGGTAGTCAGGGTAAAAGGGATGCCGTACTGGCGCAGGTTGTTGCAGAGGGAGATCTTGCCGCAGAAGCTGTCCCGGCGGGTCGCCAGCCCCATCTTATCGAGATTGTCCTCCTCGGCCTGGATCAGCACCGGGACGTTGAGCCCCGAGAGGCGCAGGGTTTCAGCCACCGCTTTCTCATCGCCAAAGTTAGGCAGCAGCACCACCACGCCGTGGATCTCATCCCGGTGGGTGCGGAACAGCTCGGCACAGATCTTCGCATCCTGGCGGGTTTCGACCCCGCCCAGCTCGGTCTGCGTATCGTCAAGCATAATCGTGTTGATACCCAGCCGGGCAAAGAGCGCCGTGGCCTGTTCGCGCGCTTCAGCGACCAGATAGCTGGGGAAAAACCCACGGTTGCCGATAATGACGCCCAGGGTGAGGTTCTGCGGAATTCGGGACATTGCTCTCTCTCCAGTAATCTCTCTTGAATATATATTCATTTATGATTTATTATTCATGAGAGTAAGATATGCGCTACTTTTCCCTTTGTCACGAGGTGTGCAGGCAATTTTCTGAGAAAGGAGAAAACGATCACAGTTGCTTCATCAAGCAAAAATCAGGGCGTGCTTGTTATCTATTCAGGTATGCATAAAAATAACAGACATAAAATCAAGGGGAATGTTATGTCGAAGCAGGATGAACAACGCTTGCTGGTGAAGATCGCCACGCTCTATTACAGCGAAAACAGAAAGCAGTCTGAAATCGCCTCACTGCTGCACCTGTCACAATCATTTGTCTCACGCGCGCTGACGCGCTGTCAGAAAGAGGGCCTGGTGAAAATCACCGTGGTTCAGCCGACCAATATTTTTGTCGAGCTGGAGAAGGCCATTGAAGAGCGCTACGGCATTCGTCAGGCCATCGTAGTGGATGTTGGCGAGAGCGCCAGCAACGGGCAGCTTAAACACGCTATTGGCAGCGCGGCGGCGCACTATGTTGAAACCCGCGTCCGGCCAGAAGACCTGGTGGGCATCTCCTCGTGGAGCAGCACCATTCGCTGTATGGTGGATGAGATGCATCCGCAGAATATCCGCGCAGCAGGGGTGATCCAGCTGCTGGGGGGCGTCGGCCCCAACGGCAACGTGCAGGCCACTATTCTTACCCAGCAGCTGGCGGCCCACCTGGGCTGCCCGGCGTGGCTGCTGCCTTCCCAGAGCATTGAGCACTCGGTGGAGGAGCGCGCCCGGCTGGTCAACAGCCCGGACGTGGCGGCGGCAGTGGCGAAATTTGACGAGGTGGATGTTGCCATCGTCGGCATCGGCGAGCTGGAGCCATCCCAGCTGCTGAAAAATTCGGGCAACTACTACAACGAAGAGATGCTGACCCTGCTGGCCGAGCGCGGTGCGGTAGGGGATATTTGCCTGCACTACTACGATGCGGCGGGCAATCCGGTGCTGAACCAGGAGGAAGATCCGGTAATCGGCATGGAACTGGCGCAGATGCGCGCCTGCCAGCACGTTATTGCCCTGGCGGGAGGCTTAGAGAAAAGCAACGCCATTCGCGGCGCGCTAGAGGGGAACTACATCGATGTATTAATTACCGACTTCGCCACTGCCCGCAGCCTGATGAAGAAGTAATCTGCCTCTTCCCGGGCGTGTACCGCCCGGGAAGAGAGAGCGAGACGCTATTTGCCCTCCATCACCGCTTTCTGCGCCACTACGGCGGCTTTCTGCTGCATGCGGTTCTGCATCTGGTCGATGATGACCGCCACGATAATGACGATGCCTTTAATGACCATCTGCCAGAATTCGCTAACGCCCATCATCACCAGCCCATCGGCCAGGAAACCGATGACGAAGGCGCCGATCAGCGTGCCGAGAATGGTGCCGCGCCCGCCCGCCAGCGAGGTACCGCCAAGCACCACCGCTGCGATAGCGTTCATCTCAAAGGCGGTGCCGTTGGCCGGATGGCTGGCTACCAGCTGTGCGGAGACCACAATCCCGGCAATCGCCGCACACAGGCCGGAGAGCATATAGACCAGAATCTTAACCTGTTTAACCTTGACGCCGGAGAGTTCGGCGGCGCGCTCGTTATCGCCAATGGCATAGACGTGGCGGCCAAAGGGCAGGCGGCGAGCCACGTAGGCAATAATGAGCGCCAGCGCGATCATCATCCAGATCGCCCACGGAATACCGAATAGCGATCCGGCCCCAATCTCATCAAAGCCGGTATTGCCCAGCAGCGGGTTTCCGGAGAGTCCGGGGAAGGTCTGCCCATCGGAGGTGAGCATCGCCGCGCCGCGCAGCACGTACATGGTGCCAAGGGTACAGATAAAGGGGGCGACGTTATAGCGGGTAATGATCCAGCCGTTGGCCGCGCCAATCAGCGCGCCGATCAGCAGCACCACCGGGACGATTACCCAGACGCTGGGAAAGATAGCGATACCAAACATCGGCAGCACAATACCTTTGGTGATCATCCACCCGGCGATCATCCCGCACAGGCCCAGCGTTGCACCGATAGAGAGATCGATTCCCGCGGTGATTATCACGAAGGTGATCCCCAGCGCCAGAAACGCGTTGATGGCGATGTGCTTAATCATGATCACCATGCTGCCTGCCGACAGGAATCCCGGCACCATCACGGTGAAGAAGCCGACGATCAGAAAAAGGGCAATAAAGGTACGTAGCTTTAACAGAATAAGAAGAATGTTTTCACGAGAGAGCGACGCTGCGCCGCGCGGCGTTAACGCTGCCGATTGGACTGTTTTCATCTTAAAACCCCTGAGCACTTGCTGTGACCAGCGCTGATTCTTCGGCCCGATCGCGAACGATATCGGCGGTAAGCTTGCCGCCGGACATCACCAGAATACGGTCGGAAACCGCCATGATCTCTTTTAAATCCGAGGTGGAGAAGACCACCGCGATCCCCTGCTGGGAGAGCTGTACCATCATGCGAAACACATCCGCTTTGGCGCCGACGTCAATACCGCGTGTCGGTTCGTCGAGGAACAGCACCTTCGGATTAGTCAGCAGCGAGCGGCCAATCACCACCTTCTGCTGGTTGCCGCCGCTTAGCGCCTGGATCTCGACCTCCGGCGAGGAGACCTTAATCGACAGATCGCCAATGGTGCCCGCCACGACGGCATCCTCCTCTTTACTGGCGATAGTCAGCCCGCGCTGAAGGCGTCGCCACAGGCTGGCGATGGTCAGGTTGCTCGCCACCGAGGAGATAGGGAAGATCCCGGTCCGCTTGCGGTCTTCCGGTACCAGGCTCATCCCCATCCGAATGCGGTCAGCGGTCGCCAAACGCTGGGGTACCGGCTTGCTGTCGAGCCATAGCTTGCCGAAGTAGTTACGCTCGGTGCCCAGCAGGCACTCAAAAAGCTCGGTGCGCCCGGCGCCCATCAGGCCGTAAATGCCAACGATCTCCCCGGCATGCACCTTAAAGCTGACGTCGTTAACCACCGTATTGCCCGCGGCATTAACGCAGGTAATATGCTCCGCCTCCAGCAACGGAGGGCCAAAGGTGCGGCCCGGCTCGAGAAAGTTACTCACCGGATCGCTGCCGAGCATCTCGCGGACGATCCACGGCACGTCAATATCTTTCACCTTCGCTTCTGCCTGGAACTTGCCGTCGCGCAGGATGGTAATGACGTCGCCAATGGCCATTAACTCCTCCAGGCGGTGCGAGATATAGATGATCGACACCCCCTGGCGAGTCAGCTCGCGGATCACCCGAAACAGGATCTCCACTTCGGTTTTACTCAGCGCCGAGGTGGGCTCGTCAAGGATCAGAATGTCTGCATCCTCCGCCAGCGCCTTGGCAATCTCTATCAGCTGCTGCTGGCCGACCTTGAGGTTGCCCACCAGCTCACGCGGGGAGATGGGCTGATCGAGGCGTTGCAGCAGCTCGGCGGCGCGCCGCTCCTGCTCGGTCTCATTGATGGGCGCGACGCCTTTTTGCAGCTCGCGGCCAAGGAAAATATTCTCGGCCACGTTAAGGTTTTCAAACAGGTTCAGCTCCTGATGCACCATGCCGATCCCGTGGGCCGCCGCCGCGCGGGTGCTTGGGAAGTGTACCGGCTCGCCGTTAAGCAGGATCTCGCCAAGGCTGGGCTGCTGAACGCCGGCCAGGATCTTCATCAGCGTCGATTTACCGGCTCCGTTCTCGCCAATGATGACGTTCACCTTGCCGCGCCAGACGTTATAGTCGACGTTATCCAGCGCCACGGTACCGGGAAAGAGCATCGAGATACCGCGCGTGCGCAGAATAATGTCATCAACAGGGGTAACGCTCATTACTGTGCCTCCTGTTTGATATCCAGCGCGGCGGCGTCCTGCGCTTTGCCGTTGGTCAGCGTCACGGCAAACAGTACGGTGGCCGGTTTACCGTTCCAGCCGGCGTCGATTTTCGGCAGGTGCTTCGCGGCTTCGCGGTTGTAGGCGCGGGAGAGCTGGGCGAACTGCACCTGGTTAGTAAAGTCTTCAAATTTAAAGCCGGTGGCATCGCGGATGGCGTTGCCGCGCATTACCGGCCCGAGCTGGATCGTCAGTGGCTGGTTGTCGACGGTGAAGGTCAGCTTCTGCTCGCGCGGGTTACTGACGTCAACGGCGGTCACCTGGCTGGTCAGGCGAACAAAAACGCTCCGGGGTGCGCCGCTGGCGGCTTTCAGCTGGCTGGTAAACGCGCTGGCATCCAGCGCGTGTTGGTTAGCGGCATCCATAACGCGGGACTGCCAGGTCTGTTGCGCGATCTGCTGCGGGGTCAGATTGTCGAAACTCTGTTTCGCATTTGGATCGGCAGGCATAATTGGCTTGCCGTTTTCATCCAGATCCACCACCGTGCAGGCCGTCAGCAACAGGGTGGTGCACCCTATCAGCGCGACACCCCATTGTTTTAAGCCCATAGCGCCTCCGCCTTACTCGCTGAGTTTAAACATGTTAAGTTTTTTAGCGTTTGACTCATCGATCAGGACGCAGTCCATCAGCTGCTTTTCGTCTTTCTGCGCTTTACCGTTTTTCAGGAAGTAGTCCGCCTGAACAACGGCCATCTGCGCCTGCTCCCAGCCCGGCTGCAAAACGGTAGCTTTAATATTGCCTTTGTTAATAATGGAGTCGCGGGTGTAGTCGCTGCCGTCGAAACCGACAACGATAACATTCGTCTTACCGGCGGCCTTCAGCGCGGCCTCGGCGCCTAACGCCATCGTGTCGTTACCGGAGATCACGCCGACAATATCCGGATTGGTTTGCAGAATGGCTTCCATACGGTTGAACGCTTCGGTCTGGCTCCAGTTGGCGGTCTGCTGCGCCACCATCTTCATGTCCGGGTAGTCGTCAAGAATGTCGTGGTAGCCCTGGGAGCGGACGCTGGCGTTGGTATCCGACTGGCGTCCCAGCAGCTCGACATAGGTGCCTTTACCGTTCAGAAGCTTGGCGAATTTCTCTGCTCCCAGCTGTGCGCCCTGGTAGTTATTTGAGACAATCTGCGCCACGGCGATGCCGGTTTTGTTAATTTCACGATCGATCAGGAAGGCCGGAACGCCTGCGGCCTTGGCTTTTTCCAGCGGCCCGACGGTAGCATCTGCTCCCGCATTATCGAGAATGATCGCTTTTGCCTTACGGGCAATGGCGGTCTCAATCAGCTGGTTTTGCTTATTCACGTCATCATCATGCGAGGCGACAAGGGTGGTATAACCCAGCTCTTTGGCTTTCGCCGCCGCGCCGTCGGCCTCCGCTTTAAAGAAAGGGTTGTCGTGGGAAGGGGTAATGATGGCGATCAGTCCGTTATCAGCAGCAAACAGCGAACCGGAAGCAGCAATCATCGAAGCGAGTAGGACGGATTTAACAAAGGTAGCGTTCATCGTTTTCTCCACATTGAATATTTATTCAATAATGATTTATTATTCATGTTAACGATAAGGCCGAGTTGTTAAACTGTCTACGGTTTGCGCAGGTAATTTCTTAAAAGGAGAAAAGGATCACGGTCTGTAGGTCGAGCGGCGGGAAGCAGGAGAGGGGAGCAAACTGCTACTTTATCGCCAGCAACATGCGGTGACGCTTATGGCATTTTTGGCCACCCTCACTTCCTGCGGCACTGCTTGCCATCCGCAGGCAGGCTTCCCGGCGCAGAGCAATGCGTTCACGCGCGCGATCTGTCTCCACGCGATCGAAAATATGTAGCCAGCGGGTGGCTGCCCGACGCCAGAGGCCTGCACGCTCAAGCGCTTCGGCAATACCGTCGTTCAGCAGCATGGCTTCGGTTACCGTTGAAGATTCAATATCGGACATAGTTAATGGCTGTTTTCTGTCATGTCGACCGGTAAGAAAGCGCGGCGGGGAAACCCACCGCGTAAAGATGGGCTTACTTTTTAGCCGCGTTTTTAACGTTAGCTTTCGCGTTATCGCAGGCGGACTGATTTTTAGCACAGGCATCTTTCGCCGCCTGGGCCTGCTTTTGCGCGGTGGCTTTGGCTGTAGATTTGGCCTGAGAGCACTGCGTTGGGTTATCCTGGCACGCGGATTTTGCGTTAGCGGCAACCTGACCATTCGCTGCGCTGGCCGCACCGCAAACCAGTAACGTACAGGCACCCAGCATCATTGCTAATTTTTTCATCATACTACCTTTCATTAAAGACCTATTACGGTAAGCACAGTCAGGCTGTGCTGCCTTTCCTTGCGGTAGTGATAATACGTGAATATTGCATCCAATAATTTGGCTAATTAATTTCAGCGAGTAACAATATGCCAGTACTTTTTAATACTGTTACTTTTCTGGAAAGTATTAACCAAAAGTTTATCTAAAGAGGCTTATTAATAGAATCATACATAGCATTGAGCTGCTGTAAACGGCTATTGTAGGCGTGGGTCAGACAGGTAATATCGCCGCCGCACTGACGTCGATTTTTAAGCCATGCCTGCTGGGCGTCCTGCATATCACCCTGTACGCCCATAGCAAACAATCCGCGTAGAAGGTGGTATGTTGTTGTCATTTCAACATCTTTGTCATTCAGGGAGGGAGTAGCGCAAATCGCCTTTTCGTCCGCAGCTTTCGCTTTCGTGCAATCGAAACTGGCGGCGCAGGCCGTGAAGGAGAGTAGAAGGGCAGCGATCGTTAATATCGATTTCATATCTCTTGTTTCCGTCTGAAAGATAATGCCTGGCGGTGTATAAATAAATGAGATTAATATTATTTGGGTAGTGAATATTTAAATCTCTTCTGTGTACACGAGTATGACACATATAAAAAAACCGCCGAAGCGGTTTTATTCTGCCACAAGCCACATGTCGGCCTCTTCAAACATCTCTTCCAGCATGCGGTTCAGTTTCTCTCTGTCGCTTTTACTGGCGTCGCTGTTTAGCCCGTTAGCCTGCATCGGTTTAACGCGCACCTCAGCGTCCGGGAAGATGCGGTGAACCCGGCGCGTTAGCTCGTCCAGGATAATTTCACGCGCGCCCGGCAGCCCGGCCACGTTTCGCTTGTCATACACTAATTCAACAAACACACATCTACCCTCGAAGCCTGGTTATATATACAGGCGTTACTATAGAAGGCTTGCCAGCCAAGGTAAAGCAAAATACATCGCTTTCGGGTTGCGCTTTATCACGTTCATAGTTAAAGCTTTAATGGCGGTTTTAAGCATGTACAGGAGCAATACTGATGAAAATTGTTTGTCTTGGGTGGGGATCGCTGGTGTGGAAATCTGGCGCGCTGCCGGTAGCGGGTGAGTGGCAGGCTGATGGCCCGGAACTGCCCATCGAGTTTACGCGCATCAGCGACGGCGGGGAGCTGGCTACCGCCATCTGCATTAACGCAACGCCTGTTCCGGTGCTTTGGGCGACCCTTGCCACCCACTCTCTCAGCGAGGCTTGCCAGGCGCTGCGCGAGCGGGAGGGGATCCCGGAGGAGCGGGTGGATGGGGTTGGATCGTTGACCCTCTCTCCTCAGTCATCTGGGCTGCTCGCCGACTGGGCGCGGCCTCGCGGCATCGATGCCCTTATCTGGACGGCGCTCCCGGCACGCATTGATGATATTGAGGGCAAAGTCCCGACGCCAGAAGCGGCAATCGCTTATCTGCGGACGCTAACGGGAGAGGAGGGGGAACATGCGAAAAGCTATATTCAGCAGGTACCGGAACAGATAGATACGCGCTATCGGCGAGAAATCAGAACGGCATTAGGCTGGTAGGAAATGAGATACCCCCCTGCTTAAGCAGGGGAGGCATGGGGATCAGACGTTTTTACGCTCAATGGTTTGTTCACCCCAGAACAGTGAATCCGCATCGGTTTTCTTAAAGGCACGAATCAGTACTTCATCGTTTCCCTCTTCCCAGATCTGCTCTGCCAGCTTCTCGTCATAGTTGGCAACTTCAAAAATGGCTTCGGCAATTTCTGGCGAAGTATTACGGATACTTGCCCATTCGCCGACGTGATGAGCTTTTGCTTCCTGATTTGGCATCTTACTTCTCCTGTTAGGGTTTATCTTTTAACTTAACGGTCAGTCCAGCCACATACTCACCCTGATAGCGGGCAATGGCTAACTCTTCCTCGCTGGGTTGACGGGAGCCGTCTCCACCCGCAATGGTCGTCGCGCCGTATGGTGTACCGCCGCGTACTTCAGAGATGTCAAACAGCTCTTTTGTGCCATAGCCGATAGGCACAATTACCATCCCATGATGTGCAAGCGTAGTCCATGTCGAAGTAATCGTGTGTTCCTGACCGCCGCCCGTACCGGTGGAGCTGAATACGCTGGCGACTTTGCCGTAGAGTGCGCCGGACGCCCACAGCCCACCTGTCTGGTCAAAAAAGGTACGCATCTGCCCGGACATGTTACCGAAGCGCGTTGGGGTGCCCACGATAATGGCGTCGTAATCGGCCAGCTCCTGCGGGGTAGCCACCGGGGCTGTCTGCGCCTTACCGCCCGATTTTTCGAACAGCTCCTGCGGCATGGTCTCTGGTACGCGCTTAACGACCACCTCGACGCCCTCTACCTTTCCTGCGCCCTCAGCCACGGCCTGCGCCAGGGTTTCAATGTGCCCATACATGGAATAATAAAGAACCAGAACCTTTGCCATCTGTTCACTCCTCGGTTGCCATTGGGTATATTTAAAGATATGCCGTCAGGCTGAGAGTGCAAATCGGATCGCGCTTATTTTGCAAAGGGATTAGCTCGCCACAGCCGAAAACTAATCCCTAACATAGAGAAGAAAAGCAATTTATTGTGTCATTTTCTGTAACAAATTGACCGCGTGCGCTTCCGAACGGGTTCGATATTTAATATCAATATCCAGTGTAAGGTTTGATGATAAATTCAACACCGTTGTCTGGCCATAACACTCCATATTACTGCTGAGGAGATCGCCAGATAATACCTTGCAGCCGGTTAAGGTGGTAGCAAGCGTAAATTCCCCCTTTTCATTAAGCGTACAGAGGCAGCCGGTATTGACGTTGTAGTGGATAATAATGCTGCACAATTCACTCCTCCTGTTGAGCGTATTTATTGATAAATAACTACTGTTTAACCGGACGCAGCGCCGGGAAAAGGATCACATCGCGAATGGAGGGGGCGTTAGTGAACAGCATTACCATGCGATCGATACCAATACCGAGCCCGGCGGTGGGGGGTAATCCATATTCAAGCGCCGTTACGTAGTCCTCATCATAGAACATCGCCTCGTCATCTCCTGCCTCTTTCGCCTTCACCTGCTCTCTAAAACGCTCGGCCTGATCTTCGGCGTCGTTAAGCTCGGAAAAGCCGTTGCCAATCTCTCTACCGCCAATGAAAAACTCAAAGCGATCGGTGATGTCCGGATTGGCGTCGTTTCTACGCGCTAGCGGGGAGACCTCCGCCGGGTACTCGGTAATGAACGTAGGCTGAATAAGCTGCTTCTCAGCGATCGCGTCGAAGAGTTCGGCGATGAGACGGCCATGTCCCCAGCCCGCATTAATCTCAATGCCTAAGCGGTCGGCGAGACTCCGCGCCGCTTCCAACGACGCCAGATCCGCAGGGACAATACCGTCGCCGTAGCGGAGGATCGCGTCGGTCATGGTCAGACGGACAAACGGCTGGCCAAAATCAAACGTCCAGTCGCCGTAGTGAACAGTTGTGGTGCCTAATACCGTCTCGGCAACGTGCCGGAAGAGCGATTCGGTGAAGGTAATAAGGTCGTTGTAGTCGGCATAGGCCTCATACATCTCCATCATGGTGAATTCTGGATTATGGCGGACTGAAATGCCCTCATTGCGAAAATTGCGGTTGATTTCGAATACCCTTTCGAAGCCGCCCACCACCAGCCTTTTTAGATAGAGCTCAGGTGAAATACGCAGGTACATCTGCTGGTCAAGCGCATTATGGTGGGTCATGAAAGGCCGGGCTGAAGCACCGCCGGGAATAGGCTGCATCATCGGCGTCTCTACTTCCAGAAAGCCGCGCGCCTGCATAAACGTGCGAATGGCGCTAAGGATCTTCGAACGAGTCACAAAGGTTTGGCGTGCGCTGTCGTTGACGATCAGGTCCAGATAGCGCTGTCGGTAACGCATCTCACGATCGGCTAAGCCATGAAACTTATCGGGAAGCGGCCGCAGGGCTTTGGTCAGCGGCACGAGCCGCATAGCGCGTAGGATGAGCTCGCCGGTTTGGGTCTTAAACAGCGTGCCCTCGACGCCAATAATATCACCTAGATCGCAGCGCTTAACGTGCTGCTGATAGGGCGACTCACCTAAAGAGGACTGGGCAGCATAGACCTGAATTTTTCCGCCGCAGTCCTGCAGAACCAAAAAGGCCGCTTTGCCCATGAGGCGGCGTGACATTACGCGACCGGCTATGGCCACCTGAATATTTTCAGCCTGTAGCGTAGCGCTTTCACAACCCCCATAGCGCTTATAAAGCTCGTCTGCAGTTCTGTTCCGGCGAAAATCGTTTGGGAAAGCGATGCCCTCCGCACGTAGCTGCGCCAGTTTTTCGCGGCGCACTTCCCGTTCGCCCGTTACCGCGTGTTCAAACACTGCTCTCTCTTCGCTCATAGCCCCTCCTTGTGTATCGCTGTTTTCACAACAATCTACGGCCAGGCGCAAGGCAAAAGCAAGCGTTTTTATCTAAAAAGAGATCAAAATGATCTTAATTAGGGTTAGCAGAACCTCTAATAAGCATCATGCGGATGCCTCGCGCCTGATCTTATCGATAATCAACATCGCCTCATGCATAAACCGGTTCTTTTCGCTGGTGGAGAGCGAGGCAATATGCCGCGCCAGCGGGCCGAAGATCTCGGCATGGCTCATGATCCCCTGCACGCCCTCTTTATGAATAACGCGCAGCAGCGCCTCACGCTCGCTGTCGTCGAGCGATGAATAGACCATAGACCAGGCGAACTGCAGCGGATCGTCAACCGGCCTGGACGTAGCATGCCACCGGGCCTCATTCTCGCTCAGGGCGCGGGGTGTACGCTGGGTGCCGCCGTACGCCAGCCACTCCAGGGAGACATTCTCCCGCTCGGCAATTTTTATTGCCACATTAAAGGAGGGGTCGGTTCCGCGGCTGATGTAGTTATTCAGCGTGGAGTAGGGTAGCTGCCACTCTTCAGCGGCCGCCCGGGTACTGCGGCTGCCAATCAGGAGTCTTAGCCTGTCCGCCAGCGTCTCTTGCCCGGCTGTACGGTAAGAAATTGTCTCTTCGCCTTCCATTGTTAGTCCATCCGCGACGGTTTAGGTAGTCTGATCTTCATAGAGACCACAAAACGAGTTTAGAATCACAAATTCTTCAAATAACGCTTTTATTCATCTCAAAAGAGATCAATGATACGCCCACGTTAACACCTGGTGATTAACGTTCGGGATTATCCCATAGGGTTGAACAAGAGGTTAGATGAATTATGAGTAAAGTTGAAGCCACGCAGGCTGACTGGTGTCGTATCGACATTGTCGCCGCGCTTCACAAGCGCGGCTACTCAATTCGGGAGCTGTCGATTCAGGCCGGTCTCAAACCGGACACCTTAAAAAATGTGCTCTCACGCGCCTACCCAAAAGCAGAACGCATTATTGCCGACGCGATTGGTGTAGAACCCGCGCAGATCTGGCCCAGCCGTTATGCCAGGCAGAAGGATACGCACTGACAGAGGCACCTGCTGGCGAACTATAAACAACGCCGTGCCATGAATATTTCAGCGCAGTAAAAAACGCATTATCAACAGGACAGTAATTAAATATTACTGGCAATCTATTTTTATATCTGTAAGAGGGCATTATGAGTCAGCCTGGAAATAAAATGGGTGTGCTTCAGCTCACCGTATTAACAGCCGTTAATATGATGGGGTCGGGAATTATTATGCTGCCGACGAAATTAGCTGAAGTAGGAACAATATCTATTCTGTCGTGGTTCGTCACGGCGTTGGGATCGCTGGCGCTAGCCTACGCTTTCTCTAAGTGTGGCCTGTTTAGCCAAAAAAGCGGCGGCATGGGCGGCTATGCAGAATATGCATTTGGTAAGTCCGGAAACTTTATTTCTAACTATACCTATGCGATTAGCCTGTTAATTGCCAATATTGCCATCGCCATTTCTGCGGTAGGTTACGGCAGCGATCTTCTCGGCGTGGTTCTCTCGCCGGTGGGGGCATGCATGGCGACCATCGCGGTTATTTGGGTGACCACCATCTGTAACTTTGGCGGGGCAAAAATCACCGGGCGTATTGGCTCCGTGACCGTCTGGGGCGTGATTATCCCGGTTGTTGGCCTGAGCATTTTCGGCTGGTTCTGGTTTAAACCTTCGCTCTACATCAGTGCATGGAACCCTAACCACAGCAGCTTCTTCTCCGCAGTCTCTACCTCCATTTCAATGACGCTCTGGGCGTTTTTAGGTCTGGAGTCAGCCTGCGCGAATATGGATGCGGTCGAGAACCCGCAAAAGAATGTCCCTATCGCCGTATTTGGCGGCACGCTGGCCTGCGCCGTCATCTATATCCTGTCGACGAATGTCATCTCCGGCATCGTGCCTAATGCCGACCTGCTCAACTCCACCGCGCCTTTTGGTCTGGCGTACGCCAGCATGTTTACCCCCTTCGTCGGGAAAGTGGTGATGTTGCTCATGACCCTGGCCTGTATCGGTTCCCTGTTGGGGTGGCAGTTTACCGTGGGCCGGGTTTTTAAATCCTCGGCGGATATCGGTTATTTCCCGCCTATTTTCTCCCGCGTCACGAAAGCCGACGCGCCCGTTGTCGGCATGATCGTTCTCGGCATTATCCAGACGCTGCTGGCACTAATGACCATTAGTCCCTCCCTGAATAAACAGTTTAACAGCCTGGTTAATCTGGCGGTTATTACCAACCTTATCCCCTACGTCCTCTCAATGGCGGCGCTTATTCCCATGCAGCGCCTGGCAGAGGTCACCAAATCCCAGTTCAGAATCAACGCCTGCACCGCCCTGATCGGCACTGTCTACAGCTTCTACGCCCTCTATGCCTCTGGAGAGGAGGCGATGATGCTCGGCGCGCTGACCACATTTGCAGGCTGGTCGTTCTGGGGAATTTTTATTGATAAGCAAGATAAACACACTCTGATTACTAAATAAGGATATTAAAATGAAAACCATAGCAATAATGAATCACCCTGGCGTTATTTTTAAAGAGACCGCACTGCAGGAGCTGAGCAAGCGCTTAGGTGCAATGGATTTCCGTATTCTCTACCCTGAGGATGCAGACGATCTGCTGGGGCTCATTAACAATAACGCCAAAATCTGCGGCGTGATCGTTGACTGGGATAGCTACAACCTCAGTCTGACCCAGCAGATAAGTGCTCTCAACGATCGTCTCCCGATGTATATGTTTGCCAATAAGAACAGCGCACTCGATCTTACGCTGCGTGACCTGGATGCGAATATTCATTTTTTTGAGTATGCGCTTGATGTTGCGTGCGATATTGCTAATAAAATCCAGCAGGTTACGGAAGCCTACTACGATAAAATTCTGCCGCCGCTCACAAAGGCGCTCTTTAACTATGTGAACGCGGGGAAATATACCTTCTGTACGCCCGGCCATATGTCAGGAACCGCATTTCAGAAAAGCCCGGTGGGTAGCCTGTTTTACGACTTCTTTGGTGCCAACACCATGAAGTCGGATATCTCGGTATCGGTGACGGAGCTGGGGTCGCTGCTGGATCACTCCGGTCCGCACAGAGAGGCAGAGGAGTATATCGCCCGTACCTTCAATGCCGAGCGGAGCTATATGGTGACCAACGGCACCTCCACGGCCAACAAAATCATTGGCATGTACTCTGCTCCGGTGAAAAGCACGGTGCTGATCGATCGCAACTGCCATAAATCCCTGACGCATTTGCTGATGATGAGCGACGTTACGCCCATCTACCTACGGCCTACCCGTAATGCCTTTGGTATTCTGGGCGGCATTCCGCAGAGCGAGTTTTCACGTGTCTCAATTCAGCAGAAGGTGGACGCAACGCCGGGAGCCAGCTGGCCGGTGCATGCGGTGATCACTAACTCTACCTACGACGGCCTGCTCTATGACACCGACTTCATTAAGCAGAACCTTGAGGTGAACTCGATCCACTTTGATTCTGCATGGGTGCCCTATACCAATTTCAATCCTATCTATAAAGGGCTGTGCGGTATGAGCGGCGAGCGCACAGAGGGCAAGGTAATCTATGAAACGCAGTCGACACATAAGCTGCTGGCGGCGTTCTCCCAGGCGTCAATGATCCACATTAAAGGTGACTTCAACGAGGAGACCTTTAACGAATCCTTTATGATGCACACCTCGACCTCGCCCCACTACGGTATTGTCGCCTCCATTGAAACTGCGGCGGCGATGATGGAGGGCAGCGCGGGGAAACGGCTGGTGCAGGACGCTATCGATCGCGCTATCTCCTTCCGTCAGGAGATCAAAAAGCTTCGTGCCGAGAGTGACGGTTGGTTCTTTGATGTCTGGCAACCCGAGGATATCAGCACTGCCGAATGCTGGCCGTTGAAAGGGGAGGATGGCTGGCACGGATTCAGGAATATAGATGACAACCATATGCACCTGGATCCGGTGAAGGTGACGCTGTTAACGCCGGGAATGAATAAGCAGGGAAAAATGACGGAGCGCGGTATTCCGGCATGGATCGTTTCGAAATACCTCGACTCGCACGGCATCGTGGTAGAGAAAACGGGCCCCTATAATCTGCTGTTCCTGTTCAGCATCGGCATAGATGAAACCAAGGCCTTGAGTCTGCTGCGGGCGCTAACAGACTTCAAGCGCGAGTACGACAGTAACCAGCGTATTAAGGAGATGATGCCCGCGCTCTATGCGCTCGATCCAGAATTCTATCAAGAGATGCGTATTCAGGAGCTGGCCCAGGGAATGCATGAGGTGATTGGCAAGCATAACCTGCCTGAACTGATGTACCGCGCCTTTGAGACCTTACCAGAAATGGTGATGAATCCGTGGGCCGCCTGGCAGAAAGAGCTGAACGGTGACGTTGAAGAGGTGTACATCGATGAGATGATTGGCCGCGTCAATGCCAATATGATCCTGCCGTATCCGCCGGGCGTGCCGCTGGTGATGCCGGGCGAAATGCTGACGGAGAAGAATCGTCCTGTGCTGGAGTTTATTCAGATGTTATGCGAGATCGGCTCGCACTACCCTGGATTTGAGACCGATATCCACGGCGCATATCGCAAGGCGGACGGCAGATACACAATTAAGGTGCTGAAAAATAATAAGTAAATTTTGCTGTTGAATCGACTGTGGCGGGGGGGTAGCCCGCCAGAGCAAGCGGGGTAACAGGCTGTTGCAAATTGACACACTTTCGGCAAGCTTAATTTCGTAAGAGATAAGAAAGGCTTATGAATTAAAAACCGCAGATGTCATGCTTTTGCCTGATATCCTGTTGCAGAATATTACTGTCCGGTGGCCGTTAACGCTGGTTGCACTAAGCTTACTTTCACGCGGCGACGAAATATCTACTCTTTATACGCCGTGAGGTGAAAGAATTCTCTTTTACTGAATGCAGTATGATGTCTAATGTATTAATTCTGGAGGTCAGAAATGGCAGAACATCGTGGTGGTTCTGGTAACTTCGCAGAAGATCGTGAAAAAGCATCAGAAGCAGGTCGTAAAGGTGGCCAGCACAGCGGGGGTAACTTCAAAAACGACCCTGAGCGCGCATCAGAAGCTGGCAAAAAAGGGGGCAAAAGTAGCCACGGTGGTGGCGGCCAGGGCGGTGGCGGTAACCGCTAGATGCCAGTACCATCGCAGCGTGAGATAAGTTAATAGTATGACATCTCTTACGTTTGTCCCGCCGTCGGGTTCGCCCGGCGGTTTTTTATGCCTTTTTTCCGCTAAGCCGTTGAACTGACTCTTCTGCCATCGCACACTACGGGGCTTCGTCCTGAGCTGGTGGCAAAATGACCCCGTTTTTCTCTCGCTATAAATTCTCTGTAAAGCCGCAAGAAGCACTGCTGATCCTCATCACCATGTTCTGGGGCGGTACCTTTTTGGCCGTTCAGTATGCGGTAACCCTGAGCGGTCCGCTCTTTTTTGTCGGTCTGCGCTTTGCCACGGCAGCGATCGCGGTGGCGCTGCTCTCCCTTAAGGTGTTGCGCGGTATAACCTGGCTTGAGGTTAAGGCCGGGGTGGCGATTGGTGTCTCCATCGCCTTTGGCTATGGCCTGCAAACCTGGGGGCTACAGACCATCTCCAGCAGCAAATCCGCTTTTATTACGGCGATGTATGTGCCGCTGGTTCCGCTGCTGCAGTGGCTTTGCCTGGGCAGGCTACCGGGCCTGATGTCCTGCGTAGGGATCGCCCTGGCCTTTGCCGGGCTGGTCTTACTGGCGGGGCCGGAGGGTAATATGCTGGCGATGGGGGAGGGAGAGTGGATCACCCTGGTCAGCGCGGTAGCGATTGCCGCTGAAATTATTCTTATCAGTGCCTGGGCGGGCAGGGTAGATATCCGGCGGGTGACTGTGATCCAGCTGGCTACCGCGTCGGTAGTGGCATTTGCCGCCGCGGGTCCGGCGGGCGAGGCCGTGCCGTCGTTCTCCCCGGCGCTGCTGTTAGTGGCAGCCGGACTGGGCATTTTCAGCGCAATTATTCAGGTCACAATGAACTGGGCGCAGCGCAGCGTTTCGCCGACCCGGGCAACGGTAATTTATACCGGCGAGCCGGTCTGGGCAGGTATTTTTGGCCGGCTGGCAGGGGAGCGTTTGCCGCTGCTGGCGCTGTTCGGCGGCGCGCTAATTGTGCTTGGCGTGCTGGTGAGCGAGCTCAAGCTGAGCAGAAAAAAGACGCCGTCGGCAACGGCGTCGTTAAACGAAGAGTAGCGCCGGGCAGTCAGTTAGCAGGCGGCAGCGGGCAGCTGAGATCGCCCTCTTCGCACTGCATTAGCGAGGCCAAAAAGGCTTCGCGTTCGGCGGTTTTATCGTGCAGACACTGGTTATGGATCATCGGCTGCACGCTTCCCCCTTCGGTACCGGAGGCGATCAGCGCGCAGTCGGCGTCGCGCACGCTAATCCACGTCTGCTGCGCCTTCTGCAACAGCTCGCGCTGGGGTGCGGCGGCCCGCTGCATAGCGGCCTGATAAGTCTCATTGAGCTTTTTATCCGCGGCTTGATACTGCTGCGCGGTACAGCTGTTCAGATCGGACTGGGTGCTGGCATTGTCACACTCGTCCGCCAGCGCGCCGGTACTCAGCAGTAATGCCGCGCCTGCCATAAATAGACGTTTCATTTTTTCCCCCATAAAAAAGCCGGATGCGCTGCGCTTATCCGGCCTACGGTTATAGTGTAGCCCCGGTAAGCGTAGCGCCACCGGGGAATTTTACCTCATTAACCGATTGTCATCAGGCTGGCGTTGCCTCCCGCTGCTGCGGTGTTGACGCTCAGGGAGCGCTCAAGGTAGAGCCGCTCCAGCACGATCGCCGTTTCGCCCCGGGCAAAGCCCTGTACCGAAATAATCGCGCCGTCGCGAGCAGCCACCTGCTCGCAGAGTGCCCGCAGCTGGTCTGAGTCACCGTGGTAGATCACCGCGTCAAACGCCTGAGCCAGCAGCGTATCCGGCTTCGCGAAGGTAATACGCTCCGCAACCGCCTGCGGCAGCTGTTTCGCCAGATCGCGATGCAGCCCATCTTCCGGCCACAGCACCTTGCTGCCTACTGCCAGCACCGCTGCCAGCTGCACCAGCGCATCCTGCTCGTTGTCCGCCATGCACAGCACGCTATCACGCGGCAGCAGCGTCCAGGTGTTGCGCTCGCCGGTCGGGCCAGGCAGCAGACGCTGGGTACCGCTCTGCGCCTGCTCGCCAAACTGCTGGCAAAGTTCCACCAGTTCAGGACGGCTGGTCGCCCAGGCGCTCAGCGCCTCCAGCGGCTGGGCCAGCACGCTGCGTAGACGGGCATCTACCGGACGCACCGCATCATGGCGTGCCAGGGTCACCCCCAGCGCGTTTTGCGGTCGGCTTGCCAGCAGGCGGTAGAGGTAGAGCGGCCCGCCCGCTTTAGGCCCGGTACCGGAGAGCCCCTCACCGCCAAATGGCTGGACGCCGACGACCGCGCCGACCATGTTGCGGTTGACGTAGAGGTTGCCCACGTAGGCGTTGCCGGTGACCTGGGCAATGGTCTCGTCGATACGGGTATGTACGCCCAGGGTCAGGCCATAGCCGGAGGCGTTGATCTGGCGGATGGTCTCATCCAGCTGGCTGCGGCTGAAGCGCACCACGTGCAGTACCGGACCGAAGACCTCTTTTTTCAGCTCGTCGATGCTGTCCAGCTCGATCAGCGTTGGTGCGACGAAGGTGCCGGTCTGCCACTCTTTCGCATCCTCGCTGTTTTCCCGCACCGCCTGGAACACTGCATGGCCTTTTGCCCGCATCGCCTGAATGTGGCGCTCAATGGCGTTTTTCGCCTCGGCATCAATTACCGGACCAATATCCGTCGACAGGCGGCCAGGGTTACCCATTCGGCTCTCTGCCATCGCACCGCGCAGCATTTTCAGCGTGTGGTCGGCGATATCCTCCTGCAGGCAGAGCAGGCGCAGCGCCGAGCAGCGCTGGCCAGCGCTATCAAACGCTGAAGCCATGACGTCCACAACCACCTGTTCAGTCAGCGCCGAGGAGTCAACGATCATCGCATTCATGCCGCCGGTTTCCGCGATCAGCGGCGTCGGGCGACCCTGCGCGTCGAGACGCGGGGCAATGCTGCGCTGCAGCAGAGTAGCGACCTCGGTCGAGCCGGTAAACATCACGCCGCGCACGCGGTTGTCAGCGGTCAGCTGCGCGCCGACGGTCTCTCCCCGGCCCGGCAGAAGCTGAACCACACCGGCAGGGACGCCCGCTTCTCGCAGCAGGGCCACGCTCTGGGCGGCAATCAGCGGCGTCTGCTCCGCCGGCTTCGCCAGCACGCTGTTACCTGCCGCAAGGGCAGCGGCAACCTGGCCGGTAAAGATGGCCAGCGGGAAGTTCCACGGGCTAATACAGACTACCGGGCCCAGCGGGCGGTGGGTCTCATTGTCGAAATCGTCCCGTACCTGGCCCGCGTAGTAGCGCAGGAAATCAACGGCTTCACGCACTTCGGCAATGGCATTGCTGAAGGTTTTACCCGCCTCACGCACCAGGATGCCGATCAGCTGCTGGGTCTGATCTTCCATCAGCATGGCGGCACGTTCCAGAATGGCGGCGCGCTCCTGGGGAGGCGTAGCAAACCAGATAGGTCCGTTGTTTACCGCGCTCTCCAGCGCTTGCTCAACCTCTGCAGAGGTGGCTTCCCGAGCGTAGCCGACAATATCTTTCGGCTCGGCAGGGTTAATAACGGCACTCATCTCGCCATCTTCGACCGGCTGTTCCAGCAGCGGCCCGGCCTGCCAGCTGTGCAGTGCGCTGTTAAGCAGGGCAGAGGAGAGCGACGCCAGACGGTGCTCGTTTGCCAGATCCAGCCCGGCGGCGTTAACCCGGCCTTCGCCATAGAGATCCACCGGCAGAGGGATCTTCGGATGCGGCAGGCCAATCTGTCCCTCCTGAGCCGCCAGCTTCTCGACGGCGGTCACCGGATCGGCCACCAGCTCATCAAGGGGCAGGGTGGTGTCGGCAATGCGGTTAACAAAGGAGGTATTCGCGCCGTTCTCCAGCAGGCGGCGGACCAGGTAGGCCAGCAGCGTCTCATGGGTACCGACCGGGGCGTAGATACGGCAGGGACGGTTCAGCTTGCCGTCGGCAATATTGCCCACGACCTGCTCATAGAGCGGCTCGCCCATGCCGTGCAGGCACTGGAACTCATACTGGCCCGGATAGTAGTTCTCTCCGGCAAGCTGGTAGATGGCGGCCAGGGTGTGGGCGTTGTGGGTCGCAAACTGCGGGTAGATCAGATTCGGTACGCTGAGCAGTTTCTTCGCGCAGGCGATATAGGAGACGTCGGTGTAGACCTTGCGGGTGTAGACCGGATACCCCTCCAGCCCCTCAACCTGGGCGCGTTTGATTTCGCTATCCCAGTAGGCGCCTTTTACCAGACGGATCATCAGGCGGCGACGGCTGCGCGAGGCGAGGTCGGTCAGGTAGTCGATAACAAACGGGCAGCGCTTCATATACGCCTGGATGACGAAGCCGATGCCGTTCCAGCCCGCCAGGTCTGGATCGAAGCAGAGTTTTTCCAGCAGATCGAGGGAGATCTCCAGCCGATCCGCCTCTTCGGCGTCGATGTTGATCCCGATATCGTACTGGCGCGCCAGCAGAGTTAAGGACTTCAGGCGGGGATAGAGCTCGCTCATCACCCGGTCATACTGCGCCCGGCTGTAGCGCGGATGCAGCGCCGACAGCTTGATGGATATACCTGGGCCTTCATAGATGCCGCGGCCGTTGGAGGCTTTGCCAATGGCGTGGATCGCCTGCTGATAGGAGACCATATAGGCCTGCGCATCCGTGGCGGTCAGCGCCGCCTCGCCCAGCATATCGTAAGAGTAGCGGAACCCTTTCTCCTCCAGCTTGCGGGCATTTGCCAGCGCTTCGGCAATGGTTTCACCGGTAACAAACTGCTCGCCCATCAGGCGCATCGCCATGTCCACGCCTTTGCGGATCAGCGGCTCGCCGCTCTTGCCGATAATGCGGTTCAGCGAGCGCGAGAGGCTGGCTTCGTTATGGGTAGAGACCAGACGACCGGTAAACAGCAGGCCCCAGGTCGCGGCATTAACAAACAGCGAAGGGCTACGGCCGATGTGCGACTGCCAGTTGCCGTTGCTGATTTTGTCACGGATCAGCGCGTCGCGGGTGGCCTTGTCGGGAATACGCAGCAGCGCTTCGGCCAGG
Source organism: Escherichia sp. ESNIH1 (assembly GCA_002918705.1). Taxonomy (GTDB): domain Bacteria; phylum Pseudomonadota; class Gammaproteobacteria; order Enterobacterales; family Enterobacteriaceae; genus Pseudescherichia. The sequence goes on along the minus strand of PQKR01000003.1, from coordinate 64,297 downwards.
CACATCAGGGCCACGCCCTCCTGCGAGGAGAGAGAGAACTCCTGCAGCAGGCTCTGTACCATTCCCGCACGTCCGGTGGCGGTTTTCTGGTTACGCAGCTTTTCCGCCAGGCGGTAGGCCAGCTTCTGTGCGCGATCGGCAACCGGCTCCGGCAGGCGCGCCTGCTCCAGCAGCATCGGCACGGCATCGGTTTCCGCGCGTCGCCAGGCGGCGGTGATGGCCGCGCGGCTGACGGATTGAGGCAGGATCTGCTCGGCAAATTCCAGGAAGGGCTGATGCGGCTCATCTTTCGATACGCTAGCGTCGACATGCTCGCTCTCTACGCCGTTGAACTGGCCCGGTAGCTCCGGCAGCGCGTCACCGCTCTCGACGCGCTCAAGATAGTTAAAGATGGCCTGCTTAATCAGCCAGTGCGGCGTGCGATCGATCTGCGTCGCGGCCTGCTTAATACGGTCACGCGTGGCGTCATCAAGCTTCACCCCCATCGTCGTGCTACCCATGCATCTACTCCTCGTTATTATCGTCACTCTCATCGTTAGCGAGGAATATCTACCATGTTGCAACTTTGTGCAACCATGTTAATTGTGACACGGTCAACAAGCTGAAAAATGAATGGATTGTTAAATGAGATCGCGCTCTCAGAAGTTGCGCTAGCACTCTTAAAACCCAGGAACCATGCGGTGCTTAACACTTTTGCACGGTGTTACCTTTCAAAGCGTGAGCGAGTGCAACCTATTAGAAAATGGTATCGTAACGGGGATGTAATTCATGTGAATGCCATGTTAAATCGATTGTGGTTAGAAATCGCTTCCGGCAGGATACGGTCGCCCAACACTACAACGACACCTTTTCCCCGTTCCGGAAAAGGTCAACGCAGCAGATATGACATTTGCTGACGAAGAGATCTGGAGACTTTTGAATGGCAATGAGCACCCCAATGCTGGTGACGTTTCTCGTTTACATCTTTGGCATGATTTTGATTGGCTTTGTCGCCTGGCGATCGACAAAAAACTTTGACGACTATATTCTCGGCGGGCGTAGCCTGGGGCCGCTGGTGACCGCACTCTCTGCGGGCGCATCCGATATGAGCGGCTGGCTGCTGATGGGCTTGCCTGGGGCAATTTTTATCTCTGGTATCTCTGAAAGCTGGATCGCTATCGGTCTAACCCTGGGCGCATGGATTAACTGGAAGCTGGTGGCGGGCCGCCTGCGGGTACACACCGAGGTCAACAACAACGCCCTGACGCTGCCAGACTACTTCACCGGCCGTTTTGAGGATCGTAGCCGCGTGCTGCGCATCATCTCTGCGCTGGTTATTCTCCTCTTCTTCACTATCTACTGTGCCTCCGGCATTGTGGCAGGGGCGCGCCTGTTTGAGAGCACCTTTGGCATGAGCTACGAAACGGCGCTGTGGGCCGGTGCGGCGGCAACCATCATCTACACCTTCGTAGGTGGCTTCCTGGCCGTGAGCTGGACCGACACCGTGCAGGCCAGCCTGATGATCTTCGCCCTGATCCTTACCCCGGTGATGGTGATGGTCTCCGTGGGTGGGTTTGACGACTCACTGATGGTGATTAAGCAGAAAAGCATCGAAAACGTGGACATGCTGAAAGGGCTGAACTTTGTGGCTATCGTCTCGCTGCTGGGTTGGGGCCTGGGCTACTTTGGCCAGCCGCACATTCTGGCGCGCTTTATGGCGGCGGATTCTCACCACACCATCGTTCATGCTCGCCGCATCAGCATGACCTGGATGATCCTCTGCCTGGCCGGTGCGGTAGCCGTCGGCTTCTTCGGTATCGCTTACTATAGCAATAACCCGGGGCAGGCCGGGGCGGTAAACCAGAACGCCGAGCGCGTGTTCATCGAGCTGGCGCAGGTGCTGTTCAACCCGTGGGTTGCTGGCGTGCTGCTCTCTGCCATTCTGGCGGCGGTAATGTCCACCTTAAGCTGCCAGCTGCTGGTCTGCTCTAGCGCTATCACGGAGGATCTCTACAAAGCATTCCTGCGCAAAGGTGCGAGCCAGACGGAGCTGGTGTGGGTCGGACGTGTCATGGTGCTGGTCGTTGCGCTGGTGGCTATCGCCCTGGCCGCTAACCCGGAAAACCGCGTGCTGGGTCTGGTGAGCTATGCCTGGGCTGGTTTTGGTGCGGCATTCGGTCCGGTGGTGCTCTTCTCGGTAATGTGGTCACGCATGACCCGTAACGGCGCGCTGGCAGGGATGATCATCGGTGCGGTAACCGTCATCGTCTGGAAGCACTTCGAGCTGCTGGGCCTGTACGAGATCATTCCAGGCTTTATCTTCGGCAGCATCGGTATCGTGCTCTTCAGCCTGCTGGACAAAGCACCGTCGACAAGCATGCAGGCGCGCTTTGCCGAGGCGGATGCGCATTACCACTCTAAGCCAGAACCACGCGTAGCAAACTAACCGTTCTTAACGCACCGGAGCCGCTCTTCGGTGCGTTTTCTTACTTTCTATTAACAACTCTCCAACCCAGAATTCACCTTCCGGCTCGCACGTTGTCCCGCGTAACATTCTGAGAAACTTCCGCACAGAAATTACTTGTGTTTACGGCTGACGTAATGATAATCACTATCATTGAAATTTACTTTTCTTTGCATCATTTGACGCTGCTTAACATTCAAAGGTTTACCGCATGTTTGTGCCATTTCTTATTATGCTACGTGAAGGTCTCGAAGCCGCGCTGATCGTCAGCCTTATAGCCAGCTACCTGAAGCGTACCCAACGCGGCCGCTGGATAGGGGTGATGTGGATCGGCGTCTTTCTCGCCGCTGCCCTCTGTCTTGCTCTCGGTATCATCATCAACGAAACCACCGGTGAGTTCCCGCAAAAGGAGCAGGAGCTGTTTGAGGGCATCGTGGCGGTGATTGCCGTGGTGATCCTGACGTGGATGGTCTTCTGGATGCGCAAAGTGTCGCGCAACGTTAAGGTGCAGCTTGAGCAGGCGGTAGATAACGCCCTGAAGCAGGGGAATCATCACGGCTGGGCGCTGATTATGATGGTCTTCTTTGCCGTCGCACGGGAAGGGCTGGAGTCGGTCTTCTTCCTGCTGGCGGCGTTTCAGCAGGATGTGGGTATCTGGCCGCCGGTGGGGGCACTTACCGGGTTGGCGACAGCCGTCGTCATCGGTTTCCTGATCTACTGGGGCGGTATCCGCCTTAACATGGCCGCGTTTTTCAAATGGACCAGCCTGTTTATTCTGCTGGTGGCGGCCGGTCTGGCCGCGGGGGCGATCCGTGCCTTCCACGAAGCGGGGCTCTGGAACCACTTCCAGCAGGTGGCCTTCGATCTTAGCAATACTCTGAGCACCCATACGCTGTTTGGCACCCTGCTGGAGGGCATCTTTGGCTACCAGGAGGCGCCCAGCGTCAGTGAAGTGGTGGTCTGGTTTGCCTACCTTATTCCGGCGCTGGTGATGTTTATGCTGCCGCCGCGCCCGGGGGCGCAGATGTCACCCGGTGCCTCCTGATGATAATTGATAGTAGTAGCAGTAGTAGTTACAACATACTTTTAAAGGGAAAGGTCATGGCAACGCATTTTCGTCGTAATGCTTTACAGGTTAGTATCGCCGCGCTGCTCGCCTGCGCATTTGGCGCCCACGCGGCAGAAGTTCCACAGGTTAAGGTCACGGTAACGGATAAGCAGTGTGAACCGATGAATCTCACGGTTAACGCCGGGAAAACGCAGTTCATTATCCTCAACCATAGCCAGAAAGCGCTGGAGTGGGAGATCCTGAAGGGCGTCATGGTGGTTGAAGAGCGCGAGAACATCGCGCCAGGGTTCAGCCAGAAGCTGACCGCTAACCTGCAGCCAGGTGAATATGAGATGACCTGTGGCCTGCTGACCAACCCGAAGGGCAAGCTGACGGTTAAAGGCGCTGGCACAGCGGATGCGGCTAAAGGGGACGCCCTGCTGAGCCTCGGCGGTGCTATCACCGAGTATAAAGCTTACGTGACCCAGGAGATGAGTGGTCTGGTAGCCAAGACCAAAGCCTTTACCGACGCGGTGAAGGCGGGGGATATTGAAAAAGCGAAATCGCTCTATGCCCCGACGCGTCAGCACTACGAGCGTATTGAGCCTATCGCTGAGCTCTTCTCAGACCTCGACGGCAGCATCGATGCCCGTGAAGATGATTACGAGCAGAAAGCCGCCGATCCGAAATTCACCGGCTTCCACCGCCTTGAAAAAGCGCTGTTTGGCGACAACACCACCAACGGTATGGAGCAGTATGCTGACCAGCTGAATAGCGACGTGCTTGAGCTACAAAAACGTACCAGCGAGCTGGCTTTCCCGCCGTCAAAAGTGGTCGGCGGCGCAGCTGGGCTGATTGAAGAGGTTGCGGCCAGTAAAATCAGCGGTGAAGAAGATCGCTACAGCCACACCGACCTGTGGGACTTCCAGGCCAACGTCGATGGCGCGCAGAAAATTGTCAACCTGCTGCGCCCGCAGCTGCAGAAAGGCAACGCCGAGCTGCTGGCGAAGGTGGATGCCAACTTCAAGAAAGTCGATACCATCCTTGCGAAATACCGCACCAAAGATGGTTTCGAGACCTATGACAAATTGACCGACGCCGATCGCACGGCGCTGAAAGGACCGATCACCACGCTTGCGGAAGATCTGGCCCAGCTTCGCGGTGTACTCGGACTGGATTAAGCATGACAGAGCATGATGTCGACGGCGTGAGCGAGCCTTCACGCCGCCGTTTACTGAAGAGTATGGGCGCGCTGGGTGGCGCGCTGGCGCTGGCAGGTGGCTGCCCGGTAGCCCATGCGGCCAAGCCGAAAAGTGCCCCGGGCACCCTGTCGCCGGATGCGCGGATGGAGACCCAGCCGTTCTATGGCGAGCACCAGGCGGGTATTTTGACGCCGCAGCAGGCTTCGATGATGCTGGTAGCGTTTGATGTGCTGGCCAGCGATAAATCTGAGCTGGAGCGACTATTTCGTCTGCTGACCCAACGGATTGCGTTTTTAACTGCCGGTGGTCCCGCGCCGGACACGCCTAACCCGCGTCTGCCGCCGATGGACTCCGGTATTCTTGGCGGCTTTATTGCCCCGGATAACCTGACTATCACCGTATCTCTGGGGGCATCGTTGTTTGATGATCGGTTTGGCTTAGGCCCGCAGCGTCCTGCGAAGCTGGAGAAGATGACACGCTTCCCTAACGATTCGCTAGACGCCGCGCTATGCCACGGCGATCTGCTGCTGCAGATCTGTGCTAATACCGGGGATACGGTGATCCACGCCCTGCGCGATATTCTTAAATACACCCCGGATCTACTTAGCATTCGCTGGAAGCGGGAAGGTTTTATCTCCGATCACGCTGCGCGCAGTAAAGGAAAGGAGACGCCAATCAACCTGCTGGGCTTTAAAGACGGCACTGGCAACCCGGATAGTCAGAACAGGACGCTGATGAAAAGCGTGGTGTGGGTCACCCCCGATCAGCATGAGCCAGCCTGGACCGTGGGCGGCAGCTATCAGGCGGTGCGCATCATCCAGTTCCGCGTGGAGTTCTGGGATCGCACGCCGCTTAAGGAGCAGCAGACTATCTTCGGCCGGGACAAGCAGAGCGGGGCCCCGCTGGGAATGCAGCATGAGCATGACGTGCCGGACTATACTCGCGATCCGGACGGCGACGTTATTGCCCTCGACAGCCATATCCGCCTTGCCAACCCGCGTACGCCAGAGACCGAGGTCAATCTAATGATGCGTCGGGGCTACAGCTACTCGCTGGGAGTCACCAACGCTGGCCAGCTGGATATGGGCCTGCTGTTTGTCTGCTTCCAGCACGATCTGGAGAAGGGCTTCCTGACGGTGCAGAAGCGGCTCAACGGCGAAGCGCTCGAAGAGTACATCAAGCCGATCGGCGGCGGTTACTTTTTTGCGCTGCCCGGCGTGAAGGATACCCAGCACTATCTGGCTCAGTCGCTGCTGGAGGCGTAGCCAGCTCTCCTCTGTCCTGCGGGGCAGGGGAGAGTATCATTTTTTCCTATGAGCGCGGTCCTGTTATATTTTTGTAATATTAATGTCAGAAACTGGCTCCGTGTAAGCGGTCAAGCTCGTTATATTTAGGTAAATATAATGTTGCTTTTATGAAAATTTTTGTTTTACTTATAACAGCAGCGGTAGTTCCCGGCAGTGAACGATTCACTATGGAGATCGCGAATGGTAAGGTCCGGCCCAGGACAATCAGAACTCTCAACTCACCATGATCGGTGCAGGCAGCACGCCACCGACAGCGATCGTCTCACTGCCAGCGTCTCCTCTTCCCCCTTTAATGCAACTGAATTTACCGATGTGGCAAACGACACAGTGGGTGGGTTTGCCGCGTCTTTTCATCAGCAAGTCATGGCTTACAAGGAAGCCAAACCTCAGACGTTCGTGCGCATAATCGTGCCGGCAGCGGCGCGTGTGATGTAAACCTACAACTCAAGGTGCTATCCATGGGAAGACAGAAAGCAGTGATCAAAGCTCGTCGTGAAGCAAAACGTGTGCTGAGACGAGATTCGCGCAGCCATAAACAGCGTGAAGAAGAGTCGGTCACCTCGCTTGTGCAGATGAGTGGCGTTGAATCAATTGGCATGGCGCGGGACAGCCGTGATAACTCGCCAATTGTCGCGCGTAATGAAGCTCAGGCGCACTACCTGAATGCAATTGAGACTAAGCAGCTCATCTTTGCAACAGGTGAAGCAGGATGCGGTAAAACTTGGATCAGCGCAGCGAAAGCGGCGGAAGCCCTGATCCACAAGGATGTGGACAGAATTATCGTCACCCGTCCGGTCCTGCAAGCCGATGAAGATCTTGGCTTCTTACCCGGAGATATCTCGGAGAAGTTCGCTCCCTACTTCCGGCCCGTCTATGACGTGCTGGTCAAGCGCCTTGGAGCGTCCTTTATGCAATACTGCCTGCGGCCAGAGATTGGTAAGGTGGAAATCGCGCCGTTCGCCTATATGCGCGGACGTACATTTGAAAACGCGGTCGTGATTCTTGACGAGGCTCAGAATGTGACCGCCGCGCAAATGAAGATGTTTTTAACACGCCTCGGGGAGAACGTGACCGTGATTGTAAACGGCGACATCACCCAGTGCGATTTGCCGTCGGGCGTCCAGTCCGGCCTGAGCGATGCGCTGGCACGTTTTGAGGAAGATGAGATGATTGGCGTTGTTCGCTTTACTAAAGATGACTGCGTGCGCTCGGCCCTTTGCCAGCGAACGCTGCTCGCCTACTACTGATGAAATAGCGTGATTGCGAATGTGATCGCAAAGCCCGGGTAACCGGGCTTTGTTTTTTTGTAGGGTGGGGCAGGGTATAAAGCGTAGCCCCGGTAAGCGTAGCGCCACCGGAGGGGATTGACTCGCTTCGCTCGCCCTTCGGGCAGCCCGCTCGCTGCGCTCCCGGTCTGTCCAACGGGCTGGCGCCCGTTGTCGAACCCCGGTCGGGGGTTCTCATCCCCCCCTTGCGAGAATATAAAAGAAAAAAGCCCGTACTTGCGTACAGGCTCTCATCTTAAATATGGCGGTGAGGGGGGGATTCGAACCCCCGATACGTTGCCGTATACACACTTTCCAGGCGTGCTCCTTCAGCCACTCGGACACCTCACCATATTGTTTTTGCTGCCTTCCTCATGGGGGCAACGGGGCGCTACTATAGGGAGTTGGACTGAAACGGTCAAGCTTAATTTCTGCTTTCAAGTGCGTTCGGTTAAGCTGTGAGCAGGTGCATCGCTGGTGCGCTTAATTACATTCCAGCATTTATTTCTTGGTTTAAGTTGTTTTGCTTAAATAACCCCGATTAGACTCAGACAAATTATTCCACAGCGATTAAGTTAGATCACCGTATCGCTGTCTCCCTATGGGTACGGGAAAAATGAAAAGGATGTCTGATGCAACGTCTTCATACCTATCCTGACGTACAGGCCATGTTCCGCCGATTGCTTCTCGCTATGCTGATCGGCATCGTTGCCGCACTGGCTGTTGCCCTGTTTCGCCATGCCATGATGCTGCTGGAGTCGCTTTTCCTTAGTAATAACAGCGGTAGCCTGGTTAATGCCGCCAGTACGCTTCCGTGGTGGCGTCGATTGTTGACCCCCGCTTTGGGAGGCGTGGCGGCCGGTACCTTGCTATGGGCATGGCAGCGCTATACCCGACAGCGTCCTCACGCGCCAACGGACTATATCGAGGCGCTAGAAACAGGCGACGGCCAGTTCGACTACGCGTCAAGCCTTGTGAAATCACTGGCGTCGCTGCTGGTCGTCGTGACCGGCAGCGCCATTGGCCGGGAGGGAGCGATGATTTTGTTAGCGGCGCTAGCAGCATCGTTTTTTGCGCAGCGATTCACCCCCAAAAACGAATGGAAACTGTGGGTAGCCTGTGGAGCGGCGGCAGGGATGGCTAGCGCATACCACGCTCCGCTGGCAGGCAGTATGTTTATCGCTGAAATTCTCTTTGGCACTCTCATGTTGGCTTCTTTAGGGCCTGTGGTTGTTGCCGCTGTACTCGCCTTGCTCACGACCAATTTACTGAGTGATGGCCCAGCACCCCTTTATACGGTACATCTTGCCCGGCAAATCCATGCATTGGACTACTCGCTAATGCTGGTAATCGGCCTGATCGCTGGCGTATGCGGCCCGCTCTTTATCTGGTTAATGGAGAGTAGCCATCAGCTATTTTTACGTCTTAGGCTCTCTCCACCCTGGCAACTGGCGCTCGGGGGCGGCATTGTCGGCCTGCTATCGCTGCTGACTCCTGCCGTTTGGGGCAATGGCTATAGCGTGGTGCAAGGATATCTGCTGTCGCCGCCGGTATTTGCGACCATAGCCCTGGTTTTCCTGTGCAAGTTAACCGCCGTCCTTGCCAGCAGCGGTTCCGGGGCGCCAGGTGGCGTTTTTACGCCAACGCTGTTTGTCGGTATGGCCATCGGTATGTTACTCGCTCACCTCTGTGGGCTCTGGTTGGCGGATTTACAGACGATCGCAATACTGATGGGATTAACGGGAATGGCGACACTCCTGGCGGCAACAACCCATGCGCCTATCATGTCAACGCTAATGATCTGCGAAATGACCGGGCAGTATACGCTCCTGCCAGGACTGTTGGTCGCCTGCGTGGTGGCCTCGGTGCTGTCGCGAACGTTACGCAAGGAATCTATTTACCATCATGCCGCTGAGAAGGGGTGAGGGGGGGATTGACTCGCTTCGCTCGCCCTTCGGGCAGCCCGCTCGCTGCACTCCCGGTCTGTCCAACGGGCTGGCGCCCGTTGTCGAAGCCCGGTCGGGGATTCTCATCCCCCCCGCTGGGTACGACATGCGAAAAAAAAGCCCGCATTTACATGCGAGCTTCTCTTCGAATATGGCGGTGAGGGGGGGATTCGAACCCCCGATACGTTGCCGTATACACACTTTCCAGGCGTGCTCCTTCAGCCACTCGGACACCTCACCATATTGTCTTCCCAGCATCGCTGGGACGGCGCTAATGTAGGGAAATCCGCCTCCACCGTCAATCCTCTTTTTCAATAATTTAGCGCGTTTAGCCAAACTTCACGCAACGTGCTTCCTAAATGCCCAGGAACTGTTTTTTTTATCATCAGTCACCTTTCCCCCCTTTGCGCAGAACAAATTTGTTATCCTCATCAATAGATAACAATTCGACTAAACCACCGCATGAATGCATTTGGAGCCAGTATGGATATCATCTTCTATCACCCATCCTTCGATACGCAATTTTGGCTGAATAAACTCTCTCAGGCACTTCCGCAGGCCCGGGTCCGTGAATGGAAGCCGGGTGATAATGAACCCGCCGACTACGCCCTGGTCTGGCATCCCCCGGTTGAAATGCTTCAGGGCCGCAGCCTGAAAGCGGTGTTTGCCCTCGGGGCAGGCGTTGACTCTATTCTGAGCCAGCTTAACGCCCACCCGACGATGCTGCCTGAATCTATCCCACTGTTTCGCCTGGAAGATACCGGCATGGCATTACAGATGCAGGAGTACGCCGTCAGTCAGGTATTACACTGGTTCCGCCGCTTTGACGATTATCAGGCCCAGAAGCAGCAGGCCCGCTGGCAGGAGCTGGCAGAGTATCAGCGCGAAGAGTTCACCATCGGCATCCTTGGCGCAGGCGTGCTGGGGTCGAAAGTGGCTGAAAGCCTGCAGGCATGGGGCTTCCCGCTGCGCTGCTGGAGCCGTAGCCGCAAATCATGGCCCGGCGTGAAAAGCTTTGCGGGTGAAAACGAACTGGGCGATTTCCTGAAAGGAACCCGCGTGTTGATTAACCTCCTGCCTAATACCCCAGAGACCCGAGGCATTATTAACTTATCGCTGCTGAACCAGCTGGCGGACAACGGGTATCTGCTCAACTTGGCGCGCGGCGTACATGTCGTTGAGGACGATCTTCTCGAGGCTCTCGATAGCGGCAAATTGAAAGGCGCTATGCTGGATGTCTTTAGTAAAGAGCCGCTGCCAGCCAGCAGCCCGCTGTGGGCGCATCCACGCATTGCGATGACGCCGCATATCGCTGCCGTAACGCGCCCCAATGAAGCGATCGACTATATTGCCCACACCATTACAAAGCTGGAGCAGGGCGAGCCGGTAACCGGGCAGGTTGACCGAGCGCGCGGCTACTAGGGCCGGGTTTTCATTAAAAAGGGTAATAATTCCTGTTATCCTTGAGCATTATTAATAGAGGAGAGCGTCATGTACCCCGTTGACCTGCACATGCATACCGTCGCCAGCACCCACGCCTACAGCACCCTCCATGACTATATTGCGATAGCGAAAAGCAAAGGCCTCAAGCTGTTCGCTATCACCGATCACGGCCCCGATATGGCCGATGCCCCGCACTACTGGCACTTTGTGAATATGCGTATCTGGCCGCGGCTGGTGGATGGGGTAGGGATCCTGCGCGGTATTGAGGCCAACATCAAAAATATCGCCGGTGAGATTGACTGCACCGGGCCGATGCTGACCTCGCTGGATCTGATCATTGCCGGCTTCCATGAGCCTGTCTTCGCCCCGCAGGATCGGGACACTCACACCGAGGCGATGATTGCGACAATGGCCAGCGGCAATGTGCATATCATCAGTCATCCGGGCAATCCGAGCGTAAATTATACACATTAAACTAAGTGTATGAATTACATAGAGAAAATCAAAAATGGGTCGAAAATTATACTCATATCTACGCTGGAGTAGTGCAGTACAGGCATCTGGTACGTCAAAAGCTCGCCAGGTTGCAGCAGCAGAAAAATACGCTCGTGAACATGACCTAGAGATGATTGAAATCATCGATCCGGGAGTATCGGCGTTTCGAGGTGCTAACGCTAAATCTGGAGCATTGGGGCAGTTTCTAGATGCAGTAGACCAGGGACTAATCCCCAGTAATGCGTTTCTTTTTGTTGAGCAGTTGGATCGGCTTACACGTGGCGAAGTGGACGTAGCACTTGAGCTTTTTATGGGTGTGCTGCGTAGAGGCATTACAATTGTTACTGGTATGGATAATAAGGTCTATACGCGTGCTGGTATTAAAGAGAATCCTATAGATTTGCTTACTAGCATATTGATGTTTGTACGAGCTAATGAAGAGTCAAGGACTAAGCAAAATCGTACTAATGGTAATGCCCTTGCATTGATTAAACGCTTTCAGGATGGCTTACCAACAACGATAAAATCTATCGGATCACATCCCTGGTGGATTGATGATAGTAGTGGTTCAAATGAATCAGTTCGTAAAGATCCGGTTTTATGGCCTGTCGCTCAATATGCTATTGAATGCTTCTTAGAAGGCATGAGCGTGTTCAAGGTTACTCAATTATTAAACGAAAAGTATTATCATCTATATAAAGGGAAAGCATGGTCTTATGCTAATGTACGTAAACTACGTATTAATCCTGCTGTATATGGAATGCGTGTGCTTACGGTTGATGAGAAAAAATTCAATTTACCTGGGTACTTCCCCGCTTTGATTAGCGAAGGGCAATATTTGCGATTGCAAAAGATCCGGGAAACAACAAAATATATCGGTAAGGTTGGTGAGCAAACTAATAATATCAACCTGTTAGCAGGCTTGCGTATCTTTCGTTGTGGTCACTGTGGCGGAACTATGATGGCGATGCGTCACAAAAATACAATCCGCTATCTTTGTGAAAAGGGAAGGGGTAATGGTAACGATTGCAAAACTTGGTCTTTACCTGGTATATTAGTAGAGCATACATTGATGTTGGTAACCACTATAGCTTACCTTGATTTGCAACTGAAAGGTAAAAGTGATAAGTCCGATTACACACATCAAATCAATAATATTGAAAGTTTGATTCAGGATATCAGTACTCGTATCAGCCGAGGAACTACTTTGATTCTTAATGGACTTGGGGACGTAGAGGAAGTAGTAACACAAATCAAAGAGTTGGAAGCACAGCGTAACAATTTAACTCTTGAACTTGAAGTACTACAACGTAAGCAAATTTTAGCTAATGATGATACGTTTGAGTCTCTCATGATGGACTTCTTTACATACGCACAATATGGAGTGCTGCACGATCCAGTACACGAGTATCGTAATAAGTTACGAGATATTGTTCGCAGTAGTATTGGTGACGTCAGGGCATGGAAAGTAAATCGCCGTTTATACCTGTCGTTTCAAATAAAAGGGCATGAGGACTACTATAACTTTAGTGCAGGAGCAACACCTTATGAGTGGGGTTGTCATTTAGGGCCGCTTCCATTCACCGACGATGCACAGACTATTACAGAAGCTCTAAAAGTTTTGCCGGATGAAAGATTAACTACATTAGTTAATAGATATACATCGTTAAATAGATCTGCGGAGGCTATGCTTGAGCAGGCAAAAGAGATGTTGCGTGTTGTAGGTTATCCCGAACTTGATAGTAAACTGTTTTGGCCTAAGAAATAAATTATAAAAATCTACAAAGCCCTTCCAAAGTGAAGGGCTTTTTTGTTTCTATGATAAATAAACATAACTTAGGAGAATAATATGATCGAATTTATCAAACAGTTTTTAACCCTCTCACTACTAATAATATTTCTAACATCATTGATGCTGATGGGATGGCCCGCATTGTTATTAATGGTTACCATTATAATTATCTTCTCTGCCGAATTAATCAATAAACACAATAAATAAATGAAACAGAAAAGAATGATACGGTATAGTATCAGTACCTTTCATTATGAATGAATCCTCGTACGGCGGGTCAGCCCGTAGGCCATTTTCTCCTATGGTGATGAAGATTTCCCCGTTTCGTCGGGGCTTCTTTTCACGCTGTTTTCGAGAAAAATGATAAATAGAATGTAATGAACAAACTACCCGAACATTTATGAAATGTTTTTCAATCGTCGGGTACAATCTTTATATCCTTCTGTGTGGTTTAGTTCTAAAGCGGCTTTAATTAGCCGTTTTATTTGAGCTTATTTTCATGGAAATAGTTAACAATGGAGCGACTATGAGTACAAATAAACAATTCAATAAAGAGGTGATGATCGGGATCCGAGTCACTCAGCAACAAGCAGATTTCATTGAATCCCTGATTAGCAGTGGGCGAGCAAAAAACAAATCCCAGGCAGTATCTCTACTCATCAATGAGGTAATGATCACAAAGGGCAATATTAGCCCGAACAAATAACCAATATACAGTACTGAATCAATGACTGAATCAGTACTGAATATTCCCGTATATAACATCCATTGGGCGGGGATGGACTACTAAATCACAAGGATTGTGACATGAACACTAATAAACCAAAACTAGTCGCCGGTCAGGGCGTAAATGATATTGAGTACAGTACTAAAAACTATCCACTGGCATATAAATCATGGACTAATATGTTAGAGCGGGCCTATTCATCCCGTTTCCATCTAACATATCCCTCATATAAAGGGTGTACTGTGTGTGATGAGTGGTTGAAATTTTCTAATTACCTGAAATGGTGGCAGGTGAACCATAGGAAAAACTATCAAGCAGATAAAGATCTGCTAATTCCGGGTAATAGAGAGTACGGACCTGATACAGTACGTTTTGTACCGAGTTACGTGAACAACGTATTGCTCGATAAGGCAGCAAAACGAGGGGGTTACGCTTTAGGTGTAGTAAAAAACCAAAAAAATAATACATTCACAGTATATTGCAATCAGCTCGGAAGAAAACATTATCAGGCGAGTGGTTTTACGTCTGAAGCTAAGGCCCATAAAGTGTGGCAGGAGGCGAAAATTGTTGCTATCGAATTAGTAATTGCGAGATACCGTACTGAACCATTTCCATTACCAGAAATCATTGCTGCTCTTCAGGCACGAATTGCAGTACTGAAATCTGATATTCAAAATAACCGAATTACAGTGAAACTGTAAAAAGAAAGGCAGTACTGAGAGTTTTCAGTACTGCCTTTATATCACCAGTTGGACGCTGGTTTTAATCAACTATATAGAAGGATCTAACATGTCTATTTATGAAAAACTCTACTATGTTTCTCTGCAATGCGGCGGAGGAAAAACGCGTATGATAATTAAAATCATCAATGACAACCCAGCAAAACATTTCATTGTTGTCGTGCCCTCGAAACAATTACAGCAGCAATACCGTGACAGTTTAGGATTTGGTCTAATCATGAATCATGAAACACATGAAAATTTACTTGAGTCCATCAATAAGGAACTCATTGAAAAGAATCAGAAGGTGATTTTCATTACGGATAAAATGTTCTACCGTCTTCAACCTCAGATGTTAAGATCGTGGAGTGTGTTCATGGATGACTGTGTTGATTATTTTGCTTTTCAGAGCGACGTGATTGACAGCAGTGATGAATTATTGCCAGCACATTTATATGCAAAACTATTCAATGTTACCTCAGTATCTGATGATGGGAATTATGTCTACGCGACCCTAAACGATGACATTGGCTCTGAAGTACTTCATAAAATAAAACAGAATTATGAACGGTTTAAGTACTATCATAAAATCGTTATCAATAGTTCAGTGTTTAGCGACGAAAACTGTAAACGCATTTTCATCATTGGTTATTATGACCTGGAACGTTATGTGAATAATGGCGTTGAGATAATCTACTTTGCCAATGATTTTGAAAATTCTCTAATATATAAAAAGTACTTTCATCTATTTGAAGGGTACAAACATGAACTAGTACCTAACCATACAAACAACCAGCGTTTAACCGTTAAGTACTTTGCGAAAAATAATACTCTCAGCAGTACCCGTCTCAAGGCAGAAAGAGATAAACCCAATAACATGATGTCCCGTATTGGTGAGTACATCAATGCAAGGGAGAACGGGCCAGTACTATGGACCTGTAATGAAGCCTATAAGCGGTACTGGAACATTACTGGCAAGTACATCACACCGTGTCAACGAGGTATGAACCATTTACAAGATCACACCGTAGCGGCCTGTATGGTCTCTATGAAAGTTGACGATGCTATGGCAAAGCACATAGAGGCGGTACTGGGTCATACTTATGGGGATGTAGTACATCAGTACGAGTACGAGGCTATCAATCAGTTCGTGTACCGTACAAACCTACGCAACTACCAATCCAGTAGTAGCGTAACGCTATACGTATTTGATGAGAACCAGGCGTACAGTATCAAGGGTGCTGGAAGTTATGAGTACATTGATGCTGGGATAGATGCAGTGGTAAACCGTGCCGGACGTCCTGCCTCTCAGTTGCCTGCAAAGGTGCGTGATGCTGCTCGTAAATGGTTGCGTACTAAAGGACGTACTCTTGAAGAGATCGCAAAATACGTGAACAAAATGTCGGGTAAGTACGGACTGGATGAGGACCAGAAAAAATTACTTCTGGAAAAATTGTTAGACGAGAGAAAGGGAGCTTAATGCTCCCTTTTTTATTGTCCAAGCACTGACAGTACTCTTAGGGGATCGGGGGAGTAGTGGGGGCGAGTTCTACACGAGCAGGCAACCGGAGGGCGGCAGCACTTCTGAGACGGAGCGAAGCGTAGTTGAGAGCAACTTCAACAGTTATCTATCAGTACAGATAAGTACTCTAACCAGTAAATGAAATAGGAAACGATCATTTGCAGTAGTGAGCGAAGCGGAACTACTGCAAATTATCAGACCGAAACAGAGCGAAGCGATGTTTTGTGTCTCAATATAGAGTGAAATCAATTGAAAGTACTCAATCGCTACGCTCATGAGTACTTTCGCATATCTACGTGTTTCTCCTCGCTGTACTGCGTACAACTCGAAAAACACATAGATATCGCTCAGTTATTAATCGATTCAATAAAAAACTCCGATAAAACCCCATATAATATTAATTGGGTATTTCTCGGATATTTTCCACTACCCTAATGTCAGTGCTCTGGAAGTAAGGGAATCAAGAAAATTTCTCAGAGCATATTGCATAAGGTCAGTGCGATAGTGGATAATTCCTAAAAAACCAACTGACAGGAATAATAAAAATGCATTACGAGTTGATGTGGATTCCCGCTACAGGGATTATCGTGTGGGGAATTAGTGGATGGATGATAACAGATGGGGTTAATCAAAAGATCCGTTTTAAATGGATTTCACGCCTGATAGGTCTTGCAGGCGGATTTGTATGAGGTTGTATTGCAACACTGATTGCTGCGTCAGCTATAGATGACGATAAGTTCACCTCAACAAAAGCCACTTCAACGGTTGAAGCACCTAAAACAAAGGTCTTAGATCTAACTCCAGAAGTTCTTGAAGAACGAATGAATAGCAACCTGAAAAGATTAGATTCTAAATTCAAAGTACATTTCAATGTTGAGAAACATGAAAATGGCAGTCTCGCAACATATGTATTCAATGATAATAATAATATGATGATAACAATTGATAATGAGTCTGGTAAAATCAAGGGCATCGTAATGTTTACCTCAGGTGACGGCACTCTAATTTCGGGGTTCAATACCCTCAATATTGCATTGTCTACAGTTTCATCAACGCTTGGGGCCGATGAAATGAAAACGGGGAAATCTGCTGATATAGTTACGGGACTCATCAAACATAGTTATAAAGACGATGAGGTATTTGAGAACGGCATACGATACTCTGTGTTGACTGATAAAGACGGTGTAACATCATTTTTCATCGGTCCACAATAAATGCGGCTCTGCCTGATTATAAGTAATAATAGTGCTCGTAAAGTACTTTAATAGCCACTGCCAGTACTGAACCGGGTCAAACTATGGTTCAGTACTGGCAGTTTGACATTAGTTGAAATGTTAATTAGTTATACAGTTCCTTTAAAAACTAAGGCCAGGAAGAAGTTCCTTGTATCAATAGTCCTTCAGGAACTTAGTTAGAGTTACTCCGGTTTTATCTGTATCCTCAAATCTGAATACAACATAACCGTTACCAGGGTTCATTACTCCCGTCACTTCACGATGTTCATGTACAGTGTCACATTCACCGTCAACTACCAATCTTTGTATGGTAACCATATCATTTTGATTCCAAGCCTCTGAAAGTTCAATAAGATGATCTGTACTGTCACATGTAAACCCTTCATCGATATATGCTGCATTTGCAGAAGAAATGCTTAAAAATAAGGCCGCCAGTAAGGTTTTTTTCATTTTTTGTCCCAACATATTGAATAGTACATCTAAAGAGATAGCGAATCATTGTTTCACAAATTTATCCGTATTTAAAGAGCTGTGTTAAAAACGCGAGTCGGCAATATACCTCACTAGGTTGTCATTACAACGCAACGGTAGTAAATTGTATGCATACGTTTTTATGAGGATAAATGATGAACTTGACCGGGTTGTCGATAACAGAATTGATGTTATTAAATCAGAAAACATTAGATGAACTTGAAGAGAGAGCAATCATTAGAACCCGGAATAACCCAGTCAGTGAGTATACGGAGTGGCTAGTAGCCTCTCAAATGAATATGGAACTAGCCTCGCCAAGTACTAAAGGATATGACGCACTCGATTCTAATGGTCGCCGAGTGCAAATAAAATCGCGTAAAAATAATCTCAAGAACCGTTCTACTACGTTAGGCATAATACGCAATTACGATTTAAATCAGTTCGATGATCTAATTGCAGTAATTTATCACCCGGATTTTTCAATACGTTTAGCTCTCTGTATACCACATGAGCTAGTTAGGCAGTACGGATTTTTCAATGCACATCAGAATGGTTACACATTAAGCATTAATGCTGCTCTAACATCAGATCCGAAGGTAGTCGATATATACGATTTAATATGCGATCAGCCGCGTACTTCCCAACCTGCTGAAAAACTGAAACAATCAGACATTGTACGTGACCTACAAACAGTGGGGATGTCCACCTTCCTTGAGTATTACCAGTATATCCTCACTGAATCAAGTGCAGCCAATATCATTGAAAAGATGATAAAAGATCATCCAGATTGGAAAGAAGGGACAGCTCGAACAAAGACCTCAACAATTAAACGTATCATCAAAAATGGTGAAGTTGAGGAAGCATTGTCCCTTATATCGAAATCAAACCATCCAAATATAACTAATGAAATGAAATCGCGGGCCATAGAACTAATACTTAGTTATAGAAAATAACTATTAAACAGTTCAGTACTGAATGGTGAGGTGGGCGGCATATGCCGCCTTTCTTACGTCCGTCATAAATACCTAAAAGGATTTATGATGAATAAAAATGAAGAGCGGGGACGCATAATATCCTCGAAGTTCTATGTACCCCGCTATGACCCCATTGAAATAATGGCAGTACTTCAGGAACTAAAAGAGGTGATTGAAGATAGTAGTGAGATCACCATGACACTCCTCTATGACGAAGATGATGTACTGCACGTAGAGTACAGTACATGTAGTGATAAAGAGTTTATGGAGGGTATAGTACTGTTGAAATTACCCCATTACCAATGGGCGTGAAGGGGCCAGATCGCTTTCATATATGTTTTGAATCGAATAGATACATTTACTTAACTCGCGACGGAAATAATCATTAGTGAGATATTCACTGTGGCCCAAGTCTGTAACTTTATTAATGACTCTTTGACCATTAGAATTAACCATTCCTATCGGTGTTTCCTGATATAGGCTAGCTGCTCTATAAAAGTTGCTTAGTATTTTGTCGTTCTGGCTAAAAAAATTGATGTAGCCAATGGATGGGATATTATCTTTGGAACGAGTAATAGTATCGAAATCTAATCTATTGATAGCACCTGCAATAACAATTGTAGAGAGCAGGTTCTTATTATCAATCAAAAAGGTTACTTCAGATACGATTCTACCTCCAAGAGAATGACCGAGTAAAATAAAGGGCGTGTCATGAAAATTGTCAGTGATGTAGTTTGATATGGATAATATGACTTTATCTACTTCTTTACACGCTTTCTTCCACAACTCAACTGGGGTAGTAAGTGATGATAACCAACCACGAGTAAAAATAGATTTGAAAGCGTGTGCAAGCATTTTAGAGTTCGAAAATGACTCCCAATTTAATAAATGCACAGGATGCCCCGTTGCTTTTGCTACAAATGCACCCCACTGCTCATCGTTAGCCGTTAAAAATCCCGGCACTACTATTATTGGAACTCGTTTCGATTTAGGATTAAATGTTGTAGGCCTATGATTACTCATTTTTTTCTTGTTTGTGGAATGCTAAACAATGAACATAATACATCACCTAATTACTGTAAAGTAATTTTGCTATAATGCAGACAGACACGACAACAGGAGCAGCGTATGAACAGTACTGAACTGCGACGTATACATGAGCAAATCGCTAGCCTACGAGCTACAACGGACAAACTAAGTAGAGAACCGTTCTGGTATCCGTTAGCCATTGCTATGGCTCTGATCGCAACGGTTGCCTCAACGACCGCTGTACTGCTGTACTATGCGTAAAAGATACAGTTAAATTCAATAGTAACTACTCAATTGAGCTACCTAGGGGACTTCACTTTTAACTATAAAGCAAAATTTTAGACGGGCCATAGTTGAACTCTAACATTTTTATTGCATTATGTTAGCTTTCGTTATTAAAATAGTTTAGTACTATCTCTACCTGAATGGGATGATTTGCTAAAGGGCAGGGTTTAGTAGAATTGCTATAAATGAACATATATACAGCATACTAATTTAATACCTAATAATAAGCGGTGATAAATGAAAAAAACAAATGTTGCCTTGGCCTTACTAATGCTAAGCACCAGCTTGCCGATAGCAGCTGCATCTTTTGATTGCAATAAAGCTAACGGATATACTGAACTAACAATTTGCACTACGCCAGCATTATCTGTCCTAGATGAGCAATTAAGCTCTTTATATCAGAAGGTTAATCAATCTAACCCTGATAAAGTGCAACTAATTAAGAAATCTCAATTAAGCTGGCTCAAAGACGTTCGTAACAAAGCAACGACAGCTCAAGATCTTAAAGCTGCTTATACG
Source organism: Escherichia sp. ESNIH1 (assembly GCA_002918705.1). Lineage (GTDB taxonomy): Bacteria > Pseudomonadota > Gammaproteobacteria > Enterobacterales > Enterobacteriaceae > Pseudescherichia. The sequence goes on along the minus strand of PQKR01000003.1, from coordinate 43,875 downwards.
GCACGAATAAATGATTTGAATATGATGCTGGGTCAAGAGCAAACACGTCAGGCAAATGAATCAAAAACTGATGTTGAATCACATAAAAAGACATTTGATACTGTACAACCACAACCACAACCACAACCACAACCACAACCACAACCACAACCACAACCACAACCACAACCACAACCACAACCACAACCAGTTCAAAATGAACCAAAAGTAACGCCAGAACAAATCGAGGCGTACAGAGAAAGATTGAATGAAGCGATGACTGAAGTTGGAAGACGGCCAGGGGCGATGATCTATTATTGTTATGATCACAATACTGATCCTAAAAATAGAAATGCATTGATAGGTGCATTTTCTCAAGCTAGTAAAACTAATTTATTAACAGGTGAGGCACTACAGTATTCGAATGAATTGTATAGTATACTTCGTGGCTCATATCCTAATGAAGTAGCTAAAGACTATCTTGCGGCTGCATTAACAATTAATATGATGTGCAATAAGATGGCTGACATGTCTTTAAAGAACGGTTGGGCAGTCTAGATGCTATTATGAATTCATTAATAATTAAAGTATAACGATGAAGAACAGCCGGAAGCTTTACTGGTTTCCTGTTTTATATTCTTTAGCACTGCTTATTAAAATAAGCCCACTATCGGCTTGAGCACTTAACTATCTGTAAAAAAAGCCAGTACTGTTAAGCACTGGCTGCTTAAGATGAGCTAAACAAGGGGTACTCCAGTACTTAACTTAGTACAACCCTGAACCGTCCTCTATAAGGTAATTCCTAAGTTATGCTACCTTTATCAATAGGTTAGATGATGGACAGAGGGTAGTATAATAAAATACTAGGTCTGAAATTAGTTCTCATGGTTTATTATGAAGTTCATTAGATACTTGATGTACTGGTTAATACTATTCCTTGCGTTTTATATGTGTATTATGATCTCTCACATTCTTTTCTCAGAAGAGGCGGACAGGAGTAGATTGATTAGTTTGTCGCTGATATTCTCAGTGTTATTTCTGTTCATTTTTTATAGAAAAATTAGATGATTAGCGATGCCAGTACTTGAGTACTGGCATCATAACTTATTCAGATTCGAAACTAATAAACTGGAGCTTCCATTTTCCATCTATTTTTATCCAATTCTCAATGAAATTGGTATGAAGAACCTCATCACCATCTTTGATTTCCGCATTACCAGTGACACACGCTATGCCATTAAATTCTCTAATCTGAATATTACTCTCCCGTCGTTTTAATTTTGCAAGGCTGCCGTTTGATGCTGCGATTCTTTTGAGCTGAATTTCTTTATACAGAAACTTTCGTCCATTAGTAGACATGAACCATTCTGTTTCAAGGTGATCAAGTTGTTCGACATCAGCGGCATAAAACGCTTTTAGCCACTCGTTCCTAATAAGCACTAAATTTGCACTAACAATGTTCATTTAACCCCCAATTAATATCCTTACTAATTGTCAGTACTGCAACCTACTCCAACAAACCACCCCATATGCAGGTTGCAGTACTGAGATGGTTGTAATATGAACTATAAACAAATGCAATTATTTCTTGAGTAGCACACAGCTATGTTGTTAAATTAACAGTGGAAATATCTTTTAGCATATATGCAGCCAGCACATACCGTGCTGGCATTTTTTTATCGAAACGGTAGTTCAAAACGAATCAAACCAGCCACGCTTATCATGCAGCTGTTTCACGCGTTCCAATCCCCCATCGTAGCCATACCCCCCCAGTACCGTAGTGAATAAATCATCCCTGGCCAGAAACTGGTGACACAACCTGTCAATACATTAGGTCAAAATGCACACAAAAACCCCCGGAACCTGGGGGTCAACACGATTTATCCTTGACATAAAATCATAAAAAAACGATCTATATCAGTACTTTAGGTGATTAAGGAGCATGAGAATGTATGCAGACAGAATTACAGATACGGCAGGAAAACTTCTGGGAGTGCAGATTCTGGAGAGGACTCCCGCTCCCTTAACAACCATTGAGCAGAAACGTACACATCTGTTCGATATGCTCACGGCTATCAATAGCCAGGCGGCATTTTTCAAACGTCGTGGCCTGTTCTGCTCGATTGTAATCAGTGACGACGATGAAGCCGCACTCCTGGCATATGACAGCTCCTGTCGTTATGCACTGGCAAAACTGCCATTCGTAACGTTACAGCTCAACCAGAGGCTGCACACAGCCATTGATGATCTGTCCCGAGGAACTAATGCGGTATGGCTCGGCGAGGTGGGGAATGACGTTCCGTTTACTCAGTCCTGTGAGGTAGCAGTTCTTAGTGAATCATTCTCCAGTACAGAGATGCTCAAGGACACATTCCCGGTACTGATTAATAACATCAGGCGATACAGCGACAGGGTAGTAGTACGGGCATCCGATTTTAATCAGCGGAAATTACTCCAGGATGCTGGGGTGTGGGCGTGCTCTGGACTGTACTCGCCTACTGTGTTCAATAAGGTGCATTTGCTGATGTAACATTTTGGCCGCCTCGCTGCGGCCCTTTTTTAATGGATACTAGATGAAAACTTTATTAGCTCTCCTGCTAATGGCTACCTGTTGTCATGTATCAGGAACTGAACTATCAAATTACCCTTACTTAGCATTAATCAAATGCGGTCATGGAAATAATGTAGATAGCTGCTTTAAAAGTTCATTAATAACCATTAATAGCCCCGATATTTCAGAAACTTATGGCGGTGATTATTACGCTTTCAGTACTGTTAGCTATCGTGTAGGTGATGCTATGGCCTATGAGGTTAGAGAACATGCCAGCATCACGGCGGGGAACAGTAGCAGTAGTGACATGCTGACTATTAAGATCATCAGAACAATTGATAACGCTGTGATGTTCGAAGGTGAAGCTGAGCCTGGCAAGATGATTGAATTTAGTCTTTAACTATTGCGAAATGATAAATAACCCATAGCAGTAATGCTGTGGGTTTTTTTATGCCCGTAAATAGCTACAGGACGCGACAGGAGAGGGGTTGGGTATGACATATACTTGCTTCATCTTCATCAGAATAAACGCGTACAGAGCGATACAGACGCATAGAAAGGGATTGTTTTAACTCGCCAAAGAACGCGAGTTTTCGCCGCCCAATGTGTTAAATGCGTATGAGTTTTAAAACCAAAATCAATCAAAGGATTTTTATATATGGCAAATACCGTAAAAGGCACTGTGAGCCTTGAAGTACTTTCACGCCGTTACGGTGTCGATAAAAGTACTGTCTCGCGTGACTGGAAAGGTCGTGGATTCAATATCAAAGCGAGCGAGAGAGAAATCGATGAGTGGATTTATGAAAATCATCTCAAGCCTAAATCTATTTTAGAGAAAAAAGAATCGCAGTTAGATCAGGATATTCGCTACACGCGAATTAAGGCGGATATAGCCGAGCTAGAGAAATTACAAAAAGAAGAGAAATTAGTTGATACAGATGAAGTCACTGAGTTGCTAACACAGCATCTGTTTCTGATGAAGAATGCGATGCGATCAATCCCCACCGGAATATACCTTGAGCTTGCTGAATGTGAAACACCTCTGGAGATGAGGCAACTATTACAGGACAAAATCGATTCTGTACTAATGGAAATAGGACAGTTTAAATATGAACAAAATGGAACGGATTCTGAGGAAGGCTCTCCCAACGATTCAGCCACCAAAGAAGATTAAACCATCAGACTGGGTAGAGGAAAATTTAATATTTCCAGACGGGCCGATGCAATCACAGAAAGTCAGATTATTCGAGTTTCAAAAGGAACCTCTTAATAAAATTACCGATCCAAACATTCGCCGCGTAGTACTGATGTCCTCTGCACAGCTTTTGAAAAGTACTACCCTGATGAACTCAGCATTTTATCTCATGAAAAACGTACCGGGTAATATGCTGTTTGCCACTCAAACAGAGACCATGACGCGAAAATTCCGTACTGGTAAATGGGACAGAGTACTTAACAGTAGTGATGCACTGAAAGAACTGGCAGTTGATAAGAGCAACAAGAAAAAAACGAACAACGCAACGCAACAAGAAAACGTAGACGGCACACAAATTTATTTCTCATCACTAAACAGCCCGTCTCAGTTAAGATCTGTATCGTGTAAATATGTCTTTCTCGATGAAGTATCTTCAGTAGATCCCGATTCTCCGGAGGGTAACCCGCTGGTCCTCGCAGAACAACGTGTGAAAATGATCCCCGATCATTTAATAATGATTAGCTCAACGCCAATCGAACCCGGTGACTTAATTACCCAGCAGTACGATTTAAGTGATCAACGAAAATACTTTATCCCATGTCCCCATTGTGAAGAATATCAGGAATTACTCTGGGAAAACGTAAAGTTTGAATGGAAACAGATTGATGGGGGGAGGCGTGCAAAAGCCGATCCGGATAGTGCAGTACTGGAATGTTCATCGTGCCGTGAACCTATTACCGACTCACAAAGAGTACGGGCAATTAAGAAGGGGCACTGGAAGGCGACGAATCCGGAGGTCAATGATGTAGCAGGGTATCAAATATCACGATTATATAGTCCGCTGGTAACAATAAAATCCATCGTACAAGAGTTCTCAGACGCACATTATAATTTTGATTTAAGAACCTTCTGGAACAATAGCCTGGGGTTGCCCTATACAGACGAGTTCAATAAGGAAATTGAACTGCCAGTACTGGAAAACTTACGTGATGATTCATTTGATATTCATCATATTCCAGACGAAATTGTAGCAATATTTCAGGGGGTTGATCAGCAACAATCCAGACTTGAGATAACTACTATTGGAATTACGGACAATGAGAAGAAAATTTTTGTCCTTGATCATCGTTCATTTGAAACACTTGATACATTAAAGGTCGAAAGTCCCGTATACGATGAGTTATATCGATTTTGTACCTCTAACTTCAAAACCGTTTCAGGTCATCCGGTTTATCGCCTCGCAAGTTTTATCGACGCAGGGAACGGATCCGCAGTAGATGTGATTTGTCGTGTTGCACAAAAGTATAAGCAGCGAAACCGCAATGTATTCACCCCTATCAAGGGTGTGGGCCAGCCGCACGCCGATTTATTCAAAGAGTCTAAAACAGGGGGAAGGCATCTTCAGATGCTGAACGTCAACGCGGGTAAAAACCTCATTGCAAAACTACTGAATGTTGCCGTACATGACCCAGGCGAAGAACAACCGACCCGCATTTATTTCTCTCATTCCTTACCAGATGATTATTTCATTCAGCTAACCAGTGAAAAACGTATTGTGAAAAACGGTGCCTACGTCTGGGAGAAGAAGACTCAAAGTAATAATGATCGAAATGAAGCACTGGATACCCTGAATTATGCATTGATTTGTAGCAAATGGTACTTGAATAAGCTCGGTACTAAACCTTTTGCCGAATTGCGAATGTTCAATCATCGTCTGCGTAATGAAGAGCAACCGGAACAAAAACCAATAAATAAAGTTGTGAAGCCTAATCCCTTTAAACGAAACAGTGGGGGAGGGTGGTTTAATGATTAAGGATAAATTATGGCACGAGCTAGAATAGCGACTAAATTTGCTACTACTACAGGACGTTTGATAGATTTTACTCAGATCGTTTACGTTGGTGAAACAATTCTGATTAATTTACCCGCCGACTCAAGTGTAGAAATCATTGGTGCCGATGGTGTGAAATATAATTTCGCCTGTCCGTACTCTGATATCGATACGAGTCAGTGGGCATCGGGCATGACAACGGCAGTAATTAGTAACGGTACAACCAGAGTAAAGATCTTTGAGGTCATTAATCCCATTGATATTACATCAAAGTACAACCAGCTTTTGAAAATTATTGAAGAGATCGATGCAGTAGTAGAAGCACGCCTTCATAACGGTGGAGTACTCAGTACTACAATCAATAACAAAACTCTGATGAATGAGACACTAACCAATCTATACATCATCAGAAGCAAATATGTAAAGCAGGCCAATGCCGAGCTTTCAAAAATTAACAGTACATCAACAGGTAATCCTATTAAAAGCATTACTACATTTAAGCGGGGTTACTAATGTTCGGATTCAATAAAAAGAAAGAAGTTGAACCTGTACAGGTAAAAGCTCCTGTGGTCCCGGTTCAACGAAAACTGACTGAAAAGAACATGAAACGCGAGCTGGATGCCGTCACACGACAACGCAACCAGATTACACAGGCTCTGGGGCTGGGTGGAGCGTTCGTAGGCGGGGATATCAACCAGGTCATCAACCGTACTCTTCAACGTCGTATGATCGAATCGAGGTATCTGGCGGTAGAAAACCCAATTGCGAAGAAGTACGCGAGCGTGAGCACGGCGGGTGTATGCGGATCATCAGGTCTTTATATTCGTCCTGATGTTCATATTCACAATGATTCGGAAAAAGATAGTGAGTTAAATCAGCATCTTGAGAACGCCTTCTATAAATGGGCTGAGTCCCCGGAACGGTTTGATGTCGCTTCGGTTTTAGATATCAGCACATTTCAGGCACAGCTAGAAAATACCCGTGCAATTTGTGGTGAAGCGTTTGCACGGTTCCATATTATTAATGGTGAATTGCGGGTAGAAATGATTGATCCGCTCAGCGTACCGTTTAATAACAATAAGGTACTTGGTGATGGGCGATACGTATCGAACGGGATTGAATATGATCGTTTCAGACGTCCGATTGCATATTACATTATGCAGTACTCCCCAAGTACCTATTCATATATTTCTGGTGATCCAGAACGCGTCCCCGCAGATGAGATGATTCATTATTTCGTTCCCTCGTTCCCTAATCAGGAGAGAGGAATGCCGGATATCACTGCCTGTGTAAGTACCCTCAAAGAACTGGACAAATTCTTAGGGGCTTCCCTGATGAGTAAACTTGTCGGGGCATCGTCGATGGCATTCATCGAAACCTCTGACACTAATGACAGTGAAGTTATTTCCAACCGTTCCGGGGTAGAGTACTACGAAAATGAATATCTCAATCCAGGTAGTATCGTTACCCTGCAACCAGGCCAGACAATTAAAAGTGTCAATCCCCAGGCGGCAACTGACGGATTAGAGGTTTTCATTAAGCAACAAATGAACCTGATTGCAATGAGCCTCAATATCAGCGTCCAGGCTCTTACCGGAGACGTTTCAGGGGCATCATACTCTGCCAGTAAGCTTTCAGAACGTATTCAGGCAAGTACTTTCGGTGCCCGCATTAATCAAATGCAGGTAAAGGTACTGAAACCTCTGTATATACGCTGGTTACGTCAGGCGATGCTAAATAATACTGTTAAAGGTATCAAGTTCTCTGATTTTGACAATGCCAGTACTGCACAGTACATCAGTCAGACTACTACGAGCATAGAGCCTGTTCGTGATGCTCAGTATCAGCAAATTCTATTACAGATGGGTGTGAAATCTAAACAGCAGATCATTTCCGAGCTTGGTAATGATCCAGCCGTGGTTTTTGCACAAATTGAAAAGGAAACCGCAGGAAAAAGGGACGAAACAGAAAAGGAAAACATAAATAATGGACACGGAAATGTCGAAGAGTCTGAATCTGAATCAGACCAGGGAACTGACTCAAAGTAATACAATAAACGAAGAAAGCCGCACTGTAGAAATCGCTTTCATGAGTGAAACTCCCGTTGAGCGAGAAATAAATGGGCAAATCTATAATGAAATTCTGCTGACCACGCCATTAAACGTAGATTTAAGTCGCCTGAATAACGGAGCCGCTCTGTTATTCAATCACGATTACGACCAGCATATAGGACGCGTTATTTCAGCACGAATTGATGAGGACAAGGTTGGAAGAGCGTTAGTTAAATTCTCCAGTGTAGGACTCGGTGATGAAAAATGGCGAATGGTTCAGGAAGGGATCCTGACGAAAGTGAGCTGTGGTTATCAGATAAGCGATTATTATTTTGAGGGAAATAATCTCTACGTAACGTCGGTATTAATCACAGAACTGTCAATGGTGAGCGTTCCAGCCGATGACCATGTAGGTATTGGAAGATCACTAAATAGAGAAGTAGAAATTAATAACATGGATGTTAAATCAATGGATGATGAAATTAAATCTGAAGTTGAGCAGGAGCATATTGAATCTGTACAGGATGTACCGGAAGAAGTTGCAAATGTTCAGCCAGAAAAAACTGAAGCTGAATCTGATGAAGTTCTGGAACTGGAGCGTAAATTAGATGAAGCGAAACGTGCTTTCGAAAAAGAAATCAAAGTACGCGAGCTGCAAAACGAACTAAATAAAGTAGAAGCTGAGCGAGCTGATTCAGAACGTAAAGCCGAAATTCAAAGTATCGCCAAGGTATTCAACGTTGATTGTACCGAAGCACTAAATAGTACTGTCACTGTGGAAGAGTTCAAACGGAATTTGAATAAGCCCACGGATGAAAAATTAAATGAAAATAACGTTAAGGATAACGAAAACATGTCTATTTCTGTAGTAGAAGCCCTGGTGCGTAGCCTGAAAGGCGATAAAGATGCACTGAACGATTTTGAACAGGGCCAGCGAGGCTATGTACTGCCTAATGCAATGGCTCGTGCTAATGCCACCAGTACTGTCACTGCTGCCGGTACAGTTGAACAGCAGTACGCTTCTGATTTTATTCGCCCCCTTCTGGCAGAAACTATTCTGGCAAAAATGGGTATTGAAGTGATCACTGGCGTAACTGGCCGCGAATTTACAATCCCCCGTTTCAATGGATTTGAAAATGATGGCATTTTCCGCCCATACGGTGAGGGTGAAGCTATTGGCGATACCGCTGCTAAATTTGACAGCATTGTAATGAAACCTCGCCCGTTTGCCGGAGCCTGCAATGTTACTCGTAGCCTGCTGCTCTCCGCACCTAATGCGGCAGAGTATGTTCAGTCTGTACTGCTCGAACGCACTCGTAGCGGTCTTGAGAGCTGGATTGTTGATACCGCTGCTACTGAAGCGACTCAGGTAAAAACTGCTGTAGCTGGCGAAATCAGCGAATCTGACATTCTGGGTGTAATCGAGAAGCTGGCAAAGGCGAACGTACGCATCCGTGACTGCTACGCTATTGTGTCCCCAAGTATGTACGTGAAGCTGCGTAAAACCCCGTTCCTGTCCAATACCGCTGGCGTTGCCCTCACTGACGGTTTCCGTAAGGATCAATCGTACCTGATGGATGAAGTGCCGCTGATGGTGAGCACTTTCGTAGCTGACGATGCAATTCTGGTAGGTCAGTGGTCACATATTGCCGTGGCGTCCTGGGTTGGTAGTACCGTTGATGTGGATGACACTACATTCCGTACCTCACTGGGTGTGCGTTTTGTGAACTACCACTTCATGGACGTAGTAGTTAAACATCCAGAAGCGTTTGTACAGCTCACTCTGTCCGCGTAAGGGTTAAAATATGAAGGCATTTTTTAGCGATTCGCAAGGCGAATCCCTGCTAAATGCTTTTGGGGAAAATCTCGTTATTGTTCAGGATGGAAAATCATTAACGATTAAAGCCATATTTGAACAGGACGAGATTTTTTTTGAGGAAACACAAACGACTGTCACGTATTTCTCTGCCAAATCAGGACTGAAACTTAACAGTACTTTCATCATTGACGGTGAAGAGTTTCGCATAAATAGAATTGATGATGACCGAAGCGGCATATCAAATTATTACTATATCAAAAATGTCGATTTGAGGGAAATATAATGTATACAGCAGACTATTCAGTCAGGAAATATCTGATGAATAAATTAATAAATTACGTCAACCTCCAGTATCCCTCAAAAGCGACAGCAGATAAGGTAAAACTCTATATCGGTGACAGCACTGTAAGCCGCAATCAAGTCTTACGGGCCAATACGGTTCAGAATGGGCAGGTTATTCCGCCCACTGTCCGTAACCTGTGCGATTTACGAATTGAATTTGTAGCAGTGGGTCAAAATTTCAAAAGTGCTTCTGAGCAAATTGAAAGCCTGTTAGAGGCACTCTTTAGCCCCGGTTTTTTCGATGAGCTTAACAGTACTTTGGCAATGGCGATTTTCAGTATCAGTATTGATGAAAGTTTAATGACTACTCAGGCCGAATCCAGCGAAACCCTGTATGTGCACACACAATCAATTACACTTAAATACGGGGAAAAATAATGGGCCAGGTATTCACAGGCAATCTAGCCTCTGTATGGGTCTGTACTGACACAAATAATACAGATCCAAATTCAAAATCATTCAGTCAGGTACAGGAGCTGTCAGGCTTTCCCAGTTTTGGTGAAAGTACTTCTGTAACCACGCTGGAAACATACGATTCAGAGTACTCAGCCCGTACTACAGGTGACAGTACATATGCTGATATGACTATTCAGGTCAACTATGTACCCTCAGTACATGGCAGCCTGGATGCTATCGTAGACTCGCAGGAGCTGGTTCAGGTCAAGGTTGAACTGCCGGATGAGGGCGAGAACGACACGACAATACAGTACGCCATGTATAACGGCTATCTAACGTCCCGTAACGACTCATCCGACTATGACAACGTTGTTACACGTTCGTACATGTTCGCACCTAATGAAATGGTGTCGATGGGTGTCCTCGATGAGTCTCAAATCGAACTGTATCGCGGTAACTGGGGCGTGGGCTCAAACGGGGCAGAGTTCCCCAGCTATCAGGGCCGTGACGGTAACGCATTTATCAAGGTGCCTGCGGGTAGTTCCAGTACAGGTACGGATATGCTCGGTACGTCCAATCTGGACGGCAGCAACGGTACACAGCTCGTAGTAAGCAAGACAGGGACGCCGGTTATCAACGTGCGTAACTTCTCCAGTGCAGCTACCGGAGCATGGTACAGGGTCTACAGCAGTGCTGATAAACCCACTCTCTCAGAACTGGGTGCAGCCGCTGCCAGTGATCTGGCAGGGTATGTGCCTGTCACCCGTGCCATCAACGGGAAGGTACTGAACGGCAATATCACGCTGTCAGCTGCGGATATCTCTGATGTGTACTCAAAGACACAAATCGATGCTATGTACATTCCAAAGGTTTTTCAGCTCAACGGACACGCGTTATCAGGTACGTCACTGAATCTCGTGGCGTCTGATATTCTGGATGTTTATTCTCAGAATCAGGTTATTACGAATTTTGTTGCTAAAAGCGTCACAGTAAACGGATTACCTCTGTCAGGTAATATCACCCTGACGTCAGCACACCTACCCGATATGGCTAGTCTGTCCTACAGTAGCAGTACTTTTGTACCTAAAACCTTCTTAATTAATAATAAGCCGCTATCCGGTACTAATATTCAGTTAGTTGCAGCTGATATTACAGACGTGTACTCCCGTACTCAGGCGAATGATCTGTTTGCCTTACGTATTACTACAGTGAACGGTTATCCGTTAAGTTCTAACGTTGCACTGAATTACAATGATGTAGGTACATATTCTAAGGCACAAATTGATGCAAAAGATGCAGTACTACAGGCTAAAATTGATACTAAAGTTACAATTACTCAGGATATCCTGAATCTTTCCAGTGTAAAAGAACTTCTCGAAATTGATATGTCAGATGGTAAACGTGTATTCACTGCAACCTTGTCAGTACCAAACACGCAATTATCCATTGTCAATGTAGGCGGCAATAAAAACAGTCAGACAGTAACCGTATGTATTACTCAGGGTACGGGAGCAAATAAAATCCAGTGGCCTGGTAACGTTGTTTGGTCGTTTGGCCGTCCTCCAGTACTGACATTCTCTAAAGATTCTGTAGATATTTTTCAATTCTTTTCCGTAGACGGGGGCAGTACCTGGTACGGTTCTCTACTCATGGCGGATTTACACTAATGATCAAAAAAGGCAACTTGAGCAATGCCCTACAGATGATTGAGGGGCATTTAAAATTTCTGGACCGGAATACTGGATTAACGACGAACAGCAAAACTCAGCATTACGTTTTTAATCCGGATTATCTGTTAGCGAATAACAGACATTTTATTGCAGAAACTCAGTGGGAAGCTCAGCCGGATAGTGACAGTACTACAGAAGGCCAGTCACTGGCTATTCTGGGTGCGATCTATGTCTATCAGACAACAAAGGATTCAAAGTACCTGGAACTGGCGAAGAAATATTTTAACGGGTATCACCTGGCCTTCTTTCGCGGTGTGGCCTTCCCCGATCCGCCAGATGGTTCACTACGCTGTAACTGGATCGCCAATGGTAAAGAGCCGGTACTAGCCAACTATCCCCTAGATCCTGAATACCCCACTCATGGTGGATTCAAAGGGGTACTATTCAACTGGACTAATGGACGTACACAGATTCCTCATGGTTCACCTAACTATGGTGAGTATCTCGATGCTGTATGGTTCGCCTTTCCAGAACGTGCCTCATTAGGCTGGAACCAGGTAAACGCAACCGTGTATGAGTGGGATTCTGAAGGCTCTACGGACTGGAAGAAGAAAGGGGCTACCTATGATGTAGACTGGATTGTAGATCGTACAGGACGCAAAGTGGACAGTAACGGGGATGTACTTGAGTCAGGGCTAACCAGCCAGATCGGTACAGTACAGCTCAAGGACACTTCTATTAATGGTCAGTACCGCTTCAACTATGCCACCCGTAACCCGGTAGAGCATGGCGGCTATCTCTTGAAACGTAACGAACGCTGGCACAACCGTCCGGTACATGTACCCATCGATAATTATGGGGATCTCGATTTCAGTGATAATGCGTCAGATGCGGAATTATGGTTTTGCCAGGCCTGTAAATTGCTCTGGGACATTACCGGAGAGCGTCAGTACTGGTTAGCGTGGCAAAACTCTCTGATTACCTGTATCGGCTACTCAGACATTGATAAGTACGATCAGTTTTTCCGTAAATCCACAGCTGCCCTCACGCCGTTCACGGATGGCATTTCCTACGATTATTTCTATCCGAGTGAACAGGTGGCAACGTACTCGCGTGATGCAGAGGGTTACATTGTTATTAACCAGTCAGCTACAGCCCAGACAACACTAGAACAGCAATCAATATGGTTTAAGTTCAAGAATACCAGTAATTTCTATGTTGAATATGGTGGTGTAGATGCCAGTGGAGGTTCACTCAGTCTTGCCGTAGCTCTTACAGTTAATAAAACCAAAACAGAAGAGGGTTCAATTAAGTACCGTTGCGGTCTGCCAATTACTACGACAGATGGCAGTATTACGGCAATGAATGTACCAATGAATCATTTTACACGGATCAGTAAACCAGACGGCGGACAGTACCTTACTGCTGATTTGCGAATGATCTCGGATTATGGATCAAATACAGTCACTAAGTTTGAATATCAATCCGGTATTGCCGGGAAGTATTATGATAACGTCATTACCAGTACTATGGATGGTGGCGGCGGGATGGTGGTTGGTTTCTGGATATTTGATAATGAGAAACAGGATATTCTGTCTTTTACATATCGAAGCTATAACGATAATTTCAACTTCCGTATAAGTGATGATAATAACTGGCGTTGGTGGGCTATGTTACCAGCAACTAATGGTGAATGGGTAACGAAGACTTTTGCACTTTCTGATTTCAAACTTAATAGCTATCAACCAGATCACCCGCTAACGATTGACCCGGAGGATGGCAGCGAGATTCAAACAGATCCTATTCCGGCATCTCCAACCTTAACGGGGAGAGAAGAGTTCACACTATTGCTGGATGATGATCCGGTAGATGGTATATCTGGACGTATTGACTGGTATTGTATTAATGACCTGCCAGAACTATATGATGATGGCAGTACGGGTGACTATTCTGTACTGGTTACACTGACATTCAATAACAGTACAGATTCTGGTTACACTGCCCGTTTAGGGGACTGTGTGATCAAGCAGTATATGTTAGACAGTCTCGCATACACTCCCGGCCTCATACCGTTCTCTAACATTACAGACCCATACGCACAGCTTTACAGTGGCTGGCGTGGATTACCCTACCCAGGATATCAGCTACCCGCTATATGGTGCTTCAGGGGTACTCAGATCGATGAGACCCGTCTGAACAACAGTATCAATTTCCTGTGTGACGCTCAGAACTGGTTTACCAACAAGTTCAGGCCAGCGTTACCCGGTCCGTGTGCACAGGCGTTCGTATGGAACCGCCAGGATGCACTGGCCTATCTGCCGGATGGTGAGCAACCAGATACTTTCATCATGCAGCACTGGTATGCTGAAGCCTGGTCAGGTTATGAACCTCGTGCCTTTTTTGCCGGATGTGATGTAGTACATGAACTTTATCAACGTGGTGATTATGCAATACCTCAGAACATCATTAAGTACTGTCAGAACTGGATGAACTACCTCAAGTGGTTTATGAAAAAAAATGATGGTCATGCACCGACTTATTTTAAGGACGACGGACAAGTACTTTACGATGGTTTCACAGGTCACATGTCTGGATTATGGTTAGCAGGTGCATCAATGATGGCAATTGCTGGTTATCCAGATCATGAATTATTGGATTTGCTGTTTACAGAGATTCAAAATAACTACGATGTAATTTCACCAAATCATGTAATCAACGGTACATGGTGTCCTGCAATCAGACCCGGCTTTGAAACTACAGAACAAAACAACAGTATGTATTTCGGCTTTTATACAGGTGAACTTCTCAGGGGTTTAGCTCTATATATGAAGTACTTTAACCTGTACGTATAAATAAATAATAACGAGGGGTGAAACGGATTTTTCACCCTATATTTTAAAGGAATTAAAAATGTTTACCTCAACGTTTATTGCTAACAACGTCAAAGTGGAAATCGCTGATGCTCCAGTAGGTGGCGTTCAGGCAACCACTTATACAGTGGTTGAAGAACTCGCGGCGTTTCCGGCAGCTGCTGGTGCTGAAAGTACTGTAGTCAGTATCAACACTTTCGGACAACAGTACGCCAAGAAGATCCCCGGCTCCCGTAACGTACCCGATCTCACTCTGTCAGTTTTCTGGCGTCCTGGTGCTGTCGGACAGGAAATGCTGGCTGCGGCAGCTTCCTCACAGAAACTGGTACAGGTGAAAATCACCTATTTCCAGAATCTGGGTGATACCAGCGGCCCGGCGTATTACTCAATCGTCAACGGCTATGTAACATCAGACAGCATCTCTGGTGACTTTGACAGTGCCGTACAGCGTGATTTTGTCGTCAGCGTCTCTGGTGCTCCAGTCGCTACTGGTGAAGTTTCCGGGAAGTAATGAAGAATGGATTTTGAAAATTTAATGAGTGTAATTGGTGTAAAACTGACACCATTTAAACTAACAGACACTGTTACTGTTTATATCAAACTACCATCGATTAAAGACAATGCTGAAGTTGCAGATCCATTTAAGGCTATCTTTTATTGTGTAGTAGATGAATCCGGTAAGCAATTATTCGATTCAGCAGAACAAGTCGAAAAAAATGTAGACCTCACTATTCAGTTAAAATTGAATAATGAGATTGGCCGCGTATTTGCCGAAGCGTTCAAACCGGAAGATGTCGAGGCAAAGTGAGACGCGATCCGGTTCTCAAACTGGCGTTATCACTTCTGAATAAAAACGGGTGTGGTGTGGAAGAACTCTGCACCATGCCCGTTTTGCTTTTCTATTACCTGTTGATATATAACGAAACTGTAAACCCTGATTCTGCTCAGGTTGAACAGATTCGCCATACAGAACTTCTACAGGCTATATGGTTAAGTACTGGCAATATCAGGAAAGAAGATATTCCTAAGTTCAATATTCACGAGCTGGATTCATTGAATTTAATCTCTACCAAAACGATAAAAGAGCAGAAAGAAGAAAGAGAGAAACGGATCGCGGAACAACAGAAGAAAAATATGCTTCAATGGATGGGAGTAAAACCAAATGGCACAAAATAATTTACAGGCAATGATATTTGAAATACGGGGTGATGAATCCGGGCTTCAGCGATCATTGAAAAATGCGGCGAACAGTATCGGTGATTTTTCTGACAGGGCGGGAGGCTCGTTCGGTGGGATCACTACTGGCCTGTCCAAAACATCAATGGCTGTAGGGAGCCTCGCCGGGGCTGTTGGTGTAGCGGGACTGGCAATAGCCGGAACTATGGCAAAAGTTTCAGAGCAATCAGAGAAAGCATTTGAAATTTTTCAGGCTGGCTCTCTGTCACAGATAGGTATCACGCAGTTACAACAGATGGCTAACATGTACGCCGGTGTAGGGTTAACACTTCAAGACATAGCCGATCAGTCTAAGGATTTGAAAGATCGCATAGGCGATGCCCTCACCAATGGTGCAGGTTCAATGCTGACTGACGTTATCCAGCCGCTGAAGCTGAACGTTCTTGAGCTACAGAAGATGGCTGATGCTGGCGAGGACGTGTACGCACACATTTATTTTGCAGCTCAGGCACAGGGTCTCAGTGCATCTCAAATGATCAATATGTTTGAGACTATGGGTAGTGACGCTGCGAAAAGGCTTACAGTACTCAAGCAGTACAATACAGAGCAGGAATATAATAATAAATTAAGTACTCAACAAGTTCAGCTAACAGAAGAGCAGAGTGCAGCATTTGAGAAATACCGTGCCAGTACTGCAACATTAAGTATTGCATGGGAAAAATGGAATAACTCTGCGATTGCACCAATCGCCAGTAATCTGGCTGATATTTTAAATTTAATGACTCGTATACTTAATAGTAAACCTGTTGCCGCCGCAGCCGCTGCGACTGGTCAGGAAGGGTTAGATCGCGTTAAAAATTATCAGCAGGGTTTTCAACAAAACCTACTCAAAAATAGTTCTATTTTTGGTCAAAAATTGGTATCTCAAAGCGAAAAAGACTCTAAGCAACTCAATAATAATTTAACTTTTGCAGTAGGACTTGCACAGGCCAATTTAGATAATCTTAAAAGTACTATCACTGAATACAATAAAGGCGTAGAGAAAAGTACTATCAGTGCTTCTATGAAATCATTCCAGACAGCTAAACAGGCTACTCAGGCTTCTATCGATGCACTGGATGTACAGTACAAACAGACCAAAGACGCGATTGAAAAAAGTGTACTCAAGGCATACGGCGGTAACAGTACGGCTATGCAAGCTGATATCGATACCCTTACTGAAGGTTACAAAAAGAAGCGTGCAGATCTCGTTAAAAGCCTCACGGCTGAAGATGACAAGGCCGCCGAGGCCGCCAAAAAGAAAGCAGAGGCAGAGGCTACAAAGGCTGAGGCAGCTCAGAAACAGGCAGATGCAAAACGTATACAGGCACAAAAGGTACTACAGCAAACCATGACCTCTATCGCCGGTTCTGGTGCTCAGGTACAGGTGCAGCAGTTTACAGAACAACAGAACGCCATTGAGCAGCGTATACGAGAGAGTGCGGAGGTTCTGGGAACGTCTGAGTCAGAAGTGACAAAAATGCTCCAGGCCCAGTACGAATCCCGTAAACGCATGTTCAGGGATATGACTGAATCTATGCTGAATGAGTCGGACCCGAAAAAACTAGGGCAGAACATAGCCGCTATTGGTGGTCAGAACATTACCGGTAATCAGCTCACTGACATCCAGAACGCACAGGATCAGCGTTTAGGTATCAGCACTACCGATCCGTTCCAGATGACGGCGGACCAGCCTACTCTGGACAAGATCAGTACAGACGGACAGGCAGAGCTGGCACTGAACCAGCAGCTATATGAAGCCAAGCTGATGGGCTATCAGCAGTATCAGGATCGCATGGCAGCAATCAACGATGCTACGAGTAACAAGATCGCTCAGGCTAACATCGACGCTGCAAACAAAACGCTAGGTATGTATGCAACTGGTGCACAGGATCTGGGAACAATGATGGCGGGTGCGTTCGGAGAGTCTAACGCCGCAGCTGTTGCAGCATTTGCTATCAGCAAGGGGATTGCAGTAGCTCAGAGCATGATCAACATCCAGCAGGGCATCTCAGAGGCCATGAAATTGGGCTGGCCTCTGGGGATCCCGGCGGGCCTCAAAGTGGCAGCTGAGGGTGCCAGGATCATGAGCACTATCAAAGGGACTAAGATCCAGGGTCAGGCTCATGACGGCTGGGATTCACTCCCGGCGACTGGTACGTATAACCTCGA
The DNA here is from genome assembly GCA_002918705.1 of Escherichia sp. ESNIH1. GTDB lineage: Bacteria > Pseudomonadota > Gammaproteobacteria > Enterobacterales > Enterobacteriaceae > Pseudescherichia. Next base: position 25,784 of record PQKR01000003.1, on the reverse strand, counting down.
AAAGGGGGAGCGTGTAGTGGGCAAATCGCTTAACCAGGACCTGACAAAATACCTCAATAACCAGGACGGCGGTAACAGTACTGGGGAAATTAAAATCGATGCACCTCTAATCATTCAGAACAGTGGTGAGCTAACAGAGTCTAGGTTTCAGGCTTTGTGTGATAAACATGCTGATACGATTGTTCAGGTTATTCGTAAGTCTCAGAAGAAAAACGTATAAATACAATATAGCCCACAGGATGTGGGCTTATTAATAAAGGACTATTTGCATGTTTAATAACGCATTAATAAGCGGTTTTGTGCTCAGCGATAACAGGCCACAATATCAAACTCAAACCTGGTCAGGAGAAACACTAACCCGAATGGTTGGCGTACAGTACTTTACCCTGACATTCAAGGTTACAGTGAATAAGAAAGACCGGGCTGAATTAGCTAACTTCTATGGGCTGTACGGATCGGGTAAACCATTTGATATGTCGCTCGGATGGTGGGGTCAGTACAATGGCACACAAACAACGACTGTCCAGGCTACAGCAGCGGCTGCCGCAGGGGCATCTTCAGTTACAGCTAGCCGTAATACTCTGGAGGTCGGTTCCCTGATTCAGTTTAACGGGCATAAAAAGCTCTACAGAATCACAGCAAATAATGGTTACACCATTTCCATTTATCCGGGGTTAATCAGGGCAATCCAGACGAGCGAAGTTATTAAGTTTGATAACCTGCAAGGTTCGTTTGTCCTCAATCCTCAGAACTCAGTTTATGAACTGCCCAGTACTAACGTAATGGAAATCACTATTAACGCCACTGAAAATATCAGGGGTTAATATGTCGATCCCAAATAATGTATTAAACAACCCAGTACTGGTCAATTACTGTAACACGATGAGAGGCGACAGTAAAACCATTCTCACTGAAAAGGAATTATATCAGTGCGGCATTATGGTAAAACTCATCGATATTTTCCCACCGAAGGGCGGCAACCTTTATCTGACAGATGCCATCTCAGACCAGAGTTATAACAGCATCACGTATACCTCTGTACCTGATTTTCTTGATTCAAGTTTTGCAAATTACGTTGAGAAAAATCAAATCAATAACAACGGTACGTCATTCAAAGTGAATAATATCAATCAGGAATACCTGAGTAGTGCCCTGCGTGGTCTCTGGACTGACGCCAAAGTTAATATCTGGATGGGTATCGTCAATCCTGCTAATGGCTCGATTCTCTACGCCTACCGGATTTTCAGTGGTTATATCGATAATTTCAGCTCTGATTTTAACGTTCAGGGTACAGAAACCACTAATACAACCACAGTCAATTTATCCAGCCTCTGGAAAAAACTGGACCAGACACAGCGACTGCTTTCAAGTACGAGTATTCATCAGAGCACCCATCCGGGAGATAAATTCTTTGATCTGATAGGCATATTAAATGCGAGTGAGCAGTACTGGAAAACGAGTAAGAAGTAAATGAAAAATGGATTTATTACAGAGTACTTAAGTACTCTCGCAGGGATGCAGTTAGTGTATGGCGAGAATGATTGCCACGTTATGTGTCTGACAGTTATTGATATGATCACCGGGTCAAAATATCGTGATGAAATTTATCAGAAATACAATACGCCAACAGCAGGCAGGAAATATGCAAAGGAAAATTGCTCATTTCCTACGTTATCAGGGTTGTGCAGGGCAAAGGGCGAATTAGTTAATGAGCCACTGGATGGAGATATTATTATTGCCTCTGGTCATTGCACCGTATTCTGGCGTGGCAAAGTAGTAGTACTGAATGAAGATGGTACTCACTATGTTATTACCTATTACAGCCCGATGGAAAAAGAAAAAATATACAGATTCACAGGGAGTAGTGAGTAATGGCAGTTGCAGCACTGGGCGTGGCCCTTATCGCTGGGGCATCAGCTGCGGCAGCAGCTTATGCGGCAGGTCTGAGTACATTAGCAATCATTGCTATCGGACTGGGTTCAGCGGCCCTCAGTTACATCTCATCATCACAGATGATGAACATCGGACAATCAGGGGTTTCATATCCCAGTACAAGTAGCAGTAATGCCAGGTCTACCAGCCCCAGTACGGGTATCCCCATCGTATACGGTGGTACGAACCGTAATAACCTGGATGAGGCATTCATTAAGGCCGGATCTATCGTGGTCTGGCAGAACGTATACAACGGCACATCTAACCAGCTCTGTACTGTACACGCCATCAGCATCGGTGAGATCGGCCTGACGCCGGGAGCGGGTACTGAGGGTGGCGGGGTAATTAAACAGATTTATATCGATAATGCACCAATCCTCGTGGATGGAGCATTCATCACGGCAGAGGGGCAGTTACCCACCTCAATGATGCTGCCAAAATTCCGTAACTACCTCCAGTTAGAAGTGCGTTTCGGGAAACCGTCCTACGGCGGTGCAATGACGCTGGCCCGTCAATATGGTGGTCGCTGGACAGATGAAATGCGGGGTGATGGTCTCGTACAGATCTGTACTGTTATCAAGAAAACCAACGATTCAATGATCGATGGCATTCTGACTAACATGAATTATACGCTCTCAGTAGAGATGAAGGGGCGTCTAATATATGACCTGGCAGACAACATCAAGAAACCGTCTTCAAATCCGCCGAGCCAGATTTATGACTTCATGACGGATACAGATTTTGGCTTTGGACTGAATCCAAATGATATTGATATTACCAGTTTCCGTAATATGGCTAACTACTGTAAGGCGAATCATTTATATTCTAATGGCACCATTCAGTACGATAAGTCATTCAAGGAAAACCTTGAGGCTATGTTAAGTACGTTCGGCGGTGTACTCTATGAATCTAATGGTGTGCTCTATATGACTGTTGATGCACCTGATATTGCAGTACAGCATTTTGATGAAAGTAATATTGTCGGCAGTGTTAATATCACGACAGGGACTAAAGCTGATTACGTCAATACAATGGACAGTACTTATACGAATCCAGATAATGACTATTCAGAAGATATCATTCGTTATCCAAGTGATGCAATTAATAACAGTACTGTAGCGTCTGATGGTTATATCATTAAGAAAGATTTAAATTATAAATGGGTTCAGGACAAAACTCAGTTAGCAACACTAAGTAATATTGAGCTATTAAAATCAAAGTACATTCACAATACAATTACTTTTAATACTTACATTACAGATATGAAAGTGTTTGATGTTTTTACCATCAGTTTTAAAGAAGCTGGTTTTGAAAACAACAAGTACCGGGTTGTATCTCGTACTGTACCAATGACAGTAGATAAGACGGGTATCATTCAGATTACTGCAATCTCCTATGATGACGGTATCTATCAGGGTAAAGACCCTGGCAAGTTCCCTCAAAACGGCTTAACTAACCTGCCCAATCCTACATACGTAGCACCGCCTGGTAATCTCAGAGCACAGCGTTTAGGTGCGACAGCTTCAGGTAACGCTGTACTGCTGACCTGGGATCTGAGTCAGGACACCTCTGTTCGTGGTTACAAAATCAAGTACAAACGCAGCGATTCAACCGTATGGACCAAAGGCGGGGAGGTCGGGAAATATACGACAGAATTTGAAATACTGAATCTCGTCTACGGCGTTCAGTACGATTTTGCCATTGAGGCGTACAACACGCTCGGATATTCATCTGAAATGGTGGCTATCTATAACCAGATGCCACAGATCATTTTTGCCCTGCCTAAAATCACTAATCTGGATATGGTCAATGATGATATGGGTCTGAACCAGACCTATGCACAGGATTTTATTTTCCGCTGGGATGATCAGAGCAGTGCTGTAGTGAATGGTAGGACGTTCGCAGATTTCTTTAAGTACTATGAGATCCGCGTATATGACCGTTACCGTAAGTACATTACCTCGTACTACACAACCACTAACACATGGACCTACACGTTCGCTATGAATACCAGCGATGGCCTGAGCCGTTACAGAGTGTTCGGTATCGTGGCTCATGGGTGGGGTACAGGCATCTTCTCTGAGGAAGTACAGATTGAGGTGAGTAACCCCCAGCATCCACAGCTACTGGGTATCAACCTGCGTAGTGGTTTTGATTCGGTATTCATCGACTGGACTGAATCTAACGTGTCTGATTATGCAGGCGTTGTACTACAGCTTGCTAAGGATGAGGGCTTTAGTTCAGGTCTGAAGTACTTCAGCAGTGCCAACCGTTACAGTGCCTCTTTCGGAATAGAGGACGGGTCATGGTACGCCAGGGTTTCAGCATATGACGTGTTCGGACAGGATGAACTGGTATGGTCGCCTACCATCGGGTTTAACCAGAATACGAAGGTGCCATACAGTAAGCTCAACGATGATGTCGTTGATAATCTGTTAAACAGCGAAGTTGCTACCGGCATTGTTGAAAAACAGATTGTAGATGAGCTGGGGTCACGCTGGCAGGTGCAGGTATCCAATAACGGGAACGTTACAGGCATAGCCCTTGCAGCTGATGAGAAAGACTCTGTTTTTACAGTGATGGCAGATCGCTTCAGTATTATCAGTACTGACTCTGCTAAACAGAGCGATAAAGTTTATCCGTTTGTCGTTCAGAACGGTAAGACATTCATTAATTCAGCAGTTATTGCAACGGCGGCTATTAATGAGGCGATGATTAATGATCTGAGTGTGTCACGTGCGAAGATTCAGAACGCCGCAATTGATAGTTCGAAGATCGCACAGCTGAGTGTACTGAATGCCCATCTCCAGAACGGCATAATTGACAGTGCCAAAATTGCCCAGCAGATACAGAGTAGTAACTGGGATGGTGTTAATGGCTGGATGATTAATAAGAATGGGTCAGCAAACTTTGGTAACGTCAATGTCAGAGGAAATATTCAGGCAACGTCCGGTACGTTGGATAACGTAACTATCAATGATAGCTGTACCATCAGAGGTACTCTGTCTGCTGCAAGGATCCTCGGGGATCAGTGCCGTCCTCAGACAAGCGGAGTCGAACGCAGCCCTAATATATGGGGTACTACTCCAGTAGCCGGGCGGCTTTATACGGCACTGCGTATCAATGGTGAAGATTTTGACCGGGTTTTGAACAGTAATATTCACCTGATTTTTGGTGCATGGAAATGGAACATGTTTCAGGTTTTCATGGGTGGTGATGGTCTGGCTAACCAGTTAATCTGGTCATTTGATGCAGGTACTGGTGGTAAATATGCACCAAAAACCTTTGATGTTGATAACCTTATTATCCCGGCGGTAGGGCGGGGCAGAATGAACTACATTTATGTAATGGCATCTGATGATCGTACGGGTAGTTGTGGCATTGGCATCGGTAAAGTTGCTGATGACCGATTAGATATATTACTGTACCGTGCAGGCGAAAACCCTGTAAGCAACGGCTAATACATAAATAATATGGGGCATAGGCCCCATGAAACAATAATAATGGGGCAATATGGAAGTTGGAGCTGTTGTGGCTCTCGTTATTTCAGGTATTTCATTTTTATGGACTCTGTACAGAGATAAATCAGGGGACGGTAAGCAATTAGAGGACCGTGTAATCAAGGTTGAAACTAAATTAGTTCTGACTGAGAGTACTTTAAATCGCCTGGAAAATGAGCAAGACGAATTAAAAAGATCACTTAAAAGTGTCGAGAGTCAGATTAACCAGATGAATGTTAAGATCGAACGTATACTAACGATTCTGGAAAAAGAATAAAGGGGCTATAAGCCCCTTTATTTGTTTTTTAATTGTCCTACCATGTCCAGTACACGAAACGGTGTCTGACGTGTCCACAGGCTGTCTTTCGCCTGTTTAACAGCCTGCGAATAGTTCTGTACTCGAAGTGCAGCTAACATCTTCTCAAACTTCTGAACTCCGGCTAAACCCAGCTGGAAGATCATCAGTACAAGAAAGTCATTCCAGTCACTGGGGACAGTCAGCCCTAACTTTTCAACTGCTGTAACGGCGATGGCAATATCTGTATCTAATAATGCATCAGCCTCCGCCTCAGTCAGGCCAACACTAAAATCTTCATTATTAGTGATGAGATGACCATAACCTACAGTCATTTTACCCAGCGAATCCGCATAAGGGTAAAACTTACCATCCCTGAAGTACTTGAATTTTGCCTGATATTCTTTAGTCCCTTCATAGATTTTGAGTCTTTCTTTCAATTCCATTAATCAATTTCCCGATAAATAATCCTATATGGAGTATTTATTGTGAAAATTGAAAAAGCGTGGCAGGCATATAACCCAACTACATGGGATATAAAAGATGTTGACTCAGGAAATTATTGTGCTTTTGTATACCTGATTCGTTTCGATGACGGGCGTTTTTATATTGGTATGAAGCATGTTTACAGAAAGCTGAAAGATATTGCCGATCTGAAAGACACTACCAAAGCGAGTGACTGGGAGACATACACAGGCAGTAGTAAAACTGTCAATTCAATGATCGAATCTGGATGTGATTATGAGAAATACATTCTGTGGTGTTTCAAGACCAGTAATGAAGCGGCCTTAGTTGAGACTGCCCTAATAAGTTTCTATGGTCTCCAGTCCAATAATCTGAACAGGGCGATAATGTGCAAAGCCCGTTTGCCTAAAGATGGAAATGAACTGTTTCAGGTACTGCAAACGCTAATAGAGGAATTAAAATAATGTCATGGCGTCAGGGCAACAGTCCCAATGATATGAAGCGATTCATAAACAATAATGCTCCTAAAATCGGTGAGCAATTCAATAAAGAACTCAGTAAGAAAATGCGTACTGTCACGCAACAAATGCAAACTAAACTGAATCATGAAGTGAGGGGTGGGGTAGTACCGTTCACCTCTCGCAGTATGATTTTCAAAAACAAGAAAGAAAATCAGTACGAAACTGTTAATCAGATAGTAGTACTGCCAGCACAGGCTTCATATCTGAAATACATTCTTGATGCAAAATATGCAGTCCCCGAATCAAAAATTATACCTACCCCGAATGCGAAATTAAGTAAGCAGGGGAATATTGTACAGTTGCGTGCCCGCTCAAAAGACAACCGATATAAAAAGGTAAAGTCTAAGAACGGAAATACGTACCTAATCGACACGACGAAAAAATCTGCTAAACGCAATCCGAAACTTGCAAGAGAAAAACGGGTTATTGGTTACTACGGTTCCGTAGGCAGAAAACGGCTATTTGACTTCTTTGACGAGACAGAGAAAAAAGTAATTGAACAATTGAGAAACTTACGCGGTACGTTTGACTATCGCTGGAAAAAATAATGAACGATTTAGACAAATTCCCTTGCTACGATCACTCTGTTCTGGATAAGTTTTCATTCCAGACTGTGAAGCCTGTCAGTGTGACAATCCCCTATGATAATCAATTTTCTGGTAGCAAGTTTATCAAGAAAAAAGTCGATAACTCCCAGGGTGATTTAGTGGTTTATACATTCAATCATGATAATACGCCTCGGATAAATGAGGGTGAAGTACTGTCAATTGAACTACTCGAAATTAATACAAGCGTGAAAGTACTGTACTGTTTCAATCACGTTTTCAAAGGGCATCGCGTTTATTCATGCGTTTGCCAGATTCAAAAGGATATAAAATGATTACGGCAATCATCGAACTAATAAAAACTGGTTTTACATTTTTCCAGAAAAAAGAGCAAACAAAAAGTGAATTAACATCTGAGACTAACCACGATCAAAACCAGATTACCCTTGAGGAAACTCGTCAGGGGTTCACATGGCGTCAGTGTTTAGGTTACGTGCTGGCATTTATTATTGCGTGGAATTACGTAGTTGTGCCAGTACTGGACTATTTCGGTATCGTAATATTCAGTCTACCGCTGGGGCAGATCTTTCAGGTACTGATTTTGTTACTAGGTGGAAGTTAAGATTGTGCATGTATAATTACCTGCACTTTTTTGTGCCTCATCTGAGGGGGCAGGGTGATAGTAGAAAGTGTCATTGTAGATTACGATGGTAAAAGCCTTTGACTATGCGTATATGCATGACTATGATTTGACTTAGATGTGTATTAAAACGCTTCGGGAACCCAAAATACCCTGTTGATATACCGGCGATTGCCGCCGCGGCAGCAAAGTATGATGTCGCGCTGGAGATCAACAACTCCTCTTTCATTCATTCGCGTAAGGGGAGCGAGGCGAACTGCCGCGCTATTGCCGCTGCCGTGCGTGATGCGGGAGGCTGGGTGGCGCTAGGATCCGACTCGCACACCGCTTTTTCGCTGGGTGATTTTAGCGAATGCCGCAAGGTGCTGGATGACGTCGATTTTCCGGAAGATCGAATCTTGAACGTCTCGCCGCGCCGCCTGTTAAACTTCCTTGAATCGCGCGGGATGCCGCCGATTGATGAATTTGCTGAACTTTAATTTTTATCACGGAACCTATAATGAACGAGTTTTCAATCCTCTGCCGCGTGCTTGGCTCACTCTACTATCGCCAGCCTGAGGATCCGGTTTTGGTCCCGCTCTATGCGCTGATCCGCGAGGGCAAGCTGGCGGCAAACTGGCCGCTGGAGCAGGATGAACTGCTGGCCCGCCTGCAAAAGAGCGTTGACGATCCGGCCCTGGTGACGGACTACCAGGCCCTGTTTGTCGGCGAAACGTGCAGCGTCGCGCCATATCGCAGCGCGTGGCAGGAAGGCGCAAGCGAGGCAGAGGTGCGGGCGTTTTTAACGACTCGCGGCATGCCGCTGACCGATGCGCCAGCCGATCACTTTGGTACTCTGCTGCTGGCCGCCTCGTGGCTGGAGGATAATGCGGCAGCGGACGAGAGTGAGGCGCTGGAGACGCTGTTTGCAGATTACCTCCTGCCGTGGTGCGGGACTTTCCTTGGCAAAGTGGAAGCCCACGCGGTCACCCCCTTCTGGCGAACAATGGCATCGCTCACCCGGGATGCCATCGCCGCTATGTGGGATGAACTCGAGGAAGAATCCGCAGAGTAACGTGATATAAATCACAAATAAAATGTAACTCGTTTCGTTAGCTTGCAAATAACGTGCGGGCGATCTCATTTCAATGGCGCGCTTCTGCTAAGATGCGCGCCATGAACATACTCTTTTCTATCGCATTAACGACGGGCATTCTCTCCGGCCTCTGGGGCTGGGTTGCCGTCTCACTGGGCCTGCTGAGCTGGGCTGGCTTTCTTGGCTGTACGGCCTATTTTGCCTGTCCGCAGGGTGGGGTAAAAGGCCTGCTGATCTCCGCCTTTACGGTAATGAGCGGCGTGGTCTGGGCCGAGGTGATTATCTACGGCAGTGCGTTAAGTCCGCATCTAAGCATTGTCAGCTATCTGCTCACCGGTATCGTCGCCTTCCTGATGTGCATCCAGGCGAAAAACCTGCTGCTCTCCTTTGTACCGGGTACCTTTATTGGCGCCTGTGCCACCTTTGCCGGGCAGGGTGACTGGCGGATTGTCGTCCCGTCGCTGGCCGTTGGCTTACTGTTTGGCTACGCGATGAAAAATAGCGGTCTGTGGCTGGCAGCATGGCGCGACAGGGCGGTTAATCCCAGCGCAAAAAAAAGCGCGGCGGAGTAGTCCGCCACGCTTTCATAGTGTGCAGAAATAGTTACGACTCCGGCGGCGTCGCCATATGACGGTATTTCACCAGAATCGGATCTTCGCTCTCTGCCTTGTTTTGCAGATCCCACAGTCCACGATCGATGCCATCGTTGATCAGATAGATCACTCCGGTTTCAATCGCTGACATCAGACACAGCATGACGGGTTCGTTGGCGGTAAAGCCGACTTCACCTTCCAACAGGCGCTGGTAGTCAATGAAGCGGAACACCCCGGCCTGCACCTCATAGGAGAGGATGGTCTTACTGGTGTTGACCGACGACAGGATCTCCCCGGTACTCACGTTGACCACGCGCAGGTTAACCGCGACCTGGTCAAGCTGGTACTGGGTATCGGCCCCGATGCCAAAGTAACGCGCACCCACCCCACCGGATTTCACGTTGCTCTCGTAGCCGATAATTGAACCCTCGACCATCACGTTAGCCGCGGTCAGTGACTGGAGCGGGAAACGGTTATTGACCGCCACCGTGCCATTTTCCTGGGCTGCACGAATGATCTTCCGCTCGTTAAGCAGGTTCTGTAGCCCCTGACGCTCAAGCGGAATAAACCAGCGCGAATCCTTCAGCGCCGTGACCAGCATAGACGTGGCGCTCTGCGGAACAGCGGTTGAGAAGTTACTGGCCGGATAGGCTTTAAACTGTCCGGTTTCATCCTGAATATTATAAACAGAGACAAATATCTTACCGGTTGGCATCGGCAGATGGGTTAAATCTTGATAACTCTGGGCCCGAGGCATTAATGTTGGTTTCGCTGCTTCTTTCGGTGGAGCCGTTAAGCATCCGCTGAGTAAACAGACAGCCAGTATGGTGAGTAAGCGCTGCATAATTATTATTCCTGTAAAAACGGTAGCTGTGCTTTAAAAGTCGGTTGAACCACTCTGTAAACCCGACACCTCTATAGTGGATGTTTTTCCGGTTTTTCGATCTGTCACGTTGAGCTGAAGCTGCCCGTCGTTATTAGCGATATCAACAATAAAATCACTGGTGATCATTCTTCCCGGCTTGCCAGTATTAATATTGGTTAGTAATCCTCCCAGCACCTGCGACTGAATTGCCTGGGTAAAGTTATCCAGCGCAGAGGGGGTCTCTATTCCATAATTATCGTTGTAGTCCGGGTCCTTGTAGGAGTTTTGCGCCTGGGCGCTATTTAATAAAAATGCGCCGTTATTAGGGTTGCCTCCAAAATTAGGGTTACGAAACTGAAATGTCATATTTCCAGCCCATATTGACGGCGAGACAAGCAAAAGCGTGACTATGGCACAGGCGATACGCATGTGAGCCTCCGAAAGAAATTTATCGTGTTTTAGAATTCATCTCGCGCCAGATCGCCAGTGCCAAGCAGAGCTTGATCGATCTGCCGGCGATCCAGTGCTTCCTGGGTTTGCGCTACCGCAGCATTGACGTTGCTGTCAAAGTCGCGTTTTGTGGGAAATAAAAACGTTTGAAACACTACGTCCTGATTGACCGTAATAGTGATCCAACTTCCCCATCGCGCGCTGGGGCGTTCATTGATGCTCAGGTTCCCTGTATAACTGCTTTCCCATTTATCACTAAAAGCACGATAAAAATCGTGTCCAACAGAAGAGACCGTACGATCGGTCAATAATCCGGGAACTTCCACCTCGACAGCGCGCAGGTTCCCGGCAGCCAGCAGAAGACCTGCGGCTGCAAACCATGCAACGAACCGTTTCATGGCGTTATCGCCTGAGGTTATCGTTAGCCCAGGAGACGGCCTGCGTACGGTTTTTTACAGATATCTTCTTGAAAAGATTGTAGAGATGGGTTTTGACCGTGTTTTCGCTAATAAACAGCGAGCGGGCAATCTCATTATTCGATGCACCGATTCGCAGCTTATTAAGGATCTCCTTCTCCCGGTGCGTAAGCAGCGCGGCTTCGGAGCTGTTGTAGCGGTAGTTGCCGGAGTGGGTAATGAGATAGCTGGCCAGCTTCTGGGAGAAGTAGCACTCGCCGCGCTGCACGCTAAGCAAGCCATCAACCACCCGGGACTGATCTTCCGTCACATAGAAAACGCCGTTGATGTGCGGCCAGCTCTCTATGTCACGGAACGGGTATTCGTCTGACGTATTTAGCAATAACAGCTTAACTGCGTTGTTTTTCCTGCCTAAATTGTCCTGCCAGTAATGGATCAGCTTTTTATCCGCCTCCATCATGTCGAACAGAATCACGCTTCCGGGCGATATATCATCCAGAGAACGTTGAATATTATGCACTTTCCCAGAAAGAGAGAGGGACTGCTTCAGATGCTGCAGTAATGCAGCAGCCTGTAAGGAAGGTTTAGTAATCAACAGAATAGACTGACTTTGAAAACTCTGGACTTCATTAAACATAATAAACCCCGCTTGTTGGTACACCTGTCTTTTTCCCCAGGTTTTACTGGGTATCCAGAAGTACTGACAGATGTTGCACTGCTGTGTGTAATCAATAAGAGTGAGCCCTATGGGCAAAATTTAACAAAAACTCAAACATACTGCTGATTTCAATCTAGCTATTACCAATCTTAAATCAAGTGTTAAACATGTAACAAAATGTAAAAATAAATTTTAAAATGTTATTTTGTGCGTTTTTGAATGTTTAATTTCTACGGAAAAGTTGTACAAACTAATACTTTTGCATCACATTTAAAAATCATACAAATTATTTTAAGTTAATGATTTTAAAGGATATATATCTTCTTTGCTCGGATGACAGTTTTTTTACACGACGATAATTTATAGGGGCGGGTTATCAAAACAGAGAAGGGGATAGAAAAATTTGCTTTGATGATCGCAAAGCCACAAAATTTTTACGCCTACCGCTAAAACGCTGCTAGCGGGACATAACTCAGTTCTGGTTGTTATAACGCCCAAACCTGTACCAAACGGACGTGGCAGAATTTATTCTATACATCATCCGTCCTTTTATTAGACGGTTAGCACTTTAAGGTGAACATAGAGATAAAAATACCACTGGCGGGTGAGATATTATTAATATTTACCGTCACATACTGTTTTCCGTAACGCAGCGTTAACGGATGTAAAAATACGTTAATTACAGCGGGGCACAATATTCATCAATGAGAATAAACCAGGTCCAGGTGACAACATGAAAAACAGATCGTTGATTATGGTGTTAACAATGCTGGGTGCGCCTGGGATAGCCGCCGCGTCAAGTTATGATCTGGCTGTATCAGAATATAACTTCGCGGTAAATGAATTGAGTAAAACGTCTTACAATCAGGCTGCGATAATTGGCCAGGATGGTACCAATAATAGCGCCCAGCTACGTCAGGACGGATCTAAAATGCACGCGGTTATCTCTCAGGAAGGGGCGAGTAACCGGGCAAAGATTGATCAGGCAGGAGGCTATAACTTTGCTTATATCGATCAGTCAGGCAGTGCTAATGACGCGAGTATAACGCAAGGTTCATACGGTAATACCGCAATGATTATTCAGAAAGGTTCGGGTAACAAAGCGAATATTACTCAGTATGGTACGCAAAAAACGGCAGTTGTAGTGCAGAGGCAATCACAAATGGCTATTCGCGTTATTCAACGCTAAATCCATTGTGAATCAAATAAATCAATCCGATGGGAGTTAACCATGAAATTCATTAAAGTGGCAGCATTGGCAGCGATCGTTATTTCAGGCAGCGCTTTCGCAGGTTCCGTTGGTCAATATGGTGGCGGCAGCTACGGCGGCCCGAACTCTGAATTAAGCATTTTCCAGTACGGTAGCAACAACTCCGCGCTGGCTCTGCAGACCGATGCTCGTGACTCCGATCTGACCGTGACTCAACATGGCTCACGTAACGCCGCAGACGTTGGCCAGGGTTCTGACGACAGCTCAATTACCCTGTCACAGAACGGTTCTCGTAACAATGCCACTATCGACCAGTGGAACAGCCGCCACTCTGATATCGACGTACGTCAGTACGGTACCGCTAACGGCGCGCTGGTTAACCAGACTGCGTCTCAGTCTTACGTAGAAGTACGTCAGGTTGGCTACGGCAACAACGCAACGGCTAACCAGTACTAACTCTATCTGGTACGAAAAAACAGGGCTTCGGCCCTGTTTTTTTATCAGGAGGTCGCTATGCACCCCTTCCTCTTAGCTGCCGTCATGGCCAGCCAGATCACTTTCCTGACCGAGCGGCAGCAGGATATCTATACTATTACCCCCCAGGTCGTAGTAAATCAGCCTTGTGTATGTCAGATCCAGATCCTTACCGTCCATGCGGGCGTAAGCGGGCAGAGCAATACGCAGCAGCGAAAGACGCTGAGCCTGCAAGCCAACCAGCCAACCAAACTTGCTCGCCTGAGCATGAATATCTCACCAAAAGACACGGTCAAAGTGGTGGTTACCGTGACTGACGGAGATGCCCTGCATCTCGTGCAGCAGTGGCCAGCTGAACAATAACGCAGCAATATCTGGTGTAAAATCAATCTGCTGTATCGCTATAGTGCCTGACCGAGCGCTGTGTAATTTCTCCCGCCTGCCACACCCTGCTATACACTTAGTTGAAAGCGATGAGATAAGAGAGGCAAATATGCAATCGCGTATGGAGGTTATTCAGGGTGACATCACGACTTTACAGGTCGATGTCATTGTCAATGCGGCTAACCCCTCCTTAATGGGCGGGGGCGGCGTTGATGGCGCTATCCACCGTGCCGCCGGGCCAGCGCTGCTGGCCGCCTGTAAAGCCGTGCGGGAGCAGCAGGGGGAGTGTCCACCGGGCCATGCGGTCATTACCCTTGCCGGGGCGCTACCCGCGAAGGCAGTGATCCACACCGTAGGGCCTATCTGGCGCGGCGGCGAGGACCATGAGCAGCGGCTGCTGGAAGATGCCTACCGTAATAGTCTGAAGCTGGCCGAAGCCAATGGTTATCACTCGGTGGCGTTTCCCGCCATCAGCACCGGCATATATGGTTTCCCTAAACCTGCCGCGGCAGAGATCGCTGTCGCTACGGTTTCGGATTATCTAACCCGGCATCCTTCAATTGGTCAGGTATACTTTGTCTGTTATGACGATGAAAATGCCCGGCTTTATCAACGACTCCTTACCCAGCAGGGTGACGAACCAGACGCATAGTACGCGGCTGGGGCGCGCTATCGCCCCCGCCCGTGCGGCCCATCCCGACGCGTGCGGCATCCTGGCGCTGGATGATAGTCTTGATGCCTTTGCCGCTCGCTATCGGCTGATTGAGATGGCCGAGCGTACCCTGGATATTCAGTACTATATCTGGGAAGACGATATGTCCGGACGGCTGCTGCTGTCCCAGCTGCTTAAGGCGGCCCGGCGTGGCGTGACGATCCGCCTGCTGCTGGACGACAACAATACCCAAGGGCTGGATGGTATCCTGCGCAAGCTAAATGCCCATGCCAACATCGATGTCCGTCTCTTTAATCCCTTTTCGTTTCGCCTCTTCCGAGCGCTGGGTTACCTTACCGACTTTGCTCGCCTGAACCGGCGGATGCACAATAAAAGCTTCACTGCGGACGGAGAGGTGACCATCGTTGGCGGCAGAAATATCGGCGATGCCTATTTTGGCGCAGGGGAGCAGCCGCTTTTCTCCGATCTTGACGTGCTGGCGATTGGCCCGGTAGTGAGCGATGTGGTGGCTGATTTTGAACGTTACTGGAACTGCCAGTCGGTCTCTACGTTGCAAAAGGTACTCGATATTGAAGATGACGATATCGACGGCCAGATTCAGGTTCCCGAGTCCTGGTATAACGATGAGACGGCGCGGCGCTACCTCTCCAAGCTTGAAACCACCCAGTTTTCCACCCAACTAGAGGCGGGAACGCTGCCTATGCTGTGGGCCAAAACTCGCCTGTTAAGCGACGATCCGCGCAAGGGGCAGGGCAGGGCGCGTGAGCATACTCTGCTGCCGCAGCGTCTGGTGAAGGTAATGGGGATGCCGCAGGAGCAGATCGATATTATCTCCGCCTATTTTGTCCCGACCCGTGCCGGGGTCGCGCAGCTGCTGCAGATGGTACGCAAGGGGGTGAAAATTGCCATCCTGACCAACTCGCTGGCCGCGAACGATGTGGCTGTGGTGCACGCTGGCTATGCGCGCTGGCGTAAAAAGCTGCTGCGCCACGGCGTGGCCCTGTATGAGCTAAAACCCACCCGCGAAGGTGGCCGACATATTCACGATCGCGGCCTGACGGGTAACTCTGGTTCCAGCCTGCACGCTAAAACCTTTAGCATTGATGGTCGAAAGGTATTTATCGGCTCGTTTAACTTCGACCCCCGCTCGGCCATGCTCAACACCGAGATGGGTTTTGTGATCGAGAGCGAGCCGCTGGCGAAGGTGATCCATAAACGTTTTCAGCAGAGCCAGCGCGATGCGGCATGGGAGCTGCGTCTTGACCGCTGGGGGCGAATCAACTGGATCGACACCCATGACGGCCAAGAGCAGGTATTAAAGAAGGAGCCGAAAACGCGCTTCTGGCAGCGGATGCTGGTGCGATTAGCCTCCCGGCTGCCGGTAGAGTGGCTCCTCTAAACTAGTTTCGCACCTCTTTTGGCTGCGCTTTATTCGCCTCTGGCTTGCCGGAGAAGAGAAAACGCAGCAGCGGAATACGCAAATGCACTTCATAGAGCGCAATCGCGCAGCCCACCACAAAGATCAGGCCGCAGATAAAGCCCAGCGTATTGGAGTGAATATGCGGCGTGATCCATGCGCCAAAGAGCAGCGTCAGCGGGTGGTGCACCAGATAGATAAACAGTGATGCATTGACGAAGTAAGTCACACGGGCCGACTGGAAGTTGAGCAGGCGATGTCCCAGTGAGAAGACCACGTTTACCATCCACAGCCCCATCACCATCGTAATGACGCTTTCAGTCTCGTACATCCATGCATCGCCGCTGCCGTAGCGCTGGTTAAGCAGATAGGCCACGAAAGCCAGCGCCGCGCCCAGAGTGCAGCCCCATGACGGCGTGGTAAAGAGCGCTTTGAGCCGAGGCGTAATAAAGGTCAGCGCCCCCAGCACAAAAAACGGCAGGTAGAATAATGTCTGCATAACGGCAAAGTTAAACAGGCCGTCGCTGAGAATAGGGGGATAGAGAACCAGCAGCGTGCGGCGAAGCGCGCCATACAGTACGCCAAGCAGCAGGAACAGCAGCGTCAGCTTTGGCAGGGTTAGCTGGCTTAGCAGCGCGTCCGGATTAGCCGCAGCCGCCTGCTTAAGCTTACGAAACAGCACCAGCCCAAGCGTGGTCAGCACCACCAGCACCAGTAAAAACCAGAGGTGGGAAACCAGATCCCACACTAAGGTATTATACTTGTCGTAAAGGGAGAGGGTATGCCAGCTCTCGCCCTTGCCTTTAACGTGTTGCAACATGAGAAACTGCGGCAGCGTTAACAGCGGGATAGCGGTCAACATGGGAATGCCCACGCGTTCAACGCGCACTTTCCACCAGCGCTTTATGGGGTAGCGCAGATAGAGCATATAAGAGAAATAGCCTGAGATAACAAAGAAAACCTGCATCCGAAAGGCGTGGATAAAGTCATTAAACAGGGTCAGCCACCACGAAGGCGTCGCGCTGTTCACATGCCAGACGTGGCTTGAGTAGATAAGGGAGATATGAAAAGGGATGCCTAACAGCATTAGCCATGCGCGAATGGAGTCCAGAAAGTACTCGCGCTGTACGGGTATTTTACGCATATCACTCCGTGCAATATCAGACTTATCGTCTTATCCCTAAGGCCAGTTATGATTACATTCGTTGGCAACCCTACACTAAGCGTGGCGGCCTGTCTCCAGGATAAACGCGCAATTGGCAAGGTGTTGCTTTTATTTGCTTATCTACTGAGCCAGCGGCTGAACAAAGCGGGGATTAGGTTGTCGGATTGCCTGAAATACCATTAAAATAGATCGGATCGATTTAAGCACACAAAGGGGGAAGTGCTTAGTTACTATGAAACATAATCTACAAGTGATGAAAATGCGTTGGTTAGGCGCAGCGGTGCTGTTATCCCTGTACTCCTCATCGGGTTGGGCCTTTAACATCGATGACGTAGCAAAACAGGCGCAGTCATTAGCCGCAAAAGGCTATGAAGCCCCAAAAAGCAACCTGCCCTCTGTCTTCCGCGACATGAAATACGCGGACTATCAGCAGATTCAGTTCAATCACGATAAAGCGTACTGGAACAACGTTAAGACCCCATTCAAGCTTGAATTCTATCATCAGGGTATGTACTTCGACCTGCCGGTGACCGTCAATGAAGTGACGTCGACAGCGGTGCATAAGATCAAGTACAGCCCGGACTATTTTAACTTTGGCAATGTCCAGCATGACAAAGACACGGTCAAAGATTTAGGTTTCGCTGGCTTTAAAGTTCTCTATCCCATCAACAGCAAAGACAAGAACGATGAAATTGTCAGCATGCTGGGAGCGAGCTATTTCCGCGTGATTGGTGCCGGACAGGTGTACGGCCTCTCCGCCCGTGGCTTAGCCATTGATACCGCGCTGCCGTCTGGCGAAGAGTTCCCACACTTCCGCGAATTCTGGGTTGAACGTCCGAAACCGACCGACAAACGTCTGACCATCTATGCGCTGCTGGATTCGCCGCGCGCGACCGGAGCCTACCGGTTTGTGGTCATTCCGGGTCGTGACACCGTGGTGGACGTGCAGTCCAAAGTCTACCTGCGCGACAAAGTGGGCAAGCTGGGCGTAGCGCCGCTGACCAGTATGTTCCTGTTTGGCCCTAATCAGCCCTCTCCGGCAACCAACTTCCGTCCGGAGCTGCATGACTCTAACGGACTCTCTATTCATGCCGGCAACGGAGAGTGGATCTGGCGTCCGCTGAACAATCCGAAACACCTGGCCGTCAGCAGCTATGCGATGGAGAACCCACAGGGCTTTGGCCTGCTGCAACGTGGCCGCGAGTTTAGCCGCTTTGAAGACCTCGACGATCGCTACGATCTGCGTCCGAGCGCCTGGGTCACGCCAAAAGGGGAGTGGGGTAAAGGTAAAATTGAACTGGTCGAGATCCCGACTAACGACGAGACTAACGACAACATCGTTGCCTACTGGACGCCGGATCAGCTGCCGGAAGCCGGTAAAGAGATGAACTTCAAGTACACCATCACCTTTAGCCGCGACGAAGATAAGCTGCATGCGCCGGATAACGCCTGGGTTATGCAGACGCGCCGCTCAACTGGCGATGTTAAACAGTCCAACCTGATCCGCCAGCCGGACGGCACGCTGGCGTTTATCGTCGACTTCACCGGTGACGAGATGAAAAAGCTGCCGCAGGACACCCCGGTCACTGCCCAGGTTAGCATCGGTGATAATGGCGAAATCGTTGGAAATGATGTGCGCTATAACCCGGTCACTCAGGGATGGCGTTTAACCTTGCGCGTTAAGGTTAAAGACCAGAAAAAGACGACCGATATGCGTGCTGCGCTGGTGAATGCCGAGCAGCCGCTGAGTGAAACCTGGAGCTACCAGCTACCTGCCAATGAATAAGACAACTGAGTATATCGACGCGCTGTCGCTTTCCACTGACGGGAAAGCGGCGCTGCCGACAACGGATCTGCGCGCCGTGCACGAAGCGCTGGATGCTGAGCATCGCCGCTATGAGCGGGACGATGACACCCCGCTAGGTTCAGTGCAGGCGCGCCTTGAACACACGTGGCCGGATTCGCTGGCGGAAGGCCAGCTAATTAAGGACGATGAGGGACGTACCCAGCTGAAGGCGATGCCCGAGGCGAAACGCTCCTCCATGTTCCCCGATCCGTGGCGTACCAACCCGATTGGCCGCTTCTGGGATCGTCTTCGTGGTCGCGACGTGCCGCCGCGCTATCTGTCGCGTCTGACGAAAGAGCAGCAGGCCAGCGAGCAGAAGTGGCGTACGGTGGGCTCTATCCGCCGTTACATTCTGCTGCTGCTGACCATCGCCCAGACGGTCGTGGCGACCTGGTATATGAAAACCATTCTCCCCTATCAGGGCTGGGCGCTCATTGCTCCAGAAGATATGATGGGCCAGGATCTGCTTGTCTCCTTTATGCAGCTTCTGCCCTATGTACTGCAAACCGGGATCCTGATCCTTTTTGCTGTGCTCTTCTGCTGGGTATCGGCCGGGTTCTGGACGGCGCTGATGGGCTTCCTCCAGCTACTGATCGGGCGTGATAAATACAGTATTTCAGCCTCAACGGTGGGGGATGAGCCGCTCAACCCGCAGCACCGAACCGCGCTGATCATGCCGATCTGTAACGAGGATGTTGACCGCGTGTTCGCCGGCCTGCGTGCGACCTGGGAGTCGGTAAAGGCGACGGGCAATGCCGAGCATTTCGACGTCTATATCCTTAGCGATAGCTACAATCCCGATATCTGCGTAGCAGAGCAAAAGGCATGGATGGAGCTGATTGCCGAGGTGCAGGGCGAAGGGCAGATCTTCTATCGCCGCCGCCGCCGCCGCGTGAAGCGTAAAAGCGGTAACATCGATGACTTCTGCCGCCGCTGGGGCAGCCAGTATAGCTACATGGTGGTGCTGGACGCGGACTCCGTGATGACCGGCGACTGCCTGTGCGGCCTGGTACGTCTGATGGAGGCTAACCCGAACGCTGGCATTATCCAGTCTTCGCCGCGCGCGTCCGGTATGGATACCCTTTACGCACGTTGCCAGCAGTTTGCTACCCGCGTTTACGGGCCACTGTTTACCGCCGGTCTGCACTTCTGGCAGCTTGGGGAGTCGCACTACTGGGGGCATAACGCCATTATCCGTGTGCAGCCGTTTATCGAGCACTGTGCGCTGGCGCCGCTGCCGGGCGAAGGCTCGTTTGCTGGCTCTATCCTCTCCCACGACTTCGTGGAGGCGGCCCTGATGCGCCGTGCCGGTTGGGGGGTGTGGATCGCCTACGATCTGCCGGGCTCTTATGAGGAGCTGCCGCCGAACCTGCTGGATGAGCTGAAACGCGACCGCCGCTGGTGTCACGGTAACCTGATGAACTTCCGCTTGTTCCTGGTGAAAGGGATGCACCCGGTGCACCGCGCCGTGTTCCTGACCGGGGTCATGTCCTACCTCTCTGCGCCGCTGTGGTTTATGTTCCTCGCGCTCTCTACGGCGCTGCAGGTGGTTCACGCCCTCACCGAGCCGCAGTACTTCCTGCAGCCGCGCCAGCTGTTCCCGGTCTGGCCGCAGTGGCGCCCGGAACTGGCGATCGCGCTTTTTGCCTCGACGATGGTGCTGCTGTTCCTGCCGAAGCTGCTGAGCATCATCCTGATCTGGTGTAAAGGAACCAAGGAGTACGGCGGATTCCTGCGCGTAACGGCGTCGCTGCTGCTGGAGGTGCTCTTCTCCGTGCTGCTGGCCCCGGTGCGTATGCTGTTCCATACGGTATTCGTGGTCAGCGCCTTCCTCGGTTGGGAAGTGGTCTGGAACTCGCCACAGCGTGACGATGACTCTACCCCGTGGGGCGAGGCGTTTATGCGCCACGGCTCGCAGATGCTGCTCGGCCTGGTCTGGGCAATCGGTATGGCATGGCTGGATCTGCGCTTCCTGTTCTGGCTGGCACCGATCGTGGTCTCGCTGATCCTCTCGCCGTTCGTGTCGGTGATTTCGAGCCGTGCGACGGTAGGCCTGCGCACCAAACGCTGGAAGCTGTTCCTGATCCCGGAAGAGTACTCCCCGCCGCAGGTGCTGGTGGATACCGACAGGTACCTGACGCTGAACCGTGCGCGGTCGCTGGAAAATGGCTTTATGCACGCGGTATTTAACCCGTCGTATAACGCCCTGGCCACGGCAATGGCGACGGCACGCCACCGGGCAAGTCAGGTGCTGGAGATTGCCCGCGATCGCCATGTTGAACAGGCGCTGAACGAGACGCCGGACAAGCTTACCCGCGACCGCCGTCTGGTGCTGCTCAGCGATCCGGTGACAATGTCACGTTTGCACTATCGGGTTTGGTCTTCGCCGGAGCGCTACTCCTCATGGATTAGCGAATACGACGCGCTGAAGCGTAACTAAGCCCGGCGGCGCTGCGCTTGCACGGGCCTACAGAGTACGTAGGCCGGGTAAGCGTAGCGCCACCCGGCAAATCAATACCGGCCTCGCAGCCGGTATTTTTTTATGAGGAGAAGTATGCGAGTAATCACTGTGGTGATAATGGCGATGCTGCTTAGCGGCTGCGGCAGCATTATCAGTCGTACTATTCCGGGGCAGGGTCATGGAAACCAGTACTACCCCGGCGTACAGTGGGACGTGCGCGACTCAAAGTGGCGCTACCTCACCGTGCTGGATCTCCCGTTCTCGCTGGTCTTTGATACGCTTCTGCTGCCTATTGATGCGCATCATGGTCCCTACGAGTAATTAACGCTCGTCCCACTCGTCCGCTGCGGTACGACCCTCTTCGGTATCCAGCGGCGGCTGAAGCTGATATTCACCTTCATCCCACTCGTGGAGGGTATTCTCCTCCAGCCACTCCTGACGCAGCTCGATCTCATCAAAGTCACCGTCGAAAACGCTCTGCGCGGCTTCGCCGGTCAGCAAAGGCAGACACTCCCCGTCCTCGCCCTCATCGGCAAAAAATTCCACCTGCCACATGATCTCGCCATCCTGTAGCACATACTTCTGCATATTAAACTGCTGAATATTGGCGCTCTCTTCGTCCAGCTCCGGACTATTGGCCAAAAACTCTTCACGAGCAGCATCAATGGCTTCTTCCAGCGTGGCGTACATGGTCATTGGTTTCTCCCTGTGAAATTGACATGTTGTTCAGGGAAAGAATAGTTGAATCTGAGATTTTACAAGGATGATTGCGGAAAATAATTCACAGGCAGGCGCGGTGATCCGTAGGCCGGATAGGGCGTTAGCCACCATCCGGCGTTACGCAACGCAATAATCAATAGCGGGAGGGCACGCCTTCGGGGCGGGTTTTGAAGCGGCGGTGGAGCCACATGTACTGCTCAGGCGCCATGAGAATGCACTTCTCGACAATCTTGTTCATCCAGGCGGCGGTGGTTTCAGCATCGTCCAGCGGCGGCGACAGCTCGGGATCCAGCATCACCAGCTCGTAGCCTTTACCGTCCGGCTTGCGGCGCGGGACAAAGGGAACCAGCGCTGCACCGGAGAGACGCGAGAGCATCCAGGTCCCTGACGTGGTGGCGGCCTGATCGACGGCGAACAGCGGCACGAAGACGCTGGCGCGCGGGCCGTAGTCGTGATCCGGCGCATACCAGACAACTTCACCGCTCTTCAGCGCCTTCACCATCCCTTTCAGATCCTTGCGATCGAGCATGGTTTTATTGGATCGCAGGCGGCCCCAGGTTTGCAGCCAGTCAATCACCGGGTTATCGTTGGGACGGTAAACGCCAATGCCCGGCGACTGCATGCCAAACATGCGCGCCCCTAGCTCCAGCGTCAAAAAGTGAACACCAATCAGTAAGATACCGCGCTTTTGCCGTTGCAGCTCATAAACAGGCTCAAAGTTAATGACCTCCATCCAGCGAGCGACGCGTTTGTTTGACCAGAACCACGCCATGCCGGTCTCCAGCAGACCCATGCCGGTAGACTCAAAGTTTTTTACTACCAGCGCGTGGCGCTCGTCAGGGGGCATATCAGGAAAGCACAGCTCAAGGTTGCGCGTGGCGACGTGCACACGGCGTTTCATAAAACGCATTGCCAGCCGCCCTAAACCACAGCCCAGACGGTAGAGAATCGGATAGGGGAGCTGAACAATAAGCCATAAAAAACCAATGCCGAACCACGTCAGCCAGTAGCGGGGGTGCAGCAACGCTGCTGAAAATTGCGGTAAATGCGTTGTCTCTTTCCTGTTTTCCAACACCTGTTCTCCTTATGATCGTTACGGTGTGCAATGTAACGTAAACGCCAGGGATGTAAATTAACAGTATTTGCTTTATGATGCTGCCCGATTTTAATTCATCATTCACCGATTGCAGGAAACGTACACCATGCCAGTGTTACACAACCGCATTTCGAATGAGGAGCTGAAGGCGCGCATGCTCGCTGAAACCGAGCCGCGCATCACTGTCTCATTCTATCAATACTTTACCATTGTCGATCCGCAGGCCACCCGTGATGAGCTGTACAAGGCGTTAACCGCCCTGAACGTATTCGGCCGCGTCTATCTGGCCCATGAGGGCATCAACGCCCAGATCAGCGTCCCGGAGAGCCAGTTCGATGCGCTGCGTGCCTGCCTCTACGCCTTTGATCCGGCGCTGGACGGCCTGCGCCTGAACGTCGCCCTGGATGACGACGGTAAATCGTTCTGGGTGCTGCGCATGAAAGTACGCGACCGCATCGTAGCGGACGGTATCGACGATCCTACCTTTGATGCCAGCGACGTTGGGGAGTATCTGAAGGCTGCCGAAGTTAACGCCATGCTCGACGATCCCGATGCGATCTTTATCGATATGCGTAACCACTATGAGTATGAGGTGGGGCATTTCGAGCGGGCGCTGGAGATCCCGGCGGATACCTTCCGCGAGCAGCTGCCGAAGGCGGTCGACATGATGCAGGAGCATAAGGATAAAAAAATCGTTATGTACTGCACCGGCGGCATCCGTTGTGAGAAGGCCAGCGCGTGGATGAAGCACAACGGCTTCAATAAGGTCTGGCATATCGAAGGCGGCATCATTGAGTATGCACGCCGGGCGCGGGAGCAGGGTCTGCCGGTACGCTTCATCGGTAAAAACTTTGTTTTTGACGAGCGGATGGGAGAGCGCATCTCTGAGGATGTCATTGCCCACTGCCATCAGTGCGGGACGCCTTGCGACAGCCATACCAACTGCCTGAACGACGGCTGCCATCTGCTGTTCATTCAGTGTCCGTCATGCGCGGAGAAGTTCAAGGGCTGCTGTAGCGAGCTGTGTCAGACGGAGCGCGAGCTGCCGGAAGAGGAGCAGCGTCGCCGTCGGGCGGGACGTGAGAACGGAAATAAGATTTTCAATAAATCCCGCGGTCGCCTGAATACCAAATTAGGCATTCCGGATCCCGAGTAAGAGTGCAACCCTGCCGGGGGAGATCCCGGCAGGGTGTCCGCGAGGCGGCGCTATTTCTGGCGCACGCCCTCGACGGAGATGATCAGATCCACTTCCTGCGATGCCGGACCCAGATCGGTATTGATATTGAAGTCCTTCAGCTTGATTTTACCTTCCGCTTCAAAGCCAGCGCGTACGCCGCCCCAGGGATCGTCACCCTGACCAATCAGCTTCGCCTCAAGGGTAACCGGCTTAGTGACGCCGTTAAGGGTCAGGTTCCCGGTGATATCCAGCTCGTCGCCATCTTTCTTAACCCCGGTCGAGGCGAAGGTCGCCTGCGGGAATTTCGCTACGTTAAGGAAGTCCGCGCTGCGCAGGTGTTTATCGCGCTCGGCATGGTTAGTATCGACGCTGTTGGTATTGATGGTAACGTTGACCTTATCCGCAGCAGGATCCTGCTCATCAAAGGTAAATGTGCCGTCGAAGTCTTTAAAGGTGCCGTAGAGCCAGCTGTAGCCAAGATGCTGAATACGGAAGTTAACGAAGGCATGCTGGCCCTCTTTATCAATTTTATAGTCAGCGGCCACGGCGGAACCGGTGGTGAACAGCAGCGCGCCAAAGGTTAATGCCAGCAGGTTTTTCTTCATCTTATGCTCCAGAGTCAGGAGACGATTTACCCAGCATACGTTTGAGGGTGTCGTCTTTATCAATAAAATGGTGTTTCAGGGCGGCCAGGGCGTGCACAACGGAGAGAATGACCACGCTCCATGCCAGCCACAGATGTAGGGAGCCTGCGAGATCGGCCTGGGCGCCCGCATCGGCCAGCGTCGCCGGGATCTCAAACAGGCCAAATACGCTGATGGGTTTACCGTCCGCGGTGGAAATCAGATAGCCGCTGATCACAATAGCGAACAGCAGCGCATAGAGGATGATATGTGCGCCAATGGCCGCGACATGGGTCAGCCGGGAGTAAGAGGTCAGCGCCTTGGGCGGCGGCGAGAGATGACGCCAGAGCAGGCGGATCACCAGCGCCATCATCAGCAACACGCCGATGCTTTTATGCAGCTCGGGGGCCTGATGATACCAGCCATCATAATAGCTCAGCGTGACCATCCACAGGCCTAAATAGATGCGCGGAATAGTAGATCACTGAAAGGGAACTCAGCCCGGATTGTGCGATCTGATCAATCGCCAAACCAACCAAAACCACCAACCGGACTGAGCGATGCCGATCATAGCACCAATACC